>OW818691.1:5765000-7435000 GCA_942493285.1 uncultured Myxococcia bacterium
CAGGAGATGGCCGGGTAGGTCAGGTAGTCCGAGAGCCGGGCGATGGTGGGTTCGAAATCAGCTGCGGCGCGGGCGGCGACAGCATCGGCGATCGTATTGAGATCGTTTGGAGTTTTGGCTGTGGTCTCGGACATGGCGCGGCCTCCTGGGGCGGACTGGAGGTGCGAGGCTTAGCAATCCGCGAGACTCCCGTCCATGGAGCCTGGCCGCGCCAGGCCGAGGTCGGTGGGAAAATGAAATATGAAATGTCCCGACCCCTCTGAGGCGACCCCGACCCGTCCCGAGGATGCCGCTCCGAAGAGCACTCCCAGGTGACCCTGGCGATTGGAGGCGTTGAAGAAGGCGGGGCTAAAATGAAATGTGAAATGTCCCGACCCCTCTGGGGAAGACGGAAGGGCGGTGGGGCTAAAACGAAATATGAAATGTCCCGACCCCTCCGGGGAGACCGCACTGCGTTCTGGCGAGACGCCTTGGGGTCATGATTAGGGGAACGCAAAAAGGGCGAACGCTGAGGACAGCGCCGCCCTTGGGTTCCCCTGAAGGTGGGGAGGGTTCAAACATTGCCAGGAGCGGGTCCTGGCCCTGGGTCAGATGCGCTTGAGTCGGTCGATGATCGAAGCCTTCACGGCCGCATCCCGAGCGCTCTCGCGCGGGGTCACGCCCATGGCGTGCAACTCGTCGAGGGCCGAGATCTCCATGAGGGCGAGCTTGGCTGCGAGCTCCGGGTGGGTCTGGCCGCGGAACTCGAGCGTTGCGGTACGCGGCTCGGAGATGCCATGGCGCATGCGGAGGACGAGTTCCTCCTCACGGGACAGGCGCGCCTCGCGGAAGGCCGTCCCCAAATTCGTACGCTCCGTCACGCGAACCCGCGTCGTCGATGAGCTCCCTGTCTTGTTCACGATGCGTCCTCCAAAAAAGGTCCCGGCGTTACTTGCTCGGGTCATGTTCCCCTCACCCAACGAGCGGCAGCGTAGGGGCGTTTCCGGAGGTCGTCGAATTTTGGTATCAGGTATCGCCGGAGCCTTTGAGATCGAGCTTTTTGACTATGTATTCCAGTGACTTGCGGTGGATGCCGCCGCGACGGGCAGCCTCGGAGATGTTGCCCGTCGTGCGTTCGAGCAGGCGCGCCCAGTAGCGGGTCTCGAAGGCGTCGAGCAGGCGGGCCTTCGCGTCTTTGAAGGGGAGGTCGATGTCCACGCCGAGCTGGAGCCGCTCGCCGTCGCCGCCGAGGTCGACCGCATCCACCCCCTGGTTCTTGAGGCCGCGTGAGCTCAGGTGGCGCGTCTCGAGCCGGCCGTTCTCGGCGAGCACAACTGCGCGGTCGACATAGTTCTTCAGCTCGCGCACGTTGCCGGGCCAGGGGTGGCTCTGGAGGCGACGCATGGTCTCCCAGCCGACCTGGACGTCGGTGGCGCCGGACGAGGCGAGGAAGTGTTCGACCAGGAGCGGGACGTCTTCGGGGCGTTGGCGCAGGGCGGGCAGGCGCATCTTGATGACGGCGAGACGGTAGTAGAGGTCCTCGCGGAAGTTGCCGGCTTCGACTTCGCGGTCGAGCTGGCGGTTGGTGGCGGCGATGACGCGGACGTCGGAGGTCTTGCGGGTGTTGTCGCCGACGGGCTTGAACTCACCTTTTTCGAGCGCGCGCAGCAACTTGGGTTGGAGGTCGAGCGGGAGCTCGCCGATTTCGTCGAGGAAGAGGGTGCCGCCATTGGCCTGCTCGAAGACGCCGGGGCGCGTGTGGGTCGCGCCGGTGAAAGCGCCGCGGACGTGGCCGAAGAGCTCGGACTCGGCCAGGTCGGGCGGGACAGCGGAACAGTCGAAGATCACGAACGGCTTGTTCGCGCGGGTCGAGTGCTGCTGGATGGCCTCGGCGACGAGCTCTTTGCCGGTGCCCGACTCGCCCTCGATGAGGACAGGGACCTGGGCTTTGGCGACGCGGGGGATGAGGGCGAAGATCTCGCGCATCTGTGGTGAGCGGCCGAGCAGGCGGCCGAGGCGTTCGGCGCGTGTGAGCTCGACCTGGACCTTGTCCTCGTCGAGCGTGAAGAGGACGTCGAACTGGCCGAACTTGAGGCGGGCTGTCGATGTGAGGAAGGCTTCACGGACGCGCACGCCGTCGACCCAGGTGCCGTTCTTGGAGGCGAGGTCGCGGAGCACGAAGCCGGAGCCGTCGAACTCGAGGCGGGCGTGGACACGTGAGACGGTCGGGTGCTCGCAAACGAAGTCGTTGTCGGGCGCGGAACCCACGAAGATCAAACGACGATCGAAGGGTGGGCTCTCCTTGCCCTTGTCGGGACGCAGGCGGTAACGCTGGAACTCGAGCGCTTCGATCGCGTCGGGGCTGACAAGGGTCTGGGGAGCCGTCGTCGGAGGTGGAGTGGCCATCGGCCGGACTCTAGCGGGATTCGAAACGCGGCGCGACTGGACCTTCGATGTTGGGGAGCTTGGGGGATGTTGGGTGCCGAGGCGGTCAGGCGGTTGGCCGTTGGGCGGCGAGCGGGTATGTTCTCGGCGCCGCGACGACGGGGACCAGTGGGGTCGCCCGAGCGTGCAGCGCGGCTGGAGTGGACCATGAAACGCGTGCTCGTACCTTTGGCGCCTGGCTTCGAAGAGGTCGAGGCGCTGACCGTTGTCGACTATCTGCGGCGGGCTGGGGCTCATGTCGTGACGGCGTCGGTCGGGGCGGCGAACCCGATCACGGGCAAGCAGCGGATCCGGGTGATGGCTGACATCGACCTGCCCGAGGCGCTCGATGAGTGGGGCGATGACTTCGCGGCGGTCGTGCTGCCGGGTGGGCCAGGGGTGGAGAAGCTGGCCGAGAGCGAGCTGGTGGTGGGCCTCGTGCGTGATCGCCTGGCGAAGGGGGCGCTGACGGCGGCGATCTGTGCGGCGCCATTGGTGCTGGCCAAGGCGGGGCTCGATCGGAATACCCGGATCACGAGCTGGCCGGGTGTGCGCGGGCACCTGTCGGACTTTCCGAATTACAGCGAAGACCTGGTGGTGCGCGACGGCGAGGTCATCACCAGTCGCGGTCCGGGGACCTCGGTGAAGTTTGCGTTGGCGCTGATCGAGGCGCTGTTCGGGGCCGAGAAAGCTGCGGAGATCGCGGCGGACACCGTGAGCTGAGGGCTGGACATCGCGGAGGCACGGTGCCCTGGGCGTTTCCCCGAGGGCGCCTGCCGGCGTGCCTGAATTCGAGGGAGCTGGCCCGAGCCCGGCACGTGGTGACATTCGTTCTGGTCCGGGGCTGGATCCAGACTCCGAGTCACGGCATGATAGGCAGCATTGGCTGGTACGAGCGGCCGGGGGGGAATGCGATGATCGTCGTGAAGGGGCGGGCGAGAGGCTCCGCAGTGGTCGCGTGTGTCTGGGCCTTCTCGGGGGCTCTGGGCGTTGCGGCGTGCGGGGATTCGGACGATGCGAACGATGTCGGGCAGAGCGACACCGAGGTCGCGACTGACGCCGCCGAAGACGTCGACACGACTACGGACGTCGCGGACTCCGCGGATGTCGAGGTGGACGAGCCGCGGGAGCCCTCCGGGTTCCGCGGGCCGTGCAGGTCGAACAACGAGTGTATCTCGGGGTGGTGTGTGCCCACGTCAGAAGGGACGGTCTGCACGGAGGGTTGCTCTACGGGGTGCCCGGAAGGGTGGAGCTGCGGACGGGTGCTCAATACGAGCATCGATCAAATCGAGCTGTGCCTCGACCGCGCGACCACGCTGTGTCACCCGTGCGACGCCAACGCCGACTGCAACCTGTTCGAATCGACGCGGCCCAACGTGTGCATTGGTGCGGGCGAGGCGGGCGGAGGCTTCTGCGGGTTGTCCTGTTCGGCGACCGAGGGGTGCCCCGCGGACTTCTTCTGCGCGAACCAATCGGGCGAGCCCACGGACGGTGACGGGCAGTGCCGGCCCACATCCGGGGAGTGCACGTGCAACGGACTGGCCGTGGCGTTGTCACTGGCGACGGATTGTTATGTCGAAAACGAGGTTGGGACGTGCACCGGGAGCCGGCAATGCGGTTCTGGGGGCCTGTCTGTTTGCACCGCGAGGACCGCAGCGGCTGAGGCTTGCAACGGGGTCGACGACGATTGCGATGGGCGGACGGACGAGGAACTGCCGGGCGGGGCTGCTTGCGACATCACGAATACATTTGGGACATGCCCCGGGCAGACCTTCTGTGTGGAAGGGGCCGAGCAGTGCCTGGGTGTGGCGCCCGTGGCGGAGATCTGTGATGGGCTCGACCAGAACTGCAATGGCGGAATCGATGAGGGATTCCCAGACCTTGACGACGACGACGCGGCTGATTGTGTGGACCCGGATACCGACGGTGATGGGACGCTGAACGGGGACGATTGCGCGCCGCTGGATGCTGCGCGGTCGCGTACGGCGAACGAGGTGTGCAACGGCGTCGACGACGATTGCGATGGGACGGCGGACAACGAAGGAGCCGATGGCTGCGAGGTCTGGAACCAGGACGTCGATGGTGATGGCTTCGGGAGCCAACAGGCACCTGGACGTTGCTTCTGTGCGGCGCAGACGGCGATCTTCTATGTGGTGAAGAACACGAATGATTGCGCGGACCTCGACGAGACGAGGAACCCCAATGGGGTCGAGGTCTGCAACGGCGTCGACGACAACTGCGGAGGCGGGACGGATGAGGGGGTGCAGGCGCCGTGCGGTGGCTGTGTGCCGTTGTGTCTGCTGGCGTCGGGGCCGGGGTCGGCGAATGTGTTCAACCCGTCGGGGGCGAACTCGAGCAACGTGTCGCTCAATGGGTCGGGGCAGTTGCGGCTGACGAATGGGCAGACGAGCGGCTACTATCGGCAGCGGTGGGATGGCTGGCCGACGAGCGGCACCGAGTGGTCGACGTTGTTTGCGGATGTCGAGCTGCCGGCGGGCACGAGCGTGTCGTTCCGGTGGCGGTCGGCCTCGAGCCTGGGTGGCCTCGATGGGGCGGGGTTCTCGAGCGTGGTGGGCCCCTACCCGCCCGCGTCTCTGCCGATCTTCTTCGTCGTCACGGGGAGGGCGTTCGAGGTCGAGGTGCAGCTCACGTCCACGAGCGGGTCGGTGACGCCGCTGGTGAAGGAGCTCGAGGTGTTGGCCAAGAGCCTGTGAAGCGCCCGCGCGGGGTGCACGGGGCTTCTACAGGTGGCGAGGTCGCGACCTGGTTGGTCAGGGGAAACGTCTGCTCGGGAGACCGTCCCGCTCCCGCGAAAGGGGCGGGAAGGCTCGCCCGAGCGATCTCGATCCGTTTCATCATTTGTGGTGCCGAAACGCATCGAGACGTCAGACCAGATCAGCCCTCGAAGTGCTTGTCGGCGACGTAGAGGCACTGGTCGATGATGTCGAAGGCCTCGCGGAGCTGCGCCTCGGTGATGCAGAGCGGCGGGATGCAGGTGAAGCTGTTCCAGCGCACGAACGTGAAGAGTCCGTGCTCGTCGAAGGCTTTCGCGAGCTCGGTCATCGCCACCGAGGTGCCGTTGTAGGGGCAGAGCGGGTCGCCGGCGTGGTTCTTCTGCAGGTCGATCATGCCAAAGAGGCCGATGGCCCGCCCTTCTTTGAAGACCGGGTGGTTGTTCTTCAGGCGCTGGTACTCGGACTTCATGACCGACTCGAGGCGGGCCGCGTTTTCGATCATGCCCTCTTCGAGCATGACCTGGACGTTGGCCTCGGCGCAGGCGAGCAGCATGGGGTGTGAATTGTAGGTCAGGCCGCCCGCGAAGACGTTTTCTTTGAAGAAGTTGGCGACCTTGTCGGAGAGGCCGACGGCGCCGAGCGGGAGGTATGAGGAGGTCAGGCCCTTTGCGAGGGTGACGATGTCGGGGACGATGTTGAAATGCTCGAAAGCGTAGAGCTTTCCAGTGCGGCCGAAGCCGCACATGACCTCGTCACAGATGAGCAGGATGCCGTGCTCGTCGCAGATACGACGAAGGCCTTCCATGTAGCCCTTCGGGGGCGGCAGGATGCCATTGGTGCCCGTGACAGTCTCGACCACGATGGCGGCGATGGACTTCGGGTTTTCGTACATCAGGATCTCCTCGAGATAGAGGAGGTTCTGGCGCGTGCGGGTCTCGTCGTCTTCGCCGAAGCTGTAGCGGTAGGGCTGCGGGTCGAGGACGCGGATGATGCCGGGGACGGAGGGCTCGTTGGGCCAGCGGCGCGGGTCGCCGGTCATGTTGATCGTGAGGTTGGTGGCGCCGTGGTAGGCGCGGTGGCGCACGACGATCTTCTGGCGGCCGGTCATGAGCTTGGCCGCGCGGATGGCGTTTTCGTTGGCTTCGGCGCCGCCGAGCGTGAAGAAAAATGTGTTGATCGGGTTTGGCGTGATGTCGGCGAAGAGCTTGCCGACGCGGGCGCGGACGGCGGTTGCGCACTGCGGATGAGCGAAGACGAGCTCGTCGGCCTGGCGCTTGATGGCGTCGCGCACCTTGGGGTGGTGGTGGCCGATGTTGACCGACATGAGCTGGCTGTTGAAGTCGATGTAGCGCTTGTCGTCTGGGGTCCAGAAGTAGATGCCCTCGGCGCGGGCGATGGGGACGGGGTTGACGGCGCTCTGCTTGGCCCAGGTGTAGAGCGTGTGGTCTTTGCAGAGGCGGATCATTTCTTCGGCGGACATATCGGTCATCGGGAGTCTCCTCGATGGGAAGATGTAGTCGAGCGGCGCTTTGGTGTCCACGAAGTCGATGGGGTGGTCGAGGGAGGTACGAGCTGCGCTGAGGCCCGCGGAACCGGGTGATCGGCGCGGTGACGGTGGTGTCAAGTGTGGGGTGCGCGGCGAGTGCGATGGACGGCCGGAGGTTGACAGTTCGGGGGTGGGTCACCATACTGGCCGGCGGTCGGTCCCGCAGGACCAGGAGCAGCATCAATGCCTGCCCAGAGTAGAGTCAGTGACATCGGTAGTGTGAGCGCAGACGCGCATGGTTGCCCTGCGTGCCCTCATGGGGCGAAGGGGCCGATCATCGTCGGGTCACCGAACGTGAACGTGAACGGCTTGCCGTGCGCACGTGTGGACGACCTTGGGTTGCATGCGGCTTGCTGCGGGCCGAACATGTTCACGGCTACCAAGGGGTCGGGGTCGGTGTTCGTCAACGGGAAGAAGGCCCATCGCAAGGACGACGCGCAGAAGCACTGCGGCGGATCGGGTCAGAGCGACAAGGGCTCACCCAACGTGAACACGGGCGGCTGATTCGGCGGGATGCACGCCTCTTTGGCGAGCAGCCGCAGAGCGGTGGCAGGTCGTAGCTCGTGGCGGTCCAGGGGAAGCTCGTGTGAGTGCGCCCTTTGGTTCCCACGCTGGGTGGCGGTTGCGCTGGATGGGTCAGGAGCAATCGTCTGTTCGCCCGATCGCAGGCCCGCGGCGGAGTGGGCCGCAGCGTGTGCGAGCGATCCGATCCTGTCGCATACGTTTCGATCCCCATGTGGTGCGGGGAACGTATAGCGGCGTCAGAGGGAAGCGACTGCTCGGGCGAACGCCCCGCTCCCGCGGAAGGGGCGGGAAGGCTCGCCCGAGCGATCCGATCGGTCTCGATGCGTTTCATCCTTTGTGGTGCCGAAACGCATCGAGACGTCAGAGGGATTCGAGGGCAGCTCGCCAGCGGACCTGGTGCTCCGAGAAGTCCTGACCTACCGGGGCAGCAGCGAGCGCGGCGGCGAAGAGGGCACGCCAGGCTGGCGCGGCTTCCGGTGGGGCGTCCGGGACGAGCAGCGCTGCGGTCGCGACCAGCAGGTCGGGGTCCTCGGCCAGGGCGGCGATAGTCCGGAGGGCGGCGGCGAGGGCGGCCTCGGTGAGCGGCTCGGCGAGGAGAGCGGCGAGGCGCATGGCTTCGAGCTCTGGGCGTGGGTCGAGCAGGCCGACCTGGCCGAGGCCTGGGCCGACGTGTGTCGGCAGGCGCGCATAGAGGCCGGTCGAGGGGCGCGGGTCGGCGGTGAGCCGGGCGATGGCGAGGGTCGCGTGGGCGGCGGTAGCCTGGGTGTCGGTGCCGAGGCGGGCGAGGCCGGCGTCGGCTGTGGGGTTGGGGGCGAGCTCGCTCCAGAGGGCGAATGATGCTTGGGCCAGCGCGTGGGCGTCGCGACGCTCTGCGTCGTGGGCGAGTAGGGCGAGCGCCGTGAGGTAGGCCGGAGGGGGCGGGGCCTGAGACGCGGGTGCGGCGAGGTTGGGGAGGGCCAGGGTCGCGGTCAGCTCGTCGAAGCGGCGTGACCATGTGTGGTCGCGGGTTGCGCGGGAGAGGGCGCGGGTGGCCATGGCGGCCGCGGCGGGGCGGTCTGCGAGGAGGCGCTTCGCGGCTGCAATGAGGGAGTCGAGGTCGGTGTAGGCGGAGACCTCGTCAGAGGCGAAGTAGGCAGCGAGGTCAGGGCTGTTTTGGACGAGCTGGGGAGCGCCGCAGAAGGCGGCCTCGAGGAGCCGGTACTTCACCATCGGGATGTCGGTGGACTCCCAGTCGCCGGTTGTGAGGACGAGGCCGGCGGTGGCGAGGACCGAGTGCATCTCGGGGCCGGTCAGGGCGGGGCCGACCCGGGGATTGGCTGAGGGGGTGAGGTCGGTTGGGCCCCAGCCGTGACCGAAGACGGCAACCGGGAGGCCGGCGGCGGCGAGGGCTGCGACGAGGGCGCGGCGGCGCGGGTAGGGGCGGCCGACGAGGACGAGGGAGGTTGGTAAGAAAGCGGCCCAGGCTCGTGGGAGGTCCGCGCGGACGGCGAAGGTGGCAGGACTGGCGGCCCAGCGGAGCCAGGTGGCAGGGACGCCAGCGCGGTGGAGCGGGGCTGTGGCTTCGGGCGCGGTGGTGTAGACGTGGTGGTAGCCGCGCATGGCTTGGAGCCAGGCGAGTGGGGAGGCGGCGCGGACGGCGGAGAAGAGGGGTTCGTCAAAGGCGAAGGCTACGGGGCGGGCGCGGAGTGCGGCCAGAGCGTCGAGGGTGCTGCGCGATACGTGGTCGTAGGGTGGACACAGCAGGACGAGGTCCGGGCGGAAGGCGGCGGCGACGGAGAGCAGCCAGGCGGAGAGGCCGTCGGGACCGAGGAGCGGGGCGAGCTCCTGCGTGGGAAGGGGCAGGACGGTGTGGCCGAGGCGTCGCAGGTCAGGGGTGAGCCAGCGATGCATCGCACCGTCGGGGTCGAGGGTCTCGGTGACGAGGAGTCTCATGCAGTGTGGCAAGGAAGCAGGTGGGGACGGCTTGGAAGGCGGAGCTAATATGAAATATGAAATGTCCCGACCCCTCTAGGTGACCCTGGTGGCGACGGGCGTGTCCCCGCAGGGCCCCCATGCTCGCCCAGTGACATGGCGTGGAGGGGGAGCTGTGGGACGGGACGGCTCCGAAGGCGGGGAAGCAATTAAATATGAAATGTCCCGCCCCCCTCGGAGACGACGGGCGGGGCCGGAAGAGTGAAAGTGGCCCGACCCCGCTGAGAGGGGCTTAGGAAGCGGGGCTAAAATGAAATATGAAATGTCCCGACCCCTGGGTCAGTGCCGTGGGTTGGGGCTGACGCGGCTCAGAAGCGGACGTTGGTGGAGAAGCCCGCGCCGTCGGGGGAGAACCAGGGCGAGATGGTGGTGGACGAGCTGGGCTCGTCGGGGGTGTCGCGAACGATGGCGGTGATGCCGCCGGCGACGAGTGCGCCACCCACGATGAGGGCGCCCAGAGCGCGGTCCCAGGCGACAGACGCTTCCGCGCGGACGCGTGAGCGGAGCGGACGGTCGACATCGCAGGCGAGACCGCTACACGCTGCCTCGTCATCGAGGCCGATGGCCTGGAGTACAAAGACCGTCCCGGCGGCCAGCGCTGCGCCCCCAACAGTGATGGCCACGGTGCCGACCCGGGTCCATGTACCGGGTCCGTTTCGCACGAGCGACGCGTCCTCCGGGTCGGGCGTGGGTCGCGGTTCGACGGCGGGGACGGGCGTGGCGGAGCTCGCGGCCGACTTTGTCGGTTCGGTCGGAGTCGCAGCGTCGGCCGCTGGGCGCTGCCCAAGGACTGGCGCCCCGCGGGACTCGGTGATGGCGATTTCGGACGGGGCGTTGGGGCGGAGGTCGACCTTGAGCTCGAGGGTCTGGCCAACCGTCACGCTGAAGGTGATCTCGCGATTGATGGCGGGCTCTTCCAGGACGAGCCGGACCGAGTGGCTGCCAGGCGCGAAGTAGCGCGTGGTCGGAGTCTTGTCAGGGTTGGCTCGGCGCGCGGTACCGATGACTTCGATTTCGGCGCCTTCGGGGATGCTGTTGATGACGACGCGTGCCTTCGTCTTGAGGACTTCGGCGTCGAGGCGGCTGATGTTCGTTCGGGCCTCGTCCCGAAGGGCGGCCCAATGGTCTGGGAGACGGCCACGGCGGTCGGCCTCGCGCACGAAGCGCTCCAGGGTGAGGGCAGCGCGATCCTGGTCGCCCGTCATCTCGGCGGCCATGGCGACGTCGAGCCAGAGCTGCCAGCGGTCCTCGTCGGCGGCGTCCAGGGCTTGTTGGCAACGCTCGGCGGAGGCCCCGCGGAAGTCCTCGCCGAGGACGGTGCGAGCCCGCCTACAGACGTCGTCGGCAGGTGCGGCGGATGCCGAGGGCACGAGCGGGACGGCGGTGAGAGCGAGGGAAGCTGCGAGCGCCAAAGTGTTCAGGGTGCGCGATACCATGGTGAAACCGTACTCGGCGTGTCACGGAAGCGCAAGGAGTGCCGAGGTGATGGCATGGCCGGACGAGCCTCGTGGGCGGACGGGCGACCCGGTGGGGCGACATGGGTCTCGCGGTCGATGAAGGCCAGGATCGCAGGCGCGGGAAGGGCGTCATCAATGCTGCTGACCGGTTGCTTCAACCGTGGTAAATCGCAGGACGTCCGGGGTTGTGCGCCGCTCACGCGTGCCGAACTGCCTGGACCGCGAGCGCGCCGTGCGCGACGTGAACGAGGCGGGCGCCGGTCGCACGGCGAACGAGCGTCACACTCGAGTGGCGATGCAAGTGATCGTCCAGAACGACGCAAGCGATCGCCCCGAACGGATACCAATCATCACTGCGCCACAGCTCGAGTCGCGGGGGATGACATGGACGAACGAGAGGAACACCCATGAGCCTGAATTCTGTCATCTACACCAACATCCTGTGCCCCGTGGACTTCTCGGAGTGCAGCACCAAGGCCTTCTACAAGGCCGTCGGCTACTGCCAGCTCTTTGGCGCTCGCCTGACCGTCCTGAGCGTCCGTGAGGGTGGTGCGCCGAGCTCGTACGACGAGGTGGCGACCGGACGGCAGACGCTCGACCTGCTTCGTGAGGGCCTGGTGAAGCGGCTCGACCTGCTGCAGGAAGAGGGCAAGATTACCCGCGCGGAGCGCGACCGGATCACGCTCGAGACGCGAAATGGTAAACCTTTCGAGGAGATCCTGCGGTACTCGCTCTCCAACAAGAGCGACCTCATCGTGATGGGGACCCACGGTCACACGGGCTTCAAGCACCTCTTCATGGGGTCGCAGGCGGAGCGGGTCGTGCGCCGAGCGCCCTGTGATGTGCTCACGGTCAAGCCGGAAGGCTATGACCCGAAGCTCGAGCTCGAGTGAGGTCGCCGCGCCTTCCGTACACGAGAGGCTGAAGAACTCTTGGTGTGCTCGGCTCGTCCGGTCAGATCTCTGCGCTGCTCGAAGGCAGCGTAGGGATCTTGCGTGGGCCGTTCCGGCGTCTTGTTGCCCGTCCCCGCAGTGGTGTGCATTGGCTTGGCAGCGCCCGCGTCTGCTGGCGCGGTCAGACGCGGCCGAACGTAGGTGGATGACGTGAAGGACTGGCTTGGAACCGAGGACATCCGGCGCGCGGTGGATGCGGCGTCCCCCGTGGAAGGTCCGCTCAGGTGGGCGCAGCGGCAGTCAGAGAGTGTGTCGAGGGTACGGCACGCGGCGGTGCTGGTTCCGGTCCTTGTGCACGAAGGTCGGGAGCTCGAGCTCTTGTTCATCGTCCGGCCTAACGACAGCTCGAGCCATCCGGGGCAGGTCGCGTTCCCGGGTGGTGTGGCCGAGGAGGCCGATGACGGCCCTGTCGCGACTGCCCTGCGCGAGGCCGAGGAAGAGCTCGGGATCGACCGCAATCGCCCTGAGATCGTGGGCATGTTGCCGGCATTGCCTACCCACACCGGCTTCATCGTGCGGCCGGTCGTGGGTCTCCTCTATGGCCAGGTGACGTTGACGCCATCGGCACGCGAGGTCGCGGCGACGTTCTCAGTACCGCTGTCCGAGCTGCTGGCACCTGAGCGCCGCCGAACAATCCGGTCGCGATGGGGGCCTGGACTTCCCGAGTATCGGCTGCACTTCTGGCCGTTCACACCCACGCCGATCTGGGGCGCCACCGGTCATATGGTGGCCGACCTCATGGCGCGCCTGCAGCGCTTGGCGCGTTGACGCCGGGCTGAGGGCGGGGCTCTCTCAGGCGAGGGCCCCTACCCTCTTGTTGTCAGCGCTTATGCGAAGCGACGACGGCCGAGCACGACGACGATCCCGCCGAGGAGGCCGAGGAGGCCGCCGAGGTTGCCACCCGAGCAGGCGCCACCGCGGGCGACCATGTCCGGCATCACCGGGTCGGGGTTGCAGTCCTGGTTGTCGCCCTCGCACGGGTCGCGTGGGTTGGTGCCGTTGTCGAACTCGACGCCGTCGCGGACGCCGCCGCCGTCGGTGTCGGGGTTGAGCGGGTTGCTCTCGGTGCCTCCGGGATGGGCGAAATCGGCCACGTCGCGGTCACCGTCCTGATCCTCGGCGCCACGGCACAGCGGCGAGCCGTTGATGAAGCTGAAGCCGTCGCAGAGCCCGTCGCCGTCGGTGTCCGGGTTGGTCGGGTCGGTGTCGACACCGGGGTCGAGGTCGCCGTCGTCGCCGGTCTCGCCGCCGACGCAGCCCGAGTCGTCCCAGTCACCGCCGCCAGGACCGTCGCAGAGGCCATCGTCGTCGCTGTCGGTGTCGAGCGGGTCGGTGCCGAGGTCGGACTCCCCGCCCAGGCAGTCGCCGCCGTTGTTGCGGCCGTCGCAGAGCCCGTCGCCGTCGGTGTCGGGGTTCGTTGGGTCGGTCTCGGTGGTGCCGCGGTCGTTGCCGTCGAAGTCAGCGTCCGTGTCCTCGACGCCGACGCAGGGGGCGACGAGGACGGAGCCGTCACAGAGACCATCGCCATCGGTGTCGGGGTTCATCGGGTCGGTGTCGTCGGCGTTGTCGCGGGTGTCGTCGGGGCCGAGGTCCTCGTCGAGATCGAGGATCCCGTCACGATCGACGTCGTCGCAGGCGTCGCCGATGCCGTTGCCCGAGGGCGGCGGGTAGTTGTCGGCCTGGTCGGGGTTGAACGTGTCGGGGCAGTTGTCGGTCTCGTCCGGGATGCCGTCGCGGTCGCGATCGTTGGGGGTCGGCGGGCCGAGGACCGAGGTCGAAACGGTGTTCGAGGCCGCCTCGGGGTTGGGGCCGGGGCCGTCGACGTCGAAGTAGCCGGTCTGGGTGACGGTGGTGGCTTCGTCAGCGTCGACGCGGACCTGGAAGACGATGACTGCGGATTCGCCGGCGGCGATGACACCGCTTGCGGCGCCGGGCGAGTTGACGGGCTGTGCCGTCGTGAAGGGCATGCCGTTCTGGTCGGGGACAGAGGCGCCATTGAAGGTCGTGGAGTTAGGGACATAGACGGTGTTCGCCGGGATCCCGAGGCGCGCGAGGATGTCGGCCGCGGAGTCGGCGCTGCCGAGGTTGGTGATGGTGAGGGTGTAGGTCAGGACCGTGTCGGTCGCGACGGCCGGCGGCGTGGTCGGGTTGACGGTGAGCGTGGCCTGGATCATGACGCCCGGGACGACAGCGGTGGTGCCGGTCTGGCGGTCGATCTCGAAGTCGGCGCCCTCACAATCCGGGCGCCACTCCAGGCGCCAGCTCGGGGTGCCGCTGACCTTGTCGCCGAGGCTCGGAGCGGGGGTCAGCGTGTCGACGCGATAGCGCAGCGTGATGGTCTTTTCCTCGAGCGGCTCGAAGGCGCCGATGAGGTGGCCGCCATTGGCCTGGCAGTTGGCAGGAGCAAGGATCTGGGCGGTTGCGGAGGGCTGGGCCGCGCCCTCGAGCGTCATGTCGAGGAAGGTCGAGTTGGCGCTGCCTTCGAAGCAGAAGGCGACCTGGTCGGCGCGGCCGGATCCTTCATTCAAGAGCGTGAAGGTGTAGGTGACGACGTCGCCCATGAGGGCCCAGGTGCGGTCGACGACGTGGGTGCTGATGAGGTCGGGGGACTCGAAGTCGAGTGCCAGGCCCATGGCGACGATGATGTAGTCGTCGCCCTCGGTGTCGATGCCGCCGGTCGTGGCGACAAACGAGGTCGCGGACTGGCCGTTCTCGAGGACGAAGGCGTTGTACTCATCGTCGTTGAGCGGGATGGTCGTGATGTCCCAGCTCTGGCGGGCGCCCGAGACCAGCGTGAAGTCGGTGCCGTCGAGCGGGTCGACGCTGTGGTTGCTCGAGCCGAAGGTGCCACGCGTATCGAGCAGGCCGTTTTCGCCGTTGATCTGGGACGCGAAGAAGTTGTTCCAAGCGTTGTTGGGGCCGGACAGCGGGTAGTAGTCGCCCGGGAAGAGCGGGTCGAGGATCATGAGCATGTCGTCGGTGAACTTGGCGTCGCCTTCGAGCGAGGTCACGACGAGGCGGCCGTTGGCGGTGCCTTCATCGGGCGGGGTGCAGAAGCCCGTGACGTCGATCTGCGACTCACATGGGCACACGGCGTTGTCGTCGTCGCGGACCTCTTGTCCGATGGACCAGAGCGTGATGTTGCGCATCGGCAGGTCGGGGTGGGCGTACACGACGAAGAGCGTCCAGCCACAGCCGGCGACGAAGTTGGCATCGACGAACTGTGACCCGGCGACCCGCGAGACCATGTAGCGGCCAGCGCCCCCGATCGTGACGGCAGCGGTCACATCGGCATGACGCTGGTAGTACTCGTAATCGCTGGAGATGAGCGTGATGTTCGTATTGGAGGCGGCCGGCGTGATGGTCTGGCGGGCGCCCGTGGGCAAGGTCAGGAAGACCTCTGGTGGGGTCGTTACGGGGGTCACGGGCGAGCCGCCGTTCTGGCTCGTGCAGGCCCAGACGAGCTGCGCGTTGACGATGCTGGCGCTGGCCGGGAGGTCCAGGATGGCTGCCGAGCCGTTCTGGTTGAAGTCGGCGGTCGTGCCGGTCGGGAAGGTGCCTTCGACGGCCGACGCGAAGTCGATGGGATTGGCGATGAACGTGCCGATGGCGCCGCCCGTACCAGGGGTCGTGGCGCCGCTGGAGTCGAGGCCGAGCGTATTGCCAGTGGCGACGAGCTCGCCGCGCAGGGTGCCGGAATAGATGACGTCTTGTGCGAGCGCGGACGCAGGCATCAGGGTCGCGAGTGCGATAAACAAAGCGATGGGGCGCATGAGGTTTTCCTGCTTGGATCAGGCCGAGCGAAAGGACGCGGGCGTATGGCAGACAGGCGAACCCGGATCAAGACCTGGGTGCCATAATCAGGCACTCATTCATTCTGTGTGGCATGGCGCGGACCTGCGCGAATGGTGACGAACCAATTTGATGTAGGGGGATCGGCGCCTCATGGTTGCCGGCTTACCCGAGTGTGACGCTTGATCCGGGGCAGGTGGGCGGGCCGCTCTGCGGCCGGGGTGGCTCGTCCCCGTGACGACCGAAAGAGGCGCGCTAGGCGCTGACACGCAGGGTGTGCCAAGGGTTCTTCGAAGGGACCCCATGGACGAGGTGAATCTCGCGCCGCTCGGGGGCCATCACCACGGCGCCGTTGGTGTTGAGGCCATCGAAGTCGTCGCGGCAGATAGCGTTGTTCTGGCCGTCGGTGTCCGCAAAGAAGGACTGCATGAGCCCGGCCGTGATGGGGCGGGCGGAAGCGAGGTGCTCGAGGCGGGCCTGGCGATGGAGCGAAGAGGCGTTGGGCGGGCTGCCTTCGATCGAGCGGTTGGCGAGCAACAGGCAGTGATTGGCGTGGACGGCGACCCCTGAGGTCAGGTCCAAGCGGTGGGCGTGGCGCGCGGAGCACTCGAGGGTGGTGGCGCGGCCGTGGGCGTCGGCGACGTAATAGTAGTGGGCGCCGGCGCGCGGGGCGTCGACGATGGTGGCCACGGCGGCGTCGAACGAGGTCTGGGCCAGCGCTTTGTGGATGACGGAGAGGTAGTTGACGCCGGGGCGGGCGTCGGTGGTTCGGATGTTGGTCGTGCCGACTGCGAGGCCGTGTTCGTTGAGGCCGATGAGCGACAAGCAGCCATCGGTCGTCAGGGTCACGGTGGCAGGGAGGTCGGTGGGGCGGCGGACGACGCCGAGGACGAAGGGCAGGTTGTCGGTGGCGAGGTCCCACGTCTGACCACAGAGGACCTGGCCGTCGGTGGCGTCGCGTTGCGCCAGGATGGCGGTGCAGCCGCCAGTATCGATAGGCAGAGCAGGGTCGAGTGGGGCGGGCCAGGACAGCACGTCGCGAAAGTCGGTGAGGCCGTTCATCGCGAGCAGCTTGACGAGCGGCAGGTCGGCGCCGGCGGAGATGCCTTCGAGCTCGGTGAAGGCGCTGGGGTCGTAGTGGCGGGTGGCCTCGAGCGAGCGGGCAGCGACGCCGAGGAGGTCGGCTTCGGTGACGGTCTGGCCGCCGTACTTCAGGGCCTGCGCGATGGCGTTGTCGACGCGGCGGCGATAGAGTTCGTGGATGTTGTCGCGGGAGGCTTCGCCAAAGGCTTCGCCGATGTGCCGAGGGGTGCCTGTAAAGGTGAGGATTCGCATGCGTGGGAAGAAAGCAGGCAGGGGACTCGGGCGCAAGCTCTGTGTGATCGGGGCGGCGCTGGCGGTGGCCTGCGGGACCGAGGACGCGGACCCGGGCGAAATCGGCGCGGACACCGACAGCGTGGCTTTGGACGCGGCCGAGGTCGACGTCGACGTCGAGCCGGACGTGGAAGAGGAAGTCGATCTGGTGAATGAGGTCGATGCAGAGGTCCAAGCCGACGCGGAGGGCGAGAGCGACGCGGAGGGCGATGGCGACGCGGAGGGCGATGGCGAGGTCGAGGTCGTCGAGCCGGAGCCGCCGGGGTTGATGCTGACCGTGGCGCAGGTGCCGAGCGCGATGAACGGGTCGCGGCCGACCGCCACCCCGAGCGGGCCGCTGGACTACCATCTGCGGGTGAATCGGGCGGGATTCGAACTCGATGCGTTCGCGACCGGGACCGTCGACTGGGACACGCTGGTCGTCACCTGTGCGGACGATGACGGGGTCGCGATGACGATGCCCGAGGTCGAGGCGCGTACGGAGAGCTGGCGGGTGTTCCGGTTCTCGGACGCTGCGGATGCCGTGGTTGCGCCGGTGGCCGAGCAGGTCGTGTGTAGCGCGAGCATCACAGGGCCGCTTGGGACTGCGGAGGCGAGCTTTGCCTTCGAAGCCGCGGACATGGTGGACTCGCTCGACCCGTTTCCCGAGACCGATGTGTGGGTGGTGCAGCTCGTGCGCGACACGTTCCGGATGGAGGTCGTGGAGCTGCCGGACGGGACGGTCGACCTCCGATCGACCAGGGTCGCGGCGGGCGACGGGGTCGACGACTTCGACGCGCCCTTCTTCGAGCTCGGTCTCATGAGTCGCACCGCGAGCGAAGCGGCGCGAACCGTCAGAGAGCACCTGATTCGGCGAGTGAAGCGGCATACGTGGGCCATTTATGGCCTTGCGGACGATGGGCGGCCGGTGAACGGTGGCGTGGACATCGCGATCCTCTTCGAGGGCGACGAGGGTGCGCCAGACCCCGCGGACTTTGGCGCAGGTGGGTTCTCCCGGATCGCGCTGACGGGTGACGGGGACGCGGACGACCAGGTGGCGGGCACGTTCGGCCGGGCGCTCATCGACTGGAACAACCAGGGTCGGGAGGACGACGCGCAGTTCGGACTCGGGGTCTGGCCGACGGCGCTTGCGCGTGGGATCTTGCGCAATTCCTTGGGGTTGCTGCTGCTCGAACCGTATCGGCCCTCACAGGGTGGTGTCGCGTTCGGGGACCACCCTGATGATGCGAGCTTTCTAGGGCGCGATGACGTCGTGGTCGGCGAGCTGTCGCCGGAGGCACAGCAGCGGTACGCGATCTACGAGCTGGTCATCGACCTCGGTGGGATGGCGCTGGCGTCGATCCTGGCGCACGAGCTCGGTCACTCGTTGGGGCTGGTGCCGTTCGGGGCGCCACCGGTTGGCTTGTTCGCCGGGGTGCGGACGGACTTCGTCGTGACGTTGGCCGACGACGCGCACATCGACACCGAAGGGCTCAACGTCATGCAGACGGGCGGAAACCTGAACATCAGCGAGGCGATTGGCGGCGAGCGACCAGCGTTCGAGCCGCTCAGCTGGGCCTATCTGCGGCGCCAGATCGTGGTCGGCCCGGCGCGCTGAAGACGGCGTGACATCCGCGCCAGCGAAGGGGTTCGACCTGGAACCGGTCAGTCGCGGGGAGCGCGAAAGCGGCGCTTCTTGCGGGCCTGGTACTTCTCGTGGGCGATGGCGCGAGCGAGGTGCTCAGGGATGCTCAGCGGGGGGCGCAGCGCGACCTGCTCGGCGTGATGTTCGTCGAGAGCGCCGGGCGCAAGGCCGAGGTCGAAGAGCGCTATCTCGCGGTTGCCGCGGTCGCCCACGCGAATGGGTACGACGGCCGCACCGATGCCCGCACCGACGTAGACCGCGCCGTGGTCGGCTTGTGAGGAGGCTGTACGCCGGCCGTAGAGACCGTGGATGTAGCGATGGCCGCCTATCTTGCCGAGCGCGAGCTCATTGATCTTGGCGACGGTCAGCTGGCCACCGTGGGTGTGTCCGGACAGGACGAAGGGGACCCCGTCGGCCCACAGTCCGTCGGCCTCTTCGGCGATATGGGAGAGGCCCAGGGTAGGCATGTTGCGAGCGGCGCCGCGCATCGCTTTCTGGCGGTCGGCGTGACCGGTATAGGCGTCGTCGAGGCCGACGATCTGGAGCTTCTGGCCGCGTAGCGAGATGATCGTGTTCTGGTTCGAGAGGAGCTCGACCCCGGCGCGGCGGATGGCCTGGCGCACACCGGGGGCGCCGGCCCAGTAGTCGTGGTTGCCGAGGACGGCGAAGACCGGGGCGTCGAAACCTTTGAGTGTCGCGGTCAGGTCTTCTAGGAAGGCGTGGCTGTGGCAAACGAAATCGCCAGTGATCACCACAAGGTCGGGCTTCTGACGGTTGGTGATGGCGGCAGCCTCGACCTGGACCTTCATCGGCGTGATGAGGCCGACGTGGAGGTCGGTCAGGTGGGCGACGCGCAGCGGCGTATCCAGCTGATCGGCGTAGAGCGCACTGCCCGCGAAGCGGCGAAGCTTGATGCCGTGCCGTTGCTTCGCCGCCCCGGGGGTCGGTGGATGAGGCTCGGCAGTTACGGCTATGGGCGGAGCGCTGTTACGCATGCGGAGGTAATCTACTCACGAACGGGGGTCGAAGCGACCCTCGGCCCACCGGTCGGCGTTCCATATGTGAAACCCCGAGCATCCCGATGCGGTAGGAGGTGCACGGGGCGGGCATGAGGCTGGACATGGGAGCGCATCGGAGTACCCCGGTATTGACTGAACATAGTTTCAGTGCTTGGGTGCGGCGATGACCGACGAGGGATACCTGCAACCAGGGGCGGAAGATTCCAACGCGATGGGCGAAGAGGCGCGTGCGCCGCCGACGGCTCGTCAGGTGCTGCGCCAGGTGAAGAACCCGCCGAACCCGTGGCTGAGCACCATCACGGAGCACGAGGGGCTACCACCCGAGGCGGAGCTCGAGGTGTTCGTGGACGCGTCGCGGCAGGCCTTGTCGAAGAACGACAGCCCGGACATCCCTTTCACGTGGAGCGTGAACCCCTACCGCGGCTGTTATCACGGGTGCGCCTACTGCTACGCGCGTCCGACCCATGAGTACCTCGACTTCGGGGCGGGGACGGACTTCGAACGTAAGCTGGTCGTGAAGCCTGAGATCGCAGCCCTGCTCGAGCGGCAATTCGACCATCCGAAGTGGAAAGGAGAGCTGGTCGTTTTCTCAGGCAATACAGACTGTTATCAGCCGCTCGAGGCAAGCTGGGGGCTGACCCGGGCCTGCCTCGACGTGTGTCTGCGGTACCGCAATCCAGTCGGGATCATCACCAAGTCGACGCTCATTGAACGCGACCTCGAGCTCCTCGCCGAGCTGGGGCGCGAGACACACCTGACGGTCACGGTGAGCGTGCCGTTTCTCGACCCGGAGGTGGCGCGATCGATGGAGCCCTATGCGCCAACGCCCAAGCGCCGGTTGAAGACCATCGAGCGGCTGGCCCGCGCTGGGGTGATGGTCGGGATCAACGCCGCGCCGATCGTGCCGGGGCTCAACGACCAAGAGCTGCCAGAGCTCCTGCGAGAGGCGCGTGAGGCCGGGGCGACCTTCGCGAATCGGATCATGGTGCGACTTCCTGGCCCCGTGAAGGAGGTCTTTGCGGAACGGCTACGACTGCTGCTGCCCCTCAAGGCGGACAAGATCATGAGGCAGATCGAGGATGCCCGCGGCGGCGGCGGACGGCTGAACGACTCACGCTTCGGTGAACGGATGAAGGGCAGCGGCGTGCGCTGGCGAATGATCGAGGACCTGTTTGCAAGTGCTTGGCAACGTTGCGGGTTCAAGCCAATGCCGAGTCCGCCGGGCGTGTCGACGTTTCGGCGACCCAAGCGGGCGAAGGGGCAGCTCGAGCTCTTCTGAAATCGGGTGCGCCCGGGGCCCAGGTTGATGCCGGGTCGTTCAGCCTCGGACGACCTCGAGGGCGGCGCGGATACCGCTGTTGGCAGCGCCCTCCATGAAGCCCTGCCATTCGTAGAAGCTGTCGGTGTGCTCACCCGCGAAGAAGAGGCGGCCGACGGGTGTCGCCTCGTGACCGGCGATAGTCGTGAAGTAGCCAGGCGCGTTGCTGGTGTAGCTGCCGCGGGCCGTGGGCACGAGCGACCAGTTCTTGGTCACGGCGCGGATGATGTTGCCGTTCTTGCGGGTGGCGTTCGAGATCCCCGGCCACACGCGCTCGAGACCGGTAACGAAACGGGCCGCGTCGCGAGAGGCCTGACTCGGATCGAGCGAAAGGCCGAGCGCTCCACCCGTATAATCGGTGAGGACGGCGCGGTCCGGGGCGCCGTTGGCGTAGTTGGTCTCCCACGTGTTGAGCACGTAGGGGATACCCTTGGCGAAGAGGGCGCCCGTGCCGCCGTAGTTGTTCCAGGGGCGGCTCGTGAAGCCGACCATGAGCTTCGAGTTGGTGCCATACCCGAAGTTGTTGATGGCGTTGGTCTTGGTCGAGGGCAAGCCGAGGCTCGTGTGGAGCTCGACGTTGCGCAGGACCGAGAACGGGAGTGCCAGCACGACCGAGTCGTGGTCGGCGGACCAGGTCGGCCCCCAGACGGTGAGGCCGTCAGAGCTGCGGAAGTGGAGGCGATAACGACCCGAGCTGAGGCGCTCGACCTTCTGCAGCCACGCGCCATATTCGAGTTGGTCGTCGTAGGTCTGGGCGAGGGCGCGCGGGATTTGTTCGTTGCCGCCGACGAGGTGGTAACGCTCGTCTGAGAAGATGCCGAAGGGCTTGAACTTGCTACGGTTATCGACCTTCGCGAAGAACAGGAAGTTGAGCGCGCTCTGCTGGTCGATCTCGGTGCCGTATTCGCCGGTATAAGCCGCATCGAGGATGGCGGTGATGAGCGGGCCAGCGCCACGCGAGGCGAGGTAGTCGCGCAGCGTCATGAGGTCGAGGCTGCGATCGAAGGCGGTGTAGGACGTCGCGGTGGGGCCGTTGGACAGGTTGCGGAGGTCGTCGCGCATGGCGTCGACGAGGTCGCGGAACTCGGCGACGACTTCGGCCTCGGAGTAGAGCGTCGAACCGACGGCGTAGAAGGTCGACCCGGACTCGCGGCGTACGTCCTCGGTCGCGAAGCCGAGCGCCTGCGCGTAGCTCTTCATGGTCATGTGCGTCGTGTCGATGAACTCACCACCGAGCTCGACGACCTGGCCCGGGAAGTCGACGGCGCCCGGGAATGTGAGGCCCAGCGACTGGATACGACCGCCAGCGCGCAGGCCGGCTTCGTAGAGGGTCGCCGTGACGCCCTTGGTGGCGAGCGTATCGATGCACGTGAGTCCGGCCATACCAGCGCCGACGACTGCGACGCTGCCGGGACCGGCCCCCTTCGCGGCGTGAGCGCGACCAGGGAGAATCTTCGTGGCTGCGACTGCAGCGCCAGCGACGGCCGCAGACTGGAGCAGGCGACGACGCGACAAGCGGTTCGTCTCGGCCGTAGCGGTGGCGGTGGCGACCTCGCCCATGGCGTCGTCGGTCGAGAGGTTCTTCTCGTCGGCGTGCCGGGCAATGGTGAGAAGACGACGAACGCTGTCGAAGAATGGGGTTCTGGCCATGACGGTGTGCTCCTGGGGTGACGGAGCCCGACCGTATGCCAGGTCGGCGCGGGCATTCAAGTGCGGTACGGATGCCTGATTGCACTGGACCAATGTCGTTGATTAGAAAATCAAATTCTGACCACAAAGCAGGGCACAGAATCACTTTGGACGCGAAGACAGGCAGAATACAGAATACACCGAGATCGAGCAGGCGCTGCCGTGCGCTCTTGGTTTGAAAGAAGACTGCGGCACATAGATGGCCCACACGAAAACGCGGCGACACACGCACCGCGTTTCCGTGACTTCTCAGGCGTGATGCTACCTCGAGCCGTTCATTCGGCTTCGACCGGGGCGGGCGGCGGGTCACCGGGGAACACCATCTCGGCGTAGAACAGGAACTTCGACACGGTCTTCGCGTCCATCTTGCCGGTCGCGGCCTTCTTGCCGCCGCATTGCTTGAGGTTGATCGAGCGGGGGGAGAGCGTGGCGCCCGGAAGAAGCGCCTTTCCCTTGGCCTTGAGCTGCTCGTCGAAGTCGTTGCCGCGTTCGCGGTTGCTCTTGTCGAAGGCGTCCGAGAACCTGGTCAGGCGGTGACTCTCGAGCTGGCCGGAACCGATGCTGCAGATGTTGTCTTCGTTGTTCTGCTGGATCTCCCACGCGGTGTCATCGAAGTCTGCCGGGCCGATGGCGTAGACCTGGAACTTCATCATGTCCTCGCCCTCGGGGAGGTAGCTCAACAGGTTGCCGAGGTTGCAGCCCTTGACCTCGATCTTCTTGTTGATGGCGCACTCGTCGCGGGTCTCCGTCTTCATGCCGCGCTTGTACTCGACCGGCTTGACCACACAGACGTACCACTCGAGCTTCTTGCTGTCGGGGTGGCAGTCGATGCCGTCAGCGGCGATCGAGGTGGACGGGATGAGCAGCGCCGCGAGCGGCAAGAGCAGAAGAGACTTCTTGGACATCATGAAACTTCCCCTTTTACATGCGTTGTCTATCAGAAATGAATCGACGCGATGGCAATTGACTGTGGAAGTCCGCTCAACACGTTGACCACACGCAGATGTGCGATGGTTTGACGCGTCATTGATTTCCCCAGCGGAGGCGAAGGTATCGATTGCAGACGGATATGCAAGCGGTCCGGTGACCCGACCCGGCCTCACCGCCGGTCAATTCTGGAATGACGATCGGTGAAACCGAAGCCAAGACTTTGAAATGTCGAGAGTGCCAAACAATTCGGCGCGGCGCGGTGCGATTTCCCCCCTCAATACAAGTGATGAGGGCCGGGAGGCGGGGACCATGGGTTGTCGCCGGATGGGTCGATCAGCAGACAGGCAGGTCGATCGTAATGGTCCAGACCATCCATAGGCATGCCGGCATACGATGAACGGATGGTGACACGAATGTCAGAGGGTGGGTCCACAAGTGCACGCAAGAAAACGCTGAATCGCGGCCTGGGGTCCGGCGTCGGGCGGCTGTGCGGCGGGACTCCAGGGACCACGGGGGTCACCTGGAGGCGCTTGTCCCCGCCACCTATCATTCGTGCCCTTTGCACGAAGGACAATCATCATGCGTGCATCTGTGCTCGTCGCTGCTCTCTTCGCATCGGTCCAACTCGTCGCCTGTGGCTATGCCGACCCGATTTCGCAAGACCGCTTCGGGGGTCGCTTGGTACTCGTGGGTGACCGCGAGCTCGCCATCGAGGAGGCGAAGCAGGTCATGGCGACCCATTGCGGCATCGACAATTATGCCATCGACGCCATTGAAGAAGTCGTCGTGGACGAAGAGGAGTACATGCGGACGACCTCCGACTACGACGAGGACGTCATCGAAGACGAGTACGGCGAGGAGGCGGGCGGGAGCTCGTACACGGAGACACGCGCCGGGGTCGAGGAGGTGGTCGAGCTCCACTTGTTCTACAGCTGCGTGGTCCCTCGCTCGCCACCGCTCATGTGAGCGGTCTCAGGGAGCGGACGGGCAGCGCACGGCGTCGAGGACGTGTGGCTTGGCCGCTTTGACGGCGGCCGGGGCGTAGTGGGTCGCGAGGTAGACCACGCCCCGGTCAGCGCAGTCCATCAGGTCGTAGGTGAAGCGCCACTCGGCGTTCTTGTCTTGAAGGCGACCGGTGATGCGTACGCGCGGTTTCTGGTCGGGGCCGATGAGCGTCGCCTCCTCGATGTCGCGTAGGCCTGCCGGGAGCTGGTCGCGGGTCGCCTGGAGCACGGCATTGGGCCGGGAAGGAAGGCCGAAGCCCAAGACGAGGGTCTCGTCGCCGCGGGTCCATTTGGCAGTGCCATCCTGCTCTGGATCGGCCTGGTTGAAGCCGGCCGGGGGATCGAAATGCGGTAGGTCGAGCGTGGCGGCGCGGCGGTTGGGCGGCCAGGTGTGGCAGGTCACGGACGCCAGGATCTTGTCGTAGACGCGGCGGGCGGGGCCCATGATGAGGACGTGGTGCATTCGCCGGTCGTCGGGGCAGAGCCAGGTCGTGAGGTGTCCGATCAGGCTCTCGGTGAGGGTGATCTTCGCGGTGACGCCGCGATGACCCGAGATCGTTGTCGGGCCGAGGTCAGAGACGGCTGCGTCCTCCTCGAGGGAGCGGGCGACTCGTTTCAGGGCGAGCTCGAGGTCGACCGAGCCGCCGATGTCGTCGACTTTACGCCATGAGACCTGGACGTAGCCGCCGGCTTTCGGCCGGGAAAAGGCCTGGCCGACGTACCAACTGGTGTCTGGGGTCTCTGTGCGGCCGGGTGGGACCGAGAGGGTGATGCCGGGCAGCTCGAGCGGAAGGAGCTCGTCCCCGACGACCTCTTCGGAGGGCTTGCAGGCCGTGAGCCCGAGGAGGGCGACTGTGAGGGGGAGGAGGCCGAGGGCCGTCATGTGTGAGGTGCTACCACGATCGGCATGGGTCGTCAGCCTGGGCGCCGATTGATGCGATGGTTCCAGCGCCGCGGCTGGTCGGTTCAGCGCTCAGAAGCGCACGATGAAGCCCTGCGAGGGGTAGTAGTACGCCCAGAAGAAACACATCTCCTTGTTGGCGCTCTCGCCGAAGGTGACAGCGGCCTCCGTGGTGTTGTTCCAGCTGCAGCGGAAACGGAAGCCGTCGCCGCTGAACGCAAGCGGCGGCGAGAAATAGGCCACGGGGGCCTCTGCCCAGTCGAACGGTTGGCCTGGCGGTGGGTAGACCGACTCGCCTGCGGCGGTGCGCGCGTTGGACTTCTGGATCTCGACGTTGGTACCGAGCGCATGGGTGTGGCCTGTGAGGCCAAAGACGCTGACGCCAGACGGCAAGGTGAAGAACTTCCAGTCGGTCGTGACGGCCTGACCGGCGGGGATGAAGACCTGGGTCGTGCCGTAGAACATGAAGTCGGCCAGCGTCGTGGCTGTAGCTGGCGCCTGTTCGAAGGTGACTTCGGCGCCCGTGTCGATCGGGTCGGGGAAGTAGTTGAGGAAGTGGGCTTCGAGGCGGATCATCTGATTGGCGGCGAGCTCGAACGCGACGCCATCGGGGAGCTGGAGGGTCTCGTTGCGGGTCTGCGAGATCATGAGGGGGACGGTCGAGCCGCCGAGCGTCTCGGTGAAGGGAGTGCATGGGAAAGGGGTCGTCTGCTCGACGGTGTCGGAGGACTTGTAGACGATGAAGTGGTGGGAGCCGCGGGCGAGCTCGGTGGTGATGCGGCTGACCCGAAGGGTGTCGACGTTGCCGAGTCGTTTCACGACACAGCGGGTGGTCTCCTGCGCAGGGTTCATGGTCCAGGTCCCGAGCGAGAGGCTGTAGATGGTCCCCGGGTTCGATGCGTCGGAGGTGTCGGGGGAGGTGTCGGCGACGGTGTCGGGCGTCGTATCGGGGACAGCCGTGTCCGCGGTCGTGTCCGCGTTGGTGTCGAGGACGGTCGTGTCTGGGATGGTGTCAGGTGAAGTGTCGGCGTCGGGGTCGGGTGAGACCTCGGCAGCGGAGTCGCCGAGGTCCGCGTCGCCGGCCGAGACGTCGGTTGGGGAGGTCTCGTCGCCCGAGCAGGCGGCGAGAAGAAGGAGGACAGGCAGCGAAATCCAGAGGTTCATGCGGGGCACCGTGACGGTTTCGAAGGGCCGGGTCAACTTCGGATGGAGAACTCGTCGAAGAGGACTTGGGTGCGAGCCACACGAGGATTCTGAACGGCGGGCTTGAGAGCGGGGCGGCTCTCGTCGTAGAGGAGCGACATGTCGAAGACCCCTATCGTCGTTGTCGTGGCCGGCCTGTTCTCAATCCTGGCGGTCGGGGGATGCGCGTCGGCGCCGCCGCCCAAGCCCTCGCCGGTCGTCGTGATCGAGCCGGAAGAGCCGGAGCCGGTGGCCGAGCCGCTGCCGTCGCTCCCAGGCGACGACAAGGTGCCCGAACGTTTCCGCAAGGCCTTCGGGGAGTGGTTGAACGAGGACGCCGCGTCGATCTACACGCGTGTGGTCGAGGTCTCCGAGGTGTCCAACGCCGTGTCGGTGGTTGTGACGCGCCAGTACGAGGGCGATGGGGAGTGCCGGACCGGACCGAGCACGGTGGAGCTCATGGAGCAGGACGGCGAGATCCTGACCGAGGTCACACACTTTGGCGACGACTGCTGCCCGGGGACGACCTGCGCGGTGAGCAACCTCGGCTACAACCTGCGCTGGATCGCGGCCATCGCGGCGAAAGACTGGGCTGCGCTCTCGGCGCTCGCGCCGGCCAAGGGCAAGCTCACCTGGGAGCTCGTCACGAGCGACGGCGACAAGGTGAAGAAGGTCCGCAAGTCGTTCACGCGTAAGGACATTGCGGCCGGCAAGGCAGACAGTCTGCCGGGCTGCGGCTTCATCAATACGCGGCCGGATTGCGAATTGCCGGACGCCAAGACGGGCGCGTTCACGTGCAGCTGCAACGGCGGCGGAACCCACACGACCTACACCTGGAAGAAAGAAGGCGACACGATGGTCGTCGTCCGCATCGACGAGTCGAGCCACTGATGGCGGGGTGCTGGGGCCAAGCGGCAGGCGGGTCGCCGTGAGCGAGGTCGAGACGACGTTGTATGATCGGCTGGGAGACGAGCGTATCCGGCGCCTCGTCGATCGGTTCTACGACCATATGGAGAGTGTGCCAGAGTGCGCGCCGATCAGGGCGATGCACCCTGCGGACCTGGCTGGCTCGCGCGACAAGCTCTACTGGTTCCTCGTGGGGTGGGCGGGCGGGCCGCCGCTGTATGTCGAGCGCCACGGCCATCCGCGGCTGCGAGCGCGGCACCTGCCGTTTTCGATCGGCGATGCCGAGGCGTTGCAGTGGATGCATTGTATGCGGCTGGCGCTGGACGAGGTGGTCGGTGAGCCGCACCTGCGTTCGTTGCTGGAGGCGGCGCTGGGGCGGGTGGCGGGCCACATGCGAAATCAGGAGCCGGGCGCAGGCGGGTAACGGGCGGGCGAGTGAGATGCTGCGTCCGGGTCGGTGGACGGGGCGGGCGACCTCCATTAGCTTCGACGATTGGAGGTCGACTTGGAGCAGCTCGAACGGTTCGAACGGGAGACGGCGCGTGCGACAGAGGCGGCGTTCCACCTGGCGCACAATGCGGCTGTGAGCCGCTTCATCCTGGATGCGGTCAAGGCGCCGGAGAACCCAGAGGTGGCGTTCGCACTGGACGATCCGGAGGACGGGCCGTTCCTGGTGGCGACGCGTGATGGGGCGGCGGTGCGGTGCCTGAAGCGGGGCGCTCGGCCGAAGATGCCGCTCGTGACGCGGGCGATGATCGAGAAGGCGGTGCAGCCGCATGACGCGCTGCGCGGTCAGGTCATGGGGTGGAGCGCGCCGCACGTCGGCGATTCCGGGTTCCGGGTGACGATTCGGCGGCTTTTCTCAGAAGGGGACCGCGTGACGCGGGGCGACCTGCGGACGCTGGCGCCGTTCCTGCCTCTCTTTGGCGAGAAGCTGCCGGCCTTGTGGTACGCGGCAGACGACGTGATCCGCGACTTTGTGAAGCGGGCGGGCGAGCGCCTCCTGGCAGAGAGGGAACACCTCGATAGCCGCAGCGCCGAGCAGGTGCGGCGGACGTGGCGGCTGCACTGGGCGGTGGGCCACCTGCAAGCGCTGTTTGCGCAGGTCGACGATGATGCCCTGAGACAGATGGCGGGCGCGGTCATCCAGGGGGCGGCGCCGCTGCGGGCGATGCGGTTTGGGTACTGGCCGGTCGCGCTGCGTGGGTTGTCGCTGTGTGGGCGGCTCGGGCCATCGTTGATGACGGGGCTCGAGCGCGGGTTGGCGATGGCGCCCGATGCGGTGAACGAGTCCCTTCCGTCCGCCCATGGCATCGCCTTCGTCGGCGCGGCGCATCCGAAATATCGCAGTGAGATCGGCGGATTACTGGCATCGATGTCGGAGCGGCAGCGGTGGGATGACCCGCGGACGACGTGGCTCATCCAGGAGAGCGAGGTGCTCGCTGGTGGGCTCGCGGAGCTGGTGACGAGCCCGACGGAGGCCGCCAAGACGCTGCTGGAGCGGCTGCATGCGCTGCATGAGCGGGATCTCGGCGACCTGCCTAAGCTGCCAGATGAGCAGGATGCCGACCACGACCCGTTCGACTTCGTGGTGACGCTGGCCAATCGGGGTCTGGACCACCATGGGCGATTGGCGCGGGTGCTGCTGCGTTACGGGCTCGGGGCATTTGCGCGCACACCGATCGAGGACCTGTATCCAAAGTTCCCGGTTGGCGAGCATGAGACGGCCGACGGCGATCCGCTCGGCAAGGGGCTCGAGATGTTGCAGATCGCGGTCGACCACGTGGCGAGGCTGCGCCGGCGCAGCTGATTACACGCCCGGTGCGATCAGGAGGCGGTTGCCGGGTCGTCGGGGTCTGGCGGGTCGTCGGGGTCTGGCGAGTCGTCGGGGAGCTCACCCAGGTCGAGGATGGCGGGCGGCGGGACGGACTGGCCCTTGGCGCGCATGGTCGCCATGTGCAGGTCCCAGCGGGAGGGCTCGGGGTCGGGGGCCTGGCGGTGGTAGGAGACCTCGAGGATCTCGAGGGACTCTGGGCGAGGTTTGTCGGGTGTGGCGAAGCGGATGGTGTCGCCTTCGCGTTTGCGCATGAGGGCCGCGCCGAGCGGGGAGCGCCACGAGATGCGTGAATGTTCCGTTTCGATCTCGTCTTCGCCGACGAGGTCGACAGTGCGGACGGTCGCGTCGGGGGCGACGAGCGCGACGGTGGCGCCGAAGTAGATGAGCTCGCCGCGGTCGACCGAGGGCTCGACGACCTCGGCGGCGGCTAGGCGCTTGTGGAGCCAACGCAGGCGACGGTCGATCTCACGAAGGCGCTTCTTGCCGTAGATGTACTCGGCGTTCTCCGAGCGGTCGCCGAGCGAGGCTGCGTGGGCGACCTCGTCGACGACACGCGGGCGCTCGACGATGCGGAGGTAGAGGTGTTCGTCGCGGAGGCGCTTGTAGCCGCGCGGCGTGATGTAGTTCTTGAAGTCGGCCATCGGGTCATCCCTCGGAAGGGTGGGATTCGCGGAAACCAAGGCGCGGTGCGGGTGTAAAATGAAATATGAAATGTCCCGACCCCTGGTGAGGAGACGGGGAGAGGGTGGAGGAGATAGCAGGCAAAGCGTGGTGTGGCGCGGATTTCCGTCGCATGTCGGGAACGTTTCCAACGGCGAACGGTCGGGACGGGGGCCATTGACGCGGGTCACCTGCGCGGGGCAGATTGCCACCGTTCGTGGATTCAGGTGCGGCCAGGACGGTTCATCGTGATGAAGAAGATTGAGGCGATCATCAAACCCTTCAAGCTCGACGAGGTCAAAGAGGCGCTTGCCGAGATCGGCATCGAAGGCATGACGGTCAGCGACGTCAAGGGCTTCGGGCGCACGGGCGGCAAGCGCGAGGTCTATCGCGGCGCCGAGTACATCGTGGACTTCGTGCCCAAGACCAAGCTCGAGATCGTCGTGCGTGACGAGCAGGTGCGCATGGTGGTCGAGACCATCGAGCGCGCGGCCAAGACCGGCAAGATCGGCGACGGCAAGATCTTCGTCGTCGGGGTCGAGCATGCCGTGCGGATCCGCACAGGTGAGACGGGGTCGGACGCGATATGAGCGAGTGCGACGGGCCTTGCGAGACGGGGCTCGCGAGCTGTCCCGGGTGTGGTCGCCACGTGAAGGTGGCAGAAGCGTCGAGCTGCCCGTTCTGCAAGACCGGATTCGCGCCGGGGGCGTTTCTGAAAGGCATGGCCGTAGCTGCGTTTTTCGGCGCTGCGGCGATTCCCGGCTGCGCCTACGGGCCGCCGCCCGACTTCGACACCACGGATGACTCCGCCGAGGTCGACGCGCTGCAGAGCGACGGCGAGCCCGATGGGGGCGGCGCTGACGGTTCGGATGGCGTGAACGCGGACGTCCCCTCGGACTGACGTGGGGCCAAAGTCGATAGCTGGAGCGGTGGAGGCGGGCGGCGCGGGTCGCTCGGTCAGGGCGATCTCAGCGGAGCGCTTGGCGCGGCCACGGCCCGTGTACTGCGTGTGGGAGCTGACGCTGAGCTGTGACCTGGCGTGCCGCCATTGTGGGTCACGGGCGGGCAAGGCGCGGCCCGATGAGCTGACGGCGGCCGAGTGCCTGGACGTGGTGGGGCAGCTCGCCGAGGCCGGGGTGCAGGACGTGGCGCTCATCGGCGGCGAGGCCTACCTGCGTGAAGACTGGGTCGACATCGCGCGGGCAATTGTCGCGGCGAAGATGACCTGTCGGATGGTCACGGGCGCGCGTAACCTGGATGCGCGACGGGTGGCGCTGGCCGAGGACGCCGGGCTCGCGAACATCTCGGTGTCCATCGATGGGACCATGGCGACCCACGACGCTCAGCGCGGCCGGGGTAGCTTCGAGGCGGCCACACAAGCCATGGCGCGCATTGGTAAATCGCGTGTGCGGCTGGCGGCGAATACACAGATCAACAGGCGTTCCCTGCCGGAGCAGGAGTCGATTGCGGCGCTGGTCGTTGGGCTCGGGGCACGCGCCTGGCAGGTGCAGTTGACGGTGCCGATGGGGCGGGCGGCGGACCGTGCGGGCGAGCTGGTGCTGGAGCCGTATCAGCTGCTCGACCTGTTCCCCCGGCTGGCGGCGCTGCAGCGAGACGTCTTGAGGCCCGCAGGGGTCCAGCTCGCACCGGCCAACAACATCGGCTACTTCGGGCCGTTCGAGTCGGAGGTGCGACTCGGGGGCCAGAGCGGCGTGCACTGGAAGGGGTGCCCGGCCGGGGCGTATGCGCTGGGCATCGAGGCGGATGGCTCGCTCAAGGGGTGTCCGAGCCTGCCGAGCGCGAGCTATGTCGGCGGCAACCTACGGCAACGGCGGTTGGCGGAACTGCTTACAAGTGAGCCACTTACGCGACTGGCCGAACGCACGGTGGAGGACCTGTGGGGGTTCTGTCGGACCTGCTATTACGCTGATGTGTGCCGCGGCGGGTGCTCGTGGACGGCTCACACGACGCTTGGCCGGCCAGGCAACAATCCCTTCTGCCATCATCGGGCGCTCGAGCTCGCGGGTCAGGGGATGCGTGAGCGGCTGGTGGTCGTCGAGCGCGCGCCGGGCGTGCCTTTCGACCATGGGCGACTCGAGCTGGTGCTCGAACCGATGCCAAACGGTGCGGGGGATTGAGGGAGACCGTCCAGGATCAGCTCTAGTGGGTCAGCTTCGTAATCAGTCCGATGGGTTGGAGGCGAGTGCTTGTTCCACGGCACGCACCAGAGCGTCGGCCGAAAACGGCTTCGGCAGAACGACGTTGAGGCCGGGCCAGGTGTCGTTCACCGGCTCGCCCGAGGTCACGATGACGCGCCGCGCCTGCCCGCGCTCCTGGGCGTTGCGGGCGAAGGAAGAGCCGTCGCCATCGGGCAGACGGCAGTCCGCGATGACGAGGTCGACAACCCCCTGCCCTTCGAGCGCCGCAGCGGCAGCGGCGAGGTCTGCGGCTTCCAGGATGAGGTAGCCGCGGGGTGCGAGGAGGCGGCGCATGAGGCTGCGAATGATGGCCTGGTCTTCGATGAGAAGGACGGACGCTGCTGCCATGGGCCGGGCTCCAGGTCCGGTGGGTGGACCGACGCGGGGACGGGTGGTGGCTTCGAGTGACGGTTCCCCGCGGGGAAAATCAGGGCGGCGCATGAGCGGCTGGGTGGCTCGCAGATTGGGTGGGACCGGCTTTGATGCAACGATGGCGGGCTCGGGGACGGTGGCGGTGGCGGGCTCGATGGGCAGGTCCACGGAGACGGTCGTGCCCTTTCCGGGGGCGCTGTCGAGCGTCAGGCGGCCTCCGGCGCGGTGGGCGACGGCGGCGCAGATGGCGAGGCCGAGCCCGGTGCCCTGCGTCTTGGGTTTGGTCGTGAAGAAGGGGTCGAGCGCGCGTTGACGGACCGCTTCGCTCATGCCCGGGCCGTCATCGGCGACCACGAGCTCGAAGTAGTGGCCAGGCGCGTCGAGGGAGCGCTCTGCCGCGGCTTCGGCGTCGAGCTCGATGGTCGACGTGGAAACGCGGATGGTGCCTCCCTGGTCGGCCATGGCGTCGACGGCGTTCTTGACGAGGTTCAAGAGGAGCTGGCGCAGGTCGTGGGCCTGGAGCCCGACGAGGGAGGCGCCCGCGCGGGTGGTGGTCGAGACGGTCACCCCCGCAGGAGCGAGCGCGGTCATGAGCGGGATGGACTGGTGGACGACGTCGTCGGCAACGATGAAGCTGGGGTCATCGGAGTCGACGCGACCGAATTCGAGCAGCGAGCGCACGAGTGAGGTCGCATGGGCGAGCGCGTCTGAGATCTCGCGGCGCGCGGCGGCGGAGCGGTCGCTGTCGAGCTCGGTCAAGGCGGCGTTCATGATCGTGATGAGACCGTTGAAGTCGTGGGCGACATCAGCGGCGAGGCGGCCGAGGCTCTGGAGGCGTTCGTGGTGGCGCTCGGAGGCTTCTCTCGCGGCGCGACTCGTCACGTCGAGGCCGAGGCTCGCGAACCCGGTGACCTCCCCCTGGCCGTCGCGAAGGATGGCGTTGGCCCAGAGGATGCGGAGCTGCTTGCCGGAGCGCGTGATGATGGGGTTCTCGTGGCGCGTGAGGACGGTGCCACGGGCGAGGTCGCGCTCGAAGATGTCGCGGAGTCGCGACCGATCGGGCGAGGGAACCATGAGCGAAAACCAGTCATTACCTAGGATATCGCCGGGCTGATAGCCGGTGAGCCGGGAGAAACCGGAGTTGGCGAAGCGAACGCGGCACTGCCGGTCGAGGATGATGGCGACGAGCTCGATGTTCTCGAACAGGTCGGTGAGGCTGCGCTCGACTTCGCTGCGGCCGAGCTCCGCCTCGCGCAGCGCGGTGATGTCGGCGAGCATGCCCTGGACCCCGACGGGGCGGCCGAGAGCGTCGCGGACGATGGAGCAGGTGTCGCGGATCCAGCGGCGGGTGCCATCGGGCGGGCGTAGGCGATAGATGATCTCCGGCTCGATGCCGGCGTCCGGATCGGAGCTCAGGCGAGCGTTGACGGGGGCGCGGTGGGCGGGCTCGATGGCGTCCAGCCAGGCGGTCGGGCCGAGCTCGAGCCAGCGCTCGGCGGTGCGACCGGTGAGGGCTTCGACCTGTGGTGAGAGGTACTCGAAGCGGTGGGTGCGCAGCGAGTACTCGTACACTGTCACGGGGAGGCTCTCGACGAGGTGGCGATAGCGGGCCTCGGTTCCAGCGCGGGCCCGTTCGGCGGCGACGCGGCGCTCGGCCTCCAGGGCGAGGGCGACGAGGCCTCCGATGTTGGCTGCAAAGTCGGCTTCCTCGTCGAGCCAGGCGCGTGGGGCGCCCACGTGCTCGTGGCAGACGACGCCTTCGAGGCGGCCCGGGGCGAGGATCGGGATGTCGAGCAGGGCGCGGACGTCGCGGTCCTCGAGGTAGGCTGTGAGCTCGGCCGTGCGAGGGTCGTGAAGGGCGTCGTCGACCCGGAGGGCAGGCGAGCTGGTGATGGCGGCGAGGTAGGTTGGACAGTCACGGATCGGGAGCTGCAGAAGCGGGTCTTCTTCGGCGCGGGTCTGCTCGACGCCGTCGAGGAGAAGGACGCGGCGGACGAGGTGCTGGCGGTGCTCGTCGAAAAGCCAGATGCTGGTGCGGCGGGTGGCGAGCGCGTCGGCGGAGATGCGGGCGGCCTCTACCAGGAGGCGGCTGGCGGTGGTGGCGTTGGTGACCTCGGTGTTGAGGGCATCGCGCATCCGAATCGTGTGCGCACGCAGCTTCTCGGCGAGCTGACGCTGGAGGGTCAGGCGGGCGGTGAGTTCCGCTTCGCGTCCCAGACCGCGGCCGGTGGTGGTCATCGATGCCTCCGCCCGGCGGTCGAGCGCTGGGCTGGAGGAGTATCGTCCAGAGGTAGAGGAGCCACAAGGCGAGGTTGGGCGGTTGCCGCGTGGGAAGCGGTGGAATTGTTGGACGGCGGATGAGGGGTCGGCGCGATTCGTCATGTTTTGTGAATTCTGATTCCAGTACGCGTGGACTTTTTGGTTGACATTGGTCGATTGGTTATACCAATCTCGCGACATGGAGTCGACCATGACGCGCGTATTCGCGCCCCAGAAGGATGACACCCAGGGTGACGTTGCCGGAGGCCTTGACGTACGCGCGCCGGGGGCACCCGCGTCGGCAGAGCCCACGTCTCAGGTGAAGACACCGATGGGCGGAATCGAACGCAAGACGACGGTGGACGTGTGTGCGGATGTGCTTCGCCGCGCGATCCTCAGTGGCGAGATGGCGCCGGGGGCGCGGCTTCCGCCCGAGCGGGAGCTGGCCGAGCAGCTGGGCGTCAATCGTATGACCTTGAGGTCGGCGCTGGCGCGGTTGGCGCTGGAAGGGCTCTTGTCGGCACGCCAGGGAAGTGGACATACGGTCAAGGATTTCAGGCAGTTCGGGGGTCCTGGCCTGGTGCCGGCGGTGCTGGATGTGCTCGATGATGCGAGACTGCGCGAAGCGGCCGTGCGCGACCTGTTGGCGACGCGGCGCCTCTTCGCGAGGCTCATCTTCGAACGAGCGGCGGCGGTGATCGACCGGATGAGCGGCGCTGAGAGGGCCAAGGGCGGGTCGCTCGATCGGCTCCGGATCGCCGTGGGAAGGTTTCAGCTCTTGTGTCAGGCCGGGGTGCTGCCTGAGGAGCTGGCGTTGGCGGACGGGGCGATCGTCGAGGCGTTGGTCGGCGTGACGGCGAGCCCGGTGCTGCCACTTTTCATGAACTCGATGCTGCAGGTCCTGGGTGCGATGCCCGAGCTGCTGGCGGCGATCTATGTGGAGCCACGTGGAAACGCTGCCGGATGGGCCACCGCCTTGGCCTGGCTCGAGGCGGACCCGCGGCCGCCGGCGGCGATTCTCGAGCAGACGCTGGAGCGGCGGGACGAGGTGACGATGGGGCGGATGTTCGGACGAGCGGGGAAGAAGGCGAGTGGAGGTGTGCCGTGATGGCTGAGATCGAGACGCAAGTGGACCGGGTCGCAACGGCGCTGCTGAGCCGACTTCTGTTGGTGGCACCGGGGCGGATCATGAAGACGCTGCAGGATGCGCAGCGAGAAGGTCTGGTGGCGCGGGCGCCGTCGCGTTGGCAGCTGTCGATGGGGGTGTTGCGGATGCTGCATCGGATGCGGACCCGGCCCGAGTCCATCGGGCTGTCGGTGGACAACGCCGTGCGAGCTGGGTGGGGCGCGCGGCTCATGAGCGTGCGACCGGTGAGGGGACCGCTGCTGCTCGGGCTGGGGGCGGTGCAGCCGTGGGACCTGACCGGCCTCCTCGCCTCCCGGGACAAGCTGATCCGGCACGTGGTCGGGACCCACCACGACCGCCGCCAGTTCGCTTACGATCTCGAAATCTTGAGGCTTTATCCACTCGGACTGGAGGCCCTGCGAGACGAGGTGGGAGCGATCGTCGAAGGGACGCATAGGCTTGCGCCACTCTTGCGGGTGACCTGCGTCTACGAGAACTACCACGAGAACCTGCTCGCGGCGGTAGATGGGGCGATGGCGGGAGACCTGGGCCTCGACGAGATGGAGAGAGGGGATCCTGACATCTCGTTTGCGGCCTACCTGGAGTGGTGCCTGCGCCAGCCGGAGTCGATCGGCGTAGCGCTTGCGAAGTGGCGCGGGGCCAACGCTCGCAAGGTTCGAGAAGCGGATGGGGGCGGGAGGCAAAGGGACGAGGCGCACGGCAACGGAGCCGCGGCTTGAAGCGGCGTGGACTGTGCCTCATGGTGCCGAGGTGAGTGGCAACCTAAAGACTGGCCCGACCTGGTGGGGCGTTTCGTTCGTCGTCGTCCTGACTTCGGGGCTTATGGTGGGATGCGTGGACCGCGGGCCGGGCACGTACACCCATGCGTGGGTGGGTCTTGGTGAGGGGCAGGTGTCGGGGGAGATTGAGTCGCGACCTGGGTTGGGGAGGCTGGGCGCGGCCGGAGTGGAGCGCAGGCCTACAGAAGAACGGGCGGGTGGTGCGAAGACGGCACTTGGGTGCGGGGCGACGGGGACCCCATTCGGATTACCGCTCGAGGTGGCGATGCGCGCGGATGGCGGCAGCCCACATGAGTTGGTGGGCAAGGCGCGGAAAGGGCGTCGTGCAGCGAGGCGGATCGAAGAAGGACCGACCTCGGAGGGGTGGCGGATCGAGGTGAAACCCAGGGCCGGGGGTGAACGCTGGCTCGAGAGGGTCGGTCCCGAGGTGGTGGTCGAAGTCTATGTGGAGGGTGCCCAGGGAGCTCGGCGCGAGAGGCTTGTGAGGGTCGCAGCGGGCTTCGAGTATCGTTGGCGGCCGCTATCGCTCGAGGAGCGGGTTGTGCTGACGTGGACGGGGCCAAACGGGCAAGCAGGCTTGAGGGTCGAGTATGGGGTTCCGGCCATGGTCGAACCCGGCCCGAGGACGGATATCTTGAAGTTCGAGACAATCGCGACGCGCGGGCTCGTTGAAGAGGCTATCCCGCTGTTGGCAGCAGGTGCGACGGCAGGCGGCTCGGGAAGCGCCCTTCAGGGGGTTGAACCAGGACCGAAAGTCTATGCGGCGGGGCAGCCGCCCGGAGAACGAAATGAGTGATGAACCGCTGACACATCGTACTTTGCTCGCCCCTGGCATGCTGCCACACGCAGAGGAGGAGAACGAAGCCACATCCGAGGAGGGGGCGAGCGCAAAGCCAGGCGTGGAGCCGGAGCCTCCCGGTGGGCCTCTGGCGGAGCTGCTGGTGGAAGGGTTGAAGCGCAGAGGCTGGAGCGTCGAGTACCGTTGGACCACCTACGATGGCCACGCGTTCGACGCGAAACGGAAGGACATCCGCTACGACGTGGAGGTCAGGTGTCTCGATGAGAGGCTACCGGCAGCGGTGGTGAAGGCGGCGGAGGTGCTCGGTGCCACCGAGGAGGTCGCCGGCGAAGGGCTCTGGTTGGTTTCGGCGAAGCGGCGAACCGGCTTCTTCAAACACCTCTTCCAGGGGCGGTCCGACCCGGCCGAGCACAGCCTCCTCAGGCTGCATATCGATGAATGCCTGGCGGGCGACCCACGGACGGTGGGGGAGATGCGCAACTGGCAGACCGAGGCCGAGGCCACAGGGGCGCGGGGATGAGCGCTGCCAAGGGTCCTCTTGCACTTCGTTCCCCGTGGTTGTGAGGCGGAGGGCGGGGGATGGTGGTGAGGCGGAGGTCGGGGGACCTCTTCAGATGCCACGGTCTCGGGCGGGTGGTCTACGAGAGGTGGCCACGACGCGGCCGGAGGTTCGTTCGAGGTCGCGTTGACCGCATTGCCGTTGTGGTCCACCTTCGGGGATGCCTGTCCCTGGAGCGGTCGCTCCGCCTCCCCGATTAGGAGTCTCCATGTTCGAAGCCGAGCTGCGCTTGATCGCCATCGACCTACAGGGCCAGACCCTCGACGGGCGCTATCGGCTTGATGCGCTCCTCGACGTGGGGTCCGACCGGATGCTGTGGCGGGCCACGGACCAGAACCGGCAGCAGACAGTCGCGATTCAGATCTGGGCCAAGGAGAGCACCCCAGCCGAGAGCGATCTGAATGCAGCGCTATTGCGACAGCCGGAGAACGTCCACCCGGTCTTTGCGCCAATCGAAGGCTGCGGCAGGGCACCCAACGGCGGGAGCTACGCCGTCTATCCCGCATTTGTCGGCCGCTACCTCGAAGGCTGGCTCGCAGAAAACGCCATCGGCATGGCCGACCTGGTGGAGCTCGGAGCCGAGCTGGCGTCGGCCGTGGCGGCGCTCCACAAGAGTGGGCATGTCCACGGAAAGCTCGACTCTTCGGTAGTTCTCGCCTCTGACGAGAGCGGGACCGTCATGCGGATTGTCGACGCAGGGCTCGCAGGGCTCGCGGCAGTGCCGAGGGGTTCGGCGGTCAAGGGTGAGCTGACGCGGGTCGGGGAGCTGGTCGAGAAGCTGCTTCGCGCCGCGGCGACAGCGCCGGATATGACGCCCGAGGCGACGCACGAGCTCGAGGAGCTCGTTGGGCGAACGCGTGAGGATGCGGCGGAACCGCTTGTCGACATGGACCAGCTTGCGGAGCGCCTGCAGGCGATGCTTGCGTCTGCGCCCCCGCGCAAGACCCGGGGGGCCCAGCGCAAGGTCACGACGACCATGGACTTCGCCAATCACGGGCCACGCGCGGGCGACGTGGTGGTGTCGGCGGGACCAGCCCGAGGAGTGGTGGGGCTCGAGAGCGCGACGCTGGGTCTGAGTGAGCTGGAGAACTTTGCGAGCGCGGCCCAGGAGCGCGCGGACGTCGATCTGGCACAGCTCGCTGACCCGCTTGGGGACCACAAAGGCGAGCCGGAAGCGGCCGAGTCGACGTCGGAGTCGGGTGAGCTGCCCGAGCTGCCACCGGCGCCCCCGCTCGAGGCAGAAGGGCTGTCCGGTCCAATGGGTGTGAGTGGCGCGACGAGCGCGCCTGGGGCCTCGGGGGCGAGCGGGCTGACCGATGCTGGGCCCCAATCGACGGCGGTTGGGCCGCGGACCGGGTCGGCGGTCGCGCGTCCTCCGACGGCTCAGCTTCCCGCCTGGCCGGAGACGAAACGGAAACCCACGGTCGACCCCAGGGCGATGGTGGTCGCAGCCTTGCTGGTCCTCACGATCGGGGTCTTTGCTTTCGTGTTGCTGCCGGGTCCTGATCGGCCGGCGACCCCACTCGAGGCGCTGCGGGTGACGCCGGCCGATGTCGGCGAGCCCGTCAATGTAGCGGCGGTGAACGTAGGAGTCGATGCGAGCGACGGGCCAGCCGATGTCGGTGAGGCGGTCGCCGATGTCGGGCCCTCGGATACGATGGCAGTGCTGAACATCGAGTTGGAGCCAGAGCCGGATGTAGTAGCGGCGGGCGAGGATGTGAGCCCGGACACGGCGCCCGAGCCGGACACGGCGGTGGCCGCAGCGCCCGACGTTGTGGCCGCGCCCGACACGGCGGTGGCAGCGACACCTGACGTGTCGGTGCCAGACATCGCGGTCGCAGTCGTGCCCGACGTCGCCCCTACGCCCGATATCGCTGTCGCGGTGGCAGCTCCCGACGTGGCGACCAAGCCTGAGACGGCGCCGGCGAGCGCACCCGATACCGACCTGCCGGTGCGACAGGTCTTGAAGTCCAAGGATGATATTCGCGCGGCGCTGGCGGCGACCGAAGCGGCCATCAAGGCATCACGCAAGGATGGCAAGGGCGCAGGTGTGACAAAGCCACTGCAGGCGCGCTTGCTGGCCGCTTTCAGAGAGGGCAAGGACATCACCGTGCACCCGTTCGGAATGTACCATCTCGCGATGTACATGCTGGACAGCGGCGCAGCAGCTGGCACCATCGGGGCGGTCATCTTGTCAACGCACGAGAGCGGAGGCTTCTGAGCCTGACTTCGCCGATGCGCCGAGCTCGATCAGTTCGGGCTCCGCGCGGCAGGGGGCGAGGTGCAGGTCTTTGTGTCGTGCCAAGCTGGTCGGGTTCGCCCGTTAGGGGCGCCCTCAAGGGCCCGGCTGCTTGTACCCGCTGATAGGTGACGCTTGGCCGTTCAGTAGACGGTGATACGAGCAGCGACTGCCTCGTGGTCACTCATCGGTTGGTCGTGGTCGACGATGACCTGAACCGATTCGGCGGCGAGTCGGCTGGGGCGATTGGTGCGACCATCGCGCAGGTAGATACGGTCGAACCGATGGTCGTCGCTGCCGCCCACGTAGGGGTTCCGTTTGAGGTAGGTCGCGTCGGGCCGGTCGAGCATCAGCGAGGCATCGTAGAAGCCGTTGCGTGCAAGGGATGCGTGGCCGGCACGGTCTTCGGCAGATGTGTCGAAGAGGTTGAAGTCGCCGCAGAGGATGACGGGGAGGTCATAGTTGTCGGCGGCCTCGAGGATCTCGTCGAGCTGTGTGCGGCGCACCTTGGCATGGCCCAGGCCGGCCTGCAGGTGGGTGTTCACGACCGCCACTCGGTGGTCGCCGACAGGAACCTCGACCCCCTGGAAACCCTTGTTTTTGACGCGGTCCCAGCTGCGGTGGTGGGTGAAGGAGCGAACGAGCTCGCGCACGGCGCGGGCGCCTTTGTGAAGGCCCTCTCGCACCTTCATGCCGAGACCTGACTGCTCCATCCGCAGGCGCGGTTCGGTTCGCGCGTCGTCGCCAGCCCAGGTGAGGCCGGTGGTGCCGAGCGTGTCTTTCGCCCCACCCCACATCTCCTGGAGGGCAACGACGTCATAGGGCCGGGCCTGCAAGTGTTTGGCGATACGGGAGAATCGGCGCTTGCGGTCGCGGGCGAGGGGCCAGGCGAAGCCCCAGGTGTTGAGCGTCAGGAGCTCGAGGCTCGCTGCGCGGGGGGTGATGTCGAAGGTGGTCGCGGTCATGGGATGCGCCTGGCGAGTCGGGTCGCGAGCCGGGAGTGGCTCAGACGAGAACTCTTATATGACCTGCTCGGGCCATTTCCAGCCCAAGTGCGAAAAGAGATTCGCACCGCGTGTAAAATCGGTGTCACCCGGCCCCCGTGCTCTCGCCAATCGAGGCACGCGTGAACCGCTTGATGATCGGCGGGGCGGGGCTCAGGTTCAGTCGGTGAAGGCCGCAAGACGGATTGTAAAGTTCCCCTGCCCTAACGACTCGGTCCAGGCGACCACACGGAGGTCGTCGCGCGCGGTGAGCGCTGGGCGGTACGCGAGTGGGAAGCTGCCGGTCGCCAAGGTCGACGGGGCCGACGAAAATGAAGTGGCATCGAGGCGTTGAAAGGTGACGGCGACGTTGGAGCCGGTGCCGGCGAAGTAGACGACGGCGAAGCGGTTCGGCCCGGTCGCGACGGCGGCGGACGAGGTGGTGACGGCGGCGCCGCCGGGGAGTGTGAGCGGGGTCAGAGCATCTGAGTCGAGGAAGAAGGCGAGGCGGTTGTCGAGGATGCCGCCGAGGAGGGCCACTCCGGCGGGATCGACGGCGACGACGGATCCACTCGCGTCACGGCCGCTCGCGCCGCGGAAGTAGACCGGGTCCGTGGGCGAGCCGGCGGCGGGAAAGCGGCGGAATACGAGCCCGGTGTCGGTGGCGCACGGCGGGCTGGCGCACGCTCCGACCTGCTCCCAGGCGAGGACGACCTGACCCGTGGGGTCGACCGCGAGTTGGGGGAGGAAGGCGCTCGCACCTGTGGGGTCGCCTGGCGGGCCGGGTAGTGCTGAGACGGCGGGGCCCTGGGTTCCGTCGGAAGCGATGCGAACGAAGAAGGCCGAGAAGCCGGAGCTCGGGCGACCGGGGCGGACGCCGGCCAGGACAAAGCCCCCGCGTGGGTCGCAGGCCAGCTCGGCGAGCCAGTGGTTACCGGGGCGGTCGGTCACGACGATGCGGTCGGCGGGGTCGAGCGGGGTCAGGTCGGGGGCGAAGCGGCGCCAGGCCACCTGGAGATTGTCGGCGCCGTTGCCGAGGTCGACGGACCAGGCGAGGGCGTAGCCGCCGTCGGCCAATGCGCAGAGCGAGGGTTCGTTGCGGGCGCCGTCCACGGTCGTGTTGGCGATGAATGGTGGGACGGTGCCGGCGGTGGCGCCGTCGAGGCGAGCGAGGGCGAGGATGATGCCGAGAGAGTCGCCGTCGCGGCCGGTCCAGGCCATGGCCAGGCGTTGGTCGGCGCCGATTGCGAGTGCGGGTTGGACACGTAAGGGGGCGAGTGTGTCGAAGGGGGTCGACAGGAGGGGGGTCGGCGTCAGCGTGTGAGGGTAGATGCCGACGTCGGGAACGGCGTCGTTCGTGCTGTCTGGAGCGATGTCGAGGGCGGTGTCGGGCGTGTCGGGCGTGTCGGGAGCGGTGTCCGAGGCGACGTCGGGGGCGAGGTCTGATGTGGTGTGGGGGCTGGGATCGGCATCATCGCAGGCGACGGCAGCCAGGACGAGAAGGCTGGAGAGACGGCGCATCGGGACCTCTTGGGGCTGTGCGGCTTCGAGGTCGTACCCTGACGACGCTTCGGATGCGAGGACTGGCGAGACGTCGGCCGGCTGGCGCGGATGACTCGCGACGGCCCCGAAGGCGGGCGCAAAATGAAATATGAAATGTCCCGACCCCTGGGGCGGCCACCGGCTCGGGTCGGCCTCGGAGGTGGGGGTAATATGAAATATGAAATGTCCCGACCCCTGGTGGAGAGTGAAGAGTCGGCCTCAGACGCGGGGCTAATATGAAATATGAAATGTCCCGACCCCTGGTGGGAGACTGAAGAGTCGGCCTCAGAGGCGGGGCTAATATGAAATATGAAATGTCCCGACCCCTGGGATGGCGACCACTGGGATGGCACCTCCCTGGGATATCACCTGGGAGGGGACGAGGCGTCGGAGACCGGCTTGCCGGGAGGCTCGGGTGTGGTAGGGTCTTGGCCTGCGTGTCTTGCGCCCGACCTGCGACGGAGACTCATGAGCGACGCCCCCTGTGCCCAGCAATCACTCGACGTTGGCGAGCCGGTCTTCGGGACGGCTGTCGCCGGGGTCGAGCGCTGGCTCCTGCTAGAACACGAGGGACAATGGGACCGCGAGGCCATCATGACGGCCGGCCTCCCCGAGACCGCGCGCGCACACCTCAACGGGTTCCTGGGGCGCGACAAGGCGACCCGCTTCCAGCTCGTGCGCGGCGAGCACTCCGGACGTCCGGATTTTCCACGCCGGCTCTTCGCGGTCGGTAGCGCGGAAGGCCATCCCTTCGTGCGGGTGGTGACGCTCGCGAGCTGGGACGAGCTCCTCGCGCTCGACATCGTCGGCCTCTTTGCCGACGCGATGCCCGAGGTTGCCAAGGCCCATCCGCCACTCGTGCTCGTCTGCACACATGGGCGTCGCGACGTCTGCTGTGCGCGGCTCGGAGTGCCGGTCTTTCGTGAGCTCGCCAAAGACCTCATGCACGAAGATGCAGGCGTCGTGTTTCAAACAACACACGTCGGCGGGCATCGGTTCGCGGCGAATATCGTCCTGCTTCCGCATGGTTATAACTACGGACGCCTGGATGTGGCGGCGGCGCGGCGGGTCGTGCGCGGCTATCTCGCCGATCGTCTGACGGACCTCGACCGCCTGCGGGGACGCAGCTGCTACCCGGTCGAAGTGCAGGCCGCCGAGTACTGGGTGCGACAAGGGGCCGGGCGCTACGGGCTCGGCGGGCTCGAGCTGAAGCGCTGCGAGCTGGTGGCCCAGGCACCGGACGCGGCGCGTGTCGAGGTCACCTTCTGGGATGCCGACAGCGACGAGCTGCACGAGCTCACCGTAGTGCGCGAGACGACTCAGGACCTCGCGAGCCCATCGTGCGGCGACGCGGTGAAGCCCGTCGTACGCCACCGTCTCGAGAGCTACCGGCACATCCCTGGTGCGGCCCACGGCTGAGACTCACGGCTGAAGAACAGCCGTGAGCGCGCGACCCGGACTCAGTCCTCGAGCTTGTCGATGAGGGCGACGTAGGCCTCCATCGCCGCGTCCTTCGACATGCCCTTACGCTTCTCCCAGGCATCCCACTTGGCGCGACCGACGGGGTCGAACATGCCTGGGCGCGACCCGGTGACGTCACCCGAGCTGCCCTGTTTGAAGAGGCTGTAGAGGTCGAGCTTGATGTTGTTCGGCTGGCTGGGCAGCGACTTGGAGCGGTCGACGGCGGCGTCGAACGAGGCTTTGATCTCGGACATCGGGTGTTCCTCCTGCCCCACCAATGTGTGGGCCTTGGGTGGCCTAACGCAGCCGAGCGATCGCGGCAAGCCTCGCGGCAGGTGCAACGTTCACCCTCAGGCGAGCGTCGGCAGCTCGAACCAGAAGGTCGTACCGTGGCCGAGCTCGCTCGAGAATCCGATGCGCCCACCATGTGACTCGACGAGGCCCTTCGCGATGGCCAGCCCGAGGCCTGTTCCGGGGCGGCGTTTGCCATCGCCAGCGGTGGTCATGACGAAGCGTTCGAACAGCTGGTCGTGATATTCGGGCGGTATTCCGGGTCCGCTGTCGCTCACGAGGATACGAGCGAAGCCCTGTGCAACGCGGGTCGCGACGATGACGGGCGCATGGGTCGGCGAGTGTTTCACAGCGTTGGAGACCAGGTTGCCCACGACCTGGATCATCCGCTCGCGGTCGATGGCGATGACCGCGTCGACACACGTCGGGTCGGCCGGCGCGAACTTGATCTCGACCTCGTAGCGCGCACCAAATCCGCGGCAACGCTCGATCGCTTCTTCGACGAAGGCGGTCAGCGGCACGGGCTTCCTCTCGAGGGAGAGGCGCCCAGCATCGAGCTTGGCCGCATCGAGCAGGTCCGTCACGAGGGTCAGCAGCCGCTCACCGTTCTTCTCGGCGATCCCGAGGAGCTCCCTCACCTTGTCGGACACGTCACCCATGGCACCACCGACCACCAGCCGCAGGCTGCCGAGGATCGATGTGATGGGCGTACGCAGCTCGTGGTTGATGCTGGCGATGAAGTCGTCCTTCTGCCGCTCCAGGGCCTTTCGCGCGGCCACATCGCGGAAGACGAAGTTCGTATAGCGCTCGCCACCGACGCGCATCTGGGTCGCCGTCGCCTCGACCGGCACCATCTCGCTCCCCACCCGGGCCTCGGCCGCGAGCACTTCGCCGAGCGTCGCGTCCGCCTTGACCCGAGCGATGAGCTCACCGACAGGGCGGTCGACTGCCGTGCGAGCCCGCCTCTGAAAGAGGCTCTCGGCAGCCGGGTTCATCCAACGAATCCGCTGCGCCTCGTCGACCGAGACAATGGCATCCGCGACATGCTCGACCACCGATCTGAAGCGTTCGAGAGCCACGCGCTCGGCTTCGAGGATGCGCTCACGCTCCCCGAGACGCACCTGCTCGCGCCGGCTCCAGACCCAGCGGTATGCTGCCTCGGCGGTCCCGAGCACGACGATTCCAATGGGGGTCGGCGACAAGGCCAGGAGCCATCCCGCGCCATCGGCGACGACGACGGCGGTTGCGAAATGGAGCACGATCAAACCGAGCCCTGCGACCCAGAGGTAACGAGCCTTGATTCGCCGGCCGATGATGATCGCCATGCACCCGACGAGCGCCAGACACGACACGAGTGACACCCAATTCGCGGTGCCCCCCGACTCGATCCAGCTGTCGAAGTAGAGGTTCTCGAGTGCTGTGGCGTGGACCTCGACACCCGCGAGACGTGGTCGGTTCGGCGTGCGCAGGAGGTCCTCCACGCCGGCCGCCGTGGTGCCGACGAAGACGACCTTGCCTCGCAGGAGGCGTTCGAGTGAGCTGCCCTCTCCAAGCGTCAGCACGTCGGAGAACGACACCATCGGGAAGGGCTGATCGGCCTCGCGATAGCGCAAGAGCGGGGCGGCCTCGTCGGCGGCGAGAGCGCGTTTGATGATGGGGAGGGACTCCGATGGTGCAAGGTCGGCGATGCGCGCCGCGAGCGCCAGCGACGCGAGGTGGCGCCCGTCATAACCCGTGACGAGCGGGTAGCGCCGAACCGTCCCGTCGTGGTCGAGCAACACGTTCATCGTGCCATGGCTTCGCGCGGACAAGAACAGGCGCGGCGTCGACGCGATGAGCGAGGTCAGCGCGAGTCGGACGGAATCCGGCGGGGCCGGGCCGAGCTCGCTGTCGACGGACTCGAGCGCCAGCGGCGCGGCGAATGGGTCGGAGATGCGGTCGCTCAGCATCATCCCGACTGTCACATTGCCGGCCTCGGCCAGCGACTGGGCCAGAGCGAGGTCGCCGTCGAGCTCGCGCGCCGCGTCGTCGACGAGCTCGAGGAGCCGCGGCATTGCGCCGTGCGTGTCGGGATTGGCGAGGAGCGCGCGTTGGCGCACGAGGTCGGCGAGACGACGCACGTCGTTCTGCGTGTCCTGGTCGAAGACCACATCGAGCACGATATTGGCCGGGCCGAGCGCGTCGAGCCGCTTGATGAAGGTGGCCCATGTCGACCGGGACAGGGGCCAACGCTCACCGCCCTCGAGGAGCGAACGATCGTCGACGGCGACGATGGCGATGCGGTCCGAGACCGGAGGCGCTGGCAAGAGCGGGACGAGGACCAGGTCGTAGAATCGCCGCTCGAGTGGGCCCAGGGGGTCGACCCCTACCGACCTGAAGACGATGAAGAGCGCCACCGTCAGGACGATGACGATGCGCGTCCATCGGGGAGTGGGCGGCGCGGTCAAACGGGTCTCGTTTCCCGTGGGCCGCGTCCGCCCCCAACCCCTGGAGACAAAAACTCAGCCCTTGGCGAGGCGGCGCAGTACTGTGTGCAGGACGCCACCGTTCTTCAGATACTGCTTTTCGACCGGTGTGTCGACGCGCGCACGGACCGAAAACGCTTTGACCGTGCCATCAGGAGCGGTCGCGGTGACGTGGATCTCGGACAGCGGCAGGAAGCTGTCGTCGACCTGGATGTCGAACGTCTCGTGCCCCGTGAGACCCAGCGTCTCAGCGGACTCGCCGGCCTTGAACTGCAGCGGGAGGACACCCATACCGACGAGGTTCGAGCGGTGGATCCGCTCGTAGCTCTCGGCGATGACGGCGCGCACACCGAGCAGGAAGGTGCCCTTGGCCGCCCAATCGCGGGAAGAGCCCATGCCGTAGTCCTTGCCGGCGAGGACGACCAGCGGGATCCCGTGTTTCTGGTACTTCACCGACGCGTCGTAGATCGTCGCGGTCTCGCCGGGCTGGGGCGACACATCGGAGTCGTAGGTCAGGTGTGCGGGCTTGGCCACGTCGCCTGCGGGGCCGAGGTAGGTCGTGACGCCGCCCTCGGTGCCGGGGGCCAGCTTGTTCTTGATGCGGATGTTGGCGAACGTGCCCGGCGTCATGACGCGGTCATTGCCGCGGCGTGAGCCGTAGCTGTTCCAGTCCTTACGCTCGACCCCGTGCGACTCGAGGTACTTCGCAGCGGGCGAGCCCTTGGCGATGTTGCCGGCCGGCGAGATGTGGTCGGTCGTGATCGAGTGGCCGAGCAGGGCGAGCACACGCGCACCCTTGATGGGCGAAATCGGTGCCGGCTCGGGCGAAAGGTCGGCGAAGTACGGCGGCTCCTGGATGTAGGTCGACTTGTCGTCCCACGCGTAGGTCGCGCCCGTCGGTGCCGTCAGCGCCTGCCACGCTTCCGGGCCGCGGTAGACGTCGGAGTAACGGGCCTTGAACTGCTCGACATTGACGGCCTTGGCCATGAGCTCGGCGATCTCGGCGTTGCTCGGCCAGATGTCGGCGAGCATGACCGAGTCGCCGTCCTTGTCGATGCCGATGGGCTCGCTGTACGGGTCCCAGTCGACCGTGCCGGCGATGGCGTAGGCCACGACGAGCGGCGGCGAAGCGAGGTAATTCGCCTTGACCTGCGGGGAGATACGGCCCTCGAAGTTGCGGTTGCCCGAGAGCACCGAGGTGGCGACGAGGTCGTTCTTCGTGATGGCCTCGATCATCGGGTCGGCCAGCGGGCCGGAGTTGCCGATGCAGGTCGTGCAGCCATAGCCGACCGTGTAGAACCCGAGCTTGTCGAGCTCGGTCGTGAGCTCGGCCTTGTCGAGGTAGTCGGTGACGACACGCGAGCCGGGAGCGAGCGAGGTCTTGACCCACGGCTTGACCGTCAGGCCGAGCGCGTTGGCCTTCTTCGCGAGCAGGCCGGCCGCCACGAGCACCGCCGGGTTCGACGTGTTCGTGCAGGACGTGATGGCCGCGATGACGACAGCCCCGTCGTAGAGATCGAAGGTCTCGCCCTTGTAGGTGACGTTGTCGGTCTTGCGCTCGACCTCGTGTTTGAAGGTGTCCGCCAGCGCGAGCTGCCAGGTGCCCTTCATCTCGCGCAGGACGATGCGGTCCTGCGGGCGGGCCGGCCCGGCCAGCGAGGGCTGCACCGCGCCGAGGTCCAGCGAAAGGGTCGACGTGTAGGTGACCTTCTGCGCGTCGTTGCGCCAGAAGCCGTTGGCCTTGGCGTAGGCCTCGACGAGCGAGAGCTGCGCCTCGGTGCGCCCGGTCAGCTTGAGGTACGTGAGCGTCGCGTCGTCGACCGGGAAGAAGCCACACGTCGCGCCATATTCGGGCGCCATGTTGGCGATGGTCGCGCGGTCCGCCAGCGTCAGCTCGTCGAGCCCGCTGCCGTAGAACTCGACGAACTTCTCGACCACGCCGTGCTTACGCAGCATCTGCGTGACGGTGAGCACGAGGTCGGTCGCCGTCGCGCCCTCGAGGAGCTTGCCCTTGAGCTCGAAGCCGACCACCTCGGGGATGAGCATGTAGCTCGGCTGGCCGAGCATGGCAGCCTCGGCCTCGATGCCGCCGACGCCCCAGCCCAGGACGCCCATACCGTTGACCATGGTCGTGTGTGAGTCGGTGCCGAAGCACGAGTCGGGGAGTGCAACCGCCTCGCCGTTGTCGTTACGCGTGAGCACCACGCCGGCCAGATACTCGAGGTTCACCTGGTGGACGATGCCCGTCTCGGGCGGGACCACGCTGAAGTTCGAGAACGCCTGCTGGCCCCACTTGAGGAACTCGTAGCGCTCCTTGTTGCGCTCGAACTCGAGCTCCGTGTTGGTACGCATCGAGCTCGCTGCGCCGTAGGCGTCGACCTGCACCGAGTGATCGATGACGAGGTCGGCACGCACGAGCGGGTTCACCTTCGCGACGTCGCCGCCGAGGCGCGCGACCGCTGACCGCAGCGCCGCGAGGTCGACGACCGCGGGCACACCCGTGAAGTCCTGCAGGATGACGCGACCCGGCATGAACGGGATCTCGTCTTCGCCGACCTTGCTCGCGTCGTACTTCGCCAGCGCCTTCACGTGGTCCTGCGTGTAGACGAAGTCGTCGCAGTTGCGCAGAACGCTCTCGAGCAGGACCTTGATGGTGAACGGCAGCGCGTCGACGTCACCGAGGCCGGCTTCCTTGAGGGCGCCGAGGCGGAAATAGGTGAGCTTGCCGGCGGCGGACTCGAGGGTCGCACGCGCCTTGAAAGGGTCGAAAGTCATACGTCTGCTCCTTGCGAAATCAGGGTGCCCATGCCCGGGGCACCGCCGTGTTGGGCTGCCTTCGCGGCGTCCTCACCACGGGTTGTCGTTGCGTCGACAGATCTAGCCGAGGGCCGGCAATAAACAAAGTCGATAGTTTGGATGAGCACGATAGACTGAGCTTATGGACGCCCTCGGTGCTCGCGGCCTGTGGGTCGGCCAGGTCCATAACCACTCTCCGCGACCAACCCGTCACCGAATCTATTTAACCAAGCTATTTTTGACACTTCGACGTGAATTCATCGTTCGCAAAAATGATAGATGAATCAGTTGATTGTAACGCCATTGCAATCCTGGCAGCCTCCTCCGTGGCATTAGTCTTTGCGGGAGCCTGCCATGTCACTGTCCGTCTCACCCGAGCCCAGGGCTCGTGGCCTTGCCGTTTTCACCGTCACCCTGACACTGACGTTCGGCGCCGACGCGCGCGCCCAGGTGCGCCCGCCGGAGTCGTTCGTGGTCGACCGAACCGACGACGCCTACGTCGACGCGTGTCAGGGCGCGATACCCAATGACTGCACCCTGCGCGGCGCCCTTGGCAAGGCCCTCCCAGGCGACATCATCATCTTCGACGACAACGTCTTCCCCCCGAACCTGGCTACTCCGACCACCATCGCCGTGACGGCGCCGCTGCCCCCCATCACGGGCGGTGAGATCACCGTCTGGGGCACCTCGAGCGGCCGCCCCCGCGTCATCCTCGATGGCACCAACGCCGGTCCTGGGGTCGACGGCCTACTCGTCCAGTCCGACGGCAACTTCCTACGGGGCCTCTGGATTCAGAACTTCGACGGCGCCGGAATCCGGGTCGAGGGCGCCAACAATACCATCGGCGGCATCACCCAGTGCGGCCCGTCCCAGGCCAACGTTCTCGTCCTCAACCGCTACGGCCTCCACATCACCGGCGAGGCGGCCGACTCGAATACCATCCCATCGGGCTACTTCGGCACGGAGTACCAGAACGACTTCGGCGGCGGTCAACCCGTCGGGCGCCTGGGCAACGAAGAGGCCGGCGTCCTCGTCGATGAGGGCGCGGACAACAACGGCATCGGCGCGGGTTGTTTCGGCGTGCGCATCGCCGGCAACTTTGGCGACGGCCTCGTCATCCGAGGCGCCGAGACGGCCGGCAACTACTTCAACGATGGCAATATCGGCGGCTATTCGACCACCGACGCCAACGACGGCAACGGCGTCCTGCTCGATGGCTCGACCGGCTTTCGTGTCGGCCACGCCGTCAACATCATCAACAACGGAGGCGACGGCATCCGAATCGAGGGCGCCACCGCGACCGGCAACAACATCACCCACACCTACAGTTCGTCCCAGATCGCCGACAACGGCGGCCTCGCCATCAACCTCGTCGGTGGCACCGAAGATGACTTCGGCGTCACGGCCAACGACGCCGGCGACGCCGACACCGGCCCCAACGGCCTCATGAACGCCCCCATCATCGATACGGTCACCGGCGCTGGCGGGGGCCAGGTCCAGATCAGCGGCACCGCCTGCCCGAGCTGCCAGATCCGCCTCTATCGCGCCGCCGTCGACCCGTCCGGCCACGGCCAGATGGGCGGCGGGCTCACCCAGACCTCGGCCAACGCCGCGGGCGCATGGAGCGTCACAGCCACGCTCGGGCCTGGCACGTGGGTCACGGCCACCGCCACCGACGCCTCGGGCAACACCAGCGAGCTCGCCCTCAACGTCCAGGGACCACTGGAAATCGTCGTCGACCGCACCGACGACGACCTCGTCGCCGACTGCAGCGCCGCCCCGTCCGACTGCACGCTGCGAGGGGCGCTGACGCTCGCGCGCGCTGGCGACACCATCACCTTCTCGAACGAGGTCTTCCGCGACGAGAACAACCCCGGCATCATCATCCTCGAAGAAGCCCTGCCTCCCGTCGAACAAGGCCTCCTCACCATCCGCGCTTCGAGCGGACGCCCCCGCGTCTGGATCGACGGCAGCGCCGCAGGCGACGTCGACGGCCTCGTCGTGACCTCGGACCGCAACTTCATCCAGGGCCTGCGCCTCATGAACTTCGCGGGCCACGGCCTCGTTGTCGAGGGCGCCGACAACACCATCGGCTGGCCCGAGTGCGGCTCGTCCAACGGCCTCTGGCTGTCGGGCAACGGCGGCTTCGGCGTCGTCGTCCGCGGTGAGGCCGCCGACCAGAATCGTTTCTATTACACCCTCGTCGGCTCGGACCAGGGCGAGGCCAGCGACGGCAACACCGAAGGCGGCATGTTGGTCGCGGACGGCGCGGACAACACCAATATCGGCCCCGGTTGCTACGGACCCTTCATCGGCGGCAACGGCGGCTCGGGCCTCGTCGTTCGCGGCGACGGGACGACGAACACCACCATCAACTCGAGCACCGTCGGCCGTCAGGGCGCGGGCAACGCCGCGCATGGCATCCTCGTCGAGGGCGGCTCGAGCTTCCGCACCGGAAACGTCATCACCATCGAGCACAACGGCGGCGATGGCATCCGCATCGCAGGCGGCCTCGGACACTCCATCCGCCCCAGCTACAGCTCGAGCCGCATCGCCGACAACGGCGGCCTCGCCATCAACCTCGTCGGCCCGAACGACCCTGCGAACGGCGTGACCCTCAATGACGAAGGCGACCTCGACGCTGGCGCCAACGGCCTCCTCAACTTCCCCGTCATCGGCTCGGTCGAGAGCCTCGGCGGCGGACAAGTGACCATCTCGGGTACGGGCTGCATCGGCTGCTCCATCGCGCTTCACCAAGCCGACCCCGACCCGAGCGGCCACGGCGAGCTCGGCCAATACCTCGGCGGCGCGAGCGTCCAGCCCAACGGCACCTGGACCACCACCGTGGCACTCGGCACCAACACGTTCGTGACGGCACTCGCCTACGACCAGGACCAGAACACGTCGGAAGCGGCAGCCAACGTCGCCGGGCCCCGCGCGCTCGTCGTCGACCGCACCGACGACACCGTCGTCACCGGCTGCACCGACGCGACGGCCAACGACTGTACCCTTCGCGGCGCGCTCACCATCGCGGTCGCCGGCGACACCATCCGCTTCTCGCCGACCGTCTTCCCGTCACAAGGCGCCAACTGGTGGGAGCCCCCGCCGACCACCGCCGTCGCCGTCGGCTCGGCGCTCCCCGCCCTCACGACCGGACGTGTGACCCTCGATGGCGGCACCGGCAGCCAGCCCTGGGTGGCCCTCGATGGCACCAATGCGGGCCCGAACGTCAACGGCCTCGAGGTCCGCTCCGACCGCAACTTCGTGCAGGGTCTCGTCATCCGCAACTTCAGCGGACATGGCATCCTCGTCGAGGGTGGCACCCAGAACGAGATCGGCCGCAATCGCGACCAGTGCGGCCCCATCGGCGGCAACACGCTCATCGACAACGGCGGCTACGGCGTCGTGGTCCAGGGCGAAGGCACCGACAACAACAACGTGCGCTTCAACCGTATCGGCTTCCGCGCCGACGGGACCTCGGGCCCCAACGCTCTGGGCGGCATCCTCATCGCCGATGGCGCGGTCCAGACCGGCGTTGGCAACGGTCAGTGCTACGGCATCGAGATCCACGGCAACGGCGGACCGGGCGTGACCGTCCGTGGCGCGGACACGCTCGACACGTACCTGGGCGAGCTCTACGTCGGGCGCCAGGCCAACCCCAACCAGGGCGACGGCGTCTGGATCGACGGCGCCTCGGGCGTGCGCACCAACACCGTCATGCGCATCGAGTACAACACGGGTGCGGGCGTCAGGATCTCCGGCGCGACCGCGCGCAACAACCGCATCACGCCGACCTACGACTCGTCGTCGATCCGCGAGAACGGCACCATCGCCATCGACCTCGTCGGCAAAGATCGCGAGGACAAGGTCACCCTCAACGACGTCGGCGACGCGGACGAAGGTCCCAACGGCCTCCAGAACTACCCCGGCGTCTACTCGGTGCGCGGCGTCGGCGACGGCAACTACACCCTGCGCGGCACGAGCTGCTCGGGCTGCAGCATCGGCATCTTCCTCGCCGCCAACGACCCCTCGGGCCACGGCGAAGCGCAACGCTATCTCGGCGGCGCGCAGGCCGACATCTTCGGGATCTGGCAGGCCACGGTCCGCGTCGGCGCCCCGACCCTCGACACCGTGTTGACCCTCAACGCCACGACCCCGACCGGCGACATGTCGGAGTTCGGCGCCAACATCATCCTGCTCGAGGCGGTCCTCGACACCGCCGTCTGCGGCAACAACATCCGCGAGCCGTCTGAGGAATGTGAGGACGGCGACCTCGACAGCGGCGACGGGTGTTCCGCGGTCTGCCGCGTCGAGTTCTGCGGCGACGGGATCGTGCACGGCGGCCTCGAGGAGCTCTGCGATATCCGCTGCGACGATGGCAATCCGTGCACGCTCGGCGACACATGTGCGTCCGACTGCGGCAGCTGTGTCGGCGGCGAACAACGCGACTGCGACGACGGCAACGGCTGCACCGTCGACACCTGCGACCCGCAGCTCGGCTGTGTTCACGCGCCCGTGAACTGCGACGACGGCAACGCGTGCACGGTCGACGCGTGTGTGGCCGAGGTCGGCTGCACGAACACGCTGACCCCGACCGACGGCGACGACGCGACCTGCGACGGCGCGGACGACAACTGCGATGGCGCGACCGACGAGGACTTCGTCGGCGATGCCGTGACGTGTGGGCTTGGCCCGTGCGCGGCGACGGGCACCACGACGTGTGTGAATGGCCAGATCAGCGAGAGCTGCACGCCGGCACCGAAGATAGCACTTACCGACTCGAGCTGCGACGGCATCGACGACGACTGCGACGGGACGGACGACGACGACGTGCCCGCCGTGACGATCACCTGCGGTGTCGGTGTGTGCGCCGGAACCGAGGGTGTCAGGCAGTGCGTCGATGGCTCGATTTTCGAGCAATGCAATCCGACCGCGGGTGCGAGCGCCGAGCAGTGTGATGGCCTCGACAACAACTGCGACGGCATGGTTGACAACGCCGTTTCCGGCTCCCCCACCCTCTCGGTGTGCCAGCCGGTCGAGACCACCATCACGAGCGGCCCGTCGTCCGTGGTCGCATCCGGCAACACGAGCTTTGTGTTTGCGGCGACACACTCGGTCGGCCTCGAGTGCAGCCTCGATGGTGCCGCCTGGACACGTTGCGACGCGGGCATTGCGACCTATCAGGTCGCCAACGGCAGCCACACCTTCCTCGTGCGCGGCATCGGCCCCAACGGCGCCGTCGACCAGACCCCGGCCTACTGGTCCTGGGTCGTCGACCCGAGCATCCCCGACACGACCATCGTGTCCGGCCCGGCTGCACAATCGCAGAGCGGCGACGCGCGCTTCGTGATCACATCGTCGGAGGCGGATGCGACGTTGCAGTGCACCCTCGACGGGGCGCCGCTCGACTGCGCCGAGGTGACGGAAGTCACTGGACTTTCAGACGGTCCGCACACGTTCACTGCGACGTCGACGGCACCGACCGGGACCGTCGACGCGAGCCCGGCGACGTGGACCTGGACGGTCGATACGAGCCTGCCCGAGACGACCTTGACGTCGACGCCCGAGGCCCTGACCTCGGACACTTCGGCGAGCTTTGGTTTCTCGAGCTCCGAGCCGGCCGCCTCGTTCGAGTGCCGGGTCGATGGCGCGGCGTTTGTCGCGTGTGAGACGGGCGTGACCTACGAGGAGCTTAGCGAAGGCAACCACGTCTTCGAGGTGCGCGCGGTGGACGCCGCGGGGAACACCGACCCGACGCCTGCGCGGCACACCTGGACCATCGACCTGACGGGACCGGTCGTGGCCATCGCGGTCGGCCCGGCCGACCCCTCGCAGAGCGACACGGCCACCTTCGGCTTCACGAGCGACGAGCCGGCGACCTTCTTCTGCGCCGTCGACGGAGCGAGCGAAGCGGCGGTCGAGACCTGGGTTGCCTGCGACCCGAGCACGACCGTGGAAGGGCTCGTCGACGGAACCCACACCCTGTCTGTGGTGGGTCGTGATGCGGCCGGCAACTACGGCGACATTGTCGTCTGGGACTGGACAATCGACACGACCTATCCGGAGACGGCCATCGTCGAAGGGCCCGACGAGCTCGCCGCGCGAGACGCCGGCGCGAGCTTCGTCTTCGAAGACCCGACCGACCACGCCGACGGCTTCGAGTGCCAGCTCGATGGAGGCGGTTGGGTCGCTTGCGACTCGGGGGCTGCGGCTTATGCAGCGGCTGACCTGGCCTTTGGGCTGCACCGTTTCGAGGTCCGCGGGTGCACGCTCAGGCGCTGCGACCCGACGCCGGCCGTGTGGCTGTGGCAGGTCGTCGACAGCGCGTGCCCGATGGACACCGAGGCCCCGAGCCTGACGTGTATGGACGGCATCAGCGTCGAGTGCACAGCCGACATGAGTCTCGACGCGTCGACCATCGAAGCGACCGCGAGCGACGCCTGCGGCGCGACTACCTCGATCACGACGATGAGCGGACCCGACTCGCTCGAGCTCGGGGTCAACCCGGTGGTGGTCGTCGCGACCGATGGCAACGGCAACACCGCGAGCTGTGTCGTGCCGGTGCGTGTGGTCGACACCGTGGCCCCGAGCCTGACTTGCGGCGCCGCCGTCGAGGTGGAAGTCGACGGACAGAGCTGCGACGCTGCAGCGACCCTGGCCGCTCCGACCGTGACCGATGCCTGCGACGGGGTCGGTGTGCTGGTGGTGTCGGATGCGCCTCAGCGCTTCGCTCTGGGCAAAACGGACGTCACCTTCACGGCGCAGGACCGGGGTGGCAATCGCACGAGCTGCGGGGTCGAGGTCACCGTGGTCGATCGGATCGCACCGGCCATCGTGTGCGGCGCGAGTGTCGGGCCGCTCGTCAGCGACCTCACGCCGCGTGCCAACGACGCCTGTGGGACGACGCTCGAGGTCGAGGTCCTGGCGTGTATCGCGATGCGCGATGGCGTCGAGGTCGAGCTCGGCGCGGGCTGCCCCGTGCAGGCGCGCGACGGGCGTGTCGTCATCGGCGATGACCTCGTGGGGGCCTTCGATGGTGACCGCCTCGAGGTGCGCTACGGTGTCGTCGCGGTCGACCCGTCCGGCAATCGCTCCGAAGAGCTGTGTGTGTCGGAGCTCGACCCGGGTGCCTTGCCGATTTCGCCCAGCGAGATCTCGAGCTTCGGTGGCGGCGGCTGCAACGGAGCGCCGCAGGTCGGCTGGTGGTTCACACTGCTGGCGCTCGCTGGCATCGGTCGCATGCGCCGCTCGGGCCGTGACCGCTGACCTATCGAGTTGACGTGAGTCTTGGGCGGGCCGATACCTCGGGCACGATGCTCGACGGTCCGCTCAAGACGTTTCTCGTGCTCGCCGAAATGGGGCGGATGTCGAAGGCCGCACAAAAGCTCGGCCGCACCCAGCCGGCCCTGTCGGCGCAGCTCGCACGCCTCGAAGAAGAGGTCGGCGAGGCCCTGTTTTTTCGCACGCCCAAGGGCCTTGTCCTGACCGAAGCGGGTGAGCTCTTCCGCCGCTATGTCGAGGTCGCGGCGACGTCACTGGCCGACGGACAAGAAGCCGTGCGCGCCTTGTCCGGGCTCGAGCGCGGCGAGCTGTCGGTCGGCGGTGGGGCGACCGTCACGACCTATCTGTTGCCGCCGGTGCTGCGCCAATTCCATGAGCGTTATCCCCAGATCCGGCTACGTGTTCGTGAGCAGGGCAGCCAGGCCATCGTCGATGGTGTGCTCGCGGGTGAGCTCGACCTGGGCATCGTGACCCTGCCCGTTCGGTCCGATCGCCTGCACGTCGAGCCATGGCTCGAGGACGAGCTGCTGCTAATCGTGCCGCCCGGCCACCGCTTGGAGAAACGAAAAACCTTCCGCTGGAAGGACCTCGAAGGACACTCGCTGGTGCTCTTCGAGCCGGGCACCGCCGTCCGCACGATGATCGACGAGCACCTCGCGCGTGAACGCGTGACGGTCTCCATCGTGATGGAGCTGCGCTCGATCGACGCCATCCAACAAATGGTGCGCGAAGGCATCGGCGCCGGCTTCGTTTCGCGTTGGTCTTTACGCGGCGCATCGAGCGGCCTGCGTCCCGCCGACGGTGCTCTGGTCCGCCGCCTTGCTCTCGTGTGGCGCGCCGACCGCAACCCATCGGCCGCCGCCCGCGCATTTGTGTCCAGTCTGCGAGCGGGTTGAGTCGCAGCATTCACGATTGTTTTGTCGACACCAATGCTTGGCCGTCTCGACGGGCCCTTGCCCGAGGCTGAACCGGACATTACTCACGCCTCTCGTCGCCGCCGACCCGCCGTGAGGTTGCCCATGTTCCGCCTGTTGCGCGTCTTGTTGCTGGCCCCTCTGCTCGTGTCGTGCGCCGCCACGCTCCCACCCGACCCGGTCGAACGCGCGCTCTATGTCGACACCCTCACGCTCATCCGCTCGCAGGCGCGCAGCGAGTGGACGGTCGACCGACTGGCACTCGACAATATCGGGCCGGGTCTCGCGTGGAGCGCCTGCCAGGTGGCGCCCGAGAAACGTGAGTCGCTCTTGAGCTGGGTCGAAGGCGAGATTGCAAACGAGACGGCCCGGCTGGGCGGCGACGCCGAGACCGTGTGGCGCAAGAACGGCAAAGACCTGGGCGAGGTCGACGACCTCATCGAGCTCAATCGGGTGCGCCAGGCCCTGGTCGGCCTGAATGAACGCGCCGCGTCCGAGTGCCCCTTCTGGCTCGAAGCCGACCCCGGGTTCATCGGCATGCAGGGCGACGCCAACCGCTTCGTCATGTTCATCGAGAGCCGCGGCCAGCTCGCCCTCAACCTACGCGAGGACAGCGCCCGTTTCTCGGGTGGCGGCGGCGGACGCATCCTGTTTGGCGGCGGCTTGTCCGACCGCGTCACCCTCATGGCCGGCGTCGAAGTCGGCGGTGGCGGGCGCTTTGGCGACGACGGCGAGCTCTCGGGTGTCCTCTATGGCGCCCTACCAATCCTGCTTCGACTGCCCGACGCTGGCAGCGCCATCGACCTCGAGCTTGCCGCCGTGACCTTCCTCGAAGGCTCACGTGGGTGGCCACCCGGGATCCGAGCCGCCATCGCCTATGGCTTTGTCACTCCCCGGGTCGGGGGCGCGTTTTCACCGCATGCGATGCTCTGGCTCGGCTACGAATTCCATCCCCAACGAGGCTCGGACGAACCCTTCCACGTCATCGGATTCGGGACCCGTATCGGCGTCGACATCGACCCATGAATTCGAGATGGTCACTCCCAGACGACGCCCGGGCAGACAGGCCCCATGGCGTCGCGGGCGGCCACGAGCGCAGACTCACACGCACTGGCCAGACCCTCGGGGTCGGACTTTGCGATTTCGCGCCACGTCGTGCGCATCTGAGCGATCGCCGAGTAGATGGGCGGACGCGCATCCGCCGGCATGTCGGCGCTGCACACGATGAACTTCGCGATGTAGCGATCACACGCCGGGACCCCGAGCGGGGACTCGTCATCGGCGCTCGAGCCGCCGGCCTCCGGCTCGTTCGTCGGCTCGTCGGGCATGCGGAGACACGTCTCCATCGCGGCGCTGAGGCGCTCGTCACCGTCGGCCCAACCCTGGCGCTCAGCCGCACGCCCCATGCGCTCCACGAGGCGGTCGGTGCTCTCGTTGAGGCGCTTGCGGTCGTTCGGGTCCTCGCTATCGGCGCGGCGATACATCTCGACGGTGGCCTCGTCGATGGCTGCCCGGTTCCTGGCGCAATAGTCTTCGAGCGCGACTGCCCCCTCGGCTGCGTTCTTGGACCGCTCGATAATCGAGGCAAAGTTGTCCTGCAACGCGACGTAGCGCTCGATCCCATCGCCCTTGTCGATGGGTCGAAGCGACGGTGCGCTCGACGCGCAGGCGGGCATGAAGGCGGCGATGGCGATGAGTGACGGGGCGAGCTTGTTCATCAGATCTCCAGTGGTTCGCGACGCTTGCGCACGACAAGACGCCCTCATTGTGGCGAGTTGTCAACCCATCAACCCATCAACCCATCATGGCCCGGGTCGGCGGGTCCCGCTGACAGCTAAGGCGCAAAGGGTCCCCTCCTCAGCCCCCTCGACCACGAAGGGCGCTCGCCGCGACCAGGACCGTCGCGACAATGCCACCTGCGACCACAAGGCGGAGCGTCATCGGCAAGAGTCCGTCGGCGAGGACGAAGCGGTCCCACCAGCTCAGCTTGTAGTGACGCGGGCGCTCGACGCCTTCGAGCAGCGTCGGATAGGTCGCGAGCACTGACGAGCGGGCTCGCCGAGGCGGTAGCGCACTTCCTTCGGGGAGCCGCCCGAGGGTCCAATCGGCGAGCCGGGCCTCGGTCTCGAGCAGCATCGCCAGCGCGACCGACGAGAGCTGTTCGAGCTGACCCGCGGTGCCGGCGACCCAGGAGCGATACACCGAGAGCCAATCGCCGATGTGCTCGCGTTGGGGATAGTTGAGGTTCAACCCGCCGATGTGCTCGGACCAGCTCGTCGCATCGATCCGCGACAAAAGCTCCTCATCGAGGTGGATATCGGCAGCGTTCTCATAGATCGCCGCGAGGTTGACATAGAGCTGGCTCGCCTCGCCCAGAAGTCGATTCAGCTCGCCTTCGCTCACCTTGCCGTCGGCCAGGACGATGGCGAGGACGCTGTCGAAGACCCCGGCGGCGTCGACCAGGTCCGCCTGCGTGTGCTCCGCGTAGTGCAACACCTCGAGCAGGCCGACAAGGTAGGCTTCCTGCCCACACTCGCCCGACGCGGGTGGGTGCGCGGCGTCATGCCGTCGGGCCGCCTCGAGGTGCGCGCTGCGGATCTCGAGGTCGTGTTGGCGCAGCCGTCCGAGGATCGCTTCGCGGTCGGACTTCGCACGCTGCACGAGGTCACCGAGCTCGGCGCGTTTGTGCTGCGCGCCCCGGAATCGGACGATTCCACCGGGGGCGCGGAGGTCGCCGCGAGCGATGGCTTCGAGGGTCGCGACCTCCACGAAGCGCTCTTGTCTGAGCGCCAGGTCGTCCTTGAGATCGGGTCGATAGAGGTTCGAGAGGGTGTGGGCCAGCGGATCCGCTGCGGCGCTCTGGTCGACAAACGCCTGCCAGCTCGTGACGAGCTCAGCGGGCCGCGTCGCGTGTCGGACCGGCGAGCGATCGAGGTAGAGACCACGATAGCGGGGATCGAGCCGGGGTGTATCGAAGCGTTTGGTGAGCGCGCCAAAGCTCGCCTCGAGCGGCACGGGCGGCACAGGCTCGGGGGCTATCTCGTCGACGCTCGCCTGGTCGTAGAGCGAGCGCGTCATCGTTTGCCTGAGCCCCTCGGGGTTCGAGAAGAGGAGCCACGCCGAGCGCTCATCCACGGCACAACGCACATACGTCTGCTTGGCGTTCGCTTCACGCATATCGTTCGCGGGGTGGGTCGCCCACATACGCGACGGTTGGTGGTCCCACGACTCGAAGACGCGGTGTTTGGCTGCCGCCTCCGGGTCGTCCGGGACGGGCGGCACACCGCCGTATCGCGGGTCGGCGAGGATCTCGCGGCGCTTGTCGATGAGCCAGGTCTGAAGCGCATAGACATCCGAGACCGGACGCCCCTCGGACCGCTCCGCGAGCATCAACCGGATCGCGCGGTCGAGCTCCTCGTCGGCCGCCTGCAACTTCGCGAGCCCGTGGATCAACGCATCGGAGCCGGTGAGCGAGACCGCGACGAGGTCCGCCTGGAGCTCCATCTGGCGCGTGAGTGCGCGCTCGATGAGCAGCACCCAACCGAAGACCGTCTCGACGAGCGAGCGGATCGACCAGATGATGAGTCGCAGGACCCAACCGATCCAGGCGATGCGGATGTCGACGCCCGAGAGGAATTCGAGCATCCGGTCGAGCGCGTCGCGGCGGGCGACGAGGTGGGCAGCGATCTGCTGGGTGATGTAGACCCAGCGGCCGATCTTCATGCTGCGCTGTGCGAAGTGGCCGAACTCGTGCGCGAGCACCGCCTTGAGCTCGCTCAGGTTGAGGACGTTCACGAGGCCGAGCCCGATGAGCAGGTTCTTCTTCGAAGGCAAGATGAGGTTGAGCAGCGACAGGTCGTAGAAGACGGCCGCGTTGACGTCGTGGCTCAGGTAGACGCGACGTGGACGCGGCGCCTTGGCCTCGTCGGCGACCTGGTTGATGAAGCGCATGAGCTCTGGTTGGGCCTCGGGGTCGATGGCCTCGAGTTGGCCTGTGCTCCCGCGGCGGATGAATACGACCGCTTTGAGCATGAAGAGCGCGAGCAACGAGCTCGCGACCGCAGCCACGATCACCCACAGCGGGCGCCGCACCTCCCCAGCGACACCGAAGAGTCGGACCGCCGTGTAGGCGAACCATCCGGCGAGTCCGAAATACGCGGTGAGGAAGGTGACGAGGCCCAGCACCGCGAGATACGCGCGGCGGCGATAAGACGCGCTCGCTTGTGTGAGCGAAGCTGGAACCCCAGAGGGCGGCGGCGGGCAGAGTGGCGACATCTTCAGAGATTGCCACATGCCGACGTCGACGCCAACCGCAGCGGTCCCAGCGGCGGTCTCAAAGGGTATGGATGCTCCGGGTTAGGCCGAGGTGATCGGCATGGCGCCTGGCAGTCAGCCTCCACGCTTTTCCGCGCGCTGCTCGGCGCGCTCTTGTCAGCCCGAGCGCGCCGAGAAGCCACACGAGTCCCTCGGCTCCGCCCGCTCCGCACCCACCCGAGCTGGCTTTCGGCTCGACCTCGGCGCTGTCTGGCGCTTGCTCCGAGTCGGCCTCGGGCTCGGCTTCGACCACCTCGGGGCCGGGCTCGGCGCATGCGGATGTGTCCTCGAGTGCCAGCTCGATGAGCGCAGTCGTCTCGAGGCCGGCCTGGTTGACAGCGTGAAGGGTGAGCGTCAGCGCCTCACCACCCGCCTCGACGACCACACTCGCCTCGCCGCCGCTCGCCTCGCCACCGCTCGACCCGATGTCGAGGCTCGACCGGCTCGAAGACCGCACCATCCCGGCTCACGCTCAGCGAGACCGGCCCCGAGTGCGGCTCTCCGACGACCACCAGTACTTCGTAGGCCGGGCGCCACGGTCCCGCTTCGGGCGCGCAGGCTCCTGGCCGGGCTGTGACGTCCGTCGCCACTGTCGGCGACGAGGCGTCGACCATGACGCTCGACGTGCTCGTGCGCCCGATGCCGCTCGGGTAGACCGCATGCCCGGAAACGCCGAGCCGCGTCCCATCGGCCACGGGTGCGGAGAACACAACCTCGCCCACGCCACTGCCGGCCAGAAGCGCCTGGCCGCGCGGTGGCACACCATCGACCTTCACCTCGAAGCCGGTCGCCAGCCCGATCGCCGCGCCGCCAACGGCCACCGATAACGTCGTGCGGCTCGTGCTGAAGCGACCGTCGCCAAGGGTGAGGCCAAGGACCGGCTCGAGCAGGACCTTGCCCCGCGTGACGGCCTCGACATCGACGCTGGAGCGGACAGGTCCGACGACGAGCTGACCCATATGCTCGTGAAAGCCGGGCGCCCGCACGAGCAACGCATGGGTCCCGACGAGCGGCGAGAACACCGCGTCGCCGAACGGAGAGCTCGTCCCGACCACACCGCCGAGCCGCACGAGCGCGCCCGCCAGCGGAGGCCCGGACGCAGCCGATGGCGGGCCGACCTCGACCTCGACAAGTGCCAGCCCCTGTGTGCTCAGCGCGTCCGCGACCGGCAAGGACCGCGGCGAGAGCGAGACCAGCTCGGCAAAGGCAGCGCGTGCCCGGCCGAGCGTGGGGGCGAGCCAGAGCCGGTCGCGGCTGGTCGTGATGGCGAGCCTCTCGCCGACCTCGCCGACATCGTCGACCGGATCTACCCAGAGCTCGACTGCATAGCTGTTGGGGCCATCGCTTTCGGCGATGAACGAGACCGTCACGACCTCGCGCGGCCTCTCGGCGTAGCGTCGTGGGTCGATGTCGACCACGAGGCGGCTCTCGCCTACGATCGGGTCGACCGGGTCGACCGGGTTCAGGTGGTCACCAAGTCCGTCCTGGTCCGCGCGGACCCGCGCGATGACGACGCCTTCGAGCGGCCACGCGGAGAAGAAACGCACCTCGACCGAGAGCGTCTCGCCCACGTGCTCGGGACCGACCTGGCTCAGCACCGCCCCGTCCGGCCCTCGAAAAACGACCGCGTCGACCAGGAGCCCTGGCCAGATCGGCGGGCCGCCGTCAGAACCGTCGAGGCCCTCGACCGCCTGCAAGGCGCTGGTGACGAGCCCGCTCTCGATCGCTTCGATGTCGTAGGACGGCCAGCCGCTTGTGCCGTCGCGCAGCCGGTCGAGCGCAAACGCCGGCCCGAGCTCGGCGAGTGTCTCGTAACGCGCCCAGAACGCAGGCGTGACGAACGCCGTCGTGTTCAGATAGGCCACCTCGGCCTCGAGCCACGGCGTCACCCCCGTCCCGAGCTCGGCCCCGAGCAACCCACCGAACGCATCGCCATCCGCGAGCGACAACGCGAAGTCCATGACCTCGGGGATCGGCAAGGACGTGAGGTGGTCGACAAAGCCGTGGGCGCCGGCCCGGTCGAAGAGCGCAAACACCTCCTCGAGCTGGGCCAACCCCTCGCCGAGCTCGGCCCGGGCCGCGACACAATCGTTGGGCCGCCCCAGATACATGCTCCCCGTCTCGCAGTACCAGCCGAAGACCGCCTCGAAGCCCGCGCGATCGGCGGGCGGGATCCAGAGGTCATAGAAGGTATCGACGACCGCATGCCAGTCGCCGGTCAGCAGGTCGCCCAGGCTCTCGACGACGCCCTCGGCCTCCTTGTAGGCGGGCTGGTCGGCAAAGAGATCGGTCGACCCGACGGCTGCGGCCGAGAACAGGGCAGGCACCACAAAGGCCTCGGAGGCCCCGTCCGAGGCGACGTGACACTGGTGCCCGAGCGCGAAGAGCCGGTATTCTGGGCCGAGCTCAGCAGCCGCAGACCTGAGGTGCGCCGACAGGCCGGGCTCGTGGCCAAAGCCGAGCGAGTCGGCCATGAACATGAAGTCGGGCGACACTGCGCCGAGCGTCAGCCAGGACCGCGCGTGTGGGCTGGCGGCCAGCGTTGCGTATTCCGGGTGGAGCTCGGCGAGCGCCTCGAGGACTACGAAGGCTTCGCGGCTGTGGACCCCGGGACCAAACGCCCAGGCGCTCGAGACGGGGCCGATCGAGGCGGTCGAGGTGATCGAGCTCAGCAAGCTCAGACAGATGAATATGGGTCGACGGGTGGACACGCCCGAGAGCCTGCGCCGTCCGTCGGACCGAGTAAACGGGGGTGTTGACCCACCCCCATCGTCCGTGCGGAGAGCTCGGGCTCTCAGCCCGGGTCGAGGCGACGACCCGGGCGAATATGTCACCTTCAATTGCAGACCGGGGCGGACCACTTGTCGGTGCCGATCTGGCAGGCCGCGACCCGCTGGTTCACGCACCGGTTGAAGGCCCGGTCATTGCCGATGTACTGCCAGAAGCACACGAAGTTGGCTTCGCCCAGGCACAGGCCGTCGGCCACCTGACCACCCGCGTCGATGATCCCATTCTGCAGCGTGCACTGGGTCGAGCCGCCGCCGGCGTAGCCGATGAGCGCACCCTCCTGCATCCCGAGCTCATCGTCCGAGGTGTCCTCCCCATTCTCGGCCACGAAGACGAAACCTGGGCTCGTGACCTCGGCCTCGTCTTCGCACGACTCGCTGACCTCGTGCACCTCGAAGCCCGCCCCCTCACCGCCGACCTCGAAGCTGCTCAAGAGCGTCAGGTCCGACTTCCACACCGTCACCAGCATCACCTGCTCGTCGGCGCGGCGACCCCGCTCGACCAGCGTCGCAAGCGGCTCACCCTCGCCGTGGGTCCAGAAGGCCGTCGAGCGGCTCACGAAGACAAAACCTCGATTTTCGAGACGCCCTTTGGCGTCCATCAGCTCCTGCGACTCCAACGAGAGCTCGGCAAAGCGCTCCGAGTCTTCAATCGAGGCCGGCACGATACGACGCTCGGGGCCGAGTGCCTCGAGCGCTTCGATGGCCGTGCTACGGACGGTGGCAAACTCACCGGCACCGTCGGTCCCATCAACCCCAGCGAGGTTCTGGTCACAAGCGACAAACGAGGAGAACGAGCAAGCGAGGAGAGCGGTCGAGATGAAGAGCTTCATGGCGTGGGTTCCTTTGGTCTAGTGTGGGGTCCGCTTCGTTGCGGACACAGAGCACTAGAGCAAGCCGCGGGCCAACTCTCATCACCGCATGAATGGCCGTCCTGCGGTCCCTGCACACCCGCCCGACCCACGACCTACAGTAGGGCGACTGCAGACCTCCGCAGGTGCGCCGACGCATCCCCAACCCTCGTTTGCCATCGTCCCGAGCGACGTGTGTCAGCGCTTGCGGATGTGCAGGACGAGATTACGTGTGTCGTCTGTCTGGCCGACGGCAAACTCGATCGCCAGCGACAACGACCGGTTCTTGAGCACCTCGAAGAGCGGCTTCAGGAGGCCGTCGAGCCCCACCATGCGGGCGCGGTCCTTGTCGGTGAAGTCCGCGCTGCGCGGGTTGTGCTCGAGGACGACGACCTCCTTGGCGCGCTCGAGGACCTCTCGATAGAGGGCGAGGAACTCGTTTTCGCGACTCTCCTTCCACCACTTGAACCCGGAGTTGTTCAGGATGTGCAGGACGGCGACGTCGAAGCTCACCTCGGCCCCGATGGGCTCGCCCGCCCGCTTCACGACACTCTCCTTGGCGCGCAGCTCCTTGCCGAAGTAGGCCCGCCCCGGAATCAGCTCGAGGACCGTCTTGCCCTGCGTGTGTTTCTTGGTCTTCGCCGACGCGTCGAGGTGGACCCCGTCGCCGAGCTTGGTGAAGGGGACGAACTCGGTCCAGCCGGTGCGGCGATAGGTGCTCGCGAAGCCAAAACGAATCGATTGGTTTCGCGAAGAGAGCTCCTCGTGGACACGGATCACGAAGCGCTCGTAGGCCTCCTTGCCCGGTGCGAACCAGGTCGCGAGGTTGGTGCCCCAGAAGAAGACGAACTTGCCGCGGATGTCTTTGACGGGCACGGCCCCGATGTCCGAGGCGAGGAAACGCACTTTTGCCGCGCGCAGTGCTGCCCGTGTGCGCTCGTAGGTGATGTCGGATTCGAGCCAGCCCTTGCCGTAGTACATGAAGTTGTAGCCGCGCGGCATGCCGCGCTCGGGTCCGCCCCGCAGCAGGTTCTTGCCGTTGGTATTGCGCGCGACGAGCAACGACTTCGTCTTGGGGTCGTAGGTCGCTTCGGCGATGAGCGACAGGTCAGCCGTGCAGCTCTCGCGGAGTCCTGCGTCCTCGAAGGTGGCGACGAGCTCCGCCAGCTTCGAGAGGTCACCCGGCTGCGCGAGGAAGGCCTCCTCGTCTTCGAGAAAGGGGCGCGAGAAGAAGGTCGCGATGAAGTCGTGGCGACTCGGGACGCGCCGGATGAGCTCGACGACACAGCGGCCGTACTCGACCTGCGCCGGGTTGAGGTCGACGAGCAGGATGTCGTTGGGCTGGAGCCGCTCGATGAAGTTGAACGAGGCGAGCCCGCCGACGATCCCGATGAAGTAGCCGCCCCGGTCCTCGGGCAGCTCGGCGCGGATCTTCAAGACCGGCCTGATCTCGTCGCGGCTCGCGAGGTAGAGGTCGCGATAGCCCTTCTCCGCCCGCGCGTCGGCCGCTGCGAGGGTCACGAGCAGAACAGACACCCAGGTCACTACGCTAGACATCGGACTCTCCTGAAGCCATCAGCCCTGTCGTCTTCTTCGTACCACGGCTCGTACACGGGACAGCCCCCGTCGTCATACGCCCACTAGCACCACCCCGGGACATCCGCGAGTAGCGGCCCGAGTCGAGCCAGGTCGTCGGCCGTGACGAGCTCGCGGTTCGCACCACCATGGCCGCTGCTGTGAGAACGACCTCACCAACGGCCCGACCTGGACCTTGATTTCAGAAAGCTCCAGGAGGGATGAACGGGCTTGGGCTGTCAAGGGCCAGCTCCCGCTGGTGCACGCACCAAAGGTTCGTGCTTCCATGGAGTTGGGTGCACCCTCCGGGCGCGGACCGCTGGCGTCGTCGAGCACGTTCGCGTAATGAAGTGAGTCTCACGTCGACTTGCGAGGCCTCATGCCGCCGTCAGGTATCCTACAGGAGGCGAAGATGCGCGCCATGGCTTTGGGGCTTTTGGGAGTGCTGGCAGTAGCGTGTGATCGCGACGGGCTCGAGGCGCGCGTGTCGCAGCTCGAGGCGGAGCTCCTGGCCATGGATGCAAAGCTCGCGGGAGCGCCTGGAACGCCGGGCCCTCAGGGCGAACCGGGACCGCCGGGCCCTCAGGGCGAACCGGGACCTCCAGGCCCGCGAGGCGAGCAGGGCCCAGCGGGGTCGGGGATCCCGCCTGACACCGACGAAGACACCGCTCCGCCCGCCCCGGCCCAGCGTGTGGGCACCCTGACCTTCACCGGCAACGGCCCAGGCATGACGCTCGCCGTGCATTCGATAACGTTCGGGGCCGAGCGTGAGGTCAGTCGCACTACCCCATCGCGCCCGTTCTTCGATCCGCTGGTAGTCGAGGTCGAGCTGGGCCACACGTACACGGGCAGCTTCGAGGCCCTGACGCGCGGGATCGCCTGGAGCCGCGTGACCTTCACGCCCGCCATCGGTGCCGCGCCCGCGCTGGCCTCGGTCGACTTCGAGCTGGCGTTTGCCACCCGCATCGAGCACCTCACGGCGCCAGGCCCAAACGCGCTCCAGCTCGTCCGGCTCGAGCTGGTCTTCGACGTGCTACGCGTCACGCCCACCGCTGGGGGCGCGGCGAGTTGGAGTTTCGTCTCGAACAACGGCAGTGGGACGGCTTCGAACGCGGCGCTCGCGTTTGTGGTCGGAGACTTCGGCGTGCTCCCTTCGGCCACCCCCGCGGAGGCCATGACGATCGCTGTCGAGACCTCCGCGACGCTGTCCATTTCCGGGCCTACGACCACGGGAAAAGCGGCGGCGGAGCCATTTATCGTACACGGCGTCGCGCTCGGCCCGCTCACCGCGCAGGCTCTCATACGCGTGACGCAAGGCCAGCCATGGCCCGTCCTTGCCAATGGCGCGGTCACGTTCGATGTGGTCGACGATGCGACGCGGACGCGGCTCACGACGTTGAGGCTCATCTGCAGGACCGAGGTCGTCCGGCTCACCGTGGCGACCAGGGACGGAAAGCTCATGCAAGACCTGCACTTCGCATCCGATGCGGTGCGCGTGACCAGCCGTGACCCCGCGGGCGTCGTGCCCGCCGCCGCCGGGATGTGGTCGTTCTCCAGGAACGTCGCGGACGTCACCTGCCGCTAGGACGGAGCGAGCGTGCCCTTCGGGTGACAGACGTGTGGCGCCTCCGACCGAGCTTCAGCGCGCGATGACCTGCCCCTCGGCGGCACTCGTCCACGCGAGCGCGTCGACCACCAGCGCGTGAGCGTCGTAGAGGGTGATGGTCTCGTCGGAGTTGTTGAGCGAGAGCGCACCCGAGGACGCCGGCGACCCGTCGCTGTGGACGCCGCCGTCATAGACCTTGAGCGAGGTCCCCGGCGCGAGGATAGCGCCGCTCGGGAAGACGTGGCGGTGTGGGCTCGTGAGGTCGCCGAGCGCCCAGCCCGAGAGGTCGACCGCGACGGGGCCGGCGTTGGTGATGACGACCCACTCCTCGGGGCGGTCGGTGCCGACGGGGTTGGGCAGGGCGGCGGCGACGACCACGTCGTGCTCACTCGTCTCGACCTCGCTCTGCTCGACCGGGCCCTGTGCGACGTCGGTCCAGGGCATGCCGTCGGGCTTCGCGCCGGGTGACATCATGAGGCCGGTCTCCGAGAGTGCGCTGTGGCGGAGCCAGGTGTCCGCGTCGACGAGGCCGTCGAAGTCGAAGTCGACGAGCAGGTCCGTGCGGCGGTGCATCGACTCACCCTCGAGGGCGACCCCGACGGCCACGCGGTCGACGATGGCCCCCGACGAAGCGCGCAGCGTCACGGTGTCGACGTCGTTGTTGAGCGAGAGCTGGCCGGTCGAGGCGGTGAGTCGAACCTCACCCGAGCGCGGTCCCGAGTACACGACGAGGCTCTGGTTCGGGGCGAGGTGGGTGCCCGGCTCGAAAACGTGGCGGGTGGCCAGGGCGTCCGCGATCGTATAGCCGGACAGGTCGGCCGAGGCCCGCCCGCGGTTGGTGACCTCGACGAGCTCCTCGTCGCGATCGAAGCCGACCGGGTTTGCGAGCACCTCGGTGAGGGCGAGGAGGGGGCGCTCGACGCACAGGCTCGGGGGTGCGCTCTGGACCGGCGAGCTCGACGCCGAGCTGTGGCCGTAGACGCGACAGAACTCGCCGACGAACGGGGCGACGAGGCTCTTGCCGCGCAGGATGGCCAGCGTCTCGTCGTTGCTGTTGGTGGCCGACGCCGACCAGTTGTACGAGCCGGTCACGACGATCGGGTCGACCCCGCCGGCGTCGATGATCATGACCTTGTGATGGAGGCGCCCACCGGCGAAACCGGAGGTGTTGTCGTTGCCGTCGACGAAGACCGACACGCCCGCGGCGGCGAGGGCGTCGTCCTGGCTCCAGCTCGACGAGGCGCTGCCCTTGTCGAAGACACCGACCACCTCGACGCCGCGGGCGCGGGCCGCGATGAGGTCGGTCGCGACCTCGCTGAGCGTGAAGCTGAAGGCGAGGAAGTAGATGCGGGTCTCGGCGGTGCCGATGACCTCACGCAGCCGGGTGAGGGTGTCCTCCTTCGGGGAGAAGTGCAGGCCGATGGTGCCGCCTTCCACGGCCACCTCGGGCCGGACCGCACGCGCCGTCTTCTTCGAGCCGAAGCGCCCCGCGAACATCTGCTCGAGCTCACCCACGAAGATGGCGGCGAGCTCGGGTGAACGCACGAAGACGAGGTTCTCGTCGTTCTGCGTCGCCGCGTAGGTCGTGAAGTTCATCGAGCCGAAGGCCACGTCGACGCCGTCGATGACCATGAACTTGTGGTGCATGAGCGCGCTGCTCGGGCGCAGCACCATCGGCACGCCTGCCGCTTGCAGCGCCTTCAAGCCGTTGCTCGTGGCCAACTCCTCGCCGTGGCCGACAAGACGGACCGCGATGCCGCGAGCGTGGGCGCGCAGCACGGCCTGCGTGATGCTCGGGTGGTCGAAGCCGAAGACGGCGATGTCGACGCTCGTGGTGGCTCCGTCGATGGCGGCGATGACCCGGTCGTCGGCCTCGGTGTCGACGGCGGTCGCCGCCGATGTGCCGGGGTTCGTGAACTCGACGGTGACGGGGCTCGCCTCCGTCAGCGCGGCCGACGTCGCGCCGAGCTCGGGCCCGGTGGGGGCGTCACAAGCTGCGAAGACAAAGGCGAACGCGCCGAAGGCACGAACGAAGCGGTTGGACATGGTCGACTCCGGGGAGGTGGCCCCGACCGGGGCACGGGAGAGACCACCACCACCGCGGGTGTAAACCGCGTTCACCCCCCAAGGTTGTGGGGGCCCATGAGACCTTCAGTATCAGCCGGTATCGAGGCGGTCGCTGACAGCGCCTCACTTCAGGAGGCAGGTCTTCTAGTTCGAAAACACAAAGAGCCCGAGGCCCCCGTGGTCTTCGCGGGGAGCTCGGGCTCTGAGGCCGGGTCGATACGACCGGGGCGAATGTGTCACCTTCAATTGCAGACCGGGGCGGACCACTTGTCGGTGCCGATCTGGCAGGCCGCGACCCGCTGGTTCACGCACCGGTTGAAGGCCCGGTCATTGCCGATGTACTGCCAGAAACACACGAAGTTCGCTTCACCCAGGCAGAGGCCGTCGGCCACCTGACCACCCGCGTCGATGATGCCATTCTGCAGCGTGCACTGCGTCGAGCCGCCGCCGGTGTAGCCGATGAGCGCGCCTTCCTGCATCCCGAGCTCTTCGTCCGAGGTGTCCGACGCATCCTCCGCATTGTCCGTGTCGTGTGCCACGAACACGAAGCCTGGGCTCTCGACCTCGGCCTTATCATCGGACGACACGATGACCTCGTGCACCTCGAAGCCCGCACCCTCACCGCCGACCTCGAAGATGCTCAAGAGCGTGAGATCCGACTTCCACACCGTCACCAGCATCACCTGCTCGTCGGCGCGGCGACCGCGCTCGACCAACGTCGCAAGCGTCTCAGCCGCCCCAATGGTCCAGAAGGCCGTCGGCCTGCTCACGAAGATGAAGCCCTCGTCGCCGAGGCGACCCTTCGCGTCCATCAGCTCCTGCGACTCCAACGAGAGCGCCGCCAAACGCTGCGCGTCTTCAGTCGAGGCCGGCACGATACGACGCTCGCGACCCAGCGCCTCGAGCGCTTCGATGCCCGGGCTACGAACCGTGGCAATATCATCGGCACCGGCACTACCAGTCCCATCGAGAGTCTGGTCACAAGCGACAAACGAGAACGAGCAAGCGAGGAGGGCGGTCGAGATCAAGAGCTTCATGGCGTGTTCCTGGGTGTGAAACGTCTGCTCGCCAGGTCGCAGGCCTGCGACGTGAGCCTGCCTTCGCCTGGCGAGCGATCCGATCGCGTCCCCATGCCTTTCATCCACTGTGACGCCGAAAGGCATGGGGACGTGGGGTCCGCTTCGTTGCGGACACAGAGCACTAGAGCAAGCCGCGGGCCAACTCTCATCACCGCATGAATGGCCGTCCTGCCGCGATTGCACCCTTGCCCGACCCACGACCTACAGTAGGGCGACTGCAGACCACTGCAGGAGGCTATTGGGGGCTCGGAGGTCATCATCGGGTGACCCAGACGCCAGGCCCCCTGAAGGGACATGGCTGTCATCTTCAGGTTTCGGGAGCGTTTGACGAAGCCGAAGCGAGTCGCTTGCCAGACTCCATGGCCGGGGGATAGCATCCGTCAAACGAGGGGGCCGAGGCGGGCTCGCCCTCTCGACAATAGTTCAAAACGCTTCGGGCCAGACGCTTCGGGCAAACGCATCGGAGCTTCCGGAGCGGCGTCCACGGCGCCCCTCGCGGGTGAAGCTGGGAGGCGACAATGTCGGCACTGTGGGTTCGAGCGGTCGGAGTTTCCTGGACGGCGCGCCGTTGGTCGCTGGCGCTCGGCCTCTCCGCGATCGCGGTGGCGGGGTGTGCCGAAGGCGAGCGCACGACGAGCGGTGGCCCCGTGCTCGCGGTCGCGGTGGCCGGTCTCACGCTGCCAGCCATCGACGAGGTGTGTGTGGACCTGCGGGTCACCAACGGGACCGGCGTGGTGTGGGCCAAGGGTGACCCCTCGAAGACCCGGCTCGGCGCCGACCAGACGGGCGCCAACGGGCCAGCCGGCGAGGCCGACACGACGACGCTCTGCTCGGGCCGCTACGGCAACGGGGCGGGCGGCGACCTGACGTATGTCGGGACCTGCGATGCCGCGAGCGACTCGAGCGCCGCCCCGGGCGTCCAGAACGACGTGACCCTGTGGGTCGATGGGCTCTATGGGATCGGCGCGGACGGCGCGGACGTGGGCGGCTGGCAGGACCCGTGCCCCATGGGTTGCACCTTGTCGGTCGACTGCGTCGCAAACGTCGACACGCTCGCCGAGTTCAACCTCACCGTGCTCCGCGACGCGCGGCAGGGCTTCTTCGACGTGGCCGTCGCCTTCGAGGACATCTTCTGCTCGGCCAAGCTCGACACCTGCTACCCGGATGGCAACGACAGTGACCTGGTCGATGACCCGATCCGCCTCATCCACGGCGGCGACACCGAGCGCGACTGGACGGCGGTGTTCGGCTTCGCGTGCACGGCCGGACCCGACGCGGGCGGGACGAACCTGATGCTGGGCACCTTCGATGTGGTGTGCGGCGAGACGGTGTTCTCGATCGACCCGACCGTGGCGCCGGGCAACGCGTCGGTCTCCGTTGGAGACGACACCCTCCACTACGCCGTCTACCGCGGCAACGAGGCCCTGAACTGCGATGGGGCGCCGTGCAACAAGGTCTACTGGAACGTCGCGTTGAGCCTCGATGACCTGGTCCTAGCGGGCGGCACCTGCCGGCTCGCCCTGCACGCCACGGCGACCGACCCCGCCGACCCAACCGCTGGTTTCGTCGGCGGAGTGCCGACGGCGGCGGGCGCGAGCTATCCCTATGTCGAGGTCGACGCAACCCTGACGACGGACGGCGTGGCCGGCTGCCAGGCGAACCGCCTCAACGAGACGGGCAGCGCGGTGCGCACGGTCTACGCGGGCACCGTCGGAGGGCTCTCGGCGCCCGAGGTGATGTGTGTGCAGTTCGCCGGCGACGCGACCTCATTCACGGGCGGCGTGGGCTGCCCGGGCGGGCCGGCACCCGTGGTCGGAGGGCTCTCGACCCCGTCGGCGGGCGGCGGCGACGCGTTGACCTTCAACGGCACGGGCTTTGGCTCGACCCCGGGCACGGTCGAGTTCAGCGGCGGCGCCGCAGCGACCGTCACGAGCTGGACCCCGACCACCATCGCGGTGGTCGTGCCCGCGGACGGGATCTCGGGCCCGGTCGACATCACACGCGCCGACGGCACCGCCGTCGCCGACGCCCCCTATTTCGCTTATGACGACGTGGCTCCAGCCCCACTCGCGACGCTCAACTCGACCGCCTACTCCATCTTCGACCTCGACTTCGACGGGCTCGGCAACGCCTACTACGCCGAGTTCATCTCGGGCGTGGACCGGATGCACCGCGTCGCGCCCAACGGCGTCGTCACCACCTACAACGGGATCGCGAACTACGACCTGGGCTTTGGTGCACCGAGCTGGGACGGCACCATCGTCAGCGGCGCCTACGCCGGTGAGACGACCGCGCGCGGCGTGTTGCTCGTCGACTCCGCCTTGACCATGCAGTACCTGCACCCGGTCGCGCATTCGCCCTGCTCGTCCTGGGCCATCGACGGCTACAGGCTATGCGGGCCGATGGATCCCGAGTGGGGCTTCGACGGCTGGTTCTACGTCGGCAACCTGTCCGCCTCGGGCGACGTGTCGCGCTACAACCTGACCACCAAGGAGGTGGTCGCGACCTTGCCGGCCGTCGTCGTGTCCATCGCGACGACCTCGGACCTGCGGCTCTGGGCGGCCGCGGGTACGACGCTCTATGAGGTCAACCGGACCACCGGCACCGTGACCCCGATCCACACCTTCGGCAGTGACATCGTCAGCATCAGCGCCTCGCAGCTGCACCGGCGCATCTACGTCGAGCGTGTGGGCGGCGTCATCGAGGAGGTCACCTATGCCGGCGCCGCGACCACACTGCTGAGCGGGTTTGCCAGCCCGGCCTTCATCACGGTCGGGCCGGACTTCAAGCTCTACCGGATCCAGGGTCAGGTCGACGGCATGAGCACCATCACCCAGCACACCCTGCCGGCGCCGACGCCCTGAGTCTGCTCACGGATCCTTCCTGGATTCCTCCCTACCTGGGTTCTTGAGAGGACCGGAGCTACGGCTGCCTCGGGGCGACGAGCCCGTCGGCACTGCTGCGAGACATGGCGCCGACACCCGAGGTCTGAACGGCTCGGAGCTCGCGGTGGATCTCGACGGGCGGGAACGCCGAGCGGTGAGAGGTGTCATTCGAGCCGGTCATTGGGGTGGGCTGGTGGGTCGGCTGGTGTGTCGGGAGGATGACCTTCTGGGCGCAAGCGTGCACTGCACCTTTCATGTCCTTGCATTCCTGCAGCGCATGGTTACTCGACCTCCGAGGTATGTCATTTGGGTGGGGTCGCGAACGACCGCGCCTGGGCATCGTTCCGCGCACGCGATGTGTGAGTCGCTAGCGGACGGCGGAACGAATTCGAAACGTAGGACTGCATGAAAAGAATCGACAGAGCCAGTCTGGCTGCACTTCTCCTCACACTGATCACGGGTTGCGACGACTCAGGGGATGTCATTGTGACGATGACCGTGGACCATGGCCGCAGTGCTTGCTTTGGAGCGTTCCTTGACGTGTGTCTGCAGGTCGCTGAGGGCGACAAGGCAGCGTTTGAGAATTTCTACGACACCATCGACGGGTTCGAGCCTGTCCTCGGGCATCGGTATCGTATCAGGACAAAGAGAGTGCGGTTGGACGCTCCTCCCGCCGACGCCTCAGGGCTCACGTACCACCTTGAAGAGACTCTGTCGGACGAGCTCGTACCCCAAGACTCGACCTTCGCCTTTCGGCTGGTCCCTTCCCAATACACCGACTACGCGCACCTCGAAATCGACACTGAAACGACCGGGCACTTACTCGATGGAACGCCGTTCACAGGGACGGATGCTCAGATTGACGCCATCCGTTCGGGCCTCTTGGGCGAGGCTCCCTTCACAGTGGTGTTCGGCTATGACGCTCAATACCGGCTGGTCGTGAACCAGGTGCTCTAGCGGGGTGCTGTCGGCGCGGTAAGTGCGGGCCGACCAGTCCAGCGCATGGGGCGCTTGGCCGGTCACGGTGAGGTGGCCTCCGTGCACCAGGGACAGGTGGCATTTGTCACAGAGCGAGACGAGGTTCGAGGGCTCGTCGCCGCCCCCGCGAGGGTCGCCCGCAGGGACCGGACAACCGACACGACGGGGGCGTGCAGTGGTGGAGGGGGAGCTCAATCCACAACGAATCGTCAGCATGGCTCAGGCGGGCTCACACAAGCGCGTGCTCGCCCACGGGTGTGATGGAAGCTGAGCGCGATAGCCTCACTTGCCGATAGCCGGCGACAACTCTGGCTCAAAGTTGCAGGGCCGCCCCGTACTGACGCAGTCAGGTGGATATCGGCGGGCGGCGATGCAACGCTCTTCGGAAACGTTGTCGTGCAGGCATTTCTCGCGTCAGCCTCTGAGGAACCCAGGAACATAGGACGGCATGAAACCAGATCCTTCCTCAATTCATCCATTCCTGGGTTCCTGAGAGGGCCCGGTCTCACGGCATCGGGCCCATGGGATGGGTCGGTGGTGTGCTCGAAGACCATCGTCAGGACCTTCCGCTCGAGGTTGCGAGCTTCATCGAGCTGCTCATGGGTCGGAGGCACGAGCGCATCGAGCGGCAATCCGTAGGCTCGCGCGTGAAGCTCGGCCGCTTCGACGTGCTCGCGAAATAGCTTGGTGGTCGAGATATCGGCAAGTGCGAGCCAGGCCGCTTCGGTCCAGGGCCTGGCGACCCGGGCGAGCAGGGTCGCGCTCTCGAAGCCGACGCTTCCGGCCTCGATAGCCGCCTTCAGGCGAGGCAGTTGGTCGATCCGACGGGCGAGCGCGACACGGGCGGCCATGCTCGAAGGGGCAATCCCGAGCGCATCTCGGTGGTAGTCTTCGACCGTCCGATGTCCGTGCGCGAGGGCAACTCCGCGACACTCCACTTCGAGCGCGAGCTCGCCCAGGCGCAGGTCTCGGCGCATGAGCTCGGCCGAAAGCGCGCGCAGCTCGAGGTCGAGCAGGCCGACATCGACAATCGCCGGGTCGATGGTCGGTAGCCGCATCTCCTCCCAACGCGCCTGGTCATTCGGCAGTTCGTCCGCGGGTCCGATGTCCGTGTCCGGCTCCGCGGTCACCATGTCTTGGCTCTCGTCCCCAAGAGCGGCGACGTTCCCGGGCGCCGAGCCGGCGATCCGATTCACAAGGTCCGGCGCCAGGTCGGACCGGTTCAAGAGCGTCGACAGACCCTCGGCCAGCAGGCCCTCGATGGCAGCACTTCGCGTCGTCTCGCCCAGCGCCTCCATCAGCCGGATGACACCTTCGAACGCGACCGCGTCGACCCTGTCGACATGGCGCGTGAGCTGCACCCATCGCCGACGCTCACCATCAGACACATCCAGCACATCAGGCCCATCGTCCTTGCGACACGCCAGCCGCCGCCGAAGCTCACGCACCGTCAGGCTCTCCGCCATGGCGATGGCATTGTCCTGGTCGTATTCGTCCCGTCGTTCGCCTCGCACGAGGTGACGCGCGAGCAGCTCGACCTTGGACGTCGACAACCGACCCGAGAGATACGCCGCCCGCAGCCGCGGCAACACTGCGAGCCGCCGCGCCAATGTCCGCGCGTCCCCCACCCAACGGCCCGAGCGCCCGAGCCGCTCACGCGTATACGCCGCGACGCTCGGAAACCCGAGCCTCTGCACACCCCCGTTCACCTCGAGCCGCTCGACCCCATCGGCGATTGCGAGCCGCAGCCCTCCTATTCCGCGTGTCAAACCGACGAGCTCGAGATGCAGCCGAAGGTCGTGTGAGGTCGCCATGACACACACCCTAGCACGCGCCTTCCGGCCTGCTTCAGGAGGCCCGTGAAGCCGCTTCCGCTGCTTTTCGAGAGACGAAAGCCGTCACTTCCAGATCAGGCCCCACCCTGGATCGATTCGCCGCCACCCTGGCCATCTCCGCGGGCGACCGAGGCTTTTTGCCGTGCCCCGTCATCGATCGCGTCAAGCGAGAAGTGCCATGGCCACCATTTTCGCCGAAGCCCGAGACCGGGGCTTGAACGCAGAGCCGGGCCCCGTCGGAGGCGCGAGCGTATCGCGCGGCAAGCCGTGGGCTCGGGCGGGTGGCTCCGCGGAGTCGACCGCTTCGCCAACGATGTTGCGCTCTTGAACGCAGGCCCGACGTCTGTTATCGCGGCGCGCATGATCCGTCAGTCCGCCGTCGTTTGTACCGTCCTCGTCTCCGGACCGCTCGCCACCGGCTGCACCTCATGGGGCGCGTCCGAGGTCTATGGCAAGCGCGAGGAGGTCGGCCGCCGGCTCATCGGCGCGCCGCAGATCGCCGAGACGGAGTCGTCCTCCCTGTCTGCTGGGTTCCTCGGCACCTCCGAGAGCGACGGGCGCGGCACCAACGTGACCTCGGGCGGGATGACGGGCAGCAACTCGAGCTTCAAGCGCACCCACTGCATCCAGCAGGCCGAGGTCGACTTCGTGCAGCCCTTCGACGTCGTCCATGAGGAGGTCGGGCGCGCCGGGGACGTGACCGGCGGGGTGCTGCTCGGCTTGCTCGGGCTCCTCGTCATCGCTGTCGCGGCGGACGTGGAGGACGACGTCTTCGAGCCCGGGGATACCCTCTTCGAAGAGCCCGCGGACCAGACCGGGAGCTATGTCGCTGGCAGCGCGATGCTCGTCGGCGGCGTCAGCTGGATCGTCGGCTCGTATGCGTTCCTGCCGTCCGGCCCGATGCCGGCCACGACCAGCCACGAGAAGCGCTGGACCGAGACCGTCTTCGTCGAGGCGACGGGCTGCGGCCTCGTCCCGGCCGACCGCCCTACCGACCGCCCGGGCACCCGGCCCCCGCCCATCTCGCCACCGGACGACCCCGCCGCCGACGACATCGCGTCGCGCCTGCGCCGCCTCGACGAGCTCTACAAGTCGGGCGTCATCAACGACCGTGAGTACAAGGAGAAGCGGAAGGCGATCCTCGACTCGCTGTGACCGGCACACAACCGACCCCGCTCCGGCGGCCGCGCCAGCTATCTCGCCAAATATCTCGATTTCCGAGGTGAATGGCGACGCGTCGGGGCTACGAGCCGCGCGCCGGAACTACTCGAGCCCGAGCTCTTTCATGCGCTGCTTGAGCCCGCGTTCGGACACGCCGAGCACACGCCAGGCCGGGTCACCGCTCGAACGAGCGCGTTCGAGACCGTCGTCGATCTCCTCGGTCGTGAGCTTCTGGGCTCGTTTGAGCCGCGGGTGTTTGTCGACCAGCTCGTTCATCGACGGGCGCGAGATCCCGAAGTGGTCGGCGGCCGCGCTCAACCGGAACTCGACCGACGCCAGGACCCGCTCGAGCTCCTCCGGTCCGATGCTCGACGGCGAGCGCTGAGGTCGCTTCATGCCGACACCCTCGGTCTCGATCGTGGTCCTCGGGTCGGGTTTCGGAAGCGGGCGCGTCTCGGGCTCGGGGATGGGTCGCGGCGTACCACCGGTCACGGTGCGCGGCGGCATCAGGCGGTCGAGCTCCGCCTCCGTCACCCCGTCGACCGTGTCCGAGGCCAGCGCGATGGCGCGGCAAAGGCTCTTGAGTTGTCGCACGTTACCGGGCCACTCATAACGCACGAGGCGCGCGACCAACCGCGCCTTGAGCCACGGCGGCTCTTCGCCCGGCGGGGCCTTCAAGAGCTCTTCGCGCCCTAGCGTCGCGAGCTCGTGACGCAAGAAGTGGACGATGAGACGCCCGATGTCGGCGCGCCTTTCGCGCAGCGGCGGGAGGCGAATCTCGTTGGCCGCGAGTCGATAGAAGAGCGGGCCACGAAAGCGTCCATCGGCGATGGCGCGATCCAGGTCTGCGTCGGTCGCCGCGATGATGCGCACGTCGACCGGCTTGGTCGCACGCCCGCCGACCGGCAAGACCTCCCCGGTCTCGAGCACACGCAACAATGCGGCCTGCACGTCGTTGGGTGTGTCGCCGACCTCATCGAGGAACAAGGTCCCGCCGTGAGCGCGCACAAAGAACCCATCGTGGTTCTGGTCGGCTCCGCTGAAGGCGCCGCGCATGTGTCCAAAGAGCTCGGACGCCGCCAGCGTCGACGAGACCGCGGCCATGTTGACGGCGACAAAGGGCCGGTCTCGCCGCGAGCTCGCCTGGTGGATGGCGGCCGCCACGAGCTCCTTGCCGCTCCCGGTCTCGCCGCGCACGAGCACCGGTGACCGGTCGGCTGCGACGCGCGCGATGGACGAGCGCACCTCGAGCATGGCCTCGCTCTGGCCGATGAGGCGGTCGCCATTGCCGACCCTGAGTGGTGCGTCGCGCTCGATGTGCAGCACCAGGACGACGTGAGAGCCGAGCTGGATGACGACGCCGCGTTCGATCGCCGCGACATCGAGGTCGAGCGTCTGCGCAATCGGTCGGCCGTCGACCTCGACCTTGCTACCAGCCGCGCGCGCGTCGACCCGCACGCCCTCGTCCCCGAGGCCTTCGAGCCAGAGCGGCTTACGGCTGACGAACGCGGTGTGCAGCGGGGTCGCGGCTTCGTTCAACGCGGAGCGGAAGCTCGGCTCGCTGCGGCCGACGGCCACCCGGAGCTGCGCATGCGAGAGCAACGGCAGGCGCACACGTTCGCCGACCCGGTCGGGGTCGGGGTGATGGGCTACCGTGAGTGTGAGGAGCCGGGCATCGACACCGCTGCGGGCTCCCCCGGTGGGATGGACGGTCTCCGCTTCGAGGAAGGTCTTCGACATGCTCGGGACTATAGGCGAAGGGCGACGACCCGACCAGAGAGGACAAGACTTTGCGACCGCGCTGCGGTCGGCAACAGCGGCGCTTGTAAGTCGGCCACGAATGTAGACATGATGCCCTCATGAGCTGGTGGCGACTCGTCCTCATACCTTTGGTGCTCGTGTCGGCGTGCGAAGATCCGTCGGGCACCGGCTATGCCCCTATCGACACCTCCAAGGATGTCGGTGTCCTCTTTCCGGACCTGGTCGATGTGCCCGAGCCCGAGCCCGACGCGGCGTCCGACACCACCGCGGATACCGGCCCGACGCCCGACACGACCGTCCCCGACACGACCCCCGACACGACAACAGACACGACCCTGGACACCACTCCCGATACCGGCCCGACGCCCGATGCGACGAGCTGCATCGAGGGCCAGGGCTGCAACGACAACGACGCCTGCACGGTCAATGACCGCTGCCAATCGGGCACGTGCCGCGGCGACGCCATCACCTGCAACGACAACCTGCCGTGCACGGCCGACCAGTGTGTGAGCGGCGTCTGCCAATACCCTGTCACCACCGGCTGCCTCATCGCCGGCACCTGCTATAGCGACAACCAGCCCCGCCCCGACAACGCTTGTTCCGCATGTGAGCCGCCCAAGTCCAGGACCGCCTGGTCCCCACAATCCGGCATCATGTGCAACGACGGCAACGCCTGCACGACCGGCGAGACCTGCTCGGCGGGTGTCTGCCAGGGCGGCCTTCCCGCGGCCGAGATCTGCAACAACGGCCTCGACGACAACTGCGATGGCCAGACCGACACGGCCGACCTCGCGTGTGGCGGCGTGACGCCGTGCACCTATCACACGGACTGCTACCCCGAGCGTGTGTGCGCCGTCTGGCAGACGACCGGGCTCGCGCGCTGCTCCGACCCGTGCGCGGGTGATGGCGACTGCGGCGTCGGCCGGATCTGCTCGAAGCTGCCGGGCTCGGTTCAGGTCGGCTTCTGTCAGGACGCGCCTGCCGGCCTGAACAACGGCACGTCTTGCTCGCTGGACACCCAGTGCCGCTCGGGCCTCTGCTCGACCGGGATCTGCACGCCGCTGTGCCTCGACGAAGGTCAGTGCGCCTTCCCCAACTTCACCTGCCACCCGGTCGGTGACCTCGCCGCGGGCTTGCTCCAGTCGGCCTGCGCCCCCGACCCGGCCGGCTCCATCGCATTGGGGCAGGCCTGCACCCTCGATGGCCAGAGCTACGACGGCGGGCTGTGCGCGTCGGGCCACTGCGACCTCATGGCGCTGAGCCTCAACACCTCCACCTGCAACGCGGTCTGCAAGTCCGAAGCGGACTGCGCCCCCGCCCTCGAGTGCAACATCGTCATCGCCGCCCCGACGGAGCGCCCGACCGCCCTCCCCTACGACGCCCAGTTCACGGTGAAGACGACCGACGCCATCTCGGCCTGCTTCACGCCTGAGATCCCCGGTGGCACCTTCGCTGATGGCGCCCCCTGCACGACCCGCCAGCAGTGCCGCTCGAACAAGTGCCTGCCGCTCATCCCCAACTCGAATCAGGCCTACTGCACCGGCTTCTGCACGACCGACGCCCAATGCCCGGCGTCGATGGCCTGTAAGCTCGACGTCGTGAACCTCGTGAGCGACTGGCTCGTCGCCGCCGGCGCCGAACGCCCCAGCGCCTACAGCCTGGTCCGGATCTGCAAGTTCCGCTGACGTCGCTACCGGTGTTTTCCGGTTGTTTCGTGGTCCGGGAGCGGCCTGACACCCTCTCATGTCCTGGGCGATGTTGATTCTCGCACTTTCTTGGCGGGCTCGCCCAAGACCTTGCGTACTGGCCTGATACGCCCCTGACAGCACCGACGATGACCCTCGGCGCAATGGCAGGACACGACGGACACGCCATGACGCTCCACACGCGCGCCCCCTCTTTTGGGCCCCAGGGCAAGAAGCCCGAGCTCGATGCCGCCAAGTCGCCTTCCGCGATGAAGCAGAAGGTCGCGGGCCTCGGCTTCGACGATGCCGAAAAGGCGCTCCGGCCGCCCGACCAGGCGGACGTGACAAAGGCGCAGAGCCCGACCAGGCCGGCCAAGGACCCGGCGCCCAAGGACGACAAGCCGACCGTCGCGCCGACGAAGGACGATGACCAGCCGAAGTCGAGTTCGTCCAATGCCCCGACCGAGGTCGAACGTGTCAAGGGCGCCATCGCCGGGGCGACGGATAGCTTCAAGGCCGAGAATCACGAGTATCAAGAGACCTACCTCGAGAAGCACGACCGCCATCAGCGCAACAAGGCGATGAAGAAGGAGGTCCTCGGCGACGGGAACATCTCGTACGACGACTACAAAGAACAGGTCGCCGAGAAGAGGGAGCACTCGCCCGAGACCTTGCGCCGCAAGAACAACGCCGAGCTGAAGCCCAAGGTCAAAGCGGACGCGCAGGCCCAGGCCGAGAAAGAGGTTCCGGGCGGCGGCAAGGAGCAGAAGGAGGCCTACAAGCGTATCAAACGCGAGCAGTACATGCTGCAGCGCGAGTACTCGGGCGGCGACAAGCAGAAGCAGAAGTACGTCGCCAAGATCAAGGTCGAGCAGGACGACGCGCGCATCGAAGCCGAGAACGCCAAGCTGTTGGCCGACCTGAAGAAACGCGCGGTGACCGAGACCGGGCTCGACGTCGACAAGGAGTACGAGGCCCAGCGCCAGCAGACGAGCGGCGACAAGAAGAAGAAGGCCAAAGAAGAGAAAGAGGCCCAGACGCTGTCCTTGACCGAGAAGCTCAACCCCCTCAAGAGCGACGAGACCAAGGAGAAGGTCGCGCGCATCGAGAAGGCGGAGGAGGACAAGAAGGCCGCCAAGAAGCTCGCCAAGGCCCAGGACAAGTTCATCATTGCCCGCCTCGAGGAGCGCCTCGACAAGAACGAGATCACCTGGGAGCAGGCCGCCTCGAGCATGAAGCTCCAGGGCATCAGCGACGAGAAGCTGCGGGTGAAGTGGAACGCCAAGGTCAAGGGCAAGGTCGACCACGGCGCCTACCGCACGACCAAGCTGCATCGCGCGACTAAGGGCAAAGAGCTCGAGCAGGACGGCACCATCAAGCAGATCACGACCAACGTCGGTCACGCGACCACTGCCGCGGGCATTGGAAACAAGGCCGCTCTGGTCGGCGGCAAGCTCGCGGGTGACCAGGTCGTGACCGGCTCGAAGGTCACCACCGCTGGTGGGCAGAGCGTCACGATGGGCGGCACGGCCAACCAGGCGACGGGCATCATCGGGGGCGTGAGCAGCGTCGTGAACGCCATCGGCGCGACCGACAAGATCGTCGGCGCTCTCGGGGCGCGCGACAGCGAGGACGGGGCCGAGCGCGAGAAGGCCAAGACCGACCTGCTCGACGGCACCGTGAAGCTCGGCTCGTCGGCCGCTTCCGGCACGGCAAGCATCCTCAAAGCGGTCCAGGCCTTCACCTCGGACCCGGCCGTGGCCGCCGCGATGCGGCTCGACGCGGTGCCGATCGTCGGCATCATCGGCGCCTCCATCAAGCTCGTCTCGGCCTGCGTGACCCTCGCCGGTGGCGCCGAGCGCCTCTATAAAGGTGGCAAGATCCGGACGGAAGCGAAGTCCGAAGGCAAGACGGACCTGGCCGCGGCGCTCAAGGGCACCCGCAATGCCGACATCCAGCTCGTCAGCTCGGCCACGGTCGACGTCATCACCTCGCTCGCCAGCCTGGTCGGCAACAGCATCACGCTCGGCGGCGTCTCGGCCCCGGCCGGGGCGGCGCTCACCGGCCTCGCGGCGGGTGTGTCGGCCGTGAAGTCGCTGGCCATCACCGTCTACGAGAGCGTCGAGGCGCGGGCCGCCAAGAAGGCCCAGGTGAAGTACGCGGGCGCGCTCAAGAGCGGAGCCTCGGACGAAGAGCTGCTCAAGCGTGGCAAGCACCTCATCACGAGCAACATCAAGTACGCGCTGCAGATCATCATCAATGCCGCGCGTGAAGGCGACCCGCAGGCGCTCGACTACCTGCGCCTGTTCTCGCTCGACACGAAGGACTTCGACACGATGTCGAACGACAACATCCGCGCGGCGATTCTGGTGACGATCGACAAGTCCGACGAGCCCGAGACGATGCTCGACCAGCTCAAGAACGTTCCGGGCAAGTTGCGGGGCGGTGGCAATGCCTTCAAGAAGAAGGTCGGCTTGAAGGACTATTGATCGACCACCGTTCAGGACTATTGATCGACCACCGTTCTATGATGGCGCGACCGGGTCATGGCCTGCGGACCCGAGCTCATCAGGGGTCGCGCAGGCGATCGAGGAGCCAGGCCCGGGCGGCGCGCCAGCTGCGCTCGACCGAGCGTAAGGCGAGCCCCATCGTCTGGGCGATTTCCTCGTTGGTGAGCTCACCGAAGAAACGCATCTGCACGATGGTCGCCCCTTCGGGGTCGATGACGACAAGCGCCTCGAGCGCATCTGCGAGTGCCAGGAGGTCGACGTCGACCGGGGCACCGACACGCGACGGGTCCGCGCTCGCCCCTGCGACGAGCGCATCCGATGAGTTGAACAGGACCACGCGACTCCAGCCGCGACCCCGCTTGTGGGAGTTGCGGCGGCGGGCGCGATCGACGAGGACATGGCGCATGGCGAGCGAGGCCGCAGCGCGAAAATGGAGCTGGCTTGCAAAGGCGGGTGCCTTGCCCGCGGCAGCGAGTCGCATGTACGCATCGTGGACAAGAATCGACGGCGTCACGCTGTGACCGGGTGCATGACGTCCGAGGATCCGCCGGGCCTCGCGGCGGAGCTCCTCGTAGACGACCTTGTCCATGGACGACAAGGCGACGGGCTCGGGCGGGTCAAGGTGAGACGGCTCGTTCATGAAAGACTAGACTACAACCTGGAATCGGAAAGGACCGAGGACCGAGCTTGAGCGCCTCCATCACAGAGGACATCGAAGCGCGCGCCATCAAGGCCTTCAAGGCCTGCTGCGACGCATCCGCCGATGAGCGTGAGGCCGCCGTCGACGAAGCTTGTGGCGCCGACGAGGTCCTACGCGCCCGAGTGCGCAGCCTACTCGCAGCCGACGGGCTCGCGCAAGCAACCGAACGGTCAGACGGCGACGGCTTCCTGGCGAGCGGGCAAGGGCGGCGACTGCTGCTCGGCGACTTCGTCCACAGCATAGAAGGTGGCGACGACGAAGACGATCCGCTGCCCGAAACGCTTGGTCGTTATCGGGTCGTGGGTCTCCTGGGCGCGGGCGGCATGGGGCTCGTCTATGAGGCGGAGCAGGCGCAACCCAAGCGCCGCGTGGCGCTCAAGACGATCCATCCACACCTTCGCACCGACGCCATGGTCGAACACTTCCGACGCGAGGTGGAGCTGCTCGGTGCGCTGGGACATGCCGCCATTCCCCAGGCCTACGAGGCGGGCGAGGACGACGGCATCGCATGGCTCGCGATGGAGCTCGTGCGGGGTCGACCGCTGCTGGAGTACACGGCAGGGCGTACCCTTCGCGAGCGCATCATCTTGATGATCGAGATAATCGACGGCATGGCGCACGCGCACGCAGCCGGCGTCGTCCACTGCGACCTCAAGCCCGACAACATCCTGGTCACGGCCGAAGGCCAACCCAAGGTGCTCGACTTCGGCCTCGCCATAACCGGTGCCACGCCCTCCACGCCCGGGTTCGTCGCGAGCGCCTCGGCCTTTCTGGCCCCCGAGCAACGCGACTCCGCAGAGCCCCATCTCGTCGACGCGCGCGCGGACGTCTATGCGCTCGGCAGCATCCTCGCCGAGGTCATCCGCGACGCCGACGGCGGTAAACCCGTCGCTCGCGACCTCCGCGCCATCGTCGGCCGCGCGACCGCCCCCGACCCGGCCGCCCGCTACCAGACCGTGCGAGAGCTGGGCCTCGACCTCGGGCGTTTCCTCGACCGCCGCCCGGTCAGTGCACGACGCCCGACCCCGACCTATCGGCTTGGCCTGTGGCTCAGGCGCAATCAACAGGCCTTGCGTGTGATCCTCGTCCTGCTGCTCGCCGTCGGCCTGTTCGAGGTCGGCGGCATGGTCTGGGGCGCCGTCGAGCGTCAACGGATCGAGACGCAGGCGCGCGCACGCCTCGACACCGTCGAGCGCCAGGTCGCCGAGCTCGAAGCGGCCGGTCAGACCGATCGGGCCGACGCGGTCTTCCACCTCTATACGCGGATGCCTGAGCACCTCGGGACCCGAGCACTTCACGCGGCTTGGGTGTGGCGCGCCGAACGCGAGGCGAAGCGCGGCCCGAGCGAACGTGTCATCGAGGCCTGGGCCGAGGCGGTCACCAGCGCCCCTGATGAACAGGACGAACGACGTGCCCTGACACGACTCGCGAACAGCTTTGCGACGGCCGGTCGTTGGCGCTCGCTCGACCATGTGCTGGGCCGCCTGGAAGCGCTTGGCGCTCGCGCCGAGACCGAGGCGCTGCGGTTTCGTACGACGACCTTCCACCGCGACTTCGCGGCCGCATCCCGGCTCGCTTCGCCCCACGCCACAGCCCCCATCGTCGCGGCGCTCACGCGGGCCCATCGGGTGGCGGACCTCGACTTCGCGCAGCCCATGCGCTGGCTCGGGCGCGACGTGCTCCTGACCCGCACGTTCGACTCCCATGACGTGCGGATCCTCGACCCACGCGCCGACTTCCAGCAGGTCCTCGCAGCAACGGTCGGCGACAACGCCGATTACTCACTGCCAAGGGCGCTGACGGGCGCCGACGGATGGGTCGTCGCCCTACGCGCCGACGGAACGGTTGCCCTCACACACCTGGGCGGCGGGCCCGCGATCCCCGTGCCATTTGGGCACATCCGAACGGCCGTCGGCCAGACGGACCAGGGCGGACTGAGAGCGGTCCTCGGTAGCGCCGGCGGGGACCGCGCCATCATGTCGGTTCTTCATGCCGCCGACTCGCCGCCCACGAGCGCCATCATCACACGCGCGCCGCCGAGGGTGAGCGCCCCGGCCTCGGACTCCGATGCGATGTTGTGGGCGGACCTCGACAGCGATGGGAAGGACGAGCTCGTCGTGGCCCTGGGCGCTTGGAGCGCATACGACCTGCGGGTCGCCAGCGTCGACGGCAAGGGCGCATTCACGCCGCTCGCGCGCAAACGCGTCGGAACCCTGGCCGCCCTGGCACTCGTTCCAAGGCCGGGCGCCTCGCCGCTCATCGCTGCTGCAAAGGTCGACCGGTATCCAAGCGTCACGACCTTCGGCCGCGGCACGCCCCATGGCCCCGAGGCCGGAATCTACCTCTTCGAATATGCCAGGGGCTCGATCGAACAGGTCGCGTTCGTGCCGTTGCCGCCTGGGATCGGCGCGGTCCACGCGATCGCCAACCTCGTCGCTGGGGACTTCGATGGCGACGGGCTCGTCGACCTGGCGGTGTCGATCGTCCTGGCCAACGACCGCCTCTTGTACCTCATGCGACAGTCCTCCCCGGGTGTGCTCGAACCGATCACCGTGGGCGGTCTGACGCCCATCGCGGCCGTCGAAGTCGACGGCGACGCGGCGAGTGAGCTCCTCGTTCGTGTCACCGACGAGAGGAGCGCGAGCACCTGGGTTCTGGGCCACGGCGACGAGACGCTGCCGAACACCTTGGCCGCGTCCGACCGGTCCACCAGGGCGCCAGGCGAGCAGATAGACAAGGACCTCGAGGACCTCGAGGAACTCGAAGACGAGGGCGACACGGCCTTCGCCCGCGTATGGCGGGGCGCACGTCTCCTGCAGGAGCTCGGCCTCCTGCGCCGCGCCGCCGAGAACCTCGAGGCCGCGGCCCTGCTTGCAAAGACCGATAACCTCGAGACGGCTGCGTTGACTCAGGCTGCAGGCCTGCACCTCGAGCTCGGAGACTCGGAGGTCGCGGCCGAGCTCTATGATCGCGCCTGGACGCGGGCCGAACCCGGATCGCCGCCACACCTCGCAGCGCTCGACGGTGCGGCTCGGAGCTGGCTTGCGGCCATCGAGCCGAAGCGAGCGCTCGAGCGCTACCGCAAGCTTTCAGAGGCACTCGCGACGAACCCTTCGGCGCAGCTCGCAAAGCACGCCGCCGAGACCATCGAGTGGTTGTCGGGCCTCGTCGAGCACGACTCGCCCGCGCGGACTTTCACCTGGGACGCACCGCTCGACGCGTCGCTGTTGATCGCCGCTCCCGAGTCGGTGTCGCGTGCGTTCGGGGGCGGACTCGCGCTGAGGTTGTTCAGCGATCAGGATGCGGTCGCGAAGATCCCCATGACCTACGACGGCGGACGTGTCGCCCTGGAGCTGGAGGTGTCGGTCGAGCACCTCGAGATCGGCGCCGGCCTGGTGGTCGGCCTCAGACCTGCGGGCGCTCAGGCCTCCGCGGTCGAGCTGCGCGTCGAGGCGCGCGGTGGTGACCAGAGCATCCGTCGGATGGCGACCTGTGGCGCGCCGAACCTGGAGGCACGCGGAATCGAAGACGACCGACCGATCCCCTCGCCCCCCGAGAGGCTGCGGGTGCGGCTCGACTTCTGGCCTGGGTCCCATGGTGCCGCTGCGAGCATGAGCTGTCGGGTGTGGCAGGGCGAGGCCGATGCGCCTCCACTACGCGCGGCGCTCGGGCAGCCCGATGCGCTCTCCCCCGGTCCCTATGAGCTGGTGCTGGCCGGGACACGTATCACGTCGCTCGGCTCGATGACCGAAGCGCGAATGACCCTTCGACGGATCGCGATCATCGGTCTCACCGCACGTGAGGTCGCTGCGTCACCGCTCGAGCAGGCCAACCTGCTCTTTGCCAACGGTGACTTCGCGTCGGCCCATGGACGTTACCAGGCGATCGACGGCGCGGAGCCGTTCGCCTTGTTGGCTGGCCTGGAGCTCCCCGAAGCCGAGGCGTTGGCCTCGACAGCCCTGCCTCTGCTCCTCGATGGACCCCACCTCGGTGCGACCCTGGCCCACCTCCTGCGGATCGAGCGCGCGCGTATGGCGCCGCTTCTGCAGCGCCTCGACCCGGGTCGCTTCGCGGAGCGATTCGTGTCGGTCTGGGGCGTCGCCATGCGCTACGTAGGTGACGACGGGGTGCGGCAGGCGCTGCTCGACCCGACCCTCGATCGACTCGAGCCGACCAGCACCGATGCGCTGAGGATCATGGTCGCAAGAGCGAGCCTCCTGTATGACCTCGGCGAGCTCGCACGCAGCCAGGCGGTCATCGCCCCGACGATGTCTACCGATGCCACCACCATGGAGAACGGCGCGACGCTCATCGCGCACGCGGCGCTCATCGCGGCGCGAATCGCCCATCGTCAGGGCGACACCTCGGCGGCTCGACGCGCCTTGTATCGTTGGCGAGACCACCTGCCCTTCCCGGAGGCTCGGGCCCGAACAGCTGGCGGTCGACCCGGCCGACCGGGCGCTTTTGACCTATCTGCAGACCCCTTGACGCGCCTGCCGCTTCCGTCGAGATTCCTCCGCCTGATCATGGAGGTACGAGATGCGGTTGCGCAATGTTGTGTTTGGGGCGGTGCTCGGAGCGATGGTGGGTGCCGTCGGGTGCGACAAGAAGGAACCGGTCGTCACGCCGACCGAGGCGCAGAAGGACCCGGCCAAGGCCGAGCCGGCGGGCACGGAGCCCAAGGCCGAGCCGAAGGACGAAGCCAAGGCCGAGCCGAAAGACGAGCCCAAGGCCGAGCCGAAAGACGAGGCCAAGGCCGAGCCCAAGGCCGAGCCGAAAGACGAGCCCAAGGCCGAGCCCAAGGACGAGGCCAAGGCCGACAAGGCCGCCCCGAAGCCGAGCGACCCGAAGAAGCCGCGCGCCAAGCCCAAGAAGGCCGACCAGCTCGCGGGCTCCGAAGCGCGTAAAGCCTTCAAGACCCTGCTGGATGAAGGGCGAAAGGCCGTCAAGGCCGACGACCCGGTCCTCGGGATGCAGAAGCTCGAAGAGGCGCTAAAGCAGATCCCCGGCCACCCGTCGGCGCTCGGCGAGCTCGGCTGGGCCGCCTACCGCGCCGGCGCGGACTACTTCGGCAAGTCCATGGACGCGACGCGTAAGGCGCTGGCCGTCTCCAACAAGAACAAGCAGAAGGGCGCCCTCTGGTACAACCTCGGCCGCGTCGCCGAGGACTCGGGTAACCTCGCGCTCGCCATCGACGCCTACCGCGAGTCACTCGCCCATCGCCCCGGCAACGCCACCGTCCAGAAACAACTCGAAGCCGTCCTGGCCAAGGTCGGCGGCAAGTCGGGCAACGACGGCCTCGAGAAGCTCGAAGACGTCTGCGGTGAGCTGCGCCTCGACCAGGGCTGCATGACGGCCGCCTCCGCCGAGGGCGACATCATGCACTCGTGCGATTGTGGCACCGAAATCCTCGGCCCCGAGGAAGGCTTTGGGCGCGCCGCCCTCATGCGTATCACGGGCAGCTCCGAGACGAGCGGCTCTGTCGACTCGACCTACCTCCTGGTCGAGGTCGCCGCCCGCTGGCACCTCGTCACCATGGTCGGCAACGACTGGAGCCCGGGCATGAACGGCATCTCCAACAGCTCGACCAAGGTAGCCTTCGAGTTCAAGTCCATCGGCGGCAAGCCGACCCTCTGGGTCCTCTTCGAGAACGACATGGTCGACACCGACCTAGGCGACTACTCGATCTACACCGAGTGGAGTCGCACCCTCACCGTCTGCGCGCTTGCGGACGGTAAGCCCACCTGCCTCGGTGTCCCGCTCGGCCGCGGCCAGGCGACCGACAGGCTCGTCTTCGAAGGCGAGCCGGAGCACGACGACAAGCCGCCGGTCGACGTGAAGAGCGCACGCTGGGCCATGACCGCAGCCGCGAGCGACACAGCGATCACCGTCGCCCTCGAGTCCGGCGCCGAACACCTCGAGGACGACCACAAGGGCCTCGCCGGCACCTGGACCTTCGAGCAGCTCATGACCGTGCCCGGCGTCGTCCCGCACGCCCTCTGAGCCCCGCTACACAACCTGATATCTGATAGCAATCTGGGCCACCGGGACTCCTCTCGGTGGCCCTTGTCATTTCAGTTTCCCGCCGCGGGTGTACACTCGCCGTCTCCTGTGTTGGAGGTCGCCATGAACCGCCTCGCCCTCGTCTCCGCGCTCACCCTCGTCTCCACACTCGCCTCGACCCCGCTCCGGGCCGAGCCGACCGAGCTCCCCTCGGGCCGCGTGACGCTGCCGCTTTCCGGCCTCGACCTCGAGCTGCCCAAGGACAAACGGAAGGGCCACACCTGGAACCTCAGCGCGAGCTACGCTCTCGAAGGGGACGGCTTCGACGGACGCGACGTCATCGACGAGAAGATCGACGGCAAGCTCGTGTCGGGCACCTGGGTCCTGGTCGGCCACTTCAGCAAGGGCGACTGCAAAGCCGTCCTCGGATCGGGCGAGCTCGCCGACGCCTGGAACGCCGAGTCGAAGCTCTTTGGTGCAGACTTCCAGATCCGAGGGGGCGTCTTCGACTTTGCCGGCGAGCTCGGCAAGACGGCCAGCGTCATGCTCTGCACGGAGCGCACCGGTGTGGAAGCCGGCGAGCGCAAGGCACTCCTCCTCTATCACTTCTTCATCGACCGCCCCACGACCACCTCCCAGAAAGACCTCCTCGCAGCACTCTCGAAACGCCCCGCGCTCGAACGCGCCACCCGGGCCTGGCTCAACGACAAGGTCGTCCACACCCCACCGCTCAGACAGCCGAACGTCCGCAACCGCGGCGATGTGCTCCCGAACCGTAAGGTCACGCTCCAGAAAGCCGACCTCTCGTTCGAGCTCCCGGACGACGGCTACATCTGGCTTCCACGTGTGGGCGCCGAAGACGAAGCCGTCGACTGGTTCGACCGCCTGGCCCCGGCCCTCCCCGAGTTGAGCGTCGAGGTCATGCTCGCCGAAGCGAGCTGCGAGCTCGTCTTCGAGAGCATCAGCGCGCCGCGGTTCGCCAAGGCCCCCGCTGCCCGCAACCTGCCGCCCACCTGGATGGCCGGCCCCGTCCTCGATATCGACGGCGACCCCGAGTACACGCTGTGCCGCACCTTTGGCGCCCGCTCGGTCATCGTCGGGGTCTTCCTCGACCGCCGCTTCAAGAAGGAACAAGGCGACCATACCTCGCTCAGCGGCTTTTTGGCGGCCCTCTCGAAAGCCTTCGACTGAGATGACCCACCACTACCCGACGCTCGCTCTCGCCGTCACACTCCTCGCGGCGTGTGCGACCACCACGCCGTCACTTGAGATCATACCGCTGCCTGGCCCGCGCCCTCCTCCCGAGGTCCAGCTCGGCTCCGAAGACCTCATGGACGCCATCGCGCGTGAGGTCGTCATCGTCCCCTTCACCGTCACCCCCGAGCTCGGACCCGACGGCCCGTCACGCGCGTTCGCCGTCGCCCAGCTCCTCTCACACGCGGTCGAAAACGATCACGACCTCTACCCGCGCGGCCTGGCTTTCGAAGCCGGCCTCTACGACACACCGGCCCAGGCCCGCGCGGCCATCCTCGCGCCCCGCGCCGCCCTGCCACCACGCCTTGCCTCGTCCCACATCCGCTTCGTTCTCGGCGGCCACCTCACGGCGACCCACCTCGACCTGTGGCTCATGGACCGCGACGCGTCGAAGCTCCATCGCCGCCGGGCACCGGTCGACACGCCGCGTCTCTTCGCCCCTCGCTTCGCCCTCGCCGCCCTCTTCGCCGACGCCGGTGTCCCTCCGAGCGAGCTGCAACGCGCCGACATGAGCTGGTACGAGGACCTCTCGGCTACGGCACTGACGGCCCTGGGAGACGCCCTCCTGGCGGTCCAGCTCGACCACGGCGACCCCGCCGCCACCATCGCCAAGGTCGAACGCCTGGCCCCCATGTCCTACACCGTCGCTGTGCTCACGACCCTCTACGCACAACGCTCGTCGAGTTCCTGCAGCCCTGACCTCATCACCCGCTACACCCACATGGTCGGCTTGCATCGAAGCACACCGACCTTCCTGTCTGCGTCCATGATCGCCTGCGAAGCTCAACACGCGCTCGACGGCTCGGTGCCCCACATCCCGACCTGGGCCAAACGCTCCGACGCCACCTGCCGCATCGCCGCCAAGAGCCTCACCGCCATCGGGGCCGGCCGTGGCTCGCTCTCCGGCGGCAACCAGCTCGGCCAGACCTTCGTCACCGGGCTTGGCGGCATCTACCGCGGTGACACTTGCGAGGCCGGCGTCGCCGTCAACGGCCTCGACGACGAGTCCATCACACCGTTCGCGCGTGCATCGCTCGAGCTCGAAGCCGCCTTCTACTTCTATGGCGACGGCATGGTCGCCAAGAGCCGACGCTGGTTCGAGACGGCGCAAACGTCCGCGAGCAAGGGCGACGCCCCGCATTGCCTGCAACAGCTCGTCGGCGCCGAGGCGACGCTCGGGCTCGCCGACCTCGCCGTCGAGAGCTCTGACGTCGAGGTCGCGACCCAACGCCTCGCCGAAGCCGAGGCTATCGCCCTTCGCTGCGACGACCGACGGATGCTCGGCCGCGTCGCCAACAGCCGCGGAATCCTCGCCCAGGGACAGTCCCGCCTCGACGAAGCGCTGACCCTTTTCACCAGTGCCTACAATCACTTCGACGCCCTGGGCGACGAGATGAACCTCGCGGTCGCGACGACCAATCTCGGCGTGACGTGGCTCCATCTCGGTCAACTCGACAAGGCCATCGCGTTGCTGAAAGAAGCGCTCCTGGGCAAGGAACGTGTCCGCTCGCGCGGAGGGATCGCCGTGCTGCACGAGAACCTCGGCGTCGCCGAGCTCGCACGCGGCGATGGGGACGCCGCCGAGAAACACTTCACCCGCTCGCTCGAGCTGGCGACCGACCCCCAGACACTCGCGACCCTTCACGTCCAGGTCGCCCGCCTGGCGCTGAGCCGGGGCGACAGCGCCAAAGCCAGCCACCACATGGACCTCGCAGGCCAGCTCTCGAAGAAGGTCCACGCCCGTGTCCTGCGCGCCGTGATCGAGCAGGTCAAAGGTGCGGTCGCCTCTGACGAGGGCCGCTTCACCGACGCGCTGGCGGACTTCCATTCGGCGCTGGCTATCCGCCGCTCGCTCGGTGACCGCATGGGCGAAGGCATCACGCTGAGCCTGCTCATGCAGGTGGCTATCCAGATGAAAGAACCAGCCCTTGCCATCCTGTACGGCAAGCTGGCCGTCGCCGCCCACGAAGAGGTCCGCAAGTCGGCCCAGTCCATCGACCAGGATACCGGCCGCCAGTTCGTCGCCAGCCGCGCCGAGAGCTACCGCGTGCTGGCCGAGCTGTTGATTCGTGAGGGCCGACTCATCGAAGCCGAACGTGTCCTGGCTCTGCTCAAAGAAGACGAAGCGCGTGAGTGGACCCGCGATGGCAAGACCCCCTCGGCCTCGGGAGGAGTGCCACTCACGACCGCCGAGCGAACGCTTGACGAGCGGTATCGTAAGGTCGCCGACCGCGTCATGGAGCTCGGCCGAGAGCACACCGAGCTCGCCGCGAAGAGCGACATCACGACCGCCGAAAAGCTGCATCTCGAAGCCCTTCGTAAAGACCTCGAAGCCGCCAACACCGCGTTCCTGGGTTTCCTGCAAACCCTTGGCAATGAAGGCGGAAAGCTCGCCACCCACAAGACCCTGGACAGCCTGCGTGAGGACGCCGGGATCGGCCCCGACCTGGTCGACCTCGGCCCCGGTCACGTCGCCGTCTACACCCTCATCGCCGAGAAGGCCCTGCACCTCATCGTCGTATCGGCCGACGCCCAGACCGCCCGCTCCGTCCCAATCGAAGCCTTCCTCCTCGACAACCTGGTCGTGTCATTTCGTGAGGCCCTGCAAGACCCGACGAGCGACCCGCTGCCCATCGCCAAGGAGCTCTACTCGCTCCTCATCGCGCCTATCGAGAAGGACCTCATCGGCGCCCGCGCGACCCACGTCCTGTGGTCGCTCGACCGCACCCTGCGTTACCTCCCCATCGGCGCTCTACACGATGGCAAACGTTACGCCATCGAGCGCTGGTCCCACTCGATCTTCACCCCGGCGAGCCACGCCCGATTGAAAGACCTGCCCGTCGACTGGCGTGTGCTGGCGCTCGGCGTGACGCGTGGCCACCCACCGTTCACGGCGTTGCCCGGTGTCGCCGACGAGCTGAAGTCGATCGTCGCCGGCACGACCTCCACCGGCGTATTGCCCGGCCTCCTGGCACTCGACGCCGACTTCACCCGCGACCGGCTGCTCACCGAGCTCGGCCGCCGCTGGCCCGTCGTCCACCTCGCGAGCCACTTCTCTTTCATGCCCGGCGACAAGGACAACTCGTTCCTCTTGCTGGGCGACGGCGGCCGCCTATCGGTCACGGAGCTCGAGCGCCTGCCGAACTTGTTTTCCGGCGTCGACCTCTTGACCCTGTCGGCATGCAACACCGCGACCGGCGACAACACGGGCGACGGCACCGAGGTCGAGAGCTTCGCCGTCCTGGCCCAACGCAAAGGCGCGCGCGCCGTCTTCGCCTCGCTCTGGCCCGTCGCCGACGCCTCGACGAGCTGGCTCATGGGCCGCTTCTACGGCGCCAAGAAGACGACCAAGACGATGGCTTTGCGCCAGGCCCAGGTCGACATGCTGCATAACCGCGCCAACCCCGGCTGGCGCCACCCGTACCACTGGGCGCCCTTTGTGATCATCGGCAATACCCGCTGACGTGGCCATGCGTTTCCCGCGCTGCTTTCGCGGGGTTCGCGTGGTTTAGCGTGCCTTGCAACTGCTGGAATCGTTTCCACAAGCTCCAGAAACGAAACCACGAGTTCCTCCAAGACGACCTCGAGTTCCTCCGAGACGACCTCGAGTTCCTCCAAGACGACTACGAGTTCCTCCAAGACGACTACGAGTTCCTCCGAGACGACCTCGAGTTCCTCCGAGACGACCTCGAGTTCCTCCAAGACGACCTCGAGTTCCTTCAAGACGACCTCGAGTTCCTCCGAGACGACCTCGAGTTCCTCCGAGACGACCTCGAGTTCCTCCGAGACGACCTCGAGTCACTTCGAGGCGCCTACAAGTCTTTCCGAGGCGACCTCGAGTCAACTTGAGGCGACTACAAGTCTCTCCGAGACGACCTCGAGTCCACTGTACTCAAGGCGCCAATGGATGGTCGCTCCAGGGCGGCAGGTGGTCGACCGCGTCACGGGTCGCCAGGTTGGCCTCGAGACCCCAGGCCGCGAAGAAGTCGGTGAGGTCCTTGCCGGCCTCGAGAGACGCGAGCTCGATGAAGCGTTGGGTGCGCGCATCGTCGTCGACGGGTCGGTCGGTGAGCGAGAGGTAACGGGCGAAGAGCCGGTGATAGAAGTCCCAGCCGAAGGCCTCTTGCAGCATGAGGTAGGTCTCGAGCGCCATCCACACGCTCCAGTCGCGGTCGGTCCCGGCCTGCCACGCGGCAATACGCGTCGCTCTTTCGGTGGGGCTCAGGGCCGGATGGGCGACGTCGCGGTCGATGCCCAGGACCTCCTCGCTGATGTGGACCGACCACAGGTTCACACTCGACTCGGTGGTGCCGGGCAGCACCCAGTCGAGGTTCTGGTGGTTGTGGCCGAGCTCGTGGAGCGGACCCCACGCGCCGGCGGTCGGGGTCTCGGCGAGGTCGAGCACCTCGGTCGCGCTCTCGAGGTGGGCCATGATGGGATAGCCCGAGTGCATCCAGCCCGCCGAGATCTGGCGGTCGACGACAAAACGTTCGGCGCGGGGGCGCACGGTGGGGATGCCGGCGAGCCAGGCGTTCTGCGCGAGGATCTGCTCCCAGAGCGTCATCAAGGCGACCGGGTCGGTAACGGCGCGTGCGTCCCCAATCGGCACGTGTAGGACCAACGAGGGCCCGATGAGCTCGGCCCATGGAGCGCCGTGAGCGAGCTCGGCGGGCCAGTCGGCGCCAGCTTCGAAGGTGGCCATCGGCACCGCGTTGGCGACCGTCACCTCGAGCTCGCCGAGCGCCGAGCCGACCGGGACAGTGATATAGACAGGGCCTCCAAAGCCGCTGGCGATGCGCGTCGCAATGGCATCGATCGGGCGCGTCGCGACGATACGTGGGAGCCGTGACCACTCGTCTTTGTCCCAGAGGAGGTCGGTGTGGATCCCGACCTGGACGTTCAGGCCCATCGCTATGGCACGGCTTGGGACGGTGACCTCGATGACCTCGCCGGGGGCGGCGTAGAGGCCGGTCGAGCGCCACACCGCGGCATCTGGAGCGCCATATCCGAACTGGCGCGGCGCTCCGAGGTAGTCACCGTCGATGACAAACGTGCGACTCACCCGTGGGGATCCTTCGGACACAGAGCCGGGGAAGTCGGCCGAGGCGGGGTGGGCCACGACATCGTCGGGGTCCGCGTCGAGGGCGAGGCGGATCTGGAGGCGCGCGGCGAGTGCGGCGATTGGATTCGTTGCGAGCACGAGCGGCGACGACGCGGTGGGCACGACCGGGCCGACAGCGTCGCTGAAGGGACGCGCCGACGCGATGAAGTCGGAGTCGAGCGGCAAGACATCGATGGCCCCACCCGCGGACGTGGCGGCGCGTGCGCGGTCCTCGGGGCTCAGCGTCGTGCAGCCGTCTCGTTCACGCGTGAGGATGTCGATGGCATGGCGGGCCTGATCGAGGTTCGAGGCGTGTGAGTCCGGAAGTGGGTAGGGGGCGTCGCTCGCGGTGGACTCGACGATGGTGATGCCGGTTGGGGCAAGGAGCGCGTTGCCGGGGTAGTTCGATGCTGCGTCGATGTGGGACGGGTCGGACGCGGCCCACCACCAGGCGTGGCCGCCGGCGAGAAGCGCTCCGCCGTTCGAAAGCCAGGTGTGGATCGCGGCCAGCGTGGGCGCCGAGTGGGTGTCGTAGGTGTCCATGATGAGGAGGTCGACATCGGCGAGGCCGACCTCGGTGAGGTCAGACGGCCCGAGTGTGCGGGTCACCCAGCCGGCCTCGGCGAGGTCGTCGGCCAGATCGGTGAATCCCGGCATGACGCCGATGACGCCCGAGGTCTGGCCTGGGCCCTGTCCCGTGAGCCACGAAGCGGCGTTCTGCCAGAACCCAGCGAAGCCGGTGCCGCTCGTGAGACGGTGGCCGAGCGGGCCCTCGTGTCCGATGACGAGCGCGCGGCCCTGGTCGACGTAGGCGCCTGCGATGACGACGTGGTGTTGGTCGTCGACGAGGACGGGAAACGCGTCTGGGCCATGGACGATGAGGCGTGAGGGCAACCCTCCCGCGAAGTCGAGGCGGGTCAGTCCGAACAGCAGTCGTTGGGCGACTCCGGTGCCGTCGTAGCGGCAGGCGCTGCCAGCCCAGAGCGGCTCACAGGTCCAGAGGTCTTCTGGGCCGCAGGACTGCCCGCAACCCGCTGGGGTACACGGGTCGGTGGGTGTGGTGTCGGTCGAGTCGGCGGCGGCCGAGTCGGCGTCGGTCGCGTCGGGGTCAGTCGCGTCGGGGTCAGCCGAGTCGGCGTCGGTCGAGTCGGCGTCGGTCGAGTCGGTTGTCCCGGTGTCGACCTGGCTGTCGGCCTGGCTGTCGACAGACGGCGTGTCCGACCCTGAGCAGGCGGTGACGGCGACGAGGAGGAAGAGCACGACCTGTTTCATGGAGACCTGTCGAGCCGGGAGCGAGTTCGGCTCAGCGACGGAGTGTCAAGACTCACGACGTCGAGGTCAAGCCCTCGGACCGTAAGGTCCCGAGCCTATCGGTCGCGGGCTCTGGCCAGACGCTATACAGATGGGGTGAAGCGCCACGGTGCTGCCGGCCCCCGGCACGCTGCCGCTGGGCCCTTACAGGCTCCTGAGCGGGCCGTGGCGTTGGAACGCATTGTGATAATCGACCCATCGAAATGTCGGTCGGGTGGCGGGTCAGGTGACCCACGCGGGCCGTGCCCAACAGACCACCCATCTTGGAGGAACCCCATGCAGCAACACGCCAGCTCCCAAAGCCCAGAACCCTGGAACCTGCCAAAGCTCTTCGCCGCCCTCGTCTTTGGCACCAGCCTGGCCAGGCTCGTCAGGCTCGTCGGGCTCGTCGGGCTCGTCGGGCTCCTCGGGGCCGCCGCCGGCTGTGGGGACGGGGCCGTGTGCGAGGACGACTCCAAATGCAGGGTCGGGGCGCTACGCGCTGGGCCGTTCGCATGTGGTGAGGACGGCCTCACCTGCGAGGGCTCGAACGAGGCCTGCGCCGGCCGCGGCAACGGCACCTGTACCGGCGATGCTCCTGGGCCCGACGGGTGTGAGGCGAACTGCTATCAGTTCAACTGCGGCGGCATGGTGAGGTGCTTGTGCAGCGCGTTCGAGTGTGTCGACCTCGGGGCCTGCTCCGGCTGCGATTGCGCCTTGAAGCTCCCGGGGCGGAGCTCTTGTCAGTGCGACGACTCGAACGGGACGATTACGCTCGAGTGTCCGGGGGCCTGAGTCCTACACGGCCCTGCGCCATTCGTCGCCCGCGGCAACGCTTTGATGACCCGGCCCCGCGGCCGGAGTAGACTACGCGTATGCGAATGCTCTGGTCCCTCCCGTTCCTCTTCCTCGCCGGCTCGGCCTGCTCCGACGCCGACACCGCGACCACGACCGACACTGATGCTTCGAGCGCCGAGGTCGACGAGGCAACCGACACGCACGACTCGCCCGACACGGCCGACACGACACTGTCCGACATCCCGGACACGGCCATCGACTTCGACACGCCCGCCGACACCTCGATCACAGATACCTCGACCCTCGATATTCTCGATGGCCAAGTTGATGACGACGCGGTCCTCGACACCATCGAGCTCGACGTCCCACCCCGACCTGACACCACCCCGGTGTCCGCAGACGCCGGTGTCTGGACCTGGTTCGACGAGCCCGGCACCTCGTGCAACGACGGCAGCGAGACGGGCTTCGCCATCAACCCGTCCCCGACCAACTCGACCGACACCCTCGTCTTCTTCATGGGCGGCGGCGCCTGCTGGGACCAGCTCACCTGCTTCGTCGCCAACAGCGCTGCGAAGGGCCCCTTCAAGGCTGCCCAGTTCGAGGTCGGCAAGGCCGCCCTGACCGGGATCTTCGACCGCGAGGACGACGACAACCCATTTGCGGACTGGAACTTCGCCTTCATCCCCTACTGCACGGGCGATCTACACGGCGGCCAGCGCCTCGTCACCTATGGCGAGCCACCTTTCGTCGCCACCTGGAACTTCGCAGGCGCCACCAACAGCCGACTCATCCTCGACCGCCTGGCTGCGACGTTCTTTGGCCCCACACGCCTCGTCGTCACGGGTACCTCAGCGGGCGGCTACGGCGCGTCGCTCAACTACGAGCGCGCGCGTGAGGCTTTCCAACCGGAAACGAGCTTTCTGCTCATGGACTCGAGCCCGTTTCTCATCGGCGACGCCATCAACCCCAACCAACGCTCCGCCTGGTTCTCCCAATGGGACCTGCAGCCTATCCTCGACGAAGTCGGCTGCACCGACTGCGCCGCCGACCTATCACGGCTCTATACACGCCTGTCGACGCTCCACCCGGATGACCGCATGGGCCTCATCTCCTCGCTCCAGGACAGCGTCATCTCGGCCTACTTGTTGATGCTCGGCCCCGTCTTCGAGCTCGAGCTCCGCCGCCTCGCGATGAACGTCTATGCCAACAACGCCAACTGGCGCTGGTTCCTCTTCCCGGGCACGACCCATACGACCCTGCTCGCCCCCGGTCTCAACAGCAGCGGCGGAACCTCACTCATGACCTGGCTCACCGAGATGGTCGGCCCCGACGCCTGGCAGAGCCACGCCCCCTGAACGGGTCGTCGCAACCCCAACCCTGTCCTGAGGGGAGGTCCTGAGAGGAGGGCGTCCCGAGCCCGAACCGGCTTCCTCGGCGGGCTGCGGGCAAAGGGCGGCCGTGGCCGGTGGGGTGAGGCCTGGGAGGAGGCGCAGGATGTCGGGCACTGGTCGAGGTGGACGCGATAAGGCGGCTGCATGTCGCTTGGGCGAGGTCAGCCTGAGAGCGGCTCAACTCGGGGCTTCGAGGGTCTCATTGATGCCGTCTTCGCGTTGGGCGCCGTAGAATCGCCAGGCCATCCAGGTGCCGGCTGGGAACATCACGTCGCGGACGCCGCGGCTCAGCGCCCGCCAGGCTTTGCGGTGGGCCTGTCGGAATGCCAGGAGCTGTTCGAGCATCGCCTGCAGGCGCCCCTGTTTCGCGGCGGCAACCCGTTTGCGGGGCTTGGCTTTGCGCCCGACTTCGCCGCTCGGTGCGATGTCGGCCGAGTGCCATACCGAAAGCTTCTTCGCCTTCTCGAGGCCCGAAAACTCGCGCCTGCCTGCCGCCACCTCGGCCTTCGCCGCGGCGACGTACGCCTCGACCCGCACCTTCACGCGCTCCTTGAGCTCGGCCAGCGGCAACAGCTCGTCGAGCTCCCACGGATAGTCCGAGCAGAGCATCACCGCCTCGGACGTCGTCCCTTCGGGGTCGAAGAAACGTTTGGGCCGCTCGTAGATCTTGCCGGCCCCGCCGCCGATCGCATCGACCGGCGTCATGACCCCCATCCACTGCTCGGGGTCCTCGACGATGAAGTCCTTGGTCGGGTTGGCCAGCGTGTACGCCACCTTGGCGACGAGCGTGTCCATGTCGCCGATCTCGACCGTCTCGCTGTCTTCGGCGCTCCAGAACTTCGTGTTCTCTACGCCGTCCCGGGCGTTGCCGTACTTCCCCATCAGCCCATGGAAGTCCCGCAGGAAATCCGACAGCGTCCCGAGCCGGTCGTACACGACCGCATGGTAATGACTCGACATCTGCATCACCGCGATGATGTCGATCCCGTGCTTCATCGCCGACTCGACGAGCGTGAACGCAAACGCTGCCTTCGTCTCGTTCGTCGGCTTGAGCCGAAACTCCTTCCGGTCGCACACCGGACTCAGAAAGTACGCCGTCCCCGGCAGCCGCCGTTTCGGAAGAGTCACTGCCTTTCCCCCAGGTCTCAAAGTTGGCCGGCCAAGATAGCCGCCGTCCCGCAACGGTCAAGGTCCCGAATCCGAATTGGCAGGCCAGGCCGCATATCGGAGCCGCTTCGACAACCGAATCGCGGTCCCGACTGGCGTGCCAGATGGCGACGACCATGATCTGTTCGACATCGATTCGTTGGACGATCGTGAACGGGAAGCGTTGAAGCACGCGTCTGCGGAACGCGTTATCCAGCGTTGGTGACACTTCCGACCGTGCTTGAATCAGAAAGAGGGATCAGCGAACGTCCGCAACAAAGCGTTCCCCAAGCCCGACTTGTCTCTCACGATAAGAGGTCGCGGGCCTGCCTGAGTTCAGCCGCCGCCTCAGCCGCTAGAACAACCGGCTTCAAGACCTGTTCAGATAGTCGTCGAGGTCTGTCAACGGCAGGCCACTCTTGGGGTCGCCGCGAAGGCGCTGTGCGCGCGCCTCCAGCTCACCGAGCTCATCGCTGTCGAAGGGCTCTGCCTGCAACTCATCGGGCTTGATCGAACTCCAAAGCGCTTCGATGAGCTCGGGCGTTTCCCGCGTCGATAAGTCTCTGATTTCACCGTGCAAGTCTGCCGCGCTCATGGCACCTTCCGATGCGACCCTCGAGCATCATAGCGCTCCTCGACAGACCGTCCTCACTGAGTCATGTTGTTTGGACCGAGGCGGCGGAGAACATGCAGGGGAAGTTGCGCACGCCGAATGGTTGTCAGGCTCGCGGTGTTGCGTTGACCCCAGGTCCTGAGGCCAGGTCCTTACACGCGCGCACTCGTCGCCCGGACTGGCGTCCTCGGCCGCGGGTCGGCGGCGTCATGGCGCAGAGCGGGTTCGGCACGGTCGATGGTATCGAGCGTATCGACTTCGAGTTCGAGACCGGCGACGACGCCACCAACGGGGTCAACATCGACAATGCACGATGGAACTGACCGACAGTCACCGATGTGCCACAAACACGGATCCGCCGGAGCTCAGACGACCCGGGCGAGCGCGATCCGTTTCCGCTGCAGGTCGACCTCGAGCACACGCACCTTCACCCGGTCGCCCGGCTTGACGACCTCGTGGGGGTCACGCACGAAGCGGTCGGACAGACGCGAGATGTGGACAAGCCCGTCCTGGTGGACACCGATATCGACGAAGGCCCCGAAGTTGGTGACGTTGGTCACGACCCCTTCGAGCTCGAGGTCGACATACAGGTCGCTCAGATCCTTGATGTCGTCCCGGAAACGCGGCGGCTCGAACTCCTTGCGTGGGTCACGACCGGGGCGCGCGAGCTCGTCGACGATGTCGCGCAGCGTCGGCTCACCGACGTCACCGTCGACATATCGTTTGAGGTCGATGGCCACACGTTGGCCAACCAGAGCACCGATATCACAACCCAGGTCCTTGGCGATCCGCCCCACCAACGCATAGCGTTCGGGATGAACCGCCGACGCATCCAGCGGATTGTTGCCACCTCGGATCCGCAAAAACCCCGCCGCCTGCTCGAAGCGCTGCTTGCCTAGCCCACCCACCTCGAGCAGCTGCTTACGACTCTCGAAACGCCCAATGGTGACGCGGTGCTCGACGATCTTCTTGGCCAGCCCGGGACCGATGCCAGCGACGTAGCGCAAGAGCGCCGGGCTCGCCGTGTTGAGGTCGACGCCGACCCGATTGACCGCCGTCTCGACCACCGCATCGAGCTTTGCCGCCAACATCTTCTGGTCGACGTCATGCTGGTACTGCCCAACGCCGAGCGCCTGCGGGTCGACCTTGACGAGCTCGCTCAGCGGGTCCTGCAACCGACGCGCGATCGACACCGCGCCGCGATAGGTCACATCCAGCCCAGGCAGCTCCTCACGCGCCAGGTCGCTCGCCGAGTACACACTCGCGCCGGCCTCGTTGACCATGACGGTGATGGGCTTGTCGCCTGTCACCTTGGCCAGCGCCTCTTTGACGAAGGCCTCCGTCTCACGCGAAGCCGTGCCGTTGCCGATGGCGATGGCCTTCGGCCTGAAGCGGGTGACCAACTGCTCGAGGGTCGCAAGAGCTCGCGCCTTCTCCTGCTGGCTCGACGCGTGGGCGAACAATGTCTCGACCTTCGAGACATTCCCGGACGCGTCCACCATCGCGACCTTGACGCCCGTCCGGAATCCCGGATCGAGTCCGAGCACCGATTGGGGCCCGAGCGGTGAAGCGAGCAAGAGGCTCTCGAGGTTACGGGCGAACACCGAAACGGCCTCCAGATCCGCCCGCTCCTTAAGCGTGCCCATGACCTCGGTCTCGATCTGCGGCCGCAACAGCCGCTTGTACCCGTCGACCACCGCGAGCTCGAGCTGTCCGCTCCACGGTGAGCGCCGGTCCTGGCCTGACCGCCGCAGAAGCTCACCCACCATGCGCTCGTCATCGAGCTCCATCGCGAGCTTGAGGAAGCCTTCACCCTCGCCCCGCACCATCGCGAGAAACCGATGCGACGGCAGCCGGTCGATCCGATCAGCGTGGTCGTAATAGTCTTCGAAGGCCGTCCGCACGCCAGTCGTCGTCTTCTTCACGGCCTTGGATACCAGCCGCCCATGCCCCAGGAACGCTCCTCGCGTCTGCGCTCGCAGGTCCGCCCGCTCGGTCACGACCTCGGCCGCGATGTCGCGCGCCCCTGCCAACGCCGCGTCGATGTCGGGTACCTCGCCGCCTACAAACCGCCGCGCCTCCTGCTCTGGCGTGGACCGGGCTTGCGTGAGCAGCATCTCGGCCAACGGCAGGAGCCCTCGCTCACGCGCCACCGACGCCCGGGTCTTTCGTTTCTTCTTGAAGGGCAGGTAGAGGTCTTCGAGCTCCGCGCGACTCTCACACGCATCGAGTCGGCGTCCGAGCTCCGCCGTCAGATTACCTTCACCATCAAGCGATTTCCGAATGGCTTCACGTCGCTTGTCGAGCTCGACCAGCGACTCGAAGACCTCGGCGATGCGGCGGATGGCGACCTCGTCGAGGCCGCTTGTCCGCTCCTTGCGGTAACGCGCGATGAAGGGCACCGTCGCGCCCTCCTCGATGAGCGCCAGCACCGCGGCCACCTGCTGGGCCAGGAGGCGCGGGAACTCGGACAACAAGAGGCGGGTGACGCGGTCGTTCATGGGGTGGCGCCATACCACGACGTCCCCCATGCACGCCCACTGGAATCGCCCGGTCCCGACGCCAGGAACCGTGCCACCGCAACGCGCTCTGTCAGCGGTGCAGCCACTCGGCATTGCCCGCGAGCACACGCGCTTTGTTGGATTCGAGCCAGGCCCGGGCCGCCGCGTCGTCTTTCAGGGTCGCGTCGAGGAAGGCGCGAGCCGTAGAGGCGATGGCTTGTGAGAGGCGCTTGAGCCGCGCGTCCGACGCGTCGAGGTCCCCGAGGTTGTACGTGCCGTGTCCACCGACGCCCACCTCGAGGTTGGAGTAGAGGAGCCACCGCTCGTCGTCGGCCGGCTGAGCGACGAAGTATTCGCGACGGACAGGCCCATTGAGGTCGAGCTTGTCGGGCTTGACGTCATTGGTCCCCGTGGCACCGAAGGTAGGGCCGCGCATCGCATCCCACGAGGTCGCCGTCCCGGTGTCGAACCAGCCACCAAAACCCGCGCCAGCCGGGCTCATGAAGATCGCCGCTTTGGGTCGTGCGTCGGGATTGGTGAAGAGCGGAGCGCCAGCCGTCGGCCTGACCTCGGCGCCCATGAGGACCATCGGGCCGCGCGACCCACCGGACCAGCCGGCCACCGCGACACGGTCGAGGTCGAGGCTCGGCCCACCGTTGTCGACGCTGATCTGGGACAGGCGCGGCAGGTCGTCGAGCACCGCCTTGATATCGTATGCCTTGCCGATGGCGACGAGCCCGTTGCTGTCCTCGTCGTCGCTCGGCACACACTCGGCGGTGGGGACCGAGGCGAGCTCGCACAGCGTCTGGGCCTCGGTGCCGAGCGGCGAGTGCCCGACGTGGATGACCACGTAGCCGTGAGCGGCGAACGTCTCGCCCCATTGGACACTCTCCTGCTCGCCGCCACCCGGGAAGCCGCCGCCATGAGACCAGATGACGACCGGCAGCGGTCCTGCGAGTGCCGGGATTCGTGCGACGAGCGGCAGGCTTCGTCCTGTCTCGGGCTCCGTCGTGGCGATTCCCTCCCGCTTGATGACGGTCGCCCCGCGACTCGGATACTGACATGCGACGAGATTCGACGGACCACACTCACCCTCGGCATCGGGTGCCGCGACGTCGGTCGTGTCGGTCGTATCGGTCGTATCGGGCGTCGTGTCGGCGACTGCGTCCGGCAGCGTCGTGTCCACGACCGCGTCCGGCAGCGTCGTGTCCCCCACCAGGGTGTCGACTCCATTCGAGCTGGAGATCTCGTCGTCTCCGCACCCATTCAGCGCGAAGGTCAATAAAATTGAAGCGAAGATGACGGCATGGCGTATTCTCATAGCAAGGGATTGTCAGCCGTCGACTGCGAATCTGTCAAGGTCACCTGGCAACGGTCGAGACGCGCCGAAGTGCCGACTGGGCTGGTATCGCGAGTCGCCCGACGCGCTCAGTACGAGCTCACACCCGAGCTCGCGTCGAGCACGAAGACTGCCCCGGTTCGCTTAGCCACAAAGAAGCGCCACGACCGCTGCTCCTGGTCGAGCCGATCGAGCTCGCTCGGGTCGTCTTCGGACACGGGCTCGGTCCAGCGATGCTCACGCCAGAGCTCCACTTCGAGAAGCAGTGAGGGCCCCAGATCCCACACACGCAGACTCCGGCTGAACTCCCCGGTCGTACCGCTCAACGGCTCCTGGAGTAGCTGTTTCTGACCTCCGCAGGCGACAGCAAACCCACGCTCTTCGAACGTCAGCTCGCACCCATCGACAGTGACGGAATCGCCCGTCTTCGCCGCCGGGCGCTCGATGTCTGGGGCCCGCGCAGGCGCCTTGTACGAGGGCACCAACCGCATCACGTCCGTGCCATCGAGCTGGGCTTCGTCGAACGTCTTCGCATCGATGCGCGAAGGCAGGACTGCCCATCGGGAATGTTCGGTCGCTCGTCCGTCGCCACCAAAACGCGACTCAGAAGAGCCCTGCTCTGAGTGCCATGTGCCGGCCATCGTCATGGCACCTTTGCGCCAGGTGAAGACCGACCCTCGGGCGAACAGGCTATGCGCTGCACCGTCGCCGCTCGCGCTCTGAGAGGTGCTCACCGACAACAAAACCTGCGCCCATCCGCTCGGCGACGAAGGCTCACGAGTGAGTACCCAGCGGGTCGTCGTCTCGTAGGCGGTGGGGCCGCCCTGCATCTCCGGGTCGCTGCTGCACGTCGTGTCGACGACGACCTCCAGCTCGTAGGTTGCCCCGCTTCCCCGCCCCGTGATCGCCGCCTTACGCGTAAACGGTGCAGCCGGATTCTCGGGGTCCACCTGATGACTCTCTGGCTCCCAGCAATTGATGACGAGTCCCTCGCGCCCCACGCTGTCGCCACCCTCCGGGTCCAGGACCCCGCCTGGCACGCGCAACGACGCCTGCGAATCCATCCGGTCGAACATGAGGTCGAGACCCTCGAGCCCCGGGCCCACGCCCGACAGCGACAACGCGGACGCGTCGGCGGTGAGTGTCACATCTCGCTTGAACAGGACCTCCGACCGAGGGAGTGCCGCGACCCCGACGAGGCACTTGATCCGAGCCTCCACGAGCATCGGCTCGTCCTGGAAGACGAGATAGCGCTGCGGATTCGTCCCTTCGATAGGCCAGGCCAGTACCGCCTCGTTGGTCATCAAACACGGCGGTTCCTCCGGCCACTTCGGCCAGGGCATGACCTCACTTCGACGCGTCCCGCCCTCGAAGACCCACCCTGCTGTCTCCGCCACCACCCGACCTTGCACAAAGTCACGCGCGTCGACGAGCGGCTGCGGCAGAGCGGCCTGCGCAGGCGGTTGCGCGGACGTCGCGCCGTCTTGGGGTAGGCCCGAGGAGCACGCGGACATAAAGATCACGGCGAGATAGAAGCGCATTGCGGTCTGAGACGTAACACCCTGGGTGACTTGAAGCGAATCGTGTCACCCGCGGTGTCGTTCAGCGGCAAGTCACTTGCCGGTGCGCTGCAGCCCGAGCTCGGTCAGCAGACCGTCGTAGCGCGGGTCACTCGGCGGAACCCCATCGAGCTTCGCGAGCGCGGCGAAGACATCGCCGACCTTCTGGATCGAGTAGACCCACACCGCATCACCCGTGGGCCGCGGGTCGGTCTTCTTCTCGCCGGGGTTGAACGCGGCGGGGAGGTCCTCACGCTTGCTCACGCCGATCCGCACCGACCCGTTGCCACCACCGCCAGCGTTTCCGGAGGTGTGTGTGAAGCTCGAACCCAGGTCCTGCAACACGGTCACGCGGTGGCCGGTGTTGTTGTTGTGGTGTGCGCCCGTGTACGACACCTGGTCGCCCGGCGTGAGCGGCACCCCATTGGCCTTCGTGTGCCAGTAGGAGCCTCCGGACGCCTTGCCGCGACGATTGTTGATCCACGCCTCGATGCCGCCCGCGAAGCGCAGCCCACGCTCCTTCAGCGCGCCGACGGCGGCCATGCTCGTGGCACCACCACACCAGTTCTTGGACTTGGACCCGCCGGTGAGGTCTTCGGAGCCCTTGTAGCCCCCCTTCGTCACCGCGATGTTGTTGCCGCCGCTCTTGCCGATGTAGCGGAAGAAGAACTCGATAGCACCCGGCACATAGCCGAGGTCACACTCGGTCTTCCACATCGCATACCGATACAACACGTTCTGCGCCTTCTCGTGGGTCTCGCTCCAGCTCGAGCCGTTGATGAGGTAGTCCTGCAGCTCCGTGAACCAGCCAGGATAGCCGGTCACGTCTGCCCCCTTCGTGTCACCGCCGCCGCCGATGCGCGGCCCGTTCAACGCCTTCACAGCCGAGAGCGCAGCCTGCCCCTCGGACGCGAACTCGGAGTCCTTCTTGGCGACCGTCGCCGGGTCGGGCGGCGTGTGTTTCTTCGCCTCGGTCTTCTTCTCTTCGAGTCCATCCTTCTGCTCTGCCCCCGACTTGGCCTGGTCACCCTTGCCAGCCGCCCCAGGCACCGCCGCGCCCTTGTTGGCGTTCGACGGTGCGACGAACCCTTCGGCGACCGCACCATCGATCGCGACCATGGTCTGCGTGTCGATGTCCCCGCTCTTCCCGAGTCCCTTGTCGCCCTGGAACAACGACGTCGCGTTGCGGGTCTTGGGCCCCATGAACCCATCGGGCGCACCCGCCGAGTAGCCCATCTTGTTGAGCTTCTCCTGCGCCGCCTTCAGCTCGGGCCCCTTCGTGATGATGGTCGTCGCGCCGCCACCACCCGCCACCGGCTCGGCCGGCGCCTTGCCCGTGCTGGCTTCTTTGCCGACTCCCACGGGCGCCGCGGTCTGCAGTGCGCCCATCGTGTCGACGTCGAGCGAGCCGGTCGCAGCCAGACCCTTGGCCCCCTGGAAGCCCGAGGTCGCGGCTTTGGTCTTGGGCCCCATGATGCCATCCGGCTTGCCACACGGGAACTTCAGCTCGTTCAATCGTGTCTGCGCCGCCGCGAGCTCGGGCCCGCCCGTCACGACCTTGCCGCCGCCCGAGGCCCCACCCGGCGCGAGCATCGCAGACTGCGCGTCGAAGCCGTCGGCCCCCTGGACCGCCTTACGGGTCTGCGAGCCGCCGCTCTCCGGACCGGTCTTCGGCGCGCTGCTTGGGGACGCATTGGACTTCTGGGTCTGCTGAGCCTGCATGACGTTCTCCTCTCGTTTGCCGGACACGTGAGCTTCCCATTCGGGTCGACCCGGCATCGTGGATGCGCGAACCCTCGCATGAATCGCGCCCGTGGCAAAGCCTAGGGCGTGGTTCGCAATGGGTTGGATCAACTGCTATATCTAAACATTTGACCACCGCTGAACCGCGACTCGGGTTCACCTTTTCTGCGGTGGACTGCCGCGAATTGTACGTTCCGAACGGGCCCAATTCGTTTGACCGCTGGTCACGCCGGTCACTCGGATGCACTATCCGGCGCGTTGTTCGCTGAGGAGGACCACAGTGACGGATGGGGTAAACGATCTGGCGGTTGCGAGCGCGGTGACACCGCTGGGTTCAGACCGCTTCGGGTGGGATGTGCCTGCCGGCTGGGAGCAGGGGCGTGGCGCGTACGGCGGGCTCGTGCTCGCGGCCATGACACGCGCCATCGAGAGCGTGGCCTTCGGCGACGAGGACGGCGCCTCACGAAAAGCCCGCGCGCTGTCTGCATCGCTCACCGCGCCGGTCGCCACCGGACCTTCCGAGATCCACGTCGAACGCCTCCGACAAGGCAACGCCGTCACGACCTGGTCGGCGCGCCTTGTCCAGGACAGCGAAGTGAAGGCCGTCGTGAGCCTCGTCTCCGGCCGTGACCGACCGACAGGCCACCGGCTCGTCGGCGCGCCGCCCTCAGCTCCACCGTGGTCCGACGTCCCGGTGAGCCTCGCCGTCAAACCACCGCTGGCACCCATCTTCACGCAACACTTCGAGCTGCGCGCGCTCCCGCCCTACCCGTTCTCGGGCTCGACCGAGCCGGGAGCGCTCGCCTGGATTCGACAGCGTGCGCCGCTCACGACCATCGGCACCCCCGAGCTCATCGCACTGAGCGACGTGTGTTGGCCCGCGCCCTTCGCCATCGAGCGTGCCCCCCGGCCCATGGCGACCATCGCCTACCACTGCTCGTTCTCGTGGGTCGACCTCGACCCGTCCGAGCCGCTCCTCCATCGCGGCACGGTCATCCACGGGGGCGACGGCTACTTCACCGAGATCCGCGAGCTATGGACCCCGAAAGGCGAGCTCGTGTGCCACAACCCGCAGGTCTTCTGCTGGATCAAGTAGCGGATTTCACCGCAGGTTGCGGGCAACCGTGTAGACGACGAGCCCCGCCGGCATGGCCCACGCCGACCAGCGCGGCAGATACCACCGGATGGGTATCGCCCGCGCCGCATAACGAAAAAGCCCGATGGTGCCCCATACCATCCAGGGCACCGTCAGCACCGCCAGCGGATTGTGTCCCCACGCCGCCCCGATGTCCCCGCTCGCAAGCGCCGACAGCGCCCGCAATGTGCCACAGCCCGGACACAGCAACCCGGTCAGCGCAAAGACCGGGCACGGCGGATAATGCCCTGGCACATTCGGGTCGTGGGTGACCAGATGGACAATGCCGTAGAGGACGACGAGCAGCGCCACACCCGCGCCGACCCGTCGCCCAACCCTCGTCATCGCAGACCACCCATCGCCACGACCACAATGCCGAGGACAAGGCCTACCCCGGCCGCAATCCACGACCACATCGCCGCTGCACTGGCGGCTTCGTGAGCCCCCGCCTTGTCGCCCATGTACCAGCGCGACTCGACCTGGCTCGCCTTCACGATCGCGACAATGCCGAAGGGCAGACAACAGAAGACCGTGCTGAGAATGGCCCAGACCATGTTCGACTCGGGCCTTCCAGCGACGTCGACCGATTGCCCCTGCCCCACCGGCCGCACCGGCTCATCGACCGGGCGCGGCGCACTCAAGAGACGCTGCTTCTCGCGGTCGAACTCCTCGCGTGTGATCATCCCGCGCTCCAGGAGCTGCGCGAGTCGTTCGAGACTACCTACATTGTCGGACATCGTCCCAACCTCCGTGGCGCTCAGACGGAGCCGAGCACCCGTTGACGCTGGGCCGCATACTCCTCATCGCTCAGGAGCCCCTTGGTCCGCAGATCCTCGAGCTTCGCGAGCCTCTCCGATGGCGATGGTCCCGCCACACCGGGACCGCCCATGCCCGGCTCGAATGTGCCAGGCCCACCGCGAGGTCCCGAATGAGATGTCGCGGCGTGGCCGGGTGCCGCATCCATGAGCGCGACGATGATGACGCCGATGAGCGAGAGCAGGAACCCGAGGATGAACCCGAGCCCGGTCCTCCCCTTGCCGCTGCCGACCGCCGCCCCGATTCCTCCGAAAATGAGCGCTACCAATAGATAAACCATGACGTCTCCCCTCTCAGTCGCGGGTCGAACCGACCCGACCTCCCCACGGATCCGCGCTCGCGATACCCTCACCACGAGAGCGCCCCGAGCCCACGAACCAACGTCTCACGAACGCAAACACACGCCGAGGCGACGGCCTGGTGTGTCCCTGAATCCATGAATCGTTGACGTCATTGAATCACGCTCGCCGCAGGCTCGCAACGCATGGCGACCCCCGTCTCCACACATGTGTCGAGACACCCCCGCCACGCCTCACTCTCATGGACTGCGTTCGACCCGCCCAACGGAGCACGACATTGCGTCGGCACCCCGCACGTGCGATATCGCCCCGCCATTCGGGACCCGGGAGCTTCGTGTGTCATTCCTCTTTGACCAGCTCGACAAGCCAGCTCAGAACGAACACGTCGAGGCCATCGCGCGGCAGGCTTGGGGCAATTGGGGCCATCGCCTGGGCCCGCTCGAGCTCCTGAACGACGGATTCAACACGGTCTTCCGCGCCGACTCCGACCGCGGCCAGGTCGTCGTGCGTGTGCACCGCCGCGACGCCCGCGACGAGAACGGCCTCCACGTCGAACACCGCTGGACACGCGCCCTCGCAGACAGCGGCTTCAATGTACCGAGCATCCTCGAGACCGCTGAAGGGCGGCCCTTCGCAACCCACGACACCGACGACCCGACCGCCCCCATCTGGGTCTCCGTCTTCGCGTGGCGCGAGGGCCACATCCTCAGCAAGAGCTTTGGTGAAGGCGGCCTCAACCACGAGCACGAAGTCCAGCCGCGTATCGAAGCCCTTGGCAGTCTCGCCGCGCGCCTCCATGAACACACACATCACTATCGTGAGCTCGACGCCCTCGCCCCACGCCTCGACCGCGTCGCAGGCGTCGCCAGCAAGCTGACCGCAGCGGACCTCCCGCCTTCTTTGTGGCCCATCTACGACGAAGCGCACGACCTGTGCGATGTCACCTTCGCCGCCATGGACCGCACAAAACGCCAGCTCTGTCACGCCGACCTCCACGCCGGCAATATCCTGGTCACTCCGTTTGGCTCTCTGGGCCTCCTCGACTTCGACGACTGCGCGTTCACCTGGCCCGAGTACGACCTCGGCATCGCCGCCTTCTACCTGCGTGTCCTCTCGCTCGGTCCCAACCACGAGCCGCCCGACTACGACACCTTCACGCGTCGGCTCGAGTGGTTCGAGCGCGGCTACGCCTCCGTACGCCCCTGGCGCGTCCCACCACCGCTGCTCGCGACCTTCATCGTCGCCCGCCAGCTGGCGCTCCTGAACCTGCTCGCTACCGAGCGCGACCCGGACCGCCGCGCCTCCTTCGAGGCCTACTGCACACGCGTCGAAGGTCGCCTTCGCACCTGGCTCGACGAAGGTCTCTGGCCGTCGTGAGTCGACGCGCGCGCTGGCTGTCGCATCACGCAAGTCCATGCGAAGATACGCGCATGCAACCCAGCGCACGCTCATCGAATTTGGCATCGCTCGTGGCCCTCGGCTTCCTCGGCGCGGCCTGCGGCAAGGCCCCACCACCAGCGCCAGAACCCGCTCCGGCCGACGCCACACCAGCGTCCACAGCGCCACCGACGTCGCCACCTGCGCCCGACACGATCACCGCGGTCGAGCCCTCCTCCGACGTCTCAGCCACGCCCGACGGCACTTTACCCTGGACCCCACCGCGCCCGCTCCCCGACGCGTTGACTCCTGCGGGTGAGCGCTGCGTTCTTGGCGACGGCGCCGCCTGCACCGAGGTCGCCGACGGCATCGCGCTTCGCGCCCCCTTTCCCCTCGCGAGCCCCTGGCTCGAGCGCGGCTGCGAGCTCGGCGACAACCGCGCCTGCACCCTCGTCTCACGCCATGCGGTCGAGCTCCTCGCCCGCCTCCCGACGACCATCTACTCGGGCACCACCCTGCCTGGCTTTCAACCTGTGCCGCTCATCGAACGGGCGTGTCAGCGCGGCGACTGGCTCTCCTGTTCGCAGCTCGCCGAGCTGCAGGGAACCGACTACTGCGACCACGACCCCTCAGAGCGCCTCGAGCCTCTGGTGCCCATCGACCGCGACGCCCCGAGTGAAGCCGCCGACAAGGCGCTGAAGGCCACTCGCACGCTCGCCGAGGTCGCTTGCCCCAAGGGCGACGAAGACGCCTGCCTCTGGCTCGCACTCCGCCTCGCGAGCGGCTGCGGCTTCGAGGCCGACCACGACACCGCGATGCGCCTCTTCGCTCAGGCGCTCGTGACCTCTGGCCCGCGCTGCGCGGACGGCGACGACCCCAGCTGCCACCGGGTGAACAACGCGTGCGCGGCCATGACCGGCGCTGCGGTCCACCTCGAGAAACCAGCATCGACGGGCGGCCTGCCCATCAAGTGGGCCGACGCCTCATCCACCCTGCCACCGTGGAAGGGCTACCGCTTCGACGTCGGCCAGCTCATCGACGGGAGCCCGACGACGAGCTGGCAGCCTCTCGACAAGCTGCGCGGAGGTGTCGGCCAGTGGGTCGAGCTGCACTTCGAAGCGCCGATGGTCGTGACCGGCGTGGCCATCACCAACGGCCTCCAGAAGACTGACAAGCTAGGCGACTTGTTCGTCTTGAACAACCGCGTCAAGCGCGGGGACCTCATCTTCTCCGACGGCTCCAGGGTCCGGGTCGAGCTCGCCTCCGACGCCCGCGGCGCGGTCCGCTTCGAATTCACGCCTCGGCGGACCGCCTCGGTCAAGCTCGAGGTCGCGACCATCTGGCGAGGCGACAAGTGGAACGACCTAGCTATCTCGGAGATCGAGATTCTTGGTGCTCGAGATGAATCGGCCCCGGACATCCAGCTACCCGATGACTGCAACGCCCCCGTCCGCGCGGCCACGGCCGCCTGTACCGCAGGTCATCAGATGAGCTGTGATCGGCTCATCGCTCTGGCCAGCGAGGACAACGGCAAACGCGACGCCGCGGTGACGCTCGCGCTCGCGACCGCCGAAGCCGCCTGCGCGACCGAGGGTCCGAACGCCCTTCGCGCCTGCGTCGCCACGGCTCTGTTGCTGCTCGCGCATCGCGACGAGGCGGGCCGGGCCCGGACCCTCTTGGAGCGAGCCTGCGCGAAGGGGGATTACCAGGCCTGTGGCGAGCTCGGCTGCCACGGGGAGATCATGGGTGGCGGTTCGATCTCGTCCGAGCTCGAGCCGGCGCCGCCGGCGACCTGCGACGCGGGGTGCAAAGGCGGTGATGTCTACAGTTGTCTGGCGTTGTTCGCGGCGAAGCATCCGGGGGCGATCGATGACGTCGACCATCCCGCGATGAAGCGCCACCTGGCGACGCTGGCGACCTGTGCGAGTGCCAAGACCTGCAGCGAAGAGGCCGCAGCGATCATCGACGCCTCGGAGACCCGCTATGGAATCCTCGAGCTGCGGCCCCAGCTCGAGCTCATCGCGGCCCTCGACAAGGCATGCACCTTCGGCGACGCCAAGGCCTGCGCCGACGTCGCGCAGCGGGTCGACGAGGGCGCCTTCCAGGTCTCGCGCGAGGAACGCGCCTGCAAACTCGACCCCAACTGCGGGGCCGCGGTCGTCGCCGAAGACCCAGAAGCCACCAAGAAGACCTTCCACCCCAAGGCCCTCGTCAAGGCCTGCGCCGCCCATGACGGCGCCTCGTGCAAGGTCGCCTGCGATGCTGTCGAAGACGCGCTGCGCGACCCGCCGGGCGATGGCGACGACCGCTTCCTCGGCGACTCGCCCCCGACCCTGGAAGAGCTGGCGCCATTCGCACACCCCGAAGGCGGCATGACCCCTACCCTTCTGTTGGAGATGTGTAACGAGCTGCGCCTGTTCGATCGCTGCTCATGTGGGTGCTGCTGATTGCGGCATGGACCCGCGGAGCCCTGAACGGGTATAGAGGCCACCGACACGCGGCGGAGGTCGATGCTCATGCGGTGGTTTTTGCTAGTGGTTCTCGCGGTGAGCGCTTGCGCTGACTCGGACTCCAGCCCAGGTGACGGGGTCGATGCGGTCGATACGGTCGACGACGGGGTCGATGCGGTCGATGGGGTCGATGGGGTCGACACGAGCATCGCGCCCGACAGCGACACCGACCTGACCGACTCGGACTCGCCCGAAGCCGACACCCCGCTCGTCATCCCGACCGACCGCACTCCCGGTGAGCGCGCCCCGCTCACCTCCCGATGCGACGACACCGAGCCGGCGACCTGTCTCCTCCCCTGGCCCTCGAGTGCATTTCTCGTCGCCGACAACACCACCGAGTCCGGCGTCCGGCTCGCCATCGAAGGCGACGTCCTCGCCCCCGACGAGGGCCTTGGGTTCGTCGCCGCCGACGGGTTCTCCCGCATCACTCCGATCGTGCTGGCCATCCCGCAAGACCAGGACGCCGCGGGTTTTCGTATGCGCCTCTTCATCGCCGAGCCGGGCGAACGATTCGGCGCCGAGGTCCCGCTCGACGTCCGTGCCTTCCCCGGTCGGACCGTCGGCGACCCGACCTCCCTCATCGGCTATCCCCGCAAGCCGCTCGCCCCGAAGTCCGAGCACCTGGCCGTGCTGGTCGCAGTGACCGACGACGCGTTCGCCGCTGTGCCACCGACCCGCCCGGTCGAGCTCGCGCTCGGCGCCGACCCGGTCGACGACGACGAAGCGCGCCGCGTCGCCTACCATGCCCCGGCCCGCCTCCTGCTGGCCGCGACCGACGTCGCGAAGAACCGCATCGTGCGTATCTGGGACTTCGTCACGCGCTCGGCCGAGGACCCACGCGCGACCGTTCGTGAGATGGCGTCGTTTGCGCGCGCGGCCGTCGTCGATGGACACGCGACCATCGCCATCGACAGCGCCGTGGCAGGCGGAGCCCCCCGCGCCCTCATCGTCGAGGGCACCATCTCGGGCCTCCCCGACCCCGCTTCGCCTCTCCCCGGCGACACTCCGGGGGCCGCCGCCTACGAGACGTTCGCGGTCCCTTTCCGGGTCGTCGTCCCCACCGGTGAAGGCGATTACCGCTTCGTCATCTACAGCCATGGTGCCAGCGGCAATGTGCGTGACACCGCCTTCGACGGGCTCATCGCGGGCGCCGGCGCGGCCAAGGTCAACGTCGAGATCGACGGCTGGACCGACGCCGCACTGCCCGAGTCCATCTCGGGGTTGCTCATCCCACTCGCGGGCTCGCACGGCATCGTGACGAAAATGCGCCGCTCCCTCGCCGGCATCGCCGCCATCCAGGCCGCGGTCGAGGGCCCGCTCGGCGACCTCATCTCCGCCCCCACCATCGCCGGTATCGACAACCCGGCGGCTGGCAGGCGACCGCTCATCGACCGACCCATCTGGACGGGTGGCTCACTTGGCGGCGTCATCGGCGCGGTCTACGGCAACCTCGAGCCATCGATAGCCGGCGGCGTCCTGAATGTGCCCGGGGCCGGCTTCACCCACTGGCTCGCGCAGTCCTCCTTCACGGGGCTGCTCGACCTGGCGCTGGCCTCGCGATACCCCACGATGGTCGACCAGCAGGTCGTCGCCGCCATGGCCCAGACCATCTGGGACCAGGTCGACGGCGCCATCTGGGCCGACGCCCGCGCGACCCCGCCGGTCTTCCTCGTGCAGATGTCGGTGGGCGACCCGGTCATGCCGAACGTGGGGACTGCCATGGTCGCGCGTGCCTTCGACGCGGTCATCACCCTGCCCGAGGGCGAGGCGCCCATCGTCGGACTCGAGGGCCTCGAGCGCGCACCACAGGTCGTGGGACGCACTGGCTTCACCGAGTACCGCACGAGCGATACCTCGGCCTCCGCGATCCACGGCTTCGCGGCCGGTAACAGCGCCGCAGGCGTCGCCGCACGCTCGCAGATCGAAGCCTTCATCGCCAGCCTCTGGGCGGGCGCCCCAGTCATCACCATCCCGCAAGAGTGCCAGACCACCTCACGTCCAGGCGTCTGCGACTTCGCGCCCTGAACACCACTTGTCTTGACCACCAAGATATCGACGTCTTGATCTCCGAGATACCACTCCGCGGACCGGTTCCGGCCAGGTGACCTCGCTCACCATCCAACAACACCCCCGTGATCCGGCCGCCGCCCCCGTCCCGACAGCCGCTGCGTGGCCGATACGATCCTCACTATGTGTGACCGTGAAATAAAGCGCCGGGTGCTCTCGACTGGAGAGTCCGTGCGTGGCAGGCTCACCAGGCATCTGTGAACCAACCCCGACTCGCCCTCGGTTGAAACCGCTGGCTGCTCTGGGCTCGCAAGACGCTCGGATACCGACCATATTCCGGCCCTCCGCAGCAGCGTCACGCGCGCCCACTCCAACCCGCGAACCCCGGTCGAGTCCTCCGTATGAGGGCCCGCCGTGAATCGCCGTGTCATCTCCGAGCTCGCCTCCGTCCTCGACCGCCCGATCGAGGCTCTTCGCCAGGTCTCGCCCGAGCTTCGTGCCCTCATCTCTGCCGCACTGAAGCGCCAACCCGAAACGCCTCCCGACGCCATCCCGGACGCTCCAGCCGTCCCTCAGACCCTTCGCCACCGCCCCGGCCTCGAACACCTGGTCGCCGCGACTCGGCTCGTCGCCCTCGCCGACGCCGCCAACTGGTCGGACAGCCTCTTCGACCGCCTCGTCGGCCTCGACCCCGACGCCATCCATCGCGCGGCCGCCCGCCTCGCCAACACCGCCGCGACCCTCACCCCCACCGAGCGCCACCAGCTCGCCGCGACCCTCGCCATCCATCGCGCGACCTCCGACCACCGCGCCGTGTCTGCCGTCGCCCGCACCACCGATCCCAGCCCGGCCTCACTCCCCCTGGCCACGCTCGAACGCGCCTTCACCGCTGCCGCCGTCCCGGATCCATCGACCGCCGCCTCCACCGCCTACAGCCTGCTGGGCCAAACCCTCCCCCACGCACGCTTCGCGGGCCTCATCGACTCCCACCTCGACGCCGCCGACCTCATCCTCAAACGCCAAAACCTCCCAAGCTACGATCCCTCTGCCGACCTCGCCCGCCTCACGCGCCGCTTCGCCGAGCTCGACCTCGCCCCGCTCCTCAGCTCAGACTGGCGCACCGGCTTCGCCGAAGCCCGCCGCCGCATCGAACAACTGCGCGACACCCACACCGCCCTGGCACTCTCCACCTCATTCACCACCCGCCTCCCCAAAGCCAGCCGCACCAAAGCCGACACCATCCGCCTCACGTCGCAGCTCGCCGCCGAGCGCCGCGCCCTCGCCCTCACCGACACCCCCGACGACGCCGATCGCCTGCTCACCGCCGGCCCTCGCAGCGCCGCCGCCATCGCCCGCGCCAACCTCGGATCTACGGGCCTATCGCCCGGCGCCCAGCGCTCCATCGCCGACCGGGCTCTCCCAGTCGCCGTCTCCGCCGCCACCCGCTGGGCCGCCGTCCACGACCTCATCCACGGGGGCTTCGCCGACCTCGCCGTCGCCAACCTCTCGCCCCGCCCGCTCGCCTCGCTTCCCGGCTTTGGCGAGCTCTTCGGCGACACCCCTCGCTGCAGCTGCCACCACTGCCGCTCGGTCCTGAGCCCCGCCGCCTACTTCGTCGACCTCATGTGTTTTGTCGCCGACCTCACGCGCCCCCACACGGTGCCGGGCCTCCCTCACGCGCTCGCCCTCCCCCAACGCCGCCCCGACCTGTGGTCCCTCGAGCTCACCTGCGCCGCAACCGACACCTCCATCCCGTACCTGACGCTCGTCAACGAGGTCCTCGAACGCGCCATCGCCGCCCGTACCGACGCCCCGTCCGCCCCCGAAGACCACGTCTACGGCACGGTCCTGCCACGCGCCCTGACCCACCTCGACCAACCCTATGCCCGTTGGCACGACGAGTGCTCCACCGTCCTCGCTCACTTCGGCCTCGACCTCGCAACACTCGCCGAAGCCCAGAACGCACCGGCCAAGGTCCTCGCCTCTCACCGCCTCGGCATGGACCGCCAGACCTGGCTGCTCACCTCCACCCCTAGCTCGGCCGCGACGTTGCACGCCCTCTTCGGCGACCGGGCCTCGGCGTCCCCGCATCCGCTCGACTCCGCGTCCCCGCTCGACCCCCTCGACCCGCACGACCTCTGCGCCCGCGCCGGATTCACCCGCTCCCACCTCGACGCATTACTCGCCACTCGCACTGTCTCGGCCGGCCAGGCCTTCACCCTCGAGCTCACTCGCTCCTCACCCGCCGCCGTCCAACCCGACCGCGAAGCCCTTCGCGGCCTGACGCTTGCGACACTCGATCGCCTCCACCGTTTCGAACGCCTGCGCCGCCACTCGGGTCTCTCCATCGGCGCCCTCGACCTCCTCCTCGAAGCCCTCACGGCAACCTCATCGACATCACCGACTTCACCCGCGACGCCGTCGCTCGACGTCATCACCCTCGTCGACCTGACCCGCCTCCTGGCGATCAACCGCCACCTCCGCGCTCCGCCCGAAGAGCTCTGCCTGCTCGTCGGCCCCGTCCCGACACGCCCACTCGAGCCAGCCTCACCCGCCCTCCCAGCCTATCTCGACCGACTCTTCGCGGACCCGACCGGCCAACTCCCGAAGCTCCCCGACGCCACCCTCACCATCGCCCCACTCACCCCGACCACCTCCACCACCCCGGCCACCCCCGACCTGCTCGCCCGGCTCCAGGCCGCCACGTCGCTCACAGCCCCAGATCTGACCAACCTCCTCACCCACCTCGCCCCCGCGCTCTCCAACACCCGCGACCTCGCCCCCTTCGTCGCCTCCCTCGACAACCTCACCCTCGTCCTTCGCCACGCGACCCTCGCTCGCCGCCTCGGACTCACCATCCCCGCCGTCATCGACGCGCTGAACGCCGCCCCACTGCACGCGCCCCGCATCACCACGCTCGACGACCTCGAGTCCCTGGTCCGCTCCATCGTCCCGGCACCGCCGTCCCGGACCGCCATCGCCACCACCCTTGGCCTGGCCGAAGCCGACCTCCCGAACCTCTCCAACCTCAACGCCGTCTTGGACCGCACCGCGGCCTCCACCCTCTGGGGCGCCATGCGCGCGCGTTACCCGGACGAGTCCGCCTGGGCCAAGGTCTACGAACCCCACCGCGACGCCCTCCTCACGCGCCGCCGCAATGCGCTCATCGCCTGGCTCCTCCATCACGAGCCGACCCTCTTCCCAAGCGTCAACGCCCTCTACCATTTCTATCTGCTCGACCCGCAGATGGACGGTTGCGCCCGCACCTCCCGCGTCGTGGCCGGCATCGCCTCGCTCCAGCTCTACGTGCAGCGAATCCGCCTTGACCTCGAGCGCTCCGCCGACACCACCTTCCGCATTCCCCCGTCCACCGTGGACCCCAACCAATGGTCCTGGCGTAAGAATTACCGCGTCTGGGAAGCCAACCGCAAAGTCTTCCTGTGGCCCGAAAACTGGCTCGACCCCGAGCTTCGCCTCGCCAAGACCCCGGCCTTTGCCGCCCTCGAACGCACCCTCTCCGCCGCCCCGCTCGACGCCGACTCCGCCCACGACGCATACGCCGCCTACTTGCGCGACTTCGAAGAGGTAACGTCGCTTCGCCTCGCGGGCACCTATCATGACAAGTCCGACGGCCGCGACACGCTCCACGTCTTCGGAGTCTCGAGCGGCGACACCCCTCGCACCTTCCATCGCCAGATCGACCACGCCCAAACACCTGCGTCCACACGTTGGAACGCATGGCAACCCGTCGACCTCCAACCCGAAGCGCGCCTCATCTCGCCCATCGTCGTCAGCGGTCGCCTCCACGTCCTCTGGACCACCACGACGACCACCGCTCAGACCGCGTTCCAAACCGGCACCTCAGTCCTGCGCGGCTACCGACATACCTTGACCATCAAGCTATCTCGCCAGCGCTCCGACGGCACCTGGACACCCCCCATCCCCCTCACCCTCCCCAACGTCCACCGGGTCGGCCCTGGCGTCTTCCCCGACCCGATCGGTGCCGAAGGCATCCCGCTCCTCGACCGTGACCCTCATCCCGAGCCCGTCGACGGCTACGCCCCGACCACCTTCGATTGGCGCCAGGTCCTCCCGTTCACCGACGGCACCGAGCTTCGTCTACGCCACCTCGGCTTCGCACCCGAGCTCGGCCCCGTCGACCTCGTCAACGCCCGCTTCACGAGTACCCCCTCCGCCATCGACACGACCTGGCCGACCTCCCGCCAGATCACGTCCTGGCACGAGTCCGACAAGCTCGTCGTCTTCGCCATCCCTGCGACAGACTGGGGTGCGCGCCGCCCTGAACCCTATGCCCGCGCCGTCCTGGTCGCCGAACACGGTCGAATCCACGACATGCGGTACGAACAACAGACGTTCCGCGGACACGCCATCAGGCAGATCGAGCACGGCATCCTCTCGCCCGACCAATACCCCTCCCTCATCCTCTTCCCACACCTGCGCCAGGACATCGTCCACCCCGTCAACGGCTCGCCCGGCGACGTCCTCATCGACGACGGCGACCACCTCCTCTACCTCCAGGAATCCACGCGTACCGACGGCCGCTACCTCCTGCGGCGCCTCGACACCTCACTCGCCCCGGCGCTCCGCAAACGCCTCTCGACCCACGGCATCGACGGCCTGCTGGCAACCTCGCATCAGCTCGAGCTCGCCGAGTCCAACGCCTTCGACATCGACCCCACCCATCTCGAATACGACACCTCGCGCCCCATCGACTTCGACGGCCCCGTCGGGGTCTACCTGCAAGAGGTCTACTTCCACGTCCCCTGGCGAATCGCCCGCGCCCTCAACCAAGCCGGCCACTTCGAAGCCGCTCAGCGCTGGTACCACTACATCTTCGACCCGACCGCCCCCGAATCCCCGACCCCGCCACAGCCGCAAGACGCGCACCATCCCAAAGACCACGTCTGGCGCTACCGCCCCTTCATCGGCCTCACCCCCGAATCCCTCCTCGACCGCCTGACCCATCCGGCCGCCATCGCCGCCTACACCGAGTCCCCATTCAACGCGCACGCCATCGCCGCGCTGCGCCCCACGGCCTACCAGAAGGCCGTCTTCATGGACTACGTCGACAACCTCCTCGACTGGGGCGACGCGCTCTTCGCCAAAGACACCCGCGAGTCCATCGGCGAAGCCACCCTGCTGTACGTCCTCGCCCAGGACCTGCTCGGCCCCCGCCCACGTGAGCTCGGCGACTGCCCGACACCTGCCCCGCTCACCTTCGACAACCTCGGCTGCCCCACCGCCGACCAACCCAGCCCCTTTCTCACCTACGCCGAGGACGCCGCACTCGACCTCGCGAACCCCACCTCGACCGACACCCACCGCTGGGTCCGCGCCCTGACAACTCCAATCGCTCCTCAGCGAGACCTGCCGACCCCGACCACCCCAGCGCACGCATCACGCAATACCGCCTTCGACTTTGCGAGCCGCCTCGTCGACCAGACCACCCCGACACCCAACGGCGCACCCGCGTTCTGTATCCCGCGCAACGACCACCTCGACGCCTACTGGGCGCGTGTCGAAGACCGCCTCTTCAAGATCCGCCACTGCATGAACCTCTCGGGTCTCAAACGACAGCTCGCCCTCTTCGCCCCACCCATCGACCCGGCCATCCTCGTGCGCGCCGCCGGCCTCGGCCTCGACCTCGCCGCCCTCGACCTCACCTTCGACACCCCGGTCCCACTCCACCGCTTCTCCGTCCTCCTCGACCGCGCCCGCTCGCTCGCCGCCATGACCCAGTCCTATGGCGCCTCCCTTCGCGCCGCCCTCGACCGCCGCGACGCCGACGAGCTGACCTCCCTCCACAACCTCCATCGCGCCAATATCCTCACCCTCTCGACGCGCGGTCTCGAACAGGACCTCGAGCTCGCCCACCATGCCGTCGACCTCGCCGAGCGCCGCCTCACCGACACCCAGCTCCGCCTCGACCACTTTCGCGGGCTCCTCGAACGCGGCCTCACCGCCTCCGAACGCAGCCACGCCTCCAACACCGAGGCCGCCATCGGCCTCCGTGTCGCCGCCTCAGGGCTCGACACGGCCGCCCACTTCGCCCACTTCATCCCCAACAAGGGCGCCCCCACCGCAATGACCTACGGCGGCCGCGAAGTCGGCGCTGCCCTGTCCATGTATGGCGCCCACTTTCGCACCGTCGCCACCGCCCTCGAAGGCAAGGCCCAACGCGCCGCCATTGCGTCGAACCACGAGCGTCGGGACGAGTCCTGGGCGTTCCAGGTCGACCTGCTCGACCTCGAGCTCACACGCGCCGAACGCGAGCTCCAAGCCGCCCGCCTACGCGCCGAACGGGTCTCCCATTCGCTCTCCCTCCATCGCGAATCGATCCAGCAACACACTGAAAGCATGTCGCTTTTCGACGACCGCTTCACGAATCGCGCGCGCCTCGACTTCCTCGTCACCGAGCTCCGCGACCTCTACCGCGCCGCCTTCACACTCGCCCTGAAAGCCGCCGCACGCGCCCAACGCGCCTTCACCTTCGAACGCGCCCCGACCGACGCCCCGCTGCTCGCCGCCAACTACTGGTCCGCCGCCCACGCCGGCATGCTCGCCGCCGAGCGCCTGCTGCTCGACCTCACCCACCTCGAAGAGCGCTACCTCGAGACCGACCACCGCCAGATCGAAATCCACCAGACCTTCTCGCTCGCCCAGCTCGACCCCGACGCGCTCCTCCACCTCGCCTCACCGTCTGCGGCCTGCAACTTCACCCTCGACGAGCTCCACTTCGACCTCGTTTACCCCGGCCACTTCCGCCGCCGGATCAAGTCCGTCCGTCTCACCATCCCGTGCGTCACCGGCGCCTACACCAACGTCGGCGCGACCCTCTCGCTCATCTCGAGCCACCTCCGCGTCAACGCCGACTCCGACCTCACCGAGGTCTCCGACACGCTCCCGACGACCACCATCGCCACGAGCACCGCCCAATCCGACGGCGGCGGCTTCGCACTCGACTTCCGCGATGCCCGGTACCTCCCCTTCGAAGGGGCGGGCGCCGTCTCCAACTGGTCACTCGCCCTACCGCGAACCTTCCGCCCCTTCGACTACAGCACCATCAACGATGTGCTGATCCACGTGAGCTACACCGCACTCGCCGACCCAACCCTGCGCGACTCTGTCGAAGGCGCCCTCGACCTTGGCATCGGCACTCTCGAGGCCCGACTCCAAACCCACCCTGCGACCCGAACCATCAGCCTACGCCAGGAGTTCTCGTCCGCCTTCCATCGCCTCCTCCACGGCGACGGCCGGGCCTCGCTCGAGCTCACCGACCGCCACTTCCCCTTCGCCTTCCAGGGCCGCGAGCTCGCCCTCACCGACGCCAACCTGCTTCTCGACACACCACTCACCACTCACACCCTCGCCTTCAATGGCACTGCTCTCGACCTCCCCGCGACCGAGGCCAACCTCTCCGGCTACACCCTCCCCGTCGCCGCCGTCGGCACCCTCAAGCGCACCCATCACGTCACCCTCGCCCCCCGCGCGACCACCATGCCGCCCGCCTCCGAGCCCACGCCCAGACCCGCCATTCGCGACATCCTCCTACGCCTTCGCTACACCCTCTCCCCACGTGAGAACTTCTGAACATGCCCACCCTGCGCGACGCCGAGCCCGAGCGCCTCCTGCTCGCCCACGCAGTGAACGCCGACCCGTTCACCGGCCAGGCCTCGCTCACGGTTCCGCTCCGCGCCTCGCCCGGCCGCGAATCGCTCACCCCTGCGCTCTCCCTCGTCTATAGCAACGGCGCCACCAACTCCGTCTTTGGCCGCGGCTGGTCGCTCGCCGGCCTCGACAGCATCGCCCGCGACCCGAGGACCCACGGCCTCCCCGACTATCTCGACGACACCGAGTCCACCTACCGACTCGCCTCTGGCGACCGCATCGTGCCCGTCTCGCCGCGCACAACCTGGGTGGTCGGCCGCCACCGCGTCACCCGTTTTCGCGCCACCACCGAGCGCCACCACCGCCGCTACGAAGCCTGGCAACACGTCACCACTGGCCGCCTGCACTGGGTCGTCCGCGAACCCACGGGCGCCGTCTCGATCTTCGGCCTCGACGCCGACAACACCACCCGACTCGCCGACCCGTCCTCCACTCACCACGCCCGCACCTTCGCCTGGCTCCTCGAGCTCGCCTTCGACCCCAAAGGCAACGCCGTCCGCTACGTCTACGCGCCCGAGGACCTCGACGGCGTCTCGTCGGCCTCGCTCCCCGAACACGGCCGCCCCGCCGCAACCGCCCAGCGCTACCTGCGACGCGTCCTCTACGCCAACGACCGCCCCTTTCACCCCAGGCATTCCGACCTGGCAGACCTCGCGGACCTCGCCGGATCCGCTTCGCGCGCCGTTGCGAGCCTCGCCGTATCCGCTTCGCGCGCCGTTGCGAGCCTCGCCGTATCCGCTTCGCGTGCCGTTGCGAGCCTCGACTTCCGCCTCGAGCTCCTCTTCGACTACGGCCAGCACGGCCCAACCCTCACCCCAAGCTACGCCCCGATCACACCCTGGCCCGTCCGCCCCGACCCGTTCTCGGCCTTCACACCCGGCTTCGACCTGCGCACCTATCGCGCGTGCCGCCGCGTCCTCATGGTCCACCACTTTCCCGAGCTCGGCTCACCCACCATCGTCGGCCAGACCGAAATCGACCACAACCCCGACCCAACCGGCCTGCGCGTCACCGCCATCCGCTACCGCGGCTTCGCCCCGAACCTTCCTTCGCTCACGACGCCCGACCTCACCCTCACGACCACCACCGCCACACCCGAAGCCACCTTCGCCCCCGCCTCCATCACGGCCCAGACCAACCTGCCCGACGGCCTCTTGGGCCCCATCGAATGGGTCGACCTCGATAACGAGGGCATCCCCGGCTTCCTCTATCGCGGCCCTCACGGCTGGCACTTCAAGAGCAACCTCGGCGACGGCGAGTTCTCCCCCGCCCGCCTCGTCGACACCCTCCCCAACGCGGTCACCGCCCTCGCCTCGCTGGACGACTTCGACAGCGACGGCCACCTCGATCTCGTGAGCCTCATTGGCCAACGCCCCGGCTACTACCGCCGCGACCGCCACACCAACGCCTGGGAACCCTTCCGCCCGCTTCCCAACCAGGTCCACGTCGACCCAACCGCCGCCCGCCTCACCTGGGCCGACCTCAACGGCGACGGCTATCGCGACCTCCTCGTCGAACGCACCGACCGCCTCACCTGGTACCCCTCATCCGGCCCCGACGGCTTCGCCCCCGCCGTCGAGCTCGCGCGCCCCAGCGTCGCCGACGGAGGCGTCCCCGCCTACCACCCCGACGGCCGACTCGACACCCACTTCGCCGACATGACCGGCGACGGGCTGCCCGACATCGTCCGCATTCGCAGCGGTCGCGTCGAGTACTGGCCCAATCTCGGACGCGGTCACTTCGCACTACCCGTCGCTATGGACGCCGCCCCCGAGCTCGCGGCCTTTGGCACATTCGACCCCGCTCGAATCCGGCTTGCCGACCTCACAGGCACCGGCACCGCCGACCTCCTCTACATCGGCCACGGCGAGCTGACCATCTGGCCCAACGCCTGTGGCAACCGCTTCACCGCTCCCCACACCCTCACCGACCTCCCCGACATCACACGCCCCGACTCCCTCCAATTACTCGATTTTCGAGGTAACGGCACCCTCTCTCTGGTCTGGTCCTCCGACCACGCCACCCACTCCCAACGCGCGCTTCACACCCTCGCACTCCATGGCCCGACCCCTCCCGGCCTCCTCACCTCCGTCGACAACGGTGCCGGCCTTCGCACCTCGCTCAGCTATCGCTCGAGCGCCGCCGACTACCTGCGCGACAAACGCCAGGGCACGCCCTGGGCCTGCAAGCTCCCACGTCACCTCACGGTCGTCGCCGACATCACCGTCGACGACCTCATCGGGCACACGCGCCTCGTCACCTCCCGCACCTATCGCGACGGTTGCTACGACGACCACGAACGCAGCTTCGTCGGCTTCGCCTGCGTCGACACCCTCGAAGGCGCACCCCAGACACCCGATTCCACCGCCGGCCTCCTCACCCGCACCTGGACCCACACGGGCTGCCTTCCCGGAATCTCTCCCCACAATACGCCGCCGACCTGGGGCAACTTCTTCGCCCTCGACCCACCCGAGCTCGTCAATTTGGACAGGTCGGATAGGTCGGACACGTCGGACTCGCTCGACAACGCCGATTTCTTCGCCGCCCACCGCGCGCTCATCGGCCTCCCCCTCCAACAAGAAACCTTCGCGCTCTCTACCGACGGCCCCGCCCCACACCCGCTGACCGTCACCCGATCGAGCTATCAAATCCAACTCTTACAGCCCGGGCACGCACCGACCCATCGCGCCCCCACCTTCGCTCCACGCCTCCTCACCTCACTCGAGCTCGTCTTCGAAGGCCACCCAACCCACCCACGCATCACCCGTCGCACGCACCTCGCCTACGACGCCTACCAACGTGTGACACATACCCTCGACGAGGCCCCCGGCACGCCTCCACCGACATCCTCGTCGACGCCCCTCGCGGTCCCCGACCCGACGCCCGGCCCCATTGCCCCCATTGACCCCATCACGACCCGCGCCTCCTGGCTGCACATTGACACCCCGGACCGCTACGAAATCGGGATCCCAATCCACACCCAGACCGAGTCCCCACCCGGCCACCTCTTGCGCCTCAGTCGCCACCTCTATTGGGACGACACCCGCACGACCCCACTTCCTCTGGGCGAGGTCGGCGCCGTCGTCCTCCTCCACCACGTCGCCCACGCCGTCGCCCCTGACCACGACGATGCCGTCGCCATCGCCCACCTCTGGGCCGGCCGCGTCACCCCAGCCCTGCTCGCCGACGCCCACTACGACCATCACGACGGACACTGGTGGGCGCGCGACACGACCTTCCATTACAACGACGCGAACCACTTCTTCCGCCTCACCGCCGAGCACTCCCCAGGTGGCGGCCTACGCGCCCTCACCTTCGACCCGCACCACCTCTACTCCGTCGAAACCCGCGACGCATTCGGCAATCTCACCCGCGCCACGCTCGACTATCACCACCTCACGCCGCGACTCATCGTCGACGCCAACGACAACGCAGCCGAAGCCCTCTACGACGCGCTGGGTTACCCCCTCGCCACAACGCTTTATGGTCAACGCCTCCACGACGAGCGTGTCGTCCCCGTCGGCGGTGCGCCACTCGACCCAACCCAGCTCGACTCCGCGTCCGACTTCGACACCCTGCTCGCCGAGCCGACCGTCACGTCGGCCCTCCGCCGCTTCGCCCACGACCTCCACGCCTTCGCACGCGACGCCAGCCCACCTCGCCTGCTCACGCTCACTGCCACCGCCTACCCGCACGACGGCGAAGGCACCCCAGAGACCACCTCCCCCGCCGCCGTCCGAGTCGACTACCTCGACGGCCTCGCGCGTCCGCTGCAGGTGAAATCCAAGCTCGCCGCCGACCGATGGCTCGCCAGCGGCCTCGTCGTCTACGACCAACGCGGCCTCCCCATCCGCGAATACGAGCCCTTCCACGCGTCTACCCCGACCTTCGAGGCGGACGCCACCCTGCGCACCCACGGCGTCGCCATCGTCCGACACTTCGATGCGCTCGCCCGACCGACCCGACTCGACCACCCCGACGGCACCTTCGAGCGCCACGCCTTCACACCGTGGCAAACGACCTCCTGGGACCGCAACGACAACGACCCGGGCTCGCCGCACTACGACACCCCGACCATCACGACCTTCGATGCACGCGCCCGACCCACCCGCCTCACCGAGACCGCCACACCCGTCCCTTCCCCGTCCGATCGGATCACCACCACCCGCTATGACGCGCTCGGCCAGGTCACCGCCGTCATCGACCCTCGAGGCCTCACCGCCTTCACCTACACCTACGACATGCTCGGCCGTCTCACCGCCGAGACCAGTATCGATGCAGGCCCACGCGTCACCCTCCACGACGCCCGAGATCTTCCCACCCACACCTGGGACGCCCGGGAAATCCTCCACCACACCACCTACGATGCGCTCGCCCGACCGACCACCCTGACCACCATCCGCGACGGCGTTTCCCACCTCGCCGTTCGCACCACCTATATCGATACCAACTCGGCCAACTCGGCCGACTCCGCCATCCCTAACGACCGCCTCAGAAACCTCTGCGGACGCGCACACGATACCTATGACGAGGCCGGCCTCCACCGCGTCACCGACTACACCCTGACCGGCGAACCCCAACGCACCGAGCGCCAACTCTTCACACTCGCTCCACCTCCCGAGAACACCCCACCCGTACTCGAACCCGACACCTTCACGTCCGTCTCGACCTACGACCCACGCGGCCTCCGCCTCACCCACAAAGCACCCGACGGTACCACCCGCCGCACCACCCACGACCTCTTGGGCCTACCCCGCACCCTCACCGTCGACCACGCCGACCCGTCCATCCCGACGACCACATTCGTCACCGACGCCGACTACAATGCACGCGGTCAGCTCACCCGCCTGGCACTCGGAAACCAGACCGATTGCCGCCACGAATTCGACCCCAAGAGCCTCCGACTCTCACGCCTCCACGTCGCCGGCCGAACACCCACATCCACCCTCCACAGCTGGATGGATATCCGCTACGCCTACGACGGCAACGGCAATATCACCCGTCTTGACGACAACGCTCAGACCCCTGACACGCCCTCGTCACTGCACGGCAGCAACACCGCCAACCACCGGGCCTATCGCTACGACCCCTTCGACCAACTCATCGAGGCCACCGGACGTGTCCACCAGGCCCTCATCGCCGCCGACGCAATCACCCGGGCTGGCACACGACATCTGAGCCTCGACAACGGCGACGCCCTCGAGCGCTACGCCCGAACCTACCGATACGACCTCGCCGGAAACCTCCTGCGGGTACGCCACGCCGGACTCACCCGCGAGTGGGTCCACGACTTCACCGTCGACCCATACTCGAACCGACGCTGGCCCACCCCAGAGCCCAACGCCTCGACCAGACCCCCACCCTTCGACCCGGCAGGAAACCTCACCACCCTGCCCCATCTCCGCGCCCTCGAATGGGACCACCAGGGGCGCCTCACCCGCGCCGTCATCATCGAACGCGACGGCGCCCCCAACGACGAAGAGCGCTACATCTACGGCGCAGATCACCAACGCATCCGAAAGGTCACCGAGCGCCTCCTCGACAGCCAAAACGGCCGAATCGAACGCATCGACACCCTCTACCTCGACGGCTGCGAGCTCCGCCGAATCACCCACGACGATATCTCGATTCTCGAGAGATGGACCTCCCACATCCACTTCGCCGAGCGACGCGTCGCCCTCACCCACCGCTGGACCCAAGACTCACTCGCCCGCGAAACCGACCCCACCGACACCCTCGCCCCATTCAAGATCCACTATCAGATCGGCGACCACCTCGGCTCCACCGCCCTCGAGCTAGACCCCCAGGGCCGCCTCATCACCTACGAAGAATTCTTCCCCTTCGGCGGCTCATCCTTCATCGCCGGACGCTCCAAACGCGACATCGACCTCAAACAATACCGCTACGCCGGCAAGCTCAGAGACGACACCACAGGCCTCTACTACTTCGGCTACCGATTCTACGCACCCTTCATCGGAGGATGGCTCAGCCCTGACCCCATCGGGCCCGAAGACGGACTCAACCTCTACCGATTCGTCCACAACAACCCCATCCGATTCACAGACCCCGACGGACTCGAGACCGTTCGGCTCGAGGGAAGCTGGGTCCTCCCCGAACGACTCCAGCCGCTCCTCAACGACCCAAACCCCCAGGCGGGACGAGCCCTCCGAGACTGGGTCGAATCTCTCCCGAGGCGCCGCGGTGACTCCATATGGATTCTCGACAAAGGCCGGGTGGACTTCGTCGAGAGCCCTGTCCCCCTCGAGCGCGGCGCATGGGTCTACACCATCAACGAGAAGGCATCCGAAGACCTCCTCCCAGCCCGACCTCCGGTCTACTCCGACAACCCGGAGGCCAATGGCTCGCCGCCTCTCGACACCGACGAACCGCGCCTCGAGCCCCGAGCGAGCGTCGACAAACCACCTGATGAAGCACAAGAGCGTTCCACTTCAACCCAGGCACCTGACCAGAGCATCAGTCGCACCTCCCTGCCCGAGTACAACTCCCAGCAAACCCAATCAACACAACAGAAACAGGCCAACCTAAACCCCGGGAAGGTCCACCCACCCTCTGCAACACCACACGACACGCTGCTTCCAAAGGGCGAAAACGCCCGCCCGTACGACGACATGGCGGCATACTACGACGCCCTCATCGCAAGCGGCGAGCTATCCCTCGAAGACGCAACGATCGGCGATCGCTGGCAACTCGGAGACGGCGGCAAAGACAGCGACGGAAAAGGCGGCGGCGGAAAGGGCGGTATAAAGGGCGGCACCGGGGACTCACCCGGTGGCCACATCGAAGGCAGCAAACGAGGCTCTCCATTCGGCACTGAGATCCCGGAGAAGCCAGGCTTCTTCGAGCGACTCTTCGGCGGCATCGCCGACTTCTTCCAAACCGTCCTCGACGTCGTCGGGATGATCCCAGGATTCGGCGAAGTCGCAGACCTCGTCAACGGCGCCATCTCCCTCCTCCGAGGAGACTTCGCCGCCGCTGCCGCATCATTCGCCGCGATGGTCCCATTCCTCGGCACCATTGCCACCACTGCAAAGATCGCCGACAAAGGCACCGATGCGGCCAAGGCTGCCTCCAAGGTTGGAACGCCGAATACCAAGATGAGGGCGAATGCCAACACTGGATCGTATGTCCACCCGCTCACAAACAAGGTAGTGCCAACATCCGATATTCTCGCCGCCGACCATATTGTGCCCAAGAGCTGGATAAAAGCTCAGCAAGGATTCTCCGAACTGAACCCTGTCGAGCAGAGCTGGTTGCTCAACCACCCACTGAATACGCAAGGACTGCCAAAGTCCCTCAACTCCTCAAAGGGAGCGAAGATGCCGGGTGACTGGGACACGTACAAAGGTAGCCCGCTCGACTCGGACTACGTAAAGACAGGCTCGAAGCATGCAAGATTCTTGCGACAGTTTTTCGAGCGGCAAATTCAGATTCGCAACATGGACCCAGAGTAGCCAAAATGAAGCTGACCACCCAATCGAGTCACTCGAGAAGCCATCCACAGATTGTTGTGTGGGTTGATGACGCCGCTGCTGGGCTCGCGCACGACCTGCTCACGCACCTCGAATCGGAGATCGCACTGGGGACAACTTTTGCCGATGGCCGGACGATTCAAATCGGCTGGTCCATACTGAGCTTGCGCGGAACCCCTGGGCAACTCGAACTCTTTGAGCCCGACTTCCAATCATTTCCGATCTCCTGGCAGCTCGGAGTAAACCTCACGATGAGGCAGCTGTTCCAACAGCGCGCGGTGTGTGAGCTCTTTGGATGCGATCCCGAGTTTCCTTCCCTCACCCAGGCCGGGATTGCCTGCCCTGGATTTGCGAATTGCTCCGAATACACGATGGAGCGGGAGCAACCTCGAGATTCAGACTCCGGCTGGCTGTTCTCGACTCCCCTCGAGAGCGACGAAGGCGAGTGGCACTCGCTGTACCAATTGGCGCTTCAAAAGCCGAGCATCATTCCCCTTCTTGCCCTTCCCCCTCAGGCTCACGCTCACGTTTTCCCTGGCTCCTTGCGGGTGACCGTGGGCGAGACGACCCTCACCTCCGAGGACAGCGACCTCTTGCGACACCTTGCCCCACAGGCGGTGCGGTGACAACGCGAGGCCCGTCTTCCCAACCACATCCATGAGGTAATTGTTCGACGCTGCAACCGACGAGACAATCGAGCGAGGTGATCGGCCCACCCGATAGCGATGTTGTGGGGTCTTGAACCCGAGGTCGCAGGCGAGATTGGGCACGAGAGCGTATTTGACGCGACTGTGCATCCAACTCACGTCTCCAGGTTCCAATTCAGAATCACAGGCTGGCTCGGTGATGAATTGCTGGAGGTATTTCCACGCCACATTATCACGCAGCCCCAAGGCGACTGAGCCTCGACAACGGCGACGCACTCGAGCGCTACGCCCGAACCTATCGCTACGACCTCGCCGGAAACCTCCAGCGTGTCCGCCACTCCGGACTCACCCGCGAGTGGGTCCACGACTTCACCGTCGACCCATACTCGAACCGACGCTGGCCCACCCCAGAACCCAACGCCGAGACCACACCACCGCCCTTCGACCAGGCAGGAAACCTCACCAACCTGCCGCATCTGCGCACTCTCGAATGGGACCACCAGGGGCGCCTCACCCGCGCCGTCATCATCGAACGCGACGGCGCCCCTAACGACGAAGAGCGCTACATCTACGGCGAAGATCACCAACGCATCCGAAAGGTCACCGAGCGCCTCCTCGACAGCCAAAACGGCCGAATCGAGCGCATCGACACCCTCTACCTCGACGGCTGCGAGCTCCGCCGCATCACTCGCGACAATATCTCGATCTTCGAGGAATGGACCCACACGTCCACTTCGCCGAGCGACGCGTCGCCCTCACCCACCGCTGGACCCAAGACTCACTCGCCCGCGAAACCGACGACACAACCACCCTCACACCATTCAAGATCCACTATCAGGTAGGCGACCACCTCGGCTCCACCGCCCTCGAACTCGACCCCCAAGGCCGCCTCATCACCTACGAAGAATTCTTCCCCTTCGGCGGCTCATCCTTCATCGCCGGACGCTCCAAACGGGACATCGACCTCAAGCAATATCGCTACGCCGGCAAGCTCAGAGACGACACCACTGGCCTCTACTACTTCGGCTACCGATACTACGCACCCTTCATCGGAGGATGGCTCAGCCCCGATCCCATCGGGCCCGAAGACGGACTCAACCTCTACCGATTCGTCCACAAAAACCCCATTCGATTCACCGACCCCAACGGGCTCGAGACCGTTCGGCTCGAGGGAACCTGGGTCCTCCCCGAACGACTCCAGCCGCTTCTCAACGACCCAAACCCCCAGGCAGGACGAACCCTCCGAGAATGGGTCGAATCTCTCCCGAGGCGCCGCGGTGACTCCATATGGATTCTCGACAAAGGCCGGGTGGACTTCGTCGAGAGCCCTGTCCCCCTGGAGCGCGGCGCCTGGGTCTACACCATCAACGAGAAGGCATCCGAAGACCTCCTCCCAGCCCGACCTCCGGTCTACTCCGACAACCCGGAGGCCAATGGGTCGCCGCCTCTCGACACCGACGAATGAAGCTCCCCCGATTTGGTGGACAGTTAGACTATGCGGCCATTCTGTCGAACTCGTCGAGCGCGAATCTCAACTCGAACTCGATCGGACTGACGTAGTCGAGAGCCGAGTGGCGTCGGGTGAGGTTGTAGAAGCCGTCGATGTATTCGCCGATGGCGTCAATGGCTGCGGTCCTGGTCAGGTACTCGGTGCAGTCGATGAGTTCGCCCTTGATGGTGGCGAAGAAGCTCTCGGCCACGGCGTTGTCCCAGCAGTCGCCTTTGCGGCTCATGCTCTTGACTGCGGATAGGGTCGAGAGGGCGGCGGTGTAGTCGCCACTGGCATAGACGCTGCCCCGGTCGGAGTGGTGGACCAGGCCGGGCTTGGGTGCTCGGGTAGCGATGGCCCTATCGAGCGCCCCAAAGGCGAGAGCACGGTCATTGTTGGCGCTCGCCGCCCAGCCGATGACCCGGCGAGAGAAGAGGTCGAGGATCGCCGCGAGGTAGAGCGAGCCTTCGTGCGTCCAGATGTAGGTCACATCGGTGACCCACGCCGTGTTGGGGAGGTCGACCTGGAAGTTCCGCTCGAGCACATTTGGGGCGATGGGGTCGAGGTGGTTTGAGTCGGTGGTCTTGCGGAAGCGCCGCTTCTTTCGCGCTGCGAGCCCAGTCTCGCGCATGAGCCGCTCCACGCGCTTCTTGCTTACCCGCCGCCCGTTCGCCCGGAGCTCTCGGTGCACGCCGCCACTCCCGTCCCATCAGCGTCCGATCGGATCACCACCACCCGCTACGACGCGCTCGGCCAGGTCACCGCCGTCATCGACCCTCGAGGCCTCACCGCCTTCACCTACACCTACGACATGCTCGGCCGAGTCACCGCCGAGACCAGTATCGACGCAGGCCCACGCGTCACCCTCCACGACGCCCGAGACCTTCCCACCCACACCTGGGACGCCCGGGAAATCCTCCACCACACCACCTACGATGCACTCTCCCGACCGACCACCCTGACCACCCACCACGAAGGCGTTTCCCACCTCGCCGTTCGCACCACCTATTATCGATATGAACTCGGCCAACTCGGCCGACTCCGCCACCCCCACCGACCGCCTCAGAAACCTCTGCGGACGCGCACACGAAACCTATGACGAGGCCGGCCTCCACCGCGTCACCGACTACACCCTGACCGGTGAACCCAAACGCACCGAGCGCCGACTCTTCACACTCGCTCCACCTCCCGCGATCACCCCGCCCGTACTCGAACTCGACACCTTCGCGTCCGTCTCGACCTACGACCCACGCGGCCTCCGCCTCACCCACAAGGCACCCGACGGAACCACCCGACGCACCACCCACGACGATATCTCGATTCTCGAGAGCTGGACCTCCCACATCCACTTCGCCGAGCGACGCGTCGCCCTCACCCACCGCTGGACCCAAGACTCACTCGCACGCGAAACCGACCCCACCCACACCCTCGCCCCGACAAAGGCACTGACGCCGCGATAGCCACCAACAAGAGTGCCGACGCTGCGACAGTTTCGAAAAGACCGGGTACCGCCGCCGACGACGCAATCTCGCCGGCCGTCAAGCCGCGAGGTGGGGCCTGGACACACGCACCAAACTGGTAACAATCGAGGGCAAAAGGGGGAACGGTAACTCCGCACAAAAACGGAAGCGTCACCTACACTCGAAAGGATGGCGTCGCCGTTCGATACGACGCCGTGGATATCCGGACTTCTCCCCTCACGCCACTAAGGGAGTGACGCTAGACGATATGAAGGGAGACCATTACCATGACTTCATTTCTGCCAATGCGAAGGCGGGCTTGCCGGGTCACAAGGCTCCCGACGGCTTTACGTGGCATCATCATCAGGATGGAAGGACTATGCAGCTCGTGCCGACCGGGATCCACAATGCAAGGTCGGGCGGGTTTTCGCATTCAGGTGGCGTCTCGTCACTCACCAAGGGGCAATAATTGCGCACTCTCACGCGGACTCACGGAAACAGGCAACACGGTTTGGAGCATCCACTCACCGAGGAGGATCTCGATGATCTGAGGAATCTGCTAGGGCAAGGTGTGACCTTGCCTGCGGGTTTCGAGACCTTCATGCGCATGTACAACGGCGGCTCGTTCGATGAATCGATATACCTGGCTGGACCCGTTGGTCCGGTCATTATCAACACCTGCAACTCGATATCCAAGGCCGATCCAGAGTCAATCCAAGCCCAGTTGCCCTATGTCCGTGAACAGATCGGGAGCAACCTGCTGCCCTTTGCGGACGACCCTGGAGGGAACTGCTTTCTCGTCGGATACGGGCACACGAATCACGGCAGAGTATACTTCTGGGACCACCACACGGGAGAACTCACTGAACTGTCGGAGTCCTTTGACAGCTTCATCGACGCGCTCGTAGTCTTTGACCCCAACGACACGACTGTGTGACAGGGCAAGTGTCCGTACCCGCAGGCCACGTACAACTCCGCCGACTCTCCCAAGGCGAGGGCCCCACCGACGAGACGGTTTCCCAGTACCACACCGCCCCCACGCCCGACGCCGAGGCACCACTCTCCGACAATGCGGACGGCCCCCAAAAAACTGTCGGCATGACCAGGTGTGCGGCGCTACTTGCCCAGGCGCACGCTTCCGCCCTCGGGCAGGTCGACGACCTTGGGCGCCGACTTGGCCGGCGCGTCACCCACGGCGACGACGACCGACTTCGCGAGCTTCAGGCCCGCGCTGAAGACGACCTCCGCGCCACCCGCGACTTCGTAGGCGCCGCTCGACGGGATCTCTACCGTGGCGCTCAACACGACCGATGTGCCCTTGGTGAGCGGGCCGAACGTCTTCTCGATGTCGCCGCCAACAACGGTCACACCTTTCGGAACGACGAGGCGCAGCGTCAGGTCGGGAAGCTCACCCATGGCCGTCGCGGTCAGCGTCAGCAGCGAGAGGCCCCGCTGCGCGGATGGCGCGAGCGTCAGCTCGACCGGTGCCTGGCGCTTCTCGGTGTGGCTGTGGTCGTTGTTCTCCGCGGCCGGAGTCGGCACCTGCTCGGTGGCCCGTGTCGCCTCGACCTTTTCGGATGAGCCGCATGCGCCGCCGAGGAGGCCCGCGAGCCCGACTGCAACGAACCCGCAAGAAAGGGTCTGAATCCTGTTCTTCATCGATTACTCCTGGTTGCAGGTCGCCGGACCGGCGTAGTCGTAGGGGAACATCGCGGTGTCGTTGACGATGGCTTCGATATAGGGGCGGTCACCGTGGCCACGGCAGAACCAACCGTCCAGGAAGTCGACGAAGTCGACCCCGTCGACACCACGGCCGTCGGTCTCCGATGTGAACGACCTGAAGTAGGCCGCGAGCACGTCGAGGGTCGGCGCGTGGGTCTTGCCATTCTCGCCGTCGGGGCCGGCCGCGATGGTCCAGAGGATCTGCGTGATGAGGTACTCGCTCATCAGCTGGTTCATGCGCTGCGGGCTGTCGAGCAACGCGAGGTACTGGTTGCCGTTGATGCGCACGTCGTTGGCGGTTGTCCCCGCGGCCGTCGTGTCGATGTAGATCGGCGTGTCGGCGATGGCACAGCCGACGTAGGTGCCGTAGCCCTCGCCCCAGGCCAACCGTGGGTCGGTCTTGCTGCCGTCGTGGTCGCCGCCGGGGCTGTCCGACCGCGACAGGTGGAACTCGAGGTAGTGACCGTACTCGTGCATGAGGACGGGGTCGTCGAACTCGTCCGTGTCCTCGGCGCCACCGACGATGTGGATCTTGGCGTCCTGACCGCTGAAGTACGAGGTCCCGCCGGCGGTCCCGAACCCGCTCTGCCAGTGCGCCGTGACGACCGGCGGATAGGCGCCCATGTTTGCCTTGGCGAAGTCCGCGCCCTTCACGAAGGCGTCGAAGATGTTGAACGCGCCCGCGTTACCACTATCGATGGTGATGACCTTGGTGCCGGTGTCGAAGTCGGCGCCGGGGGTGAAACCCTCTGTCGCTGAGCCGTAGAGGTTACCGAGACCGCCGCAGTCATCGAGAGGGCAATCGTAGACGGCGTGGTTGTGGACGCCGGGCCTGCCCTGTGCGGTGACGAGGACGTACGCTTCACCGTCGCCCTCGAACTGCAGCGCGAATGTGCCGTCCTGCGCTGTGTATCCCTCGGCGAGCTTGGTGTCGTCGGACGACCTGCGGACGGTGACATAGGCGTGGCGGACGGGCTGCTGGAAGACCGCGCCGAGCCCCTCCTCGGAGAGCTCCTTCTTCTCGAAGACGAAGGTACCCGTCACGTTGTGCTGGCCGCTCGAGACCGAGGGCTCCACACAACGGAAGTTGTTGCTCGCGTCGATCCCGCAGACCTTGGTGTCGGCGGCGCAGTCCGTCGACACCACCTCACCTGCATCGCAGTAGTGGACGGTGGACTCGTCGCAGGTCCCGCGCTCGGTCACGCTGCCGCAACCGGTGGCGCCTGCAGGCGCACAGTCCGCGACGCCGTCGGTGACCGTGCAGACGAGCGAGTCGTCGGCGCAGTCGTAGGTCTCGATGACTCCGGCCGCCTGCGAGGTGCAGAACGTCAACACGGTGCCGTTGCAGACCCCTGCGGTGGGCGTCGTGCCGCAGCCGCCTTGGTAGTCCGCGGTGACGCAGTCGAATTGGCCGTCCGCGCTGGCTTGACCACAGACGAGCGGGTCGCCGGAGACATCGGTGAGCTCACCGCAGTCGATGGTGGCCGGACCGTCGAAGCCGCAGTAGGTCAGCGTGTCCCCGTCGCACGTCCCGGCAGCCGTCTGTGTCCCGCAGGCGGCGTTCGGCAAGCAGAGCCCGATGGCGCCATCGGTCGGATGGTCCGGGTCGCAGCGCCATCCTGCGGGGCAGGTTGCGGTGCTGTCACAGGCGTCCGCACAGACGCCGCCACCCTCGACCGGGACGCAGGCATCCTGGCAGTCGTTGTCGGCGGCGGCGGGGTCACACGCCACGCCGTCGAAGACGCAGGTCTTACCGTCGCCCGTGTGTCCGACGTCGCAGGCGCATGTGAATGCACCACCTGTGTTCGTACAGACCGCACCGACGCCGCAATCGTCCGTCCCGGCGGCGCACTCGTCCACGTCGACGCAGGCCAGTCCGTCGGCCGAGTACCCCGCGTCGCAGGCGCAGGTCGCCGCGTCGTCGGTATCGACACACGTGCCATGGTCCGAGCAGGTGACGCCCTCACACGGGTCGGTCGGCTCCTTTTCGTCGTCGCCGCAAGCGGCAAACAACGCAACGGACAGCACGATACAGCTCAAGTCGCGCATGCGTAGTCGAGTTGGCGAGAGCAATGTGTTTCCCCGGTTCGACATGGGGACACAATGGCCCCAGGCGGGCGCGAAACTAGGGGTGCACCTCGAGCGTGTCAACGTGAGTTGAGGCGATTTGGCACTGGAGCGCAGCGGGTGAAACTCGGCAGCCTAGACGATGGCGGCCAGGGCCCGGGCGAGCTTTTGTGCGACCTCGGCAGCGATGGGTGCCAGCGCCGGGTCGGCGGCGGCGATGGTCTTCATCGGGTCGATCGCCGCCACGGTCGTGGTGCCGTCCTGGTTGTCGTAGACGATGACGTTGCATGGCAGCATCATGCCGACCTCGAGCTCGTGGGTGAGGGCCTGGTGGGCCAGCGTTGGATTACACGCACCGAGGATGGTGTAGGGTCGGAAGTCGACCCCGAGCTTCTTGTGAAGTGTCTCTCTGATGTCGATTCGGGTCAGGACCCCGAACCCCTCTGTGGCCAGGGCCGGCGACATCTTCTCGAGGACCCTGTCATAGGACATGGCGAGCTGGCGGCGGATTTCGGACTTCATCGGGACCTCCTGAGGTGACCGTGGGCGACTGTGCAACCGCCGAGAGCCGCAACGGGCTCCGAAGGGTTCGGACAATCCATAGGAACGCCTCCTCCCGAGCGAGCCTCATTTTCTTGCGAACCCTCTGGGCGGCCGCGTGACTCTCGTCGTGTGGAGGCCATGACGATGAACCAGAGCACCACCGCAACCCAACATGTCGGCGGCTTCGAGATCACGCTCGAGCACGAAGCCGGCTACGCATTCGAGATCACGTTCGACAAGGCGCACTACCCGAAGCTGCGCGCAGACGAACCGGCACCGCTCGGCGAAGACACCGGCCCCAACCCCTCGCGCCTGCTCGCGGCGGCCGTCGCCGACTGCCTCGCGGCGAGCCTGCTATTCTGTCTCCAGAAGAAGGGCGTCAAGCCCACAGGGATGAGCGTGAAGGTCAAGGTCGAGATGGTGCGCAATGAGCAGAAGCGCCTTCGGATCGGCACCATCGACGTGACCCTCAACCCCTATATGGGTGCCGACTCGGCAGAGCTCGCCGCCTGCCTCGACCAGTTCGAGGACTTCTGTGTGGTCACGCAGAGTGTGAGAGGGGGCCTCGACGTCCGTGTCCATGTGGAGCCCACGACCTGAGCAGGGCGCGGCAAGCAGCGCCCCTACATCCATCCTATGCGAGCGCGGCCTTTGCCGCGTGCGATCCCAATATCTCGATCCTCAAGGAATCAGCCATATGCCCGCGAATACGAACAGCGCCAATCTCATCGACCTCGCCGAGCCCGCCTTCGACGCCACCATCGCCAAAGGCATCACCTTCATCGACCTGTGGGCGTCGTGGTGTGGCCCCTGCCGCATGTTCGCACCGACGTTCTCGGCTGCCGCGACGCGTCACCCCGATATCACCTTCGCCAAGGTCGATACCGAGCGTGAGCAGTCACTTGCGGGCTTCCTCGGCGTGCAGGCGATCCCGACGCTCATGGTCTTCAAGGACGGGGTCCTCGTCTTCCAGCAGGCGGGTGTGATGCCCGCGTCGGCGCTCGACGACCTCGCGAAGCAGGCCCGCGCGCTCGATATCTCGAAGGCTCGTGCCCAACGCAAAGCGGGCTGAGGGCCGGGCTCGACGTCTCAGGCTGCGGGTTCGCGGCAGACCCGCAAGATCTGGTCGAGTTGATGGCACTTACGCTGGCAGCTCGGGCAACCCGAAACGTGTTGTTCGAGCTCTGCGCATAACGCCTGGTCGATGTCGCCTTCCTGCCGCTCCGACCACCGCGTGAGGATGTCGGGGCAGCCGGGGTTGTCTGCCGGTCGCGGCGGCAACCGTTGCTCACGCTCGAGCGCCTCGGCCAGGGCGGCTCGCGCCCGGTGTAGACGGCTCTTCACCGCGCCCACCTCGACTCCGAGGACCTCAGCCACTTCGGGCGCCGTCAGCCCCTCGATGTCGCGCAACACGATGACCTCGCGCTGCGCCTCGGTGAGCCGGGCCAGGGCGCGCGAGAGCAGGGCAGCCAGCTCCTGGTTCGACGCGTTCTGCTCGGGGTTCGAGGCACCATCCACGAGCTGCGCGTCGACCTCACCAGCGGGAGGCTGCCGACGCCGCTGCTTCATGCAGGCGCTGCGCGCGAGCTGAAACAGCCACGTCGAGAGCTTCGCCTCACCGCGAAACCCACCGATGTGGCGGGTCACGGCGAGCATCGTCTCCTGAGAGACCTCACGCGCGTCTTCGGGGTTGCCACACATCCGCAGCCCGAAGGCGTAGATACGAGGCTCCTCGAGGACGAGCAGCCGCTCGAGGGCCTTTCGGTCCCCCGAGCGAGCCGCTTCGATGAGCGTCTCGTCCGTCACATCGACGACCGTCAGGGCGCGGTGACGACGAACGACGCGGACGGTGCCGAGTTCGGGCTGTTGCCGATCGCGTTCGTGGCGAAGACGACTGCCGTATAGGTGCCAGCAGGGACTGAGGTGACCGAGCAGATGGTGGCTGTATCGGTGCAGGTGAGCGCAGTCGGGTTGCCGCCCTGGTAGAGGGTCGCAGTGTAGCCCGTGATTGGGGATCCGCCGGTGCCAGCCGCGGTCCACGAGACGATGACCGTTCCAGGTACGTCTTGGATTCCCCCGACGCCTGTGGGCGCAGCCGGCGGATACACACAGAGGTTGTCGACATCGCAGACGCCGCCAGCGCTGGTCGTGCAGTGCGCGTTCCGTGTGCACTCCTCGGTCACGTAGGTGTAGTTCGTGTCGTTACCGGGGTCGAAGAAGTTGGCACCTGTCCACGGGTCAGCCTCGAGGTAGAAGCGGACGGTCGTCATCCACTCTTGACCGGGGATGACTGCCTCATAGACGTCGTTGCCTGCGTTCTGGCCCATCTTGGTCATCGTGACCGGAGTGGTGTTGGCAAAGTTGTTGGCTGTCCAGTTGAGCGTGAGGGCCTGCAGGCCGCCCGCCGGGCCGACCTCGATTCGCACCCGCACGTCGACATCGGCCGGAGCCAACCCATTCGACACGCCGAGGCTGGCGACTTCATCGAAGGTGACCGAGAAAGCCGTGCCGTCTTCGACGCCCGTAGCAGGGGCGGAGAAGGCCGGGGCCTGCGCGTTGCACGTGCCGGCGAAGCAGCCGTTGGTGCACGCCGTGCCCGGCACCGCGTTGTATTCGCAGTCGCCGCTCACGTTGCAGACGCCGGGGTAGCTCTGCGGGATATTGCCACTGCAGTCGTCGGCCGGCTCATTGGTGCAGTCGCCCGCGACGAGGCAGCCGACGAGCGTGAAGACGACTTCCTTCTCGGCACACACTCCGGTGCACTCACACACCTCGACGAAGCACGAGTCGGTGTCCGCGCTCGGCGTCCCCGAAGGCGTGAAGACGATGGTGCCGTTGTTCACCGCGCAGGTGCCGTTGGTGAGCGTCGCGATCTGGTCGTCACCCGGTGCGCCGGGATAGACACCCTGGGTGTCCGAGACACGCACGGTCAGGCTGCCGCTGTTCACGGTACCGAAGGTCTGGATGAGGTCCTCGGGATTCGCGCCGGTGGCGAGGTTGATGGTCTTGGGTCCGTTGACCGCGAAGCTCGCAGCCGCCGCCTTGAAGGTCGGCGCGTCGTTGTAGAGGACCGTCCACGTGCCGTTGCGGCAAGCAGCCGGGTCGCCGTCGTCACACGCCTGGTAGGAGGCGGTGAAGACAGCGGCCGCGGAGGTCACGTCGGGCGTGAAGAGAAGCTCGTTGGGAGCGATTCCAGCCGCGAGCGTGCCATCGTCGGCATCGCCCGGAACGCCAGGCACCGCTGCAGTCGGCGTGACTGCGCCGAGCCCGTCGCTGTCGGCGTCCGTGAAGGTCGGGTTCTGCGCCGGGTTGAGGTCGAGCGACACTGTCGCCGTGTTGAGCGGCACGCAGGTCGAAGCCGCCGCCAGAGTCGGGAGCCGGTTGACGGTCACGGTGACCGTACCGATGCCGCAGACGCTTCCACCCGTGACACATGCGCGGTAGCGGAAGGTGTCGGTCGCGGCCGGTGCCACCTTCGAGGTGTAGGTGACCGTGCCGGTGGCGAAGCTGACGGTGCCGCCATCGCTGGTGGCCGTGCTGGTGACCGGGGCGTCGGTGCCGTCGATGAGGGAGAAGGTCGCCGCGTCGATACCGACGTCATTCGTCAGGAGCGTCGAAGCCAAGATCGGGAGAGCGACCTGCTCGACCGCACTGGCCGTATCGTCGTTGACGTCGATGATGTTGTAGTCGAGCGCCTTGACTGCGCAGACCGGAGTCGAGCCCGTGCAGACCTCACACACCTGGACGTAGCAGGTCTTGGTGCCGCCCACGTTGCCGGCGGTGAAGCCGATGGTCGAGGCTGCCAGCGTGCCGGTGACGGCGCACGAGCTGCCGTCCCCGAGGTCAGCCGTAGCAGCGAACGGACCGGCCATGTCGTCGCCGACGAGTACGGACGCCCAGGGCGATGCAACGCTGCCCGTCGGGAGACCGTTCTGTGTGCCGAAGCTTGTGACAATCGAGGCGAAGGTCTTCGCCGCAGCGTTCGTGCCTGCAACGACCGCGGTGGTGGCGACGGTCTCGAAGACCGGCTGGTCATTCCACACGACGTTCCAAACGTCGCTGTCGGTGCCCCGACCGTTGACCGGGGTGTTCGAAGCGTTGTCGGTCGCGGTCACGGTCACCGCATAACGCGCGGCTGTGCTCGTCGGCGGCGTGAGGGTCACGGTCTTGGTGCCGAAGACGGCCGACGCGTAGTTGGTCGGCGTGGTGATCGCGGTCAACGCGCTGAGCGCCCCGGTCCCGTCGTTGGGGTCGGTGTAGCGCGGCGTCTCGATGAGCAGGTCGACCGAGGTCGTGCCAGTGGCGCGGCAGGTGAAGTCGTTGCTGAGGTCGAGTACCGGCGGGCGGTTCAGCCGCACCCGGACGAAACCGGTGACGAAGATCTGCGTGCCCGTGATCTTCACGCGGTACTCGAAGGTGTCCAGATACGCGCAGCCGGGCGCTGCCATCTGGATGTCGGTCGGACGCGTATAAGCGACACCCGTGCCCGATCCCGAGCCGGTGATCGCTGCGGTGCCGCCACAGGTGGTGGCGACGCTCGCGCCGCCGACGAGCTCGAACGAGCTCTCGGTCACGTTGCCGTCGTTGCCCGTGAAGTGTGCACGCGGGACCGTGGCGCTGACGCCCGGGAGGGTGACGGAGGCGTTGACCGTGAACTCGTCGTCGCCCGGCTCCGGGGCCTCGATCACATTGTAGTTGATGACGCGCGAGCTGCAGACGGCCCCGCCGCTGCACACCTCGCACACCTGGATGGTGCAGCTCGTGGTGGCGGCGTTGTTCGTCGGCGTGTAGCGCACATGCGTCGGCTTGCCGTTCACGTCGTTGACGATGGTACACGAGCCGCTCGTCGCCTGGGCCGTGACGGTCACAGTCCCGAGCGGCGACTCGTTGATCGGCACGCCGGTGATGCCACCGAAGTTGGTGATGAGGCGGTTGGGGTCGGTGCCCTCGAGCGGGAGGTCGACGGACTGGCCGGTCGCCGTGCAGATCGTGGCGTTGGCGGCGGGCTCGCAACCGAGGCTGAAGGTGCTGCCGAGAATCGGGAGGTCGTTCCACGCGACCTGCCAATTGCCGGTGGTGCAAGCAGGCGAGCTCGAGTTGTCGCAAGCCGAGAGCGTGAGGTCGTAGTAGGCCGGCAGCGACTGATTGTCAGGTGCCCAGGTCACGACCGGCCCGGCCACGGACGCAAAGCCCGCGCCGCCCGAAGTGTTGGTTACGGCGACCGTTCCAACCCCATTGTTGTCGGCATCCGCGAAGTTCGGCGGGCCCACGGTGTAGTTCGCACGGATGCTGTTGACCGGCATGCAGGTCAGCGCATTGGCGAGCGTCGGGCGACGATTGATGGTCACCGAGACCGTGCCTTCGCGGATGAGCGTCGGGATGTCGGGGCTCGCCACGGTGTAGTTGAAGGTGTCAGCCGTGAGGCAGCCGCCCGTGCGCCCTGCGGCGATGGTGTAGACGACGTTCTGGCCGACGATGGAGACGGTCGTGCCGCCGCAGTCGGGGGTACCCGAACCATTGGCGAGCAAGAAGCTCGCTGCGTTCGCGAGCGTGTCGTTCGCCAGCAGCGTCGCGATGGACACCGTCACGGTGGCCGTACCATTGGCCTGCTCGACAGCGATGATGGTGTCGGGGCCGGGCACCGGCGGGTCGACGACCTTGAACGGGATACGCGTGACACTGCAGACGCTGTTGCCGCTGCAGCTCTCGCACACCTGCACGAAGCAGGAGTCGTTACCCGAGGTAGCGCCTGCCGTGTAGGTCACGTTGCCACCGCTGATGACGCAGGTGCCGAGCGTGGTGTTGACGGTCGTCGCCGAGAACGGGCCGGTCGCGAACGCGCCGACGCCGGTGCTGGCGATCGGGTTGGTCACGCCCTGCACGCCGGTCACGGTTCCGGTGCTGGTGATGATGCGTGAGCCACCCGACTCGAGCGAGATGGCCGCTGCGGCCGTGCTGCGCTCGACCGGGATCGGGCTCGTGTCGGGGAAGGTCCTGAGCACGGGCGGGTCGTTCCAGACGGCCGTCCAGGTGCTGGTGTCACAGCCCGAGACCGAACCATCGTCGCACGCGGTGAGCGCGACGCTGTAGGTCGTGGCCGTCGCGGGCGCGGTCGGGGTCCATGTCACGACGCTGCCCACGCGGCTCGATGCGCCACCCGTGCCGGTCGCGAGGATGCTGCTGTTGACGAGCTCGTCGGAGTCGGGGTCGGTGAAGAGGTCACGCACGTTGAGCGAGCGGCTCGGCGTGTTGATGGGCGAGCACGTGAAGGTGTCGGCGAGAACCGGGCGCTGGTTGATCTCGATGTGCACCGTCGCGGTGTCGCAGCGGGCCGTGATGGCCGGGCTGCAGACCTGATAGCTGAAGCTGTCGTTGGTGCGGCAGGTGCTGACCGGTGCCAGGTTCGACGGGCCCGTGTAGGTGATGGTGCCCGCATTGTTGACGACGGTGCCGTTGCACAGAGTCGTGGCGCTGACGAACGCGAAGTTCACGAGGCCCGCCGGGGTGTCATTGGACTGCAGGCTGGCGACGGTGAACGTGGCCGTGGCGCCCGCAGCGGCGGGGACCGCAGCCTCGAGGCCGAAGACCTGGTCGTCGTTGGCGACCGGCAGAGCTACGAGGTTGTAGGCGAGCTCGGTGACCGAGCAGACCTCGGTACCCGAGCAACCCTCACAAACGCGGACGAAGCACGAGTCGGCGCCCGTGACACTGCCCGCCGTGTAGACGATGTTGTCGCCGCTGACTGTGCAGCTTCCGCGAGCCGTGGTGCTGGTCGCGCCGAACGGGCCACCGGCGAAGGCGCCGACAGTGACGCTCGAGATGGCGTTGTTGACGTTGCCGTTGCTGGTCACGATGCGGGTCGGCACGGTGTAGAGCGGCACGCCCGCAGCGGACTCACCGACGAACACGTTGATGGTGCTCCCACCGGTGCGTCCGGCGAGGACCGGGGGATCGTTCCACTGGAGGCTCCAGGTCGCGGTGTCGCAGCCCGGGGTGTTCGACACGTCACATGCGTTGAGCGCCACGGTGAAGGCCGCGCCGGTCGCAGGACTGGTCGGCGTGAAGGTCACGGTCGTACCGGTCTTCGAGTGCGAGCCGCCGGCACCGGTGTTGGTGATCGACGCGGGGTTGATCGCATCGCCATCGAGGTCGGCGTACAGCGTCGAGACGTCGAGCTGCGCGTTGGCCGTGTTGACCGGGAAGCAGCGCGCCGCATCGGCCAGCGTCGGCCGGCGGTTGACGACGATGGTCGCGGTCTCGGTGAAGCAGGGCGCGCCACCGAAGGCACACACACGGTAAGCGAAGGTGTCGGTATAGTCCGCGCTGACGCCGACGGTGCAGCCCTCGGCGGCACCATTGGCCGTGGCCGCAGCTTCCGGGGTGAAGACGACGAGGTCCGGATCGACCCCGGAGTCGTACTCGACGAGCCCACCGCAGGCCGAGTCAGTCGCATCGACCAGCTCGAAGGTGGTGAGGTCGATGGTGGTGTTGCCGCCAAAGAGGGTGGCGACGACGTCGATCTGGAGCTCGCCGCCCTCGAGGACGTAGAGCGTCGGGCCAACGAGCGGCGGTGCCGCGCAGACACCGCCGACCGGGTCACAGTAGTTGGTCACGCAGTCGGCATTGGCGACACAGCCGAGGCCGTCACCGCAGCGCTGAGCCGGGGTCTCGTTCAGGCAGATGCCGCCGCAGTCCACGCCAGTCTCCTGGTGGGTCCCGAGGAAGTTGCGGAAGCCATCGTCGCAGGTGGCGACCGTGCAGCCCGACGTGCAATCGCCGCTGTCGCTGTTGAGGACGCCGACGTCACACTCCTCGTTGTTCTGGATGAAGCTGGCCGTCGCCGTCGTGACGCGGATGTTGTCGCCGCACTGGCTGGCGCACAGGCCGCCGCTCAGCAGCGCCGTCGGGCAGTACCAGCCGGACTGCTGGGCACACGCGAGGCAGCCGCCGGTCTGGCCGGTTGCCGGGCTGCCGGCGAGACCCTCGTCGCAGGTCTCGACACCGCGGATGAGGCCGTCGCCACAGGTCGGGGCGCAGGTGCCGCCCGCGCCGTTGACGCCGATGTTGATGGGGCAGGTCCAGCCGAGCTCAGCGCGACAACCGGAGTCGCAGCCGTCGCCCGAGTCGGTGTCGTCGTCGTCGCAGGTCTCTGCACCGCGCACGAGGCCGTCGCCACAGATTGCAACGCACTGTCCGCCGATCACCTCGAGGCCCGCGGGGCACGAGTAGCCAGCTTCGAAGGCGCAGGTGGCCGAACAGCCGTCGCCGATGCGCGTTTCGCATGTCGCCTCGGCATCACCGACGAGGCAATCGGCGTTGGTCGAGCAGGCGCGGAGCACGTCGTCGCGGGTGCCTTCGACGTTGTCGGGCCCGAGGTTGACGAGGCACTGCCGCCCGTCGTCGCACTGCTCGAGGCCGCGGATGACGAAGTCGCCGCACTCGGCCACACACAGGTCGCCTTCGGTTGGGTCGCCGCGCTCGGCGCAGATCCAACCGAGCTCGATGCGGCAGAACTCATTGCAGCCGTCGCCGGGGTCGACGTTGTCGTCGTCGCACTCTTCGAAGCCGCGGATGAACCCGTCTCCGCAGTTGCTCTGGCAGGTGCCGGCTTCGCCACCGGTAACACCGGGGCAGGTGAAGCCCGGCTCCTCGGTGCACGTCGCGGAGCAGCCGTCGTCGTCGGTCAGGTTGCCGTCATCGCACTGCTCGATTCCCCACATCTCGCGGTCACCGCAGATCGGGGTGCAGGCCCCACCGTTGCGGTGGAGGGCACCGCCGCCGATGTTTGTCACGGTGCAGCGCCAGCCGCGCTCGATGCGGCATGTCGCCGAGCAGCCATCGCTCGCTCGCGCGGTGCAGGTGCCATCGCCGATGCCCGCGCAATCAACCGCGCTGTTGCAGGCCGTTCCGTTCGTGCAGGTGCGGCCGTTGTCACAGGTCTCGTCGCCAGCGACGAGGCCGTCGCCACACACCTCGGCGCAGCGGTCGGTCGTGTTGTAGGTGATGAAGCCGGGGGTCGGCGGCTGGCCGACGGTCACCGAACGCGTCGGGCACGCCCAGCCGGTCTCGATGCCGCAAGACGCCGAGCAGCCATCGTTGACGGTCTGGTTTCCGTCGTCGCAGGTCTCGAGCGCATTGATGTAGCGGTCGCTGCAGGTCACTCGCGACTGGCAATCGGCGGTGCAGGTGGCGTTGCCGCCCGGGCCTCCGTCGCAGACTTCCGCGGGTCGGATGGTCGTGATCTGGTTGCTCGTGTCGACTAGCGTGATGTTGTAGCGGTTGGCCACACCGTCGCCGCACACCTCGGCGGAGAGGCAGTTACCGGCGCAGCCATCGCCGTCGATGTTGTCAGCGTCGTCGCAGATCTCACCGCGGGTCGCGTTGGCCACACCGTCGCCGCAGAAAGCGATCTGGCAGTTGGTGTTGCAGGTGGCACTCTCGGTGGTCACACCGGCAGCGAGACCGGGTCCGTTGTCACAGGTCTCATTGAAGCTGAAGTTCGTGATGGCGTCGCCGCAGATCGGGAGGGTGCAGTTGAAGTTGCAGCTCGCGGTGTTGGTGCCGCCCTCGTCGCAGACCTGGATGGGCAGGTTGGCAGCACCACCGCCGACCAGGTTGGGGATGAGGTCTCCGCAGGTGTTGTTGCGGCAGGCGTTGGTGCAGTTGTCCTCTTCACGCTTCTGGCACGAGCCGACGAGCGCGCCGGGGCAGTCAGCGTCCTCTTCGCAGACCGCGCCACCGTTGGTGCAGTGGCGACCGTCGTCGCACTCCTCACCCGGGTCGCGCAGCCCGTTGCCGCACTGGTTGAGGGTGCACTCGCGGTTGCATGGGTCAGAGCAGGCCTGCTGCCCACCGACGGCGCCGGGCTGGCAGAAGGGTGACTCGGCCGGGGGAGGCGCACCGATGCCGTTGAAGGACGGGCCGTAGTCGCACTGCTCGCCGGGGTCGAGAATGGCGTTGCCGCAGACACCTGACGACGAGCACGAGGGGTTGCAACCGTCGTCGCCGGTGCTGTTGCCGTCGTCGCAGAGCTCGGCCGGGCGAGGCGCGTCCTCGGAGTCGACGTGTGCGTAGTTGTTCAGATAGCCGTCCGGGCAGCGCTCTTCGGAGAGGCAGTCTTCGGAACAGCCGTCGCCGCTCCGCGGCTTGCAAAGACCATCACCGCCGACAATCGCAGCGCAATCCTCATCGTCATCGCACTCGGTGCCGTCGGAGCAGTGCTCGCCGTTGTCGCAGATCTCGCTGTCGACGATGGCCGTGCCTGGCTCGATGTCGTACTGGGTCTCGGGGATGTTGTTGACGATGACCGAGCGGCCGCGGAAGAAGCCCTCGGACACCATCGGATGCGGGTAGTTGTTGACGACCTTGTCGCCGCACACTTCGTTCGAGTTGCAGCTCAGGCTGCAGCCAAAGCCCTCGCGCTTGACGCACAGGCCGCCGCCCGAGCAGGGGCTCGTCGCGCTGCAGGCCGTACCGTCGGCACAACGCAGGCCGTCGTCGCAGACCTCATTGTAGGGCGCGTAGTTGTTGAGGATGCCGTCGCCGCAGACACCGGTCGACTTGCAGTCGGCCGAGCACGCTTCGGTGTTGCGCTTGATGCAAGTCTTGTCGGCACCGAGCTGCTCGGAGCAGCCGGCGTCATTGGTGCAGGCCGAGCCGTCGGCGCACTGCTTTCCATCGTCGCAGACTTCGTTGAACGGAGGATAGTTGTTCTCGTAGCCATCGCCGCAGATACCAACGGACTTGCAGTCGAAGCTGCAGGCTGCGTTGTTGCGGGTCGTGCAGCGGTTGGCGCCTGCCCCGGGACAGTCGGCATCGACGAGGCAACGGACACCACTCTCGCAGTACTTGCCGTCGTCGCAGACCTCGGGATCGAGCTCGCCGCAGGTCTGCGCCTGGGTCACGCCATCGCCGCAGCGCGCATCCTGGCAACCCGCCGTGCAGCACTCGATGTTTCGAGGGATGCAGAGCTGGTCGGGAAGGCCGGCCGGGCAGTCGGCCGCGGTCGTGCACTTCGTCGTGCGGTCGGCGCAGTAGGAGCCGAGGTCACACTGCTCGCCACCGGTCTGTGACGTGGGGCCAACGGGGTTCGTACGCTCGTCGCCGCAGATGGAGGTCGTGCAGTTGTCGTTGCAGGCGTTGGTCGGGTTCTGGGCGAGCTTGTTGTCGCTGCCCGCCAGCGTGCCGGTGCCGGGGTCGCAGATCTCACCCGCGACGCTGTTGATCTTGTTGTCGCCGCAGCGGGCGACGGTGCAGTCGGAGTTGCACGCTGCGCTGTCGATCTTGTCGCCGTCGTTGTTGACGACGCCATCGTCGCACTCCTCCGCGGGGAGTCGGTTCTCGATAAGGATGTTGCCATCCTCGTCGCGAGCCGGGTAGTCGACGGGGTTGCGGTAGCCGTCGCCGCAGACCTCGATGGAGGCGCAGTCGGACGAGCAGCCGTCGCCGCTGGCGGTCACGCCCTGAGCGTTCAGACCGTCGTCGCACACCTCGGTGAACTCGACCCCTTCCCGGAGGTAGGTGTCGACGAGCCGGTCACCGCACGTCGGCAACTGGCAGTTCCAAGAGCAACCGTCACCGTTCCGCAGGTTGCCGTCGTCGCATTTCTCGCCGCGGTCTTCGGTCCCGTTGCTACCGTCTTCGGTGATCCCGTTGCCGCAGCTGGTCTCCAGCGGGTTGATACAGGCCGAAAGCTCGGTGATGCACTCCCACCCCGGTGGGCAGATAGGTCCATCCGCACCGCATTCGGTACTCTCGGGCTGCGAGCAGGCCGATGCGATGGCGGCCAGAGACACAAAGGACAACAGACGGAAGCGCGACATGTGTCTTCCCCTCGACATGATGATACCTGTCCGCCGGAAAATCCCCTGAGGCGGCCAGGATTCGGAACTCACCAGGTGACCTGGTGACGGGTTTTACTCGAAGCCGGAACTAGAATCCAATCGTCGCATTCACGCCGGCACCCTCGGGGCCGACGTAAGGGACGATACGCGTGACGGGGCCCTCGACGGTGCCCTCGACCATGATGGGTCGCTCGCGGTTCAGAATGAAGAGCACGATGCCGGTCGCGATGGCGGTGCCACCTGCGATGTAGCCAACGAGAGCGAGCGTCTCGAAGGTCTCACCCTGGCTCTTCTTGTCTTTGATTTCGGAGGTCGGCATGCACGCCGAGGTGCGGCCGATTTCCTGGCCCTGGCTGTCCAGGATGGGCTGTGTCGTGTCAGACGTGCAGACCTCGACGGCCTTGTCGTAGTCCTCATAGGCGGAGCCGGCCTGCATCGCCATCAGCGCGCCACCACCGGCCAATGCGATTCCGAGACCGGTGACGGTCCACGGGATGGCCTGGCTGAAGGGGCGCTCGTACTGCACGGACTGGTCGAGCGGCAGCAGGGTCAACGCGATGTCGTTCTTCTGGCCGACCTTGAGGGTGGGCTTGGAGGTCGCCGTCTGGAATCCTTCCTTGGTGGCGAGGATGGTGACGTTACCCGGGCGAACGACACCCTGCCAGTTTCCTGGCGCCTTGAAGATAGGCGTGCCGTTCAAGGCGACCTGCGCATCGGGCTCGGTGCACGTGATGACGACCTCGGCCAGCTCGGTCTCGTAGAGGAGCTGGCGGTAACGCGTCACCTGCTCGACCTGCTCGGCGTCGAGCGGCGGGCCGCCATACTTCATCGACGACTGGAAGTGCCCGTAGGCCTCGACGGGCTGGTCGAGGTTGAGCAGCGCCTTGGCCAGGTTGAAGTGGATGGCCGGATGGTCCCACTTCACGAGGGCCTGCTTGTAGAGGTCGACGGCCTTGGTGAAGAACGCCTCTTTGAGGAGGCGTGTACCCTCGGCGAAGAGCTCGAATGCCTTGGCCTGGTTCTCTTTCGAGACACCCTTGGCCCACGGGCGTTCTGCCTCCGCAGGCGGGGCGGCGTTCACCACGCTGGGGGCGACCGTGCCGAAGACGAGCAGGGCGGAACAGAGGACCCGGCCAAGCCAGGCAGTGCGTTTGGACGACATGCTTCCCCTCATTGCAGCACCTCGATGACACCGCCGCGCGTCATCTCATTGAGACGGCGAACGGCTTCCTTTGCCTGGGCTTCGGCTTCGCGCTGGAGCTTCTCGGCCCGATTCTTGGCCACCAACGCCTCATCCGCGGACTTGCTCGCGGCGATGCGGGCTTCCGTAGCTTCTTTGGCGCGGGTCTCGGCGATGGCCTTCTGCGCCGTCGCTTCGGCCGCAGCGCGAACCGCCTTCTTCTCGGCCTCCTGCGCTTCCACGAGCGCCAATGCCAGTTGCTCGCGCGACCGTTTGTCGGCGGCGATGGCTTCGGCTTCCTTGCGGCGAGCTTCCTCTTTGGCGAGGTCGGCGGCTTTCGCTTCAGCGAGCGCGAGCTCTGCCTGCTCCTGGGCCTTCACTGCTTCGACCTTTCGCTCTTCGGCTTCGACGGCTGCGACCTTGGCCTTCTTCTCAGACTCCTGGGCGGCGATAGCCTGCTTCTGCGTCTCGCCACGGGACTCATTGATGATGTAGAGCGCGACCGCGGCGGCCGCGAGCAGTGCCATCACGACGATACCGGCTGCCACGAGGATGGCCTTCTTGATCCGCGCCGCGCGATTGCTCGCGTCGATGACGGCTTTCAAGAACTGCTGCTGGACCTCGGGCAGGGTGCCGCGATGACGACGGACGAAGCGTTTGGCTTCCTCCACCATCTCGCCGCGCCAGAGCAGACCACTATCCTTGTTCTTGGCGCCCCACTGACGGGACGCATTGCGGAGCTGCTCGAGGAAGGCGGCGTCTTCCTGACCTTCGTCGAGCCAGCGCGCGAGCTGCGGCCAGCCGTGGATGAGCGACTCGTGCACGATTTCGACCGTGGCGGCACCACCGCCGGAGCTCGACACCGTGAGGAGACGAGCGGCGACGAGCTGGTCGATGAGACCACCGACGTCGGCCTGTTTGCCGAGCTGTTCCTTCAGCTCCGAGAGCGACACGATGGCGCGGGTGCGCTCGGGCGTGACGAGTCGGAGGAAGAGGGCGCGCACCATCGTGCGCTGCTCGGGCGAGGTCTGCTCGATGACGCGTTCGGCGTGGGTCGCGAGCGCGCCGGAGATACCGCCGAGGTTACGATAGCTCTTCTCGGTGAGGATCTTACGCGTCGGGTCGCGCTCACCCCAGAGCATGTCGGCCGTGAACTGGAGCAGCGGGAGAGCGCCGCTCGTCGACGAGAGGTGATCCAACATCTCGTTGATCATCTCGTCTTTTTCGAACTTGTAGCCCGCCATCTCGGCCGGCAACGCGAGTGCCTCACGCATGCCTTCACGCGTCATCGGCGTGAGGAAGAAGAGCCCCTGGCTGAGCTCGTTCATGAAGTGGAGGTCTTCGGTGCAGCGGTCGAGGAAGTCAGACCGCATCGAGACGACGACGCGCATGGGCGAGGTCGGATCGTCAGCCGCCGCCGCGACGCAGGCCGTGTATGCGAGGCGCTCGTCCTGGTCGGGGACAAGGGTGTAGAGCTCCTCGAACTGGTCGATGAAGAGCAGCAGGTTCTTCTTCTCGCGACGCGCCGTGCGACGAAGTGCCGTGCCGAGATAACCGGGCTCCTTGCGGAGGCGTTCGGCCATCTTCTGCTGGACCTCAATCTCATCCTGGATGTTGGACGAGGTGGCACTTCCCGAGTTGGTCAGGAGGCCTGCGAGAGCCATCAGCGGGTCGGTGCCCGGGCGGATGACCTTGATCTCCCAGTTGTCGCCCGAACCCTTGAGGGCCGGCACGACACCGGCGCGCAGGAACGACGACTTACCGATACCCGACGGACCGATGACGCCCATCAGCGGCCGCTCACGCAGGCGCTGGGTCATGGCGGCGGTCTCACGCGAACGGCCGAAGAAACGACCCGCGTCGTCTTCCTGGAAAGCGGCGAGACCGGCGTAGGGGCTCTCTTCCGAAGAGAGGAGCTTGACGCCCGTGCGTGCAGTGAGCAACGGCTCGAGGGCGCGCAGCAGCGCGAGCGCGTCGGCCCAACGCTTGCCCTTCTCCTTCTCGAGGGCCTTGTCGACGATGTCGCAGATCTCCTTGGGGAGGTCTGGCGCCTTCTCCTTGAGCTTGGGCATCGGCTCATCGAGGAAGGCCGTGACCATGAGCTCGTGACCCGAGAGCGGGTAGAGCGGGTGGCGTCCGCTGAGCATGATGTACATCATGACGCCGACGGCCCAGATGTCCGACGTGTGGTCGATGGCGACGCCGTTGCCCCACTGCTCGGGCGACATGAACGGCATCGTGCCCATGACCGCGCCGTGGCGCGTCATGCCCTTGTCGGGGCCGAGGGCTGCGAGGTCCTCACGCGTGAGCTTGGCCTCGCCGTCGGACGTCTTGTCGTCACCCTGGACGACCTTGGCGATGCCGAAGTCGAGCACCTTCGTGACACCGCCGTCGGTGATGAAGATGTTGTCGGGCTTGAGGTCGCGATGGACGATGCCTTCACCGTGCGCGTAAGCGAGGGCGCGCAGGACGGGCATCATGATCTCGACCACACGCGGAACCGGCATCGGCTTGCCGCGTGGGATGACTTTCGTGAGCTCGTTGCCCTGGAGGAACTGGAGCACCATGAAGGGGTGGCCGCCCCACTCACCGACCTCATAGATCGAGACGATGTTCTCGTGCTCGACGCGGGCCGTCGCGCGGGCCTCGATGACGAAGCGCTTGGTCAGCTCGGGGTCGGTCGACGAGAGGAACTTGATGGCGACGCGTCGGCCAAGGCGCGTGTCACGAGCCAGGAAGACGGCGCCCATGCCGCCTTCGCCGAGCTTGCGGATGATCTCGTACTGGTTGATGTACATGCCCGCGTCGGGCATGCCCACGTGGGTCGAGACACCGGGGTTCGTGACCTGGCCGGTACCCGTGACGCCGGGCCAAGAGCCCTGGTTGGTCGGGGGTGTCGTCGGCGGGTTCGTATTGCTGTTGTTGCCGATGACGGTCGCGCCGCCAAAGACGTCCTGGCTCGTCGACGCCTGGGACTGGGGCGTGCCGGCGATGGGCTGAACGCTCGCCGGCCGGTTGTCGGCGACGTGCGCGATCATCGTCTTCTGGTCGTCGCCGTCGCCTGCAGGGGCAGCGGCCGGGGCAGCGGCGGGCTTCGCCAGCAACGAGGGCAGACCCGCGCCGAGCATGATGGTCTTGTAGCCCTGCTCTTCCTCTTCGGGCTCGGGCGGCTTGGGCGGCGCGGCCTTCTTGAAAGCGAGCGGGGCCGGCGCCTTCATCAGCGACTCGAGGCTGATGGGTGCCGCCTTCGGGCCATCGTTCGTCGTCGCGATGACGGTCTTGTACTCCTGCTCGTCTTCTGTCGCGGCGGGCGGGGCCGGGGCCGGCGGCGGCACCGGCGGGGAAGCCTGGGACGCACCCTTGCCAAAGCCGGCTGGCGCCTTCATCAGCGATTCGAGCGAGATCGACGGCGCGGCGGGCGCCTTCGTGTCGGTCGAAGTCGCGATGATGGTCTTGTACTCCTGCTCGTCCTCCTCAGGAGCCGGCGGGGGCACGGGCGGAGGCGCTGACCCTGGCTTGGCCGACGAGCCGAAGCCGGTCGGTGCCTTCATCAGCGACTCGAGCGATATGGAAGCGGGCTTGGAGTCGCCGACCGTCTGGATGATGGTCTTGTACTCCTGCTCGTCCCCCCCGTCGTCAGGGGGCGGCGGGGGCGGAGTGGCAGGCGGCGCGGAACCAGGCTTTGCTGCGTCTGGCGCGGCTGCCTTGTTTCCTTGAGCACGCGGATCGCCCATGAATCCACGCTGGCCCGAACCTGAGGAATTGCCTTTCCTCTTGCTGCTCATGGTTCCGTTTCCTGGAGGTCCCGGCGCAGTTCACGCCAGAAGTAGATAAAGAGAGACCGCTTGAAGCTGATCCCGACCCGGCTATGGACGGTGCCGCGACATAGCCCCGGGAGTCAAGCCGTGGAGGCCCACTTTCTATAGAAGAAGCATTGATGGGGCGGACCTGGAACCCAATCATGCGCGACGACGGGAGCGGGATAGCACAGGCGCGAAGGACCGCCAGTTTTCCATGACGTCCGTTCAAATCGAGGATGCGCGTGGACTTGCTGAGTGAGCATCTACGGGGGAGCATTCGCCCTGACGGTACCGTGACCGCTTGGTTTTGTTTTGGTGATTTTTGGATTGACCGATGGTCAAGGCCGAGTCGGACGCAGGCCGGGGGATCGTGAACGATCGGGGACGATCGGGACCTGGTCGTTGTGCGGATGTCGCCCCCCAGAATCCAGGGGGGTGCTTGTTCGCACTTGCCGGGGATGTTTGGCGCAGGCGACCTTAGACCGTATGTGCAACATCGAAAGGGGTATGGTTCCGCTCGCATTGCTGCTCTTCGGCGCCTGTGTCGGGGGCACTGAGAGGGTCACCCAAGACGGCTCCGAAGATACGATGGCGCCAGATGACGACGCGCCGGAGGTCCTCGTGGCCGACACCGAAGTCACGCCAGACTCGGTCGCGGAGGTGGACGCCGACGCGACCGTGGAGGTCGACGATGGCGAGGACGTCGAGACGGTCCTATCGCCGGTCTGTCTGCCAGAGGGCTGCGTGGAGCCGGGGTCGGGATGCACGCTCGAAGACGGCTTCTGCTTCATCGAAGGTTCATGCATCGTCGACGGGACGCGGCGGGAACGGACCAAGTGTGAGCTCTGCGATGCCGCGGCCTCGCCTCGCGCGTGGAAGCTGGTCGATGGGGAGCCCTGCGACGATGGGCTGAGCTGCACGAGCGACGACCTGTGTCGTCAAGGGGTATGCCGCGGTGAGGTCGACTGCCCCTCGGGTCTCGCGTGTGAGACGGCGCGGTGCAACCCGGAGACGAACAGCTGCGAGCGGGTGATCGACAACGGACGTTGCCTGTTCTCGGACATGTGTTTCTCGACAGGACAGGTGAGCGGGGATCGCTGTGGAACGTGTGCGCCCGAGGTGAGCCAGACCGGGTGGACACCAGGCGACGGGAACGAACCCGACAACGACTTCGAGGCTGCGCACCCGTTGGAACGAAAGGATGTGCTCGTGACGACGGGAATCGACCAGGACCCCGGCTGGAACGGACCGTGGACCTCGAGCACCTTGTCGCCCGCCACGGATACCGACGTGTTCGCCTTCACCTACACGACATCGTTCAGCTTCCAGAGACCCGTCCTGAAGCTGACGCGGACGGGCCTGAGCCCTATCGAGAGCTGTCTCTACATCCGCTGTCTGCCCGCCGCCGAGGAGAACACACGCCCGCAGGCGAGTGTGACCTGCGGTGGCTCGGACACCAAGAAGTCCTTCGCGGATTGGGTCGGCTGTTGCCGCGTCGACACGAGCGATACCCTGACCTACAGCCCGCCGAGCGCGTGGTGTGAACGCGCCGGGGTCAAGGTCGGCAACGACGCCGAGGCGGTCATGACCTTCCGTCGAACGTTGAGCGGAGGAGAGTCCGGTTGCCTGCCCTATACCCTGCGTTGGGGCGCGCGCTGACCGAGAAGCGGCGGGCCACGACGATGCCGTCGCCGGTGGCGGATGTCCGGGGTTTCGCGGCGGCGAGGAAACAAGCTGCGCCTGGGCGCGAGGTGTGGTTAGTGCGCACGCGTCATGGGTGGGCTCTCGACGTTTCTCAGCATCAGCCGCTTCCACATCGTGGTCATCGCGGCGCTCGGTACCTTCACGTTCGGCTGGCTCTTCACGGGGAGCTACCCGTGGGTGCTGGCTGGGATCTGCGCACTCGACTGGTTCATCGTGAACCTGCTGAACCGGGTCGTGGACCTCGACGAGGACCGCGTGAACCGGATCACCGGCGTAGCTTTCGTCGACAAGAACCGGACCGCCATCATGGTCGGCGGGTTTGGACTCCTGGTCGGGTCACTCGTCGTCGTGGCCTTGTGGTTGCCCATCGAGCTGACGCTCTTGCGGGTCGCCTACCACGCTCTGGGGCTGGCCTATAACTGGCCGATTCTGCCCGGGAAACGACGTATCAAGCAGCTCTACTTCTGGAAGAACACGGCGAGCGCCATGGGCTTCGTCCTGACGGTCTTCCTCTATCCGCTTTCGGTCGTCGGCTGGGGTTTGGGCGACGTGTTGGCGCCTGGGATCACCGGCTGGACCATCGTGTTGTCGGGTGGGTTCTTCATCCTGTTCGAGCTCTCGTACGAGGTCATCTACGACCTGCGGGACGAGCCGGGTGATAGGACTGCCAACGTCATGACGTATCCGGTCGTGCATGGCGTCGCGGGGGCGATGCGGATCGTCGATGCGCTCATCGCGGCGAGCGCCCTGTGTCTGGTCGTCGGGTTCGCGAGTGGGCTCGTGCCCTGGCGGATCTTCGTCATGATCCTGGCGCCGATCATGAACGCAGTGGCGTACCGGCGCTTCATGAAGCGTGGCATCACGTCACGCGATTGTGTGCAGCTCACGTGGCTCGGCGCCTTGTTGCTCGTGGCCTATCACCTGTGGGTCGTCGCGGGCCTGCCGGGTGTCGGGGCGCCACCTGGGGCCGGGTCGTGACAGTCGGAACAGGGGCGGCGACGGTCGAGCTGCAGGTCGGGTGTCTCGCCATCGTGGCCCTGTACGTGGGGCTGCGGCTGCGGGGTGAGCCGCGGCGCGCGGTGTTCGTTCAGCGGTTCCTGCTGCTGATGGTGTCGAGCTGGATCGCCGAGAACACGTGTATCCGGCTGTATGGCTTCTACGCTTACGACCTGTCCTGGTGGGGGTTCATCGATCAGGTGCCGAGCCTCATCGTGTTGATCTGGCCGGTGGTGATCCACTCGGCGCTCGATCTGGCGATGGCGATGGCGAAGCGTCGGACATTGGCGTCAGGTGCGCCGGGAGCGCCGAGAGGACAGGCGGGGGCGAGCCGCAGGGTGGCGCTCGTCGGGGCGCTCATCGTCTTGACCGACGCGGCGCTCATCGAGCCCATCGCGGTGCGGGTCGGGCTGTGGCAGTGGTCACAGCCGGGGTTGTTCGCGGTGCCGCCCATCGGCGTCCTCGGGTGGGCCATGTTCACGTGGATTGCGATGGGGGTCTTCGCTGACGATGGGCGACGCGTCGGGCGCTGGAGCGTGCGTCAGTGGTGGGTCCTGATGGTCGCGCCGATCGGCGTCCACCTCATGTTGTTGGTCGCGTGGTGGGGGCTTTTTCGGCACGTCAACGGCGCCATCGATGAGCTGATCGGCGTCGTCGTTGCGGGCGTCGTGGCAGCTGCATTGGTCGTTCGAATGCTGTGGACCAACGGACCCGAGGACGATGCCAGGGTCGTCATGATGCGCGGGCCTGGTGCCGGATTCTTCTTTGTATTATTGGTCTTGCACGCGCTTGATGACGTGTGGCTGACGGCCTATGCGGTGTGTTTTGCGGTGCCGTGGCTCGTGTTGGTCGTGAAGAGTCTCAGGGCGCGGAGCGCTGACAACGATCGTCGCGACACGTGAGTGTCAGTCCCGGGGCGGTACAGCAGTCGGCCGGACCTGCGCACGGGAAGCCGGGCTGAACGCAGCTCGGTGCGGCCTGTCCGTCGTTGACGAGGTGGACGATGCCGGCCAACACCCACGGCTCGCCGCCATCGTATTGGGAGACCCAGAGCGGGTAGGCGCCCGCCTCGAGCTCAGCACCGACCTGACCCTCGGCCGAGCAGGAGCCCCCCGAGCTGCTGCCATGTTCGAACAGGGACTTGTCGCCGATTCGGACCGAGTGGCCAAGGGCACCGATATAGAACGAAGTCCCTTCGATGGTGAGAGAGCCTCCGACCTTTGCGGGTAGGGTCGTCGGTCGGACACGCAGCGGCTCGGAGACGATGGCGTGAGGTGCATATGGGACGGCGCAGGCCGCCAGGCAGTCGCGGGTCCCGCAGCTCGAGGAGGCAGCGCAGCTCGCGCATTCGAGGTCGGGGCCACACGAGGTCGCGTCGCAGGAGGGTCCACAGCCGAGCTCGAGCGTGGGGACGCAGGGTCCGCCGCGATAGACCTCGCCGACATCGCATTCGCAGGCGAGCATCGGGAGCTCCCCCGTTGTGTCGGGTGTCGTGTCGGGTGTTGTGTCAGGGGTCGTCTCGGGCGTTGTGTCAGGGGTCGTGTCCACGACGTCGTCGGCATCCCCCACCGAACCTCGTCGGGTGTCGAAGCAGGCCCCGAACGAAAAAGACACGATGAGCAAGACGGCCTGGTGGGTGAAAGCAGAGCTGTTGGCGAGCATGTGGGGCCTCCTGCGCGGCAACGTCGCGGGACGAGGGCCTCGTGTCAAACCCGAGTGGGGCGAGCTTCGCTTCGGCCCGTCCTCACTCGTCAAAGAGGGTGAGCAGGAGGCGAAGGGCTGGCTGGCCGGGTGTCGCGCGTGGTGCCGTGAGCGACGTGCGAATAGCCGAATGCGCGGCAGGGAGGACCTCGAGCAGGGTGGCCTGGGCCGCGCGGTCACACTTCGAGGCTGCGGCCACAAGCGACGTGAGGTGCTGGGTCGCCGGCTCGGTGAGATAGGTCGGAGCGTTCCAGGCGGTGAGCACGTGGCCGGCCGGGATGGTCATCGTGCCCAGTGTCGGGTGCTTCAAGACGAGCGGGGCGTCGGCGGAGGCGGTGACGATGTCGAGGCGACCCAGCGTGAACGCATTGAGCTCGAGGGGGTGGCGCTCGCCATGACGGATGAGCGCGGCGACCGTGTCGGGATGGGCGCGAGGATATTGCGAGACCCCGGAGACGACCTCGAGGGTGAGTGTCGACTCGGACTCCCAGGTGCCGGCGGTGACGGAGGCGAGGGCGCGTTCGAGGGCGGGGCGGAAGCCCGGTGGCGCATCCGGGGTGTTGCGCCAGCCCGGAGGTGGGGCGGCCTTGCTCATCCAGGGGCGGAAGACGGGCGGGCCGACCTCGGCCAGCGCTCTGATGACGGCCTCGTGGAGGACGGCGCGGCGGTCGGCGTCGCGAAAGAGGTCGGTGAGCGTCAAGAGCTCGACCGGTGTGAGGCTGCGCTGCGAGGCGAGGTCACGGGCGAGCTGGAAGAGGCTTGCTGTGCGGTGCTCGGCGACGCGGTCGACGTGGTGCTTGATGAGGATGTCGAGGGTGGCGAGGGTGGCGAGGGCGGCGGGGTCGGCGCAGCCTCCGACCAGGGTCGCGAGGTCAAGGCGCGGGCGTGTCGGATGGAAGGTCGGCGCGGTTGGGGATGCGGGTGATGCGGATGGGGTCGGCGAAGGGACCGGAAGCGATGTGCAGTCTGGATCCGGGGCGGCATGGGCATCGTCGGGGCGCCAGCCGAACCACACGATGAGCACCGCGAGCATCCGGACGAAACGCGGCGAATATCGACCGTCGAGGAGGAGGCGTTCGCGGCGTCGTAAGCGACGGACGACGAAAGCGACGACGACGAGGGCGGCGATCCATAGTAGTACGGTTTTCAAGATATTCATCGCAGCACCTCGAAGGGGGAGGTACGGGTCGACTGGTTGGACGGGCTCGCGAGAGGGAGGGAGGACGACGGCGTAGGCAGAGGTTCGGGACCGAAAGCGAGCTTGCGGCAGGCATTGCCGTTACGCGATTGGAGCCAGCATTCACGCCCGTCGGCACACGAGTCGCCGCCTTTTCGGAAGGCCGAAAAGCCCTGACGCCAGAGTGTCGACAGCGGAGTCTGGCGGATATTGCCAGCGCTCTCGGCGAGGTCGGTGGTGGTGCACGGCATGAGCTCGCCGGTCGCCGAGACGACACAGGTGATGCGGCCCGCGCCACACAGAAATGGCTGGTCGCGATAGTGGAGGTCGTTGTCCCCGGCGCTGCCCCATTCGTTGTCGAGCTCGACGTGGAAGGACTGGCGTTTGCGGCGGGCGAAGGCGGCGACGGTGCGGAGCTGTTCGGGGGTCGGGAAGAGTGCGCGGGACTGTTCGCCGCGCCCCTCTGGGGCGAAGAGGTGAAGGCCCCAGGAGGTCGCGCCACTGGCGACGATGTCGGGAAAGAGGTCGGCCAGGTGGTCGGCGTTGTTGCGCGTGACGGTGGTGCCCGCGACGACCTCGGGGATGCCGAGCTCACGCAGGACGGCGATGGCGGTCATGGCGTCGTCGAAGGCGCCGACACGGCCGCGGAAGCTATCGTGGAGTTGACGCGGTCCGTCGACGCTGATGGCCGCCATTTCAGGTGGGTGGGCGCTGAGCAGGTCCTTGAACTTCGGCACCAGGCGGCCGTGGGTGTGCATGGCCCACGCAAGCCCACGTGAGGCGGCGTAAGTGATCAGCTCGGGGAGGTCTTTACGCAGGAAGAGCTCGCCGCCTGCCAGGACGAGTGACTTGCAGCCGAGGTTGACGAGCTCGTCGATGATGAGGCGCCGGGCCTCGTCGGTGGAGAGCTCGTCGGCGAGACGTGGGCCCGAGTGTGAGTAGCAGTGGGGACACTTGAGGTCGCAGGCGTTGGTGACGATCCACTGCACCGCGATGGGCGGGCGGACGTAGCCGAGCTTGTGCAGGATACGCGTCTCCGCCTCCCAGACGAGGGCAGCGTTGCGGGCGTAGACGCGGTGTAGGATCCCCATGGGTCGACCTCAGGTTCGGGCAGGATGGAAGTGACGCGACAACACCTGGGGATTGAAGCCCTGCGAGGCGAGGGCGTCACGAGCACCCGGGCAGAGTTGCACACGGGCGCAGCGATGAACACCGGCCCCCACGCGCACAGTGAACGGACGTGCAACGTTTTGCGGCCAATTTACGTGAGCTGGCCCCAAAGACATCGAGCCGCTTGCGCGCTTGTCCCGAGTCGCGGCGCATGGGAAGGTGCCACCCGTGTGGTCCGAAGCGCTCATCTCCTGGGGTCTGCCGTCGCTCGGCCTGGTCGCCTGGCTCGTAGTCACGGTGCTCCTGGTTCGGCGGCTCCTGCCGTCTTTGGCCGGCAGGCCGACACCGACGGGGCGCCGTCGCCTGGTGCAAGCGATCTACATCGTCACCTTCCTCCTCGGGGTCTGGATCTGGGGCCGGCTCGTCCCGCTTCCCGACGCCGCACACCGTTTCTGGCTGGATGACCTGCAGCCATGGTTCTGGGGCACGCTCGCCCTGGTCTTGTTCTACGCGTTCGCCTTCCCACTGTTTGGGCGCCTGTCGAAATTCGTTCAAGTCCGCGCAGCCCGGACCGGGTCCTCCATCGACGATGTCCTGCTCGCCTCCGCGCGCCGCCCAAGCCACGTGCTCATCCTGCTGCTCGGGTTTGTCCTCTGGGTCGACATCGTCCCCGCTCCGGTGCTCCTCCAGCGGCGGGTGGGGCTCGTCGTCGAGGCCGCCGTGGTGGTGGTCATCGTCCTGTTCCTCGACGCGCTCATCGTGCAGCTCATCGAGCGACGGCGAGCCACCAGCCGGGTGCTAGCGACGGCGGGCACCGTGCTGCGCGCGATGGCTCGGGTCGTCCTCTTCATCGTCGGGATCTTGATGGTGCTCGGGACCATCGGCATCGACGTCACGCCCGTCGTCGCTTCACTCGGCGTCGGCTCTCTCGCCATCGGCCTGGCGATGCAGAGCACCCTCGAGGACTTCATCGCGGGCCTGCTCATCGCCGCCGACCAGCCGGTCTCGATGGGAGACTACGTCGAGATCGGCGATGAAAAGACCTCTGGGACGATCGACCATATCGGTTGGCGCACGACGCGGATCCTAACCCGCGAACGCACGAAGGTCGTCATCCCGAACTCCGTGCTCGCCAGGGCGACACTCATCAACCGCTCGCGCCCCTCGCCCGTCGTGCGCTTCCAGGGGGAAGTGGGGGTCCACTACGACTCCGATCTGCGCCACGTCGCCAGAGTCGTGCAGCAGGTCGCCGCCGAGCTCCAGCTCACCTCGGAGTTCGCCACCCGCGACTTCACCCCGGTCGTGACCTTCTTCTCGTTTGGTGAGTCCAGCGTCGACCTGCGGGTCTGGCTCGAGGCCATCGACTGGCCCTCCCATTACCGCCTTCGCGACGCGTTCATCGTGCATCTGCACGAGCGCTTCCGGGCCGAGGCGATCCTCATCCCCTACCCCATCCGCACGCTCGACCTCCCTTCGGCGCTCGTTGAGTCGATGACTCACGCGCCCGCCAAGTCGTGAGGCCAAGGCTCGAAGCTGAGGCCAGGGCTCGCGACTCCGACGTCGACGCGACTCACTGCCCGGCCTGCGCCCACAGGCCTGCGTGGTCCTGGATGTAGTCGCGAATCGAGCGACCCGGGCGCCCCAACAGGCGCTCGAGTGCCGGGTCGGTGGTGGCGCCCTGACCAAAACGTAAGAGGAAGTGGAGCACCGTCTGGACCGCGACAGCGCCGAGTGGGAGGCCACGCCGGCGGAGGTGCCGTATGTAGCCGAGGACCGATGCTGGTTCGTAGCGAATCGGTCGACCGAGCACCGACGATAGCGCCGAGGTGACCTCCACCCAGGGCACGGCGCCGGGGCCGGTCAGGGTGTAGGCGGCGCCCCGATGGAGCTCGGGGCTCTGGAGAATCAGCGCTGCCACTTCAGCGATATCGCGGACATCTATCCAATTGACGGGCTGCGTCTTGCCAGCCGGCACGTAGATACGGTCGTCATTGACGATGTCGAGCCGGTAGGCCGAATCGAGATTCTGCGCGAAGAACCCGGGGCGCAAAAGGGTGTAGTGGTCACCGCGCGTGCGTAGGTGGTCTTCGACTTTCCGGTGCGGGACGATCGAATTCTTCTCGGCGCCGGCCACCGAGAGGAACACGACGTGGTCGACGCCTTGTTGGCGCGCAAAGTCTACGAACGGGTTCAGGCTCTTGCGCACATCGGCGATCGCCGGCGGCCGCATGAGGAACATATGTGCCACACCCGAAACTGCCGGCGACCATGTGGACGGGTCGAGGAAATCGAGTGCGGTCGTGGCGATATTGCCACCAAAGATTTTCGCGGCGCGGCGCTCGTCGCGATCTGCCGCGAGCACATTCAGGCCGCGGGCTAGCAAGCACCTGACGACGTGTCGGCCGACGTTGCCGGTCGCCCCGGTGACGAGGATGCGGCCGCCTTCAGGGACTTCGTCGGTCATGAGCTCCCCTGGTGGTGGAAGGTGGACAGCGTATACCAGCGGCCCGAGGCTCGTTGTTTCACGAACTGCGCGCGGTGTCGCCAACCTCGATGCCCACACCCAGGTCAGGCCAGCAACGCTGGTGGTGGATTCCTCATGAGTCATCTTTATGATGACGTCGCTATGCGTTTCCCGCACCACAAGCAGATGGAAACGCATGCGACGTGATCGGATCGCTCGGGCCCTCTCCGGCCTCCGCCGTGGCCTCTGGGCCGACGTTTGTATGGGCCACAGGCCCGACGCCCCCGGCTACGGCGCTCCGAGGACCCTCGCCGACGTTTCCGACTGACGTCTCCATGCGTTTCGGCACCACATGGGGATGAAAACGCATGGAGACCGATCGGATCGCACGCCCGGCGAAGGTAAGCTCAAGCCGCGGGCCTGCGGCCGGGCGAGCAGACGTTTGCCCCTGACTTGCATCGACCTCACCGCGCTGGGTCGAGACCGCTCGATCGGTTCTGCGTGCGATTTGAACGCTCCCTTGGTATCGAAGCCCGATGAACGTCCTGCTCACTGCTTTCGTCGCCCTCCTCGGATTCGTCTCGGCCTGCGCCTCCACGACGCCCGAGCAGGCCACCCCACAGGCAACCCCGGCCCCAAGCGGTCATACCGCCTTCGCAGGGGCCGACCCGAAGCTGAACGCCCCCTTCCGCGACCCGGCGATGGACGTGAACGCCTGGTCGAGCCGCTTCGAGGGTGAAAGCCGCGAGGTCTACCGGGCGCGCGAGGCCATCGTCGCGCTCCTCGGGCTCGAAGCCGCAATGGCCGTCGCCGACGTGGGCACAGGCACCGGGCTCTTCGTCAAGTACCTCGCCGACGCGGTGGGACCGACGGGCAAGGTCGTCGCGACCGACATCTCCGAGAAGTTCCTGGCCCATGTCCGCGAGCGCGCCAAGACGGCCGGCCTGACCAACGTCGAGACGCGGCTCGGCACTACCGCAAGCGCCGAGCTCGAGGCCGCCAGCGTCGACCTCATCTTCGTGTGCGACGTCTACCACCACTTCGAAGCGCCTATGACGATGCTCGCGAGCTTGTTTTCCGCGCTGCGACCCAAGGGCCGCCTCGTTATCCTCGACTTCCACCGCATCCCGGGCAAGACCTCGGAGTTCCTGATGAATCACGTCCGCGCCGGCCGCGAGACGGTCATCGCCGAGGTCGAAGAAGCGGGCTTCGTGCGGCTCCCCGACCCGCCCGCCCCCTTCCTCGAGGACAACTACCTGGTGGTCTTCCAGAAGCCTTGATCGCAGACTCGATTCTCGAGTTTCTCGATGGTCAAGATTCTCGAGCATCGAGTCATCGACCTGCGAGGCGGCGTGCGCCTGGTTCAGAACACCCAGGGCGCCGCCATCGCACGGCTCTCAGTCGTTCCATCGCCGAGCTGACCCTTGTCGTTGGCCCCCCAGCACCGGACTTCGCCATCGGCCAACAGCGCACACGCAAAGTCTTGGCCCGCAACGAGGTCCACCACATCGGCGCCCTCGAGACCGGCGATTGCAGTCGGGGTCGTGGGATTGAGGCCCATGCTTCCCGTCGCGGCGCCGACACAGGACACGCCGTTTTCGGTCTTGGCACACATGAAGGTCCCACCTGACACCCTGTGTTCACCCAGCGCGAAGTGCGTCACACCCGACCACCCTTCGAACATGAACGGGATATCCTTGTATTGTTGCGCGCCCGTGCCCGCGAGGAACGGCCTTTGCCCCCAGCAGCGCACTGTCCCATCTGCCAACGCGCAACTCGCGTAGCCTGCCGCGAATACGGCAGATGCGCCTTGCCCGGGCTGCACGAACTGCGGCAGCACAGTTCTGTACGCGTAACCGTCTCCCTCCTCGCTGCGGGTCGACCCGCATTGATACTCGTTGTTGCGCCCCCAGCAGACGACCGCTCCATCGGCCCTCAACGCACAGGAATGGGTGTCTCCTGCGACGACCTGGGTGGCCCATCCCTGCAAACCGACGTCGGTATTGATGCTTGGCGTAAACACGGACGGGCCCGTGCTGTCGCGGCCGAGCTGATTGTACTGGTTGTAGCCCCAACAATAAACGCGGTCGCCAAGTTGTGCACATGCGTGGTCACCGCCAATCCCCATCGACGTGGCACCACCCATGCTTACGGCCTGGGAGAATTGTGTTCCTTGTGGTCTGTAAGTCCCCCAGATCTTCGCGGCCACGCTCGACACTGACGGATAATTCCCGAAGGGTGGTTCGTACGCTATCGCGCCCCAGCAATAGAGTGCATCGGGTCCGCTCGCGCAGTTTGCTTTCTTGCCTGCGAAGATGTGGGTCATGCCCTCGATTTGAACCACCGCGCCGGTGGCGTCTTTCGTGCCCACCGCACGCAACAAGGCACTTTGTCCCAGGGTGCCGAGTGAATCGCTCGGGTCCCCCCAGCAGCGCACGCGGCCCTTCTGCACCAACGCACAGACGTGGCCGCCTCTAGCGGCGAGCTTGGTCGGGACGGGCAGCGCGCACCGGCCGTCGATACAGAGGCCATGGAAACAGGTGCTGTCGTCCTCGCAAGCCTGGGTCAGGCAAGGTTCACAGCTGGCCCCACCACAATCGACGTCTTCCTCGTCGCCGTTCTGAACCCCGTCACTACACCCGATACACACGTTGTCTTCGCAGGCCGCCGACTCGCAATCCGTGTTTTCTTCGCAAGCGCCTCCTTCACCACACGGGTCGCAGAGCCCCCCACCGCAGTCGACGCCGGTCTCGTTCGCGTTTTTCACGCCGTCATCACACGTGACACACACCCCTTCGCTGCATGCCCCTGACCCACAATCCGGATCAAATCCACACGTCTGGCCTTCGCTGCAAGGTTCGCACCCCGGTCCACAATCGACATCCGACTCGAAGCCGTTTCTGACCGCATCGTCGCAGGTCGGGTCGACACAGACGGCATCGGCGCAGACGCCGGCAACACAGTCCGAGCCCACCGCGCAGACCGCACCCGGACCACACGGCGGGCAGCTACCGCCGCAGTCGATGTCGGTCTCGGCACCGTCCTTCACCCCGTTCGAGCAGCTCGCCGCAACGACACACGGCGAGCAATCGCCCCCACAGTCGACATCGGTCTCGAGACCGTCCTTCACCCCGTTCGAGCAGCTCGCCGCAACGACACACGGCGAGCACTCGCCTCCACAGTCGACACCGGTCTCGAGACCATCCTGGACCCCGTTCGAGCAGCTCGCCGCGACCACACAAGGCGAGCACTCTCCACCGCAGTCGACACCGGTCTCGAGCCCATCCTGGACCCCGTTTCCGCACTGGACCGGGCAGTCGTTGATGCAGACCGGTTGTCCCTCGCCGCTGGACTCGCAAGCCATGAGGAAGAGGCCGGCAACGACCCACATGTTGCGAAAGATTGAAGGCGTCTGGAAACTCATGGACCACTCCTTTCGGACCTCCGAACGTAGTTCGCCGGGGCGGTACCAGGGCCTTTCAATATCTTTCGATTCCAAAGGTCGCGAACAAACCCACGATCGATGGCGGCGCCTGCTGCTACGGCGCGAGCGTCCCGGTGAGGCCGCTCCCCGCGAAGATGACGTTTCCGCCGGGCCGCCCCGTGAGGAATTGCACGCCGGCAGAGGCGGTGGTGCGCGCTGACACCCAGGCGTCGCCTTCGTAGCGGAAGACCACACCTCCCATGACAGCCCAGAGATTGTCCGGCGACGGGCCTCCCAGCGAACTCGGTTTGAGGGGTAGGTCGAAAGAGTTCCGCGGGTAGTTGTGTGAGGTCCAGCTACCGCTATCGAGATGCCACATCTTGTCGGGGAAGGCGATCGCGAGGGTGCCCGCGTCAGCCGCCCAGATGTGTGCGGCGTCGTTTGTCCACGAGGGGCAATTGGACCACGCCCCAGGCGCGACCCGCCCCCAGGAGCCGCCACGGGAGGTCCACACGACACAGGCATTCGCGTTGCTCCTGTCCCGGGCAAGCGCGACGAGCGCGCCGTCTGGGGTCGCCGTCAGAGCCAGCCACTCCATGTTGGATGGCACGCCGGTCGCGGGCAGGAACCCCGAGGCCGGTGACCCACGCCACAGATTGAAGATGGTCGTCTGCTCCTGGACGATGAGCCAGATGTCATCGGTCGAGAGTGCCGCGGCCGCTCGAACCCTCGTCACGGGTGGCACGCTGAGGGGGCTCGTGCGGACGTGCTCGGAGCGCACCCAGCCGGTCGGTGTACGTGTCAGCGCCGAGAACCCCGCGCTCACGATGGAACCGCCGTTCCTGATGACTCGGCTGTCGCCGAAGACCCAGGCGTTGTCGTCGTCCAAGGCCGTCGCCGCCTCCGCCGTACCCACGAATGGTGTCGCCTCCCACGCCGAGTCGTGGACAGAGACGCCGAGAACTCTCGATTGGTCACCGACAAGCCAGCCGCGGGTGGGGCCCGCTACCGCGAGCGTATCGATGGCTATTGCAGTAAGGCGAGCGCGCCCCGGCTCCTGGAGCCAGGTTGACCCGTTCCACCGGAATCCTACGTCGGAACCACCGTAGATGGCCCGCACATCGTTCCCGGCCCCCTTGAATCCGTACAGCCCGCTGAAGCTCGTCGCGACCTCGCTCCATGTTGTCCCGTCGAAGCGTCGTGGGCGGTCTTGCATGAGCCAAACGTCATCGGCCGCGGCGGCGTGGATGCCTCGCACGCCACCGTGTTCGCTGACGCCGGGGGTCTCGCTCCAACTTCCATCGCTGTAGCCCCAAAGCTGGCCGCTAGCGGTTGCTAGCCATGCTCGCGAGCCGGCGGCGGCCGTATGGAGGCCACCACTCACCGGGTCCGCCGGAATGGGCGACGATGACCATGGGAGAGCGCCGACAAGCGCGGTCGTGGTCCTGCCTTGCGGGCCCTCACCCGCCACCCAGGCGACGTCTGGAGAGAACCCGGCGACGCTTTGGATCGTGGAGTCGATGGCGACCGTCCGCCACTGTGTTCCGTCGAACCGATAGAGGCTCTGCGGCCCCCTCCAGGCGTAGACCGACACTGCCGATCGGACCCAGAAGCCCGAGACGCCGCTCGCGCCTCCGTTCGCGACGGGGATCTCGTGTACGGTCCAGCTCTCACCATCCCAACGCGCTGCCAACGCGACCGTCGACGGGTGTGAGGCGCCGTGCGTGGCCGAGATCCAGATCGACTCGTCGGGTGCTGCCCACACGCCAGTGATGCGACTCCAGAGAAACGGCGTGCTGACGGGGGTCCAGCCCTGCCCGTCGTCGCGCTCCAACCCGCTCGGGCCTCCGGCGCGATACCAGGTGCCGTTGGGAGTGCGCGCCTGATTATAGTAGGCGTGGGACGTCAAGACTTGGCGCCACCCTTCCCCGACCCGCTTCAGCAGGGAGCCTCTGGCCCCTCCGATATACATCTCACCGTCCGCTGCGGCGAGCGGGGTAAAGCTCTCCTGAGCCGTCACTTTCGACCAGCCCGCCCCGTCCCACGCGTAGACGTCACCATCGTTGGTCGCGACCAGGATGTCGGTCAGCGAGTTGGCCGCCACCGCGCGGAGTGACTTGGTCGTTGGTGCGTCGGCGATGGTGACCCACACGCCCCCAGGCTGGTGCGAGGCGACCTTGCCGTTGTCGCCGACCACCACGACCGTCCCGTTGGGCAGCGTCGTCAGCTGACGCGGGAAACTGAACGGGAAACCAACGGCATTCGCCCAGCTGGTGCCGTCAAAGTGACTGACGCCTGTGGAGTTCGCAACGGTACGAATAACCCAGAGGTCGTTGCGGCTGCCTCCCATGGCGAACGCGCCGTTGAGGACTTGCGCCGTGTAGCTGGTCCACGAGGCACCATCGCGTTGGATATGAGTATTGTTCGTCGACGACAGCCCAAACACGTCGGCGCCGTGGCAGTGTATGAGCCTGGCCTGGTTCACGCCGGCGTTCTGCCACGCTCCGTCGGACCACGTCTCGACCGCGCCGCCTTGCGCATGGGCGTAGATTCGGCCGTCGCTGGTCTTGCAGAATGTTCCTTCAAACGCCGCGGCAACGATGGGCCCCTCGGGATTCAGGGAAACCGGGCCGTCACCGAGAGGCTCAATGCCATACTGCGTGGTGCGCCACCGGTCACCGCGGCCATTGCCGAAGTAGACCTGTCCGTCGAACGCAGCGAAGCGCAAGAGCGCTGGGTTGGCCCGGTCGGCAAGCCCCGACCAGCGCAGCGTGCGCGCGGGCTGAGGCGGCAGGGCCTGGTCGCCGGCGCCCGGCGTCGGGGTCCCGAGGACACGAAAGTCGACCGCATTGACATTGGTGTCTGTGAGACCGGCGTTGCGCGCGAGGCTGCTGTTCGTCGGTGCCGTCGCGACGGGGCTCCCCTCGCCGGCAAAGACGTCGGTGGCGACAAAGGTGCCATATCCGACGGCGGCGAGGACGGTGTTGCCCCAGCGGAGCTGCAAGGAATCAGGGCCGTTCTGGAAGTCGACGGCGGCGCTCGTCATGTTCGCGACGGCGAGGAGGCCGGGCGCCGCGCTCGGGGTGGCGATGACGAATCGGCCGCTCGCGCCGATGGACCCCGACAGCGCGATGGTCGCATAGTCCGCCCCGCCGTTGCCGTTGACGCCCACGAGCGTGAGGCCATCGAGCACAGTGCCCGGGGGCCCCGCGAGCTCGACGAACGCGTCATCGTCGGGGGAGCCGGTGGTATCGACGCGCAGCTCCGCGATGAGCAGTCCCGTCGGGGCGGGTCGAGGCGTGCAGGCTCCGTCCGCGCACTGCTCGGTGCTGGTGCACGGGCTGGAGGTCCCCCACTCGAGGCAGCTGTCGCCATTGTAGTCGCCGCAGACCTCCACGCCATCGCCCAGGCCACAGCGCGTCTCGCCGGCGGTGGCGCAGACGCTCTGGCACTGCGCCATGCACGCCCCGCCGCTGCAGACGAGGCCTGCCGCGCAGGATAGCTCGGAGCCCCAGTCGAAGCAGCCGTCCGCGTTGGAGTCGCCGCAGGTGCGGTAGCGCGTCGTGGAGCCCGCCACGCACTGCCGCTCGCCGGTCGCGCTGCAGGTGTCGGTGCATGTGCTCTCGCAGCGGCCAGCGCTGCACGTCGTGCCCCCCGGGCAGTTCACGGGCGAGTCCCACCTGAGACACGGGCCGCCGTCGCTCGTGCACGTCCGCAGCTGCCCGCCGGGGGTGCACTCGGTCGCGCCGACGACGACGCACTCCGAGGTGCAGGTCGTGGCGCAGCTCCCTTCCGCGCAGACGAGGGCCGCTTCGCAGGCCGTGGGCGTTCCCCACTCGAGGCACACGTCCCCATCGAAGTTCCCGCAGACCCGGCGCAGCCCGGCGTCGTCGCAGTCGGTCGCGCCGGACTCGGTGCACTCCGGCGTGCACACGGTGAGGCAGGCGCCGCTCGAGCAGCTCTCGCCGCTGTCGCAGTTCACCGTGGTGCCCCACTCGAGGCACGGGTCGGCGTCGTAGTCGCCACAGGTCTGCACGCCGCCAGCGGCGCATCGGGTGGCCCCGACCGAGCCACACGCGTCCACGCATTCGGCCGCGCAGGTCCCAAGCGAACAGATAGCGCCCCCGCAGTCAGCGGGCGCCCCCCACTCGAGGCAGCTGTCGCTGTCGTGCTGGCCGCAGGTGACGACCGCGTTCGCCTCGCAATCGCGGGCGCCCACCGTGGTACACTCGTCCTCACATACGCTCGCACAACGTCCACTCGCGCACACACCGGAATCACAGCTCGCGCCGGTGACCCACTCGAGACAGCCATCCTCGTTGTCGTCGCGGCACGTGGCGACCGCGTCGCCGTCGCACCTGGTGGCGCCCACGACAGTGCAGGCCTGGTCACGGCACGTGGCCTCGCAGGCGCCGTCCTCGCATGCGAACCCTGCGCCACAGGTGGTCTCGGCGGTCCACACGAGGCAACCTTCTTCGTCAGCCGCGCAGACCTCGATGCCTTGACCGACACACCGCCGACCTCCCTCATCGGGGCAGGTCTGCTCACATTCGCTCGCGTCTGAGGAGTCCACGGCGTCGGGACTCGTGTCCCCAGAAGTGTCCCCTTGCAGGCCGGGCGCAGCGTCGTCGCCGCAGGCGCCGAACGACAGACCCGCACAAACGAGGGCGCCGAGGAGGATGGGGATGCCCGGTCGTGAAACTGGTCTCATGAAGTCGCCTCGAAAACACAAGGTGGTGTGGCGGGGGTTCGGCAGTGCGGTGTCGTCCGCGTCCATGTGCTCCCCACGCCTTCCCAACTTAGACCGACCAAGCGGCTTTGGTCGACCTTTCAAATCCTTACCAAAGTCTCAGAGGGCGCCCGTCGTACCGACGCTTGAACCCGGACAGCCGGCTGCTCACGGAGGCTCGGAGATATCGCGGTAGAAGAACGTGGTGCCGGCCAGGCCGCCACGCGGCAGGAGTGCGAAGCCGGGGATCTCCCCGACGCGTCGCCATCCGAGGCGGGTGTAAAGACGATCGGCGTCGCTACCGGTCACCGTGTCGAGCACGAGAAGCGACTTGTTCGCGGCGCGCGCTTCGGACTCGGCCGCCTCGAGGAGCGCTGCAGCCACGCCCCGGCGGCGCGCCCGAGGGTGCACGAGCATCTTCGCCACTTCCCCTCGATGGGGTTGGTTGTCTTGCATCGCGAGCACGACCTGCACCGTGCCGATCAGACCCGCGCCGTCTTCCGCGACGAGGAGCACGCGCTCGCCGCGCTCCACAGAGAGCCGCACCGTTCCCCAGAATTCGAGCGCGCGATCCCGGCCGAGAGGCGCAAGAAACCCGACGCTTGCCCCGCCGTCGACGACTTCGATGAGAAGGTCCAGGAGACCGGCCAAGTCGGTGCCGCTCGGGACCGCCCGACGGATCGTCACGTTGGTCGAGTCGCTCATCTTCTCTCCTTCGCCCGGTTCGCTGTGCATGTCCTGTCAGGTAGATCGCGGATGTGGCAAGCCTGCTTGACCTCTATGGGTCACTCCTTTGGTACCTCCAAACCTAGATCGCCGGCGCTGTACCAGCACCTTTCAATGCCTTTCACTTCGAAAGGTCGCGGGTGACCTGGCGATCGCCGGCCGTCTCTGGTGTAACAGAGAAGGCCCTCCTGGATGGTGCTCGGTCCCTTCGGGAACCGTTGCCCAATCTTGAGCTTTCGGCCCCTTGGAGCCACTTCACGTCCTTTCTCGGCGGCGGACCGTAAGTATGTCGACACGCACCAACACCCGGCCACCGCTCACCCCCCTCATCGGTAGAGGCGACGCGGTCGCAAATGCCGAGACCCTGCTCGAGGCGGGTGCCCGCCTGGTCACCCTCGTGGGCGGGCTCGGAATCGGCAAGACCCGGGTGGCCCATGAGCTCGCCACCAGGGCCTCAGCGCGAGACACCCTCACCGGTGGGGTCTGGTGGTACGAGGCCCTACCCGACATGACAGGGGTCGCTCACTGCGAAAAGATCGCCGAGCTTCTCGGTGCCGCCCCGCGCCTCCGTGGCATCACCGACGTCGACATCGCGCTTCAAGCCGTCGGAGAACGATTCGCCGCCCTCGGCGACGTGTACCTCTTCATCGACCGCCTCCCAAACCTGCTCAAGGCCGCCCCCGGCGCGGTTGTGACCTGGCTTCGACAGGCTCCGGGCCTCACTATTGTGGCGACCTCTCGCCAGCGTTTCGGACTGCCCGGCGAGCACCCGGTGGCACTCGGTCCCCTCGCGAGCGCAAGCGATGGCGGCGCGGGCCATGCCGAGGAACTCTTCTGGGCGCGCCTCGATGCGCGCCGGCCCGGCAGTGTGCGCAGCCAGACCGACCAGACGGACATCACGAGGCTCGTCGAGCGCCTCGAGTGCAACCCGCTCGCTATCGAGGTCGCCGCGGCAAGGTGTGCGGTACTCACTCCCACACAGCTCCTCGCTCGCCTCGATCGCGGCGCCGGACTGCTCCTTGGCACCCCGGTCGAATCGACCCCCATCCGCGATGCCCTGGAGGAAGCGTGGCTCGCGCTCGAAACCGAAGAGCGCTCGGCATTGCTCCGTCTGGCCGTCCTTGGCCACCACGCCCAGCTCGAGTTCGTCGAGGCTGCGCTGAGCCTCAGCGGCGCCACGGGTGACCTGGATGCCGCAGACCGCGCGCTCGAATCGTTGGTATTGAAGTCGCTGGTCGTTCAAGGGGGCACACCCTCCACGCCTGAGTTCGGGCTCAATCGCCACGTCCTGGCTTTCGCCCGCGAGAAGTTGCTCACCTGTGAGAGCCTTCGCGACGAGACCGAGGCGCGCCTCGAGCGTTACGTCGTCGACCTCGCCCGCGCAGCGACCGTCGGGGTTCGCGCCGCACATTTCGGACAGTCCCGGGCCCTGATCCTGAGGGCTACCGAACTGGTGCTGGTCATCGCGGAGCGCATCGCCAGTCGCCTCCCCGACGGGGATGCGGCCGCGAGCGTGGCCATGATCGCCATCGCGCTCGAGTCCGCGTGTAGCCGCGCGGGTGTGCGCGAACGGACTCTCGAGCTGCTTCGCAAGCTCCAAGGACAGCCTACCCATGCCACGCCCAGAGTGCAGATCGGCGCTCGTGCACTCGAGGGGGCCTTGCACGTACGACGTGGCGACTTCAAGACGGCGACCGAAACGATCGACGACGCCGCCAGGCTCGCACGCGAGCTCGGCGACACGGACCTCGAAGGCGACGTGCTTGCCCGCGCCGGCAGCCTCTACAACGGAGGCGACCCCACCTGGGCGATTCCACGGGTGACACGCGCGACCGAGCTGCTCGACGCTCGGACCAACCCCACGGCCTGGGCCCAGGCCCAGATGAACCTATCCCTCTTCGAACTTCGCCACGGCGAGGCGGAGCAGGCCACACAGCGCAACCGCTCGGCCATCGACCAGATGGAACGCGCCGGCCTCAAGGGCTACCTGGCCCCTGGCTACAACAACTACAGCTTCGTACTCGCGACGACCGGTGATTGGACCGCCGCCACCCAGAGCTTCAAACAGGCACTGCATCACGCCATCGAGGATGGTGACCGCGCCCATGCCACGGTCACGCAGGCCAACCTCGGTCAGGCCCTGCTCGCCTCGGGTGATGACGAAGGTGCCTTCAAAACCCTCACGGCGGCGGCGGCCTCTGCCGAGGCCATTGGTGATCGGCGAACGCTCGGCGTCACGGCATCCTTCTTTGCAGGATTCTCGCTCCTGCGTGATGACCCACGCACGGCAAGAGAATATGCCATCTCAGCCGTCCGCGATCTGGAGTTCATCTGGAATGATCCGCTCGCCACGGGCCTCGCATGTTGTCTCGAAGCTGTGGCAGAGGCCTCGCTGTCGATGCCGGTCGCAGCTCGAAACTCGATCGAACGCGGGCGCACGCGCCTCGAGCTCACCGGCGATATCCAGCTCAAACGCGCTCACGCGATCTATGCGGCAATCGTGCGATTCCGAATGGGCGAGGTCTCGGCCGAAGACACAGCCGCCTTGATTGCAGCCACCGTCGCCGAGGCCGAACACTCGCCGACCACCCACGGCAAGATGAACCGTATCCATCATGTGCGCTACGCGGCGCGATTCTTCCGGGTCGCCACGGCGAGCGCGGTAGCCCCTGTCACTCGGGTAGACACTCCACCCACCCCCGCGCCAAAACCTACCCTGAGAGTCTCGGCCGACGGTGCGCAGATCATCCTCCCGTCCGGCGGCGAGGTCTCTCTCGCGCGCAAGGCAAGCGCTCGGAGGGTCATCCTCAAGTTGGTCGCCACGCACACCTCGGGACGAAACGAGCCCGTCTCGGCGAGCGAGCTCTTCGAGGTCGGCTGGCCCGGCGAACGCATCGGCGAACCCTATCGCTCCAATCGTGTGTATGTCCTGATCGCGAAGCTGCGGGGTGCCGGCTTTGGCGACCTTCTACGCCACGATGGCGAGGGCTATGTCCTCGACCCCGACGTCGCTGTCGAGGCCCTGACCACAGCCTGAAGGACCGCCAGTTCGATGAGCCGAGGACTTCAGGGCCCGTTCGCGCACCCAGCAGCCAACCTGAAAGGTTCTGCAAGGGTTATTCAGCCGCGTGGGTAGGTACTTTCTATTCTCCATGTCGCCGGAGGATCCATGCGAGTTTCCGAAACACACTCAACGCCTCCCCATCAGAGAATCATGCTGTCTGTGCTGGGACGTTCAACAACGATGGAGAGCTCTCGCAGAGCGCGCGCGCTGACTGCGACAGCGCGGTCGCGGGAGCTGGTTATGGCCCTCGTTCGGGGCGCGTTCCCTTTCGTTCTGACTCTCATCGCCGCGACCGCAGGCTGCGATGACGGTGGTCCGCACGAAGGCAACACTGCACTTTGTGATGACGGCGTACGGAACGGCGATGAAAGCGGGGTCGATTGTGGCGGGTCGTGCACCGCCTGTGCACCCGATACGAGCTGCAGCGACGGGGTCGAGAATGGACTCGAGACCGACGTCGATTGCGGAGGAGCAGTGTGCCTTCCATGCGGGCAGGGAGAGCACTGCCTGACCAACACGGACTGTCTGACCTCGCTCTGCGAATCCGACAACGGGTCCCCGACCTCGGGCACCTGCACCGACAACATCCTCGGGCGGGATAACTGCGATACGGACGACGAATGCGGGGCCGGGTTCTGCGAGGAAGGCTGGTGCAAGCCACCGCAAGCGAGCGCCCTTGCGGCCGGCGATCGACACGCCTGCGCGCTGGTACAGAAGGGGCAGGTGCGGTGTTGGGGCGACACGAGCTACGGGCAGACCGGGCGTCGAATCGACGGGAGCCCGCTGTCCATGGTGTGGGTGGACCTGGCCGAAGGCGGCGTGCCACGCCCCTTGGAGGGTATGACGAGCCTTGTCGCCGGACCTCGCAATACCTGCGCCTTCAACAGCCAGTCGGTCTACTGCTGGGGGGAAACCGTGTACGCCGGTCCTGAGGGTGTCACCCATGACGGGGCAGAAGCGTTCGAAATCTTCATGTACGACGAGACCGTGACACCCGAGGGCGACGTCGTCAGGGACTGGCCGGCCATGGCTGGGGTTCAGGCCATGGCCCTTGGCGAGAAACACAGTTGTGTGCTGATGGGTGATGGGGTGCGCTGCTGGGGCGACAACAACCTCGGGCAGCTCGCCGAGGAAAGCCGGGGCCGGTGGCAGCCCGGTGTGGACGCCATCATGCCCCTGGGTTTCACCGCCTACAGCTTGACCGCTGGCACCAACCACACCTGCGTATCGGGGGACTCGGGCGTCGTGTGTTGGGGCGACAACATCACTGGACAGGCAAGTGCCACATCCGAAGACCCGTATCTCATTCCGACCAACGCCTTCGACAGGCGCCCGGTCAAGGTCGAGGCGCGGGGACAGACCTCGTGCGCGGAAGTGGTCGGTCAGACGATGCCGGGGACGCAGATCGGCACGGGCCAGGCGTGGTGCTGGGGCGTGCTCCCCTTCGAGCCGGCAGAGGGGGTCGGGCCAGGCCCAGTACGCCTCCAGGGAGTGCCCGGGTTTGCCCTGATGGCCGTCGGCGAACGGTTCATGTGTGTCCTGACGGCGCTCGGCGTCGAATGCCTCGGCGAGATGGAGACCGCGATGAATCTCCTCCCTGCGCAGTTGCGGACGGTGGCCGGCGCGGGTGGTCGGCTCGACTCCAACGACCCGGTGCGCGCCATCGTCGCCAGCCGGGACTTCGCGTGCAGCCTGGCACAAGAGGGAGAAGTGCGCTGCTGGGGCGACAACGCCGTCGGCCAGCTCGCCGACGAAAACGAGGCATTCCAGGGCCGCGCAACCGCAAAGCCCTGGACACCGTGAACGCACGGCCCCGGTTCTTGCCGCGCCTCCCCAGCACGGAGGGAAATGTAAGGCAATGTAGGTAGCTTCGGTCGGACGTCCCGGCCAAGCTTGGACAAGTGAATTGTCGGTGGTCGTGCACTTCGTCGTGCCCCGGACAGTTCGTATCGCTCGCCCGCACCGGCTCGTTCCGATGCAGGCTGGCGGAGGTCGTGCAGCGGACCCCCCGACTGCCGACCCTGGCGCCCCTGACCCGCATCAGCGGCGTGGAGGACGCGTGAGGAGTGACGGCCTACACGCGTCCTCGCCTTATCTCGATCGGCTCATGCAGAGAATCGCGGCACGCCGTGATTGGTGATGTCCCAGCTCCAGAGCTCGAAAACGAATGGGTTTTCGCCCAGGGTGATTGCCACCCCCAGCGCCCCGCAGCGAAAAGACGATTCTCGAGGGCGAGACCTTGCGGCACCTTTCAGGTCGGGGGTCCGGGTTGATCGGGCTCGCCGGCATGGTTATCGACACGTCTCACTGGCTGTATCGCGTCCCGTCCGGAAATGGAGGCAGCGGTCTGCTCTTACTTTGAGGTCCAACATGAATCGTAGCCCGCTGTTCGCCCTCACGCTGCTTGCCCTCGTCGCTTGTGACGGTGCCTCCGATGGCACCCCGCCGACCATCGCCGACCTCACCTATCAACCCGACCGCGACGCGGCAGGTGAACGGTTCCACGTCAACGGCACGCTGTTGTTCGACGACCCCGACGGCGACGTGACGGCGATCGCTTTCCAACTCACCAGCCCCGACGGGACAACCACGCCCCCGACCAGCTCACCGGTCCACGTGCACGGTGGTGGTTTCACCCAGGGCCTGCTCGCGCTGACAGTGAGCGTGCTCGCCCCGACCGCAGGAACCTACACATTCGACGTGTGGGTCGAAGACGAGGCCGGCCACGCCTCGAACACGCTCCGCGGGACCATCGTCGCCGAGTAGGCGTTCGTAAGCGAGCGGGGCGTCGGGTACGGCGACGCTCCAGACTCCACGCCGAATCGAAAGGCATCGAAAGGTTCTTGGGGGCGGACGAAAGGTCAAGGTCAGAGACGGTCCACGCTACCGAGGTCCACCATCGAGGCTATCGGGGTCGTCAACCACGTCCACGAAGCACCTTCGATCCAACCTTGCTCTGCCTGAACACGCGTCTCCCCTAGCAACCTCGAGGGCCCCCATGTCGACATTGCGACCTATTTCTCTGACCTGCGCGCCCCTCCTCGCCCTCGGTCTCTTCGCCTGCGGTCCGGGTGGCACCGACCCCGTAGGGGCCTCGCCGTGCACCAACGGCATTCAGGATGTCGGCGAGACCGGCGTCGACTGCGGCGGGTCGTGCGACCCGTGCGGTGCGGGGACGTGCTCGAACAACGTTCAGGACCCTACCGAGACGGGCGTGGACTGCGGCGGTTCTTGCCCGCCGTGTGTGGTTTCCGGTGACTGCGACAATGACATCCTGGACCCCGGCGAGGAGGACGTCGACTGCGGCGGCCCACGTACGCCGTGCGGCCAGGAGCCGACCTGCACCGACGCGTTCGACAACGGTGACGAGACCGATATCGACTGCGGTGGCGAGACGTGCCCGCAGTGCGGCGAAGGCAAGGGCTGCGACGGCAACCGCGACTGCACGACCGGCGTGTGCGACGATGCTATCTTCAAAGCACCGGCGGCTTCGTGCTCGAACAACGAGAAGGACCCGGACGAGAGTGACATCGACTGCGGCGTGAGCTGCCCCGGGTGCCCGACCGGCAAAGTGTGCCGTGACCACGGCGACTGCCTCTCGGACACATGTGTCTTCGGCATCTGTCGCGATCCGTCCTGCACCGACGGGCTCGCAAACCAGGACGAGACCGACGTCGACTGTGGCGGCGCGACCTGCGACAAGTGCCCTGACGAAAACCGTTGCCGCGGGCTGTCGGACTGCGCCTCGAACACATGCATCGGTGGCGTGTGCAAGCCCGAAGGGTCGAGTGCCGGGACCTGCGAGGTCGAGGGCGACTGCGACAGCGGCTTCTTCTGTAACTTCAACTGGAACGAGTCGGGGGGCGCGGCGGCCGACTGGGACATGTCGTGCCTCGTAGAGCGCGATGGCGCGCAGCCAGGGGAGGCGTGCGCGTCGGACGAGGCCTGCGCCGGAGTCGGCTGCGTGAACGGCTTGCGCTCGAAGTTGTGCATGGCCGACGACGAGTGCGTTGGGAGCGGCGCGGTGTGCGCCTCCGAGGAGTTTCATTACGACACCGACGGGGACAATCTGGCCAACGGGCTCCTGTCGTACGACGCCTGCCTCGCGTTCGACAATGCGGGCGGAAGCTGCCTCGCCCATGCCGATTGTCCGAATGGCAAGCGATGCACGGTGTACCTCGACCGCAATCTCTCAGGCGGCAACCTCGATCCCGACGGCCCTTACAAGGCGAGCGGCCGTTGCGAAGATGAGGTCTCTGGCGGCGCCGCCGAGGGCGCGCAGTGCGACAAGGACGCCGAGTGCCGCTCGGGCTACTGCGGACGCCAGGGGGTGTGCACGCGCTACTGCCAGGCGTCGAGCGAGTGTGGCCCGGTGGTGGTGAACGCGGCCGGGGTCTTGCAGTTCCGCGTGTGCTCAGCGGACGCCGGGTGGGGCGGCGGGGAGCTAGGTGACCGGACGAACCTCGTCTCCAAGAGCAGCTGCGTTGGAGTGCTGAATTGGCACGAGCCCTCGCCCTGCGACGCGAGTATGCTCGTGCCGTTCGAGTGCGGCGTTAATCGTGGGTGTCAACTTGTCTATGCCGCGTTTGGCCCGGATGTGAAGGCCAAGGCCGAGTTCGTGTGCTTGGAAACCACGGATGCGTTCGGGCGGATCGGCGAGGGCTGCAACGAATCCTCTCAATGCATGTCGGGCACTTGCTGGACCGATGACAACGACGAACTCGGGTACTGCACCAAGCCCTGCGGAAACGACACACACTGCGGATCGTCCGGGCTCACGTGCCATCAGGTGGAAATCGTGGAGCGTAAAGGCAAGTACCTCGGCAACGGCTTGTCGGTGGGCTACTGCCTCAGGTGAGTTCGAGCACGAGCTCGAACACGCACACCGGCTCGATAACCTGCACCAAGGGCAGGTCGCCAGGTCGCAGGCCCGCGGCGAAGCGGGCCGCAGCCTGGCGTGTGATTCGATCGGTGTTCATGCGTTCCCACCCTACGTGGTGCCGAAACGCACGGACACACCGCGAAGCGCCTCGTGTCGCGTCAAGCGTTGGCCGGATTCGCCGCGACGATACGCTTCCAATACGCATAGGAGCGGAAGCGCAGCGTCACGTCCGAGCCCGAGACGGTCAGGTCGGCTCCATAGTCGTGTTGGGCGCACATGGGGACCTCCACCGAGCGGATTCGCCGCACGCTCACCGGCGCGAGCGCCGCGGCGGCCGCGCCCACGACGTCGCTTCCTTCGATCTTCACGCGACGGGTCGACGCGGCCTGGCACACGATGCACGCCGCCTCGCCTGTCGGCGCAAGAGGCCAATGGACACCGGACTCGGGAAAGTCGAACTCGAACACCGACTCCTTCGAGATGTGGTCGTCGGGGATGATGCGCATGCGGGCGGTCCCTTAGCGGTTCGGTTCTTCTTCCAGTCCAGCTGGGCCGTTGTCTCTTTGCCTGAGTTCATGTCGGGTCTCGTCCTGCTTCGTTCTTCGTTCGACCGTGATCGCGGCCACCCTTGACATGGCCCCCGCCTCTGCGTGCACCGTTCAGATCCTTTCCAGATGGCGTCCTTCTGCCGGGTTGGACTGGCGTCTGCGTGTTCATCGCCCCTCTCTCGACCTCGTCATCACTCCGCTTTTCGCACTCCCGGAACCTCCTTCGGAAGGCTCTCTACCATCTGGATCAGAGAAGGGGGTCACGTCCCCGGGTTCAGGAATCGCACCAACTGCAGCTCGCCCTGCCGCAGGCCCGCGGCGGAGCGGGCCGGAGCGGGCGAGCGAGACGGCGAATTCTCTATCTCCGTGTCGGCCCCCTCTGTCGTGCCCCTGACCCACCTCATGCGCTGACCCACCTCATCATGAAAGGTATCGTAAGTGACATCGAGCGTATGAATTCGCTATTTCGAGAAGGGCGTCAAAGGGACGCCGCCGATGTTTCCTTGCATCGAGTGGCGCGCCCGCATGGTCACGCTTCACTCAGGAGTCGCCGCCGTGCTCAAGACCGCCTCATTCTGCCTTATCGTCGGCGGATGCATCGAAAGCCGTTCCGGCCGGCTCGCCCAGAGCCCGACATTCCTGACGGCGCGCTACAACCTCGCGTGCCTGCATTGCTCAATCCCCCTAGCCCGGCACACCCGTGAACAGGTTCTCGACCATGCGCAAGACTATCGTCCTTTCTCTGGCCCTCTTTGCGGCCTGTGACTCTGACAACAACTCGGGGAGCGGCATCGCGGCGACCCAGATCGACGAGTCCCTGGCCAACACCTACTGCGAGGTCCTGAGTGACTGCGCTCTGACTGGCGACGCCGCGGTCTTTGGCGCCCTTGCCGCGGCGAGCGATCTGAACGCATGCCGGACCTTTTTTACGCGCTTCTTCGAAGAAAAACGAACCTCGCTCGAAGGTCGGGTCACAAGCGGCGCCAACACCTATGACAGCGCGGCCTTTGCCCAGTGCCTGACCGACATGAAGGCCGCCTGTGACCTCGTCGAGATCAGCCGCTGCGAAGCCGCGTTCGAAGGCAAGGTGGCTCTTGGCGGTACCTGCGAGAGTGACCTCGATTGTGCCGGCGACGCGAGATGTAGTGTCTCGCGGTCGTCTGGCGACGCGTGTACGACGGCTGTCTGTATCGCCCGGGTCGCGGCCGGTCAGGCCTGCGTGTCCGATAGTGACTGCAACCAGTCGTCCGGTCCGATGGCCTGTGCTGTCGACGAGGACATCTGTGTGCCGCTCACCCGCGAGACCAACCTCGCCGAAGGCGCCCCCTGCGACGAGACCTCGTCCGCGACCGGTGTGACCTTGCGCTCTTGCGCCAACGGCCTGGCCTGTGTCGACGAAGAGACCGAAGGCGCTGACAGGGCCTTCTGCCGAAAACCGCTGGCTTCCGGCAGCAACTGCACCGAGACCGAGCTGCCCTGTGCCCAGGGGCTCCTGTGTCTCCCAGACTCAGGGGCCGAGACCCAAAGCTGCCAGACCCTGTCGATTGCCACGACGGTTGGGGCCGACTGCAACTACGACGAGGATGCCGGACCGATCGTGGTCTGCTCCGTCATCGATCAGCTTGGGTGCGACAACGGAAAGTGCCGAAGGTGGGGAGACGGCGAGGTGGGCGCCTACTGCGATTCCGGGTTCGAGACCGAGTGGTCCTGTGACCGTGGCCACTACTGCTCAGCGAGCTCGACGTGTGCAGCCCAGAAGGCGGCCGGGGCGGAGTGTGAGCAAAGCAACGAGTGCCTCGATAGGTACTGCGACAACAGCGAGCAGACCGGCGTCTGTGTCGCCTTGTCGATCTGCCCCTGACTTCTGGCACCGGGACACGCGCCACCCGGGGCGTGGCCTCTTGAACGGGGCGACCTACCAACCACTCGCCCGGCGCTACCGTGAGCCCGCGTTGGAGAAAGGACCTGAAGGCCATCGTAAGCTGCAAAGGAGCATGCGCCCAATGTTCACTGCGGCGATCCCGGTCGCACTGACTGGGCTTCGCGGCTTCTCGCCGACATCACCCGCCACTTTTTCCGAAGGAAGCCCATGCGTTTCAAACACATCATTTCTGCCTCGACCGTCGCCAGCCTGGCCCTCACCTCGATCGTTGCGTCCGCCAGCGACCCCAGTGACGACATCCGCGTGGCGGACGCGATCGCGAGCTATGAGTACTCGGCATACGATTTGCGCCGCGCTGTCGCCGACGACGCCGTGAATCATTTCGAGTTGAAGTTCGCGTGGGGCTCCACCGACATCATGCAAGCAAAGCTCATCGCGGTGACTCGAGACAATCAGGTCCTCGGCGTCTATGGCTCGACCTTCGTTGATCGCGACCTCGATCTCGATGCCATGGAAGCCATGCCCGCAATCCCACCCGAAGTCCGTGCAGCTCTGCCGCCGATCGTCGCCCAGCATATCCTCGACCCAGACATCGCCGCCGACTTCATCGGTCAGTGGGATGCCCTCGTGAAGTCGGGTGATTCCCTCGAGGAGGCGTTCGACACCGAGACACCGATCCTCGCCATCATGCTGGAGAAGACGGCGATCGCCACCATCGTCAATCGCGCGGACGCCAGCAGACTCGGGGTGTTCTGGGGACTCGATGACGAAGACCGAGTGACCCCGGTGTTCATGGCGATCAACACAAGCAACGAGGTTGTCCTCGGAGATTCGTCCGGGCTTACGACCGGGAAGCGGCAGCATCCTCGCCGGTAATGATGATCGTCGTCGTTTCCTGGCCGGAACACTTGTAGCGGTCGCCGTGCCGCTCATGGCGGGCTCCGCGAACGGTGGACCGAGGACGCACATCAAGCGTTGGCCGGATTCGCTGCGACGATGCGCTTCCAATACGCATAGGAGCGGAAGCGCAGCGTCAGGTCTGAGCCCGAGACGGCCAGGTCGGCACCATAGTCATGCTGGGCGCACATGGGGACCTCGACCGAGCGGATTCGCCGCACGCTCACCGGTGCGAGTGCTGCGGCCGCCGCGCCAACGACACCGCTTCCTTCGCTATTTCGAATGGGGCGTCAAAGCGACACCCACCATCGTCGTCAGGAGTTGCTACCGTGCTCAGGATAGCCTCATTCTGCCTTGTCGTCAGCGGATGCATCGATAGCCGTTCCCGCCAATGGGCTGCAGATGCCGACACCGCCGATGCCGTGGCCGCCGAGACGTCGCCCTCCTGCCCAAACGCCTCGCTTGCCCTCGTCGACGATGGCGTAGAGTCGGCCACTGACGTAGGCTATTTGAACACCCACATATTGCTTGACGGCCTGTCCTTGTATGCGGTGGTCATGCCTCACCTGCGAATCGTGGACCTCGTCACCGGCGCGAGCCATGACTTGGCCGCAACCGAGACCGACAGATTCCACCAGCTCATAAGCGCGCAGGACGGCGTCGCTCTTCGGAGTCTCCAGCCCTGATGGCCGTCGCGAGCTGCGTTATCAGGACGTGAGCGAGGGAACGACGCAGGTGCTGGAGGAATACCAGGACAGTCGGGGAGAAAACCCCGTGGGCTGCAATTGGCGATCCTCGCACCTGGTCGAGCGCGGCACCGCGGTCTGGGCTGAGTGCGGCTATGAGCAGGGCAGACAACGAACACGGGTGAAGCTCTGGAGCGGCGGCGATACGCGTGTCTTGTACGATGACTCCATGTCGTTGATACGGCTCGAGCTGCACCGCGGAAACATCGCGTGGAGTGTCGAGGGCGACAGCCCCGGGGTATGGCTCTGGAGCGGCGGCCAGGACGCGATTCGAATCTCGCCCGATGTGGCACACGAGCTCGCGTTCAACGACGAGAGTGTGTTCTGGACGGAACGGAGCATCGTGTGGCGCCACGGCCTGGCCGACGGCAGCCAACGCGTCATCAGCGAGGAGCCGTGTGTCGGCCTGGTCGCGGATGGCAAACGCGCCGCCGCCATGTGTGGTCCGGGCGTTCTTGGGGGGCCTTTGGCTGGTCGGGGTCCATCCCGCCGTGTTCGAGGGCGACCGGCGGACGACCATTGCAAGCACTGAAGGGCTCGCTATCGCTGGCCTCGAACTCAGCGGCAATCGCCTCGCCTGGGTCGAATTCCCACCCGATGCTGGCTGCGACGACACCGGCTCGCTGTGGGCGGTGTCGCTACTCGCACCGGATGCACCACGCGTGCTCGCACCGCTACGCGCCGGCTGCTGGCACAGCGACATGCCATGGCCTTTTCCGCAGCTCGGTCTGAGCGAGCGCGGGGTGGCGTGGAACTATCCGGCGACCGAGGGCGCCTTCTCGGGCGGATTCGGCTGGGCGCTTTTCGACGCCTGCGAGTAGCGGATTCCCCGGGCAAAACCGCCCACCGTCAAAACAGCCGGACGTCGCGCGACCCTACGTGCGCAAGGAGCGCCCAACGTGCTCGCAGGTGCCAAAGCGGCCGAGGCGTACACCCAGGCGATCGAAGCACACGGCGCCGACCCGGGCGGCGGCCCTGAAGTACCCCTTCGGTTCTCGAAGCGGGGCGCGGGGGCGCCAGCTCCGTGCGTCATCGCCGCCATTCAGAACCCCGACGCTATCACCGCCATCCTCGCAGCCGACCACTCGGACAGGTGGTTCATACCGGGCACCGGACCTCGATCGTGAGCAGTGGGTCCACCTCCGCGACCACCATCTCGCCCCATCAGAATGTCCCAGACAGTGAGAGACCCGCTCCTTGGTGGGTGGCCGAAAAGTCGAGCCGCACTCGAGGTCCCCTCGCACCTTCGATGCCGTGCTCGGTCCGAAGGTCCTTGTTGTAATCGTATACAAGGCCGCGCAACTCCGGTTCGGTGACCGGTGAGGAGTCGATGCCCCACGCGACCATTGAGGCCACTATGCCAACTCCCATGACCACCAGTCCTGCGTTGAGCTGGCCATCCGACTCGTACGACGAGTCGATGACGCTCGGGCTGAAGAGGGCCAGCGCGGAGCCTACCATTATGGCGCCTATTCCCAATATCGATATGGTGTGCTTTGTCGTCTCCATCGACTCATACTTCTCCGCCAGATCCGCTCGCCCAATGGCCCGATAGAGAGACGGTTCATCGGGTATGATCTTGCCGCCCTGGAAAATCTCGTTCTGGCCAATCACGAAAGTGGCCTCCTCGCCGCTTCGAGAGACCATGGCGACCTGCGTACCAACCATGATGGCCTTCTCTTTGTACCCCGCATTGCCCGATTTTTTGGCCGCCCCGGCGCTATCTTTGGTGGCCTCATCCTCACCCGCAAGCTGTTGTTCGCTCGCCCCTTCTCCCGCTGAACTCACGTGCCCCACGATGGTGACGCCGGCTCTGACCGTGAACGCGCGTTTCAATGTTCCGTCCTGACGCATGACCGAGACGACCGCGGTCGGAGGTGTGCCTTCGAAAACCCGCAGGACAAACACTGCGTCGGCCTGACCGAACGGGGTCGAGCCTTTGGCGACCACGACGTCGTCGTCGGTCTCGAAGCTCGACCCGCGGACCTCCTTCACAAAGGCATTGGGCAAGCTCTCGAGCGCGGTGCGGAGCGCTACAGTAGCCGAGCGCAGTTCGGGGGTGCTGGGGCCGGCGACGGCGAGCAGGAGCTTCACCTCGCTGACCAGGCGTTGGTCGGCAACCCCCTCTTGACTGAAGGCTGCAGACCAATCCTGCGCCTTCACGGTCATGGGAGCGGCCAGAAAAATCAGGGTCAGCAGCCCGCGGGCGATGTTTGTCATCGTTTGCATCGAAACCTCACGAGGGCGCCATCCTGAACCGGCCGGCTTGTAAAACACATCTACAAGACCACTGAGGTCGCTGTAGCAACGAACGCTTTTCATCCGCCGAGCCAACTCCGATTCGGGTCCACCTGCGCCCCCCACGACAATGACAAACCACCCGGGTCGAGTCACCATGCAGAGCATGAACGTAAGGACTTGAAAGGTGCAGCGTGGAACTCCAGAATCGCGCCTGGTCGGGCACGCCATCGGACTGTTCACGCAAGGGTGATCAGCAACGCCCTCCAGGCCGAAACGGCCTTCATCGCCGCTACCGCAGTCGCTTTGGCGCGTGCAACTTTCGTAGACGCCTTCGCCCCCCCGGACCGGAGCACCCACCGATGAGCAACGCAAACACGAGCGAAACAAGGCTCGTGTCGAGTCGACAGACGCCCTACAATGACCAGACGTAAGCTGCGCCAGCGGATTCGCAGTCGTTGTTGTCGCCATCGCTGCTGCTGCAGCTGTCTTCCCCTACTGCCCCCACTACAATGGCATCGCCGCTGACGCTGACGCTCCAGCCAAAAAGGTCAGACTTCTCCGCGTTCGAGGCTTTGAGATAGGCCAGTTGGCTCCACACTGAGCCGCTCCGTGCAAAGATATAAGCTGCGCCCTCATGACGACCATAGCAATCGCCGCGGCGCCCGAAGATGCCGAGCGCGCCGCAGTCGCCGGCACCTACCTGATCTGCCCCCACCACAATGGTATCGCCGCTGATGCTTACCGCGCCAAATCGTTCACCCACCTTCGAGTTCGAGGCCTTGAGATAGGCCTGTTGACTCCACACTGAGCCGCTGCGTGTAAAGACGTAGGCTGCGCCCGCAACGTCGCAATCGTCATTGTCCTCGTTGCCCCCCACGCCATCGCTGCAGCTGTCTTCCCAGCCTGCCCCCACCACGATAGTATCGCCGCTTACGCTGACGCTCCAGCCGAAACCGTCACCCTCCTCGGAGTTCGAGGCTTTGAGATAGGCTTGTTGGCTCCACACTGAGCCGTTGCGTGTAAAGACATAAGCTGCACCCGCCGAGGGGCAACCGTTGTCGTCCTCGTTGCCCCCCACGCCATCGCTGCAGCTGCTTTCCCGGTCGGCCCCCACCACTATGGTATCGCCGCTCACGCTGACGGTTCCGAACCCGTCACTCCCCTTCCCAGACGAGTCATCCCCCTCTGAGTTCGAGGCCTTGAGATAGGCTTGTTGGCTCCAAACTGAGCCGCTGCGTGTAAAGACATAGGCTGCGCCCGCATGCCTGCAACCGTTATCGTCCTCGTCGCCATTCACGCCATCGCTGCAGCTCTGTTCCCAGTATGCCCCCACCACGATGGTATCGCCGCTTACGCTGACGCTTCCGCCAAAATAGTCAAACTCTTCCGAGTTCGAGGCTTTGAGATAGGCCTGGTGGCTCCACACTGAGTCGCTGCGTGTAAAGACATGAGCTACGCCCGACGACCAGGTGTCACCCACCACAATGGTATCGCCGCTTATGCTGACGCTCTGTCCAAAACTACCTCCAACAGAGCCGGGGGGGCGACGGAGAGAGGCCTGCAGACTCCACGCCGAGCCACTGCGTGTAAAGACATGGACAGTGTAGAAGTCAGGCTCCCCCACCACCAGGGTATTACCGCTTATGCTGACGCTGTCGCCAAACCAGGCGTCCTCAAACCTTGGGTTCGGGGTCTTGAGATAAGTGGCCGCAAGGATTGCCGGGTCCGTGGTGTCCGTCGGGTCCCTGACGTCGGTGGTGTCGATAGTGTCAGTGGTGTCCGTCGGGTCCCTGACGTCGGTGGTGTCGATAGTGTCAGTGATGTCGATGGCGACCGTGGTGTCTGCCTCGTCAATCGTCTCCGTCTCGGGCGAGACGTCCCCACCCACGACATCGCCGACCGGCAAACAGATACCGTCAGCAACGCCTGCCAGGCCGAAGCGGCATTCATTGCCGCTATCGCAGTCGCTTTGGCGCGTGCAACTTTTGTAGCCGTCGCCGACCTCCGGGCCGGAGCATCCAACGATGAGCAACGGAAACACGAGCGCAACGAGGCTCGACAAGACGATGGAAGGGGCTTCATGCATCTGAGACAACCTTTGTAGGCCAACGTTGGGTAGATTCTTGGACGGTGGTTGAAAGGCAACCTGTCGCGTCTTCCGTATCGGTACCCACATAGCCCCAGAACGGGCCTTTCATCTCCTTTCAAGTTGGTCGCAACACCGCCTCCGATGGCTCACCTCGGTCGCACTCGCTCTGCAAACATGAAGGAGAAAACCTTGGGCTTTCCAATTGCTGGGCGGTCGCCCGAGCAGACGTTTCTACGTGACGCCGCCGATTTCCCGTTTGTGCACGCGAAGAGGCCATTCAGAACACCCACGGCGCCGCGTCGGGTCGGCTCGTCTGGGTCCCGTCCCCAAGTTGGCGTTTGCCGTTCTCACCCCAGCAACGTACCCCCTGGTCGGCCATCAAGGCGCAGGCGAAATCCGCGCCCGCAGCGATCTCCACGACCGCGGAGCCCGACAGCCCACCGATCTCCCTCGCAGTGTCACGGTTGAGACCCATCGCCGTACCCGGCTCGCCAACACATGAGACGGAGCCACCGACAAGTGCGCAAGCAAAGCCCTCACCGAGCGCCAGACGCGTCGCTCCCGACCAGCTACCGAAGGCCACCGGCGTGGCGTCGCTCGTGGCGCCGCTCACGCTGAAGGGGCGTTGTCCCCAACAAAGGGCCGCGCCCTCAACCAAAGCGCAGCTCGTATCCCCCTTCGCGTAGACGGCCGTCGCGGCGGCCACGGTGCCATCGAGCGTCGCGAGCCTCGAGGCGGTTGGTACGGTCGCCGCCCCATCCTGACCGCTCTGGCCCTGGTCGTTGGCGCCCCAGCATGCGACGCCCCCGTCATCCGTCAGCGCGCAGTTGTGATCACGACCAGAAACAACGCTCTCAATAGGCTCGGACAGCGCAGTGCGCCCCGTCGTGCCGATTCCAAGCGAGATTCCGGGGGACCCGAGCTGGCCCAGCGTGTTGTCACCCCAGCAATAGACACTGTCGCGCGTCGTGCCCGGGATGCTCATACAGACGTGGTCCGCGCCGACTCCAAGCGCCGTGACGTCAGGCGTGGGCCGCCAGCGAAAGGTCGCCGGCTGTCCTGGCTCGACGATGTTGGTGTCCCAGTAATAGAAGATCGTTTCGGGGGTCGGAGCCGATGTCTTGACATCCGAGCCGATAGGTCTGTGTGTCAACAGCCCCCAGCAATAGACGCTCTCAGCCGTGCCCGCGCATGTACTCGATGGGCCCGCGAACACGTGGGTCACCGCGTCGAGCGCGCGCAGCCTCGCTGGGCTTCCCCCTGTCACTGAGCCGACCACGCGGATGTCCGCTGGACCACCAGTGATGCCCGACTTCCGACCGTCATTCGACCCCCAGCAGAAGACGCGACCTTCCTGTGCGATGACGCAGGCGTGGTCGTCTCCGACCGAGAGCGCGGTGGCCTCGGGCACAGCACAGATGCCGTCAACACACATGCCGTAATAACAGCTTTCCTGGACCTCGCAGGGCAACGCGAGACACCGTCCGCAGCTCTCGCCGCCGCAATCGACGTCTTCCTCGTCGCGGTTGCGGATGCCGTCGTGACAGCCAGCGCACAGGCCGTCTGCACAAGTGCCGGACGCGCAGTCGTTGTTGACCGCGCACGTCACGCCGTCCTCGCACTTCGCGCAGAAGTCGCCACCACAATCCACGCCGCTCTCGGGGCCGTTCTTGACGCCATCATCGCAGCCGGTGCAGAGCCCCTCCTCGCAGCCACCCTCCTCGCAATCCGCGTCAAACCCACACGCGCGGCCGCTGGAACACGGTTCACAGCCCGGCCCGCAGTCGACGTCCGATTCGAAACCGTTCTTGACCCCGTCGTCGCAAGTAGGGTCGACACACACGCCGTCGTCGCAGACGCCGGCCGCGCAGTCGGCGCCTATCGCGCAAGCCTCGCCCAGCCCGCAAGGAAGGCACACGCCACCGCAGTCGATGTCGGTCTCGGCCCCGTCCTTGGTCCCGTTCGAGCAGGACACCTCGACAAGGCAGGCCGAGCAGGACCCACCGCAGTCGACGCCCGTCTCGGCCCCGTCCTGGATGCCGTTGGTGCAATCACCCACGACCGTGCACGCAACACAGGTGCCCCCGCAGTCGACGCCGGTCTCGGCCCCATCTTGTACACCATTGGTGCAATCACCCACGACCGTGCACGCACCACAGGTGCCCCCGCAGTCGACGCCCGTCTCGGCCCCGTCCTGAACACCATTGGTGCACAGATCAGCGCAGTCGTCACAGACGCCCGGCGTCGAGTCGCCGCCGCAGGCTGCGAGGCCGACGAACGCGATGGCAAAGATGATGTGGAAGGCGCGGTCTACAATGAGCATGGGATCTTCCTGGGCAACGTCAACTGCAGCCGCTTAGCGCCCCCCGCGAGGAGACGGACCTTTCCATTCCTTTCAGTCTGCTGGTCTCGGCCAGGGCTCAGAACACGCAGCGTGGGCAGGCCAAACGCTATGATGTCGGAGCAGGGGATAGCGCTTCGTGCGGCGGGCAGTGATCCACGCCACAGTTCGTTTCACATCTGCCGTCTGGCCCAGGGGTCTACGCCCAGCCGCAAAGCCTGACTTCACCATTGAGCGACGCGGCCACCTCGAGGAGTGAAAGCATTTGAAAGGTCGACCGAACCCACCATCTTCGGTAGGAGGTGGCTGCCGACGCGACACACGCGCCGACCACCGACCCGTCGCTCGAGAACTTATGCGCTTCGCTACCACACTCGTCGCCCTTGCCTCGTTCGTCGCCGCCTGCGACGAGTCCACCCCATCCACGTCGGCAGAAGACACCCTGGTCCACGACAGTGTCTCGGACACAGGCGATGTGTCGCCCGATGAAGGCGACGTGTCGCCCGATGCGGGCGATGTGTCGCCGGACGTCTGTGACGGGTTCGCCTGCACCGCGAACAGTCACTGCGTCGAAGTGGATGCCACCCCCACCTGCATCTGCGACGAAGGCTTCCTGCCCGTCGACGCGCTCTGCGTCGCTGACGGCCCGGCAGCACCGGCCATCGATAATCTCCCGGCGACCAGCACCAACGCGTCGGGCACCTCCAGCACCTTCACCGTGGTCGCGGTCGACCCGAACGCCGGCGACACGCTGACGTTCTCACGCGCGAGCTCGACCTGCACGTTCGAAGTCGTCGTGTCACAGGCAGGCGAGGTCGCCTGGACCTGCCCAACCGCCCCTGAGTCCTGCGACGTCTCGGTCGTGGTGGCGGACCAGGGCGGCCTGTCAGGAGACGACGTCCTGGACATCGTCTGTGCCAACGGTGTGCCGAGCGTCACCGACGTGGCCGTCAGCCCCGACCCCATCCCGGCCCTCGGGACAGCACTCACATGCGACTATGTGTTCAGCGACCCCGAGGGAGACAACGACACCTCCACCATCGAGTGGCTCATTGCCGGCAGTGTCGTTTCGACTGAGGTGACCTTCGACGGCTATCGCTACCTTGACGACATCCAGTGCCGCGTCACCCCCCGGGACATGTACGGTGCCGGTACTGCGGTGACATCAGTTGTCGTGACCGCCCCAGAGCCGAACATCACGGCCATCGCCGCGGGTTCGTCGCACACCTGTGCGGTCGTCGACAACCGTGTCGCATGCTGGGGCCAGAACGTCCGTGGCGCACTCGGAGACAACTCGACCGTGGACCGCGCAAGCCCGGTGTACCTTGTGGTTGGCGGCCGCACCTTCGACGCGATCGGTTCCGTTGCGCTTGGCTTTGAACACTCCTGCGCAATCATGGATGGCACCATCAAATGCTGGGGCTCGAACGCCAGCGGCGCAATCGGCAATGGCAGCTCCGGCAATCCTGAGCTCATCCTGGACGATCCGTTGTTGGACCCGACCGTGCTCGTCAGCACCATTGCGGCCGGCACATCTTACACCTGCGCCGTTCTCGAGGGCTCGGCGTACTGCACCGGCAACAATACCTTCGGGCAGCTCGGCAACGGCACGAAGGAGAACCGGCGGACGTTCGGCCAGGTCTCGGGCTTCTCTACCAACGTCACACACATCGCTGCGGCTGAGACCCACTCGTGCGGTGTCCAGAACGGCGCCGCCTACTGCTGGGGCAGTGGCTCCCTCGGTAAGCTCGGCAATGACTCGACCGACGAAAAGACAAGTCCGAGCGCAGTGTCGAACCTGACCTCCGGCGTCAGCGCGGTCGCCTGTGGACGCATCAACTCGTGCGCGATCCAGAACGGTACGGCATTCTGTTGGGGCAACAACTCTGACTTCCAGACGGGCACATCGAACATGCTGGGCCAGCCTGGAGAAAAGCTCGTCCCGCAACAGGTCAGAGACCTCACCAGCAATGTCACCGCGATCGGCATGTCGTCGCGGTTCGGATGCGCGATTCACGCAGGTGCGCTGAAGTGTTGGGGCAAGCCACCGGGACAGACCTCGGCCTCGCCGACACCCATCGTGATGGGTGGCATGACCAGTGGGGTGACCCAGCTCGCAGTCGGGGGCGAACACGTCTGCGCGGTCCACGAAGGGAAGATGAAGTGTCTTGGGACCAACACCTATGGACAGCTTGGCGACGGCACGACCGAAGACCGGACGAGCCCGGTGACGGTTTCTTTCCCGTGACCGACGCGATGCACGGTGACCCCAATGCATGACGGGGCCCTTCGTGCGGCGACGGTCGCCGCAGAGGTTCGTGCCGCCTTTGCCGATGCCGCAGAGCGGCCAGCACCTCCGTGTGTCCGCCCTGATAAGGCGGCTCGTGACTATCGAGGATTCGAGGCGATTCTGGCGTCGCATCAAGGTCTACCGACCCTGGAAGTCCTCGAGCGGCACGCGAGCAGCACGAGTCTATTGACACCGATAGCCGAGCGTTGGTTCTGGCGTTCGCTTTTGCTCGCGGCCATCGAAACGCTCGAAGGCGACGACCCCGACGACCGTCGGCTCTTCTGGACCGTCAGAGCCCTGACACCCAACCCGTGCGACGTGGTCACGGGTGCGACCGACTATGGACCCGACGACGCGCAGGCCATCCGAGAACGCTTCACGCCGACCGACCGCGTCGCCGTCGCCCGCTTCTTGCGGTTGGTCATCGAAGCGCTGGCAAAGCCCGAGCTCGCCCCTGTCTCGTGGCAGGCTTACTACGCGTCCAAAGCCATCGTATGGTGCTGGACGGACGACCCCGGCAGTACTCGCACCGCCGAGGCCCTCCGCGCCAAAGCGCGCAGCTACACGCGGCCACCCGCAGATGACCCTTTCGACCAGGCCGTCATCGACACCATCGAACACGCTTTCGCGGACACGCCGCCGCCAAGCGGCGCACTGATGGAGATTCACGACGAGGAAGGTGCGGACCACGCCATCGCTTTTGATGGCGCCGATTGGCGGACGCTCGCGCCATGGTTTTTGGATTGCCACGGCTCGGCCTTCTCGTTCATGACCCCGGCCGCCTTCCGCTACTTCCTTCCGACCCTCATGTGCCAATCGCTTGTGGCGGGCACGTTGACCATCCCAGAATTCCATCTCGTAGATTGCATCGTGAACCCCTCGCCCTATCGGGACGCCTGTCGCGCCAGGATCCTGACGTTCTCGGCGCCCGAACGAGCCGCGGTGGCCGATTTCCTGCGCAATAGCACTGCTTGGAGCTCGCATCCGGAGGCGTACAAGACCGCGGTCTACGACTTCTGGGACCCACGCACCGCCGGCGCCGCAGCCGTGGTCGGCGAGCCACCCCTGACCCGCGCGTCGGTCGAGGCCGATATCCGCGAAGCATTTGTGGGTGCCGAGGTGCGACCGGCAGCACCTCTCATCCGATGCGATGCCGACCTCGAAGACAACGACCGGCGCGAGCTCGAGGCCGCGTTCGAACCGCGCGGACGCCTCACAACCCCGCGCTTTCTGGCAGCCCGTGCGCCCGACGCGACCAACTTGAGACCTGCGGCCGAGTCCTGGTTCTGGCGCTCGTTTCTGTTGTCGCTCCTCGAGGCGCCATGGGACCACACAGACCGCAAGTCTGGTCATTGGAGTGTGGTCGTCGCCCGCGTCGACACGGCCGTGGACGTACTCACGCCCATGCACGACGAAGGGTCTCCAGACGACGACGCCCGGAGCCTGAGGCGGCGCTTCACCTCTGCACAACGCATCGCAATCGCGCGCTTCTTGCGGCTCGTCATCGAAGAACGCGCATTCGCCGAGGGCCCCCTCGCCTACCTCGCCTCACAAGCCATCGCGTGGTGCTGGCGCGACGATCCGGCCAGCACCGATGTGGCCCAGGCCGTCCTCGAACGAGCGCGCCCCCACCTGGAATAGGAACCCATACGACGTCTCCGCCAGGGCATCGACCAGGCGACGGCAGGTCTGAGCTTCGCCGTCCGACCGACGAGGTCATACCCGGTCGGCTGCCTAAGCCGACTCAAAATGTCGAGCCACCGCAGGGTCGCCCGAACTGAAAGGTACTGAAAGGTCAACCGAGCCTACCTGATGAGGTCCAACTCTTCGGACCCGCGGCACACCAGCCGCACACCGACTTCCATCGTTCGAGGACCTCATGCGCTCCGCTCTCCTGCTCGCCGCCCCTTTGGCCTTTGTCGTCGCCTGTGACGGGGCCACCCCCGCCACGTCGGCGGAAGACACGCTGAACCTCGACAGCGTCTCGGACGCAGGCGACGTGTCGCCCGACCTCTGTGACGGGTTCGCGTGCACTCCGAACAGTCACTGCGTCGAAGTGGATGCTACCCCCACCTGCACCTGCGATGAAGGCTTCCTGCCCGTCGACGCGTTGTGTGTCGCGGACAACCCAACCGCACCGGCCATCGACAATCTCCCGGCGACCAGCACCGGCGCGTCTGGCACTTCGACCACTTTCACCGTGGTCGCGGTCGACATCAACGCCGGCGACACACTGACGTTCTCACGCGCGAGCTCGACCTGCACGTTCGACGTCGTGGTGTCACAGGCCGGCGAGGTCATTTGGACCTGCCCGGCCGCCTTTGAATTCTGCGCAGTCACGATCGAGGTCATGGACCAGGACGGCCTGACAGACAGCGAAGTCCTCGACATCGTTTGCCCCAACGGCGTCCCGAGCGTCACCGACGTGGCCGTCAGCCCCGACCCCATTCCGTTCCTCGGGACCACACTCGTGTGCGACTATGCGTTCAACGACCCCGAGGGCGACGACGACACCTCGACGATCGAGTGGCTCATTGCCGGCAGTGTCGTTTCTACTGAACTGACCTTCGCCGCCTATGTTGCCTTTGACGACATCCAGTGCCGCGTCACCCCCCGGGATCCGAACGGCTCCGGTGCCGCGGTGACGTCGCCCGTCGTGACCGCCCCCGAGTCAAGAATCACCGCCATCACCGCCGGTCTGTCGCACACCTGCGCGGCCGTCGACAACCGTGTCGCTTGCTGGGGCCGGAACGTCCGAGGCGCACTCGGGGACAACACGACGACGGACCGGCCAAGCCCTGCGTACATCACCCTCGGCGATCAGCACTTCGACTCCGTGGGCTCCATTGCGGCCGGTGACGAACACTCCTGCGCGATCATGGATGGCAGCCTCAAGTGCTGGGGCTCGAACTCCCATGGTCAGCTTGGCGTCAGCGGTTTCGGCCAGCAGCTTGTTCTGGTCGAGGCAAGCGGCCAGCCCATGACGGGTGTCTCTGCCGGCAAGGCCTTCACCTGCGCCATCAGCAATGCCAGAGGCACGTGCTCCGGACTCGATAGCGACGGACAACTCGGGGACGGAACGAATGTCAACGCCAACGGTTTTAGGCTCGGTCGTGGGCCTGCCAGCCGACGTCACCCACATCGCGGCGGGTGACGAACACGCCTGTGCCATCGCAAACGGCGACATGTACTGCTGGGGCAAGGGAACCCTGGGTCGCCTTGGGGACGGGCAGTCCACCGTGAACAGAACGACAGCGCAAAGTGTACTCTATCTTGGTGGACTGACCGCCACCGGGATTGCCTGTGGACGCCGTCACACCTGCGCGATCATGGGCGGCGCGGCATACTGCTGGGGCGGGAATCCGGATGGTCAAGTGTCGGGCTCATCGGATTTCTACAATGTCCCGCAACGGTTGAGAGACCTCACAAGCGACGTGACCGCCATTGGCGCCGGAATCAACTTCTCATGCGCCATCCATGCAGGTGCGCTCACGTGTTGGGGGCGTGTACCAGGAGGCGACGGGCGCGTGAGAAGTCCACTCGTGATGGGTGGCATGGACGGTGGGGTGACCCAGCTCGCAGTCGGGGGCGAACACGTCTGTGTGGTCCACGAAGGCAAGATGAAGTGTCTCGGGACCAACACCTATGGACAGCTCGGCGACGGCACGACCGAGGACCGGACGAACCCGGTGACGGTTTCCTTTCCGTGACCCTGGCGATGCCGGGTGACCTCGATGCTTGACGGGCCGTGCGGCGATGGTCGACGATGCCGCGGTGCGCGCCGACGCCTCCACGTGTCCGCCATACAAACACACAGCATCTTCAACCGAGGCGCCGTTGAACCCACTCATTGCCATGTCGCGAAAGCTCATCATCATCACTGGCAGCTCTGGCGCCGGCAAGTCCACTCTGGCGCGCGCACTTCAGGAGAGTCTTCTTCCTGCTCAATGGCTTCACTACTCCGTCGATTCGATCTTCTACTGCCTGCCACGTTCGATCGTGGAACGAGTCGATCAACACAACGAACACGGACTTGTGGACTCAAAGGCAATCGTTGCTGCGGCCTACGCGACCACATGCACGCTTCTGGATCTTGGCCACACAGTCATATTCGATGCCGTGGTTCTGAGTAAAAAGGGGGCCGAGCGCATGATGAACGAGCTTGGCAGATTCGATCCCATCCTCGTCGAACTGACTTGCTCCTGGGAGGAGATCCAGACACGTACTCTGGCCCGTGGTGACCGCACGCTTGCGGAGGCTGAGCACGGATTCAGACATGCGGGCGGGCACCTCGAGTCCCACTACACCTTCGACACCACCCGCACGAGCCCAGCAGAGATTTCCAGGCAACTCGTCGCCCTGCTTCAAGCCGCCACCGGCACGGCCTGATCCTGCGCTTTCTGGCAGTCCGTGCGACCGACACGATGGTGTCCCACCAACGCGCCCCGACGATGAATCTCGTCGCCCGCCGAGCGCCACACTTCCTGCAACTCGGCTGTCACAACAAGCAGCTGAAAGGGGTTGAAAGGTGATTCCAACGTGTGGTCTTGGCACCCACTGATCAGATGTTCGACGCGCCCGCGCCCGAACCCCGTTCCAATCTGACATCTCCCGCAACGAGGCCAACCATGAACGCCAGACTCCCCCTCCTCGGTCTTGGCACGGCCGCACTGATGACCGCCTGCCTCGCCGAGACCAAGACCGGCACCAACGACACGACGGCCCCTTCGGACACCTCCGTCCAAGATGCGGCGGACACGCACATCGATAGCGACACACCTGACCGTTGCCTCGGCGTCGATTGCGACGATGGCAACCCGTGCACGACCGACACCTGCGCCGAGGGTGCTTGTGGTCACACCGTGATTGCCGGCTGTGTCGCCGGCTGCACGGCTGAAGGCACCATCCCGGTCGAATCGGTCTTCGCTCAGGGACCGACCGACTTCGTCAAGACGGTCGGTACGCTCACCGCACACCCGCTGTTCCAGACGTGTAACGACGGCGCCGCGTGCGACTGCGTCGGCTACCCCGGTCTCGCAGGTGAGAACCGTGAGCTCATCCTGACCATCCCCGAGACCTTCGGCATCTGGAACTGCGAGACGACCGGTTGTGTGAGCACCAGATGCGAACCTGTTCAGCTCGGAGTGCGTTATCGCGTGTGGGGCCGCTCGATTTCCGAGTGGGAGGCTGAGAATCCCCAGGGAGGCGAACCGGGCGGCGGCGAAGCACCCGAGGCGGGCGCCATCGCCGTCACCGACTTCTGCCTCGAGACCACCGCCAGCTCGCTCGCGGGCGACTACGTCGGCACCTGGGCGCACGGCTGGTTCTCTTACTCTATCGAGGCCACCATCAAGGCCGACGCCACGCTCGCTATCACCGAGCGTTGCGCAGCGGTCGATGAAGACTGCCCTCTTGGAGGTTTCACGTTCGACCTACCGCTCGAGTTCGGCGACGGCTACGTCGACATCATAACCTCGTCCACCTCGCCGTTTCTGCATCCAGATGGCGCCCCGGTTCGCCTCTACTCGCAGCAGAACACCTTGACCGGCAGCTACGTGGGCGTCGACCCATTCAGCGGACGGGGCTCCGACGTGGCCACGATCAACGGAACCCTGCTGCTCGACCGCCAGGCTCCAACCTCGATGTCGGTCCAGCCATGACGAGTCCCCGGTGGGCACGCCACGCTGAGACCCGAACCGCCCCATGGCAAGTGAATCGAAAGGTAGAGAAAGGTACACCCACCGGCCACCCAGGGCTCATCAAGACGCCGGACGAAGTCGCGCATCGCAGTCGAAACCAACTGGCGATAGTGTGCCCACGGCAGCTCGCCCTGATCCCTTGAACCGCAAGAGCCCGCCATGAGACATCGCTTCGCACTCGCCGCAGTCACTTCGTTTGCGCTCATATCTGCAGGGTGCGGCAGGAAGTCCGTCGATGGTGCAGGTACCGCGCTCCAAGCCCCGGCCGGGCTCGAGGCCGGGGAGGTCATGTGGGTCGCTGGCTCGACCGATCTGCCCAGGCTACTCGCCGACTTCTCCGCAGCGCGCGCCAAGGTGATGGCCGCGCTTCCCGGGGCGTCGATCGACGATGACTCCCCTCTCATGCAGCTCTGGAGCCCGGAGGGCTGGGCGAAGGCGGGCCTCGACCCGACGGGCGAGTACACCTTCGTCATGGACAAGCGGGTCGGCATCTCGGACGACGACGACTTCATGCAGATGCCGATTTTCCTCACGAAGGTGTCCGATCGCGACAAGCTCATCGCGATGCTGACCGAGCTCGACGAAAAGGTGAAGATCGGCCCCGAGGCAGGCGCGATCACGCCCCTCCTGTCGGGCGACAGGACCGTCGGGCTTCTCGGCGCCCACGGCGACCGACTCGCGGTGGTGCATCGACTCGGCGGTGACGTCGACACCGCACCCGCGGGGTTCGAGGCGTTTCTCGCTGGCTCGGGCGCACAGCTCGCGGACGCCGACGCGTTCAAACACGCGATGCACGACGGATCGGCCGGCGCCGGCCTCTATTTTTGGATCGGCGACTTCGGGCTCGATTCCCTCGGCTCCGCGTTCCGGCTCGGACTTCGCGATTCCGGGCTCGGACTTCACCAGAGCGCGCGAGTGTCGGACCTTCTGTCGATGCCACTCGGCTCGGTGGGCGTGCGTGTCGGACAGGACGGCCTGTCGGTCCGCCTGGTGCCCAAGGGCTCGACGTGGGACGTGTTCAAGGCTGCGTTCCAAGGCAACGATGCGCCCAAGGACATAGGGCGGGTCATCCCGACGAAGGGTTGGACCGCCGGCCGACTGAGCGTCGATCTGAAGGGCGACGTCACCGCAGCGCTCTCCGCGCTCGGCCTGGGCGACCAGGTGATCCAGGGCGCGCTCGGTCAGCTCGGCCTCAGCTGGGACGAGGTCACCGGCGCGCTGTCGGGCGAGCTCGGGTTCGGCATCGACCACATGAGCCTGATGGAGCTCTTCGAGGGGGGCTATAGTCCACCGGACAGAATCCTCATCATCGGGGTGCGCGATGGCGACAAGGCCGATGCGCTTGTCGACAAGCTGACCAAAGTGGCGGCGAGCAGCATGGACATGGTGCGGAGCGAGATCTCGGTCGGGGGCAAGAAGGCGATCCGGCTGAGCCGCGATGCAGCCACGATCGTCGTGGCGCGTCTTGATGACCTCCTACTCCTCACGCAGAGCGAGGCCGCGATGGCGGAGGCAATCGCGCGCGCCGACGGCGACAACCTGTCCCAGACCAAGGCCGGTGCCGTGTTGCGCGAGCGCGTGCCGTTCGCCGGTGTCATCGACGTGGGCCCCGCGCTCGCCTCTCTCGACCGCAGCTCGGATTACATGGACGTATTGTTGTCGGTCGCCGCTTCCTCGGAGGCCTTCCGTAAAGACCCGACCGTGGCTCTGCGCATCGGGTTCGACGACCACGCCCTCTTTGCGACGATCAAGGACGCAGGCCTGACCTATGGGCTCACGCTGACCGGTCTCGTGAGCCTGTTCGTGAAGGAGGGCAAGCCGTCCAAGCGCTTCGGTACCCCCAAAGCGCCCAAGGTGAAGGCCAGCCTGCCGCCCATATGCGACAAGGTCCTCACCCTCTTCGAGCGCTGCGTCGATGAGATGCCGGAGGACGTGCGCGACGAGGCGCGCGAGGAAGCCTCGGAATTGCGAGACCGCTGGCGAAGAGGGTCCCGGGATGGCCTGGAGAACACCTGTCAGTGGGCGTTGTCCACAGCGAAGAGCGCCGCGGGGGCCACGCTGCCCCAGCGTGGTCTGGGAGTGAGCGCGGGGCGACGCAGGCCGGAGGTCGACCTCGTTCGGGCCGAGCCTGCTATCGGGCCCTGCGCAAACCTGGTTTTACGTATCCGACCAAACCACTCACGTGGGTCTGTCGCCATGGGTTCGGCTGGAAAATGAAAGGAACGACGTTGATTCATGATACCGACGACACTCTGGACCCAGGCGACCCTCGTGGTCGCGCTTGGTTGCTTATCCTGGCTATGGGCCTTGCGACGACTGCATGTGGTGATAATGCCACGGGGCCAGGCGTCGACACAGTGGGCAGCGATAGCGATACCGGTGTGACCTGCACCTCGGACTGCACCGTCGTCGACACGACCTCTTGCGCCGCTGGTGGGTTCAGGACTTGCGAGCTCGATGCCGAAGGCTGCCTGACGTGGGGGCCGGTTCAAGCATGTCCCGGCACGATGACCTGCTCGCTGGGCGTATGCTCGGACACCTGTCAGGATGAGTGTGCGATAGTCGACGTCGCGGTGTGCGAAGGCAATAACGTGCGACCGTGCGGCCAGTTCGACACAGACACCTGCCTGGACCTGGGCGACCCGTCGGCGTGCCCGAGCGGCGAGACCTGCTCATCAGGGGTGTGCGGCTCGACCTGCCAGGACGAGTGCGACACGAATGGGGCCACGGAATGTGTCGGCGCCGGCGTCCGCACCTGTGGCAACCAGGACGGAGACACCTGTCTCGAGTGGTCCGCGGTTGTCGCCTGTGAGGCCAACAACGAGTGCCAGGCAAGCAGCTGCGAGGCAGGCGCCTGCAAATCGAAGCCGATCGCCGAAGGCTCTGCGTGCAGCGGCGGTCCCTGCACGAGCGGCGGCACCTGTGCATCGGGGACATGCATTGGCGCCGTCAGTGGGTGTGGTCCCGGCGAAGCGTGTGTCGGTGATGTGTGCACCTGCGAGACGGTCATCAATGCCGGCACGGGCCTGGCGACAATACCACTTGTCCTCGAGGCGGCCGACGTCATCTTCTCCTATCGCATCAACGGTGTACCTGCGCCTACAAACCTGCCTGACACCGAACTGGGCGAGATTCGAATTCGTCACCGCAACTCGATCACCTGGACCCCGGTGCACATCCTCGGGAAGACTCCGACCAGCGATTCGTGGCGTCTGGTCCCGGGCATCTATGACGTCGAGTATCGCAAGGCCAGCGAGCACAGCGGCCATGAAGGCATCTTGACCCCGGAGAACCTGGCGACCGTCTACTCCACTATCACGGTCCCCAGGGCGGGCGGCAACGTCTCCATCGACGTCCCGACGGCCCAGGTGATCTTTCAGCCACGCATCAACGGCCAGCCTGCGCCTACGAACCTGCCCGCGACCGAACGCGGCGAACTCTTTATCCAGCACGAAGGTTCGAGCGAGTGGTTCTTCGTGAGCTCCGTCGGGGGCGACAATGGGACAGCCAGTTGGCGCTTGCTGACAGGAACCTACCGATACCAGTATCACAAGGGATCTCAGCACGCGTGGCGCTCGGGTGTCCTGACACCCGAGAATCCACCGACCGCGATTGGCACATTCGCGATCACAGCGTCGGGCGGCGCGATCCAGCTCAACCTGATGGCCTCGACGGTGACGTTCGCAGCACGCATCAATGGACAGCCTGCGCCGACCAATCTGCCTCCGACCGAGCTCGGTGTTCTCAGCATCAAGCACCGCGGGTCCGTGACCTGGACGGAAGTCGGCGAGCTGGGCGGGCAGATGATCGGCCCCGATTGGCGCCTCATCGTCGGCACGTATGATGTGCAGTATCGCACCGGACCCCAGCACACGTGGCGCGATGGTATTCTCACGCCCGAGAACCCGGATACGATCTTTACCACTATCGAGGTCCCAGCGACCGACGGCGAAATCCAGATACCGATCGAGACCGCGACCGTCACCTTCCAGGCGCGCTTGAATGGACAGCCCGCGCCCCAGAACCTCGCCGCCACCGAGCTCGGGATCCTTTCGATCAAGCACCAGGGCTCGACGATTTGGACCGACATCGGAAACGTGGGCGGGCAGATGATCGGACCCAATTGGCGTCTCATCACCGGGACCTACGACGTACAATATCGACGTGGCGCACAACACACATGGCGCGCAGGCGTCCTCACGCCGGAGAACCCTGAGACAGTCACTGGGACGCTGGTTGTTCCTGCCCAAGGAGGTCTCATTCCGGTCAACATCTCCGCCGCAACGGTGACCTTCCAGGCGCGCATCAACGGCCAGCCAGCCCCCGTCAACGCGGGCGACACGGAGCTCGGTGAGCTCGAGATCCGTCATCGTGGCTCGACCGAGTGGATTGAGTTGGGCAACCTCGGGCGACCGTTGATCGGCCCCGACTGGCGGCTCCTGACGGGCATCTACGACCTGAGGTACTCGAGGTCAGCCGACTACGAATGGCGTGAAGGCATCCTTGCGCCCGAAAATCCGGACACCGTCTTTGGGCAAATCACCATCACCGACGCCGGTGGCCAGATCGCGCTCAACGTGCCCGCGGCAGACACACAGTTCACGGTGCGGCTCAACGGTCAGCCAGGACCAGGGACCCTGCCGGAAACCGAACGAGGGCGCATGGACATCCGGCACCGGGGCCAGACCGAGTGGGTCGGCGCGAAGGTCATTGGGGGCGCGGAGGACTACAAGTGGCGCCTCGTCGCCGGCGACTATCAGGTGCAATACTCCCTGCTCTCTGCGTACCGCTGGCGCGCCGGAATCCTCACGCCTGAGAACCCCGAAGTCGTGACGAGCTGCTTCAAGCTCGTCGGCCCATGAGCTGACGGGCGGGCAGTCCCTTCGGGTCGCCCCAACAGAACGCAGCCCCACCCGACACCACATCTCCAATACATGCTTAGGGAGCCTGGCAAGCCCCCTGCCCGCGGTCGTTGCCCGGCGGTACACCCATCGGCCGCGCTTTCGGTCACCAGGCGGTGCCTGCCCCCCCGACGGCCAGCGCGCGCTGCGCCTGACCGCGACGTCGGTGAGTGATCCGGACTTCGGGTTCTCTCTCGAAGGCAGCGTCGAGCTGGCCTCGTCCGAGTTCCTGCCGCCGGCCGGCGAATGCACGATCACGCTGCCCGTCGGCGACGTGGCCGTCGATGGGTCGGGCGCTTTGGTGCCATAGGGCTCGTCGCGCGCGAGATCCCATCGCCGCTCGCCCTCCTGGCGCTGGTCGAGCTGACCACGACCGACGACGAAGACGAGGTCAGCCCGCCCATCGACGGATACGCGGACGTGACGTTGACGTTCTACGGCTCGCCCGGTCTCAGCTCGCGCGTCGACGCCTGACGACCGTCAGGCCGATGACCACTAACAGCCCGAGGAGCAACATGTTCGCGCCGTCGCGGCCCGAGCAGTTGAAGACGCTCGCACCCTCGACGGTGGTGTGCTCGAAGTCGTCGCTCCTCAAGTTCGGGTCCGTGCGGTTGCGGTTCTCGAAGCCTCGATGATGCCTCCGCCATCGGTGTCGGCCACGTTCGGATCCGTCTTCGTCACCGTCACCTCGATCTTGTCGTCGAGCTGGTCGCCGTCGCTGTCGGGGTTGTACTTGTCGGTGTGGTAGACGAGGTCCTCCTCGCGGTCGATGAGGCCGTCGCCGTCGGTGTCGCGCAAGCCGTCGGTGCCGTCCTTCGGGTTGCCTTCGCCCTCGTCCACGCGCCCGTTCTGGCTCGTGTCCTCATCGCCGTCGATGACGCCGTCACCGTCGGTGTCGGGGTTCTTCGGATCGGTCGTGGTCGACGGATCGAGGTCGTGCTGGAAGGCGCCGGCGGTGTCGGCGTTGGGCGTCGTGAGGCCGAACTCGACGCCGTCGAGGATCTTGTCGTCGTCGCTGTCAGCGTCCTTGGGATCGGTCTCGAGGAGGACCTCCTGGCCGTGGGCGAGCCCGTCGTCGTCGGTGTCGGCGTCCTTGGGGTTGGTCTGGCGGCTCGCTTCGTCCACGTCCGTCAGGTTGTCGTTGTCGTCGGGGTCGGAGCGGTTGAGCATGCAATCGCCATCGTAGATGATTCGGACGCCGCGGCCATCCTGCCAGCCAGCGCCGAGGTCCCACGGGAGCTGCGCCCCCCACGGCAGCTCGCCGTGGACCCTCGAATCGCCGGAGCCCATCATGAGACATCACTTCGCACTCACCACAGTCACTTCGTTTGCGCTCATGGCTGGAGGGTGCGGCAGGAAGTCCGTCGATGGTGCAGGTAGCGCGCTCCAGGCCCCGGCCGTCTGAACCGAACCGGACCGGACCGCTGAAAGTACCTCGTGCAGTCGTCCGCGGCGAACGTGAGGCAGACAATGCATGTGCGGTAGTTCGTCTGCTCCTCACTTGCGAGGTCATACAGCCCGAGGTTTGGGAGGAGACCAAAGTTCCCCCTCAGCTCAAAACCGAAGGTGCCCGACGCGTCTACGACCCTATGTGACATATGGAACGGCCAGTAAGCCGCGCCCTGCTCGCTTTCCGGCCTCGGCCCTTGACAGACCGATCCCGTTTGCTCTTCCTGCTCACTGCGCCAACTTGGCCCCAAAGACGAACTCATGCGCATGGGTCGCAGCTATTCGTTACTCCCCGAGGTGCGGATCGCACCGCTGAGCGGTGAAGACATGAGACACGCAAGCGTGAACCTGACACTCTCGGTGCTTCGAGTCGGCCTTGTGATCACGCTCTGTGGAGGCGCCTCAGCCGCGCCGCCAGAGCCCGCACCCTTGCGCGCGACCCAGGCCTGGCGGCTCGACCATGACTCCAACGTGTACAACGCGATGTGGAGCGCCGACGCGCGCACCATCGTCGGTTGTATCGACGGCGACGACCCGGCTGTCTGGGACGCTGCGACGGGCGCCCTCACCCTGCGCATCAAGGCGCCGACGCCTCGGACCAGACGCGACCCCTGCCTACGCACGCCAATCTCAGCAGACGGGCGCGTCATTGGGGTCGAGGACCCTACGGGCATGCGCATCGTCGATGTGCAATCAGGTACCCAAGTGGCGGTACTTCCCGGCCGCTATAACCGCTTCGTCCTGGACCACGACCCGCTGTCAGGCGCCTTCGCGGTGGTGACGAGCGACGAACTGCAATCGAGCCCCACCGTGGAGGTCTGGATACCACCCGCTGACGCTCCGGCTTTGAGCCTCCCTTTCGAGCACGGCATCACGTCATTGCGCTTCTCCGAGAAAGGCACCCAACTGACCGCGTTGACCGAGCAGCACTTCAACAAGGCGCGTGACCGACTCAAGCGACCGATCATCCGCTCGATCACCTGGTCATTGCCGAGCGGCAAGGTTCGTGCTCGTGGTAGCGGGCGGAAAGCGCCAGACTGGACCCATCGCGATCCGAGCCCGGCGCTCGAGCGAGTCATCGAGAAGGCGGAAGAGTCGGGCAACGCCAGAGGGTGGCTGCAAGCGCCCAAGGGCGATCAGGTGCTGGTCGCGCAGCGGTTCCGCTACGTCATCTACAACCGCAAGACCCTTGATGAGCCGGTGGAACTCCAGGGGCTGAAGAACCTCCACAATAGCGTGATCGCTCTGAGCCCCATCTCAGAACAGGTCGCTGTCGGCGGTCATGACGGATGGGTGCGCGTCTACCGTGTCGGGCAGCCCGTCCGTCGCCTGCGGGCTCACCCATCTCACGTCGAAGCTCTTGCCATCAGCCCCAACGACGCCTGGCTGGCGTCGGGCCAACAGGGCTGGGCGGTCTGGGACCTGGTGACCGGGGAAAAGGTACATGGCGGCGACGGATCGGTTCGCTCGATGGCCTTCAGCGGCGACTCGAGCGTCCTGGCGGTAGCAGACGGTGACGTCGAGTTGTGGAACACCAGCGACTGGTCGCTGCGGTCAACCTTCAAGGGCATCCCCGGCCGCGCCCTCGCTATCGTCGTCCCGACGCCGAAGGGCTTCCTGCTCGGCCAAGCTGACGCGAGCGGCATAGCGCCCCTCCCCGCACCGCTCGCGGAGTTATCGCCTCCCGCGTGGATGCTGCGACCGCTCGCTCCAGCGTACGTCGATGTGTATGCGTTCTCGCGCACTCCGACAGGCCAGATCGTGGGCACGCATATCGTCGACCACTCCGTCTCGACCGATGTGCGAATCTGGGAGGTCGACAAGGCGGACGCCTTCTTGAAATGGGATCGGCCAGAGGCGCCCGACGCGGTCGCAGTGGGTCCCCACGGCTGGATCGGCAGCCTGAGTTGGGACTGGGATTCGAAGCTGAGTCAGGTCAGCCTCTGGCACCCCGCGACGGGAAAGACCGCGACGATCGAAGGCCATGTCGTGCCCAACAACTCGAGCCAACGCCAGCTGCACTTCGGCAACAACGGCAAGGGGTTGGTGGCGCTCGACGTTGGCGGCGGAGTCACCTACTGGACCATTGACGCGGAGCTCGGGCGGTAAACACCGGTCAACTCAGTGCGCCGCCATTCGCCGGTGAGCCGTGCTGCTCGGATTGCCTCGACGCACGCCAGTCGAAAGCAAGTGAAAGGTACATCCACGGCCCAATCCGGGCACCTACTCATCAAGACGCCCGACGAGTCGCGCGTCGCACACGATTGCAAGGTGGAGACGACTCATGAACTTTCATCGATTCCAACCGCTGGGTCGGCTTCGCCTCTCTGGCACATTGCGCTCTGTTGTCCTGGGTGTCCTCTCTGTAGGGTTTGGGGCCTGTGCGGAGGACGAAGTCGCCGGATCAATGACCTTGGGTCAGGGGCCCGAAGTCTTCTCTGCCCTCAGTCTAGGTAGCCTCAGCCGCGTACGCGAGGTCATCGAGACGCACCAGGTGGCGTGCATCGCATGGGACGGTCCGAGTCCCGATGGTACCACCGATACCATTGATTCGTTCCGCTGGGACAGCCACGGACGCCTCACCATGCACGAACGAGATCGCAGTGCCGATGGCTCCGTCGATTTCGCGATCACTTTCGAGAACGACGACAACCATTCGCGACGTGAGTCGTGGGATTTGGATGTCAACGGCGACATCGAGTTCGAGCGTTTGTGGGTTTACGACGAGGGGCGGCTTGTCGAAGAGGCGCACTTCGCGCCCGATTCGTCCAGCGAGCCCAACGCGACAACGAAGTACATCTACGAAGACTCTAGAGTCGTTGCCCGCCACACGTTCGCGGGCACCCCAGTTCGGCTTACACAAACCGTAGAGGTCGAATGGGTGGACGGTCTGGTCGCTCGCGAGAAGTTCGACGTCGATCTCAACGGTCAACTTGATTTGGTCATCGACTACAAGCACCTCGATGGGCGCGAAGTGTCGAAATCGTGGGATTTCGGCCTGGATGGTGTCGACGATCGACAGGTATTTACCTGGAGCCCCGAAGGACTCCTTCTCGAAGACAGCCTGTTCGATACGGACAGCCTCGTCCGGAAGGTCTCGTACAAGTACCTCCAGGGCGCCCTCGTCTCGATCGAGTATCGACACATGGACCATGGCGGGCCGTGGATCGGGACGCCTCACACGGCCGAGGACTGTCCCTGACGTGGCCATGCGTTTCCCGCACCAGGGGCGCCCGCTGAAGTGTGTGGTCCCACCAGGAGACCAGGGAGACAACAGGTGTTTCGACTCGCCATGGCACTCGGTCTGATTTGCGCCACGGTCGCGTGTGAGGAGCACGTCCCGATCACGCATCCGGTCCCGGTGACGCTGTCGATGGGCGGTCCTCTCGACGACCTGGCGCGCGCAGTCGCATACGACAACGATGACGGCTTCGTCGTCGTCGGCACGTTTTCAGAGATGGCTCGCTTTGGTGGAGGCCTCACTTTGGAGACGGAAGCGTCAAGCGACGGCTTCGTCGCCAGGTACGCAGCAGACGGGACTCCCGACTGGTCGGTGCGGGTAGGTGGCGGCGTCGACGGTCGACCGAGCGCGGTGCGCGTTGCGGCCGACGGAACGGTTGTCGTAGGTGGCTCTTATCGCGGCGAGTGGAGGTTCGGGTCCTCGGCGCCAGCAAGTGGCACTAACGCATTTATTGCCGGCCTCGACGGCAGTGGCGTGATCAAGTGGTCCCAGACGATCATGGGCGCGCCCTACGCCGATGCCGTCTCCCTGGCCCTCGGGAGCGGGGGCACCACCGTTGCGTTGGTGAAGGCCGTCGGCCCATTGCAGATCGACCAGGGCACCTTCGGCCGAACGGAACGCGAAGAGGCGATCGTCGTCGCCCTGGACTCAGATGGCGAGATTGGGTGGGTCCGGTCGCTCGAAGACACGACCGGAGCGATAGCGGTGTCCCTCGCGACCGACCCTGCCAACGGTGAGGTCATCGTCCTCCTGGGCGCCGTGGCGAGAACGCCCAACGCTCCGGGTGCCCTGACCGGCGGGGCGCTGTTGGTGACCAGGCTATCACCGACGGGAGAGACCCTCTGGCGGGCCCAGCTCGAGCGCAGCTTCTGGGACGGAGTCGGGGCCAACGTGACCGTCGGCTCTGATGGTGCCATCTTCGTCGCTGCATCGGTGGCGGCCTCGTGCGTCGGCGACTGCACCCAGGACCCGACGGAGATTCTCGTCACACGTCTCTCGTCTTCCGGAGCCGTGGCCTGGGAGCGCCGATTCCAGTCGACCATCGGGCTTGCCAAGGCACTCGGAATCGCAGCGAACACCGATGGCAGCGAGGTCAGCATCACCGGGTACTTCGGAGGCACGATCGCCCTCTCGGTCGGAGGCGCGCCCGAGGTCATCGCAACGGAGGGCGTCACTGCATACCTCCTCACGTTGGGAGCGGACGGCGACGTGCGACAGGCCGCGTCGCTCGCCTCAACGGGAACCGCAGTCGGCCACGCAGTCGCTCGCCGCGGCGACAAGGCGCTGGTGGTAGGGTCGTTCTCTGGCGAAGCCACCGCCAACGGCACCGCGGTCATCCCGGACGGCGGCTCCGACGCATTCGTGATCGAAATGTCGTCTCGCTCGCCCGCTCCGGCCCGCTACGCCGCGGGCCTGCGGCAGGCCGAGCTGCCGTAGGTGCAATTGCCTCGCGATCGATCTGATTGGTGATGCCGGCGAAACGGGTGTGCGAACGGTGCGTGCGGTCCGGGCCAGAGGTCGAAGTGGTGCGCCCGTACCGATTGGGGCGAAGGGGCGGTTCGTCCATCCGAGCGTTCAGGCGTCGATCACGACGTCGCGGCAGGTCGTGAAGGCGGCCTCCGAGGCGAGCAGCATCTGAGACAAGGCGGGGCGGCCAACCCGCCACAGCCGTCATTCGCCGTGTCGCATCAGCGACCACGCGCTGCGCTGAAGGGCCCTTCGCCGTCACGGACTTGTTTTCGTTCAGAAGTGCCACCCGAAACCGAGCTCGGTGCGTGGCGTCAGGGCGGGCGTCACGCTGCGATTGCGCTCGCCCTCCTCACGCTCGAAGAGCCACAAGACGGCCCCACCTTCGAGGCGTAGGTACACGGCGTCCACCAGGTCGATGACCAGGGCGGCGGAGGCTCCGAGGCGGAAGGCGGCGCTGTCACGGTCTGGCGCGTCGCCCACCTATTCGAGGGATTGGTGGAGCCAGGCGGCGCCGATGTCGCCGCCGAGCTCGAGCGAGACCTTGGGGCCGATGTACCCGGCGATCTCCGGCCATGATGTCATAGCGACCCTGTTTCGGGTCTCTCCTCGCACCGACGGACCAAGCCGCCGGAACGGGGCGCCTAAGGTTCCAGGTGGTACACGTGAATCGAGCCGTGGCCCGTCAGCGCGAGCCAAACGCTACCCCTGGCGTCGACAAGGGCGTCTGACAGGTACCTATTTACGACCGATGGTGTCACAGTGAGAGAAACCCAGTCCTCGCCGACGCGCGTATCGACCTTGAGGGGCTTCGGATCGCTAAGCGAAGTGTACCCGCTGTACACGACACGCAGGTCCCCGACAGGCGCGTCCGCGAGGATGCCTGACCCGGCGACTAAGTGCCCGCCGTTCCAGTCGCCGGGCGATCCATCTATCAGACGTCCACCTGTGTCGGTGTAACTCGCAAGCAGCGCGTATGTCCCGTTTTCCATCGGCTGTATGCAGGCGACGGCGCGAGTGGGGCTGGCCGAAGTGGCTTCGTCGGCTTGCCATACGCCCGACGGCGTACGGCGCGCGAAGCGATAAGTGCCACTCGCCCTGAAGAAAACCACGGGCTCGCCGGCCGGGGAGAGTTTTGCGGCCAGCTCGTCGCGATAGTAGACGCCGCCGACCGTCTCGACGGTCTCCGTCTGCCAGGAACCGGACCCGAAAGTCGCGTAGCGAATCGACGCAACATTCGGTGGTTCCGTGACAATTTGCAGAAACGCGACGTGGACTTCGTCGCTGCCGTCAATCAGTAGCTTCGCGCTATACGCCGAGGCGTCCGGCCCGACAAATGGCGCCCGCTCTGTCCACACGCCATCATTGAATGTCAGGTACCTACCGGCCGCAACCATATGCAGTGTGCCAACCGAATCCAGCACAAGATCCGTATAGGGGGGCGTCGCCTGAGACGCAATGGTCGCGGTCGTCCACGCATCCCCATCGAGGCGCGCGTGGCGAAGTTCCCCGAGGCGGCTGTCCCAATAAACCGTGTGCAGTGCGCCAGCCTTGTCGAAGGCGATCGAAGCAGACTCCAACCACCCGCTACCGGTCGCGACCGTCTCGTCGATCCAAGTCCCCGGGCAATCCAGGTCGCTCGGCGCGTCGCAACCTGGGGCGCAGCAGCCATCGCCGCTCTGACACCGGGTGACCGCCACATTGGAACACTCGACGTTGCAGTTGTCCGAGCTGCCCGTCATCGTATCGACCGTGCACGCCAAGTCGTCGTCGCATGTGGTCGGGCAGTCGTCCTCACAGGTCTCGCCGAGGTCGAGAGTGCCATTTCCACACGTGTCCACGCAGTCGTTGTCGGCCTCGGGGCGGCAATCTGCCGGGCAGCAGCCGTCGTCGTTCTCGCACGACGCGATGACCTGATGCCAGCACACCGCGTCGCAGGTGCTCGCGCTGCCCACCATCGAGTCGAGCGTGCACGCATTGTTGTCGGCGCACGTCCCGGGGCAGCGGCCGTCGCAGGTCTCGCCGCTGTCCAAAACACCATTACCGCAGGTGTCGGCGCAGTCGTCGTCGCTCTCGTGGTCGCAGCTAGCCGGGCAGCAACCGTCACCGTCCTGACACCGCGAGATGGTCTCGTGGGTGCACATCACATCACAGCTGTCAGCGCTGCCCGTCAACGTGTCGACGGTGCACACGCTACCATCGTCGCAGGTGGTCGGGCAGTCACCATCGCAGGTCTCGTCCGAATCAGTGATGTTGTCGCCGCAGGCAACGATTTCGTCGCTACACGCTGACATCAGCACCCCAGCGACCAGCAGTGCGAGGATGGGGGCGGTGGTTTCGAGGGGTCTCATGCGGCTCCTTGAGCTTGGGTTGCGACGAGCGAGACAACACGGTGGACGGGCTCCATCGGGCGTCGAGCTCTCATATCGAAGTGACAAACTGAACAGAGATCGAAGGGTGTTCTGACAGGCGCATTCAGCCATGTTCAGCGCCTGTCAAAGGCAGGCCAAAAGCGATGACAATACCCTCCAGGTCGGCCAGGCGCTGCAGGTCGTCATGACGGCTATCATCCGCCGTCGTCGCCAGGTCGTTCGCCAACGTCGGCTCATAGCCGGTGAGCGACAACTCCGGGAATGCCACGACTGCGCAACCACCGGCGGCTGCCTTCTCAGACAGGCTTCAGGTGCTCCCTCGGGTTCGCCACCAGGTCGCCTGGAATCGGCTGAATCTGTGCAAGCGCGATCCTCACATCGATCCCATCCTCGAACCGGATCGGCGAGCGCTCATGCGGTGCTCGCGATGTCTGGCCGCGCCTCTCGAGGGTGGCTCACGGGCTGCCATCCGTCGGCGCAGGCGGGCCCCCGGCGCTCACACGAAAGTCGACTTCCGCGTCGAATGACGACACGGTCTGCCTGAACCTGAACTCCGCGCGCGGCTCTACCCCTTCTCGCAACGTGACCTCGATGGAGGCTCGGCAGTTGTCAACGAGCTCGCATCGCAGGAAGGACTCCGAACCTCGATCGAAGCGAACGCGAACTGGCACCAGAGAATCGTCATCGAGGACGATCTCGGTCTCCAGGATTTCGAAGGCGAAGACGCCACACTGCGCACCCCCGCTGACAACGAGCCGGGCCTGCCCAGTCTTCTCTACCTCGAGCGTGGCGGGGCAGTTGGCCTCGACCTCGTCAAACCTGCGAAGCAGCGCTTCTCCCGTGTATTGGCCCTCTGGCATGCGCTCGTATTGGAGCGCCGGCGTCGCTTTCGCGACGTCCGATGCGTCCGATGTCTCGACGTCCGATGTGACTGGGGTCGTGTTCGAATCGCACGCGTTGAGCGCGGGCATCGCACCGACGGTCGCCAGGATCATGGCACGACGTAGCTGCTTCATGTTCTTCTCCATGCTCATCATGTTCTTCTCCATGCTCACGGGGTCCAGGGCCGAGCAAACGCGCGGCCTTCCGTCGTGCCGTCGCCCAGCTGGCCGGCGTCGTTCTCGCCCCAGCAACGCACTTCCCCAACTTGTGCAAGGCTACACGCGAAGCCCTGGCCGGCGACGATGGCAGAGATCGTATCGTTCGTATCCAGCCGCCCTCCAGCGCCGACAGCCGTGCGCAACTCCCCGGACCGGAGGTTCATCGCGGTCCCCGGCTCGCCGATGCACTCGACTCCCAGAGCGGTCAGCATGCACAAGAACTGATCGCCCGCGGTCATGGTGGCGAAGCCGGGGAACCCGACGAGCTTGACGGGACCGGCACCCGCGCCTTCGGCCGCGAAGGGCAGAGCGCCCCAGCACCACGCTACGCCGTTGCCAATCTGCCCAATCGTGTTCGGACCACTCGTGGCCACGCACGAGGTCTGGGCCCGCGCCCCAATCGAGACGGCGGCTTCTTGAAAGACGAGGGTGGGCGGGAGCGCTCCGACCGTCGGTATGCCGCTCACCTGTCCGGTGGTGTTGTCCCCCCAGCACATGACGCCCGAGCTCCCCAGAGCGCAGGTGTGGTTCTTGCCACCGGTCAACCCATGGACAGGCGAACCCAGTGGAACGAGGTCGCTCGGTGTGTACGCGGCCGAACGGTCTTCATCGCCGAGCTGCCCAGAGTCGTTCTCGCCCCAGCACCGGACCCCATCACGCATGAGCGCACAGGTGTGGCGTTCGCCAAGGGCCATCGCAGTGACTCCACTCAGGGGGGACCAGACCTCTCCGACCCCGGTTTCCGTTTCGGACAACATAAGTATTTCAGTGGCCTCTGGCGAGTTGCCGACGGGACGGGAGTTGCCCTCGTACGCATAGCTTCCCCAGCAGAAGACCGACCGGGCATTGAACGCGCAGGTGTGGCGGGTACCGGCTGCGATCCCGGTGAGGCCTTCGAGCGGAACCCAACCTTCGGCCGTCAGAGTCGACACCGACGAGAGCGGGCTCCCGGGGAGAGGGCGCCCGGTCTGCCAGTGGGTCGCGTCGCCCCAACAGCGCACCTGGCCGCGCTGAACCAGGGCACAAGCGTGCCGCTCTCCGGCCGCGATGGCGCTCGCTCGCGGCGGCTCGCAGACCTTGGCCTCGCAGAACCCGGCGCCACAATCGGCATCCGACTCGCATTCATCGGGCTCGAGATCGCCATCGTCATCACAGATGTCGACGGCGCACACGCCGGCGGCGCAGTCCGAGTGCACAACGCAGAGACTCCCTTCGGGACAGGGCGGACACCCACCACCACCACAGTCGACGTCTGTCTCGAGCCCGTTTCTCAACCCGTCGCTGCAGGTCGCGCCGACCTCACACACGGGGCACGACCCGCCGCAGTCGACACCTCCTTCGTCACCGTTCTGGACACCGTCGCTACAGGTCGCGCCGACCTCACACGCGGGACACGAACCGCCGCAGTCGACACCTGTCTCGGGTCCGTTTCTCAACCCGTCGCTGCAGGTCGGCTCGGACTGACAGGCCGGGCAGGAGCCGCCGCAGTCGACGCCAACTTCGTCAGCGTTCTGGACACCGTCGCTACAGGTCGCCTCGGACTCACACACGGGGCACGAGCCGCCGCAGTCGACGCCGGCCTCATCGCCGTTCTGGACACCGTCGCTACAGGTCGCCTCGGACTCACACACGGGGCACGAGCCGCCGCAGTCGACGCCGGCCTCATCGCCGTTCTGGACACCGTCGCTACAGGTCGCGCCGACCTCACACGCGGGGCACGAGCCGCCGCAGTCGACACCAACTTCGTCAGCGTTCTGGACACGGTCGACGCAGCTCGGGCTCATACCTTCGCTGGCCTCATCACCGCAGCCAGCAGCCATGACGCTGAGAGCCATGGCGATGGGGATAGCACTCTGGACAATGGCCGTGAGTAGCTGCCCCGGCCGTTTTATCGCAGCCCGGCTTCGTTTCATGAGCGCAAGCGGCGAATGGGAGAGACGTTGCGAGGCAAAGAGGTACATTCTTCCACTCCGGTTCTGGCGACCCAGATTCGTATCGAAACCAACGCCTGAATGCCCCTTACGGTACCTTTCAAATACACATGCCTGATGGCATTCGCGTAATGGACGCCGACTGGTGTTTGCCTCGGTCGGAGAATCAAGGCAGACACCTCGTCGTCACTGGGCCGCGAGAGGCCGGTCAGCGGCCTGAGTCGTCGCGCGCGGGCAGTCGGGCGAAGATGACTTCAATCTCCGCCCGGCGTGCCGAGGTCGGATAGCGCCTCAGATATTGCTCGGCCAGACCGCGGACCGTGTCCCACTGGCGCTGGGCTACCCGTGCCTGAATCAGGCCGAACTGCGACACCTCACCGCTCACCCCGCCCGCGTCCACCCACCGCGTAAACAGGATGGCGGCCTCCTCGGAGCGCCCGCTGCGGATGAGTCGTGTTCCCAGCTCCTCGAGCGCTCGTGAGCCATGCGGGCTCGTCACCTCGCGCTCGACCACGAGACGCCAGTACCTCTCCGCGTCGGACCAGCTCGACCCCGCGGCGAAGTGCCGCGCGAGGCGACCCGCCGCGATGCTGACCACGAGCCCGTTCGGATATCGTTCGACATACCGCTCCCAGAGGGAAACGGCGGCTGCGATATTGCCGCCCTTGATGAGGCTCTGGCCTGCGTCGATGACAAGGCCACCGGGGTCGGCGCCATCCGATTCGATTGCCTCGGCATACACCTCCGCCGCCCGATGGTAGTCCCCGGCGAGGACGTACCCGTCGCCCTGCGCGCGTAAGGTCGCGCGACGTGTGGCGGGCTTGACCGCGACATCGGTGGCGTGTGCCGCGATCTCTGTCGGGCCGCGCTCCGAGGGCGGGGTCGAAGGAGGTTTCAGAGGGGCCTGCCGCGGAAGGGGTATCGGGTCGATGGGCCTGGCTGGCGACTCAATGCCGAGCACTTCGCCCCTGACGGTCGAAACGACAGCTTGTGGTTTCTCCACCTCGGACTCTGGCGACGTGTCGTCAGGGATGAGTGTCACATCGGCTGGCGCCGCATGCGCAGCGAGAGGCTCGGGCGACGGGCCGACCACTTCGATCCCGGTCGCTGTATGTGGCGCTTGGCGTGTACGATGTGTCTGCCCTGCAGACACATCGGCGAGTAGACGTCCGCGGCGGTCGGTGACCCGGACCACACCCTCGATTCCAGAGACCGTCGTGCCATCGTCCGGGTCGTAGCGCGTCACAAAGCGTGTGCCGACCACGGTGACGATCGCGTCGGGAGTGAAGATCCGATAGACCTGTCTTGCGCTGCGGTGCTCGACGCTGCTCTCGAGCTCGCCACGCTCGAGACGGAGGCTGATGTGGTCATCGCTCCAGGCCTGCAGAACGAGCTCGGTCTTTTCGCTCACCTGCAGCTCGGCGGTCCCGACCCTCACGAGATGCAGCGACGCAGCGGCCCCGGTTTCGAGCCGATCTCCCGCGGCCAGCCGCGTCTCGCCATCGATCGTCTGCCAGCCACCATCACGCCCCACCGAGACCGCGCCGAACACACCGACGACCTCAGCCCCCTGCGCTACCCCGGTCGAGTGTGTCTTCGGGTTCGAAACGACCATCAACAACAACGCGGCCACTGCGAGCACCGGGCCCAGAACCCAGAAGCCCCTTAGCCGTCTTCGCCAGGCTGCGTCGGCGCGCGAGCGTTCTCTCGCCGCCCCGACGATTCTGGCCAGCGGGGGTGGAGCCGAGACTGACACCTGCTCTGTCTCGCGGCGCCAGAGCGCGACGGCTCGGGCCTCGTTGTGTGTCAATGCGGCACACGAAACACATGCGCCAAGGTGCGCCTGATGTCGTGAGTCCAGCGTCGAGCGGCGTGTGGCGGGATCGCCAATGTCACTTTCTATCCAGGCCCGATGGAGATCGGTGCATCCGGAATCGGGCTTCATGAGACCTCCTCTTCAGGCGATGTCCACTTCAAGTGTTCTGGTGTGGCCAAGCCCAGGCCTGGACCGACGCCGCGACGTGCCAGGCCTTCGAGGACCAGCCGTCGTGCGTCCCTGAGCCGCGAGCGCACCGCCCCGACCCGCATGTCCACGATCGTCGCGATTTCCTGAGGAGGCAGGCCCTCGATCGTACTGAGCAGCCATACCATACGATGGGCCGGCGTGAGCGCAGCGACAGTCGTGTCGACGGCGTCCGTGATGCGGCGCGCCTCGCAGATGTTGGCGGGAGAGAGTCCGTCGTAGACTGCCCCCTCGCGACTCTCAGCGAGAGCGGACAACTTCCTCCGGTGGCGACTCTGGCTGCGCCACGCCTTTGAAGACACGTGGGCAGAGAGGCGATAGAGCCATGTGCTCAAACGCGAATCGTTCCTGAATCGCTCGATGCTCGAGAACACCTCGACAAACACCTGTTGGCACAAGTCGTCGAGGTCAGCGTCCTGCCCGTTGTGGCGCCGAAGAAAGAGGCGCACATCATCGACCGCCAGCTCGTAGAGTCGCCGCCAGGCGCGTTCGTCGCCTTCGCGACAGGACGCCAGCAGCTCGAGCTCCTCCTGCGCGGTGAGCGACCGCAACATCAGTAGAACCACCAGCGCAGACGCGCGGTCGCTGCGGCTCCGACGGACACAGCGTCGCTGATGACCACGCCGCCAAGGGTGTGTCGTGTCCCGGTCGGATAGAGTCGTGTGGTCAAGCCGAGCTCGGCCTCGAGCCCCGACACCAACGACCACGAAAGTGTCGCCTCTGCGACGAAGAAGGGCGCGGTGCCTACGAGCTGAACGGTGTCGACTCGTGTCGGCGGTCGGGTATCGAGCCCGCGCCATTCGAGTCCCACGCCCCCGGACAATCGCCCTCCGAGCCTGTTGCCATCGGGCGTCTGCCACCCGGCCAGCATCGCGCCCGAAGCGGTCCACGTCTCCGCGGGTATGGGCCCGTCCACATCTGCCAGAGGCAGCCAGGAAGCCGCCAGGCCCGCGACGAACCCCGTCGGGCGATGTGTCGCAACGACCAGCATGTCGGCGCCGATTCGGACCTTTTGTGTCGGTGTTCCAGTCCATACTTGCGCTCCTGCGGCGACCCCGATCCTCCAAGAAGACGGGACGGCGAGATTCGGATCTTCAAGGGTGAGCTCGGGGTCGGGGCCGTCCGCGTCGGGCACCGGTTGAGCCGACATCACGCGGGCGCGTTGCTCGGCGAGCATCTCCAGGGCGGCGGCCACCGAATGTGCCAACGCCTGCCCACGTGCGTCCGGCTCGAGCCCCGCGACACTGTCTCGCCATGAAGGCGCATCAGCGGGGTGGGTCGGTTGGAGCAACACCGTGCCATCATCATCGAGCCGGACGAGGAGCACCGTCTGAGGTCCACAATCGCGCTCGTCGTCCACGATGTTCAGGTTCTCTTCGACCCCCCCGACCGCTTGCCGAATCAACCAGGCGCCTAGCAGCGACTCGGCCGTCTGGTCCGCGAGCGCGGTGGCCTTGCTTGCGATGCAGATCTCGCCCGTCGCAGGAGTCCCCGCCTGAGCGATACCAAACACCAACCACAGGGCCACCGCGTTCACATCTACACCTTCATCCTCAGCGTCTCACCCGCTGGCGCGCATCGATTCGGACGTCGTGTCGCGCCTGCCTCGAGGGGTTCGAGGCAGGCACGCCCATCGTCACGGGGCGTCGAAAGCGCAGAACCCGTCGACACACGTGCCATCCCCGGAGTCGGAGGAGCAGTCCGCGTCGGTCCGGCAGCGCGGATAGTCGGCCTGCCAGTCGCAGGCATCGCCAAAGCCGTTCCCGTCGGAGTCAGCCTGGTCGGGGTTTGGAGTCGCCGCGCAGTTGTCGTCCCGGTCATCGATTCCGTCCCGGTCCAGGTCACCTTCCGGCGGACCACCATTGCAGAGGCCATTCATCGGGTGCATGTCGGGGTAGACGCAGTACGACGAGTCGCAGTAGCCGTAGCAGACGTACTCGGTGCCCTCATTGAGAGGATGGCAGTCGTCGTCGACCGCACAGCGCAGCTCGGCAATGCCCTCGCATGCGTCGCCCAGGCCGTCCCCGTCGCTGTCCGCCTGATCGGGGTTCGCGTGGCCGGTGCAGTTGTCGACGTCGTCATTGATGCCGTCGCCATCCAGATCGACGTTGGTCATGGCCGGGCACGTCCCGGGCGACATCGGCGAACCGTCGCGATTGAAACACATGAAGTCGCTGCAGAACCCTTCGCAGCCGGCAAAGACGCAAGCCTCATCGGTATTGCACGGCACGTGCTCCTGGTTGTCGCGGTCGCATGGGTCGCCGAGGCCGTCGCCATCGGTGTCCACCTGGTCCGGGTTCGTGGTCCTCGGGCAGTTGTCGGCAGAGTCGATGAACCCGTCTCCATCGGAGTCAAGTCCGCTTTCGGGCGTCTGGCACATCAGATCGATACAGGCCGTTCCAGCGAGATCCGCACAGTCCGCGTCAGTGTGGCACCAGGGATCGGGTGCGACGTACCCGCACGTCCCCTCGAAGCAGTCCGGTCCCCGAGGATTCCCCTCGCAGTCCGAGTCGACCCGACACTCGGGCTCACTCTGGCAGTTCCGTTCGGAGCTCAAGGTCGTCTCGCCGAGCCCCATCCCGCCGGACGTGGTGACGACGACGAACCACTCACCTGCCTCGAGGTTCAGGGTCAGGCGGGACTGGAGTCCGTCCCCGCTGTCATCATCGGCGGCGATCGGCAGCCGCCCGTAATAGCCATTCTCGTCCTTGGGGCCATAGACAAACAGAAGGGTATCGAGCTGAGGCTCGCCGCTCGTCGCGAAGGTCGTCTCCCCCGACTGATTCAAGCGGACGGAGACCCCACGAATGTCGTCGCGCGCATCGAACCGGAGGCTCTGCTTGAGTTGAAAGGGGCAGATATCGACAACACCCGTGTCGATCGCGTCGAAGTCTTCGGCGTCCAGAAAGAGTGGAGCGCTCTCGAGAGCCGGGGCCTTCGGAATTTCGGAGTTTGACAGGCAGCCTGTCACGAGTGCCGCTGTGCCGGCACCGAGAAGAAGGGATCTGATGTTCATGTGAGCCTCGTTGTGGCGATGGAGCAGGTCTGACCGACGTGCAGTGCGGGGCCGCATCGAACGTCTGCTGAGTGAGTGTCCGGATGGGCCCAGGATGAACCTTTCACTTCCTTTCAGCTCAGCTCACCCGTTCCAGCAGCTCACCCGAGCGGGCGTATCGAGGCGTATCGAGGAGAGATACAAACGCCCGCCCCGATCCGTTGACCAGGGCAGGCGCAAGAGCGTCATGGTGCGTGGAACCAGGTGGCGAAGGTCTGCGTCGCAGGCATCACCAGTACCGTTGGGCACGCCGTCCCAATCGAGGTCACTTTCGATGGCGAGCTCGGGTGGCAGGCACTCCCCGAGGACACAGACGGTTGCCTGAGCGACTCGCACTGCCTCCTCAGTCCGACTACTTCGTATCGAAGACCCGCATCAGCCAGGGTTGGTTCGCCTGCTGGGTGAAGATGACGGGCGCGCCGCTCGAGTCCAGGACGAAGTCCGCGTGAAGCGTCTCGTTGTCCGTCGACGAGAAGCTTTCGCCCTCGTAGATGGGCGTGACGTGCCAGCCGTCACCGGAGAGTTGCAGGAACCGCGTGTAGCTCGACTGGGGTGAGTTTCGGTAGCCGGCAGTGACCGCGAGCGGCAAGCCCCCCCGGCCGATGACCATTCGCCAAGGGAAGACGCCCTGACCGCTGTCGACGATGATGGGCGACGACCATTGGCCGGCGCTCCATGTCACGTAGCGCACGTTGTGCGTGTTGGGTTCTTCGCTCGCCCAATTGCTACTCAAGATGTGTACGACGCCGGCCTTGTCGACCGCCAGGGTTCCGACAGGCGTGAGCTCAGCACCCGGAACGGTTGAGGTCGTGATCGTGCCATCCGGCGCGAGCGCCTTGAGCCGAAGAGGCCCGTTCGCGTTCTCCAACAGATACAGTGTGCCGTCCGTCGCATGCGACACATCCAGAATTGGCGCGCGATCGGGCAGGCCGACCGGAGTCGACCATGTCCCGTTGGCCGACCGCACGACGTGGAACCAGCTGGCATTCTGATACGCCAGAAAGAGATGCAGCGCTCCGTCATCGGCAAACAGCATCGCGGCGACCGCGGACATTGCCACACCACCCAATCTGGGGACGTCCAAGGTCTCGGTCGTTCCGTCTCGGCTTCGTAGGGTAAGCGTCGTCCCACTCGCCGAGGAGGCCGCGATGTCTCCTGCGGTTGAAATCGCAGCCCTGTCTGAATAGGGGGCAAGGGCGACGATGACGGCATCACTGAAGAGTGCTTCGCCAGCGGGTCGCGTGTGGATCGCGTAGCCCCCGCCAGCCAGTGACACCACGACAATCGAGCCGTCAGCGAGGACCCGAGATGCGAGAACTTTGCGAAGGGTGCTTCCGCCAGTCCATGTCTGTGTGAGAGTCGGCTCACCGCACGTGTCGCCAATGAAGCCGGCGTCGCAGGTGGCGAGGCAGACATCCGTGACAGAGCATGACCATTGACCGTGAGCGAGCTCACGACACGCCGTGCATGAGCCGCCGCAATAGGTCAGATTCGCCGGAACGCAAGCGTCGTCGCATGCTTCGAACGCCTCGTCACAACGAAAGCCACACAGGCTTCCGTCACAGGTGGCTTCGCCGTTTTCTGGGACGGCGCAAGGCGAGCAGCGATCCCCACAACTCTCGACGCTATCGGTGGCGACACAGGTGCCGTCGCAAAGGTGTCTGCCCTCGGGACAACCCGGGTTTGTGGTGTCCAGGGTCTCGGGCGCAGCGATGTCGCCGTCGTCGGGCGGCGTGGTGTCGGGGGCGACCGTGTCGGTGTCGCTATCCGGCGTAATTGTCGTATCCGCCACATCGGGCAGGGCGGTGTCCACGGTGTCGTCCGAATCCGGAGCGAAGGTGTCGACCGCAAGGCCATCGCCTGGCGGCGGCGAAGCGTCGTCGCCACACGACGCCGCCAGGAAGCAACTGATGCTCAGCGCGAGGGTCCTGGATGTCCGTGTCATGTCGTCTGCGTCCTGTCATCGATGCTATGGCGGCTGGGAGGTCACTCTGCGACCCAGCGGTGACGATGACCCTCCGACTGGGTCGTGGTCACCTCGCCGAACGGAAGTGAAAGGAATCGAAAGGTGGGTGTGCTCGAGGACCTCAGCGACGTGCTCGGGTCAGGGCAAGGCGGGCGGTTGCTCTCCGACCCAGTAGCCTCCCGGCCTCGAGACCGGCGAGGCCGGGAGGGGGATGTCGACACCTGAGGCTGGCTCCAGAGTCGGACTCTTGCGGGTGAGTGCGTTCCACCCGGAGAGGTCATCGCCGAAGCTGCGAACGAAGGTCGCATGCCCCGACCAGTGCTCGGCTTTCGGTTCGTCCGAATCGCCCCACTCACTCAAGACCGTGAGCATGAGCTCGATGCGGACATCTGCACCTTGACGTTCGAAGTCCCGCAGGATGGCGCCGGCGTGTGTGCTGGGAAACTTGTCGTATTCCCTGAGGCGCACCAGGACATTGGCGTCGCATCGGCCGTCATCACAGGCGACCAGGGTGAGGTGACAAGACCAGACGTCGACCTGCCACACCTCGACCAGGGCCCAGGTCGGCTGGCCCATTGATAGGGTGACCGCCTGCGCGCGGACACCGCCGAGCGCGAGGGCTGCCTTCTCGGCGCGAAGCACTGCAGGCAAAGTCGACGGAACGACCGGATCGGCCCAGTCCGCCCGAAAGGTCAGCGGCAACTCACGAGTGTCCCACCCAACGCGGTCGTCGCTCTGCAAGGGCGCGAGCGCTTCGAGACGTGTGTGTCGCTTGGCGTCGTCCTGGGGGGAAACGTGTTCAGTGGCGAGTGGCGAGACGCCCGACGAGGAGGGGCCGGTCGTGCTGTGGCCGCATCCGTGTGCGACGATGAGTGCCAGGAGGATCTTTTTCACAGGCTTTTCCGGGGGGCTGAGGAACGCAGGGGTGGTGCAGTGAAAGCTCTCGCTCGGAGCAGCTCGGGCGAGGTGGTTGACTCGAAATGTTGTGACCCGGCGAGTCCTTGGACCACTCGTGCGAGCGTTGTGCTCATCGGCTGGATGAGCGCTCTCGTCAAGTCGGTGTCGTTGTGGAAGCGACCGAAGGCGGCGCGGTAATCCGGCAATTCAGAGCGCGCCGCCGATTCCGATTTCGAAACGTACGACTCCGCGCGCGTCCGCGGCCACAAAGGGCACGAATGCCAGCAGGGTGGCATAGAGGGTCGTCTCACCGAAGGCGCCGCGGCCAAAGGCGAGATTCGCGAGAATCCTGTCACTCATGGCGAAGAAGCGGCGCAGCGTCGTCTCGCCGCGTGGCAGCACAAAGACGATGCTCTCATCGAGAGCCAGGCCGTCGGCCGTGTCGAAGATGGCGTAGAGGTTGCCCTCACGGTCGAATGCGGCACCGTCTCCAAAGAGCCCGACATTCGGGGCGACTGCGGTCTTCGGTGTGAACGCCGTGCCATCGAAGGTGGTCCGGAAGAGGCCCGCGATGGGTTGGGTGAGCTCGATGCCGAGATCCCCATGTCCACACAGGAGGACCGTGTTCTCGGTTGTGACGTACAACGCTCCGTCGGCATCGATGGCGATGCCGTTGGGGCCCCCCTCGGAGGCGAGGTCGAAGTCGAGGTGTGCCGTGACTGTCCCCGTGCGCGGGTCGATCCGAGACAGGCGTCCAAGGCATGGGTCGCTCAGGTAGAGTGCCCCGTCGGCCCCCACCGCGACATAGTTGGGCTGGACGAGCTCGTCGCCGCGTTCGGCGCTGAGCACCGTCGACACGACGCCTTCAGCGCTGACCTTCAGCAGGGCCTGCGCTCCGTAGTCGCACACCCACAGATCCCCATCGGGGTGAAACGCGATGCCGAGCGGCTTGTTGATGGTGTCGCCGCTCAGGTCCCAGGCCGTGACCTGTCCGTCGTCGCCGAGCGTGGCGAGCCCACCCGCCATCCCGACCACGAGGCCGCGGCCATCGGGCGTGAAGGCGAGGTCTTCGGTGGAACCCTCGACCGCGTGGGCCTCGAGGAAGCCGTTGAGGTCACCGAACAGGGTCGGCGAAAGCGTGGACCCAAGCGTCGGATCGACCACCGCGTCGAGGTCGACAAGAAGAGACACCTCCGCCGAAGACACCTCGAGGCGATTGAGGACCGGTACGACCCCAAGACGCCACCCGTCGATCTTCGCTTCGCCGTCCGTGTTCGTGACGACCGTCGCCGACTCCAGGCTGCCTCCACCTCGCAACAGCGCTACGTCCAGAACGGCACCGCCGACCGCCCGGCCGTCGTCGTCGAGAGCTCGAATCGTCAGGCCGGTCACGAGCGCGCCAGCGGGGCGAGGGTCGGCGCCGATAGCGACGAGACTTGTGGGCCCGCGCGGACCCGATTCGCCATCGCACGCCGCGAAGGTCCACAGGGTGCAGCCGAGCGTGAGCAGCTGTCGCCAGGTCGTGAGGTTGGTTTCCGATGTCTTCACTGCGCGCTCCGGCAGGGGCGAATGGGGTCCACGTCGTGTCTTCGACCGCGCGTGGAGCGTGCCCACTACACCCAAGTCATCCCTTCGAACATAGGGGTGGCTTCGGGTAGACCTTAAAGTGTCTTAGAATTGAACCCACGACATTGATGAGTCGCGCGGACCGGGATAAGGTGGGAAACCGTTCTCCGCTGCCTGGAAGTCACTTCCGCTCTATTGAAAGGAGCTCATCGTCATGAACCGGACCAACCTCGCGGCCCTCGTTTTGTTGCCCTTCGTCACGTCGCTCCAGGTCGCCTGTGAGGAGTACGACGCTCCGCCGGAGGTGAAGCTCATCCAGCCGGCGGTAGGCTTCTGGACGTCGGCGACACCGCTCGAGCTGCAGTTCAGCGAGGCCATCGACCCGGCGAGCCTGGTCATCACGATCTGGCCCTCCGAGTTCGACATCGAGGGCAACTTCTTCCCTGGGCTGACTCCGATTCTCCAGGGGTGCTCGCTCGCGACGAGCCCGTGCAACGGCCTACTCGTGGAGCTCAACGAGACGGCGACGAAGGCCACCCTGACGCAGAACGAGGCCTTCGCCGACCGCGAGGGTACACCGATGACCATGGAGATCCACGCTGGCCTGAAAGACCCGAAGGGGCATTCGCGTGATGTCCCGACCCTCTACGACTTCCAGATCAATCCACGTTGTGGCAACGAGCCGGTCGACATCGAGCTTGAGACCGGCGTCCTGTCGTTGGCTGCCGATGTGAAGGTAACGAGCCGCTTCAGCGCATGGCTGCAGATGTTCCTCGACTTCGCAGTCGACAAAGAAGCAGGTCGTTTCCTGGCCATCGCCACCTTCGCGCGTGTCAACGATGGTGAGGCCAACAACGAGAAAGACCCGGCGCGCATGCGCGCGGAAATCAGCAGTGAGGGATGGGCGGTGGTCTTTTCGGGCTGCCTCTTGAAGCAGAAGAACGGCACCCACTTCCTACAATCCGACCCCTTCGACCTCCGCATCACGGTGGTGGGCATCCCGGTGACCCTCACCGGCTTACAGGTCCAGGGCACCATCGAGCCCGGAAGCGACGACGGCTCGCGCGACTTCGCATCGGGTACACTATCGGCCATGGGCGGAAGCTTCGGCGCGGACGAGCCCAGCCCGATCGCCCCCGTCACGACGGCCTGGGAAGGCTTCAGCGTCGACGAGTCCCAGATCGCCTCGGGCTTGCCGCGGGTCTGCGAAGAGAGCCCCTGCGCCGAGCTCGACGCTGCGAGCGGCGACTGCCAGGTCCCGGACGGGTTCGAGCCCGGCACGTTCTGCAACTGAGTACACGGCCTCGTAAGTCTGTGACCAACGCTAGTGACGTGGATGCTCGCGAACGCTGCGCGCGGGTCGACCGCCCATCACGAGCGGCGGGACAGTCAGAGTTCCGGGGACCTCGAGGCCTGCGGTCCTCGGGTCCCAGAAGTCGTCGACCGCGGTTGTGAAAGCGAGGTCTTCGGTGGAACCGTCACGAGCGCGCCAGCGGGGCGAGGCTCGGTGCCGATAGCGACAACACTTGTAGGCCCGCGCTGACCCGATGCGCCATCGCACGCCGCGAAGGACTACAGGGTGCAGCCGAGTGTGAGCAGCTTTCGCCAGGTCGTGAGGTTGGTTTCCGAGGTCTAAGCTGCGCGCTCCGGTCGGTGCAAATGGGGTGCGATGAAGCGCTACGTCGCGTCGGCTGCATTCTCACTCGCTGGGTCGGCTTCGCCTCCCGGGCGAATTTCGGCGATTGGCTGTGGGTCGGTGCGCGCGCTCTTGCGGAAGGTTTGAGCGACACGTGTGCTGACCGGATCATCATGCCAGCACGAGGCGATAGCATTTGAGGCGAGGTAGGCGAGCTTGGCGAAGGGCGCCTCTAGAACCGCATACTCTTCGACGGTCAGACGCAGGAAGCGCGCGACCGCGACGCGTTGTGCACGCGTGAAGTCGGACCGCATGTATCTGACGTTGTTGTCGCCCGGTGTAAGCACGGAAACGGCCTCCCAGAAACTGACGTGGGGCCCGGGTGTCTCGAGGATCACAAGCAACATCGCGGGCAAGAACCACCGGATGAGCGCGGTTTGGCCCTGTAGCGCTTCGTGCGCGTGATCTCGCAGGAAACCCAGGGCCTCCGGTGGCGGGGGCGGCGCCTCGCCAACTCCAAACGCCGCGCGGATGTCGGCCGCGACCAACGCTCGGGCCATCGACGGCTCGCAGTCCGGGGCAACGATGCCCGCGGTCTTCGGGTCCCAGAAGTCGTAGATCGCGGTCATGTACCCTTCGGGGTTGTGGTCCCACCCGCGATCGTTGCAGAGAAAGGCGGCCACTGCGGCCCGTTCTTGTTCCGAGAACGTCAGGATTCGGGCGCGGCCGGTGTCCTGCGAGTCCGAGGGGTTCACGACGTTGTGAACCAGGTGGATGTGTGTGTCGACCTCCGAGCCCGGACCGAGCTTGTGGCATAGGACCGCCGGAAGGAAGTAGCGGAAGGCGGCTGGAGTCATGAGGCTGAACGCTGTGGCGTGGTTGTCCACGAACTTCGGCGTGAGAGTGCGCCAGTCGGCGCCGTCGAACTCGAGGGCATACGTGGCGCACTCCTCGCACCCGCAACTCATCGCCGGCCGCTCAGGGGGTGGTGTCTCGGAAAACGCGTGTTCGATGGTGACGATCAACGCCTCGACGTCGGGGTCCTCTGCAGGCGGCCGGGTGCAGGTGCGCGCTTCAGCACGAATGGTTTGCGCGGCGTGGGTGATCGCGGGGTCATCGTTCCAACACCAGACGATCGCCCTCGAGGCAAGATAGGCCGTGTACCAGTGCCCGACCGACTGATTCTGCTCGAGGACCAGTCGCAGGAAGCGGGCGACCGCAATTCGCTGGGTGGCCGTGAAGCGTAGACGCAGGGCCTGTGCGTCCCTGTAGGCATAGTCGGTCCTGCCCCCAAGAACCGCGTCCGGGTTGGGTTGCAGCGCAAAGAGGGTAGGAGAGACCCAGTCGATGCCGTGCTCTTCCATGATGTCGACGGACGCCAACAGCAACGCGCACCAGAACCAACGTTCGACCTTCGGCTCGAGGGCGTTGGCCCTTGAAGCGAACTCGAGCAGGAGCTGCGGAGTCGGTTGCCCCGCGATCGATGTGATGACCTCGATCTCGCGTTCATATGAACCCACCGCATCGGCCCGGACCCACGGAGCCTCCGGGCGCACCAGAGCATCGGCAAAGGCCAGACGAATGTTGTGCGCGACCTCCGACGGAGAAGGGGCCGGATCTCTCGGGGCGGGGTCCATGGCGTGTTTCTAGTCCAGGTCTAAAAGACCAACGTGGCGGTGGTCGCACCGATGTTCGCGGTCACCGAGTCCCCGGGCTCGCGGCAGTGGAGCCACCGCTCACCGAACTGTGTCGGGTCACCGTCCCAGTGGAGCCGCGAGCTCCAGCCCACGACGGGCACACCGGCCGAGTCGGTGATCGTCGCCACGGTCTCGCACCGCTCACCGCTCGTGTCCACCGCCAGCGTGATGACGACGTCCTCTTCGGCAACCGCGTCAAACACGAGCACCGTGTCCGCGATCCCTTGAACATCGAGTTTGATCTCGTGCCGCCCAGCGGTCGTCGGTGAGATGTTGAATGTGTCCACCTGGAGCGCCTGGTGCGAGGTCAGCTCGGTGCTCTCGGGCTCAGCCAGCAACCCCGCGCCGGCCAGCGGCTGCAGGTCCTTGTCGAGATAGACCATCGTCGCCGCGACACGACCACCCACGAGTACACGTGTCCCATCGAGGGGCTCAAGTGATGTCACCTGGGCGGCCGCTGCCGGCACGCTCCGGAGGCTCGCCGTGGCGCTCGCGCTGCCACTGCCCGACGGGAAGAAGTCGAGCAGCGTTGTCCCCTGGCCCTCGAATTTCACGACGACACGGCGGGCGTCCGTCTCCGTGATGCGGGCCACGGTCGGGTCACTGGACTCCCAGAGCCCGGCATCGTCGCTGAAGAAGGCAAACCTCGAGCCACTCGCGAACGCGGCGGGGCTCTGCGCAAACGGGTCCGCCGGAGGTGTCTCCGAGTCGCAACCAGAGATCAGAAGAAGTGAAAGAACCGAGACCACTGTTCTCTTTGTCATCACGCCAATCTCCATTCTGAGGCCGTCAGGCACTTGTTGTGTTGTTCGGGTGAGGCCGCCCGCAGCTCGGAGGCCGTCGTGTCGGGGCCGCCGACACGCGCAGCCCACACCCAGGGTCACTTCGGTCTGCAGGCGCCAAGATCCGCGACCGACGTTGCGGCGAGCATGCAGTCGGCGATCGACTCTGGGACCTTCTGGCAACCCTCCTGGATCTTCTTGAACTGCGGGCTGTTGCGCGCCTCGGCGGAGGCGATCTTGGCGGCGTCGGCGGTCGCGATGAGCTCATCGGTGCTGCCGGATGCGGCTGCAGCATCACCGACCGCGCTCTTCAGCGACAGGCTGACGACGTGTTCGGCGACCTTCTCGCACTTTTCGGGACTGGCACTTCCGCCGCAGGCCATGACGAACAGACTGAATGAAACGAGGAAAGAGGTACGCATACTTCCACCTATTTGGACAAGGGATGGCGGTGTTCGTCGGGTTCAGCGACGCGCTGGCACCATCGAGGTCACCGAGGTGTTTGATGTGACGATGGACTCACAGGTCGACACCCAACGCGCTCGAAGAGCTCGACGGGGCAGCCCGACCCAGTTGTCCGTAGGTGTTGTCCCCCCAGCAGCGGACGGTGCCGTCCTGGCCGCGCGCACACGCAAAGTCGTAGCCGAGCTGGACGTCCAACATCGGTCCCTCGAGACCCACGATGGAGCGTGCTTCGGTCGGGGATAACGCCATGTCACCGCCTGATGCACCGATACACTCGACACTGTCGTCCCAGCGGAGGACGCAGAGTGCCACGTCATTGATCGCCATCTTCCAGACATCGTTCCAAGACCCGACAGAGACGGAGTGAGTGGGCGTATTGATGCCAAAGGCTTGAAGGTCACCCCAGCACTCGATTCTTTGGTTGCGGACAAAGCATGATGCGTCGCCACCGGTCGCGACACCTCGATACGTGGATGCACGGCTCGAGACCTCGACCGGGGACGTGATCACATCGGCGTCGAGATAGGGGTCCGGATCTGCCTGGCGATGGACGTTGTCGCCCCAGCACATGGCACTCGTAAGGTTGTTGCCCGACGAGGCGTAAATTCCCTGCGCGCAGGTGTGGTTACGCCCTGCTCGAAGTTCATCCACTGCGGACATGTTCGCAGGGAAACCCCGCAGCCCAGGCGTGTCCGAAACTTCGCGGTTACCCAATTGCCCGAACCTGTTGTCTCCCCAGCAAATCCCCCAGGTATTCCCCACAATATTCTCAGTGTAGAAGAAGGCACAGGTGTGTGTGTCGCCGAGAGCCAGGTGCAGGACATCCTCAATCGAATCGCTGTCGACGACGGGCGGCAACACGAACCGCGTAGGAGCCAGCCCGGCTGCCAACGGCGTCGCCGGCCCGACCTGGCCACGGCTATTGTCGCCCCAGCAATACAGCTCGGCCCCTCGCGCCGCGCATGTGTGGCGCGAACCGGCCGCAATCATCTCGAAGCCATCGAAGTCGCTGTCGCCCACGAGGGTCGGTGCAACGCTCGCGGCACCTCCTGCGAGGCCACATTGGCCGTGGGTGTTGTCGCCCCAACAGGCGATGCGGCCACCCGTGACAATCGCACACGCGTGGGCTCTTCCAACGACGATGCTGCTGGCCGGGCGGGAACGACAGGTCCCAAGGAGACACCGACGCCCCCCACAGTCATCGTCATCCGAACACACATCCCCAACAGCACACGCACCGCAGTCGGGGCCTCCACAATCCGTGTCGGTCTCATCGCCGTTGGTGATCCCGTCGTCGCAACCCACGCAGACACCCTGGTCGCAGATACCGGTGTCACACTCGGCATCGCTCTGGCACGGGCTCGGGATATCCTCATCCGGGCCCGCGTCGGCGGTGTCGCCATCAACCGCGTCTGAGACTTCTTCGACCGTTTCGACAGTCACCCCGTCCGCGACCTCGTCGACCGTTTCAACGGCCACCCCGTCCGCAACCTCGTCGGCCGTTTCGACGGCCACCCCGTCCGCGACCTCGTCGGCCGTTTCGCCGTCGACCCCGTCCGCAACCTCGTCGACCGTTTCGACGGCCACCCCGTCCGCGACCTCTTCGGAGGTCGTGTCGTTGCGGGTTTCGGCAGGCTCAGAGTCCAGGTCCAGCGTGTCGGGCGCCGGGTTCGGGACACCGGTTGGCGAGTCGGAGCATGCAGCCGTGGCTGCGCTGAAGGCCAAGGCGAAGAGGGATATGAGGTGCTTTATGGACATGGTTCGGGACCTGGTCGAGCTCGAGTGCGGGCACCGCAGCTAGACGTTTCCGCGGCCCCAGATACACCTTTCGATTCCTTTCCATTGGGGTGAGGAGGTCAGAGCATGGGTCTTCCCGTAAATGAAGCCGGCATCGTCCGTGGCCGTGACCACACTGGGATCCCAGATTGCGGGGCCGTCGAGGGTCAAGCGCAAGACCGCTCTTCCAGACACGTCGGTCGTGACGAGTGACACTTTCGATGGTCTGCCGATGTCGACAGTCGTGAGCAGCCGGCCGCCGCCCATGAGCGGCACGGTGGATATGATCGTCGTATCGCCACGCGCGTCTTCCCAGGTGGCTGGACCCGCTTGGGTGGGGAGCAAGAGGCTGCCGGTCAAGCGGTCGATCGTGAGTGTTCCCGGGACCACTCGCCAAGGTTGGCCAAGACACGCGCGTGGTCGGAGGCGAGTGGATTGTGTAGCGGTGAGCGCAGCGAAAGCGGAACACCACCGAGTCGGACTACTGGTTGTGGGAGAGCCGTCCAAAGCGAGGCCATCAATAATCGAATCGCGTCCGGGGGCTGTCGGCCCGGGTCCCCCATGGGACGTAGGGCGGCAGGTCTGTGGCGCTATGGCGCCCGTCCGCCAGAGCCGTCTTGGCGGTCGGACTCCCACCTGCGCGTTCGGAACAGGCGCGACGAGGGGGTCATGGGTTCGAGGATCGAGGAACGGACCGTGCGGGACGAAAGCCGACGTCGTCGCCGCGGCGCTCTGGGGGACTTCTGCTGCGTTGGGCCGCCCGAATCCACTCGGCCTCGGCGCGCCAGCTACCGCCGCGGATGACGCGATGGTCCCCTTTGCCAGGGCCAAGCGGGTCCCGCAACGGGCGTCTGCCAGGATTGCCGCTGTAGAAGTCCCAGGTCCACTCCCAGACGTTTCCCAAGACGTCATAGAGGCCGAACGCGTTGGGCACCTTCCTGCCCACGGGGTGCGTGCCACAGCGCTGCCCCTTGGCAGTCCACGACGAACAATCGTAGCCCCCATCGTAGGTGACGCCGCTGTTGGCGCCGTGCCACGCGATGGGTTCCAGCTGATGCCCGTCCTCGTCACCCTCGATGGACCAGGGGCCGGTATACAGAGCAGTCGTCGTACCGGCCCGGGCCGCGTACTCCCACTCCGCCTCGGTCGGTAGGCGGTAGCCCTCGCAGTCCAGCCCCTTCGGAAATTCGACGCGCTTGCAGGTAAAGTCCTCTTCGCAGGACCCGTCCGCCTTGCAGTCGACGTCTACGGTGGCCTGGCAATCGACCAGGGTGTAGCACTGCTCGAGTCCTTCCTTCGCTGACAGCGCGTTGAGGTAGGCGACCGCGTCGAACCAGCTCACCTGTTCCACTGGACAATCCTTGCCGCACCCTCCAAAGCTCGCTCGCGACGTCTTCATGAGCGCCGTCCATTGGCCCTGCGTCACCTCCGTCGACTGCAGGTAGAACGCACGGGTCAACGTCACCTTGTGCTGCAACTCGTCGCCTATCTGATACACCTTGTCGCCTATCCAAATCCCCTCAGAGCGGGGCGAGCCCATAGTAAACTTGCCCGCCGGCACCAACACGAACCCGGGCGGGACCACCGAGCCGGCCGGCGCGGCGACTTCCTCGCTCGCGGCTGCGACGACCTCGGGTTGGGGCGCGTCGATCACGTCCGTTGCGGAAGCGACAACCTCTTCGATTGCCGCTGTTGACACCGTCACAGCGGGGGCCACGGGCGCCGCCTCTTGTGACGTCGCAATGCGTTTCCCGCACCACATGGGGGATGGAAACGCATGCGACGTGATCGTATCGCTCGGGCCCTCTCCGGCCTCCGCCGAGTCCTCTGGGCCCGCGTCCAGATAAGGCGGAGGCCCGACGGACCCGGCTACGGCGCTACGAGGTCCCTCGCTGCCGTTTCGACCTGACGTGCTCGGCGGGTCACTCGGGGTCGGTCCCGCACCGCAGCTCGGCATGAGAACGGCGCCCACCGAGCCCAACACTAACACCGTGCCGCCCGCCACATACCAGGCCCAATTCGAGCGTGGGCGCTTGCCGGCCTCGGCGACCGATGCAGGAGGCGGCGGGGGCGGCTTACGATCGCCTCTACGCGGGGTCGGACTCACAGGTCGACACCGAACGCGCTCGAAGAGCTCGACGGGGCAGCCCGACCCAGTTGTCCGTGGGTATTGTCGCCCCAGCAGCGGACGAGGCCGTCCTGGCCGTGCGCACACGCAAAGTCGTAGCCGAGCTGGACGTCCAACATCGGTCCCTCGAGACCCACGATGGAGCGTGCTTCGGTCGGGGATAACGCCATGTCACCGCCTGATGCACCGATACATTCGACACTGTCGTCCCAGCGGACGACGCAGAGTGCCACATCGCTGATCCCCATCTTCCAGACATCGGTCCAAGGCCCGACAGAGACGGAGCGAGTGGGCGTATTAATGCCAAATGCTTGAAGGTCACCCCAGCACTCGATTCTCTGGTTGCGGACAAAACATGATGCGTCACCACCGCCGGCGACACGCTGGTAAGTGGATGCGCGGCTCGAGACCTCGACCGGGGACGTGATCACATCGGCGTCGAAATTGGGGTCCGGATCTGCCTGGCGATGGACGTTGTCGCCCCAGCACATGGCACTCGTAAGGTTGTTGCCCGACGAGGCGTAAACTCCCAGCACGCAGGTGTGGTTACGCCCTGCTCGAAGTTCATCCACGCGGGCGAGCCGGCCCGTACCAGAAGTCGGCGGCATAGGTGTGTCCGAAACCTCGCCGACACCTGCTTGCCCGAACCTGTTGTCACCCCAACAAATGGTCAGTTGACGGTAATCATCTTCAGCGACGTTGGTGACGCATGTGTGTGCGTCGCCGAGCGCGATGTGCTCAACCGAATGGACGTAGGGTTGCTGCGCAAAGCGGGTAGGAGCAATCCCGGCTGCCAACGGCGTCGCCGGCCCGACCTGGCCACGGCTATTGTCGCCCCAGCAATACAGCTCGGCCCCGCGCGCCGCACATGTGTGGCGTGCACCGGCCGCAATCTTCTCGAAGCCATCGAAGTCGCTGTCGCCCACGAGGGTCGGTGCAACGCTCGCGGCACCTCCTGCGAGGCCACATTGGCCGTGGGTGTTGTCGCCCCAACAGGCGATGCGGCCACCCGTGACAATCGCACAGGCGTGGGCTCTTCCAACGGCGATGCTGCTGGCCGGGCGGGAACGACAGGTCCCAAGAAGACACCGACGCCCCCCACAGTCATCGTCATCCGAACACACATCCCCAACAGCACACGCACCGCAGTCGGGGCCTCCACAATCCGTGTCGGTCTCATCGCCGTTGGTGATCCCGTCGTCGCAACCCACGCAGACACCCTGGTCGCAGATACCGGTGTCACACTCGGCATCGCTCTGGCACGGGCTCGGGATATCCTCATCCGGGCCCGCGTCGGCGGTGTCGCCATCAACCGCGTCTGAGACTTCTTCGACCGTTTCGACAGTCACCCCGTCCGCGACCTCGTCGACCGTTTCAACGGCGACCCCGTCCGCGACCTCGTCGACCGTTTCGACGGCCACCCCGTCCGCAACCTCGTCGGCCGTTTCGCCGTCGACCCCGTCCGCAACCTCGTCGACCGTTTCGACGGCCACCCCGTCCGCGACCTCGTCGGAGGTCGTGTCGTTGCGGGTTTCGGCAGGCTCAGAGTCCAGGTCCAGCGTGTCGGGCGCCGGGTTGGGGCTACCGGTTGGCGAGTCGGAGCATGCGGCCGTGGCCGCGCTGAAGGCCAAGGCGAAGAGGGATATGAGGTGCTTCATGGACATGATTCGGGACCTGGTCGAGCTCGAGTGCGGACACCGCAGCTAGACGTTTCGGCGGCCCCAGATACACCTTTCGATTCCTTTCCATTGGGGTGAGGAGGTCAGAGCATGGGTCTCCCCGTAAATGAAGCCGGCATCGTCCGTGGCCGTGACCACACTGGGATCCCAGATTGTGGGGGCGTCGACGGTCAACGGCCAGACGGCTCTTCCAGACACGTCGGTCGTGACGAGTGACACGTTCGATGGTCTGCCGATGTCGATAGTCGTGAGCAGCCGGCCGCCGCTCATGAGCGGCACGGTGGATATGGTCGTCGTATCGCCACGCGCGTCTTTCCAGGTGGCTGGACCCGCTTGGGTGGGGAGCAAGAGGCTGCCGGTCATGGGGTCGATCGTGGTGGTTGGGCCACGTGTGGCCGACAACGAGGAAGGCACCGTCAGCCAGCACCGCAGCGCTGCCATTGTAGCGGTTCGCGAGCACCGAGCCGTGGCCACAGGCCTACCCGGCCCGGTGGTGTGTGTTACCCGAGCGACCGCGGCCGACAACTCGATGGCCAAACTACTTGACCATCAAGATTCTCGACAAACGAGCTATCAATCGACATCACGCGGGGGTGTCGTTGAGGGCCTCATCGTCGGGGTCGACGGTGACAGATGGCTGGTGGTCCCGCGCTCTGTCGAGGATGGTCTGGGCCACCCGTGTACTGGCCGGGTCGTCGCTCCAACACCAGGCGATGGATTGTGACGCGAGGTAAGCGAGCGGGCCCTCGGCAAAGACGCGCTCTTCGACGACCAGCCGCAAGAAGCGTGCGACGGCGATGCGTTGTTCAGGGGTGAAGCGACCCCGCAAGTACTGGGCCTCGTCGGCGGTAGGAACCCCTCGCTCGCTTCGCTCGCCTCCCCTTCGACCGCCCTGGCGGTCGAGGGGACCATGATCTGACTTTGGCCATGGTTTCCGTCCTTTGTGGTGCGGGAAACGCATGGCCACGTCAGGTGGAGACCCCTCGCCCGCTTCGTTCAGCCGCGGAGTGAGGAAGGAGACTGCCGTGTGGACGCGGTCCAGAACGACACGCCAATGCCCAAACATGCGGTCCGTGTGATCCCATGGTGCCTCGAGAAGCGACAACAGGAACGAGCGCCAGAACCAAAGCTCGGCCTCGGGTCGCAAGCTGCCCGCCTCGTGCGCAAGCGCCGCAAGGAACCGCGGGGTGAGCCGGACCGGCTGCCGTTGGAACGCCGCCTCCAGCTCGAGACGGTAGGAGTCTTCCAGGTCGTCGCGCACGATGGGCGGCGCCGGGCGCGACTCTGCGTCCGCAAACGCTGCGCGGATGTCGGACTCGACCGACGCGCGGGTGAGCGGCGGCTCGCCGAGCGTCGCAGTCGGTGCAACGGTGCCGGCGGTGCGGGGGTCCCAGAAGTCGTAGACCGCGATCTTGTGGGCCTCGGGTTTCCAGCTCCAAGAGTGGCTGCTGCGCAGGAAGTCGGCCACCGCGGCGCGTTCTTCCGTCGAGAAGGTCAGGATCCTGGCTCGCGCTCCGTCCCTGTAGCTCGAGGGGTCGACGACGCAGTTCACCAGGTGGAATTCCGCATCGACCATGGAGCCCGGGCCGAGGGTGTGGCACAGGACGGTCGGCAGGAAGTAGCGGAAGGCGGCCGGTGTCATGAACGAGAAGGCCGAAAAGTGCGTGTCCACGAACCATGGAGCGAGGGTCCGCCAGTCGGCGCCGTCGAACTCGATGGCATAGGTCGAGCTTTCCTCGTCCAGATATCTCATCGGAGGACCGACGGGCGGCGGCGTGTTCGCGAAGGCGTACTCGATGGCGACGATGACGTCCTCGTCGAGGGGGTCGTCCGCGGTTGGTCGCTGATAAGAGCGGGCCTCGGCGCGGATGGCGTTGGCAGCACGGGTGCTCGCCGGGTCGTCGGTCCAGCACCAGGCGATGGCCTGGGACGCGTCGTACGCCAACGCCGTCTTCCGAGAGAGCTCCGGCGTTCCGTCCCTCGCAGCGGATCCCGGCGCTTCGATGAGCAGCCGCAAGAAGCGGGCGACCGCAACGCGTTGCGCGGGCGTGAAGCGTTCTCGGAGCAGCTGTGCGTCGTCGTCTTCGTAGTCGGTCGAACCACTCAGCACGGCGATCGAGTCCGGGGTCAGGCCTCTGACCGTACGGAAGAAGTCCATGGCCTCGTAGTCGCCTTCTTCCAGCTTCTCGATGGCCGCCAGCATCGACGAACGCCAGAACCAACGTTCGACCTCTGGATGGAAGACGTTCGTCTTGCCAGCGAACCGCTCGAGGAATTGCAGCGGCGGCTGACCCGCATCCGACGGATGCAATGCCAAGATCGCCTCGATCCCTCCATGGTCCGGGCCTCCTGGCTCGGCGCGGACCCACGGAGGCTCCGGCCGCACCGCGGCGTCGGCAAAAGCCTCCCGAATGTCTTGGGCTGCGGCCGCCCGGCTAAGCGGCGTATCACTCGGGACCAGGCTCATCGCGTTCCTCCGGTGTCGGGACCAGCACGTTCTCGAAAGTCAACGTCGACCCGCGCGCGAAGGCGACGGGACTGTACACGAGCCGGTCCGACGGCGGGCTCTCCATTTCGCAACCTTCCACGAGCACAAGACCCTGCGACGGCCTCGTCTCGTGCTTGACAGCGGGGTGGGGCCTCGGCGTACTTTGTTCACGTGGACAACAATCACCTCGGCCCCCAGTCAGCCGGCCCCGACGGCGGCTTCGTCGACCTCCCAGGCCATGGGCCGATGTACGCGATTCGGCGCTACGACCAGCTCGAGCCCTTCCTGGTCGCGCTGACGAGCGCGGACGATCACTGGCTCTACGCGTCGACCTCGGGCGCCCTCACCTGCGGTCGTGTCAGCCCCGAACGCGCCCTGTTCCCCTACGAGACCGACGACCGCCTCCATCGCGCGGGTGGGCTGCGTGGGCCGGTCACGGCGATCTGGGTTTCGCCCTCCCCGGCCCGCGATCCCGCCCCCAACGCAGCGCTGTGGCTGCCGTTCCGCGGCGCCGCTGGCGCAGGCATCACGCGCAACCTCTACAAGAGCGATCTCAGCGACCGCCTCGTCTTCGAGGAGCACCATGCCGGACTCGGCCTGACCTTCAGCGCGTGCTGGACCACGAGTCGCCGCTACGGGCTCGTGCGCTCGGTGAGCCTGAAAAACCACGTCGCATCCCCGCGCGGCATCTCGCTGCTCGATGGGTTCCTCGACATCGAGCCCGCGCTCGTCGCACTCCCCGCTCGTCAGTCCATGAGCTGCCTCGTCGACGCTTACACCCGCTGCGAGCGTCTCGACGACCTGTGCCTCGCCATCTGCTCACTCGAGTCCCGCATCGTCGACCGCCCCGAGCCCGCCGAGGCCCTCCGTGCGACGCTCCTTTGGTCGGTCGGCCTCGAGGGAGCGACCGTCGTCGTGCGTGAGGCCGCCTTCGCCGCCTTCATCCGCGAGCCCCCTGCGAACCCGACCAATGATCCTCGCGGCGTCACCGCCGAGCCGCCCGTGACGACCGGTCGTCGCGGCGCCTTCCTGCTATCGAGCCGTTTCACCCTGGCTGCCGGCGGCCTTCGCGACTGGCACCTCGTCGGTGAGGTCTTTGCCGACCACCTCACCATCGCCGCAGCGGCCAACGCCCTGGCCGACCCGCAGGCCCTGCGCGTATTACTCGAGGCCGACATCGCCGACGGCCACACACGCCTCCGCCGCCTCGTCGCCTCGGTCGACGGTCTACAGCTCGGCGCCGACTCCACCCAGACGGCGGCCCTGGCCTCGAGCGCACTCTTCAACGCCATGCGCGGCGGCCTCCCAATCGATGGCCACCGGCTACCCGCCCGCGACCTCGCGGCCTTCATCAGCCTCCGCAGCCACTCGACCGCGGCCCGCCACGCGGCCGACCTCGCGACCCTCGAAGACGCCCCCGTCGACCAGGTCCTCACCCATGTCGAGGCGCTCGGCGACCCCGACCTGCACCGCCTCACCCTCGAGTACCTGCCGTTCTGGTTCAGCCGTCGCCACGGCGACCCGAGCCGCCCCTGGAACCACTTCACCATCCGCGTCAACGCCCCCGACGGCTCGCGCCGACTCCACTGGCAGGGCAACTGGCGCGACATCTTCCAGAACTGGGAGGCCCTCTGCGAGAGCTTCCCGGGCTTCGCGCTCGGCACCGTCGTCACCTTCGTCGACGCCTCGACCGCCGATGGTGGAAACCCTTATCGTGTCTCACGAAACGGCGTCGACTGGGAGGTCCCCGAGCCCGACCACCCGTGGTCCCATATCGGCTATTGGGGCGACCACCAGATCGTCTACGCGACCCGCCTCATCGACCTGACCCGCCGGGTCCTGCCCGGTCGCCTCGAGGCGTTCGTGCACGAGCCCCTCTTCACCTACGCCGATGTCCCCTATCGGCTCGCCCCCTACCCGGCCCTCCGCAAAGACCCCCACAACACCATCACCTTCGATGCCGCCCACCAGGCGCGGGTCGAAGCGCGCGTGGCGACGAAGGGCGCCGACGGCCGGCTCCTGCACCGCGCCGACGGGGAGCTCGTGCGTGTGACACTGGCCGAGAAGCTGCTCGTGCCGCTGCTCGCCAAGCTCTCGAACCTCGTCCTCGACGGCGGCATCTGGATGAACACCCAGCGGCCCGAGTGGAACGACGCCAACAACGCGCTCGTCGGCTGGGGGCTCTCGGTGGTGACGGCCGCGCATCTCCGACGTTACTGCGAGGTCGTGGCAGACCTCCTCGGAAGTGACACAAATCAAACGGACTTGAGCCTGTCGAGCGAAGTCGACACCTGGCTTGGCGATGTCCTCGAAGCGCTCCGCTCCCGCCGCTCGATGCTCGACACCACCGTCGGTGAGGCCGCCCGCGTCGACCTGCTCGATGCGGTCGGCGAGGCCTTCGGGCGCTACCGCGAGGTCCTCTACGACCGCGGCCTGACGACCCCCGTCGCACGCACGGTCGCCGACGCCGTCGAGCTCTTGCGCCTGGCCCACGACTTCTGCGACCACACGGTGCGCGCCAATCGACGCAGCGACGGCCTCTTCCACGCCTACAACGTCATGTCACCGACGCCCGAAGGCATCGCCGTGGGCCACCTCCCGCTCATGCTGGAAGGGCAGGTCGCGGCCCTGGACAGCGGCGCCGTCGACCCCACCGAAGCCGCCGACCTGGTCGAGGCGCTCTTCAAGAGCGCACTCTATCGCGCCGACCAGTCGAGCTTCATGCTCTATCCCATCGCCGAGCGGCCACACTTCCGCGCCCGCAACATCGTCCCCGAGGCGGCCGTCCAGATCCCACTCGCCGCTCGCCTGCTCGCCGCAGGCGACACACGGATCCTCGCCCGCGACGCCTTGGGCACGCTCCGCTTCCAGGGCGACCTCGCCAACGCCCGCGACCTCGGCCTCGCCATCGACAAGCTCGACCCGGCGCGTGTCGGCACCATCACCGCCGAGGACCGCACGGCCCTCCTCGCCTTGTGGGAGAACGTGTTCGCGCACCATGCGTTCACGGGCCGCTCCGGCACGATGCACGCGTACGAAGGGATTGGGTCGATCTATTGGCACATGGTCTCGAAGCTGCAGCTCGCCGTGGCCGAGGCCTACAAGCTGGCCAGCGAGGACCCGGCCCTGACCGACGTGGCCGCCCGCCTGGCCCACGCCTATCACGCCATCCGCAAGGGCATCGGTCCCGCCAAGTCCCCGGCCCTCCAGGGCGCCTTCCCCACCGACCCGCACTCACACACGCCGCTGCACCGCGGGGCTCAGCAGCCAGGCATGACCGGCCAGGCCAAGGAGGCGGTCCTCGTGCGCCGCCGCGAGCTCGGCGTCACCGTCGAAGGCGGCCTCGTCCACCTGGAGCCGCGCCTCCTGCCGGCGTCCGAGCTGCTCGACGCCCCAGGCCTGCTCACCTGCGTCGACCTCGACGGCACGGACCGGACCGTCGCCGTGCCCGCTGGCGGCTTTGCCTTCACCTATTGCCAGGTGCCGGTCGTCATCACGACCCAGGCGCCACCCATGGGGACCTCGGCTGAGCCTGCGCAGGTGAAGTGGTGGTGGCGCGATGGGAGAGTCGGCGAGGCTGCCGGCCACCTCGACTCTGACGCCAGCCGGGCCCTGCTCATGCGCACGGGGGAGCTGGACCGCATCGAGGTGTCGACGGAACGTGAGTCGCTCTGGGCGGGGTGAGTCGGCGAGCGATTTCACCCATTCGTCGCGGCGGGTTGACGCTCTCATGGCGACTTTGTTAGCGTAGGAAACAAAGGCCGCAACGCGCCGTCACGCGCAGGAGAGATGACCATGTCCCGCTCCCACTCCGCTCTCGTCCTGGCCGCGCCGCTCGGGGGTCGTTCATGAGCGCCGCCGAGGTAGAGGCCCCGACCAACTCCGGGCACAAGCTCACGATCGGCGAGAAGCTCGGCTACGGCCTTGGCGACACCGCCTCCCACTTCGTATGGGACATGGTCGGCTTCTGGCTCCTGGTCTTCTACACCGATGTGCTCGGCATCACCCCTGCGGCCGCGGGCACCATCATGCTCATCGCCCGCATCTGGGACATGGTGACCGACCCGATCATGGGGGTCATCTCGGACCGCACCGAGACACGTTGGGGCAAGTTCCGGCCCTACATCCGCTGGATGGCGGTCCCTTACGCCCTGTGCGCTATCGCGGCCTTCCTGACCCCCGACTTCTCGGACGCCGGCAAGGCCATCTATGCCGGCGCCACCTACATGCTGCTCATGACCGTGTTCACGGCCATCAACCTGCCCTACTCGTCGTTGGCCGGCGTGATGACCGCGGACTCGGGTGAGCGAACCAGCCTGAACCAGTACCGCTTCGCGTGTGCCTTCATCGGCCAGCTCATCGTGTCTGGGCTGGCGCTCACACTGGTCAAGGTGCTCGGCGACACCGACCCGGCCCTGGGCTACCAGCTGACGATGGTGATCTTCGGCGTCGTGAGCGTCATCCTGTTCACCATCACCTTCAGGACCACCAAAGAGCGTGTGCATCCGCCGCGCGACCAGCAGTCCGACCTCAAGCAGGACGTGAAGAACCTGTTTCAGACCCGCCCGTGGGTGGTGCTCTTCCTCGTCGGGATCTGCTCGTTCACGCTCTTCGCGATGCAGAACTCCGTCACCGCGTACTACTTCCAGTACTACATTCTCGATGGTGAGCAGGCGCAGCTCTTCAATGTCGTCGGCACCCTGGCGCTGATCGCCGCAATCCCGCTCGCCAAGCCGCTCGCAGGTCGCTTTGGCAACCGCAACGTCTTCATGGTCTGCTCATTGCTCACCGGCCTCTGGTACATCCTGCTCTTCGTGCCGGGGCCCGACGACCTCGTCTGGGTCTACTGGATCAACCTCCTCGGCAAGGTCTCCTATGCGCCGACGGTCCCGCTCTTGTGGACGATGATCGCGCACACGGCCGACTACTCGGAGTGGAAGAACAACCGGCGCGCGACCGGCCTCTTCTTCTCTGCGGCCACGCTGTCGATGAAGTTCGGCTGGGGCATCGGCGGAGCGGTGGCCGGCTACCTGCTCGCCGGCTATGGTTATGTGCCAAACCAGCCGCAGTCCGAGGACGCCATCACCGGCATCAAGATGATGATGACGGTCTACCCGGGCCTGCTCTACATCCTCGCCGCGATCCTGCTCATCTTCTACAACATCACGAAGGAGGGCGAGGCCCAGATGCAGGCGGAGCTGACCCAGCGTCGTGCCAACGACTGAGCCCGTTCAGGGGCGGGGCTTTCCGTCGTGGTCGAGGGAAGGTCGGCGAGACGTCGATAGAGACGCCTGCTCGGGCGACCGCCCCGCTCCCGTAGAAGGGGCGGGATGGCTCGCCCGAGCGATCCGAGCGGTGTCCGTACGTCTCCATCCCCGTGTGGTCCCGAAACGTACGGACCCGTCGACACGACCCCGCCGAAGTCGGTCAGGGTGTAGTCGACGCCATCTGTATCGAAGGTGATGGGCAGACTGATCGGTGTTTAGTTCCCGCCACCAACGAACACGACGTCATCCCAGAGGTAGACCTTCTCGCCAGCGGCTGCACCGGAGGTGTTGAAGTTGAAGAAGATGGACGCCTTGTTGAACGTGAAGGCGAGGTTGAGCTCGGCGGTGCCCGCAGCCTCATTGCTGAAGTCGAACTCGAGGGTCTCCCAGGCGTTGGCGACCGTCGTGAGCGCTTCGGTCTCGCAGCTCTTGGTGCGATCTGCCTTGTCCTCGACCTTCAGGCGCACCGGCACACCGACGTTGGGCGAGTAGACGCGCACCCTCATCTTCGTGGCCTGCGCCGTGAACGGAATCGCTGCAGCGAGGCCGAGCGCGTCGGTGCTCATCGTGGTGCCGGCCCAGGGCTCGGCGCCAACCGGCTTCACGGTCCGCGCGACGGTATTGGCGGCGTTCGTCGGGTCGGCGACCAGCGTGGTCATGGCCCCGCCGAAGTCGACCACGGTGTAGTCCACGCCGTCAGCATCGAAGGTGATGGGAAGCCCGACCTGCGACTGGGTCCCGCCCCCGCCGATCGATGTGAGCCTGACGTTGTCGACGAGGATGGAGCCGCCCGAGCCGACAAAGGCGCCCGACGCCATGTTGAAGTGGATCGAGAAGGTCGTGCCCGCCGGGTCGACGCCCGTGAAGTCGAAGGAGTAGGACGTGAAGCTGGCGGCGTTGAGGCCCTGGTTCTGGATGTCGAAGTTGTTGGTGACGCCGACACCAGGGATGTTCGTCTGCAGGTGCAGAGCCGCACCCACGAGCGGGGTCGCGACCTTGACGTCGAAGGTCAGCCGCACCGCGGTGGCGCCCGCGAAGTCGAGCCCGCTCCCGTCGTACTGGAAGATGTAGGCCTTGCCGGCCACCGACGTGTTCGTGGCGGAGAACTGGATGCCGCCGCCGCTCGCACCGGCGTTGCTCCAGGCGATGGCCGCCTCGGCGCTGTTGGCGTCCGCCACTTTGGACCAGCCCGCGACGCTGCTGGCGTCGTCGAAGGTCAGGAGCGCGATGGCATCGCCCGCGTAAGTGCAGCTGTCGTCGTCGACCGTCGCGTCGGGGTCGTAGTTGTTTGCGGCAGGGTCGGTGCAACCCATGACATCGGGTCCCGCGCCGCCGAACTCAACGTCGTCCCAGAGATAGGTCTTCGCACCTGTGACCGCACCCGGGATGTCGAAGTTGAAGAAGATGGACGCCATGTCAAAGGTGTAGTTGAGGTTCAGCGCGGCCGTCCCGGGGGCTTCATTGTCGAAGTCGAAGACCAGGGTCTCCCAGGCGTTGGCGACCGTCGTCACCGTCTCGGTCTCGCAGGTCTTCGTAGGGTCGGACTTGTCCTCGACCTTGAAGCGCACGATCACACCGGCGTCGGGCGAGTAGACACGCACGGACATGGTGGTGGCCTGGGCGGTGAATGGGATCCGCGCCGCGAGGCCGAGCTCTTCGGTGCTCATCGTCGTCCCGGCCCAGCCTTCGGCGGTGTTGGGCTTGACGGTCTGAGCGACGGTGTTGCTCGCGTCGGTGGGGTCGGTGATGAGCGTCGTCGCCGCGCCGCCGAAGTCGACCATCGTGTGGTCGACTTCAGCCGACTCGAAGCGGATGGGGAGCGAGATCTGCTGGAGCCCGACGGTGCCGCACGGCGTGCACTGACCCCAGGTGTGCGAGAAGGTCGTCGGACCGCCGATGGTGATCTGGCGGTTGGCGTAAGTCGAGCCGTCGGTGATGGTCGCGCAGGCGTCGCCGATGAGGTCCTCCTGAACGGCGAAACCGTTGGCGATGTACTTGAACTCGAGGGCGCCGGCGGGGAGCTCGAAGGTGCCAGTCCAGACGTCGTCCGAGTCGGTGTCGGAGAGCTCGAAGCCGGCTGCGCACCAGCTGCAGAAGGGGCCGGAGATCGAGACCGGGCTCGTCGGGGTGACACCCGAGCAGCCCATGTCGACCGCGAACGTCACATCGTAGAGGCAGCTCCCGTCGTCGGATGTGGCCGCCGCGTTGTAGTTGTTGGCGTCGCTGTCGGTGCAGCCGCTTCCGGCGACCGCGCCGTTCCAGGTGATGCCGTCGACGTAGAAGGTCAGCGCGCCGTCGGCGGCCACCCAGCCGAAGCCGCCGGCGACATCGACGTAGCTCGCGCCGGCCAGGTCGACCTCGTACATCGTCGGGGTGGTCGTCAGCGTGAAGACGCCCGAGCGCCGCTCGAAGCCGTCGCTCGCGTAGCCGGCGAGGAACTCGACCTTCTCGCCGCCGTTCTTGCCCCAGGCCCAGAAGGAAACGGAGGTCGCGCCCGCGGCGATCTCGAGGCCCGGAGCTTCACCCCAGTTGCCGTCGGGATGCTGCCACCAGACGCCCGCGAAGGCCCCGGCACCAGGCGTCCAGGTGAACGCGTGGCAGAGCCCGACGGCGCCTGCGGCCGCTCGGTTCGGGCAGGTGCCGGTGGCGTCGATGTTGTTGGCTTCACCCTCGGGGAAGTAGCCGCTGGGCCCGTAGAAATCGTCGACGGTGAAGGGAAGCGAGACGGTGTCGTAGGTGCAGCTGCCGTCGTCGACCGTGGCCTGCGGGTCGTAGTTGGTCGCCTCTGGGTCCGTGCAGCCCGAGCCGGTGACGGCGCCGTTCATGACGATGTCATCGATATAGAGCGTGACGGCGTTGCCCGCCGTGGAGGTGGCGACCCAGCCGAAGCCGCCCGCGATGTCCGTGTAGCTCGCGCCGACAAGTGACAACGTGTACTCGGTCGGTGTGGTCGTGAGTGTGATGACCGGGGATTTCCGCTCGTAGCCGTCGCTCGCGTAGCCGCTCAGGAACTCGACCTTCTCGCCGCCTGCCTGACCCCAGGCCATGAACGTGACGGACGTGGCACCCGCGGGGACCACGAGGCCGCCGGCCTCGCCCCAGTTGCCGTCGGGATATTGCCACCACACACCGGCGAAGCCGTCAGCGGCGGGGGTCCAGGTGAAGCCGTGGCAGGTGCCCATGGCGCCCGCGGGTCGTGTGGGACAGGTCGCCTCGGCGATGTTGGTGGCCTCGCCGGCGGGGAAGTAGCCGCTCGGCGCGTACCAGTCGTCGAGCGCGAAGGGCAGCGTCACGCCGGTCGTGGCGTCGGTGTCGGTGGTGTCGACCGTGTCGACGTCGGGGCTCACGGTGTCGGCGTCGGTGCCCCCGGTGTCGGCGTCGGCGGTGTCCCCGACGGGGACGCAGTCACCCGCGATGCGCACGGTTCCATCGGCGCACGACTTTGGATCGTCGTCGCCGCAGGCCGCGAAGACCGAGGACCCGAGCGCCAGCAAGGCCAAAGAGGCAATGGTGACGCGACGATGTCCGAAGATCATCGGATTCGATGGGTTGTGACGAGCGTTCATGAGGACTCCGGGGCTTTGTTCGAGAAACAAACTAACGACCCGGGCCTCGACGTGTCAAGCGTCTGACTTCTTTTTGCCAGGTCGTTCAGCCGGCCTCCATCGGGCGGGGGGCGTGACCTTTCGCACAGGGAAGGCGGCCCCGACCGAGGGCGGCGGGCTGTCGAAAGCGGCGCCATTTACCGACGGCGGCGCCATCTAGCTGGGGCAGCGGGCTGACGATCGCGGCGGCCTTTACCGAGGGCGGCGGGCTGACGATCGCGGCGGCCCTTACCGAGGGCGGCGACTAACGATAGCGGCCGGCCATGACACTCTTCGGATGCCGGTCGATATCGAAGAGGCCCCAATGTTTTTCTGCGCCATCGGGATCGTTGGGGTTGCCTTTCCAGTCTTCATCGAAGGCTTCGAAGACGAAGGTCGTGATGTTCATCTTGCGCGCCCAGGCCGTGAGCTCGTCGAAGTAGCGCTGCTGGTGGGCCTCGCTGGCACGGGGGCCGAACTCGGATGCCTTCGATGGCCACCCCGCCTCACCGATGGCGAGCCGCATCTTCGGGGCGGCGTCGCGGACGCTCTGGAGGTTGGCGATGGTGAATGACAGGCCCTCGTCGATGCCCTTGCCCTCCCACACCGGGTAGGTGTGGACCGCGAAGAAGTCGAGCACCTCGGACAGGGCGGCCGCGTGTTGGGCCAGCGCGACGTAGTTCTCGGCCGTGGTCACGGGCTGGCTGATGTTGTCTTTGACGCGGCGCGCGTAGGCGATGAGCGAGTCCACAGACACGAGGTGGTCGTTCCAGGTCACGAGGGCTTCGTTGCCGACGCTCACGGCCACGACGATGTCTTCGAAACGCTTGGCGAGCGCGATGGCGCGGTCGACCTCGGCGGCATTCTCGACCCGGTTCTTGGCGAGCGTCGCCTCGGGGTAGGGCTCGGTCAGCCACTCGCAGGTCTCGTGGCTATTGAGCTCGGCCGCGAGCCAGGCGCCGAGCATGACCTTGATGGGCAGCTTTTCGGCGTGAATCACCTCGAGGACCGTCTCGGACAGGCGGCGCGAGTCGTAGAGGCGGATGAGCGAGAAGTTGTCGTCTCGGGACAAGAGCCTGAGGTCTTCGAGGATCTGGGCGCGTGTCGGGGCGCCCTCTCCGTTGCCCCGGTCGGGGTGTTGGCCAGCGCGATAGCCGCTGTAGGCGATGGCGACGACCTCGCCCGCAAGCAGAGCGTCGGGGGGCTGAGCGATGGGCGTGGGCGCGGGCGTGGGCGTGGGCGTGGGCGCGGGCGTGGGCGTCGGCGTGGGCGCAGGCGCAGGCGTGGGCGTGGGCGTCGGCGCGGGCGTGGGCGTGGGCGTCGGCGCGGGCGTGGGCGTGGGCGTGGGCGTGGGCGTGGGCGTGGGCGTGGGCTCACCAACGGCAGGTCGGTCCCGTAGCGCCGCAGCCAGGCCCGTCGGGCCTCCGGAGGATGGCCCAGAGGGTTCGGCGGAGGGCGGAGGGGACGACCGATACGGCGTGGGCGTGGGCGCAGGCGCAGGCGTGGGCGTGGGCGCGGACGCAGGCGTGGGCGTGGGCGTGGGCGCAGGCGTGGCCTCCTTCGGGCCGCAGGCCACAAGCGTGAGTCCGAGGACAAGGGCGAGGCTGGAGAGTGGCGGCATCGTCATGGGTCCCCCGAACGGACACGAGGCGCACGCGCCGTTAGTTGTGGCAGACAACAAACTACGAGAGCCCCCCGGGTGTCAACGTCGCGACGCGCGTCGGCGCGTCCCCCGGCCGACGAGCCGAAGCCGTCGCCCTTGCCCCCTGCGACCCGCCGTCGGCATTCCCCTACAACGCGGCATCGCCTTGCTGAAAGGCCCGTGGTGTCACGCCGGTCCAGCGCTTGAACGCCTTGAAGAACGCGGGCGGCTCGGTGAACCCGACGAGGTAGGCGACCTCGCTCGCCGACACCGTGGCCCGCGTGAGGTAACGTTTGGCCAGCTCGCACCTCACGTCGTCGAGCACCTGCGCGTAGCGTGTGCCCTCATCGGCGATGCGGCGCTGGAGCGTGCGTGGGCTCATGCCGAGTGCCTTGCCCACGGCCTCGATGGACGTGTCGCCGCCGTCCATCGCCAGGATGAGGCGCTTACGGACCTGCGCGACAATGCTCGAGTTCGCGGCGAGCTTTGACACGAGCTCACGGCACTGCAGATCGAAGTAGTCGCGCAGCCGCGAGCTCGCGCTCGTGACAGCCTCATTCTCCAGGCCCGCCGGGTAGACGAGCTCCCACGAACGCGCGCCGAAGGTCGGCATGACACCAAAGAACGATAGGAACGGGCCCGCGTCCCGAGGTGGTGCGCGCATGAGTCTCACCGCCGTGGGTCTGGGCCCGAGGCGTCCAAGGCGCCGCACGGATTTCGCCATGTCTGCCACGTGGAAGTCCATCGCCGCGTCATAGGCCGCGTCCTCGAGCTGGGCGGCCCACGGCGACCAGACGAGACGGGAAGCCTGACCGTCGACGTGCATCTCCCAGCGAGCGCCCACATGATAGAGCGCGCGATAGGCAGCCGTGCGCTCGAACGCCTCGCCGAGCGTCTGGCAGGTCATGGCGAGGAAACCAAAGACCTCGGTATCCTCGAGCTCCGAGACCTCGGCGACGCGCAGCGGAAACGCCGGATCACCTCTGAGCCGATCCAATACGAAGCGCCATGCGTCGAGGTAACGCTCGACCACGACATGCTCGTCGGCTGTAGGTGCCACCTCGGGCTCGAGGCCCGCCGCGCGCAGCACCAGCTCGGCGTCGACGCCCTCGGCATGTGCAGCTCTGGCCATGACCATTGGGATGAATGCGCTGATGGTGCGTGAGCCCAACACGACCCGACGATACCACGGCAACGCGAGACGTGTGTGTCGCCCGCGGACACGACTCTGTCGCGAGCGGCCAGGGCCAGCCGCCCCGACACCCTGCAGATTGGAAGCTCCAGATGACGCCGCCACCTCGCGGCAAGGAGCCTTCGTATGCAGCACCCCCAGTCCTCCCCCGCCAAGACTTTCGCCGGCGCGCTCCTCGTATTCGGCGCCATCGGCTTCGTCGTCGTCTTCAGCGTCCTCGCCAGCACCTTTGGCTACCCCGATGTCCTCGACCGCCCCGCCGCCGAGGTCCTGCCGGCGCTCATCGCAGGCGGCGGGACCCTCGAGGCCTGGTGGGTGGTCTATGCCATCCTGCCACTCTGCCTGACTGCCTCGGCGTTGCTCGCGCGGCCCCACCTGGCGCGTCTCGGCCCGAGCGCGAACCTCTTCACCGCGGCCGGCGTGGGTGCCGGTGTGGCCATGGCCATCGGCCTCCTGCGATGGTCGACACTGCAGCAGTCGCTCGGGGAGTCGTGGCTCTCCGACCCGGCGGCGCGTGCAGCCATCGAAGCGATGTCGGATGCGTCGAACCGGATGCTCGGCAACGCGCTCGGCGAGGTGGTCGGCGAGACGTTGCTCGGCATCTGGCTGCTGGGCGTCGGGCTCTCGCTCTGGCGGGAACGAGGGCTCGTGCGTGGAGTCGCGCTCCTCACCTCGTCGCTTGCGGCCCTCATGATCGTCGGCGCGTGGCGGTTCACCCTGCCCGCTTTCGCCGCTGTCACCGAGGTCACGAACCTGCTCCTGCCGCTTGGCCTCATCACCCTCGGCGTGACCTGGATGCGTGCTCGCCTCGCCCTCCCGAGCGCCGTCGCGACCGCCGTGCTGTCGGCATCGTCTGGACACGCGGCACCCCCGGCCGAGCGTGAAGTGATCCTGCACGGCTTCCGCTCTCCTTCGATGGGGGTCGAAGTGAAACAGGACTGGATCGGCTTTCACGTCGGCGTCTACCCGACCATCATCGACGAAGGTCTCGACGGCGACGGGCGCACGACCTGGTTCGCGAAGACCGGCCTGACATTCTACCCCTTCCAGTTCGACACCGGGGCCGGCCGCCCCTCGGGCTTCTATGCGGGCATGGCACTCATGCAGGGGCTCGGCAACGCGTGGGATACGAGCAAGTCGGCGACTACCGGCGGCGCCACCTTCTTTGACCTCGGCTTCCGGTGGGCAGCCTTTGCAGGCTTCGACCTGCGCCTCGGTGCGGGCCTGCTCGTCGGCTTCGATGGCCGCACCGAGTTCAACTTCACTCCGGGCTTCAGTTGGGCCGTGCCATATTGAAGTGACCGCGGGTCGCGTCGCCACGGAGAATGGAATCTCGGGGCGACCACGAACCCGAATCAGGGATGCCCAGGATGATAGGGCCAGACATAGAGCTCGTTCATGCCCAGCGTCGTGCCCTGAAAGCCGTTGCCGAACGAGAAGCTCCAGCCGAAGTTGTCGGCGGGTAGAGACTTGTCAGCGGCGCAGTAGCGCTTGGTCGGGCCCTCGGCGTGGCATGACCAGTAGAGGTACGGCTCGACGTTGCGCAAGAAGGTGGGCTTGACGGTGTCGGGTGCCTTGACCACCGGGGTGCCACGGGCGAGGCCGAGATAGAGGTGGTACAGGGCACCGAGATCGCTGCCCTGGCAGCCGTAGCCGAACTTCCCCACTCTGCATTTCTCGCCCGCAGCGCAGTCCTCGAGCTTGCCCTTCGCGCTACACGTGTCGTCCTCCTCGGGTGACCGCGGGAGCTGCCAGCGATCGGTCCCGAGGAACCCCTCGGCGTTCATAGCGGCCACCCACTTCTCGGCGGTGGCGTGGCGCATCGCACCGGTTGGCGCGATGTCGGGCACACCGAAGTTGTCGACCTTCGCGTAGTTCGCGTCGGCGAGCCACGTGACATCGCGCACCGCATCGTACACGACATAGGGGGCCTTCAACTTCCGGGCCCTCGTCGGGTCCACTGTGAGCGGACCGACGACCATGGGCAGGGTGTACATGCGGTTGCGCGAGACGTTGGCGCCCTGGAAGCCGTTGTTGAACGAGAAGGTGACCATGCCGTTCTCGTTGTCGTCGTGGCCGACGTTGTGGGCGCCAGCCCAGTAGATGTAGGGCTGGAAGTTGCGGAAACCCTTGACCTCGTTGGGCGGGATCGGGACGGCCGTCGCGTAGTCGGGGAGGTCAAACGCCGTGCGGAACATGCTGACCAGCGGGCTCTGGCTGCACTTCCAACCAAAGTAGTGGCGGTTCTTGCGGTCGCAGCTCTTGTCCTGCCCAAAGGTGATGGGCAGCGTCCAGTCGGTGCGGCCGAGGTAGGCGGCCTGGTTCATAGCGGCGACGTAGCGGCGGGCGGTCTCGTAGCTCATCGAGCCACTCGGGTTGATGCCTTGCACCCCGAAGGTGTTGGTCGCAGCGAGATTGCCATCGGCGAGCCAGGTGACGTCGTGTTTGGCGTCGTAGACCCGCCTTCCGTCAGTCGTTGCGACGTAGGGTCCCTTGGGGTCGTTCTTGGTGAGCGGGTTGGGAGGCAAGGACTGGGCGGTCGATGCTGTGACGCCGAGGAGGACTAGCGCACATACGAACAAGGCGGGCTGACTCGAGCGGTGGATCAGAGTGGCGAACAAGTGGGCTCCAAATGGGAGAGTTGGAAGTCGAGGTTCTGGGCGCGGTGTCTGGGGAAACCCGCGCTCGGGTCTGCGGGCTGTGCCCTGACGGCAGATCCGTCGAAAACTTCATTCCATACCAGATGTTGTTTGTCATGATGACACAGGTAGGACCTATCGCCGGGCCATGACCGAGGCATGATGAACCATGCCGGTCGTGGTCCTTCGGGGTCGACTGCTTGTCTGGGTGCCGGGCCTGGCCTTGTCGGCCTTGTCGGCCATGTCAGCCTTGTCCAAAAGGCGGCCTTGTCTAAAAGGCGGCCTTGTCTAAAAGGCGGCCTTGTCTAAAAGGCGGCCTTGTCTAAAAGGCGGCTTGCCTTTCGACTCCTGCGCGGCGCTCAGCGGCTCGTGCAGCTCCCCTGACCGGGCTCGCAATAGCGCGACCACCAGCTCGCGCTCAGGTCGACCAGGCTCTGGGACAACAGGGCCTCGAAGGGCTCGGTCCCATAGCGCAGGTGCATGACGCGACCGCCGTCGGTCCACAACATGACCACACGCTCGAAGCCGGCGCACGCCCCAGAGTTGGTGCCGGTCAGCTCGAAGGCGTCCCAGAGCGCGAGCTTGTCGCCCGGGAATGCGCTCGGGTCCGGCATGGTGTAGCGGACCTGGAAGTTGCAGTCCGCCCAGATCTCGTTTGGCGCTTCGTGCTTGTAGAAGACGAAGCGCGACTCGGTGCCGGCCTCGACCGGCGTCGAGAGCGTCAAGCGCGACGGGTTGCGCGGGTCGGTGTTCGTCGTCTCGCTCGTCGGGTCCGCGACCCGCTCCCCGTTGGCGATCTCGTAGGGGAAGGCCGGTACGCCGCGCTCACCGCGAACGGCGCGATAGCGGCTCCACCAGAGGTCGGGAGACTCGGGCGCGGATAGGGCCGGGCCAACGAGCTCCGAGTAGTCGAGCGTGCCGTACCGCAGGTGGAGCCCGCCGTCCTGAGCCGGCGCGAATGCGACCTTCGCGAAGGGCTCACACGCGGCGGGGCTGCCGGCCTCGAGGTCGAAGATGGCCCACACGGCCTCCTTGGTGGTCGGGAACCGGTGGCTGTCAGGCTGCGAGCGGTTGTATTGGTAGCGGCAGTCGGTCGCGATCGGGTCGCGCCCATCCACTTCGGCGTAGAAAGAGAATCGTGACGACGTGCCCGGTTCGTCGGGGGTCTCGAGGACGAGGCGCCGCGGATTACGGACGTCGCCAAAGGAGGGGTCGGTCTCGTCGATGACCCAGGTCCCGTGGGCAATCAGGTAGGTCGCGGGGGCGGATTCCGTCGTGACCGCCGCGTCGTCGCAGGCAACGAAGCCGCCGGTCATTGTCGCCAGGGCCGCCAGGGCGAGTGGATGACCGAGGGCGCGCAAGGCCGAGCCGCAAGTGCCGTTTCGGCTGAGCGGCTCGAGGGATACGAGGTGATTCATGGGGTGCTCCATCGTCGTCTTGATTCTCTGTCCAGGCCTGGCTGGGCCCCTTCCCATCCGCCCTTGCCGGGCGTTCCAGACCTACGGTCACACTGTCGTGCGAGGCCACGAGCTCTCACCGGTGGACGTCGCGCGATAGTGAACCGGGTACCTGGGTTCCGATGAACCCAGATGACACTGACCAGGGGATGGTAGTCAGACAGAAGGCCTACAACAAGTTCGTGGTTCCGCCGCGAGATTCGACCACACGCTCGGCCCAGAAGCCAAGCCCGAGCTCCGTGAAGCTGGCGTGCGCGGCCTCGAGCTCGACCGCGGACTGCTCGAGGTCTCCTGACGCGCGATAGATCTCGCCAAGCAGCCAGCGGCTTCTCGCGACCTCGGCCGGCTTGGCCACGCCTTCGAGGATCGCGATGCTCTTTCGCACCAATTCGATCGAGGTCGCCTCGGGAGGGATCTCGCCCAGCGGGATACTGCCCGCAAGAGAATCGCTGAGCGGTCCTCGCATCACCTGCTGCTGGCGGATCCGCCCGAGAAGCCGCATGAGGACGCCGACCATCTCGCCCTCGCCGAGCTCCTGGGCAAGCATGTAGCCTTCGATGGTGTCTTCGGTCGCCGCGGAGAGCTTGCCCTCGAGGAGGTGGGACAGCGCCCGGTAGTGGTAGGTCTCCGAGAGCATCGCGAGATAGCCGGAGCGCCGCTGCTCAGCGATGGCCCGGTCGAGCAGCGCCCTGCCCTCGGCCGTCTCGCCGAGCTCCACCAGCGCCGCGCCGGTGTTGTTGAGGTAGACGATGTTGGGCTCGTCGCCGTGGGTCTTGCGCCACTCTTCGAGGTAGCGTCGGTACCAGCTCACTGCGGTGCTGAAGCGGCCCGACGCGCGGGCAATCTCCCCAAGAGAGTTGCAGACGGGACCGAGGTGCCGGGTGTCGGGCGCGACCTCGAGCAGCTCGAGGTAGGTCCGCTCGGCCGCATCGTGTCGACCTGCGAACTCGTGGGCGATGCCGACGAAGCGCAGCCCGTGGGCGATGAGCGCCGGGTCGCCGATGAGCCGTGCCGTGGTGACGGCGCGCTCGCTGAAGGTGAGGATCGAGGCGCCGTCGCCAGAGCGGTAGGCCGCGTGTGCACGCTCTGCGAGCGCCCCGGCGAGGACCCTGAGTGCGGGGCCTTCAGGCGTGTCGGACAGGGCCTTCTCGCAAGAGGCGATGAGGCTGTCGAAAGCCGCGACGGCCTCGTCGTTGCGCCCGAGCTTCAAGAGGAGCTCTGCCAAGCGGCGCTGAGCCTCGAGCGCGAGAGGGGTTCCGACGACACGCGTGGAGATCAGTCGGTAGGTCTCGAGCGCGTGTGTGTGGTCGAGAGCACCCTCGGCGTCGATGGCACCGATGAGGAGGTCATCGAGATCGGCATCGGCGGGACCGTTCTCAGGAGCACCGTGATTCATGGCTTTGGCCTCCCCTTGTGAATGACTCCCGGCGAGAGGGCGAGGTCGATGGAGGCGAGGTCGGTCATGGTCTCCGTACGGCCGGGTGTGGTGTTCCCCGACGGTGTGAGAAGCCATACACGCGTGCGCGAGGCCATACGCTCGAAGGTCGTCCAGGCGCTGCCAACGGACTCGGGGCTCGTCGGGACAGACACATCGACGACGACCAGGCCAGCCTCGAGGGCGTCGGCCGCCCACATGACATCTGCATCTGGCATCGCCGGACCCAGGAACGCGGCATGATGACCGTGTCCTCGAGCCAAGAGGGTGGAGGCCATCGCCGAGATCGCGTGGCGCTGCCGCGAGGCCCCGACCGTCACGACCGAGGGGCCCATCGCCGGCGTGGCGGTCGCCTCGAGAAGGACATTCAGGACGGCTGTCAGCTGCTGCCAGGCAGCGATGAGGTGCGGCCCCCCGAGGCGGGCGTCGGCTCGTCGGTCGCGGATCTCGGAGAGCGCGGGGGCGACGATCTCGAGGACGAAGGCACGCGGCTCGAGCAGGGCACCGACCCGCCGCATCCAGGCAGATGAACGCGCGATGTCGTAGCTTGCGAGCAGCTCGAAGTAGTGCTCGAGACTGGGAGCGACGGGAGCGTTCGCCAAAGGGCCCGGGCGATAAGCGAGGCTCGGCTCGGAGAGGCGCGTGGCGAGCGTCCCTTCCGTCGAGGTCGGCTCGAGCCCCGGCGGCTCGTTGGTCGGGAAGGTCGTGACACGTTTGAGGGCGCGGAGTGCCTCGTTGTCGAGCTCTGCGATGTTGCCGATGCTGTGGCCGGCCTCGGTTGCTTCACGCAGCAAGAGGAGTCGGCGGATGTCGTCCTGGGTGAACTTACGGGTGTTCCCGGCGGAGCGGACCGGCTCGATGGCCTGGTAGCGTCGCTCCCACGCCCGGATCGTGTCGGAGCTCAGGCCGGTGAGCTGAACGGCGACCCGCATCGGGAAGATGCCCTGGCTACCGAGCTCGTCGGCTACCGCCTCCCCCTCCGTCAGAAGGTGAGGCTCCTCTTCGGCGGGTTTGTCGTTCACACGGCTCCCAGGTGTAGCTCGCTCAAGTCGATTCTCTCGATGCTCGTGGGTTCCCAGGTCCCAACGCTTCTGGTCGCGTGGGGAGCGACCAGTCCGCCCGCCCCGGCTACCATACCGGTCCGGCGTTTCCTTGTCCTGCCAAGCTCGATGAGTTGTCCAGATCGAATCCAGATCAACTGTGATGGTAGATGGATGTCCCCCCCGCCGACCTGCGGCGAGGGGGACATCCCTGGCGGGTACCTGTGGGTCAGTTCGGCGGGAACAGCACGGTGTCGATCACGTGGATGACCCCGTTGCGAGCCCACACATTGGTCGAGAGCACCGTCGAGGAGTTCACGACGAGCGTGCTCGTCGCCGGGGTATAGGCCAGGCTGACCGTATCGCCGTTCTTCATGGTCGCGCTCGTGAGCGTCACGGCGACGCTCGCGGGCACAACCCCGTCGACGACATGGTAGAGCAGGACGTTGGTCAATGCCGGCACGTCAGCGACGAGCGCGTTGAGGTCCGCCGATGGGATCTTGGCGAAGGCCGCGTCGTTGGGCGCGAACACGGTGAACAGGACGTCGCCGTCGAGGGTCGACGCGAGGCTCGCCGCGACCACCGCGCTCTCGAGCGTGGAGAAGGCAGCGTTGGAGACCACGATTTCGGTGATCGTCGGCGGCGGGATGATGACAGCATCGATGATGTGGATGATGCCGTTCTTGGTTTCGACGTCGGTCACGCTGATGGCGACGCCGCCGATTTTGGCTCCGCCGTCGGTCGTGATCGGTGCGACCGCACCGTTCTCCATCACGAGGAAGTCTTCTTCCACGACATCGGCCGCGAGCAGCCGGCCGCTGTAGACGTGGTTCAGGAGCACATCGGCGAGCGCCGTCTTGTCGGCGAGCAACGTATCGAGAGTTCCGGCCGGCAGCAGCGAGAATGCCGCGTCGGTCGGCGCAAAGACCGTGAAGGGGCCAGCACCATCGAGAACACCCACGAGCTCGGCTGCGACCAGGGCCGCCTCCAAGGTGTCGAAATCGGCGGACGCGATGACGGTCTCGGCGATGGTCTTGGGAGGCATGAGCACTGCGTCGATGACGTGGATGATGCCATTGCTGGCTTCGATGTCGGTGGCGGTGACCTTGACGGTGCCATTGAGGATCACTTCGCCGTCGACGACCTCGATGGTGATGTCCTCCTCGTTGAGGGCCGTGGCTTTGTCGAGGGTCACGACGGTCGCCGCATTCACCCGGCCCGAGACCACGTGGTAGGTCAAGAGATCGGTCAGGGCGTCCTTGTCCGCGAGCAGCGCGTCCAGCGCACCAGCAGGCAGCTTATCGAAGGCGGCATTGGTCGGCGCGAACACGGTGAAGGGGCCGGCGCCCGAGAGCGTCGTGGCCAGCTCAGCTGCGATCACTGCGGCCTCTAGGGTCGAGAAGTCGGGGTTCTCGACGACGAGCTCGGTGATGGTCTTGAGCTCGGGCTCCGGCTCGGGCGGCATGAGCACGGTGTCGATGACATGGACGAGGCCGTTGCTGGCTTCGATATCGGTCGCAGTGACCTTGACCATGCCGTTGAGGATGACCTCACCGTTGACGACCTCGATGGTGATGTCTGCGCCGTTGACCGTCGTCGCCTTGTCGAGGGTCACGACAGTCGCGGCATCCACCCGACCCGTGACAGCATGGTAGGTCAAGACCGCTGTCAACGCGTCCTTGTCTGCGAGCAAGGCGTCGAGCGCACCCGCCGGGAGCTTGTTGAAGGCAGCGTTGGTCGGGGCGAACACCGTGAACGGGCCGGTGCCCGACAGCACAGTGGTCAGCTCAGCCGCGATGACCGCTGTCTCGAGAGTGGAGAAGTCGGGGTTTTCCACCACGAGCTCGGCGATGGTCTTCAGCTCGGGCTCGGGCTCGGGGGGCATGAGCACCGCGTCGATGACATGGATGATTCCGTTGCTCGCCTCGATGTCCGTCGTGGTCACCTTGACGCTGCCGTTGAGAATGACCTCCCCGTTGATGACTTCGATCGTGATTTCATCCCCATTGAGGGCCGTTGCCTTGTCCAGCGTGACGACGGTCGCCGCGTTCACCCGGCCCGACACGACGTGATAGGTCAGCACGTCGCTCAGGGCCTCTTTGTCGGCCAGCAACCCGTCGAGCGCGCCTGCCGGGAGCGCCGCGAACGCCGCGTCCGTCGGCGCGAAGACCGTGTACGGTCCCGCACCGGCCAGGGTGTCGGCCAGGTCAGCCGCAACCACCGCGGCCTCGAGGGTGGTGAACGTCGCGCCTTCCACCACGAGGTCCGTGATGGTCTTCGGGTCGGCCTTGGTTTCCTCGTCATCGGCGCAGCCGGCTGCAAAGAGCAGCGCGCCACCGACGGCGAGGTGGGTGAGTAGGGTCAAAGGTGCTCGCATGTGTAGACCTCCAGGTTGGTGAATCGAGGGCTTGTCGCCCGATGGTTGTGAGGGATAGACGCCGTCAGGATATCGACAAGGCATTGTCGACATTTTGTCCATTTCGATTGATCGCGTTACTCGAGGACGACCGCGTCGACGCAGATGTCGAAGTCGTCAGCGCACACCGCGAGTGCGGGGTCAGGGTCGTCCGACGCCTCGGCTCGGGCGGCACAGTCGATGAGGGTGTCGAGACATCCGATCCGCGGGTCGTCGGTCTCGAGCCCGTAGTCGATGAGGCAGCCGCGGTAGACCGTCAGGCACTCGGGATTGGTGCCGCCCCACTCGTAGCATTCGAACGTCGGCTGCTCGCAGACGGCCCATTCGTGCTCGTCTGGAGGAGTGCTTGGCTCATCGGGCGAATCCGCAGGCACCTCGGGGTAGGCGTAGGAGAGGCAGACATCGAACGCGACGAAGCAGGCTTCTTCGTCGCCGCCCGCGCCCAGGCACGCGATGACGCTGTCGAGGCACCCGACGTAGGCTGTGTTTGCTCCTCCCGAAGCCACACAATCGCGATAGACCGCGACACAACCGACCAGGTCGTCGGGCCGCTCGTCGAGGCATGCCTCGGCCTGGACCTCGCACTCCGCAAAGGTTCCCGTCGGCGCCACGACTTCGGTCGGCGGCGGGTCGGTCGGCGTTGGCTCGGCGCTGTCCAGGTAGGTCGCGACGCAATCGTCGTACGAGACGACACAGGCCTCGACGAGCTGAAGGTCGTCGCTGGTTTCCCAACAGGTAGCGAGGGCTTCGACGCAACCGAGGTAGGGGTGGTCAGGTTCGATGCCGGCTCCCACGGCACAAGACACGTAGCCACGGATACAGGTAGCCGGGTCTTCCGACGTCTCGAGACACGAATTCGCCGTCTCGGCGCAGGTGTCCACGTTGTCGACGCCGGCCTCTTCCGCGTCGCCGGAGCTCTCGAAAGGCGCCAGGATCCTCGGAGCGTCGCTGCCCTGAGACAGACCGCTGGGCTGCAGCCTCGACGTGTCGTCGAGGCACCCCGAAGCCGCCCCGCCCGTGGCAGCGACCCACAGAACCCAACCCATTCCCCTGACTGCCGAACCACCCCATCCAGACTCTCGCCTGACGCCCATCCGAGACCCCTCGCTGCGGTATGTCCACGCCCAAAGACCGCCCCGCGGCCCCCGGATGTGGACACCCTAGCGGCCCCAGGTGGCCACGTAAAGGTCGTGTCCTGATTTTGTCTATATTTGCTCCGAGGCCGCCGTACATGAGGGTGTCAGCTACGCGCAGACCCAACACGAGTCGGCGACGCGCACCGATTGGTGGCCCGCCGGTCCTCGGGTGGCTCAGCTGAGCCGCTTCGTCTTCGATGCCAGCGCCAGGTTCAACTTCAGTCCCGGCTTCGGTCGGGCGGTCCCTTCTAGTGGAGCGGTCCCTTCTGACGATTTGGACGAGGCACACCCGACGATGCCGACGAGGTACACCCGACGATGGCGACGAGGCACACCTGACGTCCCTCTCGTGCGGCCCCCCAACCGCGTGGCCCCACCGGAGTCCAATGCAAGGTGGCGACGCATGGAGTGCGGAACCTGCGGCAACGTCACTTTGTGGCGCCTGAATTGCGAAGGTGAGGTCGACATCACATAGATCCCGCGATTCGCGGGGGAGCCGTGCGGGTGGGGCGCGCGCTCGAATGCTCTGTCGGTCATGTTGAACGACCGAGCTTGCCTCTGTCATGTTTTGCAAACTTGCGCTGCGCGACATCCACCACCTGGGATGTTGATGTGTATTCCCAGAATTCGCAGAAACCTGGATTGCCAACCCACAAAAATTGGAACAACATCCGAGACGTGCCGGAGGGATCGCTTCCAATCGGCTACTGGGTCGGGGTGTGATTTCCACCACACCATCTGTTCGAAGTGCAGACGCGTTGGGCAGTCGCGATAGCGGCTTTGTCCGGGTTGCGTATGCGTAAACACTCGACGCGTGTCGAAGTCGCGGCGCCGAAGCGGTGGTGAGCGATCCCATTGCCGCATCGAGCAGGACCATCGTCAGGGTTCCCTGCTCTCTCAGAGAGATGACTCTTCTCGTGCATGGGCCGCCTGCTGCTGTCAGGCGCTCGGTTCTTCAATGGCAGGTCACCGTCACTGGCACCTGCGCACCTCGATCACGGAGGCTGGGATGAACAGGATTCTTGGAGCGACGACGGCACTTGCGGCACTCGTGTGCATGATGCCGCAAATGGCGGAGGTGGCCCGCGCCCAGGTCGGTACCGGCTCGCTGTCCGGTGTCGTGCGCGATGCGGCGACGCAGAATCCGGTCGCAGACGTGTTGGTCACGGTCACCTCGCCCACCCTTCAGGGTGAGGAGATGGCAGTCACCGGCCCCAAAGGCGACTTCCGCATCGTGGGCCTCCCGCCCGGCGACTACACGGTCCGTATGGACCGCGAGCAGTACAAGCCCTACGCGCGCAGCGGCATCCGCGTCCGCGCCGACGTGACCCTGCGCCTCGACACGCAGATCCTTCCTGAGGGCCTGACCGAAGACATCGTCGTCGTCGCGCGCCGCCCGACGGTCGACGTGGGTTCCGCGACGACCGGCACATCTATCGACGCCGAGTTCACGCGGCGTATACCGATCTCGCGCCCCAACTCCAAGGGTGGTGCCAACCGCGACATCGAGTCCGTCGCGGCCTCGGCCCCGCAGGCCCAGGGCGACACCTACGGCACTTCGATCAACGGCACGACCTCCCCCGAGAACAACTACGTGGTCGACGGCATGAGCGTGAACGACGCCGCCTACGGCACGCTCGGCCTGTCGCTCTCGTCGGAGTTCGTGAGGGAGCTCAATGTCATCACCGGTGGCTTCATGCCGGAGTATGGCAAGTCGACCGGCGGCATCGTCTCGGCGATCACCAAGTCGGGCTCGAACGAGTTCCGCGGCGGCTTCTGGGCCTTCCTCTCCCCCGGCGCGTTCGTCGGGCCCAACAAGAACATCAAGCGCGAGGCGAGCACCGTCGACACGCAGTTGAAGATCTCCGACGTCTACGACTTCGGCGCCGACATCGGCGGACCGCTCATCAAGGATAAGCTCTGGTTCTACGTCGGCGTTGGCTACTCATCGGTGAACTGGGACTACACACGTAAGCTGCGGCGGACCGTGCTCGGCGACGACCTGGCCCCCATCATCGACGAAGACGGCTTCACCCGCACCGAGGTCATGCCCGGCACCGAGCAGGAATTCGGCGCCTCGAGCCGCATGCTCCAGCTCTTCACCAAGTTGACCTGGCGCGCCAGCGAAGACAATCGTGTCAATATCTCGTTCGTCGGAAGCCCGCGCTGGTCGGGCGGCGACGGTGACTTCGCGATCGACTCCCGCGACGGCTCGCCCGAGGTCTCGAACATCATCGGTCCCTTCGACGCCCTCGCGACCACTCGCGACACGGGCGCCTGGGGTGTGAACCTCGCCTGGAACAGCGACCTCGTGAAAAACAAGCTGCTGCTGGACACCACGGTCGGCTGGCTCAACCAGACCGGCGGCATCCTCCCCTCCGACGGCTCGGCGGTCGGCTCGTCGAGCGGCCTGGCTGGTGTCCCGAGCGTGCTCTGGCGCCGCACGCCCGACGCGGACGGCACCCGCCTCTATCATGAGATCACCGAGTTCGAGCAGATCCCCGACCCCTCGCTGTGCGAGGTCCCGGCCGGCGCGCCGCCGGGCACCCAGCTCTGCCCACTCACCAACTACTACTCGGGCGGACCCGGCTTCATCGACGTCGAGGACATGCAACGCGTCGGCGCCAAGACGACGCTGACCTGGCTCACCGAAGGGGCTGGCCAGCACGTCGTGAAGATCGGCGCCGAGCTCGACTACATGAGCTTCAACCACAACCGCGCCTACACGGGTCTGACCGCCTACCGCGAGGGTCTCGCCGGCACCTCGTTCACCGAGCTGCGCCAGTTCGGCTACCTCACCGGGCCCGACGAGTTCGTCATCCTCGACTCGCTCGACATCTCGACCAGCAGCTGGTCGATCGGCGGCTTCCTCCAGGACAGCTGGACCATCGCCAACAGCCTGACGCTGAACCTCGGCGCCCGCTGGGATGCGCAGTTCCTCTATGGCGGCGACGACCAGCTCTTCATGGCCCTCCCCTACCAGTTCGCCCCACGTGTGGGCGCCATCTGGGACCCGACCATGAAGGGCCGCGCGAAAATCTTCACGAACTTCGCCCTCTACTACGAGAACGTCCCGCTCGGCATCGCCAACCGCGCCGGCTCGGGTGAGCCGCAGATCGCGTCGGTCCACGATGCATCCGTCTGCGACCCCAGCACCGAGGCCGGCCTGCAAGGCTGCCGTGACGGCGAGGGTCGCCTCGTGGTGAACGGCGCGTCGTCGCCCGACCAGCTCTGGATCCTCACCGGCGGCGGACAGACCCCGATCGACCCCGACCTCGAGGCGCAGAGCTCCTGGGAGTTCGTTCTCGGCGGCGAGCTCGACCTCGGCGAGCTGAGCGACGCGCTCCGCGACCTCCGCTCCGGCCTCGTCTACACCAAGCGCTGGATGAACAACGTCATCGAGGACATGAGCCGCGACGAGGCCTCGACCTACTTCGTCGGCAACCCGGGCCAGGGCATCGCCAAGGACTTCCCGGAGGCCACGCGCGACTACGACGCCCTGACCCTCTACTTCATGAAGGACTTCTCGCGTCACTGGATGATGCAGGCGAGCTACACGCTCTCGTGGCTCAAGGGCAATTACGCCGGCCTCTTCCGCCCGGAGACCGATCAGCTCGACCCGAACATCAACTCGGACTTCGACCTGAAGTCGCTCACCGTGAACCGCGACGGCTATCTGCCGGGTGACTCGCGCCACCAGATCAAGCTCTTCACCGCCTACGACTTCGTCATCAACGAGTGCAACAACATCCAGGCCGGCCTTGCCGTGCGCGCCGCTTCGGGTGGGCCGACCGACTACCTCGGCTCGCATCCCCTCTACGGTTCGGACGAGGTCTTCATCCTCCCGCGCGGCTCTGGAGAACGCCTCCCCTGGTTCGCGAGCATCGACCTCAACCTCGGCTACACCTTCCGGCCGAGCGAGTCGGTCTCGTTCACCTTCACCGCTGACGTCTTCAACCTCTTCAACTTCCAGGCCCCGACGGCGCGCAACAACACCTACACCAACGCCGACGTGGACCCGCTCATCGATGGGTCCAAGGGCGACCTGAGCAACGTCCAGTACACCGGCGGGACGGGCGACCTCGAAGATACGGACATCAACCCGAACTTCGGCAAGGTCACCTCGTACCAGCAGCCGCGCACCTTCCGCTTCGGCGTCCGCGGCACCTACTGACCGGTTCCTTCCCAAGCGCTGGGGCCACAAAGAAGAGGCCCCAGGCTCACCCGAGTCCCCCTGGTCGCGCCGCCGCGATGACGGTTCGAGCGACCCCCCACGGCAACCCAAGAGCAGGTTGAACGAACATGCGCCAACTCAAGACATCGGTTCTCCGAAAGCTCACCCTCCCGGTGGCCTCGGCCGGGTTGCTTCTCTCGGCCGGCTGCACGGCGGAGGGCATCACGTGTGCGACCGGCCACGGCGACTTCGCCGTCAAGCTCACGCCCACGAGCGGCACCGACGATCAGTGCAACGGCCTCATCGGTGGCTGGTATGGTGTGCAGACCTACAACCAGCCACGCTCTGACGGGCGGCCCAACGCCAAGGACTCCACCGTCGCGATCAAGGCTGAAGACCTCGGCCTGATGATCGACGACTACATCGCACGCCTCGGCGACGTCCCCGACGCCGAGAACCCGCCGTTCGCGCTCGGTCCCTTCTCGAGCGGCACGCCCGACAACGACATCTGCACGGTGCCGACCCTCGCGGCCGCTCGGCAGGAGTTTCCGGCGTTGCCGGCGATCCCCGCGGTGCCCGACGATCCGGCGACCGAAGAAGACGAGAGTGAGCCGGCGGTCCCCGCCGAGGACCCGATGACGGTGGAGTATGTATGGAGCAACATGCGCTTCATCGTCAGCCCGTCGATCATCGGCACCGTCTTCACGGCCAATTTGACCTATAAAGTCAACGACTGCACGGCCGAATACACCGCGGTGGGCTTGTATCCGGCGGTCTACTGCGGAGACGACGACGGTAACCCGGTGGACGCGTTCTGCGAGCCCGAGGCCAACCCCGAGATCGGCACGCCGTATGGCTCGGGAATCAATCCCGACTTCAAGGACTCGATCAAGTGCCATCCCGACCTGCTCTTGTGTATGTTCGAGGACGGCAAGCTCCCCGACGAACTCAAGTGACCGGGGGCGCAAGCCACGGGTCCTTTGCTTCGGGGTGAAAGATGTTCGATTCGTTGTTGAGCCCTCGTGAGCGGACGGGGCGGTTCATCGGCGGTGGAGCGCTCGTGTCGATCGTCATCCATGTGGTGGTGGGAGGCGGCGGGTGGGCCCTCAGCGGAGACCGGGAGCCCCCCGAGAAGAAGAAGAAGCCGGACGATGTGACCATGGTGCAGCCGACGGCACCGCTCCAGGCCCCAGTCGTGGACCTGATTCCCCCTCCCCCGCCGCCGCCACCTCCGCCGCCGCCAGCAGCCGCCCAGACTCCCAAGGTCGAAGCGAAGGTCGAGCCGGAAAAGCCGAAGATCGAGAAGAAGCCCAAGAAGGAAGCAAAGGCGGATACGCTCGTGAAGCCGCCCGACAACACCGAGCCCAAACCTGCCCCTCCGACGGAGCCCAAGCCCGGTGGAGCGGAGACCGCGGCAGCGCCCCCGGCCGGAGGCCAGGAGGGCGGGCAGGAGGGTGGCAAGGAAGGCGGCGTCGTCGGTGGCAAGGTCGGTGGTGTCATCGGCGGCAAGATCGGTGGGACCGGTACCTCGACCGAGGTGGTGCCATTCGGTGAAGGCATGGCCCGACCCAAGCGGCTCTCGGGTGAAGACCCGCGCTACTCGCGTGAGGCGCTCGAAGCCGAGGTCGCCGGCACGATGATCGTCAAGTGTGTCATCGAGACCGACGGTCGCCTCGAGAACTGTCGCGTCATCAAGTCGATGCCGCACATGGAGAAGGCGGTCCTCGATGCGCTCGGCACCCACCGCTACTCGCCAGTGACCTTTCAGGGACGTCCGGTGCGCGTGGACTACACGTTCACGATCAAACTCGTCATGCCCCAATAAGGCAGGACCCCATCTCGTGAGCGCCCCTGAAACGGGGGCGCTTCTCTTTTGGAGGCTAATTTGGATTTCTCTTTCTCCGAGCTCTGGGGCCACATGGGCTTCTTCGCGAAGCTCATCCTCATCGTGCTGGTCGTGATGTCGGCGTTCTCGATCTTCATCATCGGGGAGCGGGCCATCGCTTACAGCCGGACCCGCAAGGAGTCCGTTCAGTGGGCCACCGAGCTGGCCGGACCGCTCTCGGCGAACGACCTCGCGGGCGCTTCCGACAAGCTCAAGGGGCAGGAGAAGATCGGCCACCTCGGTCGGGTGGTGAAGGCCGGTCTCGACGCATTCGCCACACGCAACCACGAAGACGAAGACGTCGCCTTCGAGTCGGTCTCGCGTGCCCTCGAGCGACAGACCCAGCGTGAGGTCCATGGGCTCAAGCGCGGGCTCGGCGGGCTCGCCTCGGTGTCGGCGCTCGCACCTTTCGTGGGCCTCCTCGGCACGGTCGTGGGCATCGTGAACTCGTTCACCCAGATGGCGTCGTCGGGCTCCGGTGGTCTCGCCGTGGTGTCCGCCGGTGTCGCCGAGGCCCTCGTCGCGACCGCCGCCGGTCTCTTCGTCGCTATCCCCGCGCTCGGCGCCTACAACTACCTGCAGGGGTGGGTCGACTCGCGTGCGGTCGACATGTCGGAGACTGCCAACGAGCTCCTCGACATCGTCGCCTCTGAGCTCCGCAAGAAGCACAAGAGCAAGGCATGAGTGCCGCCGTGCGCACGCCGCAGACCACGACAGACGTCGTCGTATCCACACGTGCATTGCACGGGGGGTGGTGACCGATGGGAATGTCCGTCGGCTCCGGCAAGGACGGGCCTCGTAGCGACATCAATGTGACGCCACTGGTCGACGTGTGCCTGGTCCTGCTCATCATCTTCATGGTCGTGACGCCGATGTTGCAGCAGGGCAAGGAGGTCAACCTGCCCGTCGCGACCCACATCGACGAGGGCACCGAAGAGGAGGACCCGCTCATCCTGGCCGTCACGGCCGACAAGCGGGTGTGGATGGGCAGCGCCGAGGTCAAGCTCTCGGACGTGCCGACCCTGGTCAAACAGATGCTGGCCAAGAGCCCCAACCGCGCCGTGCTCTTGAAGGGCGACAAAAGGCTCTCGATGAAGCAGGTGCGTGAGGTCATGAAGGCGGCGCAGGACGGCGGGGCCAAGAGCGTGGCACTCGGTGTGGAGGCGCCGGAGGTGCCAAAGAAGGCCGCGCCGTGAAGTCGAAACACCGCAAGCCGCGCTTCGTACCGGCCTTCACGCGACCGAACTCGGAGATCAACGTCACGCCGCTGGTCGACGTGGTGCTCGTGCTGCTAATCATCTTCATGGTGGTGACGCCGCTGCTCGACAAGGAGATCACCGTCGCCGTTCCCAAGGTCGAAGAAGTCGCCGACCCGCAGGAGGTCCCCGACGAGCAGCTCCTCGTGCGGGTCGACGCGAAGAACGAGGTGACGATCAACGACAAGCCCATCGCGATGACTGCCTACGAAGCGCGGATGAAGCAGCTCATGGACATCCGCATGGACACCCACAAGGTCATCTTCCTCATCGCCGACGACGCCGCGAACTATGGCTTCGTCGTGCAGGTGGTCGACAAGTCGCGAGCCGCTGGCGTCAAGACCGTGGCGACAGCGACTGTGCCACCGGAGACCACAGCACCCGAGGCGCCGGCCAAACCCTGAGGCCAGGTATCTCGATTATCAAGGCACTGGCGTCGCGGGCGCGAGCGAGAGTTCATCAATGCGCCAGGTCACGCGTGTGGTGTCGGGAAAACACAGCGCTCGATAGACCCGGATATCACCCGCCCGAGACCAGGGGGCTTCGCCGGGATAGCGGCCATCGATGTAGATCTGCATCCCGTAGTCGGCCACGCCATGGTTGCGCACGGACCCGTCCGCACCCACGCAGCGCGGCTTCATCTGGAGGTAACGAAGGGCCGCAGGGTCCTCGACCCGGACCTCGATGTCGCTGACGAGGCGCCCTTCGTGATGCTCGCCCGAAGGCATCTTCACGGCTTTGCGTTCACGAAAGGTGAGCTGCTTGCCGAGTGCCTCGGCACTCACCCCGTTGGGAAGCTCGGGTACAAAAACCGTTGGCTCTCCCGCGGGTGGGCTCGCTGAGAGGACGGCCTCGCCCAGGCGCCAGCGGACCCGCTCGAGCCGGCTTGGAACGTCGGTGAACTGCGTCGTGATGACCCTCGACTCGCCGGGTTCTAGCGGCGGGTTCAGCTCGCCGACGAGCGTCCACACGAGCTGGGTGCGCTGCTGGAAACCTTCGAGGAAGACATTGGCCACGAGGCTCACGATGGGCTTGTCGGCCTTCGAAGTCAGGACCACCGCGAGGTCGACGCTCGAGTGCGGAAAACCCATCTCGGCCTTTCGCAGCATGGCCCGCCGCGGCGCGACATCCACCGTGTCGTTGCCGTCGAGCTCGGCCACGAGCGCCACGAACGGAGCGTCGGCTGCGACCCTCGGTGTCTCGGACACGGTCGTTGTCGGCGGGGCCGGCTGCGCGACCGGCGCCGGCTCGCTCCCCAGCTTCGCCAGCAGCCCAGCCACCACCAGGGCGGCGAGCCCGACCCACACCCCATAACGCGGCTTCTTCCTGGCGGTTGTCGGCAGGAGGGCAACCTCCGGTGCGGCTCGCCCGACCTCTGCCGGGGACGACGCTGCGGCAGCGGCGGCTTCTGCAGAATCGAGAGAGACACGTGCGGCCCTCGCACTTGCAGGCCTCGCCCCCGGGTCGGGCGCGACCAGTGACTCCAGCCAGGCGACGAGCGGCGCGGGCAGGTTCACGACCTCGGCGAAACGAAGTCGTAGACCGTCGAGCGGCAGGGTCGATGGGTGCCGACCCGACATGAGGTGGATGAGTGTGGCCCCGAGGGCATAGAGGTCCGAGCGCGGCTCGGCGTGTCCCATGAGCTGCTCGGCTGGCATATAGCCGTGGGTCCCGACGATGGTCGACTCGCCCGTGTTGGCACCTCCGAGCTGGGTCTTCACGGCGCCAAAGTCGATGAGGTAGACCCGGCGGTCGGCGCCGAAGAGGACGTTCGAGGGCTTGAGGTCGCGATGCACTATCGGAGGCACACGGCGATGCAGCCAGTCGAGAATATCGAGCAACGCCCGCGCGATGTGGAGGATGTCATCGCGCTCGAGGCGGGTCGTGCCGATGAGCTCGGCGAGCGAAGGTGCGTCGACCCACTGTTGGACCAGGACGAAGTCGACGCCGCCGTCGTGCGTGAGCTCGAAGTGGTCGAGGCAGCGGGGAATCGCCGGGTGGTCGATGGCCTCGAGCACTGCGGCCTCACGCTGGAAGAGCTCGATCTCCTTCCAGGTTTCGGCACGTCGCAGCACGAGCTGCTTGAGCACGACGAGCCGCCCCTCCGGGTCCCGCGCGAGCCACGTCACGGCCTGGCCGCCGCCGCCCAGCCGCCGCTCGATCTGGTAGGCGCGGATAAGCGCGCCGGGTGCAAAGAGGTCGGGGCTGGTCGTCACGACGGGAGGCTTACCCTCGAGGTCGCCCTTCCGTCCACAAACTCACCGCTCGACAAGATTCGCGCGCAGTCCGGACCACAACGCCTACGGGCGCATCGCCCGGCTGAGTAGTGACTGCAGCGAATCGGGCGCTGCAGTCACCACGAGCTTCCAGTCAGACGACTCAGACCAGCGCCCACGACGAACGCAGGTCGTGGCCTTGCGGCGTCGAGAAACGTGCGCGGGCATACCAGCGCTCGCCGTTGGTAGGTGCCGCAGGCTCAGCGAGCTCGGCGCGGAAGGACTCCGACTGCCCGACGATGAGCTTGATCGCGGGCCCGACCTGGTGGGACACGATGGGGTATTTGCCGTCCATGGCCTTCCGCTTCGTCACGGAGGGAGGTGGCGCCTCGAGCGTCGGTTCGGCACCGGGCTCTTCGAGGGCCTCTTCGACCTCGGGCTCGGAAGCCGTCTCGCCGGCCGCGATTTCGATCCGCGCGAGCTCCGCCACAGCCGCATCACCCGACTCGATGGAGGTCTGATAGGCCGGGGAGTCGTCAAAGACGACCGGCATATTCGACGGGTCCTTCTTGCCAAGGCGGAAATCGACGAAGATTCCTCCCCCTGCGTCGAACTGGTGGGTGGGAACCACGAGGATACTGATGGGAATTCGCCCGTTGCTGGCTTGTCCCACGGTGATCGTCACCTCGCGGTCCTGATTCTTCTTTTCAGGCCCCTCGGATTCGGGGGCTACGCTTTCTGGCATCGTGTCTGTTGTCTGTAGACTCATGAACGCGACTCCTGGGCTCGGCGAGTGGCGACTCGCGAGCTCGAATATGACAAGGGCGACTTGGAAGGATGACTATGGAGCCTGGTCGCTACCGACCAGGGATTCGCGTAAGCGAAATCGTCTGTTCGGGGGACCGCCCCGTTCCCACGGTGTGGGCGGGACGGCTCGCCCGAGCGATCCGGTCAGGTGGTGCCGAAACGCATGGAGCGCTCAGAAGACGTAACGAACACCGAGCTGGCCGCCGATCCCGAAGCCCGACTTGTCGAGCAGTGCCAGACCGGGGCGGGCCTCGACGAAGATCTCGACCGGGGCGCGGAAACGGAAGTTGAGACCGATGGGGATGATGAGCGCCACCGAGAGGTCGTCGTTGTTGTGGCGGAGCGACACGGCGCCGCCGACGCCGAGGTAGAAGATGCCTTTTACAGAGTTGCCGATCCAGAAATCGACGAGCCCGAGCTCATATTCGGCATAGAGTCCGAGGCGCTCCGAGAAGCGGGTGAAGCCCACGCCCAGGTCGAAGCCACTCCCCTCGCCCGTCCAGATCTTGAGGTCGACCGCCGTGGGGTCACCAAACGCGACGCCGAGCGAGGCGTTCGAGTGAGGGTAACGTTCGGGCGGAGCAGCCATGGAGCTCAAGGGAGCAGCGATGGTCGCGAAGGTGAGACACGAGAGGGCCAATCGGCGAGAGAGTGACATGGTGATGTCCTTGAGGCATTTGCGAGCTGGTTCGGGGGAACGATGCAGCTCTCATTCGCGGTCATCGCATGCATTGCGATATCCGCGTTCGGGGACCTGAAGGACCCCGCCCGACGAATCGGGTCGGAGTCCCGTGGGTTCGCTCAGAGTCGTCGACGCGGAAAGGCACCGACGCGTTGAAAGAAGAAGACGACAGCAAGGATGATGATGGCTCCGACTGTGGCACTCAGAATCTGCCCACCCAGCCCACCTCCCAACGCGCCGCTCAGCGACGGAAAGAGCCAGGTGGCGACGAAACCGCCGAGGATACCGATGATGATGTTGAACACGAGGCCAAAGCCCCACCCATTCATCAGGAGGGTGGCGAGCCAACCGGCGATGGCGCCGATGAGGAGCATGATGAGAACGGATTCGACGGTCATGATGTTTGCCTGCTGAGCTAGATGGAGGGAGGGGGCTGGACTCCGAGCAATCGACTCAGACTCACCACATGACCGTGTAGCCGAGGTTGAGGCCGTATCCGAAGTTCACCTGGAGCAGCGTGCCCTGGTCGGTCTGGATAGCCGAGGTCGTCGTGTACTGCACATAGATGGCCGGGCTGAGAATGCCCGAGCGACCGACGAGCACGTTCAGGCCGAGGCGCGGCTGGAGAGCGAAGCCAGCACCGGACACATCGGCGTAGGAGACACCCATGCCGACGCCGAGGAAACCAAAGAGGCTCTCGGTGAACGGGATGTGGACGCTGGGCTCGAAGAGAAGCGAGAACAGGGTCTGAGTTGCCGTCTCAGTGGTGCCGTCAGCGGCCTTCGCGTCGATGCTCGTGTAGGTGAGCCCCATGATCGCGGAGAGCTGGATATTGTCGATGATGAAATAGCCGATCGACGGGGCGATCGAAAGCTGAAGGTAGCCGGACGCAGCCGCGAGCGACGCGGACCCGCCGAGCTCGAGGACGCCGGAGCGGCCATACGACACGACGCCGCCGATACCGGCCTGCTTCACGAGACCGCCCGGAGGCGCCGCGGGCGAGGGAACGGGCGGCGCCTTGTCATCGTCCGACTGCGAAGGCGGCAGGACGCCAGTGCGATTCGAATTGTCGATCTGCCGGTCCTGAACGGGCTCGGGATCAGCCGCATGGGCGACGGTACCGAGGGTCGAGAGCGCGAGGGTGCTGAGCATGGCGAGATAGAGTTTCATAGTGACTCCGATGGAGCGGCTGGACGGGCTAGATTGCGTGCGGGAAAAATAGACGGGATTCAGTTGCGAGCGACGACCCGGAGGTCGACCTTGCGGTCGAGGGCGCGACCCGCATCCGACTCACCGCTCGATCTCCCCTCGCCGCGCGAACGCAGGAAGATGCGGGTCTGGGGGACTCCGCGGGCGGCCAGTTCTGACGCCACGGCTCGGCTTCGTTCCAGGCCGAGCGCGTAGTTGTTCGTCGAGTCACCCTGGTCGTCGGTGTAGCCGGTGACGAGCACCGAGCGACCCACGAGGCGACCGCTCGTGAGGCAGCGGCCCACGTCTTCGAGGAGGACTTTGTCGTCGGCGGTCAGCTCGGACGAGTTGTAAGCGAAATAGGAGCGCGAGCTGTCGAGGCCGCAGGCCTTCACGACCTCACCCTCGGACTCGATGTCATAATCCTGAGCGCGCATCGAGACGACGTCGTCGTAGCGTTGGGCCTTGTTGCTCGAACCGCAGGCACCCAGGGGTGCGATGAGAGCGAGGGCGAATGTGAATGGGACGAACGACGAGCGTTTCATAGGAGCCTCGGTAGACGGGCAATGAGTTGGGGCTGTTGACCTCGCGCCGCTCGCAAGGTCAGTGGTGGTCGCTTACGCAAGTGCCGTGCCGCCCACCGATGCGATGCCCTGCACGGCCAAATGACACGCGGCGAACAACGATCATCGCGACATCAACGGCATGACCGGCCATCGATTTGGGGCTGGTGCACTCATTCTGATGCGACCACACCACCCTGATCGTCTACCACCCGCGCGCCTCCGGTCACTTCCATAGACTCGCTTCCGCGAGACTCCGAGACAGGCCGTTTTCAGGTGGAAACGGCAGGTCGCCTGCCGCAGGCCCGCGGCGGAGCGGGCCGTAGCAGGCGACCGATACGGCGACGTCCCACGGGCGTTTCCATATTTTGTGGTGGGCGTTCGCCCGTGGGACGTCAGCGCCTCGGATTCACGCCTCGGATTCACTCTCTATCGATATGGGTCGGACATCGGGACGATAGGCATGCCAGGTCGACGATCACCTCGACCGACCTCCATCACGTTGACTCAGGGGCGACCAAAGGGATGGCTCGAGCACACACGCCTCAGGCAAGGCGGGGCTGTCTGGCCAATAAATCCCTTATGTTGCAACAGACCAGAACGACGGCACGTCACTTGCGATGGGGCGGCTCGAGTCGTCATCAGTGCGCCCCCGACAAACCGTTATTGCGGCGCGTTGTCGACGTAGCCCAACAGAGAGGTTTCCATGCGTAATCAATTCGAGAGTCGAGCTCAGATCCGCCACGGAGGCCTCATCGGCGTCTTCGTCGCCTTGCTCATGGGAGCCATCGCTCCCGCATGCGGCGACGACGACGGTCCTGTCATCGTCACCGCCACGACCGGTGCCCTCAGCGTCAACGTGAACCCGAACGACACCGCGGTCGTAGTGTCCGGACCCGACGGCTATTCGAAGTCGTTCAACGGCAACCAGCTCCTCGTGACGCTCAAGCCAGGCCAATACAGCGCCACAGGCACGGCCGCTGGGTTTGGAAACGCCACCTCGCAGGTCAATGTCGTCGCCGGCCAGACCTCGTTCTTGACGTTGAACCTCGCAGAGCCCTCTGCGACCAGCGGCTCGCTCAACGTGAACGTATCCCCCTCGACCGCGACCGTGGTCGTCACCGGACCCGACGGGTTCTCGGAGACCTTCACGGGCAACCAGTTCCTGACGGACCTGGATCCCGGTCAGTACATCGCCACCGCCAACCTCGCCGGCTATGACGAGTCGGTCGGCCAGGTCAACGTCGTCATCGGCCAGACCTCGACCCTGTCCATGGTCCTCAATCGCGTCGCCCCGACCCTCGGCTCGCTGAACGTGAACGTGAACCCCTCGGCCGCGACCGTCGTCCTGACGGGCCCCGGCGATTATACGCGCACGTTCGAGGGCAACCTCTTCATCGTTGACCTCGAGCCCGGCCAGTACATGGCCGCGGCCAGCTCCCCAGGCTTCACCAGCGCCACCGGCTCGGTCAATGTCGTCGCCGGCCAGACCTCGAGCTTGGCGCTCATCCTCGACTCACGCGCCATCATCACCGACGCCCCGCGCGCCGTGTACCGCGACGGTGCGGGCAACCTCATCAACCTCGACTCCGACGCGCTCCGCGACCGCGCCTTCGTCTTCTACGCGTGGCTCGACAACGAGACCAACGGCATCGACCCGAGCAAGCTCGAGCGCGCCATCATGGTCGACCCCGGCATGCCGCTCGTCTCCGAGCAGACCGAGGCCGCCCCCAGCTTCACCCAGAACCTCGGTGGTGCGTGGGTCGGCGTCGAGGATGACGACGGCGTCATCCGCCCTGTCATCGGCGCGGACGTGCGTTGGGAGATCGACCAGTACTGGTCGGGTCGCATCAACAGCACCCAGTTCGGCACCTCGGACGACAATCGTTCGGGGCTCGGCTACGGCGTCTACGACGACCAGGCCGACACCCGCACCAACAATGGCCGTATCGGCAACGAGTCGTTCCCGCTCTTCGCCAACGAGTACCCCCTCTTCAACCAGACCGGCATCGGCTCGCCCTTCGTCGATGGCTTCACCTGGGTGACGCTGTTCTCGGCCGACCCCCGCGCCTCGAGCCGCATCATCGCGGTTGCGACGGTCAATGGCGAAGAGATCGGCAAGCAGATCATGTTCAAGCGTTTCGCCCCGCAGCCGATCCTCGAGATCAGCAAGACGGTCGATCGTGAAGTCGTCAATCTCGTGAATGGCACCGCCACGGTCAACTGGACCGTCACCGTCCGCAACGTCGGCACCGGCGACGCGACCGAGGTCGACGTCGAGGACTTCCTGCTCTCGGGCGCCGGCCAGAACTACACCGCCGGCTCACTCCCCGCTGGCAGTGTCGCCGTCGGTGATGGCTTCACGACCACCTTCCCGCTGCCGGCAAACTTCCAGCCGGCCGCTCCGCAGAACACCCAGCTGCTGGGCAATGCCTACAGCTTCGGTGTGCTTGGCAACACGGGCGTGACCAACACCGGCCTGACCATCGTCAGCGGCGAGCTCGGCACGAGCCCCACCACCGCCATCACCGGCTTCCCCCCGGGTGTCGTGCTCAACGGCTCGATCCACTCTAATGACAGCGTCGCCACCGCGGCCCAGGCCTCGCTCACGACCGCGTCCACAACTCTCGCAGCTCGCGCCTGCACGGGCACCAACAACCTGCCGCTCACGAGCCGCACCTTGACCCCGGGCGTCTACTGCTACGACACCACCGCGAACATCGCGGGTGACATCGTCCTCGACGCGCAGGGCAACCCCAACGCCGAGTTCGTCTTCAAGGTCGGCACGACGCTCACCAGCAACGCCGGCGCGTCGGTTCGCCTCATCAATGGTGCGAGCCCCTGCAACGTCTACTGGCGCGTGAACACCACCACCTCGCTCGGGCTCGCCACCTTCTTCACGGGCAACATCGTCGGCCAGGGCGCCATCACGCTCGGCCGTGGCTCGAGCGTCTCGGGTCGAGTGCTTTCGAAGACCAGCACGGTCACCCTCGACACCAACTCGATCAACACCCCGCGCGCTTGCGTGCAGCCGGTCGGCACCTCGAGGACCCTGACCTTCACCGGCACGGTCACCGAGCCCGGCACCTACTGCAACGGCGTGCGTGTCACCTCGTACAGCGATGAGGAGACCTCGTACAGCGACACGACCCTCAACGACCAGGCGTGCTTCACGGCGCTCGAGTCGAATATCTCGATCGTCAAGGATTTCGTCGCCGACGATCTCGTGACCGGACTCGGCGACGCCCGCACCGTGGCCGCCAATGTGCCCGTCAAGCTCCGCGTCCGCGTCATCAACGCAGGCACCGGCGACGCCGCGGGTGTGGCCGTCAACGACCGCCTGACCACCACGAACGGCGCGACCTACCAGGTCAGCGGCGTCTCGAGTGGCACGCAGAACGCCAATGACGGCTTCGACACCGCGGTCGGCAACCTCGCCGCCGGGGCGACCACGACCATCTTCTTCACCGTCGTGGCCTCGGCCGACGGTGTCTACTGCGACACCGCGACGGTCACGGCGACCACGGGCACGGTCGGCATGGGCACGGACAGCGCGTGCCTCACCGTCGCGACCCCGAACCTCGCCATCACCAAGGTCAACTCGCCCGAGAGTGTGCTCCCAGGCTCGACCTATACGTCGACCATCGTGGTCACGAACAACGGCAACTCGACTGCGACCACGGTGGTGATCAGCGACACCATCGGCCTCAACCCGGAAGGCAATATCCGCGCGACCTACGTGAGCTCGAACCAGAACGGCACCGCGGGCACCTCGGCCAACCAGGTCGTCACTGCCCCCGCGACGACGATCCCCGCCGGTGAGAGCCGGACCTTCACCGTCGTGAGCCGTATCCCGCCGGGCGCACTCGCCGGCACCTACTGCAACACGGCTACGGTCACGTCGGCCAATGCGGCCACCCGCCAGGCGACCGACTGCGTCGACGTGCCGTCCTTCTCGGCGCTCCAGACGGGTCTCGTCGACATCGGCGACCCGGTCGCGGTCGGTGGCACGGTCGACTACTTCTCGACCATGTCGGTCGAGCCGCTCTCGAACGAGGGTGTGAGCAACAACGTCTTCACCTACAGCATCGGCCTTGTGAGCCCGACCGGAATCGGCACCCCGGGTATCTTCACCATCCTGTCGACGCGAGTCTATCGCGACAACAGCCCGGTCCGCGACCCGGTCACGGGACTCATCGTCTCGGACACGGCCAGCGCGACCGCAGTGCTCCTGACTCAGGGGACGAACTACACGCTCTCGCCGTCGGCCACCGGGTTCCAGATCATCACGATCACGCCGTCGACGGTGCTCGCCCCGGGCGGCGCCTTCTACGTCGTGCATCAGGCTCGTGTCCCGGCGGGAACGCCTGCGAACCGTCTCTACACGACCAGCTTCATCTGGCGCTCGAACGGTCTCGAGAATCCCGGCACGACGTACGAGGCGAGCTCTTCGGAGCCCACGACCGTCCTTCCGTGATGACGTAATGATGGCTTGATGGCTGGCGGGGGTAACACCCCGCGGTCAATCGGCTGTACGCTCTGAGAGTTCCCGGTTGCACCGGGGACTCTCTAGAGAGTGGAAATTGACATGGGTCGCGACGCCGCCTCTTTCAGGCCGCGTCGCTTTTCCGGTGCAAACTCCCGAGTATTTGTTCCGGCCGGCACAAATGAGATCCCAGGGGACGATCCAGGGTGCTTGATTTGATTCCGGTCCAGCCACACCCCAATCACTCTGATGGTGCCTTCCATGCGCGTCGAAGATCTACATGTCGAAGAGCTCGTGGAGTTCGATGTCGCGTCGGGCCGCATCCTGATTGCCGGTCAAACCAAGGTCCTGCTCGAGGCGACCGCGCTTGGACTCTTGAAGAAGGAATTGGTCGAACACCTGGGACCCGCCGTCGCACGTGTCATTCTCACCCGGGTAGGCTTTGTCCACGGTTGGGAGCTGGCCGAGGCGATTCGTTCGCAGTTCGGCTTCGAAGACCCCACCGAGCTGGTCAGCGCCGGCATGCGGGCCCTGATGATCGAAGGCTTCTTCCGCTTCGAGGCGGGTGCCGCGGGTCCCCTATCCGAGCGCGCCTTGCCGCTCTTGGCGTCGACCGAGGCCGAACAACACATCGCCCACCTCGGTCGCAGCGAAACGTCCACCTGTTGGATGACCGCCGGCATCTTGAGCGGCTATCTGAGCCGGGCGACGGGCAAGGAGATCTTCGTCCTCGAGGACCGCTGCATCGGACGTGGTGACTCGATTTGCCACATGCGAGGACACACACGTGAGGAGTGGGGGCCGGAGCGGGCCGACGAGCTGCGCTTCTTCGAGCGCGACGACCTGAAGACCTGGCTCGATGCCTCGCTGAACACCGCGACCCAGACCCTGAAAGAGGTCGAAGAGAAGCTCTCTGCCAAGCGGCGTGTGCTGGCCAAGGCGATCTCCGAGACCGAGGATCCGAGCGGTCTGGTGGCGCGCAGCGACGCGATGCGGACACTCGTGGATCTGGCACGCCGGATCGCCAAGGTGGACTCGACCATCCTCATCACCGGCGAGAGTGGGACGGGCAAAGAGCGCATCGCGCGTCTCGTCCACGAGGAGTCCACGCGGGCGACCGGTCCCTTCATCGCGGTGAACTGCGGCGCCATCACCGAGACGCTGCTCGAGAGTGAGCTCTTCGGTCATGCACGTGGCGCCTTCACCGGCGCGGTCCAGGATCGGGCAGGGCTCTTCGAGGCCGCCAGTGGCGGCACGATTCTCCTCGACGAGATCGGCGAGGTCTCGCCCGGCATGCAGGTGAAGCTCTTGCGCGCGCTCCAGGAGCGAGAGATTCGGCGTGTCGGAGAGAACAAGAATCGCCCCATCAACTGTCGGGTCATCGCGGCGACGAACAGCGACCTGCTGGCCGACATCGCGTCCGGCAAGTTCCGCATGGACCTCTACTATCGACTGAACGTCGTGGCGCTGCACGTGCCGGCGTTGCGCGACCGCCGCGACGACATCCTGCCGCTCGCGCGGGTGCTGCTGGCGGACGCGACCGTCCGACTCAAACGCCAGGTGACGGGACTCTCGCCGCGCGCGGCCGACCAGCTCTTGCGTTATGAATGGCCGGGCAATGTGCGTGAGCTCGAGAATGCGATGGAGCGGGCGGTGGCACTCGCGGTGGTGAGTCGCACCGAGCTGTTGGACCTGCCCGAAGAGATTCGTATGGCGATCCCGGCACCGTCGATAACCGGCCCCGTCAAGGTCCTGGAGGACATCGAGAAGGAGTACATCCTGGCGGTCTTGAGCCACAATCACGGCAACCAGGCGCGCACTGCAGAGATGTTGGCCATCGGGACCGCGACGCTCTATCGCAAGCTCAAGAAGTACGGGGTCCTGAAGTCCAAGTAGGGGCAGACCGCGTGCCCGCCCGCGGCACCGTCCACCACCGACATCGGCCACACGGCAATCTGCCATCCCATCGCTCCAAATATGACAAACCGATGGTGCGCCGAATCTGAGTGCCCACTCTCCCAGAGCCCAACTCGCGTCGAATTCCAATCACCGACGCCGACGCTGGCCACATGTCACATTCCCCCCAGCTCACCACCCATCAATACCAAGGCACGTCCATGTTTGCACCCTTCCGCTCGCTCGCCGCTTCGTTCATGCTCCTCCTCGGCCCAGCTCTCGGCGCCGGCTGCGTCGACGAGGTCGACCGGGTCACCGACTGCCAGGACATCTGCTCCCGCTACTCGGACTGCTTCGACGACAGCTACGATGTCAGCGCCTGTCGCACCCGTTGCTCAGACAATGCCCGCGACTCCGAGACCTTCGACCAGCAGGTCGACCAGTGCGAGAACTGCTTCGATGACCGCTCCTGCGCGAGCACGGTCTTCGGCTGCACGTCGGAGTGCATGACCATCGTCCCCTGATAGGGACATCGAGTTGGCTCAGCCGCTCTATCTGAAGACGAGCCCCTCTGGCTCGAAAGACCAAGACCATGAAACTCAAACAATCCATCGAAGCCGCCCGCGAGACCGCATCCCGGCAGATGCATGACGGCCTCGAGCGTGCACTCGAAGCCGTCGGACTTCAGCTCCTCCACAAGAGCTCGAGCGTCACCCTCTCGGTGTTGGCGGGCGTGGGTATCGGCATCCTCATCGGCGGTGTAGCCGCCCTCCTGCTCGCCCCGATGCCGGGCACCGACCTGCGCAAACGCCTGGCCGAACGCGTGAGCGCTCTCATGCCCGGTAGTTCCGAGTCGAACGAAGGTGCGGACAAGGCGGCCCCTTCCCAGTCTACAAAGGTGGAGCCGGTCATCTCGACCGTCGGCCCGTTCACAGGCAGCAGCCACAACAATCTCAATCGGGCGCACAAGCCCGGGGACCCGGTCACCCCGGGGTGATTCTCTGGTCGTCTGAGGTCCACTTCAGTGGACACCGACGACGTCGCTCACGATGCAGAATGGTCCATGCGGAGGACAATATCCGCATCAGGCTGATGGAAGCCCCCATCATGACGATAGGGTGCGATCACCTTGGTCGCACCCTACCCTTTTGATTTGCTCGTCCTCTCGTCAGCGAACTCTTGGTCCCGAAACTGCAACTTGCAACCACGGGAACCCGGACGGCAGCGATTGCGCGCCTGGGGGAAGACTACGGCTCGAGAGCGGGCTGGCGGCGCACAGGCGACGGCAGCTCGCGAGAGTCATCCTGACAGCGGGCGACATTTCTCGCCCGGCGCAGGACGGCCGCACAAAAAACGCGGACAGGGAATCATCATCATGCAAGTGCTCAAACCTGGACTCCTCCTGCTCGCGCTCACGCAGCTCATCGCCTGTGGCGACAGAGTCGTCGGGTGGCCCATCGACGAGACCGTCGCGCCCACCGTCGTCGCCACCCTCCCACCGAACGACGCGTCTGACGTGGACCCTGGGACCACCGTGTCGGTGTTCTTCAGCGAAGCGATGGATCCCGACAGCATCTCGCTCGACACCCTCACGCTCTCCGATGGCACGACCGCCGTCGCCGGCACGGTCGACTACGACGGCGTCGTCGCGACCTTCGTGCCGACCTCCCCACTCGCCCCCGGTGTCCTCTATACGGGACGCGTCACGACCGGTGCCACCGACCTGGTCGGCAACGCGCTCGCCAACGACTTTGTCTGGTCCTTCCGGACGACCATCGTCGCGGACGAGACGCCACCCCAGGTGAGCTCGACCGTCCCGGCGAGCGGTGCCACCGAGGTCGCCGTCAACGCGCTCATCAGCGCGACCTTCAGCGAGCCGATGGCCCCTGCGACCATCTCCGGCACGAGCGTCACGATCATGCGCGGCACCACACCGGTCTCGGGCACCGTGAGCTATGTCGGCCTGACCGCCACCTTCGACCCGACCGACGTCCTCGCCCCGTCGACCTCGTACACGGTCCGCATCACGACCGCAGCCACCGACCTGTCGGGCCTCGGGCTCGCGCAGGACTACGTGTGGAGCTTCACGACCGGGACCATCCCGGACGCGACCCGCCCGATGGTGAGCTCGACGACGCCGGCCAACCTGGCTTCCAATGTCGCGCTCAATGCACCGATCACCGCGACCTTCAGCGAGCCCATGGCGCCGGGCACCCTCAACACCACGACCTTCACCGTCATGCAGGGCACGACACCGGTCCCCGGCACCGTCATCTTCGTCGGTGTCACGGCCCTCTTCACGCCGGTGGAGAACCTCGCTGGCAACACGGTCTACACGGCCACCATCACCGATGACGCGACCGACCTCGCGGGCAACACCATGGCCGCCGACTACGTCTGGACCTTCACGACGGGCACCGCCCCCGACGAGACCGCCCCCCAGGTCAGCGCCACCGTCCCGCTCTCGGGCGCCATCGGCGTTCCCGTCGCGATCACTCTCGCCGCGACCTTCACCGAGCCGATGAACCCGCTCACGGTCACGACCACGTCCTTCACCCTGCGCCTTGGCAACACGCTCGTCCCCGGCGCGGTCACCTATGTCGGCGTCACCGCGACCTTCGACCCGACGACCAACCTGCTCCCGAGCACCTCCTACACCGCCACCATCAGCGACACCGTGACCGACCTCGCCGGCAACCCGATGGCCCAGGACTACGTCTGGACCTTCACGACGGGTGCGACCCCGGACCTCACGCAGCCGCTCGTCAGTGCCACGACCCCGCTCAACCTCGCGACCGCCGTGGCGGTGAACAGCGGGCTCACGGCGACCTTCAGCGAGGCCATGAACCCACTGACCCTCACGTCGGCGACCTTCACGCTTTCACGCGGCGCGACCCCCGTCGCCGGTGCGGTCACCTACGCCGGTGTCACGGCGAGCTTCGACCCCACGGTCGACCTCCTCCCGAACACCCTCTACACGGCGACCATCACCAACCTCGCCTCGGACCTCTCGGGTCTCCGCCTTCCCGCGAACTACGTCTGGACCTTCACGACCGGGCCGACCCCCGACACGGCGCCCCCGCGCGTGACCTTCACCTTGCCCGCCGACGACGCCACCGCTGTCCTGGTCAACGCCTCCATCGTCGCCTTCTTCAGCGAGGCCATGGACCCGCTCACCCTCACGACCGCAAACTTCACGGTCCAGCAGCTCGGTGTCGTGGTGCCCGGCACGGTCACCTACGCCAATGGGTCGGCGACCTTCGTTCCGACCACTTCCCTGCCCGCGAACACGACCTTCTCGGCGACGGTGACCACCGGCGCACGAGACCTCGCCGGCAACGCCCTGGTCGAGAATTACGCGTGGAACTTCCGCACGGGTGGTGTCGTGGATGCGACCAACCCGAGTGTCATCGCGACCAACCCAGTGCACGAGGCGAACAACGTCCTGCTCGACACCCTCGTCGTCGCGACCTTCGACGAGGTCATGAATCCGCTGTCGCTGACGACCCTCACCTTCACGTTGAAGGACGGCAATGTGCTCATCCCCGGCGCCGTGACGACGCTCGGGACCTTGTCGACCTTCGACCCGACCAACGAGCTCGAGCCCAACACCGAGTACACCGCGACCATCACCACCGGGGCGACCGACCTCGCTGGCAACCCGCTCAGCGGCGACTTCATCTGGACCTTCACGACCGGCGCGCTCATCGACGAGCTCGACCCGACCGTCGTCCTGACGAACCCCGCCGACCTCGAGATCGATGTCGCCATCGACTCGGCTGTGAATGCCACCTTCAGCGAGGCGATGAACCCGCTGGCCGTCACGACGTCGACCTTCATCGTGACCGACCCCGAAGGGATCGAGGTCCTGGGCACGGTCTTCTACGACATCCTCACGGACATCGCGACCTTCGACCCGCTCGACGACCTGATGCCCAACACGACCTACACGGCGACGATCACGACGGAGTCGACCGACCTCGCCGGTAACGCGTTGTTCGAGGACGAGGTCTGGACCTTCACCACCAGCGAAGAGATCATCCTCATCAACCCGCCCATCAATCTCCGCTCGCTCTCGAGCTTCGTCGCCGTCGCTGGCTCGGGTCTCACCAACTCGAACTCGAGCGGCCCGACCGTCCTCAATGGCGACGTCGGCCTGAACCCGACGGCGAGCTGCCTCGGCGACGGCTCGCCCTGCACCATCACCAACCCGATCATCAACGGCACGCTCTACGCCAATGACCCGGGCGGCATCGCGGCGCAGGCCAAGGTGGACCTGACCGCCGCCTACGTCGAGGCGATGGCGCGCCCCATCGGCACCACCGTCAACGACATCACCGGCATGATCCTCGCCCCGGGCGTCTACACGTCGAACTCCACGATGAGCATCGCCGTCGGCGGCACCGTGACCCTCGACGGGCAGGGCGACTCCAACGCCGTCTTCATCTTCCAGATCGGCTCCTCGCTCACCGTGAACAACAACTCTCAAATCCTCCTCATCAACGGCGCGCGAGCCAAGAACGTGTTCTGGGCCATCTTTGCATCGTCGACGATCGGCTCGAACGTCAGCTTCGCGGGCAGCGTGCTCGCGGGCGCGTCGAACAGCGTGGGCACCGACTCGGTCGTGGTTGGGCGGCTCTTGGCCACGACGGGCGCGCTCTCGCTCCTGTCCAATACGATTACGCTTCCGCCGCTGTGATGTCCGACGCTGCTCGGGCGAGCCCTTCCGCAAGTGCGGGAAGGCCGCCCGAGCAGCCCCCCCTTCAGCCCAACTCACAGCCCACTATTCTTCTCTGCAGGAGACCTTCATGTCCCCCACCGAATCGCCCACCGAATCCTTTGGGCGCCTAGCGCTCTCCCCCTCCGAATCCAGCGCCACCGGCCGCCTTTTGCGCCCGAAGTCGGCGTTGGCGACCGCCGCCATGGCACTCTCGTTGTCGTGCGCCACGCTGCTGGCACCTTCACCGGCGTCCGCGCAGGAGTTCACGCTCCACCTCGAGCCCGCCCTGGCACTCTGGGTCGACGCGCCGCAATCCGACCGCTTCGGCCCCGGCCTCTATCTGGCCATCCGGCCCGGTGTGGCACTCAGCCGCGTCTTCGGGCTGCAGTGGTCATACGCGTTCCTCTACACGCCCGCAGCCGACGGCTGGACCTCGAACGGTGCGGCGCACATGCTCTCGACCGGCGTGCGGGTGCGGCCGTTCGGAGCGATGGGGGACAAGAAGGACTACCTGAGCGGGCTCTTCGTGGACGCGAACCTGAGCTACGTGAACACCGACGGCCTCGACCGCTTCGGCTTCGACGTGGGCCTCGGCTACGGGCTGCAGGTGACGCCCGGCATGTCGATTGGGCTCGTCGCACGCTACAACCACATCCTGCAGGCCGATGCGACTCCGGGCTTCAACCCGAATGACGCGCAGTTCGTCTCGCTCGGCCTCGACTTCGGGTTCGGCTCGACCCCCGACGACGAGGCGCAATACACACCGGTCAACGAGTGCCCGGAGTGTAAGCAGTGCCCGGCCAACCCGACCGCCCCCACCTGTGTCGAGCCGAAGGCCTCCGGCTGCCCCGACTACGACAAGGACGGCGTCTGCGACCCCATCGACCGCTGCCCGACCCAGCCCGGTCCGGCCGCTTCGTGGGGCTGCCCCACCGACCCGTGCAAGGGCCCGCCCATCGTCGTGCTGGTGCAGTTCAAGTACGACAGCGCCGAGCTCCCGGTCCCCCGCGACGACAATCCGCAGACGATGGACCCCGTCCTCGACGCAGTCGCGCGCGCCGTGGCCCAGGACGCCACCTGCAATGTCTGCATCGTCGGCTACGCCTCAGAAGAGGGCCCCGCCGAGCACAACCAGACGCTCAGCGAGAGCCGCGCCACCGCGGTTCAGGGCTACATGACGGCGCGTGGCATCAACAAGTCGCGGATGCCGACGACCGGGCACGGCGCACGTTGCCAGCTCATCCCGTCCACGACTCTCGAGCTCAATCGCCGCGTCGAGTTCCGCCGCCTCCAGGACGGCGAGAAGTGCCCGACGCTCTGCACCGAGTAATCGTCACCTAGGATAGGTCGAGGGCACCCAAACGGGTGCTCCAAAACGTCGAGCGAGGGCACCCAAACGGGTGCCCTTTTTCGTTTCGGGTGGCAACGAAGCCGAGGTCTGACCAGGCCAACGCAGGGGCAGGCCTTGTGAGTCCTGATGTCCCAAAGGCACGGCCGGAACGTGTCTGCATGGCGCGTGCGCCCTGACGCCAACTCCCCGAAGAACAGGCGCCCTTCGGACGCGAGATTGTAAATCGCCACGGGGGTTCAGAAGCTCCAGCATGACCTTGTCACGCTTGGCGCTTCGTTCACCAAACGCGCACGAGGTCGTTGGCGCCAGTGGTGCATTATGGGTAGAGGCGATAGCGGACGATCACGACGCCGGAGCCGCCGTGCGCGCCGGAAGCGGAGCTGCTCGCCCCACTTTGGGCTTGGCGTCCGCCGCCACCGCCGGCGCCGCGATTGGCCATTCCCGCAGTCGGGGCGAAGGCGCCACCGACCCCGCCGGTTCCGCCGCCGATGCCGTAGGGATCGGACGACGCGTAGTAGCCAGCCCCGTTGCCGCCACACGCGTAGCCCAACTCCACCCCCGAGATGGTGCTCATGAAGGGCGGCCCGGCGATCCCTGGTGCGTTGGTGGGGCCTATCGGTCCGTGTCGCTGGGCAGGGCCACCCGCGCCCCCGCCGCCGCCAGCCGAGCCGTTCGCGAAGTCGCCGCCCGACCCGGAGCCGCCTTGAAAGCCTTGCCCGCTCGTGCCTAAGCCGCCCACTCCGCTGATGGGGCAACCACCACCACCTGAGCCGCCGCTGCCGCCGTTCGTGTACGCGCCCGAGCACCCACCACCACCACCATCGGCTACGATGCCTGCAAACGAACTGGCCCCACCAGCACCGCCCGGACCAGCTCCCGAGGCGGCACCACCGTCGCCGACGACGACCGCATAGTCCGATGGCACCAGACCAACCGTGCTTTCGACCACGCCGCCGCCGCCACCACCGCCGCAATAGTCGAAGCCCGCCCCGCCCGCGCCACCGCCGGCCACGACGAGGTACTCGACCTGGCCGCCTCGGGTGACCGTGAACGTGTCACTCTGGTTGAACGTGTGCATGCGATAGTTCAAGCCGCCATCGACGATGTCGCTTTCGTCGCCACCCGTGGCGATAACACTCAGGGGCTGTGCGCAGTTCGGGCCCTCGAATGCGGTCGCGCTGCAGTCGCAAACCCCTGTCACGCAGACACCACCATTCAAGCACGCGGGGGTGCAGAAGCCGCCCGACTGCGCGCCCGCGAGATAGTGATAAGCAAATGACAGCCCGCTGCCGTCGGTGCGTGTGTAGACGGCCGTGACCGGAGCGCTTGCATCGCCGAATGTGAGGGGTTCGGAACCACAGGTCCCGAGATCCACATCCCACCGAATATACGGGTAGATCCAGCCCGCCGCGACCGTGCCATTGACGACCCCGTCAGCGGCATTCGCAGCGTCGTCGGCGGTCGCGCGGGTGCGTAGGCGGCAGCTCGAGATCGATGCGTTGACGCCCAGCGCGACGTTCCAATAGGCCTTCCGGGCAGGCACTCCCCCACTCGTGAGGTCTTCTGTACCGCGGTAGGTGGCGACCTGGTAGAGGTAGTCGTCGGCGTCCGTCCCACCGACCTCGGAGATGATCGCGCAGCCCGAGAGATCGCCCACGGCGCATCGATTGCCGGTAGGTCCCGAAGCCACGTCGACTCGCAGGTCGGCCGCGAAATCGGCGCCACTGTTGAGCGGCGTGCAGTCGAGCTCGAGCGCATCGAGGTAGAGATCGGTCTGTACGGCCGCGTCGACACCCGCCGTACACGCCAGCGCGAGCACGTAGGTGCGGTCACGTTCGCCGCTCGCGTTGGCAAGCAAGAGGTGATCTTCGCTGCCGTCGCCAGCGCACGCGCCATCATCGTTTGCGTCATTGCAACAGTCGAATTTCGCTGAACAAAAGACGTCGTCGAAGCTGACGGCAATGTCGAAGAAGCCCTGCTGGGCGGGCCGCATGAGCGTCACATCGAACTGAATGGGAACATCCGCGTTTTCGACGCAGACGACGGTGTGGGTCAGTGGCCCGGTCAGGGTAGGATTCTCGAAGGGCAAGGGGGTGCCTGTCACGGCGCCGACCCCGGTCGTCGCGCCCGCGTTGAAGCTGCCCGCGTCGCCACTTGCCACATCGGCTGCGTAGAGGCCGACGACCCACAGCTTGACGGTGTTGGAGCTGGCCGCTGGGTCGGCGTCGCACGGTCCGACCTAGGTCGCGGAGCCTGCGCTGTCGCCGTAGGCACTCGACGTGATGCGCCGCTGCCAGACCGTGTCCGACGCACCGTTGACGACCTGGATGTCCCAGAGCACATCGCCGACACCGGGCAGATTCAACGCGGCGATGTTGACCGCGACACGAGGGCCTTCGAGGTCAGTGCCCTCGGCGCAGCCCGAAAGCAGGGCGAGGCCGAAAAAGGTCGCAAGGGAGCAATGCCTGAAGGTCATCCGAGGTCCTCTGGAATTGGAGGTCTGCGGCATCGCAGGGGCACGGTTGAACCGGTCCCGCGATAGCGCACGAGGCTTCAATCGAGGCGTCCCGCATGACGCGCTCTGAATCACCTCGTTCGGGCATTCGGATCCCTGACGGTGACCCGAACGACCAAGCTTGTTCAGGCTGCACGAACCGGCGGTCAACGTCAATGAAATCCAAAGAAGCCACGAGGGACGGCTCCGCGTCGTCTCGCAACGACGTGCAGAAGCTCACGGGCCGGAGCTGCATTGGTCGAGGTCCATCGCCGGCCGACGCCGCATGGCGACAGGATCATGAAGAGGCTGCGTCGGTCTAGCGGCGTGCTCGAAGGTGCGGGCACGGCGGGATGGATCCTTCTGGGATTGCGAGGCAAGAGGCCACAGCCAGCATCGACGACCACCCGGCGCTCTCGGTAACGGCTAAACGTCGGCGTCCAACGCCGCCCGGACCGCGGCACACAGGGCGTCCTTGGCAAACGGCTTCTGGATGAAATGGACCCCCTCGTCGACCACTCCCCGATTGGCGATGATGTCGGCGGTGTAGCCGGACATGAACAGGCACTTGATGTTGGGCGAGATTGACCTCATCGCTTGCGCCACATCCCGGCCGCTCATGCCGGGCATGATGACGTCGGTCAGCAACAGGTCGATAGAACCGGAGTGCGCCTGCGCGAGGCGTATCGCGTCAGCTGCACGGGCGGCGGAGAGCACGATGTAGCCCTGCGCGCTCAAGATCCGCGCGGTGAGCTTCAAGAACACCGGCTCGTCTTCGACGATCAGGATGGTCTGCTTTCGTACGGGTGCCAGAACGACCTGCGCTTCGATTTTGGCAGTTTCGATTGAACCGGCATATCGCGGCAGAAATATCTCGAAGGTGCTGCCCCTGCCTGGTGCGCTGGTGACGCTGATGAAGCCGTAGTTCTGTCGAACAGCGCCGTTGACCATGGCAAGGCCGAGCCCGGTTCGTTCACCGACGGCCTTGGTGGTGAAGAACGGCTCGAAGATCAGTGAGAGCGTGTGCTGATCCATCCCGCTCCCCGTGTCCGAGATGGAAATCATGCAATACTCACCGGGTGTTGCGTCGATGTGAGAGGCGCAATAGTGCGTGTCGATGAGGCTGTTGCCGGTCGAGACGGTGATCGTACCGACGCCCGCGATGGCGTCGCGTGCATTGATGCAGAGGTTGGTGATTATCTGATCGAGCTGCGACGGGTCCATCCAGACGGGCCAGGCCGTCGCCGCCGGATGCCAGACGACGGTGATGTCTTCGCCGATGAGTCGCTTCAAGAGCGAGAGTGTCTCGGCGATGCTGGCGTTGATCGCCAAGGCCCTGGGCGAAACATCCTGCTTGCGTGCAAAGGCCAGCAACTGACGGGTCAAAACGGCAGAGCGTTGCGCGGCCTTCTGGATCTCCTCGAGATCCACGCGCAGCGGCTGCGCCGGGTCCACCTGCTGCATCGCCAGCTCGGCGTGGCCGAGGATGATGCCGAGCATGTTGTTGAAGTCATGCGCCACGCCACCCGCGAGCCGTCCCACCGACTCGAGCTTCTGCGCCTGCCGCAGCTGCCCCTCGAGGTTGGCTCGTTCCGCCTCGGCCTGCTTGCGGTCGGTGATGTCGCGTGAGACCACGATGAAGCGCGGCCCTTCCTGGGCGAGCAGGACTTTGCGGGCGACAGAGAGCTCGAACCATCGTGTCCCGCCGGGTAGCGCCAGCGTGTACTCCCTACCGCTCGATCGGCCTCGCTCGTTCGCCTCTTGCAAGGACGCCATCGCGACAGCCGCCACCTCGGCGGGCAACACCTTCGAAACGAGCTTGCCGAGAAAGACCTCCGGCGGCGCCGCGAGCAGGTCGGCAGAGGCGGAGTGATAGTCGTAATAGCGGCCGTCGAGCCCCAGTTCGAACAACAGGTCTGGGAGAGCATCGAGGGTCGCCTCGAGGCGGCTCTTTGCGGCCAGCAGCTCGGCGCTGGCCTCCTTGCGCGCGGTGATGTCCTGGTAGGTGCCGAAAAGGCGTACCGCTTTGCCGTCCTTCATTTCGGCAAAACCCTGGGTTTGCACCCACCGATGCCGCCCCTTGGCGGTGATGATCGGCAGCTCGAGGTCGTAGGGCGTACCTGTGTCGATCGCCGATTGCACCGCGGCTGCAATGACCGGCCGTGCCTCCGGAGCGAACAGGTTGATGGCATCGGCCAGCGACGGCTCGGCGGTTCGCTCGAGGTCGCTGATCCGAAACGTCTCCAACGTCCAATCGAGCTTCATCGATGGTAGATGAAGCTGCCAACCACCGATCTTGGCCAGCTCGCCGGAGCGTTCGAGCAGCTCTGTCATGCGGGCTAGCTCGGCCGTGGCAACTTCGGCCCTTTCGCGTGCTGCAAGCGCCTCGATCATCACCTCATGCGAGCTGCGCGCGGCTTTCAGGGCAGCATCTCGCGCCAGCTCCAAGTCCGCAGCCTGTTCGCGCAGCTCACGCGTCAACCTCAGAATATGAGCGTAGGCCTCCACGCGAGCGAGCAGGTCACGCTTGGTGACAGGACGGGCGATGTAGCCATCCGCGCCCTGTTCGAGCCCTTCCGTCTGATGAGCGGTCGCGGTGTAGAAGGCCGAGACCAGGACGACCATGACCTCCGCCAAAGCTGGGTTCGCCTTGATCTGGCGGCAGACCTCGAGGCCATCCATGCCTGGCAGGTCGCGATCGAGCAGCACCAGGTTCGGAGGTGTATCCTGGAGCATCAGCAATGCCGCTTCACCATCAGCGGCCTCATCCACCCAGTAGCCGGCATTCTGCAGGATGTGCGCTGTAGCGTGCCGAATGTCAGGGTCATCATCGACGATCAGAATGCGCGTGGTGGGACTCATTATCGCGTCTCGGGACCATGGTCAGGCGTTGGGGGAAGAAGCTGGGAAATTTGTTCGTCGCTGAGTTTTACGAACGTCGGGATATGGACGATGTGCCACTGAAGGAAGGAATAGAATCGACGAACATGGCGGGCGAGAGGCGAACGTGCAGGATCTCGACGAAGGTGTCCAGGTTGGTAGGCCAGTAGGTTGAATTGAACCCGTGGGAGCGATAGGCGCGAAACACCCCGCTCGAGTCCCTTGAGGTCATGCGACGCGAGCTTCGCGGGCAGCCTGGCTTCGCCGGGCCTTCTGCGAACCGTGACCCTTTGCATGGAGCTCGAGGCCCTCGGGGCTGCGGGCGCAGAGCGGCTTCTTTGGAGCGGGGCGCCGGTCACGGGGTTCGTTCTGGCTCAGGAGCCGCACGAGCTCGGTCGGTGGGACGTCAGCGAGCAGAGTCGCGGTCTCGAAGCCGACTACCCCGGCCTCTATCGCGACCTTCGAACGAGGTAGGCGGCGGACCCGGCGGGCGAGCGCGACACGCGCGGCCATGCTCGATGGGGCGAACCCGAGAGCCTCGCGCCAATGGCCCCCGGCGCCGAGCCGCCGCCTGAGCTCACGAGCCGACAGGCTCGCAGACAAGGCGATGGCCTCCTCTTCACCCAGCGTGTCACTCCGGTCACCTCGCACGAGATGACGCGCCAGCAGCTCCACGTGCTCGGACCACGCACGGATCCGCAACCAGAAACCGGGGACGGATGACGCATCGCAATGGAAGCATCCACGCTAAGCAATCAGTATCAATGACCCGTACAACGGGTGCAGGCCGAGCTCCCGGTCCCCCGCGACCTACCTTTGCTCACCCGCCTCGAGCCGCACCCGGCGCAACCGCAGCGCGTTGGCGATCACCGAGACCGAAGACAGGCTCATCGCGAGGCTCGCGATCATCGGCGACAACACGAGGCCCGTCACCGGGTACAAGACCCCCGCCGCGATCGGCACGCCGAGCGCGTTGTAGACGAACGCGAAGAACAGGTTCTGGCGGATGTTCTTCAGCGTCGCTCGGGACAGTCGGCGCGCTCGCACGATGCCGCGCAGGTCGCCTTGCACGAGCGTTATCCCGGCGCTCTCGATAGCGACGTCGGTGCCCGTGCCCATCGCGATTCCGACCTCGGCCGCCGCCAGCGCCGGCGCGTCGTTCACGCCGTCACCCGCCATCGCGACCTTGCGCCCCTCGCTGCGCATCCGCTCGACGACGGCCTGCTTGTCGGCGGGCAACACGTCGGCCACCACCTCGTCGATCCCGAGCGTCGCTGCGACCGCCTCTGCGGTACGGCGCGCGTCGCCCGTCAGCATCACGACGCGCACGCCCTCTGCGCGCAGCTCCGTCAGCGCTTTCGCCGTGGTCGGCTTGATGGGGTCGGCCACCCCCAGGATCCCGACCACCCTCGCACCCGATGGGTCGCCGAGTGCCACGGCAAACACCACCGTCTCACCCTTGGCACCCGCCGCCTCGACCCGCGCCGCCAGCTCAGGCGTGACCGCAGCGCCGAGCTCGGCGACGAGCCGCGCGTTCCCGACCGCGAGCTCGCGCTCCCCGTTAGGACCCGCCACCCGCCCACGCACACCGCGACCGGTCAGCGACTCGAAGCCCGACGCCGTAAAGCGCTCGGCACCGCGGCTCTCTGCACCTTCGACGATGGCCGCCGCGAGCGGGTGCTCCGAGGCCCGCTCGAGGGCGGCGACCTGCCCCAACAAGGTGAGCTCGACCTCGCCCGCCATCGCCTCGACACGCACGAGTGCAGGCCGCCCCTGGGTCAGAGTGCCGGTCTTGTCGACCACGAGCGTGTCGATCCCGGCGAGCCGCTCGAGCGCCTCCGCGTTCTTGACCAACACGCCGCCGGTCGCGCCCCGCCCGACCGCGACCATGATGGAGATCGGCGTCGCCAGGCCGAGCGCACACGGGCAGGCGATGATCAAGACGGCGACCGCGTTGACGAGCGCGTGCGAGAGTGCCGGCTCGGGTCCGAGCGCAAGCCACGCCGCAAACGACCCCATTGCGATGACGATCACCGCCGGCACGAACCAGGCCGAGACGCTGTCGGCGAGGCGCTGGATCTGCGCTTTGCTGCGCTGGGCCGAGGCCACCATGGCGACGATCTGAGCGAGCAGCGTGTCGCCCCCGACCTTCTCCGCGCGCATCACCAGGCCGCCCGTGCCGTTGATGGTCGCCCCGGTCACGGCGTCGCCCGGTCCCTTCGCGACCGGCATCGGCTCGCCCGTGAGCATCGACTCGTCGACCCGCGAGCCGCCTTCGAGCACCACGCCGTCGACCGGAATTTTTTCGCCCGGACGGACGCGCAGGCGGTCGCCGACCATCACCGAGGCGAGTGGCACATCGGACTCTCCGCCGTCTTCGTCGAGCCGCCGCGCGGTCTTGGGCGCGAGGCCGAGCAGCGCCTTGATGGCCGACGAGGTGCGGCTACGCGCGCGCAGCTCGAGCACCTGTCCGAGCAACACCAGGGTCGTGATCACCGCCGCGGCCTCGAAGTAGATCGGGGGCAGTCCGCCGTGGCCGCGATAGGTCGGCGGGATCACATCAGGGGCGACGTAGTGGAGCACACTCACGATGACGCTGAAGCCCCACGACACGGCGAGCCCGAGCGCAATTAGCGTGAACATGTTGAGCCGCAGCGTGCGCACTGACGTGTAGCCGCGCACGAAGAAGGGCGCGCCGCCCCAGAGCGTGACGATTGTCCCGAGCACGAGCTGCACAATCAACACGACATCGACGGGCACGAGGTGCGCGATGCCGCCGGGGAAGAGGTCGAGCATCGCCAGCACGAAGACCGGCACCGTGAAGACCGTGCACCACAGCAGGCGCCGCGACATGTCGCGCAGCTCGTGGTCCTCGGGGTCGTCCTCGAGCGACGGCATCATCGGCTCGAGCGCCATGCCGCAAATCGGGCAACTGCCGGGTCCGTCTTTCACGATCTCTGGGTGCATCGGACACGTCCAGGTCCCAGCCCCGCCCGCCGGCTTCACCGCCGGGACCGCGGCGACGCTCGCGGTAACGGCAGCCGGTGCGGCGGGCGCGGACGGCGAAGTGTCGCTCGCAGATGCAGCGTAGCGCCCCGGGTCTGCTTCGAACTTCGCCTTGCACCCGGGGCTGCAGAACCAGAACGTGTGGCCGGCGTGCTCACTGCTCCCGCCCTTGGCCAGTCCTGGCACGACCATCATTCCGCACACGGGGTCCTTCACGCGGTCCTTCGCCGGCTCGGGCACCGTCGTCGAAGAAGCTCCTCCGGATGTCCCCGGCCCGTGTTGATGATGGTCGTGCGAGGCCATCAGCGCACCACCAGGGCGCCCTTGTACATCCCCATGCCGCATGTGAACGCGATGCGCTCGCCCGCCTTCGCCTCGACCTCGATCGCGACGACGGTGCCGACCGGCAGGTCCTTCGCGATTCCGAGCGCCGGAAAGACGACCCGCTCCCCACATCCGACAGCGCTGGTGCGCTTGAACAGCAGCTTCACCTTGCCGGCCTTGGCAACCTCGACGACCGACGGCGTGTAGCCGTTCTTGTCGACCGTCACCTCGATTTCTTCCGACGCGGGAGTCGGGGTCTGCACGTGACCTCCCTCGTGAGCGATGCTTTGGCTGGCGACTGCGAACGGCAGACCGGTACCGATGAAGATGAACGCGGCGACTGAAGTGAACCGATTACGATGACCCATGATGTGCTTCCCTTGTTTGACTTCCAGCTACTTGGCTTCCAGCTACTTGGCTTCCAGCGTCCACTCGGTCGTGATGACCTTTCCATCGCGCTGGAACTGGCCCCACAACTTGTAGAGGCCAGCTTTCGGCAGCGCCGCGTGCAGCTCGACCTTCGGCCCGCCGCGGCTGTCGGGCCCGACCTCGGGTCCGCGCGGATGCGCGTGTGCCATCGAGGTCAGGTCCTGGTGCAGGATGAATAGATGCCCCATCGCGCCCAAATAGGGTTGCAGGTCGGTCACCGGCGCGCCTGTCGTCGCATCTTCGATGGTGTAATGGAGCAGAGCGTCCCCAGCGCCGAGCGTGGCCGGCGTCGTCGCCAGCGTCACCTTCAGACTCTCGAAGGTCTTGGTCATGACCGTGTCCGCGACCAACGCTTTCGCTGCGGGCGCCGCTCCCGGCACCACCAGAGTCGACATCGTCACGGTCGGGCCGAGCGCGGTCGACTTGAAGTCCGAGTAGAGTCGGTAATTTCCAGGCGCCGGGAATGTGAACGGGAGCGTCCAGGTGCCTTTCGCGGCGTCAGCGATCTCCGGATGCTCGTGCGCGAAGAACGACATGTCCTCACTCACGATGAAGAAGTGGAGCTTCTTCTCGTGCGTGACCTCGAAGTCGGTCACGGGAGCGCGCGGCTCCTTGCTCTCGAATCGGATCTGCAGGGTCGTCGGCTGCCCCGCCGCGACGCCTTCCGCGTGTGCGTGGCCTTCGACCGTGTCGCTCAGCTTCATGGCCGGCATGTCACCGCCACCGCCGTGATCGTGTCCGGGGGCGCCCGCCCCGTGATCGTGTCCGGGGGCGGCCGCGCCGTGATCGTGTCCGGGGGCAACGCCCATCCCCTTGGTGCTGGATCCGTTGCCCTCGAAGCGCGCGGATTGGGCCTCCCCCTTGATGTTGAGGTTGACGACCGCTTTCCATGCGCCATCGAGCACGACATTCGCATGGAGGTGGTTTCCCATCGGCTCGAGCGCGACCTCGACCGGCTCTTTGCCTTCAGCCACGAAGGTCAGCTTGCCCGAGATCCCCTCGAGCGGAAGCTCCTTCTCCGCGCCGTCGAGCGGGAAGAAGAGGAGGCCGACTTTGGTCGGCACGGCCTCGACGTGGAATGCGCCGATGGTCTGTACCTCGCCGCCGTGAGGTGACTTGTGCGCGTGCCCGCCCGCGGCGTGCCCGCCCCCGGCATGGTCGCCGCCGTGCGCGTGAGGCGGCTGGCCCTTGTCGTCGTGGTCCGCGCCACCGTGGTCATGACCCGCCTCGGGGGTGCCGGTCTTGGCGTCGCCGCCATGGTTCATCTTGGGCGCTTCGGCAACGGGCGCGGGTGCGGGGTCCTTTTTGCCGCACGCGGACGCGCCGAGGAGGGTGAGGGCGATGAGGGTATTACGCATGATCCGGTCCTTGTTGAGATGGCCCTGGCACGAGCCGAGGCGGAGAAGGCGAAGCGGCCGCAAACGGGTCACTTTCGTCTGTGGTGCGTGCGGCGCTCGAGCGCTCGCCAAACAGCCAGAAGGCGGCGGGCGTCACGAGCAGATCGAGGAGCGTCGAGCTGATGAGGCCGCCGAGGATGACGACAGCAACCGGGTAGAGGATCTCTTTGCCCGGGGCGTCGCTCGACAAGACCAGAGGGATGAGCCCGAGACCCGCCGTGAGCGCAGTCATCAGCACCGGTACCAGGCGCTCCAGCGAGCCTTGCACGACGAGCTCGCGAGAGAACGCGTGACCCTCGTAGCGCATGAGGTGGAGGTAGTGGTCGATCATCATGATCGTGTTGCGCGACGCGATCCCGCACAACGTGATGAAGCCGACGAGCGTGGCGACCGACATCGGCAGGCCGGTGATCGCGAGCGCTGCGACGCTGCCGATGAGCGCGAGCGGGATGTTCACGAGGACCTGCATCACCAACACCAACGACTGGAAGTGCACGTAGAGCACGAGCACCATGCCCGCCAGCGACAGAAGCGATAAGAGCGCGATGAGCCGGCTTGCCGACTCCTGGCTCTGGAACTGGCCCTCGAAAGCGACGCGCATCCCCGGCGGCAACGCGATGGCACCAATTTTCAGCTTCAGCTCACTCACGGCCGACCCGAGATCGGTGCCCTCGACGTTGCCGAAGACGACGATACGGCGCTGGCCGTCGTCGTGCTGGATCATGTTCGGGCCGCGGTCGACCGTCACGTCAGCGAGCTCGCGGATCGCGACGCGCGCGCCGCTCGGGGTCACCATCAAGGTGTCTGCGATCGGCCCGACGTCGGCCCGGGCTTCCTCATCGATGCGAACCCACAAGCCGATGCTTCGGTCGGCGCTGACGAGCTGACCGACGACCTCGCCGTCGAGCGCCGCCTCGAGCGACTCCGCCAGCGCCCCGGGCTGGAAGCCGTAGCGCGCGATCTCCTCGGCGCGGGCGCGGATCTGGACCTGCGGCACGAGCACCTGCTTCTCGGTCTGCAGGTCCACCATGCCCGGCACCGTCTTCGCAGCAGCTTCGATGCGCGCGGCGTACTCTCGCAGGTCGCCGAGGTCCTTGCCGAAGAGCTTGATCGCGACTTGCGCGCGCACCCCGGACAAGAGGTGGTCCAGGCGATGAGAGATCGGCTGGCCGATGTTGACCACGACCCCCGGAAGCGACGAGAGCCGCGACCGCATGTCGGCCAGCACTGCGGGGCGCTCGCGCGGCTCTCCCAGCTCGTGCTCCACCATCTCTTCGACGGTGCGGAAGTCGACATCGATCTCGCTGTAGTGCACGCCCTCGGCATGCTCGTCCTGCTCGGCGCGCCCCGTGCGGCGGCCGACCGACCGGACCTCCGGGATCGCCAGGAGCATCTTCTCGGCGGCTCGTCCGAGCGAGTTGGACGTCGACAGCGACGTGCCAGGGGCGGCGAGCAGGTTGATGGTCGCCGTACCCTCGTTGAACGGCGGCAGGAACTCGCGGCCGAAGAATGGCACGGCACCGATCGCCACGACGACCAGCACCGCGGCCCCGCCGAGCGTGGTCGCCGGGTGCGACAGCGTCAGCGCCAGCACGCGCCGCTGAACCCGCTTGAGGGCCCGCACGAGGATGCCGTCCTCTGCGTGCGCTGTCGCCTTGGCCCGCGGCAGTAGCACGCTGCACAGGGCGGGCGTCACCGTCACCGACACGACCAACGACGACAGGATCGACACGATGTAGGCGATCCCGAGCGGCGCGAAGAGGCGCCCTTCGATGCCGGACAACGCGAACAGCGGGACGAACACCAGCACGACGAGCATGGTCGCGAACACGATCGAGCCGCGCACCTCGTTCGACGCCTCCCAGATGACGCGAAGCATCGGCTCGGGCGAGCCCTTGGCCCGGTTCTCCCGAATGCGCCGGAAGACGTTCTCGACGTCGACGATGGCGTCGTCGACGAGCTCGCCGATCGCCACCGCGATCCCGCCGAGCGTCATCGTGTTCACGGACAGATCGAACGCATCGAACACGATGAAGGTCATGGCCAGCGACAGCGGGATCGCCGTGACCGTGATGAAGGTCGTGCGCAGGCTCTGCAGGAACAAGAACAAGACGATGACGACCAGGACCGCGCCGTCGCGTAGCGCTTCGACCACGTTCTCGGTCGAGGCTTCGATGAAGCTCGACTGCCGAAACAAGGGGGTCAGCTTCACGTCGGCGGGCAGGCTCTGGTCGAGCTCGGCCATCGCCTCGTCGACCGCGTGCGTGAGATCGATCGTGCTCGCACCCGGTTGCTTCTGGATCGACAAGACGACCGCAGGCTGCCCATTGACGCCCGCGTCGCCGCGCTTGACGCCAGGTCCGAGCGACAGCTCCGCCACCATGCCGAGCGTCACCGCGACCCCGCCGCGGCTCGTGATCACCGTCTCGGCGATGCGCGCGACGTCGGTCGTGCGCGCGATATTACGAACCAGGTACTCCTGGTTCTGCCGGTCGAGGAACCCTCCAGTGGTGTTGGCCTGAGCCAGGCCCGTCGCCGCCGTCACCTCCTCGAACGACACCCCGAACTGCGCGAGCTTCATCGGGTCGACCCGGACTCGCAGCTGGCGGAGCCCGCCGCCGAGCACCATGACCTGAGCCACGCCCCGCACCGCGAGGAGGCGCCGCCTCACGTCGAAGTCGGCCAGCGCCCGCAGCTCGGACGGCTCGGTTACGGCGCCCTCGGAGGTCATGCCGACGAGCATGATCTCACCCATGATCGAGGACACCGGCGCGAGCTCCGGCTCGACCCCGGCCGGCAGCTCACCCTCGATCGCGCGCAGTCGCTCGCCGATCTGCTGACGGTTGAGCCACACGTCCGTGCCCCAGGCGAACTCGACCCAGACGATCGAGAGCCCGATTCCCGACGACGAGCGCACGCGCTCGACGCCCGGCGCCCCGTTCATCGCCGTCTCGATCGACCGCGTCACTCCGAGCTCGACCTCCTCGGGCGAGAGCCCGCCGGCCTCGGTCATGATGGTGACGGTCGGACGATTGAGATCCGGGAACACGTCGACCGGCAGGCCGACCGCCGTGAACGCCCCGTAGCCCATCAAGATCAGTGCGCCGGCCAGCACCAGGACCCGGTTCTTCAGCGCGAAGCGGATTGCAGCGGAGAGCATCAGCGTGTCTCGCCCGTACCCGGGGCCGTATCGCCTTCTCCTGCCGTGCCTGCCGGCGCCGCCCCGCGCAAGAACGGCGCGCCCTCGACGACGACCAGAGCGCCCTGGCCGATATCCCCTCGCACTTCGACGAAGCCCCCCTCACGCCGACCGAGAGCGACCGGGCGTGCCGCGAACACCTCGGCACGCGACTTGAGCCAGAGTGACGGCACACCATCGAGCTCGACCACGGCGCTGACCGGGACGGCGAGCACGTCGTGCGAACCTTCCTCGCCCGCCCCGAGCGGCAGGTCGACCCGCACGAACTGGTTGACGCGCACGACCGGGTTGCCGGCCGCCGCGGTGGTCGTGCCCGTGGTGTGGTCGAGCGCGTAGATTACGTCGACGGTGCGGGTCACCGGGTCGACCGTCGGGCTCACCGCGATCGGCGTCGCGCTCACCCCCTCGGCCGGCAGATCGTCGCCCATGACGAGGGCGCTCGCCGTGCGGTCGATGCGCCGTAGGTCCGCTTCGAACACCTTGGCTGCGACCCAGGGGCGAGCGAGGTCGACGATCTCGAAGAGCACTGTGCCGCCCTCGACGGTGCCGCCGGGCGTGACGCTCATCGTGCCGACGATGCCGTCGATCGGCGCCACGAGCTGCAGCGAGGTCGCGCCGCCCCCCAGCGTCAGCGCGTCCATGGCGGCGCGCGCGCCTTTGAGGTCGGCGTCGGCGCGACCGATGGCGGCCTCGAGGTCGGTCAGCTCCTGCGCCGCGACGAGTTCGCGGATACTACGTTTCCGCTGCAGATCGAGCCGGAGCGCGCGCAGGGTAGAGGCCGCCCCGTCCCTCTGGGCTGCCGCTCGCGCCCGCTCGGCCGCGAGCCCCGCGCGATCGGCGGCGATGGGCAGCTCGACCAGAACCGCCATGACCTGCCCGCGCGACACCGCTTCGCCGAGGCGGGGGAAGCCGCCGTCCGGGGCCGCTTCGAGCCGCCCGGTGAAGGGTGCGACCAAGGTCGTGCGAGCGCCCGGGGGCAGCGTGACGGTGCCCGCGACGCGGCGTCGCTCGACCAGCGTGCGGCGGGTCGCGCCGAGCGTCCGGACCCCGAGAAGGAACTGGACGTCCTTGGGCAGTCGCACCGCGTTGCCGGCCGCCGCGACCGGTGCCGCCGGCGCGCCATGGTCCTCGCCGCCGTGTGCACCCGCATTTCCATCGGCCGCGATGACGACCAGCGCAACCGCAGCCACCATCGCTGTGGCGGCGAGCCGGGTCTGACGCTCGGCACCCGGACTCCCTTTCGCTCGACTCGCGCGTCGCCCGGCGACGTATCCGAGCGCCGCGAGCACTACCGCGAGTACCAGCGCGAGCACGAGCCATAGAAGCGGCACACCGCCCTCGTTCGTGTCGATGACGGCGACCGGAGGCGCGGCGGGCGCGGCGGACGCGAGCGTCAGCTCGGTCGTCAGGAGATCGACGCCCGCCGACCCGCGCACGGTCGCCGTTACGGTGTAGCGCCCGAGCGTCGCGGCCGGACCTGAAAGGCGATACTGCCCGGGCGACAATGCCTTGCCCTCGAGCGTCAGCGACGCAGCGCCGGACATCGCGAGCTTCAATTCACCGGCCACCGGGGCGTTGGTGACGGCATCCGCCACGAAAGCTTCGAGCTCGAACGGCTCGCCCGCGACCACGGGACCCCAGCGCAAGAGCAGCTCGTAGGTCCCGCGTGTCTCGGCAGTCATCAGGCCAGCCCCGCCTGTGGCGACTGGAGCTGTCGCCTCCCCGTGATCCTCACCGCCGTGCGCGAGCGCAGGCGCGTGCCCGATAACGCTCGTCCCGAGCGCCACGACCAACCCGAGTGCCGTGAGCTTCGCCATGATCAGGGTGTCTCGACAGTGATCTCGCCCATCATCCCGCGCTCCGCGTGCTCGAGGATGTGGCAGTGGAACATCCACGTGCCGGGGTGATCTTCGAGTCGCACCCGAAAGGTCGTCATCGTCATCGCGGGCACATTGATGGTGTCGCGCCACGCCCGATCCCCGTCCACCTGGAAGCGGAAGCCGTGCAGGTGGAACGGGTGATCCATCTCGCTCATGTTGTGGACGGTCCAGGCCTCGACCACTCCGAGCTGGCCTGCGAACTTCTCGCCGTCGGGAAAGACCTTGCCGTTGATGCTGAACACGGGTCCACCGTCCGCCGCCGGTCCACCTCCGTGTCCGCCGTGTCCCGCATCGCCGCCGGTCATGCCGGTGCCGTCGGTCTCGGCGAGCACGAGCATGCGCGTCACCGCGGCCGCGGGCAGGGCCGGCACACTGCCGAGGTTCGCGGGCAGCGTCGGCGTCACGTGGACAATGCTCCCCGCGAAGCGCAGGTCGAAGAGCGTCGCGTCGGGCGCGTCGCCGGTGCCGTGTCCGCGCTCGTAGCGGAGCGTCTTCCAGGTGTGGCTGCCCGAGCTCGTGTGCGGGGTGGAGATGACGACATCGGCGCGCTCGCCAGGCACGAGGAGCAGGGTCTGATGCTCGCGCGGGGCCTCGAGCAGCCCGCCATCGGTGCCGATCTGAACGAGCGTCTTGCCGGGCAGCTCGAGCTTGAAGTAGCGCGCGTTGGAGGCATTGACGAAGCGGAAGCGGTGGAGCCCGCCCGGGGCGACGGGCGCGATCGGATGCGCGCGTCCGTTGACGAGGATGAGGTTGCCCTGGCGCCCGGTCATCGCCTGGTCGACCGAGAAGGGCGCGAGCTGGAAGCCATCATCGACGAGCACATCATCGAGCACCACGACGCGGTCGGTGGTCGTCGTCGGCTCGTCGTCGCCGCGCACGACAAACGCCCCGTAGAGACCGCGCTCCACCTGCTCGTCGCTGCGAATGTGCGGGTGGTACCAGAAGGTGCCGGCATCGGGCACGACGAACTCGTAAGTGAACGTGGCGCCTGGCTGAACCGGCGTCTGCATGGCGGCGACTCCGTCCATTGCGGCCGGAACCCGAATGCCGTGCCAGTGGATGGTCGTCGCCTCGGGCAACGAGTTGGTGAAGCGAACGCGCACCGTGTCCCCGACATTCGCCTCGATGCGAGGACCGGGAAGCTGCCCATTGTAGGTCCACATCCGCGTCGTCGGCTGGCCGGCAACCAGCGCGATGTCGGCCGCGCGCGCTTCGAGCGCGACCTCGACAACCTGGTTTGCAGGGTCGAGGTCGGTCGCCTTGGCGACCTCGAACGGTCCCTCGCTCGCGGGCACGTCGATGACCGCGGGCACCATCGTCATGCCGTCGTGCTCCATCGCGTCGGCGCTGGACATGTCGTGCTCCATCGTGTCGTGAGCCATCATGTCGTCGGCCAGCGCGTCGTGGTCCACCCCATCATGGTCCACCACCTCGCTGCTCGGCCCATCGTGATCCATGCCGTCTGTAGGCATCGAATCGGCACCATGGTTGCCGCCGTGCGGTGCCTCACCATTACACCCGAAACACAGCCCCAACGACACCAGACCGAACGCGACGATGCTGCACGAGCTCATGAGCTCTCCTTGTGGACGACTGAGCAACGCGTCTCGCGTTGGCGCATTGCAGGTAGCACATTCGATGCCACGCGACGTGAGCGTAGAAAGAACCCCGACCGATGGTCCCGAACGCGGCGACAAACCTTCGGTACCGTGACCGAACCGGTCACAGTGACCTTCAACGTCACAGCGGCAAGTACGCAGACTCGGCGGGACGGGGGCAGCGTGTGGAGGGCGGGAGTGGTGCAATTGACGCGGCGGCTGACGCGCGGCATGAAGAAGTCCCCCCCTTGAGTTCGCCGACGCGTCGGGTGACGTGCCGGCCCCATGTCACCCCGAATCACATCCAAAAAGCGCGCCCAACAGGCACGTCCAACCAAGGAATTCGTATGCATTCAATTGCCGCCGACTACATCCCCGTCTCTCAAGTCACCATCGCTCCCATCACCGACGAGGAGCGCGCCAACAACATGGCCGCCCTCAAGCCGCTCCTCGATCGTTATGGGATCGACGTCGAACGGGTGCCCCGTCCCAACCTCGCCGAAATCTCGGACATCATCCTGAGGGCACACGCCCACGCGATGTCGTCACCGGCGGCGGCGCGCTGGGCGGTTCTCCCGACCGACCAGTTCGATCCGACCCTCATCACGGCGCTGCGCGTCTTCGGGGTCGCCAGTCGCGACGTGATGGCGGCGCTCGCCAGCGGTGATGACCAGGAGACCCGCGCCAAACTCCCGCTGGCACTTGTGCAGAAGGCGACCCTCCACAAAGCGCGGCTACAGCGCTACCTCGAATACCACCTCGACGATCAGCCCATCGCCAAGCGTGAGCTCGATGGGATCCGGGCCGGCACGGGGTATCTGGACCTGGAGTCGGACCTGCGCCGCCTGGGGGTCCTGGTCAAGGCGCACGAGCCGCTCGTCGCGAACGACCGCAACTACCTAGCCACCGACGCCGCCGAGTGCGTCAAGCTCGCCGACCAGATCACCGCCGAGCTGGCGACCAGCACGACCTCGCCGACGGCCTGGGTCGACCGCCTCTGGTCGGCCATTCGCCGCGTCTACGCCGAAGAGGTGCGGCCCACGGCCGAGTGGATCTTCCGAAAGACGCCGAGCGAGCTGGCGTTCTACCCGTCGATCTTCATCGGCTTCGGTCGCCCCCGCAGCGGCACGCCCGCCGAGACGGACGCAGGCGCACCGACGCCTGCCAGCCCGGCGACCCCGGCTCCGGCTTCGGCGGCCCCACAGCCCTGACCGGCCTGAAGTCCGCCTGTAGAGCACTTATAAAGTGGTCGCACGGTGCATGAGTACCCGTGCGGCCACTTTCCAAAACGCCGCACGGTCACCAGGTGACCGGTTCCCGACTTTCCAAAGCGCCGCACGGTCATCGGGCGCCCGGTTCTCGACTTTCAAAGACGCCGCACGGCTGGTCGGACATCGCGCCGCCACTTTCCAAAACGCCGCATGGTCGCCAGGTAGCCGGTTCTCGACTTTCCAAAACGCCGCACGGTCATCGGGCGACCGGTTCCCGACTTTCAAAAACGCCGCACGGCTGGTCGGACATCGCGCCGCCACTTTCAAAAACGCCGCACGGTCGCCAGGCGACCGGTTCCCGACTTTCAAAAACGCCGCACGGCTGGTCGGACATCGCGCCGCCACTTTCCAAAACGCCGCACGGTCGCCAGGTAGCCGGTTCTCGACTTTCCAAAACGCCGCACGGTCATCGGGCGACTGGTTCTCGACTTTCCAAAGCGCCGCCCGGCCGGTGGCCTATCGGCCTCGGACCGCTCACGGTGTTGGAGCGTCAAAAGGCTTTGAGCCCGGTCCGCCGGCTTCGCGACGTGTGAAAGGCACGTGATCGAGGTCGCGCAGTCCACACTTACAGCTCTGTCCAGACATGTAAGCCGAGATTGCACTTGGGGTCGGCGCGGAGCCGGCAAACGACTGGATATTGCTCCTGTCCTTCCTGTCCAGGACTGGCGCGGGGCTTGCTCTGTTCAGCACGGCACCGAACCACCGAACCTGGAGCCCCTCATGCGCCGCGCATCCCGCCTTGTCCTTCACTTCGTCCCGCTGGCCGTCCTGGCCGGCTGCCTCGACCCGCGCGACGGCGAGGTTCGCGCCGGCGACCCGCCGGGGAGCGTCGTTTCTCCCGAGCCGCCCGAGCCGCCCGAGCCGGGGTCGCTGGTCGGGGCGCCCCTCATCGCGTTGGCGCTGCCGGCGCCCGGAACAGCGTGCGCGGGCCCGGCGCTGAGCGGGGGCCTCGGCGTCGACGCGTCGCCTGACGCGACCGGGGACGCCTGTCTCGAAGAGCTCTTTGCAGGGCCCTGCGTCGAGGACCGCACGCTGTGGGCGCACGACGACGCCGGGCGCCCAGTGCACGCCTGGTACGAGCTGGTGGACCTCGAGTCGCACAAGGCGCGCTACATCTATGGCCCGCCGGTCCTCCGGCGCAGCACCCGCTGGGTCTACGACAGCCACGGTGACGTGGTGCGCGAGACCCGCTCGGACACGCCCGACGCCGTGCCATTCATCGCGACCGACACGACCTATGACGCGCAGCGCCGCGTCGTCGCACGCGTGGTCCGCTGGAGCGACGAGGGTCGAGGACTCTTCGACGCCGACCACGCCGAGTACACGACCTGGGGGCCGCACGGGGCGGTCGCGCGGCGCGAGGTGTGGTCGGACGGCGTGCTGTACGACGGCGAGCAGACGACCTTCGACGCGGCGGGGCGCGCGACCGAGGTGCACAGGCTCGACGTCGAGGGTGAGTGGCTGATGAAAGAGCAGGTCTACGGGGCCAGCGGCCTGCTCCTCGAGGTCTGGGACTACGAGCGCGCGGGCCTGCTGGCCATCACGAGCTTCGAGCACGACGCGGCCGGGACCCTGCGACGCTCCGTGCGCGCGCGCCAGGACAGCCTGCGCTGGGTCGACGTGACCGAGTTCGACGCCGCGGGGCGCGAGACGCGCTACACCCAGGACGAGGACGACGATGGCCAGGTCGACTTCATCCGGGAGACCGACTTCGACGCCGCCGGACACGTCGTCCGCACCTACACGGGCTATGAGATGGATGCCAGCGGGAGCCCGCAGCGGTGGGTCGAGGCGGTCTCGACGCTCGACGACGCTGGCCGGCCGGTCCGGGTGGTGCAGCGCGCGATCACCTACGACCACTCGCGGACGCCGCGTTATCAGCTCAACGTGAACGAGACGAGCCACCGCTACTCGGCCGACGGGCTCGAGGTGGCGAGCGAGCGTGTGTCCGGCGCCGGGATCCCGCTCGCGGCGAGCGTGACGCGCTATCTGACAGCCGCCCGCGAGGTCGACCAGAAGGTGTGGGAGCAGCTCGACAGCGACGGCGACGGCGCCTTCGACATCCGCTGGGACTGGACCTGGCGCGCCGATGGGCAGTTGGCGCAGGTGGCTGAGTACGGCGGCGTGGACGGCGTCGACGGGGTCGCCGATCGGCTCGACCGGTTTGGGCGGCTCGAGCGGCTCGAGCGCTGGTGGTTCGACGCGGCCGGACGCGCCGTCACCCACGCTCAGGACTTCGACGGCGACGGGGTCGCGGACCGGCACAGCGAGTCGCGTTTCGAGTGCGGCGATCTCGTCGTCGAGTGACGCTTGCTTTGCAACCACGCCGGCACCGGGCGTAGGTTGCGCGTCGCTTCCCGAACGCAAGGACCGATGATGAAGCTGACAGCCACGACCGCTCTCCTTTTCGCCAGCGGGCTCGGCGCCGGATGCATGGGGGACTCCACCCGGCGCGGGCAGGCCGCCCTCGACGCCGGGGACACGACCACGGCCGACACCGACCTGGTCGACACCGTCATGCCGCCCGAGGACACCACGGTCGGTGCGGTGGACACGGACGCCGACGTCGGCCCCGAGCCGGCGCTGCTCCCGGGCATGTCGCCGGCGCAAACGGCGGGGCTCGCGCCGACGCTGTTGCGCGACGAGCGCTTCGCCCTCGGGCAATTCAAGCGGTCCGCCCGCCCGTCGCTGGCCGTCGATGACGCCGGGCGGCCCCACGTCTACGCGACGCTGTGGCGCGACGGCCAGGACATCGCTGGCTACGCGCTTCGCGACGACGCGGGCTGGCAGCATGTCGAGGTCGTGCGTGGACCGTCGGCGGGGATCGGCTTGGGCGGCGGCCTCGCCTACGGCCTTGTGGATTGGTCGGCGGACGGCCTGCGCGTGTGGGTGTGGCGCGACGCCGACGGGACCGTCGCGTCAGACAACCGGACCGACGTCTTCGCGCAGGAAGGCGGCGCTTGGCAGGTCGTCGACAGTGTGGCCGACACCGAGATCTACCAGCTGCTGCGGGGCACGGGTGGGTCGGTGCTCGCCGCGCTGGGGCACTACGGGGGCAACAACTACGCGCTCGAGCCCGCAGGAGCCGGGTGGTCGAAAACCTTCCTCCCGGCGTTCGAGAACCGGCCGTTGGGGGTCATCACGCCCGAGGGGACCATCGCCGCGTTGAGCCGCCTCGAGCTCGTGCACCTGGGTGGCCAGAGCGAGACAATCGCTCACCCCACCGGCTCGGAGCTCGGACCTCTCGGGCCCGTGCGCGGCGTCGCCGGGACGCTCGGCGTGCTGCGACAGAAGCAATCGCAGCTCGGGAACGCCTTGACGCTCTCGACCCGCCACTCGCCCGGCGACTGGAGCCACGCCCTCGTGGCCACCGATCCCGAGGTGCCGGCCGCCGCTACCTGCCCGCAGGCGCTCGACGCGCCGTGCGAGTATCTTGGCGACCGCTATTGGGCGGCCGCCATCGTCGCGGTCGAGGATGTGTTGGTGCCGATTCTGGTGCATCAACGCCATCACATCGCATTTGGGCGGGAGTGCCTGGTGCATGACCCGCAATATCGGGGCTCGGACGTGGGCCCGTGCCTCGATGAGGGCGGCCCCGGTGGCCCATGGCAGAGCGAGCCCGAGTCGACGCCGGCGGGCGACGCGAGGCTCGTGGTCGGCGGGTTGCACGTGCCGCTCGCCGAGCCCATCGCGCCCGGCACCCAGCCGGTCGCGGTAGTGGACAGCGCGGGCCGGTTGCACCTTGCCTGGTTCGAGGAAACGAGCCTGCGCTACGCGCTGATCGACCTGGGCGCCGAGTGAGCTTCGTTCGTCGTCTCCCGTAGCTCATGGCCTGGGCCTCGCCTCGGGCGGCTCGCTGACCGGGCCGGCCGAGGCGGCGGGTCAGTGTCCCTCGTGTCCGCCGCGCTCGGCTGGGGCGGCCGGTGTGCCGCCTTCGCGCGCGGCCGGAGCCCCGCCTTCGACGTAGAGGAACAACTGCAGGCTGACCGCCAGCACGAGCAGGGGCCAACCGGCCGCCGCCCAGTTGCCGCGCGCGAGCGCCAGGCTGTCGATCGCCTGCACGAGGCCGGTCAGGATCAGCGTCGCCCCGAGGATCCGGTGCTGCGTGATCTGGAGCAGCATATCCCCGCCGCCGTGCTGCGAGTGCAGCATGAACATCACGCCGACCGCGATGATGGCGATCGGCAGCAGGGCACCCCACGCCCGGTGGGTGAGACGCTTGCGCGCACGCGCCAGCTCGACCGCCGCGACGGCGATCATGAGCCCGCCCTGGATCTGATGCTGCGTACCCTCGGCGCCGAAGTCCCCGCCGTGGAACACGATGGGATCGAGCACGAGGAAGAGACCGAGGACGAGGAGCGAGACCGGCAGGATGTAGCGCGGCCAGTCGCCGCTCACCAGGCCGATCGCCTTGGCGAGGAGCAACAGCGCGAACGCCGCGAGGCCGGCGCCCGCGATTTGATGAACGACGACGGGGTCCATGTCACTCTCCTTCGGGGCGGCAACGATTTGGGTACGGCTCAGTCTGCGGTGCCTCGGCGTGTCCCGCTTGAACGATCCTGCCGAATGACACCTCAGCCCCCTCGGCTGAGGTGCGCTGTCTCTTCGGGTTCCAGAACCGCGCTCCGCGCCCGCCGATCAGTCAGCGCTCGGAGCGCTTCCTTCCGCGAACAAGCGATTCCAGATCACGTGGTAGCCGACCTGCAGCATCACCTCGAAGTCCGCCTCGCGCTCGCGGCCGAGCGGGACGGCGATCCCGAACCCCACATGCCAGCCGCCCACGGCGAGCTTGACACCGGGGACGAGGGCGATGCCGACGGGCTCCGATCTGGACACGGCGATCTCCGTCTCGAGCTCGACGAGCGGCGACAGGAGGACATCGTTCGCCGCGCCGAGCACCATTGTGTAGGCCGTCGACAGGCGCAGCTCGGCGACCACCTCGCCGCCCGTCGTGACCTCGACGGCGCCGTTCATCTGGAGGCCGATCGGCCCCAGCGCGAGATCGGTCAGCAGGTGAGGTGCGACGACCCATTCGCCCTCGTGGAGCCCGCTCCCCGCGCTTCCGGTGGGAAACACGAGCGCCGCGTAGGCGGTCATCACAAAGCCGTACTCGCGCACGAAGGAGATCTTGGGCACCTGGACCTCGATATCGCCGAGCCCCGCCCGCAGTGTACCGGCGGTGTCGGTGATGCCGAAGGGCACGAAGGCCTCGATGCCGACGAGGTCGCTGAACGCGTAAGCGAGCTCGAGCGAAGCAGCGCCTCCAGTGAGGTTGCCCGCGGCATAACGCGAGCCGAACAGGTTGAGCTTCAGCTCGTCCTCGAGCACGGCGTGATGCGTGATGAGTGGGTCGATGATGGACGGCGATTGTACGAGGTGGTCGCCGTGAGGGTGGGCTGTCCCAGCGGCGAGGAAGAGGACCGGGACGGCGGCCGAAAACGCGGAGATGAGAGAAGACGGTTTCAAGCAAACTCCGGAGGCCGCCCAAGGCGGCGTCAATGGCCGAGCGCAATGCGCCGGAGGTGGTCCGTCCGGCGGGTGAGGTGGTCGAACTGCGCGGCAAAGACGGTGGCGAGCTCTTCGGGGCGAGACGGAGCACGGCCACAGACGTCCGACGATCGTGCTCATCGGACGGACCTCGCAAGGCCACGCCGCCGGAACCAGCGCACGAGGCGAAGGCACCAGAGCAGAAGGCCGCTAAGCGCGGTGAGGACCGCGAGCAGGCCGAACCCGATGAGCCAGGGGTTGCGGAAGTCGTCGCGCTCCGACCAGTCGACCGTGTGCAAGCTCCACAAGAAGTCGTGCACGCGCCATGCGTCGGTGCGCCTCGCGGTCACCTCGCCGGTGCGGGCGTCGATCCACACGCAGCTCCCCTCCGAGTTGGCGAGGCAGATCCGCCACGCCGGAAGCGCCTTGCCGCGGTACTCGATCGGCGCGTCACGCTCGTACCTCTCGACCGTTTGGACCTCGGGCTCGCCTTCCTGGTCTCGCCGCGCCACCCAGCTCGCTTCGTCGGCAGTCACCGGTCTCTCGACGCCGGTGGAAGCATCGAGTCGCAGGCGGAGGTCGTCTCCCCGGAGGATCCATACCAGCCCGTCGCGACTCGGACGCAGATCGACCGTCTCGATGCGCGCCCGGACATCGGGTGCGAGCGCGTCCAGCAAAGGACCGAGCCGGGCGACACCGTCGAGCGAGCCGAGTGGCACGTGCCGACCGCCGTCCGAGCGTGGGCTCAGCACGGAACGCTCGGGCAGGAGCGCGAACACGAGGCCCGAGACCGACCACACCAGCAGCTGCACGAGCGCCAGCGCCGACAGCCAACGATGGAGCGCATACCAGCGCCGATTCACGGAGTGGCTCCGACGGAGGGCGCGCGCCAGATCCGTGCCCAGAGCCGCCGTCGCTCGACCTCTTCGTCGAGTGTCGCGAGGCCCCGATAGTCGCCGGCCGCGAACGCTAGCGCGACGCGGACCCAGGCGTTCAGGATCGGGGCGCTGCCGCGCGCCGTGGTCGGTGTCGCGCGCACGCTTTCCTGGCCGCCGGCACGGTCGATGGCGACGCGAGTCGCTCCGCCGTCCGGCAGGTCGAGGGTCCACGCGGCCCTGGCCATGCTCGCCACGAGCCGCACCGGCCGCTCGATCGGCATGTGGGTGACCGGGGTCCAGGTCGTGACCACGCCCGCCTCGTGCGCGAGGAGCAGCGACGGCGGGAAGGCGGCGCGGCTGGAACGCACCTGCTCGGCTATCGCCTGGGGCCAAGTCCGAGCCGACTCGAGCTCGCGCACCGATCCGCCGACGAGCAGCGCGAGATCGAGCGCGATCGGGAGCCACCGTCCCGGTGACTGGACGTGCAGGCGCAGGAGCGGACCGTCGTCGGGCAAGGCGGCGACAAGGGCCTCGATCTCCGGCGTCCGACGCATCGTGTAGTCCGTCAGGAGCCTCACCCCGTGGGCCTGGCCGAGAGCGCTCAGCTCCGCGACCTCTTCCGCGGAGGGCGCGACCGGATGGGCGCACAGAACGTCGAGGCCGCGGGCGACGAGCGGCCGCATCACCTCGACGTGCCGGGTCTCGCCCGCCGCGACGATGGCGCGGCGCGCGGACGTCGAAGCGACGGCGTTCGCGACATCGTCGAAGTGCGGCGCCGCCAGCTCGCGAGCCAGCTCCAGCGAGCGCGGCGAGCCGCGGCTGACGAGCCCGGCGAGCCGCTTGCCGCTGGCCAGCGCGCGGGCAGCATGGCCAGCCCAGCCGCTGCCGACGACCAGCACGCAGGGACCTGGTTCGATTTCAGGCGCCTCGAGACCGACGGACTTCATCTGCGTCATCCACGTCACGCGAAAGGATGGGGGCGGTGCTCGACGACGGGCTCGGCAGTGGCGCGCGTACGAGCGTAGTGGGCGCCGAACGATAGCTCGAGCAACCCCGGGACGAGCGCGCGCACGGCGATCCGCCCGGGCAGCTCGTCGGGGAACTGCCGCTCGGCAAACCAGGCGGTGAGACCTCGGCTGCGTAGCCGCGTCGTGAGCACCCGGAGCAGCGGGGGCGTCGGAGCAAGCGCCTTGGCGACCGGCTCTTCGCGAGCCGACGGCGCGACGCGCTCGGCGATCTCGTCGAAGAGCGCGCGTCCCCTGGCGCCCGACCAGTAGGCGCGATGGTCCTCCGGCGTGGCGGCAGCGGTGACGAGCGTCGCGTTTGCGCCTCTTCCGACGCTCTGCGACGAACGGGCCAAGGCGAGCTCGGCGAGCGCGTGGGTCACGGCATCTTCGAGCACGAGGGACGCACCCGAGCCGGTCCGGAGGCTGCCGTCCGAGGTACAAGCGAGCGCCAGCACGACCGCGAGTGGGATGCGCGTCTGTACCTGTAGGAGCATGACATCGTCTCCACCGCGGTCGGCGAGACGCGGCGCGGGCGTGCGGGCGTGCCAAAAACGCAAGAGCGCGTCGCGCTCAATGAGCTCCAAGAGAGCGCGCGCCCGCGCCCCGTCACGCTGGTGGTGGGCCGCCCAGCCGCTCGATGTCGGATCCGCGATCCGCGTCGTGCCCGGACGCACGCAGCCCACCACGCTGGCGGGCACATAGCGCCGGGCGTGCCCGTCGTGCCGCGCGACCTCGATCCAATCGAGCGTGAGAGCCGGCGTCGGGCGGGCATGACGGAATCCCGCTTGGAGATAGGCCTCGTCGGGCGGCAAGAGGCGCGTGATGGACGACCAGGCCAGCGCCCGTCGCCCGAGCCTCTCGGCGCTGACGTCAACGAGGTCGGGCGCCCCGTGCAGCATGGCGAAGCGCTCGACGGCCTCGCTGAGCGCCCTCGCCTCCGCATCTTCGCCACTGGCCAGCGCCATGCCTACGGTCGCTGAGCTTAGCCGGCCCGGCTCGCGGCTGCGCGTGAACGCGACGCGCACGGTCTCGCCATCGCGCGTGGCCTCTATCGGCCAGATCGGCGCGAGCCGCCTTCCGCCGAGCGCCGGCCAGAGCTGTCCGGGATCGGTCATGGACGCGGGGCTCGCCCCGTGAGGGCGGCGCGCGCAAGGGCATTGGGGGTGTACGGGGACGCGTTCGCGCCGCACCGCAGGACCGACGACCGTGGCGACTTGTGCCATGCCGGCGGTCCACGACTCGGCGGTGGGTTCGATGCGGGCGACCAGCAGCGCCCGTCCGATGGCGCACGCCGCTGCGCCCGGCGGATCGAACAGGACGAGGCCGGGCGGGCCGAAGCGATCGATCGCCCTCCGATCGAAGATCGCTGCGCAGCGCGGGCAGCCCCGCTCGTCCGGATGTTCGCGACTGAGCATCGCCTCGTCCGCGCTCAGCTGCAGGACCCAGCAGGCGCGCCCCTGCTTACGGGCGAGATAGACGAGCTCGGCGCAAATCTCCGGGTCACCGACCCTTCCAACCCCGATCCATTCGCTCTGGGGACAGGTCGCCTCCGTTGGCAAACGCGGTCGATGCACGACTTCGACCGGCAAGCCCTCGAGCAGCGTCTCCGGATCGAAGAGGGTCAAGCAGGACGCTGCCGGGGCGACGATCCCGCGTTCAGCGAGCATGTCGAGGAGCCGGCGCTCTTCGCGCTCGAGCGGGCGGAAAGTGCCCCGATGACCGAGCTCGTGCGCGACCTTCGTTAGCAGCTGGGCGGATCCATGCACGAGCCGAAGCGTGTGCTCACCTCGGCGCGCGATTAGGGCACCGTCGAGGAGGCCGACCCTCGCACCTGGAAAAAGGCGGAATGTCGGATCGGACGCGCGCGAACACTCGGTCATTGGGGCGGTCACGACCTCAAGCTTCCGGGCCCGGATCACACCCGCAGGAGAGCGGCTCCCACCACTGGGTCTCGAGCTCCTCGATGGTCGGCACCGGCATGGTGTCGTCGCTCAAGGTCTGGCTTTCATCGATATCAATCATCAAATACCTCCTTCGTTGCACTGAAGAGCGCCGTCGTCGACGACGATGGCATCCTAATTTCTTTGCAGGGGGCGTGCCAGGCGGTTCGGGGCGACCGACCTAGGTCTGGAGCGCGGCAATGGAGGGTGATCCAATGCGCGGTCGGACTGACGGTGTCGCGTCGCGTATCGCGCGGGGTCACACGTGACCGGCGCAGTCACACCCGGTTTCGTCGCGACGAACCATGAACAATAGGGGACAAGGTGGCGCTGGCTTGCCGCGTCGACCCCAGCAAAGCCTTGCCGCTCCAAGGCCGGGTGACGGTTGCCACGTCGAATCGTTCTACTTGGGGATGAGTGAGTAGGCGCCGTAAGACTGGGTGCACGATGAACGCGCGCATGACCTCCTCGACCTAGAATCGACCGCCGGGCTTCAAGACGCGATGCTCCTCGGCCAGGGTCTACCGCCAGCTTAGCCGACCTCGAGGGCGACGCCAGCCCTGACCGGCCCGCCGAGCTCGAGCAGCGGCGACCTCCATGCGGCGCTGGATGGCTGCGCGGACGGGGTTGTTCATCAGTAGCTTTTCGAGCCGATTCAAGAACATCGTCGGACCTCACGCCCGCCTCGTCATGAGCAGCACTGCGCTATACGAGAGGGAGAGTGAACATGCTGAAGCGCTTGATGAGCATCGTAGTCGCGGGGGCCGTCCTGGCATGCGATTCGGGGACGCCCAGCGAAGACGCGGAATCCGTCGGCGAGGGCGACCCGCACCGGCGATGACCGTCGAGGACTGCGAAGGCCACCCGGTCGACGTCCGGGCCTGGCTCGCCGACCACGACGCCGCGTATATGCTAAGCTTTGGCGCGCTGTAGTGCTAGGCCTGCCTGGAGGACGGCTGGCAGGAGGAGTAGCGCAGGGCGCCGAAGCCTGGGGCCGCGATCAGGCCGATGACCTCCAGCACCGCGGTCGCGCCTCGCAGCCGTCCGGCGCGGAGCTCGCGATGACGACAATGACCGGCCTCGGCCATGCTCCGTAGCCAGCACGCATCGTGGGCATCGCCCCGGCGCCCGAGCTCATACCCGTCACCACGGTCGGCCTCGACCGGGGACAGCCGAGCCGAGTCAGCGCTCGTCGGGGGCGGATCCGCAGTGCGGCGAGCCGTGGCAGTCAGGGTCGTGACAGTCGGCGTGGCCGTCGCCGTCGTCGTCATGGGTATTGGCGCAGTCCTCGGCCGGCGGGGGCGGCGCAACGCAGTGCGGCGAGGCGTGGCAGTCGGAGTCGTGACAGTCGGCGTGGCCGTCGCCGTCGTCGTCATGGGTGTTGGCACAGTCCTCTGCCGCCGGGGGCGGCGGCGCCATGCAGTGGGCGGAGGCGTGGCAGTCCGAGTCGTGACAGTCGGCGTGGCCGTCACCGTCGTCGTCATGGGTGTTGGCGCAGTCCTCGGCGTGAGGGGGCGGCGCCATGCAGTGCGGCGATGCGTGGCAGTCCGAGTCGTGGCAGTCGGCGTGGCCGTCGCCGTCGTCGTCATGGGTATTGGCGCAGTCCTCGGCGTGAGGGGGCGGCGGCGCCGTGCAGTGCGGCGAGGCGTGGCAGTCCGAGTCGTGGCAGTCGGCGTGGCCGTCACCGTCGTCGTCATGGGTATTGGCGCAGTCCTCGGCGTGAGGGGGCGGCGGCGCCGTGCAGTGCGGCGAGGCGTGGCAGTCCGAGTCGTGACAGTCGGCGTGGCCGTCGCCGTCGTCGTCATGGGTATTGGCGCAGTCCTCGGCCGCCGGGGGCGGCGGCGCCATACAGTGGGCAGAAGCGTGGCAGTCCGAGTCGTGGCAGTCGGCGTGGCCGTCGCCGTCGTCGTCATGGGTATTGGCGCAGTCCTCGGCGGCGACGCAGAGATGGTCGACGCACACCTTGCCGGGGTTGCACGGGTGGTGGTCGTTGCAACGATGCACGATGCCATAGCGCGAGAAGTGCGTCGTGGTGGCGCTCACCCAGCCGGTCTCCGGGTCGACGACGCTGTCCGGAAGCTCGACCCACACGCCGCCCTCGACGACCGCCACGGCGAGCATGTCGAGCTCGTGGTCGGGAGGCATGTCCTCGGCGGCGACCGCGAAGCTCAACACCACCGGCAGCGAGAAGGTCGTGCCTTCAGGGCCGAGCTCCCATGCGTTGCCCACATGGCCTGGGGGGTTGCCATCGGTCGCCGGCCGCATGCTGATCGACAGCGTCTCGGTCAGGGCGCCGGCGGGAATCACCAGGCGGGCGTCGTCCATGGTGAGCTCACCGCCAAGGGCACCGATCTCGGCGGCGACCGTAAGGCGCACCGCTGACTGGTCGTCCATGCAGCCGAGCGCCGATACAACACACACGAAGAACATCGAGCCATTACGCAGCATGTGCGACCCTCCCTGACCGCAGCGTCCCCGAAGTCGCCGTCACCTGTCAAACAGCTTCGCTGTGCGGCGCGAGACGAGCGAGGGCACCCACGAGGGGGTGCCCCTACGGGGGTTCGCGGAACGGCGAACGTAGGGGCAGGCCTTGTGCCTCGGTCAGCGCCCGTACCACTGCTTACGCCAGTCGGTCATCAGGGCGATCTCCTTCTCCTGCGCGACGATGATGGCTCGGGCGAACTGTTTGAGCTCGGGGTGTGTCGCCTTCTCGAGGGCGTCTTTCGCCATGTCGATGGCGCCTTGATGATGGGGGATCATCATGGTGATGAAGCGGTCCTCGTAGCCGGCGTCCTTGGGCCCCAGGCTCGCGGTCATGCGGGCGTTCATCGCCCTCATCTCGCCCATCTCGCCCATCTTCCCCTTCATGCCCATCGCGCCCATCTCGCCCGTCTTCCCCTTCATGTCGTGGTCCATCGCCATGCCGTCGCCGCCCATGCCCGGCGTCGCCCCGCCCGCCCACGACGACTGCCACTGCTTCATCGTCGCGACCTCCTGCTGTTGCGAATCGATGATCGACTGCGCCAGCGCCTTCAGCTCGGGCCGCGACGCGTTGGTGAGCGCATCCTTGGCCATCATCACGGCGCCCTCGTGATGCGGGATCATCATGGCGATGAAGCGCGCATCGTAGTTGGCGTCGGCCGCTCCCAGGTGCCTCATCATCATCGCTGATGAGCCCATCATGGCGTCTCCCATCATACCGGCACCGTGCATGCCGCCATCCTGCATGCCACCACCCTGCATGCCGCCGCCATCCTGCATGCCGCCACCGTGCATGCCACCGCCCTGCATGCCGCCACCGTGCATGCCGCCATCCTGCATGCCGCCACCGTGCATGCCTCCGCCCTGCATGCCTCCGCCCTGCATGCCGCCATCATGCATGCCGTTACCCTGGTAGGGCCCTTCCTTGGCACAAGCTCCCACGACGAGAAGCGCGAGCACGCACCCGAAGGTGGCGAGCGCGCGTGACGGGAGGCGGTGCGGTCTCGCTGGGTCATGCAGCGCTCGCGCTGGCACATTGCATCGCGAAGAGCGCAGACAACCCTGAGTCATAAGTTCGGTAGGCGCCGCAGCGCACGGGTCATTGCACGTCGATTCGTCATCCATGATGTTCCTCCGATAGTTGAGTTGAAGTCGGGCGTGCTTTGTTGCGCCGGGCCACCCCGGTCTTGCACCCGCCGTTGCTTCTCACGCGACAGCCTTGGCGGGAGGCTGTGGGCTCGTGGGCGCCGCGGACGGCTTGGCCTGATCTGGGGCTGGCTTTCCATCCGGTGGCGAAGGCGCAGCTCGGTCACCTGGCTTGCGAATGCCCGCGAGCTTGGTGCGCTTGAGCATGAGCGCGTTGATTGCCACCACCAGAGTGCTGCCGGACATCGACAACGCCGCCACTTCCGGACTGAGCGTGAATGGGTACAGGACGCCGGCAGCGAGCGGGAACGCGATGGCGTTGTAGCCCACAGCCCACCACAGATTCTGATGCATCTTGCGCAGCGTCGCGCGCGACAGCTCGATCGCCGCGACGATGTCATACGGGTCACTCTTCATCAGCACGACGTCGGCGCTCTCCATCGCTACGTCGGTACCCGCGCCGATGGCGAACCCCACGTTGGCCTGGGTCAGCGCGGGCGCGTCGTTGACGCCATCACCCACCATGCCGACCTTCTTGCCCGTCGACTGCAGCTCCTTCACCTTGTCGGCCTTCTGGCCCGGCAGCACGTCCGCCAGGACGCTGTCGATGCCGAGGTCCGCGGCAATGCGCTTGGCCGTCGCCAGGTTGTCGCCGGTCAGCATCACCACCTCGATCTTGCGCTCGCGCAGCTTCGCCACCGCTGCCTTCGACGTCGGCCTGATCGCATCGGCGATCGCGATGAGACCGATCACGCGACCGGCCTGAGACACATGCACCACGGTACGTCCGTCCCCCTGCAGTCGGGTGGCCTCTGCCTCGAGGGGTCCGAGCGCCAGCTTCTGGGCGTCCATCAGCCGCCGGTTGCCAAGGAACACCGTCCCGCCGTCGGTCTCGGCGCGTGCACCCATGCCGTCGATGCTCTCGAACCCTGTCGGTGCCACGACGGTCAGGTGCGCCGCCCGGCGCATGATCGCCTGGGCCAGCGGATGGTCGGACCCCTGCTCGACCGCTGCCGCTGCGCTCAGCAGCACGTCTTCGGTGACCCCGTCCGCCGTCACCATCGTCACCACCTCCGGCTGGCCGACGGTGAGTGTGCCAGTCTTGTCGAAGATGATGACGTCGAGCTTGGTCGCGTCCTCGAGCGCCGACGCGTTCTTGAACAGGATCCCGTTCATCGCTCCGAGACCCGTTCCCACCATCACTGCCATGGGCGTGGCCGTGATCGTCAGCGTGAGCGCGAACAACAGCGACTCACCAACCAACCAGAACCACGCCGCAAAGGTCGCAGGACCGACGACGATGGCGGCGATCACCAGCCATTGCGCGGCCTTGTCTGCCAGTAGCTGCGCCGGCGCTTTCGAGTTCTGAGCCTCCTGCACGAGCTTTACGATCTGCGCCAGCGCCGAGTCGGCCCCGACCTTCGTCGCCTTGTAGCGAGGGGCGGGTGGCGCGGGCGGCGCGTGGCCCGGGGGCGGCGCGGGGGCCAGGTGTCGGTCGTGTACTTCGTCAATCCTGGTCTTCATCCCGCCTCCATCCGGCCGTGTGCGATGCCATCGCCGCCAGCTCAGCCGCAGCAGTCGTCACTGGAATTTGGGGAATTTGGGGAATTTGGGGAATTTGGGGAATTTGGGGAATTTGGGGAATGGGTGCTGTCAGCGACCTTGCTCGCGTCGATGCCGCAGCCCGCGCCTTTCACAGCCGATCTCATCTGGTCGGACGAGGTCAGGCGCTCGTCGTATCTCACCGCAGCCTCGCCGGACGAAAGTGACACGTTCACTTCGCCGACTCCAGGGACGGCTTGCTGCGCGCGCGTAACGCTCCTGATGCACCCACCGCAGGTCATACCTGTCACCTTCAAGACTTCGGTTTGCAGGTATTTTCCTCGTTCGAGAGTTTGGCACACTGAGATTGCACATCCGAGCCTATGCGCCAGCTCACTCGCGCGCATTTGCGCCGATTCGGCGGTTTACTCGTGCGCGCCTCTCACGCCGGACTCGCGCCGTCCCCAGCGACGGTTGAACATGTTGTAGATCAGGCTGAAGACGAGCCCACCGTATGCACCGTAGAGGAACGACTCGATCAGTCCGATGAAGAAGCCGCCCGGCGTCAGCCACTCGAAACCGGGCAACGCCATTTCGAGCAGAGCGCGCGCATGGAGATTCTCTGGTGCGACGGCGCCGTAGATGACGCAGATCAGGAAGCTGAAGGCGACGAATGTGCCGAGTGACCATGCGACGAGCTTTGTGTTGATCATGAAGTCTGCTTTTCCTTTCGCATCCGTGAGTTCAGAGATCCTGCCCGCCGCCCTCGTCCCGGGGGACGCCGACGGGCGGCACAACACCGATTTGCCCTGCTGTGCGGCGGCGCCGTCGCTGACCGCCATCACCGGTCCCTCCATGACCGCCGTGCCCAAAGAGGTGCATGCTGACGAACGCCATGAACATGAGGGCGAAGAACCAATTTACTCCGAGCCAGCGCATGAATCTGCTCCTTTTGGCGGGTCTTGGCGAGGCCAGAGACCGGTGTTTCCCCGATCCCGGTTCCGAGTCAGCAATGCGTATGCCATGTCACGCGGCTCGTCCCAGCCTCGACGACGCGCGACGCTCCCATCGAAACGACGTCCTGCACCGCTTCAAACCGGCTCATTTTGCGCACGGTCTCCGCGTCACCGCGTTGGGTCGCCGTGGGTCCGCGCTTCGCAGCAAGCATCGCGCTTGAAGGACGCCTCGGCCCAAGGTACCGATGACGGGTCGTCGAGCATGCCAGGAGGCGCGTTGAGCACCGCGAGACGACGCGTTCATCGTGACGGTCGGAGCGAGCCACTTGCAGAGCCTCACCACGCCGAACTTCAGCGGGCATCTTCGCTTCTCTCCGGAGCTCGCTGGATCGCTCCTCTACGTCGGTCTGGTGGCACCCAACCGCCTCCATGCCCATCATGCCTTCCAAGTGATGCTCGCGACGACGGACGCTCCGCTGGCTGTGCGATGGGAGTCGGGCGAGGTCGCGCTCGGCCAGGCGCTCGTTCTTCCGCCGGACGTGCCGCACGCCATCGCTCGCCCGTCGTTCGCCGTGGTGGCGTACTTCGAGCCGGAGACGCTGCTCGGCCGGCGCCTGCGGGGACGCTTGGCAGAGGCCTCCAGCGCAGCGGAAGTCATGACATCCTTAGAAGCGCTCCGCGGACCGGCGCCGACCGACGCCGTCTCGGCCGACGCGTGGCTGCGGTCGATTGCGCAAGCTCTCAGCGGCAGCGCTCTCGCGCGGGCACAACACCCAGCCGTCGCGGGCATCACGCGCATCCTCGCCGATAGCCTGCCCGAAGCGCCGCCGCTTCCCTCGATGGCGAAGGAGCTCGGGCTCGCCGCGAGCACACTCTCACATGTGCTGAAGCGCGAGATCGGGATTCCTTACAGACGTCTCGTTCTCTGGCAGCGCCTCATCATCGCCGCTCGGAACATGCGCGATGGCGCCGACCTGACGACGGCGGCGCATGCGGGGGGCTTCGCCGATCTGGCACACCTGTCCCGCACTTTCACAGCGATGTTTGGCATCGCACCGAGCGAGGTCAGCCGCTTCGTGAGATGGCTGTAGCCGGCGCCGGGCTATCGTCCGCGTGCGCGAGGCCCGGCAGGTCGAGCGTCGCGCGCCGAGCGGTCCGAACCTGCACGACCGAATAGGGCGACCGCGAGCGTGTGCCCTCCTCTACCTTGACGGCAGGTTCGTTCAAGCGCGCCCGATGGGACCCGAGGTAATCCTTCGGCGATGAACACGACACAACAAAACAGGCTCGGTTCCGCCCTCTACGGGCTCGTCTTCTTTGGCAGCGTCGCCCTGCTCGTGACCGGACTCGGTCAGGGCTGGTCGTATCTGGGATTCGCGCTACCGCTCGTGCTCGTGCATGCGATCATCGTGGTCATACTCGAGCGACGATTGCCGTATCATCGGCTTTGGAACCAGGACCTGGGTGGTCGAAGCGCCGACCGGATCCACTACGTGGCCAACCTCTTGACGGCGCAAGTCGCGCTCGGCCTCTACGGCATTCTCCACGCGGCGGCCGACGGTCCCACCTGGGGGCTTGCCACCCTGCCCTTCGGCGTCGGCTGGCTCGTCGGTTTCGTGGTGTTCGACCTCGGGCTCTATGCCGTCCATCGCTGGAGCCATGGCGGCGGGCTGATGTGGCGACTGCATGCGATCCACCACTCGTCCACCGCTATCTACATGCTCAACGGGCAGCGCCGACACCTCGTGCACGAGATCCTCGAAGGACTCCCCGGGCTCACCGTGCTGTTCGCGGCCGGCGCTCCCCCAGCGCTCGTCGCGGCGGTCCTCGCGACCGTGACGATGCACCTCGCGTGGCAACATTCGAATATCGCTCATAGGCTCGGAGTGCTCCGCCACATCATCGCCGGCGCAGAGTCGCATCGCTGGCATCACCAGCGGCAGTGGCGCGAGGTGCAGGGCAACTACGCGGCAGTGCTCGCGCTTTGGGATCGCCTGTTCAAGACCGATCTACAGCGCACAGCGGCGGCCCCAACGGACGTCGGGATGGACGACGAGCCGACGCTTCCAAAGGACTGGGTCGGCCAGCACCTGTGGCCCTTTCGTTCCCGCGATTAGCGCTTCGCCCAGCTGAGCAAAAGCACACGCGCCTCCGTCGACAGAGTGTCGTTTCGCACGTGCACACCCCATCAATACAGGGTGGAACCGCGCGGGCGTCGACCCCTTCCAACGGCGAAACAGCGCGGCGGACCACACCACCTGCGCCGGGTCCTCGCTGGCACCGATCTTGTAACACTCGGCTGCGTACCCCGCATCGGGGTCGGGAGTAGCCATGGTCATCGCCGGGAAAGCACCGAGCCCCCGCGCACGGGCAGGCCCGTTCGCCGCCGCAATCCTGTCGTTGATCGCGGCTTCGTCCGTTCGAGCCGAGGGCGCCTTGCCAACTCCGCTCACGATCGAATACGTCGCGCGGCTCGCGCGTGACCACCGCCCCGAAGTCAGCGCGGCCCGGGCTCGGGCAAAGGCTGCCGCCCAGCGTCCAGCGATGGTGGGAGGGCTCGACGACCCGATGCTGATGCCTTCTGTGGAGGCGCCTTTCATGCTCGACGGCGTCGAGGCGAGCCTGCTCTTCGAGCAGGACTTCCCGCTTTCGGCGGTGCTCTCGCGGCGGGCGGATGCCGCACGCGCGGAGGCGCGGGGGCTGGCGCTAGGCAGCGATCGCGTCGCGCTCGACGTCGCCTTCGAGGCGATGACGGCCTTCCACATGCTGTGGGAGCGGCGCGAGACGGCGCGCATCCTCGAGGCCCAGGTCCTTCTCGCCCGACAAATCGTCGCCGCCGCCGCCGCCCGCTATGGTGCGGGCGCCGGGTCACAGACCGATGTGCTGCGCGGCGAGGCCGAGCTCGCGCGGCTCGAAGCGGCGCGCAGAAGCTTTGTCCGCACGATCGCGGCGGCCGAAGCGATGCTGGCCGCGACCCTCGGAGCTGAGGTCATCACCCCGATTCCCGAGCTCGTCGCACCCGACCCCGGGCAGCTCGCGGACGTGCCGACCGGTGACGATGCGCAGCTCGTCGAGGCGCTGCCCGAGGTGCTCGCGGGGGACGAGGAGATCCGTCGCTGGAAGGCCGAGGTGGGCGCCATGAAATCGATGTACGTGCCGATGGCCCGTCTGCAGACAGGGCCGGTCTACTCGAGCGAGATGGGCGCGGGCTGGATGTTGATGTTCGGCGTGAGCCTGCCGATCTGGTCCGGCAAGCTCGACGCCGGAGTCGCAGAGGCACGCGCCATGGTCGAGATGGCCAGGGCCGATCGCGACGCGATGCGCCGTATGGCCGCGAGCGAGCTCGCGCAGGCGCGCCACCTCGTCGCGGCCGCACACGAGCGCTATCAGGCCCTGGTCGCCGACGTGCTGCCGCGCATGAAGAGCGCGGTCGACGCGGCGCTCGCGAGCTATGCCAGCGGGCAGGCGCAGCAGGTGTCCGTGCTCGAAGCCACCCAGACGCTCTGGTCACTGGAGCGCGAGACGGTGATGGCAAGGATGGAGCTCGGGCTCGCCCGGGCTCGCCTCGACCGGGCGCTCGGGAGCATGCGCGCCCAAACGGAGGTCCCGTGAAGCTGCCCAAGTTCGCTCACTCGCCGTGGTTTGGGGCGCTGGCCGCGACGCTCGCCATCGGTGTCTTCTTCCTGGTCCAGCACCTGACCCACGGTTGGCCATTCTCGCTGCATCATGACGACCCGACGGCGGGAACGGGCGACGTGGCGCAGACACCGAACGCGCCCACCGACCCGCACGCGGCGCACGTGCGTGTCGCCATCGAGGTTGCCCCGAAGGTCAGCGAGACGGCGGGCATCACCCTCGAGGCGGCGCGCTCCGAGGACGTGTCTCAGTCGCTCCGGGCGGTGGCCACGATCGCCCCCGACGAGTCCAGGGTGTCGCACGTGCATACACGCGTGTCGGGGTGGATCGAGGAGCTGCACGTGGCGACCACCGGACAGGTCGTCAAGGCCGGAGACCCGCTCGTGGGGATCTTCTCGCAGGAGCTGCTCGCGTCGCAGAGTGAATACCTGGCCGCGCTGAAGGCTTCAGCCGACGGCCCGGCGAGCGCCATCGTCGCAGGGGCCCGTTCGCGCTTGAAGGTGCTCGGTATGGGGGACGCGCAGGTGCGCGCGATCGAGAAGTCCGGCAGGCCGCGACGGCTCGTCACCATCACTGCGCCGCGCGAGGGCGTCGTGTTGCACCGCGGTATCTCGGTCGGCGCCGCCGTCGACCCGGCGACCGAGCTCATGACCATCGTCGACCTCTCCGAGGTGTGGGTGGTCGCCGAGCTGCCTAGCGTCGACGCCTCTCGGATCGAGGTCGGCATGCGCGCGACCATCGACCTGCGCGACACCGGGATCCCACCGTTCGAGGCCGCCGTCGCCTTCGTCTATCCCCTCTTCTCGGAGCGCACCCGCACGCTCAAGGTGCGCTTCGTCGTGCCCAATCCGACCGGCGCCCTGAAGCCCGGTCTCTATGGGGCGGTGCGCTTCGATCTGGCGCCGCACGTCGCCGTCACGGTGCCACGCGATGCCGTCGTCGATACGGGCGATCGGCAGCTCGTGTTCGTCGTCGAGCATCCCGGCCACTACGTGCCGCGCACGGTGAAGCTCGGCGTGTCGCTCGCCGAACGGGTCGAGATCATCCAAGGCCTCGAAGCGGGCGAATCGGTGGTCGCGGCGGGGGTCTTCCTCATCGACTCCGAGAGCAGGCTACGCGCCTCGGGCGGCGGCACGGGGCACGCTCATGGAGGCGAAGGTGCCGAGCCAGCCCCGGCTGCCCCCAAGCCGGCGGTCAAGGCTGAGATCGACGCACCGGCGCCCGCGAATCCCCATGCAGGACACGGGAGCCCCTGATGATCGCACGCATCATCGCCGCCTGTGCCAAGCATCGCTGGCTCGTCATGGCGCTCGTCGCCGCCACCGGGATCTGGGCCTACGTCGCGCTGCGCGAGACTCCGCTCGACGCGATCCCGGACCTCACCGATCCGCAGGTCATCGTCTACGCCGAGTGGATGGGGCGAGGCCCCGACCTCATCGAGGACCAGGTCACCTACCCGCTCGTCAGGACCCTCCAGAGCACGCCCGGCGTACGCGATGTGCGCGGCTATTCGATGTTCGGGATGAGCTTCGTCTACGCCATCTTCGTGGATGGCACCGACATCTACTGGGCGCGTACCCGCGTCTCCGAGCAGCTCGTGCGCGCATCGAAGCTGATGCCGCCCGAGGTGGTGCCGGAGCTCGGGCCGGACGCGACCGGAATCGGCTGGGTCTACCAGTATGTGCTCAGGTCGTCGGACCCGGAGCTCGACCTGGCGGAGCTCAGAGCCCTCCAGGACTTCGTCGTACGGCCGGCATTGCAGGCGGCGGCGGGCGTCGCCGAGGTCGCTTCGCTCGGCGGCTTCGAACGGCAGTATCAGATCGTCGTCGACCCGAAGGCGCTCGCGGCGCGCGGGATCTCACTCGGCGAGGTCGCTCGCGCCGTGGGCGAAGCCAACTCCGAGGTCGGCGGGCGCGTGCTCGAGATGGCCGGGCGTGAGTACATCCTGCGCGGACGCGGCTACGTGAAGTCGCTGGCCGACTTCGAGACGAGCGTCGTGGCCCTCGGGCCGGGGGGCACGCCGATCCGCGTCAAGGACGTCGCGCGGGTGCGCTTCGGGCCCGAAATCCGGCGCGGCGCGGCCGACTACAATGGCGAGGGCGAAGCGGTCGGCGGCATCGTGGTCATGCGCATCGGCTCGAACGCGCTCGAGGTGATCGACGCGGTGAAGGAGAAGATCGCGACCCTGTCGCTGCCCAAGGGCGTGACGCTCGTGCCGACCTACGACCGCTCGGAGCTCATCAGCGGCTCGGTCGACACCCTCACGACAACGCTCCTGCAGCAGGGCGCCATCGTCGCGCTCATCTGCGTCATCTTCCTCTTCCACCTGCGCTCGGCGCTGGTCGCGATGATCATCCTGCCGTTGTCCGTGCTCTTCGCGTTCATCGGGATCCGCTACTTCGGGCTGAGCTCCAACATCATGTCGCTCGGCGGCATCGCCATTGCGGTAGGCGAGCTCGCGGACGCGGCCATCGTGCTCATCGAGAACGCGCACGTGCGCCTCGCGGCGGCGGGCCCGGTCCCGGAGGCCGAGCGCAAGCGGATCATCGTGGACGCGTGCCAGGAAGTCGGGCGCCCGATCTTCTTCTCCCTCATCCTCATCACCGTGAGCTTCCTGCCGATCTTCACGCTCGCAGGGCAGGCCGGCCGGCTCTTCCAGCCGCTCGCCTACACTAAGACGTTCGCCATGTTCGCGGCGGCGATCCTGTCGATTACACTGGCGCCGGCGCTCATGACACTGCTTCTCCGGGGTCGCTTCCGAAAGGAGTCCGAGCATCCGGTCAATCGCCTGCTCGGCCGGCTGTACCACCCGATCGCAGGCCTCGTGGTGAAGGGGCGCGCGCTCGTCGTCGCGCTCGCGGTGGTCGTGGTCGGCCTCGCCGTGCCGGTCTTCAGCGGGCTCGGCTCGGAGTTCATGCCGCCGCTCGACGAAGGCTCGCTGCTGGTGATGCCGACGACGTTCCCAGGCATCTCGATCGAAGAAGCGCGGCGGGCGTTGCAGACGCAGGATCGCATCATCAAGAGCTTTCCCGAGGTCGCTACGGTTCACGGAAAGGTGGGTCGGGCCGAGACGGCGACCGACCCCGCGCAGCTCGACATGATCGAGACGGTCATCGCCTTGAAGCCGCGCGACACCTGGCCATCGGTGCCGCGCAAAGACGAGGAGCCGCGCCCTCGCACGATGGAGGAGCTGCAGAACGACATCAGCCATGCCATCGCGATGCCCGGCTTCCAGATGGCGGTCTCGCCGCCGATCCGTACCCGCATCGACATGCTGACGACCGGCGTGCGCACCCCCGTCGGGCTCAAGGTGTTCGGCGCGGACCTCGCCGAGATCGAACGCCTCGGCGTGGCGCTCGAGGGCATCTTGCGGGGCGTCCCCGGCACACGAAGCACCTTCGCCGAGCGACAGACCGGGCGCGAGTACATCGATGTCACCCCGCGACGGGAGGTCATCTCACGCTATGGCCTCACCGTGCGGCGGGTCCTCGACGTCGTCGAGACCGCGATCGGCGGCATGCAGGTCTCTACGGTCATCGACGGGCGGTCTCGCTTCTCCGTGAATCTTCGCTACGCCCAGGACTTCCGGGCCAACCCCCATGCCATCGCCGGCATCCTCGTGCCGGTTGCAGTGTCGGAGTCGACGAGCGACGAAGGCGGCAACAGCGGCAGCGGCAGCGTCGGGAGCCCGTCGATGTCGGGTGGTGCTACGGGGTCGGGGCAGGCGGGCGGCGGGGGCGATGCGATGGCCGGCGGCATGGGCGGGACGTCGGGCGGGGGAAGCGGAGCGGCGAGCGCCGTGGGTCCAATGGGCGGGGGCGCCGACTCCGCAGGGCCCGAGGTCCTCGACCGCTGGCGGCAGCCGGGCGCAACGGTCACCCTCGGCGAGCTCGCCGACGTTCGCATCGTGTCTGGCCCGCCGATGATCAAAGACGAGAACGGCGAGCTCGTCGGCTACGTCTTCGCCGACATCGACCAGGCCGAGCGTGACCTCGGCGGCTGGGTCGACGACGCCAAAGCCAAGGTCGCGCGCGAGCTCACCCTGCCCGTCGGCTACCGCATCCAGTGGACCGGCCAGTACGAGTTCCTGGCCGAGATGGAGGCGCGCATGCGGTTCGTCCTGCCGCTCACGCTCGCGCTCGTGGTGATCCTGCTGTTCATGTCGATGAAGGGGTGGATGCAGACCCTGCTCGTCCTGATGAGCCTCCCCTTTGCGCTGGCGGGCAGCGTGCTGTTGCTCTGGGCGCTCGACTACAACCTGTCGACCGCCGTCTGGGTCGGCCTCATCGCGGTCGCGGGCGTCGCCGCAGGGACCGGCATCGTCATGATCGTCTACCTCGACGAGTCCTACCTGCGGTACGTCGCAGAGGGGCGGATGAAGGTGCCGAGCGATGTGAACAAGGCCGTCATCGAAGGCGCGTCGCAGCGTGTCCGGCCACTCGTCATGACGGTCGCGACCACGGTGCTGGGTCTGCTCCCGATGCTGTGGGAAGGCGGCGTCGGGGCGGATGTGTCCGCGCGCACCGCGGCGCCCGTCGTCGGCGGCCTCGTGTCGTGCATGTTCTTGACGCTGCTCGTGCTGCCCGCGGCCTACACCCTCTGGCGTCGCCATCAGGTGAAGCGGGGCCGGTTCCCGACGGCGGACGTTCCACCGGACGCCTCACCCGTGCCGGTGGCCGAAGGGAGCGCGGCATGACGTACGGACCTCGGCTCGATGCTTGCACCAGCTCGGTGGGGACCGACATGTGCCGGTCGACCGAGACGCTGACCGCGCGGGCCATGGCGAGGCCGTCCCGGCCAGCGCGCCTCAGAGACACTGGGCTATGCTCAGACGGAGGATGATATGAAGAGCGAGATCGTTCCCTTGACGTTGATTGTGTTCGGACTCGGCGCCTGCGCGTCGTCGGAAGGCACAGCGCCGCACGACATGAGTGCGGCTGAGCACGACGAGATGGCGGCCGCCGAAGAGGTGCTCGCCAACGAGCATGCTGCCAAGTACGACCCGAACGCTGTGCGGGAGCGCCCGATCTGCTCGGGCGTTCTCGCACGCAAGAGCGGCTTCAGTAACGACGTGTGTTGGGGCTCGGCCACGAACGCGACCGAGGCACACCAGGTCTCCGCCGAGGAGCGAAGACGCCACGCGGCCGAGCACCGGGCGGCCTCCCAGACGCTACGCGACGCCGAGGCGAGAGCGTGCGCGGGCCTTGGAGAGGATGAGCGCAATACCAGCCCGTTTGCGCACGTCGAGGACATCGAGAGCGTCGGCGCCCTGAGGCGGCCTACGTTCAATGGCAAGGTCGTTCGTTCGCGGCTACACCCTCCCAGCAGTGGCGCGGTCGTGAACTTCGTCGCCGTGCCCGGCATGACGGCGGAGTGGCTGCAGCGCGCGGTTGACTGTCACCTCGCTCGCAACGCTGCGCTTGGCCACGTCGAGCCGGCGATGCCCGATTGTCCGTTGGTGTTGAACGGTGTGTCGGCCAAGGTCACATCAACAGGGAAGGGCTTCGCGGTGGCCATGCGCTCGCAGGATCCTGCGGTGGCATCTGAGATCCTGCGCCGGGCGCGACTGTTGATCCAGTCGCCCAACCGGCAAGGCAATGGGCTCTGAGATGCGCGACGCGGCGACGAAAGCGACCCGTGGGTCGCCCCAGGCTGGGCTGCTTCTCTGCCCGGTGCACATCATCGTCGCCGCGGTAGCGCTCGTCGCATTCTGTCTCGCGTGGGTCAGCGGACGGCGTGCGCGCCGGCTGACGCCGACCGAGCTGACGCGTCGCCGCTATGATCGGGCAGCGTCCTTCTATGACTACGCCGAAGGGATCCTGGAGCTGGGTTTTCGGCGCTGGCGTCGTGAGCTGTGGGCGCGTGTGCCGCCCGGCCCCATGCTCGAGCTCGGGATCGGCACCGGCCGGAGCCTTCGCTACTATCCATCGGGAGCCCAGAGTGTCGCCATCGATCTGTCTACGCGCATGCTGGCCCGGGCACGTATCCGGGCGGCGCGACTCGAGGTCCCGGTCGACCTCCGGGTCGGGGATGTGGAGGCGTTGCCGTTCCCGGATGCGAGCTTCGAGACGGTGCTCGCGACCTGCCTCTTCTGCTCCGTCCCAGATCCCGTGAAAGGGCTCAGCGAGGCCCGCCGGGTCCTGAAGCCGGGCGGGCAGTTGCTCCTGCTCGAGCACGTGCGCTCGCGGCGGCCGGTGCTCGGACGCCTGATGGGCTGGCTCGACCCGCTCGTCGTCCGGATCTGGGGCGCCCACATCGCTCGCGACACGGTCGCCAACGTGCGCAGCGCAGGCTTCGTGGACATGGACGTCGAAGACCTCGCGCTCGACATCGTCAAGCGCATCGTGGCCACCAAGGCGCCGACCGGGGAGCGAACCCCCGCTCCTCGGTCGTTACATGACCATGTACCTGCGACCGCCGGTACACTCATGCTGGCCGCGCATTCCTACTGAGGCAATCGAGCGGTCTGGCGGCATCGGCCGCCCTACAACGTGGAGGACCTATGCGTGGCATTATATTCGTGGCACTTTCGATCGTGGCCGGGGCGAGTCTCGCGGCCTGCGGCAAAACCGAGCAGTCGGCTCAGGTGATGGGTGCGCCCGCGGCAGCCGTCAAGCCTGAGGTGGTGATCTACAAGTCTCCGACCTGCAGCTGCTGCGGAGCTTGGGAGGAGCACATTCGCGCCGCAGGCTACACGGTCGTCCAGAAGCCGACGGAGGACATGGCGGCGGTGAAGGCAGCCCAGCATGTGCCTGCAGCGTTGGCCTCCTGTCACACTGCCGTCGTCGATGGCTATGTCATCGAAGGGCACGTGCCTGCATCGGCGATCACGCGGCTCCTGACCGAGCGACCGGCGGCCCGCGGGCTCGTGGTTCCCGGAATGCCGGCTGGCTCACCTGGCATGGCGAACCCCGGGCATGAAGGCGGCTATGACGTGCTCCTCCTGCGCGAGGACGGCACCACCGAGCTGTTCGAGCGCGTGTCGTGGCGAGCTCGTCAAACTTCGTCGGTGGCGTGGGCACGCTGAAGCGGTCGGCGCTGCTCGGCTTCTGAGGTTTGATGACTCCGGCCGGCGCGTCGGCGAGCGACGGTACGCTCTACTTCGCCGGCGCCAGCGTCGGCGAGCGCACCATACTCGCGCTCACGCCGTCGCGTTCCTCGAGGCCGCCCAGGCCGACGACGATCATGAGTGGTCCTTACCGGCGTTCGTCGAGCGGCAGCTCCGGCCGATCATCCCATGCGGCGACCTCAGCTTCGGCCTTGCCTCGACCTTTGAGTGTCGATGCCGATGCCTGCGCTGCGGGGGATCGTGCCAAGAAGCCTTACATGCTAACCGCCGACGCAATCGGCGCTTGCATACGCGCACCGGCGAAAGATCCTTCGCGATGCGTGCCTGTTGGCTCCGCATGTTCCTTATGCGCATGGCACGACGGCTGCACTCCGCACACGTGGAGGTCGCATGTCGAAGATTGCTGACGTCGTTTCCGGTGTCATGGTCGTGCTGTGGGGATGTGACGCGCCGCTCTCAGGTCGAAAGGCGCAAGAGCCAAGCGAAGGCAGACAAGCAACGGCCGAGTTCATCGCCGAGTCGCCTTGCCCAGCGGCGAGCTTCGACGATGACATCGACTTGTCGCGGCGTGGCGTCTGCGACGGTGCCTTCGAGGCCGATGCCCCGACCGACGAGCAACTCGATGCACTGCGCGGGCGCGTCCGGCACGAGGCGATGCACGTGGCCGCGGTCCTTGCCGGCGCGAGTAGGAGTGGCCTTACGACCGCCGCTCCGGAAGACGGGCTTGTCGGCGTGATCGACAACGGCTACCTGCGCGGTGTGATCGCCGATGACGGCGACGTCGCGTGTGCCACGGTGCGCTTTCATTGCTGGTCCGGCGGGCATGGCGGCTGGGGTTTTGCGGCCCTCGACGGGACTCTCACCGTGCGCCTCGAAGGCGATGTCGTGACCCTTGCCGGCAATGCCGGGCTGCTCGGCGGTGAAGCTCGGGACGGGACCCCGGTGGTCGATGTCGGTCGGGACCGTGTGCTCGGGGTGCCGTTCGTGCTCGAGGATGCCGCAGGGCGTTGAGCCGGGGCCGAGTGCGACGGCACGTTCGAAGCCTGCCGCTGACCTGTGTCAGTGACGCGCATGGGTCACTCCGCGATGCGAGTCATGCCCGCGACCTCGCGAACCGAAACCTCAGAACAGGCCATTCACCTTCTCGAGCGCGGACCGCGTGAAGGCTCTCCGCGGACGCCCCCAACGCGAAGCGTAAAACACTCGCTTCCCGCGCGTGACCCGACCCGCTATGGTCACCACGCCAAGGAGGTGACAGATGAAACGCACAGCCGGCCCGGCGCCGGGCACCCGCCTCCTCTTGGCGTTCCTGCTGGTCGCGGCCTGCGGAGGCGGCGACGCGCCGACCGATCCCGATGGGCTCACCGCCGACACGCTCACGGCCCCCGATGCGCCCGATACGACCGATGCGCCCGATGCGCCCGATAAGACCGATGCGCCCGATACGCCCTATACGACCGACGCGATGGTCGATACCGACACCGCCGCTCACTCCGGTCCCGTAGCCATCGTGGTCACCCTCGACGGCGAGCCGGTCGCCGGCGCGCGCGTCACGCAGGGCGGCGCGCGGGGGAGCCAGCTCACCGACGACGCCGGCCGCGTCACCGCCGTGTTCGACGAGCGCGTGATCGGCGAGCGCGTCTTCCACGCCTCCCACCCGGAGGCCCGCATCGGCGCCATCGATTGGTACGGCGAGTCCGAGCTCACCATCGCGCTGACCCGCTACGACCCCCGGGACAACCCCGACTACCTCTTCCAGGACCCGGGCGAGCCCACCCGCCGCGCCGACAGCGGCCAGTGCGCCCACTGCCACGTCACCATCAACGAGGACTGGTTCGCCTCGCCGCACCGCACCGCGGCCTCGAACCCGGTGGTGCAGGCGCTCTACCGCGAGGACGTCCTGCCCACCCTGAACCCCGGCTGCGCCGACGCCGACTGCACCAACGCCACGGCCTTCGGCGGCTGCGCCGACTGCCACGCCCCGGGCATCGACGGCACGCTTGGCGGCCGCGACCTGCGCGACGCCACCGGCCACGCCCTCGACTACGGCGTCCACTGCGACGTCTGCCACCGCGTCGACCGCGTCGACCTCGACGCCGCCCCGGGCGTCGCCGGCCGCCTGCGGCTGCATCGCCCCTCCGAGCCGTCGCGCTCGCCCGCGCTCGGCGCCTGGAAGCCGCTGACCTTCGGCCCCGACCACGACGTCGCCAACCCGCGCATGGGCCTCGTGCAGCGCGACCACTTCCACGAGGCCACTCTCTGCGCCGGCTGCCACGAGCTCGAGCAGGAGGTCCTCGTCCCCGGCGCCGTCATCGACCTCGACCGCTGGCCGACGGGGCGCCTGCCGATCCACAGCACCTATGGCGAGTGGGCGGCCGGGCCGCTCGGCGACGGCATCGCGTGTCAGAGCTGCCACATGCCGCCAGCGCCGGACGCCTGGAACAGCGCTGATTTGAAGCTCTTCTCTCTGGTGAGCGCGGGCACCGCCGCCGGCTGGCTGCGTCCGCCGGGGGCGGTGAACCGGCACACCTGGGTCGGTCCGCGCTCGCCCGATGTGCCGATGCTCGCCCTCGCTGCGGCGGTCACCATCGCCACCGAGCGCGTCGACGATACGCTCGTCGCGCGCGTCACGGTCAAGAACGTCGGCCCCGGGCACGCCCTGCCGACCGGCGAGCCGATGCGCTCGCTGATCCTGCGCGTCGAGGCGCGCTGCGGCGCCAACCCGCTCGAGGCCGTGGGGGGCGATGCCGTCAGCGACGTCGGCGGCGCGAGTGACATGAAGGTCGTCGGCGAAGACTGGTACGTCTGGCCGGGGGCCGCGGTCGGGGACGTCGTCCGGGTCGTGCGCCGCACGGGCGCGTGGCACGACTACACCGGCTACGGCCCGTTCGGTGACCGCTTCACGGCGGCCGAGAAGGGGCTGCCGGTGGAGGAGGTCGCGGGCAGCCGGCGCGTCATCGCCGTCAGCGCCAACGACGGGGTGACCTTCGACCGGCCGCTGCCCGAGGGCGACGTCGCCTACCGCGTCGCGGGCACAGACGACCTGGCCGCCGCCGGCGCACCCGGCTTCGCCTTTGCTCGCGTGCTCGTCGGCGCCGACGGGGCGCGCATGGTTCCGCACCACGCCGCGGTCGACGTCGCGAGCGACAATCGCCTCCTGCCGCAGGCCAGCTGGACGTCCGAGCACCGCTTCGCCGCGACCTGCGCCGAGCCGAAGGTCCGCGCGCTGCTCGTCCACCGCGCCTACCCGTACGCCCTCGCCCGCGAGCGCGGCTTTTCCCTGGTCGACTCGGTGATGGCCGACGTGACGTCCGCACCCGCCACCGCGCTGGTCGAGCCCGCGCCGATCGACCCCGACCCCGAGGTCGTCGAGGTCGCACTGCGCGCCGAGGTCGGCAACGTCATGGTGGACGGCGAGCCGACGGTCGCCATGACCTACGGCGGCCAGGTCCCGGGGCCGACCATCCGGGTGCGCCGCGGCCAGCGGCTGGTGGTCGACTTCGACAATGCCCTCGATGTGCCGACGACGATCCACTGGCACGGCGTGCGTGTGCCCTATGCCATGGACGGCGTCACCTGGAAGGCCGACCCGGTGCCGAGCGGCGGCCGCTTCGTCTATGACTTCGTGGCGCCCGACGCCGGGACGTTCTGGTATCACCCGCACTTCGACTCGGACCGGCAGGTGGACCGCGGGCTCTTCGGAGTGCTGGTGGTCGAGGACCCGGCGGATCCGGTACCGGACGAGGATCTGGTGCTGGTCTTCGACACCTGGGGTGAGGCGCCGGAGGCGGCCGCGGGGCATGGAGACGGGGCGCCCGAGGTAGAAGCCCATGGGGGCGTCGACGACCGCACGCGGCGCTGGCTCGTCAACGGCGCCTTCCGGCCGGAGCTGCGCCTGCGCGGCGGGACGGTGGTGCGGGCGCGCTTCGTGAACGCGTCGAACACCGGCTACCTGGCGCTCGCCTGGCCCGACATGGCGGTGATCGCGACCGACCAGGGGCTCTTGCCCGGCCGCTGGGCGCCCGAGCGCCTCGTGCTCGCGCCAGGCGACCGCGCCGAGGCCGAGTGGCGCATCGGCGAGGAGGGTTTCACGGTGGGATACGTGCCCTACACGATGCACGGCGGCAGCCTCGAGCCTCAGGACGAGCCGCTGCTGACGGTCGCGGTCGACGCCCCGGCGCCCGCGCCCCCAGGGCTCGCCTGGCCGTTCTCGAGCGCGCCGCCGACGCCCGATCCGGGCACGACGGACGTCGTCTGGGTGCTCCACGGCAGCGACCACACCGACGACTGGCGCATCAATGGCGAGTCCTTCCCGGACGTCACGCCGGTGGACCTGGCGCTGGGGCAGGTGGCCATCCTCGAGGTGCGCAACCTCTCGGCGACCGAGCACCCCTTCCACCTGCACGGCCACGTCTTCGAGGTCCTCTCGGTCGACCACGGCGACGGCGGTGGCCCGATGCCACCCCCGCTGCGCCTGATCGAGGACACGATCAACGTCCCCCTCTACGGGACCGTTCGCCTCCGCATCGTCGCCGACAACCCGGGCGAGTGGATGGCCCACTGCCACATCCTGCCACACGCCCACGGCATGATGACCCTGCTGCGCGTGGGGCCCTGAAAGACGTTTCCGCGGTAATGTCCCCGGGGTCAGGGTGAAGCATCCCCCCTGAAACGAGTCCACGGGCTCGGGCAGACCCGGGTCGTTGCTTTTCCGGGCCCCCAGATCCGGACGTGCGGATCTCCGGCATCCGGCTCTTCGAGCCTGGCTTCCGTGCGTAAATCGAGTGCACGATGCGCGGTCCCCACCCGGTGGCGAGCGGGCCTGATGAGCGGCGGAGTGACCTGACCCGGTTGCCTGATGAGAGTTCAGCCCCAGCAGCCATCCCTAGGATTGTGGACCGACAGGTTGCGGACCGACACCGGAGTTTTTCGCGTCGACGCCGTAGCCCGCGCCTTCGAGCGCCATTCGCATCTGCGCGGGCGAGGTCAGCCGCTCGTCGTATTCGACCGAGGCCTCCCCGGTCGAGAGTCTCACCTTCACTTCGCCGACGCCTGCGAGAGCTTTCAGCGCGTGCGTGACGTTCCTGACACAGCCGCCGCAGGTCATACCCGTCACTTTCAAGTCTTCATGCATGGTGATTCCTGAGACCTGCGCCAGGGCGAGGTCGGGGTCCGGCGTTTCCGTGAGCCAAATGCAGGAGCAATGAATATGCCATCCTGCAGAGCTTGCTCCGGCCTCGACGACGAGCGACAGCCCCATCGAAACGACGTTGCGATCACGACACAGTCATCGCCGGTCGGGCCGCATGGCGCGGATCGCCTCAGGGTCGGAGAGCTCGTCGAGGGTCCGAGCGACGAGGTGGGACCCATCGAAGTAGAAGCTGGTCGGGAGCACGCTGACCCCGAGGGCGGCGCCGTAGCGACCCTCGAGGTCGTGCACCACATTGGGCGGAGGCGCGCCGTCGAAGTGGCGCACGACGCTCTGCCAATGGTCGTCGCGGGACACGAGCCAGACATCGGTGTCGCCGGCGAGCGCGCGCGACAACGCCAGCGTCTCGGGCAGATGGAGGACACACGGCGCGCACCAGGTCGCCCAAAAGTAGATCACCGCCGGACGCCCGACCGCAGGCACCGCGGTGCCGTCCGGTGTGGCGAGCGACGGCAGCGAGCGTATGGACACGGGGGCAATCGGCTGCCATACGTTGGACGCGGGTCGAGGGACCTCACGCGAGACCAGCGCCACAACCAGCACCTGGATCACGACCGCGACGACTATCGCAGCAACCCATGGCAGCCAGCGCCTCACACCTCACGCTCGCGCTTCGAGGTCACGCGGTAGAGCACCGGCAGCACCAGCAGCGTGAGCAGCGTCGACGACAACACACCGCCGACGACCACCGTTGCGAGCGGCCGCTGCACCTCGGCTCCAAAGCCGGTCGACAGCGCCATCGGGATGAAGCCGAGGCTCGCGACGAGCGCCGTCATGAGCACCGGCCGCAGCCGCGTCGCCGCCGCCTCCTCTACCGCCACCGCGACGACTTCTCCGAGGGCGAGGCGACGCCGGATGGTCGAGACCAGCACCATGTCGCCGAGAACTGCGACGCCGGTGAGGGCGATGAAGCCGACGCCGGCCGAGATGCTGAACGGCATGTCGCGCAACGTCAGCGCCACGATCCCGCCGACCGCCCCGAACGGTACGCCGATGAACACACGCAGTACGTCGCGCACCCGCCGGTAGGCGAACGACAGCAGCACCAACACCAGCACCAACGCGACCGGGATGATGATCATCAGCCGCTCGCTGGCGCGCTGGAGGTGCTCGAACTGGCCACCGAACGACACGAAGTAGCCGTTGGGGAGCGGCACTTGTTGTCGAATTGCGGCCTCGGCCTCGGCGACGAAGCCGCCCAGGTCCCGTTCACGTACGTTGGCCTGTACCACGACGCGGCGGCGACCGCCGTCACGCTGCACGGTCGCCGGCGCCTCGACACGCTCGAGCGTCGCGACGCTGTCGAGCCGCACCCGCTCGCCGTTGTCGTTGGCGACGAGTACGCTGCCGAGCGCGTCGACGCTGCCGCGATAGCGTTGATCGAGCACGACCGTGATCGGGGTGCGCCGCTCGCCCTGGGGCATGACGCCGACCTGGATGCCGCCCAGCGCCTGCACCACGGCGAGCGCATCCTTCACCTGGATCCCGTGGCGCCCGAGCGCGACCGGGTCGACCTTCACCTCGATGACCGGCTGGCCGGTGATCTGCTCGCTGCTGACGTCGGCCGCGCCCGGTATCGTCTTCAGGACCGTCTCGATGGCCAGCGCCTTCTCCTTCAAGATGGCGAAGTCGTCACCATAGAGGATGACGCCCAGGTCGGCGCGGATCCCCGCGACCATCTCGTTGATGCGCATCTCGATGGGCTGGGTGAACGCCGCGCGCATGCCAGGCAGGTCCGCGAGCCGCGTCGTCATCGAGTCGACGAGCGCGTCCTGGGATGGGAACCCGCCCGCGCCGTCGTGCAGCCAGCCGTCGCGGTCCTTAAGCTCGATGAAGACGTCACTGACCTCGACCCCCATCGGGTCGGTCGTCACCTCGGCGCTGCCGGTGCGTGTCCAGATGTCGGCGATCGCGTTCGGGTAGTGACCGAGCAGGAAGCGCTCGATGCGGTCGCCGTACCCCGCGGAGCCGTCGATCGAGACACCCGACAGGCGCACCGTGTTGAGCACGAGCGAGCCCTCGGAGAGGCGGGGCACGAACTCGGAGCCGAGCCGCGTCGCGAGCCAGGCGGCGTTCCCGAGCACCAGCAGCGCCAGCGCTATCACCACCACCGGGTATCGCAGCGCGCCCCGGAGAAGCGCGCGGTAGCCCCGGGTGAACCAGCCGAAGAGGCGGCTTGGCCGGTGGGCCTTCTTCGGGAGGACCAGGGTGGTCAGCGCCGGTACCAGGGTCAGTGACAAGAGCAGCGAGCCCGCGAGGGCAAACAGCATGGTCAGCGCCATCGGGCGAAAGAGCTTGCCCTCGATGCCTTCGAGCGTCAGCACCGGGAGGAAGACACACGCGATGATGAGCTCGCCGAAGAGCGTCGGCCCCCGCACCTCCATGATGGCGTCGCGCACGACGCGCATGCGCTCGCCGGGTGAGAGTTGCCCGGTACCGCGCGCGACCACGTTCTCGACCTGGATCACCGCGCTGTCGACCAGCACGCCGAAGTCGATGGCACCGAGGCTCATCAAGCTCCCGGCGACACCGGCCGCGAGCATGAGGTTGCTCGCGACCAGCATCGACAGGGGAATGACCGCGGCGACGAGGAGTCCAGCGCGCAGGTTTCCGAGGAACAGGAAGATGATGATGACGACCAGGATCCCGCCCTCGAGCAGGCTGACACCCGCCGTCGTGAGCACCCGATCGACGAGGTCCGTGCGCTCGTAGACCGGCTTGGCAAAGACACCCTGCGGCAACGTGCGGCGGATCTCGTCCAGGCGCGCGCGGAGGTCCAGCGTCACTTCATGGCCGTTGGCGCCGAGCATGGCGAAGCCGATCCCGAGCACCACTTCGCCTTGGCCGTTGGCGGTGACCGCGCCGCGCCGGATCTGTCGCCCCTCGGCGAGCTCGGCGAGCTGCCCGAGCCGCACCGGCACACCCTCGCGCGTCGCGACCACCAACGCCGCGAGCTGTTCGATGCTGGTCGGCAGCGCGATGCCCTGCACGAGCGCGCCCTCACCGCCGACATCGAGCGGACCTCCCGACACGTTGAAGACGTTCGCTTCGATCGACTCGGCCAGCCCCGGCAGGTCGATGGACCAGCGACGCAGGCGATCCGGATCGACGCGCACCTCGACGCGCGCTTCGTCGCCGCCCCACGAGTTGACCTCGGCGACACCGGCGACGGTGCGGAGTCGCGGTCGGATCTGCAGATCCTGGATCGCGCGCAGCTCCGCCGAGGTGCGGTCACCGTAGACGAGGTACTGGAAGACCTCACCGAGCCCGCTCGCGGTCGGTCCGAGCTGCGGCGGTCCGAGCCCCGGGTCGAGCGACACGGTCATCAACCGCTCGCTGATGCCCTGGCGCGCCGCCGCGATCTCGACGCCGTCTTCGAACGTCGCGGTCACCTGCGAGAAGCCGAACTTGGCGACCGACCGCACCTCGATGAGGCCGGGCAGGCCGCCGATCGCCGCCTCGATAGGCGCGCTGATGCGACGCTCGATTTCGAGTGGGCCGAGCGCCTCGGCGGTCGTATTGACCTGCACCTGGATAGGCGTCGTGTCGGGGAACGCGTCGAGCGGCAGGACGAGCGCGGCGAGCACGCCCGACACGGCGATGAGGCCCCACATCACGATGACGATGGCGCGGTTGCGAAGCGACCAGTCGAGGATCGACCCGAGCAAGCCGAGGCGGTCGCGTGTGGGTTGCGGCTCGACCATCACTTGGCTCCCTCGTCCGCGCAGCAACCGGCGCCGATGCTGTCCTTGAGCGTCTCCGTCTTGAGGAGGAAGGCGCCCGCATCGACCACCCGCTCCCCGACCGCGAGGCGGCCATGCACTTCGACGCGGCCATCGCCGAGGGTGCGACCGACCTCGACGCGACGACCCTCATAGACGTCGGGCTCGACTGGCACGAAGACCAGGCTCACCGCTTTGGCGACCTGGATCGCCGAACGCGGGACCAGCACCGCGGGCTTCGTGCCCGGCGCCGCCTCATGCTCGCGGGGCGTATGCAGCTCGGCGCGAGCAAACATGTTGGCGCGCAGGAGCCCGTCGTCGTTATCGAGCGCCGCGCGGACCAGCACGGTCCTGCTGTGCGGGTCGACCTCGGGCGCGATGTAGCTGACGCGACTCGTGAACGTGCGACCGGGGAGGCTGTCGACTGCGAAGGTGACCGCGAGGCCCTCGCGCATCGCTGCGACATCCCCTTCGGCGACCTCGATCTCCGCCCACATCACGCTCGTGTCGACCACCTCGAAGAGCACGTCTTCGTCATCGACGAAGGACCCGATCGACGCCGCGCGCCTGATGACGACGCCCGCGATGGGGCTCTCGATACGATAGGTGTGCCCATCGGTCGGGCCGATGAGCGCCTGCTGGGCGAGCAGGGCCGCGACCTCGCCTTCGGCCTCACGCACGGCGCCGCGCGCGTCATCGAGCGCACGCGGCGAGGTCGCACCGTCGACGACCAGCAGCTCGAGCCGCGCGACCTGTTTTCTTGCAAACCCCGCCCGGGCCTTTGCGGTCGCGACGCGGGCCTGGCTCTCGCCGACCGAGGCACTCTCGATCTGCGCGAGTGTGTCGCCGGCTGCGACGCGGCTACCGACGTCGACGCTCAGCGTCTTCACGACGCCCTCCGCACGTGGGTTGAGGCGCGCGACGCGCGTCGCGTCATAGCGGATGGTCGCGATGGCGCCCACCTCGCGCTCGGCCGGAGGCGGCTCGACAGCGACGGTGCGCAGGCCGGCGACGACGCCTGCCTCGGTGTTGGCCAGCCGCACACGAATGCCGTCGGGCGGGCTGTCGTCCATGGCCAGATCGAGCTCGGCGGGCGGGCGACCGCCCCGCTCCGGATGGCAGACGGGGCAGATCGACTCGGGCAAGCCATGCTCCGGGCACCAGTCGCCCTTCTTCTGAAAGATCGGGATGAGCGCGGGGTTGCACCTGGTGCAGAGCGCCTCGAGCACGCCGTGCTCGACACACATGCCGGCCTCGGCCACCGCCGCGGGCGCGGTGACTTCGGGCGGCGGCGCCTTGTCGGAGCAAGCTGCAAGCAGTGCCAGCAGGATTGCGAGAGTGCGGCCGGTCATGGCGCGCCTTTGGGAGGTCGTACGATCTTCAGGTCGGGGTGGCAGAGCAGGCACTGCGACTCGGGCAGCGCGTGCTCGGCGCACCAGTCGCCCGTCGCCTTGAATGCGGCGATGAGCTTCGGGTTGCACCGCGAGCACTGCGACTCGGGCACCGCGTGCTCGCCGCACCAGTCCTCGTGTGAGCCCGGCACGAAGCCGGCCTTTGCGTGGTCGGCGGTGGGCGCAGCTGCCACAGTGGGCGAGGTCGCGGCTGCCGGGGCGACCGGCTCGGCGGGAGGGGTGGACTTGCCGCAAGCGGCGAGGAACGAGAACGACACAACGACGACGAGACGCTGGATGAAAGCGGTCATGGGAGCTCCGTTGGAGAACGATTGAAGAACGACGCGACGCCACGGCGCACGAGCCCCATGCTCATGCGTCCGAAACGTCACTGAAAGACACGAGCCGGCAGGGCCGGCGCGGGATCTCAGGCGTGTGTCGGAGGGCGGAAGGGAAGCCGCGTGTGGCCGTCGGCCGGCTCCCCGGTCATCGTGTCGCGGGCACGCGGCGCGCTGATGCGCACGGTGTCGACGAGCGCGACTGGGAGCGTGGTCGGATGGAGCGAGTGGCAGCATCCGCAGGCGGAACGCTGTGCGTCTGGTGCGGAGTGGTCCCCTGAGTCGTCCCCAGAGTCGTCGGAGCTCGACCCGCGGTGCGCGCTACGCTCGTCGTGGTTGGCGCAGCAGGCGGGGATGGCAGGCGCGTGGTCGGTCAGGGCCAGGGCGAGCGAGCCGAGCCCGAGCTCGATGGCACATGGGCTCGCTACGAAGAGGTGCAGCAGCAGCAGCCACCAGACCCCGCGCGGCCGGCGTGTGAGCGGCCGGTCCGGGTGGGCGATAAAGCTGGTGGAGGCGCGTGGCATAGACCCCAAATTCGTACACGCTGGTCTGGCGGAAGACAACAGAATCCACCGGCCGACCCGGCCGTGAGCCGGCGTGTCGTGACGATTTCGCGTCGTCGGTGGTTCGGTGGTCGGGTGCGTCAACGGGCATCCTTGGTCTCTACCGAGAGGAGGGACGCCAGGTCAGGCGGCAATGGCTCGGGTTGGAACATCGAGATCACCGTTGTGCCACGATTGCCGAGCGGATAGCGCCCGAAGAGCGAGCCCGGCCCGGCGAGCAACAAACGCGGGAGCTGTCCCAAGAGCTCCCGCCACTTGCGGTCGCGAAACGCTCTCCCGACCATACGCGCGTGCACTTTCACGTGCAGCCCCGCGAAGGGCTGGGACAGGATGTGCGCGCGTTCGAGGTGCTGCCAGGCCTCGGCACTCGGGGAGTGACGGGCGGCTTCGAGCCCCTGGTCTATGATGGGGGCGAGGTGCTTGCGGAGCTCAGCCTTCGTGAGTGTGGACGATGTCATGTCAGCCTCCTCGGGGACGGTCAGGGTGTTCGGGCTCGTGGGCGTGCCCGGCGTGGTCGTGACCGGCGACCTCCGCTCGTCTCGGTGCCTTGCCAAAGCGTAACAGCCTGAGCCCGTTGGCGGCGACGATGAGGCTCGCGCCCATGTCCGCGAACACCGCCATCCACAAGGTCGCGACGCCGAAGAGCGCTAGCACGAAGAAGACTGCCTTGATTCCGATCGACAGCGCGATGTTGGTCCGCAAGGTGCGGCCGGTCGCGCGGCTCAGGCGGACGAGCTCTGGGACCCCGCGCAGGTCATCGTTCATCAGCGCCACGTCGGCGGTCTCGAGCGCGGTGTCGGTCCCGGCCGCCCCCATCGCGAAGCCGATGGACGCGCGGGCCAGCGCTGGAGCGTCGTTGACGCCGTCGCCGACCATGCCGACCTTGCCGTGCTCTTTGACGAGGCGCTCGATGATGGCCAGCTTCTGCTCGGGCAGCAGGTCGGCGTCGACCTCGTCGATCCCGACCTCACGCGCGACGGCCGAGGCGGTCGTCGGGTTGTCGCCGGTCAGCATGGCCACCTTGATGTCGAGCGCGTGCAGCTCGCGAATGGCCTCGATGCTCGTCTGCCTCAAGGTGTCGGCGACGCCGAGCACACCGAGCACCTGCGTGTCGTTCCAGACGATCATCACCGACTTTCCGTCGGCCTCGAGGCGGGCCAGCTCGCGCTCGACCTCGGGCCCGCACATCTTCATCTCCTCGACGAAGCGATGGCTGCCGATCGACAGGGGCCGCCCGTCGACCACGCCGCTGAGTCCCCGACCGACCTGGTTCTGCACCGATTGCACCGGCAGGAGCGCGCCCGTCCAGCCGCGCGCCACCGCCTGCGCCAGGGGGTGCGTCGACGTCCCTTCGAGGCTCGCTGCGAGCTGCAAGAGCGCATCGCGTGCCGTGCCGCCGAGCGGCACGACGTCGGTCAGCTCCGGGCGCCCTTCGGTAAGCGTGCCGGTCTTGTCGAGCGCCAGGAAACGCAGGTCCTTGGCACCTTCGAGGTGGACGCCGCCCTTGACCAGGATCCCGCGCCGCGCAGCCGCCGCGAGCGCCGAGACGACGGTCACCGGCGTCGAGATGACGAGCGCGCACGGGCACGCGATGACGAGCAGGACGAGCGCCTTGTAGACCCACGGGTAGATGTCGCCACCGCCTATGAGCGGCGGCAGGAACGCGACGAGGAGCGCCAGCACGAGCACAGCCGGCGTGTAGATCGCGGCGAAGCGGTCGACGAAGCGCTCGGTCGGCGCCTTCTGGCCCTGGGCGTCGCGAATGGTGCGAGCGATGCGCGCGAGCGTCGTGTCGCCTTGACCCGCCGTGACCTCGAGCTCGATGAGACCTGGGCCATTGATGGTCCCGGCGAAGACCGTGTCGCCGACCCCCTTGTCGACCGGGATCGACTCACCGGTGATCGGCGCCTGGTCGATGGACGTGTCGCCAAGGACCACCTTGCCATCGAGCGGCACCCGCTCGCCGGGGGGAACCTGGACGCGCCAGCCGGGCTGCACGATGGCGGCCGGGAGCTCAGTCCAGACGCCATCTTTGAAGGCCCGCGCCGTCTCCGGGGCGAGCGCCATGAGGCTGCGGATGGCGTTGCGCGCGCGGTCGAGTGAGCGCGCTTCGATGAGCTCGGCCAGCGCGAACAAAAACGTCACCATGGCGGCTTCGGGCCACTGGCCGATCACCATCGCGCCCGTCACCGCGAGCAACATCAGGAGGTTGATGTTGAGCGTGAAGGTGCGCAGCGCGACGACGCCCTTCTTGAACGTCGCCGGCCCCCCGAGCAGCATCGCCAGCACCGCCAGCGCGATGACGGGGATGCTCGACTCGTCACCCGAGACCCAGGCCAGGACCTCGCTCGCCGCCGCCGCCACGCCCGAGCCGATGAGGAGCCAGGTGCCTTTGTTCCAGGCCGACCCCTGGGCGAGGCTCGCCCGGTCCGGCTGGGCCGGTGAGCCTGCTTCGCCAAGCCGCTTGGGCGCCATCTTGATGTCGTTGAGCGCGGCCTCGATGGCGCCTTCCGCACCGTCTGCGTGGGTCACGGTCACGACGCGATCGAGGACGTCGAAGTCGAGGTGATTCACTTCGGATAAACGCTCGAGCCGGTTCGAGATGATGTCCTTCTCGGTGGCACAATCCATCCCCGGGACATGGAATCGGGTCTTGCTCATGACGTCACCTCCGAGGTCGGCTCGGCGTTCGGACCTGGGTTCGGCTCGGGGGCGGGCCTGGTATCGTTGCGATAGAGCCAGGCGTAGACCGTCGGCAAGACGAAGAGTGTCAGGAAGGTCGCGCTCACGAGACCGCCGATGACCACGGTCGCCAGCGGCTTTTGCACCTCGGCCCCCGAGCCCGACGACAGCGCCATCGGCAGGAAGCCCAGTGCCGCCACCGCGGCCGTCATGAACACCGCCCGGACCCGATGCTCGGCCCCTTCAAAGGCCGAATCGAAGGCGTTCTTTCCGACCTCGCGTAGCCGCTTGATGGTCGCCACGAGCACGACGCCGTTCAACACCGCGATACCGAAGAGCGCGATGAAGCCGACGCCCGCGCTGATGGAGAATGGCATGTCGCGGATTCCGAGTGCCACCACCCCGCCGACGGCGGCAAATGGCACATTCAGGAAGATCAAGAGCGACGCCTTCATCTCGCCAAACGCCATGTAGAGGAGGAGCAGGATCAAGACGAGCGCTACCGGGACCGCCACCATGAGGCGCGCCGAGGCCGCGGCGAGGTTCTCGAATTGCCCACCCCACTCGATGACCGTGCCCGGCGGCGTCGCGACTTCAGCCTTCACGCGCTCCTGGGCAGCAGCGACGAAGCTCGCGAGGTCCCGCCCGCGGACATTGACCTCGACCGTCGTGCGCCGCCGGATCGCCTCGCGGCTGATGCTGGCGGGCGAGTCGGCGAGCTCGATGCTCGCGATCTGACCAAGCGTCACGAGCACACCATCGCGGCCCGCAACCGGCAGGCTGCGAATGGGCGCCACGTCTTCGCGATGGCTTCGTGGTACTCGGACCTGCAGGTTGAAGCGCCGCTGGCCCTCGAATACCTCGCCGACTTGACGGCCGCCGATGGCATCGATGGCGTCGAGCGCCTCACGCACGCTGACGCCATAGCGGCTGGCGGCCATCCGGTCGATGTCGATGGACAGGGTCGTGAGCCCTGCGAGCTGCTCGCCGCGCACGTCGCTTGCTCCCTCGATTTTCGAGACAACCGCCTGGACCTGAGCCGACAGGCGCTCGAGGGCCGAGAGGTCGTCGCCGTAGATCGTGATGGCCACGTCCGAGCGTGAGCCGCTGATGAGCTCCGCCATCCGCAGCTCGATGGGCTGCGAGAACGAGAACCCGAGCCCCGGGAGCTGAGCCTCGAGGCGCTCGCTCATGGCCGCGATGAGCCCTTCGCGGGTCGTGGCGGTCGTCCAGGTGTCGATGGGCTGCAGCATGATGATGCAGTCGGACAGCTCGACGCCCATCGGGTCGGTGGCGATCTCGGCCCGGCCCGTCTTCGACACCACCGTCTTCACCTCGGGGAAGGTCTTCATGACCTTCTCGAAGCGTGTGGAGCCGGCGATGGACTCTTCGAGCGAGACGCTCGGGAGTCGTAGGATCTGGACCGCGAGGGCGCCTTCATCGAGGCGCGGGATGAACTCGCCGCCGAAACGCGAGGCCCACCAACCGGTCGTCGCGAGCCCCACGATACAAACAGCCACCAGGATGAACGGGCGCTTCATGACCGGGTGCAGCAGGCGCGGGTACACGCGGTGGATGAGCCGCACGAGGAAGGGCTCCTTGTCCTCCGTGTGCTTGCGCAGGAAGGTGGCGATGAGGACCGGCACGATGGTGAGCGACGCGATGAACGCGCCTCCGAGCGCGAACAGGACGGTGATGACCATGGGCTTGAACATCTTGCCCTCGACGCCGGCAAGGGTCAGCAGCGGTACGTACACGATGACGATGATGAGCTCGCCGAACATGGCCGCCTTGCGCACCTCGAGCGTCGACCCGAGCACCGTCTGCGCCGCCTCCCGATAGCTGAGTGGCCGCCCGAGTCCTCGCGCGTGTGCCGCTAATCGTACGACGGCGTTCTCCGCGACGATGATGGACCCATCGACGACGATGCCGAAGTCGATCGCGCCAAGCGACATGAGGTTGCCGGACAGGCCGAGCGCGTCCATGCCGATGAAGGCGACCAACATCGCGAACGGGATCGCCAGCGCCACGATGAAGCCGCCGCGGATCGAGCCGAGCAACAAGAAGATGACCCCGATGACGAACAAGGCGCCTTCGCCGAGGTTCACCGCGACGGTCTCGATCGTGCGGTCGACGAGCTCGGCGCGGTCATAGAAGACGTCGAGCGTCATGCCGGCCGGCAGCGATCCGGCGATCGTCTCGAGCCGCTCCTTCACGTCGGTGACGACCTCGCGCCCATTGGCGCCGATGAGCATCATGACGATGCCCGTCACCACCTCGCCGCGCCCGTCGCGCGTCACGGCACCTTGCCTCAACATCGGCGCGAAGTGCACGCGCGCGATGTCGCGGATCCGCACCGGGACGCCGTCGGCGCTGGTCGACACGAGCACGTCGCCGACCTCTTCGAGTGTCTGGATCCGCCCTTGCCCACGGACCAGGACCTGCTCCCCCGCGCGCACGATGTAGCCACCACCGGCAGAGCCGTTGTTCTCTTCGAGGGCCGTGAAGACCTCCCCCATCGAGACGCCGAGCGCGCGCATCCGCTCGGGCAGGACCTCGGCTTCGTAGGTCTTGAGCTCGCCGCCAAACGAGTTGACCTCGACGACGCCCGGCACCTTTCGAAGCTCGTTGCCGACGAACCAATCGAGCTCACTACGGAGCTCCATCTCGGTGTGGCAGTCCTCTTTATCGATGGCGACCCCGTCGGTGTCCAAAGGGCACATTCGGTCGCTCTTGACCTCGAACTGCAGGATCTCGCCGAGCCCCGAGCTGATGGGGCCCATCTCGGGCGAGCCGTCGCTCACCGACTCGCGCGCGTCGACGAGTCGCTCGCCGACGAGTTGGCGGGTCCGCATGAGGTCGGTGCCCTCTTCGAAGACGACGGTGACGGCGGACAGGCCGAAGCGCGACACGCTGCGGATTTCTTCGACACCCGGAAGCCCGCTCATCGCGGCTTCGACCGGGGCGGTGATGCGCCGCTCGATGTCGAGCGGACCCAGAGCTGGGGCATTGGTGAGGACCTGGACCTGGACGTTCGTGATGTCGGGCACGGCGTCGATGGGCAGGTTCAAGGCGCTCTTCACGCCGAGGCCAGCGACGATGGCGACGAAGGCGAAGACGAGGAGGCGCCACTGCAGACACAGTGAAACGAGACGAGAAAGCATGGCGGGCTCCTTTAGTGGACGTGGCCTTCAGAGAGTGAACCGGTCGACAGGGCGCTCTTCAGGACGAAGCCGCCGTGAACGACCACCGCTGCCCCTTCTTGCAGGCCTGCCAGGATCTCGACGAAGCCGCTCGCGCGCCGCCCGAGCCGCACAGGCTTGGGTACGAACGTCAGTGCCTCGTGACCCGGGACGAAGACGACGTCTTGTCCTTCGAGGGTGGCGACCCCGTCTGCAGGCACGACGATGGGGCGGCCGCCGTCGCCGACGAGCTCGACCATGGCGAACATGTGGCCTCTCAGGCGCGCGTCCGCGGCGTCGAGCGTTATCCGAACCGACAACGAGCGGGTCGCGCGATCGAGGCTCGGGGCGATGGACGTGATGCGGCCCGACAAGGCGAGGTCGGGGAACGCGTGGGTGCGCACGATGACCTGGGCGTCGACCGCGACACGCCCGACGTCCAGCTCGGGCACGAATGCCTCGACGAAGATCTTGCTCGGGTCGGTGATGGTGAACGCCGGCTCGTCGGTCGCCGCCGACTCCCCGATGACCGCGTGGATCTCCGCGATCGTACCGGCGATGGGCGCCTTCAGCTCGACCTGGCCGCCGACCTGCGGCCCGAAGACCGCGAGCCGCTTCTGGATCCCAGCGGCCTCGGCGCGCAGCGTCCCTACCGCCGCGCGCGCTTCGACGAGCCCACGCTCGGCGCCGACACCCTCCTTGACGAGCTGGGTGTTGCGGCGCAGCTCGGCCTCGGCGCCTACGAGGCGAGCGCGGGTCTGAGCGAGCTGGCCCTCCAGGTCGGCCACGTCGCTCGAGACCAGAGCCGCGAGCAGCTGACCGGCCTCGACCTTGTCACCGAGCTTGACGTCGACTCGCGCGAAGCGGCCGCCGCCGATCGGCGAGACGTGGGCGGTGCCCGTCGGGTCGAATGCGATCTCGGCCGGGAACGCGCCGCCGCCGCTGATGATACGGCGCTCGGCCTTGCCGACCCTGATCTCGGAGACTGCCATCGCCTCGGCCGTCAGCGTGACTTCTTTGGTCGCTTCGTCTTTGTGGCCTTCTTCGCCTTCGTCCTTGTGGCCTTCTTCGCCATGGTCGTCTTTGTTGGCTTCGTCGCCGTGGTCGTCCTTGGCGCCTTCCTCGCCGTGGGGCTTATGGCCTTCCTCGCCGTGGTCATGCGCGTGGCCCTCCTCGCCGTGGGGCTTGGCCGCTTCCTCGCCGTGGGGCTTATGGCCTTCCTCGCCGTGGTCGTCGCACCCCTTGGCGCCGGGCAAACACATCTCTGCGTCCGGTGCGGGGGCGACGGCCTCGGTGCCGCCACAGGCCAAGAGAAGCGACGCTGCCGCAAATAGCCCGTTCAGCATAGAAATCGTGTGCTTCATCACTTGTCCTCCCTGTGGACATCGATGTTGGCATCGATCACATCGACGCCGACCGCGTGCTCGAGCTCGGCGAGCGCCGTGAAATAGTCGCCCTGCGCGGTGAGTGCATCGCGCTGGGCTTCGAGGAAACGTTCGCGACCGGACGCGAGCCCGAGGATGTCGATTTCGCCCAATTCGTAGGCGCGTCTGAGTGCCATGAGGTTCTCTTCGAAACGGGGCAGCACCTCGGCGCCGAAGGCTTCGAGTCGTCGGGTCGCAGCCCCTGCCGCGTGAAAGGCGCGTGTGACCTCGGCGGCTATCTGGGCTTCGACGCGGCGCCGCTCGGCGAGTGCCATCTCCAGCGCGGCACGTGCTTCAGCGCGCGCGGGCTCGTTGTTGGAGAAGAACGGCAACGGCAGCCCGATGGTCGCGATGATGACGTTCGATGCGTCGCCACCGGTCGGTGACGACTCACGTGTCCACGAGAGGCCAACTATGGGCTCGGGCGTCTTGTCCTTGTCGGCGGCGCGGATCTGCGCGCGGGCATGGGCCGTCGTCGCGTCGATCAGCGCCAGGTCGGGGCGTCGCTCGGCGGCGAGCGTGATGAGCTCCGCCAAGGTTGGCAGACCCGTGATGGGAGCGAGCGCGCCGCGCGGCTGCGGCGGGACCTCGGACGACCAGCCGGTGACGAGCGCCAGGTCCTGCCGGACGGCGAGCTCTGCCTGGGTCAGCGCGGTGAGCGCCTGGCGGGCGTTGGCCGACTCCGCGAGAGCGACGCGCTCGGCCAGTTGCGACACCTGACCGGCTGCGCGCTGCTTGCCGACGATGGTGGCGATCTCCGCCTGGAAGGCGACGACACGCTTGGCCAGCGCCACCCGCTCCCGCGCGACGAGCGCCTGATAGAAGAGCGCGTGAATCGTCGTGTGCAGGTCCCAGTGTCGGTCACGGCTCTCGGCCTCGATGGCCTTCTTTGTGGCGTCGGCGACCCGTAGACGCGCTGCACGCTCGCCGCCGAGCTCGAAGCGTTGGCTCAGGCCGACCTCGAAGTCGACCCCGGTCTCGCCGCCTTCGAGCCGAGGGCCGACGCCAAACCAGAGTTCTGGATTGGCCGGCAGGGCGCGACCCGCGGCGGCACGAGCTGCACGGATCCGCGCGTCATTGGCGCTGTCGAGCGCTAGCAATGGCGCATGAGTTTCGGCGTGCGCGAGCAGGGCTTCGAGCGTGACCTCGGCTTCAGGTGGGTCGGACTCGGAAGGTGACGGTGAAGGTATGCGGGGAGGTGAAGGCGGACGGGGCTCGGCACTGAAGACCGTCCCTGCGACAGACATCAACGATAGAGAGGCACCTGCGAGCCAGAGCCCGCGGCGATGAAAGAGCGACATCGACCAGTCCTTCCGCCGGACGGCGGACGAGAGCACGCGCTGAGGCCCATCACCGAATGGGTGATACGCCCCGAAAGTGGGTCGGGCGGATCGTTTGAGGCGACCCGGCTGGACCCATCAGCAGCGAAGGCTCAGGCTGAAGGCGGCCTGAAGGGTGGCGTGCGATGACCCGCGCGGACCTGCCCCTGGTGCTCGGTCTCGGGGCATGTGGCGATGGACGCGCCGGGCCCGCGCAAGGGGGGCGGGGCGGCCGTGAGCGCCAGCGCCGGAGCGTTGCAGCGGCACGAGTGGAAGAACCCCTCCATGCAACCCCCGTCGGGGCACGAGTCTTCGCAGCCGCCGGCCTCGTGGTGGTCGCCCTCGTGATGGCCGAGGTCGTGTTGGTCGAGCTCGCCGCCGCTCTCGACCGCGGCGTGTACGACGCCTTCGATGAGCTCGCCGAGGCCGGGCGTGCTGGTCAGAATGACCAACACGGCAAACCATCGGAAGAAGGGTGGGAGTCGCTGCATCGGGAGGGGCGGTACCATGATGGACTAGACGTCGCAAGCTCGCCGACCGCAGATTGATTCCAGGCACATTGATGCAATCGGGTTGCTATTCGAATTGCGCACCAGTTACGGCGAGGGCACCCACAAGCGATGCCCCAGCCGGATCTAGCCAGGTAGCGTCAGGCCTTGTGCCTGCCCTCGATGCGCAGTCGCGTCAGGCCCGACGCGCAGCGACGGCGCGGCGGCGACGCAGGACCGGCACGAGCAGGAGGACGAGCCACAGCCCGTGGCCAAGACCGCCTGCACCGCAGCCGCCGCCGCCGGAGGCTACGTATCCGCCCTCGACGACAGGCTCGGGCTGGGGCTCGACCGCTTCGGGCTGCGGCTCGACCGCTTCGGGCTGCGGCTCGGGGCCGACCGGCTGCAAGACGGTGAACGTGCTCGTGGCCTCGGCGGTGTTGTTGGCGGCGTCGGTCGCCACGGCTTTGGCCGTGTGCTGGCCGTAGGTCAGGTCGTTCGTGAGCGTGACCTCCCAGGTGCCTTCGGCGTCGGCGACGACGGTCCCGACAACGACATCGTCGATGCTGACGACCACGGTGGCGCCCGCTTCGGCGGTGCCCGTGAGCGGCGGCCGGACGTCTTCGGTCTCCTCGCCGTCGGCGGGGGTGGTGATGGTCACATAGGTCGTCGTGTCGACCGTGAAGTCGACCGAGTCCTCGGTTGTGAGGCCGTTGGGGTCGGTCGCGACGGCGTGGGCGGTGTAGTCGCCGTCGTCGAGCGCCGGGTCGACGTCCCAGGTGAAGTTGCCCTCGGCATCGACGGTCGGCGAGGCGGTCGCGATGACGGTCCCCGCACTATCGACGATGGTGAGGACGACGGTGTTGCCGACGTCGGTGCCACCGGTCACGGGTGGGGTCGTGTCGTTCGTGACGAGGCCCTGGGTCGGGTAGTCGATGTGCAGGGTCGGCGCGGTCGAGTCGACGACGAAGCCCACAGGTACGGCGCTGGCGCTGTTGCCCGCCTCGTCCGTCGCCTCGGCCGACGCGACGTACGGTCCGTCGTCGAGGCCTTCCGCGGTCACCGACCACGAGCCCTCGATGTCCGCGGTCACGGTCCAGGTCTCGACCACGTCGCCGTTGGCGTCGGTGAGTGTGACCTCGACCTCGGCGTTCGGCTCGGTCGTGCCGCCGATGACGACCGTGCGCACCGTGAAGACGTCGCCGTCCTCGGGGGTGGTGATGACGATGGCAGGGCCCGACAGGTCGATGGTGAAGTTCGTCGTGTCCTGCGCCTCGTTGCCGGCCGCGTCCGAGGTGTGGGCGCGGGCCACGTGTGGGCCTTCGGCGAGTGGCTCCTCGAGGACGAGCGCCCAGGCACCTTCGCCATCGGCAGTCGTCGTGCCGACCGACACATCATCGATGAAGACCTCGACCACGAGGTTCGGCTCCGTCGTGCCCGACACCGTGACCATCGGGTCCGCGAGCATCGCGTCTTCGACGGGCACCAGGATGTCAATCGCCGGCAAGGTCGTGTCGACGATGAAGGTGCTCTCGTCGCTGGCCATGAGGCCATTGGGTCGGGTGGTCTTGGCTTCGAGGCGATAGGCTCCGTCGGCGAGCGTTGGGGCCTGGACCTCCAGGTGACCCGCTGCATCGAGGCCCGGCGTCCAGGTCCCGATGAAGGCGCCAGCCGCCGTCCAGAGCCACAACGTCGCGGTCGCGTCGACCTGCGTGTCGGCCCCGAGCATCGGCGTCGCGTTGGAGATGACCGCACCCTCGGTTGGGGTCGTGATGGTGATCGTCGCCTCGGCCGAGTCGACGGTGAAAGTGACACCCGTGTCAGTCGCGATATTGCCAACGCGGTCCACCGCGACCGCCGCGATGAGGTAGTCGCCATCGCTCAGGTCACCCGCCTGTGGGATGACCCATGTGCCATCGGCACCGACGACGGCCGTGCCGAGCGTCACCCCATTGAGCGTCACCGTCACGGTCGCGCCGACCTCGCTGATGCCGCTGATGTCGACCAGCCCATCGGTGGTGATTAGCCCGTCCTGCGGACCTTCGATGATGACGAAGGTAGTGGTGTCGACCTCGAAGCCGACCGGCCCGTCGTCGGCGATATTGCCAAACGTATCGGTCGCATCGGCGACCACCGTCCAGGCTCCGTCGGCGAGGTCGGTGAGTATCACGGCCCATGTTCCATCGGCGGCTACCGTCGTCGTCTGGGTCTGCTCCATCGACGAGGTGACAAAGCTCGCGCTCACGACGATGGTGGCGCCCGGCTCACCGAGGCCCGTCACATCGACGTCGGCTGTGGCCGAAACCTCGCCTTCTTCCGGCGTGCTGATGATGACAAAGGTCCCGTCGTCGGGGGTGCAGGTGGCGTTGCCATCGATGCCGTTGCAGGTGCCGACCGAGCAGGGCGTGCCTTCGGGCAGGGCCGGGAAGGTGCAGCGGCCTTCGTCGCAGATCTGAGCCGTGCACTCGTTGCTATCGACGCAGTCGGTGTCTTCGTCGCACACGGTGCAGCCCGGGTGGGGCGCACATCCGCAGGGGCCGGGCGTGACCTGGGTCGGGTCGTTCGGGCAGTCGTCGTCGCAGTCGATCGTGCCGTCGCCGTCCGTGTCTGGGCAGACACCCACGACGACGATCGACACGGTGTCGGTGGCCGTCTTGCCAAAGCCGTCGTTGACGGTGAGGCGGAAGGTCAGGGTGGCCTCGGCAAGCGGAGCGAGGTCGGGGCTCGTGAACGTCGGGGTCGAGGTGGTGGCACCGGTCAGGACCACCGCGGGGCCCGCCGTCTGGGTCCACACAAAGGTCAAGGCGTCGCCGTCGGGGTCGGAGCTGGCGCGGCCATCGAGACTGACGGTGATGAGGTCGTTCACACGCTGGTCGGGGCCGGCGTTCGCAATCGGGGCGCGGTCGACGTTGGTGACGGTGATCGTCACCGTGTCGCTGTGGCTCAAAGCGCCACCGCAGTGCGTCGGCTTGGCGACGTCCGTGACGGTCAGGCGGAACGTCAGGCTGACCGTGAGCGGCCCGCCGCCGGGCGTGACCGCCGGTGCGGTGAAGCTCGGGGCAGCGGTGGTAGCACCCGTCAGGACGACCGCCGGTCCAGCCGTCTGGGTCCAGGCATAGCTCAGCGTCTGGGCCTCCGGGTCGTTGCTGCTGGCGCCCGAGAGTGTGAGAAGCGCAAGCTCGGCGACCGAGGCGTCGGGACCGGCGTTGGCGACCGGCGCATCGTTACGGCGGGTGACCGTGACGGTCGTGGTGGCCGTTCGTGAGACATAGTCATCAGACACCTTGACTCGAAAATCGAGAGTCTCGGAATTCGAAGCAACGCCGCCGGTCTTGGGCTCGGGTGCAGTCACCGTGGCGATGCTGGTGTTGGCATTCGCGACCTGTGCGGTCGTCCCGCCGGTCTGCTCCCAGAGGAACAACAGCGGCTCGATGTCCGGGTCGGTGGACGCCGAGGCGTCGAGCGTCGTCGTGTCGCCCTCACACACCTGGCGGGCCGGGCCACCGTCGGCGACGGGCGGCTGGTTGCAGTAGGGGTTGAGCTTGTCGGTGGGCACGGTCTCCCAGGAGCCGTAGGTCGTGGCCGTGGCGGTGACGAGGTCGCCGGTGCCGGTAGGGTTGCCCGAGTGGCGCGGGCCCGACGAGGAGCGCCAGTAGTTGTCGGTCGCCGTCGAGGTGATGGCGCTCGCGGCCCAGCCGGTGCCGTTGGCGCAGATGTCGGAGCTCGTGACGCTGAGGCGGGCGGGGTTCTGGTTCTGGCTCGTCACGACGGTGTCGACCGGCGGAATCGCAGAGAGCGCCGGGGCCACGGTGATGTGGGTGCTGCCGACCGTCGACGCGACGACCTCCTCGATGCCGCCCGGCATGGCGAAGCGCAGCGTCTGGCCTGAGTAGATGTTGTTGGTGCTCGCGACCCGGAAGCGGGAGGCGGTGTTGGGGGTCGGGGTCGTGTCGAGGACGACGGTCGTGTTGATGACACCGCTGACGCCGACGAGCTCGACACCGTTGGTGCTGGCACCCATGACGCTGTTGGTGACGGTGATCTCGTTGCCGGTCGTGACACGAATGCCCGAGCCGCGCCGCGCACCGATGACGCCGTCGACCGTCTGGCCGAGGCCACCGAGGTTGAGGCCGTGGCCGCGGCAGAAGCCTGTGGCGTCGAGGTCCTGGTAGCGGTTGTCGCGGTTGCCGGGGTGGGTGGCGGCGACGCCGGCGACGCGTCCATCGAGCCGGAGTCCGGACAGGGTGAGGTTGCGGACTTGCGACACGTCGACCGAGGTGAGGTGGCCGCTCAGGTCGGCGATGGCGTCGGCATCGATGAGCATCGGGATGGAGCTCGTCGAGACGCCGATGCCGATGGCACTGTCGGTGAGGCGCAGGCCCGACAAGGTCGGTGGCGTGATCGCACCGTTCATGTTGATGAGGTAGAGGGCGGCCGAGCTGGCGTGTTCGGCCGTGACGTCGGTGAGTGTCAGGTTGCTCGCGCCGTTGACGAAGACGCCATGGGTGCGGTTGTGGGCGGTGATGCCCTGGACGATGTTGTCCGTGCCTTCGATCTGCAGGCCACGTCCACGCCCCACGCCCGAGACGTCGAGGTCGCGCAGCGTGTGGTTCCTGCTGTTGGCGCCCACGACATAGAGGCCGAAGCTGGTCGACGGCAGGGTGAGGCCTTCGACGGTGATCCCCTCGGCGGGCTGGTAGAGAAGGAGACCCGAGCCCGTGCCCGTGAAGTCGATGCCGCTGGTCGGGTCGATGGTGAAGGGGGTGCTCCAGGTGACGAGCTGCACGCCGGTCGAGCTGTCCGAGACGTCGACCCCGTCGAGGACCGGGACGGCCGTGGCCGGGGTGTAGCCGCCGAGATAGAGGCCGAGCTGGCACTGGCGGGCGCGCACGTTCGTGAGCGCGAGGCCGGGGACAGGCGAGGCGAGGACACCGTACTGGCGGCGGTCGGCGGTGACGTTCTGGACGACGTGGTCAGTGCCGAGCAGGTCGAGGCCACGACCGACGTTGGCGCCGGAGACGTCGAGGTCCTCGAAGCGCAGGTTGGTGGTGCCGACGTTGGCCCGGGCCCCGGAGGTCCGGTTGTCGAGCGTGAGGCCGCGCACGGTGACGTTGCTCGTGCCCGTGTCGAGGTAGATCCCGGTCTGTGAGCCCTCGAAGTCGAAGCCGGGGGTCGCGTCGATGGTGAAGGGCTGGGTCCACTGATAGAGACCTAGGCCGTAGAGGTTGTTTCGCAGGTCGATATCGGACAGCGTCGGCGGCCCGTGAATCGTCTCGAAGTTCGAGAGATAGAGACCATAGGTGCTATCGCGGCTGACGAGGTCCTCGATGGTGAGGCGAGACGCGCGGATGGCGTAGACGCCGGTGCCGCGGCGAGCAGCGGTGACGCGGCGCACGGTGATGTCGGCGCCCTCGAGGGAGAGGCCAGCGCCGACGCCCGGTCCCGAGACGTCGAGGTCCTCGAAGGTGAGGTGATGGTTTTGCAGGCCCTGCTCCGTGGCCAGGACCCCATAGTCGCGGGCCGGGGTCGTGAGCCCGCGGAAGGTGAGGTAGCTGTTGCCGATGATGAGGCGGATGTCGCGGGTGTTGCCGGCGAAGTGGGCGACGACGCCGGTCTGGGTCGCCGGCTTCCAGTCGTCGACAACGAAGGGTGCGGCGGCGGTGCCGTTGACACCCTGCAGCTCGATACCGGACACGCTGTTGGTGAGGCGCAGGTTCTTCAGTGTGAGCGGCAGGATGGGGCGCACAATGGAGACCGCCGAGCTGTTCGAGCCGTCGATGGCGCAGTCGTCGATGGTGGCGTTGGTCGCGTCGAGGGCCTGCACACCGATGGAGCCGCGGGTCGAGGTGATACGGCGCGCGACGGTCCCGGTGCCGCCGATGCGAAGCCCGATTCCCTGCGAGTAGGTATTGGAGACGTCGACGTCCTCGATGAGGATGTTGGTGGTCGTGAGGCCCGCCACGTCGATGCCGAGGCCGCGGGTGGAGACCGTGAGGTCGCGCACGGTGACGCCGCGGCTGTCGCTCACGATGACGCCGGAGTTGCTGCCAGCGACGCTGTTGAGGACGCCGCTGCCCATGAGCGGGTCGTAGCCGTCGATTACGATTGGGTTGGCCGGCGTGAGCGCCGCGTTGACGACGCCGAGCGCGTTCGAGGACATACGCGCGGACAGGTTCTCGAGCGAGATGGGGAGGCCCGGGGCGACGAAGTAGATCCCATAGCTGCCGGCGCGGACGACGTCGATGTCGCTGAGCGACAGGTTGGTCGTATCGACAAGCCTCATGCCGTAGTCGCGTGGGCCACCTGTGATGCGGGTGATACGGTGGTCGGCGCCTGCGACGTAGAGGCCGGTGCCGATGGCGCGCGGGCCCGAGATGTCGAGGTCCTCGAAGCGTAGGGCGCTGTTGCCGGAGAGGGCGTAGACGCCATAGTCGGTTGTCGGGAGGGCGACGTCACGCACGAGGATGTGGGAGGCGGTGGCGAAGTTGAGGCCGATGCGGCTGCCGGTCAGGTCGGCGATGGCACCGAGCCCGGTCGCGGCCTGGTAACGCGTGATGACGAAGGGGTTGGCGGCGGTGGCCTCGAATTCGCTGACGTAGATGGCGCTCGAGCTGTGGGTGAGGCGAAGGTTCTTCAGGTCGATGGGCAGGTCGAAGGCGGCGAGCACGAGGCCGGCATAAGTCGAGTTTTGAGCGACGAGGTCGGTGATAGCGAGGTCCGAGCCGACGCTGGCGTAGACAGCACTGTAGCGGCGATTGGAGGTGATGCGGGCGACGCGGTGGCCGGTGCCGCTGAGCCAGAGGCCGGTGCCGATGGACCAGCGGCCGGTGACGTCGAGGTCTTCGATCTGCACGTTGTTGTTTGCGGAATTCGCCAGGTAGAGGCCCTGGTCGAGGCCGTCGAGTACGAGCTGACGCACGGTGACCCGGCTGACATTGTCGAGGCGGATGGAGTTGCCGTTGCCCGAGATGGCGGTGAAGACCGTGTTGTCGAGGCGGAAGTTGCCGCCGGTCGGCCCGCCGCCCTGGCCGTTCAGGCCGTCGAGGCGGAAGCCCGAGCCCTTGGCATTGGTGAGCGAGAGGCCCGACAACGTCAACGGCAGGGTCTGGTTGATGAGGTAGACTGCGATCTCGCTGCACTGGTCGGCGGTGAAGCGAAGGAGCTGCAGGTTGGTGTTGTTGCGGATATCGGCCCCGCGGTTGCGGCGGCTGGCGGTCACGTCGGTGATGCGATGGCCGGTGCCACCCGTGAGGTAGAGGCCGGTGCCCGTCGGCTTATTACCTGAAACATCGAGATTCTTGATGGTCAAACGATCACGGCCATTGCTGAAGACGACATTGGCAGCGTGGGGCGCGATGATCCGGAACCCCGCGCCATCGAGGGTGAGGTCGTTGGCGCCGAACGTGAGCACGTTGCCGGTGGTGCCGGAGCAGTCGAGGTCGGCGGTGAGCGTCAAGGACGCCGTCAGGGTGGAGCCACAGAGCGGCGACTGGACGACGGCCGGGGCGCTGTAGAGGCCGGCGGCCGGGACGAGTCCGAGTCCGGTGGTGTCGACCGTGGCCGCGGTCGCGCTGGTCAGGCTGATGGCGGTTGCGTTGCCGGCCAGCGAGGCGAGGCTGGTAGAGTTGAGCGCGAGACTGCCGGCGCCCGAGAGGGCGTTTATGTCCAGGCCGAGCGTGCTGCCGGTGAGGCGCAGGCCGCTGAGGGTGACCGGCAGGGTCGTGGTCTCGAGGCGGAGGGCGGCGGTGGCGGCGGCGGCGACCGTGAGGTCGGTGACGGTGGGGTTGGTGGTCGAGACGAGGTGGGCGCCGAGCTCGCGCCGGCTGGCGGTGACGCGGGTGAGGATGTGGTTCGGGCCCGAGAGGTGCAGACCCGTGCCGTAGCCCGGACCCGAGAGGTCGAGGTCGCGGAAGGTGAGAGCGCTGTTGCCGGTGATAGCGACGATGGCGTTCAGGCGGCTCGTGATGGTGAGGTCGTGGATGACGAGGTTCGAGGTGTTGATGAGGTCGAGGCCGCGGTTGCAGCCGGCGAGGCTCGCGATGGCGCCGGTGTTGGTCGCGGAGACCCAGGGGCCCAGGTTGAAAGGGGTCGCTGCTGGCGCTGCGAACGGCGAGAGCTGCAGCCCGATGGCGCTGTCGGTCAGCGCGAGCTTCGTCAGCGTGAGCGGCAGGACCGGGTTGGCGATCCGCATCGCGAGGCTGGTGGCGCGGGCGGCGCGGAAGTCGGTGACGCTGAGGTTGGTCGGCTGATTGACGAGGAGGCCGAGGTTGAAGTCGTTCGCGCTCACGTTCAGGATGACGTGGTTCGGTCCGGCGTGCTGGGTCGTGTCCGCCTGGTTGATGCCGTTGCCGAGGGACAGGCCGGTGCCCGCGCCACGGCCCGAGAGTGTCAGGTTCTCGAAGCGCAGGTCGCGGATGTCGGCGGTGCCCTGGATACCGTAGGTCCACGCATCGATGACGAGATTCTTGAAGGTCTGGTTGCGCGACTTGGAAATCGAGATACCCGTGTCGTTGCCGACCAGGGTCAGGTTGCCGTCGGCGCCGTCGAAGGTGACCGGGTTGAGGATGGACTCGAGGACGAGGCCGGTAGTGTTGTGGGACAGGTCGACACCATCGAGGGTCGGCGCGATGCGGGCACCCGACAGCGCGAGCAGGGTGAGGCCGACGGTGTTGTGGCGCGCCGACACACCGGTCAGCGTGAGGTTGCTCGCGTTGATCGAGCGGATGCCGACGGTCCGATGGTTGGCGATGAGGCCGGTGAGCACGTGGTCGGGGCCGCCGTCGAAGCGTGGGTCGACGTCGATCTGGTAGCCGACCTGAACGCCGTAACCGCCATAATAGCCCGAGACGTCGAGGCCCTCGGCGCGGATATTGCGGTTGTCGGTGGCGATGAAGAGGCCGTTGACGTAGGTCTTGAGGTCGAGGTTGCGAAAGGTCAGGCCGACGCAGCGGTCGAGGTAGATACCCGTGCCGCTGCCGGTGACGTCGAGGCCCTGGGTGTCGTCGAAGACGAGCGGCGTCGTGATGTTGGCGAGCTGGAGTGCATAGGAGGCGCTGTCACGGAGGTCGACGCCTTCGAGGATGGGGGCGGAGATGCCTGGCACGAACGAGACGAGATAGAGGCCGGTGCCGCTGCCGTTGGAGCGGAAGTTGGTGAGGCGGATGTTGCTGGCCGCGGCGATGGTGGCGCCAAAGCCCCGGTTGTTGGCGATGACGTCCTCGATGATGTGGTTCGCGCCGCCGTACTCGCTGGGTGCGACGGCGCTCTCACCGATCTGCAGGCCGGTGCCTACGCCGGGGCCAGAGAGGTCGCAGCGGCGGACGACGAGGCCGGTGTTGCCGCGCTGAAAGATGATGCCAAACGTCGAGGCGGCGATGACGAGATCTTCGAAGACGAGCTGCGCGGACTGGTCGACGTAAAAGCCGGTCGTGCTGCCGCTGAAGTCCAGGGCCAGGGCGGGGTTGAACGTGAAGGGGCGCTTGAAGTTGATGACCTGGACGCTGCGAAAGCCATCGGTCAGGGCGAGGCGCAAGAGGACGGGGGGCGCGTCCTCGGCGGCGTAGTTGATGAGCTGTAGCGCGGTGGCGGTGGCAAAGCGGGCGCGCGAGTCGCGCAGCGTCGTGGCCCTGGCCTTGTTCAGGGAGAAGCCGTAGACGCGGCCGTCGGCGATGAGGTCGTGGAGGAGGTGGTCGTTGCCACTGATGGCGATGCCACCGCCGGCGTTGTCGCCGGAGAGGTCACAGTCGCGGATGGTCAGGCGGACGTTGTTGGCATATTCGGCGTAGAGCCCGGTGGCGCGGTTGCGCAAGACGAGGTCCTCGACGAGCAGGTCCTTCGAGTTGTGGATACGCACGCCGACCTGGCTGCCGGTGGTCGAGGCGAGGGCGCCGGTCTGCGTCGCCGGGTCGTAGGGGCCGAGGCGCCACGGGGTGCCCTGGGGGCCATTCAGGCCATCGAGGTAGAGGGCCGTCTCGTTGTCCTCGAGGACGAGGTTGGTCAGCGTGAGGGGCAGGATGCTGTTCTGGATCAGCACGCCGTTGGTGATGTTGCGGCGCGCGACGACGTTCTTCAGGGTGAGGTTGGTGGCGGTGTTGGCGTAGAAGCCGTGCACACGGTCATTGGCGATGAGGTTGTCGACGAGGTGGCCGGTGCCCCCGAGATAGAGGCCCGTGCCCTCGGGGCGACGGCCGGAGAGGTCGAGGTTCGTGAAGGTGAGGTTCTGGTTGGAGGCGTTCGACGCGTTGATGCCCGTGAGGTTGCTGAACGCCATGCCGGTGAAGACGAGGTTGCGCGAGGTCGACACGTTGATGCCGTTGTCGTTGGCGGAGAGCTCGGCGATGGCGCCGGTGTTGGTGGCGGGGTCCCAGGCCGTGAAGGTGTAGGGCGAGGCCGGTGTGAAGGCGGCGATGGCGAGGCCGTTGAGGTTGTCGACGAGGTGCAGGTTCTTCAGGGTCAGCGGGAGGTTCGGGGCCTGGAGCCCGAGGCCGGACGAGGCGGCGCCGGAGGCGTAGAGGGTGTCGACGGTGACGTTGGTCGTGGTGTTGAGGTAGACGCCGGTGCTGCGACGGTTGGCCGTGATGCGGGTGACGGTGTGATTGCTGCCGCCGAGGTGGAGGCCCATGCCGGTGCCCGACCTGGCCGAGAGGTCGAGGTCGCGGAAGGTGAGGTTCGAGTTGGTGCCGGCCGACGCGAGGATGCCGGTGGTGGCGCCGTCGAGCGTAAGGTCGGCGACGGTGACCTGAGTCACGCCACCGTCGAAGTGGATGCTGGTGTCGCTGTTCGACAGGTCTGCGAGCGCCGTGCCGTCGATCGTATAAGGACCCGTGAAGTTGACGAGGCGCAGGCCGACGAGCGAGTTGGTGAGGCGCAGGCCTTCGAGCGTCGGCATGCTGGTCATGCTCGAGAGTGACACGCCAGCGGTGGAGGCGGAGTCGGCTGTGATGCGGCGCAGCGTGAGGTTTGTGGTGGCCTGGGCAAAGACGCCGTAGGCGCGGCCGTCGGCCTGTACGTCCTCGACGAGGTGGCCCGTGCCGCCCTCGACGTGGATGCCGGTGCCGGTGCACCAGCCGAGGACTTCGATGTTGCGGACGGTCACACGGCTTCGATTGACGATGGCGATGGCGCGCGACGAGTCGGGGGCGAGGAGGCGGAAGCCGGCGCCGTCGATGGTGATGTCGTCCGCGCCGACGGTGAGGGCGACGCCGGTGTAGCCGGTGCAGTCGATGTCGCTCGTCAGCGTGAGGTTGGCCGTGATGGTCGTGCCGCACAGGGCGTCGAGCGGTTGGTCGGCGTGGGAGGTCGGCGCGACGAGGATCAGGGCGCCTACGAGGGCGAACATGAAGGCGTGACGGGTGTGCATGAGGGAGCCTCGGAGTGGCGCGGTTCGACGGTGTTTGGGCGTGATGGTGCCGTGCGCAGCTCGCAATGCTGCGCCGGTGATCGCCCCCCCGAATCGCTACGACCGACGCTATCAGAGACAGGTGCAAGTCGGTCGCGTGATGGTGGTCGAGATCAGACCCAGATGGGATGGCGGGAGGCGTGGGGCCGAGTCGACCCGACCGTGTTCGGATGAAGGCCGAAGCCGAGTCGACCCGACCGTCGACCCGACCGTGTTCGGATGAAGGCCGGGGCCGAGTCGACCCGACCGTGTTCGGATGAAGGCCGGGGCCGAGTCGATCCGACCGTGTTCGGATGAAGGCCGGAGCCGAGTCGACCCGACCGGGTTCGGATGAAGGCCGGGGCCGATTTGACCACTCATGGGCGGTATGAGAACAACGCGTGGTCTCCGTCACCCGAGGTCTCCATGTCACTCCGAACCGCGCTCTGCGCCTCATTGTTATTGGCAGTTCTTCCCGCCTGCTCGAAGAAGACGCCAGATCCTGTCGCGCCCGTTGCGGCGGACACGAGTGCGCCGGTGGACCGTGTGGCCGCGGTCGAACCTGCGGCCGATGCAGGTCCCAGCGCTGGCGAGAAGCCGGCGGCCGACGTGGCGGCGGCGGTCGAGCCCGATGTGGCGCCGGTCCCGGAGCCCGCGGGCGATGTGGCGCCTGCGGTCGAGCCCGATGTCGTGGCGGCAGCTGATGCGGTGGCCGCAGCGGGCGATGCGGGCGCGGCGGCGGCGCAGGACAACACGCTGGCAAACGTGCTCGCGGGCTACCGCAACAAGGGCACCGGTGACCCGGAGACGCCGGAGTATCGGGAGTTCGTGGCGGACCCGAAGGCGCTGGACGTGCTCGTCGACGAAGCGATGGGCGTGGCGCTCGTGCAGCGGGATGCGAAGGGCATCAAGACGACCATGGTGGGGGCGGCTGAGCTCCGCGCGAAGGAGCTGAAGGCCGAGACGGCGGCGGGTGCGGTGTGGACCGCGCTGGCGTTCCTCATCGCCGAGATCGAGGCAATGCATCCGAGCGCGCCAGAGTGCGACGAGGAGAAACACACCTGCACGTACAGCGCCGAGAGCCGCTGGACGACGCTGGTCTTCGAGCCGCGCGAAGGTGGGCGCTGGGCCCTGTTGGGTGTGCTGCTCGTCCACAACGAGAGCTACCCGGAGAGCCTGTCCGATGAGGCCAGTGCGGCTGCCGACGCGGCCCTCGCGAAAGCCGTCGCGGACGTCAAGGCGAAGGCCGCAAAACCCGAGTGAGCGACCCTGCGGCCCTGGCCTGCGACCCTGAAGCGATGAGCTTCACGGGCCGCTCGTGGGCCATCGACCTCGAACGACATCATGTGCTCGACTTGCCGAGCCATTCGCGACGGCGAAGCGCTGAAATGAGTACTTGTGCTCTTGCCGGAGACGGAACCGAGCGTTATGCGGGCGCGCTAGTCGCCACACAGGAGGATCTATGCGGGTCACCGTCTCGTCCGTTCTCGCCTCGCTCTGCATCGTTGGTTCTGTGGGTCCCCTGGTCGCAGCGCCGTCCACGGCTCGTGCCGACGACCTCATCCTTCCCGAATTGCTGTCGGTCGAGATGGGCGTCGGCTTCCGCGGCTTCGGCTTCGAGGGTGGCGCGTTCGACGGCTCGTTGACCCAGACCGGCATCTTTTTTGGCATGTTGTTCCAATCGGAAGGGGTCCTCATGGGCCTCGACTTCGACCTGTCGAGCTTCCTGTCCGACTTCGGCATCACCGGCGTCGAAGGGACGGAGATGGTCTATGCCCGTATCTTCCGGTTCCGCGGGGCCGGGCCGTTCATGAGCCTGGGCGAGGGCTTCGCGTTCGGCGCGGGTATGGACTTCGACTGGATGGGCTTCTGGGCGCCGGGCGACGCGCAGTCTGGCACGAGGCCGAGCCAGGGCGGGCTTGGTAATGCGATGGTCATGACCGGCCTGAGCGCGGACGTGTTCATGCGCCTGCCCGGGATGGCCGACCACATGGCACATGCGTGGGTGACCATCGGTGCCAACATGGACTTCGACAACCTGGGCGAAGGGTCGGGCTCGTTCATCGTGGGACCGACCATCCGCCTCGAGGCCGAGTACGTGTGGCAGCCTCTTGGCTGGCTCGACCTGCACGCGGTCGCCTCGTGGTCGTATTACGGCATGGAGGACTCGAAGGCGTTCGAGCGTATCTTCAAGCTGATGCTCGGCTTCGACATCTTCGCGAGTGACGACCCGGCGTCGCCGACCAACGCCGAGAACTAGCCGACGGCTGGTCCATCGGAGAACGCTGGGGCGTGCGTTCGCAGTGCGGGCTGTGACCGGCTCATGGCCACTGTGCAGTTGTAAGGTCATGCAAGGAGCCTTCGATCGTGTTGGTGTGGCCAATGTGGACGCCGCCATGACACAGAAGGAGTGGGGCCCACGTCCCGGTCGTCCCTGCGGTCAGGGTGAATCCCGATCGCGGAGATAACGCATGGACGAGCGAATCCAACGACTTCAGAGAGTCGCGACCAAAGCCGGGGTCGCGATCAAGAACGTCGAGGTCGCCAGCATCGATGGGACAAGTGGCCTTGGCGCGGCCTGGGTGGCAGTCGCCGGGGGCACGCTCCGGCCGGACACGGTGTGCGTCGTCAGCGGTACCGACCCAAACGGCAACGAGGTGACGCTGTTTCAACCATACCTCAAAGGGATCCAGCTCCCGGGCGAGTTTCACGCCCTCGTCGACGGCGCGGTCGAGCGACCTTTGCAGGTCCGCGGCGCGACCTACATCCAGCGCGAGCGGCGGCTCCGCATCGTGCTGACCGCTATCTGTGTCGCGAGCGTCGTTCTGATACCCGTTGCTATCTACCTGATGTTCTTTCACGGCCGGGCGGCTTTCGTCGGCGGGGACGGCAAGAAGGTCGTCATCGGCGCCGAGACAAATGCCGCGTTGGCCAAGCTCAGGCGCTCCGCTTCATTCGGGCGCGCAAGGGTCTACCCGAAGTGGTTGGTGCAGCTTTCGCCCGCTGGCGACGGTAAAAGCCGCCTCGTCATGCACGCCGCGGACTACGGGGGCCTCGTGCACATCGACCCAGGCTTTTTGGCCTTCAGTGGGCTCAGCGGCGCTCTCTCGGCGAATTTGCCAAAGGGAGACAATGTCGAGCGCGCGCCCCTCGCCCCGGCGCGCTACGCCGACACCATGAAGGCCTGAGTCCGTCTTCGGGACAAAGGGCACAGGGTCCCAACAAGCTTTCAAACGGCTAGCGGCCAGGGAGCTGATCGGAGACCTCTTGCGGTTGGCGGTGGGCCGTCACCGCGAGGACCGTGTAGCCGCACCAGGCGTCGCGCGCCCAAAGAAGCAGCGGCGTGTCGAAGCTCTGGTCGACCGTCACGGTCTGTTGGTGTTTGCGACCTGGGGGACCTGGAGGGTCGGCCTGTTCGGCGGAGGTCGTCAGTGAGAAAGGTCTGCGCGCCAGGTCGCAGGCCCGCAGCGTAGCGGGCCGTAGCCTGGCGAGCGATCCGCTCACGTCGCCATGCGTTTCATCCCTTTGTGGTGCCGAAACGCATGACGTCAGTGCAACGCCCAGCCGCACGGTCTTTGCGTCGACGATTGTGGACCTGAATGTGAACCGATACCCTGCGGGGAGCCCGGGAGCCTCGACCGTATCGGCGCTGTGAGGTGTGAGTGTCACCTCCTCGAGGTCGCGAACGCGCCATCTTGGCGAAGCAAGACGTGTGACCGCGGATCGCGTTGCCAACGTGTCGACGACGAAGTCCAGCGCCGCCAGGTCCGGAGTCGGGGTCGCGAGCGCGGTGACGAGCCCCGGTGGCGAGGCGTCAGTGAGGAGGCTCAGGCCCGCGCTGTGGGCAATGAGGCAGGGCGTGTCGTCGGGCCACTTCAGGGTGAAGAGCCTGACGTCGAGGATGACCTCGGCCTGCTGCACGTCGAGCTGGGCGATGACCTGTCGCACACGGTCGAGAACGAGCCCGGTCGTGGTGCCAGAGCTCAGGGAGGCGCCAGGTATCGAGCACACGACGAGCGTGTTGGTGAGCGTGTTCGCCGCGAAGGTCGTGCGGTTCCAGGGTGCGGGGTTGATGGTCGCCGCGTGGTCCGCGAGGACCTGGAGCACTCCTGCCAGGTGCGATGCGTCGACATGCCGCAAGGGCACGACGTCCAGCGCGAGGCCAGGACCACACGCGGCGTTCGCGAGCTCTGCGCGAATGCATAGGATCACGAGGGCCAGACCTATGATTTTGGACACGTGCACGTTCGGCCTCTCGGTTTGACCGTTTGTTGGCCAAGTCTCGTATCGAAGCAAAATCAGGGCCAATCTACCTCTTCCGGGCCGGTGCACCGAAGCCGGATAGAAATGACCATTCGGCCCCTGGGTGGCGCGGGGCGGCCGGCGCGCAGTGGACGCTGGACGCTGGACGCTGGAAGGCTGGAAAGTCAACGCGTCGCGGCAGGGCCGTGGGCGTGGGGGCAAGGCGGGAGTCCGATACGGGCGAGCCTGCCAAGGCTTCGGGCGATGTCAAGCAACGGCCCGTGAAAGGTGTCCGGCGCCGGGGCTGAACAGGCCTTTGGCCATTTTGAGACCGGGGCGGGTCTGCGTCTTTGGACTCGCGCCTCGTGGGGCGCATACCTCTCGACCCCAGGCACACGCATGTCGCTTCGTCTTCGTCACACGTTCTTCGCAGCCCTAATGACACTCACCCTCTCGGCCGTCGGCTGTGGGCCGACCGAGCCAGCAGCCGCGAACGCGAGTGGGGTTGGGGCACAGGCCGAGGCGGCCAAGCCGGAGTCGAAGCCCGAGCCACCGATCCCCGGCGCCAACGCCACCGAGCGCGCCGCCAACGTGCGGCTCGTCCTCCTCAGTATGGCTTACAAGGCCAAGGGCGACGTCGCGAAGTTCACAGCGGAGGCCGAGGCGTTCTTCGCTGAGCGTAAAGAGGGGCTCGCTCAGCTCGAGGTCGACCTGGCGGCCCGCAACAAGGAGCTCGGGAGCGGGCCCGACGCGGAGCAGAAGGTCATCGATCAGGCGCCTGACCAGCTGCACAAGGTCATGAAGCTTCAGTTCGCGGTCGAAGTGGACGCAAAGGGCTTTCTCGCGCAGGCCGAGGTGAAGAAGCGCCTCGAGCGTATCGGCCTCTGAAATCCCCCGACGGGTGACACGGGGCAAAAATCTTGATGGTCAAGCTATCGGAAAGGTGTGCACTGCCAGCCAGAGTGCGCCGGGCGACGTCATGAGGACGCGGTGTGGGGTGTGTCTGGGGATGAGCAGCGTGTCGCCCGAGGTCATCGCGACCTCGGTGCCGGCGACCTCGAGGCGGGCTTCACCGCGCATCAGCACGACCCACTCGTCCTGGGGCTGGTCGTAAGGGGTCGGGTCGGGCTGGGCCGAGCTGACGATGCGTTCGATGAGGGTCGGGCCGAGGCGCGCGAGCTCTTCGAAGACTTCGCCAGTGGGTGGGGCTGCGGGGTGCACAAAGAGATTCGGACCGCGTGACCAGCTCATGGTGGCTCCGGATGTGGTGTCTTCGAGGATGGCGGACAGCAAGGTGCTGCGGGGACCGGGGGAGTCTGCGGGAGTCTGCGGGAGTCATCGGCCCAACGGGCGAACGGGCGAACGGGCCTGGCTCTGGCGACAGGCGACACGACCTGTCAACCATCTGACATCACGCGCTCGTCCCGTTGCCTGGTCTCGCACTCCGCGTCTTGTTCAGGCAAGCTGACGCGTGACCGAGGCGGGCTTTTCCCACACCTCGCCGTCGTCCTTCGGGCGCCGACCGCTTCGCGGGTCCCAACACTTTCGCCCGCGTCGCCACAAGCGGCACGAACCCAAACGGAACGCGCCGGACGCGACGATGGCCCCAGACCCGGTCCCGGGGTGGGCGTCGCACGCCCTTGACGCGTCATCGCGGCTGCGCCGACCAGCTCTTCGCCCAGGAATCCACATGCACACTCGTCTGCTCTTCGTCCCGTTAGTCGCCCTCCTCGCGCTGCCCCACGGCCTCATCGCCTGCGGCGGCGACTCCGAAGGCCCGAGCGGGACCGTCACGGGCTCCCTCGAGGCCACTGGCGGCGAGCTCGCCGACCCCGCGCTCTTCACGGTCACCAGCGCCACCCTCGGCGCCGACGGTTGGGTCGCCGTGTGGCACGAGTTCGGCAGCTCGCACTCGCTCGCTGGCGCGGTCTACCTGACGGCAGGCTCCCACACCAACGTCGCCGTTCCCCTCGACCCGCCCGTCGGGACGCTCAGCGCCACCGGCGGTCTCAAGCTCCGCGTCTCACTTCATATCGACGCCCCTGCCGACCGCGCGTTCACCGCCACCGAGACACGCATCGACGGCGATGACCCGGTGGTCCTCAACGCTGACGGCGTGCCCGTCGCTGGCGTCCTCGAGGTCTCGCTGCCCCCGCAGGAGCCCAATCAGCTCCTCATCGCCGACCAGACCATCACCCTCAACCCACCGAAGGTCACGGTCGCCGCGACCCTCGAGACCGCGCCCGCCTACGTGGTCCTCACCAACGCCGCGGGCGACGTCCTCGGCAGCGAGCGCATCTGGGACAAGAACCCGCGCAGCTACCCCGTCTCGGTGGACCTCCAGCGGTCGTGGGATGCCGTGCCGCTGACCGGCGCGCTCTACGCGGCCGACGGCAACGCGCCCGACATGGACACGCCGATCCTGAACCTCGCCGGAGCCCCCGTCAGGACCACATTCAACGTCACCTTCCCGCCCGAGAACGTCCTCGACGCCCGCGACCAGACGCTCAATAGTTGGGGCTACAAGATCGCCATCGCCGAGGTCGACGTCGACGAGCTCCCGGCCATCGTCGCCGTCCACGCCGACGACGACGGCGCCCTGGGCGAGGTGCTCGGCGCCTTCGCGGTCACCACCAGCCCGAAGGTCCTCTTCTCCGTGGACCTCAAGCGCTTCGTCGATCCGACCGAGACGCTGTGGGTCGCCGTCTACGCCGACGCGGCCCCGCTCGGCGAGGTCACCGCGGCGGACACGTTGCTCCTTGGCACCGACGCCCAGCCGCTGCGCGTCGCCATCACCGTCACCAACGCTTCGTGCGACGGTTTGAAGACCAAATACTGCGACCCCAATACGCCACACGACATCCGCTGGCTCGACCGCTGCGACGCCCCGTCGAGCGTGAGCTACCCGTGCGGCGACGACGCCTTGTGCGACGACACCGGCCCGTACGTGGCCTGCAAGCCCATCCCCGACCCGTGCGCGGGCATCGCCGGCACCATCTGCGTCGACGAGGACCCGACGGCCACCTGGTTCGAGGACAATTGTGGCGTCCCGCTGCGCGTATCCGCCCGCTGCGGCGCGACATCCATCTGCGAGGAGGGCCCCAGCTCGGCGACCTGCAAGCTCGCGCCGAGCTGTGCTGGCAACGCCGAGACGTTCTGCGATCCGACCGATCCGCGAAAGATCTTCTGGCGCGATCACTGCGGCGAGCCCAACGGCAACTTCTTCGCGTGCGGCTCCACGTCTATCTGCGACGACACCGACGGCACGCCGGGCTGCGCGCTTGCCCCGAGCTGCGCGGGCAACGTCCGCCTCGCCTGCAACCCCGCCGACCTGACCAAGCTCTACTGGGTCGACCGCTGCGGCCAGCTCACCGACTCGACGCTGCCTTGTGGCGCGACGTCCGAGTGCGTGGAGACCGCCGGCTCCGCCACCTGCACACTCGCTCCGACCTGCGAGGGCAACGCCACCACCGTGTGCGACGCGACCGACCCCGGCAAGGTCTTCTGGCTCGACCGCTGCGGCGAGCGCAACGGCAACTTCTTCGCGTGCGGCGCCACGAGCGTCTGCGACGACAGCGACGGCACGCCGGGTTGCGCGCTTGCCCCGAGCTGCGCGGGCAACGTGAGCCTCGCCTGCAACTCCGACGACCCCGAGAACCTCTACTGGATCGACCGCTGCGGCGAGCTCAGCGGCGCGACCCTCCCGTGTGGAGCGGGTCTCGTCTGCGACGACACGAGCGGCGAGGCCAACTGCATCGACCCCAACCCGTGCGTCGGCCCGGCGCACAAGATCTGCGACCCGGACGACCTGTCGGTCATCAAGTGGCGCGGCCCGTGTGGCGATCTCCTGGCCAGCACCATTCCGTGCGGCGCCAACTCCGCCTGCAGCGACGCCGACGGCGAGCCGCGCTGCGTGTCGACCGACGTCTGCGGCGGCAACGCTTCCACCGTGTGCCTCGACGACGACCCCGGCCACGTCTACTGGGTCGACCAATGCGGCGCGCTGACCGGCAGCACCTACCCGTGCGGCGTCGCGACCTGTGACGACAGCGGCGAGGAGGCGAGATGTACCTTCCTCGCGAGCTGCGAGGACCAGAAGCGCCGTGTATGCGACCCGGAGGACCCCACGACGGTGCTCTTGACCAACGCGTGCGGCGACGATCTCGGCGTGTTTTCGACCTGCGCCAACGGCAAGCAGTGCGTCGAGGCGACCGCTGGCGACGCGCGCTGCGACTGTGTTCCGTCCGACGAGGTCCGATGCTTCGGACACGGAAACCTCTACCAGCCCAGCGGCATCCGCCGGGTCGACAGCTGCGGCAACTGGTCGGGCGAGACTGTCACTGAATGTGCCAACGGCGAGATCTGCGAGAATACCGAGGCCGGCCCGACCTGCGCGACGTCGCTCACCAACCGCGACTCGCCGATGTACCACCGCGGGTGCAGCTTCCCCGACTACGTCCGGTACAAGACCGACCTCGACGTCGACTGTCGCTGCCGTCGCCACCCCGGGACGCTCGGCGACATCGACCGCTACGACTATGGTGGCAATCTCGCCTGCTCACCTCAGACCGACTCGTTTGCGGAGGGCTGGACGATGGCCGCAGGGCCACACTTCCGACACATGCTCCACAGCTTCAACGGTGGCGGCGTCTACTCGGCGGCCACCAACGAGCTCTACGCGACCAAACACTTCACCGATCCGACCTACGAGGGCGCCGGCATGGTCGTCGCCTACAACATCACGACGGGCGCGCGGCGTATCGTCAGCGGGCGCTTCCCCGAGGAAGGCGGCGCCTACACGATGTACGGCAGCGGCTTCGAGTCACAGCGCGCGGTGGGCGTCCTGCGCCATGAGATGACGACCTTGCCGGGCGCCTGGGACCTCGAGCAGGCGGCCAACGGTGACCTGTACGTGTGGGGCAGCCGCTCCGGCAACAAGGAGATCACCCGCGTGAATCCGACCACTGGCGCGCGCACGCTGGTGTGGAAGCAGGCGCTCGAAGCGGACATCCCCGTCGCACCGACGCACGGACAGTGCTACTCGACGCGCGCGAAGTCGACGTTCCATGGCGGCTTCATCCCCGTGCAGCTCGAGTCCCATGCCTTCGCCATGGGGCCGGACGGCAGCTTCTATCTCGGCTTCCGCAACGACGGGGCCGAGGGCAATGGCATTGTGCGCATCTCCGCCAACGGCGCGACGTGCACAGTCATCTCACGCTGGAACGGCACCATGGGCGATGTCGGCGGCGGCGCCAACCCGCAGTACAGCAACCTCGAGGGCTTCCTCGTCCGCAACGGCAAGCTCTACGCGACGCTGCAGATCGGCAAGGTGCTCTTGTCCATCGACATCGTCACAGGCGACCGCACCGCCATCGCGAATCCGCCGGGCTCGGTCCACTCGACCACCGGGCAGAGCACGATGTTCTGGGACGAGTCGCGCGACTTGCTCATCACGGCGGGCGGCGTCCAGTCCTACCTCGCCGTGGCGGTCGATGTGACCACCGGGCTGCGCCAGGCACTCTTCCTCGTGGCGCCGGACATGCCCATCAAGAGTGCGCCCCCCAGGGAGACAGGCGCGCACGGCGCCATCGACAACGCCAACTACATGGGCTACGGCGCGCTCGCGATGGACCCCCACGACAACGACCACATCTACATGGTCATCAAGTGGGGCCTCCTCAAATACGAGATGTCGACCGGCAACAGCTACGTCATGTCGCAGTGACGCAGTGACGCATTCGATCGAGCCGAGCGGTCGGGCCCGATCGCGTGCGTCGTTGCAGTGGGGCGGCGGGGTGCCTGGGTGGCGGGCTGCCGGGGCGGTGCGAAACGCGTTACGACCTCAGCGGAGGTCTGCGCGCATGGCGTGGTCGAGGCCAAAGCCGTGGGTCGCCTCGAGGGCGAAGACGTCGGGGGGCACGGTGGGACGCCAGCGGATTGCTGTGCCGTCCCAGCTCGCGCTGATGAGGTCGCCGTTCGCAGCGAAGGCCAGGTCGGAGACGCGTTGGGTATGGGCGCGGCCATCGAGGACGAGGTGGCCCGAGGCGTCCCAGACGAGGACGCGGCCTGCGAGGGTGCCGGCTGCGGTCATGGTGCCATCATCGGAGAGTGCAAGCGCCGAGAGATGGGTCGGCGGTGAGGTGGGGACCTGCGGGGGTGCGAGGTCGAGACCGGTCGTGAGTGCGACCTTGCGCAGGGTCGTGGCGGTCGCGATGACGAGGGTGTGACCGGGGCGGTCGAGGGCCAGCGCGTGGGCGCCGTGGTGTTCGAGGCGGCGCACGACCTCGGTCGCGCCGGTCGAATCGGTGGACTGGACCTGGATCTCGCCGAGCGAGGTGACGACGGCCCAGCGGGTGCCGCCCACCGAGGCGACGAGGTCGAGCACCGAACCACCGCCAAACCGGATCGAGGACGAGACCGGGCCTGCAAAACGATCGAGCGAGTTGCCGTAGGTGGCCGCGAGGACGGAGCCGTCGGCCAGCACAATCAAGCGGCGGTAGTTGAGCTTGGCGTTCAGGGGTTCGGGGAGTGACGTCGCGGTGAAAGGCCAGATCGCCAGGTGGTAGCGCCCGGGCCAGGCGATGGCGAGGGATGATTCGTGCGTGCGCGATATCTCGCTTTTCGAGATAGTGCGGGTGAAGGCGAGGTCCTTTGCGACGGCGCGTTCATCGCCTTCGAGGAGGGCCGTGCGTTCGCCGGAGTCGAGGTCGAAGACGGAGACCGCGCCGCGACCGTCGGCGAGTGCCAAGCGGCCGGTGGGGTCGAGGGCCAACGCCGAGATCCCCGCCGTCGCGCGATAGGTGTCGGCGTTCGGAGACGACGGGATGTGCCAGGTGAGGAGCTCGGCCCCAAGGGTCATCAGGGTCGCGGCGTTTTCGCCCCAGGCGAAGACTTCGGCGGGGACGCGTGGGAGGGCGAGCGTCTGGCCGCTCCTGGGGTCGACGAGAGTGACGAAGCCGCGCTCGTCACGAGCCGCGAGCCAGGCGCCGTCGGGCGAAAAGGCGAGGTGGGTGATGGGGCGGGTCGTCAACACGAGGTCGAGCAGCGGGGTTGCCGTCGCGGGCGGGAGGAGGGCGGCGATGCGCAGGCGGCCGGACGGGGTGCCGAAGGCGGCAAGGCGGCCCGTGGGGTCGAGGGCGGCGCTCATGGGGCCGTCGCGATCGAACTCGAGGTGGAGCGGCGAGTGGCTTTTCGAGACGAGGTCGATGAGGCTCGGGCGGCGGGTGGATTCGTCATAGGCGAGGGCGAAGCGGCCGTCGCTCGAGATGGCGCGGGGGAGGCGGCTCGGAGCGGCGGCGATGTGGTCGAGCTCGGCGGTGGCGGGGTCGAAGACGAAGAGTGCCGTGCCGTCGTCGATGAGGCTGCGGGTGTAGGTGGCGAGCGCGCGCGAAGGCGTGAGGTCGCGTGCGGTGGGAAACGCGGTCGAGGTCAAGGCGTCGATGAAGAGCTTGGTATCGATGGTGCTGACGAGGAGTCGGTCGTTTGCCACCCAGCCGACTTCATCGAAGGTGCCGTCGAGGCGCCAGCGCAGAGCGGGGGTGTCGCGGTGAGGTGGTGGGGCGAGGTCCCAGAGCGAGAGCGCGTCGGGTTCGAGGCACACGAGTGCCGTGGCGGCGGGGTTGAAGCGGGCGAGCGAGCAGTCGGGAGGGGTGACGGCGGCGATGAGGCGGGGCGGAGCGCGGGCGGCGAAGCGGGCGAGGACGCCTGAGGCCTCGGGTGAGGCGACGCGGGTCAAGGCGTGGGCGGCGAGCAGCTCGGACTCGGCGCGGGCGCCGCGCTGGAGGGCTTCGATGGCGCGTTCGACGAGCAGCGTCGCGAAGACCGACTCGGACTCGGCGAGTGCGGCGGTGGTGCGGGCTTCGGCGGCGGTGGCCTGGGTGAGAGCGGCGGTGGCGGCGTCTTCGGCGAGCAGCGCGCGATCTCGTTCGTCGAGCGTCTGCGAGTAGGCGATGACGAAGGTCAGGACAAGCGCCACGACGGCGATGGCGGCGACGATGATCGGGGCGCGGAAGGCGCGGTAGAAGCGGCGCGCGAGGTCGAGCGCGGAGTAGGTGAAGGCCTTGACCTTGTGGCCATCGAGATAGGCCGCGATGTCGGCGGCGAGCTCGGAGGCCGTTGCGTAGCGGTCGGCGGGCAAAGGGGCGAGGGCGAGGGCGAGGATAGCCGCGAGCTCGGGTGGGGCTGGCGGTGAGGGGGAAAGCAGGGCGCGCAGGATGAGGCCGAGCGAGTAGACGTCGCTGGGTGGGCCTGCGGGCAAGCCGGTGGACTGTTCGGGGCTCATCCAGGCGCTCGTGCCGACGCGCGCGCCGATGACGGTGTGGGCGGATGGCAGGGCGGGCGGCGACGGTGGGGTTGGAGTGCCGGGGGTCGGGGCGAGGTCGAGGTCGGGGAAGGTCGAGACGTCGGAGATCAGGCGGGCCACGCCCCAATCGACGACCTGGGTCTCGCCAAAGGGGCCGAGCATGATGTTGTCGGGCTTGAGGTCGCGGTGGACGACGCCGCGGCTGTGGGCGTGGGCGATGGCGTGGCAGACGGCCAGGAAGTGGCGCAACAGGGCGGGCAGGTCGAGGTCGCGGGCGGCGAGGGCGGCGGCGAGCGAGCGGCCGTGGATGAGGCGCATCGTAAAGAAGGGGCGGCCGGCGGAGTCGGTGCCGGCGTCGTGGACGGGGACGATGCTCGGGTGGTCGAGGCGAGCCGTGACCCAGGCCTCACGGGCGAGGCGGCGCTCGAGGGCGAGGGCGTCGACGGCATCGGGCGGGACGTCTTTTTTGGCGACCTCGCGGCCGAGGCGGGCGTCGAGGACGGCGGACACGCGGCCCATGCCGCCGCGGGCGATGAAGGTCTGGCGGGTGTAGCGGACGGACTCGGGGGTGGCAAACGGGTGTGGGGCCGCGTCGGTCGGCACGAGGGGAGCCGAGGTGCTGAGAGCTTGCTCGGAGGGTTCGGGTTCGGCTGGGCGGGGGGGCGACACGTCGGGTCCGTGGCTGAAGAGACCTGGTGGACGTTAGCACGGAGCCTTGCAGCTATCTAACAGTGCCGGCTTGGGGCTGGTTCGCGTTGAGGCTCATCGAGTACGAGCTGTCGGCCGGCAACGGCCATGTGATGACTCAGTGACTCTGGGGTCCATCATGGGCTATGGTCGGGCGATGGACGCTACCGTCGTCTTCCGATTGCCGGATGGTTCCAAAGCGACGCTGACGCATGGCGACCTCGTGGGGCGGCTAGAGACCGCCGCCCTGCACATCGATGACCCGCGTGTGTCCGAGGCGCACGCAATGGTGAGCCTCCGCGGGGCGGCGATGAAGCTGGTCGCGCTGCGCGGGCGCATCGCGGTGGACGGCTTTCCACTGCGCGACGTGGAGCTGAGCGATGGGCTCGTTGTCCACCTGGCGCCCGACTTTGCGCTGGTGGTCGAGCGTGTCGTCCTGCCTGAAGAAGTGCTGGGCGTTTCGGTCGGCGACGAGGGACCGCGGGTCGTGACCGGGGTCTGCTCGTTGACGGCGGACGGGGCCTTGAGGGCCGGGTACTCGCCCGATGCCAGGGCGTGGTTGTGGCCGCAGGGGGACTGCTTCGTCTTGCGGCGACCGGACGTCGTCGACGAGGTGCTGATGCTCGGAGGCCGTGTCACCGTGGACGAGGTGGTGCTCGCGGTGGGGGTCATCGGGATGGGCGGCGGGCGGTCATTTGCGACGACTGACCATGGGCTCGCGAGCGCTGCGACGGCACCGCTGGAGCTGGTGGCGAACTATACCAGCGTGCACATCCGGCGGGCGGGGAGTCGTACGCTCGTGATTGCCGGGCTGGCGGCGCGCGTGCTGAGCGAGCTCATCGCGGCCGGGGTGCCGATGCCGTGGAATGCGCTGGCCAAAGAGATCTGGTCGACCACGGACAGCGACTCGGAGCTTCGCGCGCGCTGGGACGTGACGATGAGCCGCCTGCGCAAGAAGCTCGTGGCGGCCGGCCTGAGGGCTGACCTGGTGCGGTCGGACCGACACGGCAACATCGAGCTGTGCCTCGGTGAGGGCGACACGGCGCGCGACGAGAGCTGATTCGGGGGTCGGGCGGTTCGCTTGATGATCGAGATATCGGTCTTCGGGTGTCAGGGCCAGTCGGCGACGAGAGGTTCGCGACGGCCGGAGAAGCCAGCGGCGACGCCGGCCATGGAAGCGCTCATGAGGCGACGGATAGGCGGCAAGCGGCGGGCGATGGGGAAGCCCAGGTCGCGCAGCCAGCCAAAGACACGGGAGTCGCTCTGGAAGAAGGGGGTGAGCAAGCGGGTGGCGCGTTGGTAGTAGGCGAGCTGGCGGCGGCGGCGCTCGGTGTAGAGGGAGAGGCCGTCGAGCCCACGAGCGCGGAGGGAGGTGGCGAGGACGTGGGCGTCGATGAGCGCGAGGTTGGTGCCCTGGCCGAGCTGCGGGCTCGTGGCGTGGGCGGCGTCGCCGATGGCGATGACTCCGGGCGAGTGCCAGCGCTTCATGCGGACATCGAAGTAGGGCGAGAAGAGGACCTCCTCGGGCGAGGAGATGGCGTCGATGAGGGGGGCGGCGTGGGGGCCCAGGCGACGTGCCTCGTCGCGCCAGGAAGCGAAGTCTTGGCGCCAGGTTTCGAGGCGGTCTTGGCGCAGGCTCCAGAAGAGGGACGCGCGGCCGTGGCCCATGGGCAGGACGCCGATGAAGCGGCGCGAGCCGTCGACGACCTGGCGTAGGATGTTGGCGTCGTCGTCGGGGTAGTCGCCGACGAACCAGAGGGCGCCCCATGGGTAGGGATTCACGCGGCGACCCGGGATGTGTGAGGCGATGCGTGAGCGCGAGCCATCGGCGGCGACGACGAGGGAGTGGCGGCCGACCTCCTGGTCGTGGGCGATGAGTGCGTGTCCACCGTCGCAGGGACGGAGGGCCGTGACTTCGATGCCGGTGCGCACCGTGACGGCTCGGACGATGAGGTTGTAGAGGGCGTCGAAGAGGACGCCGCGGCCGACGCCGAGACCGTGAAAGCGCGGGTCGACGGAGGCGTAGTCGAGGTCGAGGATGAGGCGGCCGCGGGCATTCTGGACCTGGAGGCGGTCGAGGCGGGCGCTGCGTTGGGCGATGGTGTGGTCGAGCCCGAGCTGGCGCAGGACGGCCAGTCCGCTGGGCTGCAGGACGATGGCGGCGCCGACCGGGCCGGGGTTGTCGACGCGCTCGTAGAGGGTGACGCGGTGGCCATCGCGAGCGAGGAAGAGGGCCGCGGCCATCCCCGCGAATCCGGCGCCGACGATCCCGACATCGAGCGAGTGCATAGGCGGGACGACATAGCATCGTCGTGGATGTCGGCAAGGCGGGTGGAGGGAGGGGGACGACCTCGGGATAGGTGAGCAGCGGCGGAGGCAGGTGGGGGGCGGGTCTAAAATGAAATATGAAATGTCCCGACCCCTGGTGGAGAGCCCTCGACCCCTGGTGGAGAGCCCTGGGGAGCGGGCGGTGGAATATGAAATATGAAATGTCCCGACCCCTGGTGGACGACCCTTGGTGGAGCGGGTATCGGGGGGTGGTGCGTCGGGGCGTGTCTTGCTTTAACGTTTGGGTTTGCGTAGCTTACGGCCCGGCGGGCTGGTCAGGATAGACTGGCGTCTCGCTGGTTGAACACCGAACGCACGGCCCGGGGGAATGTAATGATGGGGACTCTGAGGCCAGGCGAAGGTCGGCCGCCCGCGAAGTGCGCGCTCCGCGTCGGTCGATCGTTGGCGATGATGCTGGTCCTCGTCGTGTGGCTCGCCGGCTGCGGTGAGGCCGACAAACGCCCGCTGGGCGGGACGTGCACCGAATCCGAGCAGTGCCTGAGCGGCACTTGCCTCAATGGCCAATGCGTCGATCCGCTCGCGGACGACGACTCGGACGGACTGACCAACGGCTTCGAATACAGCATCGGCAGCGAGACGGGTCTACAGGACAGCGACAGCGACGGCATCCTCGACCCCGCCGAGCTGGGCCCCGATCTGGCGCTCATCGACACGGACGGCGATGGGCTCCCGGACATCATCGAGAGCACGAGCGAGGACCAGGACGGCGACTGCATCCCCGACCAGTTCGACGCGCGTAACGCCGTCGCGGACACCGACCTTTCGCCGATGATCGATGTGGTCTGCCCGAAGGTCGGGGTGTGTTCAGACCAGGTCGACAAGCTTCGGGCCCACTGTCCGCAAGGCGTCGCCGCCTGCTTGTTCACCGACGTCGTGGGTTATGCCTCGCCCGAAGCGGCGTGCGATGGGCGCGACGACAACTGCGACGGACAGATCGACGAGGCTTTCCCCGGCGGTTGCGCGCAGAAGCCGTTCGTTGCCCCCGCCGGCGGCAAGACCGTGTCGACGAGCCGCTATCGCGCGACCCTCGTCATGGGCCAGCCCGCGCTCATCCAGACATCGACCGAGCGGCACCGCGCCATCCTCGGTGGCAATCCGATCCTCACACCGCAGACCCGCCCGGAGGCGAATCCGTGAACCTCATCAAGTCCCTCATGCTCCGCGCCGCGTTTGCAACGACCCTGACGCTCGCCCCTCAAACGATGGCGTCGCCGCCCGAGCTGTTCCCGATCCAGGGGCTCCTCACGGACGCCGCCGGGACGCCGCTCGACGGCGCTGTCGGGGTTCGCTTCGCGCTCTACGCGAACGTGAACGACACGACCCCGGTGTGGACCGAGGACCGGGTCGGACCCGACGCGCTCGCGGTCGACTCAGGCTACTTCTCGATCTACCTGGGCGAGAAAGAACCCTTTGACCTCAGCACATTGGGGGCCGCCTCCGAGCTGTGGTTGGGGCTCAAGATCGGCGACGACGTCGAGATGGAGCGGGTGCAGCTCGTGTCGGTGCCCTACGCCCTGTTCTCCGAGAACGCGGTCGGCGACATCACCCCGCGCAGCGTGCGCGTCGGGGGCGTGGAGGTCATCGACGACCAGGGGCGCTGGGTCGGCGACGGCAGCGGGCTCGTCGGGCCGGCTGGCCCGCAAGGGCCCGCGGGCCCCGCGGGCGAAGTCGGGCCGATCGGCGTCGCGGGTGAGTCCGTGACGATGATGAGCCTCGAGGTCGGAGACGAGGTCTGCGCCTTTGGCGGGACGATGTTCAGGAGCGGGCTCGACGAGGGCTACGCCTGCAACGGCGCGCCGGGCGAGATCGCGGGTCAGGGACCGGCAGGCCCTCAGGGACCGCAGGGCGCCGCCGGACCGGCCGGTAGCTCGGTGGTCGCGATGAGCATCGGCAGCAACGCGGCGTGTCCGTTCGGGGGCAGCGCCTTCACCGTTGGATCGGTCACGACCTACGCATGTAACGGCGCTCCGGGAACGACCGGGCCGCAGGGACAACAGGGCATCCAGGGGCCCGCAGGCCCTGCCGGTGCGGTCGGTGCAGTCGGCCCTGCCGGTGCGGTAGGACCTATCGGGCCCATGGGGCCGGCGGGTGCAACGGGACCCGCTGGGGCCACCGGGGCAGCCGGGGCGACAGGACCTGCCGGCACGGCCGGACGGACACTCTTGTCGGGCACCACCAACCCTGCGGCTGCCACGGGCGCCGACGGGGACTTCTACCTCAACCGCACCAGCTCCACCCTCTTTGGACCCAAGGCCGCCGGTGCCTGGCCCGCCGGCGTCTCGCTCATCGGCGCGCAGGGCCCCGCTGGGGCAACGGGCACAGCCGGGGCCGCAGGCGCCACCGGAGCAACCGGACCCGCCGGACCTGCCGGCTCGACCGGGGCAACGGGCCCCGCTGGTGCGACCGGTCCTGCCGGACCTGTGGGCGCCACGGGAGCCACTGGCCCCGCCGGTGCGACCGGTGCAGCCGGCACGGCCGGACGGACACTCCTGTCGGGAACCACCAACCCAGCGGCCGGAACGGGCGCTGACGGAGACTTCTACCTCAACCGCACCAGCTCCAACCTATTTGGACCCAAGGCCGCGGGCGCCTGGCCCGCAGGCGTCTCGCTCATCGGCGCGCAGGGCCCTGCAGGTGCGACTGGCGCTGCCGGGGCGGCAGGCGCAACGGGGGCCGTTGGTCCCGTTGGACCCGTTGGTCCCGCCGGCCCTACCGGTGCCACTGGCTCTACAGGCGCGACCGGACCCGCCGGCCCTACCGGTGCCACTGGCTCTACCGGCGCGACCGGACCCGCCGGCGCGGCAGGGCGGACACTCCTCTCCGGAACTACCAACCCTGCGGCAGCCACCGGCGCCGACGGGGACTTCTACCTCAACCGCACGAGCTCCACCCTCTTTGGACCCAAGGCCGCCGGCGCCTGGCCCGCGGGTGTCTCGCTCATCGGCGCGCAGGGGCCAACCGGTTCCACGGGCGCGACCGGAGCCGCAGGCGCGACCGGCCCAACCGGCCCCATTGGTGCAACGGGCGCGACCGGGGCAACCGGACCCGCTGGCGCAACGGGTCCTGCCGGCACGGCGGGCCGTACACTCCTCTCCGGCACGACCAACCCTGTCGCCGGAACGGGAGCGGACGGGGACTTCTACCTCAACCGCACCAGCTCCACCCTCTTTGGACCCAAGGCCGCCGGCGCCTGGCCCGCAGGTGTCTCGCTCATCGGTGCACAGGGGCCCGTGGGGCCGACCGGCACGACCGGTGCGACTGGACCCGCCGGCGCAACAGGACCGACCGGTGCAACGGGACCGACCGGCGCGACGGGACCTGCCGGCGCAACGGGACCGACCGGTGCAACGGGAGCAGCCGGCAACACGATCCTGTCAGGCACTACCGACCCCGTCGCGGCCACCGGTGCGGTTGGCGACTTCTACATCAACCGCACGACCACAACGCTCTTTGGACCCAAGACGGGGGTCGGCTGGCCGGCAGGGGTCTCGCTTCGCGGTCCCACGGGTGCAACCGGCGCAACGGGTCCGACGGGCGCAACGGGTCCAACCGGGGCGACAGGGGCGACCGGGCAGAACGGCGCTGCCGGCGCACCCGGCATCTCTGGCACCATCGCTTTCAACTACACCAGCGTCAACGGTGACCGCTTCTTCAAGGCCGGCACCGGCTACGCCATGCTTTCGGGCGCTGTCCAGGTCGTATCCGGCAACTTTGGTGTCGCCGTCGATACGGTCATCCGGCTCAAAGGCGCGGACACCTCCTTCCCGATCAACATCTCGCTCTGCTGGGGAACGACTGCGACCGGCGCAGCCACCCCGATGATCGACGCCCTCGGGGCGACCATCTTCCGCGTCGCGTCCTTGACTCCCACCCAGGCCGACTATGCCCTCAAGGGCGTCGTCAAGCCGCCGAGCGGCGTCTCCCGCTGGGTCGGCGCCTGCTATCAGTACAACGACAACAGCTCGTTCTACGTGCACAATAAGATGGGCTTCGGGCTCATACTCTACTGAGCCCGGACCACACGGCCCTACGGATCGGATGGACGCCTCCTCGCGAGAGGAGGCTGCCTTCGGTGCCCAATAACCTCGAAGGTCGAGTATCTCGTTTGTCGAGATTTCTCGCCTCCACCCGCCGCTCGTCCGAGACGGCCCCTCAGACCACACGCGGTGAGACCATCGCCTCGCTGTCGTAGAGCGCCCGGCACAGCTCGAGCGCCCGCAACGAACGGATCCGCCAGTCCATCTTGTTCATCGCGTAGCCGAGCGTCAGCTCCTCGACCGGGTCACACCAGCCGAGCGAGCCGCCCATGCCCGCGTGCCCGAATGACTCGGGATTGGGGCAGAAGATGTGGCGCTCCTCTTTGAGGAATCCGTTCGTCCAGCCGACCGGCTTCTTCAAGACGCGGTCGAGGTCGGACCAGCCGGTGCGTCGGTAGGCGGGCGCGACGGTCTCGGCCTTGAGGTAGACCTTGCCGCCAAACGCACCGCGCGCTGCAAACGGCAGATAGCTGCGAGCGACCCCATGCGCCGAGCCGGTGGCCGAGCCCCACGCCATGACCGAGCGGCGAATCGGTTCGCGGTTGTAGGCCGTCAGGTCGTTCTTCGGTGTGCTCGGGTTGAGGAAGGCCCGACGCGCGGTCGACTTCGAGTCGAGCACGGCGCGAAAGACACGCGCCTCCATCGAGGTCGGCTCGGTGACCGCACGCCCGACCATGTTGGCGACCCGCTCGCCGGTGGGCGGCGGATACAACGTGGCGAATCGCCTGTCCTCGGAAGCGGGCGTCCCGAGCCACACGTCCGAGCCGAGAGGCTCGAAGAGCTCACGCCGCAGGAAGACCCCCATGTTTTCGCCTGTGATGCGCTCGAAGAGCTCACGCGCGTACATGCCGAAGGTGATGGCGTGGTAGCCCTGGTCCGTCCCGGGTGTCCACTCGGGGACCTGCTGCTCGAGAGCGTCCCGCACGAAGTCGGCTTTGGCCGGGTCCATGTAGTCGGCAAGCGTCATCTTCGCATCGAGGAAGGCGAGCCCGCCGCGATGACCGAGCAGGGTCGCGACCGTGATGCCGCCCTTGCCGGCCTTGGCAAAGCCCGGCCAGTACTGCGCCACCGGCGCATCCCACTCGAGGAGCCCGCGGTCGGCGAGCAGGTGGAGCGCCATCGCGGCAAAACCCTTGGTCACCGAGAAGAGGACAAGCCGTGTATCGCGCTCCCACGGGCGCCGCGTCTTCACATCCGCGAGCCCGCCCCACAGGTCGACGACACACTCGCCTTTGCGATAGACCGCGAACCCGGCGCCGAGCTGCGCGCCGCTCTGGAGCTGGCGTGCAAAGACCTTTGCGACCCCTTCGAATCCGTCTGCGACAAAGCCCCTGGCGGGACCGAAACGCTCATCGACACTCTGCAGACCCATGGCTCACCTCGATGCCGCCATCGTCGACGGGGCCGGCACTGAATCGTTAAAGGGACCGCCGCGCAAGCGACTCCGTGCGCGACCAGGCAGGCACACGAGTCTCCGGGGTGAAATCACCTATACGAAGTTGGGCGCAGCCGCAGCGGTAGGCGTGGTGGCGAATTCGCGTTGGCCGTGGGTCTCACGTGTCTGGACCTCGGACCACCATTGGCGCGCGTCAGACTCGGTCCAGGGTGTGACGGGCAGGGACTCGATGAGCGACAGCAGGGCGCGGCCGTCGGCAGGACGCTCGGCGGGGTCGGGTGAAAGGCAGCGTAAGACGAGCCCGTCGAGCTCGTCGCGATAGGCGGGGTCAAAGGCCAGTGGCGCGCGCTGCGACGGCGGCGTGACCGGTCGCGCATGGGCCGAGGCGAGGTCGCGCACGTCCGAGAGCAAGACCGGGAGCTCGCCGGTGAGCGCAACGTAGATACTCGCGCCGAGCGCGTAGACGTCGCTGCGCGCGTCGGCGGGGCGGCCGAGAAAGAGCTCGGGGGCCATGAAGGCGGGGGTGCCGATGAGCATGCCGACGATGGTGAGCATGGTCTGGGTGGAGTCGAGCTGCCTGGCGATACCGAAGTCCACGACCTTGAGGAAGTCGAGCTCGTCCGGGGTCGACAAGACGAACAGGTTGGCGGGCTTGATGTCGCGATGCACCAGGCCGAGCGTATGCGCCTCGGCCAGCGAGAGGGCGGCCTGGCGGGCGAGGTGGACGACGCGACACGGGTCGAGTGGGCCGTGGCGGGCGACGATCTGGTCGAGGTCGAGGCCGCGCAGGTACTCCATGGCGATCCACGAGACGCCGTCGTCGTTCATGCCGTGGTCGAAGACCCGTACGGTGTGTGGGGAGGTCAGAGCGCTCGTGGCCTGGGCCTCACGTTCGAAGCGGCGACGCCGGTTGTCGCTCTCGTGGGCGCCTTCGACACAAGGGTCGGTGCGCAGGATCTTGAGCGCGATGTCACGCGCCAGGGCGTCGTCGCGGGCGAGCCACACCTGATTCATGCCACCCTCGCCGAGCAGGCGTTGGAGGCGATACCGACCGAGCCGACGCGCGTCGTCGAGGGCCTGGCGCGAGCGCCAATGGATGTGGCCCGACAGGACGGCGAAGGCGCCGAGCCCGAGGATGAGTAGCGCGTTGACGACGAAGGCGGAGACCGCGTCCGGGTCGTCGAGCTGGGGGCGCAGGTCGTCCGACAGCGCGACGCCCAAGACGATGGCGCTGAGAAAAACGGCCATCGTGGGGGCGATGATGAGGGTCATCTCGCTCCAACGCGAGGGCAGAAACGTGCCGCCCGCGACCGCGAAATAGGCGAGCGTGAAGACATAGACGCTCTCGAGGCCGCCGAACAGGATGGCGAGGCCAGCGAGGCTCAGGGCGGCGAGTGGGAGCAGGAAGGCGGCGTACAGCACGACCTGGTGACGGGTGAGGCCCGGGCGTCGGAACACGATGACCGTGAGGCCGAGCACGGCTGCCCCGCCGAGACGGCAGCCGATGATGGCGCCCAGAGACGCATCGGGGAAGAGGGTCGCGCGCACGAAAAGGTCGAGGACGATGAAGGCGAGAAAGGCGAAGGCGCCTATCACGACCGCGCGCGCCGCCCCGACCCGGAGGTTGTCGGCTTCGCGCTGGACCTTGTTCATCGGTGAGTTGGACACGGCGCACTATAGGAAGCCCGGTCGAAGGTGACAAGACGGCCCAGTGTAAGGCTGCCCGGGCGCCGCGCTGGCTTCATCTTAATTGTTGTCGGGTTTGGAGGTTGCCCGTCGTGTTGCTGGACATCGGCCTCGAACCCACCCGCGGAGTGCCCCAATGTCAGGCGTCACGAGCTCGTCCACCCGAAATCAACTCCAACGCAGCCAGGGCTCGACCCTGCCCCAGCAGCCCGAGCAGCAGAACGGTGGCAACCGCACCGGCCTGCGTGGGCTGACCTTCGACGAGCAGGTCGGTCGGCTGGCACCCGGCGGGCCCGGTGGCAATCCCGGGGGCGGGCCGCTCGATGGTAATGGAGGGGGCCCGGTCCAGCTCAAGAAGAAGGGGTTCAAGAAGGGCACCGAGCTGACTGAGAACAAGGTCGGCTCGAAGAAGGCGAAGGACGACTACCTCGCGCTGATGGACGGAGGCGACGACTTCCGGGTGACCAGGCTCGAGGGGCTGCTTCATGGGCGAAAGGAGAGCAAGAATCAGCTCTTCTACCACCTGCAGATGATCGTCAGCGGGGACAATGGCGGACTCGAGGCGGCCTACGAGAAGAAGGCGGGGACGAAGCTGCGCGACGACCTGGCGGCCAAGCTCAGCGCGGAGCAGCTCGTCTACGTCATGCATTGCATCCAGCTCGGCGAGCCGCAGCTCGAGGACCGTATCATGTTGGCCCTCGGAAAGCTGACGGGGACCGCGTCGGACTCCAAGGAAGTCATCTTGATTTTCGAGGAAGCCAAGGACGAGGAGAAGCTGCGCCTCTGGTCGAAGATGGGTGGGCTGCTTTCCGAACAGCTCGGGGACAAGGCCGAACGGCTGTCGAGCCAGGTCGACAGCATCAAGGCTGGGATTCGCAAAAAGGAGGACGACAAGAACGGCGTCGGTGGTCTTGGCGGGGCGCTTGGGCGCGAAGCCGAGATGCTGGAGCTGGCGGACCAGGAGCTGGTCGCCCTCGTGAAGGGGTGCTTTGGCAAGCTCGCCCTCAAGCGCGACAAGCTCGCGGAGGTCCTGCCCCAGTGGTCGCAGAAGCAGACCCAGACGACGCGGGACCATGTGCTGCGGACCGGCTCGAACTTCCGTAAGGCCGTCAACGATGCCGTCGGTCTGCTCTTCTCGAAGTCCGACATGCAGTACGTCCTCGAGATGGTCGAGAATGCCAAGCCGGTCGACGACTCGTTCTTCCAGGACGACAAGAAGACCGACGAGATGGAGGGCAAGACCAAGGAGAAACGTGAGAAGGCGCGGCAGGAGGAGGGTGGGACGAGCGGCGAGCTGGTCGCGTACATGGACCGCAAGGAGCGGGACAATACCGGCGTGCGAACGCTTGGGATCGTCAAGGACCGCGGGTGGCGGTGGGCGACCCTCAAAGAGAAGATCGAGGGCATGTCGCCCGAGCAGAAGGACCACTACCTGTACGCGTTGATGACGCCCGACGAGCAGCAGCTGTGGCTCGACGAGGCGACGCCGTTCTCGGTGAAGCAGGCGCTGCGGCTTCGGACGGTCGAGGGGCCGCTGCGCGAGAAGCTCAAGAACCTGGGCATGACGGGAGGCGGCAACGCGACCAAGGCGCGTAAGAAGATCCAGGACACATTCAAGTACGGGGCAAATGGCAATACCCTGGATGGCGGCGGGACGTATCGGCGTCTGGTCTCGCACTCGAAGGAGGAGATGGCCAAGCCGAAGTACGGCAAGATGGCACTGGCACTCGTGCGTAAGCTGCGCGGCGAGGAGTTTGCGCAGGTGCGCGGCGACGCCAAGCTGATGAAGGCGCTGGAGGACAACAGCTCATCGAAGTACTGGGGCTATATCGCGGCGGTGCTCGGCATTTCGGCGGGTGCACACGACCGGTCGAGCGGCGAGGTCGACAAGGACGTGCTGAACGACTCGACCGTGAAGGGCGAGCAGAAACACGACCTGGACGAGGCGCAGAAGCTGGGTGCCGACGAGGCCGAGCTCATGCCGAGCCACTGGGGCATGCTGCTGACGGCGGCGCTCAAGCACGCGCGTATCCTGCGGCGCACCGAGATCAACTCGCTCGTGACGCGTGCCTTCATGGCGGGCAAGCGGCGCGAGGCGGCGACCAAAGACGGCGAGATGACGATGTCGGGCGACCGGACGCTGCGCAAGATGGGCGCGGACGAGTTCGTGCGGGCGGCCTATGACAGCGTGAGCTCGGGCGGCAAGGCGGTGCTCGAGGCCAACAAGCAGGGCAAGCTCAAGCACGCCTACATCGCCCTCATGGTCGGATCGCGCCCGAGCGTCGACGAGCAGCTCGAAGACGTCGAGTTCAGGTCGCCGTTCAAGAAGACGAGTGGCGACAAGGCGAACAAGGAGAAGGTCGAGACCCTCTTCGAGGACCTGCAGGGCAAGGACCTGCTCGAGGAGTGGTCGAACATCGACGAGTATCGGCAGCTCTTCCAGACGATGAAGATCACCTTTCGCTCGGGCGACCAGGAGAAGACCGCCGAGCTCGTGAGCTGCCTGCACAACTTCGTCATCGACATCCGCGACGACCGACGTGACGACCTGAAGCGGCTCCTGTCGACGGCCAACTTCGTCAAGTCCCAGAACAAGTTGCGCAAGAACCTCGCGTCCGCGATGAAGTCCGACCCCGAGGTCGTGGGCTATCTGGAAGAGGCGCACTTCGTCAACGACGAGCTGTCGCAGGCGCGCACGAAGAACCTGGCACTCTCGGACGAGCAGCGTATGCGGTCCACGGGTGCGCAATACAACACCTTCCTCGGCGGCAAGAGCGGCCTGAAGAACCCGCTCAACGGCAAACAGATCGTCGGCGCCAACGCCAACTCGGCCGAGACGAAGGAGTCGATGGGCACGCTGCTCGGCCGGACGCGTAAAGCCCAGAGCGAGCTCGGCAAGGGGGACAAGAGTCGCGAGGAGGTCGTCAAGGACAACTCGAAGGGCATTCAGGACTCCCAGAAGGAGCTCGAGCGGCGCGGCGAGAACTTCGACAAGATGCGCAAGTCCTACAACGGCATCGTCATGGGCATCGTGAAGGGGCTCGTGACCCTCGTCATCGCGGCTGCCATGGCGGCCATCACGGTGGCCACCGGCGGCATCGGGGGCATCGCCGGAGTGGGGCTCCTGACGGCCAAGATCCTGCTCAAGCAGACCGTGTCGAAGCTGGTGTTGAGCGCGCTCGAGGGCGACGCCTTCAACACGACCAAGGCCGTCTGGGATGTCGCCTTCGCGACCCTCGTCGGCGCGGCGGGTGGGGTGGTCGGCGGCATCGCCGTGCCAGAGATCCTCGGCGCCATGGGCGAAGGTGTCCTGACCCCGGGCGACGGGCTGACCTCGACGACCGAGTTCGTCGCGCCGACCAACGTCGGGCAGGCCGCCTACCGCACCGCCCTCGAGAAGGGGCTCAAGGTCGGCTTCAAGGGAATGGTCAAGACGGCGATTTCGCGCGCGCGCTCGACCGACGACAACCCGGCCATGACGGCCGTCGTCGCGGGTCAGCTCGGAGGCATCGCGCTCAATGTGGGCGGTGCCATCGGGGCCTCCGCGCTGCAGCAACTGAATCAGGACCTCGTCGAGTCCAACGGTGGACCATCGGGCTCGTCGAGCCGCGGTAGCAACCCGCTCACGATGACCCCCGAGCAGCTCAACGACGAAGCCGAGGAGCGCTCGACGGCCTACGGCGCCAAGGGCGCGGGCTATGTCAGCAAGGCCGGCAAGCAGATGTACCGGCACGCGAAGGAGCTCTTCGGCCCGGACGAGACGACCCACGGCAAAGACCTGTCGCGCTCACTCGGGCTCATGGTGCCGGGCGCCCTGCAACGCGCGGACAAGGAGCTCGACGAGCTGTGGAAGCGCAAGAAGGACCTCGACGAGGGGGTCGACAGCAAGGACCTCGACGACCGCATTCGCAGCGTCCGCCAGCTGCGCTTCGACCTCGAAGCGAAGTACCAGACGTGGCAGCGCGAGCAGGCCAAGGCTGGCAAAGATGACGAGCTGGACGGTATGACGTCGGACGCGACGCCAGTCCTGCAGGCCATGATGGCGCTCGACCGCGAGCTCGACAAGGAGGTCTGACCGCCATGGGAATCAGCGACCACACACGCGCGCAGGCGGGGTCTTCGGGGCCGGCGGATAGCAACGGCACGAGAGGCCCCACGGGCAATCGCGCCGCTCGCCACGTCGCGCTCCTGTTCGGGGCGCGAATGGCCGAGCCTCACGACGACGGATTCATCACCCATCTGGGCGACTGGCTCGATGGTTCGAATGCCGCACATCTGGACACCGGCGAGGTCGAGCCCCGGGTCTCGGCGCATGGCGAGGGCGTCTCGCTCGTCGCCTGGCGCGACGGCACACCGAGCGCAGCGATGGTCGACTGGATCACCTCGGGGCTGACCGAGCCCGAGGCCGAGCGCCTCTTCGGGCTCGTGGTCCGCATCGGACAGAGTCGTCGCCGCCCCGAGCGCTGGGCCAGCATGACCGGCACCGTCGATGGAACGAGGCAAGTGGGCTACGCCATCGCAGGCCACCTCGACCTCGAGCTGGCGAGCCTGGTACTCGGACGCGAGGCGACCGGCTCGGACTCGATCGTTGCCCTGGTCCAGGCGGCTCAGTCCGATGACCTCATCGAAGTGTCTCGGCGTAAGGGTGTCACCGAGCTGGTCATCACCGTCGACCCGGACCAGAGCCCACTCGTCGCATGGCGTGAGCTCGTCGCGGCGTCCGTTCCCCTGGACGTCGAGCGCCCCTTGATGACGCTCATCGAGCGCAGGTCGGCTCCGGTGGCACTCAGCGTCCTCATCGGTGACGACGATACACGTCTCGCTGCCTCCCTGCGTGTCCCCATCGGCGACTCGACCGCGCTCGCCGCGGGCCTCGCTGCGGCGGGGGTGCCCGGTTCGATGGACGGGCGCCTGGCGAAGCTGACGGCAACCTTCGGGTGCGAACGACCGAGCTGGATCGAGCTACGACAGAACGCAGTCGGACGGGACCTGTGGTGTGGCTTTGGACACGCACCAGGCCAGCCTGACCGTCGTTCTCTTTAGGCAACGCAGGTCCCCAACGAGGCGATTTACGTTGCCTCGCGGTGCCCGGATCAGGACACTCCTGCCGGACGTGGCCGGGTGGACACCGCTGATGGTTGGAAGGGAACGCAACGCGAACGGGTCGCACAAACGGCTGGCCCATGAAGCGATGAACGGCCTGGCCCTGGTCATGTTCGCGCTCCTGAGCCTTGGTTGCGGATCGGACGAGCCATCGGTGCAAGCGGATCTGCGCGACGCTTCCGCCCCCGAAGACGACAGCTCCGCCGACACGACCGAGCCCGATACGAACGCCGGGCCTGACACAAGCGACGCCCCTGCAGCCGATGACGGGGACGCCTCCGAAGTGGACGACAAACCGGACGCCCACGACGACGACACCGACGAGATCTTGCCGACCGACGTCATCGACTCGCTCGAGCCTGAAGACACCGTCGACGCCGGCGAGCTCGTCGAGCCGGCCGACTCACTCGAGCCAGGCGATACCGATGCCGACACGGCCGATGTGGCCGACACGCACGACCCCGTCGACACCACCGACACGTTCGCCCCCGACGACATCGACCAGGTCACCGACACGGTCGAGCCCGCCGACACCTCCGACACCCAGGCACCGCTCTGCACGCCGACCACCGCGACCCATCCGGTGGCGGCAAGCTTCTACATCCCCGTCTGCTCAGACGTGAGCTACGAGACCGACCCACCCACCTCGGGCCCCCACTACCCTATCTGGGCCACCTACAAGACCTACCTCGTCCCCATCAACCCGGGCTTCCTCGTCCACTCGCTCAAACACGGCGCCATCGTCATCACCTGGCGGTGCCCTGACGGCTGTGACGCCGAGCTCACCGCTCTACGCGGCATGTTGGCGCAACGCCCCGCCGACCCGCAGTGCGACCCACTCATCCAGCACCGCATCATCGTCGCGCCTCGCCCCGACCAGGACACGATGCTGGTCGCCTCGGCCTGGGGCGCCTCGTGGAAGGCCGACTGTTTCAACCTGTCGGCGCTCGGCGACTTCATCGATGCGCGGTACGGCCAGGGTCTCGAGGACGACTGCTTCGAAGGTGTCGACATCGAGAAGATCAGGGCCGACAACCCCTGGCATTGCCCTCCCTGATGAGGCCCTGCCTATCCGCACCCGGGATGAACCGAGGCACATTGACCGCGTCGCGTCGATGACGCAGACGTCGGCCTCATCCCGTCGGTTGCTGCCGGTGCGGCACCCCTGACGGTCCTCGACTGTTGGCTCCGGGCTTTTCCAGGGTGGTCAGGCCGTTTAGGATGCGCCGCAACGCGAGTCACGCCGGCGTTACGCGATGCGGTTTCGACGTCCACGAGCACAGAGCTCGGTAGGTCCCTGGCCACAAGATCGACAAGCCCAAAAGACGAGGCCTGTAATGCACACATTTCCTCCGTTTCAGCCGCCGCGACGGGTCCTCCTCGGGCCGGGCCCTTCCGAGGTCCCGCCGCTCGTGCTCCAGGCGATGGCTCGGCCGACGATTGGCCACCTCGATCCGGCGTTCCTCTCGCTGATGGACGAGACGCGCCAGATGTTGCGCGCGGTCTTCGAGACCGACAACGCGCTCACCGTGCCGATGTCCGGGACCGGCTCGGCCGGCATGGAGACGAGCCTCGTCAACGTCGTCGAGCCGGGCGATCGGGTCCTGGTCGGGGTCCATGGGGTCTTCGGCGTCAGAATGGCGGAGGTCGCGCGGCGCGCTGGCGCCGAGGTCCTCGAGGTCCATGCGGAGTGGGGCACCCCGCTCGACGCGGACGCGATGCGAAGAGCGGCGCTCGAGTTCCAACCCAAGGTGCTCGCGGTGGTGCATGCCGAGACCTCGACGGGCGTGCTGCTCGATCTCGCGCCTTATCGTGGGATCTGCGACGAGGTCGGGGCGCTCCTGCTCACCGACATGGTCACCTCGCTCGGCGGGCTGAGAGTCGAGGTCGATCGCCACGGCGTGGACATCGCCTATTCGGGCACCCAGAAATGCCTCTCGTGCCCGCCCGGGCTCGCGCCCGTGACGTTCTCTGCCCGCGCCGACGAGGCGTTGACCAAGCGTAAGCGCCCCGTGCAGAGCTGGTATCTCGACCTGTCGCTCATCCGCGATTATTGGGGCGCGAGCCGGGCCTACCACCACACGGCGCCCATCAATATGCTCTACGGGCTGCACGAAGCGCTGCGGTTGGTCCTCGACGAGGGCCTGGTCCTGCGCGAAGCGCGTCACCAGACGACGGCGCGAAAGTTCGCGACTGCGATTGAAGCGCTCGGCCTCGAGCTCCTGGTCGAGCCCGGCTCACGACTCCCTCCGCTCACGACGGTGAAGGTGCCGCCTGGCGTCGACGAGGCGCGGGTGCGCAAGGTCCTCCTCGAACAATACGGTATCGAGATCGGCGGTGGACTCGGCCCGCTCAAGGGCCGCGTGTGGCGTATCGGGCTCATGGGGCATGGCGCGACGCTGGTCAATTGTATCATCGTCGTCGGCGCGCTGTCGGCGACCCTGCGTTATGTCGGCCACGCCGCGGGCATGGACCTCGTCGAGGCGCTGCGCATCATGGAGGCGGGCTGAGCACGAGCGCCCAGGCCCGCCATTCACTCGAAAATCGAGATGCCTGCCGGCCTCAGGGCAGACACTGCACGGCCGTCGGCACCCGCTCGTCGACGCTCTCCGCCTTGCCCGTCCCGAGTGCGGTCGCATCGTTGTCGCCCCAACAATAGGCGAGCCCCGTCGACGTCGTGAGACATCCATTGTCATCGCCCTGCGAGACCTGGGTCACCCGGTTGTTGGGCGAGCCCGGCAGCGTCACATTCTGCGGTGACGCAAATGACGCCGTCGCCGAGTTGTTGCCGGTGGCACCCGCCGCATTGCTACCCCAGCACTGCACCGCGCCGTTGAGCTTGAGCGCACACGTCGTGCGCTGACCCGCGCTGAGCTTCAGCGCCGCCGACAGGCTGGTCACCGTCTGCACCACGGTCGGCGCCCCACCCACACCCAACTGGGTCGCCGAGTTGCTGCCCCAGCAACGCCCGGTCCCATCGGCGAGCAGCGCGCAGCTATGGGCCCCACCCGCGGCAATCCCCAGCGCCCGGGTCACCCCCGCGACCTTCGTCGGGCTCGTGACGACCACCCCCGTGGCGCCAGTGACCTGCCCGCTGCTGTTGTCACCCCAGCACCACACCTCACCGCGGACATCCAACGCGCACTGGTGGTCCCAGCCGACCGCGAGCGCCTTGACCCCCGTGAGCCCGACCACCGTGCGTGGAGACGAGGTCGCGCCGTTGGGAGCGCCAATCCCGAGTCGGCCCCCGCTATTGTCGCCCCAGCACCGCACGGTCCCATTCGCGAGCAAGGCGCAGCTCGACGCCGTCCCAAGCCCAATCGCCTTTGTGCCGGTGAGTCCGCCGACTTCACCCGGCGTCGCCGTCCGGTTCGTATTGCCGAGACCGAGCTGCCCCTGGTCATTCTTGCCGGCGCACACGACCGTGCCGTTGCTGCGGACCGCACACGAATGTCCACGCCCCGTCGCCACCTCGAAGAGCGGCCCGGTGGCACTGAGCAGGACGAGGCTCGCCGCGTCGGGGCCAACCTCACCGTTGCCGAGCTGCCCGTCAGTATTGCGTCCCCAGCAGGCGCCCGTTCCATCGGCGAGCAACGCGCACCCGTGCTCGTAGTCGATCGCGGTCTGCGTCACGCCAGCGACCCCGACCGGGATCGTCACGAGCTGGGGCGAGAGCTGGCGCGCGTTGTTGCCGTTGCCCAGGCGATTGCCCTGCCCCGCACCCCAACACCGCGAGGTGCCATCGCCCAGCCGCGCGCACGTGAAGCCGTCGCCACCGCCGATCTCGCGCACCGCGCTCAGGCCCTCGACCAGGGTCGGCGTGCGCACCGGCTCACTCGTCGCACCGCTGCCGACCTCACCATTCTCGTTACGACCCCAGCACCGCGCCGTGCCATCGGCCAACGCGGCGCACAGGTGCAGGCGACTGGTGCCGAGCGAGGTGGCATTGTCGATGACGCTCACAGCGACGGGTGTGATCGAATCGTCGGCGTTGGTCCCGTTGCCGAGCTGACCGTAGCTGTTGTCGCCCCAGCACTGCACCTGTCCATTGCCTTTGAGCGCGCAGGTATGCGCCTGGCCCGCGACGACCTCGACCGCATCGACCAGACTCGTCTCGACCGCATAGCTGCGGTTGCTGCGGTTGCCGGTCCCGAGCTGCCCACGCGCATTCTCGCCCCAGCAGAAGACCTTGCCGTCGGCGCGCAGGGCGCAGGTGTGACTGTCGCCCACGGCGATCTGGACCACCTCCGTCAGCGCCTGCGTGCCGTCGACATCGGCATACACGGTGACCGGCGACGACTCGAAGTTCGACGTCGTCGCGGTCCCGAGCTGCCCCGTCGCGTTGCGCCCCCAGCATCGGACCTGGCCCGTCACGAGCAGCGCACACGTGTGCTCGAGACCGACGTCGATCTCGAGCGCCGTGGTCAGCGCCGTCACATTGGTGGGAAGGGGCCGCCCGGTGGTGGTCGCGTCGCCGACCTGCCCATAGGTATTGGCGCCCCAACACTTGGCCTGTCCCGAACGCTCGACGAGGCACGAGTGGGAGGACCCCAGATTGTAGCGCGCAGGGTCGCTCGTATTGGCCGTCGGCACGGTGTCGGGCCCCCAACACGCGCGTCTCCCATCGGCGATACGCAGGCAGCTCGCGCCCTCCCCGACCGTCAGATCGATCCCACTGTTGAGCCCCTGCGTCTTGACGCTCGTGACACGTGTATTGGCCTCCCGATTGCCGACCTCGTCACGCGCCCGCACTGCCACATAATAGCGGCGGTTGGGGGCCAGATTGTCGAAGCTCGCCGTCGTCGCCCCCGCCGCCGTGGTCGTGATACGCGGCGATTGTGCATTGTCCCAGTCGCAGTCCGGCGCCCCGCAACGCTCGGAGATACACACGAGGTAGACCATGTCACTCGCGGCCGTGAAGTTGTCGGTCGCGTTCGGCCACGTCACCGTCACCTGACGTTGTCCGTCGGCGCCCAGCGTTGGCACATTCGCACCGACCAGCTCGGGCGGTGTAGTGTCATATCGGTAAAGCGTCCCAGCCGAGCACCCCGACGTGTTGCCGGCGGCGTCCGTGACGGTCGCAGCGAAGGTCACCTCGACGTCGCTCACACCGAGCTCGAAGGTCGCAGAGAAGCTACCCGAACCGTTCGCGCTGGTGGTCACGGGGACACCCGTGCAGTCGCTCGTGCGGTAGATACGGACGGTGCCATTGGCCTCGCCGCTACCCGATACGATGGGCGCATGCACGGTGTTGGACCAACGCACGGGGGTCGTGGTGAGTGACGCCGGCGCGTTGGGCGCAGCGCTGTCGTGCAGGTGGGTCGCCGAGGTCGAAGAGCAGGCCGACAGGTTTCCGGCCTGGTCCTGCGCATTGGCATAGAAGGTCGTGGAGGTGTTCAGGTCCGCCTGCACATCCGGGGCGGTCCAGTTTCGTGGAGCGTTGTTGATGGTCTTGAGCACGACCGACAAACAGTTCGAGCTCGCGTAGATCCGCACCCTCAGGTTGTCCTCGCCGACCGTGCCGCTGACGTTGGGAGTGTCGTCGTTGCTCGGCGAAGCGGGACTGGTCGAGACCACCACCGGAGGGCTCGGCGCGATGTCGTCATGGCGATAAGCGAGCCCGTCGGAGCACGCCGAGACGTTGCCCACGCCGTCGGTCGCCGAGGCGTAATACGTCGTCGTCGTATTCGCCGGCACGGTGATATCGGCCAGCCCCCAGTTGACCCCGACCGCCGTCGTCGTCCCGACGAGGGGCCCGGTGCAGTTCGACTGCGTATACACGCGGATGGTCGCACCGTTCTCCGACGCACCCGCGAGGTCGGGCTGTCGCTCGCGGTTGGGCGAGCTCGGCGTGAAGCTCGTCAGGACGGGCTTGGGAGGAGCCGCCGAGTCGTGGGTGTACACGAGCGCCGGCGAGCACGGCGACGCGTTGCCGACCTCGTCGATGGCCGAGGCATAGAACGAAGTCGTGCTGTTGGCCGCGACGGTCACGAGGAAGCTGAAGGTCCCTGTGCCCGAAGAGGTGGTCTGGCTCGGCGCGGCGGTACACGTCCCGATGTGGAGGCGGATCGTCGTGTTCGCCTCTGCCGTCCCGGTGAGCGTCGGCGTCGTGCTGGCGCGGTTGGGCGAGGCCGGCGTCGAGCCCGTCCAGGTCGGCGCAGCCGGCGCCTGCGAGTCGGTCACATACACCAGCGTATTGCTGCAGCCAGACACGTTGCCCGCCGCGTCGACCGCGTGGGCCACGAACTGGTTGGCTTGATTTGCGCCGGCCTGCACGCCGACGCGGAAGCTGCCGTCGGCGCTGACCACCCCCGACCCGATGGGCGAACCCACACCGCACTGGATGGCGAAGAACACGACCCGCGCCTGCGCCTCTGACGACCCGACCACCGAAGGCGTCGTGTCGTTGGACGGCGAGGTGGGGTCTACGCTGGTGAGCACCGGCGCATTCGGCGCGATGGCGTCATGGGTGTAGTTCAAGCTGCTCGTCGCCGACACGTTGCCCGCTTCGTCGGTCGCGCGTGCACACAAACGTGTCGTCGCGTTCGGGGCCACGTCGATCGGGAGCTCGAAGTCGCCCTCGAAGTCGGAGACGATCTCCCCCACGACCTCGTCGCAGTTCGCGCCGCGCAAGATGACGATGGTCGCGCTCGGCTCCGACCGCCCCACCAGCACCGGCTGGGTGCTCTGTGCGCTCGGCGAGCCCGGCGCGGTGCCGCTGAGTGCGGGGGCCTCGGGTGCGACCGTGTCGTGCACATAGGTAAGGCCCTGGGCGGAGCACGGCGACACATTGCCGGCGTCGTCCTCGGCGGACACATAGAACGTCGTCGCGCTGTTCGCGCCGACTGTCACGGCGATGACGAAAGTGCCATCGCTCGCCCCGGTCGCGACCGGCACATCACTACAATCCGACGTGCGGTGCACCCTGACGATGCTGCCTGCCTCCGCTTCGCCCTCCAACGAAGGCTCGGTTGACACATTGCTCGGCGACTCGGGGTTCGACCCCGTGAGGCCCGGCACGATGGGCTCGCTGCCATCGTGGGTATAGCTGAGCGGCACGGTCGAGCAGCCCGAGACATTGCCTGCCGCATCGGTCGCCGTCGCATAGATCGACGTCGTCGTATCCAGCGTCACCGCGACCGGGCTCTCGAAGGCGCCCAGCGCGTTGGCCAGCCCTTGGCCGATAGGCACACCCGCGCAGCCCGCGAGCCCATAGAAGTCGAGCCGGCTATTGACCTCCGACGTCCCGATGACCGTAGGCTGGTCCTCGGAAGAGGGCGAGTCAGGCCGCGTATCCACCAACGTCGGAGCCGCCGGGGCCTGGTCGTCATGCACATAGGTCGCCGACGTCGACGAGCACACCGACCGATTGCCCGCCGCGTCGACCAGGGCCGCGCGCAGCGTCGTCGTCGAGTTCGGGGCCACCGTCACCGGCACGGCGAAGCTGCCGTCCGCCGCAACGGTCGCCGTCGGGCTGCCCGGCGCGGGGATGCTGCAGGCCGGGTCCGTGTAGAGCTCGACGGTCGCGTTGGCCTCACCCGTGCCATAGACCGACGTCGTGACGCTCTGCGAGGGCGAGGCCGGCGTCGTACCCTGGACCGTCGGCCCCGTGGGGGGCAGGCCGTCGTGGCGATAGGCCAGCGGCACAGGTGTGCAGCCGGACGTTCGCCCCGCGAGGTCCGTCGCTTGCGCATAGAAGAAGGTCTCGGCGTTCGGGGTCACCGTCACCTGGAGTGTGAAGGCCCCGTCGCCGCCCGCCTGGGTCGAGCCCGCGAGGAAACCCGTGCACCCCGCGCCAAGAAAGATGCGTACGGTGGAGGCCGCCTCACCCGTCCCAAAGAGGGTCGGGGTCGTCGAGTTGCTCGGTGAGGCCGGGGTCGTGCCGCTCAACACCGGGACCGTCGGGTCCGTGTCGTCGTGGACGTAGACCAGGGTGTCCGTGCTGCAGGTCGACGTATTGCCAGCCGCATCGGTCGAGGTCGCCGACAGCGTCGTCGCCGCGTTGGGTGGCACCACGACCAGCGTCGAGAACAGGCCACTCGTCCCGACATTGGTGGTCTGTAGCGGCGGCCCCGAGCAGTCCTCGGTGGCGTACACCGTCACGGTTGTGGTCGGCTCCGAAGTGCCGAGCAGGACCGGATTGGTGACGGACTCGGACGGCGAGGGCGGGAAGGTCGCGGTGAGCGAGGGTGGCGCGGGCGCCGTCAAATCGGACACATAGGACACGGGCCCGGAGCACGCCGACGTGTTGCCGGCCCCGTCGGTCGCCGTCGCGTAACGCGTCGTGGTGGCGTTGGCCCGGGCGTCCGTCGGGACCGCGAAGCGTCCGTCCGCACCGGCGATTTCCGGTTCGCCCGCCGACACGGTGCACTCTTCGTCCTCGTACAAGGCGACGACCGCGTTGGGCTCGGTCTGCCCGAGGACCGCGACGACCAGCGCATTGCCGGGAGAGCTCGGGTCGGTGCCGAGGAGGACCGGAACGATCGGCGCCGTCGAGTCCTCGACATAGACCAGCGGACTCGAGCACGGTGAGTCGAGCCCGCTCGTCGCGTCGGCGACGGCCGCCACGAAGACCGTCGCGGTGTCGTCGAGGACCGCAACACCGACGACGAAGTCCCCGTTGTCGTCCGCGATCACCTCGGCCACGAAGGCACCCGTGCAGCTTCCAACATAGAGCTGCACCCTGTGGTTTGCAGGCGCGCGCCCACTGAGCACCGGCGCGTTCTCGTTGGCCGGCGAGGGCGGGGTCGACGCATCCAGGGTCGGTGCGACGGGCGGGTCGCAGGCGTCGCCGATCCCGTCCTCGTCGGTGTCGCCCTGCTCGGGGTTGGCCGTGAGGGGGCAGTTGTCCACGGGGTCGAGGACCGTGTCGTTGTCGTCGTCCGCGTCGACGCAGTCCGCCTGGGCGTCGCCATCCGAGTTGATGAACCCCTCGTCGAGGGCGCCGTTGCAGTTGTTGTCGCTCCCGTCGCACACCTCGGTGACGGGGTCGGGTGCGCTACAATCGGACAACCCGCCCACGCCACAGACCCGCGCCCCTAGGCACGCGACCTTGTTACACGCGGTCGACGCCTGCTCCTGGATGGCTCGCGGCGAGCACGTGCACTCGCCCTCGGTCGGCACACACTGGCGCGAACCGGCGCCGCTCTCGACGTCGGTGACGTCCTCACAGCTGTAGCCCGTCGGGCAGGGGTTGGCACCTTCGCCACACGCGAGGCCACAGAACGATCCGCCGGCCGCGGTGCCGGCGACGCAACGATTGTCGATCGACCCGAAGCCGCCCTGGCACTCGGAGTTCGTGCGGCACGGCCGGCACAGGTTGAGGCTCGTGTCGACACACAGGAAGGTCGGGTCCTGACCGGACAGGCTGACGAACTGGCACTCCAGGTTGCCGGGACAGTCATCGACGCAGGTGCGGGTGCAGATCTGATCACCCAGGCGTGACGGGATACAGTAGCCGCTGTTGCAGTCGCCGGCCCGCTCGCAGGGGCAGAACACCGCACCCGGGTCGTCGTCGCAGATCCCCCCGCCGTCCGTCTCGGAGTCGGAGGTGTCGTCGTCCAAGGTGTCGCCTGCAGAGTCGGCATCGCCCGACGAGTCGGTCGTGTCAGCCGTGTCGGTGACGTCGCCGACGACCTCACTCGTGGTGTCCAGCGTGTCATCGCCCAGGCCATCGATGGCCGTGCCGTTGTCGGAGTCGCCACAGCCGAGCGAGGCGGTGAACGCCGCGAGCAGAGAAACGAGCCCATACCGCCAAGGCCCTTGCATACCCGTCATAGCCGCGTCCCCTCACGGAGGTCGACCCGCCGACCTAACATTGCGAAGGGTAGTCGTAGACTGGGAAGCCTGCAACCGGTGTATCTGCCGCACTAGACTTGGCGCGCTTGGTTTCGGCAGAGATCCCGTTGATCGGCGTGGCCTTGCACGAAGGGCACGCCGCGCTGGGGCAGAAACCCTTGGCGGTTTTCGCCCGACGCCGTGCTCTACGCGGGCAAGGCGGGTCTGGGTCGTAGGAAGTCGGCCACGATGGTGATGATCGTCAGCGGCCCGATGATGCTCAACATGACCCACGCGAAGGCCGGCAGGGCGTCGCTGCCCGACGCCTTCAGGACCAGGTAGAGCGTGTAGACGACGTAATAGAAGAGGAGGAGCGCCCCGTTCCAGCGGGTGATTTCACGACCCGGAATGAAGACCGGCAAGGTCGCGACGCAGACCGCGAGCATGAACCACAGGTCGAAGGTGAGCATCGAAGGCGCGACCGTGAGGCCCGTGGAGGTGACCACACCCGAGGCCCCGAGGCCGCCGAAGACGTTGAACGTGTTGCTGCCGATGACGTTGCCGACGGCGATGTCGCGCTGGCCGCGGATGGCTGCGGTGATCGACGTGGCGACCTCGGGGAGTGAGGTCCCGGCGGCGACGATGGTGAGGCCGATGACCAGGTCGCTGACACCAAAGGCCCTGGCGATGGTGCTCGCCGCTTCGACGAGCAGGTTCGACCCGACGACCAGGAGCGCCAGGCCGGCGAGGATGAGCCCGACCTGCACGGACCAGTGGCGGTCCCACTGCGATTTGGGCGCTGGAAGGTCGTCCCCGCCGACGTTGGCCTTGGTCTCGGCGCGAGATTGTCGGATGAGGTAGACGGTGTAGGCGATGAGGAGCCCGAGCAGGACAGCCGCCTCGTAGGGTTGGATGGCCCCGTCGGCGGAGAACAGGATGCACAGGATGGCGGACCCGATCATGATCGGGATCTCCTGGCGCAGGATCTGGCGATGCACGAGCAGCGGTCTGATGAGGGCCGACACCCCGAGGATGAACAGGATGTTGAAGATGTTGGACCCGACGACGTTGCCGACGGCGATGTCGCTTCGGCCCCCCAGTGCGCCTTCCACCGAGACCGCCACCTCGGGCGCGCTCGTCCCGTAGGCGACGATGGTCAGGCCGACGACGAGCGGGCTCACTCCGACGGACAACGCCAACCTGGACGCACCGCGCACGAGCAGCTCAGCACCGGCGACCAACGCCACAAGACCGAATACGAAGTACAAGATATCCAGTGCGCTCAATTGGCCTCCACGCCCGCCCATGTCGGCCCCGCCGGGCTCGCCGCGGGGACCATGGCACCGGTCGTTTCCTTTGACAATCGGGATCCGCCGGGTCTGGCCCGCAGGAGAATGCACGTCTTGCCGATGGGTTGGGCGCACGAGGTCGCGGCGACCGGTGCCGCGGCCACAATGGGGTTTGTGGCCAGCCTGTCGGCGATGTAGAAGACGTTCACGATGTCGTGGACCCACCTCGCCAACACCCTCGTTGCACTCGGAGTCTCGATCCTGTCGGCGGCGGCTTGCGACGGGTCCGCCATGACGGGAGGGGCTGACGTTCAGGACCTGGACGCCGATGTCGACGCTGCGTTGGAAACGCGCGACGGCGAGACCATCGACCCGGACACCTACGACAGCGAAGCGGCCGACGACGACACCTTCGATGGAGACGACCTCAGCGAGGTCACGGATGTCAGCGACACCGACTCCAGCGACACCTTCGACACGGGCGACGCAGACACCGACGACACCTCTGGCCCTGACACGACCGACGCCGTCGACCCCGATGCCAGCGACGCCCCCGACGCCGTCGACCCCGATGCCAGCGACGCGCCCGACACCAGCGACACCACCGACGCCGTCGACCCAGATACCAGCGTCGACCCCGATACCAGCGATACCAGCGACACCAGCGACACCGTCGACCCCGACGCGACAGACACCGTCGACCCAGACTCCGGCGACGCCCCGGACACCGTCATCGCCGGCCCCTTCGACGACCTCATCGGCCTCACAGGCGACGAGCTGCGCCTGGCGCTCCGCGACCGCATCGATGACCAATCCGCCCTCGGCTACAGCCCCGGTCGCGCGCGCGAGGTCATGTTCTCGATCATCGACGCCTACGATGGGCGCGTCGAATGTATCTACACCGGGCGCACCATCCGCGCCGAAGACCCGGAAGCCCCGCCGCTCGGCTCGGCCGCGGTCCCCAGCATCGACACCACCCCGGGCGTCGACTGCCGCCACGCAGACGGCTCACCCGTAGCCGGCGGCTGCGACTTCAATACCGAGCACTCCTGGCCACGCTCGCTCGGAGCCAACAACGAGCCCGCGTCGTCTGACCTCCACCACCTCTTCTCCACCTGGGACATGGCCAACAACCGCCGCAGCAACTTCCCGTTCGGCGTCACGACGTGTGTCGCCGATGGCTGCGCGTGGCACGAAGGCGCCTCCGAGCTGGGCACCGACACCGCCAGCCGCACCGTCTTCGAAGTGCGGCCGAAGTACCGCGGCGACATCGCCCGCGCCCAGTTCTACTTCGCCGTCCGCTACGGCCTCGCCATCCCCGACGCCACCGAGCCGACGCTTCGCGAGTGGCACATCGAAGACCCGGTCGACGACACCGAGCGCACCCGCAATGACCGGATCGAGCTCTGGCAGGGCAACCGCAACCCGTTCGTCGACGTCCCCGAGTTCGCCGACTCCCTCTTCGACTTCTGAGGAGCTCCCTGGCTCGGGCCACACTATCTCGATGACCGAGATACTTGCCAATCGAGTCATCTCTGACTCTCGGACACGTGCGTCTGCCCCGAGCCGAGCCCGTTTGCGCGGCCGAGCCTGACGAGCGACATGACGACCTCGACGACCTCGACAAGCGCTCCTCAGGTCGCTACACCATCGGCATGACGATCGACGACCGACGCTTCTCCGAGGCCTGCCTCCGCAACCGCGACCCCATCGGCGACGAGCTCGCACGCATCCTCCCAGAACGCGGGCTCGTCCTCGAGATTGGGGCCGGAACCGGTCAGCACGCCGTCGACTTCTCGACCCGCTTTCCCGGCTTGACCTGGCAACCCGCAGACCGCTCCGACAACCTCCCCTCGATCGAGGCCTGGCGCCAACACTCCGGCTCGGCCACCCCAAACCTGCGCCCCGCCCTCCCCTTCGACCTCTTCGACGACGCCCCGCCAGTGGCCTCGGCCGACGCCGTGCTCGCGATCAACGTGCTGCACATCGCCCCCGCCGACGCCATACCCCGGCTCTTCGCCCACGCCCGCTCGATACTCGGGCCGGGTGGCCTCATCATCGTCTACGGGCCTTTCCGCTACCCCGACCACCCGCTCGAGCCGTCGAACCTCGCCTTCGAACGCACGCTTCAAGCGACCGACCCACGACGCGGCATCCGCGACGTGACGACCCTCGACGCTTATGCCGCCTCGCTTGGGTTCCGCTTCGGCGGCGACGTCGCCCTGCCCGCGAACAATCACCTGCGCTGGTGGGTCAGCGCCCCCTGATGCAGGTGATCAGGGGATCAGGCTGACCTGGTTCTTCAGGCTGGTCTGGTCAACCAGGCCGCCCCTGACAAAGGGGCGCCTACATCGACCTCAGAAGCCCGTCCGCTTGTGGCTCTCCCACACCTTCTTGGCGTGTTCGACGAGCTCCTTGGGCGCCTTCTTGAAGTCGACCTTGAAGTCCCCGCCTTCGACCATCCCGTCGCCCAGGTTGAGCACCGTGGTCCCACGCAGCGCGTGTTTGTCTTTGCCCTCGAGCATCAAGACCTTCATCGACAGCGGGCTCATGTCGCCCGCGCACCGCGTCACATAGCCGAACGTCAGCTCACCCTTGTCGTCACCATCGAGGTTCGTCAGCCCGATGGACCCCTCGATGAAGCGCGCCGACATGTCCAGATTGCAAGGCTGCACGGCCTCGATGATGGTCTGGACCTTCTTGTGGGTGCCACCGACGACATTGTACGTCGCCACATGCAGGGCCTTGCTGGTCCAGGTCTCCCCGTCCTTCTGACCGGTCTTCTCGGTGGTCGCGAAGATGGCGATATTGGCGCCATTGCCTTCGTTCCAGCTCAAGATCGTCTGGACCTTGAAGGTCGCCTTCGGGTCGTCCTTGCCAGCCACGTCCTTGACGGTGACACCCGCGGGCAGGACCCCCGAGTTGTCGACCTTCAGCGTCTCGGGAATGTCGTCGGCGAAAGCGGGTGAGGCAACGAGGGCGGTCGCGACGGCGAACGAGGAGATGACTCGCTTCATGATCTTGTCCTGTGCTGGAGGCGGTGCCGTCCCCGTGTGCTCACTGGAACGCGCGCATCGAACTACACGATTGCCCACACCGCGTCGAGCCCCGACCCTTCGGCATATGATGGGCGTAAGGTCGTAGAAACACTCTTGCCCCGGGCCTGACTCCCGACTCACGACGCCGGCGCGTTCCCCTCACCCCCACCTGACTTGTCGTCCGGGTCGCCCTTGCCCCCCGCTTCCCCGACACCCGCTTCACCGGGTTTCGCCGTCGCTCCGAGCAGGCTCTTCACACCCGGCGCAAAGCGCGCGTACAAGAACCCGCTCGCCAACAACAACACCCCAAAGCTCACCAGCACGACCGTCCGCGCGACGCTGTCCATGATCGTCAAATCATAGGTCACGAGCTTGCCGAGCGCCGCCGCGACCGCCACCAACCCGACCCAGCGATCGAGCCGCGCCCTCACGATGAATCCCCACGCGAGCACGAGCGCCCCGAAGATCGCCAGCACCGCCGTCGTCAAAACAGTCGTCAGCTCGTTCGTCTCGGCGACGAGGTCACGAATATGCCATTCGTCCAACCTCGCCCCACCAGCGACTCCGGCCAGCGCCCCATTCTGCACGACGAGCAACACCTGAGTTATCAAATAGCCCAACAAGAACCCAAAACCAGCGACCCGAATCACCGCCTGGTGGCGCTCGAAAGAGGGCGACGCACCTGCTCGCCGGGCCACCCTCCGCATCATGAGCCCCACCACCGCGAGTGCCAACATCGATAGCCCAGCCACCCCCACCCACGGCGCAGGAAAATACGCCCCGCTCGCACCTCCGGTCGCCAGGAACTCGTATCTCGACCTCTCGGCCGCTGGCACATCGACCGTTGCGAATACCAACAACGCCATCATCAGCAGCACGGACGACAACCACACAAACGACTGCTGCGCCCGGCGCGCCAAGGCCGCCACGAGCAGCCCCAGTCCACCCAGGATCAGCGTCGTCGCGGGTTCGTCCAGCCTCATCCGAAAGACCGCCAGGACCACCAGCACGAGCGCCGAGATCGACGCGCTTCCGATCACCGCGCGGCGCTGGTCCCCGTCGCCGGCACCCTCCGGCGCGCCCGCCAGCTCGGACCGCAGGACCCACAGCGCCGCAAGCACCAGCGCCGAAGCCCCGACGAGCGCCGCACCGATCGCAGCCACCCCGGGTCGTTGCCAACTCTCGTGGAGGAGACTCCACAGGATGACCATCGCCGCCACGACCGCCAGCTCACGCCCACGACTCGAGCCCGAGTCCCGGGACATCACAGCGCTGCTCACCGAGACCAGGATGTAGCCAACCACGAAGACGAGGTCGACCAGACCCGGCTCATGCAACTCGCCGCTCACCGCCACCACCAGGAGCAACCCGACACTCATGTGGGTCGCCATCCACAACGTGTCGAGCGCCGCCACGCTTTGACCCGCACCGGCCTCGAAGACCCTGCGCCAGACCGCCACGGCTAGCGACATCCCAAAGCCAATCGCCCCCAACACGAACCCGTCGTCGACCAGCGCCCCTGCCATTCCTAGCGGCAACACAACAGCCGACCAACACAGGAACGCGACCGCAACCTCCTGCTCCCAGAGCCGGCGCGCCACCGTCACAAACATCACCGCGACGACCAGCGCCAACACAATCGCCCCGACGATGTCCCCTGTCCCACCCACCGGAAGCGGCCCGCCGAATACGCCGAGCAACACGTCGGGCGGTCCGAAGTGCCTCGACACCAGCGCCGGTATGAGCCCCAGCGGCACGGACATAGCGGCGAGATCCCAACGATGGCGCATGGCCGGGAACAGCAGCGCCCCACTCAAGGCCGTCCCGTAGACCATGAACGTCGTGTGGTCGGGAAACACCCCCGACAACGCCGCGAGGTTGATGAAGCCCAGCGCGCTCGCCGTCACGAGCACCGACTCGACCTCCCAGGCGACCGCCAACACGCCGGCCATCACCGCGAATATCGACAAAGCGCCAAATGCCACCCACTGCGGCACCAGGCCATACAGACCATGCGCGACCCACACCGACGCGAGGACGATGGCCATGCCGACGCCCACCATGGCGCCGACCCATCGCTGCCCGACCCGCCTTCGTAAGGCCGCCGCCAGCGCGATACACGTGACTCCGACCCCGAGCCCGAGCCCTACCCGCGACCAGGGCCCGAGCCAATTGCGCTCGACCGCGACCTTGAAGAAGAAGAGCACGCCGAGCAACAGCAGCCCCGCCCCAATCCGGGTGGCCCACACGAGCCCGAGCGCGCGCTCCACCCGATCGGACACCAGGGGCCGCGGCGCCCCGATATCGACCTGCTCGACGCTGCGAGACCGCTCGACCTCCTCGTGCAGCACGACCAGGGGCGGGCCCGACTCCGCCGACAACGAGGCGACGACATCGGCGCCACCAGGGTCAGCCTCGTGAAGAGCGACCTCGACCCCCTCATGCGCCGCTTTTCTGTCTCCCGCCGACATCTCGGCTTGCCGCTTCTCGAGCGCGTCGATCCGCGCCTCGAGCAGTCGCTGTCGGCGCATCGCCGCGCCCGCATTGGACACGCCGATGATCCCGAGGACCAGCCCGGCCACCGCCAGGAGCGCAAGAAAGGTCTCAACCACGTCTCACCTGTGCCAAAAGACACGCCCAAACAGCACAAAGCGGAAAATCCGCCTCTCGACAGGTCTCGACACCCCTCGGGAGGATCGATTTCCGCCTCGCGGCGGGTGTCGGCACCCCTCCAGAGCGGAAATTCCGCCTTCCGGCAAGTGTCCACACCCTTCCAAGGCGGAAATTCCGCTTCGGGCGGGTCTCGACACCCCTTTCGGAGCGGATTCGAGGCGCCGGACCGCTATCCGCTTGGCTCTGCGGGCACCCCACCCGCTCGATGGCGGCGGCGATGGCGGCGAGCCCACCGCAGGTGACCTTGCCGTGCCGGCCCCCGGCTTGCCACCCGAACGTATTGTGTTACTCGTCCCAGGTCACACGTCGCTGCCCCCTCATCGCGTCACGGCAGCCTCGAACAAGACCCCCACCGCCCCATTCGGAGGACCCATGCGCGCCCCATCCGCCCTCGTTTCCGCATCCCGCTCCGCGCTCATGCTAGCAGCCCTGACGCTGTTCGCCTGCGGCGAGAAGAAGCCCGAAACGCCCGCGCCGACCGGCACCTCCGGCACCACCCCCGCAGCCCCTGGCGACGCTCCCCCGGCCGGCCCGACGCTCAAGACCGACCTCGGCGTCGACGCCGAAAAGAAGGTCATCCGCATCGGCGCCCTCAACGACGAGAGCGGCCCCGGCGCCACCATCGGCAAGCCCTATGCGCTTGGCAAACGGCTCCTGGCGGCCGAGGTCAACGCCGGCAAATCCGGCATCCTCCCCGACGGTTGGACCGTCGAGCTCGTCGAGCGTGACCACGGCTACAACCCCCAGAAATCCGTCCAGAGCTACAACGAGATCAAGGGCGATGTGCTCTTCATCGGCACGAGCTTTGGCACCCCGAATACGCTGCCCCTGCTCCCCCACCTGCAGCGCGACAAGGTCGTGACCCACCCCGCGTCGCTCTCGTCGAAGATGGCCGAGAACGCCTACACCCCGCCGGCCGGCCCGTCCTATGTGACGGAGGCCCGCCGCGCCATCGACTGGATCGCCGAGGTCGGCCCCATCGCCGAGGTCAAGCTCGCCATCGTCTACCAGCAGGACGACTACGGCACCGACGGGCTCGCCGGCATGCAGGTCCAGGCGACGAAGCTCGGCCTCGCCATCGTCTCCGAAGAGACCGTCACGCCCGGCCAGAAGGACTTCACCGCCGTCGTCACGACCCTTCGCGACAAAGGCGCAACCCACGTTCTTCTCACCACCCTGCCGTCGGCCACCGGCCCCATCGTCGGCACCGCCGCGCAGCTCGGCTTCGGCCCCACCTGGGTCGGTCTCACGCCGTCCTGGATCGACGCCTTCTTCAACCCGCAGGTCATCCCGAGCGCCGTCTTCGGCAAGTTCTTCTGGGCCACCGGCATGCCCTTTTGGGGCGAAGACCTCCCCGGCATGAAGGCGTTTATCGCCACCAAGGAAGCCCACGGCAAGGACGCCGCCCCCGACTTCTACACGCTCATGTCCTACGTTCAGGGACGCCTCGGACTCGACGCCGCCAAGGTCGCGATCGAGTCGGGCGACATCACCCGCGAAGGCTACTTGAAGGCCTTCCAGACCTTGTCCGCATGGGACGCCGGCGGCCTCTTCCAGCCGCTCGACTTCACGAAAGTGCCGTATGTGACGGGCACCAAGATCCGGATCCTCCAGCCCGACTTCGAAGCCAAGACCTGGAAGGTCGCCGCCCCCTACGCTTCGCCCAAGGAGTGAGCGCCAGGTGCTGACGGTCCAGAACCTCGAGGTCGTCTACCACCAGGTCGTCCTCGTCCTCAAAGGTGTGAGCCTGGCCGTCCCCGACGGCGGCGTCGTCTGTCTGCTCGGCCCCAACGGCGCAGGCAAGACGACGCTGTTGCGCGCCATCACGGGTCTCTTGCCGATCCACGAGGGACAGATCACCAAGGGCGAGGTCACCTTCGCGGGCATCCCGCTCGCCGGCCGTCGCGCCGACGAGATCGTGCGCCTCGGCATCTCGCAGGTCATGGAGGGCCGCCGTATCTTCCCCGAGCTCACGGTCGAAGAGAACCTGCACGCCGGCGCCTACACCACCCCGCGCCGCGAAACCAAGGCCCGCGCCGACCGCTTCTATAGCCGCTTCCCCGTACTGGCCGATCGCCGCCATCGCCCCGCCGGCTTCTTGTCGGGCGGCGAACAACAGATGCTCGCCATCGCACGCGCGCTCATGTCCGACCCACGCCTGCTGGTACTCGACGAACCCTCGCTCGGCCTCGCCCCTCAGATCGTCGCCGACGTCGCGGCGCTCATCCGCGAGGTCGCCGCCTCCGGCGTCGCCGTCCTGCTCGTCGAACAGAACGCATCGATGGCACTCTCGCTCGCCTCCAAAGGCTACATCCTCGAGACCGGTCGCGTCGTCCGCGAGGGCCTGTCGGCCGACCTCTCCGCCGACGAGGACGTGCGTGAGTTCTATCTCGGCCTCGGTCACGGCGACACGAAGAGCTACCGCGACGTCAAGCTCTACCGTCGCCGCAAGAGGTGGCTGTCGTGACCCCATTCCTCGAAGTTCGAGATGTTACGCTCGCCTTCAGCGGCATCACCGCGCTTCGCGACATCAACCTGAACGTCGCCAAAGGCGAGCTCGTCGCCCTCATCGGCCCCAACGGTGCTGGCAAGACCTCACTCTTCAACTGTATCTCGGGCGCCTACCGCCCGACCCGCGGCGAGGTCATCTTCGCCGGCCGCAGTTTTCGCGACACCCCACCCCACGTCATCGCCTCGCTCGGCGTCGGCCGCATGTTCCAGAACCTGGCGCTCTTCGACCACCTCACCGTGCTCGAAAACCTCTTGCTCGGCCGCCACCACCTCATGCGTTCGACCTTCCTGCATGACCTGTTGTGGGTCGGCCGCAGCAAACGCCAGGAGGTCGACCATCGCAAACACGTCGAGGCCATGATCGAGTTCGTCCACCTCGAACGTTATCGCAAGACCCCCGTCGGGATCCTGCCCTACGGCGTCAAGAAACGAATCGAGCTCGCGCGCGCCCTCTGTATGGAGCCACAACTGCTGCTGCTGGACGAGCCCGCCGCCGGCCTCAACGCCGAAGAGACCGAGGACATGGCGCGCTACCTCCTCGACATCAAGGAAGAGCTCGGGATCACCCAGCTGCTCATCGAACACGAGCTGCGCTTCGTCCTCGAGCTGGCCGACCGGATCTGTGTCCTGAACTTTGGCCAGAAGATAGCCGAAGGCCCACCTGCCGAAGTCCAGTCCCACCCCGCCGTCATCGCCGCCTACGTCGGCGCCCCGACCCTGGCGGCGCCATGACCACGACCACACTCACCACACCCGCCGCGACCCTCCCCGGCTGTGTCTTCAACCACGCGACCGCCACGCCAACCGGCACCGCCCTACGCGACAAACAGCTCGGCCTCTGGCGCGAAATCTCCTGGTCCGAGTATTGGCACTCTCTTGTCGCAGTGGCCCTCGAGCTCGAAGCCCGAGGCGTCCGACCTGGCGACGCCGTCGCAATCCTGAGCGACAACCGCCCCGAGTGGCTGTTTTCCGACCTCGGCACCCAGCTCCTCGGCGCGCTCGCGGTTGGGATCTACCAGACCAACCCACCCGAAGACGTCGCCTACATCCTCGCCCACTCGCGCTCCAAGGTCCTCTTCGCCGAGGACCAGGAGCAGCTCGACAAGGCGCTCGCCATCACCGCCGACACACCGCTACTGACGACCATCGTCATCTTCGACCCCCGCGGCACCCGCCACACGTCGGACCCACGACTCGTCACCTGGGACACCTTCATCGCGTCCGGCCGCCAACGCCTCGCCACCAGCCCGAACTTCGGCACCGAGCGCCTCGCCACACTCGACCCACACACCCCCTCGATGGTGGTCTACACGTCCGGCACGACCGGCCCACCCAAAGGTGCGTTGCTCTCGGCCGACAACGTCTTGTCCACCGCGCGAGAGGTCATGCCCTTGTTTGCCCTCGGCCCCCGCGACTACCTCTTGTCCTACCTGCCGCTCTGCCACGTCGCCGAAAAGATCTTCACCTTCTTCCTGCCGCTCAGCTCGGGCGCCGTCGTCCACTTCGGCGAGTCCATCGCCACCGTGCAGACCGACCTGCGCGACGTCTCACCGACGGTCTTTCTCGGGGTCCCACGAATCTGGGAGAAGATGCACGCCTCGACGACCCTCAAGATGAAGGACGCCTCCTGGCTCAAACGCACGCTGTACAACCGGATGCTCGCGCGCCGCGCGGCGATCACACGGCACCCGACCAAGCCCTCTGCTCTCGACAAGCTCTTCTGGTTGATCAGTGATCTCTTCGTCTTTCGCGCCCTGCGCCATCGCTTGGGACTCGCCCGCTGCCGCCTCCCGGTGAGCGGTGCTGCCCCGATTTCATCCGATCTGCTGTCCTGGTTCCACGCCATCGGCGTGCGTGTCGTCGAAGGCTACGGCCAGACCGAGTGTGGTGGAGTCAGTCACCTGAATCTGCCAAATGCCTTCAAGCTCGGCACCGTCGGCCGCCGCATCCCGTCGTTTGCCGAACGCCTCGCCGACGACGGTGAGATCCTCGTCAAGGGCCCCGCCGTCTTCCGCGGCTACCTGCACGACCCCGAGGCCACCGCCCGTGCCGTCGACGCCGACGGCTGGCTACACACAGGCGACGTGGGCCACCTCGACACCGACGGTTATCTGAGCATCACGGGCCGCAAGAAGGAGATCATCATCACCTCGGGCGGCAAGAACATCTCGCCCGAAAAGGTCGAGAATGCCTTAAAACTCTCGCCCTACATCAAAGAAGCGATCGCTATCGGCGACGCCCGCGCCTACCTGTCGGCGCTGATCCAAATCGACTACGACACCGTCGGCGACTGGGCCTCTCGCAAGAACCTCGGGTACGGCGACTACCCCGACCTCGCCTCCAAACCCGAGGTCACGGCCCTCATCGGCGACGCCGTCAACGAGGCCAACACCCACCTCGCGCAGGTCGAACACATCCGCGCCTTCAAGCTCCTGCCACGCGAGCTGAACCAGGACGACGGCGAGCTCACCGCCACGCAGAAGGTCCGCCGCCGCGAGGTCCTCCACCGCTACGACGGACTCATCCGATCGATGTACGGGGACAAGACACCCGCCACACCAGCACCCCCGACACATCCCACCAACCCAACCCATTCGACCCATCCAAACGGGCCCACCTGATGGAACAGCTCCCGCAGCTCCTCGCCTCGGGCCTGGCACTCGGCGCTATCTACGCGCTGGTGGCGCTGGGCTTCGTCGCGATCTATCGCGCGTCCAAGGTCTTCAACTTCGCCCAGGGCGAGCTCGTCACCTTCGGTGCGCTGACCATGGTCGCCCTGTCCTCGACCAAGACCGGCATCCCCTGGCCACTCGCCCTCGTGCTGTCGATGACCGCGACGGGACTCCTGGCCGCCCTCATCGAACGCCTGGCCCTGCGCCGTATGATCGGCCGCCCCGTCTTCGTCACGGTGATCCTCACACTCTTCATCGGCATCATCCTACGCACCTTCATCGTCGCCTTCTGGGGCACCGACCCCTACGGCATGCCGACCCCGTGGAACCCTATGGGCAACCTCGACCTCTTTGGCGCCCAGGTATCGGCCAACGCCATTGGCGCCATCGTCGCAGGCGCGCTCGCCCTCTTCGGCTTCTATGTCCTCATCAAGAAGACCCGGCTCGGCGTCGCCATGCGCGCCACCGCCTCAGATCAGGAGGCCGCCCTCGCCCAGGGGATCCCCGTCGGCCGCATCTTCTCGACGTCCTGGTTCATCGCCGGCGCCTTCGCCGCTCTCGCGGGCACGATGCTCGCGATGTTTCCCCGCACGGCCGACGTCAACATGGGCTTCATCGCGTTACGCGCCTTCCCGGCCGTCCTGGTCGGCGGCCTCGAGTCCGCCCTGGGTGCCGTCGTCGCGAGCCTCCTGCTCGGCCTGGCCGAGGTCCTCGCCCAGGCCTACATCAACCCCGCGCTGGGCCAGTTCGGCCGCGGCTTCCACGAGGTCTTCCCCTACCTGCTGATGATCATCTTCCTCGCCGTGCGCCCCTATGGGCTCTTTGGCCAGCGACGTGTGGAGCGCGTCTGACATGGCCTTCATACGATCGATCCGCCCACTCTCCACCCGCTACGAAGACGAGCTCCAACTCTTCCCGGACTTCTGGCACAAGGTCGGCCTCGTCATCCTGGTCGGCCTCGTCTTCGCCGTCCCCGCCCTCGCAAACGACCGCTGGCTCGGCCTCGCAAACGACGCCCTCATCGCTATCGTCGGCGCCTCGGCCCTCATGATCCTGACGGGATTCGCCGGCCAGGTGAGCCTTGGCCACGCGGCCTTCTTGGGCCTCGGGGCCTACACCGCAGGTATCCTCGGCACCCACCTCGAGGCCCCTTTCTGGCTCGTCCTGCCCGCCGCCGGCCTCGTCAGCACCGCCATCGGCCTCTTGGTCGGCCCACTCGCCCTACGCCTGCACGGCCTCTATCTCGCCATCGTTACACTCGGCCTGACCTTCATCGTCCACCACGTCCTGCTCTCGTTGCCCGACCTGACCGGCGGCTCGGCCGGCCTCTCGGTCCCGATGCACACGGGCTTTGGCCTCAGCGAAGGCGCGACCTCGTTCGGCGACTTCTGGGACGAGACCGCACTCGGCCCCGTTACCTTGATCTTCGAACAAAAGCTCTACTTCGTCTTCGCCGCCATCGCAGTGCTTGTCGTCTTCGCCACGAAGAACATCGCACGCTCCCGCACCGGTCGCTCGCTCATGGCGGTCCGCGACCACGACCTCGCCGCAGCGGTCCTTGGCGTCGACCCCGCGCGTGCCAAGGTCATCGCCTTTGGCCTCTCGTCCTTCCTCGCTGGCATCGCCGGCGCGATGTACGCCTTCAAAGCCCAGTACATCACGGTCTCGCCACCCTTCGACCTCTTCATGAGCATCGAGTACATCGCCATGATCGTGCTCGGCGGCATCGGCACCACGTTCGGTGCGGTCTGGGGCGCCATCGCGTTCATCGCCCTCAAACCGCTGGCCCACCTCATCGGTGCCGCCCTCCCGTTCCTCGCCGGCCTGACCTCCAACGAACAAGAGCGCCTCATCTTTGCGCTCATCATCCTGGGCTTCCTGCTCTTCGAGCCCTTCGGCCTCGTCGGCCTCTGGCTCCGCATCAAGCGCTACTTCCTCGCCTGGCCCTTTCGTTATTAGCCTCATCGGGCGGCCACGCGGTCCCCAACTACCAACGATCGTCGCTTCCGTTCCCGTAGGGGCACCCCTCGTGGCTGTCCATTGACGTCGCTATGCGTTTCCCGCACTACAAAGAGATGGAAACGCATGCGACGTGATCGGATCGCTCGCCCGGCTACGGCCCGCTACGGCGCGGGCCTGCGACCGGGCGAGCAGACGTTTCTACCTGACGGGTTGACGATTTCCCCCGCCGATACGAAACGGAGTGTGAATCACTCGAAGACCGAACGAGGAAGACATGCAGCGACCATCTCAGACGCCGGCCACACGTTTGCGCGACGCCATCAACGCAGCCTCCGCCGGGTTGGTCGAACGCGATTGGGTGGTCGAGCTCGTCGCCCTCGCCGCGGTCGCGCGTGAGCACGTCCTCATCGCCGGGCCGCCTGGTACCGCCAAGAGCGAGGCCGTACGCCGGCTCGCACGGGTCATCGACGGGCGTTGGTTCGAGTACCTCCTCGGGCGCTTCACCGAGCCAAGTGAGATCTTCGGTCCCATCGACCTTCGCCGTTTGCGCGAGGGCGAGGTCGAGACGCGGACAGCCGGTATGCTGCCCGAAGCCGAAATAGCGTTCCTCGACGAGGTCTTCCTCGGCTCGACCGCCATCCTCAACACGCTTCTCGGGGTCCTCAACGAGCGTCGTTATCGGCGCGGCCACACGAGCCTCGACTGCCCGCTTCGCGTGTGCGTCGGCGCCACCAATGAGCTCCCCGAGGACCCTGCGCTCGCGGCGTTCGCCGACCGCTTTCTCATCCACGCCTTCGTCGGGTCGCTCGCCGACAACCGCATCGAGGAGCTGCTCGGCGCAGGCTGGGCACTCGATCGCACCGCGCTCAGTCCGCGTGCGAGCATCGCCGACGTCGACGCCCTCGCCCAGGCCGCCCTCGCCGTCGTCATGGAGCCGCTGACTCCCGCGCTCGCCCATGCGATTCGCCTCCTGCGCCGTGCCGGCATCGCGCTGAGCGATCGACGCGTCGTCAAGCTGCAGCGGCTCGTCGCCGCCGCCGCCGCGCTCGACGGCCGCACCGAGGCGACCGAGGCCGATCTCTGGCCCATCGTCTACGTTGTGCCTACCGCGGCCGGCCAGGATGCCGCCCGAGACACCCTTCGCGACCTGCTCGCCCCGTCGCGCAGCGCGCTCCTCAACGCCGCCGCCGAAGACGCCTCCGCCGGCTCGGCCGCCCGCGCCCAACGCCTGACCGTCCAGGCCCAGACTCTGCTCGCGGCGGAGCCGACAAACGGCGCCGCCCTCGAGCGTGAGCGCTGGGTCCTGCGCCTCGAGGGCGCGTTGCGTCAGATCGACTCGAGCCTCGACGAAACGACGCGACCGGCCGAGCTGAGCGCCCTTCGAGAGCGCATGGTGGCGCTCGTGGCACCTTCGCCGTGATCCCGTTGCGCTGGGCATTCCGCGAGCCGCCGCTCGAGCCGTGTGCCGTCGCCGCTTGCGATGAGGCGTGCGCGGCCCTGATTCAGCGACTCACGCGCTGCGACGATGAGCACCTCGCCCGGCTGCGCGGTGTGCGCGGCGCAGGCATCATCGTCGTCCTGGGCGCCGCCGCCGACCTTCCATGGGTCGAGGCCGCGACCTGGCTCGGCGCTGACCTCGACGCGCCGAACCTGCTGGTTCCGACCACGCTGCGCCCAGACCTGCCCAGGAGCTGGCTCGCGCGCCGCATCGAGGTGCTCTCGGGCAGCGGCGGTGCGGTCGCCTTGCTCCCCGCCGGGTGGGTCGTGCCGCTCCACACCGCGCGCCCCGTCCACCGAAGTCGCCTCACGACGGGACGTCCATGACCGCGCTGCCGCCGCATCTCGCGCCGTGGGCGCCGCTCTTGGCTGGTATGCGGCCAAGCTTCCAGGCCGCGCTCGGGGACTATCTCCAGCGCTTGACGCTCGCCTTTGGTCCGATGACCGTGCCGCAGCTCGACGCCATCGGCGAGCCGGACGGGTTCGAGGGTCTGAGCCGCAAAGGGAGCTACGAGCGCCTGCTCACGAGCGAGTGGCTGCTTGCCGACGAAGCCCCCGATGAGTTCCTGCGCCGCGCCGCCAGCGGTGAACACGGGTTCCTAGCGCTCCGCCAACGCGACCCGCGCGCATCGAAGAGCTGTGCCGTGCTCCTCGACGGCGGCCCGGATCAGCTCGGTGCGCCCCGACTGTGTCAGCTCGCGGTCCTCATCCTGATGGCGCGTCGCGCTGAGGTGGCCGGTGCCGAGCTGCGTTGGGGGCTGCTCCAGGACACGAGGTTGCTGATCCATCCCGTGTCCCCAGCGACCATGGGGACATTCCTCGGGGCGCGCGCCGTCCGCGACCCCGACGTGGACGATCTGGCGCGTTGGGAATGGCTCACACACATGCAACCTGGCCCCGACGAGTTGTGGCTGGTCGGCGGGCCGATGAGCCACCTTCCGCCGCATGGCCGTTCGTTCGGACGCGTCGTGATCACCGAGCCGACCTCGCGCGAAGGTCGGTGCCTTCGGGTCAGCGTCGCACCAGCCCACGCCGCCCCACGCGAGGTCGAGCTCATGCGGCCCCCGGAACCGATCGAGGTGATGCTGCTCCGAGACCCGTACGCGTCGGAGGACCGCGCCACCGCTTCCGTGAACCATCACGGCCGGCCTCCCCTCGAGCTCCGGCGCGACACGCCCCTCCTCATCACGCCCAACGGCCGGCGACTCGGCATGGTGGAGCCCGACGGGGTCTGGCGCTTTCGTTACCTCCCCACCGAACAGTCCAAGTCGCGGCACGACTGGACCTTCACCCCCGAGCGGACGCCCATCGCAATCGGCATCAGCAGCCGTTCGCTCATCTGGGCCGAGCTCGACGGCGACACGCTGGTCTTACGCGGGCGCTACGGCTCCGACCCCGTGGTGACTGCCCCGCGCCAGATCGCCATCGCGAAGGAGTCGGCCGCCGCGGCCGCATTGCCCTTGGACGGACGTCCACCGCCACTCGTTCGGCTCGGGCCGGACAGCGTCATCATCGCGACCGCGCACGGGCTGTGGGGACATGACGGCGACAGCGAGCGTTGGTGGGCGCGTGGCACCATCCTGGCGACGCGCATCGAGCCCAATTGGGCGACCTGGTTCGTGCGCGACGCCGCGGGCGTGACCCGGCAATGGTATCGCACCAACAACCACGAGGTGACATCGTTCGAGGTGTCGGTTCCAGCGTTCGCGACGCGAGTCTTCGTCAGTGCCATGGGGATCCGCGGCTGGCAGACGGCGAGTGGCGAGATCGAGCTCGACAGTGCGGGAAAACGCACCCTTGTCCCGTTGCATGGCGAGACCGCGGTCGGTTTTCTCGGAGGCGTGAGCGCTCGGCAGCCGGTTCCTCTGGTCGTGACCGACCCCAACAAGGCCTCGCTCGCAATCGTCGGCGACGGCGAGCGGGTCGCGCTGCCGACGAGCGGCTCACCGCTGCTTCAGGTCGCGCTCAGCCTCGCCGAGCCCGTCGTGGCGTGGCTCACGGTGGATGGTGACCTCTCGGTATGGCGTCGCGGCGCCGCGGAGCGCGTCTGGCACTACAAGGCGGTGTTGAAGTGAAAGCCACGCGTCCCCGCGCTGTCGCGCATCGGGGCTCGGTCGATGCCGCGGCGTTCGTCATCGACCCACGGCTCATCGGCCTCCCTGCCGCCCAACGACGTGTGCTGGCGCTCTGGCAGCAGGGCGCCCGGCTCTACGAACACGACGGCGCGTGGCTCCTCCACTTGAGTGCACCGTGCCGGGTGGCTGTCGACGAGGCGCCCGGCCTGCCGCTGGTGGCGGTCGACGGTGTGCTGCTCGCGCTCCCCATGACCGAAGACGAGCGTCGAACGCTCCGGGCGCCGGCTGTCGCATGGGCCGCGGGTGGCGCATTGCAGCAATCACCGCGCTTGGGACCAGCGCTGGAGCCGGCGGATTGGGTCGATGTGTCCGGGCTGGTCGTGGTGGCGGTCTCCGACCTGGGGGCCCCACCGGCACCGCCTATCGTCGCCCTCGCCCCCGTCGAAGACCGGCCCGAGCGCCTCCTTGGCACCAACGCGCGGTTGGCGGAAGGCCGACATACAGCACTCGAATCGGTGCGCGATGCGATGGACCGCGCGAGGTCAGCCGCCGCTGGAGCCGCTACGGGTGGCGGTGCTTCGGGTGGCGGTGCTTCGGGTGGCGGTGCTTCGGGTGATGCCCGCCTTGGGGACGCCTTCGCGATCGGTGGTGGCCTCATCGCCCGGGCGAAACGTTGGCTCCGACGACGCCTCCTATGGCGCCAAATTGGCCGCCAACACGGACGCTATCTCAACGAAATGATGGAAATGTTCGATGAGGGGCGAATTGACGAGGCGCTCCGCCACGCGCTCCCACTCGACGGGCACGGCGCGAGCGGTTCGCACCTGGGCGACCTCCACGCGCCCTCGCCTCGCCTGTCCCTCCGAGTCACGCGGGGCGCTACCGGCGGAGTATTGGGCCTCGCGAGCGAGCTCTTCGCAGGGCTCGAGCAACGCTACCGAGTCGCGTTGAACCGCATGACGGCCGACCAACGCTTCGCCGAGGCCGCCTTCATCCTCGCCGAGCTGCTCGGCCAGGCCTCGGAGGCGGTGAGCTTGCTCGAGACCCACGCGCTATACGCCGAGGCCGCGGATATCGCCGAGGCGCGGCTCAGCGATCCAGCCGCGGCCATCCGTCTTCGGCTGCTGGCCGGGCATCGGGAACGCGCCTACACGCTCGCCCGTCGGCACGGCGTCTACGCCCCGGTCGTCGACGCCCTGGAGCGCCGCCGGCACGTGGATGCCCTGGCGCTACGCTGGGAGTGGGCGCGACACCTCCGCGATGGGGGCGATTTGGGTGCCGCCATCGCCATCGCGTGGCCCATCGAGGAGCGACGCGACGAGGTCATCGGTTGGCTCACCACCGCCGTCGCCAAAGGTGGACCGTTGGCCGCCTCGCTCATTGGACCCTGGCTCGCATTGCGCCCGGAGGATTTCGCCGCGATCACCGCGCTCGCGACGGCGCTGGCCAACGACCGGCGCGACGCGGAAGGCCCTCGCGCACGCGCCATGGCCGCGTCGTCACTCATGCGCGCGTCGGCGAATCGCGGTGCGGCGCCGCTCGCTCGGGTGCTGGCGCGAGCGCTTGTGCGGGACGCCGGCGCGAATCTCGGGTCGCCTGGGCCAAGCGGAACCGCCCCCGCGCTGCGCCGCCTGCTGGCCGAGCGCAACTTCGCGCTCGGGGACCTGCGCCACGATATCGGCGGTCTCTCGCTCGATCACGAGCCCGTCGCGCTCGCCTCGGTCACGCTCCCGCTACGCAGGAGCCTCCTCGCGCAGCAGCCTGGCGTCGTCGCGGTCACCGACGCGACACTGCTCGCCGACGGGCGGGTGCTGGTCGCCCTGGGCGAGGCGGGCGCCCGTATCCTACGACCGACCGGGGATATGATCGCCCGCTTCCCTGTGCCGGCCCACGCCTTCGTTGTCCACGACGCCAATCAAGGCGCTATCGCCGTTGCCCGACGCGATTCCGTCGTCCGCCTGGCGTCGTTGGCGGCGCCGCCGCACCCCGGTCGTGACCTCGGCGAGGTGGCCTTGGACCTCATCGCTTCAGACTGCGATGGGGCACGTCTGCTCATCGCGCGCGACGACGCCATCTCGCTCCTCGATGTCCGCGCTACTTCGCCGACCGAGCTCTGGGGGGTCTCTCGGCTCGGCGGGCCGGTCCAACACATGGCGCGCGACGCACGTTCCATCTGCGTCGTGTGTGCCACCGGCTCAGCGTGCTTCGAGATCTGGCGTTGGGACGCTGTGACGCTGCGCCTCGAGGACCGCCGCGAGCTCCGCACCGAAGCCAAGATCCGCGCGCTGTCCCCGTCCGGCAGTCTCGTGGTCGACAGCGCCTCGGCTCCGGGCTTTCAACTCCTGCGCCCGTCCGGCACCCGCGATTTCAGCGTGGTCACCACGACGATCCGGTGCGGACTCGACTGGCGGGCCTTTGCATTCGCCGGCCCATGGCTCGCGGCCCTCGGGTCCGACGACGAGGGCGATGACATCTGCCGTATCGCGCTCTCGCTCCGGCCCGCTACGCCGCGGGCGTCCGGCGAGGCGCGCTGCCGTTTCAGGATCTACCTCTTCGACATTGCGACCCTCGCGCTCCGCATGTCGGTCGAGGTCGACCGCGACGCAGGCTTCCGCCTGACTACCGATACCCTCGTCGCTTTCGACGCCCGAGGCAGGGTGCTCGTAGCCGAGCTCACAACGGGCGCCGTCGTAGCAGAGCTCAGCGTGATGTGAAAACGTCAGCTCGCCCTGCCGTAGGCCTGCGGACGGAGCGGGAAGGTCCGCCCGAGCAAGACCCATTCGTCTCGGCCCTGCGATTCGGGCGCGCCCTACCGTGTCGGTTGCTACGGTCGCGTCAGGGATGCCACGACCCGACCTGGGCCACCGAGCGCGACGAACCGATCTGCTTCGACGACTTCATCATCACCTCGCCAGGTCGAGGCATCGCCGCACGATCGTGATATGACCCAGGCATGCGCGTCGGCGTCATCGGCACTGGTTGGGGTCTCATGCACGTCGGCGCGTTCCGCGACGCGGGCGCCGACGTCGTCGCGTTGTGCGGACGCGACCACGACAAGACCACCGCCATCGCCCTGCGCGAGGGCATCACGCTCGCGACCGACGACGCCCGCGCCCTCGTCGACGCGGTCGACCTCGTCGTCGTCGCGAGCCCGGACGCGAACCACCGCGAGCACGTCTCGCTGGCACTCGCGGCCGGGCGCGCGGTGCTCTGCGAGAAGCCGCTCGCGATCACGCTCGAGGACGCGCGCGCCATGACCGCCGCCGCGTCGCAGCACACCTGGATCGTCTTCCCCATGCGCGCCCTGTCCCCGTTCGAGGCGCTCCAGCGCTGGCTCGACGGCCGCCCGGCGCGCATCATCGTGAACGTTCGATCGGGCTTTGCCTGGACCGGGGTCTCAGGCGATCTCGGCGGGACCTCGCACGTACTCGACGCGGTGAGCTGGCTCGCCGGCGTCGAGCCGCTCGCCACCAGCGCGACCATCACCGACGACACGAACGCGCTGCACGTGGAATATGCCAATGGCACATTGGCCATTGTCACATTCGTGCGCGCGCCCGAGCCCGGCATCCACGGGAGCTGGTCGATCGTCGGCGACGGCTTCGAGGCCGGCTTCTCGGCGGGCTGGGTGCCGGCCGCCGGCGGGTGGTGCATCGGCCCGGTGCGCGTGTTCGAGGGCGGCGCGTGGCGCGACCTCCACGGCCCGCTGGGGCCCGCGCCAGGCCGCCCGGAGCCCTGGGCTCTTGCCCACCGGACGATCGCCAGGAGGGTCTCGGCGGCGATGCGGGGCGAGGCGACGACGCTGCCGACGTTCACGGACGGGCTGCGCGTGCAGGCGATCGTGGCGGCGGCGCGCGCGAGCTCGCTCGGTCGCGCGTGGACGCCCATCTGACTCGTGTCGCTCGTGCTGCTACTCTGCTTCGTTGGGTGCGGGCGCGGACCGGCCCCGGAGAGCTGGGACGTGGACCAGCCCGTCCAGCCCATCGCAGATCCTGAAACGGCAGCGCGCCTCGCCGCAGGCCCGCGGCGTAGCGGGCCGGAGCGAGCGCGCGATACGGCGGACCCGGAGCCCGAGCGCCTCCCGCGTTACCTCCGGGCGGCCGCGACACGCGCGTGCCTCGTGGTCGACGGCGTGCCGCACTGCCGGAGTGGTGGCGCGCAGCCTACCGTGCCCACCTTGTGAGGAAGCTCAACAGCCTCGGCCTCACCGAGAGTCTCGGAACGGGCTATCGGTTGTCGCCGCGCGGCGAGACCCTGATGCGACTCCTGCGTTCGGACGCGGAGGGTGAACGCAGCACCCGATGACTCTACGACGTGCGGGGCCCAGGGAGCGCACCACCGTCATGGACTGGGGTCATCGAGCGCGTGGTGAGGCGTGTCGCATGTCGTCGCCTTCGGTGTATCTCGAACACCAAGATATCTGACGCCACGCCGCGAGACTATGAGCTGCATTTGCCGAACGAGACCTCGGGAAGGTCGTTCGGTTGTCGCTTCAGCCCCGGCCCTCGGCTTCGAGGATTGCGTCTTCGACAGTGGTGGTGCCGGCGATGACGGCAGCGAGCCCGCGCACGTATGCCGTGTAGCCAAACAAGCACGTGTCGATGAGGTTCGCGACAGCCGCCTCGTCGAGCTCATGCCCCTTGACCCACTGGCCGGTCCGGAACGCGACCGCGCCCTGGTCGAGGTCGAGCTGGAACGCCCCCACCTCGACGTTCAGGTTGGCGCGCGTGAGGTACTCCATCGCCGCTCCGCGCCGCTCGACCGGCACAGGCGTGGGGTAGTGCGAGCGCACCGACAGCGCCAACATGCTCTCGGGTGCTATCACCTCGAGGTCCCAGCGCGCCCATCCCAGATCGATCGCAGCGCGCAGCACACCCTGCTCCGGTTGTTGCTGCATGGGCCATTCGCGGCGCTGCGCAATGTGGGCAGCAAATCGTTCGAGCTTCGTCGTCATCGTCTGACCTCCCTCAATTTGCGCCGGCCACGAAGCCAGCGCCCGTGTCGAGGTCGTAGTCTTTGACCGCAAGTGCCGACTTGTCGATGGCGACACCGCCGACAACTACGCCGGACTTCAACTTCGCCGCGACGGTCGCGTCAGGGATGTTAAACGCCTTGTTGAAGGTCGCGTCCCATTGCCGATAGAGCGACACGAAGTTCACAGCCCACACCTTCGTCGGATCGGTCGCATGGGACGTGAAGAACCAGGAGTCGTTCTGGAGCTTCGAGGCGTGGTTGCGCACGCACAGCCAGCGCGAGCCCTCGCCGGCAATCTTCGTGTACGCGTCGAGGTTCTCGGCCCCACCGCCAGCGCCCGCCGTGTCGGCGACATTGGCGCTGCCTGCGTCGTGGTGGTCGACGCCATAGGTGCCTGCCGCCATCGGCGCCCCGCGCGCGGCGGCGACCATCTGCCCACCTTCAGCGGGCACCGCTGCGTTCGAGGTGTCCGTCACCTTTGACACGTATCCGGAGAACTGCCGCGCGTGCTGGTACTCGCATGTCAGCGTGTGCTGCGCGCCATCCTTCGTGAATGGCACTGCGACCTCGAGGACGAACGGGTCGATCGTCTCCTTGATGGTCGACTTGTCGAAGTTGCTGGCGTCCTTGGTGAAGATGACCTTGCCGCTGGGCACCTTCGCGTTGAGCTTTCCGCCGAGCTCGGCGTTCTTCTCGCTCGCTTTCTGCAGCGCTTCGGTGCGTCCCGGTTGGATTTCGCTCTGCGGCACTACGACCTTGTACTTCTTGACCGTCAACGCCGCGCCCACGACAGCAGAGGTGCCGTCTTCGGTGAGTCCTGCGGTGAGTCCTGCTTGCTCGAGGCTCTGCCTTTGCACATAGCGGCCTTGCTGGCGTTGCACCGAGCGCGCCTCTCTGCGTTGCACCGATGGGCCGCCCCCCATTTCGCCGAGCAACCCCTCGGCCGACCTCCCCGCGACCACCGCGTCGGCCACCCTGTCGGCGTGTTGCTCGTATTTGTCCCCGCCCTTGCCCACGCCACCAGCCAGCGAGACGCCCGCTTGCTGCTGGACCACGTGCGCAGCCTCGTGGGCGGTCGTGTGTAGATCGGGTGAACCGCCAAAGGCGATGTGGTTGCCGGTGGCGTAGGCCTGGGCCCCCATGGCGGCGTTCGCCTTGGCCGCACTCGGACCGGTATGCGCCTTGACGTGGCTTACGTCGTAGCTGCCGAAGGCCGCTTGGATCTTGTCCGCGTGGGGTAGCGCACCTCCGCCCGAAGCGATCCCCTCAGAGGCTGCCTGATGTACCTGCGCCTCGTCGTTGCCACCTGCCCGCTGCACAGCAGGGGCCAGCATCGCGGTCTGGACGGCAAGGGGCTGGTCGCGGAGCGCCTGTTTCAGCTGCACCGCGTGCCCGCGCGTGCCTCCAGCCGCATCAGGCTTCGCGACCGTTGCAGAAGGCCTTTGCGGCACGGTGGTTACATGCTCTTCGTTCGCCATCACGCGTTCCTCAGCCGATTGATTACTGAATGCCCGAGCATGTAACCATGGCCTCATCGGCGTGACAAGACTTGGAACGGTACCTCCTCGACCAAAGTGTAAAATCCTCTTGTTCTTTGTTGGAGCCGTCGCGCTCGCCCGCTCCTTCGTCAACTCCAGCGTCTGACCGAGGCGCGCTGCCCGTGGCTCACCAGCGCGTCGTGGGCTGCCTGCAGCCCGGGGCGCTGGGTCCGTCGCCCTTGTGCCCGACTGGGTCATCATGGGAGGCATTGGGTAGGCTCGTTGACTCGCGCGCGTTTGACGTGTGCGGATATGTGAGAACCCTCGGGTACCTACGACTACTTGCGCACGGCACAACGACACTTCTGCTCGCCACACATCTCTAGGTGGCCGCTATCTCGGCCAACCGCGCCTTGATGATCCGCTTCAGCAGCGCCGCTGGGATCCCGGTCTCGGGTGCAAACCGGATCGTCCCCTTCGAGGTCGAATAGGCCGCCAACGCCTCACTGAGCTGTTCAATCACCGACCCGCTCATCGGGTAGATCGCGCAGTGTTTGGCCGCGCCACCGAAGCCGATGACATGTTTGCCCAGCGTATACGTCGGCAGCCCGTACGAGATCCCCTCGACCGCTTCGGGCAGCGCCTTACGAATCATCCCACGCAGCTTCGTCAGCGCTTTCTTCGTCGGCTCGGGCCAGCGCGCGATGTACGCGTCGACCTCGGCACTCCCCTCCCCTTCACCCTGCTTCCCTTTCCGCTCAACCATCGCCTGGCCCTCCTCACTCGCGAGCGGTCCGACGAACACGAGAGCCCGGTCGACCCACCGCCGCACCACCTCGACATCCCACACCACCTCGGCCGCAACCATCACGAACCCTTTCAACGGCTTCCCGGTGAAGTCGAACGTCCTCACGTGCCGCTCTCGCAACGCCGCCGCGCCCCCATCGGGCCCGAGCCTCACCATCAGCTCGTCCTTCATGACCCCGACCAGCATCTTGCCGAGCCACATGAAGGCGATCCCACCGAACATCTTCTTTTCGGTGACCTCGGCGCGCCCACCGATGACCTTCCTGATCCGATCTGCCAGCGCCTCGTCAAAAGCCATCTCGCCGCCCTCCAAGCGTCATCGTTCATTCGACGAACGATTGCATCAACCCCGCCACCCAGCTCATGACCGCCCTCACCCGCTTGGGCACCTGGCGTCCATGCCCATGCACCAGCGACACCGGCATCGGCGGATAGAGGTGGTGGGGAAGAACCTCGACCACAACCCCTTCCGCGAGCTCGTTCTGCACACAATATCGCGGCACCTGCACGATGCCGAGACCGGCCAGACACGCCGCCTGATAAGCGTCCGCATTGTTGACCGTGACCAGCCGACGCATCGGCCGCGTGATCACCGCGCCAGCCTCCAGGTAGTCGAAGGTCGGCGACTCTGTCCCCAATGTCTGCGAATAGTGGACAATCCAATGTTGATCGAGGTCGCCGAAGGTCGGTACGCCGTACCGCCGCAGGTACGCCTGGCTGATACAGTTCACCATCGGAAAGACCCCGAGCCGCTGCGCGGTCAGCGCCGAGTCACCGAGCACACCCACCCGCAGGACGAAGTCGAAGCCGTCGCGCAACACATCGACACGACGGTCGGTGGCGCTGACCTCCAGCTCCAACATCGGATGCAGGCTCAAGATCTCGGGCAGCCTCGGTAGGACGATGTTGCGCGCGACCCCCACCGGGAGGTCCAACCGCACGCGACCCCTCAGGTTTCTGGGTCCCTGGAACAGCGCCGCGAGCTCGTCGGCCTCCGAGAGAAGTCGCTGCGAACGCTCGACGAACTGCTCGCCATCCGCAGTCAACGTCACGACCCGGGTGGTCCGCCTGAAGAGCTGAGCCCCGAGCACACCTTCGAGCTCCTGCACCTGCTGCGACGCACGAGACCGCGAGATCCCCAGATGGGTCGCAGCCAGCGTGAAGCTGCCCAGCTCGGCGACCTTCAAGACGACTCTCAGGGCTTCGAGGTCCATGAGCCAACCTTCGTTCCAAAGCTTTCGATTGTCCACTCATCACGAACAGTGTGTCCCAATCGTCGGCCTACTCCAGGCGTGGCGACCGCCCTATGTTCTGCGTCGTCCCGCATCCCGACCCAGGAGAGCTCCCATGTCCGACTCGAAGAACCCCATCGTCCTCATCACCGGTGGCAGCCGCGGCCTTGGCAAGAACATGGCCCTGCACCTTGCCGACCAGGGCACCGACGCCATCGTCACCTATCGTTCCAACAAAGACGAAGCGCAAGCCGTCGTCGCCGCCATCGAGGCCAAGGACCGCCGCGCCGTGGCGCTCCCCCTCGACGTGAGCGACTCCTCGTCGTTCTCCGCCTTCGCCGAAGCGACCGCCGGCGCTCTCTCCCGTGTGTGGGGTCGTGACCACTTCGACTTCCTCGTGAACAACGCCGGCCATGGTGTGCACGCGGCCATCGCCGACACGACCGAAGCCCAGTTCGACGAGCTCATGGCGGCCCACCTCAAGGGCCCCTTCTTCCTCACCCAGAAGCTCCTGCCGCTCATCAACGACGGCGGCCGCATCATCAACATCTCGACCGGGCTCACCCGCTTCTCGTTCCCGGGCTATGCGGCCTACGCCTCCATGAAGGGCGGGCTCGAGGTCTTGACCCAGTACCTCGCCAAGGAGCTTGGCCCGCGCCAGATCAGCGTCAACACCATCGCGCCGGGCGCCATCGCGACCGACTTCGGCGGCGGCGCCGTCCGCGACAACCCGCAGCTCAACGGCCAGATCGCCTCCATGACCGCGCTCGGCCGCGTCGGCCAGCCTGACGACATCGGCGCCGCCGTGGCCATGCTACTGGCCCCGAACAACGGCTGGATCAACGGCCAGCGCATCGAGGTCTCGGGCGGGATCTTCCTGTAAGACCTATCCGCACCCGAACACAAACACCGTCAGGCCTCACATCGGCCTGGCGGTGTCATACACGATGGGCTTCAGGGCAAACACCGACGGGTCGACCTCGGCCGCCACCGACACCGCCCGCAGCTCACGATGAGCCCGGTCGAAAGACAGCTCCGCGTCGTTCGAGAGGGTCGCTTCCAGCTCGACGCCGAGCATCGTCAGGTACCGGCTGATCTCGTCTTCAGCCACCGCATCGAGCGACAAGGCCCGCCTGATCTCGGCTGCTGTCACGACAGCATCATCCATCAGACAGTGCGCCAGCCCGAGCAGGATGACACGCCGCGTGTTACGGCGCTTGCGCCCGGCGTCCCGAATGCCCTCGACGATCAGGCGCACGAGCGGGATGATGAACACCCCGAGCGACATGATGCAGGGCAGAATGCCAAGCGACCACAGCTCGACCCCCTCGGACATGAACCCGATGGCCGGCCCCACGAGCCGCTCGCCACCGCTATAGAACGCGAGCATCGCCAGGCTCATGGCCAGGTTCAGCGAGTTGAAGCCATAGATCCAACCACGCTTTCCGACGGGCACCCCGATGATCGCCGGCGCCCTTTCGAGCCGCTCCCAAGCGAAGTGGAAGCTGCGCAAGGACGCGTGTGACTCACTCGCCTCTTCGAGCCGTTTACACGCGGCCGCATCGAACCGATAGGTCGTCCGCTCGCCGCGCTCGACCTTGGCCCCCGCAAGCTCGGCCAGGACATCGAGCCGACTTCCCGCTTCGACCATGTCGAGCCCGAAGTTGTTGGCGAAGTCCCCTATCCTGAAAGCGTTCCCATTCTGTGATGCGAGCCACGTGCCGGCTTCTAAATCTGTCCCGACGCTGACCATGAAGCGGTCGAACCTGTAGACGACCACCCCGTCTTCGCTCGCCTCGACGTCACCGTTGTGTTGCACCGCGAGCTCGAGCAACATCCGATCGGCCACATCGAGCGGCAACCCGGTCAGCAACACCGCGTCCGTCGCCGTTATCCGCCCATCGTGGTCGCGAATGAAACCGAGCAGGTTCTGGTACTCGGCAGACGGCGAGACCGGCATCGACGGCGGCCCGAAGACGAAGTCGCGCACCGCCCTGAAGAACGGTGGGTTCTCGGTCACGACCTCTACCGCGAGCGGATAATCGAGCGACTTGCCACGCCGATTGCCGAGCATCGCCATCGCATTGTGTAGCCGCTTCGCCCGCTTCTTCGAACGTTCGAGCTTGACGCGTTGCAGCTCCTCGCGGCGCTCACCTTGCGCTTTGCGCAAGGTCGCACGTTCGTCCATGCGCTCGGGGTGCGACTTGCCGACCGTCCTGCCATAGACGTTGTCGCCGCCCCGATTGAAGCCATGGCAGATATTGCCATCGCAGCACATGACGCAGCCGTCACAGCCACCACAACCGCCACAACCGCTGCAGTCGGGGACCTTGCAGTCGCAATCGCAGTCGCAGTCACCGCCTTTGGCCGCCGCCGCGATGCCCGCGATGATCACCGCCAGGATGATGACGACGTAGACGGTGAAGTACATGACGAGCGCAATCGAGAGCGCCGCAAAGAAGACCGTCTTGAAGACCGCATAGAGCGCCGCGAACACACGCGCCATGAGCGGCGGTCTGAACGTCGGCAGCGGCCGAGACCGCTCGATCGAATAGACGAGGTTGCCATGGTCATCGACCGCGACGTGACCTCCGACATGCGACAAAGCGCCAAGAACACGCGCTTCGACCACGTGCGAAGGCAAGGCCGAGCGCTGCGCCAGGTCACCGACCGTCGCCTTGCCACCCAGCGCACGCAGCGACGTGAGCAGGACCTCGTCCACCGCCGTCATGGGATTGCTCATAGACCTCTCACCCGTGGGTCCTCATGTCGCAAGCAGCGGTTGTGGCAACGACTTCACCGACACGAGCCCCGAGCGCGCCTTGCCTGCGAGCCCTGCGACGAGTGACGCGTCCAACGCCTCACGATGTCGAAACAGCTCGACCCTGGCAAAGGCCGCCTCATGCCTCGCAATCAGCCCCTCGACACTCGCCTCGAGCTGCGCCATGCGTCGTGGCGAAAGATACCCCAGGGCGTGATCCAGCGGATTGAAACGCGCCCCGGCCCGGTCCCGCCGCAGGTCATGCAGCGCGTCGACCATGTAGAGGAGCCGCCCGAGCGTCTCGCCCAACTCACGCAGCGGCCTGACCATCTCGACCCGTCCAACCAACTCTGCCAACCACCCGGCGATCATCCCGAGGGCCAACCCCGTCGGCCCGGCCAAAGCATCCAGACCCGCGTTCGCATCCGCCTCGACTACGCTCTGGCGCCGCAAGGTCGCCCTCAAATCATCGAGCGGAAACCCACGCGCGACCAGCGACTCGCCGGCCGCAACGATGTCCCGCTCGAGCAACGACGAAGCCATCCGCGACAGCCATCCATCCTTGTCGACCTTGTCGTCGAGCAGCTTCTCACCCGCCAACACCAACTGCAGCTCGGCCACCGCCGCGAGCGGCGCCCACTCCGGATCCGTCGCGCGGCGCTTCGTTATCTTGAACGTCAAGGGACATCGTACCCGCACAGCGTCCGGGGGCACCTCGACCAAACCCTCCAACGCCATCACCAACAACGTCGGGTCGGCCCCCGCCAACATCCGTGTCCGCGTCCGGAAAGCCGCCCCGTAGTGGGCACACAGGCCACACTCCGCCGCCGCGAACGCGCGCTTGCCGACCTGGGACTGCGACTCGAGGGCCAACCACCCGTACATACGGCGCTCATATCACGCCCCATCCAAGCCGGACAACGCCGCCAACCTCACCAGCCACACCGGACGCCCTTGGCCAGGGCATCAGCCCTTTGGCCTCAACCTCGACAACACGGTGTGGCTCATGACCTACACGAACGAAGCCTGGACCGCGAGTGCGGTGCCATTCACCAATGAGTCGACCTACACCGTGTCACTCGCGTTCGACCTCGACAACGAGCCCGTCCTCTGGGTGCGTAGGGACACGAGCCTGGTACAACTACGCTTTGCACCGTGAGCGCTGGCTTGTGACCCACGCGACCGGACGCCCGCCGCGATGAGCCGCGCTGGCCTCACTCGAATGGAACCCAGTATGGCGGCGGTTGGACCCAACGGCCGTCTCTTCGACCGCCAATGACGCCCCGGTTGATGAGGCCCGAGCGGTCGTCATAACGCAGGACGATACTCTGCGACGGATGTGTTCCCGCCCGCTCGAAGTCGCGCTCGGACACGGGCTGGTGGCGCTCTTCACCGAACTGGGTTCCAAGGCCCTGGCGTGTTTCGCCATCGCCATCCCAGAGCGGCGACGAGCGCGCGGCTTTGCCTTCACCCGCCCGCGGACGGTCCGCAGAATCCTCGGCGTGATCGTCGATGGGGGCGCCGGGGGCGCGGCCTTCCCAGGGTGTGGGTCTCGGCGTCCAGGTGGTAGTCCTGCGCTCGGGGTAGAAGTCGACGCGGATAGCGCCGACGTCCGAGGCGTCGCCGACGCGCGCCGCATACGAGTCGCCGACCGAAGTGAAACGGAAGGCCGCGACCGACTCGCGGCTCACGCGCCACCCGTCGACCACCACCCGATCACGCGGCGGGATGAGGTAGCCGCGGCTGCGCGAGGTCGAACGCAGGCCATCGAGGATGCTGCGACCATCGACGGTCACGACCGCTTCGATCCAGAGGTCGGAACGATTGATCAGCGCAATCTCGTAGCGCTGACCAAAGGTCCCGACGACCCAGCGCTGGCCATGGGCCGCAACCTCATCGCAGCGCGACCCGCCACAGATGAGCTCGACTTCCCCCATGGCCTGGTGGCGAATAGGACTGCGGGCCTCGGCGGGCGCCGCGAGTAGAACCAGGAGGAGCACAAGGCTCGCAGAATGGAGGATGGGAGGCAGGGACAGCGACATGGCGCACCTCGGGCATGAGCCCTGGGCACTACGCACGAGCAGGTATTCCGATCTGACGTCTCCATGCGTTTCGGCACCACGAGAGCGGTGCGCCGGCATGAATGGTCGCTCATCTTCGCCCCGGCCCGGTCGAACACGGAGCACGACAGACGATGATCGCCCCACCACCCGGCGAACGCCACCGCTTCACCAAAGATGGCGCACTTGCCTCACCGCCCCGCCATCACGGCGCCGTGCAGCGGGTCTCCTCCAGCGTCGCGCACCGACCATCGATGCAGATGAAGTTCCCGCACCCGAAGGTCTGCTCGCCTGTGCAAGGATCGCCCGGCGCCGCGGGCTTCACACAGGTCAGTGACCCGAACAGGTCGCAGAGCCCTTCGGCACACACATACGGCGAGTAGTCCGCCTCGAGATAGTCCTCGCAGGACGCGCCGAGCGCCGCCCCGGCCAGGCACTTCTTGTCCTCCTGCTGGCAGTCCGGCTCCGCACAACGGCACAACATCCCGAGCGGGCAGATGCCCCCTCGCGAGCAGTCCGCCCCGGCCTCGAGCAACGGCAGCGGCTCCGCGACGACCGCGTCCGGGTCCTTACACTTGCCGCCGTCACACACGAGCCCTGCCCCACACGCGCCAAAGCTCTCGTCGCAGTCCGCACCCTCGGCCAGCCGCGCCGCGCACTTGCCGACACCGAAATCGCAGTAGAGCCCGACCTCGCAGTTGGCCGCCATCTGGCAGGGCTCACCCGCCGCGCTCGCGTCCACACACGAACGGGTCGTACACGAAGCGTCGTCGCAACCGCAGGTGGTGCCGATGACACACTCGAACTCGTACATCCCGGTGCAGCTCGCGTCGGCTTCCAACCGCGCCACACATTCATCCTCGACGCAGTGGCCACCGTCGACACAGGCGAACTCGTGGACCGCGCCCTCGACCACGCTCTCGCAGGGTTGTCCAATGGCCGCCTTCGGCTCGCACCGCCCGAGCGCGCTGCAGAACTCGCCGTCTTCGCAGCCACCCTCGATGCAGTCCTCGACCACGGCCACACACGTGCCGGGGCAGACCCCGTCGGACAGGTCACACATGCTCCCGGCCACACAGTCGTTGACGGCCCCGCCGTGGCAATCGCCACCGATCGCGACCGTGCCCTGCCAATAGGTCGTACAGCTCTCGTCGATCTCGAAACGCTTGTTGCCGAGCGCCTCACACGTCGCCACCGCCAGCACCGAGGTGCAGTCGGCAATCGTCTCGGATTTCAAGACAACCGCGCCGCCGCCTAGCGTCTTGGGGACGTCGCCGACGGCCTCCATCTGCTCTTCGATACAAGCCTCGAGTGTCTTCGCCTGGCTCAAGAGCGGCACCCCACACTCAACCTGACGCTCACACGCCTGGATAAACATGTCTTCAAGGGCCTCGACCGGGTCCTTCGGGTCATTGGGGTCTTCCGGGCCCGGCTTGGTCGCGTCGTCGCCACACCCGACCACAAGCCCCACCAACAGTAGCCCCGACCAACGCTGAATCGTTTTCATAAAACAACCTCAAGTGCCTGTATTTATATAGTTTTGTCGGCCGAATCGGCGCGAACGGGGCGGACACTACCGATCACAAAAACCGACTTCCACAAAATCGACATGGCATCGCTGTGACCCGCGTGTACCCTGGGCGAGACGCAGCTCCCTCCCCTTGATTACACCTCGAGCACGACGATGCCCCCACCTCCCACCCTCGAACGAGTCGTCGGCCTACCCGGCGCAATCCTCATGGGGCTGGGGTCGATCCTGGGCACGGGCATCTTCGTCTCCATCGGACTCGCCGCGAGCATCGCCGGCTCCGACGTGTTGCTGGCCGTGGCCCTGGCCGCCGTCGTCGCCGTCTTCAACGGCCTGTCGAGCGCGTCACTGGCCGCGAGCCACCCGGTCAGCGGCGGCACCTACGCCTACGGCTACCGCTACCTCAGCCCGGCCTGGGGCTTCACGGCCGGCTGGATGTTCCTCTGCGCCAAGAGCGCCTCCGCCGCCACCGCCGCGCTCGGCTTTGCCGGCTACACGCTTGCCAACCTTGCCAACAGTGCTGGGCACACCGCCAAGGTCGCCTTGGCCTTCGCGCTCGTCGTCGCCTTCACGGCCCTCACCGCGGGCGGCCTTGCGCGCTCCAACCGCACCAACGCCGTCATCGTCGCGGTCACGCTGCTCGCGCTCCTGGCCTTCATCGTATTCGGCCTACCGATGGCGTTCGTCGAGCACAACACCGGGCCCGTTCCACCCGTCCCGCTCGGCTCGCTCCTCGAAGCGACCGCGCTCATGTTCGTCGCCTACACGGGCTACGGCCGGATCGCGACGCTCGGCGAAGAGGTCATCGCGCCGCGCCGTACGATCCCGCGCGCCATCATCCTGACGCTCGGGATATCGATGGCCCTGTACCTGGGTGTGACCGCTATCGCACTGAGCGCGGTCGGCTACTCGGGCCTGGCCGCGGCTACAGGCAACGAGGTCGCCCCGCTCGCCATCGTCGCCGAGTCGTTTGGCACAGAAGCCATCCCGCTCCTCGTCTCGATCGGCGCGCTGACCGCCATGGCCAGCGTGCTCTTGAACCTCATCCTCGGCCTCTCGCGGGTGCTCTTCGCGATGGCGCGCAACAACGACATGCCGCCCGCCCTGGCCCACACCCACAAAGGCTCACCACGCCGCGCGGTGCTGGTCATGGGCGCCATCATCGCTGGCCTCGTCCTCATCGGCAGCGTGAAGACCACCTGGACCTTCTCGGCCTTCACGGTGCTCGTCTACTACGCCATCACGAACCTCGCGGCTCTACGACTCCCGCCCGAGCACCGCCGCTACCCGCGCATCTTCCCGGCACTCGGGCTCACGGCCTGCCTTGGCCTTGCCTTCTGGGTCGAGCCGACCATCTGGGGCGTCGGGCTTGGACTCATCGCCCTCGGCCTCATCTGGCAACAGGTCGCACGCCGCCTCATCGGACGTGCGCCAACCGTTTCCCCCTGAGCCGGAATCCGCCTGCGCCAGGTCGCGTCCATGTGGCGCCTCGCGCGATGGCTCACGAGCCGACCTCAGTCCTCCGACGACGCCCGACGCGCCACCACGATGAGGCGCGGGTCGCCGATCTCGTAGGGGTTCCCCTCGGTGTCGCCGAGCGCCTTCTCGAGCTCGAAGCCGGCGTCCTCGATGGCCTCGAAGAGCTCACGGCACGAGACGACGTGGTGCGCGAATCGTTTGACGACCGTCTTGCCGCCACCCTCGAAGGTGTAGGTGCCGATGACCCGCGAGCCGAGGATGTCGTAGTCGTTGTCGATGACAACCTTCACGTCGCCGCCGTCGATCGCGACCTGGTCTTCGAAGCCCTGCAAAAAGGACTCGGCCACCATCGCCGTCTCGAGGACGACCCGCCCACCGACTCGCACGACCGCACCCAGATCATTCAAGAACGCGGCGAGCTCGTCCGGGTCCAGATAACCGAGCGCATTGCCGAAGACGTAGGCCCCGTCGAACGGCTTCTTGTCGCCTTCGACCAGCGGGCCGAGCTCACGCATGTCCTGCTCGACCGTCGCAACCGTCACCTTCGCGAGCTTGGCCTGGGCAGTGAGCCGCTCGAGCTCGGGCGTCGCGATGTCGAGGCCGGTGACCTCGAAGCGCTGCTTGGCGAGCCCAATCGCGTGGCGACCGGAGCCACAAGCGATGTCGAGCAAGCGCGGCGTCTGGCGACCGCTGATGCCCTTGAACTGCTCGGCGAGGAACTCGACCTCGGCCGCGGTCAGCTCGGCGGGAACCACAGCGTTCCACAGGTCGAGGGCCAGCCCTTCGAAGAAGGCTTTGGGGGTGTCGAGCTCAATGTCGTTGGTTTCGGCGGTATCGTTGGCGTCCATGACGTCGGCGTCTAACCTATTCCAAGGGCTGTGCCCATCGCCTTGTGCGGGTTTGGCCCGACACCTGGCTTTCGGGGGTTACGCGCGTTTACGCTGGGACTACAGTCTCGGTACTCGGGCCACAACACCACTCACGACAGGAGTCGACCATGGCCAGCCACAAGATGCTCGACGAGCTCTGGGAAAGCGCCCCCCGAACCAATGCCCACTTCGACCCGAAGCTGGTCGAGTCGTTGCCACTCGACGCCGCGCGTTTCCTGCTACACGCGTTGGCGCCTGGCGCACCGCTTCCCAACGCCGTTCACATAAGGATGCACGGCACCATTCGGCTGAACGGTGTCTGGAATGCCTTCGAAGCCGAGCAGGTGATCCACTGGGAGCGCGGCTTCGTGTGGCAAGCGCGCACGAAGATCAAGGGCCTCCCGGTGACCGGCTACGACCGCCTCGTCGACGGCGAGGGCGAGATGCGCTGGAAGATGCTCGGTCTCTTCCCGGTCATCACCGCGAAGGGGCCCGAGATCGCGCGCTCGGCCGCGGGGCGCCTCAACGTCGAGGCGATGCTCCTGCCCAGCGTGTTCCTGCACGACGGGGTCATCTTCAGCAACCAGGGCAACCACCTGGCCGTGGACATCGCCGCCCACGGCGAGTCGAACCGTATCCTGCTCGGGCTCGATGGGCGCGGCGGCATCGCCAGCGTCCGCTTCGACCGCTGGGGCGACCCCGACAAGACCGGCTTCCACTACGAGTCCTTCGGCGGGCTCATCGAAGCCGAGAAGACCATCGACGGCATCACCTTCCCATCGAAGCTGCGACTCGGCTGGTACTTCAGCGAGGCCGACGAGGTGGCTCCCGACCTCAGGAACCCGACCCGCTTCATCACCGAGGGCGAGTTCTTCCGCTGCGAGATCGACGACCTCGAGTACCGCTAGCCGCATATCTCGATTTCCGAGGTATCTGACCTCGCCCTGGAGCTGGGCTCGTCGATTGGTGTGCGGTCGAGCAGATGATGCCCCGGCCGGGACCGAGCATCGCTGCACTTTGCAACGCGCACCAGTCGTGTAGATTGTGAGTCTATGTCACAGGACCCTCAGGCTCCCACCGCCAAGCCAGTAGACCGTCACGCCTGGTGGTTTGCCGCGTTGGCGTGGGCCAACGGCGAGCGGGCTCGCCTCGTCCCGCTGCGCGACCTGGGCGAGCCGCTGACCAATCGCCCCGGCTGGGTGCTCACCTCTTCACGTGGGCTCGAGATGGGACAGCTCGGCGTCGCGACGCTCATCGACATGGCGATGCGCTTCGCCCCCGAACAGCTGCCGAATCTGTTCGAAGTCCTGTCGGGTTGGCGCTCGGCGCGCAGACTCGATGCTGTGGCCAGGCTCTGGAATGCGCTGGCGCCCATGTTCGCCTCGTGGGCCGACCACATCGCCAAGCCGCGCTCGGTGCCGGCCGCGCGGGTCGCACAGGCACTGCACATCGCTGGTGAGATCCTGCCGTTCGACCGGACCGCCGGGGACGAAGACGACCCGCTCAAGTCGCAGGCGGCCAGCATCCTGACCTATCGTGGGCAGACGACCAACCTCCAGAACCATCAGCTCGGTGTCTTCTGGGCGGCGAGCTGGGCCGCCTCGTCCGAGATGGCTCGGCTCGAACGTTTGTCGCCGCCGCTCGATGCCGCCGGCCTCTTCCTCGACACGCTCGTGCTCGCCGTGATCGCGTGCCAGCGGATGCGCCGGGTCCTCACCCAACGCAACGAGTTCCCTCCGCCGCCCGACCTGTCCATCATGCACACGGCGCCGACCAGCCACTTTGTGCGCCTGAATGCCTCACCTGCGCCCGCCGCGCCGACCGCGCCCTCAACGCCTTCGTCGTCCACACCGCGGCCCCCGGACGACAGGCCACGGCCCAGCCCCGAACGCGCCGACACCAATGCGCCACCCAACGGCTCACCAACTGAAGACGAGGACGAACGCGCCTCGTGGTGGATCGGTGCCAACGACTGGGCTCGCGGCGACTCGCGCAAGCTGGAGCGCCTGCTCGAGCTCGGCGAGCTCTCCAGCTCACGCCCCATCTGGTCGCTTGTGAGCTTCGAGCTGAAGCTCGTCGACACCGACCGGAGGCTGCGCGCCGACGAGGAGTCACGCCTGGCCCTCGCGGCATTTCTGCTCGAGTTCCACCGTGCGCTCCCAACCCGCTACGACGCGCTCCTCGACGCGCTTGTCCCTACGACCGACCGCCTCGAGCTCGAGCACTGCGGCAGGCTCTGGATGCTGCTCGACCCCTTGTTCTCGAGCTGGGCCAGGACCCTCGCCGGCCCCGGGGTCAAGTCTCGAGACGAAGCTCGACGCCTGTTCGAGCTCGGCGACATCGTGCCGTGGCTCGACGCGGGATCTGTCAATCCCGAACGCGAACAACGCCACCAGATCGAGCTCGCCTACACGACCTCGAAAACTCCTTCAGCCGAGGCCGCTCGAAACGGCGCCTACTGGGCGGCAACCCAGGTGCGCAACTGCATCGCCCACACCCGACCGATGGACCTGCGCGGGGTCGTGCCACCCGTGTCCCTGCATCGGGACATCGCCCTCTTCACGACGCTTGGCGCCCTGCGGTTCCGGCGTGTCCTGAACCAGGCCGGCGGCTCGAACGCACCCTACGGGCCGGCCTCGGTCCCCGACATCCACTGCATCACGACCGGCGCCCATCGCCTGCGCCCCAACCGCTGAAGACACTTCACCAATAGCGGTTCTGCGACAAAGAGCATCGAAGTCGCGCCACCAGTCGAGGCGTCCTTGCGACCCCTCGTGTCGACAGGCTAACTCGCCTCATCGCTCGAAACTCGCGCGCACCGACCTTCACGAACAGGCCGAGGGATCCCGCACGGAGTGCGGTCCTCGCCCGGAGGAGACCTATGTCCGCTCGCTTCCCCCGCCTCCTGTGGCCGCTCACTGCGACGGCCCTGGCGCTATCGACCCTGGCCGGTTGTCCGGAAGACGACACCGACTCACCCGACACCACGGATGTCGTCGACACCTCGCCCGACACTTCACCCGACATCCCCGACGCTTCGCCCGACACCGTCGAAACGTCGCCCGACACCAGCGACACCGCGTCCGACTCTGTCGACACGTCGCCCGACATCACCGATACGAACGACAACGCCGACACCGAGGTGGGTCCCAGGATCACCCTGCCCGACCCGAATAGGGTCTACTTCGGCCGCAGTCTGCCGGAGTGGGGCAGCGCCTGGTGGCGGTGGCTTTACGGTATGCCGCTCGACGGCAATCCAGCCGTCGACCGCACAGGCGAGGACTGCGGCAATGGACAGGGGGGCCCGGTCTTCTTTCTCGGTCCTGCGATCAACGCGGACATCATCCAGCGAACGTGCAGGGTACCCGCAGGCAAGTGGCTCTTCATTCCACTTTCGACCATCGCCAACGACAACGGTGGCCTTCGGGGAGCTGACCGTCAAACGACCGACCAGCTTCGGAGCTTCATATCCTACTTCATCGGGCAGACCTACGCGCTGGAGCTCGAGGTGAATGGCCAGAAGTGGTCCAACGATGACCTGAAGTCAGCCCACCGGTCTGCCATCGTCTCGTTCGACTATTCGCTACCGTCTGGCGAAAACATCTATGACCTCCAGGGACTCGAGCAGGAGACGCTACCAATACCCAGCTTTCACGCCGGCTACTACGTCCTGCTGGAGCCGCTTCCCGTGGGCACCCATCAGCTCGACTTCAGCTCTACCGGCCTCGACTTCAGTTTCAGAGCCTACTACACCCTCGAAGTCTACGAACCCGAGCCCGAAGTCACCACGGCCGCACCAACGCTCGCCGCGACAGCGACCACCGCCGGCAAGACACTCGCCGAGTGGGGCGAGGCCTGGGTCCAGTGGTACTTCAATATCCCCTGGGGCCTGCACCCGCAGAACGAGCTCTCGAGCTGGCACTGCGTCCAGAACCAGACCGAAGACGCCTTCTTCCTGCTCGGCGGCCAGGGCTCTACCCCCTGCAATGTGCCAAGTGACAAGCCACTCGTCGTCCCGCTGCTCAACGGCTTCTATGACACCTGCGGCTACTCGGCGGGCGACGTCGAAGACGAGACCGCAGGCGCAATCGACTTCGTCACCGCCTTCGCCGACGCCTCACGTGACCTGCGCGTTACCCTCGATGGTGAGCCCGTCTTCACGGCGCCCGACGGCTACTCCGCGGGCCAGTTCCGCACGGGCCTGCGCACCTTCCCCATCACGAGCCCCGACATCGAGGACAGCGTCATCGCGACGTTCTACGGCAGCGACTACTCGGGCGCCTGCGACCCGACCTGGATGGACGGCTTCTACGTCGTCCTCGACCAGCTCGCCCCCGGCACCTACGAGCTGCAGCTCGAAGGCTCGGTCCGCCTCCCCGATCACATCGGTCCCGAGGCCTTCGTCATCGACACGACCTACAACCTCGTCGTCGCCCCACCCGTCACCCCGAAGGACCCCACGGCCGTCCACTACGGCAAGTCACTCGCCGACTGGGGCAGCGCCTGGTGGCAGTGGCTCTACAGCCTGCCCGCCACCAACCACCCGGTCCTGGACGTGACCGGCGAGCACTGCGCCACCGGTCAGAGCGGCGACGTCTTCTTCCTCGCGGGCACCTTCGGCGGCCCCGGCGAGCGCACCTGCGATGTCCCCGCTGACAAAGCGCTGCTCTTTCCGATCCTGAACGCCGCGTTCGACAACGGTGGCTATCCCGTCGAGGAGCACGCCACCGAGGAGGCCCTGCGCGCCGACCTCACAGCCTTCCTCGCCGGCACCCGCGACGTCTCCCTTCAGATCGACGCCGAGCTCTACGACCACGATGACCTCGCGGCCCACCTCATCCCGGTCACCGAGTTCACCTACACCATGCCGCTCGAAGACAGCATCTACGAGCTCTGGGAGTTGCCCGTCGAAACGTCTCCGGTGACGAGCTACAGCGGCGGCTACTACGTGCTCCTCGACCCGCTCCCGCCGGGCCTCCACCACATCCGCTTCAAGGCGACCCACGTCGGCGACCCCGAAACCCCCGACGACGACTTCGCCATCGACATGATCTACCACCTCCAGGTCGGCACCACCGCACGCTGACCGCCTCGGCCGGCGGACGGTTCTTCGCCCCACCCGAAGAACTGTCCGCCGCGCCCACGGCCCCGCGTCTCCAAGGGCATGCCTCCCACCACCCCACCACCACCGTCTCTCCCGAGGGGTCGGGACATTTCATATTTCATTTTAGCCCCGCCTCCCATGCGACCGTCTCTCCCGAGGGGTCGGGACATTTCATATTTCATTTTAGCCCCGCCTCCCATGCGGCTTGCCGCGGCCTTCACCCCGGCAACACACGTACCGAACCGACGCGACAACCGCTGCGGGTGCCCTTGTTGCCTTCCATACACGAGGCTAGAGTCCTCGGGTCATGCCAAACTCGCCGCCCTCACCAGCCTCCGCACTGGCCGACGCCGCCTTTGCCCATCCCTTCGACGCCAAGAAGGTCGCACGCCTGCTCTTCCGGGTTCACGAGCGCTGGTTCGCCCAACGAATCGAGCGCTTCTTCCCGAGAGGCACGATCCACGCGGACGCCGAGAACTTCATCACCACGGTCATGGTCGCCCTCTACGACCGACTCGTGACCGGCAAGCTCACCCCACCGGACGGTGTGCGCCATGCGGGCGCCTGGCTCATCCGATGCCTGATCAACCTCGCCGAGACGGAGGCCCGAAGACTCCTCGCCGCCAAGCGCGGTGGCAAGGTTGCCAATGCCGACCTCGAGACCTCAGACCTCAGCTCGCACTCACCTTCGATACCACGAGCCCCCTCCCCCGAATCCGAAGCCATCGCGCGACTCGACAATCGACGCCGACTCGCTCAGGTCCTGGCCGTCCTCGACGACGCCGACTTCCCCGCGCGTTATCGCGTCGCCTTTCGCGCCCACTACGCGCCGCCCGTCGAACGCCCACACCTCGAAGCCGCCAACGCTCAGACCAAGCGCACCAAGGATGGCCTCACCGACGGACTCTGCCGCAGCGTCGACGAGACCGGGCATCACCTCGACCCGCTCCTGCAAACCCATCCGCATGGCGTCCACGACGACGACGACGGTCGCGAACACCTCGCCTTCATCCTGCGCTCGAGCCACGATGGTCCCGTGAAGGCCTGGGCCAAAGACCAGCGCAAAGAACGACTCACCGCCATGGACACCGTCCGCAAGTGGGTCGAGCGCGCCAACGAACGCGTCCGAGAAGCCCTCCCCGGTGGCTGGTCATGACCCTCGTATTCATGCCACCCGGCCGCCCCGGCGACAACAAGGGCATCTCCCACACGCTCAAACATTACCTCGCCCCGTTCGAGCTCTGGGAGGACGTGGCGCAGGACGTCCCCGCACCTCACCGCCCGGTCGCGACCCTCATGGGACTCGAGCTCGAAGGCCACGAGCCCTGGAATCATTGGGGAGACAACGTCACACCGCGCGAGATCGACGCCTGGCCTCTGCTCGCCGCCACCTACGAGCATGGCTACAAGCAGGTCATCGCCGCGTACTTCGCATCCGGCCTCGAGCACGAGGTCCGCCGCACCCGCATGGACCCGCCCGTCCGCATCGCCCACCTGGGCGACGGCATCATCATCCAGCGCTACGACAACGGCGCCCACCTCCGCACCGCCTACCGCTCCGCAGGCGTCAGCCTCCAAACCGCGGAAGGCTACGCCCGCATCCCGCGCAGCCTGGATGCCCTCTCACGCCGCCTGAACCAGGCCCGCTGCCGCGCTTCGCGCAAACTCGCGTGCGCCCACGACTCGGATTCCACATGACCACCACGACCCCAAGCAACCAATTTGTCGACTCGCTCGTCGACGAGCTCCGCGCGTCCACCGAGGACACCATTGGCATGCTCGATGGCACTCTCGAGGTCGACCCGATCTTCCTCTTGAACGCGCTCGCCACCGCCGGCCTCGCCACCGCTATCGACCTCGACGAGTCGACTCAGCTCCTCCTCGCCCGCATCACCCGCGCCGCCCGAACGGACACCGGTCGAAGCATCCTGGCGCCGGCCTTCGACTTCGCCGACCTCGGCGACTCCGGCTCCCCCGCGCTCACGTTCGACCCCGACGCCGACGAAATCGAGCAGATCACCACCCTGCATCGGCTCATCGAACACGCCGGCCTCGGCACCTTCGCCGACGTCCCGACGCGCAAACGCCTCGACGCCCTGCACGACCACAACGCCGCCATTGTCCTCATGACCCCCGACCGCTTCGAGGCCCTGCACGCCCCCGCCCTCATGCTGCGCGACATCCTCACCCAGGACAAGGACCACCCGGCGCGCCGCTTCGTCGACGACATCGCCACCATCACCTCACCGCTCCCACCCCTCATCGACTTCGACCGCCTCGCCGAGCTCACCGCCGCCGCCGCCGACGGCCTCCTCGCCGACCTCCCCTGGTGGCGCCGCCTGACCGACTTCGCCACGGAATCGGCCCAGGCCATCGCGGCCTTCCTCGACGCCGCGACACGACGCCCCACCCTCGCCCTATGCGCGTCACACGGCCCTGCGCGCATCGCGTGGCCCGCCCCGAGATATCTCGCATTTCGAGATAAAACCCTCGAAGTCGCGCTCATCGCGGACACCGCTGGCGTCCGCCTGGAGGTCTTCCCTTCGGCTCCCCTCAGCCACGCCACACTCCTCGCAAACAACGTCCCCTGCCCGACAACCGTCGGCCCGCTCGCCGACGCCTTCTATTTCGCCCTCCCTGACGAGCCTACCACCCTCACGCTCACCCTCGCCGACCGCGACGTCGCCCTCCCCTGGCCGCCACCACCTTCGGCCTCCCCAATCCCCGCCGCGCCCGCCTTCGACCGCTGGCGCTCGGTCTCCCCGGGCGCAGCCCGCGAGCTCCTCGCCGAGCTCGCCGCCAACGACCCGAGCGCCGCCCGCCGCCGCGAAGCCGCCACTGCGGACCTCCCGCTCCGCGACTACAGCTCCGACCCCGGCATCGCCCACTTCCCGGCCGTCCCGTCCCCATCCGACCCCACCTTCCCTGGCGCTATCCTGACGGTCCGCGTCGCACCGGTTCGTCCGCACGGCTCGCGCCCCGTCACCCGGGCCGAGCTCGCCCCTGCTCTCGCAACCCTCGCCGCGCTCGTCGGCGAACCCACCCTCGCCCCCTCCGACATCCGTATCTGGGTCGAGGACCACGGCCTTCAACTGTCGGGCCGCTCGTTCGAGCTGGCCATCCTCGCCGCCCTCGTCGGCCGCCTCCTCGACCGCTCCCCGACCGCTTCTATCATCGCGTCAGGCCTCCTGGACGGCCCGACCGCCACCGCGCCCGACGAGCTCCCCGCCAAACAGCAGCTCATCGCCCGCGAAGCCCCCGACCTCGAGGCGACGCTCATCAACTCGGCTACACCCGTCACCGACCTACTGGTCGCCTGGTTCGGCGACCTCTCGGGCCTCACACGCGCCCTGAATCACGAACCCGCCGCCCTCGTCCGCAAAGCCATCGACGCCTGGCAGCACGGTCACCACACCGAGGCCCACAACCTCGCGACCACCGCCCTCGCCGCGACACTCACCGGCCAAGACCACGCCGAAGCGTCCTGGATTCAGGGCTCGGCCCTCCTGCACAAGGGCGACCCCGCGGCACTGCCGACCCTCGAACGCGCCCGCTCCGAGCTCTCGACTCTGACCTCGAAACGCGGTCCACGCGCCGAACGTTTCCGCCCCGAAGAGGTCGACGCCTATCTGGGGATCGGCCTCATCGACGCCCTTCGCCCCGCCGCCGCACGTGACCTCCTGACCGCCACCCGAGCTCGCCTCGACGCCATCGCCGAGTCCGACCGCGACGTGCGTTGGGACCAGGTCTGGGTCGAGACCACCGGCTCACTCGCCCGCGCCCACGTCATGCTCGGCGAGCTCGACACCGCCGAGTACCTCCTCGAGACCTCGGCCAACGACGCCTACCTCCCACACGAGCTCGCTCGAACGCTGGGCGACCTCGGCGAAATCCAGCGCAAACGCGGGCACCTCGACGCCGCTGCCGCCACCAACCGACGCGCCGCCGATGCGCTCGCCCACATCCCATTCCTCGATCGCCGCGCCACCACCGAACGTTTCCTACGCCTCTATCGCTCCCGCCTGGACCCCATCCTCGCCGCGGACTATCGCCTCGCCCACCTCGAATGGCACGCCTGGCCACAACCGGCCGAAGCTCTCGAGCGCCTCCTCACGGCATCCCCGACGACCATCGCGAGCTGGCTCTCGGACCACATGGGCGGCCTCACCTCGTCGCCCCCAATCGCGCTCATCATCTATCGCTCGACCCTGGCCCGCGCCATCCTGCTCCACGGCCCAAACGAACCCCTCGTCGACCTCCTGGCCATCGTCGACCGCGAGCTCTTCGCCCGCGATGGCATCGACTCCGACGCCCTCGCCACCGACGTCCCATCCATCGCCGCCAGCTCGCCTTACTGATCCAGACAAAGAGGCACCCACATGAAGCCCGACGACAAAGCCCTGACGGACCGCATCCTCGCCGACCCGGCCAGCACCACCTATCGACTCGCTACCCGCTGGAAGGTCATCTGCATCACCCTCGGTGTGCTCTGCACCGTCATGATCGTCCTCATCCCGCTCGGGGTCATCATGTTCATCATGGCGTCGAAGGCCCGCGTCGTGGCTTCCGATGACGGCCTGGTCGTCAAGTGGATCGGCACCCGGGTCATGCGCTGGACCGACTTCGCCAGCTTTCAGCAGATGCCGTTCAATCTCCACATCCCGATCCCTGGCCTCGGCATCGCCGCCGCCGCCGCGATGGGTGCTGCAACGGGTGCCGCCTCCGCCATGGTGAGCGGCCCCATCCAATATACCTTGAAAAACAAGAAATCCGGCAATATCGCCGCGCACTGGATGGCCGGCTCGGTCGGCCTGGTCGCAACGATGGAAGCCAAGACGGGCATGATCATCGTCCCGCGCCGCGACCCCAAGCCCCCCAAGGTGGCGGGCGCCGACGCCTGAGAATCAGGGCTGCGGCGAACCGACCTCGGTGGCACTGCACCCCCTCAGGGCGCCTGCTGCTGCCCCGGCTTTGTGTCCTGAGCCTGCTTCTGCGCCCCGCGCGGCAGCTCGGCGTACAGGATCTGCACCTGGTTTTTCATCTTGTCTTTCTGAATGGGCTTCAGCTCTTTGTTCGCCGCAATGACGCCCATCACATAGGACTCGGTGAACTTCCCCGACTTGCACATCATCTCGACGTCGCGCCAGACCTGAACGTAGGTCTCCATGCTCTCGTCGCGCACCAGGCCGCCCAACAACTTGCGCCCGCCCTCGGCGATGCGAGGCATCAGCCCCGACTTCTCTTTGTCCGAGTCCGTCTTCTTGACGTCGAGGAGCTTGTCCTTGGCTTCCTTGCCCTGGTCCGTCACGCCCGGAATCATGCTTCCTCGCGCCGCCGCCAACCTCGCCAGCGGGAACTGCAGGTGGTCCATCGGGTTGCCGATGCCCTTGCTCTCGAACGTGTACACATCGCCCTTGGTCAGCTTCTCGCCGGCCGTGTGCACGAGGTCTCCCGACGCCCGATAGTGTGTCGACGAGATCTTGTCCTCATCGGTCTTTGCCTTGGCATTGTGCTGGTTCACCTTCTCGGCTGCCTCGGCAGACACCGCCGGCGCCTGGAACGTCACGACGCGGCTCACCTGGCCCGGGAAGCGCGAGGCTGCGAGCTGCGCCAAGGCACCGCCGAGGCTATGTCCCGCGACCACCGCTTTGCCACCGGCCGCCCCGAACATCTGCGCGATGCGCCCGGCATTCGACTCGAATTGGTAGGTCCCAATCCCCTCACGATTGGTGTCGTCCTGCATCCCACGCTTCTCCTGCGTGCCGCGGAAAGTCAGCACGGGAGGCGGCGCCCCACCATGAATCATACGTGCGATCTGTCCCTCTTCGGACTGTCCGCCGAGCGCCTCGGCCGTCGGCATGAACAACACGGACCTGAACCCCGACTCGGGGTCGGCCACGGCCCCCGCCTCGCGATAGCCCCACTGCTTCAGCAGGTCGCCCGGAATCGACTTGTTCGCTCCACGATGCGCGAGCTGCTCGAGGATCACATCCTGGTTTCCGATCTCGTGCGCCTTGCCCATGACCTCCTGCTGGCGCGCCCGGTCCTTGTCGTTGCCTCCCTGCTCGGCTTGCGGCTTCAGCGCCCGCTCCTGCTCTTCCATCGGTTTGCCACGTAGGGCGTTGGGTTGTTGGCCGCCTCGCTCCTGGGGGGCCGTGGTCGGAGCCGGAGCCTTGGGACGCTTCAGGAAATCAAACATGGTGCCACTCTGGGACAAGGAGACGAGGACGGGCCGACCGGAAACCCACACGGGCGCGCAGTCTACGCTACGGTGTCATCCGACCCAAGCAATGTCGCTCGACCACCCCAAACAACCCGACGACATGACCTGAGCCGCGCCCTCGTCCCCCTCTCATACACGGCCAGAAGTATCAGCCCGACGATGGCAACGGCGCCAGCACCGCGTCGCGCGACATGAGGTTCTGTCGTCGATGCCCCGTATTGACGAGGTGATGCAGCACGAGCTCTTCCGAGACCTCACTCACATCGGGAGGCTTGGGAACATGCACGTCGGGCAGCCCCCGGAAGTCGCCCCGATAGATCGTCTTCATGCGCTGGTCGCCCTCGCTCTCGGGGTTCACCCAGAGGCACTGCAGGTCGCGCAGCGCGATCCGCGTCCCGACCCCAGGCTTACGAACCTCAGACCAGCGGCAACGCGCCGATAGCGCCTCACACCCCATCGTTTCGACATAGTCGCGCACCGTCATCAGGCGGTCACCGCGCACCCCCAGGAACTCATCGAGGTCGACCAACGCCAGGTATGAGCAGTGCCCGATGAAGCGATATCGGACCATCGTAAGGAACATCGTCTGCGCATGATGCCGCTTCGTCGGACCGCCGCCAAAGCCATCGAGCCAATACTGGAAAGGCCACTCGCCATAGACGATGTCCGGCGCCGAGAACAACGTCCCGGGCACCTGAGCGAGGCGGCCGTTGTAGAACAGGTAGAAGCGCTCGACGCCCTGGTCCTTGTAATACCGATAGCAGGTCTCGACCTGTGCAAAGTCGTCCTTGAAGAGCGTCGCCAATGCGAAGACCGGCCGCTCAGGCGGTCGTTCGGGTGATAGCCGCGCCCCCTCCTGCTGACCTCTGTAGCTGATGCGAACCTCGTGCGCCTCACGGTCGGGCAGGTCTCCAAGCGGATAGATGACCGCCCGCATCGGCGCATGTTCGTCGCGCCCCCGGTCTTCGAAGAGACGCAACGGCGCACCGTCCACGCGCACGCTGACCTCGCGAAAGTCGAACGGCTGGTCCGGGTAATACGTAGTGACGAGCACCAGGTTGCGCCCATCATAGGCGTCTTGGGTGATGAACGCATCACTGAAGAGGACGCGCCCCGATGTGCCATTCAGAAAGAACGAGAAGGGGCGGATGGGTGTCAATCGCTGGTTCATCGATCGGGCTCCGAATAGAGATCGACGGGGAGCCGCAACGATATAGCAATGGATGGAGCCCGCAACCTGCGCCATCCGGTTCTGGCTGAGTACCGCCAGGCGCCCACCTACAGCTGGATGTTGCCCTTACAGGCCTTACGCGAGCCGAGGTTGGTGCACATGAACTTGATGGGTCCCTGGATGGTGGTGCACTCGGCGACCGTGCTGGCCTCAGCCGGCGGAATCAGCACGTAGTGGCCGACATTGTCATTGGGGAAGAGCCCACCCGTCACCGGCATCGCGAACAAGGTCAAGCGCCCCAGCTCGACACAGCAGTTGCTGTCACACAGGGCCGTCATCATGAGGTGCCCCGGGTCGTTCGACACGACGAGCGCCGAACGCCACCCCTGCGCGACCATGATCTGCGTCGAGTAGTACAGGTTCTCATCCGTGTGCTCGGCTTCGGGCTCGAGCCAGATCCGATCGTTCTGCACCCCTCGCGACAAAAGCAACGCGCGTAACGCCTCGGCCTCGACCCACTGGTTGTGGACCGCCCCACCGGTCACGATGAAGCGATCACCGTAGCCCGCAGCCTTGAGCCTCATTGCGATATCGACGCGGCCCGTCTGGCAACTCGCGGGACTTCCGTTTCCCTCGCTCGGACAGCCGAGCACGATGATGACATCGTGGTATTGCTTCACGCAGTCGGGCGCTGTCGGCCATGCGCCATACGGATTGGGCGGCAAGACCCCAGCATAAAGCGACTCCATCGACGCGACCGGGCAGGTCAGGACCGCCGGCAGGACCTCGGTGTCGGCCGTCTCCGTATCCGCCACTTCCAGAACGCCTGCGTCCGCGTCGGCCGCGTCAGCCGTGTCGGCCGCGTCAGCCGCGACCTCTGCCACCGCAGCGTCTTCGGCGTCCGTCTCGCCTCCGCCGACGTCCTCGCTATCGAGCGCGCCCACATCCTCGACCTCGGCCGCAACCCCATCGGCCCCACCATCGTCCGCGTCGCCACCATCTTCGCCGACTTCACTCGGCGTCATAGCGTCTGCGGCATCCGCCTCCGCGACGTCGCCGACCTCGGCCGCGACCCCACTCGAGGAGTCGCCGCAGGCGAGGAGCATGACGGCGAGCCATCCGGACAAAACGAGTATTCGACGGGGTGTGACGTTTCGCATCGTGGGGCGGACCATGCACCGTTTGACGAATTCATGCCACTACGTCCCACACGGACGCGCTCACGCCCCCAAGCCTGCCCGTCCCCAACACCATCCCGGCTGGTTGCATGGTCCCCCGGCTCGTCCTGCGAGCTGCGTATGCGTCCCCTGCTCGTATCGATCGCCTTCGTCGCTGCCTGCACCTCCGCCCCGTCGCACCCACCTCGAGGGGCACACCTGTCGCGAGCTTCCGCGGCGACGACCGCCCCAGAACAACGCCCGTTCGCCCCACTCGTCGACGTCGCCTACTTCTCCGGACGCGAGGGCCGCATCGAGGGCCGCGCAGGCATACCCTGGCTCGTCCTCCACCCGCACGGCACCCGACGAGGCCTCCCGCTCCACCCGATCATCCCGCTGATGCCCTTGCCGACCCCAGTCGACACCTGCCTCTCCCATTACGCCGCTCGCGGGCCCGGCATGGTCCTTCCCTTCCTGGCCGCCACCGACCTGGGCGACGGCCTCGCCGCCTACCTTTGCGCGAGTATGCCATGGTCGAGTCCACCTCACTCCGAACCCAATTCGAGCGGGTCGCCGTCCCGTCCTCACCCAGCGACTTCATCTCGAGGACCAAGCATCTCGATCATCAAACAACCTCGACACCCCTCCTGTGTACCGCGACCCTGCGTATCACCACCGCAGGCGAGGCCCACACCGGACGAGACCCCATCGAACCCGACGGCGCCCTGCACACATTCGCAAGCCTTCACCGCCTCCCCTTCGGCTGGCTCACCGGTCATGGCCAGGCGTTCGGCGCGCCCTCCCGCTTCGCGAGCCTGCACGCAGACCGCGTCGCCGACGGCGCCACCCGCGAGCTCGACATCGCCGACCTCGGAAGTGCCCTGGACCTCGCGGAGGTCACGGCTACGATCACCGACACACCGAGCCTGCCGGCCGCCTTCGAGGTCATCGTCTCCGCCGCCATCGCCACTCCGAACGGACACAGCAACGTCGGCTCATGTGCGCTCGTCGTCTCCACCCTCGACCGGACGGCAGACCTCGAACGCGACGTCTACCGCACCCACTGCCACTTCGCGCCTCCGGGTCCCGCCGCGACTCGCTGATACGACCCTCGCCATCGCGCCGAAATCCGATGCTCGTGCCCTACTTGCGGCCGCAGCGAATCGAGGGCAGCCTAGGCGCATCGCGTCGACAACCGTCGCGGTCCTGTCAGCCCACAGTGCGACGCCAATGCGGCGTCGGTGAACGCCTTCCCAAGGTCCAAAGGATAAAACATGAACGCTCGTGCCCTTATCGCCGAGACTCTCGGCACCGCCTGGCTCGTCCTTGGAGGCTGCGGCAGCGCCGTCCTCGCCGCTGGTTTTCCCGAAGTCGGGATCGGCCTGCTGGGCGTGTCCTTCGCCTTCGGTCTAACCGTCCTGACAATGGCCTATGCCGTGGGCCCCATCTCCGGCTGCCACCTCAACCCGGCAGTGACCATCGGCCTCTTCGTGGCCGGTCGCTGCCCGGCAAACCGGGTCGGCCCCTACATCGCCGCCCAGGTCGTCGGCGGCATCCTCGGCGCCGGGATCCTCTTTGTCATCGCCTCGGGCAACGCCAGCTTCTCGGCCGCGGCAGGCTTTGCGAGCAACGGCTTCGCCGAGCACTCGCCGGGTGGCTATAGCCTCGTGTCGAGTCTCGTCACCGAGATCGTCATGACCGCCTTCTTCCTCGTCGTCATCGTGCTCGCCACCAGCAAGAAGGCGTCCGGCGGCTTTGCCCCCATCGCCATCGGCTTGTGCCTGACCCTCATCCATCTCATCAGCATCCCGATCACCAACACCTCGGTCAACCCGGCCCGCTCCACCGGTCCGGCCATCTTCCAGGGCACCTGGGCGCTCGAGCAGCTCTGGCTCTTCTGGGTCGCCCCCATCGGCGGCGCCATCCTCGGCGGGCTCATCGGCAAGTTCCTCGACAAGGACGAGGTCGCGGCCTGACGTCGCTATGCGTTTCCCGCACCACATGGGGATGGAAACGCATGCGACGTGATCGGATCGCTCGGGCCCTCTCCGCCCTCCGCCGGGGCCTCTGGGCCGACGTTTGGATGGGCCGCTGGCCCGACGCCCCCGGCTCCGGCGCTCCGAGGACCCTCGCTGACGTATCCTCCTGACGTCGAGATGGGCAGGGACACACGGACTTTGCGCCGTGTCGTCCCTTCCTGGCTTCATTCGCTGAGCACGCGCCGAATGGTCCGCAGCATGGCCTCTGCCGTGTAGGGCTTGGGGACAAAGACCTGAACGCCTGCGTCCATGGCTTTGGCGACATTGCCATTGGCGTTCAGCCCGCTACTCCCGATGATGCGGACGGCCGGGTCGATCGACCTGAGCGCGACGATGGTCGCCGGGCCGTCCATGACCGGCATCGACATGTCGGTCAGCACCAGCGCAATCTGTCCTGGCATCTGGGCATAGATCGCCACCGCCTCCGCCCCGTTGGGCGCCGTGACGACGCGGTAGCCATAACGTTCGAGCATGCGCCGCGCGACGTTTCTGATGAGCTCCTCGTCGTCGACCACCAGGATGAGCTCGCCCTGGCCGCGCGGCAACGGATACAGCTCGGCCTTCGCCCGCTCATTATCCGTAATCGCCTGCGCCGCCGGCAGATAGATCTTGAACTTCGACCCCTTGCCGAGCTCGCTGTAGACGTGGATGAACCCGCGATGGCCTCGCACGATGGCATGCACCGTCGACAACCCGAGCCCCGTTCCCTTGCCGACCTCCTTCGTCGTGTAGAAAGGCTCGAAGATGCGGTCGAGCACGTCCGGATGCATACCGGCACCCGTGTCTTCGACGCGAAGGAGGATATACGGACCCGGATGCGCCTCGAGGTTCATCCCCGTGTAGACCTCGTCCAGGACGGTGTTCTCGAGACCGATGCTCAAGTGCCCACCATCTGGCATCGCGTCCCGCGCGTTGACGCACAGATTCGTCAGGAGCTGATGCATCTGGGTCGTATCAGCCTCCACATCCCAGAGCCCCTCGACCGCGGTCAGCTCGACCGAGATGTTCTTCGGGAAGGTCTCGCGCACCATCTTCTGGGTGTCGGCCGCGATGGAACGCAAGCCAACCCGGACCCGTCTGCCGTCGGACCCACGCGCGAAGATGAGCAGTTGGCGCACCATCTCGGCGCCACGCTCGGCACACTGCTGGATACCCTTGAGATCCTCGAAAATCGAGCTATTGCGCCCATCGTCGAGCAGGATGGAGGAGGTCATCACGATAGGCGTCAACATGTTGTTGAGGTCGTGCGCGATCCCGCCCGCGAGGGTGCCAATGCTCTCGAGCCGCTGCGCTCGAAGGAACTGTTGCTCGAGCCGCTTCTTCTCGGTGATGTCGGTGTTGATGGCCAGAATGCTCTTCGGTATGCCCGCGTCGTCGCGAACCAGCGTCCAGCGCCCTTCGACGATGACCCGGCGTCCGTGGCGTGTGGTCTGCTCGATCTCTCCAATCCACTCGCCGTGCTGAAGCACCTTCGCCGTGGCGACGCGGAATGGCGTCGGGTCATCATAGAGCAGGGTCTCGATCGATGACCCGTGCACCTCGTTCGAAGTCCAGCCATAGAGACGCGACGCGCTCTCGTTCCAATATCGGATGCGGTGATCCAGCGTGCGCACGATGATGGCGTCCTGCGCCCGTTCGAGGAGCGCCGCCTGCTCACGCATCTGCTCTTCGGCTTCCTTGCGCTTGGAGATGTCCCGAAGATAGACCGCAAGTCCGTCGGGAACGGAGTAGGCCGTGATCTCGAGCCAGCGCGCAAGCGTGGGCGAGAGTCCTTCGAGACGGGCCGTCTCGCCGCCTCGCATACTGGCCTCCAGGATCTCCGCGGCGGCCGAGGCTCCGAGCGTGGGAAACGCGTCCTTCAGGCTCCTGCCCAGGAGCTGCGCGCGACTCATCCTCAGGAGCTTCTCGCTCTCCCCGTTCATGAACGTCACGCGCCAGTCGGTGTCGAGCGTCAGGAACGCGTCGGTAATGGTCTCGAGCGTGGTGGCGAGCCTCGTCGCAAGCGCGTTCGCGTCGCGCCGGAGACGCGAGACCTCGTCGATATCCTGAATCGCCCCCTGCACAGCGATGACAGCGCCATCGACCCCACGCACCGCCTGCCCGATGACCCGCACCCAGATCTGGCTTCCATCGACTCGCTCGAGCCGCACCTCATGGTCGAAGCCCTTAGCGTGGTCGCGACACTCATCGAAGGCGACCTTCAGGAGTGGTCTGTCTTCTTGCGCAAAAAGCAGGTGAACCGCTCGACGCGACAGGTCTTCATCGGGATGAACGCCGATGACGACACGCGCCTCCCGCGACCAACGGTGGTCGAGCGACGGAACATCGACCCGCCACGCCCCCATCCTGCCGACGGTGGACGCCATCTGCAGCATTCCCTGCTGCGCCCGCAACGTCGCCTCGCTCTTCGCCAGCTGGTCGACGGACTCACGCCATGCCGTGATGTCTTCCGCGACGCCGATGATACCGACCTTGCGCCCTTCGGAGTCAGCCACGAGCGAGGCGCTCACACGAGCCCAGACGACGCGTCCACTCTTGTGCCGGTAACGCTTCTCTATGACTGCGCTTTCCACCTCACCACGCACGAGACCCCCGAGGATCTCGTCGTTGCGACCGAGGTCGTCTTCGACCGTTATCCCTCGAAAATCGAGATTTCTGAGCTCGTCCTCGGTGTAGCCGATGAGCCGTCGATACGCTGCGTTCGTCTCGATGAAGCGACCCTGGAGGTCGGTGACCGCGAGCCCGGTCGCCGCATCCGCGAAGGTATGGCGAAACCGATGCTCGCTGACCCTGAGCTCGCGCTCCGTGCGGTCCCGCTCGATCGCGATACGAACGACACGCGCAATACGCTCGACCAGCTCGAGCTCACTCGCTCGCGGGACCCGGGGGTGGCGGTGGTACACAGCGAAGGTCGCAACCACCCGCCCGTCCGGCAGCAGGATCGGCGCCGACCAGCAGGAACGAAGCCCATAAGGCAGGGCGAATCTCTGCCAGTCCTCCCACAGCTCATCGCGCTCGATATCCGCGACGATGACGGTCTCACGTCGGAAAGCCGCCGTACCGCACGAGCCATTACGAGGTCCCACCGGCAGCCGCAGCGACGAGTCGTGATAGATCTCGGGCAGGTGCGGCCCCGAACCCAGACGCAGGGAGTCGGGCTCCTCGAAGAGCAGGATGCTGGCTATGGCGCTGGGTCTCAGCGCTTCGAAGCCGTGGGTGATCCGGTCGAAGAGCTCGGTCAGCGGTGCGCCGAGCGAGACACGCTCGAGGATGTCGGATTCGAAGGCTGCGACCTGTTGGTGGACGAACGGCTCGGTGACGTCCTGCACACCGAGCGCAAACCCTTCGACCCCGCCTGAGGCTCCCGTGAGCCGCCGGCCCTTGACCGCAAGCCGTCGAGCCTCGCCCTGGGAATCTACGAGCGACACGTTCGTCTCGAACGTCTCACTATCGTCCGCCACGCCGCCCAGCTCGCACAGCCCGGTGCACGCACCATCGTGGACGATTTCGCACCATGGCCGTCCGACGAGAGCCCCGTCGAACAGCGACTCGGAGCGCGGGTTGGCGTAGACCACCACCCCCGCTGGATCGAGGGCCACAATGGCCTCGCTGGTCACGTCGAGCAGCCTCTGGTGAATTCCCTCGCCCATGGTCGTGGCTGAGGCCCCCTTCCTGTATGAACACATCTATCGTGCTTGTAGCCCAACCGGGCAAGTCCTACAAGATGACGCTGACTTGTCGGATAATTGCCGAGCGACGAGGAGACCCACAATGCACTTCCCCCAGCTCCATGACATACCCCACGATGTCCACGTCGACCCCGCTTCCGTGTCTGGACGTTGGCTCTGCGACGGCGAGGTCCGCACCTGGAGTGGTGCGCTCACCGAGGTGCGCTCACCCATCTGTGTAAGAGACGGCGAGCACCTGGAGCGTGTCCTCATCGGACAGCAGCCGATGCTCGACGAGGCTGCCGCCCTCGAGACACTGTCCGCTGCGACGAAGGCATGGGACGAGGGTCGGGGCGAGTGGCCGACCGCCCGCGTCGCGACCCGCGTCTCCGCCATCGAACGCTTCGCCGGTCTCATGCGCGAACAACGCGAGTCGGTCGTCCGCCTGCTCATGTGGGAAATCGCCAAGACACGCGCCGACGCGGAGAGCGAGTTCGACCGCACCGTGCAGTACATCCACGACACGGCCGAGGCCGTCAAAGAGCTCGACCGGACGAGCGCGCGCTTCGCCCTCGAAGAGGGATTCCTCGGCCAGATCAGACGCTCGCCCTTCGGCGTTACGTTGTGCATGGGCCCGTTCAACTATCCGCTGAACGAGACCTTCACGACCCTCATCCCGGCGCTCGTCATGGGCAATACCACCATCGTCAAGCAGCCGCGCTACGGCGGGTTGTCGCTCGTGCCCCTCATGCCGGCGTTCGCTGCCTGCTTCCCACGCGGCGTCGTCAACATCTTCCAGGGCGATGGGGCGACGACCATCGGCCCACTCATGACCTCGGGCGACGTCGACGTGCTGGCCTTCATCGGCACGAGCCGCGTGGGCAACATCCTCAAGCGTCAACACCCGCGCCCCAACCGACTGCGCGCCATCCTCGGGCTCGAGGCGAAGAACGCCGCCATCGTCCTGCCGGATGCGGACCTCGACGTCGCCGTGCGCGAGTGTCTCGGCGGTAGCCTGTCCTTCAACGGCCAACGCTGCACCGCCATCAAGCTCATCCTCGTGCACCGCAGCATCGCCGACACCTTTGCCGAGCGCCTCGCCGCGGCCGTCGACGCCTTGAAGCCTGGCATGCCCTGGACCCCCGGCGCCCGCATCACACCCTTGCCCGAAGTCGGCAAGGCCGACACGCTGCAGGCCATGGTCGATGATGCGGTGCAACACGGCGCCCGGGTCATGAACGCCTGGCCCCATGGCCCGCGCTCACAAGCGACCTTCTTCGCCCCGTCCGTGGTCTTTCCGGTCACGCCCGAGATGCGGCTCTTTCACGAGGAACAATTCGGCCCCATCGTCCCGATTGGCACATTCGAGAGTGACACGGAGATCGACCATTTCATGCGTCACTCCCCCTACGGCCAGCAGGTCGCCCTCTTCGGGAAGGACCCGAAACGCCTCGGCCGCCTCATCGACGTGCTGGTCAACCAGGTCTGCCGCATCAACATCAACAGCCAGTGCCGCCGCGGGCCCGACACCTTCCCGTTCAACGGCCGCAAGGACTCGGCCGAAGGCACCCTGTCCGTCACCGACGCGCTCCGCGCCTTCTCGATCCGAACGGTCGTCGCCGCCGCATCGTCGGACGACAACAAGGCCCTCGTCACGGACATCGTCACGACCCGCGCCTCACGTTTCCTCTCGACCGACTTCATGTTCTGAGGATGCCGCTCATCGATTCGCCGGGCGTCGCGAAGAACGGCCGGCGATCCCGAGATGGGTGTCGTGAAAGGACGTGCCGTACTTCAGGCCATAGCTGAGCATCCGGTCAAAGCCGATGTGCGCGACCCAGATGAGCGCGACCGAGGCGACGACGGCGTTGGGCTCGATGACGTACAGCCCCGCGAGCAGCGCCGGTCCGACGAGTGAGTGGGTCGCATTGTAGGCGATGGCGCCGATGCGAGCTCCGCCGAGGTAGGCGACGAACGCCAGGTCCGGCACCAGGAAGAGCGCGCCGTAGAGCCCCCAGCTTGCGCCGAGGGTCGCGAAGATCCAGGTCGCGACGACGAGCATCATGGCACCCTCGAGCCGCAAGAGCAGGGCCGGGGCTCCGGTGACGAAGCCGGACGTTCGGGTGGGCCGAGTCGGACGAGTCGTGGTTGCGCGCGTCTGGGTTTCGGAGATGAAGGTGGGGTGAGTCATGCTGGTCATAGGTCGCTCCGTGTCTTGGGGGCGACCGTCGCGCCGCCCTCGAAGACCACCATGCGCTCGTGTGCCACCTATCACTATTGTACAAAAGCGTTGGGTCGCTCATCATGAATGTATGAGCACTTCATGGGAGCACTTCGAGACCTTCCTGGCCGTCATGAGGACCGGCAGCCTGTCCGGGGCCGCCCGCGAGCTGGCCGTCGCGCAGCCGACCGTGCGTCGCCGGATCGAGGCGCTCGAACAGTCGTTGGGTGCTTTGCTCTTCACCCGCGCGACCAATGGGCTCGTCCCAACCGAGGTGGCGACCGCGAGCCTGCCACACGCCGAGTCGATGGCGGCGGCCGCGCACGCCATGACGCGTACGACCTCGGGAGCTCACGAGGCGCTCAGCGGCACGGTGCGTATCACCACGAGCGAGGTCATGGGAGTCGAGGTGCTGCCCGCTCAGCTGGCGGCGCTTCGTTCGGTGGCGCCCGACATCCAGGTCGAGCTCGCTCTTTCCAACCGACTCGACGACCTGTTGCGACGCGACGCCGACCTCGCGGTCCGTATGGTCGCCCCTACCCAGGCGTCGCTTGTGGCGCGACACATCGGCGACGTCCAGCTCGGCCTCTTCGCCCACGCGGACTATCTCGCCGACAAACACCTTCCCAAGACACTGAAGCAGGTCAGCGAGCACCAACTCATCGGCGCCGACCGCGACCGCACGTTCATCCACGTGCTCGCGACGTTGGGCCTGAAGGTCTCCCCCCGCGACTTCGCCTTCCGCTCCGACAACGACCTGTCCCAGCTCGCGGCCCTTCGTGCAGGCCTTGGCATCGGCATCTGCCAGGTCCCGATCGCAGCACGAGATCAAGCCCTTATCCGGGTCATTCCGAGCGTGGCCATGCCGATGCCGGTCTGGGTCGTGGTCCACGAAGACCAGCGCCACGTCCGTCGTATCCGCGCCGTCTTCGACCACCTGGTCGCGTCGCTCACCCGCTATCTCGACACCCCGCGGCCGCGGCACAAAGGGCGCTGAGCGCGGTGACAACCGGCTACGGACGACGCGATACGTTTCCGGCACCACATGGGGACGGAAACGCATGCGTCAAACGTCAGCTCGCCAGGCGAAGGCCAGCTCACGCTGCGGGCCTGCGAGCTGACGTCTATTACGGACGGGCGCTGGTCGTGTCGGCCGGCTTCTCGACAGGGTCGGGAGCCTTCACGACTTTCTCTCGAAAATCGAGAGGCTTCATCTCGCCCGGCGTCGGCAATGGGGTCGTGCCGAGCGCTGTCTTGTAGAGCTGGCCCCACTCGAGGATGTAGCGCGGCTTGTCCGCCGTCCCGTAGTTGACCACCTCGTAATAGTGCTCGGACATCGGGAACGGATGAATGACGTCGGGGCGCTGCGGCATCCGCATGACGATGGGGATGGGCTTCATCGACGAGAAGACGAAGGCCGCCATCTCCATCAGGTCTTCCGTGCGCATGCGCATACAGCCGCGCGAGAAGTAGCCGCGCTCGAAGCCCTTGGCCTGCCAGATATGAAAGGCGATGTTCGACTCTTTGTAGAACTTGTGGATGGTACCGTCGGTGCGCTTCGAGCTGAAGGCGACGCTGATGGGGAGGTACGGTTTGCTCTTGAAGTACCAGGGGTTGTTGAGCTCCCGGTAAGCGTACTTCTTCTCGAGGATGCCGTCCTCGGTGGTCGGCGTGAGCGAGGTCGTGACGTGTTTGACGCGAACACCGCGGTCGATGCCGCCACCGCCGAGCGGGTAGATACGGCGGAAGCCGACGGTCGGCTCATCCACGATGGAGACCCAGTCGGTGATGCTCACCTCGATCTTGAGGTTCAGCTCCGAGAAGGACTTTTCCCAAAGGGGTTCGGGTGTGGTGACGTCGCTGATGCCTTCGGCGTGACCCACCGGAACCCGCACACGGATGAGGCCGACACGTCCGGATTTGTGGCGCTTGTCATCGCCGTCCGTGAAGCGTGGGTGGCGACCGAGCACGTCGACTTCCCAGTGCGAGATCTGCTGGCTCACAATCGAGGTGGAGTGGATCTCGACCAGATCCAGGACTCCCGGCTCACGAATCGCAGCGTCGACCATCCGAGCCTGGCCGGCGAGCAGGAACGCCTCTGGGTGGGCAAGCAAGTCGAGCCTGGCCAGATCGTCGAGTGCGAGGCCCTTGAAGCGCGAATCGAGGAGCTCGGCGCTCTGGACCTCCCCGGTCGGCTCAGGGCTCACACACTCGGGGACTCCAACCGCGGGTCGTGACTCGGCACGCACGCCGGTTCCCGACACGACCAGGGTCGCGAAGACAGCCAACGAAGCCAAAGCCTGGAACCCGCGTAGCGACATGGACGACTCCCTTTCCGGAGCGCAGAGAAATGCGCCCAGCGTTGTTCTGATGGGCCTGTGAGGCCCGGTGGTTTTTGATGGGATGGGTATGGCCCATCGGTATTTCGATGGGTTGGGGATCAAGAGACTGATGCGTTCGGTCGCGTTTGAACGGCCCGAACTGAATTGTAGAAACGACTTCGTTTCGAAGCCAATAAACAGACATGCAAAACCGGGGCGCAATTCGAATGAAGGTGGAAGCCATCAAAAGAGCGTTCGGTACCGGTCACAAATGAGCACCGCGCCGCGGCCTCAATCAAGGCTCGGGCGAAGTGTCTTGCCTGTAACTATCAGCGTGCGGCGGCTGGCGAGCGCTTCGGGATCGCGGCAACACGCTTCGCAGATCCCTGCGAATCCGCTGACGCATGCGCGTTGACCTTCGCACCCGCTTTCACAGATTTGGCGCTTGCGGCGTCAACGGGAGACGTCACGGATTTGACGCTCTTGCGCGTGTCACTCTCGCCGCGCTTGCCGTTGACGCGCTTGCCGGGCTTGGCCGATTCGCGGGCCAGATAGGCCCCGGTCCGCGATTCTTTGGCATCTACCAGGCCCTCGAACGGGCCCTGATAGACGACGCTGCCGCCCTCTTCGCCGGGGCCTGGCCCCATGTCGATGATCCAGTCGGCTTCACGCATGATGTCGGTGTTGTGCTCGACGACGATGACCGTCGCGCCGCGGTCGACGAGGCGATGCAGGACCTCGAGCAGGCGCGGGATATCGGCCATATGCAGGCCAATCGACGGCTCATCGAGGATGAGGACCGTCTTGGGTTGGCCGCGCCCGACGAGGTGGGTCACCAACTTGATGCGTTGTGCTTCGCCACCCGACAGAGTCGGCGAGCCTTGTCCCAGCTTCAGGTAGCCGAGCCCGACATCGTCGAGCAGCTCGAGCTTGCTCTTGATCTTATGGACCCGGTCGAAGACCTGCAGCGCGTCGCGCACGGGCATCTGCAGGACATCGTGGATCGAGTGGTTCTCCCAGCGGACCTGCAGGGTCTGGGGCGCATACCGCGTGCCATTGCAGACCGCGCACGCGACATAGGCCTCGGGCAGGAAGCTCATCTCGAGGGTGACGGTACCGGCCCCTGAACAGGCCTCACAACGGCCGCCGGCAACGTTGAAGCTGAAGCGACTGCGGTCATAAGCGCGGACCTTGGATTCGGGCAGGGCCGCGAACATCGTGCGGATATCGTCCCACACGCCGACATAGGTGGCCGGCGTCGAGCGGGGATTCTTTCCGATGGGTTGGTCATCGATCTCGATCAATGTCTCCAAGCCCTCGTTACCGCGCAGCTTCTTCCATTCGCCCTCGCCGCGTTCAGGCGCGATGGCGCGTGTCAGGACCTCGATGAGGCTCGACTTGCCGGAGCCGGACACACCCGAGACGACGGTCAGGCGGCCACGTGGGACCTGGACGTCGACGCCGCGCAAGGTGTGGTGCTGGATGCCGACGACCTCGAGCCACTCGACGTCGTCGAGGCTTCGCGCTGCGTCACGAACCCTTGGACGTGGTGACGCCAGGCATCGACCGGTGATCGAACGCTCGCTCGCGAGGACCACGTCGATAGGGCCCTGCGCGAGGATCTCGCCACCCTCGACGCCGGCACCCGGGCCGATGTCGATGAGGATGTCGGCGGTTCGCAGCGTCGACTCGTCGTGTTCGACCATGAGGATGCCGTTGCCGCGCGCCTCGAGGTCGTCGAGTGTCTTCAACAGCTTCTCGGTGTCCGTCGGGTGAAGGCCAATGGTCGGCTCATCGAGGACGTAGAGGACGCCGGAAAGGTGCGCGCCGAGCTGGGCCGCGAGCCGGATCCGCTGCGCCTCGCCGCCCGACAGGGTGCGTACGGCCCGGTCGAGGCCGAGATAGCCAAGGCCGACCTCTTCAAGGAACTGCACACGCTCGCGGATGGCTTTGATGGAGCCCTCTGCGATGGTGGCCGCGCGTTTGTCGAGCGGCATCGTCTCGAGGAAGGTGACGAGGCCCGGGGCCGTCAGCTCGAGCACGTCCGGGAAGGTCTTGTCGCCAAAGATGACGGAGCGGCCGATGGGGCCGAGCTTCAAACCGTTGCACTCGCCGCAGACCTCGCCGTCGTCGAGCACACCCCAGCCTTCGCAGGCATCGCAGCGCCCGAGCTTCGTACGCGCTGAGAAGTAGCGCGGGTCGAAGCCGCCATCGGACTTCGCCATCGCGTCGTCGAGGCCGACACCCACGACCTGAAAGAGGCGTGTGCCGCCGTCGCCGACGACCTTGATCTGGCTCTTGCCAAGGGCGGCCGCACTCGCGAGCAGCGTCTTGAAGGTCGGTGACTTCGGGGCCGCCTTGCCCATGACGAAGTCGATGTCGTGGTGCTGCTTCTTGCGCAGGCGTGGCACATCGTCGGGCTTGGCGACGACCCCGTTGACGACGACGTCGAGCCCTTCGGTGCGGGCGCGGCGGAGCACGTCGAGGTGGAGGCCCTGGCGCGCCTGGACGATAGGCGCACACACCAGTACCGGGGTCTTGTTGTCCTGCGTGACGAGGTGCTTGTGCAGGGCATCGAGCGTCAGGCCGCCGGAGATTCCGGCGCCTGGGATCTGTCCCAGACGCGCCCAGAGGATGCGCAGAAATGGCTCGATTTCCGTGACACTTGCGACATTGCTGCGGGAGCCGCCGCGGGTCGTGCGTTGCTCGATGGCGACCGTCGGTGGGATGCCCTCGATACGGTCGGCGTCGGGCTTGCCGAGCTGGACGATGTATTGGCGCGCGTAGGCCGACAAGCAGTCGAGGAAGCGGCGCTGGCCTTCCGCGAAGATGATGTCGAAGACAAGCGTCGACTTGCCCGAGCCGCTGACGCCGGACACGACCGTGCGACCGGCGCGTGGGATCCGGACGTCGACGCCTTTCAAGTTATGGGTGCGTGCGCCTTCCACGGTGATCCAGCCCTCGGCCTTGCCGTCGGCGGCGTAGGCTTCGACGCCCTCACGCACGCGGCCGGACGCATCTGCGAGCGGCTTGACGCCAGCGAGCCAACGCTTGAGGTGGCGGCCGGTCGCGGTGTCCTTCTTGGCGAGGTCCTGGGGCGGGCCCGCGAACAGGAGGTGTCCACCGAACTCACCGCCGTCGGGTCCGATGTCGACGACGTGGTCGGCGGCAGCGATGACGTCGAGGTGGTGCTCGATGCAGATCACCGTGTGGTCGCCGTGGTCGACGAGGCGCCGGAGCACACCGATGAGTCGGTCGACGTCTTTCAGGTGCAGGCCGGTCGTCGGCTCGTCGAGGAGGAAGAGGATGTTCTTCGAGCGGCTCGCCAGGTGCTCGGCGAGCTTCAGGCGCTGGGCTTCGCCGCCCGACAGGGTTGCGAGCGACTGGCCGAGGCGCAGATAGCCGAGGCCGACATCCTGCAACGACCGGAGTGAAGCAGTCGCCTGGATTTTGGGGTTCAGGAGCGGGACCGCCTCGTCCACGGTCATGTCGAGCACGTCGGCGACGGAACGGCCATTCCATCGAATATCGAGTATCTCGTTCTTGAAGCGTTTGCCGTTGCAGACTTCACATGACAGGTTCACGTCGGCGAGGAACTGCATCTCGACCGTCTCGAGGCCGCTGCCTTCACATGCGGGGCAGCGACCGTCGCCAGCGTTGAACGAGAACGTGGTAGGCGTGTAGCCGCGGGCCTTGGCGCCGTCGGTCCGCGCGAACAACGCGCGGAAGTGGTCCCACGCGCCGACGTAGGTCACGGGGTTGGCGCGTGAGCTGGCCTGAGGGGCGCTCTGGTCGATCCAGATCACCTCGCGGAAGTGTTCGAGTCCAAGGACAGCGTCGCACTTGCCCGGCGGATCGGTCGTGCGGCCGAGCTTTCGCAAGAGATTGCGGTAGATGACGTCTTCGAGCAGCGTCGACTTGCCGGAGCCCGATACACCCGTGATGACCGAGAGGGCACGTGTCGGAAACGACACGTCGAAGCCCTTCAGGTTCCAGGCGGCGGCCCCCTTGACGATGAGCTCCGCCTCGTCGCCGGTCAGGATTCGTTTGATTTTCGTGCTATTCGCGTGTCCGAGCTTTCGCGGCTTGGACAGCGTCGAGAGTGCCTCGAGCGTGGGCGAGCCGGGCACGTCGATGAACGAAGACGGCGGGCCGGAGTAGAGGACCTTGCCACCGTCGCGACCGGGGCCAGGGCCCATCTCGATGATGTGGTCGGCGACGCGCAGCATGTCGGGGTCGTGCTCGACGAGGACGACCGTGTTGTCGCGGTTGACGAGCTCGGCGAGCACGTCGGCGAGCTTTTCGGAGTCGGCCGGGTGCAGGCCGACGGTCGGCTCATCGAGGACGAAGAGGGTATTGACGAGCCCGCTGCCGAGTGTGGTCGTGAGGTTCGCGCGTTGGACCTCGCCGCCGGAGAGCGTACGCGCCTGGCGGTCGATAGTGAGATAGCCGAGCCCCACACGCTCGAGGTAGGTGAGGCGGGTGAGGAGCTGGCTCGTCACGGGGGACAAGGCGCGGGTCCGCGCGGAGTCGGGCAGCGCTGAGACGAAGGCCCGCGCGTCGCGCACGGTCATCGACATGAGGTCGGGCAGGGTCTTGTCGGTGATCTTCCACTGGCGCACGGCCGGCTTGAGGCGTGACCCGCCGCAGTGCATGCAGCTCACGTAGGCGCGGTAGTTTGCCAGGAAGATGCGGACGTACATCTTGTACGTCTTCTGCTCGAGCATCTTGAACCAGCCGCGGACCCCCTTCCAGGCGCGCGCCTTGCCGCCGACGGTCAGCTCACCGCCCTCGAGGATGAAGCGTTGGTGGTCTACCGGGAGCTTGTCGAACGGGGTATTGAGGTCGACCTTGGCCGCCTGACAAGCCTCGCGCAGGGACTTACGCTCGAAGCCGCGCGCTTCGCCGTTCCAGGGCTCGATGGCACCGAGCGCCAGCGTGCGGCGACGGTCGGGGACGACCCGATCCATGTCGATGTCGAGGACCCGACCAAAACCCTTGCAGTGTTCGCAGGCGCCGATGGGGCTATTGAACGAGAAGAGGCCCTCGCTCGGTTGGTCGAAGACCTGGCCGCAGTGCTGACGGTCGCGGTGGATCGAACGCGCGGACCACTTGCCGCCGTCCTCGATGTGGAGCGTCGCGAAGCCGTCGGACAGGCGGTAGGCGGCTTCGATGGACTCGATGAGGCGCGCTTTTTCGGACTCGCCGATGACGAGGCGGTCGACGACGAGCTGTTCTTTGCCCTTGAGAGGAGCCACGCCGGGCTCGTCGAGCTCTTCGACTTTGCCTTTGCGCAAGACCCGGCGATAGCCCTGCTGGACGAGGAAACGCGCGGCCATGACCGCGTCCTCGCCTTTGCCCGCGGTGAACGGGAAGGTGATGATGGCGCGTTTGCCGCTGTCGTTGGTGAGAGCTGCCTTGGCGACCTCGGACGGGTGGTCGGGGGTGACGACCTCGCCGCAGGTCGGGCAGTGCAGGACTGCGAGCCGCGAGAACAGCACCTTGAGGTAGTCGGTGAGCTCGGTCAGCGTGCCGAGCGTCGAGCGCGACGAGCGGATCGTATTCTTCTGCTCGAGCGCGACCGCTGGCAGGAGCCCGTCGATCCGGTCGACATCGGGCCGGTCCATCCGTTCGAGGAACTGGCGCGCGTAGGTCGAGAAGCTCTCGACGTAGCGGCGTTGCCCCTCGGCATAAAGCGTGTCGAAGGCCAGCGAGCTCTTTCCCGAGCCGCTGACGCCGGTCACGACGGTCAGGCGACCCCGCGGGATGGCGACGTCGATGTTCTGAAGGTTGTTCTGCCGCGCCCCGTGGATCCGAATCATCATGCCCCTCGTCCCGAGGCGCGCATTCTAAGCGCCCGTCCTCGAAAGGCAATGACTATCTGCACGCATGTTCAGTGTTGGTATCCGGTGGGGGTCAGGCGCCGGCGAGGTGGGCGAGGCCGCCTCGTAAGGCCTCGTGGAGATTGGCGATATCGGCCGCCGGCCAGGTGTTGCGGTCTTCGCGCACGAAGCTCGTGAGGTCGACACGATTGTCGACCACGGCGACCCTCAGGTGGCGTGTCAGGAGGCGATAACGATCCCCATCGACGACGAGTCGTTCGACCCGCGCCGTGCCCGGGACGTCCGACTGCGACACGAGCCAGTCCATGTCGTCGGTGCCATACTCGCCGAGCATGACCTCGAGTGGGACGGCGTGGAACAGGATCGAACCCTGCCCGTCGGGGCGACCACGCTCACGGTTCTTGCGGCGCGATTCCGCTGGATCGACGCGCACATAGAGAATCGAGGCGCGAGAGAGAACGGCTTCCGAAAACGTCGACAGCGCATACTCGTAGCCGCGCGGTGGGGTGAGTGGAAAGGATGCGCCGTGGGGTCCACCACGCGCGAGCTCGATGACGATGGTCTTGCCCGTTCGGTCTTGTGAGAGCGTCGCGTCGAGGAGGTCGAGCTCGCGGCGGCACTCGGCTTCGAGGGTCTTCGCGGCGGCCTTCCAGACGCGGTACGGCAGGTTCTCGAGCGAACGCGGCAGGCCGACCTTGGCGTGGGCCGCGTCGAGGCGCTCGAAGAGGAGCTCGGCGGCACTTGCTGCGGCGTAAGGGCGGCGGGCGAGGAGGCGGTCGTAGTCCTCGTTCAGGAGCTCGACGAGGGTGCCCCACTCGAACGGGTCGCGGAACGGGCGGGTCGGGCCACCGTAGAAGATACGTTCGCAGCCGTGGGCGGCGATGGTCTCATCGATCTGGTGCATGAGGTGGACGTACGGGTAGTCGTCGAGCTGGAGCGTCGGGCCGAGGTGCATCTCGTCGCGGCACTGTTCGGGTGAGAGGCTCGCGAGGTAGCGGCGCACCTCGGACTTGCCGGAGGCTGGGAGTGCCAGGAGCAGGACGGTGTCGAGGATCGTGGACATTGGGGACTCCGTAGGAGGACTGGTGCACCCTTGGGCACTCGAGCGCCTAGCCGTGGTGCAAAGGAAGGACCATGCCGTGATCGAGAGGGCGCTTTGGGATAATGCCAGGCGCCCTCGGTGTCGAGCGGGCAAGGCCGGAGTGTGGCGGGGTGTTATGGCACCGCGAGAGGCGTCGCGGCGCTTGCTTTGGCACAGGTCTGGCGCGTTGAGCGGGGTGACCTCGGTGATGGGTTGTCGGCGCGACGAAGCCACGGCATGATCGGCCGCGATGAAGCTCTACTACACGTCGACATCGCCCTTCGTTCGTAAAGTGCTGCTCACCGCCCATGAGCTCGGACTCGTGGACCGACTCGAGCTGACCGTCCTGCGCCCCTCGCCGTTGGCGCCAGACCCGGTGCTGTCACTTACGAATCCGCTCTCGAAGATCCCTGCACTCGTGCTGGACGACGGCTCGACCCTGTATGACTCGCGGGTGATCTGTGAGTACCTCGATGGGCTTCGCGGTCACGACGATGGGCCCCGACTCGTGCCGGCTTCGGGGGCCGAGCGCTGGCGAACCCTGCGGCTCCAGGCGCTCTGCGACGGCATTCTCGAGGCCGGGATCCTGGTCTTCTACGAGCGCCTGCAGCGGCCGACCGAGCTCCAGTGGGCGCCTTGGCTCGACGGGCAGACGGCCAAGGTCCGCCAGGGGCTCGACGCACTGGAGGGCGAGGTGGAGGCGTGGTCTGGGCCGGTCGACGCTGCGCAAATCGCGGCCGGGGCGACGCTTGGCTGGCTCGAGTTCCGCAACGCCGTGGGTGACATCCGGCAAGGGCGGCCCAGGCTGGGCGCGTGGTACGAAGCGTTCTCGCAGCGTCCTTCCATGCAGGCGACCTGGCCGCGGGCCTGAAGGCTCAGGGCCAGCGCCGCAAGTCTTTGTCCGGGGCAAGCGCTGGCGCGAGCCGGCGAGTTGGCGAGTTGGCGAGTCGGATAGTCGGATAGTCGGATAGTTGCGCTGCGCGTGCACGGCGTCACGCCCGTCGTGTATGCTGTCTGCATGCAGACGCTCACGACCCATCGCGCCACCCTGCTCGCCCAAGAAGCTGTCGCCATCGCCAATGCCGGCACCTACGTCGCCCCCTCGGGAGCAGTCATCGACCTCTCGAGCACCTTGGCAGCGGCCGTCGAAGGCACCGTAGAGCACCTGCCCGACGAAGCTTTGGGGCCGGTCTCGCCCCGCTTCGAGACGACCTTCGAGGTGACCGGAGAGTCGACTCTGGCAGCGACCCGACGGCTCGCAGTGGGCGGCCGCGTCGCCGCGCTGAACTTCGCCTCGGCACGTTATCCGGGCGGCGGATTCCTGACCGGAGCGCTAGCCCAGGAGGAGTCGCTGTGCCGGTCCTCGGCGCTGTTCGTGTGCCTCGACGGTCGGCCGATGTACGGCTATCACACCCGCCACAACGATCCGGTCTTCTCCGACCGTGTCATCTGGTCACCCGACGTCCCGGTCTTCCGCGACGACGAAGGGGTTCTGCTGGAAGTGCCCTATCGTGCGTCCTTTTTGTCGTGCCCGGCGCCAAACGCCGCCCTCATCCTGGAGCGCGATGGACGCGCCGGCCCCGCCATCGAGGCGACGCTGAGGCGGCGCGCGCAACGTATCCTCGAGGTGGCGGCGACACACGGCGCCGAGACCCTGGTGCTGGGGGCCTGGGGTGCCGGCGTCTTCGGTAATGCGCCGGCCATCGTCGCTGACGCCTTTGGTGTGGCCTTGGAAGGGCCGTTGCGGGGCGTCTTTTCCAAGGTCGTCTTTGCCATCCTGAGCGGCCGCGACCCGAGCACCCGCGAGGTCTTCGCAAGCCGCTTCGGAGTGGGAACGACCGCCTGACTGCGCGCCGTCGAAGGCAGGGCGATCAACGCGACAGGAGCATCGCAGCGGCCTCTGCCACCCCACCCAGATCGGCGCTCGGGATGAGGTGGTGGGCGAGTGACTTCGCTGCGTCCGCGCCATCGGACGGCACAAACGCCGCACCCACGAACCGTAGCCCCTCGAGATCGTTGTGGTTATCGCCCGCCATCGCCGCACTTGCCGGGCTCAGGCCATAGTGTTCGAGAACCGCGGCCATGCCAGTGGCCTTGGACACGCCGGGCGCCGTCATCGAGATGAAGCTCACGCCAGGGACCAACGGCGAACGCCCTTCATGCGCCGCGACCTGCCTCAACACACCGCTTGCGGAGTCTCTCAGCGAGGGCCAGCGGGTGCTCGGAACCACCCATTGAAGGCGCACGAGCGGCACCTGCGGCGGCCAGTCGACCGACACTTCCGCTTCGAACCCCAGGAGCTTCTCGTGCGCGAGCACGTACGCCTCCTTCTCGAGGACGAGGTAGCGGCCCTCCGCCGAATAACACTCGAGCACCGCCGCCTCGGCGCGGCTCACGTCGGCAATCGCCTGCACCCCTTCCACTGCAATCGGCGCCTGCCTCACGACCCGCCCGGCCGTGTCGAGGACCGCCCCGCCCGACTCGAAGACGTGGAGTCCGTCCGGGTCGATCCGGCGCGCGACCTCCATCGCGATCCCACGCCCCGGGCGCCCGGTGCACACGGCCAGCCGCCAACCCGCTTCGCGCAACGACGAAAGCGGTGCCCACACACGCTCCGCGATGCCGTTTCGGCCGACGAGCGTGCCATCGAGATCCACAAAGAAGACGCCGACCGAGCCATGTTTCATCACGCCGGGACCATGAGCCCGCCGCCCGTCGACTTCAACGACGAAGTGAACGGTGGACCATCTGCCGTCTGGTCGGGCACCCTCGGTGCGATGCCCAACGACGGCCCAAACGCCCAACACGACACCTCACGAGACGCCCCGGCTCCTCGACCTGCGCCCGAGCCCGGCCCGCACCCTATTGTGCTGGCCACGCTCAACGCGCGTTATCACCACGCCTCGTTGGCACTCCGCACGCTCGCCGCCAACCTCGGTCCTCACGCTGGCTGCACCGCACTCGCCGAGTTCACGATCAACGACGCCCCGGTCGACATCGTCGAGCGCCTGCTCGCCTACCACCCCCGCATCATCGGGTTCTCGGTCTACATCTGGAACGTGCGCGAGACGACCGAGGTGCTCTCCCTGCTGTCGCGCCTCGCCCCCCACATCACCCTCGTCCTCGGCGGACCTGAGGTCAGCCACGAGCTCGACGATCACCTCGCGTCATTGGCCGCTCACGTGATCCAGGGCGAAGGCGAGCTCGCCCTGCGCGAGCTGCTCGACCGCCTCACGAGCGGCCAACCGGCCCCCAAGATCATCCCCGGCACGTTGCCGCCGCTCTCAGAGCTCGCCCTCCCCTACCACCTCTACACGGACGAAGACCTCGCCCACCGCACCCTCTACGTCGAGGCCTCCCGCGGCTGCCCCTACCGCTGCGAGTTCTGCCTGTCATCGCTGGATCGCGAGGTGCGCCACGTCCCCATCGACCACTTCCTCGCCGCGATGCAGCGGCTCTTGGATCGCGGCGCAAGCCACTTCAAGTTCATCGACCGCACCTTCAACCTGCGGCTCGAGCTCGCGTCACAGATCCTCGAGTTCTTCCTCGAGCGCCTGCGCCCCGACCTGCTCTTGCACTTCGAGATGGTGCCTGACCGCCTCCCCGAAGGGCTGCGCGCGACCATCGCCCGCTTTCCCGCCGGCGTCCTGCAGTTCGAGGTTGGGATCCAGACGCTCAACGACGAGGTCGGAGCCCTCATCAGCCGTCGCCAGAATGTCTCGAAGATCGAGGAAAACCTGACGTTCTTGCACCGGCACACAGGCGTGCACATCCACGCCGATCTGATCGTCGGCCTACCTGGCGAGACCGTCGAGTCCTTCGGCCGCGGGCTCGACCGCTTGTGGGCCATGGGCCCCCACGAGATCCAGGTCGGCATCCTCAAACGCCTACGCGGCGCCCCCATCGCGCGCCACACCGTCTCTCACGGGCTCATCTTCGCGCCGACGTCGCCCTACGAGATCATGCAGACGTCGACCATCGACTTCGCGACCATGCAGCGCCTCAAACGGTTCGCCCACGTCTGGGATCGCCTCGTCAACCGCGGCAACCTCCCGACCACCTCGCGCCTGCTCTTTCCCGACGGCGCCCCGTTCGAACCCGTGCTGTCCTTCAGCGAGTTCCTGCACCACACCGATGGGCGCGTTCACGCGATCTCACTCGACCGCCTCGCCGCTTCCCTCGCGGTCCACCTCGCGGACCGCGGCACGCCACCGCACCTCATCGCCGAGGCCCTCGCGCACGACTACAACATCGCCGGCCGCAAGCTGCCCGTCGCCCTGCGATCCGAAACACTCGCCGCGACACCCACTCCGAAGAAGGCCGCGTCCCACCGCACGCGCCAGGATCGCCACCGCTCGTCTTGAGCGTGGGCTCGACCACCACACGCGGACCCCAGAAACACGAACGCCCCGGTACCCTCGAAGAGAGGGCCGGGGCGATGTGCAAGAAACCGGGCTGCTCGGAAGCCGGCTGCTCTGATTAGAGACGCTTCGCGTAGTATTCGACGACCTGCTGCAGGTCGATCGCGAACGGCACCGACGAACGGCCCGGAAGTTCGCGCATCTTGGCGTTCTTCTGGTCCTTGTTGACGTCGAGCCACTCCGGGCGAGCGAGGTGCTGGCTCTCGAGCGATTCCGCGATCGGCTTGAGATCCTTGCTCTTCTCCTTGACGGCGACGGTGTCACCGACGCGGACCTGGAAGCTCGGGATGTCGACGCGGCGGCCGTTCACGAGCAGGTGGCCGTGGGCCACGAGCTGACGAGCAGCCGGGATGGTCGGGGCGAAGCCAGCGCGGAAAACCACGTTGTCGAGGCGACGCTCGAGCAGCTCGACGAGCTTGTCGCCCGAGGCTGTCTTGGAGCGGCGCGCCTCGATCATGTAGCGGCGCATCTGGCGCTCGCCGAGACCGTAGTTGAGGCGAAGCTTCTGCTTCTCCCCGAGCTGCTTTCCGAAGTCGCTCACCTTGCGGCGCGCCTTCGGACCATGCTGGCCCGGGGGATAGGGACGGCGCTCGATCGACTTGCGGGAAAGGCCCGGCAGGTCGATTCCGAGTGAGCGCATCTTCTTTAGGCGGGGTCCGGTGTAACGCGACATGTTCTTCTCGTTATTCGCTGGGTTCCGAGCAGCGGGCGGCGTCCTTATCACGCGTTCCCCGCCCTGTGAATCGAAAATCGCTGCGGGGCGCAACCGCCCGCTGCACTTGGGTCGTAGACCTCACCTCAAAGCTCGGTGAAGTCGACGAAGACACTGGCTTGCTTGCCCGATTGGACCGTGACGGTGCGGCTGACCTTCTGGGTCCCACGCGTGAGCACCACGGTGTACTTGCCGGCCGCAAGATCCTTTACGACCTTCGGGGTCTGCCCGTACGGCTTGCCGTCGACCATGACCTGAGCATAAGGCCGCGCATCGACAGAGATCGTGCCCTTGCCGGAGACCGGCGTCGGGTTCGGTCTCACCGGAGGGTCGACCGGCCCCGTCGTCGGAGTCGGGCGAGGCGTCGGGCCTGGCGTGGGGGTCGTGCCAGGGGTCGGCTTGTCGGGCGCCTTCTCGAGCGCGATCGCAAGTGATTCCAAACGCTTGGCGATGGTGACCGTCTGCTCATAGGGCTTGTGGCCGGCCGCGGTCGCCTTGATCGTGACGCTGGCTGAGGTCTCGAGTCCGACCACACTCACCAAGCCGCGCGCGTCGACCTTCACCTCGCCGAGGCTGGAGGTGACCTTGGCGTCCGGCGGCACGACCGTGAGCGCGAGCTCGGCCGGGAGCTGGATGACCACCATGGCCTGCGCCGGGTCGACCTCGATCGTGCGCACGACGTGAGCTCCACCGTCGGCCGGCTCGATGCGCACGACGACCCGCTTGCCGACCAACCCTTCATAGGTCTGGGCGCCGACACCGAGCTTCTCGTCGTCGACGAAGACCGCATCACCCTCACCCGGCGGCCGGATGACGACACGATGCGGCACGCCGTCGCGCACCATCTTGACCGCGAAGATCGGAGCCACCTCATCGATGGCCACGAGCTCTTCGAAACGTTTGTACCCTGCGGCCTCGGCGACGACCCGCACACGCGCGCCGACCACGAGCCCAGCGACCTCACCCCCGGTCGCCTCCTTACCGTCGACCGTGACCTTCGCGGTGTGTGGCTCGACCTTCAGATAGAGCGTCGCGGCCGCCGCAGCGGGCTCGACGACATCGGGGGTCGTCGGCGCCGGCGCGACTGTCGGCTCGACCGTGCCGCCCTGCGTGAGGAAGAAGGCGGCCGCGCCACCCCCGAGGAGGAGCAGCACGAGCACGATCCAGAGCCACGTCTTCGACGCCTTCGAAGCCTGGTCAGGCTCGGAAGCCGTGTGGCGAGGCGCGTGAGAGACACTCGTCTCGGCCGGGTGCAGGCGCGTCGGTCCCTCGGTCACGGGACGCGACACCGTGTTCGCTACCGAGCGCAGCGCCTCACGCTCGATGGTGGAGCTCGTCGCCCCCGACATCATGAGCTCGTCTTCGTGCGACTGCTGCTCGAGCCGGTCGATGTCTCGCTTGAACAAGCGGAACATGAGCGGCTTGAGCTTGTCCTTCTCGGGGTCCGCGATGTGCTGATACCACCAGCGCGTGAGCTCGCCGACGAGCGCCTCGGCGCTGGGCCAGCGGTCCTCTGGCTCCTTCTCGAGGCACTTGAGGATGATGAGGTCGAGGTCGCGCGGCACCTCGGGGTTGAACGTCGAGGGGGCCGCGACCTCCATCTTGAGCACGTTGACGATGGTCTCGTAGTCGGCGTCGCCGAGGAACAACGAGCGCTCCGTCAGCATCTCCCACATGACCACGCCGAGCGCGAAGATGTCGGTGCGCCCGTCGACGTGTTTGCCACGCGCCTGCTCGGGCGCCATGTAGGCGACCTTGCCCTTGACCGCGCCGGCTTGTGTCTTGGTCGAGCGCTGCGTCGCTTTGGCGATGCCGAAGTCCATGAGCTTCACGTCACCGTTGAAGGTGATCATGACATTGGACGGTGTCACATCGCGATGCACGATGTTGAGGAGCTGGCCCTTGTCCTCCTTCGTGTGCGCGTGCTGGAGGCCCTTGGCGACCTCGGTCGCGATGAAGGCGACCTGGGTCACGGACAGCTTGTCGCCCTGCTCCTTGGCGGCCGTGAGCAGGTCTCCGAGGTCCTTGCCCTCGATGTACTCCATCGCGATGTAGTACTGGCCGTCCTGGACATCGAAGTCGAAAATCTGAACGACATTGGGGTGTTGCAGCTTCGCGGTGAGGCGCGCCTCGTCCACGAACATCTGCACGAAGGTCGGGTCCTCGTTGAAGTGCGAGAGGATCCGCTTGATGACGAGGTCCTTCTCGAAGCCTTCCGCGCCGCCGACCTTGGCCTTGAAGATCTCGGCCATGCCGCCCACAGCGATCCGCCGCAGCAGCACATACTTGCCGAATCGTTGGGGCATACCCTTGGAAGACATCCTCGAACCCTCTCGGGTGGAAGCGCTAAGCGCTTGAAACCATTGATGGATTTACCATCTCGCCACGCGAGGCGGGACCATAGCACGCTCGCGCGGACCCGGCCAGAAGCACGTTACGGCGAGCCTGCACCCTAGAGATCTGAGGTCCAGCGCCTGATGACGGCTTCGGCGTCGTGCCGCAGGATCGGGTAGCCCGGTCGGAAGTTGTAGGTGAGCTCCGTGTTGATGCGGACGTCGCCTTCCTGGGCAACGAGCACCCACGCGAGGCCCGCCGAGCGGAGGGCGACCGAGCTTTCGAGGTTGACGGTGAAGACGAGGCGTCCGCCGTCGGTGACCACGAAGCTCATGCAGACCTGCGGGTCGCCGCGCGGGATGAAGGTCTCGACGCAGACCACGTCGCGTCCGTTGACCTCGAACTGGTCGAGCACGAAGCTCTCGACGTCCGCCCAGGCCGGGTCGCTGACACGCATCTCGAAGAGCTCGAGCCGCGTCTTACGCGCGGCCTCCCACAGGCCAAGTCGGATCTGCGTCTGTAAGAGCTTCTTTTTACAGCCGAAATCATCAGGCGCCAGATCACACGCCCAGTCGAAGAGCTCGAGCGCGCGCGTGTGCTCGCCGCGATTCGCGTGGATCTGTGCCGCATCGTAGTACGGCTCCATCTCCGTCGGCGCGAGCTTGCGGCAGGTCGCGAACTTCTCGAGCGCGAGGTCGTCGAAGCCGAGCAACCAGTGGCAGACGCCCTCGAAATAGTGGGCCTCGAACAGGTCGGTCTCCGAGCGCAACGCGACGCGGAAGGCCCCCATCGCCAGCTGGTACTTGCCCATCACCATGAGGATCCGACCCGAGGCGTAGTGCGTCAGTGCATGGTCGGGTCGCTGGCGCGCCAGCCGATCGAGCGCGATCAGCGCCGTCGCAAGCACCACGGGCTCATCCTTGCGGGCGAGCGCCATGTCGAGCAGGTCGAGCGCGAGGTCCTTCTTCTTCATCGGCGGGACAGCATCTCTCCGGGTAGCCCGATCACCTGGCGGCCCCGGACTGGGTGCATCCCACGTTTGGAGGATGACCGACGGCCGGGCCGGGGGCGATGGCAGAAGCCCTCGGTGCCAGGGAGGCGAGAGGTATCAGGTTTGGCCCGCTTCGGCCAGCCCACCCACGGCGAGGGTCATGTCAGCGCAGGAGAAAGCCCTCGGAGCCGGGGACATCGTGCCACGTGATGCGGCGTCCGCGGACCCACCTGAGGCTCTGCGGGTCGATGACGACGGTCACGCCGAGCGCGTCGATGACGATGTCATCCGCCTCGATGGACTCGTCGAAGGCGAAGTCGATCTCGGGGTGACCAAGCCCTGGCGATGCGCTCGTGAGGATGCGCAGAGGGCTGCCGGGCACGCCGGCCTCCCACGCCATGAGCTGTATCTGGCGCGCGGCCATGGGCGTCAGCTCGATCGGCGCACCCGGACTCTGGCGGGCCACCGCGACCCCGGCGGGCGCGGGCGGTGGACGGGTCGGGACGGAACGCGGCAGGTCCCAGAGCGGTCCGTCCTCGGTCAGGTCCAACATGCCCGGGGCCCGCGGTCCGATGGAGCGCGAGACTGTCGGAGGGGCCGGAGCGGCGGGAGCCTCGCTGCGCACAGGAGCTGGCGTTGCCATGGGGCCCGGGCTGCGCGAAGGCTGAAGCCCGGGCAGAGGCATCGGGCGCATGTCGAAGCGCATGTCGATCTGACCGCCACGGCGATTACGCGACGACAGGTCGAGCTCGACGGTGACGACCCCGCCGGCCATGCCATCGGGCAGGTCGAGGTCCAGATCCTCCGCCGTCACCGGTCGCAGGTCGTAGCGGATCCGATCGACCTCGCGGCGGGTCTGGGTAGCTTGACGCTCCCGCAGCTCGGCCGTCGTCGGTGGTCGTGCCGGCCGCGGCGTGTACGGGTCCATCGGGCGCGCCGACCGGATCTCCGCCGCGCGCTGAGCCCGCCTGGCTTCAGGCGTGGCGTTCTGCCGCGACACCCGCGAGTTCTCGTTGAGCTCCTCCGACATCCGCGCGAACCCGTCCAGGTCAGGGTCCCCGGTGAACTGCGGGCGCGGCCGGTCCACCTGATCGAGCTGGTCGCGTGGGCCAAGTGGTCGTGGACGCTGGAGGTTGGCCGGCGCATTGCCCTCGACCCGTCGCGCCGGCGGCTCGGATCGAGCATTGCGCGGGTTCGAGGGCGGCACGGATTGAGGGCGCGACGACACCGTCGGCGCGGACTCGACGAGGCCACCACCACGCGAGGGTTGCCGTTCGGGCGCCGCCTTCGCAGGTTTCTCGCGCACGGTCTCGACCCCGTCGAAGTCGAGGTTGGCAAATCGTTTCAGGATGGGGGGATTGGGCCGAGGATCATTAGCCATGACGCGATGAGTCTACGCACCACGACCCGGGATGGCCAGCTCGGGAACCAGGCCCCCGCGGTCAGCCGCCGTCTTCGGAGATGTGGATGTCGACGAAGACGTCGCGGGCGACGGCTTCCAGGCGCTCGCGCAGCGCGGTGACGTCGAGCCCCTCGGGCAGGTGCAGCTCGGCCTGGGCCTCGAAGACCTGTGTGCCCGACATCGGCGCGAGGAACGTGCGGGTGTCGAGCTCGTCCACGTTGATGTTGCACTCCGCGAGGACCCGCGAGACCGCCTGCACGAGGCCCGGGCGATCCTGGCCGACGAAGGCGAGCTGCGCCACGCGGAGCGGCTTTTCGGGCGGGGCATCCGCCTCGAGGTCCGAGCGTGTGATGCTCACCGAGAGCCCTTCGAGCGCCTGCGCGCGGGTCTCGAACTCGGCGAACGCGTCGGCGGGAAGGGAGACCTCGACGATGCCCGCGAAGTGGCCGGCGAGTCGCCCCATACGGCTCTCGAGCCAGGATCCGCGGGAGGCGGCGATGACGGTGGCGAGGCGGTCGACGAGCCCAGGCTTGTCGACGCCGATGACAGTCAGGACGAGGCGAGTGCTCATGCCCTCTTCTATAGTCCAGTCAGCGCCTGCGGTCGACCCAACTCACCATGCCGCCCGTTCGTCGAGCCAGCGCAAGACCGCCCGCAGGTGAACGAGGCCGATGCAGCCGATGCAGACCATCGTCCCGCTCCACGCTGGATCACGAAATCCGAAGGGCAGGATCCTCGGGTTCGTAAAGGCCAGCAGCAGCGCCAACGCGCTGAGCGCCGTCAGAACCAACATCGCCCACAGGTGAACGAGCATGACCGAGCGCCCCTTGACCCCGGCGAGCCCAAACCGCACCCAGAATGGGAAGCGGCGTTTGCGCCACTCGAGCGGGAGAGCTCGTGGGTCGATGGTATCGACCCCAACGAGCCCATCGACCCTATCGAGTGCAGCGTCCGTGGCGACCACGTCGACCACATCAAGCACATCCGGCCCATGGAGGGCGTCGGGGTCGGGGTCCGTGAGAGTCGAGTCACTCATGGGTCGCGACAACCTCGGTAACGACGTGTTCCATGCCCGAAGGTGGGCTGCAGGGCGATGAAGCACAAGCGCAAAGACCGTTCACAAGAGCGGCCGCCGTGGGCTATGCTCGCATCGGCGAGGCCTTTCTTTTATGGTTCGAGCGGTTTCGAGAAGGGGCGTATGCGAATCCGATCCGAGAACATCCGACAGAAGCGCGCCAAGAATAGCGTCGACTGGCTGCTGGCGTTCGTGATCCCGGCCCTGCTCACGGGCTGCTTCGACTACGAGACCAAGACCGGACCGACGGGCGACCAGCCCTCGAATCGGCCCGACACCGCAAGCCCCGACACGGGTCCGACCGGTCCGCTGACGACCTGGCACCAACACGTGCGACCGCTCGTCGAAACGCATTGTATCGGCTGCCATGCGACCGGTGGCATCGGCGCCATGCCGCTCGACAGCTATGCCGCAACCACCGGCTTTCGTCAGCGTATGGTCCTGCGTGTGAACCAGCCCGTGGGCCAGGGCGACGACCTGCCGATGCCGCCGTGGCCGATGGACCCCGCTTGCCGCGACGTGCACGACGCCCGCATCCTCAGCGCCGCGGAGAAGGCTGTCTTCACCGCCTGGGCCGACTCGGGCTACCCCGAGGGCGACTCGTCCACCTATGTCGCGCCGCCCCCGCGCATCGGTCCCAACCTCGGCGAGCCGCAGATCGCTCTGACCCGCACCGACGGCTATACGCCAAGCCGCGCGGGCCCTGACGACTACCGCTGCTTCCTCTACGGGCAGACCTTCGAAGAGGACCGCTGGGTCACCGCGGTCGACATCGTCCCGGACAAGCCCGAGGTGGTCCACCATGTCCTGTTGTTCGTGGTGCCTCCGTCCGAAGTCTCGAAAATCGAGGCAATGGATACGGCCTCGGCGGGCCCTGGCTACGTGTGCGTCGGGGGCTCGGGCGCTCGCGATGACGCGCTGCTCGCGGGCTGGGTGCCGGGCATGCAACCCATCGTCTTTCCGGCCGGTTCGGCGTTCCCCATCCGGGCTGGCTCGCGGCTGGTCGCTCAAATGCACTACAACACCATCAACATCCCGAACGGGGGAGTCGTCCCATCTGACGCCACCGGGGCCAAGCTGTGGACGCTGACGCCTGGCCAGATCCCGTTCTCGGAAGTGCGCATCCGTGCCGTCGCCGACCTCAACCTCGCCATCGCCAAAGACGCGGCCACGGCGGTCGAAGGGGTCGCCGTGCGAACCCCATACTCGGAGAAAGCCGTCGGCGTGATCCCGCACATGCACATCCTCGGCAAGTCCCTGAAGCTCGAGGTGGAGCGACCCGGCAATCCCGCTCGCACGTGTCTTGCGAACATCCCGGTCTGGGACTTCCACTGGCAGCAGACCTACATGTTCAAGGCCGGGTCGGAGCTCGATGTCCACCTCGGCGACAAGTTCCACCTCGAGTGTGTCTACGACAACTCGGCCGGCAACCAGGCCATCGTCGATGGCGTTCGACAGCCCAGCAGGGCGGTCAGCTGGGGTGAAGGCACCTTCGACGAGATGTGCCTCGCCTACGTCGTCACGACGACGCCGATCTACACGGACAACAGGCCCGAGGCGATGTGCAACGGGTTCGAGAGCTGCTTTGCCGAGTGCGAGGAAGCGGACGCCTTGTGCGCGGTCGACTGCCTCAGCTGGGCCGGGCTCGACTGCGCGCAGTGCGCCTTCCTGCCGATCTACGACGAGTGTGCCCGCACGTCCGGCTGCCTCCTGCAGCTCGCCTCGATGGGCGCCTGCCTTGGACGCTGCCCGGACGGTCAGGACACCATCGAGTGTGTGCTCGGGACCTGCATGGACCCGTTCGCGGCCCTCCACATCTGCCTCGCGCCCGCGATCGCCGCGGGCCAATGCAATGACGAAGCCGTGGAATGCGGCATTGGTAGCGTCGACGAGTGAGAGCGGGGAAGCTCTCACGGCTCGCGGCGCCCTGATCGACAATCGAGAGAACAGGTATGACCTTCGACAACCGCGCGCCGTTGGCCGCGCTCATCCTTCTTTTTGGCGCCTGTGACGAACCGGGTGGCCAGGCCGCTTCACAGCTCGATGCCGACGTCAGCGCAGGTGACGTCGATACGAACAACCCGAACGACGCCGGCGACGTGGGCGACACGACCAACACGCCGGATGGCCAGACCGGGCCAGCGTCCATCGTGGACCCGAGCTGCGTGGACGGGCAGTTCGACGAGGCGATCAGCAGTGAGCTCATCGATGTCGGCGACCTGGTCGCGAGCTACTCGGAGGCGGACTACCAGGGCTTCATCGACGCTGTGCTCGCGCGGCGTTATGCCCTCGGCGGCTTCCTCGTCGACGAGGGCCTTCGCCTGGGGGCGCAGCGTCTCGGCGACTGCGTCGAGATCTTCACGTCGCGGCGGGGACAAGCCTCGACGCTCATGCGCGAGCTGTCGACCGTCGTCCACGAGTGTGGCCACTTCGCCGACCTGAGCCTCGGCGGCTTCTCGGACAACGTCTACATCGTCACCGAGGACCTGAGCTTCGAGTGCAGCCGGGGCGACACGACGACACGCGGCGGCGACACCTTCGCGCGCAGCCTGCTCAACGGCGACGAGTACTCGCCTCTCCTGCCGGACGATTTCTATAAGGATGTATACCTGGATGGGGACCCGACCGACGGCTCCTTCGAGAGCGGTGACCAGGGCTTCAACTCGGTCCTCGAGGAAGCCGTGCAGTATGTGAACTCGCTCGCGACCGACTACTACTTCCGCGACCAGCTGGGCGGCTTCTCGATCACGGCCAAGGACGGCATCCTGACCTTCCTCTGGTACATCCAGCGCTACCTGCGGATGGCGCGCCTCGACTTCCCGGACGCTTACGAGCGGCTCACAACCGACAGCTGCTGGCGCGAATCGATCCTGACGGTTTGGGGTCGCGCGTGGCTCTACCTCGAGGCGGCGCGATCCACCCGCCAGCTCGGCATCAACGCCGACGACCTCGAAGACCTCGTCCTCGACCCCAACCTGCTGGACGAGATCGAGAGGGTGAGGACCGCCCACGGCTGCCGCTGAGAGCGGCGCCGCACGTCGGTTTGCGGGGCCGCGAACAAGAAATCACTGGACATCGAACCTTTCCACAGGCTTCTGCGTTCACTCGCGGGTTTGCGCATTGGGTCAGATCGGGTATGGAGCCCACGGAACCAATGGCCCAGCTGGTTTTGGACAGGAGAGGAAGAGGATGCGTAGACATATTTCGACCGTGGCGACGGTGGCGGCCCTGAGCGTGCTCGGGTTTGGCTTTGTCGCTGGATGCAAAAAGGAAGAGAAGGCCCCCGAGGCCCCCAAGAACGAGCAGGTCGCTCCTGCTCCCGAGGCCGCCAAGGCCGAGGGTGGAGCACAGGCCGTCGTGGCCGGTGGTGCACACCAGTTCGACGTGGGTGACAAGCTCGGTCTCGCTGGCGCTCCCGTAAAGGGCCCGGCCGACGCGCTCGTGACCATCGTCGAGTTCGCGAGCTACCAGTGCCCCTTCTGCGGTCGCGTTCAGCCGACCCTGAAGGAGCTCGAGACCAAGTTCGCAGGTCAGGTCCGCTTTGTCTTCAAGCAGCACCCGCTCCCCAACCAGCAGAACTCGGGCCCGGCCGCCGAGGCCGCCCTCGAGGCCCACGCCCAGGGCAAGTTCTGGGAGTTCCATGACAAGCTCATGGCGAACCAGCAGGCCATCTCGCGGCCCGACCTCGAGAAGTACGCAGCCGAGTTCGGCATGAACGTCGACGCCCTCAAGGCGGCGCTCGACTCCGGCAAGTACAAGGAGCAGGTCCAGAAGGACGTCGCCATCGCCGGCGCCAACGGGATCCGCGGCACGCCGAACTTCCTCATCAACGGCAAGAACGTTGCGGGCGCCCAGCCCGTCGCGAACTTCGCGACGGTGATCACGGAAGAGATCGACGCGATGAAGAAGCTCATGGCCGGCGGCAAGACGCTGCAGCAGGCCTACACCGAGCGCCTCACGGCGAACCTCGCGGCGAAGCCGGCGGCCCCGGCCCAGCCCGCCCAGCCCGACCCCGCCGCGAAGATGTTCGTGCCGCTCGAGAATTCACCCATCAAGGGTGGCAAAGAGCCGCTCGTCACGCTCGTCGAGTTCTCGAGCTACCAGTGCCCCTTCTGCAACAAGGTCCGCGCCACCACCGACCAGCTCAAGGAGCAGTACGGTGATGACCTCGCGATCGTCTTCAAGCACCGCCCTCTCGACTTCCAGGCCAACTCGGGCCCCGCCGCTCTCGCCTCGATCGCGGCGCAGAACCAGGGCAAGTTCTGGGAATACCACGACAAGGTCTTCACGAACCAGCGCGAGATCACGCCGGAGAACCTGACCAAGTGGGCGCAGGAGCTCGGCCTCGACATGGCCAAGTTCGCGGCCGACTCGGCCTCGGACGCCACCAAGGCCCGCCTCAAGCAGGACACCGACCTCGCCGACCGCCTCGTCGCTCAGGGCACCCCGCACTTCTTCGTCAACGGCTACCGCCTCCGTGGCGCCCAGCCGATCGAGGCCTTCAAGGCCATCATCGACCGTGAAATCGCGGTGTCGAAGGGCCTCATCGAGGCCGGCACCCCCCGCGCCGGCGTCTACGCCAAGCAGCAGGAGAACGCGATCAAGGGTCCCCCGCCGATGACCGGTGGTGGCGCGGCCGCCCCGGCCCAGCCGACTGGCCCCGTCGACATCAAGGTCGGCGACTCGGTGGCGATCGGCAACAAGGACGCCAAGGTCGTCGTCGTCGAGTTCTCGGACTACAAGTGCGGCTTCTGCGGCAAGCTCGGCCAGGCCCTCTCCGAGGTCAAGCCGACCTACAAGGACCGTGTCCTCTTCGTGAAGAAGCAGTTCCCGCTCGGCCGTTGGCCCGAGTCGCAGAAGGCGGCCGAGGGCGCCATCGCGGCCCATGCCCAGGGCAAGTACGAGGAATTCAACCTCGCGATCTACGCCAAGCAGCGCGAGTTCAACGACGCGATGCTGCTCGACATCGCCAAGGAAGCCGGCCTCAACGTGGAGCAGTTCAAGGCTGACCTCGACAGCGGCAAGTACGCCGCCCAGGTCGCCAAGGACCAGGCTGACGGTCGCGCTGTCGGCGTCAATGGTACGCCGGCGCTCTTCCTCAACGGTGTCAAGATCGGCGGCGCCCTCCCGGCCGACCAGATCAAGGCCCAGATCGACGCGGCGCTCGCCAAGTAATCTGAGTCTCGAGACGCAAGTCTGAAGAGGGCGGGTTCGGCAACGGACTCGCCCTTTTTCTTTGGTCCGTGGCCCAACTGCCACCGCGACGTCACACGACGTGGCTGGACCAAGTCCAACCGCTGAGGCACTGTGCTCGACGTGAAGGCGACCACGGCCCTGACAGCGTTGCTCACCATCGCCTTGCTAGGCGCCGTGGTGCTCGTCGTCGTCGACCGGCCGAGCCTGCCCTATCTGCTCCCCTGGCTCGGGTTCGTCACTGTCCTGCGGGTCCGTGTCGCTCGAGACCTCCCCATGTAAACAGGAACCCACGATGCGTCACGCCCTCGCCTTCGCCGCTCTTGCACTCACCCTGACGACGGTCACCTCCTCGGATGCGCGCGCCGACATCGCGCCCCCACCCGGCTATGTCGAGCAGTGCACAATCGAGAAGCTGCAGAAGGACGGGACGCTGACGTGTGAGTCTTGCTCGACCTACTTCCGCGAGGCCGACAAGTGTGAGCGACAGTACGCGAAGACCGCGTACAAGAAGCAGTGCCGCGCGGGAGGCGCGTCGACGTGGACCGAGCTCTGGTGCAAACCCAAGGGCAAGGACGACGCGGCCAAGCCCTCGCCGCTCGAGCCTGCGCCGGCTCCCGCGCCGGCCCCGGCCGAGCCCACGCCGGCTCCGACCGAGCCTGCACCGAAGAACGAAGCCGCCACCGCGAACGAGCCAGTCGTGAAGGCCGCGGACGTCGCCCCCAAGCGTGACAGCAAGTGTGGGGCGGGTGGCCTCGAGCTCGCGCTGCCGCTGCTCGCCTCGCTCTTCATGCTCGTGCGCCGCCGCTCGTGAGTCACTTCGGCGCGGACGACAAGAAGGGGCGCATCACACGTTGGTTGGAGCGACAGGGGCTCGGCGTCTTCTCGGCCTACGCCATCGTCGCCGCGTTCTCGACCTACTTCTGCATGTACGCCTTTCGGCGCCCCTTCGCGGCGGCCGAGTTCGAAGGCCAGATCGAGCTCCCCTGGGGCGGCACCATCTCGTGGAAGGTGCTGCTCGTCGTGAGCCAGGTCCTTGGCTACACCTTGTCGAAGTTCGCGGGCATCAAGGTCGTCTCCGAGATGACGCCGGCCCGACGTGGGCTCACGCTCGTGATGCTCATCGTCGTCGCCGAGATGGCGCTCCTCATCTTCGCCGTCCTGCCGCGCCCCTGGGCTGCTCTTGCGTTGTTCGCCAACGGCCTGCCGCTCGGCATGGTCTGGGGTCTGGTGTTTTCCTTCCTCGAAGGGCGGCGCACGACCGAAGCCCTCGGGGCCGGCCTGTCCGCAAGCTACATCCTCGCGTCAGGCGCCGTGAAGACCGTCGGCGCCCTCGTCCTGGGTTGGGGTGTCTCCGAAGAGTGGATGCCGTTTGTGACGGGCATGCTCTTCTTTGGGCCCTTCCTGTTCTTCGTGTGGCTTTTGACGCTCCTGCCCAAGCCAACCGCCGAGGACGAACGCCTGCGCACCCGCCGGGAGCCGATGGACAAGGCCGCGCGCCGACGTTTCTTCCGCGCCTTCTGGCCCGGGCTCGTGGCGCTCACCGGGCTCTACGTCTTTTTGACTGCCTATCGTTCGGTGCGGGACGACTTCGCCGCCAACATCTGGAAAGAGCTCGGCTTTGGAGGTGCCCCAGAGATCATGACCTGGTCCGAGATCCCGGTCGCCTTTGGGGTCATGATCGCTTTGGGCCTGCTCGCCAAGATCCGCGAAAACCGTCGCGCGCTCGCCATCGTGCATGCCGTCATGGCGGGTGGTGCTGCGCTCATCGGATTGTGCACGCTGCTCTTCCAGGCGGGCCTCATCCCGCCCGAGGTCTGGATGATCGGCGTCGGGCTCGGCTGCTATCTGGCCTACGTCCCGTTCGGCTCGATGCTGTTTGACCGCCTCATCGCGGCCGCCGGCTGGGTCGCGACCGCGGGCTTCATGATCTACATGACCGACGCCTTTGGCTACGTCGGGTCGGTGGCCGTGACACTGTTCAAGGACTTCGGCGCCAAGGACCTGTCCTGGCTCGAGTTCTTCACGCTCTTCAGCTACGGCACGTCTATCCTGTGCTTCGTGTGCTTCGCCTTTGCGGGTGTCTATCTCGTGCGACGCACCCGAGTGCCCCCTCAAGAGCATGCACACCTCGACAGCCTTGGGGGTTGACGCGTCGGCATAGGGGATTCATGTTCGGCGCCCTCTGGCTCTCCCCCTTTATGCGGAAGGCACCATGCGCCAAATCACTCTCGCTCTCGTCTCGCTCGCCGGTCTTTCGTTCGCTGTGCCCGCCTGCGACAAGCAGAAGCCGGCGGCGCCCGCGGCCTCGGCCAACCCGGCCACGGCCGAGGCGCCCAAGGACCCCGCGGCCAACCCGACGCCCGACCCCAAGCCGGCCACGCCCGCGCCCGAGCCCAAGCCGGTCAACCCGACGCCCGACCCCAAGCCGGCCACGCCGAACCCCGAACCCACCCCGGCGCCCGCGCCCGGAGACGCACTCATGGATCCCAGCAAGCTCAAGGACACCGCCCCCGAGACCTACAAGGTCAACTTCAAGACCACCAAGGGCGACGTGGTGATCCAGGTCAACCGCGCGTGGGCCCCCAACGGCGCCGACCGCTTCTACAACCTCGTCAAGAACGGCTACTACAACGACATCGCGATCTTCCGCGTGGTCAGCGGCTTCATGGCGCAGTTCGGCATCCACGGCGACCCGAAGCTCAACACCGTCTGGCGTGACGCGTCGATCCCGGATGACGCCGGCAAGCAGTCGAACACGCGCGGCAAGATCACCTTCGCGACCCGCGGCCCGAACACCCGCACGGCCCAGCTCTTCATCAACTACGTCGACAACTCGCGGCTCGACGGCATGGGCTTCTCACCGTTCGGCGAGGTCGTGACGGGCATGGACATCGTCGACGCGCTCTACTCGGGCTACGGCGAAGGCGCCCCGCGCGGCCGCGGCCCAGACCAGGGTCGTATGCAGGCGGAAGGCAACGCCTACCTGAAGAAGGACTTCCCGCAGCTCGACTACATCATCTCGGCCGAAATCCTGCCCTGACCTTTGCAGCATCGACGCCGACTCGAAGCGCTTCGGGACCGCTTTCTCGCGGTCTCGTTGCGTTCGCGCACCTTACGGCTGACCCGTGCCTCGAAGTCGGGGGCTTTCGACCTCTCGCGTTTGCCACCGACCTCGGTCGCGTGGCTCGCGAAGGTGCTCGGCGCCGCCACTGACCCTCCGGTGACACCTGGAGCCATCGCGGACGTGGCGGCCGACTCGCCGCTGTCAGTCGATGTCGCGACGCTCGCCCACGCTGCGCGCACCCAACGGATGGAGACCGGCAGCGACGACCTCGCGGTCGGGTTTCCCTTCATCGAGGGCCGCGCGCCGGACGGCACCTGGCTACGTGCGCCGCTGTTCCTCTATCCGGTGACGCTTGGCCAGACCTCACGCGGCAAGCTGCGCTGGACGCTTCAGCCATCTGGGCCGGCCTACCTCAACACGACGCTGTGCGAGACGCTGCGGCGACTCGCCAAGGTGCGCCTGAGCGAAGCCGACTTCGTGGCGCGCGACGAGGACCAGGCCTTCCGCGTCGACGACGAGACCTGGGTTGGCATCGTCGACACGCTGCGGGCCTCGGGCCTCGAGCTCGATGCTGGCAACAAGCTGCCGACGGCGCCTGCTGCGCTCGAGCCGCGCGACGAAGCGCAACGCAACGCCGCCCCGGCGGGTCGGTTTGCGCTGCGTTTCCACCTCGTGCTCGGGCGCTTTCCCGCGTCGGCGAGCACGGTCGTCAACGACTACGAGCAGCTGCTCGACGCGCTTGCCGGTGCGCTCGATACAGGCGCATCGAAAGAGTCGCTGCTCGGCCCGGTCGGGCACGCGATGCTCGCCTTCGAAGACGACGTCGACGTTTCGGCCCACGAGACCCCGATGGCGGTGGCCACGGCCGCGCCGACCGGTGGCCTTGGGCTTCGGCGCTGGCAGGTCCTGCCGTCTGACGCGAGCCAGGACGAGGTCTTTGGTTTCCTCGAGACGGCGCGTGCGAGCGGCGCCGCAGGCCTCGTCGTGCAGGGTCCACCCGGGACTGGCAAGTCGCAGCTCATCACCAATGTGCTCGCCGCGATGATCGCCAAGGGCGAACGGGTTCTTCTAGTCTGCCAGAAGCGGGCAGCGTTGGACGTCGTCGCCGAGCGGCTCGAGCGTATCGGTCTGCGCGAGCCGGTCGCGGTGGTCCACGACATCCAGCAGGACCGCAGCGCACTTTGTGAGAGCATGGCGGCCTCGCTCGAGGAAGTGCTCGCGACGACGACACCAGCGATAGGCGACGAGCTGACGAAGCTCGAAGCGACGCTGGGCCGAACGGAGAAGGAGCTCGCGCGGCGGCTCACGACCTCGCAGACCTCGTACGAGCGGCTCGTCACATCCGTCGGCCAGCCGTCGTTGGTCGAGCTCGACGAGCGACTCTTGTCGATATCGATGGCGGCATCGCAGAGTCTGCCAGACTTGTCCCCCGTGCTCGATGGGGCAACGCTCGACACGCTCGATGCCGGTCTCGCCGAGGTCGAGCGCCTCCACCCGATGGCCGCGCCGCTCGCACCACCCCACCCGCTTGCCGACCGCACGGACTGGGCGACCTACGATGACGAGGCGCTGACCGCCGTGCGATTCCGGCTGCAGGCGGCCGACTCGGCGCTTGCGGCCTGGGCGCCACACGCGACCCGGCCGGGTCTACGCAACGATGTGCTGGATGCCCATTGCGCGTTGTTGTCCGAGGCGCGCCCGCTCTCCGAGCTGGCCGGCGACACCGATCGCAGGCTCGCCCACGCGCTCTTCCTCGCCTGGCACGGGGATGTCCACGGCCAGGAGATCTTGTCGCGCCTACGTGTCGCTCATTCGACCCTCGGCAAAGTGCCCCCGGAGCTCGTCACCAGGCCGCGAGCCGAGGTCGACGTGGTGCTCACCGATCTCTCGAAAATCGAAGTATTGAAACAACGCTGGTGGCGCTTCTTCCTGCCGACCTACTGGATGCTTTCGGGCCTTCCCAATCGCCTCCTCAAGGGCTTTGCGACCCCGCCGAAGATCGGCGGCGACGCGGTGGGCGACCTCATCGCGCTGACGAAACGCGCCCTCGAATGGCAGGACCTGCTGGCCGACCTGCCCGAACATCCGCTCTTCCACCTCGAAGGTGTGGGCGACCCGAAGCACCTCGAGAAACCTATCGCCGCGCTGGAGCGTGGCTTTGCGGTCAAGGCTCTCGAAGGTCGGGTGCGCGCGGCGCTCACTTCACACGGGGCGCCCTTCTCGGACCCGAACGGATTGACTTCCTGGCAGGGCGACTCTCCCTCGACGTTCCTGGTCGCGGTGGCCAACGAACATGCACGCGCGGCGGCCCTCGACGCCTTCGACCGTTCGTTGGCAGCGCTGCGTGTCGACTTCGAGGCGACGCCTCTCGACGACCTGAGACGCGAAGCACTGCTCGCACCAGACGATGCGCGCAAACGGCTCGCAACCCTCATCGCCGCGGCAACCTCGATGGTCCAGTGCCGCGACCTGGACCGCGTGCTCGCGCCGACACCGGCCTGGGTAAACCGCTTCCTGCGCCGCTATGGCGGTGATCAGCCCCGGTCTGGCGCGCGCGCTGCAGTCGACCTCGGGTGGCGCACCCGCCTCATCGGGAATGACGACCCGCATGAGCTCGAGCGCCCACTCGTCGACCCGAAGCTCGCGCAGACGGTGGCCGCAGGGCTGGCCGAGATCCGCAGCCTCGCCTCGGTCGGTGCTATCGCCCAGTATCGACGGCGCCTGGTCGACGGCGCGCGTGACCCGCAGACCCTGAAAGAGCTTCAGCGCCTCCTGTCGGACGTGCAGAAGAAACGAAACCGCCCGACGCTGCGCCAACTCTACGAACGCCACGGGACACGTCTTGGCCTGGTCCGCCCCATCTGGTTCTGCTCGCCCGAATCGGTGGCCGCCCTCTTCCCGCTCGCGAGCTCGCTCTTTGACCTCGTGATCTTCGACGAGGCGAGCCAGTGCCCGGTCGAAGCTGCCATCCCGGCACTCGTGCGTGGCCGGACGGCGATGATCGCGGGCGACGACAAGCAGATGCCGCCGACCCACTTCTTTCAGGCGGCCATCGACGACGACACCGACTTCGACAGCGAGGACGACGGCGGGGCGCTGCTCGCGGCGCAGTCGATCTTGACGCTGGCGCGGGTTGCCCTGCCGAGCACGACCTTGTCGTGGCACTATCGATGCCGCCATGAGGAGCTCATCGCGTTCTCGAACGCGGCCTTCTACGGCAAGAAGCTCGCGACCGCTCCCAACGCAGAAGTGCGGACGAGAATGGCCTGCGAGGGCCTGCGTTGGGTCGGCGTGGACGGCCGCTGGAAGGAGCAGACCAACAGCGTCGAAGCCGACAAGGTCGTCGACCTCATCGCCGAGGTCCTGTCCCAGACCATGGACGGCAAGTCACCGCCGACACTGGGAATCGTGGCCATGAACCGGCCTCAGGCCGAGCTCATCGAGCGCCGGATCGAGGCGCGCTCGGCGAGTGACGAGGCCTTCCGCGCGATCCTCCAGAAGGACCTCGAGCGCCCCATCATCGACCAGCTCTTCGTGAGGAACCTCGAGAACGTCCAGGGCGACGAACGGGACATCATGATCCTGTCGCTTGGTTATGGCCCGTCGGAAAAGGGTGGGCGTGTCATGGCGCGCTTCGGTCCGCTCGGACTCGAGGGCGGCGAGAAGCGCCTCAATGTCGCCATCACGCGCGCCCGACTCGGGCTCACCGTGGTCGCCTCGTGTACCCCCGAAGACCTCGCCGTCGACAACACGACCCACCCCGGACCAAAGCTTCTCAAAGCCTTTCTGGCCTTTGTCCGAAGCCATGCCGCGGGTGAGCACGAGCAGGCGCGAAACCTGCTCGAACAAGCCCGTGCCCTTGTCGGCGCCGAGGCTTCGTCGGTCGGTCCGAAGAAGGCGATGCCGATCCCGGGTAAAGTGCTCGCAGAGGTCATCGCCAAGGCGCTCGACCAGCGTGGTCTCATCGTACAACGGAACCTCGGGCTCGGCCGCGTGAGCCTCGACCTCGCGGTGCGACGTCAGGACGACACCGTTTTCCGGGTGGGCCTCGACACCAGCGGCTACCTCGTCAGGCGCGATGCCTTGACGCGTGACCACCACGTCCCGGTCTTCTGGCAGCGCGTCGGCTGGACGCTCTTGCGGGTGACGCCCGGCGCGTGGAGGCGGGATTCGGCGGCCGTCATCCGACAGATCGAAGGCGCCCTCGCAGCGGCCGACGGCGCGACCCGTCCCCGGGCAAATTAACGTCGACATGCGTCGGTCGCCGGACTAGGCACCGACCTTCCTTCGTTGACAACAGCGTCGGAGTCCGGTTGACCTATGAAGGTAATGGGGTCTCTGGACCTGGCCCCGTCACGAAGCGGTGCGAGTGCGTTCGGATGATGATGTGAGGCGGGAGAGGACTCTGTGTTCAAAGCTTGGGTATTTCGGGCGGGCGTGTGTTTCGGTTGGCTCTTGTCGGTACAGCTCAGCGCGTGTGATGCGCCCGGAGCGCGAAATGCCCAGACCGTATTGGAGTGCTCCAACGGCGTGATGGACGGGTTCGAGACCTCGATCGACTGCGGCGGTGGCACCTGCAGCGCCTGCGGCGACGGCAGCGCGTGCCTGGCCGCGCGGGACTGCGCGAGCGGCGCCTGCGAGGGCAATCTCTGCGTGGTCGGTCCAAGCTGCACGGACCGCTTGCAGAACGGCGACGAGACGGGCGTCGATTGCGGAGGGAGCTGTTCGGGCTGTCCCGCGGGCCAGGGGTGTGTAGGCGCGAGCGACTGCCTGGGTGGGGTCTGCGACGCCAACGTGTGCGCCGAGGCCGCGAGCTGCAGCGACGCCCAGCTGTCGCCCGGCGAGACGGACATCGACTGCGGCGGCGCCTGCGGGCCATGCCGACCAACAAGACGTGCGAGGTCGCCAACGACTGCCTGAGTCTGATCTGCACCTTTGGCACCTGCCGCGACCCGTCGTGCACCGACGCGCTGAAGAACCAGGACGAGACCGACGTGGACTGCGGCGGCATGACCTGTGGCGACTGTCTCGACGGCAAGGCGTGTCTCGCCGCGGGTGACTGCGTCTCGAATCGCTGCTCCGGCAACCGATGCTCGAGCTGCACCGACGGCCAGAAGAACGGGGACGAGACGGCGGTGGATTGCGGCGGCTCGTGCGCGGAGTGCAGCGGCGGGGCGACCTGTACGTCGGCAAATGACTGCGCGAGCGGGCGCTGCGAGTCGGGCCAGTGCGCGACGTGTGAGGACGGTCGGCGCACGGGCTCCGAGTCGGCGGTCGATTGCGGCGGGCAGTATTGCGACCCCTGTAACGACGGCCAGGCGTGTGCGAGCGGCGGCGATTGCACGTCGGGGAGCTGCGCCAACCAGGTGTGCCGAAGCTGCAACGACGGCAAGAAGAACGGGACCGAGACCGGGGTCGACTGTGGGCTGGACGCGTGTGGCAAGGCCTGCCCCGATGGTCAGGGATGCACCAATGCGGGCGACTGCATGTCCGATCGCTGCACCTCTGCGGTGTGCACGAGCTGTGGCGACGGCAAGAAGAACGGCGACGAGACCGGCATCGACTGCGGTGGCTCGTGCGCCGCGTGCAGCACTGGGACCGCGTGCGGGAACGACTCTGATTGCTCGCAGGGGATCTGCGAGGGCTCCGTGTGCTGCATCCCCAACGCCTGTGGCCAGAGCTGTGGCGCAGCGCCGCCCGAGGTCTGCAACGGAGTCGACGACGACTGCAACGGCGAGACCGATGACGGCAACCTCGGCCAGGCGCCGCTCTGCCCGAACCAGCTCGGCGTGTGCGCCGGGGTACGCACGACCTGCAACGACGGCTGGGTGTGCACGAATATGACATTTGCCAATGCGAATGTCAGATTCCAGAGTGGCAACGAATACTCGTGCGATGGGCTGGACAACGACTGCGATGGACAGACCGACGAGGGACTCCGCAACGCGTGTGGTGGTTGTGGCGCCGTCGGCCCCGAGGTGTGCGACGAGGTCGACAACGACTGCGACGGGATGACCGACGAGGTTCCCGGTTGCTCGGGGTGTCTTGCGACCCCGACCCTGGTCAGGGTATCGCCGGTGAGCGGGTCGAACTTCGGTGGTCCTCCTCAGCCGGGACAGTTCCTGGCGCTCAACGCGAACACGGTCTGGTCCGTGCACAGCGAGCCGCGTGGCGATGAGAATCGCCTCTATGTCACACGCTTCGTCGACGGCGCGAGTGCCACGAGGACGCTCATCAACAGCAGTGCCATGACCCCGACCATGGCGCTGCTCGACGACTTCATCGGGGTCGTCGCAAGGGCCGACTTCAACAACAATGCCAAGCGCTATCACCGCATCGGCATCGGGGCGACGCCGGGTTCGGACGGCATCGAGATCGTCGACTCGAGCTCGCCGGACACGACCACCGCTCAGCGCCTCTTCCTCACTGAACCAGGCACCGGAAGCTACTGCGATACGGTCGGTGGCTTCACGACGATCTGGGACGGCTCCTTCGATGAAGTCCCCCAATGGTGGAACACGTACGGGTTCACCTACGCCGGCGACCTGCACTTCTTCTTCGACGGCGAGCCAGGCGCGGTCCGCAACACGGCCTCGAACCTGTTCGCGCAGGACCTCATGCCGCCGAGGACCTCGACGACGCTCGGACCCGCTGCGAACTCGGTGGAGCTCAGCACGAGCACCGGAGGCGAGGTAGTCGTGTTCGACATCGACGTGGTCACCGGGGTCGTGAGGGCCTACTACATCATGAGCGACAACCGCTCGTGGCGGACCGGGACCGCTACGTTCCCGGCGGGGCTGCGCTTCCTCGGGGCCGACATCGTCAAGGGTGGTCCGATTATCGCGCTGGCGCTCGACTCGTCGCAGCGTCTGGTCGGGGCCGTGCTGCAAAAGGGTGCGAACGCCTGGACGACGGTGACCTACCAGGCCGTGTCGGGGATCCAGTCGGCCGCGACGAGCGAGGTCTCGGTCGACGATGCGGGGCGGATCCACCTGCTGACCGAGCTGAACGGGGCATCGCCCGAGCGGCTCTACATGATGGCGTGCCCGACCTGTCCGGGTGGGGCCTGCGCGGGGGCCTCGGGTCCCATCGTGCTCAATGAGGTGCTCTACGATACCGTCGGCGCGGATAACGACGTTTTCGTCGAGCTGCGCGGGACACCTGGGCAGTCGCTCGCGGGCTATTCGTTGGTCGGTATTGGCGGCGACACGGGCACCGTGTATCGCACCATCGCGTTGAGCGGCACCATTCCAGCCAGTGGGCTCTATCTCGTGGCGAGCAGCAGCGGCAATGCGACGTTGAGGGCCAGCGCGCAGCTCATCGCCAACGTCGACCTCCAGAACGGCCCCGACGGGGTCGCACTGCGTGGACCGGAGGGCGAGACGATCGACGCTCTGGCCTACGCGGCGGCCGGGGCGTCGATCATGAGCGTCGGCGAGGGAACACCTGCGCTGGCGCCAGCCGCAGGGCAATCGTTGGCGCGCACGAACGGAGTCGACACCAACCAGAACGCGGCCGACTTCACCGCGAAGACCCCGACGCCGGGTGCCGCGAACTGAGGGGATGGGGGTGTCGGCCAGGCCTAGAGGTCGATGAGCTCGGGCGTGTGACCGGTCGAGACCAGGAAACGGACGAGGTCCGGTCCGGCGAGGCGCGTCGTGCGGTCGTTGGTCAGCGGGTGGCACCACACGTGGCCGACGGTGAGCGCCGCGTCGAGAACGAGCGTGACCTCGTGCGCGATGTCGTTGATGACCGCGAGCGGGGTAACGCTGCCGGGCTCGACGCCGAGGTGGGTGCGCAGGCGCGCGGCCGAGGCAAAGGATAGGTTGCCCGCGCCGAGGCGGGCGCCCAGGTCCTTGAGGTCGACCGGGCGGTCCTCGTGCAGCGTCACGAGCCACATCTTGCCCTTCTTGTTGCGCAGGAAGAGGTTCTTGGTGTGGTGGCCAGTCGCTTCCGCGGGGTCTACCGGGCGGTGTCGCTTGGCTTCCTCGACGGTGAAGACGGGCGGGTGGGTGTGGGTCTCGTGGGGGATGGCCAGCGCGTTGAGCGCCGCAAACAGAGCCGCCGCGGGGTCGTGGGCGTCGAGCGCGAGGTCGAGCATCGCCTCGTCCTCGAAGACGAATCGCCCATCGAAGGGTGCGCGCCCGCTCAGCATGAGCGGCAACCAGAGGCGGTCGTCGGCCCACATCTCGTCATAGGGGATTTGTCCAAGTGGCACCCACATCGGGATGGCCTCGTCGGTGGTGGTCGTCTCGCCGACGCAGCCGTCCGCGGAGAAGACGTGGCACTCAAGCCGGTAGCCGATGTCATCAGCTGTCGGAGGGCCCATGGCGACTGGCCGCTTCACGAACGAGAAGCGCAAACGCCCGCGGAGGCGCGGGTCGACCGGCGTGACCCCGACCTCTTCACGGGTCTCGCGGATGGCGGCGTCCATCAGGGTCTCGCCCGCTTCGAGGCGGCCTCCCGGGGCGTTGATCTTGCCAGCGCCAAGGCCGCGCAGCTTTCGAATCAGGAGCGCCTCGCCGCCGCGGATGACGAACATCAGCGTTGCGACGTCGTGTGGTACCCAGCTCTCCCAATCGATGTCGGTGACCTTCAGCATCGCGGGGTCATAGCGGCGGGTCACTCGCCAGACAAGCCCATTCGAAGTCAGATGCGGTCGGCGTCCCGTGTGCGAGCGGGGGCGCGGTCGGTCTTGCGCTCGGCGAGCGCGACCGCGGTGGCGACGACGCCGACAGCGATGAGCCCGGTGCCGATGGGGTGGACGTGCTCGGGGGCGATGAGGTTCTGGCCGATGAACGCGAAGACGAGGCCGACGGCGAGGGCGACGAGGCCGACGGCGAGGTGGATGTGGTGGGCGAGGTGGGCCTGGGTGCGGTTTGGCTGGACGTTCATGGCGTTTCTCCGTTGCGCGGAGAGGGACCGGCTGCGACCGCCGGGTAAACCGCGGTCCGGGGTTTGGCGTCAGACCCGCATTCCAGGCGGAGCTAAAATGAAATATGAAATGTCCCGACCCCTGGGATGAGGCCTGGGGTCAGGGCGCTGGAGGCTCGTTCAGGGCTTCGCGCAGGTCCCCGATGGTGAACGGCTTGGTGAGCCGAGGCCGGCCGGTCCTTTCGAGGAAACTCTGCGCGCTGGGGGTGAACGCCCCGCCTGTCATGAAGATGACGCGTCGCGCGAGCTCTGGCCGCTCTTTGACGAGCGCGTCGAAGAACGGCTCGGACGACCCACCCGGGAACATCAGGTCGCACAGGATACGGTCGTACTCCTCGCGCCGGCAGAGCTCGTGGGCGGCCTCGAGGTCGTGGACCAGGGTCACCCGGTGGCCCTTCAAGAGTCTGGCGATAATCTTGGCAATCAAGATTTCGTCGTCCACGATCAGGATGTTCAGCGCGTTCAGCGATGCCGCACGCTGCTCATTTGGGGGCGCCGCGACCACCCTCTCTCCGACACCGAGCCGCAGCCGGAACGCAGCGCCTGGCTGAGATCCCACGAGCTCGAGACACCCGTTGAACGACTCCATGATGCCGCGACAGATGGCGAGTCCGAGCCCCGTCCCGCGGCCGATGGGCTTGGTCGTGAAGAAGGGGTCGAAGACGTGCTCGCGGATTGCAGGCGGGATCCCCGGCCCCGTGTCGACGACATCGATGAGCAGCTCGCCGGCGCCATCGCGGGCCACGATGGTGACGCGGTGGTCCTTGCGCGGCGCTTCCTCCATCGCATCACAGGCATTGAGCAACAAGTTGACGAGCACCTGCGTCAACTGGAACTCGTTGGCGCGCGCCGTCTGGGTCGCCTCGATGCGCACCACCACCTCGGCCACCGCGCTGAGACGATTCGCTGTGAGAGCCACCGCGGCCTGGATCGGCTGGTCGAGCGAGACCGACCCGACCGCCGCGCTGTCACCCCGACCGAAGGCCGCAAGGGACTTCACGATGGCCGCGATCCGCCGCGCACCATCTTCGGCCTTGGACAGCGACGCCTCGATGTCGGGCCTGACATCGGCCGCCACCAGTCCAACGGACTCACGCAGGTCCTCGAGGCTGAGCGAGAGGTAGGCGAGCGGGTTGTTGATCTCGTGGCCCACGCCCTGCGCGAGTCGCCCAAGCGAGGTCATCCGGTCGGTCACTGCCCGCTCCGCGAGCGATCGATTTCGTTCGGCGACGTCGCGTACGACGGACAGCAGCGTGCCGTCCTCGAGCTTCACACCGTGGATCTCGACGTCCACGTGAGCCCCGTCCTTACGCACCAGCCGCCGCTCCGTGACGAAGCTGCGATTGGCCGGCACGGACGCGAGGTCGACCGGTTTCCTCGTCAGGTCGGTCGCTGCGATGACCTCATCGAGCCGCAGCTTCGTGAGCTCGTCATGGGTGTACCCGAGCATCGCCAGGCCGGCCGGGTTGGCATCGATATAGAGATGTTCGGCGTTCGCGACGAACAGGCCGTCGCTCGCGTTCTCGAAGACCACCCGATGGCGTCGCTCACTCGCCTCGAGCCTGGCCTCGGCCAGCTGCCGACCACGCTCTTGAGCGATTGCCTCGAGGGCGACACCGATGTCCTCGGCGACCCCTTCGAGCAGGTACTGCTCGAGCGGGTCAGCGAACCCGAGCTCGGGCGAATACACGTTGAGCGTGCCCGCGACGACACCCTTGCGGTGGAACGGAAAGGCCCCCGAAGAGCGGAAGCCCCGCGCGAGCGCCTGTTCCCGCCAAGGTGTCATCCGTGGGTCGGTCGCGATATCGGCACACACGACCGTGACCCCTTCCAGGTAAGCGGCATTGGTCGGCCCACGGGCCGCCGCACCTTCCCCGAGAGCCACGACGACGGCCTCCAGATAGCCGTCACCAACACCCGCGCTGGTGACCGGCACGAAGCGCTCGACCTCCGAATCGGGCAGTCCCACCCAGGCGAAGCGGAACTGACCGATCTCGGTCGCAGCCCGACAGGCGCAGTCGTACACCGCCGACTCATCGCGCAGCCCGAGGAGCTCACTGCGCAGTCGCCTCGAGAAGGCCGTGAGACGTGCGATGCGCTCGGCCGTCGCGTGGTCGTGGCCACCGGCTGACACGAGGTCCGAGGGCAGTGTCGTCATGGAAAGTGCTCCCGAAGCGGTGGCCGGATCAACGCACGCCACGCCACGAAATCATAAACACTTCGCGTGATTCGCGCGACCCCAAGACGAGGAGTGTCCTTTCCAACGATCCGCGAAGGCGGACCTTCGCCTTTGTGTGAAACGCCACCTCGTGCGACGATGCGGCCCATGAAAACGACTCCACAAGTTCAGCGGGTCCACGAAAGCGATATCTCCCTCGGGACCGACGCCGACTCGATCCGCACGGACTTCATAAAGAAGCTCTACCTCGAGCTGGCCAAGTTCCCGGGCGTCGCAACCCGCAACGACCACTACCTCGCCCTCTCGTGGGTGGTCCGCGACCGCGTCCTCCACCGCTGGGTCCGTTCCGCCCGCACCTACCTCGAAGGGCAGCACCGCACGGTCATCTACCTGTCGGCGGAGTACCTGCTCGGCCCTCAGCTCGGCCAGAACCTGATGGCGCTCGACATGGAGGCGGCGACGCGTGAGGCGATGGAGGGGCTCGGGCTCAACCTGGACGAGATCCTCGAACACGAAGAGGAGCCAGGCCTTGGCAACGGTGGCCTTGGCCGCCTCGCCGCCTGCTTCATGGACTCGCTGGCCACCCTCGACATCCCGGCCATCGGGCATGGAATCCGCTATGAGTTCGGGATCTTCGACCAGGCCATCCGCGACGGATGGCAGGTCGAGGTGACCGACCAGTGGCTCCGCCACGGCAACCCCTGGGAGGTCCGGCGCTGGGACATCGCCTACAAGATCGGGCTCGGCGGCCATACCGAACAATACGTCGACGAGAAGGGTAGCTTCCGCGTCCGCTGGGTCCCCGAGCGCGTCGTCCTCGGCGTACCCTATGACACCCCGATCCTCGGCTACGAGACCTCGAACGCGAACTTCGTCCGCCTCTGGAGCGCCATCGCCACCACCGACCTCGACCTGCACGCCTTCCAGGTTGGCGACTACACTCGCGCCGTCGAGGACAAGGTCCGCTCCGAGAACATCACGAAGATCCTCTATCCCAACGACCAGAGCCCGGCCGGCAAGCAGCTCCGCCTCGAGCAGGAGTTCTTCTTCGTGTCGTGCGCGCTGCAGGACGCGATTCGTTTCCTCCTGCAGAAGACGACCATCGACCAGATCGCCGAGAAGTTCGCCGTCCAGCTCAACGACACCCACCCGTCGCTGGCCGTGCCCGAGCTCATGCGGCTGCTCATGGATATCCATGGGCTCGCCTGGGAGAAGGCCTGGGACCTGACGAAAAAGACCCTGTCCTACACCAACCACACGCTGATGCCGGAGGCGCTCGAGACCTGGCCGCTCGCCCTCTTCGGTAAGCTCCTGCCGCGCCACCTCGAGATCGTCTACGAGATCAATCGCCGCTTCCTCGACGAGGTACGAGAACACTTTCCAGCCGACGAGCCACGGCTGGCGCGTATGTCGATCATCGACGAGAAGAACGGCCGCGCCGTGCGTATGGCCCACCTCGCGACCGTCGGTGGGCACATGGTCAACGGCGTGGCCGAGCTGCACTCGCGCCTCCTGCAGGAGACCGTCTTGTCGGACTTCGCGCAGATGTGGCCCGAGCGCTTCTGCAACGTGACCAACGGCGTCACGCCCCGCCGGTTCGTGAAGCTGTCGAACCCGAACCTCGCTTCGCTCATCACCGAGGCCATCGGCGACGGCTGGATCAACAAGCTCGAACGCCTCGACGAGCTCGCCCCGTTCGCCAACGACGCGGCCTTCCGAAAGAAGTTCCGCGAGGTCAAGGCGGGCAACAAGCAGAACCTCGCCAACTGGCTGGCGAAGACCCACAACCGCGCCGTCGACCCGAGCTCCATCTTCGACGCCTTGTGCAAACGTTTCCACGAGTACAAGCGCCAGCACCTCGCGGCGTTCTACGCCATCTGGCTCTTCGATCGCATCGAACGCCACGAGATGACCGACGTCGTGCCCCGCACGAGCATCTTCGCCGGCAAAGCGGCCCCGAGCTACCAGGCGGCGAAGCTCATCATCCGGCTCATCACCGGCATCGCGGACGCCATCGACCACCACCCCGACGTGTCGCGGCATCTACGCGTCGCCTTCATCCCCGACTTCAACGTCAAGAACGCCCAGCACATCTATCCGGCCGTCGACCTGTCGGAGCAGATCTCGACCGCCGGCCTCGAGGCCTCCGGCACCGGCAACATGAAGTTCGCGATGAACGGCGCTCTGACGATTGGCACTCTCGATGGTGCCAATATCGAGATTCGTGACGCGGTCGGACACGATGACTTCTTCCTGTTCGGGCTCACCGCGCAGCAGATCGTCGAGCGCCGCGCCAACTACCGACCGATGTCGGTGGTCGAGCAGGACCCCGAGCTCGCGCGAGTCATCATGCTCATCCGCAGCGGGCGCTTCTCGGGCGGCGACAGCCTGCTGTTCGAGCCGCTCATCCGCACTCTGCTCGACCGCGACCCGTTCTTCGTGCTCGCGGACTTCCGCTCCTACGTGGCCGCGCAGAGCAAGGTCGCCACCCTGTGGCGCAACGAGGAGGAGTGGACGGCCGCGACCATCCGCAACGTCGCCGGGATGGGCCGCTTCAGCTCGGACCGCTCGATTCGTGAGTATGCCGAGAAGATCTGGCGTGTGAACCGCGTGAGTGTCAAAGCGCCGAACTCGCCACGCACGGTCATCATGAAGCGCGTCGACCCCTGAACATGATGTCAGCGGCCGGGACGCTCGGGGCGACCGGCCGGCCCGATGCAGATGTCGTCGTCCGTGAACGAGGTCGCGTCGGGCCCGCGTGAGCAGAGCTTGAAGCGCTCCTTGGCGACCCGGGTGTAGTCGACCGCGCGCCCCCACGGGTCATCGAGGTCACGCGGCTTGACCTGGTCATTGGCGATGAGCACCTCGAGCCGGTCGGGGAACGCGTAGTGCTTCTGGAAGTGCAGGTCGAGCGCGCGTGAGATGACCATGAGCCGCTCACGCGTGGCGACCTCTTTGGGGTCATTGGCAAACGGCGACGGATTGCCCGGCCCCTTGTAGGGCTCGGGCGCGACTTCCGTCGGTGCCGGGGTCGCCGGGACTTCGGCGGTCGACTCCGTCATGAGCAGCACGAGCGCCACCGCCAGCCCCACCGCCAGGAGCCCAATCGCCACCCAATGCCCGCGTGTCGAACCCGCCATGACCGACCTCCTGCGCGCCTCATCAAACCGCGCCACCGCAGCTTCGGTTGGGGCCCCTCCCCTGTCAATCCCCGTACGATGCGATCACGACGTCAGCGGGCACCGACAAGTGTCAAATTGCCAATTTCTGGCTTGTGGCATATCCTCGAATATGCCATACTTAAGGATATGAATCCTACCGATGTGACGACTCTCTCCAACGAGACGCTCGAGTCCGAGATCGCCTCCCTGTCGGCTCAGGTCACCGCCGCCGAACACCGCCTGCTCACACGCGTGCGTGAGCTCGACCGGCGTGAACGACACCGCCAGCACGGCCTTCCATCGATGGCGGCCTGGCTCAACTGGAAGGTCGGTCTCGGCCCCGTCGCCGCACGTGAAAAGGTGCGCGTCGCTAAAGCCCTGGGCGACCTTCCCCAGATCGACGAGGCCTTCGCTCGCGCCGAGGTGAGCTACTCGAAGGTGCGCGCCATGACCCGCATCGCGACACCCGAGTCGGAGGGTCGGCTGCTGCACATGGCGCGTGAGGCGACCGCCGCCCAGCTCGACGTCATCTGCCGGGGCGTTCAGCAGGTCACGCAGGCAAGCCCCGACGGGCAGTCGCGTTGGGTCAAAGCCGTCCGCTGCGGCGACGGGATGGTCCGCCTCGAGGCCCGACTCCACGGCGACGAGGCCGCGCTGGTCCTGAAGTCCATCGACGCCGCTGTCGAAGAGGTGGCCGACGCTTCCTCGGAAGCGCCCGCGAAGGCCGGACGCCCAGACGGCCTGCTCCGGATCGCCGACGCCTTCCTCGCCGGTCAGCGCCCCGACGGCCGACCGGGAGGTGAGCGCCACCAGCTCGTCGTCTGTATCCGAGAGGACGCGATGATGCCCGGCGGCGCTTCCGCGGAAGCGGAGCAGACCTCCCACCTCACCCGCGAGACCGTGCGCCGACTCGCCTGCGACAGCAGCATGACACGGGTCACGACCGACGCCTCTGACACGCCACTCGACGTCGGTCGCAAACAACGCACGATCCCACCGGCTCTACGACGCGCACTCCTCGTCCGGGACCGCGGCTGCCGCTTCCCCGGCTGCACGAACCACCGCTGGGTCGACGCGCACCACATCCATCACTGGGTCGACGGCGGACCGACCAGCCTGTCGAACCTCGTCCTCTTGTGCACGACCCACCACCGCCTCATCCACGAAGGTGGCTTTTGCATGACGGGCACGGGCATCGCCCCCCACTTCGAACGCCCCGACGGCACGCCAATCGTCTGGTCTGCGCCACCGACTCCAGCGCTGCCCCTCCCCTGCGCCCATCCACCCAAAGCACCACCGATGTTGCGCCCGGACTACAACCTCGCCATCGGCCTCGCCCTCCCCCGCCGGTTGAATATGAGATATGAATTGTCCCGACCCCTGGTGCGATGACCGCCGCTGCGACCCGCTGGCGCGTTCTCCGGAATGCATGGTAGGCTATCGTCATGCCAATCTCGATTAACTCAGCGTGGGTGCTCACCTCGCTATGTCTCACCGCTGCGTGTGGCGGCAACTCTTCGGGGGACGTGGCTGACACGCGCGCCGACGGTGCCGGCGCTATTGACATGACCTCGCCTGATCTGGCGCCAGAGCCCGAGGATACCGCCCTGCCCGTCGATCCCGACGTCGCCCCTCCTGCGGGCGCGCCCTTCACGCGTACATGCATCGAGAAGGTCGACGTTCGGCTGGCGCCCGAGGATGCCGCCCGCTTCCGCGTCGAGAACACGGACCTCAAGGCGTTACGGGTTCCCGCCACGGTGCGCTTCGAGAGCTGCAACGGCAGTGTGCGGACGGTGGTCGCCGAGTTCCGCTTGAAGGGCTCAACAAGCACCGCGTCGATCGACCTAAAGCCGTCGTTCAAGCTGTCTTTCGAGGACCTGCCGCTCGCGGAACGCCCCTTCGGCGAGGAGAGGCTGACCTTCGACAACGTGAGAGGGCCACCCACCGCGCAGGCGCTCGCCTCGGACATCTACCTCGCGCTCGGCGTCGCCGCGCCGCGCGTCGGTTTCGCCGAGGTCGAGCTCGACGGCGTCTTGCGCGGGCTCTTCTCGATCGTGGAGACGCCGGGTGCCGACTTCGCGGCACGCTGGTTCGACTCGACCCACCAGCTGATCGAGATCGAGCAGCTCAACCTCGACCCCGATGCATTCGCGGGGCTCGAAGGGGACGAGCTCGACTACGAGGTCGGGCCCCAGGACCCCGCGCCGCTGCTCGCCATCGCCCAGTCGATCCGAGACGCCGCGCAGATCACAGAGGCGGCGCTGGTCGACATCGACCAGGTCGCTCGCTTCCTCGCCGCAGAGATCCTGGCCGGCCAGCCCGAGGGCTTCGTCAGTGGCCACCACTACTTCGTTCACATCGCCGATGACGGGCGCATGTCGCTCGCGCCTTGGGCCTTCGACGAGGCCTACCCGATCGGCTTCCCTTTCTGGGGGCCCGAGGCCACCACGACGGGGCAGGCATTTGTCACGCGCTGCGCGGCCGAGCCGGAGTGCGTGCGTCTCGTCGCCACGAAGCTGCGCGAAGGGGTCACGACGCTTGCGCCGCGCTTCGAGCTGATGGTCGAGGGGCTCACCGACCTCGTGCTGGACGCTCTGGTCCGCGACGCGGCGGCCTGGGGCGTCTCGGAGACGATGCGGGAGCAGCACCGCATGATCGAGCTGGCGATGCTAGAGAACGTCAGCCGCTTCGATACCCTGCTCGATGTGGCCAGCTGCGCGCTCGAACCCGACGAGGATCGCGACGAGGCTCCGTGCGATGTCGATTGTAGGCCACGCGATGCCTCGGTCCATCCAGGCGCAAACGATGTCTGCGGCGACGGAATCGATCAAGACTGCAGCGGACGGGTCGACGACGGCCCGACCTGCGAGGACTGCTTCCCCGAAGGCGACCATCCACACCCGCTCTGGACCTGCTGGCGACCGCGCAGCTTCGACGAAGCGCGTGCCCGCTGCCAGCTGCTCGGGGCGGACCTCCTGAGCCCCGATACACGGGCGGAGTGGGGCCACGCGCGCGTCCTTGCCTCCGCCAACGCAATGCCGAAAGCCTGGATTGGCTTGATACATGACGCGGAGGGCGTCGCTCGTTTTCTTGACGGCCGCATCTTCGGCAGCCAGCTCGGCGGCCCGGGCTGCGGCGTCGTTGACCAAGGTATCAACGTGCTCCCCTGCGACGTTCGCCTGCCGTCGGTATGCGAGCCCCGCTGCGACGACGGCGAGGACAACGATCAGGACGGTTATCTCGCATGCGGCAACGACTGCAACGACGGCGACCCCAACATACACCCCGGTAGGACGGAGCTCGAGTGTGGACCCGACCTCGACTGCGATATGTTCGTCGTGTGTCGCGACGACAGCGACGAAGACTGACGTGACCTGGGTGGAGACCGAATCGGCAGCCCTTGGCTGCGCAGCCTGAGCAGGCCATTAGACCGGCGATGCGATCGGTCGTCGCGTCGTACGCCGGACGAGGACGACTCGGAGGCCGACCGGCAGGAGCCCTTTCGGTTGGGCCCCTGGCCTGCACCACCGACGCCAGCGGTCGCCCTCCCCTACGCCCATCCACCCAGACCACCCCCGATGTCGCGCCCCGACTACAACCTCGCCATCGGTCTCGCCCTCCCCCGCCGCGCCGCCTGACGCAAAGTCAGCGGGTGGTTCAAGACGAAACGCGGGCTGGTGGGCCCGCGCTTCGAGTGGTGCCGCAGCGAGGAAGGTCAGATCGGGGGAGGTCCCGGCGGGGGGCAGGCCTTGAGCGGCTTGGAGGGGCCGTCGCTGGTCACGCACAGGGGGTGGTTCGTGCTCATGTTCTGGAGGTTGCCGTAGTCGGTGAAGAGGCCGGTGGCCCCGGTGGTGTCGAGGCCGTGGCGGGTGCACGTGAGAGTGCCAGCCGCGGTGGCACCATTCTGCCAGAGGGTCAGCGAGGTGGGGGTCGTGCCGCCCTTGACCGTTGTTGCGCGGGGGTAGACGTCGAGGCCGCTGCTTGCCTTCGGGAAGCCGCCGTCGGTGGCGGTGAAGCTGGTGAGGAGGCTGCAGCCTTCGAGCGCGACCGTCTCGGACAGGAGCGTGCCGGTTGGTTGCCCCTCGACGAGTGCACGGGCCGTGGCCCACCAGACCTTGAGGGCGGCGAAGTCGAAGCCGATGGCCTGATTCAGGTAGATTTTGCCAAGTGACGAGTTGCCCTCCGAGAGCAGCTCGGCACCTGAGTAATTAGCATTCTGCCACGTGATGGCATTGAGCGGCAGGGCCGTATGCGGGCCGAGCACGGTCCCGTCGCGACCAGGCAGGCTGCCAAAGCCCGTCATCACATTGTTCCGGTCCTGGTTGCCGTCGGGCCCGGTCGGCTTGATGGCGAACCAGACACCCTCGTAGTAGCCACCGGTCATGAGCTTGCCGCACGAGATGACGGTCTCGGAGGTGTGGAGCTGGGTCTGCGCGCCCACGCCGGCCGAGCAGGCGCGGCCGATGACGATGGTGTCGTCGCGGGTGTTGTTCTTGTTCGGGTTGTGGAGGAGCCGGATGCGGTCGTTGTTGGCGTAGATACAGTCGACCTTGGCCGAGCAGAAGATGTCCTCGAAGTTCACGGCGATGTCGAAGAAGCCCTGGTTGGCACTTCGCATGATGGTCAGGTTGAACTCGACGAAGGTGTCGCGATTGGCGACGCATGGGAAGGACCGTTTACACGGACCATTGCCGTCGCCGTTGGGGCTCACCTGGGTCGTCCCGTCGGCGTAGTAGGAGCAGGGATTGACCCAGTCGGCGTCGGCGACCTGTGAGGCACCGCCGGCCCAGATCTCCTCGATGGTGACGGTGACCGTGTTGTCCGCCGTGGTGTTCTCGTCGTTGCCGTCGGTGGCGTCGCAGGTGCCGATGTAGGTGATGTCACTCGACAGATCACCGTATTGGTCGGCGCAGATGTCAGTTTGCCGCCACACCGTCTGGTTGGCCTCGTTGCGGACTTCGAGGGTGTAACAGACGTTGGTCACGCCAGGCAGCGTCAACGGGGCGATGGCGACCTCGACCGTCGGGTCGTTGGACGTGAGGTTCTCGTCACAGGCGAAGCTGAGCACGAAAGGTGACAACAACAGGAGTCGTTTCATGGCAGAGTTCTCCAACATGGCTGGTAGATTTTCCCACCCCGCAAAGGGCAGCTCATGGGGCCTGCTCGACCTGCCTTTGAAGGCTCGATGGACGAATCGAGCGAGCAGGCGACGGCGACATCTCGCAACGGGCCGAGCCTCGGCTCGCCGTAAACCAAGGTCAAGCATCCGGAGCCTGAGGGACCTGGCCCACGTTCAATTGGTGGTGAATTCCGACTCGGGCCCATGGCGGGGCCGGCGAATGTCCTATGCCATCGCACGAAGAGGGCTTAGAACCGATCGGCGGTTATCAGGACATGACCCGGTGGTTGCGATAACGACCGCACGGTGGTCGGGGTGGGCGCATCGGAGTAGGAAACAGGACGAGTAGCGCCGAGTCGCGACCACCACCGCCGCACCCACTCGAGGAGAGCGCCCATGAGCTTCATCGACAACGTCAAGAACACCCTCAAGGCCACCGTTGACGCCGTCACGGGGCACTCCGCCATCGTCGAGCTGGAGACCGAGGGCAAGCCAGGGCCGGGTGCCATCATCGAGGTCAAGATGATCGTGACGTCGACCGGGCTCGCGCTCGAGTCGAAGGCCGCCTACGTGGACGTGCACGGCGAGGACGACCTCGACGAGAGCGCGCTCGAGCGGATGCGTGAGTTCCTCATGGACCGCGACCCGGCCTTCACCTTCGAGGTCCACGGGCCCTTCCACGTGGCCGCCGAAGGCAAGACCTACATCAGTGGGCGCTTCGTCATGCCAAACGGCATCGACATGAAACGAATCTGGCTGGCTCGTGGCCGGATCCAACATGCCGGTCAGGACCCACACTCGCAGTACCGCCTCATCGAGTGAGGTCGGGCTGGCATCCGGGGACGAACCTCACTATAGAGGCGTTCATGAGTGATGCTGCCTACCGCTGCCTCGAACGTCTCGCTTCTCTTTCCGTGGTCCTGTTGGTCGGGGTCGCGGCCTGCGCCAACGAGGCGAGCCCCGCGGCGCCGGACGGCGACGCCCTGGTCCAGGACGATGGGACCGACGGTGACGATGCCGCCGCCGAGGAGGTCGTGCCCGATAGCGGCGACCCCGACGTGAGCGACACGAGCGATGACCTCGGTCCTGAGCCGCTTCCCGAGGTCCAGCCACCCGACCGGAACGAGGCGCGGCCCGCCGCCACGGGAGTGCTCTGGGCGGGGGTGTCGGTGTTGGCGCTCGACCCGCCGGTCGGGGTCTCGATGGGTGGCTTTGGCAATCGTAGCGGACCGCTCGACTCGCCGTGGACCGACCTGTTCTCGGCGTCGGAGGGGAGCCACGGACATCTCTGGCTGAAGGCCATCGTTTTCGAGGTCGCTGGTGAGCGGCTTGTCATTCTGAAAGTGCCATTGCCATTCTCGGAGGACTCGCTGACACATGCCATGCTCGATGCGCTCGAGGCGAGACACGGGCTGGATCTGCGGGGCCGCATCATCACCGCCGCGACCCACACCCACCACGGCCCGGCGCGGTTCTGGCGCCTGCCGCCACCGCTCGGGGTGGCCGGGATCGATAACCCCGACGACGAGCTGATCAGGCGTTTCGGGGATCGTATGGCCGAAGCCGTGGCGCTCGCCATCGAGGATCTGGCGCCGGCCGAATTCGGCTATACGACCGTCGAGAACTGGGACCCGGACGATCGGGTCTACCGCGACCGACGGAGCTCGAACGACCCGACCTGGGGCAAGGACCCGCGACTGACCGTGTTCGCGGTACGGCGGCCGGATGGGGCGCCGTTGGCCGTCATGGCGAACTTCGCGATGCACGGGACCATCCTCGGGTCCGACAATACGCTCTTGTCGGATGACGCTGCGGGCGGCTTCGAAGAGGAGCTCGAGCGGCGCTTTGTCGAACGTTTTGGTGTCCCTGCGATGGGGGTCTTCACGCAAGCCGGCGGAGGCGACGCGGCGCCCGCGGGCGACAAGCTCGGGCATCGGGGCCCACAGCGTATGCAGATGGTCGGGGTCGCAGGGGCGGACGCCGTGCTCGACCGGTTCGAGGCGCTCGATTGGAGAGGGTCGACGGAGCTCGCCGTGAGGTCGCGGATGGTGGGCATTGCGCACGGTTGGATCTACGGCGACTCGGGCGAGTTCGACGGGCCCGATGGGCCCATCACCAACGGCACCATCCAGTGCACCATCGACCCGGCCGCCGGCGTCAGCCAGAAGGGTGGTCCCAAGGACTGCATCGGGCTGTCGGGGGTCTTCGATCTGCTGGATCTGCCATTGCCGAACCCCGAGCTCAATCAGACCTATCTGACCGTCGCGCGACTCGGCGACCTGTTCCTCGTGACGTTGCCGGGGGAGCCGACGCATTCGATCATCGAATATGCCAGAGACGAGGTCGAGGCACTCTCGACGGTCGAGTCGCCGCACAACGTCATGGTCGTCGGCTACAGTCAGGACCACCTTCTGTACTTCACCCATCCCGACGACTGGTACACGGGTGACTACGAGGCCGAGTTCAGCCTGTGGGGACCGTGGGCAGGCCAGTGGTTGGTCGATCGGCAGGTCGCGACGGTCAAGGCGATGCTGCGCGGCGAGAACGGGCCGACCTACTACGAGGAGGTCGCCGACATGTCGCCGCCGCTTTCGACCGAGCGGCGCAAACGTGAACGCAGCGTCGCGCCGGGTGTCTTGCATCGGCAGCCGACGGTGGTCGAGCGGCTCGACATCGTCGAGGTCGAGGTGGGCGGTGGAGACCCGGCTCTGGGCATGCCGATGTTCGTCGTCGAGCGCGACGATGGTAGCGGCGGCACGGACGATGGCTTTGTCGCCGTGGAGGTCGATGGACGAAGACTCGATTCGGCGCGGCTCGACGGCGTGGTTTTGTATCGGCCGACGCCGGAGAACGGGCCTGAGTTGTTGGAGGAGCGCGACCACCGCTGGGTGTGGCGCTGGCAGGTTCCGCCGTGGATGGCGGCCGGTCGTTATCGTATTGCGATGAGTGGCCGGGCGGTCGGTGTCGGTGACGTCGAGAGCGGGTGGACAGCGAGCACTGACACCTTCGAAATTGTGCGTGATGCGGACGCGGAAGTGGCGCTGACAGCGCTCGGTGAGGGGCGTTTCAAGGTGGTCTTGAGCCATCCTGCCGCGCCGCTGGAGACAGCCGGCGGGGCCTATCCGACGTCGGGCTGGCGGGTGTTCGACACACGGGTAGGGCCGGACACGAGGGTAATGGTGAGGGCGCCGATCGTCATCGCGGCGAGCCGGGGTGAGCTGCGGGTCGAGCAGACCACGAGCTGGGACGAGACGATGAGCGGGTACATCCTGGACCTGTCGGGGAGTCCGCTCGCGACAGGTGCCGAGGTGGTCATCGAAGTCTGGCTGGCGTCCGACCGGGTGCCGTCGGTGATGGCGACTACTGCGGGTACGGCGCGGTGATACCCGTGAGCTCGACGCAGAGGTTCCAGAGAGCCTCGCGGTCGGCGTCGGTGTGGTGGGTGCCCGGGACGACCTCGGTCTTGCGGGGGAGGCGGTCGAGGTAGAAGCGGCCGCCCGGCGGTGACGGCGTCTTCGCGGCGAGCCACACCAGCGTGTCGGCCCCTTCGTCGGGCGTGCGCAGGAAGCGTTGCATACGGCGATGGAAGGTGGGGATCCCCGACGAAACACCCGGCGTGTCGACCCAGCCAGGGTGCATTGCGTTCGAGGTGAGGGTCGGGTGGTCATTTCGGAAGAGGCGCTCGAAGGCGTCGCTCAAGAGGAGCTGGGCGCGTTTGTGTTGGGCGTAGGCCTTGACGCCGTCGTAGGGGCCGGTGAGGGCCTGGGCTTTGGCGAGGTCGAGGTGTTGTGTGTACATGCCACCCGAGCTGACCCACAAGACCCGCCCGCCTGCCGGGTCGGCGGCAAGTATTGGGATGAGGCGGTGGGTGAGGATGAAGGGGGCCAGCACGTGGGTGGCGAATGCGGATTCGTGACCTTGTGGGGTGTGTTTGCGGTCGGCGACGATGAAGCCCGCGTTGTGGATGAGGGTCGTGATGCGGGATGATTGGGGTGAGGAGTTCAGGCGGTTCACGAGGTCGTGAACCTGATCGAGGTCGGACAGGTCGGCCGCCTCGATCTCGCTGTTGGGGACCTCGTCGTGGGCACGGGCGAGCTTGTCGCGGTCGCGGCCGATGAGGACCACGGTGGCACCACGAGCGGACAGTGCCCTGGCGGTGGCGAGCCCGATCCCCGAGGTGGCGCCCGTGATGACGTGGCGTTGGCCGCTGAGGTCGACGAGCAGGTCGTTGGGCTCGAAGTCGAGCGAGCGCCGACGGTAGCCGCCGCGGCCGTAGCTGCCGACGACCGAGAGCTCGGCCACGGGGTTCACGAGAGTACGCCACCAACGCATCGAAGCCCTCCTTGCCGTGTCGGTGTGGGCCCGAGAGTCATACGCACAGCCGTGGTTGTGGGAAGCCGCAGACCGCGGTCACTCGTCTTCGGAGCTGTCCGTTGGGCGGACGTTGCGCAGCCAGGTCGGGATGATCATGCGCAGGGTCGGGCGCACACGTGAGGCCGGTGGGACGTCGTCTTCGACCAGGACGACCGCGCTGTAGGCGCCGACCGTGTAGGTGAGGTTGGCGAGCGGCGATTCGTAGCCGGGGGCGCGGATGTCGTCGGGAGAGGGCAGAGCCGTATCGATGACACGAAGCCAGCGGTGCGCACGTGAGGGTGCGGGGAGCTGCACGGTGACGGCCGAGGCGCCGTTGAGGATGACGTGGATGGCAGCGTCGTCGACGGCCGCGGTCAGGGTGTAGGAGAGCAAGCGCGCCTCGGGCGACCAGTCGGAGCGGTCGGGCTCGACGCCGTGCCATCGCACGCGTGTATAGCCGGGGGTGTCGTGACCGGGCGGGGCGTCATGGCCGAGCAGGTGGCGCGAGCGGTGGAGGCTCGGGTGTTTGCGCCGGAACTGGATGAGCAGGCGGGTGAAGCGGTGGAGCTCGGCCTGTGAGTCGAGGAGGCTCCAGTCGAACCAGCTCACCTCGTTGTCTTGGCACCAGGGGTTGTTGTTGCCCTGCTGGGTGCGGCCGGCCTCGTCGCCCGCGAGCATCATCGGGGTGCCCTGCGCGAGGAAGAGGGTCGTTAGCAGGTTCTTCTGCATGCGCTGGCGCAGCGCCAACACCTCGGGGTTCGTGGACGGCCCGTCCTCGCCACAGGTGAAGCTGTACTCGTTGTTGGAGCCGTCGCGGTCGCCCTCGCCGTTGGGGAGGTTTCGTTTCCTGCGATAGCTGACGAGGTCGGCCAGCGTGAAGCCGTCGTGGGCGGTGATGAAGTTGACGCACTGCGAGGGCTGGCGGCCGCGCCGTTCGTAGAGGTCGGGGCTGCCGAGCATACGTTGGGCGAGCGGGCCGACCATGCCGGTGTCGCCGCGCCAGAAACGGCGGACGTCGTCGCGAAAGCGCCCGTTCCACTCGCCCCAGCGCTCGCCCGGGAAGCGGCCGACCTGATAGAGGCCGCCGGCGTCCCAGGCCTCGGCGATGAGGGTCGTCTGTTCGAGCGTCGGGTCGCCTTCGATCTCCCAGAGGATAGGTGGGTTCGCGATGGGGGTGCCATCGTCGTCGCGCGACAGGACCGAGGCGAGGTCGAAGCGGAAGCCGTCGATATGGAAGTGGGTGGTCCAGTAGCGCAGGCTGTCGAGGACCATGCGGCGGACCGCGGGGTGGTTAGTGCGGACGGTGTTGCCGCAGCCGGTGAAGTCGCTGTAGGCGCCCGAGCCGTCCTGCTTCACGATGTAGTACGTGGTGTTGTCGACGCCGCGAAACGAGTGCGTCGGGCCGTCGAGCCCGAGCTCGCCCGTGTGGTTGAAGACGACGTCCAGGAACACCTCGAGGCCGGCCCGGTGGAAGGCTCGCACGAGCTCCTGCAGGGCGGTCACGGCGTCGGCAGCCTCGCCATCGGCGCGGTTGAGATAGGGCAGGTGCGGGGCGAAGAACGAGAGCGGGTTGTAGCCCCAGACGTCTTGCAGGCGTTCGTTGGTGAACGGGTTCTTGCGGTCGATGACGAGGGGGTCGAAGGCGAAGATGGGCAGGAGCTCGACCGTGGTGACGCCGAGCTCGAGCAGGTAGGGGATCTTGGCGATGAGGCCGTCGATGGTGCCGCGTTTGTCGACCTCGGAGCTCGGGTGCCGCGTGAAGGCGGCGAGGTGGAGCTCGTAGATGACGCGGTCGGTGGCCGGGGTGCGCGGTGGGGTGACGCCTTGCCAGTCGAAGCCGGTCGGTTCGACGACGACGCTGACGAAGCGGCCCGAGCGCTGCATGCCGTGGCCTTCGGGTGGCCCGCCGAGGCTCTGTGGGACGCGGTCGCGTGGGGCGATGAGGCGGGCGTACGGGTCGAGCAGCGGGCGCTTGGGGTCGAAGCGGTGGCCGCGATGCGGCGCCCATGGGCCGCGCACACGCCAGGCGTAGCGTTGGCCGTGGCCGACGCCCGAGACGAAGACGTGCCAGCAGTGGCTCGAGCGGTGTTGGCGGTGCTCGAGCAGGATGACCTGGCCGACGTGGTGGCCGCCCGGGTCGGCGTAGAGGATGAGCTCGACGGCGGTGGCGTTCTCCGAATAGAGGGCGAAGTTCACGCCGCCTTCGCGTGGCGTGGCCCCCAGTGGACGAGGGAGGCCGGCGCTGTAGCCGTAAGGGGGAGGCATCAGAACTCGCCGGGCGCTTCTGGGGGCAGGTGGTCGCTCGCAGCGACGAGGAGGTCGAGCGGGCGGACCGTCGAGAGGAGGTCCTCGGCGGCGGCGAAGATGGCGTCGTCCTGGGTGGTGGCGGCACAGAAGGCCAGCACGAGCGTCGCCTGTTCGCCGGATGTGGGAGCCGAGGCGGACGAGGCGGACGAGGGGGACGGTTCGGCGCGCCAGGACAGCGCGTAGGCTTCCCAGCAGAGGTCGGTCACAAACGCCAGGCGGCCGGCGACGACGCCATCGGGGTCACGGGTGAGCTGGAGGCCGGCCTGGGCGTCCTTGGAGTTGAGGCCGCGAGTGGCCGAGAAGCGGGTGAGCGCGTCGGCCGTCGTGCGGTCGGGTGGGCCTGGGACCGGGGAGAAGGCGGCCAACAACAGCGGTGCGGCGCTGTCTGCGATACGCAGCTCGATCATGTCGGACAGGTCGCGGGCCGTCATGGTGAGCGGCACGTCGACTTCGAATAGATCACCCCATCGCCAAGGCTCGGTGCTCATGGGGGGGACCATGCGCCGGCCCGAGCGATGGCGCAACATCCTTGATGACTTACAAAGATTGACGAATGCTCTCGGGGGTTCTGGCTTCGAGGCCGCGCGGTCCTGTATCTAGAGGGGGCTAATCGCTTCGTCATCCACCTTTCGCCCTCGGGTCGCACGATGTCCAACCTGCCGCGCCTCATCGCCGCCCCTCTGCTCGCGGCCCCGCTCGCGCTGGCACCTGTGACGGCCCGCGCCGAAGAGCCCATCGGCTCGGTCGGCATCCTCTTCGCTTTCGAGCTCGGCGACCGACCCGCCAGCAGCATCGGCATCGACCTGCGTTTCGGGACCATCCTCGATGAGTGCTGCCAGTTTCAGAGCCAGACCTATTCGGATGCCGTCGGCGGCTTCATGAGCTTCGCCTATGTCATCAAGGGCGGCTTACGTTTCATGGCCGGCGTCGACTACGCCGAGCACGAGGGCTCGTTCGGGTCGGGAGCTCAGCTCGCGTGGTTCTATCGCGCCAAGAGCCCGCTCGGCCGCGAGACCCACGGGCTGGCCCTTGGGGCCTTCATCCGCCCCGAGCTCGCGTTCGAGTTCGGCGCCAACGCCTTCATAAGCCTCGACGAGCTCGATTTCTCGATGAACACCTGGTTCGCGGCTCGCCTCTCGACGGCCGAGACCGGCACCGTCGTCGAAGGCCGCCCGCTGAGTGTCGCGGGTCATCGCGCCCATGTCCCCATCATCGTCGACCCGCGCCACTGGCCCGACCATCCCGACGCACCGCTGGCAGCGCATTGGCAGCGCGCCGCCCTCGCTGAGCGCGGCTCGGTCACGACGTTCATCGAGCTCGCGAGCGACCTCTCTTCCATCGGCGCACCAGATGCTCTCGTCCGCGCCGCACGCCGCGCCGCGAGGGACGAGCATCGCCACGCAGCGCTCGCCGAGCGCCTGGCGGCACGCCACGGACCATCCATCCGGACCCGCGCTCCGGCCCTCCCCCAACGCCGCCCCGAGACCTACCCGCAACGCCTCGCCCGCCTCGCAAACGAAGCGCTTACCGAGGGTCTCCTGAACGAGTCGTTGGCCGCTCGTGACGCCGGCGTCACCGCGACCCGTTGCCGCGATTCCGCAGCCAACACAGCGTTGCGAGTCATCGCCCATGACGAGCAGCGCCACGCCGACCTCGCGGGCGCCACCCTCGCCTTCTGCCTCGAGCGCGCCCCTCACCTTCGCGACGGCATCGCGGCCGCCCTCGAGCGCAGCTCGCCCCCGACATCCAGCGACCACCCGGACGACCGAGAGCACCTCGGCGTGCAGTCGCGCGACCACCACCTGGATCTTGCGACCGAGACCCATCGCCAGCTCACGAGTCGACTGCGCGACGTCATCTGAGTCGATCTGGCGCGTTTCTGTTCAGGTCGAGGTCGGCGTCCCGCAGGCCGCTGTTCGCTCGCGACTCGTTCGAGATCGATTGAAACGCGCGCGGCTCGGCACCGCGGTTCCGGCCGGCACGTGGTCGTCCGAGATGGGGTCCATGGCCGAGTGCTCGAGTGGAACGATGCCGGCCCAGGTGGCGCGATGGGGGCTCTCGGGGGTGAGGTCGACGGGCGCGTCGGAGGGCGGGCCGCTGCGGACCTTGACCGAGCCTTCGTCGATGGTGAGCGCGAGGATGGCGGTCGCCCGGAGCTCCTTGTCGTGAGGCGGGCGCACCTCGGCTGAACGGCCAGCCACGACGTGGTCGACCATGACACGTGAAGCGAGCGCCATCTCGGCCGGGTCCGTGACTGGACGCGCACAACCCATGAGCACGACCGAACGATAATTGGCGGAGTGGTAGAACGCCGAGCGGGCGAGCACGAGCCCGTCGACGAGTGTCACGGTGAAGCAGAGGGGCACACCTTCGCCGAGCGTCTGCATCATGCGCGAGGCCTGTGAGCCGTGAAAATAGAGGATGTCGCCGTGGCGACCGTAGACGGTGGGGATGACCATCGGGCCCCATCCCGTGCCAAACCCGATGTGGGCGACGAAGGCCTCGTCGAGGATGGCGTGGGCGGCGATACGATCGAAGCTGCCACGCTCGGGATGACGGCGAAGCGTCGTACGCTCGGTCAGGCGAAGTGACTCGTGTGGGTCGGGTGTGGTTTCGGACATGGAGACCTCCTGGTGGGGACATCTCCTAGCGCCGCTATGGTCTAGTCAAAAGATCCAGTTCAGAGATTGTTGCTAGTCCAGTTTGATGGTCGTATTGCGATGGGATCGGGGTCGACAGATGTTGGCGATGACGTCGCCATCGTTGCCGCGCCCCCAGAGGATAGAGACCAGGGTGAAGACGCGTACCGTTTCGAGCTGGCAGCTTGCGATCGACCTGACGGAGGTCGAAGGTCCCGTATACCTGACGATTGCGCGGGCGCTGAGCGAGGCGATCCGAGCGGGCCGCCTCCGCTCCGAAGAGAAGCTGCCGGGCGCCCGGACCCTGGCCGCCGAGCTCGGTGTGCATCGCAATACCGTCATCGCGGCGTACGACGAGCTCGTCGCCGAGGGTTGGCTCGAAGCCCGTGCCGCGCGCGGTACCTTCGTTGCGGCACACGCCGCTTCGGTCCTCGATGCGGGGCCGGTTTCGCGACGCAAGGCGCGGCGAACGTTGCCGTTGCAGCTGCCAGCATTGGCGCTGGACCCGGTCGTTCGGACAGACTCGACGCCCAGACGCGGGCTCATAAGCCTCGACGGTGGTGCGCCAGACCTGAGGCTCGCGCCGGGTCTGGCACTGGCGCGGGCGTACCGACGGGCGGTGCTTCGGCCCGAGCATCTGGCCTATGGCGACACCCGTGGCCATCCGCGCCTGCGTGCAGCCTTGGCAACGATGCTGAAGATGGCGCGCGGACTCTCGGTCGACGCCGAGACCTTGCTGGTGACGCGTGGCAGTCAGGCCGCGCTCGACCTCGTGGCGCGAGCGTTGATCCGACCAGGTGACCGGGTCGCCGTCGAGGCGCTGGGTTATGCACCCGCGCGCGACGTCTTTCGGCTCGCGGGTGCGATCCTGGTTCCGATTCCTGTCGACGCTCAGGGGCTCGATGTCGATGCCCTCGGGCGGGCGGCGCAAGCCGGCCCTATCCGCGCGGTCTACCTGACGCCGCACCACCACTATCCAACAACGGTCACACTGTCGCCGTGGCGACGCGAACAGCTCATGCGTTTGGCGGCCGCGGCCAAACCACCCATGGTCATCATCGAGGACGACTACGACCACGAGTTCCACTATCGCGGACGCCCGATTCTCCCGCTGAAGACGCTCGATGATCGCGGCCTCGTGGTCTACGTCGGGACGCTGTCGAAGCTGCTCGCCCCGGGCCTGCGCATCGGCTATGCGGTGGCGCCGCAGGAGCTCGCCGAGGCGATGCACCTCATCCGTGAGGTGAGCGACCGCCAGGGTGACCCGACCACGGAAGCGGCCGTGGCGGAGCTCTTCGAGGATGGTGAGATCCAGCGCCATGCCCGCCGCATGCGAATGGTCTATGCGGAGCGACGGGAGGTGCTCCTCGCGGCGCTGGGAAACGAGCTCGGCGACGTGCTGGAGGTCACGCCATCGTCCGGTGGCATGGCGCTATGGACCACGATACGCGAGCCCTGGGCACACCTGACGGAACCCTGGGCCGAGCGCGCCCGCGAGCTCGGGGTCGTCGTGGCGACCGGCGGCCAGTTCAGCGTAGCAGGCGGCCCCTTGCCGCACTTTCGGATCGGCTTTGCGATGGCCACACCCGAAGAGCTTCGGCTCGGCATGAAGCGCCTGCGACGCGCCCTGGCGTCGGTGGCGTGAGCCGCGCCGGTGGTCTCTTTCTGAGTTCGATACACATCGAAGATAGACACCCATCGAATGACTTGTTAGACACCCATCGAACGACGTCGATGACGGGAGCGGTCCGTCCTGCGTTCGTGATGGAGCCTGTCATGACGACCGAAGAACTAGAGACCCTGGTGCAGTTTTTGAAGGCCCTGGCCGACCCGAGTCGACTACGACTCATGGGTCTCCTTGCCAACGGAGAGTCGACCGTGAACGCCTTGGCCGAGGCTTTGAACCTGAAGGAGCCAACGATCTCTCATCACCTGGCCCGCCTGCATGCGCTGGGTCTGGTGAGCTTTCGCGCTGCCGGTACGGCGCGTTTCTATAGCCTCGAGAGCGACGTCTTGCACCGCGTGAGCAAGGACCTGTTCACGGTCGCCAAGGTGTCGTCGATCGCCGAAAACGTCGCGGCCGAGCAGTGGGAGCGCAAAGTGCTCGAGACCTACTTCGACGGTGATCGCCTCACCTCGATCCCGACCACCCGCAAGAAGCGCAACGTCATCCTCGACTACCTCGCGAGCCACTTCATCGTCGGTGAGCGTTATCCCGAGGCCAAGGTGAACGCCATCATCAAGCGCCACCACGACGACACTGCGACCCTGCGGCGTGAGCTGACGATGACGGGTCTGATGGCGCGCGAGAGCCAGATCTACTGGCGCACGGACAAGCCCAAGGCGACCTGAGGGCCATCGATGGGGGCTCGTGCCGGGCGCGCGTGTGCTGCCCCATCGGGCAGAGATGGGTGTGCTCGGCCGGGACTGCGCCTCGCCGAGCACACCCGATGATTCAGAAGGCGGGGTCGGCGTAGAGGAAGACGTCGTACGGACCTGGCCCATAGAAGCAGACTTCATACGGGAATGGCAGGTCGATGCCGTTCGCGATCACCCGGTTCACGTTATTGCCCTGAACGTCGAACACCCAGCAGCCGATGGGGATATCAAAGCCGGCGTAGCCTGACCCGTCGTTCGTCTGGCTGCGGGTGTCGGGTCCTGGGATGGCATCGACCATGACGTTGACCATGCCGATCGGCGAGCCAAAACTATCCCTGACGTAAACATCCAGGTGCATTTCGGAGGCGACACAGCCGGTTCCGTCATAAGTCCAACCCTGGTCGCATTGGCAATACGCGCACCCGTCGCCCCCGTCGCACTGCTCGGGTCCGTTGACCATCCCGTCGCCACAAGTCCCGCAGGCACCGGGCCCAGTCGGGCCATAGCCGTACCCACAGGTGCAAGTCGTCGAGTCACAGTTGTCGTAGCCGGGGAAGAACGCGCTGGCATCGCACTCTTCGGTTCCATTCAGCATTCCGTCACCGCATGAGCCGCAGTTGCCGAAACCATCGGGTGTGTAGCCGTTCTCACACGTGCAGCTCGCCCCGCAGTTGGGGCCGTTTTCGCACTCTTCGGGACCATTCCACACCAGGTCACCACACGAGCCGCAATTGCCAGTCCCGTCGGCCATGTACCCGTTCTCACACATACAGCTCAGGCCGCAGTTCGCGCCACCGTCGCACTCTTCGGGACCGTTCAGGTTCAGGTCTCCGCACGAGCCGCAATTGCCGGTCCCGTCGGCCATGTACCCGCCCTCACACATGCAGCTCGGACTGCAGTTCGCGCCGCCATCGCACTCTTCGGGACCGTTCAGGTTCATGTCTCCGCACGAGCCGCAATTGCCAGTGCCGTCGGCCATGTACCCGCCCTCACACGTGCAGCTCGGGCCGCAGTTCGCGCCGCCGTCGCACTCTTCGGGACCGTTCAGGTTCAGGTCTCCGCACGAGCCGCAGTTTCCGAAGCCGTCGCTCATGTAGCCAGACTGGCAGGTGCAGTCGATCCCACAATTCATGCCGCCATCGCACTCTTCGATGGGGTCGTGGATCAAGTCGCCGCAGAATGAACCGCTCATGCAGCCGCCGGTCCCATCGGGAACCAGGCCGAGGTCGCAGATGCAGCCCATGCACCCCATGCCGATCATGTCGTCGCACTGCTCACCCGGGTCATGCATGCCATTGCCGCAGAGAACCTGCGGGGTGCACCCTGCCCCATTGGGGGTCGAGCCGTTCGAGCAAGTGCACGCCACACAGTCCATCGACAGCTCGTCGCACTCCTCGTTGGCCTCCGGCTGGACGAAACCGTCGCCGCAGAAGCCGCAGCCGGCCGCGCCATCGGGTTCGTAGCCACCCTGGCAAGAGCAGTCCATGCAGTTCGGGAACGCCCCGTCGCACTGCTCACCGGCCATGCTCTGCACGAGCAGGTCGCCGCAGAAGCCGCAGCCCCCGGACGCGTCCGGCTCGTAGCCCCCGGCACACACGCAGCCCTGGCAGTTCGGGCCCTCACCGTCGCACTGCTCACCGGCGAGGCTCTGGACCATCAAGTCGCCGCAGAAGCCGCAGCCCCCGACGGCGTTCGCCTCGTAGCCGCCGATGCACAAGCAGCTCTGGCAGTTCGGGACCTGACCGTCGCACTGCTCACCCGCGATGCTCTGCACAAGTTGGTCACCGCAGAAGCCGCAGCCACCGACTGCATTCGGCTCGTAGCCACCCTGGCAAGCGCAGTCCATGCAGTTCGGAAACGCACCGTCGCACTGCTCACCCGCGATGCTCTGCACAAGTTGGTCACCGCAGAAGCCGCAGCCACCGACACCATCGGGCGGGTAGCCATTGTCGCACTGACACGACATACAGTTCGCGTCCGCGCTGTCACACTGCTCGTTGGGGCTCTGGAGCTGTCCGTCGCCGCAGTGACCACACACGCCGGCGGTCGCCGGATAGCCGTTCATGCAGGCGCAGGTGTTGTCACAGTTCGCGTCGCCGTCGCACTGCTCGGTGCCTTCGACGATGCCATTGCCGCACTCGGGATCGGCCACGATGACGCCTTCACAGCTACCCGTGGCGCAGTCGCACCCGCGGGCAAACGTGCGGCCGGCCGGGCCAAACGCGGTGTATGTGGTCGCGACGACGCCGTCGCCGCCATTCAGTGCGTGGCGCCCACAGATGAGGTCGCCTTCGATGTCGGTGAGGGGGCCGGTCCACGTGACGACGGGCCAGCGGGTCCAGGCGGGGCTCGTATTGTCGGTGAAGGGCGTGCCCGAGGCCGTGCCCGTGGCGGTCAGCGTGCAGCTCGCGCCCAGGTTGTCGATGTCGAGCCCGACGGCGGTGTTCCAGTAGCACTTGTCCATGTCCGCGAAGTCTTCGCGCCCGCGGTACACGGCCGCGCCGAAGATCATCGGGGGCGGGTCGACGAGCGTCAGGTTGCCGACACCCGCGGTCGGGTCGATCGAGTAGGCCTCGGCGTCACCGGCACAGCGGATGGCGACGTCGCTGAGGTAGAGCGTCGTGCTCTCGTTCAAGCCGGCCGTGCAGGCGAAGGCCATGACCACGGTCTGGGCGCGCTCGGCCCCATCGAAGAGCAGCTCGAGTGGCGCGTCATCGGCGTCGAGGCAGTCGAGCTTGGCCGAGCAGAAGATGTCATCGAAGGTCACGGCGATGTCGAAGAAGCCCTGGTTGGCTTCGCGCATGATCGTGAGGTTGAACTCGACGAAGGTGTCTTGGTTTTCGAGACACTCGAAGTCGCGGAAGACCGGCGTCGGGTTCTGGAACGTCCCGGCGAGGTCGGTGGTGCCCGCGGTCAACGAGTCGAGCACGATCGTCACACGGTTGAGCGGGACGCTCGCGTCGCACGGGCCGACGTAGGTCAGGGCCCCTTCCCCGTCGCCGTAGTCGCTCGACAGGACGTTGGTGCGTGTCCAGACGACCTGACCTGCCGCCTCGACCGTGATGGTGTAGGAGGCCTCGGTCACGCCGGGGAGCTGAAGCGGCGCCACGTTGATGGCGACTTCGGGCCCGCTGGATGAAGGTGCTGTCTCGAGGCATCCCGCTAATCCGAAGACTGACGACGAGACCAGGAGGGCACGCAGCGACCGCACAGAGGGTCTGCATCCGAGGTGACGGTGACGCATCGATGACTCCTGGCCGACGTGACGGTCGGGCTCGGTGGAGGAGGAAGCGGACCCCACTGGGGTGCCGGTTTCCGCGTTCGAGCCGTCCAGCTCCGCATTGCGGACGGCTTGGAATCTAAGAATATGGCTTGCCAGACCAGTAGGTCAACCACTGATCTCAACCGCTGAACAAAATCCTAGCATCGTGACCGAACGGTGACCGACGGTACCGAGCCGCGTGACGAAGGATGCTTCAGAAGCTGCCGCGAACCCCGAGCGAGGGGACAAGAGGCAGGCTCTCGATGTCATCGCGCTTCCGGTAGTCGTCGGTGTAGCCGACGGCTTCGATGTTGGCCTGGTTGGTGGCGTTGTTGAGCTCGAAGTAGACGTCGAGCTTCCAGGTGTCGAAGAGCCAGGTCTTGTCGATACGCAGGTCGAGCTGGAAGAACGACGAGACACGCTCGGACAGGGGTGCGGCCGCGGCGCGTGGAACCCAGACGTCGGCGCCGGCGTCGAAGTAGGCGGGCTCGAGCGGGGTATAGGGGTTGCCGGTGCTGTAGCGCAGGCGTGTGCCGAACCGCCAACCACTGCCGAGCTGCACGCCCGCGACGACGGCCAGGACATGGGTCTGGTCGAACGAGAAGAAGCGTTCGGGCTCGCCGGGGCGGTCGGTGCGACGCGAGCGCGACAAGGTGTAGGCGACCCACGCGTCGACGATGGGATGTTGTAGGCGGACGAGCGCTTCGCCACCAAAGACGGTGCCGACGCCGGCATTGTCATAGGGCACCGAGGCGTCCCGATCGGTCGTCACGATGAGCTGGTCGAGCGACTTCACGAAGCCCTGGAGCTCGACCGAGACGAGGTCACCAAGGCGTTGCGTCAGGCCGAGGTTGACGTAGGCGGAGCGCTCGGGGAGGAGGTCGGTGTTGCCGATGGTCTCGGCCGACTCGTCGGGTGCTGGGGACTGATGCACGAGCCCGGTCGTGAGCGTGACGCGGGTCGGGTCGGCGACCTTGTAGCCGACAGAGAAGCGCAGGTCGGGGGCAAAGGCGCTGAAGTTGCCAAGCCAGCTCGCGAGGCGGGTGCCGGCGGAGAGGGCCAGGTCTTCGGTCGCGTTCCAGGTCGCTTCGCCCCAGCCGTCGATACGGCCGCCGAAACCTTCCTCGGTGGCCTCGATGGTCTCGAGGACGGAGCCCGGGAGCTGGACCTCGCCCTCTTTGGTGGGGCGCGGCAAGGCGAGCTCGACCTTGAAGCGGGTGAGCTCGGTCCAGAGGCCTGCCCGCAGGCGCAGCGAGGATGACGCGCGGTGATCGATGTCCGCGCGCAGCGTGACAGGGTCGAACGTGATCCGCAGGTCGTTGGTGCCAGGGCTGACGCGTAGCTGCTGATAGCTCGTCGCGAGCCCCAGGGTCAGCAGCGTGTCGCGGTCGAGGTCGAAGTTGGCAGTTCCCTGGATCTGATGGAAGGAGCGCTCGAACCTGAACCCACCGCCTCGAGGGTTGTCGGCGTCGGGGCGTCGACCCACAACGACGATCTCGTCGTCAGAGCCGAACGCCAGGAGCTTGAGCCGTGTCTTGCCGCCGCCAGGGTGGTGGTCGGCGCGGAGCTGGTAGTCGTAATAACGCGGCGCCGTGGATACGCTGATGCCCGAGTCCTCACCGCCGAGCACGCTGCCCAGGATCGCATCGACCCAGGAGCGGCGGGCCGCGGCACCGAGCGTCCAGTCCTTCGAGACGGGGATCGTGACGAGGCCGGCAACATGATAGACGTTGACGTCGCCGTGACCGTGGACGCTGTCGCGCCTCATGTCGGCGAGTGTCACGTTGACCAGGCCGCCCGTCGCGTCGCCATATTCGGTGGAATAACCACCCGCCCGAAAATCGATGTCGCCGACCCACTCGTCCTGCAGGACCGAGTAGATATTGCCAAAATGATAGAGCTGGAAGAGCGGCATGCCATCGACGTAGAACCTCGAGTCACCGGGGCCCGAGCCACGCACGGCGAGCTCGCCAGCACCCGGACCGGCAGCGGCTGGGCGGGCCAGACCCGGAAGGGATTCGAGCACTTTGAGCGGGTCGCCGGATGAACCCGGGATCTCTCTCGCGCGCTCGACAGGGACCTGGATCCGGGTCGCATCGGCGACTGTCGAGGTCGGCCCGGTGACCCGGGTGCGATATTCGCGCAGCGCGTCTGGCGTCACTCTCAATGTCACATTGGCTGGCACATTCGCCGACACACGTGCGGAGGCCTCGTCGAAGAAGGGGACCTCGATACGATAACGTCCACGCGGCACGTCGGGAAACGTGAAGCGGCCGTCCTCGTCGGTCAGGACCTCGCGCTCGGTGCCGGCCAGTGGGTTGCCCGCCGGGTCGCGGGCCACCAACGTCACGGCGACGCCGGCAACCGGGCGGCGGGTGCCGCGTTCGAGGACCACACCACCGATGCCGGCCGCCACCGTGGGAGTGGCCTCGATGGTCAGACGCGCGTGGCCGGAGGGACCTATGGCGGCGGGGTCGAGGTCGGAGCGTTCGAGACGCAGCTCGGTCGTAGTGGTCGCCGCGCCAAGAACGATGGGGACGGCGATGCGAACCGCGATAGGCTTGCCGTCCTGGGTGGCAGGGCTCAGCCTGGCCTTGGCGAGGGCGTCGAGTGCGATCTTCTGCAGCGCGGGAGGCGTCGTGTCGCCCGGCGCCAGCGCGATGTCGGTCAGCGAGCCATCGGCGTTGACGGTGACCTGGACCTGGACCGAGACCGGAAGGTCGCGGCGCATCGGCAGCGCCCTGGGCAGGTCGAGCGGCGCGAGCAGAGCCGGCGGCACGATTGTTGGGGCGACCGGGGGCGCCGGCGTGTTCGGGGGCGGCGCGAGGGGGACGAAGAGAAGGGCCAGCAAGAGCGAGGTCGTCACGGCGTCACCTCGAGCGTGGCCTCAGCCCAGGCGGTGCCGCCATTGGTCTCACGGACGACGGCGATGATACGGACGGGTTGTGAAGGGGCGGCGCCCGGAGCGGTATAGACGGCCGTCTCGTTGCCCAGTGTGCGGGCCGGCTCGAGCTCGCCGGCGGTCACGTACCAGCTCACGACGTGTCTGGCTTTGTCCTCGTCCGAGAGGTCGCCGAGGTCGACCGCGAGCTCGAGGGTCGCGTCGGTGGCCAGCGACGTCGGAAACGTTGGAAGCCCAGCGGCCGGGGCCGGGACGATGGTCACGGTGGCGGGATTGACCGCACCGGCGTCCGCCTCGAGGAGCTTCACCGCTGGCAAAGCCGGGCCGTCCACGGCGGAGGCCTTGAGCCACGCCGAGTCGAGGTCGGGCCAGGTGAAGGTCAGCGGGTTGCCGCGTCCGAGGACGACCTCACCCGACGGGCAGGACAGGGGCTCGGTCGGCGACCAGGCCTCGGGGCAAATGGCCCACTCGACCTCGGCGGCGACCTCGAAGGTCAGCGCCCGGGCCGTGTGCTCGGCGCCTGGCGACGGGTCGGCCGGATCGAGGCTGAGCGCGAGCACCCGCGGCGAATCGAGGGTCTCGGCCGGCTGCATCTCACAGGCGGCAAGGAGGATGGCAGGTAGGAGGATACGTAACATCACCGCCGGGAGGTGCGCACGAACCGACGATTCGGCAAGCATTTCAAGCATGGGGGATGGGCACTTGGAAATCTGCCGGACCTGTGTTTCCCCGGGCAAGGCAAGCCTTGCCCCTACATCGTTCGGGCCCGTCGCAAGTCGAGCGGGGTTCAGGCCCGTCGCAAGTCGAGCGGGGTTCAGGCCCGTCGCAAGTCGAGCGGGGTTCAGGCCCGTCGCAAGTCGAGCGGGGTTCAGGCCCGTTACATATTGAGCGGCCGGGCCGTCATGCGGCGCGGGCGGGGAGGTCGCGTTTGGGTTGGATGCCGGCGGGGGCGCGGTTCATGGCCTGGGCCAGGACCGGGAGGGCGAGCTTGATGATGTCGAGGCTCGGGTCGAGCTGCTTGCCGAGGCCCTCGGCGACGAGCATCGCGACATGCACCACGGTGAACGAAGGGTCGATGCGGATGCGGTACTTGCGCAGGATGTTCATGACGCCGGTCACGACCACGCTGGCCTCGATTTCGCCCAGCGGCTTGCCGGCCCAACGGTTGAACCAGGTGACGACGTCACTCTCGTAGGTGGCGTAGTCGAAGGTCCCGACCTCGGGCGAGTGCACATAGAGGAGGCGGGCCACCTCTGCGCCGTTCTGCTGCGCGACCGCGAGGAACGTGGAAATCCAGGGGCGCATGAGCTCGTCGGGGATATGTGCGACGAGCCCGAGGTCGATCATCACGACGCGCCCATCGGGCGTGAGGATGATGTTGCCTGGGTGCAGGTCGGCGTGGACGAACCCGTCGCTGAACACCATCTTGAGGATGGCACCGGCCCCGATGCGCGCGAGCCTCGGGCGGTCGCCGCCGACCTTCTCGGGCTCGCTGCCTTTCACGCCGTCCACGAACTCCATGACCAGCACCCGCCGGGTGCAATAGTCGGGATAGAGTCGCGGCACGGACAGGCCTTCAACTGTCTTGAAGTTCGAGGCAAATGTTCGGTTGTTGTCGGCTTCCTTTTCGAAGTCGAGCTGGCCCTCGAGCGCTCTACCGAACAGGGCGACGGAGCCCGGCAAGGATAGCGGGCGCATGGCCGGCAACCAGTTGATGACCTTCGACCAGAAGGCGAGAATGCCGACGTCGCCCCGGATCCGGCCATCCACGCCGGGGCGCTGGACCTTGATCGCGACGGGTGTCCCGTCGGGCAGTCGGCCACGATGGACCTGGGCCACCGAGGCCGCGGCGATAGGCGTCGGCTCGATGGTGAGCTCGGCCACGCGGGTGCCGAGCTCCTTGGCGAGCATCTTGCGGATGCGGCGCTCGGACTCGGGCTTCACGCTGTCCTGCAGGCGCGAGAGCGGCACGATGTAGCCGGGGCCGAGGAGGTCTGGGCGCGTCGATAGGATCTGGCCGAACTTGATGAAGGTCGCGCCGAGCCGTTCGCAGGTCCTGGCCATCACCTCGCCGCGTAGGCGTTCTCTCTGGTCCGAGGTCATGCGGCCCGAGAACAGGCGGCGAAACCCGTAGGACAAGAACGCCCAGACGAGGACGAACGAGATACCGATCGTCCGGAAGACCGACGTGATGGCGTGGAGAACCGTGCGCAGCGCGGACATCGTGAGGCGTCAGACCTTTCGTCGTTCGGCCGAGCGCGCGTGGGCTTCGAGGCCCTCGTGGCGCGCGAGCAGAGACGCGTCGTCGACCAGCGGCTGTGCTGCGTCGAGATCGGTGACCTCCATCCAGGTGCGGATACGCAGGAAGTCGAAGACCGACAGGCCACCCGTGTAACGGGCTGTACCACCCGTCGGCAGCACGTGGTTCGGGCCAGCGCCGTAGTCGCCCAGGACCTCGGCTGCGTGGTGGCCGATGAAGAGGCCGCCATAGCTCGTGAGCCGGGGAGCCACGTCCCAGGGGTGTTCGACCATGACCTCGAGGTGCTCGGGGCCGAGTCGGTTGGTGATGGCGATGGCCTCGTCGAGCGAGTTGGCGAGCAGGCTCAATCCGTTGCGCAACGACTCACGCGCGGTGGCCGCCGTGGGCAGGGTCGTGAGCTGGCGCTCGAGCTCGAGGTCGACCGCGTCACGAAGACCATCGTCGGTCGTGACGAGCACGACGATAGCGTCTGCGTCGTGCTCTGCCTGGCCGAGCAGGTCGGCCGCAACGGTCACCGGGTCGGCCGTTTGGTCCGCGAGCACGAGCAGCTCCGACGGGCCCGCCAACATGTCGATGCGGACATCCCCGCTGACGAGTTTCTTGGCAGCCGTGACCCAGCGATTGCCAGGGCCGACGATGACATCGCAGCGTGGGACCTCGGCCGTGCCATAGGCGAAAGCGGCGATGGCCTGGGCCCCGCCGACCGCGAGCAAGGCGTCGGCACCTGCGACGTGGGCCGCGGCCAGCGTCATCGGGGCTGGCCTCGGTGAGGCGACCCAGACGGTCTTCACGCCCGCCGTGCGCGCCGTGACCGCAGTCATCAGGACCGATGAAGGCAATGGGAAGCGGCCGCCTGGCGCATAACAACCGGCCGTCTCCACGGGAGCGACCGTATGGCCGGCGCGCCCGCCGGGGATCGCCACGACGACATCACGCAGGCCCGAGCGCTGCGCTTCTGCGAAGTGACGAACACGGTCGGCGATGCGGTTCAAGAGTCGTTGGTCGGCCTCGGGCAAGGCGTCATAGGCGACCTTCAGGTCCGCCTTGGCGATGACCAGAGGGGCCGTCTTTGCGAGGTCGCCGAGCTGTTCGGCCCAGCGTCGCAACGACGGGTCGCCACCCTGACGGACGTCGTCGACGATGGTCGAAGCAGCGTGCAGAGTCGCCGCATCGACGGCCGAGCCGGCTTCGCGGACATAGTCGGCGGCGTTCAACCGGGTGAGCATCAGGCCTGGTCCTCTGGGGAAGGCTGAGAAGGCTGAGGTGACGGTCGCTGGGGCGAGGCTGACGGGGTCTTGTCGGCGGACTTTTCAGCCAGGTCCTGGTCGGCCTCGGGCTTCATGTCGCCACGACGTCGCACGACCTTCAGCGCCCGGCGGTCGAGCTCGGCTTCCACGTCGGCGAGCGGGACACCATTTCGTGCGAGCGCCACCAGCGTGAAGTAGAAGACGTCGGCCGCCTCCCACACGACCTGGTCGGTGCCTCGTGCGGCCCCGAGCTCACGAGCCTCTTCGATGAGCTTGGCGCGCAAGAGCTTCGGGTCTTCGAGCACACGCTTGGTGTACGAGCCTTCCGGGGCGATGTCGGCGCGGTCGCGCAGGCGTCGGGCGAGGCCGGCGAGACCCCTGTCTTCACCCCAGCAGGTCCAGGTGTCCTCGTGGCAGAAACCCGCACCCGATTGGCGCACGGTGAAGCGAAGAGCGTCGCGGTCGCAGTCGAGGCCGATGTTCAGGAGCTCCTGCTGGGCGCCTGATGTTTCGCCCTTGATCCACAACGAGTTGCGGCTGCGCGACCAATAGATCCCACGCCGCGCCTTGACGGCTTCACGCACGCTGCGCGCATTCGAATAGCAGAGGCCAAGTGCCCGGCCCTGCTCGTCGACGACCACGGTTGGCCAGAGCCCATCGGGGCGGTCCGAAATCATCGGCGCGACGATGGCGTCGGCCAGGTCGAGCTTCCCCGAATAGAGCGCCATGCCGATCTGCGCGTCGGCTCCGAGGCGGTCGATCTCAGCGACCTCCTCAGGGGTTGTGACCCCGCCGGCAAACGTCACCCGCGCGTTGCCCGCCGCCTTGATGAGCGTGCGGATCCGCTGCAGATCAGTGCCCATCATGCGGCCTTCGAGCTCGACGAAGGTGATGAGGAAGCCGCCCACATACGGGGCGAGCTCGTGCATCCGCTCGGCGATGGGGCGGCCGGTGCGGGTCTTCCAACCCTCGACGACGACCTCGCCGTCACGCGCATCGAGGGCCGCGATGACGCGGTCCTTCGGGAGGCGTGAGAGGATTTCCGGGCGCGCCGCAGTGCCGAGGATCACCTTGTGAGCGCCCTTGTCGAGCCAGCCTGTCGCCGTCTCGACATCGCGGATCCCACCTCCGACACGGCACGGTGCAAGCGCCAATAATTGTTCGATTGTCGAGGCATTGCTGCCCTTGCCCATGGCCGCGTCGAGGTCGATGACCGCGACCTCACCCGCGAGCTTGAAGCGCTGCGCGATGGGGCGCGGGTCGCCGGCGTGGATCTTCAGCGTCTCGCCGCCGACGAGCTGCACCGCAGCGCCGCCCTGGAGGTCGATGGAAGGGATGATCATTGTCGTACCTCGAAGCCACGTCGGGCGAGGACCGCCTTGACGTCGGCCACTGTGAAGTCGCCATCGTGGAAGATGGATGCGGCCAGGACCGCGTTGGCCCCGGCCTCCAGCGCTTCGGCCAGATGGTCTGGGTGGGCAGCACCCCCGCTGGCGATGACGGGCACGGGCACATGCGCCATAGCCGCGAGCAGAGCCAGGTCGTAGCCCGAGCGGGTGCCATCGCGGTCCCAGCTCGTCAGCAGGATTTCACCGATGCCGCGCTCGACCGCTTCGCGCGCCCAGGCCAGGGCGGACATGCCGGTGCGCTCTTTGCCCGAACGTATGACGACTTCCCAATCGGAGCCGTCCGCCATCATCGCAGCGTCGAGTGCCAGCACGGTGCACTGGGCGCCGAACTCGGTCGCGAGCCGCGTGAGAATGGTCGGGTCGAGGACTGCGGCCGTGTTGACCGAGACCTTGTCGGCGCCCGCCTCGAGCAGGTGGCGCGCGTCGTCCAGCACCTTGATGCCGCCACCGACGGTCAGCGGAATCGACAGGACACGGCGCACCTGGCGCACGGTTTCCAGCGCATGGCCACGCCCTTCCGGGGTGGCGGAGACGTCGAGCAGGACGAGCTCGTCAGCGCCCTGGAGCTCATAGGCGTGCGCCAGTGAGGCCGGGTCACCGGCATCGCGAAGGCCTTGGAACCGCACACCTTTGACGACACGACCGTCCTTGACGTCGAGGCATGGAATCACACGTCGGGTCAGCATCGTGCCTCCAGCCAGCGAGCGATGAGCGCCTGGCCCCAGGGGCCCGACAGCTCGGGATGGAACTGGCACGCGAGGTGGGGGCCACGCTCGAGGGCGGCGACAAACGGGCCACCGTATTCGGACAGCGCCGCGGTCCAGCCGGTCGGCGGCGAGGTCAGGCGAAAGCTGTTGGCGAAGTAGGCGTAGCCCGTGGTCAAGAGGCGCGCGGATGCATCCGGGACGACCTTGTTCCAGCCGAGCTGTGGGACCTTGAGCGGCAGCCCGGTCGTCGGGTCGATACCGGCGAAGCGCGCGACGTGTGATTGTTCGAAAATCGAGAGACCGGTGACGCCCTGGGTCTCGTCCGAGGTCGTCGCGAGGAGCTGGAGTCCGAGGCAGATCGCCATGGTCGGCCGATCGTTCGAAAATCGAGAGACCAGTGCTGCACCAAGCCCGTGTCCTCGACCGCCGAGACCGGCCATGCCGGCGCCAAAAGCCCCTACGCCGGGCAACATGACGAAGTCGGCGGCGGCGACCGCGTCCGGGTCGGTCGTGATGGTCGTAGCGGCACCGAGGCGATCGAAAGCCGCGACGACCGAAGCGAGATTGGCAACACCGGTCTTGACGATGACGACGTTCCGGGGACCGGCGGATGCAGACGAGATTGCGGTCACAGGACCCCCTTCTCGCTCGGGACGGTGTCGCTGCCGTCGCGCGAGACAGCGTGGCGAAGGGCCAAGGCCAGGGCTTTGAAGGCGGCCTCGGCCTTGTGGTGGTCGTTGTCGCCGCGCAGGGTGTCGACGTGCAGGCTCATACGAGCGGCAATCGCCAATGACTGGAAGACGTGGCGCAGGTTCTCGGTCGCGATGGTGCCGATCGTCTCACGTGTGAAGCCGATGTGGACCTCCGACCAGGGGCGTCCCGAGAGGTCGACGACGACACGGCTGAGCGCCTCGTCGAGCGGCGCATAGGCGTGGCCGAAACGTTCGATTCCTTTGCGATCACCCAGGGCCGAGTCGAGCGCCGCGCCGAGGCTCAAGGCGCAGTCTTCAGCCGTGTGGTGGTCGTCGATATGCAGGTCGCCCTGGCACGAGAGAACGAGGTCGAAACGCGCAAAGCGAGCGAGCGTCGCGAGCATGTGATCGAGGAAACCGATTCCCGTCTTGACGTCGGAGCGCCCGGTCCCATCGAGGTCGAGCTCGAGGTGGATGTGGGTCTCGCGTGTCTTGCGGTCGATGGTCGCGGTGCGGGGTCGTGCGGTTGGCGGCGGCGGGGCCGTTGGGTTCGTCGAGCTCATCGGATGGTCGCCTCCAGCGCTTCGAAGGACGGGGCGACACGTGCAGCCCCGGCCGCAAGTAGCGCATGTGCGGTCGGTGCGTTCGGGTCGCCGAGTGCGATGGGCACAGCGCCGAGCATTCGTGCATGCGCGATGTCGGCGACGTTGGTCGCGAGAAACCAGGCGGGTTTGCCAAGGCCGAACAGGCCCTCGGCGCTTCCGATTCGGAGCTGAGGCGCGATGACGGACTCGATGCCGTGGAGGAGCCGCTCGAGCTGAGCGCCGTCGCCGGGGCAGGTGATACGCACACCATCGCCGATGGTCGGGTCGCCCGGGAAGGCACGCACCCCGATGCCGAGGCCCGCGAGCCCGTCGCGCAGCCAGAGGGCCTGGGCTGGGCTGACGCACCGCGCGAAGACGAAGTTGGCAGCACTTTGGACCGGTCGCAGACCGAGGCGCTTCAACGCGTCATAGAGGGCGTCGCGCTCGTCGCGCACGGTGGCCACGTAGGCGGACACCTCGTCCGCGCCGGTCTCGAGGTGGCGCTGCGCGAGAAAGAGTGAGGGTGCCGTGACCGAGTAGGGTGGGCCCGCCGCGCGTAGGGCGGCGATGGTGCGCGGGTCGGACAAGACGTAGCCGACGCGGGCCCCAGCGAGGCCCCAGGCCTTCGACAGGGTGCGAAAGACGAGCACGTTGGGGAACGCCAACAGCTCACGAGTGGGGTCCTCGTCGGCCATCTCGATGTAGGCGAAGTCGACGAAGATGGCGGTCGACGGAGCGCGGCGCGCGAGGTCCAGCAGCGTCGCCTTCGGGATGAGGGCGCCCGTGGGGTTGTTGGGCGAGACCAGCGCCAGCGCTTTGGGGTGGTCGGCGAGGGCGGCCACGACGGCGTCGGTCGGGAACTCCTCGGCCGGCCAGGGTGGGGCGACGACATTGGCGCCGATGACGCGGGCATAATGCGGCAGCATGACGAAGGTCGGCGAGGGCAGGACGACCGTGTCACCCGTTGCGAGGAAAGTGCGGAAGGCGCGGTCGAGGGCCTCGTCGGCGCCGGCCGTGACGAGGACCTGGTCGGGCGTGAGGTGTTGCCGCTTGGCGATGAGCGCTTCGAGCGGCTTGGGGTTGGGATAACGCCGCAGGAGGTCCGTGCCCTGGCGTGTGAGCTCGGCAAAGAGCTCGGCCGGAGGTGCGGGCCCTTCGTTGCCCGACAGGACGAGGTCGATGGGCGCCGGGTGGTGCGGGACCTTGTAGGCAGAGAGCCCGGTGAGGCCCACAATTGGATCGGGTGGATTCGGCGGGGCCGGTGGGGTCTCCTGCGGGGCCGCTTTCGATCCCGGGCTCACGGCACGATCTGGGAGAGGCGGGCCACGATGATGTCGCTGCCGCCATTGGCGCGCAGCTTCGGGATGAGGGTCGGCAGGTCCTTGTGCGGGACGGCGGCCTTCACGGCGTAGGCGTCCTCGCCGTGGAGGCGGGCGATCGTCGGCTGGCGCATACACGGCAGGACGGCGATGAGGCGCTCGAGGTCGGCGGCCGAGACGTTGCACTCCAGAATGACGCGGTTGCGCGCTTCGAGGACCGAGCGCAGGAGCATGACGAGGTCCTCGATACGATTACGCTTTTGCGCGTCGTCAAGGGCGCGTGGCCAGGCGAAGAGCCGGGTCGAGCTCGTCATGAGGTCTTCGAGAATGGCCAGGTGGTTGGCGCGAAGGGTGGACCCGGTCGCGCAGTTGTCGACGATGACGTCGGCGTCCTCGGGTGGGAGGACCTCGGTCGCGCCCCAGCTCCTGAGAAAACTCGCGTCGAGGCCGCGCTTGGTGATCCAGGCACGTGTCAGCCGGTCGTATTCGGAGGCGACGACGAAGTGGCGGCCCTTGGGTAGCTGGCCGTCGACCAGCAACGATTCGGGTGCGGCGGCCACGATGCGGACCGGGTCGAGCGTCGTGTCCAGGAGCTCGACCAGGCCGTCTTCGCCTGCGAGGTCGCGGGAGACGCCGAGCTCGGCGACCCAGTCGGCGCCGGCGAAGCCCAGGTCACGCGCGCCGGCGAACAACATGCCGACGATGTTCTGCGGTTTGAGGATCTTGGCTTCGACGTGGTCGAGCGAGACGGTCGGGCGGTAGCCGCGCTCGTCGACGCGCACCCTGATGCCGGCATCGCCGAGGAGCTGGAAGACGCCCGCCTGCATGCGGCCCTTGGGAAGCGCCAGCTTGAGGACTTCGGGATGTTGCTGGACCACGTCTACTCCTTCGCGAGATCGCTCGGGCCGATAGCCCAGATTCGTGCAATTTCCAAGCGGGACGCGTTTGGGCTCGGACAACCGAACCGACGCGATGGCGTCGCGCTCGGCGTTGACTTTGGCCGGGTTGTGGCTAACTGTACGGCCCCGTAGACGGAGGTAAGGCGGATGTTCTGGTACATCGTTCTCGGCGGCGCGGCAGCTTCGGCGATCTACGCGGTCATGAAGGGGCAGAACCCCCTGATCTGGTTCTTCGCTTCGGCCCCCGGTGTGCCCCTGTTGGCGCTGATGCCCGACAGCAAGAAGGGCCTCGGTGAACAGAAACGCGCGCGACGCTCGGTCGGCGACAAGCTCGGCATGATGACCGGGGCCGCGGTGGTCGGTGTGAGCATCGTGCTCGCCATCATCGGCGTGATTTGAACGAAGACGCCGAGACGCCCGAGGCCCACGAGCCGGAGCGCATTGCGGCGCAGGCCGTCATGTTGGGCAACCGACTCGCCAAGAACCTGAAGCGGCTCACACCCTGGGCCAAACGCTTCGGGGTCTCCGCGTTCCGGGTCTATGACTGCGACATCCCCGAGCTGCCGCTGTCGCTCGACCGCTATGCCGATCGCGACGGCAGCTGGCATGGGGTCCTGCACTATTATGAAGGGCGATTCCCTCATCGGGAGCCTTGGTTCGCCGCCATGCGCGAGGTGTCGGCCAAGGCCCTCGGGGTCGCGGTCGGGCGGGTGCGGCTGAAGGTCCGTGCGCGGCAGGAGGGCACGAGCCAATACGAGCGTGAGCAGGTCGAGCGTGAGGCGCAGCGACTCGTCGTCGACGAGGATGGGCTCGGACTGCTCGTGAACCTGGAGGACTACATCGACACCGGGCTCTTCCTCGACCATCGCGTGATGCGTGGGCTCGTACGACGAGACTCCGAGGGCCGCGATGTCCTGAACCTGTTCGCTTATACCGGTGCCTTCTCGGTTCACGCGGCGGCCGGTGGGGCGAAAAGCACGACGACCATCGACCTGTCGCAGACCTATTGCGACTGGGCACGCGACAACCTGGAGCTCAACGGCTTCAAGGTCGGCGAGCGACATCAGGTGCTGCGGGCGGATGTGCTCGGGTGGCTCGATGCCGGCCCCGAGCGTCGCTTCGATCTGGCGGTCGTCGACCCGCCGACGTTCTCGAACTCGAAGCGGATGACGGGGGTCCTCGATGTGCAGCGGGACCACGCCGGACTGTTGAGGGAAGTCGCAGCACTCATGCGGCCCGGAGGGGTCGTCTATTTTTCGACCAACTTCAGGCGCTTCAAGCCCGACGAGCGTGCCTTCTTGCCGTTCGACCGTGTGGAGGAGATCTCGGAGCGGTCGGTTCCGTTCGATTTTCGAGATAAAAAGATCCACCGCGCGTGGCGACTGGTGATGCCGACAGCGTCCCCTGCGGTGCCCCCTGCAAAGGGAGTCCTGTGACGAGCGGGGTCGGTGCGCAGCTGCGCATGGCGCTGGCCACGGCACCGGGCGTGCTGGCCCGGATGTCAGGCCGCACCTTTGCGCTGTTCCTCCTGTACGTGCTCCTGAGTGCAGGGCTGCTCGGCGTCATCGTCGTGCTCTTCGACACCCAGGAGAAGAACCTGCAGCGGGCCGCGATGAGCTTCCTCTTTCCCGAGGAGTGGCACGTGGTCCTGGACTTCCTGTTGGCCTTCATCGTGAAGTCGCAGGCGCAACAGGTGATGGTGAATCTGGCGCTGTTCGCGACGATGACCCTGGTTTCGATCGCGTTTTTCTGGAGCAAGGAGCTCTTGAGCCAATCGGTCGAGCGGGACCAACTGGCCTGTGGTGACCCGAACGCCGACCCCGCCGCCTGGCGCGACAACGCCATCTGGTGGGAGGGGCTGGAAGAGATCAAGTGGACGCTGGTGAGCATCGCACTGATGTTCATCGTGCTGTGGGTTGGCCACGATGTGACGCCCTGGCGAAAGACACTCGCGACGGTGCTGAGCTACGGCGTCTTGTTCTTTTCGACGGCCGTGAACTTCATGGCGCCGCCGTTGCAGCGCCGCCAGATGAGCTACTCGCAGGTCTTGAGCGCGATGGCGCGGCGGCCGGTCCTGACGATGGTCTACGGCGCGGCGATGGCCTTGCCCCAGGTCCTGGTCCTGCACCTCGTGACCGGGGCAGACCTGTCGGTGGCAGTGGCGCTCATCGCCATATTTGCCATCAATGTGGTCTTCATCGCGTGGTCGGCGGCGTCAGGCACGGTGGCTGGGCTGGTCCTCGAGCCGCTGGCAAATGGGGTTGCACCTTGGCGCTGGCCGTGGCGCATCCTGTCTACGCTGATCGTCGCAGCGGTGCTGGCGGCGGGCATTTATGTCTCGCTGAACCTCGGCCTGGCTCTGGCAGACAAGAGTCAGATCCTGAAGTGCCGCTATTCGGTCGACTGGTCGACGGTCGTCATCGACGAGCCGAAGCTCATGGGGCTCCTCAAGGGTGAGGTCGAGGTCGGGGTGAGTTTCGAGGTCGTGATTGATAACCCCAATGCATTGCCCGTGCGCATAGAAAACAATCGGGTCGTGGCCGAGGACAGCGGGGTGGTCGTCGCCGAGGGGCGGCTTCTGCCCTTCGATGTGCCGGCCAATGGGCGTTCCAGCACGCGCGTCGGGATGAACGTCAAGGTGCGCGCGGCCTCGCTGTTGGAGGGGGCGAGCCTCAACCCGGCGAAGTGGGGGCTTGTGCTGTACGTGGAGATTGGCGACGGATTCGAGTTCCCCATCCCGCTCTTGGCCGACGGTTAAGATGTCGCGGCAATACAACCATTTTGATGTCCAGCACCATTGACGCTGCCCGAGACCCACTGCTAGGTCACCGACGTCAGCAGCTCAGTGCAGGCAGGAGGTCTCGAAATGGCAGCATATCCATGGCGTTTCTTTAGGGCTGGCGGCGTCGACCAGGTCCAGCTCAAGACCGGCAAAGACCTCGTCAATATCGGCGAGCTCGACCAGAAGCTGTGGGTGGCGTTGGCCTGCCCGGTCAACGGCAGCGAGTTCGACAAGCGCACGCTCGAGCTCATCGACAGCGACGGCGACAAGCGTGTCCGCGCGGGCGAGCTCATCGCCGCGACGAAGTGGGTCGCCTCGGTGCTGAACGACGTCGAGCTGCTGGCAACCCGTGGCGACGCCGTCCCACTCGCGGCCATCGACGCCACCAGGCCCGAGGGGCAGCGCCTGCTGGCGACGGCCAAGCGCCTGCTCTCCAATGTCGGCAAGCCGAATACGAGTGAGCTGTCGTTTGCCGACCTGCAGGCGGGCCTCGGCAAATTCGACAAAGAGAAGTTCAACGGCGATGGCGTCGTGACGCCGACCACGGCGAGCGATGAGGCCACGGCCGCGCTCATCAAGGACATCCTCGCCTGCACGGCGACACCGGCGACCGACCGCAGCGGGGACCCTGGACTGACACGCGAAATCGTCGCAGCGTTCTTCGTCGCGGTCGGCGACTACGTGGGCTGGATCGCAGCGGGCAAGTCCGACGGTGTCCTGCCGCTCGGCGACGCGACGGCCGCCGCCTATGCTGCTTACGAAGCGGTGCGCGCCAAGGTCGACGACTATTTCTCACGCGTGAAGGTCGCGACCTACGATGCGCGCGCGCTCGATGCCATCAACCGTGAGCAGGCGGAGTACCTTGCCATCGCCGCAAAGGACCTGCACATCTCGGCCGAGGAGGTGAAACACTTCCCGCTCGCGCGTATCGCCGGCGAGCAGCCGCTGCCGCTCGAGAAGGGGCTCAATCCCGCGTGGATGGCTGCGATCAGCGCGTTCCGCGAGAAGGTCGTGGGACCACTCGTCGGGGCCAAGGCGACCGCGCTGACGTATGACCAGTGGCAGGAGATCCGCGCGAAGTTCGGCACCCACGCCGACTGGCTGAGCAAGAAGGCTGGGGCCGCCGTAGAGAAGCTCGGGGCCGCTCGGCTCGCCGACCTCACGAAGCCGGAAGCCAAAGCCGCGCTCGAGGCGCTCTTCGTCGAAGAGGACACGGCCAAGCCGCTCGCCGAGGCGCTCAAGGACACCGAGCGGCTCGTGCGTTATCGCCGCGACCTCATGGAATTGGCGCACAACTTCGTCAACTTCCGCGACTTCTACGCGCGCCGCGCGCCGGCCATGTTCCAGGTCGGACGCCTCTATATCGACCGTCGCACGACCGACCTCTGCATCGCGGTCAACGACGCCGGACGCCACACTGCGATGGCGCCCATGTCGTCGTTCTACATCCTCTATTGCGAGCTCAAGAACGCCAAGGGCGAGACGAAGAGCATCGCTGCGGCGATCACCAACGGCGACGTCGACAACCTGATGGTCGGGCGAAACGGCATCTTCTACGACCGCGCCGGCAACGACTGGGACGCGACCATCACCAAGATCGTCGAGAACCCGATCAGCGTGCGGCAGGCGTTCTGGTCGCCCTACAAGAAGCTCCTGCGGCTCATCGAAGAGCAGATGACCAAACGCGCGCAGGCGGCCGAAGCGGCTGCCGATGCGAAGGTCGGGGCCGTGGCCGCCAAGACCGACGAGGCGGCTTCGGGTGTGGTCGCCCCACCGTCTGGCCCGAAGAAGCTCGACATCGGTGTCGTCGCCGCCATCGGTGTCGCGGTCGGCGGCCTCACCGCGGCGATCGGCGGCTTGCTCGGCGCGCTCTTCGGGCTGGGAATCTGGATCCCGCTCGGCATCCTCGGGTTCATCCTCGCCATCAGCGGGCCTTCGATGGCCATCGCGTGGTTGAAGCTGCGTAAGCGAAACCTCGGCCCGCTGCTCGATGCCAATGGGTGGGCGCTCGGCAGCATGGCCAAGGTCAACATCAAGCTCGGCAAGTCATTGACGGCTCTAGCCGAGCTGCCCAAGGGCGCCGAGCGCGACCTCGTCGACCCGTTCGCCGACAAGAAGAAGCCGTGGTGGCTCTACTCCATCCTGACCTTCATCCTCGTCTTTGGTGTCCTCTGGTTTGTGGGCCAGCTCGACGGTTGCCTGCCCGAGAGCGTCAAGAGCACGAAGGTGCTCGGAAAGGATGCGCCGGCCGCCATCATCGAGGAGAAGAACAAGCCGGTCGAGCCCCCGCCCGCTGATGGTGCAGCTCCGGCTCCGGCCCCGGCTCCGGCCCCCGCGCCGTAATCGAAGGCAATCTGGGCGAAGCGTGCGGCGCACAGGGTCGAGGCCTTGTGCGCCGTTCTTCTTTAACGGTGTCCAGCGCCTGCGAAGCGAGGTCATTCCGTCGGGTCGTCGCCGGGTCTGAGCGGGTCGGTCACGCGGATGAAGCCAAGGGCGATGAGGGCCGCCACTAGAAAACGCATGGCTGCGCCCTCGGAAGCCCGGTCGCCCAAGCGGTCCCCGTCGTCGAGGCGCATGAGGCGTTCGTCGTCTGAGACCCCGAGGAAGAGGGCGCGGGAGACTTCGAGTCGCGAGGCGAGCCAGTAGAGGGTCGTCTGGACGAGTGGGGCGAGGAGGTCGGCGACCTGGTGGTCCGTCCAGCTCTCGCGCAGGCCCCGGAAGATGAGGGTGAGGGTGTCGAGCTGCGACTGGGTTGCCGCTTCGGTGTTGGGGTGGCGATCACCCTCGAAGGTGAGACGGCCGCTGGACCAGGTCAGCGCTTCGATGAAGCGCGCTGCGAGCTGTTCGTCGAGGGCACGTGTGAGTGCCTCGGGGCTGGTCGCCTGAAGCTCGATCAAGGCATCGCCGATGCGGATGTTCTGAGCGCGGGCATAACGCATGGCCAGCTCGGGCACGTCACCCGAGATGGTCCCGGCATCGACGAGACGATGTCCCAGCAGCTCGGAGTCGATATTCGATTGGACCTGGACGAGTCCACCCTCGGCAAAATAGAGGACCTTCTTCTTGGGGCCATCGGTGAGCGTGAGGGCGCCGGTCAGGTTGCCGCGCCAGACGGCGGCGACGATGGATGGCAGGACACGTGGGTCGATGAGCCCGAGCTTGAGGACGGGCCTCTTGTCGAGGGCGACAGCCGGGGTGGTCGCAGCGATGCGCGCGAGGAAGTCGTCGACGAGGCCGCGGGCGAGGGCGCTGAAGCCAGTGCCACCTACGAAGGGCTCGACGCGGCGCGGCGGGAAAGCGGGAAGGGGTGGCGGCTCCATGGCGCTCGGGGCACGAACGTGGGTGGGGCCGTGGGCCGCTACGAAGTCGACGAGGGCGTCGCGTGTGACGACGGCGCCGCGCTCGACGAGCCACCCGTTGAGTGCGCGTGCAAACTCGTGAGCGGTCTGGTAGCGGTCGGCGCGGTCGATGGCGAGCGCCCGCTGGAGGAGGTCCAGCAGGTCGGTGGGGACACGACCGGGGCGCGAAAAACGTTTACTTATCCGGACATTACGGACGTTGTCGAGCGTCTTGCGCTCGTCCGAAGACACGAACAGGCGCTTGAGGGTGAGCGACTCCCAGAGGGTGGTCGCGAGCGCAAAGAGGTCCGACCGGTGGTCGGGCGGTTCGCCGCGGACGATCTCGGGCGAGAGGTAGCCGGGCTTGCCGCGCATGGCGGCGTCGACCGTGGCGGACGCGACGCCGAAGTCGATGAGTCTGACCCCGCCGTGTCGCGACACCATGATATTGCCAGGCGTGACGTCGCCATGGACGAGGGTCGGGCCGTGCACGTCGATGGCGTGGCCGAGCCCGTGGAGGATCTCGACGGCGACATGGACGCCGAGCTCGATGGGGAGCTCGACCTTCTTTCGGGCCAGGGTCGACAACAGCTCGAAGAGGTCGTGGCCGTCGATGAGCTCGAGGACGATGGCCGGGTTGTTGTCGATGAAGACGAGATCGAGCGTCTGGACGATGTTGGGGTGCTCGAGGGTGGCTCCGATCCGGGCCTCGTGGATGAGGCGCTCGCGGTGTCGTTCGTCGGACGCGAGGTCGGGACGGAGCTGCTTGATGGCTACCCGACGGCGGAAGCCGCGCATGCCGATCTGATTGGCGCGAAAGACCTCGGCGATGCCACCACGACCTATACAGTCGAGAAGCTCGAAGCGGGTGGGAGGCACGAGGTCACGCATGGAGTCGCTGTCTGCTCCGGGGCTTCGCAAGCCATATCACAGCCAGGCCCACCGAATACGAAAGAAAGGGGCCGCGCATGATGAAGCAGGGGTGCGGTTTCAGCGCATGGCCTCGTCGCAGCGACGGTCGTGGTGCGAATTGTACCACCCACGGGTGTCGGAGTTCATGCGGGCGAGCACCTGGCTCACCGTGCCGAGGGCCCACATGCCACGCTTGGCGGTGCGGGCTTCGTATTCGGCTTCGCAGATCTGTCCACGCTTGGAGGCCTGGAAGACGGTGTAGGAAAAGCCGGCTCCGGCGCGGGCGACCTCGGTCGAGGCATCCTTGCCGCCGATGTTGACGTAGGCGAGACGCCGGTCGAACGGGTCATACTCGCAGGGGGCGTTCGGGGCGACATCACACGTGATGGTGACCGTCTTGTCCTCGACCATGTTCTTGAGAACGTTGAAGCTCTCGAGGCCCCAATACTCCTGGTCCGACGAGCAGGAATAACGATTACCGTCGGGGGTCTGGCGGCTGGCCTTGTTGCACTCGGGGGCGGCGAGGCCGAGCATACGGACGATGTGGAGCTTGCGGGGGCCTGTGCCAACCCAGACGCCGAGTGTGTCGCCGTCGGTGACGTGGCCGACCCAGGCGGTGACGCCGTTGCGGAGCTCGTTGTCGGAGACGGTGACCTCGATGTCGGGGAGCGAGGTGTCGAGCTGTGGTGGGATCTCGGTGTCCTGGACGTCGGGCGTGTCCGGAGTCTCGGTGGTGTCCGTCGCCGCGTCGACGTCGCGGCCGGGCTCGTCATTGCCGTCGCAAGCGACGACGAGGAGCGTGAACAGGAGGACGAGACGCATCGAGAGACCTTGGGTCATGAGGATCACATCGCCTGACGTTTCATCCGCTTCGGGTGCGGAAACGTAGGGCGACGTCAGAGGCGGTTGGAAGATAGGTCGCGGCGATTGGTCGCGACAAGCCCGTTCGTCGTTCGGAATGCAGATTCCCGCGGTGGGCGGGCGCGTCGGGCGGTAACTTGACGCGGCTTGAAGATTCGCGGACCTCCGGGGTGTAGTCCGCTTCGAATGGGCAAGGCCGGGGTGAAGAAACAAGGTGAGCTATATCGTCCGGGGCAGGACGACGGGGCGATGACGACGTTGCTCAGGCAGCGCGGCACCTGGCTCGGTGCGGTCTCGGCGTCACGCGGGATCGGCGCGCGCGAAGCGGCGGAGGTGGTTGGCGACGTGCGCGGCTGGGAGCTCGGGCCGCCGGGGCTCTTGTTTGTGATGCCGATGCTGGCACTGCATGCCATCTTCGCGGCTATCGTGTTGCCGTTGTCCGTGGTCGGGCTCGTGTCGCTCGGTTGGGACGACTGGCCGTTGGGCCTGCGTTTGCTGATGGGTGGGGCTGGGGCGTGCGGGGCGGCGTTCGTGGGGCTGATCATCGTATGGCCGATCGTGTTTGCCGCCGCATTCAGAGAGCGTCTGGTGCTGCGCGAAGGGCGACTCGCGCTGGTGCGAGGTGTGGGGGTGTCGAGAACGACGCGGGCGCTGGGGTCGCTCGACTCACTCGAGGTGCGGAGCGAGGCTCGACCCGACAGCCTGAGAGACCGCCTCGTCATGCCCGTCACCCGCGGCGAGCACGGATTCTGTGTGGCCCTCGTGCGTGAAGGTGTGGTCGTCGGGCGCTTCGGGTGCTGGCTCGACCGGGAGCTCGCGAAGGAGGTGGCCGACCGGATCGAGGCGGTGCGCAATGAGGAGCCGAGCGCCGGGATCGAGGATCCATCGCGGGATCCGGCGCACACAGGTCCGGGCTTTCGCGAGCGGTGGGATGGTGCGCTTCGTAATCCTGCGCCGGTCCTCCTCGATGGGGCCATCGGGGTGGGGCTGCTGGTCTTTGGGAACTGGCCGGGTTCGGTCGGGTTCCTGAAGAGCGCCTATCCGTTTGCGGCCGTTCTGTTCTTCGTGACCTTGGCGCTGAAATTGTCTCGATTGTCGAGAGGAAGTGGTTTGGACGGGTCGGTGGGGGCACCGCTGACAATGGCGTTCGGGTTGTCGCTTGCGGGCCTTGGGATGGTCGCCGGGTTGGCGACGGTCCCGCTGTTCGTGGACAGGTGGATGCCGGATGGGACACGGACTCCGATGGTGGCGGTGCTGGTGACGCTGGTGGGGACGTGTGTGGCGGCGTGGTGGATTGGGCGCAGAGCACTGGCCGCGGGGCGCGATCAGGGCGACGCCGGGGTCGGTGCTGGGCCGCGTGTTGCGGGTGCAGGTCTGGTGGACGCGCTGTTCTTCGTCAGCCTGCTCGTCTTGAGCGGGGTCCACGAGAGCTGGGCGTGGGCGTGGATGGCGGACTCGCAGGGCAACCTCGGACCGCTCTCGATCGCGATGTTGCCGACCGCGACGGCCATCCTGGTGTGGCCAGGACGGTTCTTCTATCAGCTCGAGCGCCCCTTCGACGACGGGCCACGGTGGCGGTTCCTCGGACTGCTCGCGATGTTCACGCTGTATGCGCTGGTCGGTGTTTGAGGCGTCAGTTGTGGCGATGGCTGGCGTCGTGACAGACGACGATGCGCAACCAAGACGAGCAATAACCCGAACAACGTCGAGCCACCCCCACTACACCCGCTCGGCGAGTCGTCCCACGACGGGTCTGCCGTGAGGTCTGCGCCGTCGGCCAGCTCGGCCCCGTCGCTCACCTCGGGCCCAGGCTCGACCGCAACGAAGGTCGCACAGCTCCACGGGTGGCACTCGGTGAGAACCGGCTTCGGCGACCGGGTGAATCGGCTCGTGTCGGGACACCTTCGCACTTCCGCGAGGGGCCCTTCGGCGCGGTCACGCATCAAGGTGTAGACCTTAGCCGTCACACAGAGCGAGCCGTCTGGAGGAATCCCGTCGCCCGGCTCCTGGACGCTGACGACCACAGGTTCCGTATAGGAAGCCGTTTGCTTCGACCACTGTTGGTGCTCCCATTCCGGGTTGTGACGCTCGAATGTCAGCTGGATCACCGCGTACAGCGGAGGCGGCATGGGGCCACTCACCAGGACCGTGGCGGTCGAAGTCCATAGCGGCAGACTCGAGTACCCGCAGCAGACCTCTGGGCGGTCGAGACATCGCGCGTCCCACGCGGCTGCTTCACAGAGATTGTGGGTGATTTGCGACGCCCAATCTGCCGCAACGGTGACCGACAGGTCGAGGTGTGGCGACTCCGGAGGGGTCTCAGCCACCACGAAGGTCTGTCGGTTCGTGAAGCCAGGGTGAGGCGGACACGAGAGGTCGTTCCATACGGTGGGCGAGTCCGGCACGGTCAGATCGATGGTGTAGCGCTCGCCCACAACGAGCTGTGTGAGCGCCCGCCAGCGAACCGTCTTGCTGACCCAGGCCTGATGGAGGTTTGGCTCTCGGACCACCTCGAGCTCACCCTCGACCCGCTGGCCACTCGAGTCCGTGACTTCGACCCCGAGCGTCGAGAGCGCTGGCATCTCACCCCCGAGTCCCCAGGCCGTGTACGGCTCTTTCACGGCGAGGAGGATCATCGGCTTCTTGGGCACCGCATCGAGTTGGAGCGGCGCGTCGGGTTGCGGTTCCCACCAACCGCGATTGCAGGTCGGCGGCCGACTCTCGGCGCGAGCCGAAGGCGCCATCCACAGGGCGATGAAGATGAGCGCGACGCGATGCATACCTGGGTTCTAGCGAGGCGTGTCTGTCGACGCAAAGCCTTACTACAGGACTTGTTTCCGGGCCGATTTGAACAGCCTCAGCGCCGCAGCCCGGCGAGGATTGCGCGCGAGACGGCGCGGCCCGAGCTCATGGCGCCGACGATGCCGTGGTTCATGCGGGTCGAGGCCCCGCAGAGATAGAGGCCGGGGAGGACGGGGTCGTAGCCGGGGCGGCCCTTGCCGAATTGGGACGGTGTCAGGGCGATGCCGTAGGAGATGCCATCGGTGGCCCCGGTATAGCGGGAGTGGGTGATGGGGGTCGCGGACTCCTTGAAGACGATGCGTGAGGCAAGGCCGGGGAAGCGGCGCTCGGCCATGGCGATGAGTCGGTCTTCGACGTGTTGTTTGCGGCGATGGTACTCGTCGTTGCGTTTGTAGCCCCAGTCGGAGAGCTCCGAGTCAGGGACACCCCAGTGTTGGGCGGCGCCGGGCACAAGCGTCATTATCTCGAGCGTCGAGATATTCGCAGGAGCGTGGTGCGGGGTCGTTGGGTCTTTCAACGTGGCGGATGTGATGTAGGCGGCGCGCGGTGTCGGGGTCTCGTCCGTGGTCACGCGCCGATAGAGGTGGTCGATGTCGAGGTCTTCGAAGATCCAGTAGTTGGAGTTCTTGAAGCCGAGGTCGCGCAGGTCGCCACTGACACCGAGGCAGGTGAGGAAGAGCGCGGATGGGAGCTCGTAGCCCTTGGTGATACGGTCGCGCCAGGCGGGCGGGAGGTGCTCGCGCGGGACGAGCTGGGTGAGCGTTTTCATGAGGTCGGCGTTGGAGATGACGACCTTGGCGCGAACCTGCTCGGTCGGGTGGTTCTTGCGCGGCGCGGTCTCGATGCCGACGGCGCGGCCACCTTCGACGAGGACCTTGCCGACGGGGCGGCGCAGGTGGATGGAGCCTCCGTTGGATTCCAGCGCGGCGGCGAGGCGGTCGGCCAGCACCTGGCCTCCACCGCGCGGGTAATAGGCGCCCTTGAAGTAGTGGTCGGCGAGCCCGAGGTGGAGCATGGCCGACACCTTGGATGGAGGCAGGCCGTAGTCGCCGTTCTGGCCGAGGATGACAGCGCGAAGGCGTGGGTCATCGGTGACGTAGTCGAGGACCTGCGCCATGGTAGCGCCCTGGAAACGGACGAGCCCGAAGTAGCGCGTCAGGGTTCGGAGCGCGATAGCGGGGGAGAGTTTGCCGTTGTTGTCATCGAGGCGACCGCCGATGTCCCGGACGCCGCGGAGCAGAGCGAGATAGCGCTCGATGCCGCGCCGCTCGGCGGGGAAGGCCTTCAGCAGGCGTTCGCGATAGGCCTCGTGACCGACGGGGATGGCAAACTCGAAGCCGTCGGGCAGGACGATGGTGTCAAACCCGTCGGGGTCCATCGGGAGGAAGTCGACGGGGTCGGCGCCGACCTCGCGCAACATGGTCGGGATGGGTCCGGACGGCTGACAGTCACCGATATAATGAAGGCCGACGTCGAAGTGAAAACGCGCGTTGGATGGGCCGCGGGAGAAGACCGTGCCGCAGCCGCCCGCGACGTAGTGCGCGTCGAGGGCTGCGACTTTGAGGCCGGCCTTGGCGAGGTAGGCCGCGGCGGAGAGGCCGCCGAGCCCGCAGCCGATGACGGCGACGTCGACCTCGGTGGGCAGCGGATTGCGCTGACGGGCGCGGGTCTTTTCGGGAGGGCCGGGTTCGTGGACGGTGGCGGTCATGGTCAGAGTCGTAGCACGACGATGGCGCTGCGTGGAGAGGTGACCTGGCGGATGTTGGGTGGTTGTTGGGTCGGTGGCGGGTCGGCCCGATTCGGCCAGGTGAATGTGCGGATCACCGCTCGGGTGGAGACTCACGGGTGTCGAGCGAGCCGAGCGAGCCGAGCTCTATCGGGGGGCCGAGGTAACGCGGAGAGGTGTCGAAGAGGACGTCGAAGGCGGCAGCGACGGTGGCGATACGCTCGCGCAGGTGGGCGGAGAACGGGAACCAGGCGTCGCCCCGGGCGGTGAACGCGACGGCGTCGATGCCCGCGTCGGTCGCGAGGAAGACGGAGCGGTTCGCGTGCAGGCCCTGGGTGCAGATGATGGCGGATCTGACACCGAAGACCTGGGCTGCGCGCTCCATGGTGTCGCGGGTGCGAAACCCGGCGTGGTCGCGGGTGATTGCAGATGCCTGGACGCCGTGTTCGACGAGCCAGCGGTGCATGGCCGTGGGTTCGTCGTAGTGCGACTGGCCGTTGTCGCCCGAGACGAGGATGTGGCGGGCTCTGTTCGCGGCCAGGGCGGCGCGGGCGCACTCGAGGCGTTCGGAGAGGTAGCCGTGAGGGCGGCCGTCGTGCGTGAGGCCAGCGCCGGGAACGATGACGACGTCGCGCGACGGTAGAGTGTCGAGCGTTGTGTGGACCTTGGAGGAGGCGGCGCCGACGACGAGGTGGGTCGCGCCAAAGACCAGGGTCAGGACGGTGAGGAGGGCAGCGGCGGTGATGGCGAGGCGCATGGTCGCAGGCGAACGGGTGAGGCTGATGTGTGATTCCGGGTGGAAAGGTGATGGTCGCCCTGGATAACAGGTATGCAGGTGTGGTGGCTGGCGAGTGGCGTATTTGCTCGGGATGGGCGGTGGCACCGGTCTTGCGTAGTGTTCTATGACAGCACGGAATGGGTCTGGGACGCGAGGAGGGACTATGAAGCTGATGGTGGGAAGTCTGTTGGGGATCGCTATGGCGGTCGGGGTGGCGACGACGCCGGGTGAGGCGCGCGCGTGTGGTGGGTTCTTCTGCAACGCGCAGAACCCGACCCCGGTGATCCAGGCCGGCGAGCGGGTCCTGTTCGCGGCGCATGATGGGCTCGTGACGATGCACATCGAGATCACCTACGACGGTGACCCGACGAGCTTCGGATGGATCCTGCCGCTCGCGCAGAAGCCGATGGATGGGCAGGGGCGTCTCTTGCCGCTCGATCAGGTGGTGCAGGTGAGCTCGCAGCGCCTGTTTCCGATGCTCCAGACGGCGACCGACCCGAGCTTCCGGTTCGTGCGCGACCCGAACGACAACACGCTGTGCTCGATGCCGACGAGCCCGGACTCCGACTCGTTTGCGCAAGATTCGGCGTCGAGTGGGGACACGTCGCCGAACGTCGTGCCGCCACCCGTGACGGTGTTGGCAGAGGCCAATGTCGGGCCCTACCAGGCGCAGCTCATCGAGGCGACGCGGTCGGACGCGCTGTACACGTGGCTTGGCGAGAATGGTTATATCCAGGACCCCAAAGCGCAGCCGATCCTCGATGGCTATGTGCAGAAGGGGTTCGTATTCGTCGGGATTCGCCTGCAGAACGGGAAGTCGGTCGGGGACCTGCGGCCCCTGTCGATTACGCTCGGCGAGAATGCGCCGTGTGTGCCGCTGGTGCTGACGTCGATCGCTGCGCGCGACGACATGCCTATCCTGGTGTGGGTGTTGGGCGAGGCGCGGGCCGTGCCGAAGAACTTCCTGCACGCCGTGGTGAATGACCAGGCGTTCGCGTGGCCGGGGGCCGCGAACTATCAGGCCGTCTTGTCCAATGCGCTGGATGCGCTGGGTGGGCGGGCGTGGGTGACGGAGTTCGCCGGGTCGTCGGAGATCCTGCGCGGGCGGCTGCTTCGGCAGGGGGCCGCGTGGGGCGGGATCGTGAACGCGCAGAGTCTGGCGGAGGTGTTGGTGGCATTGTCGAACATCGGGCTCGATGAGACCGACCCGGACGTGTCGGTGACGCTGCGCGATCATGTCCCGATGCCATCGGGGCTGACGGGGTACCCGAACGGGAATTGCCTGCAGTGCCAGGGGTGCGAATGGGCGGAGGAGCAGTGCGCAACGCAGGGGCTGCCAAACGCGACGCATGTGACGACGGAGGCGGAGTTCTACAACTTCTTGTTCTACTGGACGGACCCGGCGGCCCTGGGTGGGCTTGAGCTCGCGGTCGACCTCGACGGGTTGAAGACGGCGCTGAAAGAAGACGTGGTGCAACCCCTGCAGCGACTGGAGGGGCTGTTCACGAAGCTGCCCAAGGTCACACGCTTTTATGCGATGTTGTCGCCGGACGAGATGACACGAGACCCGATCTTCGCGTTCAATCCGGACCTGCCCGATATCTCGAATCTCAAGACAGCGACCTGGGACCTCATCGAGTGTGGGGCGAGCGAGGTGCGGGTGCGTTACGAAGATGGGTCGTCACGCTTGGCCACCTGCACCGGATGTCAGTTCGGGGGCGGGTCGATCGCAGGTGATACCGGCGTGCCCGCGCTTCGATTTGGCGAGGTCTTGGATGAGAGCGGTGCCCCGGTGCCGTTCGACGTGTCGCAGGCCGAGGCGATGGATACGCTGGTCGGTGGGGCGACGCTGGGTGTGCCGACCATCCCGGAGGGGTTCGAAGTGACACCACCCCCCAAGCCGGTGACACCGACGCCTGATCCGGTGGATCCGAGCGACCCGACAGATCCATCGAACGAAGTGCGGGCCAGCGGTGGGTGCGCTGGCGCGCCGGCCACCGGAATGCTGTGGGCCGGCCTGGTCGTGATGATGGGGCTCTCAGGCTTACGTCGCCGCCGGCAAGCCGTTCAGTAGTTCGTCGCCGCGTTGAGCCCGACCGAGCCGGCCGGGCCGACGTTGCCGAGGCTGGTTCCGCCAGGGCCCGCGGCTCCGCCCGCACCACCTGCGGGTGTGGTGTTGCCCGTGATGTTGGCGCGCGAGACGCCAAGGGCGACCGGGGCGATGTAGATCCCGTAGGTCGAGCCGCCGCAACCGCCAGCCCCACCCGCGCCGTGCCCGCCTGCGCCACCGGCCCCGCCATCGCCGCCGCCTGAAGCGCAGCAGTTGAAGGGGAAGGCGGAGCCCGCTTCCTGGCCACGACGCGAAGAACCGCCGGTTGCGCCAAGACCACCCGCGCCGCCGACACCACCCGCGCCGCCTGAGCCGCCGACCCCGCCGCGACCACGTAGCACCTGGTTGTTGCGAATCGCGGGGAGGGCCGCGGGTGCGCTCGTATAGGCGAGGAAGATGCCAAAGCTCCCGCCGCCGCTACCGCCAGAAAGTCCTCCGGTGCCGGCACATCCGCCCGAGCCACCGCCGCCGCCGCTGCCACCGACGACAATGCGCAGGTTGCAGGTGTGGACGTCGACGCCGCCGGCCCCACCGCCGCCACCGCCGCCGAAGCCGCTGGCCCCCGAGCCGGCCGCGCCTGGTGAACCGTTCACCCACTGGCCCGACGCGTCGACGGTGCCCGAGGTCTGCGAACAGGCCGCAGCAAGACTGCCATTCGCGCCGGTCGCGCCCAATGCGCCGTTCGCGCCGAACGAGTCGTTGGTATTGCTCGAGCTGACGGTCGTGCACGCGGTCGAGACGCGGTCGTCCCACCCGGGGTTGCCGCCCAGGCCGCCGGCCTCGGCACCTCGTCGTCCAGCGCCTCCGTACTCGGGCTCGGAAGGTGTCTGGACACCGGTCGAGACCGGGTTCGGAGCCAACGGGCAAACACGTGTGCCGCCCTTGCCGCCGGCCACGCTGACGCCGCCGCAGGTCTGGGCCCCGCCGACACCACCCTCGGCGACATCGGCCGCATCGCAGGTTCGCTCGGGCGAGGTCCAGCTCGCGCCGACGCCGACGCTGCCGTTGTTCCCACGTGTGCCGTCGGTGCCCTTGGTGCCCGCCGTGCCCGCGCCGGCGGTGCCAGCGACGACATAGTTGTTCGACACCGTGAGGTTCGCACCGACGTTGCGCAGGTAGATCCCATAGGAGTTCCCCCCGACGTTCGGGTTGTTCGCGCCGAAGACCGAGAAGCCGTCGAAGACCAACGCGTTGGCCGCGGTCGTGGCGATGCCGTCGGCATTGACGGTGCCGCGTCGGGCGTCGGTCGGCTCGACGCCGAGGATGGCCGACTCGTGTGTGAAGCGGTCACGCTCGAGGAAGCTCGGCGCGTAGCCGCCAAAGACATTGATACGATTCTCGAGCCCAATTGACTCCACGTAGACGCCCGTCGCGACGAGCACGTCACGGCGACCGAGCTGGGTGGCCTTGGTGATGCCGGCCTGGATCGTTCGCAGCGGGTCGTCGAGCGTGCCGAGGCCAGCGTCGTCACCCGTCTTCGAGACGAAGACCGAACGCGCAATCTCGCCGTCGATCCCGTCACAATTGGCGTCGATCCCGTCGACATCCGGCAGGTCGGTGGACGAGCTCGGCAGGCACTCGCAACCGGGTAGCCCATCGACATCGACGTAGCTTCCGCGGCACGCGAAGCTGCACTGCGGGGCACCGCTGCCCGACGCATCGCAGGTCGGGTCTGCATTTGCGAAGCTCAAGGCCAGGCACGAGATCCCACACCCACCGCAGTGTGCGACCTGGTTGTACTTGCCAGCGGCATTCTTGAACCCGTCGTCGACCGTCCCATCACAGTCGTCATCGAAGCCGTTACACGTCTCGGCCGGCAGGGCACAGCTCCCCCATCCCGACGCGCCACACGTCTCGGCTCCGGCACACGTCGTGCTCGGCTGACCCGGCGGCGAGATGGTGACGCTGCAGGCGCGGCTCAGACCCTGGGTGCCCGGCCCACAGGAACACACCCCCGTCGTCGGCAGACACTGGTTGCCCGACCCGGCCACCGCCTGACACGAGAACCCGAGCGGACAATCTCCGGCCCCGGCGCAGGCCTTGGCGCAGAATCTGCCATCGCTGAGAGTGACACATGCCGAGTTCTGACCCAGGCAATTCGCGTTCGTCGAGCACGGCTCACACAGGTTGACGACATCGGGTATGCACTGGAAATCATTTTGCTTGATGTAGCCCGGCTCACACTCGACGACGACACACTGAGCGACGCCCTGCTGAATCTGACACGCCGTCTGGGCGGCATTCGGAAACCCGAATCCGCAGCTGCGATTGCAGGTCCCACAATGCTCGAAGCTCGAGTAGACCGTGCCCGTCTTGAAGGGCTCGTCGACCTCCCCATCGCAGTTGTCGTCCTCGAAGTTGCAGGCCTCGGGCCTGGGTGTCGGGCCCTGGCATTGCAGCCCGCCGAGCCCGACACACACGGTTGTCCCGTCACAGCTCCCGACCCCGCTGACCGTGACCTCGCAGCCCGAGCCGACAGTCGCCACGTCTTCATCGAGGAAGGCATCGCAGTCATCGTCCTGGCCGTTGCACACCTCGGTAGCCGGCGTCTTGGCCGTGCACCCGCTCCACCCGAGCGCCGTGTCGCAGTCTTCGACGCCAAAGCAGGTGCCAAATCCGTTGCTCGCCGAGCACGTGCGGAGCCCGCCGTCGAACTCACCAAAACACGTGCAGCTTCCCGTCTCGGGCAGACATCTCGCCTGCTCCTGGTCGCATACGAAGCCACCGGGACAATCCGACGGCTGGGTGCACGACCGGGCGCAGCGCGACTCGCCGTCGATGGTCACACACGTCCCGCCGCCGCACTGCAGGTCATCGAGGCAAGGCGCACAAAGCCGGTCGAGCCGCGGCATACACAGGAACACTACGTCGGTCTCGTAGAGGACTCCCTTGCAGTCGTAGCCGGGCGGGCACGTCTCGGCGCAGGGGCGTGTGCAGACGAAGCCCAGCGGCCCTTCCACACAGAGCCCCGAGTCGCAGTCGACGTTGCCATTACAAGGCGCTCCGAACCCGCCGGGCTGGATGACCTCGGGTGTGGTCGTGTCCGATTCGACGTCGGTCTCATCGGTGTCCGACGTTCCGCCCGTGTCGGGAGGCGCCGTCTCGTTCGTGTCGAAGGAGACCTCGACCACATCGACGACGTCGAAGAGCGGGCTCGTCGTATCGACATCGGTCGCGCCACCCGTGCCGTTGTCTTCACCACAACCGACGGCCGTGACCATCGACATCAGGAACAAGAACCGCCTCATTTGATCCGCCTTTGTCGGGCCAGGCCCTCAGAACTTGCGCGCCGCAGCCGTGCCAGTGAGCCCGCTCTGGCCCGCGTTGCCGCCGGCCCCGGTGCCACCTCCGGCGCCGCCTGTACCACCCGCCCCATCCGAGAAGAAGGTATTTCCGGTGTCCCACGCCGCGAGCGACCCGCCCGACGCATAGAGCCCGTAGGCCACACCGCCGGCCCCGCCGCCGCCGCCACCGCCCGGCCCGCCGTCACCACCTTCGCCGCCCTTGCTGCCGGGCTGCGCGCACCAGGCGGTCCCGGACGGGGCGCCCGGTCCACCGAGGCCACCTGCGCCGCCGCGACCGGCCGTGCCACCGTCGCCGCCGCGCCCACCCGTGCCACCAAATCCCATATGGATGTCGTTGCCGCTCAGCGCTGGCACATTGCTGGCTGGATTGGGCGCCACGGTGAACACCACGAATATGCCAAAGGCGCCGCCGCCAGGACCACCGGCCCCACCACCCGTGCCGCCGCACCCGCCTGCCCCGCCGCCGCCACCGCTGCCGCCGAAGTCCGAGTAGCGCGCGCCGGCACACGTCGTCCCGCTGAACCACGACTCGACGCCGCCTCCAGCACCACCACCGCCTCCCCCCGAACCAGCACCACCACCGCCGCCGCCGTTGCCGCCAAAGCCGCGCCACTCGCCGGCCGCGACCTCGCCGACCGACGAGCCGTTGCGTGAGCCCGCGGCTCCGAGAGTGCCAAGTCCACCGTCGCCGCCACCGGACGAGTACTCGCCATTGGGACACGCGGCCGTCACTCCCGGCACATTGCAGGCGCATCCCGTGATCTCGGGATCGATGAGCTGGTCACAACCACCGACGCCGGCCGTCCCACCGCTCGCGCCACCACCCAGGGCGCCCCCGGGGTTGCTCGACTGGGAAACCGTGGCGTTGTTCGAGTCACACAGATTGATGCCCTCGTTCCAGTCGGGGCACGGCGCGTTGGCACCAGCACCACCAACCGTCCCGGCTCCACAGCTCGGATTGGTTCCGGCCGCGCCACCGGCATTGTTGCCGCTGCACTGCGCGAAACAGCTCGCCCCTGGAAGGGTCTCGACGGCCTGGCGTCCGGCCGCCCCAGAACCGCCATTGTTGCCGTCGCTCCCGCGTGTGCCCGCCTGCCCCGGTCCGCCAGCACCAGGCCAGATCGTATTGTTCGTAATCGACAATCCGCTGCCCGAGTTGCGCACCCAGATCGTATACGAGTTCTCGGCCACCCCGTTGGCGACCTGGCCGTACACCGAGAACCCGTCGATCCCGGTATTGGCCGCCGTCAGCCCGTCGGCGATGACAGTCTTACGATGGCCGCTCACCTGGACCCCGAATATGGCAGTGAGATTGCTCCGCACATTGCGCACCCAGTTGACTGGGTTGTATCCACCCATGAGCCGAATACCATTTCGAAGGGTCACATTCTCGTAATAGGCGCCGCCCGCGACCAACACCTTCGTCTTGCCCGAGCCGGCCGCCGCCGCGACGTCGAGGCCACGCCCGATCTTCTTGCACGGGAAGCGACCGCCACCCGTCGCCGTGGGCCCGCCGCCGCATCCCGCGCCATCGGTCGCGGCCGCGTCCGACTCGGACACGTAGACCGCCGTGGTGTCGAGCTGGAACTCACACCCGTCATCCGGCACGCCGTTGAGGTCGTAGAAACCCGGCTGACAGACCATCCGGCAGACCGGACTCGACGGCACGGAATTGCACTGACCAAACGCATTGGGCCGCATGAAGATGGCCGTGCAATTGGTGAAACAATTGCCACAAGCGGTGTCACTTGTGTATTTGCCGTTGGTGATGAAGTCCTCGTCCACCGACCCATCGCAGTCATTGTCGAGCAGGTCACACGACTCACCGCTCGACGCTCCAGCCACCGCCGAACACATGAGCCCACTCCCGTCCGTGCGGCACACCTGCGTCCCAAAGCCCCTGCACACCCCGAGCCCCGTTTCACAGACCTGGTTCTTCGCCGGGAAAGCCTCATCGGTGGAGCCGTCGCAGTCGTCGTCGAGCGCGTTGCACAGCTCGGCCGGGGCCGCGGGAAGTGCCGTCACCGAGCACGTGACCGACGCGCCGCCCGCCGCACACACCCTCACGCCTGCGTTCTGACAGATCCCCTGCCCTACCGTGCACACCGTACCGAGCCCCGCATAGCCCTCGTCGGTCGTCCCGTCGCAGTCGTTGTCGAGCCCATCGCAGACCTCGGCCGTGGGCGTCTGGCCAACACACACGAGCGCCGAACCGCTGCAGTCGCGCACGCCCGGACACGCGCCAAACCCGTTGCTCACCGAGCACGCCTGGCCACGCCCCGCCACGTCATCGACGGCCGAGTTGCAGTCATCGTCGACCCCATTACACGTCTCGTTCGATGCCGTTCGCGCCGTGCACACCGACCAGCCCGACGCATTACACGCCTGCTGTCCGAAGCACGTCCCGACGTCGTTGCTCGACAGACAGGTGCGTGTCGTCCCCGCATCCCCCGCCAGGCACGTGCACGACCGCGACTGTGGCACACACTGCCGTGCGGCCCCGAACGTCTCACACACCTGCCCCGCGTCACACACGCCTGCCGCGGTGCCATACAGATTGCCCGCAGCGCAGTCGCGTCCGCAGAACTTTCCGCCATCCAGATCGAGGCACTTGTCGCCCGGCGTCGGGCAGTTCGCATCGGTCGCACACGGCGTGCAGACCTCGGCCCGCGCAGCGACACACGTCGTCGGACCGGCCTGGTAGAAGCCCGGCGCACAGCTCACGACCTGGCAACGCGCGCGTCCGTCGCTGACCTGGCAGCTCGCGGTCGCGTTCGGGATGGCGCCCTCACACGCGAGCCCACACGAGCCACAATGGTCGTCACTGACATAGAGGCCAGCGGCGTTCTTGAAGTCGTCGTCGACGGCCCCATCGCAGTCGTCGTCGAGAAAGTCACACACCTCGGCGCGAGGCGTCGGCGCCGAACATGTCCAGCCGACCGACAGCGGCCCGACCCCGTCCGGGTCCTGACAGAACCACGTCCCGCCACACGTCCCGACGCCCTCGACGGTCGACGCGCACACCTGGTTGGGCGGCGCTACACCATCGTCCGCGCGCCCGTTGCAGTCGTTGTCGATCCCATCACACATCTCGGCCGCAGGCGTGCGCGCCGAGCATCCGGTCCAACCGGTCGCGGCGTTGCACACCTCTTGCCCGTAGCAGGTCCCAAACCCGTTATCGCTCGAACACGTGCGGGTCTGCCCGTCGCTCAACGCGTTGCACACACACGACCGGGTGACCGGCAGGCAGCGTTGTTCCCCGCCCGCGACCTGACAGGAATAGCCGCTCTGACAGGCGCCGCTCTCGTCGCCGCAGGGCGTCACACACACATCCTGCCCATCGAGCCGCACGCAGCTCCCTCCGAAGCAGTCCCCGTCGGCCACACACGGCTGGCACGACACGTCCGGCGGCAACGAACACTGGAAGCGGTTGATGGCGACATAGTCGGGGTCACATGACTCGACTACACACACCGGGCTCGCGCCGTCGACCTCCTCGCAGCGCCCGACCCCGTTGGGGATACGCGTCGTGCAGTCGTTGTTGCAGGTGCCACAATGCCCATCGGCATTGTAGACCCCGCTCTCGTCGGCGAAGCCCTCGTCGATTCGCCCGTCGCAGTCGTTGTCGCGGAAGTCGCAGACCTCGAGCTCGGGAGTCGCGGCCGTGCATACATAGCCCTGCGTCCCGACACACACCCGCACACCCGCGCAGGTGCCGACTTCGGCGACCGTGACCTCACAGGCTGTGTTGGTCTCGACCCCGTCGTCGACCAGCGCATTGCAGTCGTTGTCGCGCCCGTCGCACACTTCGGTCGAAGGTACCAAAGCTGTACAGCCGCCCCATCCGAGCGACGCGTCACAGGTCTCGACGCCGTAGCACAGACCGTTGGAGTTCTCGCTCGTGCAGGTGCGCAACGCCCCTTCGGTCTCTGGTGTGCAGGCGCAGCTCCCCGACTTCGGCTGGCAGTAGTTGCCAGCGTGGGTCCCGGCGGCGTCGGGCAGACACCCATAGCCCGTCGGACACTCGGACTCGGTCGTGCACGAATAGCCGCACTGGCCCGAGCCCTCGATGTCGAGGCACGCCCCGCCCGTGCACTGGTAGTCCGCGCGGCACGGGACACAGACCTTCTTCAGGCGCGGCAAGCACAGGAAGGCCGGGTCGGCGCTGCCGGTCTGGACGGAGCGGCAGTCGTAGCCAAGAGGGCACTCCTCGGTGCAGTTGCGGGTGCAGAAGAAGCCCTCGGCACCCTCGACGCAGTAGCCGTCGAGGCAGTCCGTGTTGGTCTGGCATGGCGCCAGGAAGCCGCCGGGCACGATGTCGTCTATATCGTGTGTGTCGGTGGGCGACGTGTCGGTCGTGTCCGCGGTGTCGAAGCCGATGACCTCGCTCGACGTGTCGGGCAGGATGACGTCGAGCACTGTGCCGTCGGCCGTGTCGGCGTTCGTGCCGCCGGTGTCCCGCGTATCGGACGCGGAGTCCGAACACGACACGAGCACGAGGAGGCCCCAGACGAGACCATAGGAGGACGCGAGGATGGGGTGACGTTGCGCCATGATTGGGTCCTACCAGAAGTGTGGACCTGTTTCGAGCCGACTTGGGGCGCAATTCCAGCTGTCCGCGCGGTTCATTCGGAGACCCTGCGAACCTGGTGTGTCGATTGCGCAGCTCATCCGAAGGCCGCGTGAACCTCGTGTGCTGATCGCACCGTTCCTCCGAGGGTCGTGCGACCATCTATAGATAGGCTGCGCGTATTCGCCCGAGGACACCGGGTGTGTGATTGCGAACCACGAACGGCCCTACGAAGTAGTTGAGTCGGCCTCGCCGCCGTGACAGAGTGCGCGCCATGTCGAGCCCTCTTCGCTTCAGCCTCCCCCTCGTATCCCTGGTGCTTCTCGTGAGTGCGTCGGCTTGCGACGAACAAGCGACCGTTCCGCCGGGAACCGTCGCCGACACGTCGGACACGTCGACCGTGGACACGAATGTGGATCCGGATGTCGCGCCCGACACGATCGCACCCGACACGGTCACACCTGACACTGTCGTCCCTGACACGGACACGCCCGACACGGTTGCACCCGACGTCACGCCCGATACGACTGCCGACACGACCGATGACACGGTCACGCCTGACATTGCCGCCGACACGACCGAAGACACGACGATCGTGCTCCCGACCGTGCGCCCGCCTGTCGTCACGACCTCGTCGACCACCATCGGCGGCTGGACCATGCAGTCGGGCCGCGAAGCCACACGCTGCGTCGTCAAGCGCCTCGACAACGTCAACCCCTTGTGGGTCAGCCAGGTCCGCACCCAGCTCTCGGCCGGCTCGCATCACCTCATCGTCTACAAGTCGGATGAGACGGTCGAGCGCACCGAGGCCTTCGACTGCGATCCGTTCGTCGAGACCCTCAAGGGTCAGACCTACCCCATCATGATCACCCAGATCCGCAACGAGACGCTGGCCTTCCCCAATGGCGTCGCGTTCCGCTTCGAGCCCAACCAGATGGTCCGCCTCGAGGCGCACTATCTCAACTACTTCCCCGACGCCATCACGACCAACGCCGACGTCCACTTCGACGGCATCGCCGAGAGCGACGTGGTCTCCGAAGCGAACATGCTCTTCTATGGCAACCCCGACCTGAAGATCCCGGCGAACTCGAGCTACACGACGCCGATGCGCCACCTCTCGGTCCTGCCCGGCACCAACGTCTTCGCCATCACCGGTCACACCCACGCCTTTGGCACAAGCGTCGACATCTCGCTCGCCGACAACCTGAGCGACCCCGGCACCGTTATCTACCCGCCTGACGGTGAGTCCTACCTCTGGGACGAGCCGCCCGTGACCTACTTCGACCCGCCCATCGCCTTCCCGCAGGGCGGCGGCTTCAAGTATACGTGCAGCTGGAACAACACGACCGGCAGCCAGCTCGGCTTTGGCGAGAGCGCCAACAAGGAGATGTGTTTCTTCTGGGCCTACTACTACCCCTCGCAGGGCTATCGCCTATGCGTGTCGCCGGGCACCATCGGGGACGGGCTCGCGGGCGAAGAGGTCTGCTGCCCGGGCTCGTGGGTCTGCGACTACATCACGCAGTTCCTCTGAGAGGAGCGCCTGGGTCGCGCTTTGCGAACCGGGTGGATTATCTCGAAAATCGAGCGATCCACTCGGCGTGTGGGGTCCAGGGAAACTGGTCGATGCCGCGCAGCGATGCGAGTCGGTAGCCGAGCGCAGCGAGCCGTGAAGCGTCCTTGGCCAGCGCCTCCGGGTGGCATGACACGTAGATGACGTGCCGAGGCCTGAGCCGCGGCGACAGGCCCTTCATGCCGCCGCCCTTGCCTGCGGTGCCGTCGATGAAGCCGCCGAGCCCCGAGCGCGGAGGGTCGCAGACCAGTGCATCGACGCCCTTCATGCCGGCCACCGGTGCGGCCAGCAGCTCGGGCACCTCGGCTTCACGGTGGAAGCTGCCAGCCCGCGCCGAGACACGCGCGACGGTCGCCGCATGTGTCGCGGTCGCCTCGGCGAGTGTCCGTTGGAGCGCTCCGACCTCGAGCTCGAGCGCCACGATGCGATGCCCCGCACCTGCGAGCGCGAGCGTGAGATTGCCAGCACCTGCTCCGAGCTCGAGCACGGTGTCGACGTCACCTGCCTCGACGGTCGCCGAGACAACGGCATCGACGAGCGCGGCATTAGGCACAGCACCCGGCTGCGTGAAGCCCATGACGCTTGTGTAGAGGTCGACCGGCTGGCCGTCGACCACCGTCTCGGACCAGGGCATGAGCATGACTTCGCCGAGCCGCACCTCAGGGTCGGCGACGACCGCCCGGCCCTTTGTTCCGAGCTCGACGACCCAACCCGCAGCGAGGCGACGCGACAACCAGGCGCCCTCGTCCAGCAGCCCCTTCAGAGCGACATTCGGCAGGTCGAGCCAGAGGCCTTTCCGAGAGCCTCGCGCCCGCAGGCGGATAGACGCCTTCTCCACGGGTGGGAGGTCGGCGCGCAGCTCGAAGAGGAGCTGCGCCACCTCGTCGGACGCCACCTCGCACCGCTCCATGTCGACGACCTGGCCCTCGGATTCACCGAGCCCAAGGAGCCCGAGGCGACCGTCCTGGAGGCGCAGGTCGAGGCGCTGCCGAAACCGATAGGAGGCCGGAGTCGTCATACCATGCAAGAGCGTCGACGGCTCGACGAGGGGCCCGAGCAGCGCCAACATCGAAGCGGTCTTCGCATCGCGCTGAGCGGCGAGCGACTGACCATGCCACGGGCAACCACCGCAGCGCCCGGCGAGCCTACACGAGAGCGACTCCCCGACGGGCACGGGCGCTACGACGTTCAATTATCGAGCGCCCCGTCGGTGATCCACTGGCGCACCATACGGATGCGGCAGGTCGGGTCGATAGGCTCGTCGGCGCCGTCGGGCATGATGTTGCCTTCGTCGCGGGCCATCGTGCCTTCGAGCTTCTGCACCAGGAAGCTGTTGTTGGGGTCCCCGGGGACGACGCGGATCTTGCCACGCGGCCCGGCCTTGGAGTCGGCGACAGCGACGTTCACCAGGACCGAGTGGAGGCTCGGGGCCTCGAGATTGAGGTCGCCCTCCTGGCTGTCGGCTTCGTGGCAGCCGCCGAATGTGCACGCCTGCGAGAAGTATTTGGCGTTGATATCCGAGAGCTTGGGCAGGATGTTGCAGTTCGGGTCGACCGTCTCGCCGTCCGTGTCCGGTAGGGTGCCGTCGGGTTGGACGGTGTCGGGTTGGGCGGTATCGGTCTCAACGGCTGGCGGGATGTAGGGCGCCTGGTCGCAGGCCGACAACGAGGTCACGAGCACGGACGCGATACAGACGACAACCCTCATGGACTACTCCTCGCCTACACGGCCCGACCCGTGTGGAGGTTGGACGGTAGCCGGCAAGCGAGCGCAAGGGAAGTTCGTTCTTCCGAGTCCCCTGGAAATCTTAGGGTTTCTGCCGAGGTTTCAGCGGGCGGCTTCCTCGGCCTTGACCTCGGGCTCTTTGTCGCCGGGTCGGCGCGGCTTGTCCGACAACAAGACGGCGATGGGCTGGAGCGACTCGATGTGCTGGCAGACGATGCCGATGCCGACGGTCAGCGGCACGGACAGGATGACGCCGACGATGCCGAAGTACCACCCCCAGAACATCAACGAGATGAAGACGACGAGCGGTGAGAGCGACAACGTCTTGCCGAGGAAGCGTGGCTCCAGCACGTTGCCGAGCAGGTTGAAGATGACCACGAGCCCGATGAGCGCGACGATTGCGGTCGTCGGTGACTCGAACTGGACGAGCGCGAGCAGGACCGGCGGGAAGGTCGCAATCAGCGTGCCGAAGGTCGGGATGAAGTAGAGGATGAAGGTGAGCAGCGTCCACAGCAGCGGGAAGTCGATGCCCAGCGCCCAGGTGAACAAGCCGGCGGCGACCGAGTTGAGCGCCGAGAACAAGGTCTTGGTGGTCACGTACTGCTGGATGCGCTCCTGCATCGAGGCGACGGACGCCATGACCGTGGCGTGATTCGTCGGCTTGAGCGCGATGGCCAGCTTCTCGCGGATGACGTTGGCCTCGGCCAAAATGAAGATGAGGAGGAAGAGCACCAGGATGAAGGTGCCGGTGAACGACGCGATGCCCTGGAGCGAGTCGGTCACGACGCCCATGATGGACTGCATGGTCTGCTCGGACGAGAGGTCGAAGCCCTTGAGGTCGAGGCCGGCTTCCCGTGCGACGACCTCGATTTCGGCCGCGAGCGCCTGGAAGCGCGGGCCGTACTCGGGGAGCTTCTTGATGACGACCTGGAGGTTCGCCGAGAACAGAAACGGCAGAGCCAGCAGGATGCCGCCCATGACGACGATGGTCAGGACGAGCGCGAGCCCGGTCGGCATGAACCGCTGGAGGCGAACCTGCAGCGGGCGGCTCAGGGCGGCGAAGAATATCGCCAGGATAATCGGCAGGACCACCGAACTCATCGCAAAGAGGACGGCGCCCACGAGGACGACGGCGATGATGACGAGGGCGACGGTCTGGGTCGAGTTCTGGGACCCGCGAAGGCTGCTCATGGCGTCGGACCTTGCCAACAAAACGTCAGGCTGTCGATAGCCCAGATGGACACGCTCGGGGCGAGCCGGAGAAGACGGCGTTGAGGTTCTTGAGCTTCTTGAACCCGTAGCCGTATAGCGTCGACGCACCTCGCCGGCACAAATGGCGGCAGTGGCGCGGGCTTTCGTGCTGACGACACCGATTAGGGTGGAATTGTCCGGCGGCTTTCGCTTCACTCGCGCCCATGAGACACCTCACCCCCGCTTCGATTCTAGCCGTCGGCCTCGCCCTCACGCTGACCGCGTGCCCGGACGACCCAGACCGATCGGACACCTCGGATACGCCCGATACGCCCGACACAGTCGACACGTCCGATGGCAGCGACACGCTCGACAGCGACGCCACCGACACATCGGACGCGCTCGACGCGCCCGATATGTCAGATACGAGTGACACGGCCGACACCTCCGACACACACGACGTCCCCGACATCGCCCCCGGTGTCTGGCCCTGGCCCGAGGCGACGATCACCGTCGCACCTTCGAAAGACTGGAGCGAGACCATCGCCTACCCCGACGACGACTTCCTCTCGGCCCAGCTCGCCTTTGACCGTCCCATGCCGCGCTGGATCAAGTTCGTCGTCTTCACAGGCGACCCGACGAAGGTCTACTTCCAGGACACCACCGCGCTGCCCACCCACCTCGAGTTCGCGTCCACCCTGCCCCCCTTCGATGGCTTCACGCAGGCCGAGCTCGATCAGGTCACCCTCGACAATTCCCTCGAAAAACAAGCAATCCTTGGCGCGGTCCTCTACTCGCCCCGCCCCTGGACAGGCGTGCCTGGCCCTCTCGCCCTGCGCGAAGTCGGCGTCCAGCTCGTCGGCCACGACCCCTACACCTTCCACATCGCGCGCACCGTGCTCGACCTCGTCGCGTCCAAGCTCACCTCGTCCGACGGCGGCGCCATCCCCAACGTCTTCTACTTCCCGACACCCCACCAGGCCGAAGTCGCGCGCGCCGACGCGGACCTCTTCGACGCGGTCGGCCATCCCGTTGCGACCCCTCACCGCTGGGACCCCAACGCCACCTGCTATGCGACCGGCTGGGCCGTCGGCCGACTCGTCCACCTCTCGTCGGACGCCGTCGACGCCGCGTTCCGCGACGGCACGCTCATGCACGACGACCTGCTCGTCACAGACCGCGCACCCGACGTCCTCCCGCCGGTTGCCGGCCTCATCGTGAGGACCCCGTCGTCGGCGACCTCACGTGCGGGCATCCTCTCGAAGACACGGGCCACCCCGTTCATCCTCTTCGCCAACGCGCACGAACACGCCACCCTCGACGCTCTCGACGGCCACCTCGTCGCCCTGCGCGCCGCCTCGAACTGGGAGCGAACCTGCTCCGTCTCGCTCATCGACCTCGAAGACCAGATGACGCCCAGCGCGCTCGACGCAGTCCTCGCTCTCAAGGACGACCCCGCTCCGATCGTCGCGGCCAGCACTGGCCCACTCGTCGTCGACGCCTCGACCCTGACCCGCGCGAATCGCGCCACCCACGGTGGCCTCGCCGTCAACCTCGGCGTGCTCGCCCGCGCTCTCCCGGCCGAGACCCCGACCGCCCTCGCCGTCTCGTTCGGTCTCTTCGACAATCATCTCAACGCGCTGCGCACGAGCATCGACACGCGCCTCGCGGCCCACACCTGGCCCTTCGACGACGTCGGCGACCTGCTCGACGACCTCGCCTTCGTGCGCAACCTCGTCGCCACGACCCCACTCGCCGAGGCCGACCTCGCCGCTATCACCACCCTTCTGCAGACCGCCGACCTCGACACCACGATGCTACGGGTCCGCCCCTCGACCAACTTCACCGACCTCGACACCTTCGCAGGCGAGGGCCTTCACGCCGAACACCTCGGCTGCCTCGCCGACACAACGTCGGGCGCCTCACCTTCGGCCTGTTCCGCAAACCACCCGGCCCAGTCGCTGGCGACCGCGGTCCGCCTCGCGCTAGCCGAGCTCTGGAGCTTCGAGAGCTTCGCCTATCGCAGCAAACACGACCTGGGCGACAACGCAGTCAAGGTCGGCCTCGTGCTGCAGCCGGCCCGCTCGACCCATGACATCGAAGGCCGCATCGAGGCCTTCGACGCCAACCAGAACCTGCGGCACGTTTTCACGGCCCAACGCGCCCCATGGCTCTCGTCGCCCGACACCCAGCCCGAGGTGGCGACCGCCAACATCTACTCGTTTGGCACCTTCATGACGCCGATGGCCATGTCGGACCTCAGCGAGCTCGGCGTCTTCCTCATGAAGTGGGAAGACGAGTACACCGCCATCTCCGCCCTGGTCGAGACGGTCCAAGCGGCCTGGGCCGCGCAGTTCACACCGCGCCCGGTGGAGCTCGCGACGTCCTTGACGTTCGCCCGCACGCCCGACGGCGTCATCGTCGACCACCTCGCCCCGGTCGCCCCACCGACCCAGGACCCCGAAGTGACGCCGTATCTCCTGCCCGGCGCTCCCGTCACGCTGTGCACCTTCCAGGGCGAGTCGGGCGCCATCCTCGGCAACCATCGCCTGAAGTCACGTGTCACCCTGACCCACACATCTGGCCCACTCGACGATGACTTCGTCGCCCAATCCATCTTCGACCACGTCGGTGTCGACCTCGCCAACACCGACTTCGAAGGCGACCCGACGACGTTCGCCGGCTACTTCCACACCCCGCCGACCGTCGACCAATGGGGACAGGCGAGCGCCATCATCGATGGCTGGACCACGGGTGCAGGTGCCTCCCTCGTCACCTGGCAACTGGATGCTGCGTTGCCACTCACCCGCCTCCCGACCGAGGTCCCGCTGGTCGTCCTCACCGACGGCTGGCTCGCTCTCTCAGCGACCTACGCGAACCCCGTCCCCGAGCCCGGCCAATGGCCCGACGGCACATCGACCTTCGACTATACGGGGCTCGTCAGCTGCCCCGAAGAGACCGTGCTCACCCCGTCTCACATCCCGGTTCACCGCAACGCAACCGCCGACGGGCTGACGGTCGACGTCCGCTTCTGGTGGCCACCCGCCCCGACGGGCGCCACCGCCGGCTACACCGCCCCGCTCGTCAAGTGGGACGTCACGACCATCACCGGCCTCACGTCGACCCCCATCGAGCTGCGCGGCTACTGGTCGCAGACCTATCGACCCGGCCACCACAACTTCAGCGAGGACTTCGTCTTCGAGCCGCGCCTCGAAGAGGGCATCGACCCGACGCTCATCACCGAGCTCAACCAGCAGGACATCGCGGCGCTGCTCGTGACCTACGGCTTCGAGTCGCTCATCGTGGACGCCATCGGCCTCGACGGGAAGATCCGCCGCATCGTCGGTGGCACCGACCGCTGAGGTCCGGCGCCCCGATCGACCTTCGCGACGACGACCCGCAAGGCCCCTCATGTAAGGGCATGCAAGGCCCATCTTGGCTCACACCATGGTAGTCGACGGTGCGACGCTACCTCGCCACCTTCGACTCTGGAGCCACACATGCATCGACGCTCACCGCTCGGTCGCGCCTCACGGCGTTCATTCAAAGGCCTTACGCGTTCGATGTTCCTCGGAGCGACCCTCGTCGGTCTGCTGTCGGCGTGTGGTGACGACGGGACCACGACCACCGACGTCGATGATGCCGCAGTTCCTGACGTCGACACCGACGTCGTCGAGCCCGCCGATCTCGTCCTCGTCGACCTCGTCGACGATACGGCAGCGCCGGATGTCGAAACCGACGCCGTCGAGCCCGCCGATCTCGTCGATCTCGTCGAGCTCGTCGACGATACGGCAGCGCCGGATGCCGAAACCGACGCCGTCGAGCCCGCCGATCTCGTCGATCTCATCGACGCGGAGGTCGCTGTCGAGTGCTCCGCGCCCTGTGATGCCCCGCCGGCGCCGACCTGCAGCGGGGCGCAGGCCCTGACGGTCCACGACGACCTCGGGGCCTGCGTCGATGGCGCGTGCGTTTACGAACCAGAAACCAGGGTCTGCGGTTTCGGTTGTGTGAACGGCGCCTGTCTGCCCGACCCCTGCGCTGGTGTGACCTGCGACACGCCACCCAACGGCTGCTACGAAGCCCAAGGTGCCTGCGCCGCTGGCGAATGTGTCTACACCGTCGATGACGGCGCCAGCTGCGACGACGGCGACAATTGCACCACCGCCGATGCGTGTACGGGCGGTACGTGTATCGGGGCCGCTCTCGACTGCGTGACACCACCCGCCGACGTATGTGCCGACGCCGACACCTTGTCGGTCTACGCCTCCGAGGGCACCTGCGCCGCCGGAACCTGCACCTACCCGACATCGCCCCGCAGCTGCGACAACGGTTGCGATGCCGGGGCGTGCGCCGGCGATCCGTGCGCCGGCGTGAGCTGCACGACGCCACCAGCCCCGGTCTGCCTCGACCTTGCAACACTTCAGACCTACGCCCCCGCGGGTGTCTGCGAAGCTCGCCAGGGAGGCGAAGCCGGCCCGGCAAATGGGACTTGCGTCTATGTGGCCCAGGAGGTCACCTGCCAGCACGGTTGTATCGACGATGTGTGTGTCCCGCCGTCAGGACTCCTCATCTCCGAGGTCCGCTATGACTCGCCTTCGTCGCCCGACACCGAGGCCTTCATCGAGCTCCACGGCAACCCCGGGACCATGCTCGACGGAGTGTCAGTTGTCGGCGTCAATGGCAATGGCGGCGGGGACTACGCGGCGATCGACCTCACCGGCCCCATCCCCGCGGACGGCATCTTCCTCATCACACGCGCCGACGCGCCGGCTGCAATGCTTGCGCTCGCAGACCTCACGACCTCTCGCGCCGACCTCCAGAATGGGCCCGACAGCGTTCAGCTGCGCTACGGCGCGCTCGTCTTCGACGCCCTTGCCTACGGAGACTTCGGCGGCGGCGACGCCATGGCCGGCGAGGGCACGCCCCATCCCGGCCACGTTATCGACACGAGCCTCGCGCGGGACGCCGACTTTTCGGACACGAACGACAATGCCACCGACTTTCACACGGGCGTGCCGACTCCGGGTGCGCCGACAGGCCCCTGCGGAACCGGGTTCGTGCCGTGCAACGACGGGTGTGTCGAGCAAGGTGCGGTCTGCCCGGTGACCCTGCCCGAGGCGGCCTGCTCCATCAACGCCGACTGTGGCGGCGCAGGCGCCTGTTTCGACAACCTCTGCATGTGTCGGCGCGGCTTCAAACCCTGCGACGGAGGCTGCTGCCCTCTCGTGTCGACGACCCGTGAGTTTACGGGGCTCTACGGTGACGTCCTGGATTTCGTATATGCGCCGAACGGCACGGCATACATCGCGATTGAACCGACCGCGACGCGAAACACTGTGACCGTATATGCCCTCGCGCCGACGGCGACAGCATGGGTTGTGACCCCGTTGACCGCGACGCTCAGCGAATCCGACGTACACCTCGAGGTCCGTGCCGACGGCGCCGTGATGATGGTCGTCAATGAGACGAGTGGGCGTCAGGCGCGCCTTCATGCCTGGTCGCCGGTATCGAACGCGGTGACGCGGCGACAGTTCCTTGCGGGTGCCAACGAGTCCGCACACGTTGGCCTCGTGATCGATGACCAGCAAACGACCTGGGTGCTGGCCACGACCGAGAGCTCGTTCGATGAGCCGCTCGCGGCGCTGAGCGCGACGGACGTCTGGACCGCCTGGGACACGACCTACGGTTCCGCCCTGACCTACGCCAAGACCCTCCACCTCGACCGCGACCCGGTGACGGGCGCGAAGTATGCCTTCTATGCGACCAGCGGCAACGGTCAGACGTCTGTCGAGCGCGTCGCGAATCTCGAGTCCGGCGAGATACTCACCCATGGTTCGTGCGACGGTCAGGCGACCGCCTTTGGGGCCGACGGGGTCTTGTGGTCGATTGCGTCCGCAGGCACGGGGGCCACCACGACGGTCTGCCGCGACCAGGACGTCGCGCTGCCGGGCAACTACGCCCGCAAGACGCTATCCCGTCTGCCTGGCTACGCCACCCAACAGAACGGGATCAGTTACCGGGCTGCGGACGTCGTCATCGACGCAGAGGGTACGGTCTTCATGCTCTTTGCCGAGACACAGACTCTGTCGGGTCTGGTCTCCACCGGGCCCATCGCACAGATCACCCGCGACGGTGTCCGCTGGACACCGGCCTCGTTCGGCGGCGTGGGCAACACAGCCGTCGCAGGTCATACGACGCAGGCGGGCTCCGTTGCAGCAGCCAGAAGACCCGACGGTCACGTCTCGATCATCCTGATGCCGCGACACCGCGACTATGGCGAGCTGTCAGTGATCGAGTTGAACTAGATTTAGACGCAGTCCGCTCGGGTTGGTGCTGGCGTGTGCGTGTTGTGACCTTCGTGACCCTCCCAGGACATTCCATGCGACTCTGCTCATCGCTCCTCATCGCATCGCTCAGCGCCGCACCCGCTCTGGCCCATGAAGGTCACGAGAAGGTCCCCCAGGTTGTCGAGAGTCAGGTCATCGATGGCGTCTTCGGCGCGGGCGACTGGACCCTCAGCTTCCTGGCGGGCAACGCTCTGGGGGCGCTGGGCGCGGTCGTGGGCGGGGCGGTGGGCTGGGGCCTGCGGGGCGAGAATTGCGAGAATCGTGTCGACGACCACTTCTTCGGCGACTGTTTCCTCATCGGCACCGGCCGCTCATTCATCGGCGGCGGGCTGGGTTCGGTCGTCGGTGGGGCTGGTGGCATCTACGCCTACGGCGAGGCCACCGGTCATCGCGGCAGCTACTGGCTTGCAGCGAGCGGCTGGACCCTCGGTCTCCTGGGCGCGCTCGGTCTCGGCGCCGCTTCCTCCGACTCCGATGCGGGCACCACCGTCACCTGGGTGGCGCTCTTGACCCTACCAGCACTCGCCGGCACCGCTGGCTACGCACTCAGCCTCGCAGAAGGCACCCCCGGTCCTATCCCCGTCGGCGGCCTCCTCGAGGTCAACGCAGGCGAAGTCCAACTCGGAGTCCCCAACCTCGATGTCACTCAGGACATGCAGGGCAACTTCGAGCGCTTCGACCTCACCCTCGTCGGCGGCCGTTTCTGAGCCGCCTTCGTACCGTGGCGTTCAGCTCTTGCGGAGCGACTCCCACAGTCGGCGAAGACTCACGCCCTGAGTTCATGTATGACCGCGGCGATGAAGACCCTCGTCGATGTCGCCTCGATTCTGCGCCTCCACATCATCGCCATCGCGATCATGGCGGCGCTCACCTTCGGCATGATCCTGACCGAGGCGTTGCTCGTCGCGGTCGCCCTTCTCTGCGGCCTCGACTGGCTCCTCATCAACCTCTTGAACCGCGTCACCGACGTGGAGGAGGACATCGCCAACAAGATCCGTGGCACCGAGCGGCTGGTCGGCAAACACCACCTCGTGCTCGGCGCGTGGGTCGCAATCCAGCTCGGCTCACTCGTGCTCGGGCACGTCTTGCATCCCGAGCTCACACCCTTTCGGCTCATCGTTCAGCTCATCGGGGTTGGCTACAGCTATCGCATCGTGCCGACTTTCGGCGGCCTCAAGCGGCTGAAAGATCTCTACTTTTTCAAGAACTTCATGTCCGCCATGTTGTTCGTCCTGACGTGCCTCGTCTACCCGCTGGTCGCGATGGACTTCGCCTTTGCACCTGGCTTCGGGTGGGGCTCTGCCCTCGTCCTGTTGCTCTTCTTCGTGCCCTTCGAGATCACCTACGAGATCCTCTACGACATGCGCGACCTCGAAGGTGACCGCCTCGCCAACGTCCCGACCTACCCCGTTGTGCACGGCCTCGAGACCTCGGCGAAGATCATCGACACGCTGCTCGTGCTCGCGACGGCGACCCTCATCGCCGGGCTCCTGACCGACAACATCGGGCTACGCGAGAGCCTCATGCTGCTGGCCCCAGCCCTTCAGCTCGCCTTCTACAAGCCGCGTTTCCGCCGCGGCCTGACGAGCGCCGAGTGCATCGGGCTCACCTGGCTCGGCGCAGGGCTCCTTGGCTTCTGGCTCATCGGCACCCACCTGTGGTCACAGGCGGGACTGCCATCGAACGTGTGGCTCGACCTGTTCTGACCGGACCCGCTCAGAGGCAATCGTAGTAGCCCTGCTGGGCGTCGAAACCGCACTGCAGGCCGTGCTCGCTGCACTCGATGTAGAAGAGCTGGCCGTCCTCGCAGTAGAACAGGTCGTTCCCGTCGCAGAGGCCGACGTCGGTGACGCCGTCGCACGGGTCAGTCGACGTCTGGACGGGCAACACGCCGCTGGCCCAGTCGAAGTTGCCGGCAAAGTCCGAGGCCTGGAGCTCGAGGTAGACGTCGTCGTTGTCGGTCAGTCGATCGAAGTAGTGGTCGATCTCGACATCGATCGGGGTGAGCGGGTCGAAGACGGTGGCGGTGGATCGCCACTCTTCGCCCTCTTCGGTGATGAAGAAGGAGAGCGGCGTGAGCTGGCCGCCCGGCTCCACCCAGAGCTCGCTGAAGCCGAGGTCGGTGATCTGATACCAGATGTCCCAGCCCAGGAGGCTGCCGTTGTCGAGCAGGGTGTCGCTGCGGACGACGTACGACACGTCGCCGCGGGGCGAGGTGTAGAGGAAGGGGATGTCCACGTAGGACTCGCCCGTTGTCGCGTCATCGTAGAAGTCGAGAAAGCCTAGCTCGACCGTGGTGCCCTGGGTCAGGAGGGCGAACTCACCGAACCACTCGACGCGCAGCTCGCCTGGTCCGACCTCGGCGGGGAAGGTGGACAAGATCTGCGCGAAGGTGGCGGTGGCGTCGACGAGCCCGCCGTAGCCCTTGGCTTCGACGATGTTGGCCAGCACGGCTGGGGCGACGGTGATACGCATGAGCGCCGACTGTTCGGTCCACTCGATGGTTCCACCCTGCGAGAGGTCGACCGGGTTCGCGATGCCTGTGCCGCCATCGTAGTAGGCCATCAAGAACGCTCGCCACACGGCGACCTCGGTGAGCTGGTCGTAGCTGGGGTCGTAGAGTTCCTGGAACTGTGGGAAATAGATGCTGAGCCCCGATGCGCGTTGGGTCGTCGGCGTCGTGCGGTTGTGGATGACGACTGACGCGAGGGCCGAGCGGAGCTGGATGCCTTCGGCCGAAGCGCTTCCGAGCGCGTCGAGCGGGCGTGAGAAGTCGCCCAGGTCGACGAGGTGAGGTTCGCGGTTCTGTTCGGTCGACTTCGCGAATCGTATGGCGCCGCTACGCGCTTGCCCGATCCGCGCAAAGTCCTGTGGCGCGGTCGTCGCGAGGCGCGTGGCGAAGTTGTTCAGGGCCAGCTCGAGCTGGCCGATGCGGGTGAGGTCGACGAGCGACAGCGTCAGGTCGGGGCCGGTCTGTTGTTGGGCCGCCTGCTCGAAGAAGCCATCGACGATGTCGGCCGCGACGTCGGACGGGGCCATGGTCGGGTCGTCGCGGAGAGCGGCGAAGCGTCGATAGTCCCAGCCGTGACCCGGCTCGAGCTCTTGAGAGGCGAGGAGGTAGTCGGCAAACGGGCTCATGGCGCGCGCGACCTCGTAGGTGGCCATGAGGCAGGCGTCGAAGCCGATGATCTCGAAGCCCGTCGCCTGGGTGCGAGAGAGGCCTTGAGAGATGCCCTGTTTGAGGTCGGCTATCGAGAGGATGGGGTGGCCATCGGAGGTCTCGTCCCCGCCAAAGCCTCTCCACCCTGAGCCGTGGTTCCAGAAGATGAGCATGCGGCGGTCGGCAGGGAACGTATTGACGCCCCAGGTGACGAAGTCGGCGAGCACGGCAGGGTTGGCCATGTTGACCTCGCCGAGGTCGGAGATTTCACGCAAGCCGTTCGCATCGATTACGAGGCGCTTGGCGCTCGTCCAGTCGCCGAGCCCCGGCACCGTTCGCGCCGAGTGGTTGGGCGACCGGTCGACCTGGACGACGAAGCGCAGCGTGTCGCTCCCCCTGACGGCGAGCATCTCCTTCAGGTCACCTACGCCAGCGTCCTCGAGGTTGTTGTCTGCCGCCATGTAGACGAGCACCGTCCAGGTCTGGCCGGTCGCCGCGTCGGGTGTGTCAGCCGATGTCGTGTCGTTGGTCGTGTCCTGGGTGTCCGAGGTCGTTGTATCGCCGACGTCCGACGGCCTCGTGTCCTGAGTGTCCGGCGCATCGGCGCCGATGTCGGCGATATCGGCAGTGACTTCGGAGTCTTCCTCCGTACCGGTGTCGCTGGTGCCGTCGGGCCCAGGCGTCGTGTCGGGGGCATCCACCGCGTCCTGAAAACCAGGCGGGCTGGCGTCAGAACCACCACAAGCGACAACGACAGAAACGAGCAACGCTACGCCGAGCCTCAAATCAGACCTCCCGTGCATGGACGGATCGTCGCGTAGCAGCGTTCGTGCCAGCGTGATATCGGAGGAAGTCCTAAGACTCGTCGAAAACGGGCGGTGACATCTGGCCAGATATCGGCGAATTTTCGCCAGCGTTTGGCGAATTTTCGCCACCACTGGACTCACTCGGTCCGTCTGGAGCGACCGTCGCTCACCGCGTGAATGACAAGACCGCCCACACGTGACCGTCGGGGTCCGTAAAACCCCCGGCATATCCGAAGGGCTGCTCCTTGCCCTCACCGGCCCCGCCTGCACCTGCGTCGCGAGCCCGCTGCAGGACCTCGTCCACCTCGGCCCGAGAGTCGTACCCCAGGCTCTGGACCAGCTCCTGCGACTCCGAGGTGTCACACTGCCGCCCCGGAATCATCGTCTCGAAGGCCTCGCGCACGAACATGCAGATCGTCGACCCTGCATTGGGGTGAACCGTGAAGCACGGCACTCCATCGGGCCCCGGCCGCACGTCGAAGCCCAGCGCTTTATAGAAAGCTCGTGACCGCTCGAGGTCAGAGGTGGCCAGCGTGTTCCAGAAGTTCGGCATCTCGAGACTCCATCATGAGAGGTGAAGGGCAACCCGCCCATATCACCGACACCCCTCACCCCCTCAAATCATCGGTGCCCACCAGCCACCCCAATAGTCTCCATCCCAGGGGTCGGGACATTTCATATTTCATTTTACACCCGCACCATCCCAGGGGTCGCATCCCAGGGGTCGGGACATTTCATATTTCATTTTACACCCGCACCAATCCTAGCTCGCGGTCACCACTAGACGGGTCGGGACAAACTCTCCTCCAGTGGCCTCCAGGGGTCGGGACATTTCATATTTCATTTTACACCCCCAGCAATCCTAGCCCGCGGTCACCACCAGAGGGGTCGGGGCATTCCACATCTCAGATTCCATAATTGGCCCGCCTGACTCCAAGCCGCCCAGTCCCCCCGCGAGCCACATAACGTGATCATCCCAACCCCACGGCCACCACACATCTTGCGCCTTGCACCCCGCAACCCCGCGTTCTAAGCACCTCGCGTGTTCGACCCGACGTTCATCGCCACGACCTCACCGGCCACCTCCGAAGGCCTCGCCTTCGCGCTCGCCGCCATCGTCTTCCTCGCCTTCACCGTCGAAGCGACGCTCGGCTTTGGCGCCACCATCGTGACCGTCGCCCTTGGCGCCCTCGTCGCCTCCATCACCGACGTGCTCCCCGCCTTCGTCCCCCTCAACGTCGTCCTGTCGGCCTACCTGGTCTTCCGCTACCACCGGTTCGCCCGCTTCGACCTGCTGCTCAAGCGCATCATCCCCGCCATGGCGCTGGGCATGCCGCTCGGCATGCTGGCCTTCCAGAACCTCGACGTCGACATCCTCAAGCGTATCTTCGGGGTCTTCGTCATCCTGCTCGCGGCGCTGGAGCTCTATCGCACCTGGGCCCGCTCCCGCTCCGACGACCCCACCCAACCCGACCCCATCCTCAACACCCCGACCGAGCTCGCCTTCCTCGGCGTCGGGGGCATCGTGCACGGCGCCTTTGGCACGGGCGGCCCGATGGTCGTCTACGTGCTCGGCCGCCGCGTCGACGACAAGGCCCAGTTCCGCGCCACCCTGTCCGTCCTCTGGCTCGTCCTCAACCTCGCACTCGTCATCAGCTACGCCGCCGACGACAAGCTCTCCTCGACCACCTTCACCACGACCCTGCTCCTGGCCCCAGCCCTCGTGCTCGGCCTGCTGCTCGGCGAGCGCCTGCACCACCGGGTCCCGGCGACCTTCTTCCGCAACGTCGTTTACGCCATGCTGCTCGCCGCCGGCTTCCTCCTCGTCCTGCGCTGACCGACATCGACGAGGAACCGCCCCCGGCCCGTCCCCCTCGAAATGACCCGGAAAAGAAGCCGGTGTAGCCTCACCCCCATGAGGCTCTTGATCCAACACCGCAGTCGCTACCATTACCCGCGCCCAGCCCACCTCGGCGCCCATACCCTGCGCCTGCGCCCGACCGCCCACGCCAAGGCCAAGGTCGAGACCTACCGCCTCCTCATCGACACCGAGCACACGCTCCGCTGGCAACAGGACCCGTACGGCAACCACGTCGCCAAGGTCCACTTCCCCGCCGACCGCCCGACCTCGTCGCTCGACATCCTCGTCGAGCTCACCGTCGAAGTCCGCCCCGTCAACCCCTTCGACTTCCTGCTCGACGAGCTCGCCGAGACCACCCCCTTCACCTACCCGGCCGAGCTCCAACGCGAGCTCGCCCCCTTCCTCCACCTCGACGACCCGGCCTTCTTTCGTGGCCCACTCTTCGCCGCCTTCGACGCCGAGCTCCCGACCTCCGGCCCGACCATCAACCTGGTCGCCGAGCTCAATCGCCTCGTCAACCAACGTGTCCGCTATGTGATCCGCGAGGAGTCCGGCGCCTACACCCCCGAAGAATGCCTCTCGCACTCTCACGCCTCCTGCCGCGACTCCGCAGTTCTCCTGACCGCCATCTTCCGCAAGCGCGGCCTCGCCGCCCGCTTCGCCTCGGGCTACCTCGTCCAGCTCACCGACGAGGGCATGCTCCCCGACCAACCCAAAGGTGTCTCACGCGACGTCGTCGACCTCCACGCCTGGTGCGAGGTCTACCTCCCCGGGGCCGGCTGGGTCGGCCTCGACGCCACCTCGGGCCTGCTCACCGGCGAAGGCCACATTCCGCTGTGCTCCGCCTCCACCCCCGCCCTCGCATCGCCGCTGGAAGGCACCTGCGACACCCCTTCTGACGACGTCTCGTTCTCGATGGTCGTCGGCCGCCTCGGCCACGAAGCCCGCCCGACCACCCCTTACACGGAAGCGATCTGGTCCGACCTCACCGCGGCCGGCGAACGCGTCGACACCCACCTCGCCTCCCACAATATCCGCCTCACCATGGGCGGCGAGCCGACCTTCAACGCGCGCGACGACCTCGACGCCCCGGAGTGGAACAGCGCCGCACTCGGCCCAACAAAACTCCAGTTCGGCCGCCGCCTCGTCGACGAGCTCAAGAGCCGCATCGCCCCTGGTGCCGCCGTCCTTTTCCGCCCGGGAAAATGGTACCCCGGCGAGTCACTCCCGCGCTGGGCGCTCGACATCATCGCGCGCCGAGACCACACCCCGCTCTGGCCCGACCGCGAGCTGCGCCCGGCCACATCCGACGCAGACGCCGAGCGCTTCGCCAAGACGCTCGCCCGCACGCTGGGCCTCGACGCCGGCCTCACACCCGCCTTCGAGGATCCGTTCTTCGCCATCCGCGACGAAGCCTCGCTCCCCATCGAGCTCGACCCCAAAGCCCTCGCTCAATCGACCCTCAACGACCCCGAAGAGCGCCGCCGCCTGGCCAAGATCCTCACCCGCGGCCTCGACAAACCATCCGGCTGGGTCCTGCCCGTCATGCCCGTCGAAGACGGCTGGGCCACCGACCGCTGGCAGTTCCGCCGCGGCGCCCTCTACCTGATCCCGGGTGACTCACCGATAGGCCTCCGCCTCCCGCTCGGCTCGCTGTCGACCGCTCTCCCGCTTCCCCCCATCGAAGAGCCCGACGGCTTCCCACGCGACCCACGCCGCCCGCTCGACCCACCCGGACATCGCGCCCAACCCCACCTGACGATCTCGCCGTCAAACACCGAGCGAATTCTGTACGGCGTGCGCACCGCCCTTTGTCTCGAATTTCGAGACAACGCCCTCTACGCCTTCCTCCCCCCGCTGCCGTCCTTCGCCCGCTTCGTCTCGCTGCTGGGCTGCCTCGACGCCACCCGCGCCATGACCGGCCTCGACCTCCACCTCGAGGGCTACGGCCCGCCGTCATCGCCCGACCTCTTTCGTTTCTCCGTCACCCCCGACCCGGGCGTCCTCGAGGTCAACATCCCGCCGACTTCGAACATGCGGGCCCACGACGAGCTCATCTCACAGGTCTTCGACGCCGCCCTCCACTCCGGCCTCCACTCCGAAAAGTACCTCGTCGACGGCCGCATGGCCGGCTCGGGCGGCGGCAACCACCTTACTTTCGGCGGCGCCACCGCTCTCGAGTCCCCGTTCATCCGGCGCCCCGACCTGCTCGCGTCGCTGCTCACCTTCTTCCAGCACCACCCCTCTCTGTCCTACATGTTCTCAGGCCTCTTCGTCGGCCCGACCTCGCAGGCCCCACGCGTCGACGAAGCCCGTCACGAGACGCTCTACGAGCTCGAAATCGCGCTGGAACGCGCCTTCCGCCGCGACCTCGACCCACCCGAAGGCCCGGCCCCCTGGTTGTCCGACACGCTCTTTCGCCACCTGCTCGTCGACATGACGGGCAACACCCACCGCGCCGAAATCTCGATAGACAAGCTATTCGATCCTCAAACCAGTTACGGTCGCCAGGGCCTGGTCGAGCTCCGCGCCTTCGAGATGCCGCCGCACCCGCGCATGGTCACCGCGCAAACGCTGCTGGTCCGGTCCATCATCGCAAGCTTCCTCGACCGCCCCTATCACCACCCGCTCGTGCGCTGGGGCCAGGCGCTCCACGACCGCTTCCTGCTGCCGCATAGCCTCTGGCGCGACTTCGAGGACGTGCTCACCCACCTCTCCGACGCCGACCTGCCACTGCCGGCCGACGCCTATCGCCCCTTCCTCGAGCTGCGTTGCCCGCTCATCGGCACCCTCCAGGCAGGCGACATCACCCTCGAAGTCCGCAACGCTCTGGAGCCCTGGCACGTCCTCGGCGAAGAGCAGACCACGTCGGGCACATCCCGCTTCGTGGACTCCTCGCTCGAGCGCATCGAGGTTCGCGCCATCGGCCTCACCCCCAACCGCCACGCCATCCTGGTCAACGGCTACACGCTCCCGCTCCAGCCGACCTCACAAGCCCAGGTGCTCGTCGGCGGTGTCCGCTTCCGCGCCTGGGCCCCGCCGCACGCGCTGCACGCCCACATCGGCATCCACCACCCCATCCGGCTCGAGGTCATCGACACCTGGTCACAGCGGTCGCTCGGCGGCTGCGCCTACCACGTCTGGCACCCCGAGGGCCGTGCTTTCGACCTCCCGCCGCTCACCCGCTTTGAGGCCGCCGCCCGTCGCGCCCAGCGCTTCACGGTCGACTCCCACACCCCGTGGCCGGTCATCCCGATGCCCGCCCACCCGCACCCCGACCAACCCTGGACGCTTGACCTGCGCCGCCTCCCGATAGACCGCCCAATGCCGCGCCCAGCCTGACCGCTCCAACAACTCTCCCCCTCGCCGCGAGCTGCCCATGACCGGCCTGTTCTCCTCCTACCCTGCCCCGAAGAACCACGCACCTCCGACCTTCGACGAGCTCATGCTCCCCGACGGCTCACCGCGTCCGGAGTTCCGGCCCGCCCTCGATATGCTCGCCGCCATGACCGCCGACGAGTTCGCTCGCCACCAGTCGCTCGCCGAGCTGGCGCTGCTCAACCAGGGCGTCACGTTCAGCGTCTACAAAGACAGCCGCGGCACCGAGAAGATCTTCCCCTTCTGCCTCATCCCCCGGATGATCTCCGCCCACGATTGGGACCACCTGCGAAAGGGCCTCGAGCAGCGTATCCGCGCGCTCAACCTCTTTCTCGATGACATCTACGGCGACCAGCGCCTGTTCACCGAGACCACCATCCCGAAAGACCTGGTGCTCGGCGCCGCCGGCTACATCCCCGAGCTCCGCTACGTCCGCCCAGCCGGTGACACCCGCGTCGTCATCGCCGGCATCGACCTCATCCGCGACCCCGACGGCACCTTCCGCGTCCTCGAGGACAACCTGCGAACCCCGTCGGGCGTCTCCTACGTGGTCGAAAACCGCATCGTCTCGAAACGTATCTTCCCGCGTGTCGTCGACGCCGCCAACGTGCAACGCGTCGACGTCTACCCCGTCAAGCTCGCCGAGACCCTACGACTCGTCGCCCCGACCGGGATCTCCGACCCGAACATCGTGGTCCTCACGCCCGGCCAACACAACTCGGCCTACTTCGAGCACACCTTCCTCGCCCGCAACATGGGCGTCGACCTCGTCCAGGGCAGCGACCTCATGGTCGACAAGGACCGGGTCTACCTCAAGACGACGCGTGGCCCCCGACCCGTCCACGTGATCTACCGTCGTATCGACGACGCATTCCTCGACCCCGACTACTTCCGTAAGGACTCGCTCCTCGGTGTCCCCGGCCTCATGCGCGCCTGGCGCGCCGGCAATGTCACGCTCGTCAACGCTCCGGGCAACGGCGTCGCCGACGACAAGGCCGTCTACCCCTTCGTGCCCGAGATGATTCGTTATTATCTCGCCGAAGAGCCGCTGCTCGCCCAGGTGGATACGTTCGTGTGCCTCCGCCCCGACGACCGCGCCTACGTGCTCGACCACCTCGACCAGCTCGTCGTCAAGGCCGTCGACGAGGCAGGCGGCTACGGCATGCTGATGGGCCCACAAGCCTCGAAGGCCGAGATTCTCGATTTTCGAACCAAAGTAATCGCGGAGCCCCGCAAATACATCGCCCAACCCCGCATCGAGCTGTCGACCTGCCCCACCTGGATCCCCGAACAACGCCGCCTCGCCCCACGCCGCGTCGACCTGCGCCCCTACATCCTCACCTCACGCGAGGGCCCCTGGGTCCTGCCCGGCGGCCTGTCCCGCGTCGCCCTCGTCGAGGGCTCCTACGTCGTCAACTCCAGCCAGGGCGGCGGCTCCAAGGACACCTGGGTCCAACCCTAGTCCAGCAGGGGTCGGGACATTTCATATTTCATTTTAGACCCGCCACCCCCAACGGTCTCCCGGCAGGGGTCGAAACATTTCATATTTCATTTTAGGCCCGCATTCCCCGAGCCTCCCAGCCAATCGCCCCGCCGCTCATCCGAGCCACGAGGAGCCCTCCCGATGAGACGAACGACCACCAATCTCGGACTCCGCACGACCCGCCACGCCCCGGCCGGCCTCATCTCGCGCGTCGCCGACAACTGCTTCTGGTTTGGCCGCTACCTCGAGCGCGCCGAGTCGCTCGCCCGCCAGCTCCAGGCCCACCGCGGCCTCGGCCTCGACGGCGAGCTCACCGCCCACCAGTGCTGGCACCCCATCATCGTCGTCACGGGCGAAGGCGAGAACTTCCGCACCCACTACGGCAGCACCCCCATCACCGACGGCGACACCGTCGAACGTTTCCTCGTCTGGGACGAGCGCTGCTGGGTGAACCTGTCGCGCTCCGTCGCCGCCGCCCGCGAGAACGCCCGCTCAATCCGCGAGGTCCTCTCCGGCGAGGTCTGGGAGACCATCAACGAGCTCCACCTCTATCTACAGAACCCCGCCCAGGGCCTCGCCACCTTCGAGCACCAACGCGAGGATTTCTATCGCAAAATCCGCCAGATGACCCAACTCGCGCTCGGCCTCATGCGCTCCACCATGCTGCACGACACGGCACTGGACTTCATCTGGCTCGGCGTCATGCTCGAACGCACCAACCAGACCGCTCGCCTCCTCGACGTCCACCACCACGCGTTTGTATCCACCCCCATCTCGACCTCTTCAACGCCATCCCAGTCGCAATCCCAATGGCAAGCGCCACCTTCGCCCCCCACCTCAACCCCACCCGACGCCCCGCTCTCCACGACCGCCCACCAGGTCATCGAGACCGCCGTCTGGCTCACCCTGCTCCGCGCCTGCTCCGGCCTCGAGCCTTTCCTCAAGTCCAACGCCGGCCGCGTCACCCCTGCCGCCGTCGCCCGCTTTCTCGTCGCCGACGCCCGCTTCCCACGCTCGATCACCTACGGCGTCCACGCCGCCTACGAACGTTTCTGCTACCTGCGCCCACCGGCCGACGTCGACCTGCCGGGCGGTGAAGCGCTCGCCCGCCTCGCGCGGCTGGACACCTGGCTCGCGAGCCTGCCGGAAACCCACGCCGACCTGCACGCCATCCTCACCCACATCGTCGACGAGACCGCGCAGATCGCCGCCACCATCGGCAAAGAGCTCCTCGGCTACGACGCCTGAGCCACATGCCGACACCACCTCGACCCCGATCGTTCAACGCGGTGCTGCGAGCGATTCGGTGTGGGTAAGGAGGTTGCGGTCGCCCGGCGCGCCGTGACTCGGAATGACCACCGTCGCACGGGGAAAGGTATTCGCGACCTTGCGGGTGGAACTACCCCAAGCACCGACATCGGCGTCGGCGGTATTGCCGAGCGTGCCCGACTCGGCCGGGCGGATGAGGCAGCCACCAAAGACGATGGGACTTCCGTCGACGGCCACCACGATGTTGTCGATGGTGTGACCCGGACCAGGAAAGAGGATCGTCAAGCCGGGCAGAGCGCCAGCGGTCGACAGTCCATCGGAATCGAACACCAGAGCGTGCTCGGCGGGGACAAGGCCGCGGGTCGGAGCCAGCTCGTTCGAGAGGGGATGGGCAAAGGTCGCGACGCCTCGCGCGCGCAGCAACCCGACGCCGCCCATCTTGTCGTCGTGGGCGTGGGTGAGCACCGCCGCGGTGATGGGGTGGCCACGGCGCTCGGCCCACTCGAGGATCGACGCGGTCTGAGCGTCGTCCCACGCGGTATCCACCAACAATGCGGAGCGCGGCCGGGTGACCACGATGCCGTTACTCAAGACCAGCCCCCATGGAGCGATATCCTTATAGGTCGAGTGGAGCCACACACCATGGCCGAGCTCCGTGAAGCTCACATCACCCAAGGTTTCGACCCGCGACGCAGGGACCGTCGCGCACCCGGCCAACCAGATGACAACGAAGAGATGGTGCTTGAACATAGCGTCCTCACTTGGAAGGGTCGCACCCGTATCGGGCGCCGCCGCGCCCCAACGTGCGAGCGGACAGGGTCATGCTCTTAATCGGCAATCGCTCGCAGGCGCGAACGACCACGAGACGGTAGCACACCGACGGACATCTCTGCCGCGCCCCCGTTGAACAGCGGTCCTCCCTGTTGCGCCGTGGCGCCGGTTTGACACACCACCATCATGGAGACCTTTCCCGAAGCCCTGCCTTCGCCTAGACTCTGGCGATGGACGTGTTCGTGCGCTTGCGGCTACCCAACGGCGTCATCGCCGAGGCCCGCACGGGCGACTTCATCGGGCGTCTGCCTCTGGCCGCGGTTCGTATCAATGACCCACGGATCTCCGAAGCACACGCGCTCATCAGCCTGCGCCAACGCACCCTTCGCTTGCTCTCGCTTCGTGGCCGCTTCGCCGTGGACGGTGTCCCCACCTCCGAGGTCGTGCTCGAAGCCGGCCGCGTCATCCACCTCGCCCCCGAGCTCGCAATCACCGTCGTCGCCGTCTCGCTCCCCGACTCCGTGCTCGGCCTCGAAGGCGACGGACTGCCGGCGCAAGTCCTGCTGCCAGTCGCCTCATTGCGGGTCTCGGCCACCCCCGAGTTCATCCCCGGGATCCAACCCAACGCCGACGCCCTCATCTGGAGCGGCGGCGACGGTTTCATCCTGCGGCTTGCCAACTCCCCCGAGCGCCCGGTCGACATCGGCGCGACGTTCCGTATCAAGGACCACACGTTTCGCTTCGTCGCCGTCCCCATCAACGTCGCGGAGGTCGACGCCACCCAACGCGACAACAACGTCGACACCCCGCTGACACTCGTACTCCGCTACGACACCGTCCACCTCCAGCGCGGCGTCGAGGTCGCTGCCATCGACGGCATGCCGGCCCGCCTCTTGACCGAGCTCGCCCTCATCAAGGTCCCCGTCGAGTGGCGCACCCTCGCCCGCATCATCTGGCCCGACGAGACCGAGGACACCTCCGTTCGCGCCCGCTTCGACCGCGCCCTCGCCCGCCTCCGCAAACGACTCGTCGAGCTCGGGCTCCGCAGAGACCTGGTCCGAACCGACGGCAGCGGCCGCTGCGAGCTGTTGCTCGGCCCCAATGATCGTGTGAAGGACGAGACGTGAGCTCGACCGAGCCCAGTCGTCCCGCCACCTGGCCCTCCGGCTGGGCCAGCGCCCCCGACCTTGCCGCTCAGAGCGGACTCGACCCCGTTGCTCCCCTCTCGCCGCAGGCGCCCGACACCCGACATGCCGCCGCCCCCGCCACCTCGGCCGTCGGGCCACTCGATGACCCGGCCCGCTGGGAACCCCGCGGCGAGCTCGCGGCCGGCGGCATGGGGATCGTCACCGTCGTCCACGACCGATGGCTCGGCCGCGACATCGCCGTCAAGATCCCCAACCGCGACGAGGACGCCCAACGCCTGCTACGCGAAGCCCGTGTCACTGCCGGCCTCGACCACCCCGGGATCGTCGCGGTCTTCGACGCCGGCCACTCACCGTCAGGCGTTCCATGGTTTGCCATGCGGTTGGTGCGAGGGCGCTCGCTCGCCGAAGTGCTCGGCAAAGCCCGCATCGAGCCAGCCCCCGAGACCTCTCTCGACACCCTCCTTCGCCACGTGCTCGCGGCCGCCGAAGCCGTCGGATTTGCCAACGCCCATGGCGTCATCCATCGCGACCTCAAACCCGCCAACATCATGATCGGCCCCTTTGGCGAGACCCAGGTCATCGATTGGGGGCTGGCCCTCTCCACACAGCTCCAAAGCCCCGACCCCGGACGCGCCGGGACCGCCCGCTCGATGAGCCCCGAGCAGGCACGCGGAGGCCCACTCGACGCACGCACCGACGTCTACGCGCTCGGCGCGATCCTACGCGAAGTGGCCACCGGACAAGCGCTGTTCCCCGCATCGATCGGCCGCGATACGATCATCGATACCCTCGCCCGCGGCGACCTGCCCGCCCTCCCCGGCGACTCCGCAATCCCACCCGAGCTCGCGGCGGTCATCGCCTGCGCCATGCATCCCGACCCGGCCAGACGCTACGCCGACGCCAAAGCCTTTGCCGACGAGCTCGCGCGTTACCTCGCAGGCCTGCGCGTCTCGGCCCACACCTACTCACCTGCCGAGATGCTCTCGCGCCTCTTTCGCGCGTGGCGCCTTCCAATCCTGCTCGGACTGGCCTCGCTGACCATCGTCATCGGAACCCTCGTTCTCGCCGTCGCCGAGGTCTCGAGTGAGCGCGACCTCACCGAGCACACCCTGGGGCGCGCCCTCGTCTCGGGAGCGCGCAGCGCGCTGCGCCAGGACGACCGCGGCCAGGCCGAGATCCTGGCCCTCGCGGCTCTCGACCGCGGGGACTTCCCCGAGGCGCGCGGCGTGCTCGCGGCGCTGCCGACCGACCGACCCCGACGCGAGTGGTCCGACCTTCCGGGCTGCGAAGTGAGCGACGTCGTCGACACTGTCGACCACCGCCGCGTGTTGTGTCGAGGGGCAGCAACGCTCTCGGTCCGCGACGGCCCCCAACTCCTCTGGGAGGAGCCGCTCACCGTCCAGGCGGCCTTCTTCATCGCAGAAGGTGAGGCCATCGTCGTACAGGTCGACGGCAAGCGGGTCGAACGCCTCGACGCCCGCACGGGTGCCTCGCTCGGCGACGTCACCGAGCCTTGCCAGTATGGCCGACTCGGCAGGGTGGCAGACCGACGCACGGCATTCCTCCACAACAACGGCTGCGCGATGGTGCTCAGCCTCGATACCGAACAGCCGATCCCGCTCGACGGCTGCCACGAGCCGATGATCCGGACGATGGCGATCGATGCCGACGGCCGACGCTGGGCCGTCGTCTGCGCCGACGGGGGTGTCGTGACCGGCCGTCTCGATGACGCACACTCCGCCCGCTTCGAGACCGCCTTCGCCGTCGCCCCCCAGCGCCCACTGCCGTCGGCACTCGCGATCATCGACGACCGCACTCTCCTCCTCGGCGAGTCCGATGGCGCGGTCCAGCTCGTCGACCTCGAGCATCCCACGCAGAGAAAACGCCTCATCCTGAACGAAGGGCTCGTGCGCGATGTCCACCTCGATCCCGAAAAACACCACGCGCTCATCCTTTATGAGAGTGGCGCGCCGTTCGTGATCGACTATCGGCGATGGGGCTCGCTGGGGCGCTTGCCTCCTCGCTCGAGCGGGTACCGCGCCGTCGCCTTCGAGGGCGATGGGCGGGTTCGTGTCGGGGTTGGCGGGCGGATCGAGACCTGGGACTTCGCCGATGTCCCTGTGCGCGAGCTCAACTTCGACGAAGGGGTCAGCGACCTGGCACTCTCACCGGATGGAGCCACCCTGGCAGTCGCCCATGGCGCCGCGTTGACTCTGCTGGAGCGCACCAAACGCCGACACCAGCGCGAGCTGAAGTGGCAATCCGAGCTCGTTCGCACCGTCGTTTTCGACCCCGCCACTCCCCACAGCGTCACCCCAGAGCTCTATGCGGCGAGCTTTGGCGAGCGCGGCGCGCGCCGTTTGTCGGCCAACGGCAACCTTGGCTTCTTGCCGCTGCAACCCCTCATCCGGCGCGCGGTCGCCTGGCCCGATGGACACCTCCTCGTCAACGACTTCATGCGCCGACTCTGGGTCCTGAGGCCTGACGCCGAGCCGGCCGCCGGCCCCGACCTGCTAGCGCAGATGCATATCTCCAGCAGCGACCACCGCCACCTCGTGGTGCTCGATACGAAGGGCCAGCTCTGGCTCGGCCTCGACTGGGCCCCCGGTGGTGGGCTCAGGCCCCTGGCGAATCGCCCCTCCGCACTCGCGATTGCCGGCATGGACTCGGGTCGGATCTTCACCGTCGAGCGCCATGCCATCATCGAGCTCGACACCGACGGCCAGGCCCACGTCACCTACGACAGCGCCGACAGCGAGCTCGTCACGGGTGCGATCGCTCCCCGCGCCGTGGCGGCGGGTGGGCGCGACGGCTCAGTCTGGCTCTGGCGTCGAGGTGAAGGCCGGGCCTTTGCGATCCTGCGCGACCATGACCGACGAGTCGACCGTGTCGCCTTCGAGCCGGCTGGCCTCGAGCTCGTCGCCGGCGACTGGGACGGCCGCCTCCTGTTCATCGACGCCGCCCCGTCGCGGAGCCAGACCCCGACCTCGGCGGACGCCGCGCAGGCCTGGGGTCTCGAGCTCGATGCCATCATCCCGCGCTGATATCTCGACAGACAAGTATATTGCTTGTCGAGATATCAGACAAACCCAGGAAGCCTCAACTCATCAGAACGGAACCTCACCACCACCGCCGCCGCCATCGGGATCTGGGTCGGTCGTGCCGCTGCAGACGTCGCCCTGGTCTGGGTGGAGGACAAAGGTCCCATCCCGGGTGTCGCACTCGAGGACCAGGCCATTTGCACGCGGGACCAGATCGCACCGGATCGCCCCGACCGCGACTCCCTGGCTCGTGACGGGCATGTAGATCGCCCGCTCCGTGCAGTCTGGCTCGGCCGCCGTGCACAAGCCGCTGAGCGGATTGCAGGCGTCGGTCGTGCACATGTCCTGGTCGTTGCAGACGACCCGCTGGGTCGGCGTGCAGACCCCAGCCTGGCAGCTCGCGGCCAGCACACAGAGGTCGGTTGGCACGGCGCACGTCGTGCCGTCATCGACCGTTGTGGCGACGCAGGTGCGCTCGGTGTCGCACGCGACCACCTCGCATGGATTCGAAGACGGCGGACAGACACACTCGGGCTCACAGGCTTCGGCGTCGACCACGACCTCTTCGATGGCGGTGCGCCCGAGCGCGGCGGTCGGCGTCTCGGCCCAGGCCTGACCCGCGACGAATCCGGTCGGTGCATTGGACTGGACCGCGACATAGAACGAGGGGCGCGGGGCCTCGAAGCCGAGGCCCTCGATCGAGAAGCCAGCGATACGCACGTCGGTGATGGTCGCGTCGGGCAGCGTCGGTGCCGGGGCCCAGGTCGTGCCGCCATCGCGTGACACCTCGAGAATGGCGCCAAGCGGGAAGTCAGACCCCGGGAAAGCCGTCTGGTAGGAGCTGCCCGCGGGCACGACGAACCGCAGCTCCATCTCGTCGAGCGCCTGGCTGCCGCGATTGACGGCCGTGGTCTTGAAGAGGATGAGCCCTTCGTCGGGCGGCGAGACACCGTCGACTTCGGCGGTCCAGCAGTCGCCCTCGAGCGCAATGTCCATGCCGGTCGTGACGACCGCAGTGAAGCTGGTCGAGTCCGTCAGGTTGGGGGCGACCTGCGAGTCCGAGCCGGCGGTGCCAAAGAAGACGACCTGCTGGCCGTCGATGAAGGGGTAGTCGGGGTCGAGGCGGAAGGTGAGGTTGACACCTGCGCGGCAACCCTCGACGCCCAGGCGCCAGGGGGAATCACCATCGCCGAATGTGAACTCGAGTGGGTTCTGCGTGAGGTCGCTCGGGAAGAACCTGTGTTCGGGTGGCGGGAAGTCGACGCAGTTCGCCTCCGGCGAAGGGTCGGCGGCCAGCACCTCGACGCCGTCCGGGATCTCGAGCTGCATCCAGGGGTTCCACGGAAAGATCCCGCTGGGTCGAACCCGCGCATAGACCACACGGGACTGCCCGTTGGCGTCGATGAGCGGGGTCGCGGTGTTGTCCCCGTCCACGTCGCGACTCACGTCCAGGACAAGACCGTTGATGTCGGCGGGAATGGGTGGCGACAGGACCGAGAACTCCCACGGGTCTTCACTGCCGACCTCCTCCTCGAGGTCGCCGAACCCACCAAAGAGGGCGGATGTGCCGTTGAAATAGGTGGTGTTCCTGTGGCGGAGCCCCTCGTTCTCGCGCGACCATTCGGGGTCGAAGTTGGTCTGGAGATAGGTGCGGGCCGAGGCCAGGACACCCGACGGGTCGCTCCAGGAGGGCGTGTAGAAGACGAGGTGGGTGTCGCCGGGGATGAAGGCATCGAAACCTTCCCGGCAATGGAGGTCCCGCTCGGTCAGAAAATCGCTCACGTCGAATTGGGTCGGGAGAATGCCATCGAAGTTGCAGACCCATGCGGTGAAAGACGTAAGCAGGTTGTTGCCGGTGCTGTAAGGGGTGACCGAGATCGCGTCGCCAGGCAGGATGTCGACCACCATCGCGTCTTCGAACTCGGCTACGCCAAAGGGCGGCGAGAGGTTCAGGCGCCACCGGGCGGCCGAGCCCCCGAGGGTGAGCCCCTCTTCGCTCTTCGTGAGCGAGCCACCCTGACCACAGACGGCGGTCAGGTCGGGAGCGCCCGCCGGCCCGTGTTCGACCGACACGGGAGTGACAACTCCGTCGTAAGTGACAAATCGATTGGTGACACTTGCGGTGAGCTCGTAGTCGGGCGCGAGCAGCGTATTCTGTTCAGGGGTGCGACCGTAGTCGTCACAGGGGACGAACACGTCGATGTAGAGGGCGGGTGGGACGGTGGCGGTCCCGGTGTAGGTCGCCGTGATGGGACCGACCAGCGGGGCCCAGGGGGCGTGCGCGCTCGTGACGTTGAAATTGCTGGACGGGTTGTTGGGATTGGCGACGGTGGTGCGTGTCCAGCCATGTCCGAAGGCCCGGATGAAGATGTAGCCGGAGCCCCCCGAGACGGTCCAGTTCTGCGGGCCGCCGGTCAGCGTCGTGCCGGTGTTCCGGGCACCGAATACGAAGCGGCGCATGACGCCGGGTCGGGGAACGGCCTCGCCGGACAAGAGCGGTCCACCGCCACTGGTGATGGTATTGGCGACCGCACCGCTGAGCGAGCTCCAGGCGAAGGTGGATGTGCCACGCGCGACGATGGTGTAGTCGACGGGTGCCGTGCCAATGGGGGCCGGTGGTCCGCCGGTGGTGGCGGACGAGCTGCCCGTGAGCGTGACGGCGAACGTGAGTGGAGTGCCGTCATTGTGAAGCGAGCCGGCCAGGTTCAGAACGAGGCGGAACTTTCGCACGCCTGCGCCGCCTGTGAGGTCGAGTGGCATGACCTGGGAGAAGGCGCGGCCGCCGGTGACCTGGGTCGCGTTGCTGAACTCGCCCGAGGTCGGAGAACCGCCGCCCACGAAGGTGACACCGCTTGGGAACAACACCTTCAGCTCGAGGCCCGAGTAGTCAGCGGCGGGGAGCTGGACGTCGAAGTCGAGGGTGAAGCCCGATGACATCGCGACCTCGGTGGGGCCGATGGTCACGATGTCCGGGTCGGATTGGGCGTGGGCCGTCGCGCCGAGCGAGCTCACGAACACGAACATGAGGAGCGAAAGGATGTTGGTCTTCTTCACGGGGTCTCCTCACAGCAGGGGTCGACGCAGCACTCGGCCGAGCCCACCTCGAGCGAGGTGCCGGCGGGCAACGCAAAGGGGCCGTAGGTCTGGCCATTGTGGCTGACCATGACCCGACCATCGGGTTGCTGGATGAAGCTCACGTCGGGCTCGGAGGCGCTCGTGCCGGTGCACATGATCCCGTCCGCAGCCTGCATGAAGGGTTCCCCACCGCAGGCCATCCCGACCGAGAGCGAGGCACCAGTGAAGGCCGAGTACTCGGTCTGCACGAAGGAGCCGGGCTCGTTGATGGCATTGGGGACACACACCATGGCCCCGTTGCGAGTCAGCGGGACCGACCAGCGGATGAGCGGATAGACGGTGTTGGCGGGGGTCTGGAACTCGGGCTCGGTGAAGCGGCCCGCACTCGCCGTGGCCGTCGCTTCGAAGGTGCAGTTCGCTCCGAGTATGTCGGTGTCGAGCCCCAACGCGAAGTTGGAGTAGCACTTGTCGATCCCCTCGAAATTTTCGACGCCGCGATAGGTCGCCGACTGATAGACACCCACGACGGGGGCCCCCGTGGTCGATGCGATGGGACCGTTGTTGCCCGGTGCGAGGTGGGTCTGGACGGGATAGGTCTGGACGGCGGTGTCACCGACGCGGCAGACGATCGCTGCGTCCCCCCAATAGAGATGTGTTTCTTCGGCGCCCGCGGCGTTCGAGCCGGCCGTACACGCGAACGCCACGACCGCCGTGAGGTCGCGTTGGCCGCCTGGCCCGGGACGGTGCAAGAGCGCGTCCTGGCAGTCCATCTTGGCCGAGCAGAAGATGTCTTCGAAGTTGACTGCGATGTCGAAGAAGCCCTGCTCGGCAGAGCGCAGGACGGTGATGTTGAACTCGACAAGGACGTCCGCGTTGGGCAGGCAGGTGACCTCCTTGACGAGCGCCGGCGGCTTCTTCCACGCATCGTCTGGCAGCGGCTCCCCCGTCTCGTCGAAGAGCGCATCGAGCGTCACTGTGACGACGTTGGGATTGGCGCCATCGCTGGCGTCGCAAGGGCCGACGTATACGATGTCACCCTGGCCGTTGCCGTATTGGTCGGCGTCGAGGGTCTCGGTCCAGACGGTCTGCTCGGACGCGTTGACCACGGAGACCGTGTAGACCGCGTTCTCGATATCTTGAAGATCGAGAGGAGCGACCGTTGCCTTCAAGCCACCGCCCCGCACGGCCGCGTCGGGGCCGCTGGAACAGGCGGAGACGAGGGCGATGCCGATGAACCCGGCGCACCTCGGGAGGTGATGAACCATACTTGACTCCTGGCGACGTGACGTGGAGCGATCGCCAGATGAGCCCGACTCGAGCGCTGCTCGATGCCTCCCGCGTGACGACCGGAATCGGGCTTCACCGCATGAGGTGCCCGACACTCGCCAGATGGCTCGCTGCGAAGTCCGCTCCGCAAGCCAACGTCGATCGGTGTCCGAGCGCGCCGGCTCGGCCACCGCCACCGAAGCCTGAGAAAATAGTCGTCAATTGGCGGGGGTCGCCGTCACCGCCCGACGACTCCGATCGTTCGAGTGGGGAGTTTCACCACACCCCTTCGAGCACGACGGGGCGCATTGATCCAACCACCCAGATCGCCCCCAAGCGGTCGTCACTGGGGCCAGACCAATCCTGTTTCGCCCGCCGTCAGGACCGGCTCATCGGTCTCATTGGGCTCATTGGGCTCGAGCCCGAACTTCAGCTCCGGCGGCCCATTGGACTTCTGCCCTTCGGTCCAGCGCGTCACGAGCTCGAGCTCCCGCGCCGACCCTTCGGCGTACATCCGGACTCCACGCGCCCGCGCCTTGTTCCAGATCACCGCCAGCCCATCGATCTGTCCACGCCGATACTGCCGCGTCATCTCGGGCACCCCGCGCGGCGAGAACGACGCCTCGAGCCCATCCTTACGCGCGTCGACCTCGACCCAGATCCGCTCGGGGACCATGCCGTGGTCGTGCCACGTGATTCGAATCGTGCGCTCGAATGACCGCTCGCCCTCTGCAACGACCGCCCCATCGACCCCACGCACCCGCTTCTCGGCAACCGCCACGATGCGACCGCGTCCATCCCGCTCGAGCCGCAGCCACTCCGCGTCGCCACGCAGGCAACGCATGACCCGCGGGAAGCGCCCGTTCCAATCGTCCCAGACCTCGCGATCACCGAGCGGGCAGATCGGGTAGACCCCCATCTCGCCCGTCCCATCAGGGAACGGCACATCGAGACGCCCATCGGCGATCCAGGCTTCGGTCGCCTTCGCTTTGCCCTCAGGGCTCGCCGTCACCGTCGACTCCCAGAAGCGTGACCCGCCGACTCCGACCTGAACCCGCAGCGCCTGGCCACGACGACCTGTTACCGTCACCTGGCGGTCCGGCCACACGAGGTCGAGCTGCGCCAGTCCGGAATGGTCGGCATCCCAACGCCACGACAACGCGAAGTGCCCAACGATGCTGCCCTCGGTGATGCGACCGTCCGGTCCCACCTGCAGCCGCACGTTGCCGGCGACCTCCTGCTTGTTGCGCCCGTGCGCCGTGTACTGCCGCGTCTGACCTTGAACGCTCTCGGTGACCCGCGACCACACGGTCTCTTCGGGCCGCGTCACCGTCTGGCTCGTCGCACCTTCCTCGGCCGGCGGCATCAGGTAGCACGTGTGGGTCATGCCAAAGCCGGCATTACGAGCGAGCCTCCCCATCGCCATCACGATCGAAGCACAAGCGTTCGAGGGTCGGGATGTGAACGAGCGGCGCCTCTTCTTGCCGAGGGGCCGATGCACAGGCGCCGAGCGTCGCAGATGCCGCGCAGACCATGAAGTAGCGTTGGAGGTTCATAAAGACCTCGCAGGCAAGTGGAGGGCGCGGATGCGTCCGACACAAGCCGTGGGAGCGTTGTCAGATGTGGAAATGGGGGTCGTCGCCGGATCGGCGTCGAGGAAGACACCTGGGCCATCGGCCCTCGCCCCGAGGACCCTGAGGATTTTCTGGTGGAACGGGTTTCAATCGCGCCGACCGCACGCTGGCTGCCCTCGGGAATGGCCAAAACGATCGATTGCGTTTCCCTCGACGGCGCTGGGACGTTACAAACATCGGGTCGGCTTCGGCGCCACGCCCAGTCTCGAACCGTCCACGAGAAACCACGCATGCGAACCGAGGAACCCACCACCGCCATGGGTCCATTGGATACCCACGCCTCACCCGCCCCACCTGCCCCACCCGGTCGGGCCGCTGCGCTCGCGCGTCTCGAGGGCCTGACACCCCGGCAACGAGAGCTGCTCGAACACATGGCGCGCGGCCTCTCCAATGAAGAGATAGCACTGGTCCTGACGATCTCGCCGGCGACCGTTCGCACCCACATCACGGCCATCTTCGCGCAGCTCGGCGTCAAGAACCGCACCGAGGCGGCAGTCCTTCTATTGTCGCGCCCACTCGCCGCGCCCGCCGAGCTCACACGGTTCCTCGCGCGCCCAGCCATCGCCATCCTCCCGGTGTCGAGCTCCGATGCTGCCGAGCCTGCCGCGCTCGCGACAGCCCTCACCCAGGAACTGGCGGCGCTGTTCTCGCGCTGGTGCTACTTCCCCGTCATCGCCCGCTCCTCAGCACTTGGCGCCCGCGCTCTCGGCACGAGCAGCAAGGAGATCGGCGAGACGCTCGGCGCCCGCTTCCTCGTCGACCCGACGCTGCGCGCGACCCCCGCCGGCTGGCGCCTGACCGTCCAGGTCGACGACGCGGCCGATGGCCACGCCCTCTGGACGGAGCGCTACGACTTCGACCGCGACCCGTTCGCAATCCTCGATGACCTCTGCGCCGAGGTCGTCGCCCGCGCCTACCCCGTCATGGCCGCCCACGTCCAAAGCCAGGGCCACGAGCTCGTCGGACGACGGCCCGAGGTCCAGGCCTGGCAGATGGCACATCGCGCCCTCGACCTGCAGTCGAGCCGTGACCACGCCGGCAATGCCTCCGCGAGCGAGCTCTGCACGAGCGCTCTCGAGCGTGACCCGACCCTGGTCCTCGCGCACTTCACGCAGGGTCTCTGTGCCTACGATGCCATCCTGAACCAGTGGGAACCCGCCCACGCCGGACGCGAACGACTCGTCGCCTCGGCCGAAGCGTGCATCAAGTTCGCGCCCCACGCGGCCGAAGGCTACTTCCTCCTCGCGCGTCATCATCAGACACTGGGCGACCACAAAAGCGCCATCGAGTCCCTGGAGACCGCCATCTCCAAGAACCCGAGCTTCGTCGCCGCGCACGCGCTCCTGGCCCAGGCGCTCGGCCTCTGCGATCGCATCGACGAGGCGCTCACCCGGATGCAACACGCCCAACGCCTTGGCCCACGCTCGTATGTGGCCGGCCTCGCGACGCTCCAGTTCGCAGCGGGCCACTTCGACCTCGCGACCTCGAACGCCGAGCGCGCCATCGCACTTGCCCCGCGCTACCCCTTCGCGCGCGCCCTCGCAGCCGCGTCTGCTTTCTGCGGAGGACATGGCGACCGCGCCAGAGAACACCTGCGCTTCCTGCGCGAGGCCTACCCGTCCTTCGAACCCAACGGGTTCCTTGCGACCTTCGGCGCGGATGTGCCGGCCGTCGCCCGCCTGTCGAGAGCCATCGACGAGCTGAGTCGCAATGCCAGCTGACGTCGCCAGGCCTCGTCAGGCGTTTGCATCCTCGACCTTCACGCCGTGCGCCCTCAGCTTCGCGACCGACCCGGCATTCGCCTCCCACGCTCCGTCGGCCTCGTCCCAGAACGAAAGCTCGAGCGATAACAGGTGTGGCAATCGCTCGAGGGGCGAGAGGTCGCGCGCGACAATCCCCACCAGCCTGACCCTCTCGAGCTGCTGACAACCGGCCAGCGGTGAGAGGTCCGCGATGCGGCCCTCCAGGTCCAGGACCTTCAGCGCGACACAGCGCTCTAGCCCGTCGAGCCTTGTCAGCTCGAAGCACTCATCCTCGCCATCCCACTGTGGGTAGACGTTCATGCGCACGCCCTGGTCGGGCCACTCCAGCACCTCGAGCTGAGCGACGAGCTCCAGCGTCGGACCGGCCTCGGCGAGCTCGAGGAGGTGATCGACGAGCCGCGAATTGTACGCATAGTCGTCGTCCGCGATGGGCCGCTCCGCCAACGGATCCCAGTCCTCGTCGTCGAGACCATCGAGACCATCAAGACCATCGAGACCATCGAGACCATCAAGGTCATCGAGACCATCAAGGTCATCGAGCTCGTCTCCCGACATGAAGTCGTCATAGTCCTCGGGTGCGGGACGATGCACCGACCGCAGCTGACTCCAGTCGAGCCGCAGCAGCTTCGCCTCATTCAACGCACCGACCACGGCCAGAGCCAGGTTCACCGACCCGAAAACAGCCCGCTCTTCCGACATCGTGTCCTCCTACCGCCCCGGGCGGCCCCCGCAGTTGCCGGCGAGCCTCGCCTCGACGCAAGCGCGACCCGCGATAGCGCCGCCCACCACTCCGCAACCCCATGAATCGGCTCGTCATCTGGGAGCCTCGGATGACATGCGGACGTCGTGTGTGCTACGCGCGGCCCGTGAGCCTTCCAGCCGACTTCACCAACCGCCTCGCTTCGTTCATCCCGGCCGAGCGCCTGGATGGAGTCCTCGCCTCGTTCGCCGCCGACAAGGCGCTCGTCGGTTGGGAGAACCCGCTGTGCGCGCGTCCGAATGAGGCCGCCGACGCTCTTACTGCGGCGGGCGCGACACTCACACCTATCGCCGTCACGCCTGAGCACACGACCCATTCGGGCCAGGCGTTCGTCATCTCCGGCCTCGAACGCGACGCCATCACGAAGTCGCCAACGCTCATGCCGCTGCTCGACCGCGGCCTGCTCTACCTCATCAACCCGAGCTCGCTCTTGCCGCCCGCCGCTCTTTGCCCCGAGCCGGGTGAGCAGGTCCTCGACCTGTGCGCGGCCCCAGGTGGCAAGTCCATCCAGCTCGCAGCGCGATTGTTTGCGCCAGGACTACAACCCACGACGGGCCACCTCGCCGCGGTCGAAGCCATCAAGCCCCGCTTCTTCAAGTTGAAGGCCCTGCTCGAGCGCTACGGCGCCCCGCGCAACACGACCCAGGTCCGGCTCTTCTTGAAGGATGGGCGCCACGTCGGGGGCGCGGTCCCCGAGCGTTTCGACCGGGTCCTCATCGACGCCCCGTGCAGCTCGGAGGCGCGTTTCGACGCGTCGAACTCGGCCACGATGAACCACTGGAGCGCGCGTAAGCTCGCCGAGTGTTCGCATAAACAGAAGGGCCTCCTGCGCTCGGGGCTCGAAGCGCTCGCAGTCGGTGGCACCCTTGTCTATTGCACCTGCAGCTTCGCCCCGGAAGAGAACGAAGATGTCGTTCGCAGCGTTCTTTCCGAGCTCGCAGATACGGTCAAAACGATGCCGTCTGGCTTCCCGGAATCGGTGCCGACGATGCCGGGCCTAGACATGCCGGACGCCGTGCGTGTCCTGCCGGACGCCATCTGGGACGGCTTCTTCCTGGTACGCCTGACCAAGCTCGCGACACTTCCCGCAAGGTCCTGAGACGGTTCGTTTTTTCGAGCCTTGCCAGGCGCCGAGACACCAAACCGGATCCACGTGCGTACCCTCGGAGCACGGCGGAGCAGCGCTCGGGCGTAGGGGATCGAAAGACACCTTTATACTTGGGCGCCCTGCGACACCGTGGAGCGAATGGCAAGGCGACCATTCGCCCCCTGCGAACCCGCGCCAGACAAGGCCTCGAGCCCTCTGGAATGAAGCAAGCTGGCTCGTGGGTTCTCTGTGGGGTGAACGAACCAAGGAGGTCGAGGTGAACGTGAAGAGTCTGTGGAAAGACCATGGTCATTGGCAGTGCATGCATCATGTGCCGCCCATCACGTTGCCGGCGAGCTCGGTGCGCTGCTGGATGGTGGGATGCTCCATCCGTCCCGACGAGGAGACCCGCCCCGAGGAGGAGCCCGAGGTCGTGCCGTTCAACGTGGTCAACATCAACAGCAGCAACGAACGCTGCGCCTACGAGAACTGCTCGAACATGGCCCGCGAGGGCTCGAAGTATTGCAGCCGGACCTGCTCCAATCGCAATGCCCGCAAGCGCCACAAGGAGCGCCGGGCGGCCTGAGTGTGAGGGTCTACCTTCACACTCACCATTCCTCGGAGCGACTCGGAGCTTCGCCCCCGCCCGCAAGGGGGTGACTCCGGGTCGCTCCGGGTCTATGCTGCCGCGGTCGCGATGACCTTCGCGACGACTCGACCTGGAGGCGGCGATGGTGGTCTTGGTACGCGGCGGAACGGTGGTGACGGCGGACGGTGAGCGGCGCGCGGACGTGCTCATCGAGGGTGAGAAGGTGCTTGCGGTTGCCTCGAATATCGAGACATCCGGGGCCACGGTCATCGACGCGGGCGGCGCCTTCGTGATGCCCGGCGGGATCGACCCGCACACCCATATGGAGTTGCCGTTCATGGGAACGGTCGCCTCCGAGGACTTCTACACGGGGACCTGCGCGGGCTTCGCGGGCGGCACGACGTCGATCATCGACTTCGTTATTCCGAACCCGAAACAGTCCCTGCTCGAGGCCTTCCACACGTGGCGCGGCTGGGCCGAGAAATCCGCGGGCGACTATGCTTTCCATGTGGCCGTGACGTGGTGGGACGACTCGGTCAGCCGCGACATGGGCAAGCTCGTGAGCGAGCATGGCGTCACGAGCTTCAAACACTTCATGGCCTACAAGAACGCCATCATGTGTGACGACGAGACCCTCGTGCGGAGCTTTCGCCGCTGCCGTGAGCTCGGGGCGCTCGCGACCGTCCACGCCGAAAACGGCGAGCTGGTCTTTCAACTCCAACAAGACATCTTCGAGCAGGGCATCGCCGGCCCCGAAGGCCACCCGCTGTCGCGCCCGGCCGAGGTCGAAGGTGAAGCCGCCAATCGCGCCATCCGGATCGCCGAGGTCCTGGGGGTCCCGGTCTACCTCGTGCACAACTCGTGTATCGACTCGCTCGAAGCGATCACACGCGCCCGGCTCGAGGGTCAGCGGGTCTTTGGTGAGGTGCTCGCGGGCCACCTGCTCATCGACGACTCGGTCTATCGCAACACCGATTGGCGCCACGCCGCCCACCACGTCATGAGCCCGCCGTTTCGCGGCAAGGAGCACCAGGATGCGCTGTGGCGAGGCCTCCAGAGCGGCATGCTGCAGACCACGGCCACTGACCACTGCTGCTTCACCACGGCTCAAAAAGCCATGGGGCGCCACGACTTCCGGAAGATCCCCAACGGCACGGGTGGGGTCGAGGACCGGATGGCCGTCCTTTGGCACCACGGCGTCAACACGGGCCGGCTCACCCGCAGCGAGTTCGTGCGGGTGACCTCGACCAACGCCGCTCAGATCTTCGGCCTCTACCCGACCAAGGGCACCATCGAGCCGGGCGCCGACGCGGACATCGTGATCTGGGACCCGTCCGCGACCCGGACCATCTCGGCCAAGACCCACCACCAGAACATCGACTTCAACATCTTTGAAGGGATGCAGGTCCAGGGGGTCGCGAAGACCACGCTGTCGCGCGGCGAGGTCGTCTTCGAGGACGGGCAGATCAAAGCCGAGAAGGGCCGCGGCCGCTACCTGCCACGCCAGCCGTTCCCGGCCTACTGGGGTGCACAGAACGTGAGGAACCAGCGCACGGTCCCAAGCGCTGTGGTCCGCGACGGCTGAACACAAGGTGGGCGCGACCGTACGGCCAGCGCCCCTCTTGCGTAGAGGCGAGGAGCGACGGGTCAAGAATGGCCCCAAGCCGACGCGTGCGGTCGTAGTCGGTTGAACACAGAAGGGCGCGACCCTACAGGCCAGCGCCCTCTGGAGCTGCGATCAGCGACGGACCACCGACGGCCCGAAACAACGACTGCGGGTCTCGCCTATCAGGCAGAGACCCACGAGCTCACTCGTCGTCTTCGTCGTCGCTCTCGTCGTACTCTTCCTCTTCGAACTCTTCGTCGTCCTCATCGAGGTCGTCGAGGTCGTCCTCTTCTTCGAGGTCGTCCTCCTCTTCGAGCTCTTCTTCCTCTTCGATCTCTTCCTCTTCGAGGTCGTCCTCGTCGTCGTCCTCGTCGTCGAGGTCGTCGTCGTCTTCTTCGTCGTCCTCGTCCTCGTCCTCGTCTTCGTCATCGTCGTCGAGGTCGTCGTCCTCTTCTTCGAGGTCGTCCTCGTCGTCGTCACGACCGAAGCGGAAGATGTCGATGTGGTCCCAGGCGGTTTCGGTGAGCAGCATGGCCTTCTCTCAAACGGTTGCGCCCTGATACTGAGGCGGCGGGAGCAAATGCGCAAGACCTGCTCGCGCCCCACATGGGACGCGCTAGCGATGCGCTCAGGTTTGCGCTCTCTGCACTCTCGCAAAGAGCGTGTCAAGCGACTGTCATGGGCGCCGACACGCTCGGGTCAAGGCCCGCCGGACAGGTCTTCATTTTCTTCGGGCATGGGTGTGGGCGATGGCGCGAGTGGCTCGACCAGCATGCTGGCTGAGATGGCGTCCGCGATGAGCTGGGACCGGGAGAAAGGCACCCGATGGCACATGGCGTCGACGTGCCGCACGATTCCAATCGCCCGCCGCGCTGCGTTACGGAGGAACGGGCCAACCGCGCGGCCGTCGTGGACTCCGGCGAGCAGCACCTGGTGATCGAGGAAGGCATGCAGGGCGGGCGCCATGACCGAAGCGGCCAGGCGCAGCTCCTTCGAGGTGATGGGTCCCATCACTTCGCGGGTGACCGGCCAGCGGTGGGCCAGATAGACCTGCGCGCGCTCGGGGATACGCTCGAAGCCGCGCGCGAACAGGTGGGCCTCGAGGCCTGTGAGGCCTTCGAGGAAGGTCTCGTGCACGATGCGAGGGTCGATGTCGGCGGGACCGTCGGGCGGGTCTTCGGGCGAAAAGTGGAGGTAGGAAGCACGTGAGACGAGGCGCGCCGGGTCGTCGCGATCGGTCGCGAGGATGCGCCACCAGGCCGCTCTCAGGGCGAGCATCCCGTCGCGGTCGAGGTTGTTTTCACTGTCACCCGGCAGGACGGCGACCCGTTCGGCGGCGACGCGCGACACCGGAAACGGGAACGATGTGGCGGCGACGTCGGAGAAGCCGATCGGGCCCGCGTTCTCGACGAGGAGACGCGCGGCCGTGGGGCAGCTCAGGTTGAAGGCGACCTCGACCGCGTCGCCCAACTGGGTCACCAGGCGCGGGAAGTTGCGGCAGGCGAGGCTCAGCGCGTCGAGCCCGCTCTGCGCGTGGATGTGGCAGCTGGGCGTCTCGAGGTCGAGGTGCACACAGCGCCCGTCGACCTGCTCGAAGACGACGGTGTCGCCAGCCGTCGTGGGGACTGCTTCGCGCCGAGCCGCGATGATGGGGAAGAGGGAACGGCCGGCCTCGGTGCGTTCGAGGACCGGGCGCATCGCCGCGAGATCCTCGTCGTGACACGGGGCGCGGGTCGGTGCCTGGCAACAGACGAGGCTGCGTTCACACGCATAGGCGACATGACTCGTGGGAACCCGGATCATCGCGACACCGCCGCTCAGCCCTTCTCGAGCTCGTCGTCGAGGGCCGGCGCGAAGTCGCAGTTCTCGACGCGGCCGAGCGCGCGGCGCCAGCTCTCGGGGAGGAGGGACTTCTTACCCTCGACATAATCGTAGGCGAAGACGACCGCCGTGCCGATGGCCGCGACCTTGTGGAGCGCCACCGAGACGACCTTGTACTCCATCTTGAACGAGTGGTGGCCGACCGCGGTGACCTTGGCGCCGACCTGGATCTCATCGGGATAGGTGATAGGTGCCCTGAAACGACAGGCCGTGTGACCGAGGATAGGTCCAACCCCGGTCGGCGCGCCCGCGAGCTCGGGCATGCCCGTGCGTTCGAAGTAGGCGATGCGGGCGTCCTCGAAGTAGCGGAAAAATCGTGTATTATTCACGTGTTGGAAAGCGTCCATGTCGCCCCAGGAGACCGGGACCGTGACCACCACCTGATAACCCTGGAGCAGCTCGTCGAGCATGGCGTTTGCCTCCGCGGCGGACTGTCGTCGATGGGCGGCGTTGGGTCAACGGCGTTCAACCTTCGAGGTGGGCCAGAAAACCCGCGCGGTCGAAGGTCAGGCCGGGGCCGGCGTTGGTCGTGTCGATCCAGGCATCGAGGTTCATGCCCGGGGCACCGGGCGGATCCCAAGGCGGCGGCGGGCGGCGCCATCGTGTGCCGACGCGCATGTGTGACCGATCGGTCGCGAACGTGGCCAGGAACAGTGGTGTCGGCGCGACACGAAAGCGGGGGTGGAAGGGGGCACGAACCCAGCTCGGGTCCTGGAAGGTCTCGGCCAACCAGAGTGCGGCCGGGACAGGTGCGCCAAGGCGGGTGTCGAGGTCCCAGAGGACCGGGCCGGAGGCGGCGCGTTCGAGGAGGACGACGTGATAATCCCACACCAGCGGCTCGCCCGGTGGGGCCGCGCGTTGATGCCAACAAGCCACCTGGCGCCGTGCGTTCGATACGAAGACGACCTCGGCTGGATGGCGGATGAGGTCGTCGCGACCCGCGAGTCGGTAAACGTTTTCTTCGCAGTAGAAGGGCTGGTAGTCGAAGGTCATGCGTTGGTTCTGAGCCTTGGGCGGCTGGGGTTTGCGGGCCTCAGAGCGGGCCCGCAAAGAGCGATTCCGGACCTGTTTGCTGGAGTCTCTGGACCCCACCGGGCAGGGCACAACCGCGCCGCGTCGGCGACTGGTCTATACCACTCTCGACCAGTCCGAGCGGCTCGAACATTGCAAGCCCGGGCGCTCGCGCCGTTTACACATCTCCGAAATCGGCGCCCCCGTCTCCTCGCAGGGCCCAACGGCCCAGAGCATCACCATGAAGTCCATGCCCGTCCTCCTGCTCCTCATCGCCACCAGCCTGCTGGGCTGCGTCGACGACTCCGCCGCCGAGAAGCCGTTTGTCGACCCGGACGAGACGCTCGCCACCGGCAAGGCTGACCGCATCTCGAACCAGAGCACCACCCATCGCGGCCCGCTCACGCTCGGCGTGACGCTCGAGGACAGCATCGACTTCCCCGACCTCTACCTCGGCCGCACCGCGACCTTGCGTGCGGGACAACGTATCCAGGTCGACCTGCTCTCGGACGAACGGTCGCTGGTCCGCGTATACGGCCCGGCCCGTGGGGAAGTCGACGGCCTGCCGACCTTTGGACAGGCGCTCGTCAAAGCCGACACCAAGCGCGACGGCACGAGCCACTTCTCGAGCTTCGACTTCGAAGCGCCGGCCGACGGCATCTACATGCTCGTTTACGGATCCAAGACCGTGTGGGCCGCTGACTACCTCATCGAAGCGACTTGCACCGCGGGCCCTTGCGCAGGCGGATTGCCGTTGGGCGAGGCTTGTGAGCTCGACGAGGAGTGCGACAACGGCTTCTGCGGGTGCGCCGCGCAGGCCTGTGATGTGCGGGTTTGCAAGGCCTACGCCGCCGAGGGCCAGACCTGCGGTGGGTTTCGAATGGCCCACCTCACGACCCGGTGCAGCCCGGACTTCGACTGTGTCGCCCCCTACGACATCATCGCCGACATCCCCGGCCACTGCGGCGAGATGACCACCGTCGCCGAGGTGCTCTCCGACCCGGCGCGTTTCGATGGTCGCTACATCGGCATCAAGGGCCTCATCGACTCCAACGCGGCGGCGTGCACGAAGATCGGCTGCCCGAACGAGAACATGTGCTGCAACACGTGCAGCGCCCACATGCGTGTCTACGACGACAAGTCGCAGCTCGGCACCGAGGGCATCTATACATATGAGGACGGCTCGCCGTTGAGCTGCGACGGCAACGAGTGCAACTGGCGCGAGACGTGCGACATCACGCTGGGCAATTACTGGGTGTCGGGCTGGTTCTCGATGCGCGACGGCATCGCGCCGTCGATGAACATCGAGAGGCGCTTCGGCTGGGGCTTCTGAATTCGCCCTGCCTTTCGATTCGCGTCGCCCGTTCATTCCTGATAAGGCCAGGGCCTTCGGGTGAACTTTGCGGTGAGCCCACCAACTGGCGCGCGGCCACCGCGCGGCGAGAGTCGATTCGATGAACGCGATGAAGAAGATGTGGACGTCGGCGGGTTGGGGTCTTGGTGTTTGCGCCGCGGTGATCGGTTGCTCCGAGCCCGGTGGGGGCAGCGGCGCGACCGACGCCAGGTCGGACACGAGGTCCGACACGAGCTCCGAGGTCCTCGACTTCGATGGGATTGACGTCGGCGACTACGACGGCGCCAACCCTTACGAAGACCTCGACTTCGATGAGGTCCTCGACGCGGTGGACAACTGCCGCGGGATCTTCAACCCCAACCAGGCCGACACCGACGACGATGGCATCGGCGACCTCTGCGACGACGAGACCATCGCCGACACCGACGACGACAGCATCCCCGACCCGAACGACCCCTTCCCTGCCGACCCCGCACGGCCGGGCCTGGTCAACGCCAACACGGTCTACGCGCACACCTCGAACGAGCTCTTCTACCTCGGCATCAAGCAGCTCGAGGTGCATCGTATCGGTGCCTTCCGGTTCCCGAATGGCACTATCGACAAACGCATGACCGACATCGCGGTGGACCGCTTCGGGGTCATGTGGGGCATCGGTTATCAAGACGTCTTCGTCATCAACCCGAACAACGCCGAAGTGTGGCGCATGGCCGCATTGCCGCAGGAGTTCAACGGGTTGACGCTCATCCCGCGCGGGGTGCTCGGGACCGAAGGCGACATCCTCGTCGGGATCTCGGTGGCGGGCGGCTGGTGGCGACTCGACCTCGTGCAGAACGGGGCCACGTCCCAGATTCAGACGTCGTTGCTCGGCAACTTCGGGTCGACCTGGACATCGAGCGGCGACGCGTTTTCGATCGAAGGGGTCGGCACTTACGCCTCGGTGAAACGTGGCGGCTTCGGGTCCGACGAGCTCGTCAGGATCGACCCGGCGACCGGGCTCGTGACCGGCGTCGTCGGTTCGCTCGGGACCTATGCCCAGGTGTGGGGTCTCGCGGGATGGGCCAACCGGGTCTACGGGTTCGATGCAGGCGGCGACATCTTCGAGATCGATCTGGCGACGGGCACCCTCGTCGCCAAGAAGTCGACCAACTACGCGTGGTGGGGCGCGGGTGTGAAGACCGTCCTCGACGCGGAGTGACGTCGCCATACTTTTCCGCGCCACGAAGGGATGAAACGCAAGGCGACGTGATCGGATCGCTCGCCAGGCGAGGGCAAGCTCAGCCGCGGGCCTGCGACCTCGCGAGCAGACGAGTCTCGGGACGCCCGGTGACCCTGCGCTGGGCGCGTGGCGTGGCCGGCTCGACGTGGTGTTCTTGTGCAACACCTACCACCACATCGAAGGCCGTGAGGCCTACTTCAGGGCGGTCTTGGACCTGCTCGCACCAGGGGGTCGACTCGTCATCGTGGACTTCCGACCGGAGGCCGAACGGGGCCCACCAGCGTCTCACAAGATAGCGCCAGCCCAGGTGGATGCGGAGCTCCTTGCGGTGGGGCTCGAGCTGGCCGACGCCTGGGACGGGCTGCCCGACCAGTTCCTGCGGGTCTATACGCGCTGAGGACGAGGTGCCGGGGTCGTCACTAAAACGACCACCCGGTCACGGCATCGATGGATCTTTGTGTCGCTTCGTGCGTGTCTGTCGGGGCTCAGTTCTAGCGAGCGCCTGGCTGTCACCGCGTCACCCCGTGGGGCGGTGCTTCCAGAGAGACGTTATGTTAGCGTCCCGCTCACGTGCCTGGGTGGAAGGAAGGGAAGCAGACCATGTCGGACACCGAGCTCATCGGCAATGTCATCGCGAGTCAGTTCCGGATCTTGAAGAAGCTCGGGTCGGGCGGCATGGGGTCCGTCTTCCTCGCCGAGCAGATGGAGATGGAGCGTAAGGTCGTCGTGAAGGTGTTGCACGCCGAGCTGTCGGCGCAGAACCCGGTCGTGCTCGAGCGGTTCCGGCGCGAAGCCAAGGCGGTCGCCCAGTTGAACCACCCGAACATCGTGCAGGTGTTCGTCTTCGGCACGGCCGAGAACGGCCAGATGTACCTCGCGATGGAGTACATCGATGGGCGCGACCTGGGCCAGGAGCTGGGCCACGGGCCGCTCGCGCAGACGCGGTCTTTGAGGATCCTCGACCAGGCGTGTGCGGCACTCATCGAGGCACATGGCGCAGGCATCGTGCATCGGGACCTCAAGCCCGAGAACATCATGCTCACGGACCGGCACGGCAACCCCGACTACGTGAAGGTGCTCGACTTCGGCATTGCCAAGCTCCACGACAGCGGGGACTCGGGGTCGCCCGCGCTGACGCAGGCCGGGACGGTCTTCGGGACGCCGCGCTACATGTCGCCCGAGCAGGTGCGGGGCGAGCCGGTCGATGCGCGCAGCGACATCTATGCGCTGGGCATCATCCTCTATGAGATGCTCTGTGGGCGGCACCCCTTCGAAGCCGTCACGACCATCGACTACCTGATGAAGCACGTGAACGAGCCCGTGCCGGTGCCCTCGGTCGAGTTTGGTGAGCTCGAGATCCAACCGCGCATCGAGAGCATCCTTCTCAAGTGCCTCGAGAAGACGGCGGCCCTTCGCTACCAGAGTGTGGCCGAGCTGCAGCGCGATGTGCGGGTGGCATTGCGCGATTTTTCTGAGGCCGTGCGAGGGTTTCCGAGCAATGGTGTCGCGACTCCGGCTCCCGGAGCGGCGGCCGCGCGCAACGCCCCTCGCAATGACCCTCGCAATGAAAAGACGGACAAGGCCGGGGCCTCGACCTATCACCCGCCCGAGCAAGGCAGGCGAAAGGGCATGCCGGCGTGGGTGTGGGCCGTGGTGGGTCTCGTCCTGGTGGGCGGCATCGTCGGCGTGGTGTTGGCGGTCGGGCCGAAGTCGGGCGGGACGGGCCAGGGCAGCGGCGAGGTCTCCGGGTTGCTCGGAGATGGGGCCGAGGCCGGCGAAGGCGGCGGCAGTGGGGCCGGCGGAGAAGGTGAAGACGAGGGTGCGGGCGAAGGCGGCGGCACACTCGCGGGCCGGACCGAGGGCGAGGAGCCCACGGACGAGCCGGCTGATGACCCCGTCGAGAGGGGTGGTGAGGGCGAGGAGGGCGGGGACGAGGGCGATGGCCCAGCGCCGACCACGACCGTCGCGGCAGGGGAGTCCATCGATGGATTCCCGCTGCCGAGCGACGCGACGAGTGTGACCTCGACGCCCCAGACGGAGATGTACGAGACGGCCAACGCGCCGCGCGACGTCCTGCAGTTCTATCGCGCCAAGCTGCACGGCAAGTACAAGCTCAAGGACATGCCAAACGGCCTCATGATCGAGGACCAGAACAGCCCCTTCAGCTTCATCAACCTGTCGGCCAATGGCGACCGCTGGTACCTGATGCTGCAGCGTAATGCGTTGGCACCCGCTTCGGACAAACCCGCCGGTCCGCTGCCCGCGGCCTTCGGGGTGGAGTTCCCGCCGGACGCGTCGCTCATCATGCGTTCGGACCAGGCCGTCGTTGCGCGGTCGCGGCTCGGCTTCGCGGCGGTGTGCGAGTTCTACGACACGAAGTACGGCAAGATCGAAGGCATCATCGTGATGAAGGACCTCGAGGCCGAGACGCCTTACTGCACGATCGCAGCATCGATGGTCGAGGGCTCGGAGTGGATGGCGGTCGCGGTCGTGAACGACCCGATGTCAAAGGGCGCGGTCATGATCTCGGTGGCCAGACGGATGTAGGCGCGTGCGCTTGGCCCGGGTGGTCGAGCGGAAGCGCGAAAATCATGAATCTCGACTATCGAAATACTCGACCATCGAGACAATGTCGGGAAGACCTACAGGTTGGCGCAGAAGCCGAAGTTGGTCGACTGGCCTGCCCCGAGGGTGGCGTTGTATTCGACGCCGACGAAGCGGTGGACGCTGCCTGAGACCGGCGTCGCGGTGGCACTCCAGAGGTTGGCGAAGACACCTTCGACGGGCATGTCGATGGCCCAGGCCCTGGGTGTCGCGTCGGTGTTCTGGATGTTGACCTGGACGCAGTAGCCGGACTGCCAACGCGAGGTCTCGACGCGTTCCCAGAGGATGCCCTGCCCGGTCGGGCCTGTGGGGTCGACCGGGTCAACCGGGTCGACGGGGTCGGTGTCCGGGTCGTCGAAGTCCCAGTCGCCGACGGCCAGGCTGTCGAGCTCGGTCATGTCCCCACGTCGGGTGGTGAAGCCGGGGTTGGAGACAAGGGCGGCAAAAGCCGCGAGCAGAGAGCCGCCTCGTGCCAGGTGGTCCGCGTGGAGGGCCTTGACGGTGCAGGTCGCGGGCTCGTGGCCGAGCGAGAAACGGGCCTGCTGAAGGAGGTAGCACTGGTCGATGAAGTCGCTCTGGGTGAGGACCGCGGCGAGGTCGTCGGGGCCGGTGAAGTCGACGTCCTGGAGGCCGGTGTCGGTCGGCAAGCCGATGACGGTGCCGGTCTCGTCGATGGGATGGACACCGTCCATGGTGCGGACTCGTCCGACGGGGTCGAAGCGCTCGAAGCCAAAACCGATGGGGTCGATCTTCTCGTGACACGAGCGGCAGCTCTCGTCGCTCGAGTGTTGGGCGTAGCGCTCGCGTGTGGACTTCGTCGGGTCCATGGCGGGCGGCGACGTGTTCAGGTTGGACGGAGGTGGCGGGAGGTCCTCGCAGAGGAGGCGTTCGCGGATGACCTTGCCGCGATGGATAGGCGAGCTCGTCAGCGGCAACGCGTGGGTCGCCATGATCGAGCCGTGCGAGAGCAGCCCGCCGTATGGGGTGGTCGCCAGGTCGACACGGGAAAAGCCTTGTGCGTCAGGGGTTTCGCGGGCGGAGGCGGGCAGGTCGGTGAGGCCGTAATGGGCGATGAGCCGATCGTTGAGGTGGCTGTGGCGGCTCGACAAGAGGTCGGACAGGGTGCCTCCCGAGCGGGCGACCTCGATGAAGAGGCGGGTCGTCTCGGCGATCATGTCGCGGCGGAGCTCGGGGGTGAGCGGCGGGTAGAGGGTCTCGTCGCGGGTCACCGTCGGCAGCAGGTCGAGCCGGAGCCAACGGACTGCAAAACGTTCGAGCGTGTGGTCGGCGCGTGGGTCGGCGAGCAGGCGGGTGAGCTCGTCGGCGATGGCGACGGCCGGGTCGGCGGCCGTCGTGAAGGCCTTGGCCGCGGCTTTGCGGAAGAGCGCATCGTCGGGCATCGTGCCCCAGGCGAGGTAGGACAGGGCCGAGGCGAGCTCCCAGTCGGTGAGTGCAAAGGTCGCGAAGCCCGTTGTGGCCGGTGTGCCTGTTGAGGTCGGAGCGACGTGTGTCCCGAGCTCCGAACGATAGAGGAAGTGGGGCGACTGCAGCATCGCGGCGAGCACCCACACGAGGCCCTCCTTCGGGGTGGTCGCTGCCGTGTCGTAGAAGGTCTGGTAGGTCGCGAGCTCGGCGTCCGAGAGTGGGCGGCGGAAGGTCTTGAGACCGACCTCGCGGATGAAGCGTAGGGCACACGCCTGGTCGTTGGCCGGGTCGCAGTCGATGAGCGAGCCGAGGCGGGTGTCGATAGCGAGGCGAGCCAGGCGCTCGGACTCGGAGCGGAGCTGGTCCGCGAGCAGTGACGAGACCGTCAACGCCTTGGCATCATTGTCGAATCCGTGAACGACGTCGTCGGGTGCGAGGACATCTGGCGAGGCTGACAGACCGAGCAGGTCGGTGATGGTCTGGGCCCACTCGACGCGTGAGAGGCGGCGCAAGAGGCGGGGACTTTCGGTCTGGCAGACGGTCGGGTCGGCGGCGTCATAACGACAGGTGAGGGTGCTGGCGACGAAGCGTTCCAGCGACCGATAGACGTCGCTGTCGACTTCGATAGGGGCGCCGCCCGGGTGGCCGAGCGGATGGCGGCCGGTCGGGCGCAGGAGCAGGACCGACTCGCCATCGATACGTTGTTTTGCGACCTCGGCGAGGCGCGCCATGTTGGTGGTCAGGGCGTCGGGTTCAGACGCCGATACGAGCACCAGGTCGCTGCTGGCGGCGAGGCCACCACTGCGATGGCAGATGACACATTGTGAGAGGGCCGGCCGCCAGAGAGAGTCTTCGAAGGAGGCGGCGATCTCGTCGCAAGCCGCGGGTTGTGCAGCGTCGCTTGGGCCGGACGAGTCGGACGCGTCGGACGAGTCGGACGAGTCGGACGAGTCGGACGAGTCGGACGAGGCCGACGGGCCGACCTTGGCGGGGTAGTCGCAAGCGACGAGGCCGAGGGCGAGGGCGAGGGCGAGGGCGAGGGCGCGGGCGCGGGCGTGGGCGTGGGCGTGGGCGTGGGCGCGGGCGTGGGCGTGGGCGTGGGCGTGGGCGCGGGCGCGGGCGTGGGCGTGGGCGTGGGCGTGAGGGAAAATGCGGCGGAGCATCAGCCGAGCTCCAGGGCAGTCGACCCCGCGGAGACGTCGCCGAAGGTGTCGAGGTTGACGCCGAACTGATGGCAGATCCCGATGAGGAGGGCTGCGTGTGGCGTGTCGGCGGGCACCTTCATCCAGCGGCCGGCCTCGATGCCGCCGCCTGCGAGGACGAATGGGACGTCTTTACAGACATGGAGTCGGGAGTCGCCGAGCTCCTTGGTCCAGACGACGAGCGTCGAGTCGAGGAGCGTGCGGCTCTCGTCTTCGGGGTGGTCGGGGTCGGGACGGCTTCGAAGCGCTTCGAGGAGCTTGCCGAATTGCTCGGCGAAGTAGCGCTCGGACTTCACGAAGTTCTCGACGCCCGCGACGTTGCCGTCGTCGCAATGCGACAACGAGTGATGTTGTTCGTCGACGCCGAGCCAGCTCATGACGGTCGGGGCGACGGTGTGGGCGCACTGGATCGAGACGACACGGGTGAGGTCGCAGCCGAGTGCCAGGGCGGCGAGCTCGGTCTGCTGGGTGAGGATGTCGGGGAAGTTGCCGTTGTCGTGTGGGGCAAGGCGGGGCGCGGCGACCGGGGTCTCGCAGGTGGTCGTGGGCTGGAGGCCTCGTTCGAGTGAGCGCAGCGCTTCGAGGTGGGCTTCGAGCTTCTGCTGTTGGGCACGACCGAGGCGGCCGTGGAGACCGACGAGCTCCTGGCGATTGAGGTCGAGGACGCTCTGACGGCGAAGGCGCTCGAGCTCGGCGTCGCCGGTTCCGGTTCCAAAGAGACGCTCGAAGACGTGGCGCGGGTCGTCGTCGGGAGTGAGCCACGAGCCCGCGCGTGAGTAGCTCATGCGGGTCTGGACGCCGCCGCCCCAGATCGACGTCTGCACCCCGAGCTCGAGCGAGTTGAAGCGAGACGAGGTCCCGATATGAGAGGCGATGACCTGGTCGATGGAGGCGCCTGCGGTCGGGCTGTCGAGGCCACCGCGGTTGGTGAGCATCGCGGCCATGCCGCCTTCGTGGTTGTCGGCCTTGTGGAAGTGCAGGCCGTCGACGACGAGGAGGTCTTTGCGGATGGGTCGCAGCGGCTCGAGGATGGAGCCGGCGGCGAAGTCGAAGCCGAACGAATCGGACACGGCCGTCGGACGCCAACGATGTGGGATCGTGCCGTTGGGCGAGAAGAAGACGACGAGACGCGTCGGGCGGTTGGCCGCGTTGGCGCGGGAGGATGTGCCGAGGAGCCGGATGAAGGGGGCCGCTATGAGCGAAGCCCCGAGTGTCGTTAGAAAGCCGCGACGCGATGCAACGGGCAAGGGCACGTCCTCGTATCTCGTGTGACGGCCACCTCGGAGTGGGCCGACCGATTTGGTGGGGATGTGTCGGTCGACCCCCGCGGAGCCGGGCCACATCCGTCCGCGAGAGGATGTGGTGAGTCGAAGACAGTTGCAAGCGCTGGTATGGGACTGTGTACGAAGACCCGGTTGCAGGGTAACTCGTTGTGCGGTGGGGCATCGTGAGCGGCGCTTGGCGCTCGAGCTTCGAGCTCGCCGTCTGAGCGGTATCTTGCCGCTCGGGGTCGACGTGCGGAACGCATCCTCCGGGTTACGTGCTTGATTGCACGGTCTGCCGGTCCTGCGAACTAACCCGAGCGCGCAAACCCGAGTCGGTGGTAAACGCTTGGACACTCGCGCGTACAGCGACGACGTCGAACACTACGCCCAGTGCTCGATTCCCATCGGATGCACCTCCGTCGCAGCGGTTGTGCCTCACCTGCATCCGCCGGACGGCCTGGAAGATCAGGCCCTTCGACGAGTTGGAGAGCACCATGCAACAACCACCGAAGTCCTCGTCACTCTTGCGCATGCCGACCGGCGTGGCCGGTCTCGACGACGTCATGGCTGGTGGCCTGCCGCGTGGCGGCGTCACGGTCGTCATCGGCGGGGCCGGCACGGGAAAGACGATTTTCGGGCTGCAGGTCTTGGCCGGCGGAGCGCGCGACTCCGAGCCCGGGATCCTCGTGGCCTTCGAAGAGACCGCGGCGCGCATCGTGGCGAACGCATCGGGCTTTACCTGGGGGACCGAGGTGATGCAGGGCAGCATCCACCTGGTCGACGCGCAGCTCTCCGAGTCGGTCGAGGTGGGGGGCGAGTTCGACCTCATCGGATTCCTGGCGCTCCTCACAGCAAAGGCCAAACAGACCGGAGCGCGCCGCATCGTCTTCGACGGTCTCGACGTGCTGCTAGGCTACCTGGGGGACGTGGCGCTCGTCAGGCGTGAGGCGTTCCGGCTACGCGACTGGGTCCACCAGAGCGGGCTGAGCGCAATCATGACCGCGAAGGGTGATACGGCGCTTGCGCGGCCGTCGGCCGACTACGAGTTCCTCGAGTTCATGGCCGACTGTGTCGTGACGATGCACCATCGTGTCATCGACGGCATGGCGCAGCGCCTCATCCGCATCGCCAAGTATCGCGGGGCCGCGCACTCGGCCAACGAGTTGCCCATCGCCATCACGACCGCCGGCATCGAGGTCGCAACCAATACGAGCATCGACCTCGAACACTCGGCCTCCAGCGAGCGCGTGTCGACCGGGGTGGAGCGCCTCGACGCGATGCTCTGCGGCGGCTACTACCGCGGCAGCTCGGTACTCATCACGGGTGTTCCCGGGACCGCGAAGACGAGCCTCGGCGCCGTGTTCGCGGAGGCGGCGGCGCGGCGCGGCGAGCCCACCCTCTATGTGAGCTTCGATGAGGCACCCGATCAGATCGTGCGGAACGTCGCCTCGATCGGCATCGACTTCGCGCCACATATCGCGGTCGGGACGCTCCGCGTGCATGGGTTCCGCGGGGGTATCGAGAGCCCGCAGGCCCAGGTCGCTCGTGTTCGCGGGTTGCTGCGCGAAATGCAGCCGCTGAACCTCGTCATCGACCCACTCTCGTCCCTGTCCAAGCGTGCTCACGACCCTGACGGGGAGAGTGCCGCGCTCGAGCTCATCGACATTGCGAAGAACGCCGGGATCACACTCGTGAGCACCTCGCTGCTCGGCAACTCACTGGCGCTGAGCGAGGAGACTCCACTCAACGTCTCGACCATTGCGGACACCTGGATGCACCTCTCGTATCTCGTCCAGGGCGGCGAGAGAAATCGCGCTCTGACGATCGTCAAGGCGCGGGGCATGGGACACTCGAACCAGGTGCGCGAGCTGGTGCTGTCGGACACTGGCGTGACGCTCACCGATGTCTACGCGGTCGGCGGCGAGGTCCTGATGGGCACGCTCCGCTGGGAGAAGGAGAACGAGGCGCGGCGGTCGAAGACGGCGGCGTACAACACGGCCTTGTTGCGCCGGCGCAAGGCCGAGGCCACGCTGGCCGCGACGCGGATGCAGCTCGAGGTGCTCGCAAGCGACGCCGAGTTCCAGGAGGCAGAGCTCGCCCAGATCAAGCTCGCCGCGTTGACGGACGCGGACCATCGGGTCGACGAAGCCGACGAGCTGCTCCAGCGACGAGGTGTCGATCCGGAGGCTCCACACTTGTTCGAGGAGGGCGCTGCGGCGCTCGGGAGCACCTCGTGACCGCCGCGAACACCGAGGCCCATACACGCCTCCTCGTGCGGCTTTATCTCGCGGGCACATCTCCGAACTCGCTCGCGGCGATCACCAACCTGCGCGCGGTGCTCAAAGCGTATCCGCACCATCATGTCGAGCTCGAGGTCGTCGACGTGTTGTCGGACTCGGAACAAGCGGCGCGCGACGGCGTCTTCATCACGCCGATGCTCATCAAGGTCGAGCCGGAACCTCAGCGGCGCATTCTGGGCAGGCTTCAGGACCGCGCACTGTTGGTCGGAGCTCTCGGACTGTTTGAGCTGCCCGATGAGTGAGCTCACCGAGCTCCAACGCGAGGTCGCCTCCCTGCGTCGGCAGAACGCGCTCCTGGAGCTGCGTTGCAACGACGCGACGCAGGCTTTCGAGGCGCTCGTCAACGGTGAGGTCGACGCCGTGCGGCTCGCGACCTCGCCGGTCCCGGTCCTCTTGCACGCGGCTCAGGAGACGCTGCGCCGCAGTGAGAAGCTGCTGCGCGCGATCTTCGACGGCGCGCTCGAGCCTATGGCGCTCACCGACAAGTACACCCGATTCGTCGACGCCAACTCAGCGGCATGTGCGCTTTACGGGCTCCCACTCGAGCAGCTCATCGGTCGTAGCTTCATCGAGCTGACCGGCCCCGACATCGAAGACGAGATCTCGCGCCGGGCCGTTAGCGAGGGCGGCTCCGCGAGTCGCCACATCGCGATCGCGCGGTCCGACGGTGCACGCCGCCTCGAGTACAGCACCGTCTGTGATGTCGTGCCCGGGCTCGACCTGCTCGTCATGCGCGACATCACGGAGCAGACACGCGCGGCCGAGGCGCTCCGACGCAATGAGGCGCTGTTGCGCGCGGTGGTCGAGAAGAGCGCCGAGGTCATCTCGCTCACGGCGGCCGATGGCACGACGCGCTACCTGACGCCGTGGGTCTGGGAGCTCCTCGGCTGGACGGCCGAGGAGATGCAGACACGCTCACTGCGCAGTCAGGTCGTCCCGGAGGATCGAGAGCGCATCGAGTTCGAGCTGGCGCGGCTCGTTGCGACCGGCGGCCACGAGATGAAGATGGAGTTCCGGGTGCAACACCGCAACGGTTCGATCATCTGGATCGAGGCGACGGGCACAAACCGGCTCGATGACCCAGAGGTCTGCGCGGTCGTCGCCAACTATCGCGACATCACCGCGCACAAGTTGGCCGATGTCGAGCTGCGTCTCAGCCGAGACCGGCTGGAGGAAGCGCAGGCGATTGCGCACGTCGGCAGCTGGAGCTCGGGACAAAGCGCGGAGGGGCTGATCGAATGGTCACGCGAGTGCTACCGCATCTTCGGCGTCCCGGAGGGGACTGTTGTGACGGGGGCGTTCTTCTTCGCGTGTGTTCATCCCGACGACCTCGAGCGCTTGCAGCAAGCGAGCCGCGAGGTTTGGGAGAGCGGTGGGCCCTACGACGTCACGCACCGAATCGTCAGGCCGGACGGCAGCGTGCGCTGGGTCCGTGAGCGAGCGACGTTCGAACGCGACGAGGCGGGCCTCGCGCTGCGTATGCTCGGCACCGTCCAGGACGTGACGGATCGTGAGCTCGCGGTCGCCTCGCTGCGCGAAAGCGAAGCCGAGGCTCGGCAGATCGCAGAGTCGATGCCGCACGTCGTTTGGATCACTCTGCCCAATGGCTCGAACATCTACTTGAACCAGCTCTGGATGGACTACACCGGGCTCAGCCCGGAAGAGAGCCTGGGCGACGGATGGGTGACACCTTTTCATCCGGACGACCAGCAACGTTCGATCGACGCATGGCAGGCTGCGACGTCGACACTCGGCCCCTACTCGATCGAGTGCCGAATGCGACGCTTCGACGGCGTCTACCGCTGGTGGCTCATCCGTGGGGTGCCGATGCTGGACACGAGCGGGAACGTCACGAAGTGGATCGGCACCTGTACGGACATCGACGACCTGAAGGAGAACGAGGAGAGGTTGCGCGAGAGCGAGGGGCTACTCCGCATGACCGGGCAGGCAGCGCATCTCGGAGGATGGAGCCTGTCGCTTCCGGGTCGCGAGGTCAGGTGGTCCGATGAGATCTGCGCCATCCTCGAGGTACCGCCAGGCACCGCGCCCACCTTGGAGGAGGCGATCGGTGTCTACATGCCGGAGTGCCAGGAGACGATCCGCGCCAAGATCGACACCTGCATCCACGACGGTACGCCCTTCGATGTCGAGCTGCAGATCATCACTGCGACAAATAGGACAATCTGGGTGCGGGCAATGGGCCACGCCGAGCGCAACGCCGCCGGCGAGGTCGTCGCGCTGCGCGGTGCGTTCCAGGACATCGACGACCTGCGCAAGCTCCAGGAACAGTTCCGCCAGGTGCAGAAGATGGAGGCAGTTGGCCGGCTCGCGGGTGGAGTGGCTCACGACTTCAACAACCTCCTATCGGTGATTCTGAGCTACACGAGCCTTTGCCTCGAAGACCTCAAGGAGGGTGACCCGCTGCGCGACGACATCCAGGAGATCGACACCGCCGCTCAGCGGGCGGCCGGCCTCACGCGCCAGCTCCTGGCGTTCAGCCGCCAGCAGGTGCTCCAGCCGCAGGTGCTGAACCTGAACGAGATCATCGCTGGGATGGTGTCGATGTTGAGGCGGCTCCTGGGTGAGGACATCGAGTTGGCAGCGTTGACGTCGAACACCATCGGCAGCGTGCGCGCGGACCCGGGACAGATCGAACAGGTCCTGATGAACCTCGCCGTGAATGCCCGCGACGCTATGCCCGATGGCGGCAAGCTGACGATCGAGACGGCCAATGTCGTGCTGGACGAGAGCTACGCGAGCGCACACTTCGGTGTCACAGCCGGCGAGTACGTGATGCTGGCGATCAGCGACACGGGGGTCGGGATGGACGCCGCAACACGCGCGCGGATCTTCGAGCCGTTCTTCACGACGAAGCAGCTGAGCAAGGGGACCGGGCTCGGCCTCTCGACGGTGTTCGGCATCGTGCAGCAGAGCGGGGGTCACGTCAGCGTCTACAGTGAGCCGGAGCGAGGTGCCGCCTTCAAGGTCTACCTGCCCAGGACGGACCGCGTCGCCGTCGCATCGTTCACCGGGAAGCGAGGCCGAGTGGCGAGTGGCACCGAGACCATCCTGCTCGTCGAGGACGAGGCTCAGCTGCGCACAGTCGCCTGCTCGATCCTGCGCCGCAGCGGCTACAACGTCCTGGAAGCAGCGAATGCCGGCGAAGCGCTCCTCATCGCGCAGCAGCTCGAAGCGACCGTCCACTTGTTGCTCACCGACGTGGTCATGCCGCACATGAACGGGCAGAAGCTCGCCGAGCTGCTCGCCGCTCAGCGACCGGCCATGAAAGTGCTCTTCATCTCGGGCTATACCGATGACGCCATCGTCCACCACGGCGTGCTGGAAGAGGGGGTCGCCTTCCTCCAGAAGCCATTCATCCCCGACGCACTCTTGCGCAAGGTCCGCGACGTGCTGGGCCCGCCCCTGACATGAAGCTGACGGACGCGTGAAGCGAGGTGTCGATGTCAGCGAGTTCAAACGCGCCGTGAATGCGTGAGGCGACGGGCGCTTCGACTGCCGAGATCGACCAGTGTACGTCGGCCCGGTTCCAGGGTAGCTGATCGAGCCGTGAGCGATAATGACCGTCGTCTGGTGCTCGGGCTCGGGGTCGCAGTCTTTGCGGTCTCCTGGGCGGCCGTCTTGTTTCGGCTGGCGCCGGGGCTCGACCCACGGACGGCGGCGGGGTGGCGGCTCGTCATCGCGGCGAGTCTGTTGGGGCTCTGGTTGTGGCGGCGCGACCGGTCGGGGTCGGGTTCGACCGCCGCCGAGAGGCCGACGCGGCCGGCGAGATATCGTTGGCTCGTGTTGGCGGCGGGTGCTGCATATGGCGTGCACTTTGGAACCTGGGTCGCCTCGCTCGGGATGGTGCCAGTCGCTTTGTCGGTGACGGCGGTCACGACGACGCCGCTGCTATTGGCCATCGTGGGGCTCGTGACGGGGCGTGACCGGCCGAGTCGGCGGCTGCTCGGGAGCCTGCTCGCGGGGTTCTGTGGGCTCGCGTTGATGGCCTGGTCGAGTGAGCCGACGGGCGAGGATTGGACCGTGCTGGGCATCCTGCTTGCGGTCGTAGGGGCTGCCGCGATGGGTGTCTACCTGTGGCTCGCGCGCGCAGCGAAGGTCGCAAAGACCTCGGAAACGCTGGCATTTGCGGGCTGGGCTGCGGGGATCGGCGGGGTCATGCTCCTCCTCTCGGCGGCACTCGCGGGGGTGGACCTCGGGTTCTCGTCGGTCGAAGAGCTCGCGTGGGTGGCGCTCGCAGCAGCGGTCCCGCAGCTCATCGGGCACTCGCTGCTGACGTGGGCGGTGGGGCGCACGAGCCCGACGAAGGTGGCCCTGGCGACGCTGGGCGAGCCGGTGCTGGCCGGGTTACTCGCAGCTGCCGTGTTGGGCGAGGGACTCGGCCCGCTGGCGCTGTTGGGTGGGGCGGTGACGTTGCTGGCGGTGGGACTGGCGTTGACGGACCGTCGTCCGGGTCCAGCCGAAGGCGTGGCACTTGCCGGCCCCGAAGCGGGGGGCGACCGGGACTGAAACCGCCGCGCCGCGGTGGTGACAAGCGCCAGTCGGAGGGCTAGAGTCGCGCTCGATGTTGCTCCTCACCTACCGGCCGCTGCGCCCGCCGATCCTCCTCCTGGGGTTCACAGGGACGATGCCGCTCCTCCTGACGGGGCCGGGCAGGCTCGTCAGTCAGAAGGGCAAGAGCACGAGTGCCGCCGAGTCGGTGCGGGTGGTGAACGAATGGGTCGTGCGCTCGCCGACACCGCCGCCCCAGGCCTCTGGACCCTTTGCCTCGTCCGAGCCGACGCCGCCGGACATCGACGCGCCCGAGGGCGAGCGCGAGGCGACAGGGATGGCCTCGACGATGCCGCCGCTGCCGGAGATTGCCCCGGTCAAGGCGCGCACCAGCAGCGACATCTTCTCCGAGACCCCGCCACCCGAGGCGCGGCCGAGGCTGCGGCCGGAGATCCACGCTGACCCACGCACGGTCTTCAAGCAGCGGGGGCGAGCGCCTGCGCGCCTCGAGCCGCAGGCCGCCGAGGCCGCTGTGAAGATCGCTGACGGGCCGGTCACGGATCTCATGGTGGTGCCGCTGCTACCCAGCTTCCGGTGCTCGGAGCAGGGCGTCAAAGCGCTGCTGGGCTACCTGCGGTCGACCCAGATCCTGACCGCCAAACATCAGAAGGCCGGGCCCGACGGTTCGATGAGCATCGAGCTCCTGCCCGACGCCTTCGTGCACCTCGCGTTCTTCAACGAAGGTGTGTCGCCGCCCGGACCGCCGTGCATCGCCGAAGGTCACCTCTGGTTTGGACCGAAGCCGTTGGCCCTGCCGTTCGGGGCCGCACGTGACTCGTGTTTTCGGCTGGAGCTCGTCGGGGTGCGGTGTGCTCAGGTTTCGGACGCCTTTGTCGCGCGGCTCAACAGCATTCTCTACCTGAAAGCCCAGGTCCTGGTGGCGCCCCACGACCCGAAGCGGCTGCGCAAACCGACGGCCACGGTGGCGGCCGAACCCATCCCACACTTCGACGTGCAGGAGCGTTGACAGCGGGGGTGGAGGGTCCTATGTCCGCCGCCTTGTCATGGGCTCCCGTGGTTCGCTGATTCTGCTTTGGGGGCCATGCGGGAGCAACGCATGCGACACTTCATCACGACGCAGGACTGGACGCGGCACGAGCTGCAGGGCTTCATCGACGAGGCGCGTAAGCTGAAAGAGGTGCGCTACCAGCCACTCTTGCAGAACAAGTCCATCGCACTCCTGTTCTTCAACCCGTCGCTGCGTACCCGCTCGAGCTTCGAGCTCGGCATCCATCAGCTCGGCGGACACGCGCTGGTGCTCGAGCCCGGCAAGGGCGCGTGGCCCATCGAGTTCGAGGACAAGGTCGTCATGGACGGCGAGACCGAGGAGCACATCGCCGAGGTCGCCAAGGTGCTGAGCCGGTACTGCGACCTCATCGCGGTGCGCGCCTTCCCGAAGTTCAAGGACTGGTCGGTCGACCGCGAGGACCGGGTCATCAAGCAGGTCGCCAAGTACGCCGAGGTGCCGGTCATCAACCTCGAGACCATCACGCACCCGTGCCAGGAGCTGGCGCACGTGTTGGCCTTACAAGAACGCCTCGGCGTGAGCGACGCCGACGGGCTGCGCGGCAAGAAGTACGTGCTGACCTGGACCTACCATCCCAAGGGTCTCAACACCGCGGTCGCGAACTCGTCGCTGCAGATCGCCACCAAGTTCGGCATGGACGTGACGCTCTTGTGCCCCGAGCCGATCTATCATCTGGATGAGCGCTACATGCGACTCGCCGAGGAGAACGTCGCGGAGAACGGCGGCAGCTTCAAGGTCAGCTACGACACGGACACGACCTATGCGGGCGCCGACGTCGTCTACTGCAAGAGCTGGGGCGCCATCCCGTATTTCGGCCGCTGGGACGAGGAAAAGGTCATTCGCGACCAGTACAAACACTTCATGGTCGACGAGCGCAAGATGGCGCTCACGAACAACGGATTGTTCTCGCACTGCCTGCCGGTCCGCCGCAACGTGAAGGTCACCGATGGGGTCATCGACTCGCCGCAGTCGATGGTCATCGATGAAGCCGAGAACCGCCTGCATGTGCAAAAGGCGCTCATGCACCAGCTCCTGACGACCTGGCGATGAGGAAGGGGGGCGACGTGACGTCGTTGGCTATGGACGAGACGCGCACACTGATCTCGCAGCTCCTGAAGAACCTCGGGACGCAGCGCGAGGTCGAGCAGTACCTCAAACAATACTCCTCGGTGGAGTCGACGAAGTTCGCGGTCATCAAAGTTGGTGGCGGCATCGTACGCGACCACCTCGAGGACCTCGTGAGCTCGCTCACCTTCTTGAGCCGCGTCGGGCTCTACCCGATCCTCATCCACGGCGCAGGTGAGCAGCTCAGCGAAGCCCTGCGTGACGCCGGCCATCAGCCCGAGTTCGTCGACGGGCTGCGGGTGACCGACGCCGAGACCTTGCGGATGGCGCGTAAGGTGTTCACGCGGGTGAACCATCAGATCTGCGGAGCCCTCGAGAAACAGGGCACCGGCGCCCGACCTATCCCTGCAGGTGTGTTCGAGGGAGAGCTCACGAGCGACACACGGCTCGGCTATGTCGGCGAGGTGACCGACGTCGACCTCGAGCCGATTCGTTCGGCCATCCGGGTCGGCGACATCCCGGTGCTTTCGAGCCTCGCCGAGACGCGGACGGGCCAGCTCCTCAACATCAACGCGGACACCGCGACGCGCCACCTCGCGCACAAGATCGAGCCGCACAAGATCGTGTTCCTGACGCCGACGGCCGGGCTCTGGGACGCGCAGGGACAGACCATCTCGGCCATCAACCTGGCTGAGGACTACGACCAGTTGATGGAAGCGCCCTGGGTCACAGGCGGCATGCGTTTGAAGGTGCAAGAGGTGAAGGCCCTGCTCGAAGGGCTCCCCCTGAGCACGAGCGTCGCCATCACGGCGCCTTCCGAATTGCCCAAAGAGCTCTTCACCTATCGCGGTTCGGGCACGTTGATCCGCCGCGGCGAGAAGGTGCTCGTCTATGAGAACGGGCTCGACGGGGTCGACATCCCGCGCCTGTCGGAGCTGCTGGAGAGCAGCTTTGCCAGACCGCTGGTCGATGGCTACTTCGAGACCAAGAAGTTCCAGCGCATCTACGTGACCGAGTCGTATCGGGCGACGGCCATCCTCACGGACGAGGGGCCGATTCCGTATCTCGACAAGTTCGCCGTGACGGCTGCGGCCCAGGGCGAGGGCCTCGCGGCCAGCTTGTGGGACCGCTTGCGGCGCGACACGCCGAAGCTCTTCTGGCGTAGCCGCATCGAGAACCACCAGATCAACCCCTGGTACTTCACCAAGTCTGAGGGTAGCCTGCGCGACCCGAAGTGGATCGTCTTCTGGTACGGGCTGGGCGGATTCGACGACATTCAAGACTGCATCAAGCGGGCCTTCGATATGCCGCCGACGCTGCGCAATCACGCCATCGTCGAGGTCTGAGTTGGCACATTCAAAGAAAGTCGGGATCGTCGGCGCACGCGGCTACGTCGGGGCGGAGCTTCTGAAGCTCCTGGCGGTACACCCGCACTTCGAGGTGGCGCTCGTGACGTCGCGTGAGAACGCGGGCAAGACCGTGCGGGAGGTCATGGGCGTCGACCTCGACGTGGTCTTCGAAGCGACCGACCCGAGCGGAGTTGCAGGACGCGACATCGACGTGTGGGTCCTGGCCATGCCCAATGGCTTTTCGGAGCCCTGGGTCGCGGCTATCGACCGCGCCAACCCCGAGAGTGCCATCATCGACCTGTCCACCGACCATCGCTTCGATACGAGCTGGGTCTATGGACTGCCGGAAATCCAACGCAAGCGCATCCTCGGCCACAAGCGTGTCGCGAATCCCGGATGCTACGCGACGGGCGCGCAGCTCGCGCTGTTTCCCATTCTGGACCTGCTCGATGGGGCAGCGCATGTCTTTGGTGTCTCGGGATATTCAGGCGCTGGAACGACCCCGTCGCCGCGCAATGACCCGAAGGTGCTGGCCGACAACCTCGTGCCGTACAGTCTCTTGGGACACGCACACGAACAAGAGATCCGCTGGCAGTTGAGCCACAAGGTACACTTCTCGCCCCACGTCGCGCCGTTCTTCCGGGGCATCGTCCTGACGGTGCAGGCGCAGCTGAAGAAGCCGGTGACTCGCGCAGACCTGGTCGCGCGCTACACGGACCGCTACGCATTCGAGCCGCTCGTCACGGTGCAGGACGAGATCCCGTTGCCCCGCGATGCGGCCGACAAACACGGCGTGACCATCGGCGGCATCGTGTGTGAGCCGGCCGAGAGCCGGGCCGTCGTAGTGGCGACGCTCGACAACCTGCTGAAGGGTGCGGCCACGCAGTGCCTTCAGAACATGAACCTGGTAAGTGGGTTCGACGAGCTGGCAGGCATCCGCCCCTTCATCTGAGATACCTCGATCTTCGAGCAATGTGCATCGCATGACTCGGCGTCCGCGGCGGACGAAATGGCGAGTCACCCATCGAGTCGTGGTCCCGAGTACACGCTGATACGATCAGTGCAGCCGAGAGCACACGACGTGCGCCCCGCTCGCGGTTGAGCGCTTGCCCCGTGGAGCGGATGGCGTCGCGAACGGAGATGCAGCTCATGATGGGACCCAGATTTCGTAGTGTATGTTTGGTGGCTCTCGGGCCGCTGGGGGCGGCCTGCGGCGAGGATGGAAGCGCGACTCCATCGGACGCGGGCGACAGCGCCGAGGTGCGCGACGTAGAAGAGACGACCGAGAGCGCGCCGATGTGCGACCCGGCCTTTGGGGACGTCGAGCCGACGCCCGATGCCGACGTCAACTACGCGTCGTGGGCTCAGGCCTCCTGTGTAGACAAGGAACCGGCCTGGTGTTCAGACCAGGCTCCCCCAGCCCTCGTCGGCTTGCTGAAGTGCGACGCGGTCGAAGGCTCTTGGGCTTGGCACTTTGGGTCGTCCGCGTTTCGTGTCCTCGGGCGCGAAGGTGACACGTGCGTCATCGACTGGCTCCATGAGCTCGAGGGTGGCGCCGTTCGCAACACCTGAAGAATTCCTCTACCCATGAGGCCGTGGGAGGGCCTCGCGCTCCTGCCTCAGAACGAGGAGCTCGACGCCCGACTGCGTGGGATCGAGCCCTTCTGCACGCAGACCGACACCTGCAGCTTGCTCGCCGGCGCCGAACGCGAGTGCGTCGACCTCGGTCCCAGACCGCCGATCTGTGGAATCCCATGAGCCGCCAGGGCAGCCCCTGATTTCGCAGAGCAGACCGGCGCCATCGTGAGGTGGCGGCGTGTCGTCTATTCCAAGTTCTTCGTGCCCGCGATACGGGCCGCGGAGCTGGCAGAGCTCGTCGCCGGCTAGACCTTGACCGAGGCATGATGACTCATGCCTCGCCGCCGTCCTTCGGTCGTCGGGCGCTTCGCGCGGCCCGGCTCTAGCACGATTGGACAGGGGACTGCCGCCCCCTTCGACCCCCGCGCCGCTTCGCGTCGCCGCTAGCGCTGCGACCGGATCGAAGCGCTCTGGTCGCAGCATCGGCCAGCGTGTGAGGGTCTTGACGAGGCCCCCACCCGCACCCGCCACCTGGGCCGGGTCCATCCCTGAGACGCCCTTCGCGAGGACATCGCGCACGCCTGCGCGCTGGCCGATTGGACCGAGCAGCGTGTCGGCATGAAGCCGATGGAGGACACGGCGCCTCGCCAGCGAAGACGGGGCGATATCCACCATTATCACGACATTCAAGATACTCGACCATCGTGATGATTGATCATCTTTCAGGCTTGCCGCTTGACGTCATCGACGGGTGTGCGCCATAGTCAGGGAAGGCTTCTCGCACGCCTCCGTAGAACCGGTGGTGATGGGTCGAGAAGTCATTTCATAAGAGCCCAGCGAGCCGACGTCCATCTAGCGTGGACCCGGGCCATTCCCGTTCGTCTGCGCCGCGCCGTCACGTCTCCGAGCGGTTTCTCCCACTCGGAACCCTGAGCTCGATCCGGTGGTCCAGCCATATGGCCAGGGTCGTCGTCTACATAGCGGCACCGATGCGCTCGGTCCTTGCCGCACCGACCCACAGGAGCACGACCATGACCCAGCACAATGCGCATCCAGAAGACGAATACATCCCCGCCGAGCTCGCCGAGCGCGCCGAAGCGGTCGCCGACGAGCTGGCCTCACACGCCGGGGTCCGCCCGGTCATCTTTGGCAAGTTCGCCATGGAGCTCGCCTCCGAGTGGTTCGATCGTGTGACTCCCCTGGAAGGCGACGGCGCGCCCATCGTTCTGTTGCCACGCATGCGACGTTGGTTGGTGACAAAGCTCGGCGAGTCCGACGCCATCTTCGTGTTCCCCGGCCGCGAGAGCGCTGTCATCCGGGGCCGAGCGCTGGCGACCGAGCAGGGCGTGACCTTCTTCGCCATCGGGCCAGCCGGGGCGGTCACCGATCGCATGTCGGCCTCACGCAGCTGGGACTTCGCCGAGTTCGACGCCTCGCCTGTCGAGGGGCCCGTCGTGATGCCAGACGCGCAGGTCGATCCGGAGGCGCTCGAGATCCGCATCGAGAAGCATGGCCGCAAGTACGATGTGCTGATCGGCAATGTGGTCGTCGCGACGGCCTCGAACAAACAGCGCGCCCTGAGGAAGATCGACCTGCTCCGTCAGGACCGCGACCTGAACAATACGACCCGGGTCGACAACGCGGAGGCAGCCTGATGGGCACGTCAAACAACGACCTGAGGGAGGGTGCCCGAAACGCTGTGAAGCGCCCCCTGCCCGGAAGACGACCGCGACCGCAGCCGCCAATTCGTGAGCCGCGTGGCGTGTGCCCGCGGTGTGGCGGTGGTGGTCCCCTCGGAGAGCCTTGCCGCCAGGCCTCGTGCAAGGAGGCGCTCTTTGCCGAGACGGTCAAGGCCCGGCGTCCGAGCATCAACGACGACCCGGACAAGACCGTCATGGTGTCGGCCTACCGCGAGCCAGCCGCGGTCGCGGACGCCGAGGCGACGGTGATGGTGTCCGCCATGAGGGACGCGCCAGTCGGTGTGAGCCACATGCCCACACCGAACCCAGGCGCGGCACGTACCCCCAACGGTGACCAGCACGACACCGGCGAGGAGAAGACCGTGTGCATCCCCGCGATGCATCCAGCCGAGCCCGCCGCCCAGAAGGCAGAAGCCCCACGACCCAAACAAGCGCGACGGCCGCGGCCCCAAAGCCGACGACCGCGCTCCCATCAGGAGCCCGAATGCACGGTGCTCTTGTCGATCGACGACATCCCCAAGACCGACACCGAAACGAAGGACGTCCTCACGCGCAGAGCGCCTGAACATCGGCGCCCAGGGCCGGCTCGCAAGTTCAAACCTATCGAATCCGGCTACCGCCCCGCGACCCAGATGCGGCCCGCGTTCGAAGTCGACCCGGCCGACCTCGCACGCGCGGCGAGCCAGAAGACCCTGACCCCCGAGGACTTCGACGCGACGTCCGCCGCCCTCGATTCGAACAAACATCCGGTCACGACCGGCGACATGGAGATCGTGTCGGCCACCTCGGGGCGGACCGACTGGATGACGAGCGCCCAGGAGGAGAGCTTCGCGCTCCGCGAGCCACCCGCGGGCTCACCGCATCCCGAGCAGCGTCGGCGCCCCGCCTGGCTTGTGCCGCTCCTGGCAGTCGCTGCGGTCGCCGCGCTGGTCGGGACATTCTTCTTCGCGCTCTCGGGCGACTCCGCTCCGGCGACGCCAACCGTGGTCATGGTCCCGAGTCCGCTGGTTGTCATCGCGAATGTCGCAGCGGATGATCAGGACAAGCAGGACAAGGCGACACCGCCCGGTTCAACAGCGGAGCCGACGGCAAAGCGGGCCGTCGAGAAGACGACGGGGCAGACCAACGACCAGGGCGCGACCCAGGACAAGAAACCTGCCGTGACAGAGCCCAGGTCCGAGCCCAGGCCGATGTGGGCTCAGACCAACGCCTCGCTCAACCCATGGGTGGAGGTCGCTGGAGCATCGACGGGGACGATGCTGGGTCTGTCGGTGGACCAACTGGACCGCTCACCGAGTCGCCTCACGGGTTTCCCCCCGGAGACCGACTTCATGGCTCCGACATATGACTACCGCATGCAGTCGCATGAGGTGACCTGGGAAGAGCTCGGCAAGTTCATCTTCGCAAGCCAGCTCTCTACCCCGGAGGTTCCGAGCTGGAGCCCGAGCGACCCCGAGGTGCGCGCCAGGATGCCCGCGACGAATGTGCCGTGGGACCTCGCAAACGCCTACTGCCAGGCCATTGGTGGGGCGCTGCCAAGTGAGGCTGAGTGGGCCTGGGCCGCGCGGGGCGAAGAGCTCCACACCCACCCATGGGGCGAGGACCTGCCCTATGCCAACCGTGTGCGGCTACGTCGGGGCGCGCCCGTGTTGCTATCACCGGTCGCGACCATGTCGCAGGACGTCACCCCGGGTAGCAAGCCGATGCACGACCTGCTGGGCAACGCGGCCGAATGGACGCGAGACGCCTGGGTCCCGAGCGACCCCGACGAGGACAACCATAGCATCGAAGGTCGTGACTTGCGCGCCGTGCGTGGCTGGCCGCTGGGCGACCCGGGCGACCCGCTCCCAGCCGAGGGTCTCACCTACCGCCGAGCCGAGTGCGCGGGAGGAGACTGCATCGCTACAGCCAACCTCGAGCTCGTGGGCTTCCGCTGCATGATGCGCTGAGCTACCGCAAGAGTCGCAAGGGCCTCAGCGACGGAAGTGGCGGCGGCCGGTCAGGAAGCGCGTCACGCCGAGCGAGGACGCGGCATTCATGACCTCGGCGTCCCGCATGGCACCGCCTGACTGGATGGCCGTTCTGATCCCAGCCGCGGCGGCTGCTTCGATCCCGTCGGAGAAGGGGAAGAGCGCGTCCGAGACGAGGACGGTCGGCGAACTTGCCAGGTCGGGCAGCGTCTCTTGTGGACGTTCGATGGCCTGATGGACGGCGTCGATGCGGTTGGTCTGGCCGCCGCCAATCCCAGCGGTCACGAGCACATCGCCGTCGCGGGTCTCGATGGCGATGGCGTTGGACATGACGTGTTTGACGCATGACCGGGCGAAGGCGCACAGCGCCAGGTCGAGAGTGCCGGATGTCGTCGGGATAGGCGTCTTGAAGAGATCGAGGCTCCGGCGCAGGTCGTCAGGGGTCTGAACGAGCAGCCCACCCTGGATCGTGCGAGCGACCGGAGTCCAGGGTGCGGTGGCCAGTGTGAGGACGCGACAGTTTTCTTGATTTTCGAGAGATAGGTCGCGGCGTCAGGCGTGTTGGCGGAGGCCGCGACGATCTCGAGGAAGAGGTCGCCCAACGCTTCGGCCTCGGCGCCCGTAGACGATCGCCGCTGGGCATTCACCCCCCGACACTTGCGACGATGGTGCGTGATACCCAATGAGGCACCCCGAGAGCTCGTCGGCGGTGACCCAATCGCAGAAGGCGACAGTATGGGATTGCAGCCGACGAACGTCGTCGGCCGGGCGCGCAAGCGCGTCCTCGCTCTGGCGCTCGTGGCTGAATCCCGGTACGTTGGGCGGCCCCTTCCGGAACTCCGCGCATGAGCGAACCGTACTTCCAGTTGCAGCCCGCTCCGCCGACGCCGGCATGCGACATCTGCTCGTGCCCAGGAGAACCGTCGATTCTCCTCTTTCGGACGTTCGGTCCGAATCCGCTTCACTGCATCGACTGCAATCTCGAGGTTCCGCCCGATCGCCTCGGATTCTCTGAGAAGTTGGCGTCGCAGGTCGCCTCCTGGCGGTCGTTCTACGCCGCCTTCGACACGCTGTGGCTCGATTCGGGAGAGTTCGAGTCCTGGGCTCTCGGTCATCTGACTGATCCGACGGGTGCGCTCGTCGCGAAAGGCCGCGCCGTCGTCGCTGAGCTCAACAACTTCCGACGCACCTACCTGCTATGGTTTCGGGACCCCAACCTCGACAATTACAGACCGCCGAGCTCGTGCCCCATCTGCACGAGGTCCCTCGTATCTCGAGGTCGCGCACTTGTTTGCGAGGCATGTGCAATCGGCATCCACAAGTAGACCGAGGCCGCCCAAGATGGGAGTGCAGCCGACGAGTGCCGTCGGTCGCACGCATGCTCGCTGCCTCTCGTACTCGCGGCTGAATCCCGGCACGTTGCCTTGACGTTCGAGGTTTCGGACCACTCAAGTCCTCGTGACCCAGGTTGTCGAGTCGCTCCAATCTCCCGCTCCAAGGCTACGCCACCCGCTGAAGGAGTCGTCTCATCGTCTCGGGGTCACGCTCAATTGCGTGGAGAGGCGCGCGCTGGAGCGTCAGGAATGCTGCGCCGTTGCTCCCAATCGCCCCCCAAATCGGCAAGCTTGGCCCACCCGCTCTGCCCCAGCGGGCGGGACTTGCCACTCTCCTTACGACCATCCGACCCTCGGCGTAGCCCTCTCTCTCATCGATACATTCGAGCCGATTGATGTCCTGCAGCGCAGGAATGGCGTCAACGAAGTCGATGCCGTGCTTCCGTCTGTTCTCGAACACCTTGGCCCTATCCTACTCGTAGATCACCAAGCGACATGCACGGACTACCCGTACCGTTCTCAGGCAGGTTCTAGCAGCATGCGGGAAGGCTCGAAAACCGATTGGTTTTAAGAGGTTGTGGCCTGGTCGCGCTCGAGGCCGATCAGGCGACCAGACCACCGGACAACTCTCTGACCTTGTTGGGATATTCGAGTCATCACAAAGTCGCTATCGGTTTGGGTCATGATGACGCGAAGCGGGCCTGGCGAAGAGGACACTGAGTCACGGTCCGGGATCTCATCAAGGAGGGCGATTTCAAGATACTTGATCGTCAAGTCATCGGAGCCCGCCGAGCTGACATCCTCGCATCGCATACCCGGGTGGACACCATCCGAAGGGCGGCTTCATGTCACCCCTCTGCGACGACCGCCCCAGCGAATGACAGAGACGACCCAGACAGCGGACGCTCGAAGGGCGTCCTTCGAAGCGGCCACGTCTGTTTGCCGATTCAGATCTAAGATCAAGACATCGCGCGACGCCGCAGGCTGAGGAGCCCCAGGGCGAGCAATGCTCCGAGCGAGCCGAGCCCACCGGCACCGCACCCACCTGCGCCCGCCGCCGAGATGTCTGCATCAGTCGGCATACACTCGGCCGGAGCACCGGCACACGTCCAGCCCTCTTCGATGGTGCAGGTCGCCGAGCAGCCGTCCTCGTCGTCGAGGTTGCCGTCGTCGCAGCCCTCGGTCGCGTCGTCGAGTGCGCCGTCTCCGCAGAGCGCTGTGCACATGCTCGCCTCGCCGGGCTCGTCGGTGCAAGACCAGCCGGCTTCGATGGCGCAGGCGTCCGAACAGCCGTCATCGGGTGAGGTGTTGCCGTCGTCACACCCGTCGTCGCCGTTGACGACCCCGTCGCCGCAGGCTGCGTCGGCGCAGAGGCCGTCCGTGCAGACCCCGCTCTCGCACTCCGTGGGGGCGTCGCACGCGCGGTCATCGGTGCAGGTCACGCCGTCTCCCGAGAAGCCCTCGTTGCACGCGCAGCTGAAGCCGCCCGGCGTGTTGGTGCATGCGGCGTTGGCGTCGCAGTCGTCCGTGTTGGCGGTGCACTCGTCGACGTCGGCGCAGGCCGTGCCGTCACCAGCATAGCCTTCGTTGCATGCGCAGGTGAAGCCGCCCGGCGTGTTGCTGCACGCGGCGTTGGTGTCGCAACTGTCGGTGTTCGCGGCGCACTCGTCGACGTCGGCGCAGGCCGTCCCGTCACCCGTGTAGCCGTCTTCACACGTGCAGGTGAAGGTACCGGCATCGTTGGCACAGGTGGCGTTACCATCGCAGGGATTATTCGCGCATTCGTCGACGTCGGTGCAGGCCGTCCCGTCACCCGCATAGCCGGCGTTGCAGGCGCAGGTGAAGCCACCCGTGGTGTTCGTGCACGCCGCGTTGGCGTCGCAGTTGTCGGCGTTGGCCGTGCACTCGTCGACGTCACCACACGTCACACCGTTGCCGCTGTAGCCGGGGAGACACGCACAGGTGAAGCCTCCCGTGGTGTTCGTGCACGCGGCGTTTTCGTTGCAGTTGTCGCTGTTGGCAGCGCACTCGTCCACGTCACCACAGGCCACACCGTTGCCCGCATAGCCGAGGAGACACGCACAGGTGAAGCCTCCCGTGGTGTTCGTGCACGCGGCGTTTTCGTCGCAGTTGTCGCTGTTGGCAGCGCACTCGTCGACATCGCCACACGTCACACCGTTGCCGCTGTAGCCGGGGAGACACGCACAGGTGAAGCCACCCGTGGTGTTCGTGCACGCCGCGTTTTCGTTGCAGTTGTCGCTGTTGGCAGCGCACTCGTCCACGTCGGTGCATGCGGTGCCGTCACCCGCATAGCCGGCGTTGCAGGCGCAGGTGAAGCCACCCGTGGTGTTCGTGCACGCGGCGTTTTCGTTGCAGTTGTCGGCGTTGGCAGCGCACTCGTCCACGTCACCACACGTCACTCCGTTGCCCGCATAACCGGGGTTGCATGCGCAGGTGAACCCACCCGTGGTGTTCGTGCACGCCGCGTTTTCGTTGCAGTTGTCGCTGTTGGCAGCGCACTCGTCCACGTCACCACAACTCACTCCGTTGCCAGTATAGCCAGGGTTGCATGCGCACGTGAAGCCACCCGTCGTGTTCGTGCACGCCGCGTTTTCGTTGCAGTTGTCGCTGTTCGCCGCGCACTCGTCCACGTCACCACAGGTCACACCGTTGCCCGCATAGCCGGGGTTGCAGGCGCAGGTGAACCCACCCGTGGTGTTCGTGCACGCCGCGTTTTCGTTGCAGTTGTCGCTGTTCGCCGCGCACTCGTCCACGTCACCACAGCTCACGCCGTTGCCAGCATAGCCAGGGAGACACGCACAGGTGAAGCCACCCGTGGTGTTCGTGCACGCCGCGTTTTCGTTGCAGTTGTCGCTGTTGGCAGCGCACTCGTCCACGTCACCACAGCTCACGCCGTTGCCAGCATAACCGGGGAGACACGCACAGGTGAACCCGCCCGTGGTGTTCGTGCACGCCGCGTTTTCGTTGCAGTTGTCGCTGTTGGCAGCGCACTCGTCCACGTCACCACAGCTCACGCCGTTGCCCGCATAACCGGGGAGACACGCGCAGGTGAACCCACCCGTGGTGTTCGTGCACGCCGCGTTTTCGTTGCAGTTGTCGCTGTTGGCAGCGCACTCGTCGACATCGCCACACGTCACACCGTTGCCGCTGTAGCCCGGGAGACATGCGCAGGTGAAGCCACCCGTGGTGTTCGTGCACGCCGCGTTTTCGTTGCAGTTGTCGCTGTTGGCAGCGCACTCGTCCACGTCACCACAGGTCACACCGTCGCCGCTGTAGCCGGGGATACAGGCGCAGGTGAAGCCACCCGGCGTGTTGTTGCACGCTGCGTTCTCCCCGCAGTTGTCGGTGTTCGCCGTGCACTCGTCGAGGTCGACACAGGTGTCGCCGTCGCCCTCGAAGCCGGGGAGACACGCGCAGGTGAAGTCGCCGATAGTGTTGGTGCACTCGGCATCCGCGCCGCACGGGCTCGTCGCCTGGTCACACTCGTCGACGTCGACGATCACCGCGTACACGCCGAGCTCGTCGCTGTCGCCGCAGACGATCCCTTCGACGGCGTCGACTTCTTGTGTGATGTCGACGAAGCCCGCGCCTGTATCCAGGACGAGCCGGACGCGGTCGGCGTCGACGATGGTGGGATCGAAGCCGAAGCAGTTCGAGATGTTGCCGGCCAGTGTCGCCGTCGTCGCGATGGTCCAGAAGCGTGAGTCGTCGGCCGTGCCGTAGACCTCGAAACCTTCGGGGATCGGCGACCCGTTGCTGTTGCCCTGAGCCGTCGTCGTGCCGCCGAAGATGACCTCGTCGAAGACGAGCGTGATGCCACCGTCGACGAGCTTGCCCCCGTTGAACTCGACCACCACGTCGAAGCCGGGTCGCGTGGCCTCGAAGCCGACGTAGGTGGTCTCGCCCGCGCTGACCGTGAAGGTGAAGGTCCCGAGCAGCCCCGATGGTCCGGAAACGGAGGCGGTGTAAGTGCCAGTGGGGAGGTAGTGGGCAAACGTTCCGTCGTTGCGGCTCCGCCAGTTGCCGCAGAAGCCGGCGATCGAGATGATGGGATTGGGCAGCGGCACGCCATTGACTGTGATGCGCCCGGTCACCCGGCCCGAGGTCGTGCCGATCTCGATGTCCGCTTCCGTCTGCTGAGCCTCGACGGCCGAAACGGCGACCGAACCGAGCCGGTAGCCGGGAATCGAGCAGCCGTTGCCGTATACCTCGAGGTTGTAGTTGCCGACCTTCAGTCCGTTGAAGTCGAAGCGCCCTGCGGTCGAGATGTACTGCCCGGTGACTGCGGGGATCAAGGCGAAGATCGTTGTCACCGTGTCGCCCGACACCGGCACCCCGTTGAACAGGATGTCACCGCCGACCGAACCCGTCGCGAAGTTGACGACACCGAGCTCGGTCGTCGAACCTGCGACGACGTTGAACGGCATGTTGCCAAGTGCACCGCCCGGGCCGGCAACGCTGGCTGTGAAGTTGCCCGAGGGCAAGATGTGCTCGAAAGTGCCATCGCTATTGCTCCTCCAATTGCCGCAAAAGCCAGGCACTGAAATGGTCGGATTGGGAAGAGGAGTCGAATTGACAGCGATGGTTCCGCGGACCCGACCGGCGCGTTCGCCGATCTCGAAGTCCAGGTCCAGCTGGTCGCCTGCGCTGATGGTGACGTCGCGGGTCGCAAGTCGGTAGCCCTCGATGGAGCAACCATTGCCGTAGATGCTCACAGCGTAGGTGCCGGGGCGAACACCGTTGAAGTCGAAGCGACCGTCGCTGCCGATGTACTGACCAGTGACACCGGGAATGAGGGCGAAGATCGTCGTCACGGAGCTACCGGTGACCGCCTGGCCGTTGAGCTTGACGGTGCCGCGCAGGCGCCCGGTCTGGAAGTTCACGGTACCGACGTTGGTCGTGCTGCCCGCGGCCACCGTGAAGGTGAAGTCCCCGAGGTAGCCACCCGAACCGGAGACCGAGGCCGTGTAGGTCCCTGCCGGGAGGAGGTGGGCGAAGGCCCCGGCGTTGGTCGCGCGCCAGTTGCCGCAGAAGCCGGCGACCGTGATCGCGGGATTCGAGAGCGGCATGCCGTCGACCGTGATGAGGCCTTCTACGCGGCCGGCGGTGGCCGTGACGTCGATGTCGACGCTGGTCGTCGCCTGGGCCACGACCGTCGCGGGTGCAGTGCCGAGACGATAGGCGGGGATCGAGCAGCCATTGCCGTAGACCTCCAGGTTGTAGCTCGCGGCGAGGATGCTCTCGAAGGTGAAGGCGCCGGCGCTGCTGATATAGCGACCGGTGATTCCCGGAACGAGGACGAAGACGGTGGTGACCGAATCTCCGGAGACGGGCGCGCCATTCCAGATCACGCGACCGTCGAGGGTTCCGGCCTGGAAGTCCTGGGCACGCGCGCTGGGCGTGAGTGCCATCCACAGGGTCGCCGACGCCAGAAGAAGGGCAAGACGGTGCATGATAACCTCGTGTGAGACGGGACGGCTCGGCGGAACCAGCAAGGCTGGCCGATGGTGAGCCCTGAGCGGGTCACCGTTGGATACCGTAACAAAACGCGGCAGTCGTTTCAACACCGTGGGAAGCCAAGCATCACTCCGCATCCATTGCGGACGCACGAGTCCCCCCCTTCGAGTCGTGGTCCTTGGTACACGCTGGTACGGTCGGTGCAATCGAGAGCGCACGGCGTATGCCACGGCCCCCGGTTGAGCCTTTGAGCGGTGGCGAGGATGGCGTCGCGAACGGAGATGCAGCTCATGATGGGACCCACAATTCGCAGTGCTTTGTTGGTAGCGGCTCTGGGGCACCCGGCTGCCTGTGGCGAGGACGGAAGCGCGACTCCATCGGACGCGGGCGACGCCGAGGTATACGACGTGGACGAGACGGCCGAGAGCGTGCCGATGTGCGACCCCGCCTATGGTGCGGTCGAACCGACGCCCGACGGGAATGTCGTATATGGGTCGTGGACCCGGGCCTTGTGTCTGGACAAGGATCCGGCGTGGTGCTCGGACCCGGCACCCCCTGCCCTCGTCGGCTTGCTGAAGTGCGAGGCGGTCGAAGGCTCATGGGCTTGGCACTTCGGGTCGTCCGCGTTTCGTGTCATGGGGCGCGAAGATGACACCTGCGTCGTCGACTGGTTGCATGAGGTCGAGGGTGCCGCCGTTCGCAACACCTGTAGAATTCCTCTACCCATGACGCCATGGGAGGGGCTCGCCTTCGTGCCCCGGAACGAGGAGTTCGACGCCCCGCTGCGAGGAGTCGAGGCGTTCTGCGTACAGACCGACACCTGCAGCATGCTCGTCGGCGGCGACCGCGAGTGTTTGGACCTTGTGCCCAGACCCCCGATATGCGGCATCCCGTGACCCGTCCGGGCGGCACAACGACGATGGGTTCTCTGGTTCGAGCCCCGTCGACTTCGCCTCGGGGTGGACGACGGTAGCGCGCCTCGGCGAATGGGTGTCAGTGCCGGAAGTGGCGGCGGCCGGTGAGGACCAGCGTCACGCCGAGCGCGGCGGCGGTGGCGATGACCTCGGCGTCGCGTATGGCGCCGCCCGGCTGGATGACGGTCTTGATGCCGGCCCGGGCTGCGGCTTCGATGCCGTCGGCGAAGGGGAAGAACGCGTCCGAGGCGAGGACGGTCGGGGCGTTTGCCAGGTCGGGGAGTGTCTTGTGGGCGCGTTCGATGGCCTGACGGACGGCGTCGATACGGTTGGTCTGGCCGCCGCCGATTCCAGCGGTCACGAGCACCTCGCCGTCGCGGGTGGCGATGGTGATGGCGTTGGACTTGACGTGTTTGACGGTTGACCAGGCGAAGGCGCAGAGGGGCTGGTCGAGGGGGGGCGATACGTTCGGGGTGGCGAGTCGGAAGAGGTCGGGGGCAGGACGGAGGTCGTCTGGCGTCTGGACGAGCAGGCCACCGAGGACCGTGCGGGCAACCGGAGTGGATGGCGCAGGCGCCAGCGTCAGGACGCGGCAGTTCTTCTTGATTTTCGAGAGGTAGGTCGCGGCGTCAGGCGTGATGGTGGGGGCGCCGACGATCTCGAGGAAGAGGTCGCCCAGCGCTTCGGCCTCGGCGGCGGTGAAGGGGCGGTTGGTGACCAGGATGCCACCGAAGGCCGAGACCGGGTCGGCGGCGATGGCGCGTCGAACGGCCGTCGTCAGGTCGGGGGCGGTCGCGATGCCACACGGCGAGCCGTGCTTGACGACCACGCAGGTGGGACCTTCGAAGTCCGAGACCGCGACCCAGGCTGCGTCGAGGTCGAGCAGGTTGTTGTAGGACAGCTCCTTGCCCGAGTGCTGATGGAAGGCGCGCAGTCCTGGCGCTTCGAGGAAGACCGCGGACTGGTGTGGGTTCTCGCCGTAGCGCAGGGTCTGCGAGATCCGGTGGTCGGGGAAGCGACGTGCGAGCGGCGTGGCTTTGTCGTGCTCGGACAGGTCGGCGGCAATCTGGGTCGCGTGAGAGGCGTCGGCAAGGTCGGTGAGCCAACGCGAGATGGCGGTGTCATAGGCGGCAGTACGCTGCATCGCCAGGGCCGCGAGGCGTAGGCGGGCGACCGGCAGGGCGACCTCGCCGTGCAGGGCGGAGAGGGCGAATTCGTAGTGCTCGGGGCCAGGCACGACGAGCACGTGGTTGTGGTTCTTGGCGGCGGCTCTGAGCAGCGCCACGCCACCGATGTCGATCTCTTCGATGCGGTCGGCAACCGACTTCGAGGGGTCGGCGACCGCTTGCTCGAAGGGGTAGAGGGAGACCGCGACGAGGCCTATCTCGGGGAGGTCGAAACGTTTGAGGTCGCTTGTATCTTCGGCCGTGCGGCGCGACAGGAGGCCGGCGTGGATGGCCGGGTGCAGCGTCTTCACGCGACCGCCGAGCAGCTCGGGGAAGCCTGTGAGGTCTTCGACGAGCGCGACCTCGAGGCCGGCGGTTCTCAGCGCGCGGGCCGTGCCACCGGAAGCGAGCAGAGCGAAGTGCGGCAGCAGTTGGCGCGCGAAGTCGACCAGCCCGGTCTTGTCGTGGACGGAGAGCAGAGCGAAGGGGCGGGTGTAGGTCATGCCGTTCGGTCTCCAAAGAAGAGGCGGGCGGCCTCGACGACGAGGCGATGTTCGAGCGCATGCACGGCGGTTTCGAGGTCATCGAGCGAGGTGTTCGGCGCGATGGTGAGGGTGTCGATGGCCACCGTCGGGCCGACGTCCACTTCGGGCGTGACGACGTGGACCATGACGCCGGTGTGGGCGCGTTTGCCGGCCTCGGCTTCGGCATGGGCGCGCAGGATGGCGTCGGTGCCGGGCAGGTCGCCAGGCAGAGCCGGGTGCAGGTTCAAGATCCGCGACTGGCCGGGGTGGATCGGGTCCGGGAAACGCCGAATAAAGGAAGGCCCGAGGATTCGCATCCAGCCCAGCAGGTAGACTAGGTCCGGCTCGGTCGAAGCGACGAGGTCGGCGAGCTTGCCGTCCCATTCGTCTCGATTGTCGTGTTTCTTGGGAACCGAGATAAAGTGGGCGGGGATTCCATAACGACGCGCCCTCTCGAGGGCGAGCGCGGTCGGTGTATGGGACACGACGGCGACGACCTGGGCGTCGAGCTTGGTTTCGCGAATGGCGTCGAGCAGGGCTTGCAGGTTGGTGCCGCGCCCAGAGGCCAGCACACAGATCCGGCGGGATTGGGTGGCGGCGCCGGGGCTCATACGAACTCGACGGGCAGGTGGGTGCGGGGGACGATCTCGCCCAGGTGGACGAGCTCGGGGAGTGTGTGTCGGGCGAGGTCGGCCAGGTCGGCCGGGACGATGACGAGCATGCCGATCCCGAGGTTGAAGACGCGGCGCAGCTCGGATTCCGGGAGGTTCGAGCGCTCGGCGATGAGCGCGAACAAGGGCGGGCGGACAAAGCTTCCGAGGTCGAGTCGCATGGTGAGGTCGGTGGCGAGGATCCGCGGCGGGTTGTCGACGAAGCCGCCGCCCGTGATGTGGACGAGGCCAGTCGGGTCGACGCCTGCCGCCCAGAGCGCTTCGATTTCGGAGAGATACGGGCGGTGAGGGGCGAGCAGGGCCTCGCCGAGCGTGGCGTTGAAGCCGGGCGGGGTCGTGTCGAAGGGCAGGCCGGCGAGCGCCTTGCGGGCGAGCGAGTAGCCGTTGGTGTGCAGGCCCGACGAGGCCAGGCCAAAGACCTGGTGGCCCTTGGCGATGGCCGAACCGTCGATGATGCGAGACTTGTCGACGACGCCGACGATGGTGCCCGCGAGGTCGACCTCGCCCTCTTTGTAGACGTCGGGCATCTCGGCCGTCTCGCCGCCGAGAAGGGCGATGCCGAACTCTTTGCAGGCGTGCGCGAGCCCGCTGACGACCGTGGCGATGATGTTCGAATCGAGGCGACCGGACGCGACGTAGTCCAGCATGAAGAGGGGGCGCGCGCCCATGACGAGGATGTCGTTGATGGAGTGGGCGACGAGGTCGCGGCCGATGGTGTGCCAGACGCCGAGCTGGCGGGCGATGATGGACTTCGTGCCGACCCCGTCGGTCGAGGCGACGAGCACCGGGTCGGCGAGGTGGGCGAAGGCCTTGGCCGAGAACAAGCCGGCGAAGTGGCCGAGGCGCGACAGCACGTGGGGGTTGAAGGTTTCCTCGACGGCCGACTTCATGCCGGCGACGGCACGGGTGCCGGCTTCGATGTCGACGCCTGCGTCCTTATAGGAGATCACCGCGCCGACGCCGGCCGGGCGAGCGATGGACGGGCGTTGGCGCTGTGAGGTGGTCGGCGGGGCGAGCGCGCTCTTGCCGATATCGCGGCGGAACTGCATGCCCTCGATGTCGAGGCGCTCGATGGCGCGGTAACAGCGGGCGAGCGCGGTGCTGAGCAGCGGATCACGGGCGACGACGGTGAGCACGCGGCCGCCGACGGCGGCGAGACCCGACGACAGGCGCTCGACGCCGCCGCCCAGGATTTCGGCGTGTTGGCGCGCGTCTTCGAGCCCGAGGATGGCCGAGCCGGGGCGCACCTTCTGCGGGTAGCCGGGGGCGGCGACGACGACGGCGGCGCAGGCGTCGGTGGATATCTTGATCTTCAAGTCATCGAGCCGTCCTTCGAAGGCGGCGAGCATGATGTCGAAGAGGTCGGACTCGATGAGTGGCAGGAGGCACTCGGCTTCGGGGTCGCCGAGGCGGGCGTTGAACTCGAGGCAGCGCGGGCCGTCCTCGGTCAGCATGATGCCCGCGAAGAGCACACCGACAAAGGGTCGCCCCTCGGCCGCGAGGCCGCGGATCGCGGGCTCGAGGATGGTCGAGCGGATCTCGAAGAGGAGCTCGGCCGACACCCCGGGCACCGGCGTGAAGGCGCCCATGCCCCCGGTGTTCGGGCCGAGGTCGGCGTCGTCGAGGCGTTTGTGGTCACGAACCGGCGGCAGGACGGTGAGTGTCGTCCCGTCGCTGATGGCGAGCACCGAGAGCTCGGGGCCGACGAGGGCCTCCTCGATGATGACGTCGCGGCCAGCCGGGCCGAGCTCGCCGACCTCCATGAGGCGCCAGAGGGCGTCCTTGGCGGAGTCCAGGTCCTCGCATACGAAGACACCTTTGCCGGCCGCGAGGCCCGAAGCCTTGACGACGACGGGCAACGGCTGGGTCGACAGATAACGCTGGGCTTCTGGATAGTTGGAGAAGACGGCGGCGTGCGCGGTCGGGATCTGGTGGCGCTGCATGAAGGCCTTCGAGAAGGCTTTCGAGGTCTCGATTTCGGCGGCTTTCTTCGTGGGCCCGAAGATCTTGCGGCCGTCGGCGAGGAAACGATCGACGATGCCCAGCGCGAGGGGGCCCTCGGGACCGACGACCGTGAGGTCGGCCTCGTAGCGGCGGGCGACCTGCAACAAAGCGTCGGGCTCGAGCTCGACGTCGACGACACGCGTGATGGCCGCGCGGCGGTCGGTGGTGACGTTGCGAGCCGGTCGTTCACACAGGGCATTGCCAGGCGCGATGAGGACGTGGGCGACCCGTGGCGAGCGGGACAAGGCTTCGGCCAGGGCGTGTTCACGCGCGCCAGAGCCGATGACGAGCACGACCTGGTCTTTGGAGATCCTCGAGCCGGGGTGGTCGACAGCGTCGGTGGTGTTCATCGGAGGTCCTCAACGGGGTCGAGGTCGGCGACCGCGACGGGGTAATGGCCAGAGAAGCAGGCGTTGCAGTGGCGCGGGACCGGGCTGTGGCCGATGGCTTCTTGCAAGCCGGCGAGCGACAGGTAGGCGCAGGAGTCGGCGCCGATGTGGTCGGCGATCTGGCTCGGGTCGAGGTGGCTCGCGATGAGGTCCTTCTTCTCGGGCATGTCGACGCCCATGTAGCACGGGTGGGCGACCGGCGGCGACGAGACACGGACGTGGACCGCGGCTGCGCCTGCGTTGCGCAGCATCTTGACGATGGGACCGGCCGTCGTGCCGCGCACGATGGAGTCGTCGACGAGGACGACCCGTTTGCCTTTGAGGTTGGCAGCGAGCGGATTGTACTTCAGGCGTACGCTGTCGCGGCGGAGCTCGGCGGTGGGTTGGATGAAGGTGCGACCGATGTAGCGGTTCTTGATGAGGCCTTCGCCATAAGGGATCCCAGAAGCGCGAGCGAAGCCGAGAGCCGCGGCAAGGGCGGAGTCCGGGACACCGATGACGAGGTCTGCTTCGACGGGGTGTTCGCGGGCCAGGATCTCGCCCATACGCTGCCGCGTGGCATGCACGAGCTGGCCTTCGAGGACCGAGTCGGGGCGGGCGAAGTAGACGTGTTCGAAGGAGCAGAAGGCGGTGCGGGTGGTGCGTAGCTCGGGGTGCAAAGACGTCATACCCGACCGGGTGATACGGACGATCTCGCCGGGCTCGACCTCGCGCAACGGGGTGGCGCCGATGGGACCAAAGGCGCAGGACTCGCTGGCGACGACGTAGCCGGTGGCGCCGGGATTGGAGTCGGGGAGCGGCAGGGTGCCGATGTGGAGTGGGCGAAAGCCATGGGTGTCGCGCAGGGCGTAGACGGCGTCGGCTGTGAGGACGACGAGCGAATAGGCGCCCTCGGCAAGGCGCATCATCTGGGTGAGGCGGTTTTCCCAGGTGTCGTTCGAGACGCTCTCGCCGGAGGCGTTGGTGTTTGGGGCGTTCGCGGCAGTCGCAGCGTGGGGGAGGATCCTGAAGGGCTTGTCGATGTGTCGGTTTTCGAGATTCTCGAGAATCGAGACAGGGAGCGCCAGGAGCTGGGTGAGGAGCTCGGAGTCGCTTTCGGCGGTGAGGCCGGTGCCCCGTGCGAGCAGCAGGGCGCGCAACGAGCGGGCATTGGTGAGGTTGCCGTTGTGGGCGAGTGCCAGCGGCCCCTTGCCCGTGTGGATGACGTAGGGCTGGGCGTTCTTGAGGTTGGAGCTGCCAGCGGTGGAGTAACGCACGTGGCCAAGGGCGAGGTCGCCGCGCAGCGGGGCGAGGTCCTTCTCGGTGAAGACCTGGGTGACAAGCCCCATACCTTTGTGAGCGACGATGCCCCCCTGCCCCATCACGGCGATGCCAGCGGACTCCTGGCCGCGGTGCTGGAGCGCGTAGAGCGCGAAGAAGGCTGCCTTGGCGGTCTCGAGGCCTGGGGCGACGAGGCCGACGACACCGCAGGCCTCACGCGGGCCGTGGGGCCTGCGGAGGTAGGGCTTTGGCAGCGGAGGCGAGAGCGAGACACCGGAGCGGGCGTTGGGGGACATCGTGGCCTCCTCGGGTCGACCCGGGACGCCTTACACCACGTCGGCGGAGGACTCTGCAACGTCCGGGTAACAAGCCGGCGACGACCCTGGCTCCGCGGCCCGGCTTGCCGCTGCGACGGGTGGTGCGATGAAACCAGGTGGGGTCGCTGGGAGGGGCGAGAAGGCTGGGCGCAGTGGCCCTGGGCTTGCCTTTGGGCGTGGGTGGTGCCAGCGTCTGGCCGAGGTCGAAGATGCGTAGCTGGGTTGGGAAGTCGTTGGTGGGCTTGGCGATGATCGCAGTTGGCTGTTCGGGTAGCGGTGACGAGGCCGACACGGTCGTGCCGGATGACACTGCGGTCGACGACGCCGATGTGCCCGAGTCAGGCGATACGGGGGAGACCGCCGGCGGGGACGATACGGACGATCCAAGCGATACGCTTGATGTGGGCGACACGGGCGATATCCCTGACGTGGGCGAAACAGGCGATGGGGAGACGGTCGACCCGGCTTGCCTCGGGCCGGTGGGATCGGATGGTTCGGGCAGCGCGTCGGTGACCGATCCGCTGGGAGTGGCCAGCGTGACGATCGACGATCGGGCAGCGTGTCTCAGGACCTATCGCCTCAGCTCCACGGCGGTGCGGCGCGACGACCTGCCGGCGAGCCCAAGGGTGCTGGTCGAACGTGATGGAGCGCCCAGGCTTCGGACCGGGCACGACCTCTTCGATGCGGCGTATGCTCTGGCCTTGGACGAGGTGCGTGAGTGCTCTGTCGCGCAGATCACCGACGGCAGCTTCAACGGTGGACAGCCCCTGCCATGTCCCGCCGGGGGATGTTTCGAGACAGGGCGCAAGTGGCCATGGGTCTGGACCCGCGACACGAGCTACGCGATCCATCTGGGGCTCGCGGCGTTGGATCCGGTGCGGTCGAAGAACAGCTTGATGTTCAAGCTATCGGAGCGGCGCAGTGGCGGCGGGGTCCAGGTCGTTCAGGACACGGGCAGCGGGGGTGCCTGGCCCGTCTCGACGGATCGGGTGGTGTGGGCGCTCGGGGCGCGGGCGGTGCTCGGCGAGCTCGTTGGCGTGGAGCGCACGGCCTTTCGCGACCTGGTCATCGAAGCGCTGAGAAACACGGTGGAGCAGGATCGACGCGCGGTCTGGGACGACAAGAGTGGGCTCTACTTTGGAGAACAGAGCTTCCTCGACTGGCGCGAGCAGAGCTATCCGCTATGGACACGTAACGATGTCATCGACGTCGCAACGAGTCGGACCCTGTCGACCAACGTCCTGCATCTCGAAGCGCTGACGCTGCTGAGCGAGCTCCTGGTCGAACGCGGCGACACGACGGAAGCGTCGCGTTATCGAGGGTTTGCCGATGCCTTGCGGGTCGCCATCGACCACGAGCTCTGGTTGCCGGGACAACCCGGACAAGGCGCGTACGCGGCGATGTTGCCAAGCCAGCTCGACCCGGCGCCGGTCAAGCGCTTCGATTTGTTGGGGTCGGCCCTGGCGATTCTCAGCGGGGTGGCTTCGTCGGACAAGGCGCTCGCGATGCTGGCCTCGTACCCGAGCTATGGGCCGGCGGTGCCGGTGATCTGGCCGCAGCAGCAGCTCACGGCGATCTACCACAATCGGGCGAGCTGGCCGTTCGTGACCGCGTACTGGTTGGCCGCGGCGCGCCATGCCGAGATGTCGGCGACGACGCTGGACCCGACGACGGCGGTCGATGGCACGGCTGACCACCTGATGACGTCGCTGTGGGAAGCCGCTGTGTTGAATCTCTCGAATCTCGAGAATCTCGAAGGTCGAACGGGTGCACCCTGGCTCGAGGATGGGGCCTTCTCGGGGCCGGTCGTCAACTCGCAGCGGCAGCTCTGGTCGGTGGCCGGCTTCGTCGGCATGGTCCACCACACGCTTTTTGGTTTGAAGTCCGAGCCGGGTGGACTGCGGGTCGAGCCATGGCTGACGGGTGGGATGCGTGACGGGTTGTTCGCAAACACCGACGAGCTGGCGCTCGCCGAGGTGCCGCATCGGGGTCGGCGGCTTACGGTGCGGGTGGGACTGCCGCCAGTGGGCAGCGGTGGGCGGTACAGGGTCGCGGCGATGCGGGTCGATGGCCAGAGCCATCCGGTCGGCGAGGTGATCCCGCTGGAGCGGCTGCGGGACGGCGGCCTCATCGAGGTCGAGCTGACGGCGGAGGTCGGGGCGGCGACGCGCCCGATGAAGACGGCGGATGGGGCGAACTGGCGCGAGGTCTTCTCGCCGCGCACGCCGGCCGTGAACAAGATCGAGGTCGAGAACGGCAAGCTGAAGCTGACGCTCTGGACGAACGAGGAGGACAAGAACGGGCTCTTCTTCGATGTCTGGCGAGATGGGGTGCGGATTACGAACGACCTGCCCGGGACGACCGAGAGCTGGGTCGATGCGGGCTCGGACGCTGCTACTGAGTCATCGCCGTGTTATGTCGTCGAGGCGCGGTTTGCGAGCGGACTGCACTCGCAGCGGTCGCGCGCGACTTGCTGGTGGGGTGTGGGCGACGCGCATATCCGGCGCATCGAGGCGGCGGCTTTCGTCGCGACCGGCGGGACCCCGGTCACCGAGCACGAACGTTTCCATTATCAGGGCTGGGGTGACCCTGGGCATCGTCTCGAAGTTCGAGACATCGAGGCCGGGCGAACGGCGGTGCACCTGTTCCAGGTGGCATATGGGAATGGGGCGGGCCCGGTCAACACCGGGATCGGGTGTGGCACCAAGCGGCTCACCGTGACCGACCGCGAGACGGGGGCGGTCGTGGCGGAGGGGATGCTGGTGATGCCGCAGCTCGGACGCTGGGACCGGTGGGCCTTGTCGAACTTCGTCGCGGCCGAGCTCGTCGGTGGTCGCCGTTACGACGTCGTCATCGCGGCCGACGAGGCCTATCCGAACATGACCGATTTCGCGGCTTTCGAGACCTACGGGGCGTTTGGGACGCTGGGTGGGGTGGGCGGCCCGTTCAACCGGGTGAACATCTCGGAGCTACGCATTCTCCGGCGTTAGGTCGGGGGCCTTCCGTGAAGCTCCCGTCGGGGCAGAACGAGAGGGGCTAGTGCTGCGACCGGAGCGCTTCGATCCGGTCGCAGCACTAGGGCGACGCGAAGCGGCGCGGGGGTCGAAGGGGGTGCAAACCCCCTGTCCAATCGGGCTAGAGCCGGGACGCGCGAAGCTCCCGACGTCCGAGGGACGGCGGCGAGGCATGAGTCATCATGCCTCGGTCACGGCACTAGGCGGGGCTCGACATGAGGCGTCGGCTTGGGCAAGGTGGCGCCGATGAAACGATGGTCTTCGGCGGTGTTGGTCCTGGTGGCCTGGGGATGCGGGGGCGACGCGTCGCCGCTGTGGCTCGACGCGCAACCGGATACGATGGCGCCCGACGTGGAGCTGGGTGAGCCGGTCGATGACGGGGTGTGTGGGGAGAACCTCATCGTGCGGCGGGTGGTCGCCGCACCCGGTGGGGTCGAGGTGGTCGCGCAGGTGCTCGATCGGGACGGGGCGCCGGCCGACTGGAGCGACGCCCGGGCGACGTTGAGCTGGTCGGGCGGTGAGGCTACGGCGGTCGTTGCGAGCGCTTGGGAGGAGGCTGGGATCACCGGGCTCGTGGTGAGCGGTCGCGACGAGGCGGCCAACGCGATGGTCATGGCGCTGCCGCGGGGCGAGCGTTTCGTCGTGTGGCGAGCCGGAGCGAAGCTGGAGCTCGTGGTCGAGGCGACGGACGACAAGGCGCATGTGCTGCGACGGCTGGACGCGCTCGGCGAGGGTGATGGGGCCGTGCCGATGGCGCAGGTATTCGAGGCGCGGACGGCGCTGCGCAGGCTCGAGGGGGTCTTGGGACCCGTCGATCGGACGCTGGTCGTCGGTGGTTCGGGGGCGACCGAGACGTTGACGGGGACGGTCCGGGTCGAAGGGCTCCGCAATTGGGATGATGGAGCGGACGGCACGGCCCTGGCGAATACGATCGTCGCGCGGCGGGCGGGTCTGGTGCGACTCGCGGCGTGTGTCGGGGCCGGACGCGGGGAGCGACTCACGGTGAAGTGGGGTGAGCTCGCGTGTGATGTGGTCATGCCCGAGGGTGTTGCCGGTTCGTGTGATGGGGAGGTCATGGCCACCGTTGCGGCGGGGCGGTGGCCTTCGGAGGCGTCGCCGCGGACCATCGAGCTGGTGATGACAGAGGCCGAGGCCGAGGTCGCCGGGGCATTGGGAAGGACCAACAGCAAGGAGCCCTTCGGCTTGTCGGTGCGGATTGGCCCTGGGGTGGAGGCGGTGCCGGCGGTGGCCAACTATCGTGGGCACACGTCGCTCGAGTGTGAGCGTAAGAGCTATGCGGTGGAGCTGGGGGACGCGGCTCGGGTGATGCCTGGTGTGTCGTCTGATCGGTTCTATCTGATCTCGATGTGCCGTGACTCGGGCTACTTCAACCAGCTCTTTGGCAATCGGCTGGCGCGTGTGCTCGGGCTCTTTCCGCTCGAACAGGAGGTCGTGCGCCTGGTCGCGGCGGGTGAGGACCGCGGGGTCTACCTCTTGATGGAGGACCCGGAGGTCGCTCTGAAGGAGGGGATGGTCGAGCCGTGGGCGGTGCTGCGTCGGCGCTTCGACCCGGAGGACGAGCCGGTAGACGTGGACTTCGCCGTGAACGAGGTCGAGGCGCTCGCGAGCTGGAGCGCGCTCGAAGCCGTAGCGCAGACAGCGGCGGCCGATGGCATGGCGGCCGAGCTCGGCGAGAGCCTGGCGCTCGATCGATACCTCGAATGGGTGGCGCTCAACACGTTCCTGCGCAACGAGGATTGGGTCGACGAGCTCTTCATGTATAGCGGGCAGGAGGGTGGTTCGCCGTTCTGGCAGGTGATGAGCTGGGACCCGGACGACTTGTTTTCGCCATGCCACCACGGCGGGCGATTCGCGTTCGAGGACCCGTGGCGGATGTTGTACTGCGCCGAGGGACGGCTCGAATACGGGCTCTTGAGGAGCCCCGAGCTGTACACGCGTTATATCTCGATTCTCGAGACATTGATGGCGCGCCTGGACAAGGCGACGCTCGAGTCGGTGATGGCTGGTGTGCGGCGGGACCTGTTCGCCGTGGTGACGAGCGACGAGACAGCGGCGGCGATGATCGAGCTCGTGCAAAGCGACGCGGCGGCGGCGACGGCGAGCGGGTTCAAAACGATCGTGACGGCCCGGATGGATACGATGCTGGGCGAGGCCGAGGCGAGTCGTGTGCGGCTCACGGAGCGAATCGGGACCTATCGGAGTGGGCCATGAAGCGATGGTTTGGGTGTCTCGTCGGGGTGCTCGGCGCGTCTCTTCCTGCGTGTACGAACGATGTGTTGGCGCCTATACCTGGGCCGGGACCGAACGTGTCGTTCGATACCTCCATCGCGGTCGCTGACACGTCCTTCGTCGACACGGTGAGCACGGATGGATCCGACGGAGCGGATGGCGAGGTCGTCGATGAGTCTGTCTTGATCTTCGAGGGACCTGTCCGACTCTTGCCGGGGAGACCTGCACCGCTGGCGATCCGGCGCGGAGGCCGACGAAACGAGGTCGTCCCGGTGACGGTAGGAGGCGGTCGCAGCGTGGAGGTGGCGCTGCATCGCGGCCGAGGTGTCGTGCGACTCGAGCCCGACGGGTTGTCGTCGGAGCTGTGGGTGCGGGTCGCAGACCAGGACGTGGTGCGCGCGGTCGTGCCGTTCGACGCGGCGCGCGACGTGAGGGTGACCGAGGACCTGGTGGTAGCATCTGGGGACAAGCTCGTCTGGGCCGCGGGGACACGTGTGATGATCGCCGCTGGAGTGACGGTGAAGATCGAGGGGCGACTCGAGGTCCGGGGGACAGCCGATGAGCCGGTGCTCGTGACGAGCGCGACGTCGAACCCGTGGGGCACCATCGAGGTGAGCGGCGAGCTGGTCGCGAACCACACGTGGTTCACCTCGGGAGGGGCTGGGGCGCCGCGTTTTGGTGGGCACTCGGCGAGCAACCCGGTGGTGGCGGTCATAGACGGTTCGTTCGATATGGTCGGCGGTGGCATCACCGACAATGTGGGCAAGGCGATTCATGCCCAGGGCGGGCAGGTGAGCTTGGACGGCGTGTTGATCGCGCGCTGCGACACGGGCGGCGAATACGTCGAGTCGGTACTGCGCATGGTGGATAGCCATGTGGTGGAGATCCCCGATGGGGACGGGGTCGCCGAGGATGACGACAATGACGGGTCGTATTTCCGGTTGGCGCGGATGCAAAACGGCCAGCCGGTGGCGAGCGAGATCATCGGGTCGGTCTTTGCGGCCGGTGAGGACGATGGCATCGATCACAATGGTGGGTTTGTGATCTTGCGCGAGTCGATCGTCGAAGGGTTCAGGCACGAGGGGGTCGCCGCCTCCGATGGCGGCCGGATGGGAGTGGTGTCGAGCCTCGTCAAAGGCGCGGCCCATGGGGTCGAGGTCGGCTATGGGGCGCCCGAGGTCGTCGTGCAAGGGTCGACCGTGACCGGCTCGAAGGTCGGGTTGCAGTGGGGCGACGAGTACGAGTGGGAGGCCAAGGGCAGCCTGCGGGTCGAGTACAGCGTGGTGACCGGCAACGAGAAGGACATCGTGACGGCCGACCCGCAACAGGGCGAGGCACCCGAGGGAAGTGTCGCGATCACGTGTAGCGCCGTGGGCGAAGGTGCAGCGTCTTTGGATGCGGGCCAGTGCCTGGTGGATGACGTCGTGATCGAGGCTTGTGAGGCGCCGATCGGTTGGGAGTGTGCACCGTGAAGTTGGACGCAGGGCGCAGTTGGAAATGGTTGTTGCTGGCCGCTCTGGTCGGCGTCGCTTGCGGTGGAGATGGGGTCGGCGCTGACCGCGACGGGGACACCGGGGCCGAAGTCTTGGACGTCGATGTGGACGGGGACACCGACGATGGGGAGGGCGACGGATTCGAGGAGACCGGCGACGCGGAGACTGCGGACGACGACGGCGACGATGGTGAGGTAGTCGCGAGAGGCCCGATTCGCCAGGTCGGTATCGAGGTCGCTGAGGCCGACTGGGCGCGCATCCACGCCGACCCCGAGGCGCTCATCGAAGTGCCGTGTACGGTTGTCGTCGATGGTGAGCGGGTGGCGGACTCGGTCATCGAGCTGCACGGTGGGTATGGTCGGACGGTCGACAAGAAGTCGTATCGGGTGGTCATGCCGGACGAGGCGGACGTCGAGCTCGACCTGTTTGGGGATGGGGAGGAGCGGCAGCGGCGCTTCGTCTTGAAGGCGTCGTGGATCGACCGGAGCTTCCTGCGTGAGTGGCTGACGATGCGACTCGTGCGGGGTGAGGGCGGGCTCGCGCCACGCATCGGATTTGCCGAGGTGACGGTCAATGGGCAGTGGCATGGGCTCTACCTGCTGGTCGAGCGCATCGATCGGCCGTACCTGGAGCGCAACGGGCTCGAGTCGGATGAGGTGCAGCTCTACAAGGCCGAGAACCACAACGCGAACTGGGCGGACAAGGCCGACCCGCTGGCCGGCTATGACGTGCAGCTCGGAGATGTCTCGAATGTCGAGGGATTGGCGGCGTTGCTGCGGGCGGTGACGCGGACGGCCACGACCGAGGAAGCGTTCAGGTCGGAGGTCGAGCCGAGGTTGTCGCTGGCCGATTTCCTGGTGTGGCAGCGCGTTCACACGTTTGCGGGCAACCGCGACACGTTCACCAAGAACTACTATCTCCATCAAGACCTTACGGCAGTGGCGGGCACGCCGGAAGCACGCTTCAGGATCGTGTCGTGGGATGGGGATGCGGTGTTCGGGATCGAATGGGAGGGGTCGCGCCTCCCGGGGGACCAGCGGAACTGGCATGGGAGCGACCAGCTCTCGCCGCGGCTGTTCTCCATTGCGGCCTGGAAGGCGCTGCATCGCGGGTTGTATCGGACGGCGCTGAGCGAGCGCTGGGCTGCAGCAACGCTGGCGTCGTGGGTCGAGGAACAGGCCCGGTCAATTCGAGATGCGGCGAATCGGGACCTGTCGAAGTGGCAACCGACGATGGACTTCGACGAGGAGGTCGAGCGGCTCATCGAGGTCATCGAGAAACGCCACAACATCATGACCGAGGTGATGGAGCGCCTCTGAACCTCCTGTGTGTGAGGGCACAAGCCACTTGCGACGCCGCATGGAATGCGGGTACACGGGAGGGCTGGAGGTCGGAATGCGGGCTGTCCGTCACGGATTTTTGTGGGTTGGTGTCCTCGTGTGGGTCGGCTGTGGCGATGGGGACAAGAAGCGTCCCATCGGCGGCACCTGCGATGCGTCCGAGGAGTGTGCCTCGGGGTTGTGTTACTCGGGGTTCTGCCTCGACCCGGAGGCGGACGATGACGGCGATGGGCTCATCAACCGCATCGAGGCCGCGCAGGGAAGTGACCCGGGCCGAGCGGACACCGATGACGACGGGCTGTCGGACACCGAGGAGTACGACGGGCTCGTGGCGCGGGACGGCGACGGCGACGGGGTCCCGGACGTGGCCGAGTCGAACTCGGTCGACGCCGACGAGGACTGCGTCGTCGACGAGCTGGATAGTCGAAATCTGGTGAGCGACGGGGCGAGCTCGTCACGAATTGTCGAGCTGTGCCGGCAGGTCGGCGCGTGTAGCGCGACTGGGGCGACGCTGTCGGTGATGTGCCGTGGCGGGGTCGACAACGCGGCCTGCGAGTACGATGAGGTGCCTGGATACGAAGCGGTCGAGGTCGCTTGCGACAATGTCGACAATGACTGCGACGGGACGACGGACCCGGGATGTGACCCGTTGTCCGCGGGACTCATCGGTCACTGGAAGCTCGATGGCGATGGCCAGGACAGCGGCCCGTTCGGCGACCACGGGACCGTCCATGGGGCGGTGGCCGCGGCCGACCGGTTCGGGGCAGCCGGCAAGGCGATGCGCTTCTCGGTCGACGACGACCGGGTCGAGGTCGCGGCGACGGAGCACCCGCAGGGCGAGGTGACTGCCAGCTATTCCATCTGGGTGAAGCCCGACCGTGGGTTTTCGAGCCAGCTCCAGGGGTACTTCGCGTTCGGCGATGTGCTGGAGACGAACAAACGCAGCAGCCTCGTGCGCTGGAATGGGCGGGGCTGCGCCCACTATGTGGGTGAGTCGAACGATGTCGGCGAGGGCGGTTGTGCACCCGAGGGACATTGGAGCCATCTGGTGGCAGTGAAGGCGGGGCGGAAGGTCGACTTCTACTTCGATGGACGGTTGGTCGAGACGGCCGAGACGGAGGCCGGTCAGGACCTCACGAGCACGATGTTGGTCATCGGGCTGTCGAAGGTGCAGGCCAGTGGGACCTACGAGCAGTTCCACGGGCTCCTGGATGACCTGCGGGTGTGGGGTCGGGCGCTGACGGCCGAGGAGATTTCGGGCCTGTATCGGGAAGGCGGGTGGCAGGACGCGGGCACGCAGGGGCGGCCGGCGCAGAGCTGTATGCATGTGAAGGAGTCGACCGGCAGCGAGACCGACGGCCTCGTGTGGGTGGACGTGGATGGTGCGAGTGGGGCGGATGGGGCGGGTGCGCGCGAGCCGTTCCAGCTCTACTGCGACATGACGACCGACGGCGGCGGGTGGTCGCTGGTGTGGGTCTACGAGTTCACGGACTTCGAGAACTTCGATGCCAACAGCAACGCGGTGACGCCGCGCCCGAGCTGGCCCGTGGGCACTGCGGATGCGCCGATCTCGACGACGCCGCCAAGTGGGCCGGGGTCCACTGGAGCCCTGGACTGGGCCCTGTGGCGCGAGCTCGGGACGAGCTTTGCGGTGACGAGCGACCTGAACGACCACATCGCATGTGAGCCAGGGCGTGGCAGCATCGTGCATGGGACGTCGGGGTGGGTCGACTGCCGGACGACTGAAGACGTGACGGCGACCTGTGATGGGGTCGTGCCGCGCAGCCTGTTCTTTGGGCCCTATGGTCCGAGCCTGTCGGCGGACACGCTCTACTACTACTTCGATGGCAACACCGCGGACAACTGGCCGACCCACGACCCGTGTGGCCAGAACTCGCCGCAGCATGTGGCAAATCCGGCGCGACGCGGAGGGGCCTTGTGGGTGCGCCCGACGAGCCGCTTCGTGGAGTGGCCCGAGGAGTGCAACGACATCGGCGGCGTGCTGCGCAGCAACGGCATGCGGCGCATCGACCCCGATGGTCCCGGTGGCCGGCCGAGCTTCATGGCCGAGTGCCGATTCGGCGTAGAGCGGGGTGGATGGACGCGGCTCGCGGGTGAGGTGGTCGACGGGATGAACACGCAGACGACGCCTCGCGAGTACCTCTATACGCGGGGTTCGGACTTCTATCGGTCGCCGGCGACGCTCGAGCCGTGGGATGGCAAGGCATTCACCGAGGTGACGGGGCTCTGGCATCATGAGCGGGCGGGCGGAGACGCGTGGGCCTTCGAGTGTGATGGCGGGGGCACGGGTGCGGCCGGCGTCGGGTGTGGGCCGGCGTCGGGCACGGGTGAGGCGGCGATGTCGCGTGTCCTGCCGTCGGACTTCGACGCAGCGCTCGGCGAGGCGACGGTGTGCCAGGCGCCGCCGGACGTGTTCGCGACGGGTGAGCAGGAGTGCACGGCCGACGTGGCGATCTGGATGCGGCGACGGGCGTGCCTGCCGGATACGGGGCAGCTGCTCGGCGATGGGGGCTTCGACCAGCTGGTGGCGGCGACCGAGCCGTGGCAGTCGCCATGTTGGGGCGCGTGGGGGCCGGGCGGCTTCAAGAGCGGGTTCAGCGCGGACATGGACGAGGTGCGGCCGGGCGGCAAGGCGCCCTCGGTGCGCGTCGACAATCCAGAGGTCGGCAACGAGATCTATTCGCTCGGGCTGAACCAGCGCGACCTCAGCGTGGTGGCGGGGCGCAGCTACACCTTCGGCTTCTGGGCCAAGGCGGCGGAGCCCCGGTCGATGCGGGTCTTCGTGCAGCCCACGACCTACGACTACGCGATCTTCTATGAGGACGTGATGCTCGACACCGAGTGGCGTTTCTACGCGCTCGGGTTCGAAGCGAAGCGGACTCTGTGGAGCGTGACGCTCGACTTCCAGTTGGCGGAGAGCTCGACGGCGGCCATCTGGCTCGACGATGTGTCGCTGACCGATGACGGTCCATCGCCGTGCGGGCCGACCGAGGGCAACGAGATCGGCAACGGCGACTTCGCGCTCGGGCGTATGTGCTGGCGCTTTGGCAACAACTACGACTCGCGGCTCGCTGGTATCCGGACTGAGAGCACCGGTGGACCAGACGGCGGGCCCAAGGCCGTCATCGACGTGCGCGGCCAGCCGGGCGAGGCGTACTTCGCGACGCTGTATCGTGAGTTCATCCCGATGCAGGCGGGGCGGCGTTATCGTGTCTGGGTGAAGGCGCGGGCGACGAACGCGACCTCGATGTACATGAACCTGAATCGGTGGGACCTGGGCGTCCAGCCGTGGTTCAACGTGAAGACGCCGCTCACGCCGGAGTGGCGCGAGTACAAACACGACTTCGTCGCGACCTCGGATTCGCCGGTCGACGGGACGAAGCTCGAGCTCGCGTTTGGCGAAGGCGCGGCGGGTATCGTCGAGCTCGCGGACATCCGCATCGAGAAGCTCGAGCTCAATCCGTGTGGTTCGTTCCCGGTGACGGGGTTCGCGGACAATACGTTCGGGTTCGGGCTCGCGTGTTGGCCGTTCGAGTGGCACTGGCCCGAGCAGGACTTCTACGCCGAGTTCGATGCCGCCGAGAACGCGGTGAGGGCGGAGATCACCAACAACAATGGCGAGGGCGACTGGGTGGCGCGAATCGCGCAGTTCGGGCGCCAGCTCTTCGCGGGTCGAGGGTATGCGCTGAAGTTCGAGACACGTGGGCAGACCGAGCGCCGGGGTTATACCAACCTGCAGGACTGGCCGACCTTGCACGTGAATGAGCCGGTCATCTACGGGCTCGGTTGGAAGCGACACGAGTATGCGTGGGTGCAGGCGGTCGACACGACGACGGCGAAGCTGGAGATCGGCTTTGGTGGTCCGTTGGCCACGGGTTCGACGTGGCTGAGAGGCATCGAGCTCGTCGACCTCGGGGCGAACCCATGTCAGCGGGCGAGGCCCGATGCGATGGCCAATGGCGACTTCAGCAAGAGCCATGTCTGCTGGCAGCTCTTCCGCCCGTGGGACGAGGTCCGCTTCGAGGCCAACTCCGACATGACGACGTTCGGCAATGCGGCGCCCTCGATGCGGCTGGATTTTGCGGTGCGGACGAGCCAGACCAACGTGGCCTTCTCGCAGCGCGGGCTCAGCTTCGTGAACGGGCAGAGCTACCGGGTCACGTTCAAGGTCAAGGGGACGGTCAGTGGGCAGGTTCCACCGATCCTCAGCATCTTCGACGAGGTGGGCGGGGCTCAGACGGGGCTGGTCATCACGCCTGGAGCCGAGTGGCAGACCTACTCGCACGACTTTACGACCATCAATACCGCGGCGGGCCGCGGCGCGATCGAGATCCAGTACAATGGGTCCGAGCCGATGACGATGTGGGTCGACGACTTCGTCCTGGCGCCTAGCGTCGTACGCTGACGAGAGCCGGAGAACACAGAAACCTCGGCGGTCGAGTATCTCGATCGTCGAGGTTTTTGGTTTGAGCGCTCGGAGTGCCGTGGTGCATGGCGGCCCCGTTCGTAGCACCTTTCGGCGTGCGCTTTACGTCATGGCGCCTCGGATGATAATGCGATCAGAAGTCGTGTTTGCGACTCTCCGTCCGATGCATCGAGACCATCATGCAACAGCACCGCATTTCTGTGTTATTTTCCCTTGTGCTCCTGACGGCTTGTGGGGATTCCCAGAGCTCTGGCGATACCGCGCCCGACACGTCGGTGAACGATACCGAAGATGTATCAAACACCACCGACACTGACACGAGCGACGCGACCGGCATTGATACGACCGACGCGACCGGCCCCGACACCGACACGAACGGGCCCGACGCAGACGCGGACACGAACAGCCCCGACACCGACACCATCACCCCGCCCACCAGCTGTGTCGGGCGTTGCGGGACCTCCGACCCGGGGCTGAGCTGCCAGTGCGGCCCGGACTGCCTCGAGCTGGGCACCTGTTGTGTGGACTTCGAAGTTATCTGCGGGTCCCTCTGCGAGGACCCGACACAGACCTCCTGCGGGGGCGCCTGTGTCGACACCGATACGTCGACCGAGTTCTGCGGAAGCTGCGAGACCCCCTGCGACGACAGGGGCAACCAGGCCGTGGCCTGCGCCGATGGCCAGTGCACCCGCACGTGTCTGCCCGGCTTCCTCGACTGCAACCTCGACCCCGACGACGGCTGTGAGAGCGAGTCCGCACGCGACCCCGAACACTGCGGCAACTGTGAAACAGCCTGTGAAGCCGGCCCCTTCGGTGCGCCTGCCTGCCGCGGTGGCCAGTGCGCACTCGACTGCAATCCGGGCCGCGGCGCCTGCAACGACGTCGTCTTCGATGGCTGCGAGACCGACCTCACGAGCGCCGAGACCTGTGGCTATTGTGGCGTCTCCTGCCCGGTACTCCCCAACACCGCACCGATGTGCGCCTCATCGAGCTGCGAGACCATCTGCCTCGAAGACTTCGAAGACTGCGACGGTGTCCCGACCAACGGCTGTGAGGCCGACCTCAAGAACGCCGAGAACACCTGCGGCGCCTGCGGCACCGCCTGTGGCCCGGCCGAGACCTGTGTCGAGGGCGGCTGCGCTTGCACGGGGAGCTTCGTCTACCAGTTTCCCCCGACCGAACGTTTCGCGTCCGCCATGGCGCCCGACACCTTCGCGTTCTCGCTCTCCTGCAGCCTCGCCGAGAGTGCACTCGACGACCCGACCATCGCCGTCATCGGGGCCCATGGCGGCACAGCCACGGGCACCCTCTCACGCGAGGGCAATGGCCTGCGCTGGACGACCACCCAACCGCTCCTCGCGGGTGAGCCGGTCGACATCACCATCGGCGCCGGGTTCCGCAGCGTCGATAGCTTGAAGACCAGCGCCTATCGTGTGCTCAAGGCCCGCGTCGCCACCTCGTCGGCCGGCAGCGGCACCTTCGTCGCCGGCCAGACCGTCAACCCCGGCACCTTCCTCGACCAGGTCGTCCTTGGCGACTTCGACGGCGACGGTGACCTCGACATGGTGACCGACGGCTACACCCAGGCGACACAGATCCACAGCACCATCCACCTCAACGACGGCGTCGAGTTCGGCGCCACCATCAATGACCTGAAACAGGCCAACTTCCAGCGCCTCGGCGCCCACGACTTCAACCGCGATGGGTTTGCCGACGTCATCCTCTTCAACAACGCGGCCGGCGGCTTCGGCGCGACCAAGGTCCTGTGGGGTGCGGCCACCAACCCGCTCTCGACCAGCACCAATCTCAGCACCATCGGCGGCCAGGTGAGCCCGGTCATCGGCGACATCAACGGCGATGGTTATCTCGACCTCATCGTCGGGCGTCGCCCCGGCAGCAACGCGGCCCAGGCCGGGATCCGCTTCACCTACGACCCTCTCACCGGAGGGTTTTCGAACCTCGGTGCGCTCTCCACGAACACGTCCGACTCCTACGTCATGGCGCTCATCGATGCAGACGGCGACGGTGACCTCGACCTCTTCCAGGGCAACGGCGGCCTCATCGATCGCCTCTACGCCAACGATGGGGCGGGCACCTTCGCCTCGAGCGCGACCTACGGCATAGCGACCAGCGAGCCCTCGGGTGTCGAGGTCGGGGACCTCAATGGCGATGGTTTCGCCGACGTCCTCGTCGTCAACCGCACGGTCTTCGACCGGATCTACCTCGGCTCGGCCGCCGGCACCTTCACCGAGACCAACGGCCCGAGCCTCGGCGGCGTCGATGGCGCCCCCGGCAATCAGGTGCGGCTCGCCGATGTCGATGGTGATGGCGACCTCGACATCGTCGGCATCGCCTCGGGCAAGCTCGCCATCCACCGTAACGATGGCGCCGCCACCTTCGCGGGCGGTGCAACCGGCTTCGATTCGATCGGTTTCGAGGTCGGCGACCTCGACGGCGATGGCGACATCGACATTGCGAACGTCACCAGCGCGAGTGCCGGTGTCGCCATTCTCAAGAACGCCTGCGCGGGCGAGACCTGCACCTGCGGCAACGGCGCTTTGAACGGCCGCGAGGCTTGCGATGACGGTCCGACCGGCTCGGCCTTCTGCGACCCGGACTGCACGCTGCGCCGTTGTGGTGATGGTTACGTCAACACGCTCGCGGAAGAGCAGTGCGACGATGGCAACGACGTCGACGACGACACCTGTCGCAACGACTGCGAAGCGGCGACCTGCACCGACGGCGAGAAAAACCAGGGCGAGACGGACGTCGACTGCGGCGGCCCGTGCGGCACAGAGTGTGGCGCGCGCGAGGCCTGCATCACGCACGAGGACTGCGCAAGCGGGATCTGTGCGGGTTTTGTTTGCGCATACAAGGCCGACTTCGAAGGTGGGGTCATCCCGCCCGAGTTCAGCACCGGCCCGACCAACCCCTGGCTCGTCGATTCGACAAACCCGATCTCGGGCAGCACACGTTCCCTCATCAGCCACGACTTCACTGTGCTCGGCTCGAGCTCGAGCAGTGCCGGCAACAGCAGCATCTTTCTGACCGCGACCTTCGGCCCTGGCGGCGGTCGTATCCTCTACGATGTCCAGACCAACTGTTCGTTCGCGAGTGTGCTCGTCCTGCGTATCGACGGCACCAAGGTCATCGAGCTCTACGGGCGTCGGCTCCAGCTCGACAACGGCTACACCGACACCTACGACGTACCCGAGGGTACACACACCTTCGAGTGGCGTTACGAGAGCAAGATCGGCTCGGGTCAGGGGCTCCTCTTCCCGCCGTTTCATCGCGCCTGGATCGACAACGTCATCCTCCTCAACGGCGCGCCCTGAGGGCCGGGGCCGGGAGTTGACCAGAGGACCTCACCGATGACCGGCGCTCTCGTCCCGGACACGGGCGCTTCGGCGACCTCTGAGGAGCCCTCTGGTTCTTTCGGCGCTCGCTTCACCGGGGTCGATTGGGCTAAGGTCGAGCCGTGAGTGCGCGCCTGCTGCTCCTCGATAGCCCCGACCTGGGGCGCCCCGTCCACCTGTGGGCCTTCGGCGTCATTGGCCGACCGCTCATCGTTTTCCCGTCGAACGCCGGGGTCGCGCACGAGTGGCGCGATAGCGGCATGATCGACGCGCTCGGGCCGCTCATGGCGGCTGGCAAGCTGAAGGTCTACTGCCCAGAGACCAATGTCTCGAAGAGCTTCTCGGGGCGCGGCTCGACGGCCACTCGCATGGACCACCACCACCGCTACGAACGCTTCGTGATGAACACGTTGGTACCGTTCATCCGCGCGGACTGCCGCTCGCCTGAGGTCCCGATGGTGGCGGCGGGCTGCTCGGTGGGGGCGCTCTACGCGACTCTATTTGCGCTGAAACACCCTGAGACGTTCCACCGCGCCCTGGGCATGTCGGGCAAGTACCGCTCGAGCGCCTTCTTCGCGCGCGGCCGCAACCAGCTCTACTTCGACGACCCGCTGGCATTCGTGCCGAACCTGGAAGGTCAGGCGCTCGAGCGTGTGCGGCGCCAGACGCATATCACGCTGGTGGTCGGGCGCGGTCCGGCCGAAGGCGGCTGCGTCGCGGAGACCATCGAGCTTGGGCGTCTCCTGGGCCACAAGGGCATCCCGAACCACCTGGCGATCTGGGGCGAGGACAGCGACCACAAGTATCCATGGTGGCAGAAGCAGGCCGCGCACTACCTGCCCCAGCTCCTGTAGCGCACATCACTGGCGGTCCGGTCGGGCGCAGCGCAGAAGCTGTGGCTCGCGACACCGCCACGGACCGACCTCGACCTCGGGTTGTGTGTGCACCTCGCACAGGTGGTTCGTGGGCGTCATGGCTGGTCAGAAGGCCGTCGGGCTGCGCGCAGGGGTCGTCTTTGGATTGGTGAGCTAGGGCTCGGGTGAGTGAAGACCATCGATAGGCGTACCTGGCAGCTCAGCGTCGTTGGGCGAAGGCGATGAGCAGGCTGAGGGTCGCAAGTACCTGGCAGGTGAGCGCGATGATCGTGTGGGTCTGGTCGAGCTCGGGGCTCGTGAGCAGTGGTGTGAAGGCGATGAAGCCGGTGACCGCCGCTATGGCCTGGATGGCGAGGGCAACGCGGTGGGCGGTGCGCGTGCCGGAGCTGAGTGGGGTGGCGGGACGGCGGATGAACCGCAGGCATGCGAGGGCGCCGAACAACGAGGCGGTGGACAGGCCCACACCGAGCACGAGGACGATGTGGACGACGACGGCGAGGCCGGCGAAGGCGCCTGCGCTGCGAAGGATCATGGTCGAGCCGATGACCGTTGCCATGACGACAGCGAGTAGCGCCAGACCCGTGCCGTAGGCGAAGGGGCCGTAATCGCCGCGGCTCTGGATCCAGGCGAGGCCGGCAGTGACGAGGCCTACGAGCAGGAAGAAGGCGCCCAGGACGAGGAAGGTGTCGTCGACCGCGGCGAGCGGGCTGGTCGCGTACCCGAGCAGGAGAGAGCTGAAGCCCACGAGGCCGGTGACGGCGCCTGGTGGGCGGGTGCGGCGGGTCGGGGCGTCCAGGGTCGCGAGGTCGGTTTCCATTCGGGCACGCTAACCCGGGGGGCGTGTCAACGAAAGGGTGCAGAGGGCGGACGGCCGGCGACGGGTGCGATGGCGCCAGGTGCGATGGCGATCGGCAGGCGGGTCGAGGCGGGCTCGGTGGGTGGCGCGAACGTGAGGCCGGTGAGTCGCTCGTAGAGCTCGATGTAGCGTCGGGCGAGCTCGATACGAAGGTCGTCGGGTAACGGCGGGGGTGGGCCATCGCCGCGATAACCCATAGCTACGAGGCCCTGGCGCAGGAGCTCTTTGTCGAGGTGGGCCGGTGGGTGTTCGGGGGTGCGGTCGAGCCAGGAGTCGCGGAGCCAGTAGCGCGAGGAGTCGGGGGTGTGGACTTCGTCGATCACCGTGAGCTGACCGTCGACGATGCCGAGCTCATACTTGGTGTCGACGAGCAGGAGGCCTTGGGCCTCGGCGACGCGTTGGCCTTCGGCGAAAAGCGCGAGCGTTTTCGATTCGATCTCGGCCCAGAGGGTTGGTGAGACGAGGCCGCGTTCGATGAGTGCTGTGGCGGTGATGGGCTCGTCGTGGTGGCCGGCGAGGGCTTTCGTGGTGGGTGTGATGATGGGGTGCGGGAGGCGGTCGTCTTTGTGGAGGCCGGCGGGCAGGGTATGGCCGTAGGGGTTGGGGTGGCCCTGTTGATAAAGCGTCCAGAGCGAGGTCGAGGTGACACCCGTGATGAAGCCGCGGACCACGACCTCGATGGGGAGTGGGATGGCGTCGCGCACGATCATCGCGTTGGGGTCGGGCACACTGACGAGGTGGTTCGGGACGATGTCGCGGGTGCGCTCGAACCACCAGGCGGACAGGAGATTCAGGACTTGTCCCTTGAACGGGATGGTGCCCAGCACCCGGTCGAAAGCCGAGACACGGTCGGTCGTGACCAATAGCCTACGGTGGTCGGGGAGCAGCCAAGACTCACGCACCTTGCCGGATGTTGCAGGGCCGAGCCCGTCGAGGGTGGGGACCCCGGTCAGCGTGTGGTCGAGGGCGGCGCGGAAGTCGGCTTCGAGCAGGGCGGACATGGTGGCGCCTCTCGCGGGATGATGGTGGGACAATGGTGGGTCAGCGGTGGGCGAGGTAGGAGTCGATGCGGGCCGCGAAGGCGCGGGCGCGCTGCGGCGCGTCGCCGACGTGGGTCCTGGCGTCGAGGAGCTCGCGGATGCGGTCGGGCGTGAGCAGGGAAGTGAGGCGCGGGTCGGACATCATGAGGTCGATGAGTGGGTTGGCTTGGCCCGACTTCACCAGCGGCCAGGCGACCATGGCGTGCTCGCGGATGACCTCGTGCAGGGCCTGCCGATCACCGCCGAGCCGGGTAGCCTCCATGAGGACTTTTTCCGTGGCTGCGAAGACGCCATAGGTGGCGAGCAGGCGGTGTGAAGCGGCGGGCTCGACCGTGAGTCCGGCGATGATCTCGCGGCTGCGCAAGAGAATCGCGTCGGCGAGCAGGAAGGCTTCGGGCAAGAGGCTGCGCCGGTTGGCCGAGTCATCGAGCGTGCGCTCGAGGTGGGAGTGGGCGGCGTTGTCCCAGGCGACACGTGGCAGAGCCGCGAGCTGGCGCGCGAGCGAGTCGACGTTCTCGGCGGCGACGGGGTTCTGCTTGAAGGGCATGGCCGAGGAGCCGACCTGGTGCTTGCCGAAGGGCTCCATGAGCTCGCCGATGACGGGCGATTGGAGCAGGCGGATGTCGTAGGCCATCCGATAGAGGCTCTGGCCGAGCGAGGCGAGCGTGTTCACGACCGTAAGGTCTTGTTTTCTAGGATAGGTCTGGGTCGCGACGTCGAAGGGTCGCAGGCCGAGGTGCTCCATGACGTGGCGCTCCATCGTGTGGGCGTCCTCGATGGAGCCGAGCAGCTCGACGTAGCCGGCCGACGTGCCGGTCGCCCCCTTCATGCCTTTGGTGCGGAGCTGTGTGAGCACGTGGTCGAGCGCGTGGGCGTCGTCGAGCAGGTCGTTGGCGTACTGGGCGAAGCGATAGCCGAGCGTCGTCGGCTCGGCCGGCTGCAGGTGGGTGAAGCCCATGGTGGCATGGCTCGACAGCTCGATGATACGGTCGCGCATGAGTGTCAGCAGCGCGTCGAGCGAGTCGTGGATGAGATCGAGAGATGCCTTGATTCTCGAGACATCGGCGTTGTCCTCGATGTCCATCGAGGTGGCACCGAGGTGCAGAATCCGACCGCCGGCCGGGCACTGGGAGGCGTAGACCCGGAGCTCGGCGACGAGGTCGTGTTTGATGTCGCGTTCGATACGTTCGGCGGCCGCCACGTCGATGTCGGCGACATGAGCCTCGAGGTCGGCGACCTCTTCGGAAGTGACGAGACCCAGGCGCTGTTGGGCTCGCGCAAGGGCGACCCAGACCCTGCGCCAGGACTTTCGTTTCTCGACTTCGCTCCAGAGGCGGCGCATGGCCTCGGTGCCGTAGCGAAAGGACAGCGGAGAGAGCCAACGCTCGTGCGGAATGTGCGACTGGTGCGACTGGTGCGACTGGTGCTGCGCGTCTGGGATTGGGGGCTGACTCATCGGCGGAGCCTCCCGCGGAGCCAGGGCGAGAGGTGGAGCTCGAGCAGTTGGTCGCGCTCGGGACCGACCGAGACGAACTCGATGGGGACGCCGGCGAGCTCGGCGATGCGGTGCAGGTAGGCGCGGGCGGGCTTGGGCAGGTCGTCCCAGCGGCGCGCGGACTCGGTCGATGACTTCCAGCCGGGCCAGGTCTCGTAGACCGGTGTCACCTGCTCCATGTCGGGGGTGTCGGGGACGTAGTCGATGCGCTGGCCGTGGAGCTCGTAGGCGGTGCAGATCTGCAGCTCGTCGAAGTCGTCGAGTACGTCGAGCTTGGTGACGGCGAGCGAGGAGAAGCCGTTGAGCCAGGCGGCGTGCGCGACCGCGACGGCGTCATACCAGCCGCAGCGGCGGGGGCGGCCGGTGGTGGCGCCGTATTCGGCACCGGCGGCGCGAAGCTTGGTGCCGTTGTCGTCGTGGAGCTCGGTTGGGAACGGGCCGGCGCCGACCGCGGTCGAGTAGGCTTTGACGATGCCGATGACGCGGTCGATAGCGGTCGGCGGGAGGCCTGCACCCGCGGCGCCGACCAGCGGGTTCGAGCTGGTGACGTACGGATAGGTGCCCCAGTCGAGGTCACGCATGACGCCGAGCTGGCCTTCGAGGAGCACGTTGTGGCCGGAGCGGACCGCTTGTTGGACGAGCGGCAGGGTGTCGACGATGCGCGGGGCGAGCTCTTTGCCCCAGGCGACGAGCTCGTCGACGATGGTGTCGAGGTCGAGTGGTGCTTCGCCATGCGAGGCGAGCAGGTGGTTCTTCTGGATGAGCGAGGTGGCGAGGCGCTCGCGCAGGTAGGCCGGGCGCAGCAGGTCGCCCATGCGGACACCGTTGCGCGCGGCCTTGTCGGCGTAGGCCGGGCCGATACCGCGTTTGGTGGTGCCGATCTCACCCTTGCCGCGGGCCTTTTCTTGAAGGCCGTCGAGCATGCGGTGATAGGGCATGACGACATGCGCGCGCTTCTCGACGAAGAGGCGCTCGAGCCCGATGTTGGCGGTCTCGAGGGAGCGCAGCTCGTCGAGCAGGCCGCCCGGGTGGACGACCGTGCCAGCGCCGATGATGCACGAGGTCTTCGGGTTGAAGATGCCCGACGGGACGATGTGCAGGGCGAACTTGCCGAATTCATTGACCACCGTGTGGCCGGCGTTGTCGCCGCCCTGGAAACGGATGACGAGGTCGGCGTCCTGGGCGAGCCAGTCGACCATGCGCCCCTTGCCCTCATCACCCCACTGAGCACCTACGACTGCGGTCACGGGCATCGACTGTTTCCTTGATGATCGAGATGGTTGATCGTCGAAGTAATTTGGCGGGGTGGCGTTGGAATCGGGGAGTTGGGACTTCGCCTGGGGGTCAGGTCTGGGCGGCGAGACGGACGCCGGCTTCGAACAGCGGCAGGCCTGGGTTCTTGCGGCGACCCGTATGGAAATCGGGGTGTTGGAAGGGGTGGATGTGGTCCTCGGGGTGGGGCATGAGGCCGAGGACGAGGCCAGTCGGGTCGGTGATACCGGCGAGGTGGTCGAGGCTGCCGTTGGGGTTGCCGGGGTAGCCGTCGTCGGTGTCGGGGGTCGGCGTGTAGCGGAAGGCGGCTTGTGGGCCGGTCAGTGTCGGGGCCGTGGCGGCGTCGGCGACGAGGCGGCCTTCGCCGTGGGCGACGGGACAGTCGATGGGCGCTTGGAGCGAGGTCAGCCAGGGCGAGGTGGACGAGGGGTTCGGGTGCAGGGTCACCCAGCGGCACTCGAACTGGGCGCGCGCGTTGCGGGTCAGGGTCGACGTGGGCGGCGCGTCGAAGTCGGCGGAGAAGAAGCCGGCCTTGATGAGGGCCTGAAAGCCGTTGCAGATCCCGAGGATAGGGCGACCGCGCTCGAGGTGCTCGTGTAGGGCGTCGCCGAGCGAGAGGCGCAGGTGCAAGGCGAAGACCTTGCCCGCGCCCAGGTCGTCACCGAAGGAGAAGCCGCCGGGCACACAGACCAGCCGGTAGTCGGCGAGCCGGTTTGGCGATTCGATGAGGGCGTTCAGCGTGACGATGTGCGGGTCCCCGCCGGCGAGGGCGAAGGCTTCGGCGACATCACGGTCACGATTGGTGCCGGGCGCATGCAGGACGAGCACAGGTGGCTTCACGGTGCGACCTCCGCGGAGGGCTTAGCCTGCATGGTGGCTTGGCACAAGCAACGGGACCGTGACGGGAGGGTGTCGAGGTGGGTGATTCCGAACAATCGGGGTGCGAGATGGATCCGTAAGGGCCGCGCTTCAGGGCTCCTGCGGAGGCGGGTGTGAGAACGGGGTTAGATGTCGAGCCCTTGTGGGCCGGTCTCGGGTGCGGTAGGTGCTCTGGCCCTGATTGGAGAGGTCCCATGTCGCTGTTGTCGTCGCTCGTCGTGATGCTCGTGAACTCGCCCGGTCTGCCTGTTGGGGAGTGTGTCCCTCCTTCCTCCACGATGGTCTTTCCCGAGACGCGGGTCGAGGTGCTCGACACGAACGGGGCGGCGACGCTCACGGGGATGAGCGAGGCCGAGCTCGAGCGGGCGCTGGCGAAAAACGGCGCGGTTTTTGGGGCCGGGCCCAAGCTCATCTTCGCGATGTCTGGCCAGAAGGGACGCTTCGAGGCGGTCGAGTTGCAGGCGGATGACCCGGTGCACCTCCTGAGCTATGCGGGTGCGGCGAACCCGGCCGATGCGTCGGCCCCCAAGGGCGAGCGCAAAACGAGCTATGAGGTCATCGCGGCGGGCGATGGCTTCACGGTGAATGTCAGCGAGCAGGTCGTCGCCGGCCAGACGGTGGTGGCCCACGAGACGCGGTCGCACTGGGTCGAGCGGCGCGATGGCAAGCTGCGGCTGATGGCTGCCTTGCGTTGTGGCCTGGGCGAGAGGGGAGAGATCCCAGCACCGCGGTGGTCGGTAGGCGAACGTGTCGACATCAAGGGCTGTGGTGGGGACATCTGGTTTCCACGTGCACAGCTCGAGGGGTGCGCCGTCGGTGAGGGTGGCGGGGCGCGTCGTGCGTCGGAATACGTCGACCTCGCAAACCACGTCGACTTCTATGACAACCCCATGCACCAGGCGCGGATTCTGAGACTGGCGCTCGGGACGGCGGGTGCCAGGACGGCGGACGAAGCCAAGAAGCACACCGGGATGTGGTGGCATTATGGCAAGGCGCTGCTCGGGGCACTGAAGAAGGGCGAGCCGATCGACACGTGGGAAGTGACGAACGCCTTCGAGAACGCCATCGCGAGCGAGATTCTGGGTATCGGTAGAGGCTATGCTGCGCAGCTCCTCGGGGATACGTATGTCGTGATGGCGGACAAGGCCGGGGCAGATGCCAAAGCGCAAAAGAAGGGGGCGCTCGAGCTGGCCGTGAAGTCCTACGAGCGGTCGCAGAAGCTGCACAAGGACAAGGGCACGCAGGAGAAACTGGCCGAGGCGAAGAAGCAGCTGAAGGCGCTTCGCTGAACGTGTGCCACGTTGGTGGGTCGCATGTCGACGCGACCGACTTCGGGCTTCAGTTCAGCGCCTGGATGAGGACGAAGGGCTGGACGACGACGGCGCGCCACGTGCGGTCGGGGGTCGAGCGCCAGAGGGTGCGCTCGTCCGAGGTCGGGCGACGCAGGGTGCCGAGTGTGAGCCAGGCGTTCACGGCGTGCGCGTTGTCGCGGGCGATGGCCATGGCGCAGAGCAGAAGGTCGAGCGAGCTCTCGACATAGAGGACGGCGTCGCGGTCGAGGTGCGCCGCGAGGTCAGTGCCGAGCACCGGGCCGAGCGTCGCCTCGATGCGTTGTCGCAGGTCGAGGTCGGCGTCGGCCGGGTCGGGCTTGCGGCCGGGCGAGCTCAGTGGACACCCTTCTTCGGGCGCAGGTTGCCCTGGCCGATGGTGTGCTCGTTCCAGGTCGAGGGGGCAAACCCGTTGTCGACCTTGACCATGCTGATGCAGTCGGGGACAGGGCAGACGATCTGACAGAGGTTGCAGCCGACACACTCGGACTCGTCGACGCGTGGGACAAACGTGTCGCCCTGCGGGTGGATGCACTGATGGGCGCCGTCGTGGCAGGCGACGACACACAGCTGGCAGCCGATGCACTTGTCGGCGTCGATCTTGGCGACGGTCTCGTAGTTGAGGTCGAGGTCACCCCACTCGGAGTAGGACGGCACGGCCTTGCCGACGAGCTCGTCGAGCTTGGTCATGCCCTTGTCGGACATGAAGGTCGAGAGCCCCTCGATCATGTCTTCGACGATGCGATAGCCGCGCAGCATGACCTCGGTGCAGACCTGAACGGACGATGCGCCCAGCACCAGGAACTCGACCGCGTCGCGCCAGTTGGTGACGCCGCCGATGCCGGAGATGGGGATGCGGAAGTCGGGCTCACGCGCGAGGCTGGCGAGCATGTGCAAAGCGATGGGCTTGACCGCCGCGCCGCAATAGCCGCCGTTGGTGGACAGCCCGCCGACGCGGGGTTCCAAGACCATCTTATCGAGGTCGACGCCGATGATCGACTTGATGGTGTTGATGAGCGAGACGCCGTGTGCGCCGCCGCGCTTGGCTGCGAGGCCATGCGGGACGATGTCGTCGACGTTGGGCGTGAGCTTCACGAGCACCGGGATGGTCGAATACTTCACCGCCCAGCTCGTGATGCGTTCGTTGAGCGCTGGCTCCTGGCCGACGGCCGAGCCCATGCCGCGCTCACACATGCCGTGGGGGCAGCCGAAGTTGAGCTCGAGCCCGTCGGCGCCGGCGTCGATGGAGCGGGCGATGAACTCGCGCCACTCGTCCTCGGTCTCGACCATGAGCGAGACGATGACGGCGTGCTTGGGGAAGTGCTTCTTGACGTCGGCGATTTCGCGGAAGTTGACCTCGAGAGGGCGGTCCGTGATGAGCTCGATGTTGTTGAAGCCGATGGCGCGTGTGCCGCGGTAGTTGAGGCCGCCAAAACGGCTCGACACGTTTTGGATCGGGGTGCCGAGCGTCTTCCAGACGGCGCCGCCCCAGCCGTGGTCAAACGCCCGTTTGATCTGGTCGCCCGAGTTCGCGGGTGGGGCAGACGCGAGCCAGAACGGGTTGGGCGAGATGATGCCGCCCGTGTTCGACGTCAGGTCGGGGGTGGGTAGCTTGGCCTTGAGCGGTGTAGCGATGTGCGCGGTCATGCCGACTGCTCTCCCGTGATGAATGCGTGAATGGCCAGTGCCGCGTCGCGCCCTTCGGCGACGGCGTTGACCACCTCTTTGCCGCCGTTGGCGAGGTCGCCGCCCGCGTACCACTTCGGGCGACCCGTGAAGCCGCCCTTGTCGATGAGGACGCGGCTCTTGTCCATCTGGATGCCGTCGAGCGTCTTCAGGTCGGCGAGCAGCTTGGCCTGGCCGATGGCGACGAGCACGATGTCCGCGGGGATGACGTGGTCGGAGCCGGGGATGGGCTGCTTCTTGTCGTCGAGCTTGAGGCAGGCGACGCCTTGTACTTTGCCGTTGCCGACGTAGGCGGTCGGTTGGGTCTGCCAGGCGCCGTGCACGCCTTCGAGCTTGCCGGCTTTCCACTCGTGCTGGTAGCCGCTCATGCCGGCTTCGGTGCCGCGATAGATCATGGTGACGTCGGTGACGCCCAGGCCGAGCAGCTCACGGACGGCGTCGAGCGCGGTGTTGCCGCCGCCGACGACGACGCCGCGCTTGAAATCTCGAAGATCAAGATTCTCGAGCTTGAAGCGTTCGATGAACTCGACGGCGCCCTCGACGTTGGCGAGGTCCTCACCCGGAATGCCAAGGTGGTTGTCGGGGCCGAGCCCGATCCCGACGAAGACCGCGTCGAAGTCGCGCTCGAGGTCGGTGAGCGCGATGTCCTTGCCGACCTCGATGCCGTGGCGGATCTCGATGCCGCCGATGCCGAGCACCCATTCGACCTCGTCGAGCGAGCGGTCGGCCTTCATCTTGTAGGGGGCGACGCCGGTCGTGTTGAGGCCGCCGACGACGGGGCGTTTCTCGAAGATGACGACCTCATGGCCAAAGCGCCGGAGGCGATGGGCGCAGGCGAGAGAAGCCGGCCCGGCGCCGATGAGGGCGACCTTCTTGCCGGTCGGCTCACCTGCCTCGTAGAACTCCCAGCCTTCGGTGAAGGCCATGTCGGTGGCGTAGCGCTGGAGCTTGCCGATCTGGATGGGCGGCTGGTCCATACGGTTGTAGACGCAGTCGCCGACACACAGGACTTCGACCGGGCAGACACGCGCGCACGACATGCCGAGGATGTTCGAGTCGAAGATGGTCTTCGCCGAGCCTCGCAGGTTGTCGGTCGCGATCTTGCGAATGAACTGCGGGATGTCGATGCCGGTCGGGCAGGCCGTGATGCAGGGGGCATCGAGGCAGAAGAGGCAGCGGTTCGCTTCGGCGATGGCCTGGGCCTTGGAGTAGGCCGGCTTGAAGTCGGCGAAGACGGCCTCGGCCCGGTCGGCTGGGAGGGTCGCATCGGCGGGCGAAGTCGCATCGGCGCGCGAGGTCGCATCGGCGCGCGAAGCGGATACGGGGCGCGAAGCGGATACGGCGTGATTGTCGGACATCGCGCTCCTCGTGAGGGCGGAGGGGGCTGGGTGTGCGGCTCGGGGAAGTGCCGACATCGCACGGGGGAGGCGCGCCGCATGCCCACGGCGCAGGTCGGGAGGCCGACCGGAAGGGGGATGCTAGACGATGATCGGGAGGGGCGCAACGGGGCGCGGGAACGTGAGCGGGCGTGTGTATCGGAGGGGAGGTGGAAAACGAAAGGCCCCGCGCCGGGGTTGCCGGGGCGAGGCCTTTGGGTCAGGGGCGGTGCGGGCCTGGCCCGCAGTGGGTCACTCGAGGCCGAAGTGGAAGGCGGCGCCGAGGCTGAGCGTCCAGCTGTCGGTGAACGGGACGTCGGCGCCATCCGCGAGCGGGATGAAGGCGTTGAACTTGAAGCCGAGGAGGAGGTCGATCCAAGCGGTGTCGGCCTCGTTCGGGAGCGAGTAGCCGAGCAGCAGGCCGAGCGGGATGAAGCCGTCGCCGTCGAAGTTGGGGAGCTCGAAGCCGGTCTGCACCTCGAGGAAGAGGCTGCGGGTCAGGCTGATGGCGACCTCGACCGGGATGGAGAGGCCAAAAGCCGTCTCGGTGCCGTCGGCGTCATCGGAGCCCGGCAGGTCGATGAGGAACATCGGGCGCACGTCGATACGCGCAGCCGGGTTGATCTTGAAGCGCATTGGCGCGCCAACGGACAGGACGTTTGCCTTGTTGAAGACGAAGCCGAGCTCGGGGGCGATCTGGAAGGCGCCTTGGGTGAGCTGGTAACGGGCGTAGAGGCGGGGGTCGCCGTAGTCGGCTTCGGGCGAGATGGCGAGCGGGACCGCGAGCGCGCCGACCTCGAGGTTCTTGATCGGCGACCAGGCGGCGCCTGCGTCGAGGCGGATGAAGAGGTCTTCGCCGCCGAAGTCCGAGAACGAGAAGGCACCGAAGGGGCGGAGCAAGCCGGTCGACAACACGATGTCGCGCTGGGCGTAGACGATGGACTCGGTGTCCTCTTCGTCTTCGGCGTGGGCCACCATCGGGGCCGAGAAGGTCATGGCTGCTAGGGCCGCAGCGGCGGCCAGGGACTTGGCGAGGTCTTTGATCTCACGCATGGAAGGTCTCCTTCGGTGGGCGCAGACGGGTTGAGTCGCGCCGATTCGCCGCGTTGCTAACATCGTCCCGCGAAGCGGTCCAAATTGACTGACGAGTCTGCGCATCCGGGACCTGGACGGGGCCGCAACGACACGGATGACGGGCTCGTGCGCCCGGGGTCGTGGGCACGAAGCCGGCCCGGAGGGACCGGGCCGATGGCCGCATAAGTGGCCGGGATCACTCGCAGCGGAAGGCGCAATAACGAGTCTCGTCGCCGGCAGGTTCTTCGAGGCAGCTGAGGCCGACGAAGTAGGTGTTCGGGGTCGTCGTCGGAATCGAGCACGGCTTGCCTTCGATCGCGGCGACGGTCGTGCCAAAGGAGACGTCGCTCGGGAGAGGGCCGGCGCGACGGTCGACCAGGCCCTCGTGCAACCAACCCGACCCGTTGTCGTAGGTGAACGGGCGGGCGCCGACGTAGACCAGCTCTTGGGCGCATTCGAGGGAGCAGGCTTCGCCGACGCTGGGCGGCTCATCGCCCGCGCACATGGCGGAGTTCGCGAATCCACCGGTGTCGCGGGCGCAGGTCACTGTTCGCCCGAGCGCCCCGCCTGGGTTGCTGGCGGCGACGCACTCGACGCCCGTGCAGAGCCAGTCGGTCGTCGACCAGGCGATGGTGTGGTTAGGGCTCGCGCAGTATCCGAACAGGGCGAGCTCGGCGACCTGCAGGGTGCCGACGAGCGGCTCGGTCGACGTGAAGGTCACGCCGTAGGCCACGTAGTCGCTGGCGTTCGGGAAGTCGTCGGGCCCGAAGATGACCGGGCCATCGGCGTTGTAGGGCTTCGTCGCAAGGGTGTACCAGTAGTCGATGTCAGCGCGACGGCCGACGACCGTGACGGTCCCGGCGCCGCCCTGCGGATAGTTGGTGGCGTCGTACAGGAGGAAGCTGTCGGTCGGGGGGTGCACCTCGACACGGCGCAGGCGGAGGTCGCAGGTGAACTCGCGATAGAGGAGCGGGGCGTCGTCGATATTCTCGAAGATCGCGGCCTTTGCCGAGGCCGAGGCGGTCTGGTCGGTCTGGCCGTCAAAGGCTGCGGCGAGGTTGGTCTCGAAGGTTCCGTCGACCACGCCGACCGTGCTCGCGATTGGGTAGAGGGTGCCTTCGGGGTCCGGAGAGGCGTCGGCGTTTGTCGACGTGTCGGGCTCCGTGGATGTGTCGGCCTGCACGTTTGCGGTGTCGCTGACGTCCTGGTCGCTGGTGTCACCGGAGGTCGCATCGGCGCCGCATCCGCCTCCGAGGAGGACCATCGCCACTGCCTGACCCACACCCCAACATCCGAGCACGCCGCGTCGCTTCAAAGTAGAACTCCCCGCAATCGATCAGACGCGGCCCTGGCAAGGTCGTCTCGTCACTGCCCGCGTCGCGACGAAGTTTAGAGCGCTAGTCGATGGCGACGTCAACCCGGACCGGTGACAGGGCGCGGTCGAGGTCGGCGGGGGTGATCTGGACGAGGAAGCCGCGGCCGCCGCCGTTGATGTAGAGCGTCGGGAGGTCGAAGATGGTGGCCTGGGCGTGGACGGGTAGTGGCTTCTTCATGCCGAAGGGGCTTGTGCCTCCGACCTTGTAGCCGGTGTGTTTCTCGGCGGTCTCGGGCTTGCACGGGGCGATGGACTTGGCGCCGAGGAGGCGGGCGAGGGCCTTCGTCGAGACCATCTTGTCGCCGTGCATGAGCACGATGAGGGGGCGCTTGTTCTCGTCCTCGAAGACGAGGGTCTTGATGACCGCGTGCTCGGGAACGCCGAGCTGCGCCGACGAGTGCTTCGTGCCGCCCTTGTCGACGTAGGGGAAGACGTGGCCGTCCCAGGTGACCTTGTGGTCGGCGAGAAAGCGGGTCGCGGGGGTGGTCGGGAAGCGGGTGTCGGTCATGGAGTGCCTCGGGGCGGACTTAGCCGATCGTTGGGCTGATGCCGAGAGGTTCGGCAAGACGGCCTGGGAGGCGGGGCTAAAATGAAATATGAAATGTCCCGACCCCTGGAGGCAGACCCCTGGAGACAACCAGAATGAAATGTGAAATGTCCCGCCCCCTTGGGAAGAGGCCTGGGAGCTACGGCTGTGCTGGTTTCGCGGAGGACCGCGACGGGGGCCGACGGACATGACGAGGGGGCTGGCGGTCGAGGGTGGGCGAATCAGCACGGCCATGGGTGCGGGTGGTGGAGACCACAAGTAGAAAATCTGTAACCCCCTCATGATCCGAGCGGTGACAACCGATAGTACTCACAACGCCTGGGCCGCTCGAATCGAGTCCGAGCCCATTTCCACTTCAGCGTCGACCACTCCGCTCGCCCTCCGGCACGCATCGGACACGGGCGCCGTGACCCTTGCGAGGACCCTTGAAGACCCTGTCATCCAACACACCACGGCATATCGCATGGGTGCTCGTGGCTCTCGCCTCGCTGGTCGCCTGCTCGGGTGAGTCTGGCGGCACCACCGACCTCGGGCAGACTGACAGCTCGGTCGCCCCCGACCTCGTCGATGTCGCCTCCGACACCCCCGACACCGCGGACACGAACGACGCTGCAGACACGGCCGACACCACCGAGCCGCTCCCCGACACCGGGCCCGAAGAGGTCTACGTGCCCGAGCCAGGCGAGCTCGGTTGGCCCTGCGAGGACAACGCTGACTGCAACGGCTCGTGGTGCCTCACCAGCGCCGAAGGCAAGCTCTGCTCGCAGTCCTGCACCACCACCTGCCCTGCCGGTTGGGACTGCCGCCAGAACCTCGACGTCCTCCCCGACGTCGCCTTCACCTGCATGCCCCCTGCCCCGAACCTCTGCCGCCCCTGCCAGGGCAACGCCGACTGCCTCGTCAGCTACGACTCGTCCGCGCACGCGTGTATCCCACGCGGCGACGATGGCGCCTTCTGCGGCGCCGCCTGCGAGGAGGACAACGACTGCCCCGACGCCAGCTTCTGCGCCCCGGTCGTCGACATCGCCGGCAACCCGACCCGCCAGTGTGTCCCCGAGTCCGGCGAGTGCGCCTGCTCGGGCCGCGCCATAGCCGAGGTCGCCACCACGACCTGCCGCGCCGCCAACGTGTTCGGCCGCTGCGAAGGTGAGCGCCGCTGCACGGCCGAAGGCTTGACGACCTGCGACGCCGCCGAGCCCGCGCTCGACGAGTGCAACGGTGCCGACGACAACTGCGATGGCCAGACCGACGAGGCCTTCGTGCCCGCCCCCTGCATGGTCACGAACGAGCTCGGGAGCTGTCCTGGCCTGAGCCGCTGCGGCGGCGACGAGGTCACCTGTGAAGGCGCCATCCCCGTCGCCGAGAGCTGCAATGGCGTCGACGACGACTGCGATGGTGAGACCGACGAAGAGAACGCGGACCTCTGCACGACCTTCTATCGCGACGCCGACACGGACACCTGGGGCGTCGCCGAGAGTCGCTGCCTCTGCCGCACAGACGGGCAGTTCACGGCGACTCGCGCGGGCGATTGCAACGACTTGATTCGACGCGCCTTCCCGGGTGCGGACGAGAGCTGCAACGGCGTCGACGACGACTGCGATGACGCCACCGACGAAGACGGCGCGAGCGGATGCACGGTCTTCTATCGCGACGGCGACGACGACAGCTATGGCGACGCCGCCTCGAGCCAGTGCCTGTGCGCACCGGCCTTCCCCTTCGACACCCGCGACGCCACCGACTGCAACGACGGCGCATCGACCATCAACCCCGCCGTCAGCGAGGTCTGCAACGCGGTCGACGATGACTGCGACGCTTCGACCGACGAGGAGGGTGCGTCGGGATGCACACTCTTCTTCCGCGACATCGATGGCGATGGGCATGGCAATCCTCTTGATTTTCGATGTTTCTGCACAGCGACTGGCGAGTACCGCGCCACGACCGGCGGCGACTGCGACGACACCAATGACGACGTCAGCCCGAGCGACGACGAGAGCTGCAACGATCGCGACGACGACTGCGACGGGCTCAGCGACGAGTCGGGGGCCGACGGCTGCGAGGTCTTCCATCGCGACGAGGACGGCGACACCTGGGGCCTGAGCGCCGACACGCAGTGCCTGTGCGAAGCCGCTGCGACCTACACGGCCACCCGCGGCGGCGACTGCAATGACCGCGCAGCTCTGGCTTTCCCTGGCGCGACCGAGACGTGCGACGGGCTCGACAACGACTGCGACATCACGGTCGACGAGAGCGGTGCCGATGGCTGCATCGTCTTCTACCAGGACCGCGACCTCGACGGGCGCGGCGTGCAAGGTCAGTCCTCCTGCCTCTGCGCACCGGGCTTCCCGTTCACGGCCGACACCACCGACGACTGCGACGACACCAACCCCTTCATCAGCCCTATCGCGACCGAGCGCTGCAACGGGCTCGATGACGACTGCAACAGCCAGACCGACGAGGGCGTCACGGGCCAGTGCTCACCCTTCTACAAGGATGGCGACGCCGACGGCTGGGGCGACGGCGACGACTCGCTCTGCCTGTGCTCACCCGACGGCGAGTACACGACGACCCGCACGGGCGACTGCAACGACGGCCGCATCGACATCTACCCGTTCGCCGAGGAGCCTCTGCAACGAGGAGGACGACGACTGTGACGAGGAGGTCGATGAGGAAGGCTCGCTCGGCTGCATCACCTACTTCTATGATGGCGACAGCGATGGGTTCGGCGTGGCCGGTGACTCGCAATGCCTGTGCGCCCCTGCGGCGCCTTATGCCGCGCTCGTCGCTGGCGACTGCAACGACGGGAGCGCGACCATCAAGCCCGGCGGAACCGAAAGCTGCAACGGCGCCGACGACAACTGCAATAGTGTCACCGACGAAGCCGGCGCCCAGGGTTGTGGGCTCTTGCTGCGCGACACGGATGGCGATGGTTTTGGCCTGGCGCTCGACGCCCTGTGCCTGTGCAATCCAACCAGCAACTACCGCGCGACCGTCGGCGGCGACTGCGATGACAGCCGCACCGACGTGAACCCGGGAGCGACCGAGGTGTGCGACGGGCGCGACAACGACTGCAATGCGGTGGCCGACGACCCGAACACAACCGGCTGCACGGCCTACTTCACGGACGTCGACGGCGATACCTGGGGAGCCGGCGCGAGCCAGTGTCTGTGCGCTCCGGTCGGGCTCGTGACCGCGAGCCGCGCGGGCGACTGCAACGACCTCGTGGCGTCGGCCAACCCCGGCGGGACCGAGCGTTGCAACCAGGTCGACGATGACTGCGACAGCGCGACCGACGAGGGCAACGCCGAAGGCTGCACCTCGTTCTTGCGTGACGTCGATGGAGACGCCTTCGGGGTGACGGGAGATGCGCAGTGTGTATGCACGGCCGGGCCGGTCTATCGCGCGGTCCTGGGTGGCGACTGCGCTGACAACAACGCACAGAGAAATCCAGGGCGTAGCGAGGTCTGCAACGGCGTCGACGACGACTGCGACAGCTCGACCGACCCCGACGGGTCCGACGGTTGCCTCCTTCGATACCGCGATGGTGACGATGACAACTTCGGCGTGAGCGAGGACCTGCGTTGCCTCTGCAGTGTCGCGGCACCGTGGGACGCCCAGGTCGGCGGCGACTGCAACGACAACAACGGCGCCATCAAGCCCGGTGTTGCCGAGACGTGCAACGGCATCGACGACGACTGCGACGGACTCATCGACGAGGTCGGCGCGAGCGGGTGCACGACCTTCTATCTGGACGCCGACGGCGACCGGGTAGGTGTCGTGAGCCAGAGCCTGTGCCTGTGCTCGGCACAAGCTGCGTATTCGGCGACCGCGGTCGGCGACTGCGATGACGGCGACGCGCGCCGTACGCCTGGCAAGACCGAGTCGTGCAATTTGATCGACGACGACTGCGACCTCAACGTCGACGAGGACAACTCGGTCGGCTGCCAGAACTTCTGGGAGGACGTCGACGATGACACCTTCGGGGTCGACGGCTCGCAGCGCTGCTTGTGCGCTCCCGACGACGACCACACCGCAACCCGGATCGGCGACTGCGACGACCTCCGCAGCAACGTCAATAACTCGGCTATCGAGATATGTGACTCGGTCGACAACGACTGCGACGGAGTCGTCGACGAGTCGGCGTGTGGTCTGCCGACCGTCAACTGGCCGACCTTCATGCGCGACGCCCGACGCACCGGCCACCCCTTCTTCATCGAAGGACCCGTCGCCACGGACACCGCCCTTCGTTGGAAAAAGGTGCTGGCCGCGGGGACGGCGTTCGAGAGCTCGCCGGTCATCGACGAGGACGGCAACATCTATGTGTTGTTGGGGGCCACGCTCTTCAAGCTCAGCCCGAGCGACGGCGCGACCCTCTGGAGCTATCCGTTGCCGGCGACCCCGTTCTCGAGGGCGAGCCCCACGGTGCGAGTCGGCGGGAGCGTGCTCGTGCCGGCCGGCAATCGGATCCTGCTCTTGTCGCGCGACGGAGAGCTGATCTGGGAGAACGGGTTTGGTGGCGAGCCGGGGAGCCGCGTCGTCGGCTCTCCCATCGTCGACCAGAACGGCGGGATCTACGTGGTGTCGAACAACTTCCTGCGCTCGCTCGATGCGTCGGGGGCCGTGAACTGGGCGACCGCCATCGTGGGCAGCGCCAGCAAGTCGAGCGACCCCGCCCTCGGGCCGGACGGCCGCATCTACTTGAGCGGCTCACAACGGGTCTATTCGTTTTCGACGGCAGGGGCCGTGAACTGGACCTGGTGTCCGTTGTCGGGTGGCAGCTGCGATGCGACCAAGGTGCCGGGTGCTTCGGTCACCGTGACCGAGGTCGGGCGAGTTCTCGCGCCGATGGGCAACACCCTCTACCTGCTCGCGGATGCGTCGTCTTCGGCGACCCAGGTCAGCACCAATACGTTCACCAATAGCGGTGGTACGGCGGCCAAGCTGTGGGCCAATGTCGGCGTGTTCTCAACGGGTTACACCTGTTGCAATCCCGAGGAGTACGCCATCGTGACACCCGCAGGAGCTGACGGCGTGCGCATGTTGAACGCCAGCATCGGCAACGACTTCTCGATGGCCGTGGCCAAGCGCGACCAGGCCCATGGCGCTGCCATCTTCGACCGGGACGGCGACATCTTCGTCGGGTCCAACAACTCGGCGGTCGGCGGCAAGGCGCGCTTCGCCGCGCGGCGCAACCGCGGCGCTGGCGGGACCAAGGGCACCGAGTACTGGGGCTTCGCGGTGGACGGCTCCCACATCGATGGCGCTGCGGCGCTCGGCACCCTCGGCAACATCCGATACGTCGTCTTTGGCGACTCGTCGGGCACCATCTATAGCTACGGGAAGTGACCATGAAGCGATATCTGGCGCTATGCGCTTCTCTTGTGATGATGGCCGGATGTCCGGCGAGCGATGACGGCACGGGCGGTGACACGCTCGGCGACTCGGTCAACGACACCGCGGGCGACTCGGTGGGCGACACGACCGGCAACCCCGATGGCGATACCGCCAGCGACTCGGTGAGCCCGAGCGACACGGACACTGCATCCGAAGTGATAGGCGACACGACTGCCGACGGTGGCGCCGACATCGATACGTCGATCACCCCTGGTGCCTTCGGATATCCGTGCGACTCGAACGACGACTGCGACTCGGGCTATTGCCTCGATGCGTATGCGGGCAAGGTGTGCTCGACGACGTGCACGGACGGATGTGTCGACGGGTGGAGCTGCCGACAGGACCTGACGGTCTTCCCGGACATCGTCTATGTGTGTGTCCCGAGCTTCCCGACCCTGTGCTCGCCCTGCAATTCCAACGAGGCTTGTGAGGCGTCCGGGGCCTCGGAAGGGGCGCGCTGCCTGCCGCGTGGCGAGGCCGGCGCCGATGGGTCCTTCTGCGGCGGCGGGTGCGCAGGTGCGGCCTGCCCCGACGGTTATCGCTGCGAGGCGGCGGTCGACATCAATGGGCGGGAGACGCCGCAGTGTGTGCCGGCCGACGGCGCCGAGTGTGAGTGCAGCGGGCCGGCCATCGCCGAAGCCGCGTCGACGACCTGCCGCGAGCGCAACGAGCTCGGGACGTGTGTGGGCTTGCGGGTGTGCACACTCGCGGGGCTGACGGATTGCAACGCCCGGGTGCCGGCCGAGGACACGTGCAACGGGCTCGACGACGACTGCGATGGGACGACCGATGAAGCCCACTTCTCCGAAGGTTGCCTCGTCGAGAATACGTTTGGGGCGTGCCCCGGGTCGAGCGTCTGTCGAGGGCTCACGGGCCTCGAGTGCGAAGGGCCCGAGCCCCAGGCCGAGCGCTGCGACGCGGTCGACAACGACTGCGATGGCGCGACCGACGAACAGGGTGCGGGCGGCTGCGTCGACTACTGGGTGGACGCCGACGGTGACGGCGTCGGGACCGGCGCGCCGCAATGCCAATGCGGACCGAGCGGCGACTTCACGGCGCAGGTCGATGGCGACTGCGACGACAGCCTTGGCACGGTGCAGCCTAATGCGCCGGAGATCTGCGATGGGCTCGACAACGACTGCGACAGCCTGACGGACGACGCAGGCGCCATCGGATGTTCGATCTTCTATCGCGATGGCGACCTCGATCAGTTCGGAAATCAAGATGATTCCCGCTGCCTGTGCGAGGCCGATGTCGCGGGGCGCTACACCTCGAAGACCCCGACCGACTGCAACGACGCCGTTGGCGCCATCAACCCTGGTGCCCCCGAGGTCTGCGACGGCGTCGACAACGACTGCGACCGGGTCGTGGACGAGCAGGGTGCCGGCGGGTGCACGCTGCACTTCATCGATGGCGACGAGGACACCTACGGCGACCCGGGGCAGTTCGCCTGTCTGTGCGGTCCGGATACGACGTTTGCGGCGACGCGCGGCGGTGACTGCAACGACGACGCCGGTGACGTGAACCCTGGCGCGGCCGAGCGGTGCGACACGAAAGACAACGACTGCGACGGGATCACCGACGAGTCCGATGCCGACGGATGTGTGGCGTTCTATCGCGACTCGGACGGCGACGACTTCGGCGTGACGAGCGACTCGCGCTGCCTGTGCGCGCCTGCAGCCCCCTGGGATGCGACGGCGAGCGGTGACTGCAACGACGCGGTCACGAGCGTCAACCCGGCCGCCGCCGAGGTGTGCAATGGCCAGGACGACGACTGCGACGCGGCCATCGACGAGCTGGGCGCCGACGGATGCGACATCTATTATAGGGACACCGACTTCGACAGCTTCGGTCAGGCCGGCGACTCGGCCTGCCTGTGTGCGCCGACCGTGCCCTATGTATCGACCAACGCCCTCGATTGCGACGACGCGAACCCCTTTGCGAATCCCAGCGCGGCCGAGGTGTGCAACCAGGTCGACGACGACTGCGACGAAGAGGTCGACGAAGGTGTGCAGGGCAACTGTTCGCCCTTCTATTATGATGGCGACGACGACGGCTGGGGGCTCGCGAACCAGAGCCAGTGCTTGTGTGCACCCGAGGGGTTGTTCAGGGCAGTGAAGGCCGGCGACTGCAACGACGTCGTGATGACGACACACCCGTTTGCGCCCGAGCTGTGCAACGCCGTCGACGACGACTGCGACGGGACGACGGACGAGGAAGGCGCGACCGGATGCACACAGTTCTATCGCGATGTGGACAACGATGGCGTCGGCCGCTTTGGCGAGGTGAAGTGTCTGTGCGCGGCGAGCGGCCAGTTCCGGGCGACCGTCGGTGGAGACTGCAACGACGCGAATGTGAACGTGAAACCGGGTGCCGTCGAGAGCTGCAACGATGTCGACGACGACTGCGACGGAACGATCGACCCGGCCGCGAGCGTGGGGTGTCTGAATCGACTTCGCGACTCGGACCAGGACGACTGGGGCGTGGCGGGCGACGGGCTGTGCCTGTGTGAGCCGAACGCTCCGTTCACGGCCATCGTCGGCGGCGACTGCAACGACGCGGACCCGACGATGAACCCCGCCGAGAGCGAGCTCTGCAACGGCAAGGACGACGACTGTAGCGGGGTCGCGGACGACCCGGGCACGAGTGGATGCATTACGTTCTTCCGCGACGGCGACGGCGACGCGTGGGGGCGAACCGGCGACTCGCAGTGCCTGTGCGCGCCGACGGCGACCTACAAAGCGACCAACGGCGGTGACTGCGATGATGCGCGTGCCGACGTGAGCCCGGCCATCATCGAGCGCTGCAATGGGATCGACGACGACTGCGACGGCTCGACCGATGAGACCGGGGCGGTCGGGTGTGAGATCTTCCTGCGCGACGTCGATGGCGACACCTACGGGGTCGACGGCGACATCTCGTGTGTGTGCGCGGGCGGCGACGTCTATCGGGCGACGCGCGGCGGTGACTGCAACGACAACCGCGGCGACGTGAGCGCCGGCGCGCCTGAGCTGTGCGACGACGTCGACAATGACTGCGATCGGGTCGTCGACGAAGAGGGCGCGCAGGGCTGCACGAGCTGGCTTCGCGACATCGATGGCGACGGGTACGGCGTGAGTAGCGACTCGAAGTGTCTGTGCGAAGCGACGGCGGTCCATCGGACCCAGGTGGGTGGCGACTGCAACGACGGGTCGCTCTTGATCTCGCCCATCGCGGTCGAGTTCTGCAACGGGACCAACGACGACTGTGACGGGGCAGTCGACGAAGAGGACGCAGTCGGGTGCCTCGACCACTTCGTGGACGGCGACGCGGACGGCTGGGGTGTGGGTGCCGGTCGGTGCCTGTGCGGACCGAGCGGGGCCTTCGTCGTGACGCAGAACGGCGACTGCGCGGACGATGACGGGATGCAGAATCCGGGGCTCGTCGAGGAGTGCAACGAGGACGGGCGAGACGAGAACTGCGATGGCGACGTGGACGAGGCGAACGCCACCGGGTGTACGGACTTCTTCCGGGATGTGGACGACGACCTGTACGGGGTGACGACTTCGCGAACGTGCCTGTGTGGAGCCGAGGGTGACCTCACGGCGACGACGGGCGGGGACTGCGATGACTCGAGCGACCTGCTCAATCCGGGTGAGGTCGAGGTGTGCAATGGCAAGGACGACGACTGCGACGGGGCCTTCGACGAGGGCTGCGGGATGCAGGTCGGCGGGTGGCCGACAGCGAAGTACGACCATCGCCGCAGCGGCTGGGGCGCGGCCTATGACGGGCCGGGCAGCAAGACGCTGAAGTGGAAGACGCAGCTCAATACAGACACGGATGCGGGCGGGGCGGACCTCGCGGACATCCAGACGTCCGCGGTCTTCGACACGAGCGGGCGCTTGTACATCGCGGTCGAGAATCGCTTGTATCGGATCAATCCGACGACCGGTGCCATCATCTGGCAGGTCGCGTTGGCGCAACCCATGTCGCCGTCTGCGAGCATCACGCTCCGGACGGGCGGAACGATGGTGATCCCGACGGGCAACGGTGTGTCGCTCTTCGATCGGGATGGTGTGCAGCTCTGGTATCGCAAGCTGCCGGGCGCCGAGACCGAGCCCATCACCGGGGCGCCGCTGGTCGACAATGACGGCAACATCTATGTGGTCGGGTTCTCGGCCGCCTATTCGTTGGATTCGGCCGGGCAAATCAGGTGGTCGGTGGCGGTGCCGAACTCGCAGTACGTGCAGTCCCATGTGGCGTGGAACCAGACGCTCGATCGGATCTACTTCGGGTGCTCGAACCACACGCTGTTCGCGATGACGCGCACGGGGCAGATCGCTTGGACCTACGTCGTGCAGAGCGCGGACGTGGACGCGAGCACTGTGGTGCTGATCGATGGGACACTCGTGCAGAGCTTTGGGAGCACGTTCCACCAGGTGCGCGACGACGGCACCGTCGGGACGAAGCTGCGGGAGTTCAACACGGGCGGGGACAACGACACGCCACCCATCGCCTGGCGCAACGCGAGCAACCAGGAGCTCATCATCTCGAACGCGAACGGGTCGTCAGGGGTGAGGACCTATCGCGCGAGCGACGGTAACCTGAACTGGACCTACGCCATGACGAAGGACGGGGAGATCCCGAACACGACGGGCGCCATCGACAAGACGGGTCGCATCTACGTGGGCGATGACCAGGCGGGTTTCCACTCCATCACGACGACGGGAACACAGCTCTGGAAGTTCGTCGCGGCCGACGGGCTCGTGGGTAGCGAGATCCAGTCGATGGTGGCACTGCAGCAGGGGGTCGTGTTCTTCAGCGACAATGCCGGTTGGCTCTATGCAATCGGACAGTGAGGGCTGGCGCTTCGAGGTCGCGTCGACCTGGAACGGCACGCCATTGTCGCGAGGCGAGGTGACCTACGTGTCGGTGTCGGCCAACGGGATCGTCGTCGACGCGCCGTTCTACGACGATGCACGACCGAGCGGGCCGGGTGGGCCCGTCGGCATCGGGCGACACGACCGCTTGTGGGAGCACGAGGTGGTCGAGGTCTTTCTGGCCGAGGGGGACGAGCCGACGTCGCGTTACGTCGAGCTCGAGCTCGGGCCACACGGGCACTGGTTGGTGCTCGGGTTCGAGGGTTATCGACGGGCGATGATGCTGCCCGACGGGGTCGTCGTCGACTATCGCGCGAGCCTGCATCTGGGGGACGTGAACCGGTGGCGGGGCGAGCTCGTGTTGGAGCCCAGGTGGTGGCAAGGCGTATTGGCGGCGACGCGGCGCGCCAATGCTTTTGCTATTCACGACGGGACCTCGGCAGGCATCACCCAGAGGCGATTCTGCGCGGCCTTTCCGGCGCCGAACGAAGCCGAGCGGCCGGACTTCCACCGGGTCGATTGGTTTGGAGGCGTTATTTCGGCGGCTTGACGTTGCCGAGGATCGACCTCAGGAGACCGGCGAGGTCGACGTTGAGCGACGGGATCGGCTGGTCTTTCGAGGTCGGATGCTCGGCATTGACCTGAGGGATCTTGACGGTGAACGCGGCAGGGTCGCCGATGGGATCCTCCTCGGGTGAGGGGTCGGCGGGGGTCGCTTTGGATTCGGGGACGGGCGTTGGCGGTGACTCGCCGGGCGTCTCAGCGGTTGGAGCAGGTGCGTCGGCCGCAGGCGTCTGAGCCGCAGGGGTCGAGCCTGGAGCGGGCGCGGTGAACGCCTTCTGGATGGCCTGCACGAAGAGCTGGCTCAGGCCGGCAAACGGCGAGGGCGGGGCCGCGGCCGGCGGTGGAGTGGGCGGTGCTGCGGCCTGAGGTGGGTTGGTCGCAGAGGGGCCATCCGAGGAAACGCCGGGGGGCGAAGCCTGGGCCGGAGGCGGGTTGACGGGCGCGGGTTGGGCGGGTGCGATGGCCTGGCGAACGGCCTGGCCAAGACCTGCCATGAGCTGCTGGAAGAACGCGTTCGAGGTCGCGCTCACGGGGTTGGACGGCGCCGTGGAGCCAGTGGTCGACGCGTCGGGGTTCGAGCCGCGTGTGTCGACCTCGAAGCTGGCCGAGACCTGGTGTTCGCCCTGGAAGTCGACCGCGCCGACGTCGATCGCCTCGCCCGAACGCGCGAGCTCGTCGCCCTTCGATTCGGCCGGAGGCTTCACGACGATCTTGACGTTGCCGCCGCTCGTCGGGACCTCGGTCGTGACCGGGCCACCGGGCGCTCCGCCGGGCTGCGTGCCGACCTGGGCCACGACGTTCTTCAGGGCGCCCGCGAGCATGTGCCCGAGTCCACCGAGGAGGGACTGCAGCGGGTTGGCCGGTGGCTCGTCCGGGGTCGCCGGCTTGGGCGCGGGGAAGCGCTCGGCGAGCATGTTGGACAGGCCATCCATGAGCCCACGCAGGAGTGGCCCGCCCTCGTTCTTCAGGGTGTCGCCGCGCAGGGCGAAGGCGAGTGAGCCATCGGCGTTCTCGACGATGCCGTCTTCGAGCAGGCGCTCGACCGCTTCGCCGATGGTGTCGTCGAGCTTCTTTCGCCACTCAGGGCGATCGCCGGTGCGTGCGGCGAGACGCTCACGCCAGGAGGCACGGAGCCCTTCGAGGAGCTGGCTCTTGCGAGGTGCGGCACTGCTGGGCATGGCAGAGATACGCTGGATCTCGGCAGTCAGCTCGGCGAACTCAGCTTCGATCTCGGCGAGCAGCGCCGGGTCGTCGAGGCCCTCGGGTTCCATCGGCGTCTCGTTCATCGGCTACCCCAATCCTATTTCAGAATTCCCAGACGCGGACCGAGTGCGCGCGCCCTTTGACCTCGTGCTCACCGCGATTGGTGGCCTTCGCCTGCAGCTCGAACCCGAGCTGCGTCCACGTGTCGTTGGACACGAGCAGCGTCGTCACGAGCTTCTTGTTGAGCGCCTCGATACGCGCCGCCACGTTCACCACATCGCCGATGAGGCCGTACTTCATACGCGTGCGGCTGCCGAGGTTGCCCGCCACGACGCGCCCCGAGTGGATACCCACACGTGCACGCAGCTTCTCTTTGCCGGCCTTGCGCCAGATCTCGGCGATGGGCTGGCTCTCCCATTCGCGGTTCATCTCGTCGAGCCGCGCCCGCATCGCGAGCGCGCATTTGACGCCGACATCGGCGTGCTTCTCGACGTCGTTTGGTGCGTTGAAGACCGCGAGGATAGCGTCGCCGAGGAACTCGATGATGCAGCCGTTGTGCTGGTCGATGATCTCGTTCATCGCGCCCAGATAGGTGTTGAGAAAACCCAGGACCTGTTGAGGCGGGATGAGCTCGGTCATGGTCGAGTAGCCCTCGATGTCCGAGAAGACGACCGTGACGTCGCGCTCCTCGCCTCCGAGTGCGGCCGCCGAGCGGTCTTGCAGAACCTTCTTGGCGATGTCGGGGCTGACATAGCGGCCGAAGGTGTCGCGTAGGAAGTCGCGCTCCTTCAGGCTCTTGGCGATGGTATTGAAGTGGTGGCCCATGAGGCCGAACTCGTCGCGCCGTTCGAGGTGCAGCTCGTGGTCGAAGTCGCCCCCCGCGATGCGGCGCGCGGTGAGGTCGATGGCCTGGATCGGGCCGCGGATACGGCGCCCCATGAGGATGGCCATGACGGCCAGGGCGAACGCAGCGGCGCCGAAAATGAGGAAGGTCGTGACGAGCAGACGGCTGCTCATCTCGTTGATGTGGGAGGCGTCCACATCGACGCCGACGAGGCCGTAGCTCTTGCCGTCGGAATAGCGAAGTGGGGCGTAGCCTGCGAGTGAGAGCCCCCACTTGTCGGCGGTCATCTGGTCTTCGACGGTGACCGTGTCGAGACCGCGCTGCATGACTTCGAGGATCTGGCGCGTGGCGCGATAGCGGTCGCCTGCACGCGCCGACTCCTGAAGGTCGTCAGAGACGTCGATGACGAAGAGGAACTCACGCTCGACCGGGGTTCGTTTGAGGATGTAGATCGTATAGATGTCCGGGTCTTCGCGGCAGATGGCGCTGAAGTCCTCGTACATGTCGCGATAGACCGGGTCTTTGGGGCCCAGCGTGCGGTCGATGCGGTCGAGCACACGCGGATCGATGCGTCGCGAGAGGATGCCGACGGTCGAGCGGATGCGGGCCTGCAGCGCGGTGAACTCGCTGGTGTAGGCGAGGTCGTAGAAGACGAGGCCCATGAGAGCGAGCACGGCGAAGACGATGGTGCCCGTGACCATGGTGACGCGGACGTGAAATCGTTGCCACGGTTTGAGCTTGAAGTCGGGTGCGGGGTCGGACACGGCGCCCACTATGCGGTCACCTGCCGCGCTTCGCAAGCGGCCCCGAACCTGTATCGGCGGGGTATGTGAATGGAACGACATCGCATTACCTCGACCCGCAAGGCGAACCCGTGGAGCCTCGCGTTTCGCTTGCAATCGGCATGCTGCGCTGCCATGGTCCGCCCGGCTCGGGGGCGTCCGCCAGAGCCCTTGTACGCCGTCGACTGTGGGTCCGCGGCCGACAGCGAAGACGGTGCGGACGCAAGGAGTGGCTGATGACAGCGCGTTGCGACCTCCGACCGAAGCATGGCCAGTCGTCGGCACTGAACGGCTCAGCCCCCTCAAGTGCCTCAACTGATCGCTGGGCGCGGTGTGTGGTGGCGTTCGCGATGGCGACCGCGCTCACGACCTTCGTGTCGGGTCCGGCGCAGGCCGAACCAGCCACCAAGGTGTTCCTCAACGGTGTCCCTTCGCCGGTTTTCTTCAACGACGGCGACAGCTTCCGCGTTCTGGGCGGGAAGTACCAGGGCACCAAGGCGCGCCTCGCCGGCTACAACTCGCTCGAGAGCTACGGTCGCGCCCATCAGTGGGGCAAGTGGACCGCGGACGAGATGTTCGTGCTGGCCAAGATGGCCACGACGCGCGCCAAGAAAGGTGTCTGGCGCTGCACCACGGACGGCAAGACCGACACCTACGGGCGTATGCTCTTCTGGTGCCCCGAGCTGGCGGAGGACCTGATTCGTGTCGGCCTCGCCCACGCGCTGAGCGTCAATGAGAAGCCGGGCGACCCGAAGCTCATCGCGGCTCAGGAAGAGGCTATAGCGAACAAACGCGGTATGTGGGCGCACGGGGTTCCCGAGTACGTCCTGACTTCACTGCACTCGATCTCCGAGGACACCGATGGCCGCAACGCTTACAACCGCATCGTGTCGTCCAAAGACGGCCACTCCAACAAGTGGATCCACGACGAGAACTACGCCGAATGCCAGAACGTCTGTGACGACGGCGGCGAATCGAAGTCGCGACTCGACAACGCGACCGCGGCGCTCAAGGCGGACCCAACGGTCGGGCCGATGATCGGGGGCGCTGGCGGCAGCAAGAAGTATGATGGCGACCTGCTCGATCTCATCGCCAGTGACTTCGCGCGGGGCAAGGACATTGCCAAGCGTATGGCCAGACCCGAGCACCTCCCGGCCTTTGCCGCGGTGCTGCAGAAGCTCAAGGACAACGGCGAGCTCGGACGTGCGGTGAACCTACCGGCGTGTATGATCTACGTCGACTTCAGGCGCCGCTTCGGCGGGGGACGCGCGGCATGTCTCAAGTGACTGGTGCTGGCCGCAGCAAGGCGCTGCTCGGCGGGCTCGTGGCAGGCTCGATGCTGCTTGGCTTCGGAGCGGCGCTCGAGGCCTGCGACTATACGACCCCGGCGTTCCCGCTGTTTGGATACGAGACGGGCGATTATGTCTGCGAGGACCGGATCGACAACGACTCCGACGGGCTGACCGACTGCGACGACGTGGACTGCCTCACCACGTCGACGTTTTGCGGCGAGTACATTCCGCCGATCCCTAACTTCCAGATCGAGAGCTCGCTGTTCCTTTGCCGCGATGGCATCGACAACGACGACGATGGGCAGTTCGACTGCGGTGATCGTAAGTGCCAGGGCATCGCCGAGGTTTGCTGCGGGCGTGAGTTCACCAACGACGCCTGCAACGACGGCATCGACAATGACGGCAACGGCTTCACCGATTGCGGCGACTTCGGGTGCTCACGCGGCATGTTCGTGACCGTGTGCGACGAGGATAGCGAGCTGACCTGCCTCGATGGTAAGGACAATGACAGCGACGGGGACCTCGACTGTGCCGACTCGGGATGCGAGCTCGCGACCATCTGCCGCGAGTCGGACTGCGGCGACACGGTCGACAACGACAAGGACACTCTCACCGATTGTGCCGACCCTGACTGCGGGGGACTCGGTGCCTGCAACGTGCCCGAGACGACTCCTGAGCGCTGCGAGGACAGCATCGACAACGATGGCAACGGGTTCACCGATTGCGGCGACTTCTCGTGCAGCCAGTCGGCCGATCCGGCCGTCCTCGAGGTGTGTGCGCGCGCCCCGAAAGAGAACACCATCGCGACCTGCTCCGACGGCGTGGACAATGACAGCAACGGCTTCACCGATTGTTCCGACTTCTCCTGCACCAGGGCGCCTGCCCCTCAGGACGTCATCGACTTCTGCGCGGCGCTGAGCGAGGCGACCCTCGACAAATGCAGTGACGGCACAGACAACGACGGCAATGGCTTCACCGATTGCGCCGACTTCTCCTGCAGCCGTTCGACCGACCAGGCCATCCTCGACTATTGCGCGTCCGTCATCGAGGTCTCGCTCGAGAAGTGCAGCGACGGCAAAGACAATGATGGCAATGGCTTTGTCGATTGCGCCGACTTCTCCTGCAGCCGGTCGACCGACCAGGCCGTTCTCGACTACTGCTTGAGCGTCGGCGAGAGCACGTTCGAGAAGTGCAGCGACGGTCTCGACAATGACAATAACAGCTTCGTCGACTGCGCCGACTTCTCGTGCAGCCAGGCCACCGACCTGAGCGTGCGACGCGCCTGCCAGGAGAGCACAGCAGCCAGCCCCGAAGAGGCCAACGCGTTGTGCTCCAACGGGATCGATGACGACACTGACGGATTTATCGACTGCGGAGATTGGGATTGTTCGTGGAATCCCGATGTCACTGTCTGCGCCGGGTTCTTGCGAGTGTGCGAATGAAACGCCAAATCATGATGACCGTTTTCGGGCGTACCGCCCTCGCTCTGGCCTTCACCGGACTCGCCCTGCCCGGCGCCGCACATGCGGAGGATACGCCGGTCACGCCCGCCGCTCCGGACGCCCCGGCGGCTGAGACCATCTGTGATGATGGGACCGACAACGACGGCGACACCGTCTACGACTGTGGCGACAGCGACTGCAAGGGCGCGCCCCACTGCAAACCGGACGGCGAACCCGAGAGCTCGGAAGCGCGCTGCTCGGACTACGTCGACAACGACAGCGACGGCCATGTCGACTGCGACGACGACGACTGCATCCGCGGCAACTTCAAAGCCTGCCAGGGCAGCTGGGATGCGCAGCAGGGCGGTGCCATCCGCCCCGGCTCCGGCGTCAACGACGACGAGCTGCCGGACACCGGCGACAAGAGCTGGGACGAGCTCATCGGCACGATGGGTGACATCGACGGCGAGCGCTCGGACGAGGTCTGCGCCGACGGTATCGACAACGACAACGACGGCCGCACCGACTGCGCGGACTTCGGCTGCCGCTTCGACCCGCAGGTGAGTGTGTGCCGCGAGAACCCGGGCATGCGCTTCTCGATCGTGTCGCACATCTCGCAGATCTACGACATCGAAGCCGACGAGATGGACACCCGCTTCACGGTGCTCCAGCTCCGCGCCTTCGGCCCGATCCCGTTCATCCAGGACTCGTTCTTCCTCATCTCGATGCGAGCCGAGCGCACGCCGCGCCTCACCTTCGCGATGTTCCAGATCCCGCTCGGCGATGGCCACTACCTCAACATCAACTCGGGCGGCGGCGGTCTGTCGACGGCGCTCATCCGGTCGGCCAGCAAGCAGCTCCTCATCGACTCGCCCTTCTACCTCTACAATGCTTTCGAGCAGGGCAACGGCGCGGCCGTCGAGGTCGGTGGTCCTATCGATGACGCGGGCATGTTCGACTACCGCGTGTACGTGGCGGGTGGTTCGGGTCGCAGCAACGGCAACGTCGGTGGCCGCTATTTCACCTTCGACAATACCAACTACACCTGGACCGTCGGCGCGCAGCTCGGCATCGACTTCGTCGGCAGCCTGACCCGCTGGGACAGCCCGCTGCTCTACGTCCCCGTGCCCACGGCACTCGGCATGACGGTTGGCTTCAAGTACGACGAGCGCGCCCAGGAGCGCTTCCCCGCAGCCAACGTCAACCTGACGCTGCGCACGGGCCGCTTCATCGGCTCGGCCGAGACCTACATCAAGCGTGAGCTCGAGTTCGGTTCGTGGCAGGTCGCCTACAACATCGCGGCCGGTTTCCTCATCGTGCCGAAGTACCTCATGCTCGGCGCCGACATCGGCCAGTACATCCCGGGCGACTTCGACAAACCGCCGGCGCTGGCCGAGACCGACATCCGTCGCCAGCTCGAGGAGTTCCAGTGGCGTGTTGGTCTCCACTGGTACTTCTGGCGCAATATCGGCGTGATCTCGGCCATCTACAGCGATCGCACGACCTCGCCCCGCGGCGACGTCGAGCCCGACACGCACGAACGGATCTTCAAGATCGTCGGTCAGTACCGCTTCTGATGTCGTGAGGCCTGTGGGCCTCGGAGGTTGAATCGGGAGCCGTAGATCGGTAGGTTCTGGGCGCACGCCCTGCGGTGCCGTGCCCTTGTCTACGGAGCTCCCGATGAAACGCCTCCTCTTTGCGCTGAGCGCGACGTGCCTCGTCACGTCCGCAGCCCACGCTCAGTTCGCCATCACCCCGACCGGGGACGGCACAACGCTGGGCGAAGCCCTCATCCGGACCGGGGTGACCATCACCGCGTCCTCGGTGACCAGCGGAGCCGTCTTCGCGGCCGAGAAGACCATCGGTGGGGTCGACGTCCCCTACCCCGTGACGTTCTCCACCGGGCTCTTTTCGGGTGGCCCATTGGGCATTCGTGACGGCATCGTCGTGACCAGCGGCGAGGTCATGCACGCGTTACCGAACAACGCCGATGTGCCCGGTTTCGGCACGGGGGCCTCGGGTGTACTTACGCCGCTGACCGACGCCGACCCCGGCGACGCCTTGTGTGATCGCGCCATCGGGATCCCAGGCCTGCGCTCGTTCGACGCGGCGCGCCTGACCATCGACTTCGTGCTGGCCGAGGGCTACAGCGGCATCCAGGTCGACTACATCTTCGGCTCCGAGGAGTACCCCGAGTACGTCAACCAGGTGTTCGCCGACGCCTTCGGGCTCTTCGTCGGGGCACCCGACGCGGACGAGTCGACCTACGTCAACTTCGGCCTCGACCAGAACAACCAGCCCATCAACATCAATGGCCCGTTCTTCAACTCGGGCGCCGTCATCCGCACCTATGGCGAGACGGGTGACCCGACCATCTCCGAATATAACGGGCTCACGCCCCGCCTGACGAGCGCCATCCCACTCGTGCCGGGGCAGACGTATCGGCTGGTGGTCATCGTGTGTGATGCGGGCGACGAGATCCTGGATTCGGGTGTTCTGCTCTCGGCGCTGGCAGGATGTCGCGGCGAGTGCAACGGCACTTTCTGGTGTGGTGACGGGGTGTTGCAGCCGGGTGAGGCGTGCGACGACGGCAACAATGTCGACGGCGAGGACGGCTGCAGGAACGACTGCTCAGTCGCCGAGGGGTGGGCCTGCACGGGCCAGCTCGGGCAGGTCTCGCAGTGTGCCAACGACTGCGGCGACGGCGATGTGTTGCCCCCCTTCGAGCAGTGCGACGACGAGAATGCTTCGAACAGCGACGACTGCAGCAACTCCTGCCGAGTGGCGACGTGCGACGACGGACTCTGGCATTCACAAGGCAGCGGCGAGGAGACAGACGTCGACTGCGGCGGGTCGTTGTGCCCGAAGTGTGAGGTCGACGATGGGTGCCTCATCGACCGCGATTGTCTGTCCAACTACTGCGAGCCGCTGAGCCTGACGTGTCAGCCCGCACCCGCGCCCGTGGCTGGTGACGACGCTTTCGGGACACTATCGACGGAGGAGCTCGTCATCCCCGTGGAGACGCTGTTGTCGAACGACGTCCACACCGCCGCGACCGTCGAGCTCGGCTCAGGTGTGACCGAGCAGGGTGGGCTCATCGCGCTCGTCGACGGCACCGTCTTCTACACGCCGCCGTTTGGCTTTGGCGGCACCGACACGTTCACCTACTCGGTCTGCAGCCGCTACGAACCCGAGCGCTGCACGACCGGTGTCGTGTCGGTCTTCGTCAACCAGCCACCCTATCTCGAGGGCGCCACCGTGTGCGTCGGGCTCGGAACACCCGCGGCCTCGGTCGGGGTCGCTGGGCTCTTCTCGGACCCCGATGGGCACGGGATCGCGACCGGCTCGATCACGGCTGGACCGCTTGGCGGCGGTGTCGCGGCGGTGAACGGGACACAGGTCACATGGGCCCCCACGATGGCGGGTGTGGCGGCTGTCTACGAGGTCCCGTTCGGAGCCTGTGACGATGCGAGTCCGTCGGGATGTGCGAACGCGACGCTGGTAGCGACGTGGAACGATGGGCCGACACTCGGCTCGTTCGATGGCGATGACGGACTCGAGATAGCCCTCACCGACTCGGTCGTCATCGTGTCTACAAACCTGGTAACGGGCATTGGCGCGGTGAGCGCTGACGATCCGAATGATGGCGACGAAGACGGCCTGGCGTTCTCCGGTGTGGCCGGGTTCGCGGCGGGTCCGTTCGGGACGAGTACCACGACCGCTTTCGCGACCTGCTCGGTCGGCGCGAACGGGAACGTCACCATCGTCGCTGGCGACGAGCCGGGCTTTGGGAGCTGCTGGGTGCAGGTTTGCGAGGAGTGCTCGGGCTCGACCACGGCTGCGTGCACGACGACGCGGATCGACTTCGCCATCCGCAGCTGTCTCGACGACCTCGACTGCCCGCTGGGCGACCTGTGTGACCCCGGCTCGAATGCCTGCATCGACTGCGTGAACGACCGCCCCGAAGGCCAGGTCGACACGGGCTGCGGCGAGGCTGTGCCCGCCTGCGACGAGTCGATTTCCAACGTCAATGGGCCGACTTGTGTCGAGTGCCTGGCCGACGGGGACTGCGCCACCGGCTTCGTCTGTGACCCGACCGCGAAGAGCTGCGTCGACTGCCGCGACACGGCCGGACCGGGCGAGACCGACGCAGGTTGTGGGGATGCTCTGCCTATCTGCGATAGCGGAGCCGAGACCTGCCACGAGTGCCTCGTCGACCTCGACTGCGAAGGCGGCGAGGTGTGTGACCCGGGCTCGAGGACGTGTGTCGGCTGCCGCGATACGGCCGGGTCGGGGCTTGTCGACGCCGGCTGCGGCGAGGTCGAGCCCGCATGTGATGCCGGCGCCGAGACGTGCCACGAGTGCATCGTCGATGACGACTGCGCGGCCGGTGTGTGTGACCCGGATACGCGGACATGTGTCGGATGTGTGGACGACTTCGACTGCCCTCAAGGCGACGTGTGTACGGACCAACAGGTGTGTGTGAACTGCGTCGACGCGGGGCTCGGCCAGGACCCTGGATGCACGGACGTGTTGCCCGTGTGCACGGGCGGCTCGCTACCCGTGTGTGTCGCGTGCGCGGACTCGGGAACGGTCATCGACGACGGATGCGACGACGCGAAGCCCGTGTGCGACACGAACGGGGCGCCGACCTGTTTCGAGTGCGACGATGTCGGTGACTGTGCGAGCAATGAGATCTGCGCGGCAGGGACCTGTGTCGAGCGCGACGATCCACCGAATGCGAGCGATGATGTGGCGACGACCCCCGAGGATGTGGACGTCCTCGTCAATGTGCTCGCCAATGACGTCGAGCCCAATGGCCAGGCGATGACCGTCACGGCTGTGACCCAACCCGAGCGGGGCACCGTGACCCTCGTCGAGGGCGGCGTGTTGTACACCCCGGCGCCGAACGACCACGGCGCGGTGACCTTCACGTACACGGTCTGCGATGCGAGCGACCTGTGCGCCACAGCCACGGTGGTGGTGACGGTGACGCCCGTGAACGACGCCCCGGTGGCCGCGGACGACACGCTCACAACCGCCTACAAGCAGCCGGTGACGGTCGACGTCACGGCCAATGATGGCGATGTGGACGGGGATGTCCTGACGGTCACGCGTATTGTGACGCAGCCCGAAAACGGCGCCGCGGTGATCGACGCCGAAGGCACCGTGACCTACACGCCCGACCCGACGTTCGTCGGCCCCGACGCGTTCACCTACGAGGTCTGTGACCCCGATGGGCTCTGCGATACGGCGACCGTGACCATCGACGTCGGCGCGGACAACGCGACGCCGACTGCCAACGCGGACACCGCCGAGACCGACTACGGAACGCCGGTGACGATCGATGTCAGGGCCAACGACGTCGAGCCCGACGGCGAGTCGTTGACGATCACGACGGTGACCGACCCGGCAAACGGCGTCGCGACCATCGTCGACGGCGAGGTGGTCTACACCCCGGACGTGGGGCACGCGGGCCAGGACACGTTCGGCTACACCATCTGCGACGAGCGGGGTGCGTGCAGCTCGGCGACGGTCACGGTGACGGTCGGGCCCAAGCCGAACGAACCTCCGGTCGCGGTGGACGACACGGTGTCGACCATGGCCGACACGCCGGCGACGTTTGATGTGAGGGCCAACGACAACGACCCGGACGGAGATGCGCTGACCGTGGTGTCGGCTGCGACGCCGGCCAACGGCACCGTCGTCATCAACGGCGATGGCACCCTGACCTACACACCGAACGACGGCTTCGAAGGGACGGATACCTTCGTCGTGACGATCACGGACGGTGAGTCGACGGCGACCTCGACCGTGACGGTCGTGGTGGCGCCGGCGCCCAATGACGCTCCGGTCGCGAACGACGACACCTATTCGGTCGACGGCGATAAGGCGAGCACGCTCGATGTCCTCGCAAACGATAGTGATCCCAATGGTGACACACTCGTCATCACGTCAGTAACGCAGCCTTCAAACGGGGCCGTGACGATCGTCGACGGACGGCTCGTTTGGACACCCGAGCCGGGCTTCGAGGGCACGGTCACCTTCACCTACACGGTGTCCGACGGGCGCGGTGGAAGCGACACTGCGACCGTCACACTGACCACGGGTGACCGCGATGGTGATGGGCTTGGTGATGGTGTCGAGGTGGTCCTCGGAACCGACCCGGACGACCCGGACACCGATGGCGATGGGCTGTCCGACGGCGACGAGGTCGAACGTGAGACCGACCCGCTCGACGCGGACACCGACGACGATGGTTTGTCCGACGGCGACGAGGTGAACGGCACCGGGCCGCTCGTCGACGGACCGACCGACCCGCTCGACGCCGACACGGACGGCGATGGGCTCCCCGACGGGCTCGAGGTGGGCGTCACCGAGCCGATCCCGCCGGGCGTCAACGAGAACGGCTACCCCTATCTCGGCACGGACCCGGACCTGTTCGTGGCCGACCTCGACCCGACGACGACGACCGACCCGAACAACCGCGACACAGATGGCGGTGGGATCTCCGACGGCGACGAGGACACGAACACCAACGGGCGGGTCGATGACGCGGAGCTCGATCCGCTGATCGGGGTCGACGACTCCGAAGAAGAGTCGCCGTTCGATGGCATCAGCGCGGCGGGCGGCGGTGGGTGCGGCGCGTACGGCATGGACCCGGGCCTGGCGAGCATCCTGGGAGCCCTCGGACTTATTGGGCTTTTCGGCTCACGCCAACGCGACCGTCGACGCGGCAATCGAAACGACCTTCGCCGACTGGGTTGAGCCTGGTTCACAAACGCGGCTGAGGCCACCCTGCGTTTGCGCACCGTATCGTGCGCAAGCGTCGATGTTCCTCGCGGGCCAGCCGCTATCCGGCTGGCTTTCGGCGAGCTTTCGCGTCAGAGTGCAAGCTCTGGGGTGGCCGCTCCCGTCGCGACCACCCATCCTCTGCCCACGGACGACACCACGCGGGGTGTCGTTGGAGGCTCGACATGATCCGATCCATCCGTCTACCGAGCATGTCTCGGCCTCGCCTGGTGATGGCGCTGCTCATGCTGCCCTTGCTCCTTGCTGGTCCTGCAAGGGCTCAGCTGTCGATCCAGCCGACGGCGGCGACTGATTCGATGGTCCAGGCGCTCATCGATCGAGGCGTGCGCGTCGTGTCGGCCACCTATGAAGGTGGCACCGCCGCGGGCTGGAGCCTCTTTCCGTTCTCGACGCCACGCGCCCAGTGGAACATCGCCGGGCCAGGTCCCGTCGGCACGTTCGTGAACGGCCCGCTCGGCATGCGCGATGGGCTCCTCATGACGAGCGGCAGCGTCGACCTCGCCAAGCCCCCAAACGCGTCGTTGCCCGGAACCGTCCACCGCGAAGGCGCCACAGGTGTCCTGACCCCCGACATCGGCCCTCCTGTCGGCGGCAACCCGGCCGAGGCGTTCTGCGCGCAGCTCATCGGTGAGCCGACCATCAACCCGCACGACGTGGTCAAGCTCACCATCGACTTCGAGCTCGACGAGGGTTTCGACGGCATCCAACTCGACTACGTCTTCGGTTCCGAGGAGTTTCCCGACTATCGAGGCGACACCTATCCGGATGCGTTTGGCTTCTTCGTGCGGCGCCACGGCGAGACGACGTTTACGAACTTCGGCCTCGACCCCGACGGCTTCGACATCGACATCAACGGACCGTTCTTTGCGAGCGGCAACGTCATCCGGACCTATGGCGAGGGCTCGCTTCCGCTGAGCGAGTACAACGGCCTGACGCCACACCTGCGCAGCGCCTTCCCGATTCAATCCGGCGCGGGGCTCGTCCACCGGGTGGTCATCGTGATCTGTGATGCCGGTGACCAGTACCTCGACTCGGGCGTCTTTCTGCGTGCGCTCGCCGGCTGCAACGGTGCCTGCAACCAGACGACCTGGTGTGGTGATGGCAATGTGCAAGCGGGCGAACAGTGCGACGATGGCAACGTCGTCGACGTGGGCGACGGATGCACCGCCAGCTGCAACGTCGAGCCGGGGTGGGCCTGCACCGTCCCGACGGGCTCGCCGTCGACCTGCCAACAGACCTGCGGCAATGGTGTGACCGAGGGACCGGGCGAGCAGTGCGACGACCAGAATCTCGAGAATCGAGATAACTGTGTTTCGTGTCGGCTGGCCACCTGCAGCGATGGGATCAGGCATAGCCTGGGCAGCGGCACCGAGACCGACGTGGACTGCGGGGGCCTCTGCCCACCGTGTGGGGATGGTGGCGGATGCGAAGAACACAGCGACTGCGACTCGGCCTTCTGTGACCCGGTCACCGACACCTGCGCGCCCGCTCCGGTGACGCTGGCGCGCGATGACACCGGCGCCGCGCTCAGTGGGGTGCCGCTTATCTTGACCGTCGAGGATTTGCTCGACAACGACGACAACACCGACGCGACGACCTTCACGACGCTCTCGTTGACGTCGAGCAGCGGGGGCTCGGTGATGTTCAACGCTGCGGCGCGCACGGTGACATACGTGCCACCGACAGGATTTGGCGGCATCGACCGCTTCGACTATCGGGTGTGTAATCCGTTCGTGCCGACGCGGTGCTCGACGGCGACGGTGCGGATCACCGTGAATCGACCGCCGGTGATGGCCGACCGGACGACGTGGACCTCGGTCGGGCTCACGAATGTGACGTTAGCGTTGGCGGAAGCCGGCGGCGTCTTCTCCGACCCGGATGGACACAGCTTGCGGGTCGGGTCGATCCTGACCTCGGTGACCGGCGGCTCCATCGTCATCCAGGGCAACGGCGCGCTTGTCCTCACACCGACGAACCCGATGCTCGCGACGACGCTGAGCGTGTCGGTGACGGCGTGTGACGAGGCTCAGCCGAGCGGGTGTGACTCGGCGATCTGGACGGTCATCATCAATGACCCGCCGCGCCTCGAGCCGGTCGAGGTGTTCCTCGCCGCAGGGGCCGAGCGACGGGTGACCTTCGACCAGTGGTTCGTCGACCATGGGCTCATCGTCGGTGACGACCCGGCCGACGGCGACACGAACGGGCTACTCGCCTTCCGCGTCAATGACACGGCCACTGGGGTATTCGGGATCGTGCGCAGCCTGAGTATCGGGAGCTGCAGCATCGATGGCGCCACGGGTGACGTGACGCTCATCGCGTCGACGGCGCTCGTCGGGACTGCGACCTGCTGGGTGCGCGCGTGTGAGGAGCGGCCGGCAGGCGATGCACGGGTGTGCGCGGTGACGCCGATTTCTCTGACCGTCACGCAATGCCAGTCGAACGAGGACTGCGCGGCGAACCAGCTTTGTGACCCGGAGACGGACACCTGTGTCGGGTGCATCGACACCGCGACCACGGGGCTCGACCTCGGGTGCACGGAGGCCAACCCCGTGTGTGATGGCGACGTCTGTGTGCCGTGTGTCGACAGCGGTGCGGGGCAAGACGATGGGTGCTCGGTGGCGGCGCCGATCTGCAATGGTGACCGCTGCGTCGAGTGCACCATCTCGGCCGACTGCGAAGGCGGCGAGGTGTGTAATCCGCAGGGCGTCTGTCTGCCGTGTATCGACACCGCGGCGGCAGGCGGCGTCGACCTCGGCTGCGACGAGGTGTTGCCGGCATGTTGGACGGCGGCTCCCGGCGAGCCGACGTGTGCAGAGTGTCTGGCGACGGCCGACTGCGAGACCGGGGTCTGCGATGTGGACTCGCGCACGTGTGTGCCCTGTCGCGACACGGCGATTGGCGCAGGGCTCGATGCGGGGTGCAGCGGCGGCCAACCGATCTGTCTTGGAGCGGGCGCAGCCGCGACGTGTGTGCCATGCCGCGACGATGTCGTGAGCGGTGTGGATACCGGCTGCACGGCGTCGGCCCCGGCCTGCGATGAATCAGGTGTCGGTGGGCCGACTTGTGTGGGCTGCGAGGTCGACCTCGACTGCCCGTTGGCGCAGGTCTGCGATGTGATCCAGGGGCGCTGCCGGCCCTGCCGCGACACGGCGCCAGACGCCGGGCGCGACGCGGGATGCACAAACGCGGCGCCGATTTGCCAGACCAACCTCGAGCCCGATCGCTGCGTGCCGTGTGCCGACTCGGCCGGCCCGGGGCTGGTCGACGTCGGGTGTGGAGGCGCGTTGCCAATCTGCGACGAGGGCGCCGTTGGCGGACCGGTGTGCGTCGGCTGTGAGGGGGCAGAAGACTGCGACGGGGCCTTGTGTGTGGCCGGAAGCTGTGTCGCGTGCACCGACAGCGTCGTGCGCGGGCTCGATGCGGGCTGCGAGTCGGGCTTGCCGGTGTGTGACGAGGCGAACGTGGTCGCGACGTGTGTCTTGTGCGCCGATGACTCGCCGGTAGGCGAGCTCGACGACGGGTGCTCGGAGTCGTTGCCGGCATGTGTTCGGCGCGGCGGCGGACTCGTGTGTGTGGCGTGTGAGCGCGACGCCGACTGCGCCGAAGGGGAGACCTGCGTCCCATCACTTGGGCGCTGCATCTCACCCGAGGTGTCGCTGGCGGTGGACGATGCGTATGCGGCGAACCAGGGTCAGGCCCTCATCGTGTCGGAGACGTTTGGGCTGCTGCAGAATGACGTTGTGCCGGCTGGCCTCAATGGGGCGGCGGTGCTGGTCACGGCGAGCCTGCCCGACGCGGAGACCGAGGGAGTCGTGACCGTGAACCCGGACGGGTCGTTCAGCTTCGTGTCGGCACCGGGATTCTTTGGAGTCATCGTCTTCAGCTACGAGCTGGTGGCCGGCGAGACGGCGGTCACGCGGGCAGACGTCACTATCGACGTGAACGGGGCGCCGGACGCGATGGACGACCAGGCGGCGACCGAGAGCGGCGTAGGTGTGGTCATCGACGTGCTCGGCAACGACGTCGACCCAGAGGGGGACCCGATCGACATCAGCGGCATCGTCGAGCCGCCGCTGCACGGCGACCTCGACCTGGACGATGGTGTGACCTACACGCCCCAAGCCGACTTCGAAGGGGTCGACACATTCACGTACGAGGTCTGCGACAACCAGGGCGCGTGCGCCTCGGCGACGGTCACGATCGAGGTCGAAGCGAAGCCTGTCCCGACACGTGGCCTGGACGACGAAGCGGTCACCTGGGAGGACGTCCCGGTGGTCATCATCGTTGGCGCCAATGATGCGGCCGACCTCGTGCTGAGCGCCATCGCGGGCGAGCCTCGACATGGGACTGCAGCAATCGTAAGCGGGGACGGTGAGGATGACGTGGGCACGGTCCGGTATTGGCCGGAGAACCACTGGTCGGGCATCGATGTGTTCGAGTACCGGACGTGCGCCCTGGCAGAATGCCACGTCTTCAAGGTGGTGGTGACGGTGTTGCCCGTGAACGACCCGCCGGTCGCCAACGACGACGCGATGACGACGCCGGCAGGGGTGCCCGTGACGCTCCCGGTGCTCGCCAATGACTACGATGTGGATGGTGAGGACCTCGGCCTACCGACGGTGGTGGAACCGCCGACGACGGGGTCCGCGGTGGTGGATTCGAGTGGACGTATCCGGTTCACGCCGGCACCCGGGTTCGCTGGAACGGTTTTGTTCGACTACGAAATCTGTGACGCGGCAGGGGCTTGCGCCACCGCGACGGTGCGGGTTGTCGTCGGTGGCGACGCCCAGAACAATGGGACACCGACACCCAGAGACGACGCTGCAACGACGGCCGCGCGGACGCCGGTCGATGTTCCGGTGCTCTCGAACGACACCGACCCGGACCTCGATACGCTGACGCTCGGCGATGTGTGTGTGCCCGTTCACGGCACGGTCGAGAAGAACCCCGATGGGACCCTGCGGTATCTGCCGTGGGCTGACTTCGTCGGGGTCGACACCTTCTGCTACGTCGTGTGTGACCCGAGCGGGGCGTGTGTGGCGGCGGAGGTGACGGTCAACGTGACAGTCGGAGCGAACGGGCCGCCGGACGCTATCGATGATCGGGTCTCGACCCCGATGGCGACGCCCGTGACGATTCGACCGCTAGACAACGATGTCGATCCGGATGGTGATGCGCTGAGCCTGACCGAGGTGATGGCACCGCGTGTCGGTTCTCTTGACCGTCAAGGTAATGTCCTGGTCTTCACGCCGCCTGCCGGCTTCACGGGAGAGGTCGCCTTCACCGTGACCGTGAGCGACCCAGGTGGGGCGACCGATACATCGTTGGTCGTGGTGGACGTCTTGCCCGAGGCGAACGGCCCGCCGGTCGCGGTCGACGATGTGTTCGCGGTGTCGCTCGTGCGTGAGACGCCGTTGCCCGTGCGGCTCAATGACAACGACCCGGACGCGGATACGCTGACCATCCTGTGGGCGACCTATCCCGCTTTTGCGCCGGAGTATTCGGACGCACCGTTTGGGGCGATTGTCGTCGGTGCAACTGGTGACCTCGTCTTCGTGCCGCCGGCCGTCCGTGAGGGCGAGCCGCTGGTCATCCCGAGGGGGCCGCTGACCTTGACCTACGCCATCAGCGACGGGCGCGGTGGGGTCGACGAGGCGGTGGTGACGCTGCGACTCGACGACCGGGACGGGGACGGAATCCCGGACGACATCGAGGACCTCATCGGGACCGACCCGGACGACCCGGACACCGACGGGGATGGACTCACGGACGGCGAAGAGGTGGCAGGTGGTGACCCGTTCAGCTACGACCCGGGCACCGACACCGACCCGCTCGACGCGGACACGGACGACGACGGGATCTCGGACGGCGACGAGGTCGGCGGGACCGGGCCGCTCGATGGGGTAGTGACGAATCCGCTCGACTGCGACACCGATGACGACGGGCTCTGCGACGGGCTCGAGGTCGGTGTCACCGAGCCGGTGCCGCCGGGCGTCAGCGAAGAAGGAATCCCCTATGTCGGGACCGACACGGCCGTCTGGCAGAAGGACGAGGACCCGACGACGAGGACCGACCCGCTCGACGACGACACCGACGACGACGGGCTCATCGATGGGACCGAAGACACCGACGGCAACGGCCGCTGGGACGGGACCATCGGGCTCACCAACACCGACGGCTCCGGCGAGACCGACCCCAACAACCGCGACACCGACGGCGACGGACTGCAGGACGGGACCGAGCTCGGGCTCATCAGCCCCGAGGGCACGGGCACCAACCCGGAGGTCTTCATCGCCGACCGCGACCCGCTGACGACCACCGACCCACTCGACTGGGACACCGACGACGGCTCGGTCTCGGACGGCGACGAGGACACCGACAAGAACGGGCGCATCGACTCAGGCGAGCGTGACCCGAACTTCGGCGACGACGACGTGACCGAGAACCTCACCCGCGCCGACTTCATCGCCGAGGGCGGTGGCTGCAACACCTCAGGCGCCCCCCAGCTCCTCTGGCTCCTCACCCTCGGCCTTCTCCACCTCATCCGCCTCATGCGCCGCCGCCCCTGACCGCCACAGGGGTCTCCCAACAGGGGTCGGGACATTTCATATTTCATTTTAGCGCAGCCATCCATGCGGTCCCGCCCCGCGCTCCCAACAGGGGTCGGGACATTTCATATTTCATTTTAGCGCAGCCATTCATGCGGGTCTGTGGCAGCCTCGCCTCCGGCCTCTATCCCTCGCGTGCGCCCTCATGAAGACTCCCGCCCTGGTCGACCCCGAGCTCGGCCCCCTGACCGACGACCTCTTGACCCGCGACCTCCGGGTCTACCAACGCGTCGGCGGCCACCGCTTCTCGTCCGACGACATGGTCACCGCCTTCGTCGCCGCCACACGCGCACCAGACGCCCGCCGCATCTGCGACCTCGGATGCGGCCTCGGCTCGGTCCTCCTCCACCTGGCCTGGTCACTGCCCGACTCCCAACTCACCGGGGTCGAAGCCCAGGACGTCTCGTTCGCCCTGGTGACACGCAACGTCGCCCGCAACGACCTCACCTCACGCATCGCCGTCCACCACGGCGACCTGCGCGACGCGTCCATCATCGCCGCTCTCGCCGCCGCGGGCCCCTACGACCTCGTCACCGGCACCCCACCCTACTTCCCGCCGTCCACCGCGCTGGACGCAGAAGACCCCCAACGCGCCTACGCCCGCATCGAGTACCGCGGCGGCGTCGAGGCCTACCTCACCGCGGCCTCACACCTCATCTCGGACGACGGCGTCTTCGTCCTGTGCGGCGACCACGATGCCGAGCACCGCGTGCTCTCGGCCGCGACCGCACTCGGCCTCCACCTCGAACAACGCCTCGACGTGATCCCCCGCACCCGCGAGCCCGTCCTGTTCTCCGTCTGGACCCTGACCCGCTCACCGACCCCCAACCCGACCACGACCCGTATCACGCTGCGCGACGCCAAGGGCCAACCCACCCCGGACGCCGACCGACTACGCGCTTTCTCCGGCTTCGCCGCCCGCCAATAGCCGCGCCCCCTCGCCCGACGCCAGCCGCTCGAGACTCTCGCCCTCACACCGACAATCGAGCCACGTCGCATCGACCTCCGCCCCCAGCGACCGATAGAACCCTATCGCCGGCTCGTTCCACCCGAGCACCTGCCAGTGCATGACGCCACATCCGAGCCGCCTCGTCTCGCCCGCCAGCGCGCCCAGCATTGCCTTGCCATAGCCGCGCCCACGGCTCTCTGGCCGCACATACAGGTCTTCCAGAAAGACCCGGCTCTGCCCCCGGAACGTCGAGAACGTCGGGTACCACACCATGTAGCCAACCGGCGTCTCGACCCCACCAGACACCTCGACGGCCAGCGCACACCCCACATGTATCGCACCTTCGAACCCCGCGACAAACCCCGCCTCGTCGACCTTCATCGGCAGCTTCTCGTACTCAGCCAGCTCACACACGAGCCGATACACAGCCGCCAGATCAGCCGCCGCGCCCGCCTCACCCGGCACCACCCTTCGAATGAAGAACCCCATCCCTCCTCCTGCACCCATCTGACAGCGGCCCCACGATAACAACTTTCTTACAAACCGGCGTGATACCTTCGCGCGTCTCAACCAGCCGTCGCGCTCGACCCAACCGGCCAGGCCGGCGCCCCCGAGACCCAACCGCCGCGGCCCACCGACGACCCGCCATCGGCCCACAATCAACGGAATCACTCATGAAACTCGCCTTCCTATCGTTCCCGCTCGTGTTGCTCCTTGCCTGCGCCGCCCCCAAGGAGACCCCCACCAGCCCCTCGAACAACGTCGTTCCGCCCGCGACCGCGCCCGCCGCCCTCGCCGTCGACGCCGTCGCGCTGAAGCCTCTCGCCGCGGCCAACAACGCCTTTGGCCTCGCCCTCTGGAAGCAGCTCTCCGCGGCCAACACCGGCAACCTCGCCGTCTCCCCCGCCAGCATCTCGCTCGCCCTCTCGATGACGCTCGCTGGCGCCTCGGGCCCGACGGCCGACCAGATCCAGAAGACCCTCGCACTCACCACCGCCCCACACTCCGCGATGAACACGCTCCTCGCTCTCTGGAACGCCCCCGACAAACCCTACGCGCTCCGCATCGCCAACCGTCTCTTCGGCGAAAAAACCACGACCTTCCTCGCGCCGTTCCTCGACACGATCACCAAACAATACGGCGCCCCACTCGAGCCCGTCGACTTCGCCACCGCCCCCGACGCGGCCCGACTCCACATCAACAACTGGGTCGCCACCCGCACCGAGGACAAGATCAAAGACCTCCTCCCGTCGGGCTCCATCGACGCCGATGCGCGCCTCGTCCTCGTCAACGCCATCTACTTCAAGGGCGATTGGCTCACCCGCTTCGACGCTGCCCAGACTTCGACCGCCGACTTCGCCACTCCTGGCGGCCCCAAACCCGCCAAGTTCATGCGCATGAAGACTGACACGCTCTCCTACGGCGAGACCGACAACGCCTCGCTGGTCGAGCTCCCCTACAGCGGCAAGGACCTCGCCATGACCGTGGTGCTCCCCAACGCTGGCACCTCGCTCGCCGCCCTCGAAGCCGCACTCACGCCCGCCTCACTCGACGCTGCATTCGCCGCGCTCAACCCCACTTCGAGCCTCACCGTCGCGATCCCACGCTTCCGGATCGCCACCGACACCCTACCCTTGCGCCCCACCCTCGCGGCCCTCGGCATGACGCTGCCCTTTGGCCCCGACGCCGACTTCTCGGCCATGTCCGACGCCGACCTCTACATCAAGAACGCCTTCCACAAGGTCTTCGTCGAGGTCAACGAAGACGGCACCGAAGCGGCCGCCGCGACGGCTGTCGTCATGAACCGCAAGAGCGCCGCACGACCCGTCTCGTTCACCGCCGACCGCCCCTTCCTCTTCTTCATCCGCGACCTGCGCACCAACCACATCCTCTTCATGGGGCGCGTCACCGACCCGAGTTGAAGCCCGCGCTGAGTCGCCTCCTTGCGCGCCCGCCGAATATGCGCGGATAGGCGATCGCCAGATCCCGTCGAAGGCAACGAGTGACCCATGACCGGACCGGTGGACCCCTATCGTGTCCGGCGCCCTCCGTCGGAGAGTCACCATGCCGCCTCACTCCATCGTCCACCTCGGCGCCATCATCGCAATCACCGTCTTCGGGTGCGGCGACCAGGACACCCACTCAGTCGACATCCACACCACCGACACACTCTCACCCGACTCGCCCGACACAGACTCCCTCGACACCCCCGACACTCTCGGCACTCCCGACTCTTCCGACACACTCTCCCTCGACACTCCCGACACCCCGTCCACCCCAGCCTGTGACCCGGCCACCCTCACGCAACCCGCCGAGCCCATCGGCTGCGTCGGCCCCTGCGTGTGCCCGGACGACCACGCCTGCAACGTCCCGCTCGCCGCCTACGGCATCTGCCCCGGCCTCTGCCTGCGTGTCAGCAAGCCCCTCACCTGCGAGGGCACCATCCGCTATGGCGCCTGCCTCGCGTCAGACCTCCGCACCCCCGGCTACCCCACCCTCGAGCTCCCGCGCCACACCGTCCGCGTCGTCACCGGCCCCGACCTCGACCACCCCGCGACCGTCGGCGAGACCCACCGCATCACGATCGAGATCACCTCCAAATCCAACACCCCCTCCACCCTGCCCTTCACCTTCGAACCCAGCGGCGCGCACCTCATCGCGCCCGCCGACTGGATGCAACTCTCGTCTCTCACAATCCCCGCCAACTCCCCCCTGTCACTCTCACTCGATGTGACTCCGAAACTCGCCACGCAGTTCTTCGAGACCGACCTGCCGATTGGCACATTCACCTTCGACGGCGTCCCGTTCGCTCCAGGCATCCCCGTCGTATTCCCCGTCACCTTCCCCGAAGGCGTCCCCGCCGACTCCGAGCTCACCTGCGGCGGCCATCATTTCCCCACCACCTGGGATGGGGCCGGCCCGCTCTTGAACCACTTCGCCCGCTACGACTTCGCCCGCTGCTGCAACGACGTCTTCTACCCGCAAGCCAACTGCTGCACCGACGCGGACTGCACCGACGCCCGCTGCATCGACGGCCTCTGCCTCGACTCCACCCCGTCGAACCCCGCCGCCACCCGTCTGCCACTCGGCCACCAGCGGATCCGCGCCTTCTTCATCCAGGAATACGGCCTCGAATTCCCCCATCACGTCAATGACTTCCCAGACTTCTGCAGCGACCGCACCGACGAGCTCTATGACCGCCTCCACCTCGACGACATCCAGACCTGGTTCTCCGACCTCGCGACCCGACGCCTCGGCCGCGACACCGCAACCTTCGACTGGACCGTCACCGCCATCGACCTCGCCCGCCTCCGTGAGCTCGATCCTGCCACCGTCTCGGCTCACGACTTCCGACAAACGCTCACACGCCACCTCGCCGAGCTGGGCTGCGACCCGCTCGCCGACAGCGACCTCGTCCTCATCGTCGGCTTCTTGGAAGAGGCCTTCCAAGCCTGGGAACAACAATCCCACGGCCTCCTCTTCGGCTTCGACTCACAACACCGCGCGACCGCCCGTATAGCCCGCATGCTCGGCGCCGACTTCGACATGCCCGCCTACTCGCTCGTCAACCGCCGCCTGCCCAACAGCCTCGTCACCTACAACCACCTCGACCAGCGCCCACTCGAAGAGGTCGTCCCCTGCGAACCGCTCCCCCACGACCAGCTCGCTTGGGCCTATCTCGGCTTCTCCGACCTCGACCTCAACGGCGTCATCGACATCGCCGAGCACAGCGCCTTTCCCGACGGCCTGGTTCTCCAGAACACACGCGCCACTCTCGACGACGATACCCTTGTCATCGACTACGAGATCGCCGCGCGCGAAGGCAAACACCTGCGCCGCCTCGTCGTCACCGACCACACCCTGACCCTCCCCGACCTCGGCCTGACCCAGCCGAGCACCTCGAACCGCCGCACCAAGACCGCCCGCTTCCGCCTCACCCCAACTCAACTCGCGTCGCTTGGCGCCACAGAATCGGTCACTCTCCACATCGCGGCCCGCTACTCGTTCAACGACCGCGAATGGCAACCGCGCACCCTCACCCTGGACACGACCCGCACCATCCCACTCACGCCGCGCACCCCTGCCGGCCCCCTCGCGCCATCCCAGCGCTGAAGCGTCACCCGACCTCGCATCCCCCGGCCAACGTCACCCCGCGCCGATGGCTCTCGCATGCAGCGCAAGCCCGCTCGCGATCGACGTCAGGAACTGCCCCGTCCGCACCTTGTCCGCCCCGAAGCGTTCTTCGAAGAGCCTTCGCACGGCCGGCACTTGCCCCGTGCCACCCGTCAAGAACACGGTGTCGACGTCACCGACAGACATCCCGGTCTCGGCCATGAGCTCATCCACACACCCACCAATCGCCTCCAGCTCCGGCGCAATCCAGCTCTCGAAGTCGGCACGTGTCACTTTCGCGGCAATCTCATTTCCCTCGTCTTCGAACTCGAGCATCGCCGACTCCTGGGTCGACAACGCGACCTTCGTCGCCTCGATGGCCCGATACAATCGATACCCGAGGTTGTGCTCGACGAGGTGGATCAGCGCCGCGATCTTGTCGGGCTCGACCGCCGTCCGCAGGTACCCGTGCAGCATGTCCATGTTCTGCCGCGTCTTCAGAATCGACAGTTCATTCCAGCGCTTGAGCTTCTCGAAGATGGCCCGTGGGATCTCCATCACCTTGCCCATCATGGTGCGATACTCGCTGCCCTGTCCAAGGGCCGGTGCCACCACCTGCTGGACGATCTTCGCGTCGAGGGCATCACCCGCCAGCCCCACGCCGCGTGTCCCGAGCACACGACCCCGGTCCGCCGGATTGCCAGAATAGCTCGGCCCGACGCGCAACAACGAGAAGTCACTCGTGCCACCGCCGAAGTCCGCGACGAGCACCGTCTCGTCCGCCACCAGCCCACTCTCATAATGAAGGGCTGCCGCGACCGGCTCGAGCACGAACTCGACGTCGGCAAACCCCGCATTCGCAAACGCCTTACGCAGTCGCCCCTCGGCATAGGCGTCGCCCGCGTCATCCTGCGAGCCTACGAAACGCACAGGCCGCCCCGCTACAATCTTCGGCGGCTTGCCGACAACCCCAGGCCCGCCCCAACCGGCCGCCCGGAGCTGCGGCTCCGCCCCATCCCATAGCCCTTCCAGGATCCGCGAGATGAGGCTCTCGAACGGATAGTCGTAGCCAAAGACGCTCGTCGCCGACACGAGCCGGCTCGCGAGGAACGACTTCAACGACTGCATGAGCCGCCCCTCGCCGTCGTTGTCGATATAGCCCTCGATGGCCTCTGGTCCGACCGCCGCGACGGGCCGCCCCCGCTCCCACGCGCACTCGGCTTCGAAGTACAGGATCGAACGAAACGTCGAGATCGGCTCCCCCACCAGGAAGAACTTCGCCACCTCGGCCTGAGCCGACTCGCCCGCCCATGCGATCGCCGAGTTGGTCGTCCCGAAGTCGATGCCGATCCCGAATGCCCTGCCGCTCATCGCACCCTCTCAACGAAAAGGGGCGCCTTGTACCCGATTGACCGCCCCGCCGCCATCGCGTAGAGCCCCGAACGCGTGCAACGGCATCCCGCTGTGCTTCGCGGTGCCTACCCTGGGCAAGGCCGCCTTCTGCGCCCACGCCCCCCCTCGCGAACGAGTCCTCCATGCCCACTCCGCTCGAGCTCGACCTCTCCCTCGATGACCACGGCCCGAAGTACCTCGAGTCGCGGCGCGACGCTTTCCCGAACGATATCGCAATATTCGGTGTCCCCTTCGATGGCACGACCTCGTTTCGACCGGGCACCCGCTTCGGTCCCGACCATATCCGCTCGGCCTCGATCGTGCTCGAGTCCTACTCGCCCGACCAGGACCGCGACCTCGCCGACATCGGCTACTGCGATCTCGGCAACCTCGAAGTTCCGATGGGCCCGCCGACCCCGATGGTCGAGCGTGTGCGTGAGTGTGTGACGACGCTGCTCGACAACAACCTCGTGCCGCTCATGCTCGGCGGCGAGCACTCCGTGTCGACGGGTGCGGTCGAGGCGGTCGCCAAGCGCCACCCCGACCTCCTCCTCATCCAGCTCGACGCCCACGCCGACATGCGCGAGAGCTATCTCGGCCAGCACCACAACCACGCGTGCACGATGCGTCGCTGCATGGAGACCGTCGGCCCCGACCGACTGATCCAGGTCGGGATCCGGTCGGGCACCCGCGACGAGTTCATCGAGATGCGCGAGCACAAGCGCCTCATCTGGCCCGCGCACGCCGACCTGCTCGCAGCCGCCATCGCCGCCCGCGGTGACCGCCCCATCTACCTGACCGTCGACCTCGACGTCTTCGACCCCGGCGTCCTCCCAGGCACCGGCACACCCGAGCCGGGTGGGATCTTCTGGCCGGACTTCGCCGCCCTGCTCGCCGCCATCCCCGAAGGTCGGCTCGTCGCGGCCGACGTCGTCGAGCTCTCGCCCGGCCTCGACCCGACCGGCGCCTCGTCCGTCTACGCCGCCAAGGTCACCCGTGAGGTCGCCATCCGCCTCGCCCACGACCGCAGCATCAAGGCCTGACCACTTTCACCGCGCCCTACCGCGCCTTACCGCACCTTGACAGGCGAGGCGCGGAAGTAGAACAACACCGCGCAACCGTGGGCCGAACACCGTTCGACGCCCACCCATCGCGGAGCGTCGTATATGGCCGAGTTCAGCTACGAGAAGCCGTTTCAGCACGAAGGCAACGCCACACGTTTTCGCTTCCTCGGGTCGGACGGTGTGCGCACGGAAGAGCTCGGAGGAGTGACCTTCTTGCGCATCGAGCCCGAGGTGTTGTCCAACCTCGCGCGAGAGGCCCTTCACGACACGTCTTTCTATCTGCGCGCCGCACATCAGGAATCGGTCGCAAAGATCCTGCATGACCCCGAGGCGAGCGACAACGACCGCTTCGTCGCGCGCACCCTCATCAAGAACTCGGTCATCGCCGCGAACGGCCAACTACCGATCTGCCAGGACACGGGCACCGCCATCGTCGTCGGCAAGAAGGGTCAGTTCGTCCTCACCGACGGCTACGACGAGAAGCACCTGTCGCGTGGGATCTGGGAGACCTACCAGCGCGACAACCTGCGCTACTCGCAGGTAGTGCCGCTGACCATGTATGACGAGAAGAACTCGGGCAACAACCTGCCCGCGCAGATCGACCTCTACACGACATCGGGCTCCTCGTACGAGCTGCTCTTCCTCGCCAAGGGCGGCGGCTCCGCAAACAAGACCTACCTGTTCCAGCAGACCAAGGCGCTGCTCAATCCCGAGAGCCTGGAGGCCTTCCTCGTCGAGAAGATGAAGACGCTGGGGACGGCCGCCTGCCCGCCCTATCATGTGGCGTTTGTCATCGGTGGCACCTCGGCCGAGTCGACGCTGAAGACTGTCAAACTCGCGAGTGCCAAAGAGCTCGACGACCTGCCGACGACCGGCTCGATGGGGGGCCGCGCTTTTCGGGACACGGACCTCGAGCAGCGTCTCCTCAAACAGGCGTGGGGCACAGGCCTCGGCGCACAGTTCGGCGGTAAATACTTCGCCCACGATGTGCGGGTGATCCGCCTCCCGCGGCATGGCGCCTCGTGCCCCGTCGGCATGGGTGTGTCGTGCTCGGCCGACCGCAACATCAAGGCGAAGATCGACGCCACCGGTGTGTGGCTCGAAGAGATGGAGCAGCACCCCGAGCGCTTCCTCCTCGAGACCAACGAGGCCGTCGACAACTCGGTCCGCATCGACCTGAACCAGCCGATGGCGGATATCCGCGCCGAGCTCTCGAAGCACCCCGTCAAGACCCGTGTGCTCTTGAACGGCACCATGATCGTCGCCCGCGACATGGCCCACGCGCGCCTGAAGCAGATGGTCGACCGCGGCGAACCCCTGCCCCAGTGGTTCAAGGACCACCCCGTCTACTACGCCGGCCCCGCCAAGACCCCGACCGGCATGGCGTCCGGGTCGTTCGGACCCACGACCGCCGAACGGATGGACCCCTACGTCGACCTCTTCCAGTCGCTCGGCGGCTCGATGGTGATGCTGGCCAAGGGCAACCGCTCCCAGGCCGTGACCGACGCCTGTAAGAAGTGGGGCGGCTTCTACCTCGGCAGCATCGGCGGCCCGGCCGCCATCCTCGCCGCCGAGAGCATCAAGAAGGTCGATGTCTTGGATTTCAAGGATTTGGGCATGGAGGCTATCTGGAAGATCGAGGTCGCCGACTTCCCTGCCTTCATCCTCGTCGACGACAAGGGCCAGGACTTCTTCCGGCTGCTCACCCGCATGTGAGCGCAGCCGTCCGTCCAGGCCTTCCTTCGGGCCGTCGCAGCGGCTCTTCGATGTCGCACCACCAACACGCTTGACGCCCCTCTCTGAGAGGAGGATCGTCTCGTCAGTATAAACGTCTGCTCGGGCGACCGCCCCGCTCCCGCGGTAGGGGCGGGAAGGCTCGCCCGAGCGATCCGATCGGTCTCGATGCGTTTCATCCTTTGGGGTGCCGAAACGCATCGAGACGTGAGTAGCCCGTGCGATGTCGTCGACGACCCGCGCCGACCTGGTTCGCACGAGAACCCTGGCGTAAGCGTCGAGGTCCCCACGATGTGGAAGGAAGCCCGGCCGGAGCTGCGCGCGATGTCCCCCGACGACGCGCTTGCCGCAACGCAGAGTCGCCGCGGTGGACTGACCTCGTCCGAGGTCGCCGAGCGGCTGGCGACGCTGGGCGAGAACCGTCCCCCACGTGCCCGAAAACGCCTCGGGCCGAGCCTCGTTTCGCAGTTCACCCACTTCATGGCGCTCCTCGTGTGGGTCGGCGGCGCGCTCGCTTTCGTCGCGGGCATGCCCGAGCTCGGTGGCGCCATCTGGCTCGTCAACCTCGTCAACGGGGCCTTCGCCTTCTGGCAGGAACACCGCGCTCAGCGCGCCACCGATGCACTCATCGACCTCATACCGCAGCGCGCTCGTGTCCTGCGCGACGGCGCCGAGCTCGAGGTGCAGGCCTTCGAGCTCGTCCCCGGCGACATCCTCGTCCTCGCCGAGGGCGACCGGATCTCGGCCGACGCACTCATCCTCGCAAGCGCCGGGCTCCAGGTCACGGAGGCCGCGCTGACCGGCGAGTCCGAGGCCGTCCCTAAAGACGCCCTCCCCGCACCCGATGACTCCGCCTCGGTCTCGGCCGGGACCGCCGTCCTGCGTGGGAGCGGGAAGGCCCTCATCGTCGCCACCGGCGGCGAGACCCGACTTGGGGCCATCGCGACCGCGACCCAACAGGTCGGCGAGACCCTCTCGCCCCTCCAGAAGGAGCTCGTCACCGCCACCCGCCGCATCGCCGCCATAGCGCTCGGCGTCGGCGCGCTGTTCTTCCTCCTCGCCATCTGGCTTGCAGAGATGTCAGTCGGCGAGGCGATGGTGTTCTGCGTGGGCATGATCGTCGCCTTCGTACCCGAGGGGCTCTTGCCGACGGTGACACTCGCGCTGGCACTCTCGACCCAACGTATGGCCCGACGTAAGGCGCTCATCCGACGGCTCTCGGCGGTGGAGACGCTGGGTGCGACCTCGGTCATCTGCACCGACAAGACCGGCACGCTGACGCTCAACCAGATGCAGCTCGTCGAGGCGGTCACCACCTCGGGACGCCTCGTCCTCGGCGGCGAGATGGACCACAACCTGAACACCCCGGTGGGGGTGCTCTTCGACGCGTTGACCCTCTGCAACGATGCCCACATCGTCGAGAGAAGTGAGAACGGCAACGGCCCGACCGGGGCCGAAGAGCCGACGACGCTCGGCGACCCGACCGAGGGCGCGCTGTTGCTCTCCGCGCGTAAGCTCGGCCTCGGTCATGGCCAGGCCTGGGGTGCACTGGAACCGCCCCGCCGCGTCGCCGCGATCCCCTTCGACTCGGACGCGCGCCGCATGTCCACGCTGCACGAGCTCGGCGGCGAGCTCCGCCTCTACTGCAAGGGTGCCCCGAGCGAGCTGATCATACGCGCCTCTCATGAGCTCCACGCCGATGGGCTGCGCCCGCTCGACGAGGCTCGCCGCCAAGCCTGGCGTGACTCGGTCGACGCCATGGCTTCCACCGGGCTACGTGTGCTCGGCGCCGCGTACCGCCCCATGGACACGCGACCTGCCTCGCTCGACGACCGCGAGTCCATCGAGCGCGACCTCATCTTCTCAGGCCTCGTCGGCCTCCACGACCCGCCACGGCCAGAGGTCCCCGACGCCATCGAGCGTTGTCATGCGGCTGGGATCCGCGTCGTCATGATGACGGGCGATCATCCCCGCGCGGCCGAGCACATCGCCCGGATGCTCGGGCTCGTCGCCGGAACCGTCCGCGTCGTGACCGGCTCCGAGCTCGAGGCGCTCGGCGAGGCCGGACTCGCCGACGTCATCACCGGTGACGTCGTCTTCGCGCGCATCGCCCCCATCCAGAAGCTCCAGATCGTCGCCGCCTTCCAGGCCGCCGGCTACGTCGTCGCGGTGACCGGCGACGGCGTCAATGACGCCCCCGCGCTCCGAAAGGCCGACATCGGCGTCGCCATGGGGCGCTCCGGCACCGACGTCGCACGTGAGTCGGCGGACATGGTGCTGCTCGACGACAACTTCGCCTCCATCGTCGCAGCCGTCGAAGAAGGGCGCGCCGTTTACTCGAACATCAAGAGATTCACGTCCTATATCTTCACCTCGAATGTGCCAGAGGCGATCCCCTTCATCCTCTTCGCGCTGACCGGCAGCGCCATCCCGCTGGCGCTCGGGGTCATGCACATCCTGGCCATCGACCTCGGCACCGACCTCTTTCCCGCGCTGGCGCTCGCTGGCGAACCGCCCGAGCGCGACGCCATGCACCGCCCTCCTCGTAAGGTGAACGACCACATCATCAGCGGGCACCTGCTGGCCCGCGCCTACGGCTTCCTCGGCCCTATCCAGGCGCTGGCGGTGATGGCGGCCTTCTATGCGCACTACTGGCTCAATGGGCACTGGGGCCAGTGGCTCGACCTGCCGGCCGAGGGGCCCATCTACGCCGAGGCGACCGCCATGGCGCTCGGGGCCGTCGTGATGACCCAGCTAGGCAACCTCATCGCCCACCGCACCGAGGTGCAGAGCTCGCTGCGCGCCGGCCACAACCCGCTCCTGCTCTCCGGAATGCTCGCCGCGGTGCTGATGCTCCTGCTCTTCATCTATGTCCCGCCCGTGGCCGACCTCATCGGGCTCGCCCCCTTCCCGGCCGACCAGTGGCTCCTGCTCCTGACGCTGGTGCCAACCCTCTTCCTCGCGGACGAGCTCCGCAAAGCCATCCTAAGAATGTCTTTGCGGCGGACCGCCGCGAGTCCACCCGCCCCGTGATTACGTCGCTCCGGGGCCCCGGTCACTCCCGCCGAGACGAGTCGGCGACGAGCTCGTCGGTAAAGAAACGGTTGAAGGCGTCGGCCTCCTCGACATTGATGAAGTGCGCCGAGCGTTCAAACCACAAGAGGCGTTTTCGGGGTGCGACCAGCGCGTGGAAGTACTGCTCCGCGAGCACCGAAGGAGCCTCCATGTCATGGCGTCCCAACAGGAAATAGACGGGCACTTCGAACTTCGGCACCTGCTTCACGAGATCGATGGACATGATCTGCGGCCAGAGGAGGTCCATCGAAGCGAAGATCCCGCGGAAGAAGTTGAACCGATCGAGCCAGCCATTATGTGGAAACCCCCTCGCTCGCTTCGCTCGCCTCCCCCTCCGCCGCCCTGGCGGCGTGGGGGACGATTGGAGTACGTCGCCCTGGTTTCCATCCTTCGTGGTGTGGAAACACATGGCGACGTACTCACGCGTCGATAGCAGGCTGCGGAGCACGATCATCACACCGCCACGCGTATTGCCATGCACCTCGCCGCGATACTTCGCGAGGATGGCCCGCTGCGTCACCACCTTGGGGCGGACCGGTTCGGGATAGGGCGGCACCCCGATGCTCTCGAGCTTGTTGATGGACCTGGCATCACCGTTCTTGCGAGCCTGGTCCAGGGTCCACGCATACGAGATGCGTTCACCTTCGAGCATGTTCACCACCTGGCCGACCCCGACGAAGGCGTGAAATCGTTCGGGGTGCCTGCTCACCACGAGCACCCCGAGAGCGCTCCCCCAGGAGTGCCCGACGAGTTCGACCCTGGGGCTGCGAGAAGCGCTGGCACAAGAGCTCGACGAGCTCACACGTGTCGGCGACGAGCTGCTCGACGGTCATGCCCGAGGCCGGAATACGCGCGGCAAAAGACTGGGCCGCGCCGCGTTGCTCCCGGACCACGACCGTGAAGTGTCGTTCGAGGACCGGCAGGTTGTAGGTCCTCAGCATGCCGAGCTCCGACATGCCCTGACCACCATGCAGATAGAGCAGAATCGGATTGCTCGTATCGCGACCTCGGATGACGATGCTCTGCTCGACACCACCCAGCATGACCCGTTCGATAGTGGCGACATGCCCTGGCACCACCTCGCCGCGCTCGTTCTCGATGGGCAAGGTGTGGCCGTACTTCAGACGGTCGAACATGACACACCTCCATGGCGTTTGCTCTCAAGCGCGGACCTCACTTCGTGGGCCGATGACTACCATCTGCCAAACCGACGGACCAATGACGTCTCCATGCGTCTCGGCACCACAAAGGGATGAAACGCATGGAGGCCGATGGGATCGCTCGGGCGAGCCTTCCCGCCCCAATCGTATGAGCGGGGCGGTCGCCCGAGCAGACGTTTCCCGTGACGAGAGGACAGTCGTGCGGCTCCCTTTCACGCGATAGGCGATGGTCGTGTCGGAGATTGGATCCTTGACGAGGCGGTCTCTTGGGTGATTTCCAGGTCGACCATCGACATCATCGAATCCGCAATGGCATCGATGCGCACGGTCGCGGCTCGCTTCACGATGGGCCACTCATGCGGTAAGGAATCTTCATGCCCGAGCTCGGCCCCGCCTGGTTGCGCAGAGACCTCCCCCACCCGATCGCCAGCGCATGGCATAGCTTCCTCGAGCGTAAGGAGGCCGACGGCGTCACGGCGGTGGCCGCGGTCGAGGTGGCCCTGAGGTTCGTATCAGCGGTCCAGATCGCGAATCTGCTCGCCGAGGGCAGCCCACTTCCGAAGGCGCTGTCGAACCCGGGGTTCGCGAAGCCGTCGCTGGGCGCCTGGCTCTACCTCGTGAAAGAGGCGGGCAAGTCGATCAAGAGGCCCTTCATCCGTGAGCTCGGGACCTGGCCGGTCGATGGGAATGTGGCCAAGCTCGCAAAGCGTGTTGGGCAGCAGGCGCCACCGCACGATGAGCTCGTCGAGAATCGTAATGAGTACATTCACGCAGGCGTGAAGACCGCCCATTCATGGGACGAAGACGAGCAGGAGCTCATAGACCTCGCTGTGGAGGTCCTCGGCTCGCTCGATTGGCTCCGCGATGCGAAGGTCCTGGTCATCACCGACCGCCGGGAGTCCGGTGGGCACAAGTTTGGACGCATGAAGGTGTTCGACTCGTTCGTGACTGACCCGCCCTCCCACGAGCAGGAGTGGGAGGGTGACCCCGAGCCGAGGCGAGTCTATCTCGCGTCGCCCGACTCCGAAGACGAGCTCCTCGACCTCGAGCCGTTCTTGAGACGGACCCGATTGAAGCGTTTGGTGAACGGGAAGCCAGACGAGCGCGCACCGGCCGAGGCCCTCTGTCTTTGGAAGGGGTTCGAGAACGGTGGGGTCCTGCTCAGCGACGACCTGCAGAAGATTGTCGAGGCGCACTCTCTTGCAGAGGGGGATCGCCGCCTTGTCGGATGCCGCCTGGTGCGGAGTCCTGGCTCAAAAGGCGTGACTCGCGAGGACGAGCCGCACAGGAGCACGCTCTCCGATGTGGGGCATCGCGCTCGAGGGCGTGCGCGGCTAGGGTTGGTGGTCGGTGGTGTGGCGCTCGCGGTGGCCGTCGTAGCCGGTGTCCTCATCGCTGCGACCCGCGAGACGACGAGCAAGGACAGCTCGCCGGCGTCCGCGGTCGAGGTGCCCTCTGGCTCTGCTGACAAGGGGGCTGGAACGTTGCGTCCGGCCGACTCGGGGGGCGGCTCTGGGGTGGTGGCCGAAGATCCCTTTGCTGAGCACGACTTCCTCACCGGCTTCGTCGACCGATTCTGCCGCGGAGCGGTCTCGGAGTCCGACCTCGCGACGTTGGAGTCGCTCGCTCGCGACGGCGCCGTCTCGGTGCGCGCGTTGATCGCCCTCTTCAACGTCTATGGCGCCTTCTACGGGTACGAGTTCAAGAGCGAGCTCTGGCTCAACGACCTCTATTACGGCGCGGGTGCGACCCACCTGCCTGCGTCATGCCGCGCTCTGGTACGCACCTATCGCACGGAGGGCGAGGTGCCGGGCCACCTCGAGTCGGTGCGCGACCGGGTGAAACGAATCTGGCGAGCCGTGAAGTAGGGGCCGCCTATAGTGGCGTGAGGAGGGCCTTGGGCGCTTGCTCAGTGGCGAGTGCGGCGGGTTGAGGTGTTGCTGCATGAGGGCCAACTGCAAGGCAGCGCGGGGACGAGGAGACGAGGCGTGCACGTAGCGGGGGAAGGGAGGTCATAGGTGCCGTGGACCTGCATGGACTCTGCGCCCCCGCGACACTCGACGACCCTCGACGCCAACAACGACCCTCGACGACTCTCGATGACCCACCACGACTGGACTGTTGGCATGGGTCAGCGCAAGCCGCTTCTGTGCCAGAGCCTCACAAATCGCTCTGGAGATTCGAAAAGGGCTTTGCCTTGGGGTAGCACCGGGGCCCTTGCGCGGCGTGTCGGACCCCGAGCGCATCGGGCACCCGACGATACACGGGCAAGAATGGTGGGAGACAGACGATGGTAGAGGTGTTCACTGTGGCGGTCGGCCCGCCGCTCGAGGTCGAGGTCGAGCTGAACGACGACGGGCTCTCGTGGAAGCTCGGGCTGCGCCCGCGGATGTCGTTGCCGCTTGGGATACTGCGCACTTTGGCCACCGTCGGCTGGCCGATGGAGCCAACAGCATGGTCGAGCTGGCATTCGTGTCCAAAGGTGCGGCCAAGAAGTACCCGAAGCTGCCCATCAACCTCGCCGCCCCAGGGACCCAGGCGTTGCTCGCCCACCTGGCCGAGCGCCTGCCCGAAGCGGATACGAGCCGGCTCTTGTGGCTCGACGCCGCGCCTCTGCTCGGGATGAAGCCCTATAGGATCGGCGCCAATCTGCGTTTTCCACTCTTTGGCGCGGGCCTGGCCCTGAACCTTCTGGCTGGTCGGGCGGCGTTTTTCGCGCGGAATTTGTTGGGCGTCGACATGCCCCATCAGGGGATCACTTTCGCGGTCGTGATGGTGGCTGGGCTCGGCTTGATGGTGGTCGGGTGGCGCCGGGTCCGCGCCGACCAACACGCCGAGCTCGAGGCCAAAAGCCGCCGCAGCTTGAACTAGACAGGGACGCATTGAGCCGGAGCCAAGATGCGAGGCAAGGAACCAAGGAGCGAGCGCGGAGGTGTACTGGGCGTTCTCGGGATCTGCAACCCCGCGCCCCGCGATGAACGACGAAGTGACGCCGCATCGCGCTTGGATCCGAGCCAAGGCGTTTCTGATCAATTGCAGGCCGGGACGATCTCGGCGCGGGTGCCTTCCTGCTTGGCGTTGATCTCGTCGACCGTCTCGTAGAAGGACTCGAGCTGGTCGCGGTTTTCGTTCAGCGGTTGCCAGTGATCGGAGAGGATGTAGAGCGCCTGGGTCTCACTCAGCGCGACGGCTGCTGCGAACACGGCGGATTCTCGCTGCGGCAGACTCTCGGCCGTAGAGTAGCGGTAGCCGTACTGACCCAACGGCTGTATCGGCCGCACCGTGATGGTCTTGCCATCCTGGTGGAGCGTCGAGTTGCCAAAGAGGTCGCCGTTGGGGCCCGCCCGAAACGTCATCTCGTAGGGTGCGACGCCCGGCTCGAGCTCCCAGACGAAATACCAGTAGGCGACCGCCGAGTCGTCGCCGCCGAATCCGCCGCCCTCCGAGATACCGACGAACTTCTGTACGGTGACGGTCTGCATGTCGTCTTCGCCATATTCGCAGCCCTCTTCGATGGTGACCGTCGCCGTCGCCTCTCCAAGTGGGACACGCTTGGACAGGTCGATCTGGAAGACCTCGACCTTGATCATTGCGGTGCCCTCGCCATCGCCGGCGTCGAAGAAGATGAAGTTCTCGGAGCTGTCGATGGACTTGCCGCTCCCGCGGTCATTGCGGAGGTTCCCGAGGTTGCCGGGGTTGAGGGTGTAGCGATAGGCCTTGGGCACATCGTCGCCGACGTCGGGCGTCGTTGCGGTGAGGCGCACGTTGTCCCCGGGTTTGACCTTGCTCGTGGGAGGGCTGAGCCGCACCTGGGCGTCGATGGCGTCGACCGTCCAGAGGTCGCCCTCGTTGGATTCGGCGAAGCTGCCCGCCACCGCCGTCAGGTCGAAGGCCGTGAGAAAGGTGTCGAGTGCGCCGGTGACGTTGGCAAACCCGGACGCCACAGCGGATGCCCGACCGTAGGCCGCAGCACCTTCCGCGGTGCGGAGGTCGTAGAGCCGCTCGAGGATGGCCGCGAAGATCGCGTTGCGGAAGGTCCCGCTGCCGACGATCGTCTGGCCGGCCAGCGTCACCGCCCCCTTGAAGTCGCCCTTGCCCGCGAGGTCGAAGATCGCCGGGGCCTGGACACCGACGATTGCGATGAAGTCCTGCACCAGGTCTTTGAATCCGTTGATGCCCGAAACCTTGTCGAGGTCGCCGCTGGGCACGAGGAGCTGGATCACCAACGGCAGGATGAGCTGCTGGATGACAAACTTCTGAACGACCTCGGTCTGCTTCAGCTTCGCCTCGTCGCTCAAGCGCTCGTAGTCCCCGGGGAACGCGCCGGGGCCCACGATCGAAACCTGATAGCGCGTCTTCTTCGCGCCCGCGAGGTTGGGAAGTGCTATCGGCTCGCCCGATTTCTCGGTGTAGGCGAGGTCCGCACCTTCGAATGTGCCACCGGTCTGCGCAAGCCCGGTGATGATCTGGTTGATGGTCCCGATCCCACCATCCAGCCCCGTCACAGGCGAGATGTCGATGCGGGTGATCTTGGCTGGCGACGCGGTCTCGTTGCCGTCCGCGTCAAAGGTCGAGACCCGGTCGACGAGCGCGAAGGCCGGGCGGCGGTAGCGGTTCGTGAGCGTGATCTGATTGACGCCTGTGACCTGATCCACCCGGATGCCGCTGCTCTCGTTGCCGGGGTTGACCAACAACGATCGCGGGATGCGCCCGGTCCCGACCAGAAGGTCCATGGCCGCTGTCCGCAGCGCGGCCGTCACGGTCGGGTTGGCCATCGCGAAGGCGTCCGGGTTGTTCGCCAGCTCGTCCTCGATGGCCGCGCCCACCGCGTCGAGCTCGGGAGCAACGGCGAAGAGCCCGATGAGTGCGTCGGCCGACTCCAGCGGTGCCGTGAAAGCCCCGGTCGCAAACCAGGCCAACACCTCGGCCGTGGTCCGCGGCGAGAGCTCCGTCGCGTCAGGTCCGAACCACCCCATCAAGAGCGGCGCGCCCGTGGCCGAGACCGCAACAGCAAGCTGCCGACCCCTGCCTTCCCCACGCTCACCCGCAAACATCTCGAGCGTGAAGCCGCCCTCGGTCACCGGCACATCCACAAGGCCGTTGACGACCGCTGTCGCAGTGACACCCGCAGGCAGGACGACCGTCCCCACCACCGACTGCCGCTGCGTCGACAACGTCGTGTCCCCATCGCCGCCGCCGTCACCGCCACACGCGGACGACATCGCGCCGAGCAGGAGTAGTGCTGCGACTACCATCGCCAATCGAGTGCATTTTCGAGATTCGGGCACGACCGTCTCCTGATTGGGGGGTTCGATGAGGTGCAGAGTTGAATCGATTTTCTTGGGGCGCGAGTCCCCGCATTCGAAGCCGGATAGCACACGTGTATGGACCGAGCCAAGCTACGCGCCCGTCGAGGTCTTGGAGGTCTAGCGCAGGATCGGCCCCCGGTCGGCGGTTGGTGCTGGCCGTCGTCATCGGTCGTATGCCGATCGTCGGGAGACACACGACCAGGGCGGGGAGGCCATGCAGCCGCGAGCAGACGCGTGAACGGGTGAGGTCCGGGGAACCCGACACTTCACCGCTCGGGCGTAGTCTGGTAGGTCTTGCGGCATGACGAGTGCGCGCCCACTACACGATGATACCTGGCCCCTTGGGGTACCGGTACCGCCCCGCGGAGAAGACCTGCCTTACGATGACGGAGAGCCGATGGAATCCGGACTGCACCGTAAGCAGATGGACCTGCTCTGCGCCACGCTCGAGGACACACTTGAGCGTGCCCAGGTGGAGAATGGGTACGTGGCCGGCAACATGGCCATCTATTACAGCGCGCTTCAGGCGAAGAAGAACGACTTCAAGGCGCCCGACGTGTTCGTCGTCCTCGACGTCGAGGGGCGGCACGAACGTAAGTCGTGGGTCGTCTGGGAAGAGGACCTGCGCACGCCGAACCTCGTCGTCGAGCTGCTCTCCGAGGGCACCGAGAGGAACGACCGCGGGCCTAAGAAGCGGATCTACGAAGGGCTCCTGAAGGTCCCGAACTACTTCCTCTATGACCCGATCGACTTCCGGTTCGAAGGCTTTCGGCTGGTCGACGGCGAATATGTAGCGATGCCCCCCGATGCAGACGGGCGGCTCCCGTGGCGCGAGGGAAACGTCACGCTCGGCCGTTGGAACGGTACCTTCCGGGGCCAGCGCAGCACCTGGCTGCGTCCCTTCGACGCCGAGGGGAGGCCCATCCCGACCGGCCCCGAGAGCGCCGAAGCCGAGGCACAGCGCGCCGAAGCCGAGGCACAGCGCGCCGAAGCCGAGGCACAGCGCGCGAACGCTGCCGAGGCGAAGGTGCAGGCGCTCATGAACGAGCTCGCCGCGCTTCGGGGTGGCTGATACCCCCGTCGCCGCTCGCGCGGGGGATTCTCGGCGCAGCGACCCGACTTCGGGACGCCTGGTTTGACGTTTGACGCGACCCTCCTGGACTGAGACAGTGACCCTGGTCTTGAAGGTCCCAGGGTCGGGGCACGGGCGCGCCATCCGCGCGGAGGTCGGGCATGCAACGCTACAAGAATGGCCGCATCGTCATTCAGGAAGGCGACATCACGAAGTGCTCGGTCGACGCCATCGTCAACGCAGCCAACGCTTCGTTGACGCCGGGCGGCGGGGTCGACGGCGCCATTCATCGCGCGGCCGGGCCGGAGCTGGCGGCCGCGTGTCGTGAGCTCGGTGGGTGTGAACCGGGACAGGCCAAAGTGACGCCGGGGTTTGCGCTGGCGGCACCCTGGGTCATTCACGCGGTCGGCCCGGTGTGGCAGGGCGGCGGTCGCGGCGAGGACGAGCTGCTCGCGAGCTGCTACGAAAACGCGCTGCGACTCGCCCTCGAGAACGAGGCTCGGACCGTAGCCTTTCCGGCGATCTCGACCGGGGTCTACAAGTTCCCCAAACAACGCGCGGCTCAGATCGCCGTGTCGAGCGTGCTCGACTTCCAGGAGCAGCACCCCTCCATCGAGCAGGTCGTCTTCTGCTGCTACAGCCCCGAGGACCTCGCCATCTATCAGATGGCCGCCGACGAATACCTTTGATGAACCGGCCGCCCGGCCAAGCCAGAACGACCGGGCCCCGCTCATTACGGTTCGCCCACCACGACCGACCATTACGATCCGCTCGAGCCGATCGTATTGGCCTCGGGCGGTGCGTCGGATCGCCCTGTGGAGATTGTGCAAAACCCTGGAACCCGTTGATTACGCAAGGTCTAGATCGAAATCGGATCGGATCCGGTGGACATCCGACCTGCCTTTGTGTTCAGTGGTCCTCGTTGTTCTCTCTCCAAGAACACATCCGGTCGCGGACCCCTGAAGGTATGACGGGGCCGCGGCCGGACCCTCATCGCGCTCTTCACGAGCGTCGAGGACCGGCGGAGATCTCGGAGTGTGTCAGCAGGCGGCGACCCGTCTGAGCGTCGTCAGCGATCGCTCGAGGCGACCCGTCTCACTTCACTTCGAGCAGGTCGACCACGAAGATGAGCGTCTCGTTCGGCTTGATGGCGCCACCTGCACCGCGCGACCCGTAGCCCATCTCGGGCGGGATCGTGAGCTTGCGGCGACCGCCGATCTTCATGCCCGCGACACCCTTGTCCCAACCCTGGATGACCCGTCCACCGCCGAGCGGAAACGAGAAGGGCTGGCCGCGGTCCCACGACGCATCGAACTGCTTGCCGTTCGACCACGCGACACCCACGTACTGCACGGTCACGGTCTTGCCGGCGACGGCTTCGGCGCCGTTGCCAACGGTGATGTCATCGATGACGAGAGTGGTCGGCGGGGCGCCTTCGGGAACGGTGACGTCGGGCTTCATCGGGAAATCCTTCGGGATGGGCGAGGTGGGCAACAAGCCGGGCTTCTCCGCGCGGCTCATCGGGACGGTTGAAAACGAGGCGAGCCCCGCGACCACCGCGAGGACACCGAGCGACTTCTTGGACACGTTCATGATGACCCCCTCACACGTTTCGGAGCGCGACCGTCCTGGTTTGGCCGCCCGCTGTCAAGCAACGCCTTCCGCGACGGCGCCCCAACTCCATTGGCGGTGAACACCTTCCCGCGACCTCTCTCCCACCAGGTAGGGATGAACGAACCGACGCGACGCCCAACGTCCAGACTTGACCCATTTCTCATCGACCGCGACTGCCTTCAACGGCTCGCGAGCGAGCAGGTCGTGCGTCGAGGGCTCGCCTTCCTCCAAGAGAATCGTATGCTCTCCACCGGCGGCAACACAGGCTATTGCTCGGTCGCCTTTGGGACTCTCAACGAGCGGGCCTGCGCGCGAGGCCTCGAATACTGCCTCGGGCGCGTTGCGCGTCTGGTCAGACCGTTGAGCGCTGGCGGGCCGGCGCTCCCACAGCGCGGCGCGTAGCCGAATTCGTCTTCGCGAGGATGGCCGAGACCTGGTTCCCGATGGTGTGCACCGAGCGTTGACGCAGCAGCGCTATCTCGGCGTTCGACAGCCCGCGCCGCAAGAGCTCGAAGACCTCGCGCTCGGCAGGTGTGAGGCGCGCGGTGTCTGCCTTATCGCTCGCAGTCAACCCGAAGAGAGAACGCGCCACTTCAACGAGCTCGTGCCGCGACCCGAGACCGATCTTCCAAGCGGCTGTCGCGAGCGCCGCCGAGGTCGCCGCAGGGGAGAGCCCCAGAGCGTAGGCGGAGGCCTTGTTGGTGAAGCCTCGCGCAGCCAGGCGTGCGAGCTCGACCTCGCGCGCGGAGAGGCGTGCATGCGGTTCCACGTAGGGTGCGTTCCGGACCAGGAGGTAGTAGCGTTTGCCATCGGTGTCCTCGTGCGGAACCACGCTGTAGCGACCGTCGACGAGGGCCTGCCAGTCCTCGTGGGCGTCGGCTGTGCAACGCCGGTCGGCAAGCCGCGTGCGCTCGACGGCGGTGATGCAGGCCGAGAGCCGCCCCCGAGGCGAGACACGCTTGAGGGCCTCCTCTGTGATATCGAGGTGCACTCCTTCGGGCGACAGGACTGCGGCGATGGCTTGCTCGGGGCGCATGCGCAGCCGGATGGCCGCATCGAAGTGGCCGACAAGTCGGTAGAGCACGCGCAGCTCCGCTCGATTGGGGAGGACCTCGCCGCGGTCGACGAGACCCCACAGCAGAACAGCGAAACCCGGCGCCGGATATGCAAGCAATGCGAGCCCATCCCGATAAGGGAACATGGCGCGCAGCGCCTCAATCATCTCCTGTTCGCGCCTCGCGGCCCTAGCCTCGATCTGACAATGGGTGATGACGGGTTCACCTGGATAGAAGACTAGGCGGAACAGGTCGGCGCCATCAGGTGCCGCGCAGGACGAGATGAAGGTGGTGAAGAGCTCGTCGAACCAGCGATCGGCAAGCGTCGCAGTGAGGAACGGAGGTGTCGGGGTGAAGTCACCGTCGTGGCCGAGCGAGGCAAGGCCAAGACCGGCGGGCAGGTTCAAGACACCCTTGAGCTGGCGGAGCACCCCACGAGCCCAGAGCTCGTCATCGGGCTCGAGGCGATAGAGCGCTTCGAGCGCTCCGATGAGCGCCGCGCCGGGCTGGATGGTTGTTCGCGGCATCCCGATCCTGAGTTGTCTTTTCGGCATTCTTTATCATGGGCTTGCCCTGACCCGGTATCGCTCGGCCTGTTCCTGAACAAATCACTATGTCGACAACAAAGCCCCCCCTGGCGCTGCGGCGGACGGGTTCGGCACCTCGCAAGCCGAGCTCTGGATCGACCCATGCGATGCATGCGTGAAGCGATCGCTATAGCATTGCAGCGCCGTCACGAACGATTCTGGCGCCCAGCCCACCGTGTGTCCTTTGTGGAGGTCTCATGTCGCTCGCCGTCCGAGCATTCTGCGTCTCGTCGCTGTTACTGCTATCGGCAGGGGCGCACGCCAACAGCCTGGTCGTCACCGATGATGGGCACATCCAGGTCCGACTTCCCTTCTGGAGGGATGGTGACAGTCCACTCCTTTCGGTCCGCGCCTCAGCGGATCCACAGAAGGCGTTCGTCCGCTTCGACCTCGAAGCGCTTCCGCCGCAGTCCGCGGTGACCCGCGCAACGCTACGCTTGTGGGTCAACACCGTGCAGTCCGCCGGACTGCTCGAGGTCCGTCTCGTCACGAGTCCCTGGGCGGAGAGCACCCTCAGCGCGGCCGGGGCCCCTGCGGTGGCCGATTGGTCGGCGGGCAGCCTGTCAGTGACCAGCCAGTCGCGCCTCCGCTTCGTCGCGCTCGACGTGACCGACCTCGTCCAGGATTGGCTCGACGGCACTGTGCCCAATCATGGGCTCGCGCTGTTCCCGTTTGATGGCCTGCGTGCATCCTTCGACTCCAAGGAGAACCCGCTTACGGGGCACGCACCCGAGATCGAGGTTGTGCTCGGAAACCAGGGACCCGCGGGGCCTGCGGGCGCGCCGGGACCCCAAGGTCCGATGGGACCTCCGGGGCCGGACGGCAACCCGGGAATCCCCGGACCTACTGGACCCGAGGGACCGGTCGGACCGGCGGGAGTGGACGGCTCCTCGGTTGTAGCCTCGTCGCTCGGCGTCGGTGACCCCGCATGTCCGCAAGGCGGTGCGATGTTCGTCGTTCAGGGCGTCGCGACCTACGCCTGCGATGGCGTCCGGGGGCAGGACGGCGAGTCGGTCATCGGGTACTCGGTCGATGTCGGTGACGCGATCTGCGCGTTTGGCGGAACCCGATTCGTCCTAGGTGGCGAGGAGTTCGCGGCTTGCCATGGCGCTCCGGGCGCTGACGGTCCGGTCGGCCCGGTCGGCCCGGTCGGGCCGGCGGGTGCCCGAGGGGAGACCGGTGAGACAGGCGCTTCGGGTCCAGCCGGCGAGCCAGGGCCACCCGGCGAGCGAGGCGAGACCGGGCCACCCGGAGAGCGAGGTCCGGTCGGCGAACAGGGCGAGGCCGGGCCGGCTGGTTCACCGGGGCCAGAAGGACCCGTAGGGCCTACAGGACAGCAAGGTGGAGTCGGCGAGCCAGGGCCGATGGGACCGCAGGGACCTGCTGGCGATTCGCGGCACTCCTACACCGTTTGGGGGACCACCAGTTGCGGCAGCGGTGTCACCCGGCTGTACCAGGGACGCATTGGAACCATCGCGGGTGGCAGCAACGGCGGCGCTGGTGATGCGGTGTGTCTCTCGAATGATGTGACGAGCGTCGGGTGGTTCTCGGATAGCAGCGGCTATGTCTGGCGTGCCAATGGCAGCGGCACCAACCGTTATGGGCAGTACTCCAACGCTCCAAACGACTTCGGGTGTGCGGTCTGTCAGGGCACCTCCTACACACACTTCGGGGGGAACACCTGCGCAAGCGGGTACACCTTGGCCTACACAGGCTGGCTGGCCACCTTCGTCAGCGACAGCCCGGGTGGCGTCTTCTGCTTGCACAGCTCCGCCGGCGCCAACTGGATCGACTATGACTTCACTATCATGGTCATGCGGGCCTTAGGCACCTTCGGCTCGGCGGCCAACGACCGTGTCCAGATCCAGGACGGCGGTGACGTGCTGTGTGCGGTGTGTCGCTGATCTGCCTCCGAATCAAAGTGACTAGGACCAGACACCGCAGTCGGCCCTCGTGACCTGCACACGCTGTGTTCCTCCGCTTAGAAGCGCCATCAGGTCTTACACAGCGCCCACCTCGAGCAGGCCCTTCGCAGCCCGACGCCTTCTGGTGTTAACCCACCCGATCAATAACCGGAGTTCCCATGCGCCTCGCACTCGCCCTGCTCATCTCACTTGTGTACGCCTCGTCTGCGGCCGCGCAGGAGATTTCGCTCACACCCAACGTCGGCCACTTCAACCCTATCATCGACCCGCGGCTCTTTCTGTCCGCGTCCGGCTTCGACGACTGGGAAGAGAGCATCAGCGACGGCCTTGGCTCGGTCGACTCCTCAGGCGTCGCGTCCGCGGCCGTCTATGCCGGTAACGGGGCCACCGTGGGCGAAGGTGCCCCGCCTATCGTCATCGACGTGCAGATGGCCTACGACCGCATGGGTAGTCGCATCGCTGGCCCGCGCTGCGCCTCTCCCTTCACCGGGCGTTCGGCGTTCGCCGAGGCGCGCGCACCCTTCGACGTGCGCCGCCGCGACTCAGCGCCCATCACCCCGGAGACGGTGGTACCCGTCCGCCTCACCTATGCGATGTCGCTCGATGCGTCGGGCGACGCGCACGCCAGCGGAGTGGTCGGCCTCGAGGTGTGGAAGAACGGCTCACAGCTCCGTACCGAGATCGTGAGCTGCTACGCTGGGACCTCGTACAGGGTCGAACGGACAGCTGCGGATGGATTCGACGTCATCCGCCACAATTACTATGCAGGCGTGTCCCGCTGCACCGGAGGAGACAGGTTTGGAACACTGGCGACCACGTACCGGCCAGGTGCTGGCGAGCAACTGTTTGTCCGCACCTATGGCAGGGTGGGTCCAGCGCCGGGGCCGAGCTGTGTCGCGCTGGTCAAGAGCGATTACCCCCCAGGAACCTTTGACGAGTACCCGTGCGGACAACCTGGGGACACTTACCTCGGCAGTGCAGAGGCCGGCCCGTCATGGACATGCGGCAGCGACAGTCCGAGCGTCGGCGGCGAGGCGACCGCGGTCGTAGACCCTTTCCTCGAGGTCGATCCGACCTGGCCCGAGGCCGACGCCTACCTCGTCGAGACCACGAGTGGTCCGAATGATGACACCCCGGTGCCGCACATCGACGCCCCGCTCGACCTCGACGGTGATGGCTTCCTGTCGACCCAGGAGTGCGACGACCTGCACGCCGAGTCGTACCCCGGCGCCGTCGAGGACTGTGACAACGACATCGACGATGACTGCGACGGCTGGAAAGACGCGCTCGACGTCGAGTGCGGCTGCGTCGACGGTGACGGCGATCTCGTATGTGACATCGCCGACGTCTGTCCCACCGTGGCAGATCCGGACCAGGAAAACAGCGACGGTGACGAGCGTGGTGACGCCTGCGATATATGCCCGTGGGCCGAATCCGACGATACCGACGCGGACGGCGTCTGCGATGACCTCGATGTCTGCCCCTACCTCTCCGACCCCGATCAGGTCGACAGCGACAACGACGGCGTCGGCGACCTGTGCGACTCGTGTCCCGAGTTCCCAGGGCAGGACGACGACCTCGACGGCGTGTGCGCGGGTGACGTCTGCCCTGCCATCTACGACCCCGACCAGGCAGACGCCGATGGCGATGGCCGGGGCGATGCCTGTGACGTGTGCCCGACCGACCCGCTCGACGACCATGATGGCGACTCCCGGTGCGACACGAACGACAACTGCCTCGGTGTCCCCAACAGTGACCAGTTGGATACCGACGGCGACTTGTCGGGCAATGCCTGCGACCTCGACGATGACAACGACGGCGTGGTGGACGTCGAAGACGATTGCCCGCTGCTCGTCGCACCACAGCTCGACGCCGATGGCGATGGCATGGGCGACCTCTGCGACGACGACGACGACAACGACACGGTGCTCGACCAGGACGAGATAACGCTCGTTACGAACCCGCTCGACCCGGACAGCGACCACGATACGATCGACGACAGCGAAGAGCTCGGTCCGATGTTCTGGTGGGAGCCCGCTCGCGACAGCGACCGTGACGGCCTGCTCGACGCGGTCGACATCGACTCGGATGGCGATGGGTTGAGCGACCTGCTCGAAGCCGGTGACGATGATCTCACGACCCCGGCGGTCGACGCCGATGGCAATGGCACGCCTGACTATCGCGACGTGGATGTCGACAACGACGGCCGGCGAACGGGCGAGGACAACTGCCCCACCGTCCCGAACTACGACCAGGCCGACACAGATGGTGACGGTGTGGGCGACGTCTGCGACGATCCAATCGCCGATGCGGACGGCGACGGCACACCCGATGCGGTCGACCTGTGCCCGACGATCCCCGACTCGCCATGGGACAACAATGACGGCGACCTGCAGGGCGACGCCTGCGACGACGACGACGACAACGACGGCCTGTCCGATGTCGACGACAACTGCCCCTATGACCCGTCGACCGAGACCGGCGACCTCGACGAAGATGGCCTCGGCGACATCTGTGACGGCGACATCGACGGTGATGGCCTCGAAAACGACCTCGAAGACGAGCTCGGGCTCGACGCGTTCGACCCTGATGTCGACGACGATCTCATCCTCGATCTCGACGAGGTCCGAGCGCCCGACGAGGAGGGCCTCGAGCCGAGCGAGGCGTGCGCCAATTGTATCTCTCAGGGCTGCGGCGAGTGCCCGAGCTGCGACGGTTGTGAGGACTGTGCCGTGTGCTTCGAGCCGCCGCGGTGGACCACACCGGACACCGACGGCGACGGCACACCCGACGTGTTCGACCTCGACTCCGATGACGATGGCGTGCTCGATATCGCCGAGGCTGGTGACGACGACCTGTGGACGCCGCCTCGGGATAGCGACGGCGACGGCGTGCCCGACTTCCGCGATCCGAACATCGGCGGTGGCTGCGATCCCGAAGTGTGCGACGGCCGCGACAACGACTGCGACCTGGAGGTCGACGAGTACCCCGCATGCGGCCCGACGACGGTGGCCGACCACTACACGCTGGGCATGGACGACGAGCTCGTGGTCACCGCAGCCACCGGCCTCTTGAGCAACGACGGCCCTGTCGGCGCGCCGCTCGTCGCCTCGCTGGTGACCGCACCGGATAACGGCACACTGGTGTTGGCGGCCGACGGCTCGTTCACCTATCGTCCGGCACCCTGCAGCTCGGGTGACGACGTCTTCAGTTACCGCGCGGTCGACCCCAACGCGACGGTCCTCGGGGCCGTCGTCGACGTCACGCTCACCGTCGAGCGGAGAGCGCCACGCTTCGAGCTCGCTACTGGCACTCTCGCGATGGGCGAGTCGGAGGGTCCCCAGACCATCGTCGTACATCGCCGCGGCGACTGCGCGGAGGCGACGAGGGTCACCTGCTACACGCAGGCGAACACGGCCGGGACGAGCGACTTCGAGTCGGTCACGAGCGTCCTGTCGTTTGCCGCCGGCGAGTCCACGCTCACCTGCCCGGTGCGGTCGCGCCAAGACGTGTTGGTCGAGGGCAACGAGTCCTTCTACGTGCGCCTCAAGACGCCGACGGGCGGAGGCGCCGTGTTGGGTCGCGTCCGCAACGCGGTCGTCACGATCGAGGACGACGACGACGGCGGCGAAATGGCGTTCGCGGTCGCAAACACCGAGGTGGACGAGGGCGCGGGCGAGCTCACGTTGGAGGTCACGCGCAGCGGCGCGACCGCCGGCACCGGGGCCAGCGTCAAGTGGTCGATCGGCAGTGGCAGCGCGGGCAGCGCGGACTACGCCTACATGGCCGATGACACCAGGACCCTGGTCTTCGCACCGGGGGAGACGCAGCGAAGCATCACCATCCTCATCTCCGAAGACAGGCTCGTCGAGGGCGTAGAGAGCTTCCGCGTGGCGCTCGCCAGCCCGTCCCCGGGCAGCCGGCTCGGCGATCTCCGCCATGCCGTGGTGCACGTGCGTGACGACGACGACGCGGGCGTCATGGCGCTCGACGCGCTGACCTACCTGGTCGACGAGGACGCTGGTGTGGTGAGCTTCGACATCGTGCGCACGGGCGCCACCCCGGGCACCACTGCGACCGTGACGTGGACCGTCGCGGCCGGCAGCGCGGGCTCGGCCGACTATGCGCTGTTGCCAGACGAGACACGGACGTTGGTCTTTGGCGCCGACGAGCTGCGACGGACAGTGCAGTTCGAGGTGGTCGACGATACGCTCGACGAGGGGCTCGAGAGCTTGCGCATCGGCCTGTCCGCACCGTCGGCCGGAAGCCGGCTCGGTGACGTACGCAACGCCATCATGCAGATCCGCGACGACGACGCGCTGCCGGTCTTCACGTTCGCTGTGCCCATCGTCGTGGCGTCGGAGGCCGCTGCGAGCGTGACCGTGCAGATCGTGCGGACGGACTCATCGGGCCCCGGGAGCGTGTCAGTCCGGGCCTCGGCCTCGATCGCAACGAGCCCCGCCGACTTCATCGCGATAGGCCCCGTGGTCGTCGAGTTCGCGCCGGGTCAGGGCGTCGCTTCGGTCGAGATCGCGCTCACCCCTGACGCGCTCGTCGAAGGTCACGAGAGCTTCAACCTGGTCTTGTCGAGCCCCGTACTCGGCGCGCTCGGGCCGCTGCAGCGCGCGCTGATCGTGATCAGCGACGACGACTGAGGAGGCAATCGTGTGCGCCGAGTGCGCCGCTCGGAGCTGTGGCGACGGGCAATGCGAAGGGACCGAGCGGCCGACTTCGGCTGCTCGGCCAACGTCCAGGTCTGCCGGGGACGGCGACTGCGCGGCCCCCTGAACCGGCACCCTGGGGCGGGGGCACTCGCCGAGGCCGCATGGTGACTCGGAGACGCCGCGACCTCCGTGGGTCAGTTCCCCTGCGCATCGCCCTGCAGCTTGCCCGGAGCGTTGTCGTACCAAGACCAGCGTGCTAATCCGTAAGCCATGGACGTCGTCGACCTGGAAGCGGAAGCACTTAGACTCTCGGCGGCGGACCGCGCGAAGCTGGTGCAGTCGCTCATTCACAGCCTGGACGCAATCTCCGAGGAGGAGAATGAGGCACTGTGGGCGGAAGAAGCGCAACGCCGAGCGGCAGAGCTCGAGACGCATCCGGAATTGGCCCGGCCCGCAGATGAGGTCTTTCGAAGGTTGCGAGAGCTCGCGCGGTGAACTTCTCGATCGTGTTTCATGTGCTGGCGGAAAACGAGCTCCTCGAAGGCACTCGATTTTACTTTGCGATCTCTCCAGAACTCGCGGTCTCGTTTGTCAGTGACGTCGAGCGAGCCACGAACCTGCTCGGTCGTCACCCAGATGTCGGGAAGTCCGTTGCGGCTGGCTTGCGCAGCTTCCGTCTCGCTAAGTTCCCGTATTCACTTTACTATCGCACATCGAGTGAGCAGTTGGAGATTCTCGCGGTCGGGCATCAACGTCGACGCCCGCTCTATTGGAGGAGTCGAACCTGACCACAGTGTGGGCCGCCTCGGCGACGACGACTCGCGGATGGTGACTCCAAGGCGACGCCTTTCGGGCCCGGCGTGGCCGTGGTAGAGAGCCGCGGCGTGTTTTGGCCTGGAGGAAGTGATGGTTGAACAGACCGCGATGGTGACTGGAGCCACGGGGTTCGTCGCGGCGCAGCTCATTCGGGAGCTCTTGCACCAAGGCAATCGGGTGCGGGGGTCGGTGCGCTCGACGCTGAAGGAGCTCGATTGGTTGCGGGCGTTGCGTGGGGCCGAACGCCTGGCGCTGTTCGATGCGGACCTCTCGAAGGACGGTTCGTTCGATGCGGCGTGCGAAGGGGTGTCGTGTGTGATGCACACGGCGAGCCCGTATATCTTGACTGTCAAGGATCCTCAGAAAGACCTCGTCGACCCGGCCGTGCAGGGAACGCTCAACGTGCTGCGCGCGGCAAAGAAGTCGAAGACCGTCAAACGTGTCGTCCTGACCTCGAGCATGGCCGCGATCACCGATGAGCCCGACCGCCGCATCAAGCTCACCGAGGACGTCTGGAACACCCGGTCGTCGCTCAAGCGGAATCCCTATTATTTCTCCAAGACCCTGGCCGAGCGCGCAGCCTGGGAGTTCATGGAGAAAGAGCGGCCCGGCTTCACGCTCGTCGTCATCAACCCGTTTCTCATCGTCGGGCCTTCGCTCGGGCCGACCATCAACACGAGCAACCAGATCTTCCTCGACATGCTGACCGGCAAGTACCCGGCCATCGTGGACCTCGCCTGGGGTATGGTCGACGTGCGCGACGTGGCGCTTGCCCATGTGCTTGCGATGATGACCCCGCGGGCCAAAGGCCGCTACATCTGCGCCAACACGACCATCCACATGCGTGAGGTCGTGAAGCTGCTGCGCGAAAACGGCTACGACGATGGCTACAAGCTGCCCAGACGCAGCCTGGCCAATCCGGTCGGCAACACGCTTGCCAAGGCGATGAGCTTCTTTCAGCCGAGCGGCGTCGGGAGCTACCTGCGCACCCACATCGGGCGTTGGCCGGTCTTCGACAACGGCAAGATCAAACGTGAGCTGGGCCTGACCTTTCGCCCGCTCGACAAGTCGATCCTGGATGCGGTCGCCGACCTGAAAAAGTGGGGCCACCTGCCATCGGTCGAGCCGAAGGCGAGCGCTTCGTGATCTTGACCGTCGCGCCCTGAACGCGTCGTCGAAGCGGCCCGCAGCGATCGCCGCTACGCGATGGGGCCCTTCTCGCCGCCCACCCCACCGGTCGGGTCGGCCGCGGGCGTGAGCCAGGTCCAGCGTTTGCCGCGGTTCACGTGTCCAGGCAGCGGACCGCGGAGCCCGAGAAACAGGGCCTCACGTGTGAGCCAGAACTCGACCAGGTCGGCGAAGTCGTCGTTGTCGTATTCCTCGCGATGTGTAGACGTTGTCACGGGGTGCTTGACGACGTCGAGCGTATGGAATTGATCCAGGTAGCGCAGCGCCTGAACGGCGCGAGCGAGCGCGAAGCGATCGAGTCGTTTGAGCGCGGAGGGGTTTCGAGGGTCGCTGCTGGGATCGTCGAAGTCGTCGAACATGGGTCGAGGGTGTCATGGTTTGCGGTTCGCTCCAAGGGGTAGGCGCATGAGGCTTTGCGTGACGATGGGCATGCTCGCGTGTGCCACTTTGGCCGGGTGCCCGGACGATTCCGTGGACGGAGGCGACGTTTCGGACGCAGACGCGACCGTCAACCCGGACCGCCCCGACGGGCTCGTCTCGGCGGACGCGCTGTGTGAGACCGGTCCGAGGACCCCTGGTGTTTGTGCCGCGGGCGTGACCGAGCGCATCGCATCGCGCGGAGCCCAGCATATCCCCTTGCCCACGGTCATCGCGTACGAGGACACGCCGCCCTCGTCGGGAAACCACCGTCCGTATTGGGGAAAATGGGGCGAGTACGACTTCCTCGGGCCGCAGGTGTGGCTGCACAACCTCGAGCACGGGGGCGTTACGTTCTTGTACGACCCGTGCGCACCCGAAGAGCTCATCGGGGCGCTCAGGGTGTATGCACAGGGGCAGCCCGAGGATGAAACCGGCCCGTTCCGATGGGTTCTGACGCCCTATCCAGGGTTGCCGACGCCGGTCGCGGCGGTCGCCTGGGAGTGGACGTGGCAGGCGGAGTGTGTGCATCTGGAGTCGCTCGAGGACTTCGTGGTCGAGCACTACCGTCAAGCTCCTGAAGACCTCGATTGGGACGGCAGCTACGAGACCGGATGGATGTCGCGCTGATCGTTGTCCCCTCGACCGCCAGGGCGGTCGGAGGAGAGGCGAGCAAAGCGAGCGAGGGGTTTTCAAGAAGCGCGGAGGGTCGGACATGTCGGACGTGGTGTTGTACGTGGATCGGTTCTGGATAAGCCCCTACGCGTTCTCGGCCTATGTCGCGCTCGAAGAGAAGGGCGTGAGCTTCGAGACCGTCGAGGTGTCGCTGGGAGACGGCGAGCACAAAGGGGCGGGCTACTCGGAGCGCTTCATCACGGGGCGGGTGCCAGGGTTCATCCATGGGGACTTTGGTCTCGCCGAGTCGAGTGCCATCGTCGAGTACGTGGACGAGACCTTCGATGGGCCACGCCTGTTGCCCTCTGACCCGAACGAACGCGCCCGGGCTCGCCAGCTCTTGTCCTGGATTCGCAGCGATCTCATACCGTTACGAGAGGAACGCCCGACCTCGACGATGTTCTACGAGCGCGCCAAGAAGCCCTTGTCGAAGAAGGGCGAAGCGGCGGCCGACAAGCTCATCGAGGTGTGCTCTCGTGTCATCGAGTTCGGGGCGACCTCGCTCTTCAAGACCTGGTCGATCGCCGACGCCGACCTCGGCTTCATGTTGCATCGTTTGATTCTGAACGGTGACCCGATGCCCGACCACATCCGGGACTACGCACGCGCCCAGTGGGAGCGGCCGAGCGTCATCGGTTTCGTGCAGCATACACGTCCGCCGTTCGAAGCCTACTGAGGGCAGAGGCCGAAGATGGCGAAGGGGCTTGGCGCCCGCCGCTAACGCTTGTAGAAGAGCGCCGTTTGGCAAGAGGAGCTCTCGACATGGCGCAGGCGCAGCAGACGAAGACGGCGATTACCCCCACCCGTGCCGCGGACTACCCGGAGTGGTACCAGCAGGTGGTGAAGGCCGCGGACCTCGCCGAGGGCTCGCCCGTGCGCGGCTGCATGGTCATCAAGCCGTGGGGCTACGCCATCTGGGAGAACATCCAGAAGGTCCTCGACGGGATGTTCAAAGACACCGGGCACGTCAACGCGTACTTCCCGCTCTTCATCCCGATGAGCTTCCTCGCGAAGGAGGCCGAGCACGTCGACGGCTTCGCCAAGGAGTGCGCGGTCGTCACGCATCACCGCCTCGAGGCCGGCCCCAATGGTGGGCTCGTGCCGGCGGGTGAGCTCGAGGAGCCGCTCGTCGTGCGGCCCACGTCCGAGATGATCATCGGCGCCATGTTCGCCCAATGGGTGCAGAGCTATCGCGACCTGCCGCTGCTCATCAATCAGTGGGCCAACGTCGTGCGGTGGGAGCTGCGCACGCGCCTGTTCCTGCGCACGACCGAGTTCCTCTGGCAGGAGGGCCACACGTGTCACGCCACCGCTGACGAGGCGATGGAAGAGACCCGCAAGATGCTCGACGTCTATACGACGTTCGCCAAAGACTACATGGCGATGCCGGTCATCCCGGGCGAGAAGACCGCGGGTGAGCGCTTCCCCGGCGCCGTCTCGACGTTCACCATCGAGGCCATGATGCAGGACAAGAAGGCCCTGCAGGCCGGGACCTCACACTTCCTCGGGCAGAACTTCGCCAAGGCACAAGACATCAAATACCAGAGCAAGGCCGGCACGCTCGAGCACTGCTGGACGACCTCGTGGGGTGTGTCGACGCGCCTCATCGGTGCGCTCATCATGACGCACTCGGACGACGACGGGCTCGTATTGCCGCCGAAGCTGGCACCGAAGCAGGTCGTCATCATCCCCATCTGGCGCAAGGACGAGGAGCTGGCCGCGGTCCTCGAGTACTGCAAGGCGTTGGAAAAAGAGCTGAAAGCGCAGACCTTCGGCGACGAGAAGGTGCGTGTCATGGTCGACAGCCGCGACATGAACGGCGGCGAGCGGACGTGGGACCAGATCAAGAAGGGTGTGCCCGTTCGTGTCGAGGTCGGGCCGCGCGACATCGCGAACGACAGCGTCTTCGTAGGGCGGCGCGACAAGGCGCCCAAGGACAAGAAGTCGTATCCGCGCGCTGAGTTCGTTGGCGCGGTGGCGGAGATCCTGGGCGAGATCCAGGACGCCCTGTACGAGCGGGCGCTGGAGTTCCGCACGAACAACTCGCAGCAGGTCGAGAGCGTGGAAGCGTTCAAGGCCTACTTCGAAGGTGAGGGCGGCGGGTTCGCGTACGCCTTCGCGGCCGACGACCCGAGCTACGCCGACCTCTTGAAGGACCTGAAGGTCACGGCGCGCTGCATGCCCAACAACGACCTCGAGACCGGCACGTGTATCTTCACGGGCCAGGCCGGCGCGCGTCGCATCGTGTTCGCCCGCGCCTACTGAGCCAAGCAGGGCAGGCCAAGGCCTGCCCCTACAGCCTGCGACCGCTCGGCATACCGGGCGGACTCAACGGGCATGACGAGAGCGCAGGCCTGTGGTAGCGGCTCGGTCATGAGCGAGCTCTACTTCGGTTATGGGTCCAACCTCGAACGCGACGACTTCGAGCGGTGGTGCGAGAGCCATGGGTTTGGTGACGGCCACCTCGACGACGTCGTCGGTGTCGCAGCACTCAACGACTGGGCGCTCGTGTTCGGGCGCCACTCGGTCTATCGCGGCGGCGGCGTCCTCGATGTGTGGCCACGCCTTGGCCACGCCGTGCCCGGGGTCTTGTTCGGCGTCGACAAGGAAGGCTTCGCCGCACTCGCCGCCAAGGAGGGCGCGCCCAGCGTCTATCGCCGCGAGAAGGTCGTCGTCGAATACGGTGGTCGCGACGTCGAAGCCTGGACCTACGTCGTGGCCTCGCCTAACAAGAAGGTCTACTCGCCGGCGGTCGGCTATCTCGACATCGTGAGGCTCGGCTACGAGCGCCACGGGCTCGATGGGGCCGTGCTCGAGGCGGCCGCCGCCGGGGCTCGCGCGGGCATCGTCGGACCACCCGTATCGTCGTCGCTGTTCGTCTACGGGACCTTGCTGAACGGCGAGCGTTTAAATAGCTATATCGACGAGTTGAATCCCATCTCGGTCGTGCCTGCGACGCTGACCGGGCGGCTCTTCGACCTCGGTACCTACCCGGGTCTGGCGCTCGATGGCGACGTCGCGATCCAGGGTGAGCGCATTACGTTCCGGGACATCAGCGAGGCGCTGCGGGTGCTCGATCGGGTCGAGGGCTTCGAGGGGTTTGGTGACCGCCACAACCTGTATGTGCGGCGCCTGGTGACGATCGGCGGTGAGCCGACCTGGACCTACCTGTACGTGGGCGGCGACGAGGGGATCCCTATCCCACACGGCGATTGGCGGCGCTGGCGCACGCGCTGAGCTAGTGCCGTGACCGAGGCATGATGACTCATGCCTCGCCGCCGTTCTTCGAACGTCGGGCGCTTCGCGCGTCCCGGCTCTAGCCCGATTGGACAGGGGGTTTCCACCCCCTTCGACCCCCGCGCCGCTTCGCGTCGCTCTAGCGCTGCGACCGGATCGAAGCGCTCCGGTCACAGCACTAGATCGCGACAGGGGTTTTACAGGCGGGCACGAATTATCCGGCCGGGGGCTGCGTCGGGGCACGGGCGAAGTCGCTCAGCCAAGGAGAACCGACATGAACGCTGCCCTCTCACGACTCCCACGCGTGATGCTCCTCGCTTTGTCGCTGACGCTCGGTGGCGCGGCCCTGGCTCGCCCGGCTCCGCTTCCCGCGAGACCGTCGGAGATCCCCGGCCCACTCGTTGGCAGCCTCGAGATCTCGAACGAACGTGAGCGCCCGGTCCTGGTCTACATCGACGGGACCTTCGCCATCGAGCTACCGCCGAGCACGACCCGGGTCCTGCCCGATGTGCCCAACGGCATGCGGCTCGTGAGCTATGGTGAGAGGGGCGAGGGAAGTGAACGCGGTGGGCGGGGTGCGCGGGACGTGCAGCCAGGCGGCTATGTGACCGACAGGGTCGACATCCGCATCGACCGACGAGCCGCCATCCGGATTGCGCCGTTGCGCGGGTTCATCAGCGTGCGCAACACGACCGGCATGAACATGCGGGTCTCGCTTGGCACCCTCGACCTTGGCCTCCTTGCGGCAGGCCGTGAGGTCCTGAGCCCGGCCATGCCCGCGGGCTCGTATGTGCTGACGGCCGTGCCCTCCGCACGGCGCCTGCGGCCGCAGACCCAGGATGTGGTCGTGCGAGCGGGTGACACCATCAACCTCGAGCTGCGCCCGTTCACCTCGAGTGTGGTCATCGACAACCCGTTTCCGCACCCCGTCAACGTGTTCATTGTCGAGAACGGGGGGAGGCGCGTCGCGAATATCAAACGTTTCGCGTCGGCGCGGCTCGACGACCTCGACCCCGGGCGGGTGACGTTCGAGATGCGCCAGGGCGGCCAGCGGCTTGCAGTTGGTGTGCTCGACCTGATGCCGGGGGGAGAGCAGCGGTGGTCGCCTGCGGCGGCGCGGGTGGGCCAGCTCGAGGTCATCAACCCGAGCGGCAGTCGGGTACGCGTCGCGGTCGAGGGCGTCGACGACTTCGCGCTCGACCCGGGCACGAGCCGGGTCATGACGTCGGTGCCCGAGGGCCCGGTCAACGTGCGGCTCACGACGGCCGAGGGGCACACCATCGTGCATGAGGTCATCGTGATCGCGAATCGGGTCGAACGATTCGAGGTGCCTCGAGCATGGCTGACCCGCACTCCGGTTCGACCCAATCCTTTCTGAGATGGACGTCTAATGAACGCTGGTCAGAGAAGCCGCATGAGGTAGCCGAGTGTCGTCGTGTAGCCGGCGCTTTGCGAGGTGATGTGGCCGTCTTTGTCGAGGATGTAGTGGGTCGGAAAGCTCTCGACGCGATAGGCGCGTTGGACGGCGTCGTTGCCTAGCAGGACGGGGTAGGCGCCGATGTCGTCACCCATGAACTCGACGACCGCCTGCACGTTGTCATAGCCGAGTGCCACCGCGACGACGTGGATGTCTTTGACGTCCTTGATACGCGCCCAGTTGTCGGACTCGACGCGGCACACGGTGCACCAGGGTGCGAAGAACTGCACGACCGTGACCTTGCCGCGGAAGTCGGAGAGCGAGTGGTCTTTGCCGTCGAGGCCGCGCAGCGTGAAGTCGGGGGCGAGGTCGGCGTCGTCGAGCAGGTTGCGCGCCTGGTAGCGGCCGAAGGCCCAGAAGACGAGCATGAAGATGAGCAGGTCGAAGGTCCAACGGCGATACCACCGGGCCCGAAGCCAGCGCCATGCGGTGCTGACCTTGCCGCCTGAGGGTCCCTGGAGTGTGGGGTTTTCCGGGGTCGGCTGGGGCTGGATAGAAGCGCTCATGGGGGGCATGAATAGGCACCGCGTGTGGCGATTTCGAGAGGGGATTCGCGGATCTGGCGAAATTCTGCAGTGGGTCTTGCGGGTCTCGCCATCGATCTGCGTAAATAGGAGGAAATCCCAAAACCGCTTGGCGGCCGACGGACCATCGCAGCGAGGTAAGGTTATGCAAGGCTTCAAACAGACCCCTTCCAAGACCCCTGTTCAGGCCAAGTCCGGAGGCAATTCGAGCGGCCCGGGGCCGGCGCTGCAAAAACGATCGATGGTACAGGGCAAGAGCTTTGCGGAAGCCGAACAAGCGCTGATGCCAGGGGCGGATGCAGTCCAGGCCAAGGGGCAGTTGGACGGGGAGGACGTGCACGGGGTGGCCTCGCGGGGTGTGGCCGGGGCCGGCGGGAGCTTGCCGCATCTGGGGGCGATCCAGGCTTCGTTTGGGCGGCACTCTGTCGGCGGTATCAAGGCGCAGGTCGGTGGCGCAGCGGCCGAAGCGACTGGTGCACTCGGGGCGAGCGCGTATGCGACAGGTGACAGGGTGGCATTCGGCAGCTCACCAGACCTGCACACGGCCGCACACGAAGCGGCGCATGTGGTGCAGCAGCGGTCGGGCGTGAGCCTCTATGGCGGGGTCGGTAAGGCCGGCGACACCTACGAGCGGCACGCGGATGCGGTCGCCGACATGGTGGTTCAGGGCAAGTCGGCCGAAGGGCTGCTCGACACCGTGAGCAGCGGAAGCGGTGGCGGCGGTGGTGCTGAAGGCCCAGTGCAGATGTACTCGCGGGTACCGGTTGGCAAGCAGAAGACCGACCACTGGAACGCCGGCGTGGACCTGCGGGTGGCCGACGACGGGCGCATCGCGGTCGCCGATGGAACCCACCAGATGTGGGCGGCGACGGATGTCATCGCGGCCAGCGACATGCAGTTGATGGCGCAGAAGTCGCCGTTCTCGTTGACGATCGGTAGCTCGAAAATCAAGGGAAAAGTCCCCGGCAAGAAAGGCGCCCAGGTCGAGCTCAGCGAGGTCACCCCGATCAACTACGAGAACGGGTCGCAGGGCGATACGATGCGGACCATCGAGGCGTGCAGCTCGCATGGGCAGCAGTTGATGGGGTCGGGCATGAACCAGGGGTCACACTCGATGGAGACGGGTATGGCCGCCGTGACCGAGGGGCCCAATGGCGAGGAGGAGCGGCGCTACGACAAGCGCGGTGGGACGGGCAACGGGCGCACGGACACGAACATCATGGCCGACCTGCGCGGCGAGATGTCGGGCAAGTCCAAAGAGGAAGGCGAGAAGGGCTACAAGAACATGTCCGACAAGCGCCGCAAGGAGAAGGCGAAGGAGCTGGGGATCAACCAGTACGCTGAGCCCGAGGTGGGCGAGGGGCTCGCCGTTTATGCGGCGGTGAGCGAGCTCAAGAAGAGCTTCCCGATGCACTTCGTGCCCGTGGTCGCAAAGAGCGGCGGCGACTACGTCACGCTCGAGAACTATGCCAAGAGCGTCACTGAGCGCAAACCGGGCGACACGACTTTGTCCAGCAATGACTGGTACTTCAAGATGTTCGGGCCTGCCAAGAAGGGCGACGACCAGAGCTTCTACGGGGAGAACGTCAAGCAGGGCGACTACGGCGGCAAGAAGGGCACGATGGTCGTGAAGCACCGCTCGGTCGAGGGCTATGACGAGACGCCGGAGGTCTTGAGGTGCAAGCAGATCTCCGACAAGTGTGAGGTGTGGGCGCGGACCGCAGGCATTCGTGAGTACCCGTCGTTCCAGGCGGCCTGGTCGCCGATGCGCCTGGCCTACACAGCCGCCCGAGGTGAGCTGACGCAGGCCTGGACCGAGGGGCGCGACCCCGACCAGCAGATCATGGACACACTGACCCAGCGGTGTGATGCGCTGGAACAGACCCAGGCGTGCCAGGATCTGATGGCCGACCGCGTGCCGACCCCCGAGGTGGTGACACCTGTCGTCGATGATTCGACGATCGTCGAAGAATCGGTGTCCGACAACGACGATTGAAGGACCGACCTGGAGTGCCAGTTCAGGAGGAAACGTCTGCTCGGGCGACCGCCCCGCTCCCGCGGAAGGGGCGGGAAGGCTCGCCCGAGCGATCCGATCGGTCTCCATGCGTTTCATCCCTTTGTGGTGCCGAAACGCATGGAGACGTCAGTCGCAGGTGGTCAGCTCGTCCACCCAGGCCTCGATGAGGTCGGCGCCTGCGGTGTCGATGAGCAGGGTGCCGAGTGGAGGCATACGGCGGTGGTCGTCGGATAGCATGCGGGCGAGTAGCACGCTGCGCTCGGGTGAGCCCGGCGCGATGAGCCGCGCGTTCGTGAGGCCGAGCTCGCCGTGCGTTGGCCGGACATTGCAGATCCCCATCGCTGCAAGCGGTGTCTCGTGGCGCAGGTCGAGGCCGCCTCGTCCGGGCCCGCCGGGTTGGTGGCAGCTCGCGCAGTTGACGTCGAGGTAAGCGCGGGCTGCGTCGTCGAGGGCGCCGTCTATGAGTGGGAAGGCGGGGACGGCGGGCGTGCTCGGGGCGTCGAGATAGCCGAGTGTCTGGAGAGTGACATATTGGTCAGCGATACGATTGCCAGGGTAGGTGAAGTCGGCTGCGAGCTGTTGGGTCTCGAGGCCCAGCGGGCGCTCGGAGCCCGGCTCTCCGTCGACGGAGGTGTGGCATTGGAAGCACTGGGCGCGGGATGGATATTGCCAGAGGCCGCCGGGTGCGTCGCGTGTGGCTCCATCGCGGAGCAGGGTCGCGTCGGTGCCGGCTTCGTTCCAGGCGTAGGAGTAGCCGCCCCAATCGCCGTCGTTGTGGCGCACCATGAAACGGGTCTCGATGGGGCGACCGGCGCGGCGGAAGAGTTTGATGAGCATGGAGCCGATAGGGAAGTCCCAAGCGCCGTCAGGGGTGACCTCGATCGAGGAGCCGTCGGGCAGGGCGAAGTAGCGGTCCTTGTCGGCGCCATCGGACCAGAGCTGCATCTGGACGCCATAGGGAACGACGCCGGGAGCGACTTCTTTGGGGTCGAGCGGGTCGACGCAGCCGGTCGCGCTGAGCAACTCCGGGATAGGTGACGGTGCGGGGGCGGTGCTGCCCGGGACGAGCTTGTAGATCCCTCCCCAGCCGGTCACGCCGTAGAGCTCGCCGGCCAGGTCTTCGGACATGGACCACCAGCCGCCGGCGTCGGCGAAGAGCTCTTCGTGGCCGTCGATGACGCCGTTGATGTCGCGGGTCTCGGCGAAGATGCCACTCCGGATGAAGTCGGCGAACAGGAAGCGCCCATACAGTCCGGGGATGGCCGAGCCGCGGTAGACGTAGCCCCCGACGATGGAGACCCAGCCGTCGTCGTGGTGCATCTCGAGCAGGGGTGTGCGGGTCCCGGTGACGTTGGCGCAGTTGCCGGACGTGCGCATGACGAGTGAGCCCTCGAAGCAGGGCCAGCCGTAATCGCCGCCGCGCTCGACGATGGTGAACTCTTCGATGCGGGTTTCGCCGACGTCGCCGACCCAGAGGTCGCCCGTGTCGCGGTCGAAGCTCGCGCGGTAGGGGTTTCTAAAACCCATGGCCCACACTTCTTTCGCGGCGCCGGCCAGGTCGACGAACGGGTTGTCGGCTGGGATGGTGTAGGGGGTGGCAGGGGTATAGGTGTTCACATCGATGCGCAGGATTTTGCCGAGCAGGCTCGCGGGATTACGTGATGCGGCGCTCTGCGAGCCGACGCCGCCGTCGCCCAATGCGATGTAGAGGTAGCCGTCGATGGGTGAGAAGCCGATCCAGCCGCCGTTGTGGTTGGCAAAGGGTTGGCGAAGGCGGGTGTCGGCGAGGATGTCGACCGGGTTCGTGAAGGTCAGCCCGTCGTTGGAGACGTCGACCCTGATGACGACGCTGCGCATGTCGGCGTTCGCGGTCGTGTCGTTGCGTGTGTAGTGGATGAAGGCCCAGCGGTTGTCGACGCCGAAGCGGGGGTGGAAGGCGAGGCCGAGGAAGCCGCCTTCGAACTCGTCGTTGACGTCGCTGCGGAGGTCGAGGGCTGTTTGGACTACGGCGTCGCCAGGGACGAAGGTCTGCACCCGCCCGGTGCGACTCAAGATGTAGAATCGACTGCGGTTTCCGGGGGCCTGGGCAATGAAGATGGGGGCGTCGATGCCTTCCGGGGGGCTTGGTGGCCACCACTCCCAGGAGGCCCCGGCGAAGTCGTTGGCGGGGCGTGACCAGGGGCGACAGGTCGTGTTGGCGACGCGGCTCTCGAGGCCGACAGTGACCTCGGTTGGCGCCGCGTCGGTCGTGTCGGTCGTGTCTGTTACGTCGGTCGTGCCGGTCGTGTCGGCTATGTCGGGAGCTGTGGTGTCAGTGGCGTCATCCACATCGGCCACACCCTCCGTATCGGCCACATCGGCCACATCGGCCACATCGGCCGCACCGTCAGTATCGGCTACATCGGCCACATCGGCCGCACCGTCAGTATCGGCTACATCGGCCAGGTCGTCCAAGTCCTGGGATGACGTGTCGGCGTCGGAGGGGACCGTGGTCTCGGTGTCGTCGAGGCTGGTGTCGTCGACGTCGCCGACGTCGAACGTGTCGGCGTCTGGTGTCGGCGTCGAGCCGTCTGAGTCGCCACAAGCGATGAGGTTTGCGACAACGATCCAGGACACGGTTGCTCGGCGCATGAGACCTCCTACCGACACACTCTCCATGACAACCCTTCCCCCGTCACGTCGGTGTGGTGTCTCAGTCGTAGCGTTCGACCGGAGGACAGGTCAAGCGAGCGCTCGGACTGGATCGAGGGCGGGCTCTCTGGTAAGCGCTTCGTATGGTTCGTTTCGCCACGCTCGTCCTTGTGGTCGTGTCCTTCGCGGCTTGCGACGACGCGCTTGTGATTGAACAGTCCGAGGCGTCGCGACCCAATGCGGTGGCGCAGGCGCGGCCTGACGCGGTGGACGCGGTTGGCCCTGGGCCTGACGTTGTGGGCGACACGACGACGCCTGTGACGCCAGACACGACCGATACGACCGGTACAGCCGAGACGGCTGACTCGACCGGAACACCCGACATCGCGGACGCGCCAGACACGAGCGATACTGGGCCGGACACGGAGGTCATGCCCGACACGTCCTTGACCGACATCGACACGACACCCGATGTCGGCCCGGCGCCGACCGGTCAGGTGCAATACCCGGGTGATCGGATCCACTCGCCGATCCCAGCCGTCCTGGCCGAACGCCTGCGTGAGATCGCCGCCATCGACCCGGCCCTGGTCGACGACGTCTTCATGAAGGTCGGCGCCTCGAGCTTCGTTCAGAACAGCTTCCTCAAGTGTTTCGCTGGCAACTTCGACCTCGACGCTTACTCACATCTCGAGCCGGCACGCGCCTTCTTTGCGGCAGGAGTTGCCGCCGACACCAATCCGTTTTCGCGTGTCTCGCTGGCCGCGAAGTCGGGAGTCAACGCGGGTTGGGCCATCGCGGGTGATCCTAGCCCGATGGAGTCCGAGTACCTCGCGGTCTCGCCGCGCTTCGCGTTCGTCATGTACGGCGCCAACGACATGGGGCGCGCGGGCAGCTATGAAGCGTCCTTGTGGCTCTTCGGCGAGACCATGTGGACACTCGTCGACGAGCTCCTGAGCTGGGGTGTCACACCGGTCCTGATGAGCATCGGTCGTCGCATCGACAGCCCTGCGGCGGACCGCTGGGTGCAGACCTACAACGCGTTGATTCGAGGGCTCGCGCAGGGTCGAGGCCTGCCCTTCGTCGACATCTATCAGGCCTTCTTGCCGCTCCCCAACTTCGGGGTGTCGTCCGACGGGCTGCATGCCTCGGTCTACTCCAACGGCGCGTGTGTGCTCACGTCCGAAGGGCTTCGTTTCGGGCACAACATGCGTAATCGCCACCTGCTCGAAGTGCTCTCGCGGCTCGAGGCGGTGGTGGTCGACCATGTGCCTGCGCTCGAAGGTGACGACCTCGACGCGGTCTACCTGACCGGCGACGGCTCACCCGCGACCCCGTTCCTGGTCGAGCAGCTCCCGTTCAGCGACCTGCGCTCGACGGTCGACTCGCCGCATACGAACCTCGATCGCTACTCGGGTTGTGCGTCCAACACGAACGAAGAAGGGCCGGAGTACCTCTATCGATTGGAGGTCACGAGCCGGGTTCGGATCCGCGCGACGGTGCATGACCTCGGCGACACCGACATCGACCTGCACCTGCTGAACGAGACCGCCACGGCGGGCGGATGTCTGCAGAGAAACCACCGCATCATCAACGCGACGCTCGACCCGGGCGTGTACCACTTCGCGCTCGACACCTTCGTCGGGGCCGACGGACCGCAGAGCGGCGAGTACATCTTCACCGTCATCGACTGCGACGCGGGCCCGCCGGGCTGCTTGTAAGAACGTCTGCTCGCCACGTCGCAGGCCCGCGACGGAGCGGGTCGTAGCGTGTGCGAGCGATCCGATCTAGAAACGTCTGCTCGCCACGTCGCAGGCCCGCGACGGAGCGGGCCGTAGCGTGTGCGAGCGATCCGATCAGGCGGCCAGGTCGGACCGGAGTCGCGTGGCTTCGATGAGCGCCTCGAGCCCGGCGGGGGCGCCCAGGCCGAGCTGACCCACGTGGGCGAGACCCTGCTTCCACTGGCGTGACACGGGGGTGCCGTGGAAGAGGCCGAGCAGGTGGCGCAGCACGTGATGGGCTTTGACCCCCTGCCCTACCACCTGTGCGAGGAACGGTAGGATCGACAAGGCCACATCCGACCGGGTAGCTGCCGGGTCGGCCGCGCCAAAGATGACGCTGTCGGCGCGCGCGAAGACCCAGGGCGTCTCGTAGGCGGCGCGACCGATCATGACGGCGTCGACGTGTTCGAGGTGGAGCTTGGCTTCGGCGAGTGTCTTGATCTGCCCGTTGATCTCGATGGGGAGGTCCGGGCGCTCGGCCTTCAGGCGCCACACATCGTTGTGGCGGATCGGCGGCACCGTCCGATTCTCTTTAGGCGACAAGCCCTTGAGCCATGCCATGCGCGCGTGCACGCTGAAACGATCGGCCCCGGCCGCAGCGACCGTGTCGACGAAGGTGAGCATGTCCTCGTAGCGATCGAGGTCATCGATCCCGATGCGGTGCTTTACCGTGACCGGGATCTTCACGACCGCGCGCATCGCCGACACACACTCGGCGACGACCTCGGGTTGCGCCATGAGGCACGCGCCGAAGCTGCCCTTCTGCACCTTCTCCGACGGGCAGCCGACGTTCAGGTTGACCTCGTCCCACCCGAGATCTTCGGCGAGCTTCGCAGCGATAGCCAACGCGTGAGGGTCGTCGCCACCGAGCTGAAGGGCCGCTGGCCGCTCGACGGGTGTCAGCGCGATGAGGTCGACCCGCTTCCCGAGCACCAGCGCACTGGTGTGGATCATCTCGGAATAGTTGAGTGTTTTACGTGTAAAGGCGCGCAGCACCGTCCGAAAATAGCGGTCGGTATAGTCCATCATCGGAGCGATGGAGAGCGGGATGGTCTGACCTCGGCGGGGCTTCGTCACGGCGAGGGACCCTGCCCGCGGCACGCGTGAACGTCAACCAGCAGGTTCAGACGGTCTGACGGTCTGACGGTCTGACGGTCAGAGGAGCCCACCTGCCAGCCGCCAACCCGCGCCGCGTTTGACCCACTTGATGGGGCGCAGGAGGGATTCGCCTTTCTCGCCGATCCGCGCCAGCCGGGTCCGCACGATGGTCCCTTCGTGGGCTTCGTCTACGGCCTGCTTGGGCTCGACGTAGCCATCGAAGTTGACGGCCCCACTCGCGACCTCGTAGGCGTGGCTGAACTGGTCGAAGGCGACCTTCTTGTCCGACAGCGTCGCGAGCTGGTCGTAGAGCTCACGGAAGGCCCGCCAATGGTGCGTCTCGAGGATCTTGAACAAGAGGGGAAGCAGGGCCTCGGGCGTCGCCGCGGCGTTGGGGACGGCGATATTGGCCTGCAGCTTGTCGAGCACCCTGGTCGCCTCCTCCAGCCCCGGGACCCGACCACCCTCGTCGAGCACGAGCTGGTCATAGACGAGGATTGGGCCGAGCTGGACGACGACTTCGTGGTCCGGGCTCGGCTTCGAGGAGATGACGAGCGCAATCGCCTCCCAGCGCTCCTCGCGAGGAAAGCCCAGCAGCGTCTGGACCTCGCGCAGGTGGCCCACCCGCTGCGCCCAGTCCATGTCCATGGGGATATAGACCCGCGTCTGGCCGAGCCGATGCAAGATGGCGCGACCGCTGTCGTGTGGCCCCTGATGGGTCGGGTCGAGGTTGCGCAGGACGACCCGGCTCCCGACCTCGAGCGGCGCATCCGAGGGGACACCTGCGACCAATGTCGCCCAATGTTTCGCACCTGCCTCGGTGACGCTGGCTCTCACGTTGCGCAATGCCTCACCCATGGTGACCTCCGGCCGTGGAGTATCGCCGCAATGGGGCCGCGTGTCATCTCCGGGCCGGGAGACCAGCCACGTCACCCACTCACCCCAGTCGTGGAGGCACTTGTCGCGTGAGTCTTTGAGGGACCCAGGAACATAGGAAGGCATGAGACCTTATGCTTCCTCGATTCCTCCGTTCCTGGGTTCCTCTGCGGGTCGAACCTCAGGCCGTCGCTCCAAAACGCGCGGTCACAGCGAGGACTTCAACGAGAGGCGGACGGCGCGACCGACGCCCGCCGAGAGGCGTGTCCGGATCGGTTGGTAGCCGACCTTCGACACGACGATGTCGACACCCGCGGCGTCCTCCTCCCATTCGACGTAGATCGGCGTTTCGCCAATGATTTGGCCACGTACCGCCACCTTGGCGCCGACCGGGTCGGAGTCCACGAGCACCTTGCGCAACGACGGCGGCGTAGGGCGCGTGACGAAGTCCGGGTCTTCGAGGTCCGCGAGCGGGTCGACCGGACCCTTCTTGGGAGGCTCGGGCTTCTCGGGCTTCTCGGTTTTGGAAGGGTCCTTACGCGCGGTCGCCGTGTGGAGCGGAGCGGTCGGAGCCGGGATCCGCTTGGCATCGGTCGGTGCAGGGATGGCTGGGGCGACCGGCTTTGCTGGGTCGGTTGCGGCGTTCGCGACGGGCGCGCTGGCTGCGTCGGGAGCTGTGGGGGCGGCGGGGGTTGCGGCGGCGACCGCGGCATCGGGTGCCGGGGCCTCAGGCGAGGCCGCGTCGGGGGCGGGAGCGGCCGCTGCCGCGTCTGGCGTTGCTTGCGCGATAACGATGGGTGGGTCGGCAAGGGTGCTCACGGCGACGGGCGCGGCGCCGGCAACGGGTTCGACAGGAGTGTCCAGCACTTGTGTCTCGGCTGCGGAGTCCGAAGTCTTTCCACCCGAGCCGCCGAAGATGAGGAAGTAGCCGAGCCCACCGAGCCCGCCCGCGACGACGAGGCCAAGGACAAACGCGACGAACGGCGACGGGCCACCGCGGATGATGAGATCGGGGTCGCTTGGCTCGGCGCTCGAACCGCCGGGTTCGGGACGCGCCCCGACCTGGACGCCGTAGGACAACGAGCGCTCCATACGCGAGTCGCGACCGGTGCGCGGTGAGACCCCGCCCTGCGAGAGCGGTGCACCAGGGCCAACCGCGCTCGGTTGGGTCACACGTCGGCTGCGCGGCTCTGGTGGGGATTGCTCGCGCTCAACCGTGGGGCGGACGAGCGGGCGGCTCGCAGGATAGGCGACCGGGACCGGCTGCGATGGGCTCGGAGGCTTCACGCCATAGGGGTTCGTGGCCCGCTTCTGCTGCTGCGTGATGGGCATCGCGACAGGCACGGGCTCGACGTTCGGGCGGGTCGGGTCGTTGGTCGGACGGCCGGATGGGGGACCGGTGCGCGAGGCGTCGGGCGAAGGCGCGCCGAACTCGGCGGTCGGCGTGGGCGACACGAGCAGCGGGTGATTACGCGCGGCTTCGAGCTGGTCGAGCGCCTTCTGGGCGCCGTCGGGGCGGTTCCAGGGCTTCTTCTCGAGGCAGCGCATGATGACGTCGATGAGCGGCCCCACGAGCATGCGGCCTTCACGCTCGGGAGCGTGTGGGATCTTGACGCTGTGGGCGACCAACAGGTCGCTCGGTGAGGACTCGGAGAAGACGGACCGACCCGTGAGCAGCTCGTAGAGGATGGCGCCGACCGAGTAGAGGTCGGCATGGCCCGAGACGCCACGGCCGCGAGCCTGTTCCGGGGCCATGGTGCGCCAGGCGGCGACGAGAGAGCCGGGCCAGACGAAGGGCTCGGCTTCGTCGTCGGCGAGGACGCGGGCCAGGCCGAAGTGGCTGACCTTGACCATCTCGCCCCCGTCTGGGCGGCGATGCAGGAGCACGTTGTCGAGGCCGAGGCTGCGATGCAGGACGCCATGGGTGTGGGCTTCGACGAGAGCGTCGAAGATCTCGCGTCCGATGGCGACGACCCGTCGCGGTTCGAGTGGCCCTTCTTTGGCGAGGACCTCGGCCAGGGTCGGGCCGAGCACGAGCTCTTGCGCGACGAAGAGTGTGCCGTCTTCGCTGACGCCGTGTTCGGCGACGCGCACGATGTTGGGATGCGCGAGCGAGGCGACGAGCCTGCCTTCGCGCTGGAAACGCGCGACAAGGCGAAGGTCGGCTGACAAGCCGCCGGGTAGGATGCGGACCAGCAGGTGAGTGCCGAGCCGTAGGTCGGTGGCGCGATAGGCGACGCCGAGGGGGCCTGAGCCAATGACCTGATCGAGGCGGAACCGACCGACGAGGGTTTCGCCTTCACGCAGGGCCGGGTCGACGCCGGGAAAACGTGAACGCCCGACCGTCGCGAACCCGTCGACACGGCAGTACATGGCCTGCGTCTCGGTGCCGCACTGAGGACAGATTCGGTCGGCTGTTCGTGGTTCGGCCAAGGGAGCTCGGTGGGATCGGACCCAGAAGAAACGCAAAGGAGCGCGAGGTCACGTCGAGGTTGCGTCACGACGGGTCGAACGGGCGTGTGACCCGACGCACCTGCTTAACAACGACCAATGAGGGCGAGGATATACCCGCCGCCTATGCTGGGAAAGGGGGGGGCCCCTTGGCGGGGCGCCACACTCTCGCCTGCGCACTCGTGTCCTCAACGTGTCAGAGCGACAATCGCTTAAAGCCGGCCTCTGGGATCGCCTTGATGACCCCCATGATCCCTCGCCAGAACGGGGGCCAGTAGATCTCGTCGCGACGCGCATCGAGGGCTTCGACCACGGCGCGTGATGCCGACTCGGGGCTGCCGATGGGGATCTTCGTCGTGAGGCCCCACGTCATACGCGTGTCGATGAAGCCGAGCTTCACAGTGAGGACGTGCACACCGCGGCTGAAATAGCGGTTGCGAAGGCCACCGAGGAACAGGTGGAGCGCCCCTTTGGCGCTGCCGTAGGCGTAGTTGGACTGGCGGCCACGATCACCCGCGACCGAGCCGAGCGCCGCGATGAAGCCGGCATTGCGGGTGGCCATGACCTGGGCCAGGCACTCCGCCAGGGTTGCGGCGCCGAGGTAGTTGACCTCGACGATGGTGCGCAGGTCTTCGGGTGTGAGCTCGGTGTCGGGGTCGGACTTGTCGCCCATGTCGCCAAAGGCGAGGACGGCGTGGTCGAGTGGGCCGACCTCGGCTTCGATGGCGGCGATGAGGGCAGGCATGGCGGACGTGTCGCGGGCGTCGAAGCGGCCGGCGACGGCGCGGGTGCCCGTGCGGATGGTGATGTCGGCGGCGATGGTCTCGGCCTCGGCGAGGTCGCGGGCGCCGACCCACACGGTCTTGCCTTGTTCGGCGAGGCGAAGGGCGATCTCGCGCCCGATACGGGACGTGACCCCAAAGATGGCGGCGCTCATGCTGCACCTCCCATGGCGGCTTGGAGGGTGGGTGACGGGCCGACGAGGCCCAGGCGCTCGCCCATGTCGGATCGAAAGAGGTTGGTCGGGTCGGCGAGGTCGCGCACCTGGCGCCATCGTTCCCACTGCGGGTACATGCGCTGGAAGGTGTCTTTCGAGACGCGCGCGTCCTTGCCGAGATAGATGCGGCCGCCGGCCTCGAGGGTGATGACGTCGAGGCGGTCCATCAGGTCGAGCAGCGGCTTGCCGTGGTTCGGGAAGTCCAGCGCGAGGGTGACGCCGGGTTTGGGGAAGGAGAGCCAGCCGTTGTCGGTGGGGCCGAACTCCTTGATGACGGCGAGGAAGCTGCCGAAGCCGGACTTCGTGATGGCGTCGAGGATGGCGCGCAGCGAACGGTGGTCGGACTCTTTCGGGAGGACCATCTGGTATTGGAGGAAGCCGCGGCCGCCGTAGATCCGGTTCCAGTGACGCACCGCATCGAGCGGGTAGAAGAAGGGCTCGTAGTGCGCGAGGGTGGTTTTTATCCCCTTGGGATGACGGCGGAAATAGACCTCGTTGAAGGCCTTGATGGTGGCCTGGTTCAAGGCCCACTTCGGGGCGTTGATGGGGACGTCGAGGATCGGGTCGAGCGCATGCTTGAGGGTGTCGATGGTGCCGGACTTGCCGAGGTTGCCGGGCGATGCGTGGCGCGCGCGCATGAAGATGCCGCGGCCCATCGCCTTGCCGGTGGTGACGCAGTCGATCCAGGCCTTGGCGTGGGTGTAGGCAGCGCTCTCGGCGGAGACGGAGAAGAAGTGGTCGAGGTTCTCGACGCGCACGGTCTCCATCTCGATCCACGGGGAGGCAACGGGCAGGAGCTTCAGTCGGAGGGCGAGGATGATGCCGGTCAGGCCGAGACCGCCGACCGTCGCACCAAAGAGGTCGGGGTCGGAATCGCGCGAGACACGCACGACTTCGCCAGAGCCTTTGAGGAGGTCGAACCAGGCGATGTGGTTCGAGATGGAACCGTCGACGTGGTGGTTGCCGCCGTGGACGTCGCAGGCGATGGCGCCGCCGAGGGTCACGAACTTCGTGCCCGGCGTGACCGGGGGGAAGAAGCCGCGCGGCACGAAGATGTTCAGCAGATCTTCATAGGATACGCCGGCTTCACACTCGAGCCAGCCGGTCTGCGGGTCGAAGTCGAGCATGCGGTCGAGGCGCCGCGTCATGACGATGCGACCACCCTCGAGAAGGGCCGTGTCGCCATAGCTGCGACCGAGGCCGTGGGCCAGGAGACCCTTGTCCGCAGTGCGCGCGTCGGACAAGGCGCTGGCAAACTCAGCAGCGGACTCGGGACGGGCAACCTCGGCTGTGACGACCGGGTAGCGCCCCCACCCTTCGACCTGTCGTTTGACCCACTCCACCATCTCGACCTCCGTTGGCTGGGGCGCACCCTGCCCGAGCGGGAGCCGGGGTTCAACTGATTATGGGTGTGGGGTGGGCGTTGGTTTGGGGCCGGAAACCGGGAAGTATCGGTCGAGGGTCGACTCGAGCTGTTCGGCCGAGAAGCCACCGGTCGGATTCCACTTACGGCCGTTGAGGTAGGCGGTCGGCGTTCCCTTGACGCCCGCGGCTATCCCCTCGGCGAGGTCACGATCGATGAGGCCGACGTGGGTCTCGGCGGCGACGCAGCGGTTCAACGAGGCGAGGTCGACGCCGCTGGCGAGGGCCGCTTCGGCGAGCGGGTCGTCCTGTTTGGCGTTTTCAAAGAGGCTGCGGGCGAACTCCCACGCGCGCCCCTGGTCGTTGGCGCACAGGGATGCGAGCGCGAACTCGCGCGCGCGTTGGTGGAAGCTGAGCGGGAAGTGGCGGAGCTCGACGGCGACGCGGCCCTTGCCGGCCTGCACGAGGTCGTCGAGGACACCAAAGACGCGCTCGCTGAAGGGGCACTGGAAGTCGACAAAGAGGCTCAGTCGGATGGAGGCTGTAGGGTCGCCGAGGAGCGGCATGGGGCTGTGCGAGAAGGTCTTCGTTTGAGAATCGAGAAGCTCGAAAACCTTACCATCAACGATGAGCTTGTCGTAGAGGGCTTCGAGAGGGACACCCGCAGCGAGGTGCTTCTGGGCATCCAGCAACGCCTGGTCGATGACGGATGTGAAGGCTTCGATGGGCTTGGCGCCCGTGAGTTTGACACCGTTGATGAAGGTGTTCGGAGTGCCGCGGGCGGTGACGCTTCCGGCGAGGTCCATGTCGGCGGCGAGCCGCTGCGCCGTGCCGGGGGCGTTGAGACAGGCCTGGAACTCAGCGGCGTCGAGACCGATCGCCGATGCTAGATTGGTGATGCCGTTGATGTCGGAGGCAGCCGGGTCGTCGATGGCCATGAGGGCCTGGTGCATGTCGGCGAAGGCCTTGGGGCCGGCGATGCGCGCGCAGATGGCGGCGGATGCGAAGAGTCTGCCGTTGCTGTGGAAGGGCAAGGGGTTGTGCTTGATGACGATGCGGAGCTTGTCGTTGTACTTGGACTGCAGAGCGGCGAGCGTCGGCTCGAGCTTCTTGCAGAAGGGGCACTGGTAGCCCGTGAAGACGACGGCCGTCACCGGGGCATGGAGGGGGCCGAGGATCCCGTCGCGGGTGGGGTCGACCTTGGCGGCGTAGACTGACATGTCCTGAGCGGCGGCGGGAGGCGGAGTCACGCTGGGCTCGACGCCGCCATAGACGAAGCCATGGAGGACGGGGTGGTTGGCGAGGGTTCGCTCCTGGATCCACGTCGGGCCGGCGGTCTTCGGGGTGGCGCGTGCGGCGAGCTCGGCGTCGATGGCTTCCTGGAATACCTCGACGGGCTGCGCCCCGCGTAGCATGAGGCCATTGATGAAGAAGGTCGGGGTGCCGGTGGCGCCGAGCGCGGTGGCGATCTTGATGTCGCGCTGGACGAGCTCGGCAATGGTGGGATCGGCGAAGTCTTTGGCGAACTTCTTTACGTTGAGCTTCAGCTCCTTGGCGTACCCCATGAGGTCATCGTCGGTGAGGGCCATCTGGCGCTCGTAGAGTAGCCGCTTCATCGGCTCGAACCGGTTCTGGCGACGAGCAGCCTCGGCGGCGCGGGCGGCAGGCTCAGCGCGGGTGTGGAACGGGAGGGGCTGGTGGATGAAACGAAAGCTCACCGCCTTGCCATAACGCTTGCGAAGGGACTCGAGCGTTGGCTGGGCACGACTGCAGAACGGGCACTCGAAGTCGGAGACCTCGACGATCTCGACCGCCGCGGTCCTGGGCGGCAGGACCGGCTTGGGCGGGGCCGAGCGGGCCGGGGCCGAGAGGAGGAGGGGCAGGAGGAGGAGTGCGAGTGCCGTGCGTGTCATGTCGGCGTGTTAGCGCGAAATGGGTAGGACGCCAAGCGAGGGGGTGGGCGCGGGCGTCGGCGCGGGCGTGGGCGTGGGCGCGGGCGTGGGCGTGGGCGTCGGCGCGGGCGTGGGCGTGGGCGTGGGCGTGGGCGTGGGCGTGGGCGTGGGCGTGGGCGCGGGCGTCGGCGTGGGCGTGGGCGTGGGCGTCGGCGCGGGCGTGGGCGTGGGCGCGGGCGCGGGCGTGGGAGCGGGCGCGGGCGTGGGTGTGGGCGTGGGCGCGGGCATACGAACGGCAGGTCGGTCCCGTAGCGCCGCAGCCGGGCCCGTCAGGCCTCCGGAGGATGGCCGAGAGGGTTTGGCGGAGGGCGGAGGGGACGACCGATACGGCGTGGGCGTGGGCTAGGGAGCGAGCGGGAGCGTCGTGCCGTCGACCACGAGCGTGTCAGCGGTGTTGGTCACCGAGCCGATGCGGGTGAGGAGGTGGCCCTCGAACATCGCCTCGAAGATCGAGGCATTGTCGGGACTGATGGCGATGACGTGGCGACCTGGGCTCTCGCAGAAGGCGCGGCGGTCGGGTCGGAGGTGGTTGGCACCGGGGACCTGTCCAAGTGAAGCGTCGATCCCCAGGCCTTCGGAAGCGAGGACCATCTCGGCCAGTGCCAGCGCCAGCCCGCCGCGCGAGACGTCGTGGCAGCTGCGCACCAGGCCATCCCGGAAGGCGCGGTGCAGGATACGGTAGCGGTGGAGGGCGGCGGCCTCGGGCATGGCGAGCGGGTGGTCGTTTAGCAGGCCTGTTATATAGAGGACGTCACCCGCGGCAACGAGCGCGGGTGTGCCGACCTGCCTCGGGTCCGACACGTCGGGGACCCGGGCGAGTGCGGTGATGACGAGCGTCGGTGGGATGGCGTGGCGCACACCATCGTCATCGGTCCACTCGTTGTTGAGGCTGTCCTTGCCGGACACGAACGGGGTCCCATAGTGGATCGCCGCGTCGCGGCAACCCCGGGTACAGCGGACGAGCGCGCCGAGTCGGTCGGCCTTCTTCGGGTCGCCCCACGAGAAGTTGTCGAGGATCGCGCAGTGGTCAGGATCTCCGCCCAGGGCGACGACGTTGCGGATGGCCTCGTCGACCGAGCACCAGGCCATGACGTAGGGGTCGAGCTGGCCGAGCAGCGGGTCGAGGCCGACGGCCAGGGCGATGCCCGGGAGTCGTTTGGATTTATCTTGATCTCCAAGCCATTTGCGGCGCAGCTCGATGGGCGTGACGACGGCCCCGTCGCTCGGGGACCGCCCAAGCAGGCCGAGCAGAGGCTTGACGACGGTGCCGCCGCCGACCTCGTGATCGTAGCGGCGCATGATGGTGGAACGCGCCTCGAGGTTGGGGTCGGTCAGGCGTTTGTGGAGCCCGTCTGACAACGACTCTTCGGGTGGGGTCGGCGGCAGGGGAAGGGCCGACCACTCGCCTCGGAGGACTCGCCTGGGGATGCCGTTCTTGAGGAAGTCGACCGAGAGCAGGCCGACACACTCACCCTGGTGGAGGATCTCGAGGGCGGGCTCCAGTGGTGAAACAGGGCTCACGGCGGCGCGGTGACCGAAGTGGCCGATGGTGGTCGCGGGACAACCGTGAATCGCCGCGATGGCCGAGAACGCGGGCCAGTCGCCTGGCGACACGGCGAGGACCATTCGCTCCTGCGCTTCGGAGAGCCATATCTCCCACGCGGACAGGCCCGCGTACTTGAGCGGCACGTCGGCCAGCTCGATGAGGGCGCCGAGGTCTTCGCCCATCTCGCCGATGGCCGAGCTGAGCCCACCGGCACCACAATCGGTGATAGCGTTGTAGAGGGCGGCGTCGCGGGCAGCGAGGACGACCTCCATGACCTGTTTTTCGGCGATGGGGTGGCCGATCTGGACGGCCCCGCCCGACACGGTCGCGGTGTCGCCATCCATCGCCAACGAGCTGAACGTGGCGCCTCGCAGCCCATCGCGGCCCGTGCGACCGCCGAGCACCACGACGAAGTCGCCGGCCTTCACCTCGCGTGGGTGCGAGCCGTGCGGCAGGACACCGACCGTCCCGCAGAAGACGAGCGGGTTGCGCATGTAGCCGGCGTTGTAGAGGACTGCGCCGGTCACGGTGGGGATCCCCATCTTGTTGCCGTAGTCCTCGATGCCGTGGACGACGCCGTCGCGGATGCGTCGCGGGTGCAGGACGCTTTTGGGCACCGCGTCGTGAGGCGTGTCGCTGTCTGCGAAACACAGGACATCGAGGTTGGCAAAGGGGCGCGCCGAGACGCCGATGACGTCGCGGATGACGCCGCCCATGCCGGTATTGGCGCCGCCGAAAGGCTCGAGCGCGCTCGGGTGGTTGTGGGTCTCGACCTTGATGGCGACGTCGAAGTCGTCGTCGAGCGCGATGATGCCGGCGTTGTCGACGAAGGCCGAGCGCACCCAGGGGGCGGCGATGAGGTCGGTGGCGGCGCGCAGGTAGCTCTTGAGGAGGCCGTCGACTTCGTGGGTCGTGACCGCCCCCTCGGCGTCGGTTTCGGTCGAGGTGATGAGGGCGCGGAAGGTCTTGTGGACGCAGTGTTCGGACCAGGTCTGCGCGAACATCTCGAGCTCGAGGTCGGTTGGGTCGCGGCAGAGCTCGCTGTAGTGCGCGGAGATGGAGCGCATCTCGTTGAGGTCGAGCGCCAGGCGGCGCGCCCCTGAGAGTGCGAGCAGGGCCGGGTCGTCGAGGTCGCGGATGGGGACGACCTCGGGAGCTGGCGGTCGAGTCGAGGGGCCGGAGACGAAGGCCGGGACGAGCTCGGCGTCTATGGCGGTGCGCTCGATGATGGGGTTCGACAGCAGCTCCTTCGCGAGGGTCTCACAGACCACGCGTGGGCCGGTTATGCGGTAGCGACGGCCGGTGGCGACGCGTAGACCAGAGGTGTCGAAGCCCAGGATGTCGGCGGCGGTGATGAGCGTCTCGGCCTTGGTGTCGGTCACACCGGGGAGGAGTGCGACGTCCAGGGTGTGGACTGGGTCGACAGATTCACTCGGCGGTCGACTATCTCGATGTCCAAGATGTTCGGCGTGGAGCCGCTCGGTGAGCGGGTCGACGACGCCTTCGCGCATGAGCCGCTCGGCCTCGGAAGGCGCGATGCCGTCGAGCCAGTAGAGGTCGGAGACCGACGCGCTATTGATGTGGAGTCCGAGGTGTGAAGCCTGCTCGACCAGCGAGCGACCGCGGGAGTCCATCTGTCCGGGGGTTTGGCCGCTGGCTTGGCCCGACCGTTGGCCAGCCAGTTGGATGGTCTGGGGGACGACCTCGAAGGCAAGTGGCGCGGGCGAGACGTTGGACATCGCGTGCTCTCCAGATGTGGGCGTGGGTGACGCCGCGGTTGGAGATACCGCATCTGATGGTGCGCGTATGCAACGAGGAGGTGACGGCCGTGTGAATCAACGTTTGCGAAGCGCAGACGGGGTCTGGCCTGACAGCGTGGTCGATGGCGACAGCGGGACGGACGTCGACCGCGGCCTCAGGGCGCGCTTGCAGCGCAGCATGGGTTGACGCAGCAGTCGGCGGCGTTGCCGATGAAGGCCCCGTCCGGAAGCGTATGGGTGGGCGACCGCACACCCCCGAGGCTCACGCTCACACCGTCCGGAGTCGGGATGACGTTCGCGGTGGTGCCTCCGGCAAAGGCCCCTTCGCAGCGGAAGTGGAGATGCGGTCCATCACGGGGTGACTCCTTCGCAGAGCAGCTCGGGACGCACGACGAGCACGTTGCTATCCGGTTGGGTATCGCAGCGAACGGGCGTCTCGGGCCCTTCGAGATCCTGGAAGCAGCGCACACTGCCGAGTGGTGCCCCGACCCCATCGGTCACGATGATATAGACCACATGTAGACCGGTTTCGGTGTCGCAGGTCGTGTCCGGGATGTCGTTCCAGAGGGGGTCACATGTGTCGCCGGCGACCCCGTCTTCGCATGTCGTGAGTCCCTGCCCGACACCGCACGCGTCGACGCCGCAGCCGACCGTCTCGGCAGTGAAGTCCTCGTCCGTCTGGTCATCGCAGTCGTCGTCAATCCCGTTGCAGAAGTCGTTGATGGACGCGGCGAGCGCGCACTCACCGGATCCGACCGGGACACCGTCGATGCAGCTCATGGTGATGAGCCCTGCGCAGCCGCCAGCCATGACACAGGTGGTCTGGCCGCCGAGGACACCCTCGTCGTTCTGTCCGTCGCAGTTGTCGTCGGAGCCGTTGCACTCCTCGGGTGTGTCGTTGGGGGTCACCTCCAGAGGGGTTTGCGCGTCGTCGTCGCTCGAGTTGTTGTCCACGTCAGCGCTCACGGCGACGCCGATCATATGTTCGCCGACCGATTCGCAGGTCTCGGGGAGAAGGTCGAAGTCAAACGCAACGCTGCTGTTCGCTGGTACGAGGCCGACGAAGAAGGGCTGACCGCTGACAATGGTGAAGCCGTTCGGGGGACTGATAGTGACGTTGACGCCGTTCGCATCGGACGCCGAGTCGTTGGTGACCTCGACCGTGTAGGTGACGGCTGAGCCGACCATCGTGAGAGACGTGCCAGAAAGGGTCACGCTCACATTGACGCGGCAACCAGCGATTTCCGAGTCGCCGCACAGTCCGGTCGATGGATTGCAGGCGCTGACGACGCAGGGATCGGTGCCCCCGGCCCCGCAGGTCGGGGCATCCGGTATTTCGCATACATACGATCCGGCCGCGGACGCATCGGCGCCGTCGGGCAACCCGCAATCCAGGCCGTCGTCGCGACACAGGTTGGTCGTCGTGCAGCCGCATTGCTCGCCCGCCGCAACGCTGCCAAGCGGCGTGAGGCCGACTGCCATCGGGATGTCATAGACGCCCGACGTCGTGCCGGCCCAGTTGAGCAGCGCTGGAAAACCCGCGGCTCCGGTGTCGAACTCAACCGTCGAGGGCGGTGTGCGAACGAGAGTCGCCGTCTGGCCCGGGTAGACGAGGACCGTCGCAAGTCCGGACGCGTCACTGATGACGGGCGACTGGAGGCCCTGCGGTGCATTTGGTGCGCCCCCTGAAAGGAAGACACCGACGGACCAACCGGCGAGTGCTGACTCACCGAGGTCGCGAACCCCAGACCCGTTGAAGTCGTTGAATGTTTCAACAACAAACGGTGAGGCACACATGCCGATGCAAAACGGTGAGCTGTCGAGCGAGCTCGACGCGGGCAGGGTCGATGTCTGGATAGACGCCGCCGTGACACCACACTTTCCAACGTCGTCGAGGGTGATGTTGCCGACATCGAGGCGCACCACATAGCTGCCCTCGGACCATGCAGAGAGTCGATTCTGCTGGGTGGGCGCAGTGCCGTAGATCACGCGCACGGCCTTGACCATGGCGCTCCCGTCGTGGGTCGCCGGCACGTAGGCCACCCATGTCTCGTCATTCGTGTTCGGGTTGCCGTCGCCCACCAGGGTGACCTCGAACTGGTGATTCGTGGCGCCGGTCGGAAAGTCGTTCGGTCCCTCGAAGAGTCCTGCGAAAGTGACAGGCAGACCGTCGAATGTTGCGGGCATCACGAACCAGCCTTGTGCGCCATATTGATGGACACCGCTGACATTGCGGTAGCGGACACGAAAGGCGGGCTGGACCTGGGACAGGGCGCAATCCGGCTCGGTCACGATGTCGATGGCCGGGCTCATCGAGAGATAGGCCGATACAGTTGTCCGCGCCGGGTCGCCCAGAGTGCCATCCAGGCCGAGGTCGAAGTTGTCGGCGTAGACCGCGATGTTGGAGACGTTGGGCTCGCCATTGACGAACGGATAGTCGGCCTTGGGGCGCATGCCGATCATGAAGGCGCCGCGATCGTAGACGCCACCTCGACTGAACTCGGAGCCCTCGGGCATCGTGATGGAGTAGCGCCAGCGACCGTCGGACTCCAGGGTCGTCTGAACGTCGATCAGCCCACCCGGTCCGAACACGGCTTCTTCGGGCCCGTAAGGATGCACGAGCTGCACCGCATCGATCCGGCCGGTTGCGGCTCCGGCAAAATGCAAACGAACCCGCTGGACCAGGAACGGCGTCGGGACCCACCTGGGGGTGAACTCGATGTCACAACCAGCCGTGGCAGTCCCCGCCCACCATCCCGTGTGTTCGGTGCCGTCGGGCTCGATCAGGTCGATCGAGACGACCCTTCCGAAATGGCCGACCTCATAGACGTCGACCCCGATCGTCGATACCGGGTTGTCGTAGCCCAGCTCGATCCATTGGGCGATGCCTTGATTCTCGGAGGATGGACGCCAGATATCGACGTGATGCTGATTGCAGTGCAGGCTGTCGGGTGCGCCGAGCGCTGCGGTGGCGAGGTTCGTCGGAGGAACCTCGCTGCTTGCGACGGCGGAGCTGGCCCATTGCCCTGGGTTCCACATCTGCTTCCAACTCTCCGCATACGCCTCGCTGGGCACGCAGGCATCTTTGAAGAGCAGGAGGTGATTGTTCACCTGGCCGAAGCCGGGGATGAAGACGTCTCCACCATCGCGGTCGGGTAGGCGTCGCCGGCCGTCGAGCTCGTGCACAGACCACGAGTCGATGGCAATCGGTGCGGGCTCGAATCCAAGTGGCAGGAATACCTCCAGGCTCGGATTGAGGACCGTGGTGCGACCTGTCCAAAAGGACACTCGCAGCGCCCCCACGGTGTCGTCGACGGTGAAGAGTGCGGGACCGATCCATCCCGCAGTTTCGAGGGTGGGGCGTGAATCCACCGGCAAGGCACTCACCACCTCGGAAACATACTGCGCGCCGCCGGGCCAGGAGACAAAGTCTCGCAGCTCGACGACTCCCTGCGGTCCATCCGGGTCGAAGAGCCCGCCGCCGATGCGTGCGCGGTTTTCGATGGCGGCGAATCCAAGCGGAATGGCGCCGACCATATCGTCTTGCACGGTGTTGAGACTGGTGAGGGTGCGATAACGAAGCACCAGACCTTGCGGAAATCGTGGGGCTTCGACCGTGCTGGCGGGATGGCTCCACGGTGATGTCCCGGTACTCGCGAAGATGTGTGTCACGTCGTGCAACTTGAAGCCTGTGCCTGGGTCGGCAGAGGCGTCGTACGTCGTCGAGCGGGGCGACCAGAGCGGGTCGCCCTCGAGGTTGGGCGAGAGCCAGAGGTCGGCCTCGGTGACGCAACCGCCGCCGAGCGCCTGATTCCAACCGACTGACCAGGACTCGCCCGCAACCCAATCCGAGCCGTCCCAAGGAGTCGACAGGTCGAAGTCGGAGGGGTCAGGCGTGAGATACCGATGCGACCGGGGAAAGCCTCGCACACAATTCGTGTCGGTCTGGTTTGGCGCACACATCACGTTTGGTGGCGGTAGGTACTCGCGAGGTAGCTTGCAATACCAGTGGTCGAAGACAGGGTCCGTCGCGGTCCACGCTGCCCATCCCGGCTGCGTGTCATCGTGGAACGCAGCGACGGAGCTCATCTGTGAGTAGGGCGGGATGACGTCGACGACGTGCGTCGGTCCGACACTGAGGTAGCCGCCAGGTGGAAAGAGGCGGACCTCCCAGGAGGCCTGATGATTCGGGGGAGCGACCCCGCCCAACCACTGTACGCGCTCGTCCTCCTTTCGGTTGTTCGGGAGGTCGTCGCCGAATCCGCAGGCGTCGATCGTCGCATTGTCGACCTCCCAGTAGTTGGGAGTGCTGCGGAAGAGCTTACGTCCGCTTGCGGCGCTGGGATACGCGTTCGAGACGGAGTGATAGGTGACGGAGCCATCGGTGTTGATCCGCTTTTCGCGCGCGGCCAAGAGGATGCGGCCATGCTCCGTATTGGACTGGCCGAACTCCACGATGTTTTCGCATGGGACGACGATGTCGATGGTGACGTGGTCGGCCTCGGCTTGCCACACGCCGGGTGGACCGGCTTGTCCGAAGTCGATGGTGCCATTGGCCAGGAGAGGTTGAGGACGCCCGAGGGGCGCACCATCTTTCCAGGTCAGGTTGATGCTCCCACCGAGTTGGCCTGGCGTTGGACGTGTCGATGTCCAGTTCTGGCCCTCGACATAAGGCGAGCCCCAGATCGAGTCCTGATAAGCGACCGATTCCAGGATGGCATATTGCGGCAAGACAACCGTCGCGGAAACCTGGTCGACAACATTGGCCCCGAATTTGAGGTGGTCGGGCTCCGGTCGGACGAGAGGCGACAGGGACGTATAGGCGGGCACGGCATCGTAGAGGGCGGCACTTGTTGCGATGATGTCAGCGACGATGAACGTGAGCCGGTAGGCGCGCCCCTTCACGACGTTGCCGTCCGCGTCGGTGATGTAGCGATAGCCGCGGGACTGGTTGCCGACGGAGCGCAAGCCGATGTGGCCTTGGCCCCGAAGGGTTATGGACGTCGTGTCCGTGTCGATGGGGGCCGAAGCATCGATGGAGATGGTCGCGTCGAGCGCGATAGGCCCGTCGACGGGGGAGAAGTAGGGTTGGCCGAAGATCTGCGTTCCGACACTGCCGACCTCGGTCTGGCCGGGGTCGAGAACGAAGGGCGGGCGAACCCACTGGCAGCGGCGATGCCAGACGGCGAGGTCGCCGACGGCCGGGACGTTGACGCAGGTGCCGGTCCAGGGCGAGGTGGGCGGAGGTGACGCGGCCCCAAAGCCGGCCGGAAGGATCAAATCGATGCGAGCGCCGATCGTCGCGCCCGAGCTCGGGTCGACGAAGCTGTAGGTGCCGGCTTGCAATCGATAAGCGACGGTCGCTGTCACCTTGGTCGTGACCTCGACCTCGCTCGGCATCCCGCTGAAGCTCACGCACCCGGACTCGCCACAGTCGAGCGTGCCCTGGGCAAGCGCCCCTCCGGTTGACGAGAACACGACGGCGAGAACCCCAAGAGCGGCGGTGAAAGGCAGGGCTCGACGCGCGGTGGCGAAGATGGAGGACGCTGTCATGGTGATGACTCCGCTCGTGATGCAGCAATGCGGGGCAGGACGTCGCGAAGGCGTCGAGAGGACGTCGCGGATAGAAGAACGACCAGGCCGCGGTGAGGTCGGTGGCATTGACGCACTTCTGCGATGAGCCTTGCGCTGAAGACGAGCGACCGGGCAACCGCTAGCGGACTCAGCTCAGGTTCCGCTCAGAATGGGCGCAGCGACGGGCTGGGCGAGGACCAGGCGTGGCGTCGTCGGCCGGTCAGCCGGTCCGGCGGGCCTCGCGGGGACAGGTGACAACGCGGGGTAGCTTCGCCGCAATCGCTCCTTGCGCGAGGCGCCACCTTCGTTCATGCTCGCGGTCCTCGAGGAGTTGGCGATGCGGTGCCCCTCCATTCGAGACCGTCTCAAACGACGTCGCACGGCGATCTACGCCCCAACTGAGCGGATGAGGGACGATGCGGGCTTCCAAAGCAAGTCTACTGGTGCTGGCGCTCTGGCTCGCCGGCTGTGCGGCCGAGCGCCCCGCACCGTCGACGCGTGGCCTCGAGATTCAGGTTGCACCGCTGGAGCTCGTCGGGATTGGCGATGCGTGTTTCGACCTCCGGGTCACCCGAGGACCAGGCGGCGGGGGCGAGCTCGTCTGGGAGCGCGGTACGCCGGGCTTGAACCAGGGCACGCGGGACCCGGGCGCGATCTGCTCCGATCGGTTCGGCGATGGCGCCGGCGACATCACCTACGTCGGACCGTGTGATGCGAGCGACGACGGCGTGAACAGCGTGTCGCTGTGGTTCGACGGGCTCTATGACCAGGACGGCGACTACCTCCCACCAGATGGGGCGCCGGACGGGCCGGATCGGGTTGGTGGTTGGCAGGACCCGTGTCCCGGCGGCTGCACCCTCGAGGTCGTGTGTCGACCCAACGCGGATACCCCGGTGCGGTTCGACTTCACCGTCATGCGCGACGCGCAGCAGGGGTTTTTCGACGTGGCGGTCGCGTTCGAAGACATCTTCTGCTCGGCCAAGCTCGACACCTGCTACGAGAACGACGTGCCGATGAAGCTGCTCTTTGGAGCGGACGGGGAGCGCGACTGGACGGCCGTGTTCGGACTCGCCTGCACCGCGGGCACGAACACCGTCGCGACCACCCTCCACTATGGCGACCTGGCGGTGGTCTGCACGAGCGGCATCACCACCACCGTCTTCCCGCTGAATCCCGTGGGCGACACGGGCAACAACTCATCCACCGTCGGCGACCACACGGTCCGCTACGGCGTCTATCGCGGAACCGAAGACCTGAGCTGCGACGAAGTCGGCACGCCCGAGGTCGAGAGCTGCAACAAGGTCTTTTGGAACCTGGCGATATCGCTCGATGACCTCGCCCCGCTCGGTACCTGCACCCTGGCCTTCTCGGCGACTGCGACCGACGGCGGCCGTGGTTTCGCAAACGGCCTGCCCGTCGGCACTGGGGTGTCCTATCCGTTCATCGACGTGACCGCGACGCTGGCACCCCCGACCTGCCAACGCCACGCGCTCAATGGGGGCGGTGCCGTGCGGACCGCGTATCGCGGCGACCTCAATGGCCAGGCGCCAGTGATCTTGTGCTCATCGTTCGATGGTGTCGAGGCCGGCCCGGTGGTGGGCGCGGACTGCTCGGACTCGTGCCCCAACGACCCCGACAAGACCCTACCCGGGCTCTGCGGATGTGGCGCGGCCGACACCGACGGCGACGGCGACCTGAGCCCCGATTGCTTCGATGCCTGCCCGGCCGATACCAACAAGACCGAGCCGGGAGCCTGCGGCTGCGGCAGTTCGGATGATGACCGCGACGCCGACACGGTGCCCGATTGCCTCGACCTGTGTCCCGACGATGCCTCGAAAATCGAGACAGGTGACTGTGGCTGCGGGACGCCCGACACGGACGGTGACGGCGACGCGATCCCCGATTGCTTCGACGGGTGCCCCAATGACATCGACAAGACCGAGCCCGGGGCCTGCGGCTGCGGGACCTCGGATGACGACGGCGACGGCGACACAGTCCCCGATTGCCTCGATGTGTGCCCCGCCGACCCGGACAAGACCGTGCCCGGTCTGTGTGGATGCGGCACGGCGGACACCAACGGCGATGGCGACCTCGTCCCCGATTGCCTCGACCTTTGTCCCGAAGATCCCTCGAAAATCGAGGCAGGTGTCTGTGGCTGTGGCACGGCCGACACGGACGGCGATGGCGACCTCGCACCAGACTGCATCGATAGCTGCCCCGCCGACATGAACAAGACCCAGCCCGGAATCTGCGGTTGCGGCACACCCGAGACCGATGGCGATGGCGACCTCACGCCCGACTGCATCGATACCTGCCCCGCCGATCCGAACAAGACCGTGCCTGGAACCTGCGGCTGCGGGACACCCGAGACCGATGGCGACGGCGACCTCACGCCCGATTGCAACGATGCCTGCCCGGCCGATGTGAACAAGACCGAGCCCGGGCTCTGCGGGTGCGGGACATCTGACGCGGACTCCGACGGCGACCTGACGGCAGACTGTCTTGACGGCTGTGTGCTCGACCCGCTCAAGACCGAGCCCGGCGCCTGTGGGTGTGGGGTGGGCGACGACGTCAATACAATGGTCGGTGGCTCACAGGGCACACCTGCGAGCTCGTGTGTGGCCATCGACGAGGCCGGTGCGTCCTGCGGCGACCGCCTCTATTGGATCGACCCGAACGGCGGCGACACCACTGATGCCTTTCAGGCCTTCTGCGATATGACGACCGACGATGGCGGCTGGATGAAGGTCGAGAGTGCCACCTATCCCTTCTGGTTCAGCGACGCAAACTGGACGAACCACAACGCCGCCGACCCGTTGGCCGCGAACTACTCGATCCTGGGGAAACGCACGGCTTTCATCGATGCCGGCGGCTGCTACGAGTATCGCCTGCAGGTCGGCAACAGCGGCAACTGGCAGTCGACCCAGGCGCATGAAATCATCTGGCGTCAGTGCCACGACCCGTTCACGCAGACCACCAATGGCAGCGACTATACCTATCTCTCCGGTGAACAGCCGACGACCTGCGGCGGGTTCAACGGGCTGCACCACAAGTATCAGACCCACAGCTATTCCGCCGACCCGGATAGCGCCGACAATGTCAATTGCTGGTGGATGCAGATCGTCCCCAAACAGCAATACGGCACATCGACCAGCCACCCCGGCTACCTCGAGGGTTTTGGTGGCTCGGGCAATGTCCACACCTGGCAGTCGTTGTGGATCCGTGCGGCCGGAACCGGCCAGGGTCGCGAGGCCCCTGGAGCGAGCTGCGCGACCTTGCTGGCAGACGGCTATACCACCGATGGCGACTATTGGATCGACACCGACGGCGGCAGCAACAGCGACGCGTTCCTCGCCTACTGCGATATGACCAACGGCGGCTGGACACGTGTCATCGGTCCAACGACGACACTCGCCCAATTGCAAGCCCTTCCAGTGACCACGAACACCATCACGAGCTTCCTCAACGATGCCACCTATGGCGTGAGCTGGGGCACCTTCACGACCGTCTCGACCTGGGGCACGGAGCCCCACCGGCTCGTGCTCGACCTGCGCTTCGACTCAGTGAAGGTCGTGCACTCTGGCTTCTACAATAGCCCGGCGGCGGGTCTTGGCGAGATGACCATCCGCAGCCAGAACCGGAACATCATCAGCTCGGGCGACGGACACACGGATGCCAGCTCGGGCCAGACCCTGGTCGTCGGCAACACGACCATCTTCAACGGCGCGACGACGAATATCAGCAATCGATCGGACACCGTTGCGGCCGCCGGCGGTACTTCGCTGATAATCGCGATGAATGCCTACACCTCGGCCTACACGTATACGAGGCGCTACATCCGCGAGCTCTGGTTCCGGTGAGTGGCGTGTGAGTTTGCGACGGCGAGCTCGAGGGAGGCGAGCCCGACGTTGATCACCATCTCGACGGCGAAGCAGGCCCGGTGACGGTGCCCCGCTCGGCGGCGAGCAGTGCGACCGTGAGTGCGACGTAGCCGAGGTTGGTCAGGCCGCTGACGGGTTGGTAGATGTCCAGGCGGCGCCGGACAAAGAAGGTGCCCCACGAGCGGACCGAATGGGTTGTCGCGATGAGGGCGAGCGGGTGCGGCCTTCGAACATTGCCTCGAAAACCGAGACGTTTTCGGGATGGATGGCCATGGCGTGGCGGCCGGGGTTCTCGCAGAACGCGCGGCGGTCGGGTCCGGAGGTGGTTGGCACCGTGGCTCTCGCACTTGATGCAGCACGTATGCTCAACGTTTGCGAAGCGCCGACGGGCTACGGTCCTGTCGGTGCGGGACGGGGCGCCGATTGTGTGTGCGGGACGGACGTTCGACCGCGTCCTCAGGGCGCGTCTGCGGCGCAGCATGGGTTGACGCAGCAGTCGGCGGCGTTGCCGATGAAGGCCCCGTCCGGAAGCTTATAGTTGGGCGACCGCACACCCCCGAGGCTCACGCTGAGCCCGTCTGGAGTCGGGATGACGTTCGCCGTGGTGCCACCGGAAAATGCACCCTCACAGGCGAGGCGTTTGTCGACCGGATTCGTGTCGCTCGCGCACTCCCACTCGTGGGTGAAGGCTGCCCCGGTCGGCGGGGTGTAGCTTGTCCGCACGCCGCTGCCCGTCACATTCAGGGCATTGTTGTTGCAGGTCAGGGCGCCCTCGGAGTTTGTCAGAGTCACATCGAAGTCGACATAGGGATAGACCGTATTGGCAGGTGACATCCCCGTCGGGTCGAATGACGCATGGCTCGCGGTCGCCTGCGCGCGCAGCCGGCAGTCAGGTGCGGCAGCGCCAAGGCGCACACCAAAGGCCGAGTTCCAGTAGCACTTGTCGAGCCCCGGGAGCTGCTCTTCGCCGCGATAGATCGAGGTCTCGAAGAACGTGGGCGTCGCCCCGAGCGGGCCATTATTGCCGTCCGGGCCCGTCGGGTCGAAGTAGAGCGGTGCCTGTCCCGCACACTCCAGGACGACATCGGTCATATGCAACCAGGTCGGCTGGGCGCCGTCGCTTGTGGTGCCCGCCGTACAGGCGAAACCCAGGACGACGGTCGGCGCGCGTGTGTTCCCATCGTGCAGAAGCTCATCGACGCAGTCGACCTTGGCCGAGCAGAAGATGTCCTCGAAGTTCACGGCGATGTCGAAGAAGCCCTGCTGCGCGTCGCGCATGACCGTCAAGTTGAAGACGACGGGCGTGTCGGCATTGGGCGCGCAGGTGATGCTGAGCGAGATGGGGCGTTCGGCAGGGGCGGGATTGACGAAGGTCCCTTCCAGGATCGGGGTGCCGTCGGCCTCGGCCAGGCTCTCGAGGACGAGCTCGACCGTATGCGGGTTCTTCGTCGCATCACACGGCCCGACATAGCTGATGGCGCCGCGCCCATCACCGAATCGAGCCGAATCGATGGCCGCCCGCGACCATACGACGTTGTTGGGACCTGGGTCCGAATTGCGCACGGTGAGGCCATAGCTCGAGCCGCCGATGGGCGTGAGTGTGAGGGCCTTCGCCGAGATCAGGAGGCGTGTGTTGGTCTCGACGTCGAGCTCGCTGCCGCAGCCGCTGATGTTCCCTACGATGACAGCGGCGACGAGGACCGATGAAGTTTGGAAGCGGCTGATCACGGGTTGGCTCCTTCGCAAAGCAGCTCGGGACGCACCACGAGCTCGTTACTGTCCGGTTGGGTGTCGCAGGCAACGGGCGTTTCGGGCGCGTCGAGGTCCTGGTAGCAGCGCACACTGCCGATAGGTGCCCCGACCGCATCGGTTACGATGATGTAGATCACCTGCAGGCCTGACTCGGCGCTACAGGTCGTGTCTGGGATGTTGCTCCAGAGCGGCTCGCAGGTCGTGCCGGCGACGCCGTCTTCGCAGGTCGTGAGCCCCTGTCCGACACCACACGCGTCGACACCGCACCCGACGGTCTCGACCTCGAAGTCCTCGTCAGTCTGGTCATCACAGTCGTCGTCAATGCCATTGCAGAAGTCGAGCGTGGACTGGGCGAGCGCGCACTCGCCCGAGCCCACAAAGGCGCCATCGATGCAGCTCATGGTGACGAGCCCCGCACAGCCGCCAGCCATGACGCAGTCGGTCTGCTCGTCAGGGATTCCATCGTCGGCCGTGCCGTTGCAGTCGTCGTCGAGGCTGTTGCAGGTCTCCGCGGTCGGTAGGTAGTTCTCGTTCGACTCGACATAGCCGTTGATGCCGTCGCAGACCTGGATGTTATCGGCGCAAGCACCCTGGATGTTCACCGACGGAATCGTCGCGAGCCCGTCGTCGACGCCGTTGGTGCAGTCGTTGTCGATGCCGTCACACGTCTCGGCGACCGGCACGTAGTTCGCGCCCGAGTCGACGTACCCGTTGATGCCGTCGCAGACTTGGATGTTCTCGGCGCAAGCACCTTCCACGTTGCTCGAAGCGATCGGGCCAAGACCGTCGTCCACGCCGTTCGTGCAATCGTTGTCGATGCCGTCACATGTCTCCGCGACCGGCACGTAGTTGGCGCCGGAGTCGACGTACCCGTTGGCCCCATCGCAGACTTGGATGTTCTCGGCGCAAGCACCTTCCACGTTGCTCGAAGCGATCGGGCCGAGACCGTCGTCCACGCCGTTCGCGCAGTCGTTGTCGAAGCCGTCACACGTCTCGGCGACTGGCACGTAGTTGGCGCCCGAGTCGACGTACCCGTTGATGCCGTCGCAGACTTGCGTGTTCTCGGCGCAAGCACCTTCGACATTGGTCGAAGCGATCGGGCCGAGACCGTCGTCCACGCCGTTGGTGCAGTCGTTGTCGATGCCGTCACACGTTTCTGCGACTGGCACGTAGTTGGCGCCCGAGTCGACGTACCCGTTGATGCCGTCGCAGACTTGGATGTTCTCGGCACAAGCACCTTCCACGTTGCTCGAAACGATCGGGCCGAGACCGTCGTCCACGCCGTTGGTGCAGTCGTTGTCGATGCCGTCACACGTCTCGGCGGCCGGCACGTAGTTCGCGCCCGAGTCGACGTACCCGTTGATGCCGTCGCAGACTTGGATGTTCTCGGCGCAAGCACCTTCCACGTTGCTCGAAGCGATCGGGCCAAGACCGTTGTCCACGCCGTTCGTGCAGTCGTTGTCGATGCCGTCGCACGTTTCTGCGGCCGGCACGTAGTTCGCGCCCGAGTCGACGTACCCGTTGATGCCGTCGCAGACTTGGATGTTCTCGGCGCAAGCACCTTCCACGTTGCTCGAAACGATCGGGCCGAGACCGTCGTCCACGCCGTTGGTGCAGTCGTTGTCGATGCCGTCACACGTCTCGGCGGCCGGCACGTAGTTCGCGCCCGAGTCGACGTACCCGTTGATGCCGTCGCAGACTTGGATGTTCTCGGCGCAAGCACCTTCCACGTTGCTCGAAGCTATCGGGCCAAGACCGTCGTCCACGCCGTTGGTGCAGTCGTTGTCGATGCCGTCACACGTCTCGGCGACTGGCACGTAGTTCGCGCCCGAGTCGACGTACCCGTTGGCCCCATCGCACACCTGCACGTTCTCGGAACATGCACCCTGGATGTTCACCGACGGAATCGGGCCGAGACCGTCGTCCACGCCGTTGGTGCAGTCGTTGTCGATGCCGTCGCACGTCTCGGCGACTGGAACGTAGTTCGCGCCCGAGTCGACGTACCCGCTGGCCCCGTTGCACACCTGCACGTTCTCGGCGCAAGCACCCTCGATGTTCACCGAAGGAATCGACCCGAGACCGTCGTCGGCCTCGCCGTCGCAGTCGTCGTCCAGCCCATTGCATTCCTCGGTACCCGGCGTTCCGGTCTGACACGCCGTTTCGACCGCATCCACGCAGCTCGACGCCACATTTGCAGCGGCGCAAACGCCCTGCAAGAAGCAGCTCGTGTCGGCAACATAATCCTCGTCGACGTCACCATTGCAGTCGTCGTCGATGCCGTCGCAGGTCGTGTCCTCGGAGCTCGTCGGTGTGCACGTGGCGTTGACGGTGATCTCGATGGAGTCGAAGTCATAGGCTTCATAGCCATCGCTCACGTAGAGCTCGAACTGGAGCGTCTCGAAGCCGGAGGTGACGCTCGGAGCGGTGAAGGTCGGCGTTGCTGTGTCGGCACCCGTCAGGACGACCGATGGTCCCCCGGTCTGCTGCCACGAGAAGGTCAACGTGTCGCCGTCCGGGTCGCTGCTACCCGTTCCGTCGAGCATCACCAGGGCGTTCTGATCGACCGATTGGTTTCCACCCGCGTCCGCATCGGGGTACTGGTTGACGTTGTAGATCTCGACCGTTACCTCATCCGTCGCCTGCTCCGCGGCGCCGCAATGATCCTCGGGGACCCCGTCCGTCACCGTGAGCTGGAAGGTCAGAACCTCCATAAGATACGGGTCGCCGCTCGGTCCGACCATCGGCGCCGTGAACGTCGGCGAGGCCGTGTTCGCGCCGCTCAGGACCACCGTCGGGCCACCCGTCTGCACCCACGAATAGGTCAACGTCTCGCCTTCGGGATCACTCGATCCCGAACCGTCGAGCTCGATATGAGCGCCTTCGATATGGCCGACAGGTCCGTCCGCCACAGCCGTCGGCTGCGTATTACGCGTGTGTGTGGTCACGACGACCTCGTCGCTTCGCAGCGCATCGTTATCGTCGACCGTCAGCCGGAAGGTCAGCGCCTCGCTCGGCGCGTCCGTCGGGGGCGGGGCCGTGAAGGTCGCAATCGGCTGGTCGGCGTCGGTAATCGCCACCCACTGACCGTCTTCCAAGCTCCACAGGAACGTCAGCGGGTCGCCATCCGGGTCGGTCGTCCCGGTCCCGTCGAGGACCACGACGTCGCCCTCACAGACGTCCGTGTCGGGCCCCGCGTCTGGGACGGGCTCGGCATTGCAGTAGGGGTTGACGATGTCGAAGGGGATCGGCTCGAAGGCACTCACGTCCGTCGCCGTGCCGGTCACGACATCGCCTGTGCCCCCTGCGTTGGTGCTGTGGACCGGGCCGAGCTGGGTCCGCCAGTGGTTGCCTGCAAGCGTCATCGGGATGGTGCCCAACGTCGCACCGCTCTTGTTCGCGCAGATGTCCGTGTCGGTCACGCTCGCGCGACCCAGCCCTGCGACGAGCTCATAGCTCTGCACGACGGTCCCGACCGGCGGCACGGCCGACAGCGCTGCATCGAGGGTGATGGTGTTGCCGGAGTTCGACACGATCCGTCGCTCCTCCGGCCCAGTGCCGAGCTGCACGACGATGCGACGCCCCACCACCAGGCCGGTGGACGTCGGGAGCAGGAAGCTTGTCGCAGAGTTGTTCACATGGGTCGCCACTGTCGTGTTCATGAAGTTCGGCGCCCCGCCGATGCTGATCCCCGCGAACGTGCTCGCGGCAACGAGGCCCCCCGTAATGCTGACGTTGCTCGTGCCCTCGAAGTAGACGCCGCTGCGGCGACCGACGCTGACGAGATCCGAGATCACATGCCCGTGGCCCCGAATGGCGGCTCCGGTGGAGGAGGTGTTGTTGTAGGAACACCAGAGTCTGTTGGCCTGGCCCCCGCGCGATACCTCGAAATTCGAGAGGCCGAGCTCCGTGGTGTCTCCCTCGACAGTGAGCCCCTCCGTCATGCCTCCCGTCGTGAGGTTGGACACATCGAGGAAGCGGGACCCGCCGTTCATCAAGACACTGCGCATGGTGCCGCGGAACGAGACCGCGCCCATCGTCGCCCCATCCAGGCTGAGTCGCGAAGATGGCGTCCCCACCACGCCCGTCAGGAGGAGGCCCGTGTGGTTGTCTTCGAGGGTCAGGTTCCGCAACGTGAAGGGCGCGGTCTGTCCGTTGATCTGGAAGGCAAAGTTCGACCCACTCGCAGTCACGCCATCGACCACGATGTTTGGCACATTCGTCAATTGGAACGCCTGGGCTCGACCCCGCGCGGCGAGGCCGGTCATCGTGACGTTGGCGCCACCATTGACGAGGAAGCCATTGCCGCCAGGGGACCGGGCCGTCGAGGTCATGTTCCGGAACGTCGTACCGCCGACGTTGTTGGCATTCAGTCCGGTGTTGGGCCCCGTGAACGTGAAGCCCTCGATGGTCGCGTTGGTGACACCCTCGAGCTGCAGGTCGATCTGGCTGCCCGAGAAGTCGTGCGTGACCAGCGTTGTCGGCGAGAACGTGGCCGGCCCGACGACGTTGAGCAGGCGCAGCGCGCGCAGCGACCCTCGTGATCGGATGTGCTCGAGGACCGCCGGCGGCGCCGCGCTGCGATAGAAGAAGCCGGTGTCATTGGCGCGGTCCGCGGTGACGTTGCGGGCCGTCAGGTTGGTTGTGCCGGTCTCCACGATCACACCAAATTCGCGCCCCGAGGCCTGCACGGTATCTATGGAGTGACCCGATCCCGAGAGCTGGAGGCCGCGACCCACTGGATATCTGCCGCTGAGGTCCAGGTTGGTGAAGGTCATGCTCTGGTTCGAGCTCGCGCCAGCGTCAATCGCGGTGGTCACGCCTCTCAGGGTCAAGTCCGACACCGTCACGTTGCGCGTGTTGCTGAGGCTGATATCGACCAGGTTGTTCTGGAGCACGATACCGTGGGCCGGATTCAAGACCACGGGCGCAGCCGCCGGGATGACCGAGCCGTTGATGCGAATCGCCGCCGGGTTGTTGCCGCCGCCCGTGCGGCTGACCTGGATGTTGTCGAGCGTCAGGGGCGCCGCGACGGTCGGCGCCGTTCCGCCGATGTGCACGCCGTTGACCGACGCCTTCTCGATTACGATGTCGTCGAGGTCGTGACCGATGCCGGTGCCGATGTTGATGCCATTGACACGATAGTGCGCCACGAAACCATCGATACGCTGGCCGTTGCCACCCATGATGACGCCGTTGCCACCCGGCGCTGGCGGGGTCGAGATCACGTCCTCCACGACCAGGCCATGCATCGCGTCGTAGGCGTTCGCAGCGATACCCGCGCCATAGCCGGACAAGGTGATGTTGCGCACGTTGACGTTGCGCGCTCCGCTGCTGATGCTGATGTCCGTGTCGTTGCCGCTCAGCGCGTCGACGATCACGCGCGCGGGCGCCGGGATGGCACCCAAGGCGCCAGTGATCTCCATGCCTGTCGTGATGTCGTTGTTGCCGTACACGGCGATGGCCACGGAGGAGTTCGTGACGACCAGGCCCGACACGTTGTGGGTCGGCGCGGTGGGCTGATTCAGCGAGAGGCCGCCGCCGTCGAGCGCACGCTCGATGGTGAGGTCGTCGGCGACGAGCCCGTTGCCGCTCATGTAGACGCCTCGGTAATAGCCGGAGATCGAGACGTCCTCGAGTGACGCGCCGACCGCGAGCTGGATACCGGCCGAACCACGCGCTTCTGCGACGACATCGACATGGGAGAAGGAGTGCGACCCCGACACGACGTTGGCGCCCTGGCTGACGCCGCCAAGCCGAATTGTATCGAACTGGAGCCCGTTCGACGGATGGAGGACCTGGATGTCGATCTGGTTGCCGCGCCGCCAGTGCACGGGATAGACGAACTGCGCGCCCGTGAAGGTGTATGGCCCCGTGGCGCCGCTCAGGCCCAGACCAACGGCGTTGTCCCGCAGGTCGAGCCCGGAGAAGGTCGGCGCACCGGCGAAGAGGTCTCCGCTGATGTGGAGCCCGTTGTCGCACTGCGTCGCGACGATGTTGGACACGGTCCAACCGGACAAGCCGCCGAGGAAGCCGCCGTAGGTCCGCCGCGCGACCGTGATGTTGGCAAGCGTATGCGAGTCACCGGTCATCACCACACCCGACCCCACGGCGCGTACGTGCGACACGTCGAGGTTGCGCACGACCACGTCATTGCCACCGGCGACCTGGATGCCCTGCGAGTAGCCATCGAGTGTCAGGCCCTCCACGATGACGTCGGAGGCGTTGGCGACGACGATGCTGCTCGTGTTGCCCGCGAGCGAGCTGAACGACGCCGGGTCGATGACCAGGTCTCCACCCGCGGGATCGGCGTCGGTGCCCGGACCTTCGAAGCGCAGCCCCTCGAAAGAGCCGGTGAGCGACGCGTTCGCGACGGTCAGCGGCTGGCCTACGAGGTTGCGAATACGCATGCCGTACTGGGTTGCGTACGTCGCGCTGACGTTGGTGATGATGCTGTTGCTCGCGCCCGCGACATCGAAGCCGATGTTGTGTCGGTTGACGGTTGCGTTCTGGACCGTCGTGTCGGCGCCGACCGTAACGCCAGTACCCATGCCGCGTGAGCCGGCGATGTCGATGTCCTTGAGCGTGCTCCCGGCGCCGCTCACATTCACGACGGTCGCCGCGTTCGGCGCGATGATGTCGAAGCCAGCGCCGTCGAGCGTCACGCCAGCGCCGAGGGTCAAAGCCGTCGTGGTGATGGCCGAACAGTCGAGGTTGCCCGTCAGCGTCACGGACGACACGAGCGTGGTGCCGCACAGCGCCGCCTCGGGACCGGCGTTGCTGGGTGCGGCCGCCAGGTACCAGCTGCCAGACGTCGGGCCCGTCAAGCCGAGGCCGGCGTTGTCCACAGTCACGTTCGGCGAGGTCGAGAGGGTGATGGCGGGATAGGTGTTGGCCAGGCTCGTGATCTCGCCACTGTCGAGGGCGAGCGCGCCACTGTGACTCGAGATGTTGAGGCCCGGCGCCGCGTCTTCGAGGACGAGGTTCGACAGCGTCGTGGTGCCGCTGGTCGTGCCGACCATGAGCCCGGTCGTGACATGCCGAGCCGTGAATCCGGCGACCGTGAGACCGTTCACGGAACGCGCATCCGCACCCGTCGTACGATTGTCCGCGGTGACGTTCTGCAGCGTGAGGTTCGTTCCGCGCAGGACGGCGCCCTGGCCAAGGCCGGTGCCAGAGAGGTCGGTGTTGCGCACGGTGTTGTTCGTGGCCGAGCCGTCAATCCGGATTCCAACCTCCCGCGACGGCAACACAAACCCATCAAGGGTGAGGTTGTTGCTGCCACTGACCGAGAGTCCAGTGAGAGTGTTGGCGACGTTCAGGGCGACGGTCGCGTTGTCGAGGGTCCACGGCAGGCCGTTGAAGCTCGTGATCAGGAGCCCGGTGCCAGAGTGACGCACGTCGATCCCGGCCAACGTCGGGCCCGCCGCGGAGGCACTCAGCGACGACACGAGGGACAGGCCGGTCTGCGTGCGCAAGGCAACGAGGTTGGTCACTTCGCCACCGTTGAGCCGGTCGAGCACCACGCCCTCGCGACGGTCACTGGCGATGCAGTCCACGATGCGCACGCCCGCCCCACCCAGCCGGATGCCCGAGCCCTGGCCATCGCCCGAGGCGTCGACACCCTGGACGAGCACATCGATCGTGCCCCGGGTGTCGGCACTGATGCCCGCGGTCACCGCGTTGAGTCGGAGGTTGCGGAGGGTCACGTTGGTGCCGCCGAGGAGGTCGATGCCGATGCGCGAGCCCGTGACGTCGAGCGCGGTCGCCATGCCGCTCGGCAGCGCCGGGCCCAGCGTGAAGTTCGATTGATTCAGTGAGATCCCGACGTCGTTGCGCTGGACCACGACCTCGTTGAGGCTCGGACCCGTCTCACCGGCGAGGAGCTCGTAGAGCTGCACGCCCACGTTGCAGTCGCGCGCGGTGAACCGGTCGAGCGTGAGGTTGCTGGTGCGTCTACCGTGGAAGCCGACCAGGCGGTTCGAGGCCGTCACGTTGCGCGCCACGATGTTCGGCGTGAACGCGGCGTAGACGCCGTAGCCAATAGCCAACGCCCGTGAGGTCGAGGTCCTCGAGCGTGATGAGTCCGTTGACGGACTCGACCGCGATGCCGCGAGGGTTGGGCAACGTGAGCCCTTGGATCTTGATGTTGTTGATGCCGCCACCAGCGAGGCGGATCGCGGTGTAGTTGCCGGCAAGCGACGCGAAGGTCGTGGGGCCCAGCGTCAGGGGCGACGAGGGGCCAAAGCCCGCGGCGAGGGTGAAACCAGCCGCATTGTTGGTGAGCGCGAGCGCGCTCAGCGTCGGCGGGGCGCCGGTCATGGTCTCGAGCTGGATGCCGGTCTGGCTGTTGTGGTCCGCGGTGAACGTGTGGATCGTGAGGTTCGGGGTGTTGGGACCATACAGGCCGAACGCGCGGTCGTTGGCCACGACGTTTCGCACGGTGTGGTTGCTTCCACGCAGGGTCATGCCAAAGCCGTAGCCGGGGCCCGACAGGTCGAGGTACTCGAAGGTCAGGAAGCTACTGTTTCCGTCGTTAGCGTCGACGCCGTTCACGAGCCCGTTGAGCACCCAGGGTGAACCGGCGGTGCCGCGCACGAGCAGGTGCGAGCTGCCGCCAGCCATGCGGATCGCGGTGCCGACGTCCGTCGCTCCGGTGACGACGCTGTCGTCGATGACCCAAGGGGTACCCGCGACGCCATCGACATTGTTGAGGTCGAGCGCGGCGACACAGCGGGTGCAGCTGACGTTTGCGACCGTGAGGGAGTTCGTCGGGCTGACCGCCACGTTGCTGATGTGCAGCGCCGAGTCGACGTCGGTCGCGCTCACGTTGCTGACGTTGGCGTTCGTGGTGTTGCCAATCCAGACGGCGCGGCGCCGGTAGTTGGCGACGACGTTCTGGATGAGGTGGTTGGAGCCGACCAGCTGCATGCCATAGTTGCCATCGAGGCCAGTGCTGGGCGACGCGTCGCCCGACAAGTCGAGGTTGGTGAAGCGAAGGTACTGGTTGTTCGTGTCGGAGGCGTAGATACCGTTGGTGATGCCGCTCAGCGTCGCTGGGGTCCAGCCCGAGACGTCGAGGTAGCGAGAGCCCGCAATCGAAAGTGCCGTGCGGTTGCCGGTGAGGTTGCCGATGGCGGGGGTGATGGCGAAGGGCGCGGCGGCGTCACCGATGATGTTGGTGACGGCGAGCCCGCGGGTCGAGTCGCGAAGCTGGAGGCCCGCGAGCGAGAGTGTGTTGGCAGGACCAAGGGTCGCGCCGAAAAGAACGAGGCCACCGTCGCTGGAGCGATACGCCGTGAGGCCGTTGATGGCGAGGTTCGTAAAAGTCTGGGCCCAGACGCCGTAGATGCGATCGTTGGCGGTGACATTGGTGATCTGGTGGTTGCTACCGCTGAGGTAGATGCCATAGCCGCCGATCGTGTTGCTCGCACTGCCGCGCCCGGAGAGGTCGAGCGCGGTGAAGGTGAGCGATGCGTTGGTGGCACTGAAGGCGTTGATGGCATGACTGGGGTTGTCGAGCGTGAGCCCGCTCAGCGTGAGGTTCGAGACGGTGTCGAGCTGGATGCCGGTGAGCGAGCCCGCGAGCGAGCTGATCGCGGCCGGGTTCAGCGTCCATGTGGACGAGGAGCTCTGCAGGAACAAGCCGACGAGCGCATTCTCGAGCACGAGGCCAGAGAGCGTGGGCACACCCGTGACCGTCTCGAGCGCGAGCGCACGAAGGCCTGCGCCGTCGGAGGCGAGACGTGTGACCGTGGGCGTGGTCGATTGGGTGAGGCGCACGCCGTAATCTCGACCGTCGGCGCGCACGTCTTCGATCACCGCGTTGGTGGAGGTCTGCAGGTAGATGCCAGCGCCATTGCACCAGCCGCTGACGTCGACGTTCTTGATCGTCACGTTGCTGCGGTTGTTCGCATAGATCGCTGCGCTCGCGTCGGGCGCAAGGATCTTGAAGCCGGCGCCATCGAGCACGACGTTGTCGGCGCCGATCGTGATGGCGTTGCCCGTATAGCTCACACAGTCGACGTCGTGCGTCAGCGTGAGATCGCTCGTGATGGTCGTACCGCAGAGCGGATCGATCGTCGCGTGTGCGGTGGACGTCAACGTGAGGGCGATGACCGCGAGGCCAAGGGCCGAGGCTCTACGCGCAACGGCGAGGAGGGTGGTCTCTGTCATGATTGATCCGCTCGGGGTGCAGCATTGCGGGGCAGACCTCGACGTTTCGCGGACGTCGCGGACAATGAGCGAGCAGACCGAAGTGAGGTCGGTCGTGTGGTCGCTCTTCTGAGGGGAGGATTGGTCCGAGCATCGGGGCGGAGGCAACCGATTGTGGACCGAGCACAGATTCCGCTCAGACTTCTATGCGTCGGGTCGGCTTGGTGTGGCTCGCCGATTCGCGGTATCGGCCGGCCGCTCCGGGCCGTTACGCCGCGGGGCTTCGGCAGGCCGAGCTACCGTTGCAACACGCCGAAGACAGGTTCGTTAGCCTTTGTGCTCGTGGCTGACGCCCCGATACGAGTCTGCCTTCAATCGACGCGAGATGGCCGGCCGACGGCGAGCTCGAGGGAGGCGAGCCCAACGATGATGGCAATCTCGACGACGAAGTAGGCGAGGCCAAGCCCGGTGACGGTGCTCCACTCGGCGACGAGCAGTGCGACCGTGACTGCGACATAGCCGAGGTTGGCGAGCCCGATGGCGCGTAGGTACAGCGGTTCTCGCTCATATTGAGCCCTCCCTCAATCGATACCCGGCGTGTCGAATCCAGCCGACGGCATCCTTGGTCGTGATGTTGTCGAGTCCCAGCCGCACGGCTTCGACGAGGGCGACCGAAAGGCGCGCACGGGTTCTACGCAGGAAGGCCTTGAGTTTGGACCAAGCCTCTTCGATTGGGTTGAGGGTGGGCGTGTAGGGGGGCACGTACAGGAGCTTCACGCCGTACTTGATTGCCAAAGCCTTAACCTCCTCGGAGTGATGGATGTTGAGGTTGTCCATGACGAGCGTATGACCCTTGTTCTCGAGTTTGGGGAAAAGCTCTTCATCAAGGTAGCGCAGGAACTCGAGTTTCCGCATGCTGCCGTCGAGCATATGGGCTGCGATGATGCCGTCCTTGGTGAGTGCCCCAATGACCGTGTAGTTGGTTCCGCGGGCCTTGGGCTGATAGTCGACGACACGTTGCCCCTGAGGGCTTCGGGCATGACTCCGCATCATTCGGAGGTTCACCCCCGTCTGGTCGAGAAAGACGAAGCTATCAGCGGGGACCTCTGGTTGCCTTTTCTGGAAAGCAGCTCGTGCGGCGATAACGCGTTCGCTCTGAGCCTCGGTAGCTTCTAACGTCTTTTTTTTCGCGTGAGTTTGGCCCGCTGCAGCGCCCGGTGCATGGCGGAGCTGCTCACCTCCGTTCCGAACTTTGTATTGTAGGCGAGTCGGTACTCTTCGATGGTCGCGTCGGGCATCTCTTGCACCAGGTCTGCAAGATTCGCCCGCTCAGCCTCCCCGAACCAGCTGCGTCGAGCACCACCCATGGCAAGTGGCGCGATGCTACCTGTCGTCCTCTTCCGCTTCTGCCAGCGTTTGATGGTCGCCGTCCCGACCATGAAGCGAGCCGCGGTCTCATCTATCGACAGCCCTTCATCTTCCTTGGCCGCCATTGCCCGTTCTCGAAGCTCGTTGGGTAGTGCTTTCGGCACGATGACCTCCTACAAGCGTCTGATCACGAGCAGGTCGACCAGGCAAGAATTAGATCAACTTGGCTGGGGGCCGCTGTAGACGTGTAGGCTGCGCAAAAGAAAGAAGGCGCCAAACGAGAGGACCGTATAGGCCGTCGCGATGGCGCCAAGGACATGCAGCGAGGTGCGGGAGACACCGATGTAGGGTTCGAACAACGGCAGGACGAGGCCGACCAGCACCGCCGTCACGAGCGCGCCGATGGCGTCGACGAGGACGATGCGACGCGGCGTCGCCCATGGCCACCGCTTGTTCAGGCGACCGCGGGCCCCTTCAGTATTCCCATTGCCAAGCTTGGCTTCGACCTTCATGGACCCTCGAACCTGATGCACAGGGACTCGGGGCCGACCTCGAACGTGGTGAGTCCGACCCCAATCGGACTCAGGATATAGCTCGGTCGTGTGGTCGATGGGTAGAGGTGGTCAGCGCGGGTAGGTCAGGCGCGCGTTCTTCACGCAGGGGTCGTTCGAGTTGGAGCAGCCGGTCCCGGACGCACAGGTGTCGGTGAGGCTCCACGAGAAACGAATCCGGTTCTCGGAGTTCACCGCCTGGGCGAGATAGGCGCGCGGCACCGTGTAGCTGGCGCTGCCGTAGAAGCAGTTGCCGGCGCTGCCCGTGCCGAGCTCGACCCAGCCCGAGTTGTTGGTGAAGATCGACATCCGCGAGCTGGCATTGCCACATCCGAGCGACTGCACCGTCAGCGAGCCGTCACCGGTCGCGACCGGCGACCCCGGGAACTCGATAGTCTGGTTCGACGACGAGCAACGCCCGAGCGGGTGTTCGAGCATGGTGTAGTCGTAGGGGGACTGGATGGGCTGGCAGCCGATCCCGAGGTCGAGCTCGCCCGGCGGGCACTCGAAACACGCCTGGCAGTTGTAGGTCACGGTGAGTGCCAGGCAATTGCCAGTGGCGCCGTTGGTCAGATAGCTCCAGCGGAAACGCAGCCAGCCCATCGCGGTGATTGCAGCCTGGACCTCGGCCCTGTCGATGACGAAGTTCTGGGTCTGCGTCGCAACCTTCGAGTCGTTGGTATTCGCGATGGTGGACCAGGTGTTGGCGCCGGTCTGGATCTGAATCGTGTAGGGCCGTGTGCCGTAGGTCGAGACGCCCGAGTACTGGACCGTGAGCTTGACGTCGGTCTCGGGCGGCACCGGGTCGGAGATCACATGATAGAGGTAGCTGACCCCGTTCGAGAAACACTGCGTCGCTGCGGTGTAGACGACCGGGGCCTCGGCGTTCTCGATGGCGACACCACATGTGGCCGTGTCGACCTGGCCCCCAGGGCTCTCTGCGCTGACGGTCACCTGATAGGAACCCTCGGCGGTGAACACGTGGGAGGCCGTGCGGTCGGTGGTCTCGACGGCCGTCGTGCCGTCGCCGAAGTCGAACGTGAAGGCCGCGATGTCGCCGGTCGAAGCGCTGGCATCGAAGCTCAGGCTCTCACCGGTGTTGCCTGATGTGGGACACAGGATGGCCACCTCGGGCGCGACTTCCGGCGGTAGTGTCGGCAGGCCCGGGGTGGCGAGACCGGCGGTGAAGTCCTGGGCATTGACGTTGGTGTCGGTGTCCGCTTCGTCGCGCGAGAGGCTCTCGCCGACGCTGTGGCCGGGATGCGCGGCACCTTCGCCACGAGCGATATCGTTGTCTCCAAATGTCCCGTAAGCGAGGGCGTCGAGGACGATGTTGCCATAGCGGAGCTGCACGCTGTCGGGCCCGTTCTGGAAGTCGACTTTGGCGTCGAGCAGGTCGGCGACAGCGGCCAGGTCCGGCGAAGCGCTGGGATGGGCGACGACGAAGCGGCCGCTCTGGTCGAGAGTGCCACTGAGCGCGATGGTGGCATAATCGGCCGCGCCATTGCCGTTGACGCCGACGAGCGTCACGCCATCGAGCACAGTGCCCGCGGCGCCGTGGACCTCGACGAAGCTATCGGTGTCGGGGAAGCCCTGCGAGTCGTAGCGGACCTCGGCGATGACGAGACCGGTGGGTGGACGGCAACGCGCAGGCGCCGACGGTGCGCCTGCCTCGCAGCCGTGTGGGCAGGTCAAGAGCGTCGTCGTATAGGTGCAGGTGCCGTTCCCGCAGGTGCCGGCGGCGGCCGGAATCTCCAGCGTCTGAGGGTCTTTACACTCTGCTAACGAGGGCTCGTCGCAGACGACTCCGGCGCACGGGTCGCCTTCGCAGCGCCCAACGCCTGAGACCTCGACACACCCGAACTGGCACGTCGTCGGTACGTTGGCATAGGTGCATTCGCCGGCTCCGCAGGTGCCATTCGGGGCGCGCCCGATGAGCGTCGTCGCGTCGCCACAGGTCGGGGCAGGCGGGGTCGCACACACCTTCGGAGCGCCGCCGCAGAGGCCGCCGCCACAGGCGTCGCCCGTGGTGCAAGCATTGGCGTCGTCGCAAGGCGCACCGTCTTCGAGCGCATAGTCGCAGACACCGTCGCGGCAGGTGCCAAGGGTGGCGTGGCATCCCGAAGGAGGGGTTGCGCAGGTGACGCCCGCACAAGGGTCACCGAGGCAGCGGCCATCGGCGCAACCATCGGGACAGGCGACCTGGGTCGCATCGTAGACGCAGCCGCCATCTTCACAACGACCGTTGGCGCTGTAGGCCACGAGGGTATTGCCCTCGCAGGTCGATGGGGGCGCGACCTGGCAGGCCACGGCAACGCCAACGCAGGTGCCAGCTGCCGAGCAGGCGTCGCCGCTGGTGCATCCGTTGCCATCGTCACAGCTCGCGTCCACACGCACCGCATAGCTGCAGACAGCGTTGTCGCAGGTGCCGACCGGCTCGTGGCAAGCCGAGGGCGGCGCATCGCAGGTCACGCCGTCGCATGGGTCGCCCGCGCAGCGACCGACCCCTGCGACCTCGACGCAGCCCGACGGGCAGTCGACCTCGACGCTCGGGTAGGAACAGGTCTCGGCACTACAGGTACCGGGGCTGGCGTGGACGCGCAGGGTGTCGCCGTCGGCGCAGGCGGCAGCCGGTGGTGTCTCACAGGTGGTCGTGCACGCGGCGGGTGAGGTCGTGTCGTCGTCGCCACACGCCATAGGCGCGGACGCCATGAGCGCTAAGGACAGGGCGAAGGTGAAACGGTGCATCACAAACTCCAAGGGGGTCACGGTCTCGACGACCAACAGTAGCCGGAGACCGGCTTGGCGTCCGCTGTAAACCACGAAACACAGGGTGCGCTGACGCTTTTGCGAAATACATTCGCATATTTCGATCCCGTCGGTGTTGACCGCGTGGGCACGTGTGGCGTTCGTGGGATCGATGATGCCGAAAGGCAGTCGCGCAGCCGCACGCGGAGGGCTCGACCGCAGCGTGGCTTTGGGCGTATAGGACGGCGAGGTTTGCGGCGAATCGTGCCGCGCGCCTCGACCCCGACCGTGTCCGCAAGAGGAACGCCGCCCCATGAGCCATTCGTCGCAGAGCTTTCGCACCACCCATTGGACCGCTGATGGCCTCGTCGGTGAGACGCGTGTCGCCGCCAAGGGCCGCGGCGTCTACACGACCCGCCCCATCAAAGCGGGCGAGCGCGTCGCCGTGTGGGGCGGCGACATCCTGAATCGCGACCAGCTCGCGCTGTGCACCGACGAGCAGCAGATGCACGCGGTCCAGGTCGAAGAAGGCCTCTACATCGTTCCTTACAAAGAGGCCGAGGTCGGCGACCTCTTCAACCATTCGTGTGACCCGAACGTGGGTATCAAGGGTCAGATCGTGCTCGTCGCCATGCGCGACATCGCCGTCGACGAAGAGCTCAGCTTCGACTACGCGACGACCGACTCGAGCGACTACGACGAGTTCCCGTGTTCCTGCGGCGCCCACAACTGCCGAGGCAAAGTGCGCGGCGACGACTGGCGCCTGCCCGAGCTGCAGTCGCGCTACAAAGAGTGGTTCTCGCTCTACCTGCAGCGACGCATCGCGGCTCTTTGATGACGGTGTGAGCAGGGTGCGTTCGGACCCTGGGTTGTGGCAGGAGTCGTTTGCTGGTAGCCAGGGGGTAGAGTGCAACTGCCGTCGCCCCCTGGAGTTTTTATGCGAATCGCCTCGTCTACGATGATCCTCTCATGCCTCGCGGCGAGTGCGCTTTCGTTCACGGCCGCATGTGGCGAGGACGACGAGCCGGGTTCGGACACAGCCGACACCGCTGTTCAGCCGGACACGGCCCCTGATACCACAGACACAGCGGTCGAGTCGGACGTCACCCCCGACACGGCGGATACGAGTCCCCTCGTACCCCAGGCGTGTGGCACGGGGAGCGCGTTGGCACTCGCGGGTTGCGTCGAGAAGGCCCGGCTGAGCGCCGACCTGGCCGAGGTCGCGATCCCCCGACCGTCAGGCACCGCAGGCAACGCCACCGTACGCGCGCTGCTCGCCGCGCGGCTCGAGGCCCTGGGCTACACGGTCGAGCTCGACGACTACGGGCGCGGCGTCAACGTCATCGGCAAGCGTCTCGGCAAGACTACGCCAGGCGACCACGTCGTCGTCTCCGCCCATTACGACAGCGTCCCGCTCTGCAATGGCGCCGACGACAACGGCTCGGGTGTCGTCGGTGCGCTCGAGGCCGCGCGGGTCCTGGCCAGCGCCGAGCACGACCGCACGCTCGTCGTCGCCTTCTGGGACGAGGAGGAGAAAGGGCTGCTCGGAACCTATGATTGGACCGACCGCATGGCCCGCGCCGGGTCACGCGTTGTCGTTTCCTTGGTTTTCGAGATGATTGGCTACACGTCGGACGCGGTGAACAGCCAGACTCTGCCCGACGGGTTCGAGGTCCTCTTCCCCGACGTGGTCGCGTCCGTCACGGCCAATGGCAATCGCGGCGACTTCATCGGCCTAATCGCCGACGCCAGCTCCGCCCCCTATACCAGCGCCATGGCCGAGCTGGGTGCCGCGCTGGGCCACTCGACCGTGCCGCTGGTCGTGCCTGCGACGCTGCTACAGACAAGTCTCATCAACGACCTGCGCCGCTCGGACCACGCCCCCTTCTGGGCCTACGGCTGGCCGGCCATGATGATCACCGACACCGCCAACTTCCGGAACCCGAACTACCACTGTGCAGCCGCGCAGGACGACATCGCCGACCTGGACTTCGACTTCGCGGCCAACAACGTCGCCATCGCGATCTACGCGGCGGCCATCGCGTTGGGCGATGACGCGCCGACCCCGGGTGTCGCGGCTCCAGCCTCCGCATGTGACCTCGTCGCCCAGACCGGCTGCCCCGAAGGCAAGCGCTGCAGCGTGAGCGGTGGCGGCGCCGGCCTGTTCCAGACCGCTTGTTTGAACGTCCCGGCAACGCCGGCAGGTGTGGGCGAGACGTGCTCGCGCCCGAGTGGGATCCCCGGCGAGGACAACTGCGCCGTCGGCCTGTTCTGCACCCCCTGGGGCAAGCCGGCCGCCACTCCAACCGCGTTCTGGTGCCGCGATTTGTGTGTCGCTGACGCCGACTGCGGAAACGATGAGGCCTGCCTGGCCTTCCTCGGCGCGGCGCCGGGACACGGGGTGTGCATCCCGACCTGTGACCCGTTCGCCGAGAACGCGTGCCCCTCGGGCGCCAACTGTATCGCCGAGCGCGCAACCAGCGAGCGCGAGGCGGCCTTCGCATGTTCGCGTGTGGGGAACACCGCGGCTGGCGAAACGTGCTCTGTGCGGAGCGATGATTGTGTGGTCGGTGCGATGTGTGCACGTGCGTCGAGCGACGGCGTCGAGCGCTGCGGAGTGATCTGCGATAGCACTCACGCGTGCGGCGACGGCAAGACCTGCGAGGCTCTGCCAAACCTGCCTGCCGATCTGGTCGCCTCGGGTCGCGGCACCTGCCAGTGAGGTGACAGGGCGCCTCTTCGGGCTTGCTTTGTCGAGCGGCGTGGCCAGAATGGCCGGGCCGCGAGGCAGCGTCCCGTAAGTGAGAGGCCCGATGTGAAGCTCGAAGTCACCCGCAAGAAGACAGACCACCTGAACCCGACGCCCATCGTCCAGCAGACCGCCTTCTGGGGTCGGGTTCATCGTCGCCTCGGCTTTGGAACGGACGCCTTCGATCTCACGCTCGAGACGGCGAATGGGGCGAGCGACTCGGCTTCACCTGAAGCCGAGAGCGGTGACTTCCTGGTGGTGCGCTCGCCGCTGAATGCCGACTTGGACTGCGCCTATGTGCCCTTTGGGCCCGAGCTCGCGCCTGATGAAGACGATGTGGGCTCCTTCCTCGAGCAGCTCTCGTGCTCGCTCGAGCCGATGCTCGGGCCGCGTTGCGCGTTCATCCGTTGGGACCTGCCCTGGACCTCCGTGCATGCGCGTGAGAGCCGCGACTTCACGGGCAGCGGTGAGTGGCTCGGGCCTCCGCCAAGTCACCTGCGCGAGCTCCGGTTCAACTTCGGCACCGAGCTCCGTAGCCTGCGAAAGGCGCCGCGCGACCTGCTGCCGCCGAGCACCTTGCTCGTCGACCTCGTGGGAAACGAGGACGACCTGCTAGCGCGCATGCACCCGAAGACCCGCTACAACATCAGGCTGGCCGAGCGACGCGGCGTCGTCGTGACCCGGGGCACGGCCGCCGACCTGCCGTCGTGGTATGCGCTCTACCTCGAGACGACGGCGCGTAATCGGCTGGAGCCGATGCCGTTTGTCCACTTCGAGACGATGCTCGACGAGCGCGGCGAGGGGTCGACCTCGCCGGTCTTGCCGCGGTTGCTGCTGGCCCACCACGAGGGGCGACTGCTGGCCGGCATGCTGCTCGCCATTGCGCCGGCTCGAGCGACCTACCTCTATGGCGCCTCGAGCGGGCAACACCGCGAGCTCATGGCCTCGTCGGCGCTGCAGTGGGCGGCTATCCGGGTGGCCAAGGACGCGGGCTGCATGGACTACGACATGTTCGGGGCGGCGCCACGGACCGGAGACCCACATCCGCTCGCTGGGGTGCACCGCTTCAAGGTGGGTTTTGGAGGGCGCCTCGTCCATCGCGAAGGCTGTTGGGACTTCCCGTTCGATGAGCGCAGCTACGAGGACTGGCGTGGCTGGGAGGAGGCGCAGGTCCAGCGACGCGGCATCAACCCGGGTTGAGTGCTCGCGCCGCCGGTTGTCGCAATCAGGTGGTCTCTGGCGTGACCGGGTTCGGGCCAAAGACCTCGTCACGGCCGCGGTCGGCGGCGGGTCCTCGTTTGAAGAAACGAAGGCCCTTGCTAAAGAACAGGCCGATGTCGTCGAAGAGCGAGTAGAAGACCGGGATCGCGAGCAGGGTCAGGACGAGCGAGAGGCTCTGGCCGCCGACCACGATGGTGGCCATGGCCTTGGACATGCCCGACCCGATCCCGGTCGCAAATACGAGCGGCAACATGCCGGCGACGAACGCGATGGTCGTCATGAGGATCGGGCGAAGGCGGCTGCGGTTGGCTTCGAGGATTGCCTCGGTGCGTGTCATACCCCGAGCGCGGAGCTGGTTCGTCTGGTCGATCTGGAGGATGGCGTTCTTCTTCACGACACCGAAGAGGACGAGTAGTCCGAGGATCGAGAACATGTTGAGCTGCTGGCCGAACAAGACGAGGGCCGCGAGCGCAAACGGCAGGGTCAGCGGCAGGGCCAGGAGAATGGTCAGCGGGTGGAGCCACGACTCGAACTGGGCGGCGAGGACGAGGTACATGAACAGGAAGGACAAGAGGAAGGCGAGCGCGAAGGATGCGCCCATCTTTGCCATCTCACGCGACTGACCGTAGGGGATCGCCGTATATGACGATGGCATATTCTGGTCGGCGATGATCTGCTGGAGAGCGGTCACGACGGAGGCCTGGTCGACACCCTGCTCGACGTTACAGCCGATGGTCACCTGGCGCTCACGTGAGAGACGGTTGATGGACGAGGGGCCGACACCATCGCTCATGGTGACGACGTCCGAGAGCGGCACCTGGCCGAGCGTGCTCGACGGGACCATGATGACCCCGAGTGCCGACGAGTCCTGGCGATAGGCCTCGGCGCCGCGCACATAGATGTCATATTGGAGATTGCCTTCCTGGTACTTGGAAGTCTCGGCGCCTTCGACGAAGAGGCGCATGGTCATGGCGATGTCGCCGGGCGAGACGCCGAGTGCTGCCGCACGGGTGAGGTCGGGGACGAGCTTGGCTTCCGGGCTCGGGGCGGTGAGGCTCGTCGAGACGTCGACGGCACCGGGGACCTTGGCCAGCGCTGCGGCGATCTTTCTCGCGTAGCTCTCGAGCTGGGTCAGCTCGGGACCTGACACAACATATTGCACCTGTTGGCTTTTTGCGCCGGCACTGATGTCGGCGACAGGTAGGACGGCGATGACGATGTCTTCGGGGAACTTGCCGACGAGCGCCTGACGACCCCGCTCGATGATGGTCTGCTGGCTCGCGTCGAGGCGCATGTTCGGGTCCGACAAACGCACGTAGACCTTGGCGACATTGGACTGTTTTTGATTGCCATCGCCGATGGTGGTCAGCGTGTATTGCACGTGTTCGAGGGCGCGCATTTCGCGGGCGGCGCGCTCGGCGATGACGGACGTCTGGTCGAGCGAGGTGCCGGTCTTGGCTTCGACGTAGACCTCGAACTGGGCGTCGTCGTTGAGCGGGAGGAAGCCCGCGCCGGCCTCTTTCGCGAGCATTGGCAGCGTGAAGAGCGAGCCAACACTCAGGGCCACGATGATGAAGCGGAAACGTATCGAGAAGCGCAGCATGGCCATGTAGCCAAGCTCGATGGGGCGATAGATCTTGTCCACGATTCGCTTGAACATCGAGACGTGGTGTTTGCCGTCGGCAGCTCGTGGGGGCAGGAGGCGGGCTGACAACATGGGCACGATGGTGAAGGCGCAGATCACCGACACGAGCACTGCAAACGTCATCGTGAGGCCGAAGCTCAGGAGGAACTTGCCGACGATGCCGCTCATGAAGGAGACCGGTAGGAAGACGGCCATCAGCGAGAGGCTGGTGGCCAAGACGGCGGGCCCGATTTCTTTCGTCGCGGCGAGTGCTGCAGGAAAGGGCTTCATGCCCTTCTCCTCGATGAAGCGGTGGATGTTTTCGAGGACGATGATGGAGTCGTCGATGACGATGCCGACCGAGAGGGCGAGCGCGAGCAGCGTCATGAGGTCGAGCGTGAAGCCGGCCAGGTCCATGAGCGCGAAGGTGCCGATGAGCGAGACCGGGATCGAGATGGCCGAGATGATGGTCGAGCGCAGGTCACCAAGGAAGAGCAGCACGACGAGGGCGGCAAAGAGGCCGCCGAGGATCAGGTGTTCGAGCACGGTGTGGATCGACACCCGGATCGACTCCGAGTTGTCGCGTACGATCTCGAGCGAGACACCGCTCGGCAGGCTGCCCGAGAGCTCGGTTGCGGCGGCGCGTGCGGCATCGACGACCTCGACCGTGTTGCCACCCGACTGCTTGCGGATCGCCAGCACGATGGTCGCCTTGCCGTCGCGATAGGCGCCCGATTCGGCGTCTTCGACGCTGTCATTGATGTCGGCGAGGTCGCGCAGGAAGATGGGGTGCTCGCCCGATTGTCGCACGACGATGTCGGCGAGCTTTGACGGGTCGGTGGCGCGTGCGGCGAAACGCACGGTGCGGTTCTCGGGGCCGCTCTCGAGCTGGCCACCCGGGATGTCGGCGTTCGAGGCCGCGATGGCGCGCTGAACCTCCATCGCGGTGATGCCGACAGCGCGCATCCGGACGGGGTCGAGCTCGATGTTGATGCGGCGCTTCTGGCCACCGAGGACCTGGACTTCGCCGACGCCGTTGATGGTCTCGAGGCGGCGCTTGATGACGTCTTCGGCGATGCGGGTGAGCTCGGCGACGGGGCGATCGCCCGATACGGACATGAGCAGGATGGGCGACGCGTCGGGGTCGATCTTCTGGACCTGGGGCGGCTCGATGTCGGCAGGCAGGTCGCGCAGGATCGTGTCGATCTTGCTGCGCACGTCCTGGGCGGCGGTGTCGATGTCCTTGTCCATCGTGAACTGGACGACGACGAGCGAGACGCCCTCGTTGCTGATGGAGGTCAGCGTCTCGACGCCGCCGAGCGTATTGACGACGCTCTCGATCTTGTCGGTCACATCCGTCTCGACCGCTTCGGGCGAGGAGCCCGGATAGACGGTCGTGATGGTGATGATGGGGAACTCGATCTTGGGGAACTTGTCGACGCCGAGGCCGAGATAGCTGGCGGCGCCCACGACGAGGATGATCAGGATGAGGACGGTCGATAAGACCGGGCGGCGCACGGAGAGATTGGCGAGCCATTGCATGAGGAGACCTCGGAGTGGGCGGACGTCGGGGACGTCTTTGGAGTTGGGCGGACTTCTAGCGCGGTGGTCTTATTGGAGCTTGGCGCCGTCGGTGGTGGTGTCGTCGACCTGGGTGGCGAAGGACTCGCCGACCTCGAGGCCACGCACGATGGTCACGCGGTCCGCGACCTCGGGGCCGAGCTGGACGACACGTTCTTCGAGGCGGTCACCGATGACGACAAACAGACGTGAGGTCGAGCCGCGCTTGGTGACGGCGGACTTCGGGACGATGGGCAGGGTGCGGTCGCCGACCGCGAGGCGCGCTTCGATGAACATGCCGGGGCGAAGGTCGGAGTCGGTGGGGAGCGCGACCTCGACCATGAGTGCGCGGGTCTTGGGGTCGATTTCGACGCCGAGCTTGGTAATCGTGCCGTCGATCTTGCGCTGCCGATCGGCCACGGGGATGAGGGTCACCTGGGCGCCGATGCGGGCATGGACAGCGGCCGACTCCGACAGCGTGAGGTCGACGCGCAGCGCGTGGTCGTCGACCAGGGTGAAGAGCTTGCCCTGGGGAGAGGCCCACTCGCCAAGAGAGATCCAACGCTCGGCGACGGTTCCGGCAAACGGGGCGCGCACGAGCCCGTCTTCCAGCGCCTTGTCGGCGAGCCCGAGGCGGGCGGTCGCGGCCGACACGCTGGAGCGCGCCTGGTTGCACGCGGTGAGGTCGCGGTCGTACTCGCTCTGGGTGATGGCCCCCTTGTCGAGGAGCTCTTTGCTGCGGCGGCAGGTCTCGTCGGCGAGGCGCTGCTGGGAGCGCAAGGAGCTGAGGTTGGCGCGGGCCTCACGCTCGGACAGAGCGGCGCCACGTGTGTCGAGGCGCACGAGCGGGTCGCCGACTTTGACGACGCTGCCGCGGTCGACGAGCACCTCGATGACCTTGCCCGAGATGTCGGGGACGACGTCGGCGCGGTCGAAGGGCTGGACGCTGCCGGTCGTGATGACGACGTCGGGGACGCTGGTCGTTGCCGCGACAGCCACTCGAGACTTCGCATAGGTCTTCTCGGCGGCGGCGGCGAGCCCGGCTTTGGCTTCGGCGGAGACCTCGGCCTGGGCGTTGCCGCAAGCGACGAGGAGCAGTGAGCTGAGGGCGAGGAGGAGACGCATGGCTTTGGATCCTTTAGGAAAAATGGAACAATTTCGTGTGATCGTCGGGTCGGTTGGCGGACGGGGGTCGACGCCAAAAGACATCAGAGGGGTTTGCCACCGAGGGCGAAGGTGAGGTCGGCGAGCGCGATGCGCAGGTCGATGAGGGCGTCGATCTCCTGGATACGGGTGCGAGTGAGCTCGGTCTCGGCGTCGACGAGCTCGACCGCGGTGGCGCGATCGCTCGCGAGCAGAGCGGCGCGGATGCGATAGCTCTCCTCGGCGGAGGCCTTGGCGTCGGCCGTCGTGCGGCGGGTCTCGAGGGCGACCTGGACCGAGTGGAGGATCTCGGCGAACGACGACTCGAGCTGGCGTGAGAGCGTCTCGCGGTCGGCCTCGAGCTGGAGGAGCTGGGCGTCGACGGCCTCGATGGCCGGGTCGACGGCGAGCATGTCGTTGAGCTTCCACGACAGGCGAAGGCCCGCGGCCCAGGTGAAGTCGAAACGTTCGCCACCTAGGAAGACCCGTGAGTTGGGGTTGTCGTAGTTGGCGCTCGCGAAGGCGTCGAGGCGCGGATACAGACCCGAGCGCGTGGCGTCTTTGGACTTGGACAGGGCGGCGATGGCGGTGTCGAGAGCGCGGACCTCGCTGCGTTGGGTCATGGCGGTAGCGACGCGCTGCTCGACGGTCTGGCCGAGGTCGGGCAGAGCCGGCATGGCAAAGACGTCCTCACCGATGGCGAACGTCTCGTCGGGCGTGGCGCCGATGAGCTGGCGCAGTTGACGCAGGGCGACGTCGGCGCGGCTCTGGGCGGTGAACAAGGTGCGCTGCACGTCGGCGGCCTGGGCTTGTAGGCGCAAGAGGTCTGCGCGTGAGGCGCGCTGGGCTTCGACGCGGGCCTGCATCTGGGTGAACGTGGCCTTCACCTGGGTCAGCGACTGCTCGCTCACGAGCACTCGAAGCTGGGCGCGCACCCATTGCCAATAGGCCGTGCGGGCGCGGGACTCGGCCTGGAGCTCGGAGGCGCGGACGTCGACCTTGGCTGCTTCGACACGCAGCTCGGCCGACTCGACGAGGGCCGGGAAGCGAAGGAAGTAGTCGCTCAGCGGGATAGACAGTTCGAGCTTGGTCGAAAAGTTATCGAGGACCTGGGGGATGGTCACGCCGGGCGCGAGCTCGGGCATGTCGACCTCAGACAGGCGTGTATAGCCGAACGAGGCCGTGACCTGCGGGACGTAGGCGAGGTCGGCGCTGGCGACGTTCGAGCGGCGCTCGCGGATGACCGCGGCCTTCTTACGGACGCTCGGGTCGGCGGCGGCGGCGCGGGCGGCAGCAGCCTCGGCCGTGAGGCCGTTCGGTACGACGAGCGCGTTCAAGCGGACGTCGAGCGTGTCGGGCTCGGCCCTCACGGGCGAGGTCGAGAGAACGAAGAGGGCCAGGGGAATAGATAGGTGTGAGAGCCTCATGACGTGGGCTCAGTGCACACGGTGTGCCGCGGGTTGATCGCGTGGATTAGCGCGGCCGGGCGCGGCTCGCAGGGCTTTGGGTGTCGCGAGGCCGACAGGTGTAAGGGATCCCGACAGGGGTTGTCGGAAAGACCTACAGGCGACTCAGGCCAGGCCGTACTTACGCATCTTGTCGATGAGCGTGACGCGGCTCACCTGGAGGCGGCGCGCGGCCTCCGACTGGTTGTGGTCGGTCTCGGCGAGCATCGCTGCGATGAGCGTGGACTCGTAGGCCTCGACCATGGCGCGCAGGCCGGCGTGGGTGTTTTGTGTCCCGGTCGCGGAGAGCGCAGCAGACGCGGAAGGCGCAGCGGACGCGGAGGGCGAGGCCGACAAAGGAGGCAGCTCGGACTCGCCTGCCTTGTCGGGCTCGGTCGGCGGCCCCGCAACGTCGGCGAGCGTGATGGCGTCGCTGGATGCGAGGGCGGCGAGGCGCGCGATGGTGTTGTCGAGCTCACGCACATTGCCCGGCCAATCGCGTCTGGTGAGCGCATCCACGACGCCCGGAGCGAAGTGGAGGTTGGGCACGCCAAAGCGTTCCCCGTAGCGGCTGACGAGGCTCTGAGCGAGCGGGGCGATGTCGTCGCGGCGGTCGCGAAGCGGCGGGATGACGAGCTCGACGACGGCGAGGCGGTAATAGAGGTCTTCGCGGAAGGTGCCGGCTTTGGCGTCGGCGAGCAGGTCGCGGTTGGTGGACGCGATGACCCTCACGTCGACCTTCTGGACCCGTCCGAGCCCGACGGGCTGGATTTCGCCTTCTTGCAGGGCGCGCAAGAGCTTGGCCTGGACCCCGAGTGGGAGCTCGCCGACCTCATCGAGGATGAGGGTCCCGCCGTCGGCCTCGGCGAAGAAGCCGCGATGCGCGGTGTTGGCGCCCGTAAACGCCCCTTTGGCGTGACCGAAGAGCTCGGACTCGGCGAGGTCGCCGGGGATAGCGGCGCAGTTGAAGCGCACGAGCGGCTTCTTGCTGCGGGGCGAGTTGACGTGGATATAGGCCCCGATGAGCTCCTTGCCGACGCCCGTTTCGCCGCGCACTAGCACGGTCACGTCGCGGGTTGCGACCCTGGCGGCCGAGTCGAGCAGCCGTCGCATGGGCAGGCTCTCTGCGACGAGGCGCTTGCCGAGGACCCGCTCCGCGGCCATGCGCCGGTTGTCGAGGCGAAGGCGTCGGGCCTCGACCGCGCGTGACACGACGGCCGCGACGTGGTCGTTGTCGAATGGCTTGGGGATGTAGTCGTAGGCGCCCGCACGCATGGCGTCGACGGCCACACGTTCGCTGCCGTGCGCCGTGATGAGGACGACGGGCATCGCAGCGTCGTGGGCCTTGATGTTCGCCATCAGCTCGAGGCCGTTCATGCCGGGCATGGCGAGGTCGGTGATGACGAGCTCGATATCTTGATTCTGGAGCAATTTGAGCGCATCGGCCCCGGACGCTGCCGTCAGGACCTCGTGGCCTTCGGCGCGCAGGACCTGCTCGAGCGCATAGCGGACTGCGCGTTCGTCATCGACGATCAACACCGGTCGTCCGGTCATGCGGCACACTCCAGGTTCAGCGTCGTGGGCGGGTGCGGTGGGAGTGCAATGACGACTGTCGTGCCGCGGCCGGGCTCGGACTCGTAGGTGATCGTCCCGCCGTGCTGCGCGATGACGCCGCGTGCGAGGTGGACCCCAAGGCCCGTGCCTTCGGCGCGTGTCGTGAAGTACGGCGTGCCGACCCGCTGCAGCTCGTCCGGGGTCATGCCGCGGCCACTGTCGCGGACGACGATCTGGGCGCCGAGTGTCGTCGGGGCGCACGAGACCGTGACCTTGCCCCCGGCTGGTGTCGCCTCGATGGCGTTGCCGACGAGGTTGATGAGCGCCTCTTTCAGGCGGCGTGAGTCGGCGTGGACGATGGCTCGGCTCATCATCGGCTCGAGGCTTATGCCGGCGTTCTCGGCCCGCGCGGCGAGGACCTCTCGCACGTCGGCGACCACGTCGGCGACGTCGACCGGGCCGACCTTGAGGTCATCGAGCGGGCGCGAGAACGAGAGGTAGTCGCGTAGGATCGTCTCCATGCGGTTGATCTCCTCCTGGGCGACGCCGAGTCGTTCGCGGTCGGCCTCGGTCACATTCTTCATCGTGAGCTGCACGAGCGACTTCACGGCGGCGAGCGGGTTCTTCAGCTCGTGCGCGATGCGCGAGCTGACTGACTGCATTCGCTGCAGCCGCTCCTCGGTCTCGCTGAGCCGCTCCTCCCGCATACGGTCGAGCTCACGCAGGCCCTCTTTGGCGGCGTTGGTGAACTGGCGCACCCGCATCGTGACGACACAGAGAGACGAGACCGCGACGAGTGCCATGATGAGGGCATGTTGGGTCTGGTTGAGCGGCGGGCCGAGGACTTCTTCCGGCAGGAAGCCGATGACGATGATGACGACGACGACGCGGACCTGTTGCCAGAAGGCGAAGCGGCCCTCGCCAAAGAGGAAGAGCGGGATGAGCCCTGCGATGATCAGAAAGGGTGCCATCGGACCGCGCAGCCCGTTGGTGATGGCGACCATGACGGCGAGGATGGCGAGCCCGAACCACGACATACGCATGAAGGCGCGGTCGAAGTGGTCGGGGTGGACCCGACGCGTGACGAGCACCTCGACCCCGCCCATGAGGGCTGGGATGCTGATGATGACGAGGATGCGCCACAGCGGGAAGTCGGCCATGAAGAAGGCGATCCCGGTGAGCGCCGACATGAACATCAGGGCGATGTGGGTGCGGACGCCACCGGTGGTAGCTGCGAGATGTCGATTGCGGAGGGTTCGCCACATGCGTGGGTGAAGTTAGCACGAATCGGACCAGCCACGCTTGGGGCCCGTCGATGCTACCTCGCTGAGGGGTCGCTGATCACTTCGTGCAACCGACGGACACCCAGAATGCGGGGAGCCCCTCCGGCGGGGTTTTCGGAAACCGTGTAGTTTCGCACAGGTGGAACTTCCTTCGGGCGACGCCTCGACTTGAGCCGAGGGCGCCGCTAGACCTGTGTCGACCCCGGCCACGCCACCCCGGCCGATCTCCATCAGGAGGGCACATGCTCCGTCATTCGCTCCGATCCCTCATCGCCGTCAGCCTGTCGGTGTTCCTCGTCGCCTGCCCGGACGACCCCGAGCCCGAGGACAAGGGCACCTGGTCCACCGTCGCCCGTAACCTGCCTGCCGCCCTGCTCGCGGTCACCGGCACGTCCGCCACGGATGTGTGGGCGGTCGGCGCAGACCCGGGCACAGGGCCGCTCGCCCTGCACTACGATGGCACCGCCTGGACGCAGAAGCCGACCGGTACACGCGGCGCTTTGTGGTGGGTCCACGCTTTCAAGGATGGGCCGGTCTTCATGGGCGGCTCGCAGAACACGATGCTCCGTTACGAGGACGGCGTGTTCACACGCATGATCACGCCGGGCGTCGCGCGGCATGCGGTCTTTGGCATCTGGGGCTCGTCGCCGACCAACGTCTACGCGGTCGGCAGCGTCGCCAGCCTCAACGGCTTCATCTGGCACTGGGACGGCGTTGCCTGGGCCGAGGTCGCAATCCCCGAGCTGCCTGCGGTCCCGGCCGCCCCGACCGGCGCAATCGGCGACCGCCCGGGCCTCTTCAAGGTGTGGGGCGACAAGGCCGGCAACGTGTGGGTCGTCGGTGCGCGCGGCGTCGCGTTGAAGCGCCCAGCGTCGGCCACGGGCCCAGGCGGGTTCGAGATCGTCCCGACCAACACCACGGCCACCTTGTTCACCGTGGCTGGCCATGATGGCGAAGCCGCTATCGTCGGCGGTGGGACCGAGGCCGTGTTGCTCGAGGGCGATGCGTCATTGACGTCGAGCGCAGTGGCCAACGTCGCGTTGCTTCAGGGCGTGGCTTTCGGCCCCAAGAAAGAGGGTTGGGCCTGCGGCGAAAATGGTTCGATTTTCGAGAAGACGTCGAAGGGATGGACACGCCGCGACACGGGTCTCGACCTCGACATCCAGTCGTTGCACGCGATCTGGATCGACCCCGAGGGCCATGTCTGGGCCGCCGGTGGCAACGTGCTGACGGCCTCGCTCGACAAGGGCGCGCTGATTCGTCTGGCACCTGGCCAGATCGCCACCTGGACCACGCCAACCCCGCCGACCCCCGACCTGACGTGCCCCGCGGCGGCGATCGACACGAACCCGACGGCGTCGATGGCGCGTCGCTGGAACGAGCAGATCTTGAACTCTATCCGCCGCGACACCCCGCGCCCGCCGGTCCACGCGCGTAACCTCTATCATATGTCCGCTGCCATGTGGGACGCGTGGGCGGCCTACGACACGACCGCCGATGGTGTCTTCTACACCGACAAACACACGGCGACGGACATCGACGCCGCACGCGACGAGGCCATCGCCTACGCGGCCTACGGCATCCTTCACAGCCGCTATCGGCCGGAGCTCGCAGTCGGCGCCGCAGTCTCGCAGGACTGCTACAACAAGTTCATGGCGGTCCTGGGCTATGACCCAACGGACGAGACGACGACCGGCGACTCGCCGCGCGCGGTCGGCAATCGTATTGCCAAGCGTATCCTCGAGTCGCAGCTCGACGACGGGGCGAACGAGGCGAACAACTACGCCGACCTCACGAACTACACGCAGACCAACCCGCCGCTCGTGGTCGAGGTGCCGGGCGTGACCGTCACCGACCCGTCGATCTGGCAGCACATCAACCTCGCCGAGGCCGAGACCCAGAACGGCTTGCCGATCGGCGCCGGCGTGCAGGGCTATGTCGGCTCGAACTGGGACGGTGTGCGGCCCTTTGGCTTGCCGGCGCGCCCCACGCCGCAGGACAACTACTTCGACCCCGGGCCCTACCCGACCATCGACAGCCCGAAGATGAAGGACTGGGTCGTGCAGATGATCACGACCCACGCCAAGCTCGACCCGGACTGGCCCGAGACCATCGACCTGTCGCCCGGGGCGCATGGCAACAACTCGCTCGGCGCCAACGATGGTAACGGCTACGCAACCAACCCGGTGACGGGCGAAGCGTACGCGCCCAATGTCGTGCCGGTCGGCGACTATGCACGCGTACTGGCCGAGCTCTGGGCAGACGGGCCACGCTCCGAGACGCCGCCGGGCCACTGGAACTCGATCGCCAACGACGCCGCGGACCACCCGCTCTTCACGTTCAAGCTCATGGGCGAGGGCGAGGCGCTTCCGCGGCTCGAGTGGGACGTCAAGATGTACCTCACCATCAACGGCGCCGTACACGATGCGGCTGTTGTGGCCTGGGGTATCAAGCGTAAGTCGCTTGGGCCCCGCCCCATCACGATCGTGCGCTACATGAGCCAGCTCGGCCAGTCGAGCGACCCGAGCGGACCGAGCTACCATGTGGGCGGTATCCCGCTCGAGCCCGGCTACATCGAGGTCATCACCGAGGCGAGCTCGGCCGCGGGCGAGCGTCACGAACACCTGCGCCACTTCGTGGGCCAGATCGCCGTCCTCACCTGGCGCGGCGAGCCGGGCGACCGCGCAAATGATGTCGGCGGGACGGCCTGGATGCGCGGCATCGAGTGGATGCCCTACCAGCGCCGGACGTTCGTGACGCCGCCGTTCCCGGGCTTCGTGTCGGGCCACTCGACATTCTCACGCTCCGCGGCCGAGGCGCTCGCGCAGATCACGGGCACCCCGTACTTCCCCGGTGGATTCGCCGAGTACGTCGCGCGAAAAGACGCGTATCTGGTCTTCGAGGACGGCCCGTCGCAAGACGTCGCCCTGCAGTGGGCGTCCTATTATGACGCCGCGGACCAAGCCGGGCAGTCGCGGATCTGGGGCGGCATCCACCTCGAAGCCGACGACTTCCCGGCGCGAATCCTCGGCAGCCAGATCGGCGAGTCGGCCTTCGCCAAAGCGCTGAGCCACTTCGACGGCACAGCCCGCTGATTCATCGCCACTGACCAACCACAAATCGAGGTCGACTCGGGTTTCCTTCACCGGAACCCGAGCGCCTCGGCGTTGACCGACCCGTCGCCGGTCGGTAGCTTCGCCGACCGGGGAAGAGTTTCGCGCCTGGGGCGCCGCCTCCCTGTGACGTGTGGAGGTGTTGATGTCGATCCGAGGGTTGGTTGTTCGCCGATGGTGGGTCGCGGCTTGCGCAATGCCGCTCTTCGCATGTGATGAGCCTGGCTCTTCCGCCGGCTCGCAGGACACGGACACGGTCACACGGCTAGACTCGACGGGCTCCGACACCACTTCACCCGACGCCTCGCGGCCGGACACGTCGACCCCGGAAGACGACGCACTGTATGCGGTGTGCGACCGCTGGCTTGCTGACCGCGCCTTACGCAGCGAGGGCACCTGGACGGACGGGTCGACCCAGGAATGTGAAGCCGGCACCTACTCCCGAACGGGCCTCGACAACACACTCGTCCAGGTCAACCTCTACCGGTGGCTCGCGGGGCTGCCGGCCGTGGTGCTCGATAGCCGCAAGAACGCCGAAGCCCAGGCGTGTGCGGTGACGATGCACGCCAACCGCGACATCGAACACGACCTGCCAGACAGCTGGGCCTGCCGCACCGAGGACGCCATTCGCGCCGCCGGAATGTCGAACCTCGCGACCCTGCCTGCCGTCGGCGCGGTCGACCTCTACATGGACGACGAGGGCATCGCGTCGCTCGGCCATCGCCGCTGGATCTTGTCCAACTCGCTCGGCCCCATCGGCGTCGGGTCGACCAACCAGTACTCGTGCCTGCACGTCATCGGCGGCTCGGGCCGCGCGGACGCACGCTTCGTCGCGTGGCCACCGCCCGGCCTCGTGCCCATGGCTGCGCTGAACCCCGCCTCGTGGGCCGACATCGACAAAGCCGGCTGGTCCATCCAGAGCGACTCGGTCGACGTCAACCGCGCCGAGCTCATCACCGTGACGAAAGACGGCGCACCCGTCGAGGTCGACACCTGGGACCTGGGCGACGGGTACGGCAGCGCCTACGGGCTGGGGCTCATGCCCAAGGGTTTCACGACCGAGGTCGGCTCGACCTATCGGGTGACCATCGAGAGCTCACGCTTCGATGTCATCAGCTACGAGTTCACGCCCGTCGACTGCCGCTGAATCCCTCGATCAGAGCGCGTGGCAGAGCTTCTGCACGGCACCCGTGTTGGGCAGCGTGCAGTCCGTCCAGCCCGGGTCGATGGCCGTGCAGTCCTCGACCGTGTTGCAGCGCACGGTGACATGGTGGAAGTCCTTGAAGCCCGACGGGTAGAGGCACAGGAGAACGACCTTTTCATCCTCCGTGAGCCGCGAGTCGGTGTTGTTCTCGCAGTCGCAGCCGCGGCTGCAGAACCCGAACTGCGCATTCGTGATGTTGCCGCCGGTTCCGGGCATGATGCACTGGCCGAAGCGGCACTCGCTGTTGCTCGCGCAGGACTCGCCGAAGTCCTTGCCACCCTCGTTGGTGACGTTGAAGCCGAGGTCACACCCGGTCAACGAGCCGCCGGGGTCGACCTGGCAGACCTGGCCGACACAGATGAGCCCGCCCGCGCACTCCCCCGAGGTCGCGCAGGTCTCGCCCTGCTCAGCCGTGCCGCCGTCACCGCAGGCCACGAAAGGCAGGAATCCAAAGACGACCAGGGAAGCGATGACCAGTGAACGCATAGGTGCTCCAGGGTGCGGGTACGGGCTTCACGGGTACCAGCCGCCCCCACTCACGTCAACCCGGCCGCCCGTTCAAGCGACCTCTGCAGAACCCTCTGCAACGAGGCCCACGTGCACAGCGGCAGCGCTTGCCCAATCAGACACCGCATCACTCACTAGAGGATGCAGAGCCCTTCCTGGCCACCGCAGCCGAGACAACACTTGCCCTTGCAGCAGTCGGAGTTGCTGTCGCAATACCGATTATAGTTGAACAAATCCAGACACTTGATCTGGCACTTGGCGGGCTCGAAGAATCCCTGCGAGGTCGCGTTGCCGTAGCAGAGCCCGGTCGCGCACTGCTGGTCCTCGTCGCACAGGTTGCCGGGGTAGCGGATCTCGATGTCCTCGCCCGCGTCCGCCGTGTCCTCGGTGTCGTCGATCACATCCGCGTCCTCGAGCGGCTGGGCCGTGTCCCTCGTGTCGGAGGCGTCGCTGGGCGCGACCTCGTCGTCCCCACACGCGGTGAGTCCGATCGGCGAGGCCAGTGTGCCCAGCGCGACGACCATCGCGACCCACCCACCAACGCTCATGTGCTTGCTCGACTTCATCGGACTCACCTTCGCAGCTCGGCGCCCGAACCGGCATCACCGTCTAGCTGATGCGACCGCGGAACCGGCGTTCTTTCTGCACAAATGCCTTGCAGGTCAAGTCCCGAGCGTCGACCCCGCTTGTTCGATGGCGCGAACAGGCGCCCCACGGGCCCTTCCGGTCGCGCGCCGAACGCTTTCACACACCCGGCTCAGGCGCCTTGCACGAGCTCGCTCGGGGCTTGGACCAGCTCGATCAAGACCCCCTCGCCGCCAAACGGCGACTGCTCATTGCCCTTGGGGTGGATGAAGCACACGTCGTAACCTGCGGCCCCCTTGCGGATCCCGCCCGGCGTGAACCTCACCCCCTGGGCCGTCAGCCACTCGACCGCGGCGGCCAGGTCCGACACCCACAGCCCGATGTGGTTCAACGCGGGCTCGTCCACACGCGGCTTCTTGTCGACATCGAGCGGCACCATGAGGTCGATCTCGACCGCCGCCCTGCCCTCGCCGACGCGCAGGATGTCCTCGTCCACGTTCTCACGCTCGCTCTTGAAGGAGCCCACCGTCGGGATCCCGAAGAGCTCCCCCCACAGCTTCTGCATCCGCGACTTGTCGCGCCCGCCGATGGCGATCTGCTGCAGTCCGAGGATCTGAAATGGCCGTTCCATGGTCGCCTCTGCGCCGGCCCATCAACCCGGACCGAATCGTGTGCGGACCCTGTCACATCGACCACAGCTTCGCCAAGGGTTGCGACCTCAGTGCCAGTTCAGTGGACGATGATCACGTCGCCGACGTTGCCGCCCGTGATGAGGTCATCGCGCCCATCGCCATCGAGGTCCTGGCCGCCGTCGATCCACTGGCCGATCGCCGAGCTCGCGCTCGAGAAGCGGTTGGAAACCTCCCCGTCGACGACCGCGAACTGACCGGGGACGAGGCTCGCACCGACCCGATCGTGGTTCAACCGCAGCTCGACGAGCGTGCCCGAGAGGTTGCCGATCGCCAGGTCGAAGGTCTCCCTCGGAGTCGCGCCCGTGACCCAGCCGTCGAAGTTGCCGACCGGCACGACGCCGAGCGGTTGACTCGTGACCGAGGCTCGCAGGACCCACCCGTTGGTGCCCGTCCAGGCTTGGCCGATGAGATCTCCCGAGCTCGTGACGCGCACGTCCTGACCGACCAGGGCAGCGACCTTCGCCCCATCGAAGATGAAGATGCTCTTGCCGTCGGGCGTGCCGGTCGCTCCGACCGACCGACCCGGATGCGTCGCGATCACCTCGGGCACACCGTCGCCCGTGAGGTCGACGCGGCCCGTGATGGCCCCGCCATAACCCGTGATCATGCCGACCGTGTCCTGCCGCAGACGCACCGAGCGCGCGTCCTCAGGGGTCACCGCCGGCGGGTTCTCGGTCGAGCAGTCGCCCGTGACACACTCGCTGACGAGCTCGACCGTGCCAGCGACGATGTCGCGGCCGGCGAATACAAAGACACGCGCGTCGAGGCTGCCCTGCTGATAGACGATCAGGTCGTCCTTCGCGCCGCTCCCCATACCAGCGGGCGTCGGCAACAGGTCGCCCGCGGGGGCGCAACGGACGCCGAGCTGAGCCGGACTCGGAGACGCCGCCCCCCAGGTGCCCGTGGTCTGAACAGACCAGGCGCCAAGCGACACCAAGGTGCCGGCGGTCGCAAGGTTGAAGGTGAGGTTCGTCGTCAGGTCCCATGTGCCTTGGCCCGGGATGACGTGGAGCTTGCTGTCGAAGGCCTCGCCGATCGCCAAGTCGCTCGTCGTGCGGGCGTTGGTGACGGCGCCATCGAAGTCGCCCGCCCCGCAGAAGCCGAGGTACTCGAGGCTGCCGGCGCGTGAGCGGATGCCGCGGAAGCGCAGGTTGGGGGCAGTCAGGTCGGGCAAGGCCCCTGCGCGACCGAAGTAGACGACGACGTAGGCTTCGCCCGGCAGTCCACTGTTGGCCGCAGAGTCGACGAGCTTGCCCGCGACCCCGAAGTCGGCAATCCCGTCGCCGTTCACGTCGCCGAGGGCGCGAACGAAGTGGCCCGTCTGCGTGGCCCCCGTGAACAGGGCGCTCGCCTGGGTGCCGAGCAGACAGGCATGGTCAGCGCTGGACAACGTGTCGAAGGTCACGTCGCCGGGGTGGTCGTCGCGACCACGGACGATGCAGAAGGCCTGCGAGTTGCGTGAGCCGACGGCCCAGTCCGCGATGCCGTCGTTATCGATGTCGCCGATGATGGCGCCGCGCCGCGTGAGCAAGGTCAGGCTCGTGGCCCCAAAGGCACTGTTTGCATTGGAGAACTTGACGCGGCTCGTGCGGCTCGCAATGTCTTCGCGGGTCGCTGTCCAGAGGCTCGAGGCCCCGAGCGCCGACAGGTTGCCTGCCGCGTCCACCGCGCGCACACCCCAGTAGAGGGCGGGCTCGGTGCCGGGCTGCGCGTCCTGGAAGATGTGGTCGAGCTTACACGGGTCGGACATCGGGCGGGTGTCGGGACCGCCGAAAGTGACGGTCATGTTCGAGCCTGCTGCGACCGGCGGACCGATGGCCTCCGAGCCGAAGACGGCCGACGCATCGCAGGCCGCGTCCCAGGCCGCGACCGTGAGCGGCGAGGGCGAATAGCGGACCTCGTAGGCCGCGGGCAGGCCGGTCATTCCGTCGCCGCCGACGGCCGTCCACTGAAGCGTCACACGTGGGCCTCGTGGGTCGGCATCGGTTTGCGAAAGCGCCACGGCGCCCGGAGCGACCACGTCGACATCGGCGATGAACGAGGAGCTGCTCCTGTTGCCCGCCACGTCACGGGCGGTGACCGTGACGTTGTGGGTCGAGCCACTGACGAGTGTCATGTCGAGGAGCTGGCGCGTGACGGTCGATGTGCCGGTCAGGGTCAGGGGAAAAGCGCCGTTGCTCGGCGAGAGCGCGACGGTCGAAGCCCCGGATGTGGCGGTCATGGAGACCACGGCGCCGCCATCGATGTTGGTGTCCGAGACCTCGACGAGGGCGTGGAACTGGGCGCCCGCGGCGTTGGGGTCGAGGTCGTCGGCGACGGCCCACTCGACGGACTCGCCGTGTGCTGGCGTCGTGAAGTCGCCGACCTGACCCGCCATGAAGCGGGTGACCGGAGGCTGCAGGTCGACCTCGAGGGTCGACGGGCCGGTCGAGCCGACGACCGACTCGCCGTTGAAGGCGCGGGCCTCGAGCGCGAACGATTCGCCGTCGTCGACATCGAGAAAGAAGCTGACGAGCGGGGCCGGGTTGTTGAGGTCGTCGCCGACCTGCACATCGTCCTTGAAGAGGCGCAACCGATTGGCGCCGCAGAGACCGACGAAGCCGACCTGGACCTCGACGGTCGCGGTCGCGCAAGCCGGCGGCGTGTCGCAGTTATCGCCGTTGAACCAACCACTTGCAGGCAGCTGGCGGAACGAGATGGCGCAGCTCGTGACCAGGACCTGCACCCCTGATTCGACGGTGTGCACGTTGCCGAGCGCGTCGACGGTCTGCAGGATGACCTTGTGTTGGGTCGCGATGGCGTCGAGGTCCAAGGTCAAGACGCGCTGGGCCTCGGGCCCGTCGGGGTTGGTGACGGCCCCGCTGGCGCGCACCACGGCCGCATCACAGCTCTGGAAGATGATGTTGCAGCTGCTGGCCGTCCAGAGGCTCCAGGACACGGCGCCGCGCGTCGTCGAGAAGTCGACCGCGACCTGGAAGCCCGGTGCCGACGAATCCGCATCGTCGAAGTCGGTGAGGCCGGTGCCATTCTCCGGCGAGACGATGGTGCCAAGCGGCGGCAGGGTGTCGACGAAGACCATCGCTGGGTTGGTCACCGCCGTTCGTGGGTTGTTGGCGGCGTCGCTGACGGCCGCCGTGAAGTGGTGCTCGCCGTCGCTCAAGAGGCCGAAGGTCGCGTGTGGGAAGCTGGCCACGCCGCCGGTGACGGTGGCCGTCGCGACCGAGACGCCGTTGTCGAAGACGGTGACGGTGCGGCCTTCGGCGTTGGTCGTGAGCGTCACATCGAGGTTGTCGCCAGCCTTGAGCGGTGACGTGTTCGGGCGTGAGAATGACAAGGTCGGAGGCGTCACATCGACCGTGGGCTGGAAGGTCGTCGCACCGAGGGCCGGGGTCAGGCGTGAACGATTGCCGGCCGCGTCGGTGACCACGACCCACACCTGCGGGGTGCCTTCGGGCAGGGTCGCGCTGACCGTCGTCGAGCCGACCGCGACCGCTTGGGTCGAAGCCGAGGTGCCGTTGACGAAGAGCTCGGCGGAGCCGGCTTTGTCGGTGGCAAACGCCACATTGAAGATCCGCGGCGTCGTGACCTGCTCGGCTGCGCTGAGTGTGCCGATCGGCATGAGCGTATCGGACGGGCTGGCGACGGACGTGACGACAGGCGCCGTCAGGTCGAGGAAGACACGCTTCTCACGCTCGCTCACGGTCACGGCCGTGTGGCTCGAGAGCCAGGCACCCCCGTCGACGGGGCGGACCTCGACGACGACGCGGTGGGCGCCTGCGCCAAACATCTGGCTCACGTCGAGGAGGTTGATGCCGACCGATGCGGTGGTGATGTGGGCCTGGCGAAAGACGCCGCCACTCGGGTGGACCGAGTCGCAGGCCGGGGCGTCGGCGACGGCAAAGGCTGGGGCGTCGCTGCACACACGCAGGTTGTTGCTCGTGGTGTCGAGGCCGGCGACGACCGCGATGAACTGGCGCGTCGAGTTGGTGCCCCACGACAACCAGCAGGTGCCGACGTGACAGACGGCGCCGGTGGCGCAGACCCCACCGCAGACGGGGGCGAGAGCCGTGGTCGGGCTCGTGATGCGCACCGACGCGTCGGCGTCGACAGTGACGAGGCGGTTGGCCGCGACGGGGTTGCCGGCGCGGTCGCTGGCGGTGAAGCGGACCACCACGACACCCGCGGGCCAGGTGACGAGGCCCGTGCCGGCGGCATCTTCGAAGGCCGCCGTGTAGGTCGCGCCGTCGGCCGTGGCCGTCGCGATGGTGTGGGTGAGGGTGCGTGTGGCCGGGGCCTGGGCCTCGGTGTACGAGAGCTCGGCGGTGACGACGATGCCTGCCTCGAGGCCGCCGAATGTTGCGCTGAGGGCCGTCTGGATGCCGGCCGTCGTCGCGTCGAGGTCGTGGATCGAGAGCACGACCGGGGAAGGGGCAAGCGTCGCAGCGGTCGGGGCGACGCGGTCGATAGAGACGGCGACGGGTGTGCCGGTCTCGGCTTGACCGACGAGGTCGGTGACGCTGGGGGCGAGGACACAGCTCTGGCCGTGGGCCAGGGTCACCGGGAACACGACGGCGTTGTTGGCGACCTGTGCGTCGACCTGCACCGTGGTGGCGCCACAGGTCACGTCGAGCGATGCGAGGCTGCCATCTTCGGCGTCGGTGGTGGTCGCGGTGACGGTCATGGCGCAGTCGACGCCGGGCGCGCACTCGGGCGAGGCGAGGTTGAGGGTGCCGGGCATCGGCGAGGTGAGGGTGATCTGGGGGGCGACATCCTTCTGCGTGACGACGCGTGGGCCCGACACGCCGACCGAGCCGGGGCGCGGTGCGTGGGCCGTGAACGAGGTCGCGACGCCAGGAGCGAGCTGCACGTCGTCAAAACGATAGCTGCCGTCGCCGACGTCGACAGGGGTCAGGCCAAGGTCGGTGCCACCTGCGAACAGGCGAACGGCCAGGCCCGGGAGCGCGGTCGTGCGGTCGGGCTCGGTGACCGTGACGACGACGTCGAGCGAGGCGGCGGCGGTGGTGAGGTCGGCCGCCGGCGAGGTGATGGTGACGACCGGAGCCTCGGTGACATGGAGGAGCTCGACAGTGGCGGCGGTAGCGGCGTTGTCGCAGGCGTCGCGCCCGGTGACGATGAACGCGTTGGTACCGCCCTGGATGGTGACGGCTTCGAAAACGATCGGGGCGGCGGCGGCCGGCACTACTTCGCGACAGCCCAGCGAGCCACCGTCGAGGGTGAGGCAGACCTCGCCAGCAAGCGCGTCGACAAAGCTGACCGACACGTCGACCTGCATGCCGGGGACACCGGGGGCGACGTCGTCAGTGCCATCGACGGGGCCAGCCGGCAGGACGAAGGCGACCACAGGACGGGTACGATCGACGACGACGGGGAGGCTCGGCGGCGAGTGGTCGGCCAGCGCATTCCCAAAGCCGTCGGTGGCCGCTGCGGTCATCGTGTAGGCACCGTCGGCGAGGGCTCCGAGGACAAGTGTGGTCGACCAGGCGCCGGCCGCGATGGCCACTTCAGCGGTGACCGTCGTGTCGTCGAACGAGAGCGTCGCAGTGCGGCCGTCGAGCCCGCTGGCCGTTCCGCTGGCGGCAAAGTCGCCGTTGATGCAGGCCGGCGGCGCAGCGATGGACAGCGACGGGGCAGGCAGGCCGACGGTGAAGGCGACGGGCGCCGATGTGCCGGAAGCCGGGAGGTCGATGGCGGCGCGGCACTCGATGTCGGTGCCGAGCACGGTCGTGTCGAGTGCGACGGGGATGTCGTAGGACGGGTCGATATCTTGGATTTCGAGAGAACCGACTGCGAGCCAGCCGGCGCCATCGATGGGACGGCAGCTGACTTCGAGGAGGCTTCCGACGACGCCACGGTTGGCTTCGACGGTGAACGTCGTGTCCATGATGGCGGTGGTCGCGAGGTCGGCGTCGGCCCGGGCGAGCAACACGCCGGGCACCGGTGCGACGAGTGCGACGGGGTTGTCGAAGGCGAGCGTCAACGTGTGGCTGGTCGGCTCGGAGGCGTTGGCGCAGCCGTCACGAGCGGTGGCGACGATGGCGTTGTCGCCGGTGTCGAGCGTCACGACGAACGACACGCTGGTGGCCATCGGGAGGCAGGTCGGCTCGGCACCGTTGATGGCGAGGCAGACCTCGGCAGTGGTCCCGAGGAGTGAGGTGGCCTCGGCGACCGACACGTCGATCGTATACTGGAAGCCCACGACCGTATCGTCGGCGTCGAGCACCGCGAGCCCGTCGATGCGGCTCGGCAGGTCGAGACCGACGACAGGCGCAACACGATCGACGACGATGTCGAACGACGCGGACGAGACACCCTGCTCGGTAGTGACCGAGAGGTCATAGGCCCCGTCAGCGCCGACGTTGAAGGTGCCTGACCAGGCGCCGGCCGAGACGGTCGCGAGGTCTGCATCGATCGCACCGTCGACACCGTCCGGCCCGGTGCCGACGAGCCCGAGCTCGACGCCATCGAGGTCGGTCGCGGTCCCCGAGACCGTCAGGACGCCGCTGTTCAAGCAGCTGCCGTCGGTCGGTGCGAGTACCGCGATGGTTCCAGCGACCGTGTCAGGGCCGAGCTCGCTCGTGCTGTCGCTGTCCCCTTCGACGTCAGGAGCCGTGTCCCCAGATGTGTCGGGCGCCGTGTCCGGTGAGACATCCGAAGGCACATCACCCGAGACCTCAGAGGTGTCTCCCGGTTCGTTCCCGTCCGAGGACCCGCACGCCCCCATGGCCCCGACAAGCAGCACGACTGCGACGCGTCGCAACACCTTCATCATTCCCCCCAGCGGTCCGGTCTGACCTCTCACCTAGGGCGCCTCAATGGAAATCGGCGACCTGGCTGCATTCGAGAAGGACCACCACCGTAGTCCAATGGCCCATGCATCGGTCGCTTCGGCGCGAATCCTAAGGTTCACCTTGTGTCGACCCCGCTCGGGCGCTTCAGATATGGGCCAAATCGTGTGGTCCGATGTGACCCAAATGTAACTCGCGGTAGCTCACCCGACACCCCGCGACGGGGCCCGGACATCTCACTTGGCACCTTTCGGCGTGAGCGCCGGCGGCTCACGAGGGCCGAGAAGCTGCGGACACGGGAGCTGCGACCAGCGGCCGCAAGAATCACATTCGTCTCGATTTTCGAGACAGTCGGCAGGGCTTCAGGTCGACCCGCGGGGCGCACGAACGCCGCGGTGGGTGGCCTCGAATAGCCGGTTGGCGCTGGCCGGGACGAACCCCTGGTAGAGCTCGCCCGAAGCGTCGGGGTAGCGGCGCGCGAACTCGTAATAGCAGGTCGGGATGGGGTGGATCTCGCCATCTGCGAAGCCCACGGGCTGAACGTCGGCGAGCGTCGAGGCCTGCTCGAGGAGGGCTGACCCACTGCCTTTGATGCGTCCGCCCGCGGTGGCGATGACGCCGCCAGCCGCCTCGACGACCTCGAGCAGGCCATCGAGTCCCAGACCGCTATTCAGGTGGTTCACGCTGACGGTGAAGTGATTGGCGCGTAGGCCGAGGGCGGCGACCCAGGCTGCGTACTCGCTCTCCGCTGCGAGCCGCTCGTAGTCGCCGAATGCGATGGGTGACCAGAGGGGCCCCGCCCACATGACCTCGGGGTGGAGGACCAACGACGCGTCGACCTCGGCGAGCAAGCCGTCGATGATCGCCTCGGCCGCGGCTGACAACGAGCCCCGACGGAGCTCGGACAGAAAGATACGCGGGGCGGTCGGCGCGGGGTGCAGGTAGGCCCACGCGTCGAGGTGCTTGTCCTCGAAGGTATAGGCCTCGAAGCGCCGATAGCCGAGCTTCGTCAGGTGGGGCTCGAGGGCGTCGATCCCAATCGGCGTCCCGGCGAAGGTGCGAAACGCGACGTGGTCGTTGACGATGGTCTCGCCGCGCGCCTCGATGGCCGCGCGTAGCCCTGCCACATGCGGCGCCGTGCGCACATAGTCGGCCCACAGGGCCGCGAAGAAGTCATCGAGCGTCAGGGCTTTCACGAACACACCTCTTTGCCTCATCGGACATCGCCGCGCGCCTTCGTATCACAACGCGCCGGCACGCGCGGCGTGTGTTCCCGTCGGTCACCGGGCCACCCACCGGGCCACAAAGTAACGCACCGCCCGACGCGCCTTTACCGCCTCGCGACCATCGCCCATACTCTGGCCCGGCACTTGCGCCCCGAGGAGCTCGCCAAGATGGAACTCGCCTCAGACCGGACCGCGCTCATCGGTATGGTCCACCTGTTGCCGCTGCCCGGCAGCCCTGGTTTTCCGCGGCTCGTGCGTGAGCTCGCCGCCACGTGCCCGCAGCATATCCACCCGACCCGCCACGCGATTCGTCACATGCTCGACCGCGCCCGCTTCGACGCCGAGGCGCTGCTCGAAAACGGCTGCGATGCCCTGCTCGTCGAGAACATGCACGACCTGCCCTACCTGCGCGGCACGGCCCCGACCGAGACGGTCTCGGCCATGGCGCTCGGGTGCGAAGCGGTCGCCGCCTTCGACGCCCCGTTCGGTGTGCAGATCCTCGCTGGCGCCAACCTCGAAGCGCTCGGCGTGGCGCTCGCGACCGGCGCGACCTTCATGCGCGCCGAGGCCTTCGCCTACGCGCATGTTGCCGACGAGGGCTGGCTCGATGCGGCCGCCGGCCCGCTGCTGCGGAAACGCGCCGACCTCGGGGCGGACCTCACCCCCGCCATCGCGGTCTGGGCCGACGTCAAAAAGAAACACTCGGCACACGCCGTCACGGCCGACCTGAATCTCGCCGACGCGGCCCACGGCGCGGCCTTTTGTGGGGCCGACGCGGTCATCGTCACGGGCTCGACGACGGGGGCGACCGCGTCCATCGACGACGTCATCGCCGCGGCCTACTCACACCTGCCCGTCGTCGTCGGCTCGGGCATCACCCCGGCCAACGCCGCCGCCTTTGCCGCCCATGCTCAAGCCCTCATCGTGGGCAGCTCGCTCAAGGTCGATGGCGACTGGCGAAAACCCGTCGACCCAACCCGCGTGCGCGAGCTGGCAGACGCGCTCGGCAAACGCAACGCATGACGACCACGGCCGCGGAGACCTCGCTGCTCGAACGACTCGGTCGCTGGAACCTGCGAAGGCTCGGCGCGACCTCGACCAGGACCCCCATCGCTGACCTCGTCCTTCACGCCTACACCTTCGCGCCCGACCCGAAGGCGACGACGACTTCACCCCCGCTCGTCTTGATGCACGGCGTGGGCAGCTCGGCGACGACGTTTTCCAAGCTCATCCGCCGCCTACGCTCGCACGTCGGACCTATCGCGCTCCCCGAGGCCCCGGGCCATGGGTACTCGACGATCCCCGACGTCCCGCTGTCGCCCGACGCACTCTTCGAGCGCATTGCCGCATGGCTCGACGAGGTGCCCGAAGCTCCCTTCGTCCTCTATGGCAACTCGCTCGGAGGCGGAGCCGCGCTGCGCTATGCCATCCTTCGCCCCGACCGGGTGGCGGCCCTCATCCTGCTGTCGCCCGCGGGCGCAAATGCCGCGTCGGACGAGCTCTCGGCACTCGTGAAGACCTTCGAGTTCAGTGACAAAGGCGACGCACGGCGCTTTGTCCGTCGCCTCTTCAACAAGCCGCGCTGGTACTTCGGGCTGGCCAGCGGCGAGCTCGCGCGGCGCTTCGCATCACCCCCGCTGCGGGAGTTCTTCGCCCGTGTCGGGATCGACGACCTCCTCGATGGGGAGCGTGTGCGGTCACTCGCGATGCCGATCCTGTTCATGTGGGGCGGCGCGGAAAAGCTCCTGCCAGCTGCCCACCTCGACTGGTTCAAACACCACCTGCCGGCACACGCCGAGGTCGTCGAGCCACCCCACTTCGCGCATTCGGCCTACGTCGAACACGCGGGCGAGGTCGCCGACCTCATCGTCGGGTTTCTCGGGCGACACGGTCTCATGAGCCCTCGAGCCGAACCCGAGCCGCCGGTCCCGTCGTCTCCGGATTGACCGAATAGTCAATATTGACCGGGCACACAGGGGCTTTGTCACATGTGGCTTCGCGCGGGCCCCTGACGGGTGAAGACCGCCTTATTCGAGGCTCTGGCTTGACCTCGCTCAGGTCCGAGAGGTACTGGAAATGCTCCCGTGGACGGACGCAGACGAGACTGACGGCACCACACACCTGTCACTCGACTCGCGTCGCGTTGCAACGCCTTGTGACGAGGAGCCGAAGCCATGGTCGCTGCCCGCCAGAATCGTGAGAACGCCCCAACGAGCGCGGCCTCGACCCCGGCGCCCGCGCCTCCTTCGTCATCGAAGTCGCAGCTCAAGGACTCGGTGCGCGGCAGTGGGGCCGGCGGTGGCGGGGTGGATGCGCAGCTCGCCATGCTCGAGCCGCCGCCGCGTAAGACGTCGGAAGTGGACGTCAAACAGCAGGGCGGCGCGGGTGGTGGAGCGGGGCCCGAGACGGCGAAATCGGTGGGTCGGAGCGAGCCGCGCCAGGTCAGCCGTGGCGGGCCCGATTCGAAGCCCGACGCCAAAATCGATGCGAAGCCCGATGCCAAAATCGACGCCAAACGCGACGCCCCGAAGAAGGACGAAATCAAAGACGGCAAACAACACGAGGGCGCCGAGAAGAAGGCCAACCTCGAGGTGTCGCAGCCGGGCAGCGAGGTCGAGGCCGAGGCCGACAAGGTCGCCGAGCTCGTCACCAAAGGGGCCGGCCAGGAGCTCTCCAAAGCCGCGCCTCCCGGAGGCAAGGGCGAGAAAAGCGGCGAGTCGTGCGCGGGATGCGGCTCGCCGATGGTGTCCAAGGGTGGGGGCGAGCCCGAGTGTTCGACGTGTGGCACCAAACAATCGCAGAACGGCAAGGGTGACCACGGCGGGGGTGAGGCCGGAGGAAAGGGCGGCAAGGCCGACGTGGGTGCCGTGCTCAAGTCGATTGCACCCGAGCTCAAAGACGCCAAGGGTGGCGCGACTGCCGGAAAGGCGGGCGGTGCGGTGCAGCAGAAAGCCGCGCGCGGCGTGATGCGAAAGGTCACCCGCCTCGGTCAGCCCGTTCAGAAGACAAGCGGGCCCATCCAAGCCAAGAGCGCTGGCGAGCCCATGTCGCAGCAGGTGCGAGACCAGGTGGAGCCGGTCGTCGGGGCCGACCTGAGCGGCGTCCGGGTGCACTCGGATGCGTCGGCCGTTCAGAAGTCGGAGTCGCTCGGGGCCAAGGCCTTCACGAGCGGCAGCGACATCTTCCTCGGCAAGGGCGCGAGCGCGTCGGACGCCGGGCTGATGGCCCACGAAGCGACGCATGTCGTGCAGCAGTCGGAGGCGCCGACGCCCAATCAGGTCCAGCGATTGGGGGTCGAGGACTTCATCCCCGACTCGGTGCTGTCGGCGGTCCGGTCGCTCGCCGGTCAGGGCGACACCTTTGCGCAGGGGCTCGGTTCGAAGGCCGGCGCGGCCAAGGATCAGGCGAAGTCGAAGGCGCAGACGGTGCCGACCCAGGCGAAGGGCCAGGCCGAGAGCGCGGCTGAGGGTGCCAAGAGCAAGGGTGCACAGACGAAGTCGGCGGCGGACTCGGGTGCGGCGCAAGCCAAGTCGACCGGGGCCTCGGCCGCGCAGGAGGCATCGAAACAGGCCCAGAAGGTCGCGGTCGCGGGCCCGCTCGCGGGTTATGCGAGTGACCCCGTGAGGCCACGTGTCGAGCCCGCTCCGGCGAGCCTTGGCGGCGGCGCGGGTGGTGCAGGAGGCGCGACCGAGAATGCAGGCGCGGCCGCAACCACCGCGCCGGCTCCCGATACCAGTGGTGCCATGACGAACGCCGCCAGCGGTGGTGGTGGCGTCGGGGCGTGGGACTGCGACGGCGCCTCGGTCGTGGCCAAGGTGACCGACGTCGGCCGCGACATCGTCGCGGGCCTGACCGAAGCGGCGCGTGGGGCAGGCCTCGGGCCGGTGATGGACCTCGCGGCCCAGGGCATCGCGCAGGCGCGGCAGGCGGCGGCGGACATCCGCGCGGGTGTCGACCAGGTGAAACAACGGGTCGTCGAGTGGCTCGACACCACGACGGCGCCGGTTCGTGAGACGATCGCACGCTTGGCCGAGGAAGCGAACGCCGCCTTCCAGTCAGCAAAGGACGCGGTCTCGACGGAGGTCGAGCGCCTCAAGACGTGGGCCGCCGGCGAGTGGCAGAGCATCCGCGAGTCGATCGCAGCCGAGATCGACGGCGCCATCGCATGGGCGCGCAACGGGGCGCAGGGCCTCATGCAGCAGGCGCGAAACCTGGTTGGGCGCCTCTGGAACATGTTGCCCGACGGGCTCAAGAGCGCGCTCAGCGGGGCGGTCTCGACGGTCGAGGGCTGGATCAGCTCGGCGCGCGCAGGCATCGCCGAGGTCACGAGCTACGTGTCGACGCAGGCCTCGGAGTTTGGTTCGTGGGCCGTCGGCAAAGCCAACGAGGCAGTCGGCTGGCTCGGCGAGCAGTACGTCGAGGTGCGCAAGATGGCGACCGAGGCCGCGCAGACCGTGGGCGATGCGTGGACGAGCGCCAAGCAGACCGCGACCGACCTCGGAAGCCAGGCCTATCAGGCCGTGGACGAGGCGTCCGGTGGTCGGGTCACGCGTTGGCGCGACGCCGCGGCCGAGCGGGCGGCCCAGCTCCGAGGCGAGGCGTGCACGTTGGCGGGCGACTATGTCGGGCCCTGCATCGAGCAGGCGTTGCCCGACCCGGCGAACGGACAGACGAGCTTTGCCAACCTGGCCGTGACCGGCGAGCTGACGGTGCCGATCTACGGCGTGCCCGTGAAGGTCGCGGCCGGGGCCTCGATCGGCATCGAGAAGACGGCGACGACCTACACCGCGACGCTCAAAGGTGAGGGCTTTGTCGGTGTGGCGCTCGAGCTCGGCGGCGGCGGTGAGGGCGGTGCTCCGGGCTCGTTCTCGCTCGAAGGCACCCTGCCCGAGAGGGTGCTGGCGATGCAGCAGATCGGCGCGAGCCCGCTGCCCGGCATCTCGGGCGACATCGGGTCGGCTCCGGCGGCGACTTCCACGACCGGTGGCGGTGGCGGCGGCGGCGGTGGCGGCGGCGGTGGCGGCGGTGGCGGTGGCGGCGGCGGCGGCGGCAGCCAGGTGGAGGCCGGCGGCGGCGGGGCCTCGGGCTCGGTCGAGGGCGGCTACAAGGTCGAGGTCGAGGTCGTCTACGAGTTCGACGCGTCTCCCGCTCAAGCCAATAGCTGCAACGGGCTCGGTGGGCTCGCGGCCCTGATGGTGGCACAAGGTGCAGGCGCGGTCCTGCCAGCCCCTTTCAATGCGCTCGCGCAGAATGCCGGCGCCTTCATCGCTTCGGAGAACATCAAGAGCGCCAAGATGAGCATCGCTCAGGCGCTGGCCGGCTCGGTCGAGGGGGGAGGAGGCGGGGTCGGCGCGGAGGCGTCGGCGAGCGCGGAGTCGGGCGTGTCGGTCGGCATGAAAGTCGAAGACGGCGCGCAGGTCATGACGGCGTCGCTGTTCCAACGCGGCTCGGTCGAGGGCGCCCTCAAGCTCGAGCCGGAAGGGTTCGCGCTCGGCAGCATCGGGGGCGGCATCGAGAGCGAGGCCGAGCTCGAGGTGAGCTACAATACGCAGTCGGAGACGGTCGACGCGGAGTTCACGAACAAGGCCGGAGCGAAGGCCTCGCTCGACGGAATCCGCAACGTTCTCGCGGCGATCCCAGGGCCCGTTCGCGGCATCGTCGAGCCGCACCTGGCGCGCATCGGCGTGTCGGAGTCGACCCACACGGGTGAGATCGGGGTCGAGCTCGAGGCCAAGATCTCGAAGCTCGGGGAGCTCGCCTCTGCCATCGACACCGAGCTGCAGAAAGGCCGCTCGGCCACCGCCGAGAACCTGTGGGCAGCCGTCCGGGCCTGGTATGCGACCTCGCGCACGACCACCTACAAGGTCGAGCTGACCGCGACCGAGAAGGTGTTGGCCGCCGAGGTGAAGGGCGGCGCATCCGGCGTGAGCGGCGGCGTGTCGGTCGAGGCCACCCGCGGCCTGAAGACGACGCTCGCCGAGGGCAGCATCTGATTCAGGTCACAGCCACACCACACGTGTGGCCTTTCTCTACACCGGGTCACGACACCCACGTCGCGGTCCGGCCTGTATCAAGGCTGAACCTTCTGCTATCGGTGGATCGTCTCTTGCTCTTCACAGAGCCGGACCCGTCCGCCGGGACGTGTCCGACGTCGCCGCGAGCCTTCCACGCTCGGCCCGACTCTCCCGCACGCCCGGCCGACCCCCACTCACACGGAGCTACCCCGATGAAGAACCGATTCCTCTCGATTGCCACACTCGGCCTCGCCGGGGCGCTGGCCTGGACCTCGACCACCCCGTCCGACGCCCACGCGTGCGGCGGCTTCTTCTGCTCCCAGGTCCCGGTCGACCAGACCGGCGAGCAGATCATCTTCGGCGTCGGCAACGGCACCATCACCGCACAAATCCTCATCAACTACGCAGGTGAGGCCGAAGACTTCGCGTGGGTCCTGCCGGTCGCCAGCCAGCCCGAGATTACGCTGGGCAGCCAGTCGGCCTTCGGCATCCTCGACCAGCGCACCGCCCCGGTCTTCAACCTCGACTGGAGCCAGAACAACGAGTGCAACAACTGGTGGTGGTACTCGCCGATGGCCTCCGATGCCGACTCCGGCGCCGAGAACGGTGGCGGCCGCGGCGTGACCGTCGTCGCCGAGAAAGAGGTCGGCCCATTCCAGACCGTCGTCCTCTCGTCGACCAGCACCGACGAGCTCATCGCGTGGCTCGACGAGAACGACTACGACCAGCCGCCGCAGGCCCGCGCCCTCATCGATCACTATGTCCGCCAGGGCATGCTGTTCGTGGCGCTCCGCCTCCTCAAGGACGAGCCGACAGGCGCCATCCAGCCCATCGCGCTGACCTTCGAAGAGCCCAACCCGTGTGTCCCGCTCGTCTTGACCCAGGTCGCCGCGAGCCCCGACATGCCCGTCCAGCTCTACCTCGTCTCGGACAACCGCATCGTGCCGAGCAACTGGATGCACGTGACGATCAACGAGAAGAAGATCGACTGGATCAACCGCGGCTCCAATTACGACGACGTCGTCACCCAGGCCGTCGATGAGGCCGCTGGTCACGCCTTCGTCACCGAGTACGCCGGCCCGTCGTCGATCCTCGACAACCTCGTCTACACCGAGGGCCGCTACGACCTCGAGCGCCTCAAGACCCTCGATGACCCGGGCGCCTACATCGACGAGCTGATGAACCAGGGCTTCCCCCGCGACGCGAGTGTCATCGCCCAGCTCCGCAAACATATCCCGATGCCGGCCGAGCTCGCCTCGCAGGGTGTCAGCGAGCAGCAGTTCTACAACAACCTGTCGGCCTACCGAGAGCAGCTCGGTGAGGACTTCGTCTTCGACCCCGCGGCGCTGACCAACGACCTCGACGTGCGTGTCATCACCCCGCTCAAGGACACCCAGGCGCTCTTCGACTCGCGCCCCTACTTCTCGCGCCTCTTCACGACCGTCTCGCCGGAAGAGATGACGCGTGACCCGATCTTCGCCGCCAACGCCGACCTCCCCGACGTCTCGAACGTCCACACGGCGACGGCACTCGCGACCTGCGGCACCGACCAGAACGCCCCGCCCGAGTCGGTCCTCATCACCCTGCCGAGCGGCAAGTCCATGCTCGTGCGTGGTCCGTTCCAGATGACCTGGCCCGAAGTCACCTACCCCGACCCGGCCCCGAACGAGCCCGCCGCCTCGAAGATCGAGCTCATCGGCACGAGCGGCCCTGGCACCCTCGTCCACCCGAGCCAGGTCACCGTCGTCGACCAGGCGCTCGACCTCAAGTCCCCGAACGAGGTCATCAATGACCTCACGACCGGCGTAATCCCGCGCCCCGTCTCGACGCCCGGGTCCGCCTCGGGTTGCGCGAACGGCGGCGCATTCGGCGGCTTCGCGGCTGGCCTCGCGGGCCTCGCCGGGCTGGGTTTGACCCTGCGCCGTCGCCGCACGACCTGACGTCGACACACGTGTGAGTGCCACCGCTCACACACCTGCGAAGACCAGAGCCCCGTCATCCCCATGGCGGGGCCTTTCTCTTTTCGGCTGGCACGTCGAAGCTGAGAGGCAACGAGCCTACCCGAGTCTCGTGAAGTCCACCCAAGCGGCGCGGATCAGGCTCATTGCTCTACGCGTGGGACGTCCGTGGCACCGAGTGGCATGGCGATGACGGTGTAGCTTTCGAGTCCGATACCCGAGCTTCCTCGAGCCAGGACGACGGCACCTTTGCGTCCATCGCCCGCAGCCATGGCGATTGCGTAAGGGTCCAGGGTGAGCCGGAACATCGCGTCATCCATCATGAGGTCTTTGTCGACGACGTCGATGAAGAGCGAGTGTTGGCCAGCGACGGTGTCACAGGTCATCGAGACGTAGAATCCCAACGGCTCGCGGTCGAAGACCAGGGCATAGTTGTCCTGGAGGTAGGGCGTCTCGACAGAGCGTCGTGGGTCGTTGTCGAGAGTGGCTTTGGCGTACATGTCGGGCGCCACGAGGGACGAAAGGTACTTCTTCGACCAACCGGCGATAGCCGTGTCGGCCTTGTTCGCGACCCACGACACGATCGTGTCGGGGATTGCCACGCCGTTGGTTGCGGCATAGCCAGCCGCCAACTTGACGCCAACCCGCGCAGCCTTGCCTATGAGGACATCGGCGCCCCTGAGGTCCGCATCCCAGGTGCTGCCATCGGGCTTGGTGGCGCTCGCTGTAAGCGACACGAGGCCGACGAGATAGGTCCCGGCCGGTCGGTTGGCGCAACGCGCGTCTTCGGCCGCGAGGCGCTCGCGTTCGGCTGTGGCCTGCTGCGCATTGTGGGTTTCGAGCTCACGGTTGAGGTCTTTCCAGGCCTGGGCGCTGCAACCCGTGTGGACGGCGGCCAGCACGCCCAGGCTGAAGGCGAACAGGGCGATGGGGCGGGCCAAACCGCGAGACGGAAACGGTGCGAGCGTAGGGGACATGGACGGGCGTTGGGCCATGAGAGGAGCCTGGGTCAAGGGTGGCAGGGGCTTGGCGGCGGGGGCTGTGCGCGCCAGTTGCGCGAGAGGTGTTTGCAGACCGTGTATTCGGTCCGCGCGCGGCGCGAGAGGTGTTCACACGCCGTGGATGCGGTCCGTGCGCAGCGAGAAAGGTGTCTACACGCGATGAATCGGGTCTTCCCGCTGCGCGCGCACCGACTTCACGGCGAGTATGCGGTGCGCGCGCAGCGCGAGAAACGTTTGCAAGGTGTGTATGCGGTTCGGATGCAGCGCGCGGACTGCATACACGCGATGTATGCAGTCCGCGGCAGCCTGTGGGGGCACCCCTCGTGGGTGCCCTCACCACTCGTGGCTACCGGCACACCGAATCAGGCGCCGGGCGTCGGGACAACCGGACTGGCCGGAACGCCGTCGTCGGCCTGCGGGGCCGGGCGGCGGGTGCGTACGTGGAAGAAGCCGTCGGCGAAGTCGCGTCCGAGGTTGTGGGTGCGCGCGAGCAACGAGAGCTGGTCGTGCAGGGCGTCCCGCTGGTCGGTCAGCCAGGTCGCGAGCTGCTGGCGGTCGTGCCAGAGCTCGCCGCGCTCGACGGCATGGGAGGCCTCGCGTGCGAGCACGGCCTCGGCGCGTTGGGTCGCGGTCTCGAGCGGGGTGCGATGGGTCGCGGTGGACGTCGCGGTCGACTCGGTGAGCCAGGCGCGCACCGTGCGGACCTGGTTGTCGAAGGGGCCGCGGATGAAGGCCGAAACGGACTGGTCGCGGAAGTGGCCGCGCCAAAGTGCGTGGGCTTTGTCCTTACCTACCTCGCGCAGGAGGTCGTCGCTGAAGTCGACGGCGGCCTTGTCGAGAGCGACGTTCGCGCCCAGGCGGGCAGCAGCGAGCTTCGACTCGGCCGTCTGGAAGGCGCGCGCCTTGGCCTCGGCCGCCGCCACCCGATCGCGCCATGGCACTATGGTTGCGACCAGCTCTTTGGTGTGGGGCTCGTCTTCGAGGCGGCCCTCGGTGAAGTCGATTTCGAAACGGAGATTGTCGTAGGTGTCCTTGGAATCGATGGCACGAGGCATGGAGAACTCCCTCATGGAGCCGAGGGTGCGGGCCCTCGGGGCGTCGGGCGCTCGACCACCATGGTCGGGCGGCCCGCGTGACTTTGGCGGGCTTGGTTGAGCAGCGAACGTGTGCGCTTACCCGTGATGTGTTGCCGTTGGTCGGCGGAAGATAACGTAAGCTTCGCCGAAGGAATGCGTTGCGTCAACCGCTGCCAAGCGGCCTTGGCCGGGCGACTCCGAGTAACGGTCGGCCTGGAGGTGAGTCGATTGTCGTGTGGCTAGAAGAGCGCTTTGCCTGCTCGCCTGCCAGCCTGCTAGAAGGACGGATGACCTCGACGCTGCACGTATGTCTTCGCGGTGGTGCGTTGGTGTCGGGCAACGGGTCTATCCCCGATGACCCGGCCGACTACCTGTGGACCGCGGCGCTCAAAGAGGTGGGGTGTGGCCGCCTCCATTGCCAGAGCTGCCTGCAGCTCGTCGCGGCCGGCGCACTCGTCGACGGTGGGCGCGCCTATCGCTGCGGCTGCACCTCGTTCATCGCGCACACGACGCTTTGGCTTGCAGGCCAGCCCGAGGACTCGCCGAGCGGGCTCGCACCGTCGACCTGGGGCTGTGCGGGGCATGCACATCGCGCTCTGCCGTTGACCCTCGATGGGACCCGGGTCGACGCCACACCCGACTGGAGAGCGCTCCTGAGCGCGAGTGTCCAGGGTGGCCTGACGCGCGGCGGACCGCCGTGGTTGCCGGGCTACGGGAACGCATGGCTCGAACGCCTGGTAGCAACGGTCAGCGACGACGAACAAGGACGCTTTGCGGCGATGGTGGCAGGGCTCGTCACCGACTCGGACGGCGCCTTGCGTATGGCTGGCCTCGACCTGGCGGAGCGACTCGCATTGGGGTCGGTCGCCGCGGTTTTTGTCCGGCTCGTCGCCGCCGGCACCTTCGATTGGGGCGCCGACGAACACCTCTCGCGCGCCGCCGTCGAGCAGCTCCGCCGCGCCATCGTCGCCCTCGAAACCGCAAACGGCACCCCGGACGAGGCGTTGAAACTGGCGCTGCGGCACGCGCTGCTGAGCCGGGCTGGCGGCTCGCAGCTCATCCACTTGATGGCGCCGTACGATGCGGATTGGCTGGCGGACAACGCGGCGCGACTCAGTGTCGGCCCACGTGCACGGAACCGACTCTTGAACGCGCTCGCACCACACCCCGAAGCGCTCACCAAAGCGCAAAGCATTCTGAATCAATAGGAAACCCTTGTCCGCCCCGCCCCCTGTCCGCCCCGCTCCCCTGCCCGCCAGGCCACGCTCGTGGTCGAGGAGACAGGAAGCAGCTTCCCCCTGCGGTTCTGAGCCCCCACCGAGAGCCTCCGATGAGCACAGCCTTCAACCTCGCCGCCCGTTGGATCCTCATCGACGCGCCGCCCGGAGTCGCAAGCGATGAGTGCACCGCGCGCCTCGGCTTCGAGTCGACGAGCGGTGGGCCTCAGGTGCTGGGCGACGTCGTGATCACCCCCTGCAGAGACCTCGCCGACGCCCTCGAACAGAGCCTCGGTGTCATCGCCGCGTTGGGTATCTCCATGAACCCGGTCTTCAGCCTGCTCTACCCCCGGTATGAGGCACAGGGGCGTCTCGAGGTCGAGATGCATCAGATCGCCTGGGCCATCAAAGACGAGGCCGACAAACGCGGCTGGCACTTCGCGCGTGAGATGCCGCTCGCCATACGCCACCTCCCGGGTGAGTGAGACACAAGCTCGACGCGCTCGCGGTGACGCCGTTGGACTTTGCGGTTAGGCTCGCTCGCTATGACCGCTCAGGACATCGTCAAGCTCTACATCCCCATCACCCTCGGCATCATCATGCTGACGATGGGCCTTGGCCTCTCGACGACCGACTTCAAGCGGGTCCTCGTCGACCCCAAAGCCGTGACACTCGGGCTCGTCAACCAGCTCATCGTGTTGCCGCTCGTCGGCTTTGGCATTGCCTTCATGTTCGAGCTACCGCCTCCGTTAGCGGTTGGCATCGTCCTCATCGCGGCGTGTCCGGGCGGCCCGAGCAGCAACCTCTACTCGGCGCTGGCACGCGGCGACGTCGCTTTGTCGGTCAGCCTCACCGCGATGTCCGGCGTCGTGACGATGGTGACCATCCCGCTCATCACCGGGCTCGCCCTCGACACCTTCATGGGCACCGCGCGCGAGATCCAGCTCGACGTCGCGAGCACCATCCTGCAGCTCTTCCTCATCGTTGGTGTGCCGCTGAGCCTCGGCATGTACGTCCGTTTTCGCAACGTCGAGCGCGCCATCAAGCTCGAGAAGATCATGACGCGGGTCGCGGTCGTCCTGCTGCTCACCCTCATCATCGGCGCCATCTTGAAGGAGCGCGCCAAGGTCGGCGCCTACATCGCCGAGCTCGGCCTGCCGATCTTCCTCCTGTCTTTGTCGACCATCCTCATCGGCTTGTTCTCGGCCCTGGCGTTCAAGCTGTCATTGCGCCAGTCGGTCACCATCGCGATTGAGGTCGGCATGCAGAACGCAGCCCTCGGCATGGGCATCGCCATGACCAGCCTCGGCTCCGAAGAGATCGCGATGCCGTCGGTCGTCTACGGGATCATCGCCTACTTCACATGTCTGGTCGCGCTCTTCATCGGCCGCCGCTACATCCCGGCCGACTACCCGCATGGCGAGACCACAGTAAAATCAGCCACAACCAAGACCTGAAATACCAACTACCAGGCTACTTAGTAGCCCACTGGTAGACGCTACAGCCGGTCGAGCCGTCGCCAACTACTAACTAACATCCAAATTAGTGGTTCGTTGGTAGATAGCCAACATGAAGATGCCAAGCCAACCTCCCGACATTTCCGAGGCGCTTGCGGCAGCGTCTCAGAACATGGTCCCTGGTGACTTCGTTGCGATGCTCGCGACCCTGTCCGACCCGACCTACCTCCACTGGGATGACCTGAAGCGCCGGCCTGCCCCCGCCGGCCTCACGCACCTGGCGTGGTGGGCGTTCCTGAAGCTTCGCCGCATCCCGGCGCGCTCGATCCCGCTCGTGGATACCCGCGGCAAGGCATTCACGGTCATGGCCTCGCACGACCGCATCGTGCAACGCCTCCACCGCATCGACACGCTGGCCGGGGCGCATGTCGCGATGGCCGAGCAGGTCACGACACCGTCCAATCGTGATCGCTATCTCGTGCGCTCCCTCATCGACGAGGCCATCACCTCGAGCCAGCTCGAAGGCGCCGCCACGACCCGAGAGGTCGCACAAGAGATGCTGCGCCAGAACCGCAAGCCGCGCGATCACAGCGAACGGATGATCTACAACAACTTCATGACGATGCAGCGCATCGTCGAGCTCCGCGACGAGGCGCTCACGCCCCGACTCGTACTCGAGCTCCACGCGCTCGTCACGGCGGACACACTCGAGAAGTCCGACGCCTCGGGGCGCCTGCGCCGCGACGACGAACCCATCACCGTCGAAGACACCTACGGCGAGCTCTTGCACCTACCCCCGCCCGCCAACGAGCTCGGCGCACGCGTCAAAGCCATGTGCGACTTCGCCAACGGCAAGACCCCGGACGGCTTCATCCACCCCGCCGTGCGCGCCATCATCCTCCACTTCTGGTTGGCTTGGGAACGCCCCTTCATCGACGGCAACGGTCGAACCGCGCGCGCCCTCTTCTACTGGGCGATGCTGCGCTACGGCTACTGGCTCTTCGAGTTCATCTCGATTTCCGAGATAATCCTGAAGGCCCCCGTCAAGTATGGCCGGGCGTTCTTGTTGACCGAGACCGACGACAACGACCTCACCTACTTCGCGGCCTATCACCTCGACGTCATCGACAAAGCCATCGAGAACCTGCACGCCTGGATCGAACAGAAGTCGAAGTCGCTTCGCTCCGTCGAAGACGTCCTGCGCGGTGCGAGTGCGCTGTTCAACCACCGCCAGCGCAACGTCCTCGCGCACGCGGCACGCCACCCGACCGAGCATCTGACCATCGCCGCGCACCAATCGATGCAGCAGGTGGTCTACGAGACCGCGCGCACGGACTTGATGGGGCTCGTCGAACGCGGGCTCCTCGACATGCGCAAGAGCGTGCGAAAGCTCGTCTTCCTGCCCGCCCCCGACCTCGAGCGACGTCTCAGAGCCCTCGGCGACGCCAACCCCTGAGGTCGCTATGCCCTGCATCTCAACCTCGAACCCAACCATCGGACCAGCGGTGCAGCGCGCTATCCTCCGACCGTCAATCGGCGTCGGCCCACCATGGCGCCGTGTCGAGCTCCACCGCGTCGAAGGGCGGCAAGCTCACGCGGGCGGGCCCCTCGGTGGACGCCGCTTCGGCCCACTCGGCGCCGTCATTACGGAAGACGTCGACCCGGCGCTCGGCGGGGTAGACGAGCCACAACCATTGGACGCCGGCCTCGCGGTAACGTGGCATCTTGACGATGAGATCGCGGCTCTGGGTGCTCGGCGAGATGACCTCACACACCCAGTCGGGGACGACCGTGAACTTGTGGGTGTCGTCGGGAGGTTTGGGCATCCGTTCACGGCGCCAGCCCGCAACCTCGGGGATGACGACCTGCAGATCGAGCGCGAGGTGGCACTCGGCCCTGCGAAAGACCCACCAGCCGCCCGGACCGTCGGCGGACGCATCAGCGCTCCCGCCGAATCGCACGAGGATGCGTGCGCCGATGGCACTCGCGGCGAGGACATGGCGCCCTGTCCGCGGCGGGCTCATCTGGAGTCTGCCATCGATGAGCTCGGCCTTCACGCCTTCGGGTAGGGCCAGGTAGTCTTCGTAGGTCTTGGGTTCGAGCTTGCCTTGGTCGACCATGTGTGCCTCGACGAGAATCTACGCAACGTGCCTGGCGCTGACGAGTCTCAGGACCAGTGGGTCACTCGGAGGTCACTCGGGGCAGGCGCTCACCGGCTCGAGCGTGACGATGTCGCCGTCGACCGCGACTGCGCCATAAGTGGAGCCGGCGAGCGGTAGTTGGGCGGGCGAGGTGATGGCACCATCGACATTGCCACACGAGAACGCCGCCGCATTGGTGCAGCCGCTGATGATGAGGATGGCACTCGCTTCGACGTCTTTGATGATGGCGTTGGCGGCGCCATCGATGGTGATCTCACCGAAGTCGACCTCGAAGGTGCCCTCGGCGGCGATGGTGCCACTCGCGACGAGCGCCTCACCGACCGGTGCGCGCCCATCGACCGCGAGCGGCTGCAGCGTCAACGTCAGCGCCCATGGGTCGGCCGCCGTGTCGATGTCGAAGGTCGCCTGGAACAAGATGGGGGCCGCGGGATTCACCGTCGTCGCGAGCGAGAACAGGTAGTCCCCAGACAGGTCGAGGCGCTCGTTGCATTCGCCCGACACCACCTCGATGCGGAATGGCTCCGACTCCTCGTAGAAGTCGTCGAGCCGCGCGGCCGGGTCGACGCAGGCAGGACCCAGAGCGAGGAGAGAGAGAACGAGCGGAACGAGCGGAACGAGCGGTGAGAGCGGTGAGAGCAGTCGGCTGAGGTACTTGGTCGAATGCATGGCGGGCCTCAGAAGCTGGCTTCGAGAGAGACGTCGAGGACACCGATGAGCTGGTCATAGGTGCCGGCCGCGTCCGGGTCGCGCTCCGCTTCGGTGAAGCCGAGGCTCGCGATGTCGCCGGTCGTGGCGCCTTCGAGGTGGGCGCGTGGGGCGACCGTGCGGCGCGGGTAGACGAGCTGCGTGTAGGTCACGCTGAGCCGGAGCTGGTCCATCAGGTCGAAGCGACCACCGAGTGCCACGCTGAACTTGTCGGCGTCGTAGATACCCGGGTCGATGGTCGAATCCGGGATGGCGTTGCCGTCATAGCCAAGGCCGGCCAGGAGCTCGACGCCGTCGGAGACCCAATAGGAGCCGCCCATACGAATGCCGAAGGCGTCGTCCCAGCGGCGCGGAATCAAGACGAGCTTGCCGGGTGGCTGGGCGCCGCGGCACGAGCGGTCGGGCACCGTCGTGTTCAGCACACACTGCTCGTACATCGAGCTCCAGCGCGCGAACTCGCCGGAGAGTCGTGCTTCCCATTGTTTGGGCACGCTGTAGCGCACGCCGAGCCGGAAGACGTCGGGCCATGCGTTGAAGAACTCGGACGGCGTCGCGGACACGTCATCGACCGGGCCGGCGCCAAAGACGAGCGTCGTGTCGCCCGTCATGCGGGTGGTGCCAAAGCCCGGCTGGCTCTGGTAGGAGAGGCCGACGAAGAGGTGCTCGGTCGGCTGCCAGATGACGCCAAGAGACAGGGACACGTCGAGCCCCGACACGTCGATGAGCGCGCGGCCTTCTTGCAAGCGGCCGTTGCTGACGAGGTGGTCGGTGCCATCGCTGTTGCGGGCGCGGATGGTGCTCATCTGGGAGATGACGAGGTTGAAGCCGGCGCCGAATGACAGGCCGAGGTCGCGGAAACGGTAGCTCAGGGCGCTGCTCACGTAGAGGGCGCGCAACGTCCCCTCGATGGCCCACCAACGCGCGGGCCCGTCGCTGGCACCGGGGTACTCGTCGCTCGCGCTGACGCTGTCGAAGTTCGTGCTGCCGCCGATGGGCGCATAGAAGGCCAGGCCAAAGCCGAGGTCGGGGACACCGAAGTCGGTGGCGAAGCCGATGAACGGATTGCCGAGCAGGTTGAAGAGCTCGGCGCGCCCACTGTTGGCAGCGACGCCGGTGCCGGCCGGCGTGCCGGTGCCGACGTTCGGGTCGGCGATGATGTTGTCGATCGAGGCCGGGTCACGATCGTAGATGAGGCTTCGCCAGGCGAAGGTGCCATCGATCATGAGGCGGGTCCCGCCGAGCAACGACAGGCCCGCGGGGTTGTAATAGATGGCCGTCAGGTTGTCGGTCGTGGGGTGGCCGTGCTCGCCGCCGAAGCGTGCCGCGAGTAGCCCGCTGGCGTGCGCGGGCGCGGTGTCGAGCGAGACGGCGGGCAGTGCCAGCGCGAGCGATAGGGCTGCGCTGACGCCCCGGAAGAGCCGGTTCGGGTTCACCGATAACACGGTCGGCATGGTCGGCATGGTCACTCCCTCGTCGGAGTGGGGTCCGACCGGGACACTGTGACGGCATCGGCGCGTGTGTGCAACCACAGGCGCGAGGCTCGTTCGTCGCATCAGGCCTGGACGACGGGGCTCTCGGTGGAGAGCAGCGCTTCGGCGTGCGCGATGGCCTCGCCACTTGCACCAAGACCACGCAGGTAGCTGCGACGCGCGGTGGGCAACAGCGACGCGACCCGCAGGTGGGGCGGGTTGATGCGGTCGCGTTTGCGGAAGTGATCGAGGCCATGCACGATGGCCCACGCGAGATACGTACGCTGCGAGCGGTCGCCGGGGTCGATGGCGCGCGCGGCTTCGGCTTCGGCGAGGATGCCGCCAAAGACCTCCAATATCGGTGCGATGAGGCGCTCGGCGATGCCGGCCGCTTCGACGTCGGACAGAACGGCTTCGGGCGACGACAAGAAGGCGTCCACGAGGCGGTGGGGGCGCGGCGACTCCTCGGCGTGGGCGAGGTAGCTCTCGAAGGCGACCATGAGGCGCGCGAGCGCTCGGGGTCCGGCGGCGAGACCACTGCCCAGCCGGGTGTCGACGGCGCCAAGGCGCTCGATCATGAAGCCATGGAAGTCGGCGATTGCGAGCTCCTGCAGGCTCACGACGAGCGACTCCTTGCTTGGGAAGTAGCGGTAGATGGCCCCGTTCGAGCCACGCATCCGGCCGGCCAGGCGGGCGATGGTGAGGCCTTCGATGCCCTCGTCCACGACCAGCTTCATGGCCTCGGTCAGGTAGCGCTGGCGGCGCTGATCATGACGCACCCTGCGCTTGTCTGTCGCCTTGATAGTAAGCGGCTCCAAGCGCGATTTGCGAATGTCGTTTACTTCTTTCTTGAAGTCGCTTGTCACGTTGGCCTACCCTTGGTGGCAAATCGAGCCCGAGTTGCGTATCGTCGCCTTCGCGGCTGCTCGAAGGAGACTCTGATGTACGACCTGCTCATCGAACATGGCAAGCTCGTGGACGGCACCGGTGGTCCGGCCCGAATCGCCGACGTCGCGATCAAGGACGGCAAGATCGTCGCTGTCGGCACCGGGCTCGGCCCTGCCAAACGCACCATCGACGCGACCGGCAAGCTCGTGACGCCGGGCTTCGTCGACATGCACACCCACTTCGATGCACAGGTCACCTGGGACCCCTACCTCACGCCGAGCTCATGGCACGGCGTCACGACGGTCGTCATGGGCAACTGCGGAGTCGGCTTCGCGCCGGCCGCACCCGACAAACACGACTGGCTCATCAACCTCATGGAGGGCGTCGAGGACATCCCGGGCGCCGCGATGCACGAGGGTATCCAGTGGGGCTGGGAGTCCTTCCCCGAGTACCTCGACGTGCTCGCCAAGGCGCCCCGCGCCATCGACTTCGGCACCCAGGTCCCTCACGGCCCGCTGCGCGCCTATGTCATGGGCGAGCGCGGCGCGAAGAACGACGAGGCCACGCCCGACGACATCGAGAAGATGGCGGCCATCGTGCGCGACGGTCTGAAGGCCGGGGCGCTCGGGTTCTCGACGTCACGGACGCTGCTACACAAGTCGCTCGACGGCGAGTTCGTGCCGGGCACGTTCGCGAGCCGCGACGAGCTCTTCGGGATCGCCAAGGTGCTGGGCGAGGTCGGCCACGGCGTGTTCCAGTGCGCGTCCGAGCACACGCAGATGCCCAAAGAGTTCCAGTGGATGAAGGTGGTCGCGGCCGAGTACGGGCGGCCCGTGATCTTCACGCTGAGCCAGACCGACATGAAGCCCGACCTCTGGAAGGAGATCGTCGGGCTCCTCGAAGAGGCCGCGACGCAGGACATCCCCATCTTCGCGCAGAGTGCGGGGCGGGCCATCGGCGTCATGATGTGCTGGCGCGGGACGGCGCACCCGTTCGCGACCTATCCCAGCTGGCAGGCCATCAAAGACAAGCCCTGGGCCGAGATCAAGGCGCACCTGCAGGACCCGGAGTTCAAGGCGAAGATGCTCGCCGAGACGCCGCTCGACATGGGCTTCTTCGCGAGCTTCATCACGCGCAGCTTCGACAAGATGTACCAGATGGAAGGCGGCATCGAATATGAGCCGGAGCCCACGCTGAGCATAGCCGCGCTGTCCAAGTCGACCGGGCGGCGCCCACAAGAGATCGCCTACGACGCCCTGATGGAGCAGGACGCGGAAGCCATGCTCTACTTCCCGCTCTTCAACTACGCGAACAAGAACCTCGACCACCTGCACACCCTGCACTCACATCCACGCGTCAAGATGGGCCTGTCGGATGCGGGCGCTCACTGCGGCGCGGTGTGCGACGGCGGCATGCCGACGTTCATGCTCACGCACTGGACACGTGACCGCAAACGCGGCCCGAAGCTCGAGCTCGAGCACATCGTCAAGCGCCAGACCAAAGAGACGGCCGAGATGTACGGGCTCCTGGACCGCGGCGTCGTCGCCCCTGGCTACAAGGCCGACCTGAACATCATCGACTACGACAACCTGCGCTTCGAGACGCCGCAGATGGCGTTCGACCTGCCGGCGAACGGTCGCCGCCTGATCCAGGACGCGAGCGGCTATGTGGCCACCATCGTCTCGGGCGAGGTCATCGTCGAGAACGGCAAGCCGACCGGCACCCTGCCGGGCAAGCTCATTCGCGGGCCGCAGGCCGCTCCCTGAAGACGCGACGGCGTATCGGGCTCAGCGTGAGCCCGAGCGCCAGTACGAACACGAAGATGCGGTCGAGCGGCGAGGAGCCAGCGCCGCACCCGCTGTCTCGTGATGAGCGGTTCGGCTCTGTGCCCGGGTCTTCCGTGGGTTGAGTGTCGTTGCCGACGTCGTCGGCTGGGCTCGTGTCGGGCTCAACGCTGATGGTGTCGTCGCCCACGTTCGCGCCGTCGGCTGCGTCAGCGCTGTCGCCTACGCCCGCATCCGCGCCCACGTCATCGCCCATATCCGCGTCCGCGCCGTCGCCCGCGTCATCGCCCGCGCCCGCGCCGTCGCCCACGCCCGCGTCATCGCCCGCGCCCGCGCCGTCGCCCACGCCCGCGCCATCGCCCGCGCCCGCGCCCGCGCCATCACCCGCGCCCGCGCCCGCGTCGGCGTCATCGCCCACGCCCGCGCCCGCGTCGTCGCCCGCGCCCGCGCCCGCGTCGGCGTCATCGCCCACGCCCGCGCCCGCGCCGTCGCCCGCGCCCGCGTCGGCGCCCGCGTCATCGCCCGCGCCCGCGTCGGCGCCCACATCGTCCACCGGACCCGGCTCGCCATCCGGCTCGCCGACCTCGACTCCGGCATCTTCCGTCCCACCATCTACGCCGGCCATGACCTCCATGACGTCCGGTTCCGGCTCGACCTCTGACACCGGCTCGGCAACGACCTCGGGCGACGGCTCCGGCGACGGCTCGGGCCCTACCTCGGGCGACGGCTCGGGTGGATTCGGATCGACAACCACAAGCCCCACCTCCGCGAGCTTGGTCCCGTCCGCACCCCTCACCGTGACATCGAGGCGCGGTGCCGCGTTCGGCGTGACACCGACCTCATAACGACCGAGGTTCACATACGTCGGGCCACTCGTGACCACGCCGCCATCCGCCTCCACGACCAGGTCCAGACCGCTGCCCAGGGCCCGGCCCGACGGCCCGACCGGGATCACGCGCCACTTGCGCTCGAGCCCAATGGAACCCGAGCCAAACCCGAGGTCGACCAACGTCGCCGATGTTGGCGCCGGCAACGGCGGACGCGGCGAGCTTGGCACCAGGCAAGAAAGCGCCTCCCTCTGCGCCCCCAGCCCCACCGCCATGTCAGTCCCGCCCTCGCCCGCGCGGCCCGCGCGGCCCGCGCGGATCGTCCCGGCGAACACGCCGACCCCCAGGAGGAGCGTGTCGGTGACGGCACCTGACCCACCCGACCAGACCGGCCTCAGCCCCAGGTCGGGCAGCCGCGAGCCCCCCTCATCGACGAACGTTGCGATGAGTGTCCCCATGTCGCTGCCATCGTTCCAGAGCCGCGGCTCGGTGAGAAGGCACGACGAATGTTCGTTGCTCACGAGCAACCCCAGCTCGCTCGAGACTGCGAGCTGGCTGACGCGCTGCGGCGCAAACCAGGGCTGCCCAAAGACCGTCACCTGAAACGTCGACCCCGAGCTCACCTCACGATGCGGCAAGCGCATCAGCATCCAGTTCCCATCGCGGGTCGTCGTCACGGCGCGTGCGATGCCGTTGACCTTCAGGCCGAAGTCAGACGGCACGACAGTCGGCAGGTTGCCGTTCGCATCGACGAGCCTGACCCGCACCAGGATGTCTTTCGTCGGCACGCTCGCGAGGGCGACGACATGGTCACGCACACTCAGCTCCGACAGGGTCTCGGACGCGCGTGGTGCGACCTCGACCTCCCAATGAGACGTCTGCCCGGCTACGGTCACTTCCAGCGTCCGCAGCCCGACGGCGTTCCCGTTGCCCAACCGCGCACGCCCGCTCGGCTCGGCGGTCGTGAAGCTGCCAGCCCACCTCACCGTCGCCCCGGGAGTCGTCCAGATGTCGGTCAGCTGACCGATGATCGGGACCGGCGGGTTGAAGACCGGGCGCGAAACGAAGCCCGCGCCTCGGACCTTCGGGCGAATGGGCCATGCCTCACCGTCGACGATGACCGTCAGAACGCCTTCCACAGCGCCGGGCATCAGCTCGACCTGGGCCTCCCATATGAACGGGTCGACCACGACGACCGGACCCGCCACGAGGTCGCTGCCCTCGAGCTCGACCACCTCGACAGGGTCGTCATGGTCGCGCAGGTCGACTCGGACGAACCGCGTTCCATCGCGCTCTTCGAAGGTGAGCCACTCAGGCTCGACCACGACGAGGTCGTTGGCCGTGAGCAGGTCGTGCCACGTCGTCAGTCCACTGGGCCAACGAATCAGAGCCTCCCCCGGCTGATTGGCATCGCTGCACGGCGCGGGCCAGGTGAGCCGCACGACCCCCTGGTCGGCGTTGCCATAAAGCGCCCCACCCAGCACCGAGCGAGTGCGCATGATGCCCGCACAGGACGCACGGACGATGGCGCCGGCCGCCCCACTGCCGGTGAGCGTCGGCCTCAGGCGCAGCGTGGTCGGAATCGGCGTCGGATGGCGCTGCTCATGGATGGTCACGCGGCTATTGACGTGGGCCATGACGAGCTCAGGGCGCCCGTCCCCATCGAGGTCTTCGAAGGCGAGGTCGCGGGCGCTCTGGTTTCCCTCGGGGAAGGTCTCGCTTCGTGGCACCTCGGAGAGCGTCCCGGTCGAGCTGCCACGCAGCACGATGCTGCGCTGGTTGGGCCCCGACGCGATGAACGCGAAAGCGCCCAGGTTCCCCGCCGCAATGATTGCGTCGAGGTGACCGTCTGCATCGATGTCCTCGTACGCCGCGGCCCAGGTAGCCAGATCCAGATCACTCGAAAATCGAGCTATCGGCCCACGCTCGACGCTCGCATCGGCGAACACCCCGGCCTCGTCCTGCTCGAGGACGACGACCTCACCGATATTGGTGACGAGGGCGTCGAGGCGGTTGTTCTCGTCGAGGTCGGCGAGTGCGAGCCCCATGCCGAAGTTCGGGGCGACGAAGCCGAGCTCTCGAGACCGCTCGGCATAGGTGAGAGGGCCGGTGTTGATCCAGACCTCCTGGCCATAGACGTACTGCGCGAAGTCATTCACGAAGATGATATCGAGCCGGCCGTCCCCATCGACATCCTGGGCTGCGCTGATGAGTGAGCAGGCGTTGACGGAGCTGAAGCCCGCACGCTCAGAGACGTCCTGGAAGCGCCCCGTCCCGTCGTTCTCGAAGAGGAGGTTCGAGAGACAACGATGGTGGGGGAAGTCCGACCGATCGAGGTAGCGCGCGATGGCGAGGTCGAGGTCGCCGTCGCCATCGAGGTCGGCGGCGGCGGCGGTGATGGCCTTCCCGGAGGCAGCGGGCAAGCGGCTCACGCTCACGTCGACGAAGACGCCACCGATGTTCTCGAGCAGCACGCTGCGACTCTTGAGGAAGAGCAGGTCGAGGTCACCATCGCCGTCCATGTCGAAGAGCGTGTGGCCTGAGATCTCGGTCGCGGTCGGGTCGGCCGGGAACGCATTCGGCACCAGCGCGAAGGGCGCTGCGATCGAGCTCCGCCGGTAGAGCCCGGGACCTGTCGCGCCACCGGTCCGCACGAGCTCGACGAGGCCGTCGCCGTCGAGGTCGGCGACGCTGACCCCGGCTGTCAGGCTCCCAACGGCCGACGCCCCAGGCATCCCGAGCGAAGCGCCGATCTCATCGAAGGGCTGCGCGTGGCTACCTGAGGCGTTGAAGAAGGTCGCCCATAGCGCGGCGACCGAGACTACGGACCGACGGAGGAACGGCCTCCGAGGAGCGGTGTGCTCCCCGGAGGTTGCCCGTTCACCCTTCGATTTCATATCAGCCGCGAGCGGCCGTGCGGCGGCGGAACAGCAGCCCGAGCAGGGCCAGACCCGCGATCCAGAGGCCGCTGGTGGCGCCGTTCGAGCAACCGCCAGAGCCCGCCGCGTCGAGCTTGTCATAGGGCGACTCGTCGCAGGCGTCGCCGATGCCGTCGGTGTCCGAGTCGAGCTGATCCTCGTTCGGCACGTCCGGGCAGTTGTCGGAGACGTCGGCGATACCGTCGCGATCGCGGTCGCGGTCGAGGAGGTCGAGACCTGCGCTGCAGCTCTCCACCGTCTCGTTGCCCGACGGGTCGGTCGCGGTGACGGTCCACTGGACGCGCAGGTTCTCGGGGTTGATGACCGCACCCGACGCGTTCTTGACCGGGAGGCTCGTCACCGAGAGCGAGACGTCGTCACGAATCGAGACGCCGCATCCCTCGGTCACGGCGGTCGCGTTGCCGCTGCCGTCGACCTCGAAGCACCCGACATTGCTCACGACGACCGTTGCCGAGCAGGCATCGCTCGCGACCGGCGCGAAGGTGGCCGGCAGCGCCAGGAGGCTCGCCGGGACGCCGCAGGAGACGGTCGGGCCGGTGACGTCGCGGACGGTCAGCTTGGTCTGGCAGGTGTCGGACTCGCCGCGCTCGTTCATGGCTTCGAAGGTGATGTTGGTCTCGCCGATCGGGAACGACTCCGACGCGCTCTGGACCGTGACCGTGGACGCGCAGACGTCGAGGACGTCGGCGCTGATGGCCTCGGGGTAGCCGCAGAAGTCGGCCGGCGCGTCGACGACGAGGTCGGCCTGGCAGTCGATGGTCAGGCCGGCGACACCCTGGACGGTGACGACGGTCGTGCAGGTCGCACGGTTGCCGGACGCGTCGGTCGCCGTGAGGACCACGGTGCTCTCGCCGGCCGGCAGGATGGCCGGCTGGTCGATCGAACCCTGCGGGCCGGTGACGGTGACACCCTCGGTGTCGCACGAGTCGGTGGCGGTCGCCTCGAGCATGACAGCCGCTCCACACACACCCTCATCGGCCTGGACCGTGCGGGTGGCGGGGCAGGTGATGGTCGGCGGGGTCGTGTCGACGACGTTGACGGCGGTCACGCAGAAGGCGCGATTGCCGTTGCCATCGCTGGCCTCGAAGACGATCGGGTTGTTGCCCAGCGGGAACTCGTCGCCCGAGCTCGTGGCCACATCGGTCGGCTCGCACTCGTCGTCGGCCACCGCCATCAGCTCGGTCAGGTCGACCGAGCCGAAGCCGGCGATGCACTCGACCGTGACGTCGTCATGGCACGCGATGTCGGGTGCTTCCGCATCCAACGGGCACGGGCTCGGCGTGACCTCCCAGTTGTAGACGGCCGGCGTCGGGTCGCACTTGGTCGTGGCCTCACCGACGACCTCGCAGGAGCGCACCTTGAAGGTGTGGATGCCGAGCGCGAGGGTCCCGAGGTCCGAGGTGCCACCGTCGCAGCTCTCCCACTCACCGTCGTCGACCTGGCACTCGAAGGTGGTGACGGTCTCGTCGGTCGGGTCTGCGTAGGTGAAGCTGTTGTCGCTGTTCTCGCCGTTGCGGATGGGCGGGGTCGTGATGAACGCCGTCTCCGGGAAGGTCGAGTCGATGTTCCACGACCAGGCGGCCGGGGTCGCATCGACCTTGCATCCGCGGTCGGCTGCATAGACCTCGAAGCTGTGCGCGCCGTCGACGAGCCCGCTGTAGACGGCAGGCGAGGTGCAGGCCGTGAACGCCGCGTTGCCGGTGCCATCGAGGCGGCACATGAAGGTGGCGCCGATCTCGTTCGATGAGAACGCGAAGGTCGCGGCCCCACTCTGCGAGGGGTCGGCCGGGCCGATATCGATGGTCGTCTCCGGGGCGATGGTGTCGACGACGAAGACGGACGTGGCGGGCGTCGGGTCGGCGTTGCCATTGTTGTCGACGGCCGCGACCTGGAACACGTGCTCACCTTCGGCGAGCTCGCCATAGGTGACGGAGCCGCTGTTGCACGGGGCGAAGGCGGCCGCGTCGAGGCGACACATGAAGGTCGCGCCCTCTTCGGCCGACGAGAACGTCAGCGTGACCGAGCTGTCGCAGACCACTGCGCCAACACCGCTGCCGATGTTGGTGTCCGGCGGGATGGTGTCGACGGTCCAGGTGTAGGTCGCGGGCGTCGGGTCGGCGGTGCCGACTTCGTTGACCACGTAGACGTGAACCGTGTGGCTGCCCTCGGAGAGGTCATTCCAGGTCCAGGTCGGGCCGCAGGCGAACCACTCGGCCTCGGTCGGGGTCGCGCCCGCCGGGTCGATGGCACAGAACCAGGCGCTCGGGTTCGCGACATTGGTGCCAAAGACGAAGGCGCCGACGTCGGTCTGCGAGGGGTTCTGCGGGCCGGCGAGGACGAAGGTGTCAGGCGCCGAGGTGTCGATGGTCCACGAGTAGAAGGCCGGCGTGGAGTCGACGCCGCCGTCGCCGCCGATGGAGCGCACGAGGAAGGTGTGGCCGCCGTTCTCGAGGTCCTCGTAGGTGATGGTTCCGCCGCCGTTGCCGGTGCCGAAGCAGGGCTCCCAGGCGCCGCCATCGAGCGAGCACTCGAAGCGGACGTTGCTCGCCGTGATCGGGTCGACGAAGGTGAAGGTCGCCGTCGTGAGCGCCGTGAGAGGCTGCGGCTTGGTGTTGATGCGGGTGTCGAGCATCGGGCAGATGGAGCCGCCGGCCCCATTGTCGTCGGTGAGCCCGTTGCAGTTGTTGTCACGTGCGTCGCAGCTCTCGGTCGAGCTGTAGGCCGGGTTCGTCAGCGGGTTGCAGGTACCGACGAAGCGGTCCTCGACGCCGGCGATGCAGGTCGACTGACCGGTCGTACCGGCGCAGACACCGACGCCGCAGGTCGTGGTGACGCGCACATAGCCGTCGTCGGCCGCGCCATCGCAGTCGTCGTCGACGCCGTCGCAGATCGCGTCGGCCGTGCCGTTGCCGGCCGGCGTCGTCACGAGCGCGCAGGTGCCGAGCGAGCCAGCGCTGTTGCACTGCTGGCACTGTCCGGCGCACACCGAGTCACAGCACACGCCGTCGCTGCAGAAGCCGCTCTCGCAGTCCGCGTTCGACTCGCAGTCGGTGCCGCGGTCCTTCTTGAAGGAGCCGGTCACGATGTGGTCTTCGCCCACGGGCAGCGACGTGTAGCCTTCGCCACCGACGCGGCCGAACCCGTCCACGCCGTTGTCGACGAGGGTCGCGACGGTGTAGCCCGGTGCCGGCTGGAAGGTGCAGGTGAAGGTGGCGCCGGAGCGGACCTTGGGCTGGCAGGTGATGGTGCCATTGGGCTGCTGGATGACCTCCACGGTCCACGACTCCATCTCGACGATGGCGTTGGTGGTCGAGCCGCGCGGGACAGTGGTGAGCTGACTCGTGACCGTGAGCCGGTCGCCGAAGACCTGCGTGCCACCATTGGACGGGACATAGGCGTAGAGCGGGTCGGTGAACTCGCCCTGGCCGAAGCGGACCTGATATTGGGCGCCGCCCCAGAGCGGACCGAACGAGTACCGGCCTTCGGCGTCGGTCACGGTGACGACAGGCAGGTCGGTGGCCGGGTCGATGACCGGATTGCCCGCGAAGTCGAGGAGCTCGACCGGGACACCGGCAACGGTGACGTTGTCATCGAGGGCGATGCCGTTGAAGAGGCCACCACACGAGTCGATGGGCGGCTGGGCCGGCGTGCCGAAGGTCCAGAAGTCGCGGTGGGTATAGTCGCGTGAGCCGCCGAGGCTGTCGGAGTAGTCGGCGTCACCGCTGACGTTGGTCGCCCGTGGAGTCGGGTCGGGGTTGATGGCGAGACCGCTCAGGGCCGGGCAGGCGTTGTCCGGCGGGAACAGGCAGAAGCACATCTGCGGCGGACCGCCGGAGATGACCTCGAGCGTGGCCCGTGGGGTGATGTTCAGGTCGGTGAGCCCGGTCGTGGCGATGTCGAAGGTCGGGGTCGTGCCGGCGACGCGGACGGTGAGCTCCGAGATATCGATGAGGCCGCTGGCCGGGATCGGCAGGTTGGTCCAGCCCGGGAGCTTGACGCCATTGGAGTCCTTGATGGTGAGCGTGGCGGACGTGTACTGCTCCGGGGTCGGCTGCTCGAGCTTGAAGCTGCGGTACTCGAAGACACGTGAGGCCTCGTCGCAGCCCAGACGCGGGATGGAGACCGAGGCGCGGAAGCGGATACGCGGCGGACCACCCGAGCAACCCTGCTCGCCGGTGTCGATGCGGAAGTTGCGGATGACGCCGTCATCGCCGTTGGACCAGATACAGTTGTCGTCCTCGGGATCGAAGGTCGGCGCGTAGATGCTGTTCACGGGCAGCGGGAACGACGGCGAGCAGGAAGCGTCGGTCGCCATGTCCCAGCAGCAGATGTAGCCGTTGTTGCACGTCCATGCGACCCGCGGGCCCGCGCGGTCCGAGCCCGAGTACTGGGAGCTGTTGGTTCCGAGAGACCCAGCACGGTTGCTGTTGTGGAAGCTGAGGTAGTTCGGCGGGAGCGTCTCGGCGCCGGCGTTGGTGGACGTGATGGGGGTACCGGCGAGCGTGAAGCACTCCCAGTCGGCGCACACGCTGCGGATGACGCCATCGGAGCTCGGGGTGCCGAGAACACGACCGGTCGAGTTGGTCTGGACGGGCCAGCTCCCGGCACAGCGCGTCGGGCTACCACCACCATCGGTGACGGCGGTGTCCCAGCAGTCGAGCTTCCCGTTCTGGGTCGCGAGCGCGAAGAGCTTCGAGCCGACCGCACCAAGGCCCGAGCCATAGGAGTTGCCGGCTTCGACGAGAGCCACGCCGGAGCACTCGGTGCCCGACGCCATGTCGAGGCACATGATGCGCGACCCGCTGTTGACGAAGCCGATCGAATAGAGCCTGCGGCCGATGACCACGGGATCCATGTGGTAGTCATAGTTCGCGCCGGGGGAGTTGGTCGTCGACCAAACCGATGGGGTCTCGCAACGAGCCGACGTGGACAGGTCGACGCAGTCCCAGCCGATCCGATAGGGGGATGTGTATTCGACCGTGGGCGACCAGAGCTTGTTGGTGTTGCCATCGACCGTCCCGGTCGAGCGATTGCTCGTGGCGGTCAGGGCGATGGGCCAGCTGTCATCGCAGCGCTGCGAGTCCTCGAGGTTGCGGCACATCACCGAGGCGCCGCCCCACTGAGCCTCGCCGTGGTGGTGGATGTTGTAGACCTTGGTGTACTCGGGGTTGAAGAAGGCGTTCCAGCCGTCACCCGAGGACTGGCCCTGGAAGGCCGCGGCGACGACCGGCGGAGGCGCATCGATGGTCGAGCGGAGGAGCTGGCGGCCGCTCTCGTCGAGCCCCTGCGACTCGTAGGTGCCGGTGGCGACGATGCGGGTGACGGCGGCCCAGGTGGCGACCGAGGTCGGGGCCGAGTCGAGCTCGCTGTCGCCCGAGAAGTAGCGGAGCTCGAAGCCCTGCGGGGTGTTGGGACGATCGGTGATGCGGCGGACCTCGTTGTCCCAGCTCACATCGATGCTCTGCGTGACGACGCCGAGGGCCGGCTCGTTCGGGACGGTCGCGACGAGGCAATCGACGCCGGCGTCCGACTCGCCATGAAGGGTGAAGTCGCCGACCTCCTGCCACAGCAGGATGTCGACTTCGGCGGTACCGCGGCGATTGACGGTCATGGAGTTCGAAACGAGCTCGCCATCCTCGGCGAAGACGGTCCCGGAGCCACCGGTCGTCACGGTGATGCTCATCGGCTCAGCGGTCGGGCTGCCGGTCGAGCGGACCTGATAGACGAAGCCGCCCCACACCGGGAAGGCAAAGGTGCCGTCGGCGGCGGTGGTGGCCGTGACCGGGTTCTCGGTGTTCGGGTGGAAGACCGGCTCGCCATTGGCGTAGTGGAGGGTGACGCTGGCGCCCGCGGCGGGGACACCCGTGTAGACACGCGCGGTACCGCGGACCGTGCCGCCACAGACGTTGAGCGGGGGCGAGGCCGGCGCGCCCACTGTCTCATAGCTCTGCTGAGGATAGGTAAGGGTCGTGCCCGCCGCGTCGGAGTAGGACGCGTTGGCGATGACCGTCGTGTCCTGCACACCGCCCGAGAGGGCTTCCGCGTAGCCAGGCTCTTCCGGGCAGTCCTCGATGAGTGGGTTGAGCTTCCAGCACATCTGCGGCGGTGAGCCGGTGACGACCTTGAGCTCGACGCGGGGAATGGGGGCCGGAACGACGAGGCCAACCGGCGTGACGTCAAACGTCGGGGTCGTGCCGGCGACGTCGACCGTGAGGTCCGTCAGGTCGATGAACTGGTCCTCGGGCATCGCCAGGTCGATCCACCCGGGGATCGGAACGCCGTTCGAGTCCTTCACGGTGTAGGTCGCCGACGTGTATTCCGAGCGGGCGGGCGAGACCATACGGAGATGGCGGTACTCGAAGACGCGGGTCGACTCGTCGCAGCCGAGGCGCGGGATCGAGACGGATGCCTTGAACTGGATACGCGGCGTGCCGCCAGCGCACCCCTGCTCACCGGTGTCGACACGCCAGTTGCGGATGACGCCGTCATCACCGTTGGACCAGATGCAGTTGTCGTCGAAGGGATCGAAGGTCGGCGAGTAGAGGCTCTGGACGTAGAACGGGAAGGCCCCTGAGCAGGCCGTGTCCGTCGACATGTCCCAGCAGCAGATATACGAGTTGTCACAGGTCCAGGCCACACGAGGGCCAGCGCGGGTGGCGCCCGAGTACTGAGGATAGTTCGAACTGAGCGAGCCGGCGCGATGGTTCGGGTGGAAGGCGAGGTAGTTGGGCGGAAGCGTGTTCGGGCCGGCGTTCACCTCGTTGATGGGCGTCCCGCTCAGCGTGAAGCACTGCCAGTCGGCGCAAATCGCGCGGACGACGCCGTCGGCGCTCGGGGTGCCGAGCACACGCCCGGTCGACTGCGTCTGGACCGGCCACAGTCCGGGGCAGCGCGCGAGGTTGCCCTGGTTGTCGAGGGCTGCGGTGTCCCAGCAGTCGAGGCGTCCATTCTCCGTGGTCATCGCGTAGAGTCGGGTGCCGACGGCGTCGAGACCCGAAGCGTAGGAGCCGCCCTTCTCAATGAGCTGCACACCCTCACACTCTTCGCCTGACGCCATGTCGAGGCAGGTGATGCGCGCCGACGAAGGGGTGAAGCCGATGCCGTAGAGGCGGCGCCCGATGATCACCGGGTCGACGTGGTTGTTGTAGCTCGAGTCGTTGGCCAGGAACCGGGAGGTGACGACCGGAACCTCGCAGCGGGCCTGGGTCGTGAGATCGACGCAGTCCCAGGCGAGGGTGTAGGGCGAGCTCGGGGTCGAGGTCAGCGACCAGAGCGAGTTGGACTGCTCGTCGATGACGCCAGGCGACCGATCGGCGGTCTGCGTGAGGTTCATCGGCCACATCCCGCCGCACGACTGGGCGTTCGACAGGTTGCGGCACATGACGGTGGCGCCGCCCCCGAAGGAGCCGTGATGGTGGATGTTGTAGACCTTCTGGTAGGTGGGGTCGAAGAAGGCGTTCCAGCCGTCACCGGCCGACTGCCCCTGGAAGGCGGCAGCCACGGACGGGCGCGGAGCGTCGATCGTGTTGATGATGACCTGGCGACCGTCTTCGGTGCCCTGCGCCGTGTAGGTGCCGGTCGTCTTGATCTTGGTGACCGACTCCCACTGGGCGCGGGTCCGCGGGGCCTGGGCCAGCGGCGTGGCGCCTGCGAAGTACTGGACGGTCCAGTTCTGCGGCACGACGGGCGGCTCGGTGATGCGGCGAAGCGAGTTGTCCCAGCTCGCTTCCATCGTCTGCGTGACGGCACTCGTCACCGTCGCCACAGGCACCTCGGCCTTCAGCGTGTCCACGCCGTTCTCCGACGTACCCGTGAGCGAGAAGGTCGCTTCGGGGGCGATACGTTCGCCGAGGTTGCCGCTCGATGAAGGCGGTGGCCCGTCGGCACAGGCGATCGGGAGGGTCGACGTCAGCATCAACGCGGCGAAGCGCGAGAAGCGGCGTGAGAGCGTGGGCGCCGTGAATACAGATGACATTGGGACTCCGACGGTCGCGTTTTTCTGAGGAGGTTCTCGGTCGGCTGGTGGCCAAGGACGACCCATGGTTCGGCGATTCGAACCGACAAGCGAGCTGAACACATGCCCGAGTCTCGGCTTGGAGTCCAGTATCCCCATCACGATCTGATTTTTGGCATGTGACCGGACGGTTCGGCTGCCAGGCGACGCTGCCCGCTACTCCCTCTAACCATTCGTCAAATCGGCCAGTTGAGAATACAGCCTCAAAGCCGTCGATATCGGTCCGGGGAGACTCCGTGCTTGCGCAACAAACGATGTAGGGATTCACGGGCGAGCCCGGCGCGCTCCGCGGCTTCACTGACGTTTCCCCGCGTCGACTCGAGAAGCGCCTTGAAGTAGGCGCGAGCGACCTTGCGCTCGACGAGCTCCACCGCCTCACGCCAAGGGCGTTTGGAGAGCGCCGGTCCGGACAGGCGGCGCGTCCTGGTGGCGAAGGTCAGCCTGGCGATCGCTTCAGGGAGGTCGTCGCGCGTGACAAGAGGGCCTTCGGCGATGGCCGACGCGCGTTCGACGGCGTTCTCGAGCTCACGCACATTGCCGGGCCAGGGGTAGGCCAAGAGCGCGCGTAGGGCCTCGGGGCGGAAGCCGTCGGGGCCGCTGCCCGTGCGTGCTCGCGCGCGGGTCAGGAAGTGGTGGGCGAGGAGAGTTACGTCTTCGAGGCGTTCGTTCAGGGCGGGCATCGCGATGGGGAAGACCGCGAGGCGGTAGTACAGATCTTCGCGAAACGTCTGCGCCTTGACCAGCGTAGGCAGGTCGCGGTTGGTGGCAGCGATGATACGCGCGGTCAGCGGGCGGGTCTTGGTGTCGCCCACCCGGCGCAGCTCACGCTCTTGCAGAGCGCGGTTGAGCTTCACCTGCAGCGGGAGCGGCAGCTCGCCAATCTCATCGAGGAAGAGGGTTCCGCGGTGCGCTTCTTCGAAGAGGCCACGTTTGTCTCCGGTCGCACCGGAGAAGGCGCCTTTGACGTGGCCGAAGAGCTCGCTTTCCAGGAGGTCGGCCGGGATGGCACCGCAGTTGACGGGGACAAAGGCTTCGGCGCGGGCAGCGCTGCGCAGGTGGATGGCGCGTGCGGCGAGCTCTTTGCCGGTGCCGGACGGGCCGGATAAGAGCACCGTGAGGTCGCGGCGTGCGGCCTTGTCGATGAGGGTGAAGACCTTAGTCATCGGTGCGGAGCGGCCGATGATGCCCGAAAACGTATGTTCTTCGAGCATGCCCAGAAGGCGTTTGGTTTGATTTTTGAGAGATCGCCGCTCGGCGGCACGGGTGACCTTGAGGATCGCGTCGTCGGCGTCGAAGGGTTTGGGCAGGTAGTCGAAGGCGCCCTCGCGGATAGCCTCGACCGCAGACTGGACCGAAGCGTAGGCGGTCATGAGAAGGACCTCGAGGTCGGGGTCGATGGCCTTGGCACGCCGCAAGAGCTCGAGGCCGTCGATGCCCGGCATCCGGATATCGGACACCATGACGTCGAAGGTGGCGCTGCGCAGCAGGTCGAGCGCCCCTTCACCCGTGTCGGCGGTGGTGGTCTCGAAGCTCGGCTCGAGCAGTCGGACGAGCAGGCTGCGCAGGCTCTCCTTGTCGTCGACGATCAGGACCCGTGGCTTCATGCAACTCCGGTGGGTGAGGCTACGTGGGGCAACGTCAGCGCGAAGCTGGCACCGTTGCCGGGAGCGGTCGGCAGAGCGATGAGGTCCCCACCGTGGGCCCTGGCCAGCGCGCGCGAGACGGCGAGACCGAGCCCCGTGCCGTTGGCCTTGGTGGTTCGAAACGGCTCGAAGAGATTGGCCTCGATAGCGGGGTCGAGGCCAGGGCCCGAGTCGGTGACGGTGAGGGTCAGCGCTTCCGGGGTGCAGGCGATGTGGAGCACGATGGGCGAGCCGGCTTCGGCCGCATTCTTCAGGACATTGAAGAGGACCTGGCGGATCTTCGATGGATCGACCTCGAGCTCGGGGAGTGGCGTGTCAGGTGTGACGACGGTGAGCTCGCAGCGATGTCCGGCGGCCTCGAGGGCGCGCCGGGTGTCATCGACGAGCTCGAGGAGGTCGACGGGAAACAGCGACAGGCGAGGCGGCCGGGCCAGGTCGAGGAGGCCTGCGACGATGGCGCGGCAGCGCTGGACCTCTGAGTGGATGCGGTCCAGGTCCGCAGCGAGCTCGGGGTTTTTCTCGAAAATCGAGAGATTGACGAGCGACCGCTCGAGGACCTGAGCGTAGCCCGAGATGGCGGCGAGTGGATTGTTGACCTCGTGGGCGATGCCGGCGGCGAGCTTGCCGAGCGACGCCAGCTTCTCGGTCTCGAGCAGGCGATGGCCATTGACCGCCAGGTCGTGAGCCATGGCATTCATCTGGCGGGCCAGGGCCGAGAGCTCGTCGTGCGTCTGGATGGGGATACGGTGCGCCAGGTCGCCGGTGGCGAAGCGGCGAGCGCCCGTCTCGAGTGCGGCGAGCGGCGGGCCAAATGCCATGACGAGGCGACGGCTCACGATGAAGGCGACGAGGAGGGCTACGAGCAGGACGGCGGCGAGCAGTAGAATCTCGCGATCGCGTCCCTCGTCCGCGACGCGCTGGGATTCGTCGACACGCCCCCGGATCTGACGCGTGAGGCGGTCGATGACGAGGCCCAGGCGGTCCGTCAGGGCGAGCGCCTGGTCGTGAGGAGCGATGAGCGCTTCGCGCGGGCCGCCGAGGCGGGGGACGATGTGGCGCCAGAAGTTGTCGTCGATGGCACCCAGGAGCTCGCTCGCCTCCGTGAGGATGACCTCGTCGGAGGCGCGCTCGAGGAGGCCGGACAAGGCGATGACGAGGTTCTTCGCATCGTGCAGAGCGGGCACATAGTGGTCGAGGTGGCTGTTGTCGTTGAGCACGACCGAGTGGGCCTGATGGGCGTAGACGTCGCGGACCGCGAGCGACAGCATCAGCGCCCCGGCCATCTCGCGCTCGGCCTCGGCGACCTCGTCGAGCCGACCGTGCAGCGCCTCGTGTGACAGCAAGCTCACAGCCGAAGCGAGGGCCACCAGAAGCCCTAGAGTCGCGATGCCCATGAGCAGTCGGCGGCGTATCATGGAGCACCTGTGACATGATTGGTCACAGTCCCGCAAGGTCGGTCTGCGTGCCCTGGACCAGGCGGTGAAACGATGAGAGGGGCCAGGCAGGCACTTCGCGGAGGTCCGTGGCGTCTGTTATAGATGACGGGTCCGGGGTCGCATCTCACCACCTGCCCCGGGACGAAGGCGTCTTTGTTCGTCATCGACAGCATCATCCTCATCGGGGCCTTCCTCATCATCTTCGCCATTGCTTCGAGCAAGTTCGCGGCGAGACTGGGGATGCCACTCGTCGTGCTCTTCATCGGCGTCGGCATGATGGCGGGCTCGGAGGGAATCGGCGGCATCGAGTTCGAGAGCTACGGCCTGGCACATGCGGTGGGGACGGTCGCACTCGCCATCATCCTCTTCGATGGTGGACTCGGGACCCGGATGTCCCACTTCCGCCTCGTCTGGAAGCCAGCGGGGGTGCTCGCGACGTTCGGCGTCTTGATCACGACTGTGCTCACCGGCCTCGGGGCAGCCTGGGTGATGGGCATCCCGCTGCTCGAAGGCATGCTCATCGGGGCCATCGCCGGTTCGACCGACGCGGCTGCCGTCTTCAGCGTCTTTCGTGGGCGCGGGCTCAACCTGGACGAACGCCTCGCAGGCACTATCGAAGTCGAGAGCGGGTCGAACGACCCGATGGCAATCTTCCTCACCATCGGGATCCTGCAGGTCCTGCAGGGCACCTCCGAGCTGGGCATCGACCTCGTGTGGCTCTTCGTCTTGCAGATGGGGGTCGGCGGAGTCGTTGGCATCCTCGCTGGCAAAGGTGCCGAGCTCCTCATCAATAGGATCAACCTCGACGCCGCGGGGCTCTACCCGGTGCTGACGACGGCCACGGGCCTGTTGTCGTTCGGCGTCGCGGCGGCCATCGGCGGCAGCGGTTTCTTGGCCATCTACATCACGGGCATCGTGCTCGGGAGCAGCAAGAAGCTGGTCTTCCGGCGCGGCATCTATCTGTTCCACGACGGCATGGCGTGGCTCAGTCAGATCACGATGTTCGTGGTCCTCGGCCTGTTGAGCTTTCCCTCACGCCTCCTCGACACTGCCGGCGAAGGACTCGCGGTGGCGGCGATCCTGGTCTTCGTCGCGCGCCCGGTCGCTGTGTTCGGACTGCTATTTCCATTTGGCTTCACCTGGCGCGAGCTCGTCTTCGTGTCGTGGGCGGGGCTCAAAGGCGCGGTCCCGGTCATCCTGGCGACGTTCCCGTTGCTCTTCGGACTGCCGGGCGGCGAACGCTTCTTTGACGTCATCTTCTTCGTCGTAATCGTGTCGGCGCTGCTGCAGGGCCTGAGCCTGAGCTGGCTTGCGAATTGGCTCGGCCTGCTCGGACCGACCAAAGCGACACCACCGCTCTCGCTCGAGATCACCTCACTCAAGGAGGTCGACGGCGACATCCTCGGCTACGATGTCCCTTACGACGGTCACCTCGCGGGGCGCCTCATCCGCGACCTCTCACTGCCCGACGGCGCAGTCGTCGCACTCCTCATCCGGGAGCAGCGCATCATCCCACCGCGTGGCAGCACGAAGCTCATGGGTGGCGACCACCTGTTCGTGGTCGTGCGAGACGAGCTGCGCCCGGTGCTCGACCGGCTCTTTGGCGGCGACGGCGAGCTCGAGTTGCCGGCACACGGCATCGAGCTGCAGGGAGGTGTGAGGCTTGGCGACCTGCGTGAGCTCTATGGAATCGAGCTCGGCAACATCGGGGCCGACGGCAGCGCGAGCGCCACGAACGACAAAGGCTCGAAGACGGCGACGCTCGACGAGTTCGTCCGCACCCGACTCGCCGACTTGAACCTCGAGCCCGGACTTCGCGTGCAGTGCGGTGACCACGAGCTGCGCGTGACCGAGGTTCGTGAGGCGCGGGTGAAGCGCGCACGACTCCTGAAGGCGACGAGTCCGCCGGAGCCCCGGACCGGCTCGGCGGAGAGGCTGCAGGTGTCGGACGGGGCAAGCGCGTAGCCCTACACACGCTTTCAGTACGCCAGACGCAGAGGCCCGGTCGGATAGGGTCGCGTCATGGCAAACCGAAAACGACAACCCAAAGAGAAGTTCCCCAACCAGTTTCCATGGAACCCGGACGACCCCGATCAGTGGACCCTGCAGGAGCGGATCAAGGCGCTCGTCGACTTCCGCCCGCTCATCACCGACGAGGCCATCCAGGGGCTCGATCAGAGCGCGGCGCTGGCGCTCAGAAGCCCGGTGGGCGGCGTCATGACCATCTCGCCGCTACCCGTCGTGGGCATCGCTGCGAAGTTCACCATGCTCGGCTATCGTTATGGGTGGGTGTCGCCGCGCGCGCCCTGGGTCGACTGGAGCAAGGCCCCCGAAGGGCGCTTCTACCTGGACCGGGTCGAAGCGATCCTCGAAGCCAGCGTCGATGACCTGGTCTTCCTCATGACCACACTCATCCGCTGTGAACGCTTCTGCGAGGGGACCCTCGAGGGCGCGTTCCGACAAGGCCACATCCAGGCCATCTGTGAACGCGCCGCGATGATCCACGAGCGGCTCCTCGGCGGGGCCGTGTTCACGGCGACCCGCTTCGACGACGTCTCGCGGCGCACCCCGATTGGGCTCGAGTTCGGGGTCTGACACGCCGCTTCGATCCAGCACATCAGGTTGCGCCGGGCGCTCGACGTCGCCCATGCAGACAGCATCGAGCCGAGCCAGGTATGGGGTGGTGGCATGATTGATGCTGAGGTCATCACGCCGCATCGGTGGGATCCGGAGCGGTGGAGTGTCATGGACGGCGAGGCCGTGCGTGATACTTCCAATGGATGTGATGAACCGGGATTGGGTGGAGAGCGTGAACAAGGCGGCGGCAAGGCTCGCGGCGTTGGTGGCGGGGTTGTTCGTCTTCCCCGCGCTGTCGCTCGCCCACGGTGGTGAGGACCACGGGGCAACCGTCCGCACGGTCGATCCGGGCGTCGAGGTGCACCGGGTCGAGGTCGTGAGCTCGCGTTATGAGCTGGTCTTGCGGTGGCCCCACGCCGACAGCGGAGAAGCCTTGATCTTCGAGGCATTCATCTCGGATTTCGAGACGAACGCGCCGATTGAAGGCGGCGCCGTGGAGCTGCGGCTCGAGGGTGCCGAGTCGCCCAGGTTGGCTCTCAAGGCGGCCGGGCGCGGGCGCTACCTGGGTGAGATCGTCTCGCCGAGCGCAGGCCGCTACGCGATGACGCTGATCCTGACGCTGCCCGATGGTGGGGATGTGTTCGTGGCAGACGGCCTCGAGCTCGGGCCACACGCAGACGCGCACCCTGAGGAGCCTCACGAGCCCGAGCTGCCCTGGGTCTTCTGGGCTGGCATCGGTGGGCTCCTCGTCGTCGGGCTGGTGCTGCTGGGCATCGCCGCGAAGCGTGGATCCAGACGAGCTGGGCAGGCGGCGTTGGCAGTCGTCATGACCGGTCTCTTCGGATTGTCCGCGAGGGATGCGGCGCGAGCACACGGCGGGGACGACCACGGGGCGCCTGCCACCCCCGGGACGACCATCGCGAGCCCGGGAGGGACCGTCGAGCTCCCCAAAGAAGCGCAGAATCTGTTGGGGCTCCTGACGAAGAAGGTCGAACGACGGACGGTGACCCCGCGCCTCACTGTGACCGGAATGGTCACAGTCCCTGCTGGCCGTGACCGGGAGGTCCTGGCCCCGATGAACGGGACGCTGGAGCCCGTCGGTGCGCTGGCCCTGGGCCAAAGGATCGAGGCAGGCCAGGTTCTCTATGTGATGGCCGTCCTGCCGGATGCCGGTGACCGGGCTTCGTTGCTGGCCGAGCAGGCACGTGAGAAGGCGAGCCTGAGCGGGCACCAGGCCCGGGTGAAGCAGGCGCAGAAGGCGCTGACACGGGCCAAGGCGCTCAACGCCAACGACCAGGTCATCGCGACACGCGAGGTCGAGGTGGCCGAAGCCGAGCTGGCCGAGGCCAAGAGCCGACTCGAGGCGAGCCGCGCGGCCATCGCGGCGCTCAGCTTCGAGGGTGAAGGGTCGGCCTTGAGGGTCGAGGTGAGGAGCCCCATCGCGGGTGAGATCGCAGCACTCCACGTCATGGCCGGCCAGGTCACGGCCGACCTGCCGCTCGTGCGGGTCATCGATCGCAGCGAGCTCCTCGTGGCCGCGAGTGTCGTCGAGACGGACCTCATGCGCCTGTCGTTGGAGGGGCGTGCCGAGGTGCGGACCGAGGCGGGTGTCGTGTCGGCGCGCCACGTCTTCACGGGTCCGGCGGTCGACCCGGTCAAGCGCACGGTCGACGTGCTCTATGCGGTCGAAGGCAAAGGCCCGCTCTGGCTCAACCAGTTCGTCACGCTCGCGTTGCCCAGTGGGCTCGCGGCTTCGCGGCTTGCCGTGCCCGAGTCGGCCCTGGTCGACATCGACGGGCGGCCGGTCGTGTGGGTCAAGCGGTCGGCCGAGACCTTCGCCCCCGTGGGTGTGAAGGTCATCGCCAACGAAGGCGGATACGTCGCGGTCGAAGGAGGGCTCGCGGTTGGTGATCGGGTGGTCACAAGCGGCATGTCGTTCTTACGCGGTGCGCGGCCGGCGGGGTCGAAGTGAGCGCGGGCACCGACGAGCAGGGCATGCTCGACAAGGTGGTCCGCTTCGCCCTGAGGCAGCGGGTCCTCATCGTGGCAGCGGCCCTTGGATTGCTCGGCTACGGTCTCTTCACGGGCACGCGCCTGCCGGTCGACGTCTTCCCCGACCTGAACCGCCCGACCGTGACCATCATGGCGGAGGCCCACGCGCTCTCGCCCGAGGAGGTCGAGCTGCTCGTGACGCGGCCCATCGAGACCGCCATGAACGGGGCGCCGGGCGTCGAACGGGTGCGTAGCCAGTCGGCCGTCGGGCTGTCGGTCGTGTACGTCGAGTTCGCGTGGGACACCGAGCTGCTCACAAATCGGCAGATGGTGACCGAGCGGCTACAGACCGTGCGACGCGAGCTGCCCGAAGGCATCGACGCGCAGATCGGTCCCATCACGTCCATCATGGGCGAGATCATGCTCGTCGGCTTGAAGAGCGACAAGGGTCTGACGGCCCCGATGGAGCTGCGCTCGCTGGCGGATTTCGTGATTCGGCGCGAGCTGTTGTCGATATCCGGGGTGGCGCAGGTCATCGCCCTTGGCGGCGGTGAGCAGCAGCTCCGGGTGCGGCTCGACCCGACCAGGCTGGCACAGCTGAATGTCACTCCCGAAGAGGTCATGGAGGCGGCGCGATTGGCGCAAGGCAATGCGCCCGGCGGCTTCGTCGACCGGCAGAGCCAGGAGTGGCTCGTGCGCGCCATCTCGCGCACGACCGACCTCGAGACCATCGCCAAGACACCCGTCGCGACGCGTGATGGCACCGTCATCCGGCTGTCCGATGTGGCGACGCTCGAGCTCGCGCCCGGTGTCATGCGCGGCGATGCAGGCGTCGATGGGGACTCGGCCGTCATCATGTCGGTGCAGAAGCAGCCGGGGGCGAGCACGACCGAGCTGACCACGAAGGTCGAAGCGACGCTGGCGGCCCTGCAAAAGAAGATGCCGAGCGACGTCGTCATCGTGCCGCTCTTCAGGCAGGCCGACTTCATCCACGCGGCCACCGACAACGTCGTGCACGCCTTGCGCGACGGGGCGATCCTGGTCGTGCTAGTGCTGTTCCTGTTCCTTCAGAACCTGAGGACGACGTTCATCACGCTGACGGCAATTCCGCTGTCGCTCGGCATGACGCTGGTCGTCTTCGAGCTCTTCGGGATCGGGGTCAACACCATGACACTCGGCGGCATCGCGGTCGCCATCGGCGAGCTCGTCGACGACGCCATCGTCGACACTGAAAACGTCTTTCGGCGACTACGCGAGAATCGCCAACGCGAAGTGCCGAGGTCGGCGCTGAGAGTCGTGTGGGAGGCCTCCATCGAGGTGCGTGGGTCCATCGTGTTCGCGACCATGATCGTCATCCTGGTCTTCGTGCCGCTCTTCGGGATGAGTGGGCTCGAGGGTCGGCTCTTCATGCCGCTGGCACTGGCCTACATCATCGCCATCCTGAGCTCGCTCATCGTGTCGGTGACGCTCACCCCGGTCCTCTGTTCGTATCTCCTGCCGAACTCGAAGGCGACGGCGCATGACCGCGACGGATGGCTCGTCCGCGGATTGAAGCGAGGTCAGGAGCGACTCCTGAGAGTGACACTCGTGCATCCGTTCGCGGTGATGGGTTGTGCATTTGTCGTCTTCGTGGCGACGCTTGCGACAGTGCCTCTGATGGGGCGGGAGTTCCTGCCGGAGTTCAACGAGGGCACGGCGACCATCAACCTCCTGGCCGCACCGGGCGTGTCCCTGACCGCGTCGAACGAGCTCGGACACGCGGCGGAGGCCCTGATCCTGGGCGTCCCCGAGGTGAAGTCGGTGGGGCGGCGGACCGGGCGCGCCGAGATGGACGAGCACGCGGAGGGGGTCCACTACAGCGAGGTCGACGTCGACTTCCATGTGGGCGAAGGGATGCGACCGCGGCGCCTTGTGCTCGACGACATCCGGCAGCGGCTGGCAATTCTGCCGGGTATCAGTGCCAATATCGGTCAGCCGATTTCGCATCGCCTCGATCATCTGCTGAGCGGGGTGCGGGCAGAGCTCGTCGTGAAGGTGAAAGGCCCGGAGCTCGATGCTTTGCGGCGTCATGCGGCGTCGATCGAGTCGGTCATGCGTGGGGTCGACGGGCTCGTCGACATCCAGATCGAAAAACTCGTGCTGGTCCCACAGCTACGGCTCAAAGTGCGAAACGAGGTGGCCGCGCGTTATGGCTTCAAGCCGGCCGAGCTTGCCGGGCGACTCGAGCAGTTGCTCGATGGGGAGGTGGTGTCGTCGCTCTTGGAGAGTGACCGGCAGATTCGTATCTTCGTGCGCCTGGATGACACGGTCCGCACGAACGTCGAGACACTCTCGCGACTGCTCCTGGACACGCCGTCCGGGGCGCGGATTCCGCTCGAGACGCTGGCGGAGATCGAGCTCGGGATGGGACCGAACTCCATCCTTCATGACAACGGGCAGCGCCGGATCGCCGTCTATGCCAACGTCGAAGGCCGCGACATCGGGACCGCGGTCGCGGAGCTCAAGGACAAGCTCGGGACGCTCGACCTCGGGATCGGTTATGCGCTGAGCTACGAAGGGCAGTTCGAGTCCCAGGAGCAGGCGACGATCATCATCGGGCTCTTGTCCCTCGTGTCGCTGCTCCTGATGGTCATCGTGCTCTATCTGCACTTCCGGTCGTTCGTCCTGGTGGCGCAGGTCATGGTCAATATCCCACAGGCGCTGATCGGCAGTGTCGCCGGCCTTTGGCTCTTCGACCTGCCGCTGTCGGTGGCGACCCTGGTCGGGTTCGTGGCACTATGTGGCATCGCGTCGCGCAACACCATCATGATGATCGACCACTACATGCACCTCGTGGCCCACGAGGGCATGACCTTCTCGCGAGCGATGGTGGTGCGCGGCAGCCTCGAGCGCCTGGTGCCGGTGCTGATGACGGCCGTCACTGCAGGGCTTGGCCTCGTGCCGCTGGTGTTGTCGGCGGACGCACCCGGCAAAGAGATCCTGCACCCGGTCGCGGTCGTGATCCTGTTTGGGCTCATGAGCTCTACCCTGCTCGACCTGATTGTGACGCCGGCCGCCTTCTGGGCGTTCGGCCAAAGACCGCTCGAGACCCGTCAGGCACACGCTGATGCGGGTGACGAGCTCACCGAGCTGGGCTCGGTGGAGACCTCGATGGCGCCCGGATACGGGGCGAAAGGATAATGGCGATGCGACGGTTCAAGGTGTTTCCCGCGTGGGGCTTGGCAGTAGGTTTGTCACTCTCGGGATGTGACAAGAAGGAGACGCCGACGCCGTCCAAGGCCGAGGCGGTCCCCTCGAAGGTCGGCGCCAGCGAGACCCCGAAGGCGGGCGCAGGTGAGGCACCCAAGGCACCGGCCGAGGCTCCCAAGGCGGCCGACCCCCACCACGAACACATGCCACATGAGCATGGATCCCCCCACGGCGGGACGGTCGTGCCGAGCGGGAAGTACCACCTCGAAGGTGTTCCCACCAAGATGGGATTGCTCGTATTCCTGCTCGACGAGAACGAGAAGGAGCTCGCGCTGACGGGCGTGACGGGTTCGATGACCTTCGTCGCGGATGGGAAGCCGCCGGCCGAAGTGGCGCTCGGGGCGATGGGCAATCACCTGCATGGGCACGTCACGCTGGATGGGAAGTGGAGCGCCGCGGTGACTATCGACAAGGGCGGCGAGAAGCTGGTCGCGCGCTTCGACGGTGAGGGCGCGGGCGTCGGCAAGGCGCACGACCACGCGGCGCATGAGCACCTGGCGTTGTCGCAGGAGGTCAAGCTCGAGCTGACGCACGAAGGCGTCATCGAGGTCGGCAAGCCGGTGAGCTTCGGGTTCCGCTACGTCGACAAAGACGGCCAGGAGATCAAGGACTTCGAGGTCGTCCACGAGGAGAAGCTGCACCTGTTCTTCGTGAGCGATGACCTCGCTCAATACGACCACGTGCACCCGGTCCTGGACGCGGCGACCGGGCGCTTCACGCACACGCAGACCTTCACGGTGCCCGGCCAGTACAGCGTGTACTCGGACTTCAAGTCGGGGCGCCTCGGTGCGACGCTCGTGAAGACGCCGCTGACCGTTCCTGGCACTGGCGGCGAGATGAAGCCGCTGGTCGTGGACACCGTGATGGAGCGGGTCGAAGGCGAGCTGAAGGTGAAGCTCGAGACGACGCCCAGTCCCATCGAAGCCAACGGCGACGTGATGCTGAAGTACACCATCTCGACGGCGGCGGGTGAGCCGGTGACCGACCTCGAACCCTACCTCGGGGCGATGGGCCACCTGTTCATCATCCACGAAGATCTGGTCACACTTGCGCACTCCCACCCGAAGGGTCCCGAGGCGACGAAGGACATGCGCGGCGGGCCCGTGGTCGAGTTCCACACGATCCTGCCCAAGGCCGGAAAGTACAAAGCGTGGGCGCAGTTCCAGCACAAGGGCAAGCTCTATACGTTGCCCTGGATCGTCGAAGCCAAGTGACATGACTGCCAATTGAAAGCGGTCCGGTCGCCTGCACTTCAGTCCGTCCATATCAATTGTGGCGCGGACCGAATGCACGGCGACCAGGACCCGATCTTCAGCAGGCGGCGGGCTTCTCCTGGGCCTTCTTCACGAGGTCGATCACGTCAGGGACCTTCTCCATGATCTTGTCGAAGAAGCCCTTCTTGTCGGCGATGGGCAGGACCTCGACGCCGGTCTCGCTGAAGATGGCGACGGCGACCGGGCGGACACGTGCGCCGATACCGGCGACCTGGCCTGTGCCCTTGCCGCGACCGCCCTTGTGGCGCCTGTGCTGAGGCGCGTCGCCCTCCCCTTCGCCGCCGCCACCGCCAAGGCCGACGGACAGGCGTGAGAGGGGGACGATGGTGACGCCGCCGATGGTGATGGGCTCGCCGACGACCACGTCGCTGTTGGCGGTCTCTTCGAGTTTGCCGGCGACGAGGGAGATGAGGTCGATGATGGCTTGCATGTTGGACTCCTGCGAGGTGTTCGAACGAGAGGCGGGGATGGCGCCTGCTTCGATTGCTGATTCAGTTTCCGAGTGACTGGACGCGCGCCTTGCCGTTCTCGATGACGATGACGGCGACCGGAGTGGCGCGTGCGCCGCCGACCGAGCCGAGGCCAGTGCCCTTGCCGGAGGCGCCGCCGTTCTCGGTGCCCTCGCCTTCGCCGCCACCGCCGCCGATGCCGAGGCGGAGCTCGCAGAGGGTGAGGACGTGGCGCTCGCCGACGCTGACCGGGCGGGCCACGACGGCGTTCTTCTTCACCAGGCCGGTGAGGCGGTCGCTCACGGTCTTGAGGAGGTCTTTCAGGTGCTTCATGGCGTTGTCTCCGTGGCCCGAGCGGGGCCATTGGTTTGATTTTCGAGATTACGTCTGCGAGGGGCGCTGGGTCCGCGGATGGCGCGCCCGAGGTCTGTGAACAGGTAGAGAACGAGGCCGACGACCAGGACCTGGAGCGGGATGACCCAGGTCGAGACGTCGCCTTCGAGGTCGAAGACGGCGTCGGAGTAGTCGACCTCGAGGTCGAGCGTGCTTTCAGGAAGGCGGGCTTCGAGCTGGTCCAGGGCAAGTGCCAGCCAGACGGTGTCGTCGGGCTCGGGCAGGCCGATGGCGCCGGTGATCCGAGCCCTGATGTGGAGGGTGCCGATGAGGCGCAACACGTTGTTCCAGAGATCCCGGCGATGGCGCATGAGCCAGATGAGCCCAGGCCCTGGGCGGGACTTACGCGTTTTTTTGCGTGGCTTCTTGCGCGCCTTGCGACGCTTTGGAGAGGCGTCGTCGGAGGCCAGGCGGGCGATGGGCAACCCGAAGAGGCGCAGTGTCGTTCGTTCGCCTTTGGCGATATCGAGTCCGAGGAGACCAAGGGCCCAGCGGACGCGAAGGCGATAGCTCGCGTGGAAGGCTTCGGCGTCGACCTCTCCCGCGGCGCGGACATGGAGCGGCGCCACGAGGACGAGCGCGACGAGTACGCCCACCACGGCCAACAACACGAGCAGGATGTCGACGAGCAGTTCCATCGTCAGACTCCCAGCTTGAGCAGGCGGCGCCAGAGCGGCGGACGTGGCTCGTCATTGGAGAGGAGTCGCGTGAGCGGGGCCGACACGAGGCTGGCGGCGCGCAGGCTGTCGTCGTTGCCGCTGCTGATCTGGGCCGGGCCGCGAAAGGCCCAGGCGGCACCAGACAGAGCGGCGCGAAGGCGTGGGAGCCGGACTCGATCCGGGGTGGACTCGGCGATGCCGAGATCGGTTTCGATACGCTCGATGAGACCGTCGGGGACCTCGGCGGGCGGGAGCTCGGCGAGGAGGCTGCGCATGGCGAGCGCCTCGTGGAGAGCCTGGGCGACCGCGGGCTCGGTGAGGGCACTCTCGAAGGCGCGAACTTCGCGAGGGGGCATCAGGCCATCGAGGTAGTCCTCGACCTGCTCGTCGATTGTCTGGGTGGGCGTCTGTGTGGGTGTCCGGGAGTTGGCCTGGTCGGGGGCTTTGGAGCTCATCGGGAGGCCTCCTCGGTGGGGGTGCCGAACATCGGCGAGAGCAGCTTGCGGAGGGTCTGGCGGGCCCGAAAGAGGCGGGTCCGCACGGTGTTCACGTTCATGCCGGTGGCCTCTGCGACCTCGACGTCGGATTGACCCTCGCGGTAGCGGAGGTCGATGAGGAAGCGGTCTTGGGCGGGGAGGGAATCGACTGCGCGGGTCAGGAGGTCGCTGGCTTCGCGGGCGGCGATGGTCGACTCGGGGGTCGGGCTCGTGGCCGCGGCGAGGTCGAGGGTGTCGGGCGGGGTCGGGTCGTTCATGGATTCGGCCACCTTGCCAAGCCGGCGCAGACATACGTGATAGGTCATCTTGCCGAGCCAGGGCTCGAGCGGCCGGGTCGGGTCATAGCTGTCGAGATAGCGGGCCATCTTGACGAAGACCTCCTGGGTGGCGTCTTCGGCGTCGGCGGGGTTCTTGAGGGTGCGTAGAGCGAGTCGGTAGATCATGGGTGTATGGCGGCGAACGAGCGCGCGCCACGCGGCGGGGTCTCCGTTGCGAGCACGACGGACGAGGTCTGGGTCGCTCGTGCGGTCGTTCATCGGATGGGCTGCGCTGCGTTCACACCGGTCCCTACTCGGGGTTCCGGCAGACCATTTCACGAATTCGACGGAGCGTCGTGCGGAGCCGGGACGAGGTTGTAGGTCATCCACTGGGCGCCGAAAGCGACGATGTCGCAGGCGTCGATGAGGTGGGTGTCGGCAAGGCCGACCCGGCCGGTGGCGGGGCTGGCATACTCGAGGTAGGTCTTTAGAATGACGGCGAAATAGTCGTTGTCGGGCCAATCGACGTCGGGCTCGCCGGGGCTAGGCCAAGGGGCTATCCCATGCTCGTCGTCGAGGCAGGACACCGAGCGGACGACCGGGCCGTCCGGGCCTTGCACTTTGTAGTGGCGCACGACGCGGCTCTTGGTGCGGAGCAGGGCGAGGTATTCGGCGTAGTGCAGCACGGTGGTGGTGTCGGGGTTGGCGGCGATCCGCAAGACCTTGCCATCCGCGCGACAGAAACGATGCAGCGGGGAGTCGGGGCCGTAATAGTCGTCCCACGGGGCGTCTTTCAGGAAACGCTCGGCGAGGTGGCCGCGGGCGGCGAAGCGGCCGGACGGGTTGTCGGTGACGAGGGTGCCGGGCCGGACTCGGAAGGCCTCGGCGAGGTAGCCGACCTCACCGATGGCCGGTGCGGTGAGCGGGTCGTAGGGGGTCGCGTCGGCGAGGAGGGCCGGGCGTTCGTGTTCGGGGTGTTCGTTGACCCATTCGTGTTCGATAACCGCACCGAGCACCATCATGAGGGTGCCATTCGGGCCGACCGCGAGATCGAGCGCGTCGAGCAGGGTGTCGGCGCCGTTGGCCGTAGGGCCCAGGCGGCGCAACGAAGCGTGGACCATGAGCGAGTCACCGGGCGCAACACCGAGGCGCGCGAGGTCAGCAGCGAGGGTCTCCGCGGTCGCAATCGAAGTGGTCATGGCTGTCTCCGTCAGGTGGAAACGTCTGCTCGGGTCCTCGGAGCGCCGGAGCCGGGGGCGTCGGGCCGGTGGAAGATGGCCCAGAGACCCGACCTCAGGGCCGTGAGGGGGAGCGATCCGATCACGTCGCATACGTTTCAATCCGATGTGGTGCGTGAAACGCATAGCGGCGTCGCATGGTTTTGCCGCTCCAAACGGGTGGGGTCAAGACCAGCCCCTACTCTCCACCCAAGCCTCACCATTCCAGGGGTCGGGACATTTCATATTTCATTTTAGGTCGGCCTTCTACGCGCCCCTCAGCGTAGGTGCCCCACGGACCTACGCCTGCGGGTCACGCCCTGACGCCACCAAAGACAACATGGTAGCCTCCCGCGATGCCGTCGACTCCGACCAGCCCCGGCCTCTACGAGCTCCTCCTCACCAAGGCCCACGCGGCGATCGCCGACCGCCCCGACGCGGAGGTCAGCCCGCTGTCCGGCCCACAAGCTGCACGCATCATCTCGCGCCACCTCGCCGACTACCTGTCGCGCGCCCTCGACTCCATCGACGACGACGCCCGCCCCGACCTCCAGGTCGCCATCGCCAATCGCCTCCTCGACACCCTGCACACCCTCCTGCCCGACTTCGCCGCCACCGACGACGCCATCATCGCACGTGTCCTCCACGCCCTCGCGGTCCCGGCCCACACCGCCCGCCCCGAGCTCGCGCTATCCGAGTCCGGCCTCTACATCAACGCCCAGCGCGAACGCCGCCTTGGCCTCGCCCTCGAGCGCGAGTTCGCCTCCGCCGACAAGGTCGACCTCATCTGCGCCTTCCTCGGCTGGGACGGCTACCGCGCCCTCCGCCCCGCCATTGAAGCCCACCTTGAGAACCGCCCGCTTCGTGTCCTCACGACGACCTACCGCGGCATCACCGACCCGCGTGTCCTCGACGAGCTCACCGCGCTAGGCGCCGAAGTCCGCGTCTCCTACCGCACCGACGCCACCCGACTGCATGCCAAGGCCTGGCTCTTCGTTCGCGACTCCGGTTTCTCGACCGCCTACATCGGCTCGTCCAACCTCTCACGCAGCGCCCTGACGTCTGGCCTCGAGTGGAATGTTCGCCTCTCGCAGATCGAAAACCCTCATCTCATCAAAGAGTTTCAAGCCGCGTTCGACACCTATTGGCTCAACCCCGAGTTCGAACCCTACGACCCGGCCCGCTTCGCCCTCGAGCTCCACTCGGAGCGCAAAGACCACACCTCGCTCTCGGTCTTCGAGCTCCGTCCCCGCCCCTTCCAACAAGAAATCCTCGAGCGCCTCGACGCCGAGCGCGCTCTCCACGACCGCCACCGAAACCTCGTCGTCGCCGCCACCGGCACGGGCAAGACGGTCATCGCCGCACTCGACTATCAACGCCTCTGTGCCAGCCAGAAATCACGCCCCACCCTCCTCTTCGTCGCCCACCGCAGAGAAATCCTCGCCCAGTCGCTCGACACCTTCCGGCACGCCACGAGCGACCCGAGCTTCGGCGAGCGCTTCGTCGATGGTCATCGACCCGCCCTCTGGACCCACGTCTTCGCCTCGGTCCAATCGCTCGCGACCGAAGACATCGCCGCCTGGCCCAAAGACCGCTACGACGTCATCATCATCGACGAGTTCCACCACGCCCAGGGCGAGACCTACCAACGCCTGCTCCGCCACCTCGCACCGCACGAGCTGCTCGGCCTCACCGCCACCCCCGAACGCTCCGACGGCGCCCCGATTCTCCAGTGGTTCTCCGACCGCATCGCCGCCGAGCTCCGCCTCTGGGACGCCATCGACCGCGGCCTGCTCGTGCCCTTCCACTACTTCGCGGTCCACGACGTCGCCGCCCTGACGACCATTCGCTGGACCCGCGGGCGCTTCGACCGCCAGGCGCTGGACAACCTCTACACGGGCCACCACGCGCGCGCCCACCTCATCGTCAAAGCCGTCCGCGACCACGTCGCCGACCCGGCCCGCATGCGCGCCCTCGCCTTCTGCGTCGGTGTCGACCACGCCCACTTCATGGCCGACGCCTTCAATCGCGCCGGACTCACCGCCGCCACCGTGACCGGCGACACCCCGTCGCAGGAACGCGAACGCAACCTCATCCGCCTGCGCAACGGCGAGCTGCAATGCCTCTGCACCGTCGATGTCTTCAACGAAGGCGTCGACCTGCCCGAAGTCGACACCGTCCTGTTCCTACGCCCCACCGAAAGCGCGACCCTCTTCCTACAACAGCTCGGCCGAGGCCTACGCCGCCACCCATCCAAACGTTGCCTCACGGTGCTCGACTTCGTCGCCGAGACCCACCGCGAGTTCCGCTACGACCTTCGCTTCCGCGCCCTCCTCGGCGGCGAGGTCGGCCGCTCAACCCTTCAAAAGCACATCGAATCGGGCTTCCCCCATCTGCCGTCTGGCTGCGTCATCGCGCTCGACCGCGTGAGCCGCGAGGTGATCCTCGACAACGTGAGTCGCTCCCTTCGTGTCGACCGGCGCTCGCTGGTCGCCGAACTGAAAGCGCTCGGCCCCGTCGACCTCGACACCTTCCTGCGCGAGTCCAACCTCGACCTGTCCGACCTCTATCGCAACGGACGCACCTTCACCGAGCTCTCACGTGCCGCCGGCTTTCCCCTTCCACCCGCCGGCCCGCCGGACGAGGAGTCACAACTCGCCCGTGGCGTAGGCCGCCTCATCCACCTCGATGACCGCCTTCGCCTCAACGCGTTCAGCCGCTTCGTCGCCGCAGACACACGCCCGTCCCCGCACTCGCTCAACACCGCCGAAGCACGCCTTCGCCTCATGTTCTCGGTCGCCCTCTTCGGCGAGTCCATCCCCGACCACGACCGCGCGATGCTCGACCGCCACCCGGCCCTCGTCAGCGAGCTCGCGGCCCTCCTACGCCTGCTCGATACGCGCCTCGACCACACCATCCTGCCCTTCCGCTTCGCCCGCGAAATCCCGCTGCAGGTGCACGCGACCTACCGCCTGGCCGAGATCATGGCCGCGCTCGGCGACGTCCGGAGCAACCGCATCTACCTGCCGCGCGAAGGCGAATACTTCCACGTTCCGTCCGGCTGCAACCTGCTGTTCATCACCCTCCAAAAGGACGAAGACGACTACTCCGCTGCGACCCTGTATCGCGACTACGCGCTTTCCCCGACGCGCTTCCACTGGCAATCCCAGAACGCCACCCGCCCCACCGACAAGAAGGGCCAGCGCCACCTCCACCATCGCCAGCAAGGCGTCACCCCGCTGCTGTTCGTCCGCTCCCACAAGCGCGACGACCGCGGCGACACCCTCCCCTACACCTTTCTTGGCCCCGCCAACCTCGACGCCCACTCCGGCGAACGCCCCATCAACATCGAGTGGGAGCTCGAGCACCCCATGCCCGCCTTCGTCCTGCGCAAGTCCGCCATCGTCGCCTGACTCTCACCCCAGGGGTCGCACCCCAGGGGTCGGGACATTTCATATTTCATTTTAGCTCGGCCTCCCATGCGCCTCCCACGGTCCTCGTCTCGCGCATCCCCCAGCGACCACTGGATGACCCCACCCCTCAGACCGGCTAGGATGCAGCGGTGAGAGTCGTCGTCGCACAATACGAAGGGGTCACGACCATGCGCCCCCTGCCGCTCGCAGCGGGCCTCCTGGTCGCCACCGCGCGCGCCTCCCCCACGCTCTCCCACGTCGACTTCGCCATCGAGACCCGGCGGCGCCCAGTCCACGTCGCAGCCGAGCGCCTGCGCGGCGCAACGGTCGTCGGCCTGTCCCTGTACACCTGGAACGAGCGCTACTCGCTCGCCGTCGCAGCGCGCCTGAAGGCCATCTCACCCCAGACACATATCGTCGTCGGCGGCCCCTCGGTCCCGCGTAGACCCGACATGCTCGAGTCCTTCCTCGGCGCGCACCCCGCGGTCGACACAGCCGTCCTCGGCGAGGGCGAGCTCGCCTTCCGAGAGCTCATCGAGTCCCGCGCCCACGCCAGCGAAACCTCAACCGCCCTGATCGCCGGCACCGCCGTCCTCGCGAACCACCGACTCGCCCTCGGCCCCGCCCGCGAGCGCCTCCGCGGCGAGGCCTTCGCCGCCACCGTCTCGCCCTACCTCGATGGCACCTTCGACGACTATCTCGCTTCCGACGAGGCCGGCCCGCTCGTCGCCGCCGTCTTCGAGACCAACCGCGGCTGCCCGTTCTCCTGCTCCTTCTGCGACTGGGGCCAGGCCACCGAAAGCCGCGTCAACGAGCTCCCGCTCGACCGCGTGAAGGCCGAGCTGACCTGGGCCGCCGAACGCCACGTCCCATACCTCTACTTCGTCGACGCCAACTTCGGGATTCGCCGCCGCGACCCCGATATCATCGAACACGTCGCTTCCCTCAAGCGTCGCATCGGCGCCCCGAGCTTCGTCTATTTCCACCTCACCAAGAACGCCCAGGCCCGAAACCTTCGCACTGTCGAGATGTTGCAAGACGCCGGCATCGGCTCCCAGGTCTCGTTATCGATGCAGGACTTCGACCCCGACGTGCTGCACGCCATCCGCCGCGACAACATCGACCCTGCCGACGCGCTGACCTTGCGCGCCCAATGTCACGCCCGCGGCCTTCCCACGACCAACGAGCTGCTCCTCGGTTTGCCCCGGCAGACCCTCACCTCCGTCCGCAAGACCGTCGTCGCAGCCCTCACCCCCTTCTCGCACGACTCGTTCTTCCTCTACCCGGTGCGCCTCCTGCCGAACGCCCCGCTCGCGCACGAAGCCGGCGCCCTTGGCCTCGAGGTGCGCCACGTGCCGCTGTTCGCCCGCGACCTCGACGATTCGCATCCAGTCCCCGAAGTCGAGACGCTGGTCGTCGCGACCCCAACCCTGCCTATCGCCGATTGGCGAGAAGCCTTTGTCTTTGGCCACACACTCGCCGCCGTCCACGACCAGTCCATCTTGCCCGCCACCCTGCCCTGGCTCGTCTGGCGCTACGGAGTCCCGGCCGACGTCTTCGTCGACAACCTGCTCGATGCGTTCCCACCCATCCGTGCGACCCTGCTGCGCTTTGCCGACGCCATCCTGGAAGAAGGCGCCTCGCTCCTTCCTCTGGAGGGTTATGGCCGGCTGCGCTGGGAGCCCATCGACGCCGCGGTGGCCACCGTCCTCGACGCCCCGCCCACGTTCTTTGCGGCCGTCCGATCGGTCATCGAGGCCCTGGTCGAACCCGCGCACCACGCCGTTGCAATCGACGCCCTGGCCTTCGACGCTGAGGTCTTTGCAGCCGTCTCGGCTCCCCATGCTGCGCTCACGCCCGACCACGACTGGTCCGCCTCACGCGACGCACGCATCCCCCCATCCAAGGCCGCACTCACCCTCCAAGTAGCCCCCACGCCGACCTTCGTGTCGCGCACTGAACACCTGAGCTGGTTTCTCGCCAACGGCTGGGCGAGGGCACCTAGACGAGCCATCACCCATGCGCCGACAACATCGGGGCGCCCTGAATGACGTGCGATGACCTGCGACGAGCCACCGCAGATCACGGCCCACACCCCGTGTCCTGCGCGACCCGAAGCGCCCCCGAGCCCCGGTGATGTTTGACAAGGGCCCTTGCGCGGCATAGCTTCCGCGCTGGTTTGAGCCCCTGGGAGCACGCGATGTCCACGAGCCGTTCCGAAACCTCCGACCCGACCCGCCTGGGCTGGTCCGGCATCCTGCTCCGCCGCGCGGTAGCGGGCCTCCTTACGGTGATGGCCTTGGCGTTCTCGGTCGATGCCCACGCCGCGGCCCCCACCGACGAAGAGAAGCAGCAGGCGAGCGCCTTCTATCGCGAGGGCGAGGCGCTGTTCCGCAAAGAGCTCTACTCGGCCGCCATCGAGAACTTCAAGAAGGCCCATGCGATCATCCCGCACCCGGTCAACCTCTACAACATCGCGCGCGCCTACGAGAAGCTCGGCGACGCCGACAGCTGCGTCACGGGGTACGAGGCGTATCTCGACCTCTACCGCCGCAACAACAGCGGCAAAGACCCGTCCGACATCGTCAACGTGCGGGCGTCCATCGCATCGTGCCAGCTCCTTCGCCGCCCCGAGGTCACCATCAACTCGGACCCCGATGGCGCCAAGATCTACCTCGACGACAAGACCCGCCTCGTAGGCCAGACCCCGTTCACCGTCCAGCTCGACCCCGGCAAGTACAAGCTCTTCCTCAACCTCGATGGCTACGTCCCCTACGAGGAGGACATCGAAGTCCGCCCGGGCCAGCCGCTCACCCTGCGCTTCAAGCTCGAGAAGTTCCAGCGCGTCGGCCAGGTCCGCGTGAAGTCCAATGTGCGCGGCGCCCAGGTCTTCGTCGACGGCCGCAACATCGGCCTCACTCCCTACACCGAGCTCATCACCCTGGACGAGGGCGCCCACCAGATCGCCGTCTCCAAAGACGAATACCTGCCCTTCAATCGTGAAGTGAAGGTCGTCGTGAACGAGAGCCAGGAGGTCGTCGCCGAGATCTTCCTGCGCGAGGCGCCGGCCACCTGGAAGGGCTACGTCGGATGGACCTCTATCATCCTGGGTGTCGGCATGGGCGTCGGCGGCTACTTCGCGGGCGCCGAGGCGGACAAATACTTCAAAGGTACCGACGACTTCGACCAGTGGGCAACGCTGCAGAAGGTCGGCTACGGCGTGGGCGGTGGGCTCGTTGGGGCGGGCATCCTGCTCGTCATCCTCGAGGCCACGGACACCGAGAGCGTACGAAGCGAAGACGTGCTCGACCCCATGGCCAAGAAAGCCCCGACCGTGATGCCGTTTGTCGGCACGCGGGGCGTCATCGGCGCTGACGTACGTTTCTGAGGAGTTGACGATGCGTGTTTTTGTCGTCGTGACGATGATGTTGGGTCTGGCGGCTTGCGCTGAGGGGCGTGAGCCTCCCGCTGCGACCGCCATGGTAGAGGTCCGCACGGGCCTCGAGTTCGACTTCGGCCCCGATGGTCTCTGCAAGAACGGCAGTGCTTCGATCGATGCTGTGACGCAGACCTGCGCAACGCCCGGGCAGCTCGACGTCCAATACCCGAAGGTGAAGCTGCAGTTGTCCCCGTTCGCCTTCGACGTGCACGAGGTCACCAACCTCCAGTACCAGTACTGTGTGGCGCGTGGCGCTTGCACGCTGCCACAGTTCGGCAACGCGCCGGACCCCGCGACGCAGAACGACTATTACGACAATCCGCGCTTCGAGAACTTCCCGGTCGTCAACGTCACCTGGACGCAGGCCACCGAGTACTGCACGTTCGTCGGCAAGCGCCTCCCGTCCGAGTTCGAGTGGGAACGGGTCGCCAAGGGCGCCGGTACGACGCAGCGCCAGTTCCCCACCGAAGAGGATATCAGCGCCGTCAGCCAGTGTGTCGGCGTCTTCAACTCGACCGGGTGCGGTGGCGACCTCAAGATGGAAGAAGTTGGCACCGCCTCCAAAGACTTCGTGGTCGAAGGCGGCACCGAGGTCTTCCACCTCGGCGGCAACGCTGCTGAGTGGACGGCCACCCCGTGGAGCCAGACCACCACCTGCCTGGACGAAGCGCCGTGCTCCACCGTCACCGAGTGCCAGGCGGAGTTCCCCGCCGGCGAGCAGCGCGACCTCTGCGAGCAGACCGCGACGGTCGAACCCACCGCGAGTGGTGGCTGCACGGATTGCACGACGCTGACCGATGGCGAGTGCTTCTACATGTGCGCGGAGAGCAACCAGTCGCGTTCGCTCATCTGCACGGCCTACACCGACACGATGGACCCGGATGACCTCGTCGGTTCTACGGCCGACATCGCCATCCGCGGCGGCAGCGTGACGACCGGCAAGGGCAACACCTGCCTCTTGCACACGTGGAACCGCAGCCAGCGCCAGGCCAAGGCCTTCATCGGCAACTTCCTCGGCTTCCGCTGCGCTTCCGACCTGAACTGAAGACCCCGAGCCTCCCGGCTCCCCGTCCGTTCAAGGACGGGGCGCGGGCTCCAGCGTGTGCCCCGGATAGCTCTCGAGGAAACGTTCGAGCGTGAAGTCCGGGTCGAGCTTGAAGTGGCCGACCACGGTCCACGTGTCGAGACGATGGTGCAGCGTCACGCGTCCGTCCTCGGCGTTGAGCGTCGCGACCAGCGGCATGCCGGACGGGTCGCGCCGGTCGAGCACGAAGCCGACCTGGCCCGGATGGCCCTCGCGCCCGCCGACGCCCCAGAAGACGATATCGCCCGGCTGATAGAGTGCCAGCGCCTGCGGCGTGTCTAGCTCGAGCGGAGCCTCGGCGAAGAAGGCCTTGGCGAATACGAAGAGGAAGGCCACGCGCCGATGGTCGAGGCTCTTGTCGGGCGTCTTGCGGGAGAAGAGCTTGGTCGGGTAGCGCTTGGGGTTCGTCTTGCGGTCGTGATGCAGGAGCTGTTGCAGGTCGAGGTCGGTCCGCCGAAAGCAGCGCACGAGCAGGTCGGCCGACGTGCCGATGTGGTCAGGGATGTCCCCCCACGGGTAGCTGATGCTCTGCGAGGCGTTGGTGTACCGGACGCCGCGAATGGCTTCGCTCTCCGCACAGGTGAGGACCTCGACGCGCTCGGGCGTGAGCGGGTCAGGCCAGGCCGGCAGATCCGGGACCTCACCATCGCCGTGGGTCGCGACGAGGTCGCGCAGCGCCCTGTCGAAGACCCGTTGCCGCGCGACGAACTCCTGCGGGGTGATGAGGAGGGACGAAAACGAGGTGATCCAAAGCACCGCGATGCCGCCGAGCAGAACCAGCACGGCGCCCAGGACGACCAACGGGTGGAGCCGCCGGCGACGACGCAGATGCGGGGTGAGGAGCGGGTCGCGGTCACTCATCGCGTCGGTCGCATCGGTCGCATCGGTCGCATCGGCGTCCCCAGCACCGTCACGCCAGAAAGAGCGGAGGCAGCATCCACATCGCGACCAGAGCCAACGCGGCGCCTGCGAGGGTGAGCCGGGTGAGCAGCGGAGCGGGCGACAATCGCTCAGCGGTGGGCGTCGCGGTGCGAGCCACGACAAGGGAGCCGAGGAGCAAGAGGGCTGCCGCAAGCGCGATGAGCGCCCCGCCCGCGAGCTGGCCTTCGTCGCGAGCCACAAAGAACGCGGCGAGCGCCGTCAACGCGAGTGCCACGAGCGCATGACCGCCGCCTGCCCCGACCCGTGCAGACTCCGTGGAGACCGGCACCTCACGCGTCGCAAATGGAACGAGGCGCCACACCAGAAATCCACCGAGCAGGACGGCAAGACCGTCGATGAACGGACGCGACCAGAGGCGCAGCTCGAAGGTGCCGGGCGCGATGGCGAGCACCGACGCGTCGCGACTCGCGAGGAGGTCGAGGTGACGCCGCACCGTCTCCGACTCGATGGTGCCCCCACCGAAGAGCGACACGATTCCAAAGAGGCCGACGACGCCTGCAAGGCCACCCACCACGAGCCCCGCGCGCACCGCATTGCGGCTCGTCCAGAGGGTCGACAGCCCTGCCGGACGCCATGCTGACACGTGAGCCGCGAGAAGCGCCAAGGCGCCAAGCCATGCGGCGATCATCGCGACCTGGGCGAAGAAGGAGCGGGTCCCCGGGACAAAAGCCGGCACGGGCCACGCGACCTGCAGGAGCGCTGGCCCATCGACCAGCGTGGCGCCATAGGTGAGCGGGTCACCGGCAGCACCCGCGAGCTGGAGGGACACGGGCGGCAGGCTGAGAATCGTTGCCAGCAGCAACGCGAGCAGGCCCCCTGACAAGAGCGGCTTGTCGCGCAAGAGCTCGTCGAGTGCGAGCCATCGCCCCACTGCACCCAGAGCCAGACCTGCGCACACCATGCCCATCACCTGGTCGAGCGACGGCAGCCCAGCCGCCGGCACGGTGCCGAGCCCGGCCACCAGCGTAAGCGCGCCCAGCGGCAGTGCCGCACGCGTGCCAAGGGCCACCAGCGCCCCGACCGCAAAGGGCAGCGCGGACGTCGCGAGCGAGGCCTGGACACCGACGAAGAGCCCGACCGCGAGCGCTGCTAGCGCCGCGAGCTGGGTTGGCAACGAGGCCCGAATGGCCTGGCTGAGTGTCGCAAAATGTGAGCTGGGCGCCACCAGTGGATGCCCTTCGAGGGCGGCTATCGCTCGCTCCGGCAGGTGAGCGCGGTTGAGACTCGTGGCCCGCGCAAGCGTGCCTCCCGACACCGCGACGAGGTCCAACCGCAGGTGTGGAAACGCCGACGCGAGCAGGAGCCCGAACAAGAGGAGCGCGAGCCCAGCCAGCGTGAGCGGCGACTCGGGGGTGGTCGTGGCCTTCACCGACAACGTGTTGGGGTGCTCGACCTCGAGGTGCAACGACCCGGCCGATGCGCCCGCTGCAGACACTTGCCCCGAGGAAGGCAGGAGCAGGACGGTCTCGGCCTTGCCCTCGCGTTGCTGGGTCAACACCACAAACGGGCCGTCAGGGCCATGCATCGCGGTGATTCGCTCGCCGCCGCTCTTGAGCTCGACGGTCTTGTTCGGCTCTACCCGCAACCTCTCCAACGCTGCACCGCGACGAATCACGAACTCGAACGTGTCGGTCTCGCGAGGGACTCGCAGCGACTCGGTCACGAGCGAGACCGAGAACCCGGCGACATCCGTCTGCTCGCCCGGCGTCAGGGTCACATCGACAGGACCACCCGACTGGCCCGAAGCAGCGGTGCGGCATGGGACGCTGCGCCCCGGGTCCTGCGGGTCCGGCCGCCCACAGAAGAGCCCGAAGGGAAGCTGTCGCAACAGCAGCAGGTCGCCATCACGAACGCTGCTCTCGGGCAGATTTGGAGACCCCGGCACGACCTTGAGACGTGCGTCGATGGCCGGCCCTCGGCTGACCACCAGCGCGCCGATCAGCGCCAGGACGCCCAGTCCAGCGACCGCCAGGCCCTCGCGCACAAAGCCCCGCGATGCGACCAACCGGCCCCTCGCAGGGTCTTCACTGACCACGACCCGACCACCACCGAGCGCCGCCGTCATCCGCGGGCGTAGCGTCGTGAGGTCCGACTCGAGCCGCCCCGTCGCCGACACCATGAGCAGTTGCCGCGACGCCCCTGGCGCGACTTCATTGGCCACCCGGCGCAGGGTCGCCGCGAGCAGCATCCCAGCCCCGTTGAGCGCCATGAAGAGCGCGATCAACAACAGCGGCCAGCCCACGAGGACATCGTCGAGCTGCAGGTCGCGCACGGCTTCGGCCACCGCGAACGGCAGGCTCCGCGCGAGCTCGCCGGGAAGCGGTCGCTGCGGCAGGAGTGCCGCCAGGCACAGGATGACAGCGGCGACCATCGCAAGCGCCACGAACGTACGCGGCGAGCTCAGGATCCGCCAGGCCAGCGCGCCCGACGGCTCATCGACGCCGGCCACCAGGTCGTGGTCCACGTTGCCCGGTGCCCGGACCGCTCCGGTCGCCCCCGTCTCCGCCTTTGAATCGCTCGCCTCGTCGGCTCCCACGCCCATGCCCGCTCCCTTAGCAGGCCGATGCGAAACCCGCCACCAAGACGTTGACGGTCAGCAACTGCGCCAGAACGCCCGCCACCAGCGCCCTGCGCGCGGTCGTTGACCCCGGCGCTCGTGGCGGTTATGCCCGACATATGGAGCCGACCCACCAGCACCGCAGCACCGCCGTCATCGGCCTCACGGGCGGGATCGCCTGCGGCAAGTCCACCATCGCCCAGGTCTTTCGCGAGCTCGGCGCCCGCATCATCGACGCCGACGAGCTCGCCCGCGAGGTCACCCAGCCCGGTGAGCCGGCCCTCGCAGCCCTCGTGCGCGCCTTTGGCGAAGACATCCTCGACGCCGACGGCGTGCTCGACCGCAAGAAGCTCGGCGCCCGCGTCTTTGGCGACAAAGCCGCGGTTGCCACGCTCAACGCCATCACCCACCCGGCCATCCTGGCGCGTACCGGAAAGCGCCTGGCCGACTCGCAGCGCGAAGGCCTCGGCTGGGTCGTCTACGAAGCGGCCCTCATCCTCGAAAACCGCGCCGAAGCCGGCCTCTCGGCGCTCATCGCCGTCATCTGTCCCGGTGATGCGCAACGGGCCCGCCTCATCGAGCGCAGCGGGCTGACCCGCGACGAGGCCGAGCGCCGCATCGCCGCCCAGACGACCGACGACGTCCGCCGCGAAAAGGCCACCTGGCTCATCGAGAACGACGCCGACATCGACACCCTGCGCCGCAAGGCTGCGGCCATCTTCGAGGTCATCGTCGAACGCTATGGCCGACCCGAAGCACTGCCCCGCTGAGGCCTTTCGCGCGGGCATCTCGATGTTCAAACATCTCGAACGTCAAGACATCAGACGTCGATGAGGCCGGCACGCTTGAGCTGGCAGATGACGCTGCAGGTCTCGACCGGGGTCAGAGGCGACTTACGAACAATCTCGGTGACGGTCGCCTGGCCATCGACGAACGGGAGCACCGCAGCCACCTTCTCGGCGCGTAGGAACGCCCGCGGCATCGTGTTCTCGACCGCCGGCGGCCTGCGTTTGGGCGTGCGCGAAAACGCCTTCAGCTCCGACTCGTAGAGCCCCATCAGCTTGACCTCGTTGCTCTCCACGAACTGGCGCACGTGGTCCTCGAGCTTCGCGAGCACGAGCAGCCGCTCGAGCGAGATCAACAAGCCATCGCGGTCGGCCATCGCCGACAGGTTCACGATGTCGTCGTAGAGCAGGAACGTCTCGGGCGCGTTACCCGGCCGGGTCAGGACCAGCGCCCCACCGATGTCCTCGATCGGTACGACGGGCAGCGTCCCCGTCGGCTTTCGCGGTTGCCGCGCCTCGGCCGAAGCGTGTGGCAGGGGTGGCGCCTCGAGCTCGTCGATCGGCCGCGCCTCGCCGGGGAGCTTCGGCGGCTCGGGCATCGGCGGCAACGGCAGCGGCGGCGGGACCTTCTTCTCGGGCTTCTCGGGCTTCTCCGGCTTGTCGGCCCCATCGGGCGCCTTCAGGTCGGGTGCCTTCAGCTCGGTACCGGTCGGCGCGCGGGCAACCACCGGCACGGGCGGCGGCACGGCAGCCTGTGGGCGCGTCGCTTCCTTCGGACGAGGCGCCTTGGCCTGCGTGGGTCGCGGGTCGACCCGCATCCTTGTCAGCAAGCTCTCGATAGCCAGGTCGAGCTCGTTCCAGGCCAGCGGCTCCTCGAGCCGCCCCTTCGCGAGCAACCGCTGTCGCCGCTCACCGGCACCGACCTCGATGAACGCCGGCCGCAGGATCGCGTGGATCTGCTCCGCCTCATCGAAGGCGCCCTGTTGACGGCGAGTCATGGGTCCAAGGGTTACCACAGGCCCAATCCTGACGTCGACTCGGCTTCGAGACCACCTTGGTCCGACGGCCCGGTCGACATTGTCGGCGCGGTCGATCGCGCCATCGCAGCCCACAACGAGTGACTGCAACAGCCGAACGAGGCACTCCTTACTGCCAGAAGGCCACGAACCGCGCGACTTTTTCGCCCAACGCTTTCATTACACAACATCAAGCGATCTGCGCGAGCACCCGCTCGGTCACGGCCAGAGCCTCATCGACCTCGGCCGCCGAGGTCACCAGCGGCGGCACAAAACGCAGCGTCTTGCCCTGCACGGCATTGACCAGCAACCCATACTCACGCGCCAGCTCGACGGCCTTGGTCGCCGCCTCGGCGCTCACCAGCTCGAGCCCCTGGACAAGACCAAGCCCACGCTGCGCCACCGCCACGTCCATCCAGTCGGCCAGCCGCGCGAGCCCTGCCCCAAGCCGCGCCCCGACTTCGGTCACGTGCGAAAGGAGCCCATCCTGCTCGATCACATCCAGCACCTCGAGCCCCGCCCGACACGCCAGCGCATTGCCGCCAAACGTCGAGGCGTGTGTCCCGGGCTGCAGCGCATCGGAGAACGGCGGCGAGGTCATCATCGCCCCGAGCGGCACTCCGCCGGCGATGCCCTTGGCCGTCGTCGCGATGTCCGGCCGCACACCCCAGTGGAAGTGGAACCATCGCCCGGTTCGCCCGACGCCGGTCTGGACTTCATCGAAAATCAAGACAATGTCCCGCTCGCTGCAGCGCTCGCGCAGACCCTCGAGGAAGCCCACCGGCGGCATGTTGATGCCACCCTCACACTGGATCGGCTCGACGATCAGCGTCCCGATCTGAACCTCCCGCCCCTCCGATGCCGCGAGCGCCGCATCGACCGACGCCAGGTCCCCGAACTTCGCGAACACCGCTCCGGGCACCAGCGGCTCGAAGCCGGCGTGGTACTTCGGCTGTCCCGTGACGCTCAGCGCGCCAAAGGTCCGCCCATGAAAGCTGTCGTGGAACGCCAACACACCCGTCTTGTCGGGTCGCCCCCGCACGACCGTCTGATAACGCCGCGCACACTTGAGCGCCGCCTCGTTGGCCTCCGCCCCCGAATTGGCCACGAAGATCCGCTCGAACCCGCTGATTTCACTCAACTTATTCGTGAACGCGATGATCGCCTCGTTGAGGTACAGGTTCGACACGTGAATCAGCTTTCGCGCCTGCTCGGCGATGGCCGCAACCAACCGCGGATGCCCATGACCGAGGCTGTTGACCGCGATCCCGCCGACCATGTCGAGGTAGCTGCGACCGTCGCGGTCGGTGACGCGCACTCCCTCACCGCTCACCAGCACGAGGGGCGCTGGCTTGTAGTTGGGCGTCAGGTGGCGCGCCGCGAGGTCGAGGACCGCAGCAGTATCGAGACCCGGGAAGAGCGAGGCGTTCGAATCCATGTCCTTCCATAATGCGCCGCGACGCTCCCCGCAATCGGCGCGACGCCATCGGTCTTCAGAACGGCAACGCGTCGGCCGGCACGGGGACCACATGGATCCAGTCGCTCGAGAACCCCTGGTCGGCCGCCAGCGTCTGCCGGTGGATGACCACGGCGCGCGCCCCCGTCGGGTCCCACGCCAGCTTGACCATCGTCACGTCCGACTTGCGCCCGTCCGCATCGACCAGGCGCGGCAGCTCGACGACCGGCACCGCCCGCTCGCCCGACAACGCGTACACCAGCACCACCTCACCGCGGTCAGCCGCCAGCAATGACACCCCGCTCGCGTTGACCTGCGACGGCGGCCCGACATGCGGCTTGAAGCCCTTCATGGCCTGCGCCTTGACCGTCGTCTCGGTGGCCCGGTCGAACATGAAGGTCTTGTCGACCTTGGGCAGCGACGAGTCGGCGACGAACGACAGCGTCTGGAAGTAGCTCCCCACCGTGGCGTCCTCGGCCCGGATCAGCGCCCGCATCCCATCCTCGGAGAGCGCCACCAGCCCAATCCGCCGCGGCTTGTCGAGGCGCAGCAGGTCGGCCGCGATGACGCTCGCCTTCTTCGCCTTCTTGACGACCGGCACCTCGGGGCACAAGGGGCACGCGACGATCGGCTTGCCATCGGGACCCTCCGGGCAACGCGCCCCTTTCGAGCTACCGCAGGCCGTAACCGCGAGGGCTCCACACACGACGAAGGGGACAAGATGGAAGTAGGCTCTTCGCATGGGGTTTCCTCTGGATGTCGGGTTGTCGGGCCGCGACCGGGCAGCGGCGTGCTCGGCGCGTCGGGGCGGGCGCTGGTCCTGGCGTTGTTGTTTGGCCGGGGCTCCCCGTGTAGGGTCGCCTCCGGGGTGTCGAAGTCATGCTCGAGCAAGATCGTCCAGCTCCCGAGGACCGGCAAGTCCATCGCGCCGTTTATCCGGCAGAGGCCTCCGTGGCGCTCGCCTCCGGAGCGATGACGCTCGTCTTCACGATCGCCGCGGGGCAGCTCTCCGACTCCCTGGGGGCCACCATCGCCACCGGCATCACCGGCTTTGCCCTCACGTCCCTGCTCGTCCTACGTGCGCTCATTCGGCGTCGACCGGGGGTTCCATCGCCGCTGCCGCCCGCAGACTCTCGAGCAACCTCCACAGAAGCTGCGCCCACACTTCCCACGCCGACAACCGCCACCGTCGAGCCGGCCTCACCCACCGTCGTCGAACCCCTCGCTGACAGCGAACGCGCCAAAAACGAGTTCCTCGCCACCGTCAGCCACGAGATCCGCACGCCGCTCAACGGCGTCATCGGCATGAGCGGCCTCCTCCTCGAAAGCGACCTCGACCCCGAGCAACGCGAAGCGGCGCTCACGATCCGCTCATCCGCCCAGGCGCTCCTGAGAATCGTGAACGATATCTTGAGCTTCTCGAAAATCGAAGCCGGCCGCCTCGATATCGAGTCCGTGGACTTCAGCCCGCGCCAGGTCATCGAAGAAGTCCTCGACCTCGTCGCCCAACGCGCCACCGAGAAGGGTGTCGAGCTCGGCTACGTCGCCTCCTACGACCTCCCCGCCGAGGTCCGCGGCGACCCCGGCCGCCTCCGCCAGGTCGTCCTGAACCTGGTGGACAACGCCGTGAAGTTCACCGACCGCGGCTCGGTCCGCGTCGACGTCGGCGTGGTCGCGGATGCGTCACCGATCACGCTCCGCTTCGCCGTCCGCGACACCGGGCTCGGCATCGACGAACGCGGCTGCGCGGCTCTCTTCCGCCCCTTCTCCCAAGCCGACGCCTCCACCCGACGCCGCTTTGGCGGTACGGGGCTGGGGCTCGCCATCAGCAAACGCCTGGTCGAGACCATGGGTGGCGAAATCGGCCTCGAGAGCACCCCAGGCGTCGGCTCGACCTTCCACTTCACGACCCGCCTCGAGCCCACCCCCGCATCGGCCGCACCTGCGCCCGCAGCCCCGAAGGGCCGCGTCGTCATCGTCGATCCCAACCCCGATAGCGCCGTCATGTTCGCCGAGCGGCTCGCCGTCCATGGCTACGAACCACACATCCAGACGCTCGATGGCCTCGACTTCGCCCACGCAGCCTTCGTCGCCATCGACGTCCACGCCCTCGAACGCGGCGAAGCCAAGGTCGCCTCACAAGTCATGGGTCGCTCCAACGGGCTCCCCGCCATCCTTTATGGGCATGTGACGCAGCGCACCGGCGACACGGTCGTCCGCGCCCTCGGCGCCACCTCGTACCTCCCCAAGCCGCTACGCGAAGACACCCTCAGGCGCCGCGTCCAGGCCCTCTCCCAGTCGGGCGACCCGGCCTTCACCACGCCGAGCCCAGGCACAGGCCAGCTCCGCGCGATCCGACCGAGTCAGGAAAGCCCACGCGTCCTCGTCGCCGAAGACAACCCGGTCAACCAGCTCGTCGCGACCCGGATCCTCGAGCGCCTCGGCTGCCAGGTCGACGTCGTCGCCAACGGCGAGGAGGCCATTTCTGCGATTAAATCCATGCCTTATGAGCTCGTGCTCATGGACTGCCATATGCCCGAGGTCGATGGCTTCGAGGCCACACGCCGCATCCGCACCTTCGAAGAGACCCTCGACCGCAAGACCCCGATTGTCGCCATGACAGCCAACGTCATGCCCGGCATTCTCGACGAGTGCCGCAGCGTCGGCATGGACGACTACATCTCGAAGCCCGTCCAGATCGAGTCCGTCGCCCGCACCCTCGAGCGCTGGATCCCCGGCGTCATGCTGCGCACCAATTGAGCCCCCACCCTTCGCCGAGCTCCTCTTCACACCCGCCAACCCCGCATTCGGCGGACCTGATTCGTGTAGGGTTCGAAAGTCAGGACCGTATAGCCTTCGTCACGCAACCTCTCTATTCTGTTGGGCCCGAGGCTGCACTCACGCACTTCGGGCCGGAAGACGATGCGCCTGTTCTCGCTCATGACCCTCTCGCCGCTCGCGGCATCGCTCGCCATCGGTTGCGACAGCCCGTCGGGTAACTCCACCCCGACCCCTGACACCACCGACGACGCGACCGAACAAGAGGTCACGCCCGACGCGACTCCCGACGTCCCGCCCCCACCCGAGTGCCAGTCCAACGCCGACTGCGCCGACAAACCGGGCCGCCCCATCTGCAACCTCGCCATCACCACCTGTGAGGCCCTCCCGGGCGGCTACCTCATCGGCACGGGCGACGGCACCGTCGGCTCGGTCAACCTGGTCGAGCTCTACCGCCCGACCCAGCGCATCGAGGCGACCGACCTCGCCTTCCACCCCGAGCGCGACGAGCTCTGGGTGCTCAGCCGCCGCTTCGAGGTCCAGGGCGTCTGCGCGCAATCCAATCCCGGCAGCGCCCGCTGCCGCTCGCTCGGTTCGACCACCACGATCCTCTACGAGGCCGGCACCCCCAGCCAACGCGCCTCGACCCTCGAGGACCTCAACTCGTGGCACTTCATGCGCCGCGCACCCGCTCTCGCCATGGGCGCGCTCGACACGTTCGCCACCTGCGGCGAAGCCGCGACCGGCAACTTCGAAGACGACCCGGTCACCTATATCGGCCCGAGCCTCTGGTCTTCGGACCCCGAGATCTACGCCGTGCGCGACCCCTCGTTCGACAACGGCTCCCACCTCGACATGCTGCACGAGACCCCGTGGTGCATGGGCATCGCCCACGAGCGCGACAACGTCTATTGGCTCTTCAACGGCGACGCCGGCTCCATCGATCGCGTCAACTTCAACGAGCCGCATGAGCCCGGTGGCGACGACCATTCCGACGGCGAAGTCCACCGCTACGCCAAGGGCCTGGTCACGCGCGCGGCCAACATCCCGAGCCACATGGTCTTCAACCCGGCCGACAACCACCTCTACCTCGTCGACTCCGGGTCGGCCCGCCTGCTCAAGCTCGACACGACCAGCGGCACCCCGGGCGGCCGGATCTCCCCCATCTACGAGCAGCTCCGCTCGAGCGGCGAGTTCGACGACGCGACGCTCAGCGTCGTGGTCGACCAGGGTCTCGTCGAGCCCAGCGGGCTCGCCCTGCACGAGGGTGTCCTCTACGTGAGCGACCACAAGACGAGCAAGATCCACGCCTTCGACCTCGCCGGCACCCCGCTGCGCACCCTCGAGACCGGGCTCCCCGAAGGCACGCTCGCGGGCATCGAGGTCGGCCCCGACAACCGCCTGTACTTCACCGACATGCTCGGCGGCGCGGTCTACCGCATCGACTGGCAGTGACAATCAAACTCGGCAGCGCGGCCGTCTTCGGACTGGGTCTCGCAACGGTCGGCGCCCTGCCATCGTCCGCTCACAACGGCTATGGCATCGCGCCGATCTTCTCCGAGCCGTTCGGCCTCATCGTCACCGACGGTGAGGCCCCGCTCGTCGTTCGCTGGACCGCGCGCGAGTTCCACCTGGACCAGTTCTACCGCTACAAGGTCCAGTCCCTCGACTTCCCGCCGACCCCGTCGCCGCCCACCGCCATGCGGTCGGGCGAGCTCATGACGACCCTGGCCTCGGACGCCCTGACCTACGAGGTTTCGCTCGACCTGTCCTCGCTCGCGACGGGCACCTGGCGGGTCTTCGCCGAGTTCGACGAGCCGCCGTTCTGCGTCGAGCTCGAGCAGGTCCCAGCTCTCGTCATCGTGCGCAAAGCCGACGACCCCGCCCCCTTTGGCGTCCTGATGACGTCGCCCTTGGCCGTCTCCCCCATCGTCGACACCTCCACCGAGCTCGTCGTCGAAGCCATCTCGCCCAGCGCCCCGAGCCTGAAGATCGAGGCCGGCGAGATCATTCGTGACCCCGCCTTCCCCGACCTCGCCCTCTGCGTCGAGTTCACCTGGTCCCCTCTCTTCACCATCGCCGAGTCCGTCCCTATGGTCGCCGACCCCGACGCCGGGCTCGACCGCTGGCGCATGGCCATGACCTGGGACACCTCGGCCGTGCCCGACGGCGCCTACCTCTTGCGCGTCACCGCCACGAACACGTCAGGCGAGTCGCAGGTCCACTGGGGCCGGCGCTGGGTCAACGTCGAGCACCCCTTCGTGCCGGCCCCCTCCGAGCCGGGCCCCGAGGCCAATCCCGAGGCCAACCCGGAGACTTCCGAAGCAGGACCCGAGGCCAACCCCGAGTCCGCGGACTCCAACGAGACGCCCTCGGACGACGGCTGCCTATCAGGCCCCGCCCCGCTCGCGCTCTTCGGCCTCCTGACCATCCTCGTCGGCCGGCGGCGTCGCCTCTCGGCCTGACCGAGACTTATCTCGATTTTCGAGATATTCGATGCTCGCGCATTCGGCCGATCATCTCGACAATCGAGATACTCAGCGTTCGAGCTCACGCACCAGGAAGTCGACGACCCGCTCGAACGGGTCGAACCCGCCATAAGCCATCGCAACCGGCAGCCGCAGGTTCGAGTTGGCGTTGATGTCGTAAAAGACCGGCCCGTCCTTGGTCTCGATGCACTCGATCCCACACACGTCGAGCCCGCCTGCCGCCGCGATCCGCCGCGCCGCTTCGACCGTGTCCTTCGCGACCCCTGGATACGCGTGGAACTCGACCGGAGGTGCCGGCACCAGCTCGACCTGGCACTCGCCCTCACCCGTATCCGGATTACACGTCTCGGACGGGCACAGGTTGAAGCGCCCATGCGACACGACCCGCATCGCATACAAGAGCTCACCACCGAGGAGCTCCATACGCACGATCCCATGGTCCTTGTCGTAGCCGACGAGCTCCTGGAGCAACAGCAGGTGGTCGGGCTGCCACAGGTCGGGCTGCATCTCGAGCAACCTCTCGAGCTCGTCGGGCGTCTCGAGCAGGAACATCCGCGCCCCACTGCCGCCCTGCTCGGGCTTGAGCAGGGCCGGGAACGGGAAGTCTGCCGCGACCTCTCGCGCCCGGCTCACATCGTTGAAGGCCAGCGTCTTTGGCGTGGCAATCCCAAGGTGACGCAAGAGGCTCGCCTGCGTCGTCTTGCTCAGCTCCAGCAGAAACGGCTTGCTCCCATTGAGCACACGCTTGCCCTGCGCTTCCAACGCCCGGATCAGCGCCAGCCCAAGGGGCACCGCCCGCGTATTGCCCCGCACGTACGCGCTCGGGCTCGCCTGGTTGAAGTAGAGCCGCGCCTCTGGCAGCTCGTCGACCCGAAAGGCCGCACGCTTCAGGTCGAAGGCCGCATAGCGCACGCCGCGACGCTCGAGCGCTGCGAACAACGGCTTCTGCCACTCGGGATGCTCATGGATGACGATGAGGTCGGGGTCGCTCATGACCTTGGCTCACCACGGCATGGCGGTTGTGGTCAAGTCCGTTGCACGACCCAGCATCGGCCCGCCGACACCAAACCGCAGTCATCTCGATCAGTTGGAAACCCCTCGCTCGCTTCGCGAGCCTCCCCTTCGACCGCCTTGGCGGTCAAGGGGACAAGAATCTGACGTTGGCCATGGTTTCCGTCCTTTGTGGTGCGGGAAACGCATGGCCACGTCAGTTGTCTTCAGCGCCCTGGCAGATCCACCGCCCCACCAGCGCCATGTCGCTTGCCGACCAGACCGACCGCCCCTTGGGCATCCGGATACCTGCGCACATCTGCCGCCCGAGCATCTTGTCGATGAGGTAACTCGCCCCCACGTCGCCCCTGGCGACCCGGACGCGGTCATCGCCGCACTGGAAGGTCCTGACCTCGACGAGCTCCTGATAAGAAAACGAGCGCGACAGGTTCAGCCCCGCCGACCCGCTGGCGATGGACCCGTTGTACACGTGACACCCTGGTCCACACCCCGAGGCGAGCTTCGGCGCGATGTCGTCACGATACGAGACCGGCGTTGGGTCACACACACAGACGCCCTCGGTGCAAAGCTCGCCGGGTTGACACGGCGTCTCGGGGCAGTGGCTCGTGACGACCTCCTCGACCTCCTCGACCAGGTCTGGCACCTCGACCGTGTCGTTCACTTCGACCATGTCCATCGTCTCAGGGGTCCCAGTCCCGTCGGCAGTATCCGCCGCGTCGGGCGCGACCTCGGTCCCGCTGTCCGCCGCGCTGGTGTCGCCCCCATCGGACTCGCCATCGACCGGCGACACCTCGGCGTCGGGCGTGACGACCGGCTCGGCATCATCCGAGCAGCCGCCAGACACCAGACCCGCAATCCCCACAACCAGCCCCACACACACGTTCGCTTTCATCACCAGGAACGTGTATGCGCGGGCCTCCGAAGGGTCAAAGCCTCAGTTGGTTCGAGTTTCCGAAGCCTTGCAACCCCGTGCACTCACAGAGCTCCTAAAGCAACCGTCTCACCAACGGCACTGTGCATACCCGCTACGAGCTCACGGCCTGACGAAGCTGGACACGTTGCCGCCGAGGTCGGCGATGCTGTCGATGAGGAGCTGAGCCATGTAGTTGAAGTTGTGCGCCCACGCGCCCGGGTCCTTCTGCGACATCTGGAAGTTGTGCGCCGCCTTCATGAGCGGCGCCGTCCACGGCTTGAACCCGTTGGCGCTCACTGCCTCGGTCGCGTCGCACGCCCCATTGCCGTTGGTGTCGATGAAGAAGTACGGGTAGCTGTGCGCGTCGTAGCAGATGCCCGTACCCCCGCCAGCCACCACCGACCCATGCATCCGTGTGATGAGCGCATCGGCGAGCCCACTCAGCTCACCCTCGAGCGGCTCCACAGTGCTGCCATCGCCGTCGTAGTCGACGGTGCGCCGCGCGGTGCCGCGGATATCCGACAACTGGGTCGCGGTCTGATGGCAGACCGTACACGCCGCGAAGTTGTCCTCAGGCAGGAACGAGTGCTGCGTATTCGCCGCCGAGTGGCAGCTCTCACAGGTGTCGCCGCCCGGGTGTCCGGCCGCCGCACCGGCATAGGTCTTACCGGTGTACTCGTAGCCGACCCGCGCGGCCCCACCCTGTCGCACCGCCGCCGACGGCAGGTAGTGGACGTTCTTGAAGCCGAGCTTGTTGCTGGCTATGGCCGCGTCGATGGTGGCCTTCGACTCGCGCCCCGAATGGCACGTCGAGCACAGGTTCGTGGTCGAGTCGCCCTGCACGGAGACCCCGCTCGGGAACGTCACCTGCGCGACCGAGCGCACCGCGAACTCGTCGCCGAACGACGTATGGCAGGTCGAACAATCGAGCCCATTGTCGGGCGCTACCTCTTGCGAGCCGACCCCGTACTGCAGGAAGAAGTCGAGCCCGTCCGAGCCACCATGGCACTTCGAACACGTGGCGCTGATCTCCTCGTTGTTGTCCCAGTTGCGCGCCGCCGCCGAGCTGCCGTTGAAGTGTCCGAAGTCGTTTCGGACCGAGTCTCCGAGGAGCGTCGGCTGATTCAAGTGGGTGCCGAGATCGGCCACCGCGTCGTGCAGGAGCTGGATGATGTACTTCGCGTTATGCGCGAACGCGCCGGGGTCCTTCAAGCTCACCTGATAGTTGTAGGCCGCCTTCACGAGGCGCGCCGTCCACTGCACGTAGCGGTTGCTGAAGACCGCCTCGCCGGTCGCACAGGTCCCGTCGCTGTTGGTGTCCTTGAACCAGTAAGGGAAGGTCTCCGATGAATAGCACACCGCACCGAAGCCTTCGGCCATCGTATAAGCAGCGATGGCGGTGATCAGGCGCTCGCGCAAGCCTTCGATCTCATAGAAGATCCCTTCTTCGCGGTCGCCGTCGCCGTCGTAGTCCTGGTTGAGCGACGCCATCATACGGATGTCGCGCGCATCGGCCACCGTCGTCACGTTCGTATGGCAGCCCGCGCAGGCGTCGACCTTCACCTCGAGCGAGTGCGGGTCATGGCAACCGATGCAGGTGTCGAAGCCCTCGACGTGGCGGAAGCGCCAGTCATACGTCTGTCCCGCGTACTGATAACCACCGCGCACGCGCCCCGCGAAGAGCGTCGCGCCGGCCGCATAGTAGTGGATGTTGAGGAAGCTGAGCTGGTCGCTCACCGTGTCGTCGTCCGCCGCTGCGGCCGTGGTGATCATGTCGTCGACCGAGTCCCCCGAGGCGCGCCCCTGATGGCACGTCATGCAACGCGCCTCCGGCCCGAGCCCGCCGACCTCGACCCCGGACGGGAAGACCACCGAGTCCATCGTCGCGGTGGTCGCATTGTGGCAGGTCTGGCATTCCACCGTCGACCCGATGGCCGGCGCCACGTCGACCACGCCGACCGCACTCCCGTCCTCGCCGATATAATCTTGATATCCAAGATTGCTGTGGCAGCGCGCGCAATCGACGGGCACCACGGGAGGGTCATTCGTATTCCAGTTGGTGAAAGCCCTGGCCGTCTTGTCGGCATGCCCCGAGCCCTGCCACGCCTCGAGATAAGGCACGCCTGGCCCCGTCCCGTCTGCCGGCACGACCACGATGGCGTGACGCCCGACCGCACCGCTGTCGTTGCCTGTGGCCGTGACCGTCGTCTCGCCGACCGCAACCGCCGTGACCACGCCCGCCGCATCGACAGTGACCACCGCCGAATCGAGGCTCGCCCACGTGTAGCCCGCGTCCGTCCCGTTCTCGGTCGCCGCCGCGAGCGCCAATGTCTGCCCGACGACGACCCCGTTTGACCCGGTGACCACCACCGCAACCGTCAGCTCGGACGCCGTCTCGACGACCACCAGCGCGTGCCGGCCGACTGCCCCCGTGTCCCGCCCCGTAGCCGTCACCGTGGTCTCACCCGCCGCAACCGCCGTCACGAGCCCGCTGGCGTCGACGGTTGCCACTGTGTCGTCCAGCACCGCCCAGTCGTAGCCGCTGTCGGTCCCGTCCGCCGTCGTCGCCGAAAGGCTCAGGGTCTCGCCGATGACGAGGCCGTGTTTGCCACTGATCGACACCGCCGGGCTTGTCTCCTGCACCACGGTCACGTTCGCCGGCGACTCGACGCAGGCGCCAAGCGCCAGCATCAGACAAAAGTATCTCGAAAATCGAAACATGGCGAACCTCTGGGGTGACGAGAATCCTCGCGACGGGGCTCGCGGAATCAGAGCACGTCTTTCTTTTTGAGCTGGCGCCACACGTGTGACGCGTAGAACAGCATCCCGAGCATCATGAAGGGGATGCCGAAAACGAAGAGCAGCGCGAACCAGGGCGGCCTCGGGATGACGAACGAGACCAGCTCGATGGCGATGCCGATGAGCAGGAAGATGATGGCCAGGCGTAGGCGCTTGAGGTCGGGCTCGGGCGTCGTCATTTCGTGTCTCCCGCGGCGTCCTTGGGCTCGCCTCCGGCGGAACCTGCGTCCGGCGTCTTGCCAGCATCTGCCGGCGCCTCGTCAAAGAGGTCATCGACGTTCTGGAGCTCGCTCGCCGGCTTGTCGCCCGCGGGCTTCGCCCCCGCATCGGGTGTGGTCGGCTCGTCCGCGAATGGGTCCTTGGCACCCCCACCCTCAGGCGTCGACGGCTCGTCGAACGGGTCCTTCGCGCTCCCCGGCGCGGCGCCACCCGGGTCTTCCGCGAACGGGTCGTCAGCCGCCGGCTTGGCGTGTTTCAGCACCTCGGGAAGCTCGAACTCGGGCGTCCCCCAGAAGTCCTTGTGACCGAGGTTCTTGATGTCGTGGATCTTGTCGTGGCATCCGCTGCTCACGCACGACTTCTGGTTCGAATAGAGCATCTCGAGCGTCACGCCTTTCGTCGTGTGCGAGGCCTTCTTTTCGAAGCGGCGTGCACCCTTGTGACACTGCAGGCAGTTGTCGTTCGGGTAGGGCGTATAGGTCTTGAAATCACCCGGGGCCGGGATGTCGCCAAAGAAATGGATCCACATGTGCTTGAGTCCATTGAACTTTGCGCTAACGTCTCCGTAGAGGGTGTAGTCGGTGTGGCACGTGTAGCAGGTGGTCACCCGAGGCACGAGGCCGTTCTGGTAGTGCACTGCCGGCAGGTACTCGGGGTCATCGATTTGGAGGCTCAGTCCGTAGACCTCCATCTCGTGACACGACGTACAGAACTCCATCTTCTTGGTCTCGTTGATCGACTTCGAGATGCCCACCTGGATGAGACCGATGGGCATCACAAACATCGCCAGGAGGAGAATCACCCGACCATAATGACCAGCCGAGAGATGCGGCAGGCGCACCCATAGGTAGACGGCCACGGCGGCCGCGCAAAGAACGACGATGACAGCGGTTGTCGTGTCCACGAAGACTCCCATTCAGAGGTCGCACCGACATCGGACCAGATGTCAGGCAGACGCCCGGCTTGGGCCGCGAAGACGCAGGCCCAGGCCGCTGGCTACCTCACTTCACTTCAAGGTTTCGAGCCACGTCGCGAGCGTCTTGAGCTGGTCGGTGGTGCCCTGGAACGACTTCTTGTGCTTCTCGCCTTCGAGGTCGTTCTTCTTCAGGAGGAAGCCCGCGATCCACTTCTTGTCGTGACGCGTTCCGACGTCCGAAAGGTCCTTGGCCTTGTGGTCGGGGTTGGCATCGCGAGCGAGGCCAGCCTTCGTGACCGAGTGGCACGAGGTGCAGTTCTGGGACTTGAAGACTTCGGGACCGGTCTCGGCCAGAGCGGCCGTCGGTGCGAGCAGCATGAGGCTGATGAGGGAAGTTCGGATGAGGTTCTTCATGAGGCTTCTCCTTAGGGGTTGGCGCCGCCGTCGATCCAGTCGAGCACCAACTGATAGTCGGGTGTCTCTGTCTGGAGGATCGGACCGCCACCGTGCGACGTTTCGTTGGTCGCTTTCTTTATGAGCTTGCTGGCCAGCCCATTGCCGGGCGTAACCACGTTGAACGTTGCGTCGTAGTCGGCGCCGACCGTGCCTGACAACGTATAGCCGCCTGCCCCGGAGCCGTGGCAGCCCGACGAAGTGCAGTTGGCCATGAGCAAGGCGTGCACCCCGTCATCGGCATACGACAGGGGGTCGACAATGACTTCGGGGATGTCCTCTTCGACGTCGATCGCCGTGTCTTCTGACACGTCACCATCGGTCGGGGTCGTGTCGCGGACCTCGTCAACGGTGTCTGCTTTCGTGTCGGCGGCGTCGACGACTTCCGGCAGCGGATCGCCACGCGTGATCTCGGCGCAGCCAGCGGTCGTCAGGAACATGAGAGCCAGGACATGCTTCATGGTCAAAACTCGTAGGTGGCGGTGAGCCGAAGGAAGTCGTCGTCCTGCTCGTCGACGAGCTCGAGCTGCCAGAGGTGCTGGAGAACGAGCGAGAAATTGCCCTGCAGCCAGCCGAGCGAAACGCTGTGGGCCGACGTGTCGAGCTTGTCGAGCCGCGTCCCGTCCGCGAAGAGCCCCTTCCGATTGTCCCTCATGTCGAGACCACCCCGGTACTGGATGTAGAAGCAGTCCGTCGGGTAGTAGCGAATCTGGAGGTAGTCGGCGAAGTGGTAGTAGGCATCGGCATCTGCGCCCCAGACGTCTGCACGAAGCACACCAGCGGTGATGGCGAAGTCGCGCAGGACGGGGAAGTCGAGACGCCAGAGCGTGATGTCGAACGCCTGCATGACGAGCGAGCGGCCGAAGTCGAGCGTGCCGCCATAAACGGAGTAGTTGACCGTGGCTGCCCCGAGCGAAGCCGAGACGCGCCCGCCGCCCGCGAAGTTGAGGTCATCGATGGGCGCCATGTTCGACTGCAGGTTCAGGATCCCGTCTTCGGCGCGCAAGGCGTAGCCGCGCACAGCGAAGGCATCGATCTTGAGGCCGACCGGGGCGAGGTCGAGGTCGAGCGTCGCCTTCAGCCCGTATTCGGCCCACACGAGCGGCAGGACGCGTTGGTCGGCCCCGACACGACCACCATAAGCATGGTGATAGAGCGGGTCGGCCCCGAACGGGACGAGGACCTTGCCTGCCGCCAGGTTCAGGCGCCAGATGTCCTCGCGATCGCCCTGAAAACGCGCACCGATCTCGTAGAACGTCAGTCCGAGGAGCTCGGCGTTGAAGAAGAACGGGTCATCCTTGGCGCGGCGCTCCAGGAAGAGAAACCGGTGGTAGTTGCGAAAGGCGTCCTTGCCGTCCCAGAACGCGTCACTGAAGCTGTGGCGCTCGTAGGAGACGTCGAATCGACCGTGCAGTCGCAGGTCGAAGGGGAGACCAACGCCATTGCCGTGTGCGCCAGGAGAGGCGCCGTGCGGAATCGGGGGGTGGCCCGGAGGGAGCCCATCGTCTGCCGCCGCGGGGGCGACCGTCGCGAGGCAAATGGCCGAGGCCAGGAGCGTTCGGGTGATCAGTCCCACAGTTCGTCCTCTTTGATTTCGCGCTTCTTCGTCGTCGGGACGTGACACGTCTCGCAGTCGATGCCCTTGGACTTCGGGCTGAAGGCCTCCTGCCCGTTGTGGCAGGAGCCACAGAATCGCCCGGCCTCCATGTCCTCATGCGTGAAGCCGAGCTTGCGCTGAGGGAAGGTCGACGGGTGGCATGAGGCACACGTGTAGAAGTCGTGTTGCCAGTGGCTGAACAATGCCGGATCCGGCGGAGCACCGCCGCCGTGGGGCTTGACGATCGGGATGCGGACCTTGTCCGGGACACCGAGCGCGATGGCCGGGCCCCCGATGAAGACAAGAGCCGCCAATCCGTACCCCAACCACCGACGATTGCTTCGTGTGGAGGCCCTGGATTCCGTTCTGGCTGGTTCGATACTGGCTGACATGGGTCCTCGCATCGCGGGACGGTCGTTAGGATGAAACGACACGGACACGCTAGCGCAGGAGATCGAAATTATCCATTCAACTCGGGGTGTTATATAACACAGCCGCACAGATAAATGTTAGGTGAAATCTGGACAGCCGGTGCCATTGCGCACGGCTTCGACGCCTTGCGAGCCGACGCAAAGCCGCTTCTGCTTCCCATGCCTGTGCAATGACGGCATCATCCGCCTCCCGGCCGATTGAAGTGGGCAATTGCGCACCCATTCGTTCGGAATCGCACAGTCGCGAGCAGCTCGCGACGCAACCCCGGAAGGAGAGTCATGGCAAGAGCGATCACGGTAGCGCGCGGCGACGGCATCGGCCCCGAAATCATGGACGCCACCCTCTTCATCCTGAAGGAGGCCGGCTGCACCCTCGACTTCGAAGACGTCCGCATGGGCGAAACCCTCTATCGCGATGGGCATGCGGCCGGCATCCACCCCGAGGTGTGGGAGAGCATCCGCAGGACCGGCGTGCTGCTCAAGGCGCCGATGACGACCCCTCAGGGCAAGGGCGTCAAGTCGCTCAACGTGACGCTGCGAAAGACGCTCGGCCTGTTCGCCAACATCCGCCCCGTCATGTCGTTGGCCCCCGTCATCGAGTCCCGTTTCCCGAAGCTCGACATCATCGTCGTGCGTGAGAACGAAGAGGACCTCTACGCCGGCATCGAGCATCGCCAGACCGACGAGGTCGTGCAGTGCCTGAAGCTCATGAGCCGTCCGGGCACAGAGCGCCTCGTGCGCTTCGCCTTCGAGTACGCCACCGCGCAGCACCGCAAACGCTTGACGTGTATGACGAAGGACAACATCATGAAGCTCACGGATGGCCTGTTCCATGGCATCTTCCGCGAGGTGGCGAAGGAGTATCCGGCACTCTCGAGCGACCACATGATCATCGACATCGGCACGGCGCGGCTCGCGACCCGGCCCGAAGGTTTCGATGTCCTGGTGCTGCCCAACCTCTATGGGGACATCCTCTCGGACGTCGTAGCCGAGCTCTCCGGGTCCGTCGGGCTCGCCGGGTCATGCAACCTCGGGCGAACCGCCGCGATGTACGAGGCCATCCACGGCTCAGCCCCCGACATCGCGGGTCGGGGAATCGCCAACCCGTCGGGCCTCATGAACGGCGCCATCATGATGCTGCGTGACCTCGGCATGACGCAGGCACCACTCATCGAGAACGCCTGGCTCAAGACGCTCGAAGACGGCATCCACACGGGTGACGTCGTGCTCTCGCACGAGCATCCGCAGAAGGTCGGCACACGTGCCTTCGCCGAGGCCGTCGTCGCACGTTTCGGCCAGAAGCCGACCATCCTGCGCGCGGCGTCCGAAGAGTCGATCGGTGTGCCGAAGGTCCCCGACCTCGTGCGTCCGCCGCACCCGAACAAGGAGCTCGTCGGAGTCGACGCCTTCATCGGCTGGCGCGGCGATCCGAACGTGCTCGGGCCGGAGCTGGTGGCTGCCACGACGGCTCCTCTCAAGCTGCAGATGATCACCAATCGCGGCGTCAAGGTGTGGCCCGACGGCTTCCCCGAGACCTTCTGCACTGACCACTGGCGCTGCCGCTACCAGCGAGAGGACAAGGGCGTCATCACGCACCACGACATCCTCGCGTTGCTCGCGTCCATCGCCGAGCACGGGTTCGACTTCATCAAGACCGAGAACCTCTACACCTTCGATGGTGAACCCGGCTTCTCGGCCGGCCAGGGACAGTGACCCTCTAGCAGGCAATCAGCGGCTCGCCCGACCCTCAATCGGGCGTTCCGCATGTGCTGCCGCCAAACCCTGTGCCCGCGCAATCGCACGTCGGCACCTCGCTGCAGGTCCCGGTCTCGCACAGCATGGTGCAGGCGTTGCCGGTGTCGCAGGCGTTGCCCGTGACGACCAGGTTGTCGAGTCGGCTCGTGCCAGCAGCGGCACCTGCGACGGTCGACGTGAGGCGGATCCGCACGAGGTCCAGGTCGTTGGCCGCGGCAGGGAGAGCGAAGGGCCCAAACCGGGCAGCCAGAGTCGGATTGCCGCTGCTGGACCACGCCACCGCATCGACCGTGTACGGGGTCACCGGCTCGAAAGTGGTCCCGTCGGCGCTCCACTCGAGTCGGAACGTGCCCGGCCCGGTACCCGATCTTGTCTGGTCCCACCCGACCTCGATGCTGGCAAACCCAACCGTCGACAATGTCACCTCGAAGCGGTCGCCGATAGCCCAGTTGTTGGCCGAGAACGACTCGGCCGAGCCGTTGCCAATCGGGTTCGTGTACGACGTCGAAGGTGCCGCATGGGTCCCTCGGATCGCCGCACCCGCGACCAACCCCGACTCCGCGGCATGTGGCCCGGAGCCCGCAGGCAACGACACCTCGAAGGTGAAGAGCGCCAGCGTGACGGTCGACTCACACGCACACGTGGTCAGCTCGCAGACCCCGCCATTGGCGCAGACAGGCTCACAGATGAGCGCGTCACACCGCTCGCCACCGTAGCCTGTGCCCTCACAATCACATGCGTCGCCATCGAGGCAGACGCCCCCATTGGCGCAGGCGGGCTCACAGATGAACTGGTCGCAGAGCGGCCCCCCGAGCCCCGTTCCGGCGCAGTCGCAGCTGTTGGGCGCGGCGCACACCCCGTTGACACAGGGTGGCTCGCAGATGGCCACTTCACACGTCGGCCCCGCAAAGCCCGTGCCCACACAGAGGCAGGTCTCGGGCGCGGTGCAAAGGCCACCGTTGGCGCACACCGCCGAGCAGACCGGTGTTGAACAGCTCGGGCCGCCCCATCCCACTGCGGCCGTGCAGTCGCACTGGTTGGGCGACACACACACGCCCCCATTGGCGCATGTCGGACCGCACACGGGCAGCTCACACAGGGCCCCGGAATGACCCGTCCCGCTGCAGTCGCACGACTCGGGGGCGTCACAGCTCCCGCCGTTGAGACAGGGCGACGTGCAGATGGCGAGCTCACACCGTTCGCCCTCCCAGCCGGTCGCCGATGCGCAGTCACAATCGCCAGGCGCCACACACAAACCACCGTTTACACAAGGGTTTTCGCACACGGGCTCGAGGCAGGTCGGCCCGGTATACCCCGTCGCCAAGCAGTCGCAGGTCTCGGGCGCGACACACACACCACCGTTGGCGCAACGCGACGTGCACACAGGCACCGCGCAGGTCGGCCCGACGTAGCCGGTGCCTTCGCACTCGCACGTGTCGTCGGCGACGCAGGCCCCGCCGTTGGCACAAGCCGGCTCGCAGACGGGCACGACGACGTCGGCCTCTGCGTCTCCCACCGCGTCGATGTCCCCGTCGGGCTGGACCTCGACGTCGTCGTCGACGCCATCGACCTCCGAGCTGACTTCGGGCTCGGTGTCGGCCAGGACGTCGTCAACGACCTCGAGCGCGCTATCGAGTTCGACATCAGGTTCGATGTCGGGTCCTACTTCGAGGGTCGAATCGGCGACCTCAGCCGTGTCGCGGCTGGTGTCGACGTTGCTTCCGATTTCGGTCGACTCGATCCCACCGCTGCACCCGGCCAGCAAAGCGAGCACCACCAGCGCGAAACCCAGACCCCCACGAGGCTCGCTTCGGCGCGCCATAAGTCCTCCCCGCCGCACCGTATGGCCGGCCGCGACATGATAGGTGGAGCACAGCTGCCCTGTCCACGCTCATGCCCTTCGCTTGACCTCGCTGCACGCCGAGCGTCTTGTAGGACTGTGTCTGCCTGCGCACCAGCGCCCGCCGACCGGAGACTCTTCTATGCCTGAGTTCGACGCCCCCACCGACTACCTCGCCCGCATCTCGCCGCGCCACCTGAAGGTGTCGATCGGCAACGTGCATGTGGACCTCGGCGCGGGCCGCCGCGGCGTCGACATGGGGCCCTCTGCCATTCACCTCGCCGGGCTCGTCCCGGAGCTCCGGCTGCTCGGGCACGAGGTCGTCGAGAACTTCCAGGTCCACGTCCCCTCACCCGAGGTGGTCGAAGTCGGCGACCCCTCCGTCCGCTACCTCGCCTCCATCGTCGATGCCTGCACACAGCTCGCCGATCGCGTGGAAGCCGCCATGGACAAAGGGCTTTTTCCCGTGGTTCTCGGTGGTGACCACTCGGTCGCCATCGGCACCGTCTCCGGAATCGCCCGTCACCTTAGAAAGCGGGGACTCTCGCTCGGAGTGATCTGGGTCGATGCCCACACGGACATGAACATCCCCAGCAGCTCGCCATCGGGCAACATCCACGGCATGCCGCTCGCGGTCCTTCTCGGCCGCGGCCACCCCGACCTCGTCGCCATCGCCGGCGACCGCCCGGCTCTCCTGGCCGAGAACGTGTGTGTCATCGGCGCTCGCGACATCGACCACATGGAACGCGAGGTCATCCGCGAGACCGGCGTCCGCGTCTACACGATGAGCGAGCTCGACGATCGCGGCACGGCCCTCTGCGTGCGCGAGGCGATCGACCGCGTCGGCCACGCGTCAGGCGGCATCCACTTGTCGTTCGACCTCGACGGCGTCGACCCCGACTACGCGCCAGGCGTTGGTACCCCGGTGCCCGGCGGTCTCGACCTGCGCGAGTCCCACCTGGTCTGCGAGAAGTTGGCCCAGACCGGTCGCCTCGTCGGCGTAGAAATGGTCGAGCTCAACCCGATCCTCGACAACGGCAATCGCACCGGCAAGCTGGCTGTGTGGCTCGCCCTCTCCGCCCTCGGCAAGTCCATCCTCTGAACCCTCCCCAATTGGGGTCTACCCCAGGGGTCGGGACATTTCATATTTCATTTTACAGCGGCCAGCTTCGCGCCTCCGCCGACGGTGACCCGTTCCCCAAGCAGGGGTCGGGACATCTCATATTTCATTTTCCGGCCCCCCTCCGTCTCTGTGCCTGGGCCTTCCTCCGGACTCGTCGACCACGTCGACAAGGGGGTCGAGACATTTCATATTTCATATTCCGCCCCCTAAGCTATTGAAGTCACGAGGCCTCATGAAACACCGTCTCGCCCTCACCCTCGCGTTGGTTGCCCTGGCCTCGACCGCGCACGCCGATGCACCACCGCCCGATGGCAAGAAGTACGTCGGCTACGCCTTCAGAATCCAAGGGTTATCAGCGTTCCCCGACCACGTCCTCGTGGCCTGGCCCTGGAGTCTCTCCAACGGCGCCCCGACCCGCGAATATGCGGTCCTCACCGACGACACCCCTCTCCGCGTCGGCCGACGCAGCCCAACCGTCAAGCTCTACGCCGTCGGCAAAGGCGCCTGGGAGGCCTTCGTCAAGGCGGAGCTCAACAATGCCCAGCCCGACAGCGACGCCCAGGTCTCGGCCTTGAACGCGTTCCTCGTCTCGCCAAACGCTGCAGCCTGCAACGAGAACCCTGATGACATCCACGTCATCTCGGACTCCGACCCGCGATCGGTCGTTGAGGATGTCTACGCCGCCAAGGCCTTGAGCGCCTCCTCCTGCGAGCTGACGCGCACCTCTCCGACGGTGACCGCACCAAAGTCCAGTTGTAGCCAAGGGGGCACTGCCCTTACGTCGTTGCTGGGTCTCATCGGGGTCCTCGGCCTGCGCGCCCTGACCCGCCGCCGCGCCATGACCTCAAGCTGAAGGCTTTCGCCCGCACCCGACAAGGGCGGGCATCGCCAACTCTTGCGGTCCGGTGCCCAGCTCGGCCGCGAGCGACGAGAGCACCAGGTCGCGCATGGACAACCAGCGATCACCCAGCGCCTGTTTCGCCATCGCGACCGGCGCCGATGCTCGCTCGAAGTGGCTCAGCATCGCGTCCGTGTTCGTATACCTGACCATATGGGCCACCTCGACGACGTCGATGTCGACGAATCCCGCCGCCCCCATCTCCCGGTGATAGTCCTCGGGCTCCGAGAGGCCCATACGCGGCGCCGGATCGGTCGACGGCTCGGCCACCGCGCCGAAGATCGGCCGCAACGCGGCAAACAATACCGCCAGGCCACGCGATCGCTCTGCGGACACCCAGCTCGACACCGCCGCCACCCCACCCGGCCGCAAGACCCGATAGAGCTCGCTGAAGCCCTTCGCGCGGTCGGGGAAGAAGATGAGCCCGAACATCGAGACCGCATGGTCAAACCCGCCGTCGTCGTATGGCAGGGCCTGGCCATCGCCAACCACGGCCTCGACCTGTGGAAAACGCGCCTTCAGACGCGCAACCATGACTGGCGAGAAGTCGATCGCCGATACCCGCACCCGCCCGTGTGGCAACAACCCGACGAACGTTCCCGGCCCACAGGCCACGTCGACGACCTCGACCATCCGCCCCTGCTCGAGCGCGAGATCGATCCCAGACCGGGCTCGAATGGCGCGTCCGAAGTGTTCGAATACAGGGACAAGCTCAGCCTCATAGCCTTCGGCCACAAGGTCCCACGGGACGGGCGTGCTCAGCGGGTTCGTGTTGCTCATGACCGCATTTGCAGCGCGCACCACGTTCAGGTCAAACGCAACACCCACGCCCCAAACGACGAAGACCGGAAAAACCGGTCTTCGCATCGACATCTGGCAGGGGACTCTCCCGAATCCAGCCCTCTCAGGGGGCTTTCTGGACTCGGAAGGCGAGCACGATCATGCCGTCCTTGAACGACCTGCCAGCCTGCAAAAACCCCTTCCCGTCCTTCACGTTGACGGTCGTCTCGAGGCCGCCGACCGACAGCGAGATGGTCGCAAAACCATCCTTCCAGCCGAGGTGTTTGTAGGCGAGCACCGTGCCATTGGGCAGGGTCTCCTTTACTTCATTACCGACCTGAACCGTGTCCTCACGGCCTGAAAGTCGTTTGAAACTCGAATAGTTGGGAAACGACTTCAGCAACCACTTCTGGATCCGCTCAAGGTCGGGGGTCACTCCGCCACCCTCGGTCGTGGCATGGACGACATTCAGGGTGAGGGTGACTGGCGCCGATGCAGCGTCGGCCTCTGTCGGCGGAGCCGCAAGGACCGACGTCGTCAGCGACAACAACGCCAGCGCCGAGACCATCAGCGCGAGGCGGCGGGACAACGCGAGGCGCGGCCCCTTCGCCACGATGGTGGCGGTCGTCTCGGAGCTCTGAAGGGTGGGCGAAGCGGACATGGTGATCACTCCATCTTGTCGGGCTGGCGGTTCAGGCCGTATCCAGTCTCAGAGGCCCTTGGGCGCCTGGATCCCCTCGCCTTCCATCACGTGCCAGAGCACCATGGGCGCCTCGGGGTCGTTCTGGTCGAAGTCGATGAAAGCCTTGCCCTTCTGAGCCTCGAGCTTCTCGACGAAGACGCCACCGCGGGCGACCGCTTTGACCTCTTCCTCAGCGCCGCGGCGCCTCGGGCCTTCCTTCTCGACCGAGGTGGCCACCGACGGCCCGTTCGTCATCCCAGGGACCGCGTCGTCGCCGCTCGAGAGCAGGACCACCGCGCCGAGCAACGCCGCTGCCATCCCGACGAGCACCATGGGGCGCTCGAACCGGACGACTTCGGAGAACCACGTGCCAACCCGAGCCCAGACCCCGGGACCCGCCGCGGCTTTGGCCAGCGCCTTGTCCTCCGCTGCGATCCGCGCCATCACGCCGTCGTACACACCAGCGAGGTTCACCGATGCGACCGGCGCCAGGAAAGCCTCACGAGAGAACGCAGAGACACGTTTCATCTCGTCGAGCTCAGCCCGGTACTCAGGGTGGGTCTCCAAAGCCTTCTCGACCTCGGCGGCCACAGTCGGCTCGAGCTCCCCATCGAGGTAGGGCATCAACATGTTTTTGAGCTCGGTGCTGTTCATGGCGTTTTCCTCAAGCTGCTCGGAGGTCCGAGGCCCCTACGACTCCCGTTCCTCTCAATGTATTCTCTGTTCCTCAATTCAATGGCCCCAAAGACCTGAAGACCCGGAAGCTCGAGGCTATTGCTTGAGGTAGCGGGTCAGGGACTTCTGGAAGTTCTTTCGCGCATGGAACAGGCGGCTCATCACGGTTCCTTTCGGAACGTCCAGGGTCTCGGCCAGCTCCTCGTAAGACAGCCCGTCCACCTCACGCAGGAGTAGGATGGTCTTGTGCTCTTCCGAGAGAGTCGCCAGCGCCCTGTCCATGTGCTCCACCAGTTCCTTCCGATGCGCCGCTTGCGCGGGGTTGTCGATGCCGGTCGAGGCTAGCGTTGGCCCATCTGTGAAGCCTTCGCCATGGGAGATCGCATCGTCGTAGTCGACCTCGGCCTGGCGGGCTTCGCGTCGTTTCCGGTCGATGCATAGGTTGAGAACGATCCTGTGGACCCAGGTGTAGAAGCTCGAGTCGCCCTTGAAATTCGCAAGGTTCCGATGAATCTTGACGAAGGCATCCTGGGTGACATCGAGCGCGGTATCAGGGTTCCGCACGACACCGAAGGCGATCGTGTAGACTTTCCGTTGATACCTCTCGACGAGCTGGCGAAAGGCTTTTTTATCACCTTGCACCGCACGCTCGACGAGCGCCTGGTCTATCGCTTTTTCATCCTGGTTCGCCAACGCGGCTCTCCAAGTCGAAGCCATGGACGAGGGGACCTCGCCGCTATTCACACCCGATGCGCACCGGTCGTCGGTGGCATCGTGTGGGGCTCGGCCGCATCGTTGCAGCCCGTGAGCGGGTCCGGTTACGTTCGGGTCGGCACGCGTGAAGGTCACGACGCACGACCGCGCGAAGGCTGCTTCGCACGAGGGGCGCCTTGGGGCAAGCCGAGACAGGACTCGCTTTGGTGGCTGGCCCTCGCTTCGCTTGCCGCCAGCCTCGACCGCGTCTCCCGGCGAGGCGCCTCCGCAAGAGGATCCCGCCCCAGGAGCAGCCTTGCCCGATGCGTTCGGAGCGACGCGGAATGAGGCGTTGACCAGACCTTACCAGGTGCGGATGATACGGCGTTCGGGAATGGCGGCGCGCGGCCGGAGCTTCCCGCCAGACGATACGCTGGGACGCCCTTGCGCCCAGATCGATTGAAGTGAACTTTCGAGGGTTTCCCGCGCGTTTCCGGGGGCGGCGCCAACGCGGGCGTCGACTCCGCCAATCGGCCAGCGAGGCCGCCCGACAGGATCGAGCTCACGGACGATGGAACCTTTCGACGCGACTCTGCGATTCCTCGGTGAAGTGAGACGGGCCTGCGCGCGGGTGAGCCGCGGTGAGGTGCTGTTCTCGGCTGTCATCGTTCTGGCATTTGCTGCCCTCATCGGCCTGTCGCTCGCCGCGCTGCTCGGGGTTGGACCTGGGCGTTGGGCTTGGATCCTGCTGTTCGGAGGGGTCGTAGCATCGGGCTGGCTCGTTTGGCGCTTCGGCGTCGCACCTGGCCGAGCGCGCAGCAACGACGCGGAGCTCGCGCTCTGGATCGAGAAGCGAGTGCCCGACCTGCGTTCTTCGCTCGTAACGGCCGTCCAGACCGCCGGGGCAGCCAGGGCCGCTACGGGTGCACGGGTTGGAGACAGGTCTTCGCCCGGTCACACTGACCAGCCCAAACACCCCAATCACCCCAATCACCCCAATCACATCGATCAGATCGATAGTCGAAACGCAGGCCGGCCGACCCAGGCCTCGCTCGGCTTCTCGCCCGAGCTTGCGCGTGAAGCGGCCGAGCTTGCGGCCAACGTCGTCAGCAAGGTCAATCCCAAGGCGCTGGTTGACCGGACACGGCTCGAAAAGCTGCAGTGGGGTGCCCTTGGCTCGGTGCTCGGCATCAGCCTCGTCGGATTCCTGGCGCCCGACCTCTACGGCAGTGGTTTCCATAGCTTGACGACGGCGCCGGACCCGACACACGAGGGCGATGACAGGCTCATCGACGTCGCGGTGAGCCAGCTCGACATCGACGTGAAACCGCCGAACTACACAGGGCTCAAGGCCCGACGGCTGCCGCGCTCGGTGGGCGACCTCGAGGCGTTGCAGGGCAGCGAGGTGAAGTTCTCGGCGATGACCCTGTTTCCGGCACGCGGCGCGGCCCTGGTGCTCGAATCCGACCCCGACGCGCGTTGGATGCTCGAGCTCGAGAGCGACGGCACTGTGCGGGGCAGTTTCCAGGTCGGTCGCGCAGATCGCTACCAGTTCGTGCTGCTCGGCCAGGACGGCGAGGTCATGCGCGAGCGCAGCTGGCGCGAGGTGCGCATCAAGCCCGACGCGCCGCCCGAGGCGCTTCTGCTCCTGCCGGACAACGATCTCGAGGTGAAGCCCGACGATCAGATCGGCTTCTTCTACGAGGCGAGCGACGATCTCGGGCTCGACCGGGTCGAGCTGGTCATCGCGGACGCCGAAGGCATGGAGCTCTCGCGGAAGGTCGTGGCCCAACCGCAGGGGAACCGGCTCGAGAAGTCGAACACCCTGGTCGAGGTCGCCAAGCTCGGGCTCGATCCCGGGGACGCTGTCGATGTCTACTTCGAAGTTTTTGATCTCAATGATATTTCTGGTCCTGGCCGGGGCAAGAGCCAGGCGCGACGGCTCTCGCTCTACTCGCCCGAGGACGAGCACGATCGGATCCTGCAGTCGCTGAGAGACCTCATCGAGAAGATGCTCGACGTGTTGGCCGAGCGGCTCGAGAGCCCTGTCGACAAGGATCGCGCGGACATGGTCGCGGGTTTCGCTGATCTGCACATGGCCATCGCTCAGGCGACGGAAGCACTTATCGACTCGATGGAGGGCCTCATCCAGTCGCTTTCGACGGACCCCCTCGCGAAAGACGAGCTCCGTGCGGCGATGCGTGAGGTGCGCGACCGGATGCTGACGGTGCACCAGCAGGAGACGGCGCAGCTCGACAAGTGGGCGAACGACCGCGACCTGGTCGAGCCGCGTGTGTTCACGACGCTGCTCTCGCAGGGCAACGACGAGTCGATTGTGGAGCTGGAGAGCGCCATCCTGCGGCTGAAGAACCTCATCGATGGAGCGCTCAAGGACGCCATCCTCGAGGCGGGTCGCGAGATGCTCGACACGCAGAACGAGATGATGGAGCTCCTGAAGCAGCTCAAAGACAACAACGACCCGGCCGCGCGTGAGGCGGCCATGAAGAAGCTGAAGAAGCTTCAGGAAAAGCTGCGCGAGCTGCAGCAGAAGCTGGCCAAGCTGCAGGAGCGCTCCCCCTACGAGAACCAGAACCCCGCCCAGCGCACGAGCGAGCGGCAGCAAGAGGCGATGGATATGGAGTCGCAGATGGAGAAGATCCAGAAGCTGCTCGAAGAGGGGAAGGTCGACGAGGCGATGGCGCTGCTCGAAGAGCTCGCCAAGTCCACGCAGGAGATGATGGCGGGGCTGCAGGAGGACCTCGAGAACGTCGGTGGTGGGAGCGGCAATAGCGAGACCCGGCGGGAGATGCAGGAGGTCCAGCAGCAGCTCGATGAGCTCGCCGACGGCCAACGCGGGCTGCAGCGCGAGACGGGCGAGGCGGAGAGCGGTATCGAAGAGCGGCAGCGTCAGGAGTTGATGGAGAAGGCTGGCAAGCAGCTCGAAGAGATGCGGGGCGAGGCCGGCAAAATCCGGGAAGCGCTCAAAAATGCTAACCAATCTGGGTTGCCCTCGGAAGACAAGGCAGCGCTCGCGCAGCTCGAAGACGCGGCCAAGAAGCTCGAGAAGGCGCTCGAGGACGCCCGTATGGGAGAAGCCCAGGGCAAGGCGGGCGAGGTCGGTCAGGGCGCTGGGTCGTTGCAGAGCGAGGTCGGTGAGAGCGCTGCGCGTGAGGTCGAAGATGGGCGCTTGAGCCAGCTCAAAGAGGCGATGAAGCAGCTCGGCGAGGCCAAGGAGCGAGCCGAGAAGCTGGCCGAGAAGATGAATGGCATGCAGCCCGGACAAGGCGAGGGCCTGAGCCCGGGCGAGCAGCAGAAGCTGTCGGAGCTCGGCGAGTCGCAGCAGAAGCTGGGCGAGCGGCTCCAGCAGCTACGCGAGAAGGTCAAGCAGATGGACCAGAAGATGCCCGGGCTCGAGGAATCGATGCGTGAGTCGCTCGAAGAGGCCGGTCAGTCGATGGGCGAGGCCAAAGACCAGCTTTCGGAGAAGCGGCCAGAAGACGCGCAGCAACGCCAGCAGGAGGCCATCGAGAAGCTGCAGGAGGCGAAGAAGAACCTCGACGAGCGGATGCAGCAGGACCAGCAGAAGAACGGCGAGAGCGACCAGCCAGGGGTCAACGACCCGAACGCCAAGGTCGGGATCCCCAAGGATGACCCGAACGCGCGAGCGCGGATGCTGCGCGAGGAGATCATCAGGGCCATGCAGGAGCGCGCGCCGGAGCAGTACAAAGAGGTCATCCGCAAGTTCTACGAGGAGCTCACGAAATGATGGAGCGTTGGCGTCGGACGGCGGGGGCAGGGGTTGTTCGGGTGTGGGTCGCGGTGTCGATGGTCATCGCGTTGGCGGGCTCGGCGCTGGCCGACTCGGGCAAGCAGAAGGAGGCGGACGAGCACCTCAACGCGTGGGACGTGGTCGGTGGGCGCGCGCTCATCGAGAAGCTGTATGCGGACGACCCGGCCGACGCGACGAACCTCTACTTGATGGGGCACCTCTTGCTCCTCGAGGGCAAGTACTCGGACGCAATGGACTATCTCGGGCAGTCGGTGATGCTGAAGCCGACCCCGATGGCGGTGCATCTCAAAGAGATCGCGACCAACACCTACGAAGCGACCAAGGACTACGTCGACTATCCGACCAAGGACGGGTTCTTTCTCATCCGGCATCAGAAGGGTGTCGACGAGATCCTCGTGCCGTATGCGGAAGAGGCATTGGGGCGCGCGTGGCGTGAGCTGACGCGGATCTTCGAGTTCACGCCCGAGAAGCCGATCCGCATCGAGTTCTATCCGACGGTGGATGTGCTCGGGCAGGTGAGCCCGCTGACGGTGCAAGAGATCCGGACGTCGGGGACCATCGCGCTCTGCAAGTACAACCGGCTGATGGTCACGTCGCCACGCGACCTGGTCTACGGCTACGACTGGCTCGACACGGTCGCGCACGAGTTCATCCACCTGCTCATCTCGAAGAAGTCGCGCAACAAGGTGCCCATCTGGCTGCACGAGGGACTGGCCAAGTACTACGAGGTCAAGTGGAAGGCCGAGGCCGACCCGAGCCTCGACCGGCACAGCGAGGCCTTTCTGGCCAAGGCTCTGAACAGCGATGCGCTCATCGCGTTCGAGGCGATGTCGCCGTCGATGGCCAAGCTACCGAGCCAGGAGGCGACGGCGACGGCGTTCGCGCAGGTCTGGACCGTGATGGCGTTTCTCAACGAGAAGCGTGGCAAGGACGTCGCAGCCGAGCTCGTCGCCAAGATGCGCGACGGCAAGTCCGACCGGCAGGCGGTCGCCGAGGTGAGCGGGATCCCTTGGGATCGTTTCGAGAAATCGTGGAAGCAGTTCTTGAAGACGAAGGGCTACCGGCCGATGGACGCCGACTTCCAGACGCGGCTCCTGTTCAAGGGCAAGGACACCGAGGCCGACGAGCTCGCGTCCATCAAGATCGACCGGGCGCGCGAGTACGTGTGGCTCGGGGATCGGATGCGGCTACGCGACCGTTGGCTCGCGGCGGCCAAGCAGTATCGTAAGGCGACGCTGCATGTGGGCGACAAGTCGCCGCTCGTGCAGGGCAAGCTCGGTTTGGCGCTGCTGCGGACCAAGCGCTACGACGAGGCGGCGCAAGAGCTGCAGAAGCCGCTCGCCGACAACCCGCGGCACGTCGTGTTGCACGTGTATCTGGGGCAGGCGTTGGCGAAGCTGTCGAAGTGGACCGACGCGAAGCTGCACCTGGAAGAGGCGTTGACGATCAATCCGTTCGATCCGGACGTGCACGAAGCGCTCGCCGAGGTGTATGGACAGCTCGGCGAAACGGAGAAGGCTGAGACGGAGCGGCGCTTCCATCAGCTGATTCATCGACGGTGACGGGCTGAGCGCTCAGGCGAGCTCACGCACCGAACAGAAAAGAGAAGTTGCGAATGCAGGAAGAGACCATGGAGCCTTCGGTGTCACCGCCCCCGCCCTTGCCGCCAACCCAGCAGAATCAGCCAGGTCAGCCAGGTCATACGCCCCCGCCGAGCGCGTCGCAGACGGTGCCCGTCATGGCAACGGCGACGGCGAGCCCCGCGAAGGTCGCCCCGCGCGAGCCCGTTACGATGGCCGACATCGACCAGGTCGCACGCGCACGACAGCGTGTGTTGGGTGAGCTGCGCAAACGAATCATCGGCCAGGACGACGTCATCGACCTGCTCCTGACGTCGTTGTTCTCGGGTGGGCATGGCCTCTTCATCGGCGTGCCGGGACTGGCCAAGACGCTCATCATCCAGACGCTCGCGGAGTCTGTGAGCCTGAGCTTCAACCGTGTGCAGTTCACGCCCGACCTGATGCCGAGCGACATCACGGGCACGGACGTGCTCGAGCAGGACCAGGCTACCGGCAAGCGGTTCTTCCGGTTCATCCATGGGCCCATCTTCTGCAACCTCCTGCTCGCCGACGAAGTGAACCGGACGCCGCCCAAGACGCAGGCGGCACTTCTGCAGGCCATGCAGGAGAAGCGGGTGACCGCGGCCGGCACGACCTACAAGCTCGAGCCGCCGTTTCTCGTCTTCGCGACGCAGAACCCCATCGAGCAGGAGGGCACCTACACGTTGCCCGAGGCGCAGCTCGACCGGTTCATGTTCTCGATCAAGGTCGGCTACCCGAGCCTCGAAGAGGAGCTCGAGGTGGTGCGGCGCACGACCGGCATCGTGCAGGAGGACGTCGTCCCCGTGCTGAGCCGTGAGGAGCTCCTGCGTTATCAGGAGATCGTCCTGTCCGTGGTCGCGGCCCCCGACATCCAGCGCTACGCGGTGGAGCTGACGCGGCGCACGCGCCCCGACTCGCCCGATGCGCCGCAACCCGTGAAGGAATACGTGACCTGGGGTGCAGGCCCGCGGGCCTCGCAGTACCTGGTCATCGGCGCGAAGGCGCGCGCGGCGCTCCATGGGCGGCCGCATGCCTCACGTGAGGACGTCAAGGCGCTCGCGAAGGCGGTGCTCGGTCATCGTGTGCTCCTGAACTTCATGGCCGAGAACGAGGGCATGACGACCGACAAGATCATCGACGCCATCATCGCGTCGGTCCCGGCTTCGAACCTCGGATGACCGCGACGGGCACAAAGGGTAAGCCGCGACTCATCGACCCCGAGGCGCTCGGCAAGATGAAGGGCGTGGCGTTGCGCGCACGTGTCGTGGCCGATGGTGTCCTGCAGGGGCTGCACAAGAGCCCGCATGAAGGGGCGAGCATCGAGTTCTCGGAGCACAAGGAATACGCGCCTGGCGACGAGATCAAACACGTCGACTGGAAGGCGTTTGGCCGCCTCGACAAGTACTACGTCAAGAAGTTCGAGCACGAGACGAACCTGCAGGCCTACATGGTCATCGACGCGTCTGGGTCGATGAGCTACGGCGCCGAGGGCAAGCTCACGAAGTTCGAGTACGCGTCGGTCTTCGCGACCGCGGTGGCCTACCTGTTGTTGAAGCAGCAGGACGCGGTCGGGCTCATCAAGTTCGACGAGAGTGTTTCCGAGGTGATCCCGCCGCGCTCACGCATGACACATCTGTCGGTCATCGCGGACGTGCTCGAGAAGTCGAAGGTCAAGAAGGGCACGAACCTCGACGGCGCGCTGAAGTCGGTGGTCGAGCACATGAAGAAGCGCGGCATGGTGCTCCTGTTCTCGGACTTCTTCGGTGAGGACGCGGCCGCATTCAAGACGTTGAAAGCGCTGGTCGCGCGTGGGCACGACGTGACGGCCGTACAGGTCCTCGATGGGGATGAGCTCGACTTCCCGTTCAAAGAGATGACCCTGTTCGAGGGGCTCGAGACCGACATGAAGCTGCTGGTCGAGCCGCAGATCGTGCGCAAAGAGTACCTCGCGCGCATGGCCGCGCATCAGGCGAAGATCAAGCGTCTGTGCCTAGAGAGTCAGGCCGGCTACTTCCTCGCGGACACTCGCGAGCCGCCGGGCAACCTCGTGTTGCGTTGGCTGCGCGAGAGGCGGCAGGGGTCGCAGCGCCGCGGACAGGAGATCTGAGGTGGGCTTTGGCAACATCGGGTTGCTCGTCGGCATGGTGCTCGGCGTCATCCCCATCATCATCCACCTCATCAACCGGCGGCGCGCGAAGCTCCTGCGCTTCGCCGCCATCGAGTTCTTGTTGCTCAGCGACAAGCGGCTCGCCCGACGGCTGAAGCTGAAGCAGCTTCTGGTGTTGGCGCTGCGGGTCCTGTTGATCGCGGCGCTCGCGTTCGCCTTGGCCAAGCCCTACATCGAGCCGGACGTGGCGGTCGGACCAGACGTCAGCGAGCCCGGTGCGGTGGTACTCGTCATCGACGACTCGGCCAGCATGCAAGCGGCCGATGCGAGTGGTGAGACACGGCTCGCCAGAGCCGTCGGCATGGCGCGCGCGCTCATCGAAGAAGGTGGGGCACGCACGTCGTTCGCAGTCGTGGCGATGGGGTCGCCGGCCCGGTTGCTGACCCCGGGCCTCACTTATGACCACGCCGAGGCGAGCCGCGCGCTGGAAAAAGTTCGGCCGATGGCGCGAGGCGCAGACCTGCATGGGGCCCTGCGCGAAGCGGGTCGGGTCCTGTCGGAATCGGGAGAGCGGACACGCCGGGTCATCGCGTTGTCGGACCAGGCGGACCACGCGTGGAAGCCTATCGATGGGTGGACGTGGGTGCCGTTGTCGTCGTTCGAGCGGCCGACACTTGGGGACGACCCGGGGGTGCGTGAGAACCTGGCGGTCATCGACGTGGTGGCAATCGAGCCGGGCGCGGCCGACGAGCGCGGCCTCGTTCCGATGCAGGTCAAGGCGACGCTCGCAAACTACGGCGTCAGCGAGCGGACAAGCCGCGCGGAGCTGAAGCTGGGGGCCACTGTGGTCGCCGAGGTCGCGACCGTCCCGGCGGGCGGCACCAAAGAGATTATCTTCAAATTCGAGGGAACGGCGGGGGTCTCTCAGGGTGTCGTGAAGGTCACCTCCGACGAGGGCAACGCGCTACCGGTCGACGACGAGTTCTACTTCACCGTCGGCGCACGGCGGGCTGTCGCGGCCCTGGTTGTGAACGGGGCGCCGCGCACGACATCGTACATGGATGAGCTCTTCTTCCTGCGGGCGGCCATGGCCATCACGGCGCCTGGCGAGACACCCATCACGGCGTCGGTCGTGACGGTCACCGAGCTGACGCAGGCGCGCATCGACTCGGCGGACGTGGTCGTGCTCGCGAACGTCGGACGACTCACCCGCGAGCAGCTCGTCGGGCTCGAGCAGTTCGTCGACAAGGGTGGCGGCGTCTTCATCTCGGTGGGTGACGAGTGGGCTGGTGAGCCGACGCGGATGGCCGAGCTCAACGAGACGTATGGGCGGCTGTTGCCCTACCCGGTGCGTGAGCTCAAGACGAGTGGACGACCCGACGACCCGAAGGCGGCGCTGGCGGCGCTCGGCATCGCGTCGGTCGAGTTCTCGCACCCGATCTTCGAGGTCTTCGATGGGCTCGAAGATGCGAGCCTCTTCAAGTCGAACATCACGAGCCACGTGCTCGTGGACACCGAGGGGCGGCCGGGTGCGAAGGTGCTCGCAAGCTTTACCGGGGGGATCCCGGCGCTCGTCGAGGCGCCGTTGGGGCTTGGCCGCGTCGTGATGTTGACGACGACCGTCGACCGCGACTGGGCGGACATGGCGTTGCGGACGAGCTTCCCGCCGCTCGTGCAGCGGATTACCGGCTATCTGGCGCGGGCTCTGGACAGGGCGGGTGGCGCGGGCTTCGTCGTGGGTGAAGAGGTGAAGGCCAAGATCCCCGATGGACGTGGGCCGTTGGTCCTGGTGTCGCCGGATGGCACCGAGTCACCGCTCGAGGCGGTCGAAGACGCGGCGACGGTCTTCGTCGGGACGCCCGACATCGCTGGCCACTGGCTAGTGATGCGGGCCGGCGAACGCGAGCGGGGGCTGCCCTTCGCGGTGAACGCGGCGCGTGAGGAGAGCGACCTGAGGATGGCTAGCGAGGCGGTCATGACCGAGATCGCCGGGCGTCTGATGCGCGATAACGGGGTCCTGCCCTCGGTAGATGTGGCTTCCGAAGAAGCTGTGGTCGCCAACTCGGAGAGCGGGCGCACGGTCCTCTGGCCCTTCATCCTGGCAGGCTTGTTCCTGCTCTTCGGCTCCGAGGCCTGGCTGCTCGTGCGCGGTACCTGAGGCGCCTGACCGTCAAGGGATGTGGGTGTGAAGGCGGCGGCGTAGGGCGTGCAGGCGGCGCGTCGACTCGGGGCGCGCGGGCAGGCGAGAGGCCAGCTCGGCCGCGAGCGCGAGGTCGTAACAGACAAGCGCCAGGTCGACGTCGGCCGCGTCGATTCCACGGGCCATCTGGTCGACGTCGAAGTGGTCGCGGATGGCTTTCATCTCGAGGTCGTCGGAGGCGACGACGCCGTCGTAGGACATCTCGCGACGCAAGAGCTCTGGGATCACGTGCGGCGAGAGCGTCGCTGGGAGCGTCGGGTCGAGCGCCGTGAACACGATGTGGGCGGTCATGACCATCGGCGCGTTTGCGGCGCAGGCAGCGCGAAACGGCGGCAGCTCGACCAGATCGAGGCGAGCGCGGTCGTGTGACAGGCGAGGCAGGGCCAGGTGGCTGTCGAGAGCGGTGTCGCCGTGACCCGGAAAGTGTTTGGCGCACCAGGCGATGGACGCGTGTTCGAGGCCGCGCGCAAAGGCGAGAGCGCGCTGCGCGACGGCGAGCGGGTCCCGCCCGAAGGCGCGGTCACCGATGATGGGGTTGTCGGGGTTGGTGTCGACGTCCATGACCGGGGCGAAGTCGACGTTGAACCCGTAGCGCTGCAGGTCCCGACCGACGCTTTGGCCGAGCTCCTCGAAACCTCGAAAATCGAGGAATTCTGCGCAGGCCCGCATGGCCGGGATCGGAGCCACCGGCATCTTCGGCCAGTTGAGGCGCTGGACGCGGCCACCTTCTTGATCGACCGCGATGATAGGCGTCGGCTGCCCGGCGAACGCCGCGTGCACCTGACGAATCAGGGCCGTGACCTGCTCGGGCGAGTCGATGTTGCGCCCGAACAGGATGACACCCGCCAGCGCTCCACGAGCAGCGAGGGCCACCACTTCATCGGGAAGGGTCAGGCCTGGAAAACCGACGAGGATGCGCCCGGCCGCAGTCGCGGACGCCAAGCCCTCGGCGACCTCGCTCAGGGGGTGCCGCCGAGACGAATGATGATGTCGCGCACGGTGTCGCCGTCTTTCGCGCCCGGCACGAACTTCAGATACTGCTTGTAGGCCGAAAGCGCGCCGGCGTTGTCGCCGCGCTGGATCTTGATGGACCCGATCATCTTGTACGCGACCGGATAGCCCTTGGCCGCGGCCTGCTCGTAGAGCTTGAGGGCGCCGGCCGGGTCAGCGTGATGCATGGCGCGTGCGTCTTTGTAGAGCTCCTCGCCGGTCTTGCCGGCGGGCTGCACGGGGTCCTTCGGGTCTTTCGGGTCCTTCGGGTCTTTGGGGTCCTTGGGCTTGGCCGCGTCCTTGGCGGCCTGGTCGGCGCGTGCACGCCGCGCCTTCTGGATGACCTCGGGCGCCTCGGGGTGGTTGGGCACGTACTTCTGGGCCTCCTCGGCCTTGGCGATGGCATCGTCCCACTTCTTGCGGGTATGGGCCTGCTTAGCCTCGTCCACCAGACCGTTGGCAAGCGCCGTACCGACAGCCGTGCGCAGCTCGGCGACCTCGGCCGAGTACACGCTGTCAGCCGGCATCGACTGGAGCTTGGCGAGGCTGTCCCACGCGCCCTTCAGGTCGCTCTTGGCGGATGCGGCCTGAGCCTCGGCGAGCGCCGTCTGCACGTTCTTTTCGGACGCCACCCGTGCCGCGAGGGCCTTCGCAGCAGCGTTCTCTTTGTCGAGCGCGAGCGCCTCGTCGATGCTCTTTGTCGCATCGTCCCACTTCTTCGCGGTCGCGGCGGTCTGCGCCGTGGCGAGCAGGCCCTTGATCGTCTCGGTGTTGTCGACCGGCTTGGGCTCGACCGGGGCGGCGACGTCGGGCGCACTGGGGGCCACGGCCACCTGCACATCGGGCTGCGCGGGCGCTGCGGACACATCGGGCTGCGCGGGGTTGGTCGCGGGCTGGGGCTGGTTTGTCGCCGCCTGCGGCACGACCACGTTGTTCACCTCGGTCGGCTTGGCGATGACGAGGAAGTAGACGGCCGCGAGGCCGCCTGCAGCGATGAGGAGCAGGAGCACGAGCCAGGTCTTGCTGCTGCCGGCCGGCTTCAGGTCCTCGATGACGGGTTGGTCCGTGTAGTCCTCGGGCCGGAAGACGAACTCTTCGCCTTTGGCGACGTAGCGGAACTGCACCTTGCCGAGCTCGATGATGTCGCCGCTCTTGAGGATGCTCTCCTCCCAGAACTCGCCGTTGACCCGGATGCCGTTCTTCGACTGCAGGTCGACCATGCGGACCTGGCCGTCTTTCACGACGACTTTCGCGTGGTTGCGGCTGATCGAGTGGTGGTCGACCTTGATGTCGTTCTCACCCGTGCGGCCGAGGATCGACGTCTCCGAGGTGATCGGGAACTCGGTGCCGGCGAGGTGGGTCGTCACTGCGACGAGCGTCGGGTTGTTGGCGCCGATACGCTTCTTGCCGGCGCCGCGGCTCTTGCGCGCCTCTTCGTCGCCGCCCTTGTTGTCCTTGCCGTCCTTCTTGTTGTCCTTGCCGTCCTTCTTGGCGTCGCCCTTGTTGTCCTTGCCGTCCTTCTTGGCTTCCTTGGCCTCTTCCTCTTCCATCTCACGCTTGGCAGCGAGGATACGTTCGCGCGCTGCCGCGTCCATCTCCGCCTTCTTCTTGGCGGCGACCGGGTCGAGTGGCGCCGCTACGGGTGCAGCTGAAGCCGCCTTGGGCACCTCGTCGACCGCTTTGACGCCCTCGAGCGAGAGGACGTAGTCGCCGATGACGATGGCGTCGCCGGCCCCGACGCGGCGGGTCTCAGTGATACGCTCGCCGTTGACGCGGGTGCCGTAGCGCGACAGGTCCTCGACGTGGATCTCGTCGCCCTTCTTGAGAAAACGGGCGTGTGTACGCGAGACGTTCTTCTCGGTGAGCCGGATCGTGTTGCCGTCTTTGCGGCCAATCGTGATCTCATCACGGGCCATCTGGACGGTCGTCGTCTTGCCCGAATCGTCCTTGATCAGAAGCTTCACCAAGGGGGACCTCGCGTGGTGGCCTCTGAAACGAACACCGGTCTACGCCCGACCAATGCCCAGCCTCAGAGGGTTCCCCCGCAGATAACAGAGTCCCCTGAAAGCCGCAACCTGTGGCCTGGCACGCTCTTGGGCCGATCAGCCCTGCCTAGGGCGGGGGTTGTGCATCGACGCGGCCGCCCAACCACACCTCATCGTGTCCCTCGAGACACGACGAGGTGTGGCACGAGCGACACGCCAGGCCTGAGCCACCCACGACCGTTCCGATAACCCATTGAAATCACGCAGCCATCGCCGCGCCCGCCCGGTGGCACGGGTCTTGATAAGTCCTCCCTCGTCAACCCGAGGAGGTTCCTAGCCATGACCCGAGACGCCGCCTTCGAGAAGCTCGCCCTTCCCCACCTCGACGCCCTCTACGGCGCCGCGATGCGCTTCACCAAGAGCCCAGCGGGCGCGGAGGACCTCGTACAGGAGACGATGTTGAGAGCGTACCAGTGCTGGCATCAATTCGACGCCACGACGAACTGCCGGGCCTGGCTATTCCGCATCCTGTCGAACAGCTTCATCAATGGATGGCGCCGCAAGACCAAGGAGCGCGAGGTCCTCGAAGGCGAGCACCAGGGTTCGCACGGCGACCGCTTCTTCTGCCGCGATGCCGCCGCGACGTGGACGCACCCCGAGCAGGCCTACTTCGAGCGCAACTTGTCGCGCACCGTGGTCGAGGCGCTCGACACGCTCAAGCCCGACTTCCGCGTCATCGTCGAGCTCTCCGACCTTCAGGGCTTCAGCTACCGCGAGATCGCGGAGGCTCTCGAGATCCCCATCGGCACCGTCATGTCGCGCCTCTTCCGCGCGCGTCAGGCGCTCCGCGGCAAGCTCGAGGACCACGCCCGCCAGTTCGGCCTCCAGCTCACCCAGGTCGACGCCCGGCTCGACGCGTCGCTCGCCGCTGCCGCGGCCTGAACCTATCCTCCCACCTCGAACGACCCAGAGGACACCATGACCGTCGACGCGCTCGCCCTCATCGGCCTCACCGCACTCGCCCACGCCTTTGGCCTCGCCATCGCTGTCGCCCTGCACCGCAAGCTGGCCGACGCCCAGAAATGACGAGGCCGGGGCGCCCTTACGAACACCCCGGCCTCGATTGACCTCTAGCTCACGAGCGAAAGTCTCTCAGCGGCGGCGCATCAGCGCCATCCCCATGAGGGCCACCACGCCAAGGAGCCCGGACAGCCCACCACCCGCGCAGCCATCGTCCTTCTTCGGCTTGACCGCTTCGGCCGTCGTGTCGTCGCTGACGTCGGGGTCCGCGTCCGGCATCGGCTCGGCCACCTCGACCTGCTCCGGGCCTGGCTCGACCGGGTCGTTGGTCCACACCTTGTACGGCGTCGGGTCATCCTCGTAGTTGCCCGTCTTCATCGGGTTGTGGCCAAAGCCGTTCCACTCGAACAGGTTTTTGACGCTCGCCTCGGTCTTCCAGGCGAAGAGCCACCCGTCGCGCGTCGACACGGTGACGTCGAACTTGCCGTCGCCATCGAAGTCGCCCACGCCCGCCGATGCGATGATCCAACCACCGGTCTGCTTCGGGAAGTTCGCCGGCTCGGCGCCGAGATAGTCCCACGCGTGCAACAGATACCCACCCGAGCCGATGACCACCTCGGGCTTGCCGTCGCCCGTCAGGTCCACGACCGTCGGCGTATTGAAGAACTGCCAGTCGTCGTGGCGGCGCGGATAGCCGTCCATCATGAGGCCCGTGTCAGTGTCCCAGCCGGACATGTGATGGTCGAAGCTCGCGCGTTTGCCACCGCCCGCAAACGCAATGGCGAAGTCGAAGCCCGCCGTGCCCTTGACCATGTCGATACCACCCTCGCCGTCGATGTTGGCGAAAGCACCATTGTTCATGAGGATATAGGCCGGGCTGTCCTGCGAGTCCGACTTCGACCCGAAGGTCCGGTTGTTCATCTTGCGGTACTCGCTGCCGTCGTGCCGGAAGATGAGCCCCTGGGTCGAGATGGTGTCGAAGCTCACCTCGAGCTTGCCGTCGTAGTCGAGGTCCGCAAGCATCGGGTTGGCGACGACGCCGCGGCCGACGATCGGCAACACGTTGACCGTGAGCCCGTAGAGCGACACCGGCCAGCCTTCCTTCACGACGCCGGTCTGCCCGTCGATGACGTAGGCCACGGCCTCGTTCTCGACGCCCGCCGCGCCGTACACCTCGGAGCTGCCCGACGCGATGTCCGGCTTGCCGTCGCCGTCGATGTCGCCGACCGCGGGGGTCGAGACGATGCGGGCGCGGGTGTTGACCGACTCGGTGTCGTTCGGGTTGAAGAGGCGCACCGGGTACGGCGCCATGGGCGTGCCGTCCGCGTGCCACACGTAGATGTGCTGGTCCATGCCGGCCGCGATGACCTCGAGGCCCGGCTTCTGGTCGAGGTCATAGAGGACCGGTGAGGCGAAGAAGCCACCCTCGACCACGTTACGCTCGTCGGTGTCTTTCACGTTGTCGAAGTTCAGGTGCTTGGGCCAGCCCGCCTTCAGGACGCCGTTGTTGCCGTAGACGAACACGTACCCGTCCCAGGTCGTCACGACGACTTCCAGCGTGCCGTCGCCGTCGAGGTCACCGACCGAGGCCGGCATCATGCCCGTCATACGCGCCACGTCCGGGTCCACGCGCCCGTTCTGCGCGACGCAGTCGGTCTTGGTCGTGCGATAGCCGCAGCTGTTGGCGAGGTTGGCCGTGTTGTCGGCGGCCATCGCCGGGCGGCGCGGGAGCACGATCGGGAAGCCGGTCGGCTCGGTGCCGTCGGTCTTGAACGCGTGGACGAGGCCGTCGGAGGCGAAGATGACGATCTCCTCTTTGCCGTCCTTGTCGAGGTCCGCGAAGATCGGCGAGCTCTCGAGCGAGGTGTCGAGGTTCTTCGGGAAGGCCGACCACGCGGTCGGGTCGGTGTGCAGGAGATAACCCTTACGGTGCTCGCCGCGCACGGTCTGACCACCACCCGTCGTGGCCGTCGCGCGAAGGCGCAGGGTCACTGCGTTCTGGTGCGGGTCGGTGACCTTCTTGCTCAGGTCGAGCGCCACGGCACTCACGTCCCACGTCGCGCACTTGCCCTCGATGCCGTCGGTCTTGCCCTTGGCGATCTCGATGAACGCCGCGTCGAGAGGAGCCACGCCGGTCGCATACTCGAGGACCCAGTCGACCTCGTCGTAGCGGGCATCGAGCCCGTCGACGCGTCGGTTCAAGCGGCACTCGACGTCGACATTCGGGGTGCGGGCAGGGTCGATGACAGTGAACCAGGTCGGGGTCTCGATGTAGACCTCGGGCGGGATGTTGCGGAAACGGATGGCGTCGACCGTGCGGCGCGCATTGTTGCGCCCGTAGCCGAAGTGCCAGTCCCAACCCTCACGGCTCACGTACTTCTCGGGGTCGTCGTCGTTCGGGTTGATCTTGATGTCGTCGGCCTCCATCGTGAGGATCTGCTTGACCTCTTCGGCGGACAGCGGCGGCGTGAGGCCAGTCTCGAGCGCGGCCGAATACATCAGGCCGACGTGACCCGACGTGATGCCGACGGCCTCCGAGCTGCACCCGGTGCCGGGCGTCGAGAGCAGGAGCTGCATGCCGAAGTTGGTGCAGTTGTTGAAGTTCAGGAAGGTCGTCGACACGCTCGGCGAGCTCTCGTCGTATTGCACCGCGTGCACATAGATCGACCGCTCACCCGAGCCCGGGTAGTTGTGGTGGAAGCTCAGCTCATCGGCTGCGGACGCCACGACCGCTACGTTGTTGTTGTAGGCATAGTCGATGGCGTGCCGGGCAAACTGCGTGTAGTTCACGGCACCGAGCGCTGACTGGATGACCGTTGCACCCGTGTCGACCGAGAAGATGACGCCCTGGGCGAAGTGGTTCGAGTCGGCCACGAACGAGTCACCGACACGCACCACGAGGGCCGTGCAGTTGGGGCACACACCGATGTCGCCGCGGCCGTCGTTGCCCTCGGCCACCGAGTCGCGCGCCTCGCCGTTGCCATGACCGAACCGCGTGTCGTCGTACGCGTCGTTGTCATCCATGAAAAAGTCCCAGCCGGACACGTCGTCGATGTACCCGTTGTTGTCCGAGTCGACGCCGTTCGAGCACTTCAGGATGAGGTCCTGCGGGTCGATCATGCCGTTGTCGTTCTCGTCCCACTCGCCAAGACGCGCGGCTTCGGTCGTGCCCGCGTAATAGTCGCGGATGTCGAACCAGCCAGAGCCGTCGACGTCGAAGGCGTCGGCCCCCTCCGGAGGAGTCTCGAGCGCGGTGGGCTTGCAGTTGTCGAGCTCGCCGCGGTTCAGGTAGTACTTGTTGACGAGCTCGCGGTTGTCCCAGTAGCCGCCCGAGTCGTGGATGGCGACGATGACGCGGCGGTCACCGGTCGTGACCTGCCAGGCGCGGTCGGCGTGGATGCCGGGGCCCATGGTCTTCTCGAGCTCGCTCGCGATGTTGGGCAACCAGGCGTCGGGATACTTGGACCAGAGGTTCCACTGTCCGTTGAAGCCCGGGTCGTTCGGCGGCGCGAGCCCCGGATCTTCGTCAGGGCCATTGGGCCAGGCGATGGCCGCGGTCGGGAACGCGATAACAGCGAGGAAAAGCAGGGAACGTCGCATGGGCCGGGCCTTCGAAAGGGACGGAGCGGGATTCGGACCGCCGCGTAGAAGACCCAAACAGCGCGCTCTTTGCAAGCCGCTTCTGCTGGGGCATGGTGCCCGCGCCGCTTCGCCAGAAGCCAGCGGCGATGGGAGCGACGATGACCGCGACGCGCGACACCTCCGACACGAGCCCGGCGACCGCTCTATCGAAGGGCCTGATGGTCGAGCAGATCCCCGCCGGATGGGACCAGTCCGCTCCATTCTATGACGCCCACGTCGCGTCATTCACAGCCAAGTTTGCTCGCGACGCCCTCGACCTGACCGGCGTCAAACCCGGCCATCGGGTCATCGACGTCGCCGCCGGGACCGGAGCCCTGGCGCTCGCCGCCGCTCAACGCGGAGCCCACGTGCTGGCCACCGACTTCTCGGCCGGCATGGTCGAACGGATGCGCGACAAGGCCGCGGCCCTCGGGCTCACCGACTTCGAGGTGGCTCTCATGGATGGCCAGGCCCTCGACCTCCCCGATGGCAGCGTCGACCGGGCGTTTTCGGTCTTTGGCCTGATGTTCTTTCCCGACCGCCACAAGGGCTTCGCCGAGCTCCTGCGTGTGCTCGCACCCGACGGCGTCGCGTCCGTCGTGAGCTGGTCCAAACCCGCCCGTATGACGGTCATGAACGCCTTCCAGGACACGCTCTGGCGTGTGCTACCCGATTCAGCCCTACCCCCGCGCCCGCCTCCGTGGCTGCCGCTTTCCGAACCGGAAGGCATGAAGAAGGAGATGCGCCAGGCCGGTTTTGGGCATGTCCGCGTCCACACCGTCTCGCATGTGCTGGTCTTTGAAGACCCGAACACCGCGTTCGACTGGCTGACGGGCGCCACCCCCGCCCTCAACTTCCTGGTGAGCGAGCTGTCCGAAGCCGACCGCGCCGCCTTCCGCGCCGGCTTCGCCGAAGACGTCGTGGCGACGCAGGGCGGCGGACCGTTTGGCTTTGAAGCCGAGGCGCAGATCGGGATCGGCCGCAGGTGAACGGATGCAGGTCGCAGCGGCGGCCTGTGGCGCGGGTCCGAGCAGTGGTTCAAGAATCTCTTTGAGTTGTGCCGATGGCGCTGCTACCCAGCCGCGCCGTGACCACCCGACACCCACCCGCTTCTGACGTTTTCTGGCCCTGCGCGACCGCAGCCGCGTACTTCGTGGGCCTTGGCCTTGCGGCCGCGCTCGTGATGACCCTGCCTGTCGGGTGTGGCACCGATGACGGGCCCGCCGATGGCGGACCTGACGCTTCCGACACGCTCGAAGAGGTCAGTGAGGTGGACGACGTCGAGGTCGTGGTCCCTGTCGGCCGGCTCGTCATCAACGAGGTCCAGTGCCGCGGCGACGAGTGGGTCGAGGTCATCAATGTAGGGGACGCGGACCTCGATCTGGGCGGCACCCGGATCAATGACGGCTCGAGCGCGGTTGGCGTGCGGCTCCCCACCCGTTCGCTGGTCCCGGGCGAGCGCCTTGTCGTGCGCGGCGACTTCGGTTTGTCCTGCGATCGTGACCCCGCGGTGCTCTGGCAGAGCTCACGTGAGCTCGACCGCGCGCCCGCCCGAGTCGGTGACGCCGAGGTCTCGACCTGGGGGCGCCTGCCCGATGGACTGGGTCCATTCGCGGCGACCAACCCGACCCCCAACAAGGCGAATGTCGCGCTCGTCGACCTGCGATCCCAGGTCTTCGATGCCAACCAGCCCATGCCGACGGTCGACCTCTACGTCGACGCGGCCGCCGAAGATCTCTTGATTTCCGAACAAAAGGTCTACGCCCCTGCCCTCTTCTCATGGACCGACGAAGCTGGTGAAGGCCCGGTCCTGAACGTCGACATCCGTATCAAGGGCTCCATCACGCTGCGCCCCTGGACGGGGAAGCCGTCCCTCAAGCTGCACTTCGCCCGCCGCGAAGGGCCGGGAGCACGCGACTTCCGCGGCATCAAGAAGCTCACGCTCCACAACCTTGCCTACGACCCGGCGGTCGGCCGCGAGTGGCTCGCCTACGAGCTCATGCGCGACAGCGGTCTCGCGGTCCCACGTGTGGGTTGGGCTGTCCTGCGCATCAACGGTGTCTCCAAAGGTCTCTACGGGGTCGTCGAGAGCTACGACGAGGTCTTCCTCGCCGACCACTACGACGAGACCACCGCGCTCTACGAGGCGGACGGAGACTTCGGCGACAACGGCGAGCTCTACGGGTTCTTCCTCGACGAGGGCGACTCGTTCGAGCCGGTCAATCGGCTCGCCCAGCAGATCACCGCCGCCGATCGCGGCCCGGGCCAACCGAGCCAGGCCTTGCCGCAGATCGACTGGGACCAGCTCGCCAAGCTGTTCGCGCTCGAAGACCTGCTGCAGCACTCCGACGGCATGAAGTCCGGCTGCCACAACTGGTTTCTGCACGCCGACGGCAACCTCAACTGGACCGTCTTCCCGTGGTCCGTCGACCTCGTGCTCGTCCCGACCTTCGGCCCGGTGGGCCCCATCGGGACCTGCTCGAAGCTCGCGCGCCTCTGTGACCGCGACGAGGCTTGTCACGCCCGCTTCCTCCGTTATCGGGACGAGGCCGCACGCCTCGCCTTGAACGGCGACTACCGCGAACGCCTGACAGCGCTCGCCGCCCGCGCCGCACCATTCGTCCGCCCGACCGACGAGCCGTGGAGCACGGGCGAGTTCTGGCCCGACCTGCGCTTCGACGTGGTCGCCTCCGCCCATGAGGCGATCGACCTCCTCGAGACCCGCGCCCGGGCCATCCGTTGCGCCACCGCCGCCGACCGGGGCGAAGTCGACGCCGAGGACCCGACCTGTGACGGCTTCGTCGGCGACCCTCCCGGCAAGCCCTGACCCGAACACCGACGTGCGACGACGCGACTCATGGCGCTGGACGCATCACCACACATTCGCGATAACTCGAAAATCAAGAGACTGACCATATGACCTGGGCGTTCATCTTCCTGCTCGTCCCGACCAACGCACCGTCGGAGTGGCGCTGTCCCCCCGATGCCTACGCCGACGGCTTCAGCTGCGAGTGCGGGTGCGGCATCGCCGACCCGGACTGCGGCGAGACCAACGACCGCGCGCGCTGCAACAACAACTTCTGTGCCGCGGGTACCGTCCCGCTGGCGCATTCCGCTGGGATCTGCGCGCCCAATACCTGCGGCGACGGGTTCGTCCTGAAGGGCGTCGAGACCTGCGATGACGGCGACGGCCTCGGCTGCGACGACTCCTGCCTGTTGGTCGCCGAGGGCTATCGGTGCAGCGGACTTGGCGCGGGTTGCACCGTACCGCGATGCGGCGACGGGGTCGCCGACCCGGAGCTCGGCGAGCGCTGCGACGACGGCAACGAGGACGATGGCGACGGCTGCAACGCGTGCCAACCCGAGGCGGGCTTCGTCTGCCGGCTGTTCGTCGGGTGCATGCCGACGACGTGCGGCAACTTCGAGATCGAGTTCGACTGGGACACGCAGACCGGTGAGACCTGCGAAGACGGCAACGCGACGTCGGGCGACGGCTGCAGCGAGCTGTGCCAGACGGAGCCCGGCTGGGCCTGCAACTGGGAAGGGTGCCGCCAGGTGATCTGCGGCGACGGCGTCGTGTCGCGTGGCGACTTTGGCGGCGGCGAGCAGTGCGACGACAGCAACACCGACGGCGGCGACGGGTGCGACATCAACTGCCAGATCGAGCCAGGCTGGCAGTGCGAAGACTGGTCCGGGTGCCAGCAGGTCGTCTGTGGCGACCTCGTCATCGCCAATGGTGAGCAGTGCGACGACGGCAACCGCGATGATGGCGACGGGTGCAACGGGGCTTGCACGAGCGAGCCGGGCTGGTCCTGTGCTTGGACCGCGGGCCCATGCACCCAGGTCGTCTGCGGCGACGGGGTCCAGATGAGCGACGACGCCGGGACCCTCTTCGAAGGATGTGACGACGCGAACGAGCGCGATGGCGACGGGTGCGACGCCAACTGTCAGCCCGAGCAGGGGTTCGTATGTGACCTCAATGGCTGCCGACGAATCGTCTGCGGCGACGGTGTCATCGACGTGCAGACCGGTGGCGGGGGCCCGTTTCCCGTCGACGCCAAGCCGGGCGAGCCTGTGCCGCCACCGCCCGACGGCGGAGTGATCCTCACGGAAGAGACGTGTGACGACGGCAACGACGTGGGTGGCGACGGGTGCGACGCGACCTGCCGGCTGGAAGATGGATGGTTCTGCGAGGCCCCGGCTCAACCCTGCGTGAGACCCGAGTGCGGGGACGGTAAGGTCGAAGGTTTCGAGCAGTGCGATGATGGTGACGCGGTCACGGGCGATGGATGCTCGGACAAGTGTAGCCGTGAGGCTGGCTGGGTGTGCCGCACGGAGGGCGAGGCCTGCGAGCCGCTGCCGAGCGCGTGGGTGTGCTCGGTCGTCTTCTATGGAAGCGGCGACGGCTGCGATTGCGGCTGTGGCAGCCGCGACCCGGACTGCGCGGACGAGGTGGTCTGGAGCTGCGACTTCAACCACTGCCTCGAGTCTTCGCCCTGGCCCACGGTGGAAGACCCGGCTGTTTGTGGCATGACCGAGCCGCCGCCTCAGCCCGAGCCGGAGCCCGGGCCCGAGGTGGTCGAAGAGGCCGATGAGGTCGAGGTCGGCGACGGCGACGATGGCGCCGAGGTGGTCGAGTCGGAGCCCAACGCGCCCAAACGCGACGAGGGTTGCGGCGGTGGACCCCTGGGGGGTGCGGGGCTCGCGCTCGGCTTGCTGGTGCTCGCGCGGCGCCGTTCGTCAAACCCCTAGGAAGCGGGTCATCACAGCGATCATGCGGCCGACGTCGTGTGAGCCGCACTGCTCACGCGCGGAGTGCATCGACAACATCGGGTTGCCGACGTCGACCGTGCGCACGCCCAGCTTGGCCGCCGCGATGGGGCCGATGGTCGTGCCGCATGCGAGGTCGGTGCGCGTGACGAACTTCTGGATCGGCACCCCCGCATCTGCGCCTAGCGCTTCGAACAGAGCCGCCCCTTCGCCGGTGGTCGCGTAGCGCTGGTTCGAGTTCGACTTGATGACCGGCCCGCCGTTGAGAACGGGCTTGTGCATCGGCTCGTGTCGGTCGTCGTAGTTGGGATGGACGGCGTGCGCCATGTCGGCGGAGACGTGCCAGCTCTTCGCCATGGCGCGGTGGAAAGCTTCGGATTCGGACGACTTCTCGCCATAGGCCGCAGCCGTGACGATACGGCGGAGCAGGAGCTCCACGAGCGGCCCGTCGGCACCCGCGGTCGTGAGGCTTCCGACCTCCTCGTGGTCGTAGAGGCAGATGAGCTGCGTGCTGGCCGAAGGTGGGGCCGCGAGCAGAGCCTCGAGAGCGGCGTGACAACTCGCTTGATTATCGAGACGAGGTGCAAAGACAAACGCATCGGAGAGACCGCCGAGCGAGGGTGCGACCACGTCGACGAGTGCCAGATCCCAGCTCAGGATCTGGTCCGCCGAGACCGCGAGCTCGGCCGCGAGCAGGCCCTTGAGAGCCGATGCCTCGTCTTTGACGTCCGAGGCCATGCCGAACATCGGCGCGAGGTGCTGCTGCGTGTTGAGCTTGAGCCCATCGGTGTTGACCTCACGATTGAGGTGGATGGCAAGCGACGGGATACGGCAGAGCGGCTTACGCACGTCGACGAGGTGAGTGCTCGGGATGGGCGAGCCCGGCTGCCGCACGAAGACACGGCCCGCGAGCCCGAGGTCGCGGTCGAGCCACGAGTAGTTGAGGGCGCCGCCATAGACCTCGACGCCGAGCGAGCGATAGCCGGCCTTCGAGGTCTCGGCGTTGGGCTTGAGGCGCAGGTTTGGTGAGTCGGTGTGAGCGCCGACGAGGCGAAAGCCGCTCTCCGTTGGAGGTGCGGTCCCGAGCCGGAATGCGAAGATGGCGCCGTCGCGAACGAGGTAGCAGGCTTCACCCGGCGCGAGATCGAAGGGCAGGTCTTCCGAGAGCGACCGGAAACCCGCGGCAGCGAGGCGCGATGCGGAGTGCGCGGCGCAGTGCCAGGGAGTGGGTGAGGCGTCGATGTAGGCGAGGAGATCACGAGCCGGGGCGAGGTCGTTCATGGACTTTCCATAACGCACGGAGAGGGTCGGCGTCACCAGAAGAGGCGGCCGAAGCGGACTTCTGAGCCAGTTCGTGGCCCGTCGCGCGGGTGACAATTAATCCCTCGCGGCACACTCAACCTTGACCTTGTCGTCGCGCTTCGGCAAGGGTCCGCGCTTCCGCCAGCCCAGCCCTCCTGTCGATCAAGTTCGAGGGTTCAGTCATGCGGATACATCCACAACCCAAGGAGCACTCATGCACCAAACCACAAGGGAGCCCCGATTCCCACGTAGCCCTTCGGGGCTCGCCGGACTTGTGACCATCCTCGTGCTCACGGCCATGTGGCCTCTCGCCAGCCAGGAAAGCCGCGCCGAGAGCCCTCCCATGATCGACGCCGAGAACCTCGTGCGAAAGAAGAAGGTCCTCGACATACCCAAGATGGTGGTCGACGCCATCGACCGAACAATCGCGGCGGCGCCCGAGAAGAACGCCGACCGGACACCACCGCCTGCCCCCATGTGCAAACAGCCGACCGGCCCCTGGCCAAACGAGGAGGGCTCGCTCCTCGAAGCGCCCATCACCGAGCGTGAGCGCAACGAAGTGTCGATACAGATCGAGCGCTGCGCACGTTCGGTCCACCGCGTCGCCGACCCGTGGCGCGTGCTGGCTCTCTACCGGCTCGAGGAACAGCTCGGAGTGCCCGACGACATGCGCGGAGTGCTCGGCGCGATCTGGTGCATCGAGGGCGGCATGCGCAGCGAGGCAGCCAGCGGCGGCCCGATTCGCGGCGACCATGACGAGCGGGGCTACGCGATGGCGCTCGGGCCGTTCCAGGGGCATGGCTGGCTCTGGAACTGGTGCGGCCTCGATGCTGGCGCCGCCGACGACCTCTATCTCGCCGCGCGTTGCTACTGGTCACGCGTCGCCGACCGACATCAGACGCTGGAAGGGCGCTGTGGCAAGCTCGACTGGCGCGTCGCCGAGGCGCTCACCGCCAACGGGCCCAAGTATCAGCACGCAGGGTGCAAGGCCGAGTCGGGACACTACAAAGAGCTCGCCTCGTGGCGCCTCGCAGAGCGCCGCATGAAGCGCTGACGCATCTTCGTGTCAGGGCTTCCAGGTGCCGATGATCGGCAGCTCGCACTGCTCCATCTTGGAGATCAAGATATCGAGGTCGGCATCGGCCTGGATGATTCCAGCGTGTTGCTGTCTGATGAAGCGCTCGTCGCGGGCATGGGCCATGAACGCGATGAGGTGGTCCCAGTATCCCTTGATGTTCAAGATACCGACTGGCTTCAGGTGATCGTTGAGCTGGGTCCAGGTCGCGGCCTCGAAGAGCTCTTCGAAGGTGCCAAGCCCGCCCGGGAGCGCGATGAACCCATCCGACAGGTCGGCCATCATGGCCTTTCGCGCGTGCATCGTCGGGACGACGTGGCGCTCGGTGAGCCCGGTGTGGCCCACCTCGAACGAGACGAGCTTCTCGGTGATGACGCCTATGACCTCGCCGCCCGCTTCGAGCGCACCGTCGGCGACCTGCCCCATGAGGCCGACGCGGCCGCCGCCGTAGACGACGCCGATTCCCCGATGAGCGAGCGCCATACCGACCGCGCGGGCGGCGTCGAGATAGACGGGGTCGACGGATGACGACGAGCCGCAATAGATGGCGAGACGTCGAAAGACATGCGGCAGGGGATGTGAGCCGTTCATTCGATTTCCGAGATAGTCGAAGGTCGAGATTTCAGGTGGGGTGTGTCGTCCCACGGGGGATGTCGCGGTGTTGGACCGAGGCATGCCGCCGCGAGCTGGCGAGGGCGTCTCGGAGCGCGACGGCCAGGGCCACCGAGCGGTGATGCCCACCGGTGCAGCCGATGGCGACGGTGAGCGTGGCGCGGCCCTCGACCTCGACGAGCGGGATGACGTCGTCCAACAGCGCCGTGATGTGGGCGAGCATACCCATCGCGGCTGGCTGTGACAGGACGAAGTCGGAGACCTCGGGGTCGAGCCCGGTCTTGTCGCGGAGCTCGACGCGAAAGAAGGGGTTGTCGAGGAAACGGACGTCGAAGACGAAGTCGGCCTCGGGTGGGAGCCCGTTGCGAAAACCAAACGAGATGATGCCGAGCTTGAGGGTCGCTGTCGCGGACTCGCCATAGGCTGCGGTGATACGTTTTCGCAGGTCGTGCACCGTGATGTCGGTGGTGTCGACGACGAGCGAAGCGCGCTCGCGGAAGGGCTCGAGCAGGCGGCGCTCGAAGGCGAAGGCGTCAGCCAGCGTCGCTGAGATGCCACGCGTAATGAGCGGGTGTGGGCGGCGTGTCGTCTTGAAGCGGTTGATGAGCGCTTCGTCGTCCGTCTCGAGGTAGAGGACCGAGAGGCGCTTCTGACGTTCGAGCTCGTCGAGCTCCGCTACGAGCGCCTTGTCGTCCGACTCGAAGAGCCGCTCGCGCACGTCGATCGACAGGGCGACCCGCATGACTCCCGGGTTGTCGTCGGACAGCCTCAGGAAGGGTCGGATGAGGGCCGTCGGCAGGTTGTCGATACAAAAAAAGCCCGCGTCTTCGAGGGCATGCAGCGCCGTCGTCTTTCCTGAGCCCGAGAGCCCGGACAAGACGACGACGAACACCCCTGAGCGCGGGCTACGGTTGGCTGCGGGCTGGTCGCCAGCAGCGGTGGTGGAGGCGTCCTGGGCATGCGCCTCGACGGAGGACTCACCCCCTGGAACCCCCACCACGGAGGACCTCAGGTGAGGTCTTGCGGAGTGATGCCCTGATTACCCTTGTGGTGCTTGCGCTTGGCCTTGTCACGCGAGAGCACCTGGTCGAGCTTGTCGATCGCGACGTCGATGGCCTCGAACAGGTCATTACGCGTCTCGGACACCATGAAGGTGCCGTGGTCGCCGTTCACTTTGAACTCGGCCGAGACCTCGTGCTTCTCGGTCGAGAAGATGACGTCGATCGCCATCTCGCGATCCTCGAAGCGTGCGAGCCGCTCGAGCTTGTCGGTCGTGTGGGCCTTCGCGCGGTCGCTGGCATCCATGTGCCGGAAGGTAAAGGTGACTTTCACAGGGCCTCCTCTTCGTGGGGTTGGAGGTGAATCGCCGACCCCAGGTAGATGTTTGAAACGGTAGGAACCTTCGTCGGGTTCAGAAGACTTTCTTTCGTTCGGACGAAGGCGGGATGTGCATCATCTCACGGTACTTGGCGACCGTGCGGCGCGCGATCGTCATGCCCTCCCCCTCGAGCAGCTCACAGAGCTTCTGGTCGGAGAGCGGCTTCTTGTTGTCCTCCTCGGAGATGTACTTCTTGATCTTCTGCTTCACGCTCTCGCTCGCGAGATCGCCGCCCTGCGAGGACTGGATGCGGCTGTTGAAGAAGTACTTGAGCTCGAAGAGCCCTTGGGGCGTGTGGACGTACTTGTTGGTCGTGACGCGGCTGATGGTCGACTCGTGCATGCCGATGTCGTCGGCGACGTCGCGCAGGATGAGTGGCCGCAAGTGGTCGATGCCGAGGTCGAGGAACTCGCGCTGGAAGCGCACGATCGACTCGGTCACCTTGCGGATGGTCTGCTGGCGCTGGTGGATCGAACGGATGAGCCACACCGCGGACTTGAACTTGTCCTGGATGAACTCCTTGTCCCGCTTATCGCCCTTCTTGCCCTGAGCCTTCATCTGATTCTGATAGAAGCTCGAGATCTTGAGCTTGGGCAGGCCATCCTCGTTCAGCTGGACGACGTACTCCTCGCCGAGCTTGACGATGTAGACGTCGGGCGTGACGTACTGCGCCTCGTCGCCGCTGCCGGCGAAGTTGCGGCCGGGCTTGGGCTCGAGCTCGCGCACCAGGACCATCGCGCCCTGGAGGTCTTCGATGTCGCAGTCGAGGTCTTTCAGGATCGGGGCGACGTTCTTCTTTTCGAGGTGCTCGAGGTGCTTGTCGATGAGCTGATGGACGAGGTCGTCCTTCGGGAAGTAGTGCTTGGCCTGCAGCAGCAGGCACTCGCGCAGGTCGCGCGCGCCGACACCAATCGGGTCCAGCTGCTGGACGACCTCGACCAGGACCATCTCGACGTCGGCCAGGTCGCAGGCCTCCTGCTCGGAGATCTGCTCCATGACGTCGGTCGGGAAGTACCCATCACTCGTCAGGTTGCCGATGATCGCGACTGCGATGCGGCGCTCTTCCTCGAGCAGCGGCGTGAGGTTGAGCTGCCACTCGAGGTGGTCGGCCAGCGTCGCCTTCTCGGCGAGCGTCTGCTCGATCGTGGGCAGGTCGTCGTCGTTGAGACGGATCTCGTTGCCGCCCGGGTTCGAGCTGTATTCGGCGTAGTCGTCTGCGAAGCGCTCGAAGTCGAAGTCGTCGGACTTCTCACGCGTGGGCGCAGTCTCGAGACGGTCGTGGGCGGCCTCCTCGTCGGGGCCGCGATCGATATTCTCGCGGACCTGGTCGGGTGACTCGGCCTCGTGCTCCATCTCGAGGATAGGGTTCTCGAGGAGCTCTTGTTGGACCTGCTCTTCGAGCTCCATACGCGAGAGCTGGAGCAGCTTGATGGCCTGCTGCAACTGGGGTGTCATCACCAGCTGCTGACTCATCTTGAGGTACTGTTTTAGCTCCATCGCGACGCCAATCTAGCACCACAGAATGCGCTCAACAAGGGCTTCTGAGACGATTGGCACGAACTTTGCCGAAGCAATTGCGGGTTGCCCTTGCAGGTGCTACACTATCGCGCCCCGAGGCGTCCGGTGTCATGCCTTGGCGAGCAGACGATTCGCCCCTCACCATTATGATTGGTGATCGGGGTCCCAGCCTGGGGTGTGCACCCTTCTGACGCGGCCATGCGTTTCCCGCACCACGAAGGGCGGAGACCATGGCCAAAGGCAGATGATGGTCCCCTCGACCGCCAGGGCGGTCGAAGGGGAGGCGAGCGAAGCGAGCGAGGGGTTTCCTAGTGACGACGAGAGGAGCGGCGAATGAGCGCGACGAGATGTCTGATGGTGGCGTTCTTTCCCTGGGTGGCGCTCGTGGTCCCGGGCGGTTGTGGCGGGGACGAGGGCGGCGTCAAGTGTATCGACGAGCTATGTGTGCCGGGCGAGGCCGCGGTGTGCGTCGGCCAGGAGGTCAGGACCTGCGCGCCGGATGGCAAGGCGTACACGTACGCGATGTGCAGCGCCCAGGCGCGGTGTGAGGCCGGCGCGTGTGTGCCCAAGCAGTGCACGACGATCGGTCAGGCCACGTGTGCGACGCCGACCTCGGTCCGCAAGTGCGCCGACGATGGCTCGAAGTTCGAGACATTTTCGTGTGGGACGGACGAGACCTGCCGCGACGGGACGTGCGCTCCGACGGCGTGCACGACCGACCCGGATCGCTGCACGACCAATGGGTTTCTGCGGTGTGTTTCGGGGTCGTGGACCCAGTCGACCTGCCCCGCGTCCGAGGTATGTTCGATCGACGAGGCATCTGGCACGACCGCTCGCTGCCTGCCGGCGAGGTGCACGCCGTGGGCGACGCGCTGCGACGGGGATGTCGCCAAGACGTGTGACAGCCGCGGCGCGAGCGAGACGGAGACGGTCTGCGCGGACGATGAGGTGTGTCGCCAGGGGCAATGCCAGGCGCTGGTCTGTGGCGACTCGACGCCGACCGACACCGTGAGCGACACGAGCGACGTGACCGATACGACCGAGCCGACGAGCCAGCTCATCTTCACCCTCGATGGGGTGGCGATCGCTTTCGACCAGAACTCGTATGCGGACTTCGACGCGGGCCCGAGAAAGCTCACGATTCGTGCGTCGCGTTCGACGAGCTTCCTCGAGATCTACTTGCAGCCGAGCAACGCCACCGTGTCGGGCTCGTACTCGTCCGAGGTCTTCAACCCGGTGCGGCTCATCGCGTGCTACAAGGGCAGCGGGGTCGTCGGCGATTTCGAAGACTGCCCCGAGGGAACGACCCACCGCTCGACCGCGTACACCATCAACGTGACGCGCAACGATGGTGTCGGCGGGCGTGTCGAAGGCACCTTCAGCCTGACGCTCGAAGACAAGAACACCGACGCGATCGTGCTCGGAAACGGGCAGATCAACGTGAGATATCGCTGACATGGCGCGACTCCTCCTCATCAATCGGCGACCCGAGCAGCGGCGCGTCGCCCTCATCGAGAACGGTGTCACGACCGAGCTCTTCTTCGAAAGACTGAAAGACCAGAGCCTCGTTGGCAACGTGTACAAAGGGCGCGTCGTGCGGGTCCTGCCAGGCATGCAGGCGGCGTTCGTCGAGGTGGGTTTGCAGCGGACGGGGTTCCTGTTCGTGGGCGACGTCGCGCGGCCGGACACAGACGATGACGAGGATGATGAGCGCGAGGAGCGCGAGACCCAGGGGCGCGGCGACCGCTATCCGCCGATCGACACGCTGCTGACGAATGGGCAGCCGATCGTCGTGCAGGTCGCCAAGATGCCGATGGGGAACAAGGGCGCGCGGCTGACGACCCACATCTCGTTGCCGGGGCGACACCTCGTCTACATGCCGACGGTCGAGCACGTCGGCGTGAGTCGGCGCATCCAGGACCCGGACGAGCGGACACGCCTCAAGGCGATGGCGCAGAAGGTGAAGCCCGAGGTCGGTGGGCTCATCGTGCGGACGGCGAGCGAGGGGCTCGACGAGGCGGCGCTGGCCGACGACGTGAAGTTCCTGACGACGTTGTGGGCGGCGATGAAGCAGCGTGGGCAGGACGCGCGGCCACCGACCTGTGTGCACGAGGACCTCGACCTGACGCTGCGTTCGGTGCGCGACTTGATCGTGGGCGACGACGATCGGGTGGTGGTCGATGACGACGCCGAGCTCGAGCGCATCGACGACTTCGTGCGGCGGTTCATGCCGGGCTACGAGGGCAATATCCAGAAGTGGGACTCGCCCGAGCCGATGTTCGAGCGCTACGGCGTGGAGTGGGAGATCACCCGCGCGTCGCGACGAAAAGTGTGGCTGAAATCGGGTGGTTATATCCTCATCGACCGGACCGAGGCGCTGACCGCGATCGACGTCAATACGGGTCGCTACGTCGGCAAGACGAACTTCGAGGACACGATCGTCGCCATCAACCTCGAGGCCGTCAAAGAGATCGCCTATCAGCTTCGGCTACGAGACATCGGTGGCCTCATCGTCATCGACTTCATCGACATGCAGTCGGTCATCAACCAGGAGCGGGTCGTGAACTCGCTTGTGGGTGAGCTGGCCAAGGACCGGGCGCAGACGAAGGTCCTGCCCGTGAGTCCGCTGGGACTCGTCGAGATGACTCGCAAACGGGTGCGCAACTCGATCGTGCACGCGTTGACCGAGCCGTGTTTCTACTGCGAGGGCAAAGGCTACCTGCGAAGCCACCAGGTGATCTGCGACTCGATCCTGTTTGCGCTGCATCAGCAGCTTCGGGGCGAGCCGGGCAAGGCCGTCGAGGTGCGCGCGAATCCGCGCATCACCGAGGCGTTGATCCACGACTGGGAGCGCGAGCTGGCGCGGGTCGAGGCGCTGTATGATGCCAGCCTCGAGCTGAGCGACCACGCGGAGATGCACCTCGAGTGGTTCGAGATCAGGGTGGGCGACAAGGGCGCGCCGCCGAGCTCACGACGGCTCTTGGATGTGCCGGTGGCGAGTCGGGGTGAGAGCGACGGCTGAGGTTGGGAGCGAGGGCTGAAGGCGAAGTCGAGCGGCGTTGAATCCTTTTCGCGGCTCGTGCGTAGAGGCGCCGATGTTCGCTCTGCTGCTCACCCTTTCGATGTTCTCGACGTTCGGTACACCAAACCCGACGGACGCATTGGCGCTCGAGGTGGTGACGCCCAGGAGCCCCATCGTCGAAGGCGAGCGGCTCGACCTGGTGATGCGACTCGTGCACAACCAGACGCGGGAGTCGGGGAAAGCTCCACCCGTGTGGGTCGTGAAGCCGGGCGATGGGTCCGAGGTCGGTTGGCGTGAGCCGTGGGTTCGTTTCGAGGTGGAACAGAAGACCACGGGGCCAGACGGTGTGGGATGGAAGCGACTGGGCGAGCCGATGCTCGGGCGCTGTGGGCTCTACGACCCGAACTGGGAGAAGGACGCGGTGGCGCTTGCGGCGGGCGAGTCGATCCCATTGAAGGATTGGCTGCCGGACCCGGCGCAGGCTTTCGGCCTCAAGGCTGGGACCTATCGGGTCACTGTGCGCTACGTGTTCCGCGGCGGGGCGACGAAGGGGCACATCCCCGCGTCGACGCCACCGAAAGTGATGGTGGGCGTGGCTCCGTTTGAGGTCGTGTCCAAGCCGATCGAGCTCGTGATCGTGAAGCGCTGAACGCGCGGACCTGAAATGGTCGTGAGGCGCCTGCGGCGTCGTGAATCGGGAGGTCGTCGATGGGTGCGCTGATGGTGCTGTTTTCGTTGGGTCTCCTCGAGCTCGGTCAGCCCGTGCCGCGCCCGCCAGCCGAGTGCAAGTCGGCGTATGGAAAGACGGAATGCGGGTATGGCTGTGTGGCGGCCTACGGCGAGGTGCGGTGCGCAAAGACGCCTGAGGGCAGGTGTCAGGCGGCCTATGGGGAGATCACGTGTTGGGACCCTGAGGACGACGGGCCGCAGCGCGGGCCAGACCGCATGCATGGGCGACGTGACCGTCTGCCGGACGGGGCGAAGTGCGAGTCAGCTTATGGCCAGACGGCCTGTGGCTTCGACTGCGTGGCGGCGTATGGAGAGGTGAAGTGCGCACAATCGGCGATGGGGGTTTGCGCGACTGCGTACGGTAAGATCGTGTGTTGGGATCCGCCGTCCCGGGTGCGGCGGGCGTTTCGGGAACGTGGACCCAAGGCGTCGTGTGAGACGGCGTATGGGAAGATCGGCTGTGGCTATGCGTGTACGGCGGCCTATGGTGAGATCGGCTGTGCCTCGGCGCCCGGCGGCGTGTGTGAGGCGGCCTACGGCAAGGTGACGTGTTCGGAGTGAGCGCGTCGGGCCCTGGCGCCGAGCTGTGAAGATGTGAATCTTTGGTCGCGGCGGCGGGTCGTCATGGTCTATTGTGGCCGGTCAAAGGGCAGAGCGTGCGATGACTCAACGAGCCCGACCAGCAGGAGACGATGATGGCGACTTCGACGCGGTGGTTTTCGGTGTTTGCGGTGATGGCGATGGCGATGGTTGTCGGAGCCGGTGAAGCCCACGCAAGCTGCAGCTCCATCAAGGACGCGGACGCGCGTAACCTCTGCTATGCGCATGAGAAAGGCCAGTCGAGCTCGTGCAGCTCCATTCGCGACAGCGACACACGCAACTACTGCTATGCGGTCGTCAAGAAGCAGTCGAGCTCGTGCAGCTCGATCAGGGATTCGGACCTGAGGAATCGTTGCTACGGCGAGACCGGGGACTCGAGCAGCTCGTGCAGCTCCATTCGCGACAGTGACGAACGTAACTTCTGCTACGCGAGGACCAAGGGCCAGTCGAGCTCGTGCAGCTCCATCGGCGATAGCGACACCCGCAACTACTGCTATGCGGTGGTGAAGAAGCAGAAGAGCTCGTGCAGCTCGATCAAGGACTCGGACCTGAGGAATCGGTGCCAGTCCGAGGTCAGGTGAGAGGTCTCAGCGGCGTTAGGTGAGCAGGCGCCGGTCGTGCCAGGCACGCTCGGCGTCGAGGCCGAGTTGGCTCAGGCCGGGGACGACTGCGTGGGTGAGGGTCCCGTAGAAGACGTCGCGAACGATGGCCGGGTCTTCGAGCCCGAAGGCCAGCTCGAGCGAGGTCGATGGGCGATGGGGCGGGGCCGGAGCCAGCTCACGTTCGAGGACGGCGAAGGCGTGCACCAGGAAACGTTCGAGCGAGCGGCGCAGGGGCTCGTCTGATGTGAGGAGGTCGCGGCGCGCTTCGAGGTAGTGAAAGCCGAAGCGTCCATGCAGGACCTCGTCGGCGAGCAACGAGCGCAGGACGTCGCGCATCGTCGGGTCGGTCGTGTGATCGAGGGTCGCGACAAAACGTGAGCAGGCGACCATCTCGGAGAGGCAGGTCGTGAAGATGACGTTGCGAAGGGCGCGCTCTTCGGGGGAGACCCCGGCGTGGCGGGCGAGCTGCTCGGTCGGGAGTGGAGGCGGCGACGGCTCGCCGAAGGCCGCAAGCACACGCGCGCAGGTGGCGGTGTGGCGGAGCTCGTCTTGCGCCATACGCAACATGACCGACTGCTCATCGAGGTAGGCGGAGGCCTCGACGAGCTGGTGGGCGAGCTGGGCGAAGACCATCGAGGAGCGGTGTTCGACCTGGAGGCGTTGGCTCCAGGTGAGGCGGAGGCGCGAAAGCAGCGCGGGATTTGTCTCGAAAATCGAGAGGTCCCAGGCAGGTTCGGGCGGGGTGACCCGAGAGAGGTCGCGATCGAGGCGGCGAAACTCGTCGGTGAGGAGTGTATTCGAGAAGGCCGAGGCGGAGCGCACGGTTTCAGGCCGCAGGGAGGTCCGGCGGGTAGAGCGGCCCGACAGCGAAGCAGCAGACCTCTTGACACGAGGTCGAGGCGTCGGTCGCGAGGCAGTCGCACGCCTCGCAGTCGACGGCGGTGTCGGCGGTGTCGGCGATGGCGTCTGGCTCGGCGACGTCGGCGACGTCAGGAGGTGGCGCGCTCGTGTCGGAGACGGTCGTGTCCGCCGTCGTGTCGCCTTTTTTTGTGGTGTCGTCACCACATGCGGTGAGGCCCAGCGCGCCTACGAGTGCGAGCGAGCGGGCGAAACGAAGGTAGTGTGGCAGGTCGGACCGGGTCTGCATCTGGACGCTCCGGGGAGAGGCGATTCAAGATAGAGCGCGCCGGGTTTCGTCGCAAGCAGTCGGGCGCGGTGGTCAGTCCTTCCTTCAGGGGGGCGAAACCCATGGCCACGCTAGCCCTACAGACTGTTCGTGCCGGCGGTGCAGCAGGGGTCGAGGCAGCACCCCTCGAGGGTCACGCCGTCGGGCAGTGGCAGGGGCTGCGACACGGAGCCGCCGACGCTGACGACGACGCCCTGATTGGTCTCGGCGAAGACCACCTGGTCGGAGAAGCCGGCGATGGTGCCGCCGCAGACGTCGCCATTGATGCTTGCGTTCAGCTCGGGGGTGCAGGCGAGTGTGTAGGCAAAGCGTTCGGGGGCGCCGCGCACGTAGTCGGTCGCGACGCCGCTGCCTTCGACGTTGAGCGGGTGTTGGTCGCAGCTCAAGGCACCGTTGTCGACGACTTGCACGTCCCACGTCAGGTACGGGTGTACGACCCCGTCGGGTGAGAGGCCGGCTGGCCAGGCCGCCGAGCTCGCGGTCGCGCGGCCGGTGAGCGTGCAGTCGGTGGTCGCCGGGATCGCGGACAGGTCGAGGCCAAGTGCATGGTTCCACGAACACTTCTCGTAGGGGGCGAGGCTCTCGCGCACACGATAGCTGGCACTTTCGAAGAGGTAGGGTGCAAGGGGCCCCTGGTTGCCGGGGCCGCGGCTCGGGATGTGGGCCATCTGGGTCGTTGTACCGCTGACGCTGTCGGTGCAGGTGAGGACGAGTGCGTCCATGTGCAGGAAGGTCGGCTCGTTTGCGCCCGAGGTGCAGGCGAAGGCGGCGACGATGGTCGTGTCGCGTTCGTCACCGTTGAAGAGGAGGTTCAGCGGTTGGCCGTCGCGTTTGCAGTCGAGCTTGGCCGAGCAGAAGACGTCCTCGAAGTTCACGGCGACGTCGAAGAAGCCCTGGTTGGCTTGGCGCGCGATGGTGAGGTCGAAGGTGACGGGTGTGTCGGCGTTGGGTGAGCAGGCCGCGTCGCGCCACACGGGGGTCGGGTTGACGTAGTCGGTGATGGCGACGCCGTCGACCTCGAGGGCGTCGAGCACCAGCGTCACGCGGTTGGTGCCAGCTGATGCGTCGCACGGGCCGACGTAGCTGACCGAGCCGCGGCCGTCGCCGAAGGTCGAGGAGCGGACCTGCTTTGACCACACGGTGCCAGCGCCGCCGTCGGTCGTGACGGTGACCGTCCAGACCGCGTCGGTGACGCCGTCGAGTGAGAGTGGAGCGACCTTGATGGCAAGGCCCGGTGCCGCCGCGTCACCGATCGTTGCACGCTCGGCGCATGCGGCAAGTCCTGCGAACCCCGCGAACGCTGGAGCCAGGCACCCCAAAAGGATGGTTTTCACTCGCATACCGGGGCCCCCACGACCAGCTCGCCGTCTTGCATGTCGCAGCTCACGACCCCGCCTTCGCGCCAGCAGCGGATGCTGCCGAGCGTGTCGGGTCCGGTGCGGACGACGCCGTAGAAATAGACACGACCGAGCGAGCAGACGCGTTCGCGTATGCTGCACATGTTGAAGGCCTCGTCGCAGAAGCCCTCGTCGCAGGTGGCCCAGTCGGGCTCGGCGCAGCTGATGGAGGTTCCGCCGTTGCACTCGCCGTCGGAGCAGGTAGTGCCGTTCGAGCAGAAGAGTCCGTCGTCGCACGGTGTGCCGTCGGCCGTCGGCGTCGAGACGCAGGTACCTGCCGCCATGTTGCATGCGTCGGTCGTGCACTGGTTCGAGTCGTCGCAGTCCGCGTTGGTGTTGCAGCGAGCGACACACAGGTCGGTGTCGGGGTCGCAGCGGCCATTGGCCACACACGCGCCGTCGCTCTCGCAGGGGTGGCCGAGCTCGATGCGGCAAGCGCCGCTGCACCCGTCGCCATCGACGACGTTGTTGTCGTCGCAGCCTTCGCCATCGGCCAGCGTTCCGTCGCCGCAGCCCGGTACACGAAAACGATTGTAGTAGGCAAAGAGGCCAGTGCCACCTGCGGCCGTGGACGCCGAGACGAGCCCGAGCTGGTAGTCGCCGTTGGCACTCAAGGTGTGGTTGCCGCTCGACACCGCGAAGCGAATTCGTGTCACATCGGAGCGACCCGGGACGGTTTGGCTGACGATGCCAGAGGGAGTGACGCCGTCGAGCTTGACGCTGGAGGCGTTGGCGGTCGGGATGAAGACGCTGACCTGTCCGTTGCCGAAGACGTTGAACGAGGTGTGGCTGACGGCGGACGAGACCGAGAAGGACAGCGGCGGGATGATGCCAAGGCCGTGCTCGCAGCGGTCGAGGCCTGCGTTCTGAAAGACGTAGGCAGGCTTCGAGGTCTCGATGAGGGTGAGGGTCTGGTCGGTGCTCTGGAATTCGTATTTGCCGCCGGCTGCGAGTGTCGCAACGAGAGTGCCATTACGATAGACATCGGTGCCATTCTCGTCAGCCACGACAGACACGCGGTCGCCGTCGATCGCTGGATAGCCGTCGACCGCGTAGACGGTGCCGAGCCCGCTCGTCGGGATGAGGTTGTCAAAGCCGTCGTCACCGCACCCGGTGCCGTGGAGCGGGTCTGTGCCCTGGCAGGTGGCGGTACCCCAGCCGCGGCCGCCGGACATGACGGAGATGGGCTGGTCCGAGGTGATGAGCGCGCCCGTGAGGTCGTAGCCGCAGCCGTTCATATCGGTGCGCAAGAGATACGTCTGCTGGGCTGCTAGCACGATGGTCTGTGGACCGGCGGGCAGGCCTTCGCCCCAGACGACTCCGGCGGGCGGGGTCACGACGACGGTCGCGCCGAGCGGCGCGTAGAGCATGATGACGTCGATGCCGGTGATGCCGCCGCTGGTCGAGTTGAGCGTGTAGCCGCCCGCGCGGAAGCGGGTGCCGAGGGCGGTGTTGTGGTCCTTGATGGTGGCCGAGTTGTTCCACGGGCCCGTGATCTCACGCGTGGCGACGCTCAGCCCTTCGCCGTCGGCGACGACGAAGACGCCGCGTTGTTCTTTCACGGAGTAGGCGCTTGCGAGGCCCTGGGTGGACGATAGCGCGATGATGACGGGCGAGCCGACGGACGCCGTGAACGCTTGCGCGGCCTGACCCGGGAAGGTGTAGGTGCCGGTCACCGGGGCATAGCCGGCCGAGAGCACGAGGTCCCAGGTCACCGGATGCGGGGGTGGCGGCATCTGCGGCGGCACATAGAAACATGTCTTGTTGGCGGGGCAGTTCTGCGCCGCGGCGGGCGAGGCGAAGCACAGCAGGCCGAGCAGGAGGCTGACGGCAAAGCAGGTCTGGTCAGCTCGGGAGCCGAGTCGCCACGATGGGGCCCGCATGCGGCGCACGATCGTCGTTCGGGGAGGGCCCATGGCAAGCTCCGGGGGATGATTCAGGAGGCTGTAACGGTCGTCTACGGGCGGGTCCGCAGGGCCGTCTGTAGAGAGGACTGAAGCCTATTCGCAGGCCCCGTCTATTGTCAAGGTCGCGACGTTGGAGCGCCGCGGCAGGCGGCACCGGGAGCGAGCTCGTGACCGAAACGGCCGGAGTGACCGCAGGGTGTCGGACGGGCCGGGAGGTGGGATGGCGATACCCTGCCCTCAGGCTCATACGCCCGTCATACGCCGGGTCTACCGGCCTTGGTCCGGGGGTCTCGAGGATGCTATCCGGCGCGTATCGCGCTGAAGTCGGCGAAACCCAGGAGCCCATGCATGCTTAGAATATCGGTCATATTGTCACTCGTGTCACTCTCGATAGCGGGGTGTTTCACCGAAGAAGAAACGCCCCCGACTCGCAACCGCTGCGAGGAGGCCGTCAATCTTTGCGGTGACATGGCGGTCAGCGCGGCTGGCGCGACGTGTGTCCCGGTGGGCGACAGCTTCCGCTGCGAGTGCCCTGCCCCGGGCCTGAGGCTCAATGCCAATGGGCAATGCGAAGACGTCCGCGAATGTGACGAGGCCGTACTCGCGGATATCTGCGGCGAGGGGGCTCGGACCTGCAACAATACCACGGGGAGCTACCGCTGCGCGTGTCTTGACGGCTACGTCAACGATGGCGACGCTACGCAGTGCCGACTCGCGGACACCGACTGTGACTCGGGTTATCTGCCTACTGGGCCGAATGGCGCGTGTGAGGATGTCGACGAGTGTGATGAGCCCCTCGCCGACCTCTGCGGCGCTGTGGCAACGGGCTGTGGCAACCGCCCGGGTTCGTTCAGTTGTTCATGTCCCGCGGGCTACACGAACGACGGTGATGGCACCCCGTGCCGCGCCTACGAGGACAACTGCGAGCCCGGATTCGAGCCGACCGGGGCCGGCGGCGCGTGTGTGGACATCAATGAGTGCAACCTGTTCGGGCTGGCCCAGGCCTGCGGTGCTGAAGGCACCTCGTGCACCAACACGCCGGGTTCGTGGACGTGTTTCTGTAGCAACGGCCATCGCCAGCTGTTGCCCGGCGACCATTGTGTCGCCGCGCCGAACGACTGCGATATCGGCTACCTACCGACGGGAGCGAACGGGAGCTGTGTCGACGTCAATGAGTGCACGACGCTCGGCCGCGAGGTCGCGTGTGGACCCGAGGGAACGTCGTGCCGCAACAATCTGGGGGGCTACGACTGCGACTGTGCGCGTGGTTATCGCCAGAACAACCCCGCCGAGGAGTGCCGCCCGGCCGAGAATGTCTGCCTGACCGGCTATGCGCCAACCGGCATCAACGGTGCTTGCGAGAACACCAAGGAATGCGACCTGAACGACCTGGCGGTCCTCTGTGGGACGGGGGCCACGCGGTGCTCGGATACCGTTGGCTCGTTCGAGTGCCACTGCCTGCCGGGGTTCAAGACGAACGGCCGTGGTACTGCCTGTGAGGAGATCGCCAACACCTGCCAGTCCGGCTTCGCCCCGACCGGGAGCAATGGCGCGTGCCAGGACATCAACGAGTGCACGACCTATGGGACGGCGGCGATTTGTGGCGCGGTCGCCACGGGCTGCTCGAACACGCCGGCGGGCAGCTATTCTTGCCAGTGCCCCGCGGGCTTTGCGAACGGCGGCCCGGGCACCCCGTGTGTCGACACCGACCCGTGTGGATCGCAGTCGGTGGAAGCGCTGTGCGGCGTCGCGACGGCCACGTGTGAGGCCCGGCCTGGTAGCTTCTTCTGCAATTGCCCGACCGGGTACACGAACCAGATCATCTCCGGCAACCCGACGGGCGTCGGCACGAAGTGTGTGGATGCCAATGAGTGCGCCGACGCGAACTACTGCTCGGCGTTCTGCATCAACGAGCCCGGAGGGGCGCAGTGCATCTCGAGCATCGCCGACGAGACGAGCCCGTACTGGGACAACTACTGCTTTGGCAGCAGCCGGTACTTCGACAACCCGACCAACCTGGACCGCGACTGCCGCTGCGCCGTCCAGCGCAACCTCCCCGAAGATCCGGACGACCCCATCAACGTCGCTCACCTCGCGTGTGATCGGGTGGGCAGCGTCGCGGACCACGCCATCGGTACCGGCCCGAGCGTCATGAACTGGCGCATCTTCGGCGGCGCCGACTTTGGCGCCACCCGCTACAACGGCGCCTGGCTCGACCACGCGAACCGCAAGCTCTACGTGGGCGCGCAGTGGAAGGACAGCACCGCCACCGACGGCAACCCGGAGCTCACGTATTACGGCGCGATCCTCACGGTGGACGTCGACTTCGAGGGCAATGCCATCGGCAACCGCGAGCTTTTCTCGGGCTATACGCTCCAGGGTTCGCGGGGCACGGGGCCGACCTTGCGCGCCGTTCAGGCCATCGAGAAGGGTCCCGACGGAAATCTGTATGCGGTCGCTTACGAGTCGGGCCACCCGGTCCAGATCTGGCGCTTCGACATGGCGACCGGCGACCGCACCCGGGTGTGGATCGAGCAGCCGACCTACCACGGCCAGGCGCTCTCTCCGAGCCAGTGCCACAACGGCAGCCGGGTTGGCTTCGACGCGATCTACAACGGGCAGCGCTACAGCCTGCAGCACGAGATGACCGGCACGCGGCTGGCCATGGCCCCCAATGGCGACTTCTTCTTGTCGGCCAAGCAGAACGGTCCGGCCAATGGTCCCAAGGGTGTCATCCGGATCTCGGCCGACGGCTCGCGATGCGAGTGGGTCACGCGTTTCGGGGCGCTCGGCAACAACACCTATGCAGAGCGACCGGTCGGAGAGCGCGGCGCCGACTACGGCCTACCCAACGGCACGGGGCCTCGCGGCGGCGGCGTCAACAACTACACGTTCAATCCAGTCAACCTCTTCTATATGGAGATTGAGGGCGTGGCGTACCTCTACGCGCGCGACGGGATCGGCTCAGGTGGGCTCGGCACACGCCACTACCGCATCAATGTCGCAACGGGCGACCGCGAGACGGCCTTCCAGGACATCGCGGGCGACTCGCACACCTTCTGGGACCCGCACCGCGAGCTCCTGTGGATGACCGGTGTGTTCGGCGGCTCGATCATCTCGCCGGTCGACATCCTGGGCAAAGGCGGCACGGTCGGTGTGCTTGGCAATATCCGCTGCCTGTCGACCAACTCGACCTGGTATTATTGCATGCGGGGTCCTGGCGACATCGGCAAGCAGTACCGCGGCGGCGTGGTCTATGACCCGTATGACCACAACCTGTTGATGGTCCACGAGGGTGTCGGTGTCGTCCGGGTCGAGGTCGAGACCGGCAACACCTATACGATCTCGCGCTGACCGCCCGTCGGGATCATCGGGATCGTCGGGATAGTCGAGATAGTTAGATGGACATCGAAGGACCGGTCTCTCCAGGTGGGGACCGGTCCTTCGTCATTTGAGTTGTCGGCCGGGCTGGCCTTCCCGCTCCCTGGGTCAGGGACGGGAAGGTTCGCGAGGGCGAATCAGTCGCTGTAGCCGACGGTGAAGTTACGGGTGGTCGTCTCGTCCGCGACGATCTCGACGCCACAGACGGTGACCCGGCCGCCATTCCACTGGAAGCCGCTGGTGAAGAGCGAGCCGCCGGAGGCGGGTCCAGCGGGGTCTGACGGCCACCAGCTCACGCCGGACCAGTTGCCGTTGGCTTCCGAATAGGTCGCGTAGGGAGGAAGGTCCGTTGCACCGGGTGGCGGGTTGAGCCATGAGACGCAGTAGGTGCCGACGTTGAGCTCGGTCGAGTAGCTGTTGCCCTGGTTCGGGTCGTTCAAGGCTGTCTCGATGAGGCCGCCAGGAATGCCACCGAGGTCTTCGAGGACCTCGATGACGAAGAAGGTCGGCGGGACGTAGTCGTAATTGGGGCTCGGAAACGCCGTGAGGTTCGGAGAGGTGGCTTCGACGTTGATGCCATTCGGGTTGTTGCAGGTCACATTGCCAAACTGATCTGGCGGGGCGCTGCCAGCCGCATCACAAGTGACGGAGAGACTTCCGATGGTGAGGAAGCTGCCGGTCAAGACGCCGCCGCTCTGGATGAGCGGAAAGCTGCCGTCGCGATAAGCGATACCGAAGTCGCGAACGAGCGTGGCGCCGGGAGTCAACGCAAGGCCCGTCCACGAGATTGGCGAGCCGTCCCAGTCGGCGACCGTGGGGTTGATGGTGCTCGGGAAGAGGGGAATGGGTGGCTCAGCAGGCCAGACCGGGAAGTTGAATCCGAAGCCTTCGGTGGTCATGCCGCCCTGGTATGGCGGGTTCGTCCAGGTCACGGTGTAGGTCTGGCCCGAAGGCAGGTTCGGGAAGTCGTAGGTCGGGGACGCCGAGGTGACGACGGTCGAAGCGCTGTAGCCACCGCTGCCATTGATGGTGAGGTTGGCGGACGGCCAGAACTCGAGGTTCGAGTTCTGCCAGAGCGTGATGTCCGACGGGGGCTGGAAGCCGAAGTTGTCGGTGCAGATGCCCCAGTCGCCAGGCGAGGACGCGAGCAGGCAGTCGCCGCCGAAGCCGTCCCAGAAGAGCGGGTCGCCTTCGTGGTATTCGCTCGGCGTGTAGCGGGCTGCTTCATAGTAGAGCGTGCCGGTGACGCGGCCGACGCTGGGGCCGGCGGGGCACGGCGAGACGACGAGGCCGGTCGGGGTCACGTGGGACTCGATGTCGAAACGGACGGGCGCATTGGTCTGCGTGTAGGTCGTCCAGACGCCGGCGTTGGGGGTGCCGTTGAGTGGGTCGGTGCCGCAGGTGAAGGCGCCGTCGGTGATGAAGTCGGGGGCGGAGATCTGGATGACGGGATAGGTCGTGCCAAGGGCCGTGGTGCAGGCGTCGAAGGGGCCGCCACTGGCGGTGGCGGTGAGGGCGAGCGTGCAGTCGGTGGTGGAGGTCGTCGGAGGCAAGGCGAAGGCGATGTTGAAGTAGCCCTTGCCGAGCGGGTTGTTGGAGTCGTCGACGAGCTGCTCGACGCCCTGATAGGTCGCGACCTGCGAGAGCGGGGCGGGAGCGGGGTTCGAGGCCGAGTAGACATTGCCCGGAGCGCCGGTCAGCGGAATGGCGATGGGGACACCATCGCAGACGAGCTGGACGTTGGTCGTGTAGAGCCAGGTGTCGGCGTTGGGGCCGCCCGTGCAAGCGAAGCCGAGCACGGCGGTCGGGTCGCGATCGGTGGCGGAAGAGCCGTACAGGAGGTCGCCTGCGGCGCAGTCGAGCTTGGCCGAGCAGAAGATGTCTTCGAAGTCGACGGCGATGTCGAAGAAGCCCTGGTTGGCGCCGCGCAGGATGACGAGGTTGAACGTGACGAGGGTGTCGGCGTTGGCCTGGCACAGGGCCGGCAGGACGATGGGGCCGTTGAGCGTGGGGTTCTGGAAGTCGGTGATGGGGGCGCCGTCGACGTCGGCGAGCGAGTCGAGGGTGAGCTCGACGGTGTGGTTCGGTTGGCTCGCGTCGCAGGGGCCGACGTAGGTGATGGCGCCGATGCCGTCGCCGAAGTCGTCGGCGCAAATCGAGGTGCGCGACCAGACGATGGCGGACTCCTGGTTCTTGACGGTGACGGAGTAGCAAGCGTCACCCACGCCGGGGAGGGTGAGTGGGGCAACCTTGATCTCGAAGTTGGTGGTGCTGGGCTCAGGGCTCGCGCCTAGACAACCGGTGGCGAGAACCGCGGATAAGCCTGTTAGGGCGTGGGGCGAACGCAGGCGTCGGCGTGCGGACGACGTGACGGACGAGTCGTGCATGGGGGCCTCGATGACGTGGGTGACGACATGCGGGGCCGGAGGGTCCCGACGCGCCCGTCGGAATCACCTGCAGTTGGGAGAGCGGCCCGCAGCTTTTTGCATAGTCATTTAGTTATGACTTAGGCGCAAGTCCTAGGCGAGTAACGGACTACCGTTTGGGCGCGGCGCTGATGGATCGCGGGCGGTTGTCGAGGGGACCGCGGTCAGCGGCTCTCGCCAGCGGGCGGGTGCGCGCGGTCAGATCACATGTCGAAGGATGTCGACGTAGGTCAGCGGGTCGGGGTGCGCGCGGACGTGGTCGAAGGTGAACGGGAGCAGGTACTCGGTCGCAAACTCGGGCGGAGTGGGCGAGGTCACGAGGCGATGGAGAAGCGTCTTCGCGACTGGGTACCAACGGGCGTGGTCGCCGGTGTCGAAGCGGACCTGGATGCGGTGGGTGTCGGTGTCCTGGCCGGCTACGATGAAGGCGTATTCCTCGTCGAGGATCTGCTCGAAGAGGGCGGTCGTTACGCGGCCGTGGTGGACCTCGGCCCATAGCTCCCAGCGGGAGCGTTCGGTGGTCGCGAGGTCGTCCATGATGCGGACGAAGACGTGCTCGCCGCGGGCGTTTTTCAGGGTCGCTGGCAAGGCCACACAGCCGTTGCCGGAGAGCCAATCGGCGAGATACTGCAGGGCCTGGAAGACGTTGTAGCGGACCTCGGCGGGGTCGTCGTTGGCGATGACGTCGGACACGCCGAGCTCGGCGGCGAGGACGGCGCGGAGATAACGTGGGTCATCGCGATCGAGGCCGGGAACGTCGGGACCGTCGATGAAGGCGAGCAGCGGCGTGAGCTCGACCGGGTCGGGGACGAGGGCGGAGACGAGCGTGCGCAGCGAGGGGTCGGCGGGGTCTGTTTCCAAGCGGCGGAAGGCGCGCACGATGGCGAGGCCGATGCGGACGAAGTCGGGGTGGGCGACCCAGAAGCCGTCGAGGCCGCGCTTGAGCTGGGTGACGACGTCCTTGATGTAGCCGACCATGCTGACTGCGAACGAGCGCGGGTCGTCGTCGGAGAAGAGCACGCCGTACATGCCGCCGAGCTTCATGGCACCCGAGTTGGCGAGCTCGCGGACGAGGATGGAGTGAGATTCGCGGATGTGGTGGATGACGATGTTGGGGTCGGCTTTGACCGGGATCCGGTAGCCGGGGTCGTGGCGGAAGAGGCGCGCGGTCGAGGCGAGGAAGTCGTGCCAACCGAGCGATCCGCCGACGAAAAACGGGGCGAGGGCGGCGGCGATGTTGCGGATCCGGAAGATGGCGCGGGGGTTTTCGAAGACGACGAGGACACGGATGGTGCCGCGATTGTAGGCCGGGTCGATGGTGACGAGGTGGTCTTCGATGCGGCGGAACAGCGAGGCGAGATAGGCGGCTTCTTCTTCGGTCTCGAGCTTGGGGAAGTAGAAGGCCAGGGCTTCCGGGTTCTTGTGGTGTAGGAGCGCGTGTTGGACGAGCTCGACCAGGTGGAGTGGGAGTGGTGAGCCATCGAGGAGGTGGTGGCCGTCGGGGAGGGCGAGGCCGGCGACACGTTTGATGGGGATCGAGCGGCGGGTGTCGGCGAGCGTGTAGGTCTTCGTCGAGCTCGGGGCGGTGAAGGCCAGCGTGCCTTCGAAGCAGCCGGCGAGGTTGGTCGTGGCTTCGAGGAGGTCGCGCAGGATGGGGGTCTTCGAGTCCTCGGAGTCGGCGCCCCAGCGGGGGACGGCGGCTTCGGCGACGAGCTCTTCGACGATGGCGGGCTCGTCGGGGCGGCGGCGATGGATGGCGTTCATCGCGTTGATTGCGAGGCGGGCGTTGTCGGGTGGGCCGAAGAGCGTGACCTGGTCGCCCATGAGGAAGGCGGGGATGGAGACCTCGCCGAGGTAGGCGGGTGATGAGGGCGGACCGATGACCGTGCGGTCGCCGTCGGTGAGGCCGATGATGGTCTTGTAGTCGGGCGACTCGATCGGGAGGTGGGCGTTCTGCGGGGCGAGCGCGAGCGTGTGTGCGTCGATGAGGAGGCGGTCGTGGCGGCGGCGCTCGAGGACGGTGTTCAGGGTGTCGCGGACGTCGCGATAGATGTCGCAGACGGTGGCCAGGACGGTGGGTGATTCGAGGTGCGGGAAGTCGCGCTGGAGGTGTTTCGCGACGAGCAGTCCGGGGACGCCGGGGACGGGCTCGTGGTCGACGTTGAGCGCGGCGAGGAGGGGCGCCGGGAGGAAGTCGAGGTAGGCGGGGATGTCGATGGATTGCGTCACGTCGGCTCCTGCCGGGTGGCGTCCGGCGGGGGCATCATGCCCGAGGTCGGCGGGGGGCGGAAGCCGGGAAAGTGTTGTCCCGGGCGGGGCTAAAATGAAATATGAAATGTCCCGACCCCTGTTGAGGAGCCATGCCGCTCTACTCGGGAAGCCAGACGATGGAGCGGGCGGGGTCAAAGATGACGCGTCCGGCGGAGGCGATGACGGCGACGCCGAGCTGCGCGGCGGGGGTGGACCAGGTGCCGATGCCACCGCAGGAGGACGCGGCGGGTGGGGTGTCCTTGAGGAAGATGTAGACGTCGGGGACGTCGAGAGCGGAGGTGCCGTCGGTGGCCACGAGGGTGAGGGGGGCGGCGATGCGGTGGGCGAGGACGGGCTCGGTGACGCCAGGGACGCAGGTCGTGAGCGTGAGGTCGGCCGTCGGGATGCGTTGGATGGTGTTGGGTGGGAGCTGGTCGTAGAGGGCTCGGTTGATGTTGACCGCGGGGCCGCGAAGCGAGTCGTCAAAGCCGGTGTCGATCTGCGCCGGGAAGGATGTGGGGCTGCCGAGGCGAATAGGGACGGTTGGGATATTGGGCGTGTTGGAAGGCAGCGTGGACGGGTCGTCCGTGAAGTAGCCGGCGGTCGAGACGGCGATGAAGCCGGCCGCGGTGAGCTGTTCGGGAGTGCAGTCGATACGGGAGAGGCGGGCTGCGGGCCAGTCGATGAGGTAGGCGTCAAGCGAGAGGAAGTCGGTGCCGAGGATGCCCGCCTGGGCGATGGGCGTCGTGAAGGCGGAGAAATCCTGGGGCGAGAGGGTGACGGTGGACCACGGGCCAAAGAAGTCGAATTCATTCCATCGGTTGGTCGTGCCGCTGAGCGGGGTCGGGGCCGCAGGGGTGAAGTGGCGCGGGTCGATGGCGCTGCCGGTCGTGCCCCAGTCGACGAGGAACAGGCCGGCGTTGGAGGCGATGCGGACCTCGGCGTAGGGGAGCTGGCGCGCGAAGGTGAGCGGGCGGTCGGCTGTGCGGCAGGCGGCGAGTGGGTCGGGGGCCGAGGTGTCGGATGGCGTCGTGTCGGATGGCGTCGTGTCGGATGGCGGTGCGTCCTCGAGGTCCGGAGTGGAGTCGAGAGGCGAGCCGTCGGCGTCGGGTGAGGGGTCGGCGGTGTCGCCGGGAGCGGTGTCGGGACGAGGCGTGTCGGTGGTGTCGTCGAGGGCAGTGTCGGAACGCGTCGTGTCGGCAATGTCGTGCGACGGCGTCGATGCCGGGTCCGAGCAGGCGACGAGGAGGAGGCTGGCGATGAGGGTGCGCACGAGGGGACCATCGCGGGCGGGGTCCGAGAGGTCAAGCGGGGCAAGACCCGCATCAGAGGCCGCGCTAAAATGAAATATGAAATGTCCCGACCCCTGGTAGGAGACGTTGCGGTGGGTGGGGGTTCGTGGAATGGGGGGGTATGGCGCAGCCCCCGACGATACATCGAATGCATGTGGCTCTGACGGACGTCGACCGAGGGGTCTACGAGACGTTGGACTTGAGGGTGGCGCGCCACCCGTCCGAGACGGTCAAGTACATGCTCCTGCGAGTGCTGGGATATGCCTTGAGCTGGGATGAGGGCATCGCGTTCAGCAAGGAGGGGCTTCACAACCCGGACGAGCCGCCGCTGTCGGTGGTCGACCCGACGGGGTTGCTGACCGGCTGGATCGAGATCGGCTCGCCGTCGGCCGACCGGCTCCACAAGGCCAGCAAGGCGGCCCGGGTGGTGGAGATCTACACCAGCGCGGACCTGGCTTTGCTGCGCAAAGAGATGCGGAGTCGGGTGGTCCACAAGCTGAGCGACATCGCCGTGTGGCGCTTCGACCCGGCCTTCATCGCGGCTATCGAAGAGCACGTCGGGCGCGAGACGAAGCTCGAGCTGACGCGGACCGAGGGGTCGATCTACCTTACCGTCGGCGGCCAGACTCTAGAGACGAAGCTCGAGCGACATGACCTGTCGGTCGAACCGCAGGCCTGAGGTCGGCGCGGCGCTGCAATCGAGCCGCGAACAGACAGGGCGGACGCTGCGGCTGAGGCGAAGGCCAAGGAAAGAACGCCTGCCGCCGGCGCCCTGCTATCGAGCCGCGTGCGGACGTGGCGAACGCTAAGGCGGGAGCGAAGGCCAAGGAAAGAACGCCTGCCGCGGCGCCCTGCTATCGAGCCGCGTGCGGACGTGGCGAACGCTGCGGCTGAAGCGAAGGCCAAGGAAAGAACGCTTGCCGCGGCGCCCGGCTATCGAGCCGCGAGCAGACGGGGCGGAAGCTGAGGCTGAAGCGAAGGAAAGAACGCCTGGCCGGGCGCCCCTGCCCTCACGAGCGCCTCAGGGTTTGGCGAGGCCGTGCTGCCAGAGCAGGAAGGCCTGGTCGTAGGCGACCTCACGGAAACGATCGTAGCGCCCGCTCTTGCCGCCATGTCCCGCGGCACCGAGATTTATCTTGAACATCAAGACGTTGTTGTCGGTCTTGAGCGCGCGCATGCGGGCGACGTACTTGGCCGGCTCCCAGTACATCACCTGGCTGTCGTTGTAGCTCGTCTTGACGAGCGTCGTCGGGTAGGCCTTCGCCTCGAGGTTGTCGTAAGGCGAGTAGGCCCGGATCCAACCGTACTGTTCGGCGATGGCGGGGTTGCCCCACTCCTCGTACTCGGTGACCGTGAGCGGCAGCGTCGGGTCGTTCATCGTGTTGACGACGTCGACGAACGGGACCTGCGAGATGACGGCCTTGAAGAGGTCGGGCCGCATGTTGACGACCGCCCCCATCAGCAGACCGCCGGCACTTCCACCCTCGATCGAGAGGTTGGTGGGCGCGGTATAGCCCGACGCGACCAGGTGCTCCGCCGAAGCGATGAAGTCCTTGAACGAGTTCATCTTCTTGGCGAGGCGGCCGTCTTCGTGCCAGGCCTTTCCGAGGTCCCCGCCGCCGCGGATGTGAGCGATGGCGTAGATGACGCCGCGGTCCAGCAGGGTCAGACGAGCGGGCGAGAACGACAGCGGATAGGAGATCCCATACGAGCCGTAGCCGATGAGGTGCAGCGGATGGGGTCCGGGGACCTGCAGGTCCTTACGGCGCACGATGGAGACCGGGACCCGAACCCCGTCGTGCGAGGTCGCAAAGACCCGCTCGGTGAGGTAACGCGAGCGATCGAAGCCGCCCGGAACCGGGTCTTCCTTCAGGCGCTCGCTCTTCTTGAGGTCGACAGCGTACTCGAAGGTGGTCTTCGGAGTGGCCAGCGACTGGTAGACATACCGGAGCGTATTGGTTTGAAACTCGAGATTTCCGCTGCCGTCGAGCTCGACCTCGTAGACCGGGTCGGGGAGGTCGATGCGATCCCACGCGGTCTCGCCGTCGAGGCGGACCTCGAGGTTGGGCAGACCGCCCTGACGGGTCTCGAGCGCGATGAAGCGTTCGAAGACGACATGTTTCTCGAGCATGACCTCGGGGTCGTGCGGGCGCAGCTCGACCCAGGTGGAGCGGTCGGCTGCCGACGCCAGCGGAGCTTGTACGAGGCGGAAGTTCTTGCCCTGGTCGTTGGTGCGGATGATCAGCGCGTCGCCGCGATGCTCGACGTGGTACTCGTGCTCGCCGCCGCGCGGGACGACGACGGCGGGTTCTGTTGTCGGGGCGTCCGCGGGGATGAGGCGGACCTCGCTCGCTAGCTTGGACTCGGCGTGGGCGATGACGAAGCGCTTGGACTTCGAGCGCTTGACGTAGAGCTCGAAGCGTTGGTCGGCCTCCTCGTAGACGAGGACGTCATCCGCAACCGGGGTCCCAAGCGCGTGGCGATAAAGCCGGTAGGGTCGCTTGGCCGGGTCCTCGACCACGTAGAAGAGGGTCTTGCCGTCGGCAGCCCACGTCGAAGAGACGACTTTCGGAATGGACTCGGGAAAATCCACTCCGGAATCGAGATTCTTGACTCTCAAGGTATATTGGCGAAAGCCGGTTTCGTCGGTCGAATAGAGCAGGAGCTTGCCGTCATCGCTGGGCTCGAACTCGCCGATGCCCATGAACTCCTTGCCCTCGGCCAGGGCGTTGACGTCGAGGACGACGGCAGGGTCGCCGCCAGCCACGGCCTTGCGAAGCCAGGTCGAGTAGTTCTTGCCCTTCTCGAGCTTACGCCAATAGACGTGGTCGCCGTTCTTGGCCGGTACGGACTCGTCGTCTTCGGCGATGTGCGAGACGATCTCGTCAAAGAGGGTCTGCTGGAGCGCCTCGAACGGGCGCATCACGGCGTTGGCGTAGGCCTCTTCGGCGGCGAGATGGGAGAGCACCTCGGGGTGGTCCTTCTCGCGAAGCCAGAAGTAGTCATCGACGAAGGTCTCGCCATGAAGGGTCCGCGTATAGGGGACCTTCTTGGCGAGCGGCGGTTTGGCGTCGGGCGCGACGTTGACGGGGACTGCGTCGGGCACGGCTGAGACGACGTCGGGGGCGGAGTCTTGCATCGCTTGTGTCGCTTGCATCGTTTGGGCCGTGGGGGCCGTTTGAGCCGAGGGCTCCGTGGCGGGCGTCTTCCCGGCGCAGGCGCCACCGAGTTGGAGAGCGAGCGCGAGGAGGGTGACCTTTCGAACCATGACCCGCTTGTCGCAAGGACATGGGCGGGCGTCAATCGCGAAGGATAGAGGGCCCGGCGCGGCGCTCGCGTTTCAGTTCGAATGAAACCGCGGCGGCGGCGTCTTGGCCCCTTCGAGCCGCGACCGAACTGGCCAAGCAGCCCGCAGATGGAGCGTGAGTGATGGACGGGACACACAAAGACCCGATGAGCACGAGAACGACCAGGGCCATCAGGACCATGAAGACCGCGCGCTCGCGCTGGCTGATGGTGGCGCTCGCGGCGGCGACGGCCTGGGTCACCAGCGTCCGCACGCCGCGCGTCAAGGCCTTCTCGGCAGGGTCCTACTCGGGCGTCGGCCGGGTCGAACTGCGGATCGAACCTCTCAGCTACGCCGGCGAAACCCTCGACGTGATGGCGGGAATGACGTTTGGCACCGGGCTTTCGACCTTTGGTCAAGGTCTGTTGGTGCGTTCGAGCTTCCGCCTCCCCAAGAGCGGGGAAACGGTTGTCCTCGTCCTCGATCTCGATCGTTCCGGCGGCCGCAAGTCCTGGTCGGCCGGCGAGCCCTCGCTGATCGCTCGCCTCTCCACGCAGCTCGACGACAAGCAAGGCTTCGAAGCACTCGCCGTGAGCGGCGGGGTCACGCTCGACGCAGCATTTGTTCGTGAAGGGGTCGTGGGCTTCCGGCTCATCGGACTACTCGAGCTGGTGGAAGGCGGGCTCGACGGAGTCGTCGGAACCGAAGACGACCTGCGGACCGAGCTCGACCTGGTCCTCGAGTCGACCCCAACGGCGGAAGAAGTGGCCGGTCCACACGTCGTGGTCGACCGCTGCGAGTATGGCGATTGCTGGGACGATCAGGGGCCTGGCGATGTCGGCTGCGCGGAGCCGACCGATGACGATACCCTCTACATCGAAGAGCCCTACGACGCGCCCATCGGCTGCAGCAGCGAGACGGACGACTCGGACGACGACGAGTCGACGGACGACGAGGACATTTACGAAGATAGCTGGTTCGACGAAGACGCAGATGAGGACGACGACGAGTCGACGGAAGACGACGACAACGGCAACGACTCGGATGACGGACTCGACGACAACGGCAACCCCACCTGACGTCGCCTCGCGAGACACGACTGGCGACGACTTGTCAAAGCGCGGCGATGCCTAGACAATCCCGGCTGGCCAGAGCGGCCCCACCAGCACCAACACCGGAGACGCGACCACATGGCTGAAATCACTCGCCAAGAGCTCATCCTCGCCCTCATCGGCATCCACGAGGAGCACCGCCCGCGACTGTCCGGCGTCGACCTCTCGGGGCTCGACCTGAGCTTTCTCAACCTCAGCTCGGCCGACCTCGGCGGCGCAAACCTCGAGGGCGCGACCTGCATCGGGACCAACCTGAACGACGCGTTCCTCGGGGGCGCCAACCTCAAGGGTTGCAACCTCCAGAACGCCTACATGCGCAACGCCCAGGTGCGCAACGCCGACCTGCGCGGCGCCGACCTCACCGGGGCGCGAATCACCGGGGCCGTCTTCCAGGGCTGCGATGTCGAAGGCGCCACCCTCCCGGGGAGCTTCCAGCAGCTCGCCTGAAGAGGCGCCCAAGACATCTCGAACGTCGAGTAAATCGATAGTCGAGATGTCCTGGCCTTCACCTCAGAGGATGTAGTTCTCGAGCCGCCGGTCCTGGATGATCCCCAGGAGCGAGTCGTCGACGAAGGCCTCGTTGACGACGACGACCTTGTTGTCGAGGTCGGGTCCCTCGAACGAGACCCGGTCGAGGAGGCGCTCCATCACGGTGTGGAGCCGGCGAGCGCCGATGTTCTCGTTGCGCTCGTTGACCTCGAAGGCCAGGGCCGCGAGGCGGCGGATGCCGTCTGGCTGGAACTCGAGGTGGACGAGCTCGGTCGCGAGCAGCGCCTGATATTGGCGCACCAGCGAGTTCTCGGGCTCCGACAGGATGCGCACGAAGTCGTCCTGCGTGAGCGACTCGAGCTCGACGCGGATGGGAAAGCGGCCCTGCAGCTCGGGGATGAGGTCGTTCACCTTCGTCATGTGGAAGGCGCCAGCCGCAATGAAGAGGATGTGGTCCGTCTTCACCATGCCGTACTTGGTGTTGACCGTAGAGCCCTCGACGATGGGGAGCAGGTCGCGCTGGACCCCCTCACGCGAGACGTCAGGACCACCGCGCCCCTCACGACCACCGACCACTTTGTCGATCTCGTCGAGGAAGATGATGCCGTTCTGCTGGGCCCGTTCGAGCGCTTCCTGGGTCACCGCGTCCCGGTCGATGAGGCGCTCGCCCTCTTCACGCGCCATGATCTCCAGTGCTTCGGGGACCTTCACGCGACGGCGCTTGGTCTTCTTCGGGAAGAGGTGCCCGAAAGCATCCTTCATGTTGACGCCCATCTGGTCGAGGCCGGCACCCTGCAGCATGTCGAACATGGGCGCCTTGGTCTCGGACTGCTCGATCTCGATCTCTCGATCATCGAGATGTCCTTCGTGCAAGAGCTTACGCAGCTTCTCGCGGGTGGCCGCACGGTTCGGGTCGACGACCTTCTCCTCGTAGCCGGCGCGGGTGGGCTCGGGCAACAGGCGGTCGAGCACACGCTCCTCGGCGGCCACGCGCCCGCGGTCCTCGACCCTGACCATGTACTCGGCTTCGACGAGCTTGATGGCGACCTCGACGAGGTCTCGGATCATGGACTCGACGTCACGCCCGACGTAGCCCACCTCGGTGAACTTCGAGGCTTCGACTTTGACAAACGGCGCCTTGACGAGCTTGGCCAGGCGGCGCGCGATCTCGGTCTTGCCGCAGCCGGTGGGACCGATCATGAGGATGTTCTTGGGTGTGATCTCGTCTTTGAGCGGGCCCGTGACCTGCTGGCGGCGCCAACGGTTGCGCAGCGCAATCGAGACGGCGCGTTTGGCCGCGTTCTGGCCGACGATGTAGCGATCGAGCTCGGCGACGAGCTGACGGGGTGTTGCGGATTCCATGGTCAGCCGAGCTCCTCGATGGTGAGGTTGTGGTTGGTGTAGATGCACATGTCACCAGCGATGCGCATGGCCTCGGTCGCGATCTCGCGGGCCCCGAGGGTCGAGTGGCGGGCGAGCGCGATGGCAGCCGCCTCGGCGAACTTGCCGCCGGACCCGATGGCGATGACGCCGTTGTTGGCCGGGTCGGGCTCGACGACGTCACCCATGCCGGAGATGACCAGCGTCTCGCTGGCGTCGGCGACGATGAGCATGGCTTCCAGACGGCGCAGCGCGCGGTCCGTGCGCCAGTCCTTGGCGAGCTCGACGGCGGCGCGGCGAAGCTGTCCGGAGTATTCCTTGAGCTTGGCTTCGAAGCGCTCGAAGAGGGTGAAGGCGTCGGCGGTGGAGCCAGCGAAGCCGATGATGACCTTGCCGTTCACACCGGCCGGGATGGTCCGGACCTTGCGGGCCGTGCCCTTCATGACGGTGTTGCCAAGCGTCACCTGGCCATCGCCGGCGACGACCACCTTGCCGTCCTTGCGCACGGCGAGGATCGTCGTGCCGTGGAGCTCTGTCTTCATGAGAGAATCTCGATTTTCAAGATGAGTGGCGGCGCGCGCTGCGCTGCCTGGGGTGAGCGGCCGCGTGCACCTGACGGAGCTGGTCGACCGAGACGTGGGTGTAGATCTGTGTGGTCCCGATCGACGCGTGACCCAGCAGTTCCTGGATGTGACGGAGGTCGAGGCCGTTGTCGAGGAGGTGGGTCGCAAAGGTGTGGCGCAGCTGATGCGGGTGGACGGGCTGAGCGATGCCGCCTTCGCGGGTGGCGCGTTCGAGGACGCGGCGGGCCGAGCGGTCCGACAGGCGGCCGCCGTCTCGGGCCACGAAGACGAGCTCGTGGGTGGGAAGAAGGCACGAGCGTAGGGCGAGGTAGTCGCGCAGCATCGCCTCGCAGCGGTGATGGAAAGGGACGTCGCGGACCTTGTTGCCCTTGCCCAGGACACGCACCGAGCGGCGGGACAGGTCGAGGTCGGCGAGCGGGAGGTTGAGCGCCTCGGAGATACGGAGGCCCGTCGCGTACAGCAGCTCCAGCAGAGCGCGGTCACGCGCGGCGAGCGGGTCAGGTGAGGAATCGGAGTGACCCGGGCGATCCTTGGGGGCGTCGAGGAGCTCGAGCGTGGTCGTGAGGTCGAGCGGCCTTGGCAGCGGGCGGCCGAGGCGGGGGTTCCGAAGCCCGTCCATGGGCGATCGCTCAAGCGTCCCGTCCTTCACCATGAAGCGATAGAAGCCGCGCAGGGTTGCGAGCTTACGGGCGATGGTGCGGGGGGATTGGGTGCGCTCCATGAGGCTCGCCAGATAGGCACGCGCGACCTTGCGGTCAACCTGAGTGAAGCTCGGCTCGTCGGGGTGCTCGGCGAGGAAGGTCGCCAGGTCTCGCAGGTCGGCGTCGGTCGCGCGCAGGGTGTGCGGCGAGGCGTTGTCGACGATGCGGAGCCATTCGAGGTAGCGGCGATCGGGGGGCGTCATCGGGCGCGATCCTACCGCGAGAGACGCGGGAGGTCAGGTTTTGCGGCGGGTCCGGCCCGGTGGCTGGGCTGGCCTGCGCAGGCCTCGCCATCGGTAGCCGGAGCGTTACTTCAGCGCGACGATGTAGGTGAGCCAGGAGTCGCTCGGGTCTCCGACCGCCGTGGGGCGCCAGACACCATCGCCCGAGCCGTCGCGCTTGGTGCCTTCCCAATAGACGACGACCTTCGAGAAGCCGACCTCCAGCAGCAGGTCGCGCAGCTCGGGCACCGTCCAGAGGCGGAAGGTGTAGGCGAAGACGTGTTTGCGTTTGGCCTCGCCGGGGCGCTTGAAGTGGATGCTGTAGCGGGCCTCGGCCGTGATCGGGTCGTAGCTGTGCTGCTCGAGGAAGTAGCTGAAAGGATGGGGGTCTTCGAGCTCGAGCTCGTGCTCGTTGGGCATGTTGTAGAACGGCCCGCCGAGCAGATCGAGGACGAAGAGGCCGTCGGCGGCGACCGACTCGAAGACGCGCCGGAAGTAGTGTCCGAGCGTCTTGCGGTCACGAAAGAAGCAGTACGAGAAGTTCAGCGCAGCCGCGATGTCACAAGGTGCGAGCTGGCTCGTGAGGACGTCGCCTTCCTCGATGTGGAGCCGCGATGCGGCCTCGGCCGGGAGGTGCGGCAGATACTGCGCGCGGCCGTACGCGATGGGCTCGGGGTCGAGGTCGAGGCCATGAGCGACGTGCTGCGGGTCGAGCATGACCCAGGCGATGGAGTTCGCGAAGGTGCCGCAGAAATCCTCACGCAGGGTGAGGTTGTGACGCGGTCGGCGCTGCTCGAAGTACATGTCCCGCAAGAACTCCATGTTCTCGTCCGGGGCCTGCACGGAGTGGGCGTAGTAGAAGTACTTGTCGAAGGGCTGCAGCGCGGCGGGAGGTGTCTTCGGTGGCATCGGCTATCGTTGGTCGGAGCACGTGGTGACGTACGAGGCGGCCGATAGGCCCCTACCCCTGGCGTCGTGGGCGAGGCGCTCGCCCCGCATGAGAGATGAAGGCAGACGCGTCGGTTGGCAAGCGGGCCGGGGGCGCGGCCGACGACCGGCCCCGGCGGAGTACGTAAGGACCTCAGCCCGTTCGCTTGCCCTTGCCCTTCGACTTGCCCTTGCCCTTCTTGCCTTTGCCCTTCGACTTGCCCTTCGACTTCGACTTGCCCTTCGACTTGCCCTTGCCCTTCTTGCCTTTGCCCTTCGACTTCGACTTGCCCTTCGACTTCGACTTGCCCTTCGACTTCGACTTGCCCTTCGACTTCGACTTGCCCTTCGACTTCGACTTGCCCTTCGACTTCGACTTGCCCTTCGACTTCGACTTGCCCTTCGACTTCGACTTGCCCTTCGACTTCGACTTGCCCTTCGACTTCGACTTGCCCTTCGACTTCGACTTGCCCTTCGACTTCGACTTGCCCTTCGACTTCGACTTGCCCTTCGACTTCGACTTGCTCTTCGACTTCGACTTGCTCTTCGACTTCGACTTCGACTTGCCCTTGGCTTTGGACTTGCGCGTGGCCTTCACCATCGCCGCCATGGCGACCGCGGGGCCGATACGACGCTCACGCTCCTCGTCGTCCTCTTGTTCCGACTCGTCTTCGTGCTCTTGCGCGTCGTCCTGGGCTTCCTCGACCTCTTGCTCGTCCTCGAGCTCCTGCTCGGACTCGTCTTGCTGCTCTTCCTCGTCTTCTTGCCCAGGCGACTCGTCTTCTTGAGCCTGATCGTCTTCTTGCGCCTGCTCGGCTTCGTGCTCTTCCTCTTGCTCTTCATCGACTTCGAGATCGAGGGCCTCGGCCAGCCCGGTCTCGACAAAGACGGCTTCGATCGCCTCGACCCCCTCGGACTCGGGGCCTTCGAGCTCTTGTGCCTGCTCCCAAAGCTCGGTGAGCGCGTCGATGCCCTCCTCGAGCCTCGCCCTCGCTGCTCTCGGCCTCGACTCCGACCGCCGCCACGGGCGCGTTCTTCATGTCGGCGCCGCCACCCGGCTTCAGGTGTTCCTCCTGCTCGGCGAAAGGCTTGCCTACGAGGTCCTTCTTGACCCCGGCCTTGGACCCCGATTCGGGGCCCTGCCCTTGCTTCTCGACGTTCTTCCAGAAACCAAGAAGATCTTTGAAACCCTTCGGACCGCTCTGCATGATGACCTCGTTTGCCGCGGGCAAGAGGTGGCATAGCCAACTCACGCGACGGCGTTGGTCTGGGAGCGACCTCGATGGAACCCATTCGTGCGCCACCGTATTCGCGATGTCAACGGCTCGGCTGGGAACCCTCGGAAATGGTTACGAATCGTTGCTACGAGATGCTGAGCGTCGTCTGTGCTCGTGGATACCCGACGTTGACGCGATACGCAGGCTGGCCTAGGAGCCCCCACCGCCACGACAGTGGACCCGGGACGTCGCGGGCCGTGGGCCAGACCTGGAGTTCTTCCGATGAATCGAGTCCTTCCCCTGATCTTCGCGATGGCCGCCCTTTTGGCGTGTGACGACGGAACGAACCACCCAGGCGAGCGGACCGCGGGGACGCCGCCCGCCTCGTCCAAGGCCGACGACCCGACCGATGTCGGCGACCGCGACACCTTTGTAGGCGTCCTGCCGGACTTCTCGCCCTCGCACGGCGTCTACGTACACCGGCTCCTGCGCGAGCTCTCGCCCAAGCTCCTGGCGTCGCTCATCGACGAGCTCGGGTCCGAGCGGGTCATCGAGTTGACCACCGGCTACGCAGGGCCCTCCTCCGGGTTTTCGCGGGCGACTTCGTTGGTCTGGACCCGCGACTTCCTGCCGCTCTCGATCGGCGCCCCCGAAGGCATCACCGTCGTGAGCTACCTGTCCGTCGACCCGACCCGGAGCGGCTACGACGGGTCCATCTACGTGCCGATGCAGGCGCCTTCACCTGCGCATCGCTTCTTTCGTGTCCCCGGTCAGGACAGCGAGTGGCGCCTCACAGAGACGATGCCGCTCTTGAACGAGGGCGGCAATGTCGTCGCGACCGGTCGTTGGATCGTCGCGACCGACAAGGTCCTGCGCGACAACGCGGACGCACCGAAGGAAGGGTCGGTGGCAGCACTTCGGCGCTCCGGATGGGAGGCCCGTTCGACCGACGAGACGTTGGCGATTCTGAGCAAGGCCACCCGCACGCCGACCGACCGCATCATCGTCCTGCCGCCCATGCCGGGCGAGAAGACCGACCACGCCGACCTGGTCGTCATGGCGCTGGGGCCGAACGAGGTCATGGTGCCCGAGGTGCGCGACGACATCCTGAACATCATCACGTTCGGTCATGAGATCGAGCTCGGATGGCGCGTGCGCGAGTACCTCGATGAGGTCGCCGCGACCCTCGAAGAGCGCGGCCTGAAGGTGCACCGCCTGCCGATGCTGCCGCCCGTCTATCTGGGCGAAAACGACGGCGAGCCGACCGGCTATCACGGCGTCTTCTACTCGCCGACCAACGCGACACAAGTGCACATCGCGGGCGAGACGCCGCGTGTCTGGTTGCCGACGTTCGACGCCGAAGGTTTCCCCGAGTCCTACGTCGCGGTGAAACACGCCTACGAGGACACCTGGGTCGACTTCTTCGAGGCCCGGGGGTTTGTCGCACTGCCGGTCGACGCGACCGAGCTCGGCCACGCGTTCGGCCTCTTCCATTGTGTGACGGCACCCGCCTTCTGACACCTTCTGGCTACTTCGGGTAGACCGCGAGTCTTGCGGCGTGGGCGATTGGGACCGAGTCGAGGGCGAGGCGGATCCGGAACGTCGTGCCGCGGCCGACCTCGGACTCGAAGTCGAGGCTGCCGCCGTGCTTGTCGACGATGACGTTGCGCGAGATGGCAAGGCCCTGGCCGCTGCCGCGCCCGACGACCTTGGTCGTGAAGAACGGGTCGTAGATGCGGTCGCGGATCGCCTCGGGGATGCCTGTTCCCGTGTCGCTCACACTGACCTCGATGCGGCCGTCGACGAGGCCGGTGGTCACGGTGATGGTCCCGCGCTCGCCGGTGTCCTTCATGCGGTCTTCGATGGCGTGGCCGGCATTCACGATGAGGTTCAGGAAGACCTGGCTGACTTCGCCTGCCCGGCAGTGGATGGGGGGCACTGGGCCGAAGCAGGTCACGACGTCGGCAAAAGCGCGGTACTCGGCGCGAGAGATCGTGAGCGTGTTGGCAAGTGCCTGATTGACGTCCATCAGGACGAGGTCGGTCGAGTCGGCGTAGGCGAATTCCTTCATGGCGCGGACGATGTCGGCCATGCGGGTGAGTCCCTCTCGCGAGAGGCCAACGGCACCGGGAGTCTGGTCGATGAGGAAGGGCAGGTCGAGATCGCCATCGACCTGGTCGAGTCGGTCGAGGGCCGAGGCGATCTGGTCACGCGTGTCGGTGTCGACCACGTCGTTGAGCACCGAGCGATAGCGGCCGACGGTGGCGATCAGGTCACGCACCGATTCTGCGACGAAGGCGACGCTGTCTGACACGAACTGCAGCGGGGTGTTGAGCTCGTGTGCCACGCCGGCTGCGAGGCGACCGACGGCTTCGAGCTTCTGGGCCTGCCGGAGCTCGAGCTCGAGGCGGCGCTGCTCGATCCCGTCCTGGACGAGTCGAACGTGCGCCGTGGCGAGCTCGGCGTGCGCCGTGGCGAGCGCCTGGTTCTTGGTTTCGAGCTGGTTGAGGAGTCGTGTATGCGAGGCGTCATAGAGAAACATGAGCAGGGTGACGAGTGCCACGAGCACCACGAGCGCGACTCCGCGACGAATGACGAGCCTCTCCGAAGGTGCTTCGGGAGTGACGATCCCGTTGAGGTCGAGGAAAAAGAAGACCACCACCGAAACGAGGGAGACGACAAACCAGACCTTGCCGGCGCGTGGGCCGTCGAGAAACGTAGCGCCCGTAGGTACGAGAGCGAGCCATGCGATGACGGGGGCTTCGAGGCCGCCGGTGATGACGGCGATGCCGGAGACCGAGAGCCAGCCTCCAAAGACGATGACGTTGACCCCGAGTGAGACCGATTGTGTCACCTTCATCAAGCCCGGAGCACCGATCATGAGGAGCCCGGTCAACGATGCGAGGAGGGTGATCCCCGGGCGGTCGACATCGAAGCTGAAGATGGCGTATGCGACCGCGACCGTGAAGAAGAGCAGGGCGAAGGCGACGACGAGTCGCGCCCGCCTGAGCGCGAGCCCGGTTGGGTCGAGTCTGTCGGGCAGCGGCCAGTCGACCAAACGACTGACCAGACGGACGAGGGTCGACCGAATGGCGGGTGCGGTGGCGGGAGCATCCATGGGTCATCCTGGTCGTTCAGACGCGTTGAAGGCGTGCGCAGGCCATTCTACTTGAAAACGGCACTGTTACGCGGTGAGTAACGACCTGTCGTCGTAGCGTGGGCGAATCGGTAACCCGGCGTGAGGCGGAGAGCGCGGTCGAAGGGGAGGTGAGCGAAGCAAGCGAGGGTCTGGTGGATGACGCAGTGCTTGCCGGAAGGCGGGCCGGTGGCTAGAAGCTCTCGTGGAGGAACGATGAGCATCTTCGACCGACTTGGGCGGGTGGCGCGCTCAGAAGTGACTGAAATGAAGCGCGTTTTGCGCGAAGCCCGGGCCGAAGGGCGACGCGGAGAAGCGGACCTCGATCCGTTCGGGGACGACCTGAGCTATCAGGCGGACATCGCGGCGGCAGACGCCGAGTTGGCGCGCGACCTGGGCGACCCGCTGAGCGACGTGTTCGCGCGTGAGCTCGGGACGCCGAGCCCGACGACCGGGTGGGGTGCGACCGACCCGGACATGGCGCACGGTGCGAGCCTATGGGGTCCGACGCCGGCGGCTGACGCTCCAGGCGAGCGGGGTCATGGCGCCATCGGGAGTACGCAGTGGAAAGCAGCAGCACCCGCGTCGGAGCCGCGCATCGGCGACAAGCCGGTCGCGCCAGGCTGGATCGATGTGCCCTCGACCGGGCCTGCACCAAACCCCTGGAGCCAGGCCGACAAGGCTGCGCCAGCGGTGCCAGCGACCGAGCCGACGCGGCCGCCGCCGGGTCGCACCGAGACATTCCCACGTGAAGTGCGTGAGGCGTATGCGGTCCTCGAGCTGCCGCTCGGGTCGGACCGGAGTCGCATCGACCAGAGCTTCCGAGCACTGCTGCACCGCTACCACCCGGATCTGCACGTGGGAAACCCGGAGCTGCAGCGAACGGCGAGCGACCTGACCATCAAGCTGCGTGAGGCCCGTGACCTCTTGCACGGTTGGCTGGAAGGGCGGCTCTGATCTTGATCCCCCCGATCCCCCCGATCCCCCCAATCCCATCGTTCCGGTCGATCCCAGAGTCGCGTTGGTTGTGGTTGTGCGCCGGCCTCGTCGCCTGTGGCTCCGCGGATTCCTCGAAAATCGAGGATTCTGCCGAACCGGACGTGAGCGACATCGCCTTGGAAATCGAGACGTCTCCCGACTCGTCCGACCCGGAGACGATCCAGCAGGACGGAGTCGGCGAGACCGAGGTGTCGCTGCCCGACGAGCTGGATGCGGCGCGGTACTGCGAAGAGTCGGTCGAGATGTTCTGCGACTATTATGTGCGCTGTGGCCGTATGGCAGTGGCGGACCTGGCCGAGTGCCGGGTCGTCTTCCTCGAGACCTGCAATGGGCGCTACGAGCCGCTCTACTCAGACCTCGCGGCACGCGATTCGTTGCAGCTTTCGCGGACCGGGCTCGAGCGCTGTGCGGCGCGGTTGTCGACGGTCGCGTGTGAGCAACAGATCTTCGACCTCGACGGCTGCCCCGACGTGTGGGTCGGCGAACACGTGGCCGGTGGCCGATGCGGTCCGGGGCTCGAGAGCTTCGTGTGCGACGACGCGTCGGTGTGTGTGCTCGGGCTCGACTTCTGCGGAACATGTAAGCCACTAGCGACCGGCACGTGTGACCTGGAAAGGCGGTGTCCCGAGACCGAGGTGTGCCGCGATGGCGCCTGTGTCGGACGGGGCGAGGTCGGCGAGGCCTGCACGACCGAGGGTGTGCCTTGTGTTGTCGGAGCCTCGTGTGTGGACGGGGTATGTCGCGGGCCCGAGGTCGTCGCCGTCGGTGAGATCTGTGATCAGGTCCGGCGCTGCCCCTACCGGAGCCAGTGCGCCTCGGGTCGCTGCGTGCGCACGGAGCTCGTCGGCGAGAGCTGCGGAGGAGAGGTCGGATGTGCCTCGGGCTTCTGCGACGGGGGCACGTGTGCTCCTTTGAAGGACACGAACGAAGCTTGCCTTGTCGGCAGCGCGTGCGTCAGTGGACGCTGTGACGACGGGCTCTGCCGCGCGGTCACCTGGTCGTGCCTTCAGGTGCCCTGACACCATTGGGCGCCCGATCGGCGGGCGACATTGCGAATTGCGTTGGCGAATCGTTCGGGATCGCCTAATCACTCCCGGTTTGGCGCTTCGCCGCCAGGGAGAAACGAGGTCACGTGTCGATCAGGTTGTTCGTCGGAAATCTGTCCTATGAAGTGACAGAAGCGGATTTGAGGGCTGTCTTCGCTGAAGTCGGTCCGGTCTCGGTCGTGCGTATGCCGGTCGATCGTGAGACCGGCCGCGTGCGCGGATTTGCCTTCGTGGACTTCAACGAGCGCAGCGACGGCGAGGCCGCTATCGCGCGCCTCAACCAGCAGATGCTGAAGGGCCGTGCCCTCGCCGTGAGCGAGGCAGTGGCTCGTGAAGACGCGCCGAGGGCTCCACGGCCCGCGGGCGGATTTGGTGGCGCTGGCGGTGGTGGCTACGGCGGCGCCGGCGGGGGCAACTCGCCGATGGGCGCCCCGGCGGCACGTCCGGCAGGACCTGGCGCTGCAGCGACGAAGAACTTCGGTCCCGACGCGTTGCCGAGGAACAAGCGCAAACCGGCAGGTGGGCGCGCTGGTGGTGGTGGTGGTGAGCGCGGTCCGCGCGGTCCCATCAAAGAGACGAGCGCTGGGCGCTCCTATGGTGGTGGTCTGCCCGAGGACGACGACACGAATGACGTGCCGTTCTGGGCCAAAGACGACGGTACCACCGACGACGAATGAGCCGTGGCGTAAGTCCACGTCGAGAGGTGCATCTTGGGTAGATCAGGCACATCGATTCAGAAGCGCGAGAAAGAGAAGGCGCGGGTCCAGAACCGGATGGAGAAAGACGTCCGCAAGGCCGAGGCGCGGGATCGCCGTTCGGTGGGACGGCCGGCGGGCGACGGGGAAGACCCGGATCTGGCGGGCATCATCCCGGGGCCGCAGCCGCTGCCCGAGGAGTTCACGGCCGGCGAGGACAAGAGCAACCGAACGGACCCGGTCCGTTGAACGAGGGGCTGCCTGCGCCCTTCATGAGGGTGCAGGTGCTTCGATTCGGCTCCCGGGCTCGATATGAAGGACGCACCGCAGGTGCGGTAAAGCGCTCGAAAGGGCGCTTTCTAGTTCGTCGGCCAGGACGTGTGCCTTCGCGACAGACCAGTCGCCGGGTACCACCAGGTGCGCAGTCATGAAGGACTGGTAGCCCGAACGGCGGGTGCGGATGTTGTCGAGGCGGACAGACGCCGACGTGAACTCGCGCACGACCCGCTCCACCTGGGCGATCTCCTCGGCGGGGAGCGACTGGTCGAGCAGGCCATGGCCGCTCGCTCGAATGAGGCGGATGGCCTCACGCGCGATGTTGAGTGCCACGAGGATGGCGACGAGCGGGTCGAGCCAGAGGACCTCCGTCAAGCCTGCGACGGCGAGGCCGACAAGCACGCCGGCCGAGGTCCAGACGTCGGTCATGAGGTGGCGCGCGTCGCCCTCGAGGGCCATCGAGCGGTGGCGTTTGGCGGCGGCGGCCAACGAGCGGGCGACCGCGAAGTTGATGACGCTGGCCGAGGTGGCAAGTGCCAGTCCCCAATCGAGCGACTCGAGTGGGCTCGGGTTCAGAAAGCGTAGGACGGCCGACCAGGCGATGGCGACCGCGGCACCGAGGATGAGGATTCCCTCGAAACCCGAGGAAAAATACTCGGCCTTACCGTGACCGAAGGGGTGCTCGGGGTCGGCGGGGCGGCGGCTGACCACGACCATCCAGAGTGCGAAGCCTGCGCCCGCGAGGTTCACGAAGGACTCGAGGGCGTCGGACATGAGGCCGACGGAGTCAGTGAGCTGCCAGGCCGTGAGCTTCAGCGCGATGGTCGCGACGGCCGCGCCGATGGAGAGCCAGAGGTAGTTGGCGGGGCTCGACTCGTGGGTGTGGGTGCCGCTCATCGCGGGGCCTTGGGTTCGACCAGCGCCAGGTGGCCCTCGGACTCGGAGGCGAGCGCGAGGTCGCCGCGTGAGCCGCTGAGACGTGACTGGATCATGAGTACCACGTCTCTCGCTAGTCGGCCCAGGTCGCCGCCACGTGAAGTGAGGCGCTTCAGGTCGGGGATGGCCAAGACCGAGCCGGCCCTGGCGAGGGCGGTGATGGCGGCCTCGATGACGCGTTCCTCGACATGGTGTGTGAGTGCGATGAGGGTCGGCTCGGGCAGGGTGGACCAGAGGTCCGGGTGGTCGAGCCGCGTCGCGAGGAAGAGGCGGACCTCGGGGTCGGACAGGGCCGTGAGCGCCTGGCGGTGGGTCGACGCGTCACGGAGCGTGTGGGGCACATGCCTTGCGATGGCGAGGCGGCCGGGGACGGAGGGTTCGGATTGGAGGCGCGAGACGAAGGTCGCGTGGAGGTCTCGAGGGCGAGCGAGGAGGCGAGCCAGGACGAGACCCTCCTCGATGTGTGACGCCATGCCATCGAGGTGCTCGCCGTGGAACTCGCGCTGGAGGATCGAACGGAGGTCGCCCACTTTGACGACCCAGCCCTGCATGAGAGCGCGGCCGAGCTTCCTGCGGGCTTCAGGGGTGAGGACGGCAAGCGCCACCGAGGGGTCGCCGGAGACCTGGGCCAGGCCATCGAAGTTGTCATCGCCGGTCTGGATGTCGTCGCTGCTGCGGACACTCTCGGGGCGCAATGCAATGGGGGCCAGGTCGCCAAAGAGGAGGAGCTCGGTCTGGACCAGCAGGCTGTCGTCCAGGCGAGTGCGCTTGAAGCCGACCTCGACCTCGACGCCATGCTGCTCGAAGCGGAGGGATTCGCCCGACAGGACTCCCCCGAACTGGCGGTGCAGGGCCTGCCACTGCTCGGCGAGACTGTTCGCGCGGGCCTCGACCGGGCTCGGTGCCGGAAGGCGCGTGTGTTTGCGTGGAGAGGTTCGGGAGTGAGCGATGGTGCCAGCCAACACGACGAGCAGGAAGAGCCCGAAGCAGATGATGATGGCGGTCTCATTCATGGGTTTGATTCCACGCACCATCCATCGACCCGGCCAAGGACCTTGTCAATGACGTCCCTCGCCTACCCAGGCGGGCAGGTTGCGCAAGTGTTCAGACTATGACCAGTTTATGGTCATGAGCCATGGCATCGTCGTCATCTATGCGCACCCCTATCCCGACCGCTCACGCGCCAACCGTGTCTTGTTCGACGCGGTCAAGTCGCTGCCGGGCGTGGATGCGCGCGCGATCTACGACCTGTATCCGGACTTCCACATCGACGTGGAGGCTGAGCAGAAGGCGCTGACCCTTGCGCATACGGTCGTCTGGCAGCACCCGCTCTACTGGTACACGGTGCCGGCGATGCTCAAGCTGTGGTGGGAGAAGGTCCTGGCACACGGCTGGGCCTACGGCGACGGAGGGCGGGCGCTGGTCGGCAAGCGCTGCCTCTGGGTCACCACGACCGGGGGCGACGAGGCGAGTTATGGCGATGGCGGGATGCATCATCTGCCATTTTCGTCGTTCGAGCCTGTGGTCGCCCAGACGGCCCGGTTCTGTGGGATGCAGTGGCTCGAGCCGTTGGTGCTGCACGCCGCGCATCGTGTCGGGGAGCCGGAGCTCTTTCGGTTCGCGGGAGCCTATCGCGAGCGGATGGCGACGCTGTTTGGGGGTGGATGATGGGGTTTCTCCAACAGGCGCTCGTCTACCTGACCGTGGCGGTGGTGCTCGTGCCCATTGCGAGCCGGCTCGGGCTCGGGTCGGTGCTGGGTTATCTTGCAGGCGGCTGTATCATCGGACCGCACGTCTTGGGGCTCGTGAGCGACGTCGACGCGATCATGCACTTCGCCGAGTTCGGCGTGGTGTTGATGCTGTTCATGATCGGCCTCGAGCTCGACCTGCAGCGCCTCTGGAGCATGCGGCGCGCGGTCTTCGGCGGAGGACTCCTGCAGTTCGGGGTGACGACCGTCGTGCTGTTCGTCGGGTTCCTGGCGCTCGGCCTGCCGGTCACCGCGGCCCTCGTGGCGGGTATGGCACTCGCACTCTCGTCGACGGCCATCGCGGTCCAGACGATGAACGAGAAGCACCTCGACAAGACGCCGGTCGGACGGACCGCGTTCGCGATCCTCCTCTTCCAGGACATCGTCGCCATCCCCATCATCGCCATCGTGCCGATGCTGGGCGAGGCCGCAGGCGGGGAATCGGGCGACGGGCTCGGGGCGCTGAAGGCACTCGGAGCCATCGTCGGGGTGGTCGGGATCGGACGCTACCTGACGAACCCGCTCCTGCGGCTAATCGCCAAGACCGGGCTGCGTGAGGTGTTCACGGCGTTCTCGCTCTTCCTCGTCATCGGCATCGGCGAGCTCATGCACCTGGCCGACCTGAGCATGGCGCTCGGCGCGTTTCTGGCCGGCGTCCTGCTCGCCAGCTCCGAGTACCGACACGCGCTCGAGACCGACCTCGAGCCGTTCAAGGGGCTGCTCATGGGCCTCTTCTTCATCTCGGTCGGCATGGCCATCGACTTCGCTCTGTTCGCCAGCAGTCCACTGCTGGTGGTTGGGCTGACGCTCGGTTTCTTGATCATCAAGTTGCTTGTTCTTCGAGTTATCAGCGGCAGGCTCGGCGTCTCGGTGAGCCAGCGGTGGTTGTTCGCGGCGCTCATCTCGCAGGGCGGAGAGTTCGCCTTCGTGGTCTTCGGAGTGGCGCGTGGGGCAAAGGTCCTGCCAGGCGAGTGGGACGGGCTGCTCACGCTGGCGGTCGCTTTGTCGATGGCGCTGACGCCGCTGCTCCTGGTCCTGCACGAGCGCTTCATGCAGGCGGCGCCGAGCGCCAAGCCCGAAGAGGACGTGGAAGACGAGGGGGCGCCGGTCATCATCGCGGGGTTCGGGCGCGTGGGCCAGATCGTCGGGCGCTTCTTGTTCGCAAGCGGGCTGAAGGCGACGGTGCTCGACCATGACCCCGATCAGATCGAGCTCCTGAAGCGCTTTGGTTTCAGGATCTTCTATGGCGATGCGACGCGGCTCGACCTGCTGCATGCGGCGGGCGCTCATCACGCCCGTTTGCTGGTGGTGGCCATCGATGACCCGGAGAGCTCGCTGGCGCTCGTCGAGAAGGTGCGCCACCATTTTCCGCACCTGAAGATCATCGCGCGGGCGCGCAACGTCGGTCACTACACGGCGCTACGAAAGCTGGGGGTCGAGCTCATCGAGCGTGAGACGTTCGAGGGGTCGATCCTGCTCGGCCGCAAGTCACTGGAGGCGCTGGGCTGTCCGCCCTATGAGGCCCGTGAGCGGGCCGTGCGCTTCCGCCAGAACAACATCGCGATGCTCGAGAGCTTGTTGCCGATCTGGGAGAACGAGGGCGAGCGGCGACAGCTGGCCATCCAGTCGCGCAAAGAGCTCGAGGAGCAGTTCGAGCTCGAGCGTAAGGCGCTCGGCGACCGCGGTATCAAGGGGTGGCACTTCGAGCATGACGAGGCCCAGAGCGCGGGAGATCGACCAGCAAGTAGCCAATGACCTGTCGAGGCACTGGTCGGATGCGATGTTGCCGGGGCGAACGACACCGCGTGTAGGCCACCGAGGCGGGGGCACGGTTCCTGCTTCGAACCTGATGTCGGGTCTCGAAGACAACAAAAGACCGACTCAAGAGGGGCGGTCATGAAGCACGTATGGATCTCGAGCTTGTTCGTCTTGGCCTGTGGGTCGGACACACGGACAGGAGAGGGCGGCGACGGGTCCACGACGGACATCCCGAGCGTGGCCGAGATCGACGGTGACCCCTACTGCCACATCGATTGCCTGGACGGAGCATCCTGCATCGACGGCGTCGTCAAGGTGCCCCACATGATCGCGGTGCCATGCGCGTACTGGGACGGGAGCTGCCCGCTCGCGGCCGAGGTGACGTGTGTGCGGGGCTGCTGGCAAGGCAACCAGTTCAACGTGCGGGACCCCTCGCTCCGGGACGAGCCAGAGAAGCTCTGCACCGAGTACCATGCCAAGTATGCCGGCGACCTCTGTACGACCGACGCTGAGTGCGAACCGCAGGTCGCCACGCGCACCGAAGCGGGCCTGGTCTCAACCGTCCACCTGCGGTGTGATATCGCGCTTGGACAGTGTGTCGAATATGAGCCGAGCCCAACGGCCGATTGGATGTCGCCCTGTGGGCTGATCGGCGCCGTGGGCGGCGCACAACGCGAGTCCGGCTATGTGAGGACAGACGCCTGCGAGGGAGGGCGATGCCTCGTCGTCGAGACCGAGGCCTGCCTGAGGCAGGGGTGCACGATGACCTGTGACCACGATGGCGACTGCCCCCAAGGCGCAACGTGTGTCACGAACGTCGCGGACCTCAGTCCGGGTGCAGTGCCGGACGGAGGTCCGCGATGGGGCAGCGTGTGCCAGCCGGGCTGGCCCGGCGCGGTCGGGGAAGAGCTCGTGTGCCGAGATCCGTGAGGGCCTGTGCTCAGGGGCCCTCGACCCAGCGTGGGGCCTGGCTCTCACCATCGAGAAAGGTCAGGGCGGTGGTGGCCAGGAGCGGCGACATGAAGATGTCGTAGTGGGTGAGGTTGGGCAGGATGGCGAGCCGGTTCTTCGAAAGGTTTTCGCGCTGCCAGCCGGCATCGCGCAGGCCGCCGCCGATGGCTTTGTAGAAGGCCACGATGTGTTCCAGGCGGTACATGTCGGCGTCGCCAAAGACGAGCATGGTCGGAGGCGACAGCTTCTTCGCATCCTCGGTCCAGTCGTAGGAGATACGCATGGCCTCGGCGATGCGGTCGAGGAGCCGAGGGAAGTCATTGGGGTGGGGAGCGACACGGATGTAGCCCGTGTACATCGGAGTGTCCTTCATATAGGGCGCCGCGGCGGCGCTGAGCTGGTGCTGCGAAGCGAGGATCTCCGGGTAGAAGCCGTCCTGCGAGATGCCGGCCGAGACGACGACGAGGCGTTTGACGCGGGTCGGATGTTGGACGGCGAGGCGAAAGCCGGTGGAGCCGCCAAACGAGTAGCCCAGCACGTCGACCTGGTCGTGGCCCAGGTGGGTGAGCAGCAGGGCGAGGTCGTCTGCGATGTCGATGACGCTGATGGGTCGGTCGCCAAGTGTCGTGCGGCCGTGCCCGTGGAGGTCGACGCCGATGACTGTTCGGTGGGCGGTGAGCTGCGGGAGAAGCGGGCCGAACATGTCGATGGAGCCAAGGCCACCGTGCAGGAGAAGCAGCGGCGGACCATCGCCCATCACCTCGTAATAATAACTGATTCCGTTGATGGGGATGGTGCCTGACTGCGAAGGGGCGGGGCGGGTGTACGATGGCGACTGGGTCATGTCGGTTGCCTTGGTGGTCGGAGATGCGGTCGGAGGCGTCGCGGAGGTCGGGGAGGTGGCGCACGCACCCAGGAGGGTCAGTGCCGTGAAGGCCAGGAGAGCTGGTAGGGGACGCATCGAGAGGCTCCTTCACCCGGGCATGGGCCGGGCGATCAAGGACCCAGACGGCGCACGAGCAGAGGACTCATCGGTCTGAGTGTGATCAGACCGCCTTTCCTTTACACGTTGGCGCGGGCCGTGGCATTCGCCCGGCGTGAAGACTCAGACCTCGCACAAACGGCTCCCCGAAGTACTGGCTCCTGCGGGCGATATGCCGTCGCTCGACGCGGCCCTGGCTGCAGGCGCAGATGCGGTCTATCTGGGGCTCGACGATGGCTTCAACGCACGGGCACGAGCCAAGAACTTCGATGTCGACGGACTGCCGGAGGTCGTGCGGAAGGTGCATCGGGCGGGCGCGCGGCTCTACCTGACGCTCAACACGCTGGTGTTCGAGCCGGAGCTGCCGCTGCTCGAAGCGCTCTTGAGGAAGATTGCGAAGTCGGGGGTCGATGCGCTCATCGTGCAGGACCCGGCGGTGTGCCTCGTCGCGAAGCGGCTGTGGCCGGGGATGGAGCTGCACGCGTCGACGCAGATGACGATCTCGAGCCCGGAGGGGGCGCGCTTTGCGATGGGGCTCGGGGTGACGCGGGTCGTGCTGCCGCGTGAGCTGTCGGTAAGCGAGATCAGGACGTATCGCGAGCTCGCGCCAGGGCTTGGTGTGGACCACCTGGAGCTCGAGGTGTTCGTGCACGGGGCCTTGTGTATGTCGTGGTCGGGCCAGTGCCTGACGAGTGAGGCGTGGGGTGGGCGGTCGGCCAATCGCGGGCAGTGCGCTCAGAGCTGTCGGTTGCCCTATGGGCTCGAGGTTGATGGGGAGAGCCGCAACCTCGAACGCGATGGTGATGCGCTTCGGTACTTCTTGAGCCCGAAGGACCTGGCCGCGCATCGGGCCGTGCCGGAGCTGGTGGCGCTCGGGGTACATACCTTGAAAATCGAGGGAAGACTCAAGGGGCCGACCTATGTGCGGACCGCGGTGGAGAGCTTTTCGCGGTGGCTGGATGCGATCCATGATGGGCGCCACGAGGGTGACGATGCGAAAGCGCAGCTGGCCGAAGACCTGGCGGCGGCGCATCGGGTCTATTCGCGGGGCTTTTCCGATGGGTTCCTCGGTGGGACGGACCACCAGTCGCTGGTGGACGGGCGGCATCCCAAGCATCGCGGGGCGTTTCTCGGGCGTGTGCGGCAAGTCGATGTGGGGCGACGCCAGGTGAAGGTGTGGCCGGCGCCGGACTTCCCGATATTCCTTGGCGACAGGCCCCTGCCCGCTCACACGCCGCCCGAGGCGCAGCTAGTGCCGGCGCGTGGGATGGGGGTGGTCTTCGACGCGTTCGAGCCCGAGCATCAGAACGAGCCGGGTGGGCCGTTGTTCGAGGTGGCGGCCGACCCGGAGCGGGCGGGCGGCTGGGTCCTGGGCTTCGGGGTGAGTGCCGGGCCGGACCTCGGGCGGGTCAAGGTCGGGCATCGGGTGTGGGTGAACTCGGACCCGGCGCTCGAGGTGAAGACTCGAAAGCTCCTGGAGCAGCCGGTGATGGGGCGGGTGCCGGTGGCGCTGACCGTGACGGGGCGCGCCGGCGAGGTCCTGGTCGCGACGTTGGCGACGCTGGCGACGGTGAGCCGGGTCACGGTCAGCGTGACGGACCGGACGGCGGCGGTGCTGGAAGCAACGCGGGCGGCGGGTGACCCGGGGCTCACCGAGGAGGCCGTCCGGGACAAGCTCGGCGCCGTCGGAAACACACGGTTCGTCGTGACCGAGCTGAAGTCCGAGCTGGAGCGAGGGCTCTTCGTGGCGCCGTCGGAGTTGAAGGCGCTGAGGCGACGCCTGGTGGCGGCCCTCGAAGCGGCGCTGGACAAGCCGGCGGGAGTGGTCTTGCCGGAGCTGAGCGTGGTGGATGCGCTGCGTGAGGAGCTGCGCGTCAAACGTTCGACAATCGAGATGCTCGATCATCGAGATATTAGTGCAAACGACGGTGCGTCGGGTGCACGACTCGTTCCGATGTGCCGGTTGCCGCATCAGCTCGACGAGGTCATCGCCCTGGGATTCCCAGAGGTCGAGCTCGACTGGATGGAGATGGTGGGGCTTGGCAACGCGGTCGCGAAAGCGCGGGCGGCCGGGCTGGCTGTCACCGTGGCGACGACGAGGGTGCAGAAGCCTGGCGAGGAAGGGTTCGACCAGCGCATCGCCAAGCTGAACCCGGACGCGGTGTTGGTGAGGCACTGGGGCGCGCTGGTTCATTTCAGTGAGTGGCGGGCGCGGGAGACGCGACGGCCGACCGTGCACGGGGATTTCTCGCTCAACGTGACGAACAGCCTGACCGCCCATCACCTCTTCGGGTTGGGCGCCGACACCCTCACGGCGTCGCATGACCTCGACGAGGCGCAGCTCTTTGCGTTGCTCGACGCTGTCGACCCGCACCGCATGACGGTGGTGCTGCACCATCACATCCCGACCTTTCACACCGAGCACTGCGTGTACGCGGCGACCTTGTCGACCGGGAAGGACTTCAAGACCTGCGGGCGGCCGTGTGACCGGCACGCGGTGTCGCTCGTCGACCCGAAGGGGCTCGCGCACCCCGTCATCACCGACGTCGGGTGCCGCAATACCGTCTTCGAGGCGCGGGCCCAATCCGCAGCGAGCCTCGTGCCGCGTCTGATTCAGCGCGGGGTCACACGCCTGCGTGTGGAGCTGGTGCGCGAGTCGGCGGCCGAGACGCGGACCGTGCTCGCGGCGTATCAGGCCCTGGTGGCTGGCCAGATGAGCGCGCGTGAAGCCGTGAGGCGGGTCGGCGTGCACGAGCAGTTCGGGGTCGTCCGTGGGGTCGCCCCGTCGGTGGCCGTCTGAGACTTCGCCGACGGCCGTGAGGCGCTGCGGGAGCCTCCTTCGTCGGCGCGGCAACCCACAACCGTCATTGCACGGTCACATCCGCGCCGCCTCCGGTGTTCGCCGTCGCCGCGTCGCCCTCGGTGTCATTCACCGACAGGAAGTACCGGATCCGCGCCGTGCCCGACGGCATCCCGTTGTTCAGGCACAGCAGATTACACGCGACAACGGCGTGCGCGCACTCCACCGCGTCCACCCCAGCGCCACCCGTCAGCGCCCCGCTGTTGAGCCCCGCCTGCGTGCACACGTTGCGCGTGCCGAGCACCTCACCCGCCGCATTCCGATACTGCGCGGTCAGCCCCAGCGCGTTGGCACCCCGCACCCCCATGCGCACAATCACCGTGCCCGACCCGTTGAGCGTTCCGGGCGACGTCCCGAGCGACACCACCTCCGGCATCTCGCGCACCAGAAACGTCGCCACCGACGTCTGCGGCGGAGTCGCCCGGTTCGCCACGGTCAGCCGCACACACCGGTTCACTGTCACGACCCCGAGCCCATGGCTGCCGGATGCCGTCGGCGCCTCTCGCACGTACACCTCCGCCCACCCCGTTGCCGCCGCACATCCGCCATTGGCCGGCACCCCCGCCTCGAGGCGATGCGACCCGTCGGCGCTCGTCGTCGCCCAGCTCACCGTGACCGGCCCGCTGACCACCGCCTCCACCCCATCCAGCGCGTTCCCGCCGTTCACGGTCAGCGCGTCGATCGACGGCCCCACGAACGTCGTCGCCTGAGCCAGGGCCACACCGAACGCGTTGACCACCTCGAGCGTCCATGTCGTCGACGTCGCCACCCCTGCCACGGCCTGGCTCCCGCTCGCCATCACGGCCGCCGCCGTCGTCGAGAACACCACACCGTCAGGCCCACGGATCTCCAGCGTGTCGGCTCGCTCGCTCGTCCACCTCAGCGTCACGTCCGTCGCCGCCGCCACCGACCCGGGCTCCGCCGTGAACGCGCCGATGCTTGGCCCGAGCCCGACCGCAACCACGACCTCCTGCGCGTCCGACTCGACTCCAAGCTCGCCCACCGCCACCAGCTCGAACCGCACCTCACCTGGCGTGACCCCGCCTTGGATCGCGACTTCGCACGCCCCCGTCGCCGCCGCGCACCCTGCCAGCTCCTGGCTCGTCACCGCTCCGTCCGGCTCCACCTCGACCACCACCCGCTCGGCAAACGCAGTCGTCCAGCTCAAGACCACACGGTCTCCAGCCTTCACCGTCGCATCATCCACCACGAAGGCCCCCACCGTCGGCGCGCGATACACCAGCACCACGGCCACCGCGCGCTGGTTTGGCTCGGTATCGAGGTCCTGCCCGACCAACCGCAGGCACCCGGTCCCGTCAAAGGCCACCGTCGCCTGGCCCGTCGCTTCACCCACACGGGGAAAGCCGTCGACCGCCTCCCAACTTCCACGAGGCACCCCATCACACCCGCCATCGGCCTTGGGCGCCCGCTCGAGCCGCACCTCGTCCGTGGCGCCCAGGTTCGACACGCTCCAGCTCACGGTCGCGGTCGCCTCGACCAGCACCGCCATCGCCAAAGCGTCCTCGCCTGCGACCTCGAACAGGTCGATGACCGGCGCGCCTTCGACGCCGACCGCCCCTGTGGCCGTCTCGATCCCGAACTCGTTTTGCGCCGTCAGCACGAACCGCGTGGGCCGATCCACGACGAGCATCGCTTCATCGCCCTCGGCGTCGCAGGGCCCGGCGACACACCCCGCCCCGTCACCGATCACCACCGTCCCCTCGTCGTTCATGATCTCGACCTGCGTGGCCGTCGGCGCCACCCAGGTCAACGTCACAGCCCCACCACCCTCGGGCAACAACCCCGGGCTCACGACCAGGCTCACCTCGGGCCGCCGCCCCACGGTCACCGTCAGGGTTGCGGGCGCCGAACGCGCACCCGTTGGCCCGACGGCGCGCAGCGAGAAGTCCAGCGTCGCCCCGACCGGCAACCCAGCCGGCACGACGACCTGACACCCACCGACTCCGCCGACCGTCGGCGCGCAACGCTCCAGCTCGCCGCCAGCGATGGCCCCCGAGGCCTCGGTGAAGAGCACCGTCTCAGCCTCGGCGACCTCCCAATCAAAGACCAGCCGTGTGCCTGGCTCGACTGTCACATCGTCCACATCGAACCCCAAAACCGTCGGCGCTGCTAACACTTGCAGCATGCTGGTCGCCGTCGCCGCTGGCCCTACCGAAGCGTTCGACGCCTCGAGCCGCAGCGTAACAGCCCCGAGATCGGCCCCGTTCGCGACCGTCACTTCACAGCTCCCACGACCGTCGGCCCCGATTCCGACACACCCACTGAGCCCATCGATAACCGCCGGCTCGGCCACGACCGACACCGCGTCCGCCCCGAACGCAGTCCACTCCAGCACCAGCCCCTGGCCCGGTACCGCGACCTCACGCGAGGCCGAGAACGCCCCGATCGTTGGCCCCGCGATCACCCCCAGCACCGCCTGCGCCTCGCCTGCCGCACCGCCTTCCTGCTCTGCCAACAGGACCAGGCCGATCGGGCCAATCGCCTCGGTCCCCGACACAGTCACCGTGCAGAACCCGCGCCCATCCTCACCGAGCCCGACACACGTCGACAGGCCCGCAAGCTCCTCGTCCGCAGACACCGACACGCTCTGCGCACCAGCGACCTCCCATCGCAGGACCACGTCGCTCCCCGGCAGTGCCTGGGCGGGCTCCACCACGAACGCCGCCACCACGACCGGCACACCCACCTCGACGAAGAGGTCCCCAGCGGCGATGTCTCCAAGCCCATCCGCCGCTCCGTTGGTCGCTTCGACCCCGACGGCGAACGCCCGGTCGACGGCGGCGAACCTGGCGACGCCCACGAGCCGGCCATCGACGAGCTCCTCGTCCGCCTCGCATCGCGACCCGATCTCGCCACACCTGATGATCGCCGGCCCGGTGAAGTCGACGCGACCGACTGCGAACGTCTCGTGATTCATCGCCTCGAAGGCGACCTCCACGTCGCTCCCCGGCTGTGCCGCCTCGTGGCTCGCCGTCAGCGTCACCACCACGGGGGCCCTGACGTCGACCTCCACCGACGCCTCAGGGCACGCCACACCGGGACATGTCCCCTCGCTTCCGACGGCGCGCAGCGTGAACGTCGTCGCCGCGGACGGTCGCACTTCGAGGCTCCCACCGGCCGCGCACCCGCGCTCACCCTCTGGAACACAGGCGTCGAGCGAGATCGGCACCCCGTCGACGAGGACCTCGACCGACGCCGCATTCGCGGTCGTCCAGGTCAGCGTGGCCCGCCCGTCGATCATGCGCCCGCGGCTGTCAGGGCCGCGGGTGATGCTCACGAAGTCGACCGAGAACCCCTCGATGGCGACGTCACCGCTCGGCCCGAGATCGGGGCCATTGTCGGGAACGATGTCGCTCGTATCGAGGCGACGCGCAGTGTCTCCTTCGACACACGCCGCGCCGCCGAGCGTCGCCCAGCCGCAACAAGTCAAAACGAGTCCGAGCCGTCCCAACGTCTGGCGCATGTCCCCTCTCACGTGTCCCCGGGTGAAGCGGCGTCCACTGCCGCAGTCGGTGACATCGCAAAGGGCGATCCAACACAGTAGGGGTCTCAGACCCAGATTTTTCGTCGCCGGGCGCCGACCGACTCGGGATAAAAGTACCGAGTCGGGCTGGCTTACCGGGTCGAATTTACCGAGCCGGGAGCCAACGACGACCGGCGATCAGCAGCAGCCCGACAAACATGCCGAGCAGCCCCTGCACCGCGCCACTGCCGCATCCAGAACCGCCAGCGCTGAACTCTTCGGGAGGCGCGCCTCCCTGTTCGACGCTCGGGCTCGGGGCCGCGCTCGACGTCTCCATCGGGCTCGGCTCGTCGACGGCGGTTCCGTCTTCGCCGGGCTCGATGGGCTCGGGCTCTTCGGGCGGCACCACCGGCAACAGCGTCGCCGCCATGCAGTCGTACTCGAGCCCCTCGTCCGTCATCTCGGCCCCGCAGGTCGTCCCTTCGGGGCACACGATCTCGTCCACCTGGTTGTTGGCGCAGAACAACAACGTGTCGCCCGCGCACAAACCCAGCTCCGTCACCGCGCCACAACCGGTGTACCGGGTCGCGATGCAACCGGCCGCACCGTTGAAGCGGTCGTCGTTGGCGCAGAGCTCGCCAGCGTTGCAGCGCATGGTCTGGATCTCCCCGTCTTTACAGAAGACGAGGGTCTTGGCGTCCTGGCAGACACCGTGCGCGGTGACGTTGCCACAGGTCTCGGCGCGTGACGGCGCGGACACCATGAGCAACACGGGGACGAGGGACGAGAACACGAGGGCTGGGAGTCGGTGGGTCACAAGGGCCACGCTAGCGGAAAGGGGGACTCTGGATCAAAGCGGCTCGTAACCGCATGACCAGTTCTCGGCCTCGATACTGGTGATGGTGGGATGATCTCCACACACCGCGCAGTCGGGATTTCGTCTTACTTTGAAGGCGCGCACCTGGACGCCGAGCAGATCTATCGACAAGAGCCGCCCCGACAAGGGGTCACCGATGCCGAGCAACACTTTGATGGCCTCGACCGCCTGCAGGCTCCCGACGACCCCGCAGATGGCGCCGATGACGCCCGCCTCGGCACAGCTCGGCGCCAGGTGGGCCGGTGGCGGAGCCGGGTGCAGGCAGCGATAACAAGGCCCGTCACCCATCGAGAACACCGCAACCTGTCCATCGAAGTGCTGTATCGACCCATGAACATTGGGGATTCTGGCCATCACGCAAGCGTCGTTGATGAGATAACGCGTCGTGAAATTGTCCGTCCCGTCGACCACGACGTCCCACCCCTCGACCAGCGCGCGCACGTTGTCGACGCCCAGGCGCACTGGAAAGACCTCGACCTTCACGTCGCGGTTCAGGCGCCCGAGCCGCTCACGCGCCGACTCCGTCTTGGGTCGCCCGACCATGAGCTCGTCGTGCAGGATCTGGCGCTGCAGGTTGCTCATGTCTACGCGGTCGTCGTCGATGATCCCAATTGTCCCGACCCCCGCCGCGGCCAGGTACAGCGCCGTCGGCGACCCGAGGCCACCCGCCCCGACGAGCAGGACCCGCGACGCCAGGAGCTTCGCCTGCCCGGCCTCGCCGACCTGCGGCATGACGACCTGCCGCTGATAGCGCGCCCGCTGGGCCGTCGACAGCCCGCTGCCGCTATGGACCGGCAACCCCGCCTGCTTCCAGCCGGCCATCCCACCCGCAAGGCTCACGACCTCACGAAAGCCGAGCGTCAGCAATGTGTCGGCGGCGAGCGCGCTGCGTGTCCCACCCGCGCAGTAGATAGCGATGGGCCGTTCGGGCCCCGCAAGCCCTTCGATCTTCTGCTCGAGCAACCCACGCGGCACCGCCGTCGCCCCGGCGATGACCCCGTCGACGAGCTCTTCGGCCTCACGCACATCGAGCACCAGGGCATCGCGCCGCGCCGCGAGCCAATCTACCAGCTCGTGCGCCGCGACCTCACGGACCCGCCCTCGAACCGCCGCCAGATGCTCCGACCACGCCATCGCCACCTCGCTCCGACCAACCCACCTGCTGCAACATGCTCCGCCAGCGCCGACCACAAGTCCAGACACGATCGTCTCGGCTTCCCGGCCGGGATGAGGAGTGGTAGCAGGCGCGTTGCCGCGAGCTGCACCTCGCCGCACGGAGACCCGATGTTCGCACCCCGCAATGCCCTCCTCGGATTGGTCCTGTTCGCGACGCTCGCGGGCCCCAGAATTCCCGGCGCCCGCGCCGAGCCCGTCGAGCCCGTCGAGTTCGACCAGGCCCTGTCCGAGCTCTGGGCCATCGCCGCCTGCGCCAAGCCCGCCCCCGAGTCACGCTTCCCCAAGAACGAGGTCGAGACGCACTGCAAGGGGCTCGACCAGATCTTCGGCGACTACGAGAAGCGCTGGGCCACCCCGGCCCGCCCTTTCTTCAAGGGCCTCGTGCCCGCCGACGTGCCACGCACCATCGTCTATCCGTTCGGCGGCGCCGATCTCTTGACGGCGCTCGCCATCTTCCCGGACCTCGCGGAGATCAACTCCATCTCGCTCGAGGCCGGTGGCGACCCACGAAGCTTCCTCGAGACGTCCGAAACCGAGCTCGTCAAACACCTCGGCCTGCACCGTAAGTTCATGGCCAAGCTCGTAAAATTCAATCACAGCAAGACGCTCGACCTGGCGCTCCTGAAGGGCACTCCCCTGCCCTCTCAGATGATCTTCGCCCTCATCGGCTTGAAGGTGCACGGCTACGAGCCCGTCGGCCTACGCGCCACCCGCCTCAACGCCGACGGCACCGTCCACTACTTCACCGCGGCCGACCTCGCGGCGGCCGACAAGCAGGCCGACGGCCTCAAGGGCTCGTCGAAGAACCGTAAGCTCAACGACCTCTTCGCCGGCTACGAGCTGCGCTTCAAGAAGCGCGGCGTCGCCACCGCCCCGGTGCAGGTCTACCGCCACTTCCAGGCCAACCTCGGCAACGACGAGCTCGCCCGTGACCCGCGGATCCTGCGTTACCTCGAAGGCGTCGCCAAGCGCGGTAAAGAAGGTCGCTTCACGGCCATGACCAAGGCCGCGAGCTATCTGCTCTGGTGGGGCAACTTCAAGACCATCCGCGAGTTCCTGCTGCAGAACATGGCGTGGATGATCTCCGACTCGACCGGCGTCCCGCCTGTCCACCTCGACGCCGCCGTCTGGGAACAAGAGGTCCACGGCCGCTTTTTTGGCACCTTCCTCAAGTCGTCGGCCGAGGGCATCGCCGCGTTCCGCGCCCTCTACGAAGCCCAGCCCAAGCGCCCGTTGCCCTTCGACTACTTCGGCTACCCGGACAACCACAAGAACGGCCACCTCATCATCACGCGCCGCAAGTAGCCCGGCGTCTCGCCGGAGACGTCATCCAGCCGGAGACGTCATCCAGAGTGCGGCAGCCCAGGCCATGAGGCCGGGGGTGAACCCGCAGCTCAGGCGATGCGCTGGGTCGTGCGGCGCGGGTTGATACGCTTGCGACGGCCCTTGGCCGCGTACATGGCGCGGTCGCCAGCCGCGAGCAGGCTCGCAGCGTTCCCGGTTCCGGGGCCGATAGCCGCAGCACCGATGCTCATCTTGACGGGGTGGTCCGGGTGGCCACGCAGGACCTCGAGCTCGCGTCGCAGGCGATTGGCCAAGAGCTCGGCGCCTTCGCGGTCGGTCGAGGGCAGGATTGCGATGAACTCGTCGCCGCCCGTTCGGCAGACGACGTCGTGGGTGCGGAGCTGCGAGCGGATGAAACGCGCAACCCAGACGAGGACCTCGTCACCCTTCTGGTGACCCCACGTGTCGTTGACCCGCTTGAAGTCGTCGACGTCGATGACCAGGACCGCCAGCGGATGCCCGTAACGCACCGAGCGCTGAATCTCACCGTCCAGCCGATCTTCGAGGTAGCGCCGATTGGGCAGCCCGGTCAGCGCATCCGTCAGCGCGAGGGCGCGCAGGCGCTCGACTTCGGCTCGAAGGCGCTGGTTCTCCGCGACGAGGTCGTCGACGCGAGAGTCCGTGCTGGGCAGGTAGGGGATCATTGAGGTTGGTCTTGCAGTCCGCTGGAGAGAGATCATGGCGCCCGCGTTTTACGGCGGGCTCTCGGAGGCGTCTAGTTTCCGCCTTTGTCACCCCAAGGCGGGGGTCCGATCAATCATTCCGACGAGATTTGTAAGGAAATCTGGTTCGTAGCGAGGAACCCGATCTCCGGCGCGATACGGGCGAGAACCACGTCTGGATCTATGATCTCGATCAGTTCGCGAGGCCAGCTCAGCGCGGCGAGGGTGTCGGCGTCCGGCGCGATCCCCCGACGGGCCGCCTCGAGGGCCCTGGCCGCCGTCACGAGCCGACGGCGGTGGGGTTGGCCCAGACGCAAGAGCAGCCACACCTGGAAGAGGCGGTCCGCCAGCAGCACCCCGTGCCGCCCACCCGGCGGCAGCGGCACCTTCTCGATGACCCCCTCCTGGACCAGGCGATGGAGCTGCGCCGACACCACGTTGGGATGCAGGCGCGACCGCTGGGCGACCTCTTGCGGCCGAGCCGGGTGCCAGGCCGTCGCTACCGCGTGGACGACCATCTGCGATTGAGGCGCGAGCGCGTCCATCTTGGCCATCATCGTCGGCGTCAACGCGTCGAGCACCGATAAGACCAACATTTCCGAGAGATTCGTCGGCAACGGCTCACCGGAGTCGAGGACGTGTCCGGCCAATTCGTGAACCGCGTTCGCAAGGAGCGCGAGCTTTCGTGGCTGGCTCCCGAGGAGGTCGAGGCACGTCTCGAAGACCGACGGGGCCGCCCGTTGGAGCTGCAGGAGCCGCGTGCGCAGCCGCCCCTCGGCCAGCGCCTCGAGCTGAGGGGCCAGTCGCTCCCGCACGAGTGGGCGCAGCTCGTGGAGCTGGAAGAAGTCGTAGAAAGCCGCATCGTAGCGGTAGGTGGCCTCGATGGCGCGCGCCGAGGTGCCGATCACCATGAGGCGCGGCTCCGACGAGAGCACTTCACGCACGTGCCACTGGTCCTTCTTCAGCCGGTCCAACACCACGTCGAGTGTGTCGACGAGCAACACGAATCGTAGGCCGAGCCGCTCGGACTCACTCACGAGCAGGGCCAGCGACGCCTTGGTTCGCGCGTCCTCGTCGTCGGGCAAGGACGCCACCAGCTCTTCGAGCCGCCGAGCCGCCGCGGCCCCAAAGCCATGGCCGTCGGGCCCCCCTGCCCCAGCCGCCGCACCTGGCCCACCTGCCCCACCCGCCGCATCCGGCCCACCTCCCCCAGCGGGGCCAGCTGGAAGGCCCCGCTCGAGCGCCACCACCAGGTAGTCGAGCGCGTTCACCCACAGGTCGGCAGGGCGCGCAACGTCCCATTGCGCCTCGGGAAAGGTCAGCGGCAACCAGCGCCGCGAGAGCTCTGCATCATGCAGGATCGCGTGCCGCAGCGTACGCAGGAGCATCGTCTTGCCCGAGCCGGGCCCGCCGAGGATCAACTGGTGCTGAGGCGCCCCACTCGGTCCCAGCCGCTTCAGCAGGGCCAACAACCGCTCGGCCAGCGGCCGTCGCAACGAGTGTGCGAGCCCCACCGAGTCCGGGTCGAGCAACGCTGGGTTATGAAGCGCCAGCAGGTGTGGTGCCGAGCTGAGCGTCGCGCTCACAACACCCGCCGCAGCCAGTACTCGCGCAGCAGCGCCGAACGGAACCGCCAACGCGCTTCGCCCGGCCCCCCAGCGACCGCCAGATAGCCATCGTTTTCGAGCACTTCGAGCAAAAACGTCAGCGCCGGCCCCCGCGTCGCCGGCTCGGGAATCAGCTCCGACAGCGCGTGGTCGAGCGCCTTCTTCGTCGCCCCATCCGCCTCTTCCGCGGCGCACGCCAGCAGGACCAGGGCTCGCTGGTCGTCGGGCCGCCCCAGCTCTTCCGTGAGCCGCTGCCGCCAATAGTCGAAGTAGGCGCGGTAGGCCGGCGTCAGGAGCTCCTCGACGACGCGGTCGACAAGCGTGGGGCTCGGGGTCAGCCCGTGTTCGGCGACGAGGTCATGCAGCCGCGAGAACAGAACTTGGAGATAGAACGGGATGAGCCAGCCGGCGCGCTCGGCGATGCGGGCCCGAGTCTCGCGGCTCAGCGGAAGCCCGTAGGACTCGGACAGCGCCATGAGAAATGCGTCGGCCGTGTCGATTGAGTAGGGCCCGAGTGGAAACAACATCAGGTCGTTGATGGTGTCGCCGAGACGCGCCCGCGCGACCACCGCGTCGAGCCCGATCGAGCCGGCGACCACCCATCGCAAGGGCGACCCGACGTGCGCCGTCTTCGGGATCGGGTTTCGCAACTGCCTGAACCAGTTCAGGAAATTGCGCGTCCTCACCACATCCCCGTCCATGCCGCCGTCCTGCCTCAGGAGGTTCAGGACGAAGATGGGAAGCTCGTCGACGAGCACGAGCCACGGCTCACCGAGCGCATCGATGGCCTCGGCCACCGCTTCGGCGACCTTGGGCCAGCTCTCGTCCGGGTCGCCTTTCGTGAGCTCGACCGTCAACGGCCCGGCCGTGAGCTTGGGCAAGAGCCGCGACACAAACCGCTTCAGCGGCCCTTTCTGGAGCCGTTTCCATATCTTGGGCGACGCCGGGTGGGCCGCGATGCTTCCGATGAGCTTGCGGATGACGTCGTCCTCGGTGCGCGCGTCCGCGACCGACACGTAGACTGCGTGTCGCCCGTGGTCAGGGGCCGTGTCCATGAGCCGCAGCAGCAGCGAGGTCTTGCCCACCCGCCGCGGCGCCAGCAGGAGCACATGGCTCTGGTCGAGGTGTTGCCACAGGAGCCGCTGCTCACGCTCGCGGTCGAAGAAGTTGATTCCCCGGACCGGCCGCCCGACCGAGCTCTCGATGCCTCCCACCTGCCCCCCTTTCGTGTGCGGCTCACACCCCGGCGAGTCGCGTCTGACCTCTATACAACAGCGCTGCTGGATTTCCACTTTGCCCAGCCGATGGTATGGCACCCGCGTGCAGAGCGGCCCCGCGGCCCTCGCCGTCCACACAACGCCTTGCCCCCCCTTTCTTCGAGCCGATGCACTCCCACACCCCCGCCCGCCGCGCTGCGCTCATCCTTGGCCCTCTCGTCGGCCTGACCGTCATCGCCCTGGCCCGCGCCGACATCGGTCTGGGACCGCTCGCACCGCCGGCCTTCGCGATGCTGGGTGTGACCTTCTGGGTCGCCCTGTGGTGGGTCACCGAGTGCCTGCCTATCGGCGCGACCTCGCTGCTGCCGGTGCTCGTGTTGCCGCTGTCGGGGGTCCTGACGTCTGGCCAGACCGCAGCGACCTACATGGACCGCTTCATCCTCTTGATGATGGCGGGTTTCATGGCCGCGCTGGCCATCGAGAAGTGGGGGCTCCACCGCCGCATGTCACTCGGTGTGCTCTTGCGCATCGGCACCTCGCCGCGGCGCCTGGTGCTCGGCATGATGGTCGCGACCGCCTTCGCCTCCATGTGGATCGCCAACACGGCCGCCACCCTCATCATGCTCCCCATCGGGCTGGCGCTCTTGTCACGCCTCGAGTCCGACATCCCCGACAAGGCCGTCTTCGCGAAGTTCTCGGCCGCGTTGTGTCTGTCCATCGCCTACGGCGCCAGCATCGGCGGCATGGGCACGCCGCTTGGCACGCCGCCGAACCTCATCTATCTGGGCGCCGTCGAAAAACACTTCGGCTCGGCCCCGGGCTTCCTCGAGTGGATGGGGATCGCGGTGCCGATCTGTGTCCTGCTCATCGCATTCGTCTACCTCTACTTCGTCCACAAGGTCGGCCTCCCCGACAGCATCCCTGGCGCCGGCCGCGACGTGTTGATCGCCGAAAAGGCGGCGTTGGGCCCGATGTCGCCGGAGGAGAAACGGGTCGCCCTCGTGTTCACGACCATGGTCGTCCTCTGGATCACACGGCAAATCGACCTCGACTCGGGTCATGCCATCGGCTGGGCCCCGCTGCTCGGCCTCGACAAGACCGTCGACGACGCGACCGTGGCCGTGTTGGGCGTCATCGTCCTCTTCATGTGGCCCTCGCCGCGCCACTCGGGCGAACGCCTGCTCGACTGGGACACCGCCAGACGTATCCCCTGGGAGGTCGTGCTGTTGTTTGGTGGTGGCCTCGCCCTCGCGAAGGGCTTCGAAGCGTCGGGCCTGTCGGCTGCGATTGCCGGCGCCCTCACTCAGCTCGATGGGCTACCGACCCTCGTCGTCATATTGACCATCGTCTTGTGTGTCACCTTCCTGACCGAGGTGACCTCCAACACGGCCATCACGACGCTCTTGATGCCTATCCTCGCGCCCTTCGCCAAAGCCGCCGACCTGCCACCCGAGACGGTCATGCTGCCCGCGGCACTCGCCGCCTCGTGCGCCTTCATGTTGCCCGTCGCGACCCCGCCCAATGCCGTCGTCTATGGGTCTGGCAAGATCCCTATCGCGTTCATGGCAACGACTGGGCTGTGGCTCAATATCGCCGGCGTCTTCATCGTCGGCCTCTGGGTCTGGCTCGTCACCTGACCCTTCTCGTCGGTCGGCCGAGCCGACTGAGATTCCGGCGGGGGCCGTGCCCCACCTTGGCGCCGCACGTCAGTGTTGCCTATACATCTGCCGAACCGAGAGAGTTGACCACTGGTCAACCCCGCTCTGTGCAAGACCAAGAATGCGAACGTGGTTTTCGTTTTGAACAGCGGTTCATTTGCGTTACGGCTCTTCCCCTCGCGGGGGTCAGGGGGCCTCATCACCGGGCGTTGCCGCGAGATGGAGAGGGGAACATGGGCAGCAACCGCGGTATGGCGACGGTCTTCGATGCACGATGGGTCTCAGCCGTAATGCTCGCGGCCACCGGCTGTGGCAGCGATTCGACGCCCGCAACCGACACGGGCACGGCCGACACCGCGGACACCGTCGAGGCCACTCCCGACTCAACCGACCCCGATACGGCGACCGACACCGACACCACCACACCGGTCGACCCGTGGCGCCACGTCGGCACCATCACGACCGGCCCTCGCCCTGCCCACACCGGGCCGCTCTTCATCGAGCGCACGGCCGACGCCATCCCCGCCGAGATAGGCCTGCCCGACGCCCGCGCCATGGTCGTCGACCTCGATGGGGACGGGCGCGACGACCTCGTGGCGCTTGGCACGACCGCCGGTATGTTCCCGAAGTTCTTGCGTAATACCACAGCACCCGGCTCGTCCGAGTGGTCCTTCGAGGACTTCACCGCGACGACCGGCATCGACCGGTCCATGGCGCTGCTCGTCTTTGGCGACATCGACAACGACGGCGACCAGGACGCCTTCTCGGGCACGTCCTTCCGCTCCGGCGCCGACGGCGCACACGGGTTCTGGAAGAACGACGGCACGGGCCGCTTCGAGTTCGTCGGCGACGGCGGGCTCGCCAGTCGTATCGTCCAGAGCACGCTCTACAAAGAGATGGCGGCCGCCACGCTGGCCGACTTCGACGGCGACGGGTTGCTCGACTTGTATGTCGCGATGTGGAACCTCGGCGACCTGAATGGGGGCCTCTATGTTCCGACCGACGACGAGCTCTACAAGGGCGACGGTGCGTTTGGATTTACCGAGAGCACGCTGCCAAGCCAGCACAATCGCCTGACCTCGATCACCGACCCCGACCTGCGTGGAGTCGCCCGCCGCGCGTACGGCTTGTGCCCGGCAGACTTCGACGACGACGGCAAGATGGACCTGTTCGTCAACAACTACGGGGCCGGGCGGCCCGCCGCCGACAGCGAGCCGCTCTACTGGGACTGGAACTTCTTGTGGAAGAACACGGGCGCGATGGCCTTCACCGATGTCGGTGAGGACGCCAAGGTGCACGCGAGCGAGCGCGGAATCGGGGGTGTCCAGCAAGAGACACCACTCGTCATGAACGGCAAGACCTACCCGGGCCCCATCGGTGGCAACGGGTTTGGCTGCAGCTGGGGCGACTTCGACAATGACGGCGACCTCGACCTCGTCGTCGGACAGATCGCCCACCCCGACTACAGCCAGACCGACCGCCTGATGCTGCACGTCAACCCCGGCGGCAACGCGGGCGGCGAGCGTGTCTTCGGCGAAGAGAGCTTCGAGCGCGGCCTCGAATACTACGAGGACGAGCTGCACCCGGTGTTGGTCGACATCGACCTCGATGGGCGCCTTGACCTCGCCGTGTCGCGTCTACGCGGTGGCAGCAAGTGGGAGATCTATCTGCAGAGCGCCGAGCAGCGCTTCGTGAAGCAGACCCAGGTCGACAGCGGCGTCGACATCGCAACGCCGGGGCCAACCCTCTGGCTCGATGTGGATGGCGACGGCGACCTCGACTTCTTCATGCCCAAGGGCCCGACCGGTCGTTTGTATGAAAACGTCATCGGGCGCGACGCCAACGTCGGTGGCAACCACCTGACGCTCCGGCTCGTCGGCAAGACGCCGCGCGACGCGACCGGGGCTCGCATTACGTTGACGAGCTCGGTCGGCAAGCAGGTGCGCGAAGTCGTCGGCGGGACGGGGCACTACAACACGCAGCAGACACGTGCGCAGGTCTTTGGTCTCGCTGGCGATTCGGGCGCATCCAATGTGTCCATCCGCTGGCCCGACGGCGAGGTGCAGGTGCTCGGCGACGTCAAGGCCAACGTGACGCTCGAGGTTATCCAGGGTGGAGCCATTCGCGTCATCGAGTGAGGGGGCGGCGGCGAGCGGGCCGATTCCCGTTGGCGTTGGGCGGGCCCCAGCGCTCAAGCTCGCGAGCCCCTTGCGAGTTTCGTCAACTGGACTAACCTCCGGCGGTCCGCGACACTCACCGCGATGACTCGAGAGGAGACGCCATGAACGTGTTCAATTTCGCCACCCAGGCTGCCCAGATGAAGGGCTGGCCGTGCCGCCGCGAGCCCAATGGGGAGCTGCGTATCGAGGTCGTGACACAGCACGGCCGCACGCAGGTCGTGACGATGACGATGGCCATCGACGGTGATCGCGACCCGGCTGTCTTCGTGTGGTCCAAGGCCGCTGACGCGCAGACCAAGAACGACCCGTGGGGGCTTTTGCGCCTGAACATGCAGCTCACCTATGGTCGCGTGGCGATGAAGGGCAACGACATCATCATCCTGCATGCGTTGCTCGACCGCACGAGCGACCTGACCGAGGTCGGCAAGGCCATCTTCTGGGTCGCCAAAGCCGCCGACGACCTCGAGCAGCAGACCTACGGCGCTTACGCCGACGTCCTTTGACACTCTGAATGTGTGAACGTCTGGGGCGCCGTTCTGGGCCCCCGACCGATGATTTTGTAGGGGCGCCGCTTGCAGCGCCCGGGTCAGAGAGAACTGGAGATTTACCAATGAATTCAATGAAAAACACGCTCGCGCGGCTGGCGCTCCTGGTCGGCCTCGCCCTTACGTTCATGGCCTGCGGCACACCGACGGTCGAATACCAGCTCACCCGTTTCCAGAAGGCGATGGACAGCCTCGACATCCTCGCCGCCAAGCAGCCCCAGCTGCGTATGGACATCGACCGCAAGAAGGTCGAGTTCGCCGCTGAGTTCGAGAAGGTGCGTGGCCTGCAGGGCGAAGACGGCAGCAAGACCATCGGCGCGCTCTGCTCGCGCGTCGAGCAGTACCACTCGCAGCTGAATCCCCAGGTGGCTCAGCCGGCCGGCTCGACGCAGCCTGGTGGCAAGCTCGGCGCGACCCCGGGTCAGCCCATGGGCGTGCAGCCCGGCCAGCCGGCAGTTCCGGCGGGCGGCAAGCTCGGCGCGACGCCCGGTGCGGCTCCGGGTGCGCCCGGCACGGTCGCCCCGAACGATAGCGGCTTTGGCGGCGCGGCACCGGCTCCCGGCACGGTTCCGGCACCGGCTCCCGGCGCGGCCCCCCAGGGCGGCAGCGGCTTTGGCGGCGCGGCCCCGGCCCCCGGCGCGGCTCCTGGCACCGTCCCGGCTCCGGCACCGGGCACCCAGCCCGCGGGCGGCGGCTTTGGCGGTCAGTGAGCTCGACTGACAAACCCACGAGACGCCTGACGTCGTCGGGCGCGCTCGTGTGGCGCAAGCGAGGGGGCTCGCTCGAGGTGCTCATCGTGCATCCGGGCGGCCCCTTTTTTGCGAGCAAAGACGCAGGTGCCTGGTCTTTGCCCAAGGGTGTCGTCGACCATGAGGTCATCGACGACGAGGCGCTGCGTGAGACGGCGATCCGTGAGCTCGATGAGGAGACCGGGCTCATGCCCGAGGGCGAGCTCGTCGCACTGGGCAGCGTCAAGCAGAAGGGCGGCAAGACGGTGTATGCCTTTGCCATCGCCTGCGACGAGGACCCACCGAAAGACCATCGGCCGCCCCAGGTCCGCATCGAGTACCCACCCGGCTCCATGCGTGAGCTCGCGTTCCCCGAGGTCGACAAGGCTCTGTTCGTGCCCATCGAGGTGGCGAGAGAGAAGCTCAACCCGGCGCAGGTGGCCTTCCTCGACAGGCTGGTCGAGCTTGGCTGACTGCTGCTCGGCAGGTGTCGATCCACAGATGAGGAACTTCATGAGCGCGGAGCCAGACGACCGTCACCGCCGTTCGCTTCGGCTCGCGGGCTATGACTATGCAAGCGCAGGTGCCTACTTCGTGACCGTGTGCGTCAGCGGTCGCGCGTGTCTGTTCGGTGAGATCGTCGACCATGAGATGTCGTCGAACGAGGTTGCCGAGGCGGTCCACGACGCGTGTTGCGCCATAGCCGAACGCTTCTAAGGGGTGACGCTCGACGAGTTCGTCGTGATGCCAAACCATGTGCACGGCATCTTGATTTTCGAGCAAGTCGACCGTAGGGGCGATGCGACCTCCCGAGCGTCTGAGCGCACGGCCGCGAAGCGGACTCTGGGTGACGTCATGCGGGCCTTCAAGTCGGAGTCGACGCTACGCGTGAATCGACTACTGAAGCGATCAGGGTCGCTGTGGCAGCGCAACTACTTCGAGCACATCATCCGCAATGAAGAATCGCTGAACCGCATCCGGCAATACGTCCGCGACAATCCAGGGCGTTGGGACAGCGACAACGAGAACCCCGCGAGAAGGTCTTCCGACGCGTCCGTATCATCGGCGGATGATTAGGCCAGGGCGCAGCAAGCTGCGCCCCTACATGTGAATGGCTGCGGTGCACAGCGGGCCACCTGGTCAGGGCGCAGCAAGCTGCGCCCCTGCAAGCTGCGCCCCTACATGTGAATGGCTGCGGTGCACGGCGGGCCACCTGGTCAGGGCGCAGCAAGCTGCGCCCCTACATGTGAATGGTAGCGGTGGACGGCGGATGATCAGGCCTGGGCGCAGCAAGCTGCCCCCTACATGTGAATGGCAGCGGTGGACGGCGGATGATCAGGCCTGGGCGCAGCAAGCTGCCCCCTACATGTGAATGGCAGCGGTGGACGGCGGATGATCAGGCCAGGGCGCAGCAAGCTGCCCCCTACATGTGAATGGCAGCGGTGGACGGCGGATGATCAGGCCAGGGCGCAGCAAGCTGCCCCCTACATGTGAATGGCAGCGGTGGACAATGGGCCACCTGGCCGCTTGAAAGGCCGTGTCGCGGATGCAGACCTGTAGGGGCAGGGCTTGCCCTGCCCGGGTTAGCACCCCGCGTGGCCTGCGGTCTTGGGCGGCCAGATAGGCGCCCTGGATAAACGGAGATCAGCGTTCGAGGCGCAACACCGTACCGAGGTCGCCTACCGCGATGACCTGCCCCAGACCGTCGCCATGGATGGCGTACAGCGTTGCGATGGACGCGTTGTCGAGCTTCTGCCACTCGACACCGTCGTAGTGCAGGATGTGGCCGGCCGTGCCGACCGCCCAGATGTCGTTGGCGGCGAGGCCGTAGATCCCCCGGAGCGCGGTCTTCCACTCGCTCTCGACGATGTTCCAACGGCTGCCGTCCCAGCGCAGCATGCGGCCGTTTTCGCCGACTGCCCAGGCATCAGTCGACGATGCCGCCCACACCGCGAGGAGCTCATCGGTGATGGGCTGCTCGACGCCGTCGGCGTCCGGGACACCCTGGACCGGGGCCGCCCCCCAGCCAAGCCCGTTGAAGCGCATGACCGTGCCCGCCGCGCCCACGGCCCAGACCTCGTTGCTGGCGCGGGCGAACACCGCGCGCAGGTTCTGGTTGGTCGCCGAGGCGACGCTCGACCAGGCCGTTCCATCCCACGTGATGAGCGCCCCACCCGAGCCGACCGCGAAGTAGCGGTTCGCGGCGTCGCCCCAGAGCCCCGACAGGAGTGCCGTGACCGACGATGGCGTGCGGGTCCAGGTGGTGCCGTCCCAGCGCAGCGCGATGCCGCTACGACCGACCGCCCAGGCGTCCGTGGCGCTCGTGCCCCAGACCGCCTCGAGCGCTTGTGAGGTGCCGCTCGTCGTCGGAGCCCAGGTGCCTGCGGTTCGGGCGAACGCACGCCCCGAGGTCCCGACGGCCACCATGAAGTCGCCCGTCGGCGTCGACCACAGGTCGGTCAGCTCTCCGCCTGGAGCGAGGACCTCGAGCTCGGTGAAGCCGGACGCAGCGTTGCCTTCGAGGAAGACGCCGTCCTGGCCCACGATGACGACGTTGCCATCGCTCTGCACCCAGACCGAGAACAGGTTCTTGGTGGTCGGCGGGTCGAGAAGCGTCCACGCCTCACCATTCCAGTGCACGACCGTGCCTGCGAAGCCGACGGCATAGATGTCGTCAGACGTGAGCCCGTGCACCCCGCGCATGCTCGCCGCGATGCCGAGGTCGGTGGCCGCCCAGTTGGCGCCGCGTCCATGCAGGAGCGTCCCGCGGTCGCCCACGGCGAAGAAGAGGTCGCCGTCGGTCGTGTGGACCTCGTTGAGGTTCCAGGTCGTGTTGGTCGTGACCACTTCCAGGCCCGCGCCGCGGGACACCAGGGCCTTGCCGCCGTTGCCCACCATGGCCACGACGTTGCCGAGACCCGTCATCGCGTTCCAGACTGCGGTCTGGTCGGCCCCGATGGCAGCCGACCAACGCTGGCCGTTGTACTGCATGATGGTGCCGCTGCGGCCGACCGCGAAGGCCACGGCCCGCGAGAGCGCATGCACGCCCCAGAGCGTCGGCCCGCGCTGCGTCGAGGCGGTGCCGCCTGTCGTGCAAGCCGTCGTCACGCGGATGTCGTCGAGGTAGGGGCCCTCGAAGTCGTTGATGGTCCCGTCCACGCTGTCAAAACGGATACGCAACCGGATGACCCGGTCTCGCCACGGCGTGAGGTCGGCCTCGGCGGCGACGAAGGTCGGCGTCGGGATCGAAGGCAGGTTTCGTTTGTGCCAGACCTCGGTGCGCACCCCGCCGACCTCGACGTCGATAGCGAGGATGTCGAAGGCCGCGTCGGTCTCGGCGTCGAGGAAGACGTTGAAGCGCAAGGTCGCTGTGCCGGTCGCGGGCAGGCGGATATTGCCGCTCTGCAGAGTGCCTGCGAGGTGCTCTCCGCCTCCATAGGTGTTGAGCGCCGGATTGCCAAACCAGATGGCGCGGGTGCCGCTGACGGCGCGATTGGGACGCTCTACGATGGCCCACGCGTGGGGGCCGACCTGCTCGGCAGCGACGTTGGTCCAGGGGGCGAGCAGGTTGCTGTCGAAGTCCCAGGGGCCAAGTGTCACACCACAACAACCGGACGCGCCGCTCGAGGCAGCCGCACACACGTTGTCGACACAGGTGTCGACGGTGCAGGCGTCGCCGGTCTCACAGTCGATGTCCTGCTCACAACTCTTTGAATCCCCGAAGGAATCGACGTTGCCCGGCAGGATGATGCCGTCTTTGCCGATGGCCCAGAGGTTGGTCCCGTCCGCGCCGTGGATCCCGTTGAGGAGGTCCGCGCCCTCGGCGCGGCTCAGCAGGTCCCATGAGCCGTCGGGGTATTGGGTCGCGACGACGCCGTCGTTGCCCACCGCGACGATGCGCCCGGCTTCGCCCGCCCATACGCCCTTGAAGATGAACTCGTCGGGCAGGTCGGCCTCGCCCACGACGAAGGTCCCTGGTAGCGGCAATTCCGGGGCGTCGGGGTCGACGTCTGCCGTCGTGTCGGGCCCGGTATCATCCGCGTCGTCCCCGTCCGGATCACCGATGTCACCATCGGTCGGGTCAGCGTCGGCGGTGTCGTCTTCGACCTCAGCCTCTGCGTCTGTGCCACGCTCGTCGGGCATGTCGGGCTCGACATCGACCGTGTCGGCGTCGCCGCCCGCAACCGGGTCGTCGCTGCATGCAGCGCTCAACGGTGCGGCGAGCAGGAGCGCGATGAGGGCGGAGGCGCCGCTATGACGTGCGGTGGTGTAGACGTTCATGCTTCACTCGATCGGAAGGAGCCGCGACTCGAGGTGATGGACCCGGAAGATGCCGCCGACGAGGGCCTCGCCCGAGGCGTCGATCCAGGCCGCCTCGAAAGTGGCAGCATTCTCGGCGGGGACTTCGGCCACCCACTCGTCGTCTGCAAGACGCAGGATCTTGCCGCCCGACCCGACCGCCAATGCGATGGTGTCACGCGCGGAAGGAGAGGTCGCGACAGCGTAGAGGAAGCGACCGGGCTCCTCGTTTTCGAGCGTCGCCGCAAGGGCCGTGGCGCGAAGGATGACCCCGTTGTCGCCGACGGCGAGGACACCGGTCGAAGTCGGCGCGAGTCCGTTCAAGCTGCCGCCGACGCCGGAGAGAACTGGCAGCGGCGGGAGCGTCGTATTCGCCCAGCGCAAGAGCGTCCCGAAGGAGCCGGAAATCCAGATCGCGCCATCACCACCGAGCGCCATCGCCTTGAGATCTGCGGTTGTGCCGCTGACTCGAACGACGACGTCGTCGGTCGCGGGGTCGATCTCGAGCAGTGTTCCTCCGCGGCCACAGGCAAAGACGCGGGTCGCGTTCGCCGCCACTCCGAAGAGGTCGAGCGGCACGGGTGCGTCGACCACCGACTGGACCCCATCCACCACCTTGATGATGGCACCGGAGTCGCCGACGGCCCACACGACCTCGGCTGCGTTACGGGTCGTGACGACGACCGCATTCAGGTCGCTGGTGGACGTCGTCGGGACCGACGACCAACCCGCTGCCGTACGATGCGCGAGCACGCCGCGATTGGCCGTCGCCCAGAGGCTGGCACTGGTGCCAGCGAGGTCGTTCACGGTCGACTCAGGGCTCGTCGCCAGGGCTTGCCAGGTGGTGCCGTCAAACCGGATGCCGCCGCCATTGCTCGCGAGCGCCATGACCGCGGACGAACCGGGCACGACCGCGGCGACGCGCAGGTCTTTCAGGCCGGCCGAGACACCCGCGGCGGAGTCGATGCTCCACACGGTGCCTTCTTGCCGCAGCACCGCGCCCGAGGCGCCAAAGGCGCGCAGCGTACCATCGCGTGAGAGGGCGAGGGCTGCGAGGTCGCGCCGCCGGTCGTCGTTGGTCGCCTGCCCCTGCCAGGCCGGCGAGTTGGGGCGCTTGACGGTGACGGTGTGGGCGTTGCCGACCGCGACGAGGGTCCCATCGGTGAGCCCGATGATGTCGCGCAGCGTCACGGTGTTGGCGGCGATCTGGGTCGCGCGCCAGGTGGTCCCGTCGCGGAAGACGAGCTGTCCACCGGTGCCGACGGCAAAAACACCCTCGTCGGTGGTCTTGGTCGCATCGGCCCAGATCGCCCGCAGATCGATGGTGTCGCGTGTGAAGTGGGTCACCCAGACCGGCGTTTCGACCGTGGTGTCGAGGCTCGCGACCGTGCCGTCGTCGCCTGCGACGAAGATGCGACCACCGCGGATGGCAGCGGCCCACAGGTCGACCGTGAAGGCATTGTCCACCCGCTCCCACTCGCCGCCGTCGACAGGGCGTGTCGCCACGAGCCCGTCATCGCCGACCGCCACGACCGTGGTCGCGTCCGCAGCCACGCCGTGGACCAGTGAAGTGCCTGCGGCGTCATAGCCAGGCTCGCCGTAGGCCACCCACGAGCGGCCATCCCAGCGCAAGACGCGTGAGCCACTCGTCGCGAATCCGAGGTTCGCGGAGACGAGTGTCAGGTCCTCGATGAGCCCTGTGTCGCCGAGCGACTCGAGCTGCCACTCGGGTGGTGGCACAAAGACGTCGGTGTCCGGGCCGACCGTGTCGCCGTCAGGGCCGACCGTATCGCCGTCGGCTTCGACCGTGTCCCCATCGGGCTCGACCGTGTCGTTGTCGCCGTCGGGGGTGGTGTCGGGCACATCCGGGCTCGACGTGTCGACATCGAGACGCGGGGCTGTGCCCTCGAGCTCACTGCCGCAAGCGACAAGCCCAAAGGCCAGGACCGGGATGGCAAGCGTCCACGCTGACAAGGACCGGCCCGGGGTGGGGCGGTCCAGGTCGGGTCGGTTGGAGCTCAGAGCTTCGAGAAGAAAACGGATTGCACGGACCACGAGCGCCATCCAAACTGGTTGATGTCTGTATTCGAGTAGTTGTCGATGTCGAAGCCCTCTTTGTAGACCCGGAAGATCGTGAGGATCTTCGAGCCCGCATCGATGCCGGGGGTCCCCTCGATGTTGGGGAAGTCCGGCAGGAGGATCGACTGGACGTCATAGTCGGCGACCATGGTCCACTCGGGGACAGGGCCGAAGAGGGTCGGGATCGCGACCTCGACATAGCTGAAGTGGGGGTCGGGGCCTGGCTGCGCCTGCCACGAGATGCGGTAGTCGTTGCCCATGATGCCACCCTCGCCGGGGTTGAGCTTCTCGGGCACGGCCAGGATGGGGCCGAGCAGGAGCTCGTGCGCGCCGGTCATGACCGCGCCAGCACCGGTGGTACCGGTCGGGGGGCCGGCGACCGCGAGGAAGTCGATGTCGCTCGAGCCTGCGCCGAGCTGGATCGGAGTCAGCGTCGCGCCGTCCCAACGAAGCGCCGTGCCGCGTCGCCCGACGATGGTGATGTCGCTTGCCGAGCGGCCCCAGAGGGCCGTGAGCGTGCGCGTCGTGGCCGTGCCAGCCTGCACCACACGTTTGACCTCGACACCGTCCCAGCGCAGGACGAGGCCGCCTTCGCCCACGAACCACACATCGTTCGGGGCCGAGCCCCAGACCGCGCGCAGGCCGAGGTTCGTGCCCGACGGGATGGTGTTCCAGGTGACGCCGTCGAAGCGCAGGATGGTGCCGGATGCGCCGACCGCCCACACGTCGTTGGCGGCAAAGCCCCAGACCCCATAGAGGTTTCGGACCGCATTACCGAAGACCGGCGTCCAGGTGGTCCCTGACAGACGCAGCGTGTTGTACGCGCCAACCGCGAAGCCTTCAGTGGGCGAGAGCAACCAGACGGAGCGCAGGTCGCCCGCCGAGGGCGTCGGCATACGGGCCCAACGGAAGCCATCCCAACGCGTCACGGCACCCGCGTCGCCAACCGCGATGAGGCTGTCGCCAGAGCCGTGGATAGCGCGAAGGTCCTCGGTGATACCCGACTCCTGGCGCGCCCAGCTCGTGCCGAGTGCACGCACCACAAGGCCGTCCGAGCCGACGCCGACGAGGCCGCCGCTGGTCTGGTAGAGGCCATTGACGTTCTGGATGACGCCGGTCCGACGAACGGTCCAGTCGCCCGTCTCCTCGAGATAGACCATGGTGTCGTCTTCGAGGCGGCGCAGGTTCTGATGCAGTGTCAGCGTGTAGGGCAGGTTCGAGTCGGTGAACGAGAAGGAACCCGCGAGGAAGCTGAAGGTCGCGTCGTACAGGTTGCCGGTGAGGCCGGTGAAGAAGTCCTCGAGGACGAAGGGCTCTCCGTCGAAGCCCGCAACCTGCGGCAAGAAGATGGCGCCGTCGCTGCCGAGCTCGATGAAGGGGAAGATGTAGTTGAAGTCAGGGCCTTCGGGACCACGTGGCACCGGGTCGAGCTCGACCGTGAGCGAGTTGGACATGGGGTGGTCGAGCGAGATCTCGAGCTCGATGTCGTCCCCCGGATACACGACGACGTGGCGGGCCACGCCCATCATCGCCGGCTGGAACAGGCCAAGCGCCGTGTCGAGGACACCGGCCGTGCAGTAGACGGCGATTTCGCCATAGCGCTCGGGCGGGACCGGATTGATGACGAAGGTGTCGGTGCGCATGTCGACCGCGACACCCGGGTCGGGGAGCCAGTCGTTGTCGAAGATGTGGCCGTTGGTGATGTCGCACCAGGCGGCGATTTGCCCCGAGCTCGGCGCGCATTGCTGCGGCACACCAGGCGTCAGTGGCACACACATGAAGTCGTTCGGGCACTGCGAGGGCCCCGTGCAGTCGGTCGTGCAGAAGCGCCCCGAAGCCCCACCGGTGAACTGGTCGGGGAGCTCGGAGCAGCGGGCGCCGGCACCGCAGTCGGCGTCGACCGAGCAGGAGTCGCAGAGGCGACCCGGCGCGCTGGGCTTGTTGATGCAGCGCCCGAAGGGCACCGGGAAGGCCTTGCCGAGATTGGTGATCTTGCCCCGGATGGTGGCCGGCGGCGGAGGCGGGCCGGGCTCGCCCGGTGAGGGCGGAGTCGTCGGGTTGAGGTAGAGCGTGACGTTGGTCGCGTTGTATTCGACGACCGAGGCGCGTGAGTAGCCCGGCTTGCTGGCCGAGACCATCTGCTCGCCCTCGAGGTCGGCGCCCGAGAAGGTGACCTGGCCCGCCTCATTGGTGAAGCCCTGGTAGGGGGTGCGCGGGTCGGTCCAGAGCATGACGAAGGCGTCGGGGAGTGCCCCGCCCGTGCCGCCGTCGAGGACCGTCACGTTGACGTCGTTCTTGATGCGCCCGCCCCAGGTGCCGCCATAGGCGCTGGTCGGGTCGTAATAGGTGAAGCCGTCCTGGATGCGGACATCGCCCCTGGTCGTGGACGACACCTCGACCGGGACCACCCCGATGTCGCCCGGCGGGGTCTTACACACGATGGTGGTCGACGAGATCACGTCGACGTGGGTCGCAAGGCGCGAGCCGAAGCGGACCCGGGCGTCGCTCGGGAAGCCGCTGCCGACGAGCGTCACCTGGGTGCCACCGGCCTGTGAGCCGAGCGGCGGGTCGACGAGCCACAGGCGGTAATCGGCCTCGTAGTGGAAGGCGTCGAGCTTCTTGGTGACCTGACCCGACTGCAAGACGACCGCGTTGGCATTGCCCGGAGCCCCTGGAGGTGTCGTCGCGCGGATGAGGGTCGAGCCGACGACCTGGACGCTGGCGGCTGCAAGCGCGCCGATGCGCAGCTCGAGCCCTGGCAGGAAGCCCTCGCCCGTGACCTCGATGGCGGTGCCACCAGCGACCGGACCGGTGCCTGGGGTGACGGTGTCGATGCTGATCTTCGGCTGGTAGTAGAACCCGTCTTCACGCGTGACGGTCTGGCCGTTGCTCGTCAGGGCGACATCCACGATGCCCGTGCCGGCCGGTGAGTCGACGATGACCGTGTGGGCGATGGGGTCGACGCTGCGCACGTTGGCGGCAGCCCCGCCAAAGGTGACGGTCGTGCCGGCAAGCGGGCCGAGGCCCTTGGCGACGAGCGTGACCGTGTCGCCGCCATCGGCCTTGCCGACGCCAGGCGTGACCGCGAGCAGCTCGAGCGTGGCGCCCGGTGCGAGGTCGGCGAGGTAGGTGAAGCCCGACGGGCGAGCGCCCGTGCCATAGGGTGTCGAGACGATGATGTCGACCGCGCCCTGCTCGGTCACGGCGGGGGTGCGGCCGGTGATACGGGTGTCGCTCACGCGGCGGGGGTCGATGAGGGGTTGTCCGCCGACCAACACCACGAGTGGGTCATGAAATCCCTGGCCACGCAGCTCGATGGAGGTGTTGCCGGCGATGGGGCCGACGGGCGGGATGACCGCGTCGATGCGGGGCACGTCGACGTAGAGGAAGCCGTCTTCGAGCGTGCCCACACCCTGGGTGTTCGAAACGTGGACGTCGGTCGCACCGACCTCGGATTGGTCAGGCGCGATGGCGCTGATGGTCTGGTCGTCGAGGACCTGGATCTGGAGCGCCGCCTTGCGGCCAAAGAGGAGGACCGACTCGGGGCGGAACCCGGCGCCGCGGACCGTGACACGCTCGCCGCCGAGCACGTGGCCGACCTCGGGCTCGACCGAGAGGATGGTGATGGGATTGAAGTAGAGGAAGCCCGCTTCGAGGGTGGCGCTGATGCCGTTGTCCGGATCGACGACCCGCACGTCGACGAGGCCCGGTCCACGCGGCGGCGTGAGCAGAACGAGACGCTTCGAGTTCAGGACGAAGATGTCCTGCGCGAGGCTCTCCCCAAAGAAGACCTGCATGCCCTGGAAGAAGCCCGTACCGACGAGCTCGACCTGCTCGAGGCCGGTCGAAAGCCCTTTACCCGGGATGACTTCCGTGAGCGTCAGCGCTTCTACGGCGACGTCCGGGGTAGTCGTCGTGTCGGGTGTCGCGGTGGTGTCGGGGGTCGTGTCCGACACGTCGGGCCGGATGTCCGGCGTGACGTTCGTGTCGCCAGGGTTCTGGGTGCCGACGTCGTCGGTGCAGCCGGCCGCCGTCGCCGCCATCGCGGCCATCATCAGGGCGAGCCCGATGAGGGGAGACAAGCTAGACGTCTGCGTGAGGCGGGGTCGCGGTGCGGCGCGATCGGGCATGGTCAGTTCTCCCTCAATTCGCTGGCGGCGTGAGCGGCGATTCCGAACGGACTTCCTCGAGATTGAGGCCACCCGTGTAAGCGTAGGACACGTATTGGTCGTAGCCGTAGACGATGACGCCGGCCGGCTCGCTCGACCGGATCGTGTGGGTCCCGGAGTCGAGGAACTGGCGGTAGACGCTATACTGTCCGGAGCCGATCAATGTGAAGAATCCGGGCGGTATGTCCTCGCCGTCGATCTGGACACTGGCGCCAGTGGGAACCGTGACGTTGAGGTAGTTGACCTCGTACTCCGCGGGGGTCAGGACGACGAAGTCGGGGCGGTACTGAACGAGTGGGATGAGGAGCATGAAGGCCGGGTCTCCCGTGCCTGCATCGCCAGCCGTGCCGACACCGCCGACGTTGGGGTCGGGGGCGTCCTGTGCGGCAAGGAACTGGCCGACCAGGATAGGCTTGTCGTCCTGGGCGTGGATCTCGAAGTTCCCGGCGGATTCGAACTCGAAGTGTTCGCCGCGGTTCAGGACCGGGATGGTGATGCCGGGCTGGGGCGGGACGAGCACGATGCGGGTGTTGTCGGCGCCGGCCATGATTCGATAGATGTCCTTCTCGAGGCCGCGATCCCAGGTCTTGCTGGCGATGTAGCTCGAACCCCAGATCTTCACGGGGAAGATCTGCTGCTCGAGATGGTCGGCGCAGCAGGTGTTGAAGCCCGCGTTCACGCAGTCGAGGAGGCTTCGGCAGGTGGTGCGGTTGTCCCACTCGCAGACGCCGACCTCGGTGATGGGGTCGATATCGATACAACGCGCCGTGTTGGGGGCGTTGGCCGCCTCGGAGCCGCCAAAGACGGCGATGCGCTGGCTCGACACGATGCGCGACCCGGTGAGGTCGGCGCCGGGGCGGTCGGTCTGGATACTCAACACATCGAATTGATTCATCTTGAAGACGCGGGTGTCGCCCGGCTTCATGTGTGGGATGGCCTCTTCGCGCATGGGGTCGCCTTCGAAGGCGACGCCCGGCTGCGTGGTCGAGCTCACCGTGACCGCCACGCTCGTCTCGCCTTCCATGACCGCCACGACGGTGAGGTAGCCGCGGAGCTCGTTGAAGGTCTGCTCACGTGTCATGACGTAGTACTCGGAGCCGAGCAGCGCCGCCGGCAGCAAGAGGCTCGCGTCGTTCGAGAAGACGTCCTCGTTCTCGAGCGGATTGAACTGGTAGGCCACGATGGGCACGTTCGCGCTGACCTTGTAGGCCAGCGGGGCCAGCGTCGTGCCGTTCACGTCGCGGCGCGGCATCTTGAGCGTGCGCAGCTCGCCGGGCATGAGCGGCTCGGTCGGGAAGGGCTCACCCTTCGAGTCGTACAGGACGGGCTCGACGACGCCGCCTTCGAGCTGCTCGACCGTCACCAGCGCCGGCAGGGTAGCGTCCGGTGGATTGGCGATGACGACCGCGAACTGGGCGCCGGCCGCGTCGAAGTAGCCCTCGTTGCCGCCAGGGACAAACGCGTTGTCGAGGTCGACCGCGTAGTAGTCACACCCGATGTAGCTGTTGAACTTGACGTTGCGCTCACACAGCTCCTCGCAGAACTGGCCGGTGCACACCTGCGAGCTGCCGTTACACGTGAGGTATTCGCGCCACCCAGAGCCGTCGGCGAGGCACTCGAGGACGACCTGGTCGTCGCCTTCCTTACACTTGCGGGTGAAGGGGAAACACTCGGTGCACTCGCTGTTCTTGCACTGGCTGTCGTTGCCGTCGGAGCCTTTGCAGATCCCGTTGACGAAGGCGGTCTGCGACTGGTTGCAGATCCGCGCCTCTTTGCCGCCCTCGACGATGCAGGCCTCGACCTCGCCCGGTAGACAGATCTGGTTGTCGGTGAGTTGGTAGCACTGCTTGCGCCGGCACTGCGCCGACTCACCGGGGCAGTTGTCGACAAAGGTCGACAATCCGTCATTGGCGCAGAAACGCGCGCCGGGGCTGCCATCCTCGAGGCACTCGACCACGGTCCCGGGCTCACATGAGCCGCCGTCTGGAATCGGGTCCACGGTGTCACTGGTAGGGTTGGAGTCTTCGGGGCAACCCGTGGCCAGGAAAAGCCAACCCAGAGCGAAAAGCCAGGGACAACGCATGGTCAAGACCTCACATGGGTCGGGGGCGCCTTGGAAGGGGCCCCGCGATGGGGCCAGCTCGGACCCCAGGAACGCCAACGCGCCCCGACCGTCCGGGGCGCGTTGCCGACTATCCCGATCGTGACCCCGCCGAGTCAAACGGCGGCGGCAGGACCGCTATTTAGAACCGGTTTGCGACCACCGCAGCCGTCGCGAAGCCCGGAACGTCGCGAAGAACCCGACATGGCCGGGTCCGTCGCAACACGAACTCACCAGTTATAGCGCACTGCGGCGTTGAGCGCGAACGGTCCGGTCGAGTTCCCCGTGAGGACGTGCGGGCCGTTGGTCAAGAACGTCGGGTTGAGCGCGAGGTCGATGGCGAGCTGCGACTCCGACACAGGGATGTTGAAGCCGACACCCAGCGCGAACGTGGTGTTGACGTTGGTCTCCTCCTCCGTGGTGGTGACGCCGCCGGCCGTGGTCGATTGGCGCTCCGACACGATGTACTGCTGGGCGCCGAAGCGCAGGTCGAACCAGTCGGCGAGCTTCACGTCGACGGCGATGCCGTAGTACGGGAGGGCCAGGAGCTGGTCGGCGTCGCGGTCGACGACGGCCGGGCTCTCGATGGTCTGCTGGGCGAGGAAGATGCCGAGCCCGGGGCTGACGATGACGTCCTGGAAGGGCTCGATGCGCAGGTCGGCGCCGAGGCTGAAGCGAAGGCCCGAGTAGGAGCCGCGTTCGGCCGGGATGGAGGCCGTGTTGACGAGCTCGAGGCTCTGGCTGCCGTAGAGGAACTGGGTGTAGGCGACGATCTTGGTCTGGTCGAAGAAGTCGAAGGTCCAGCGCCCATTGAGGCGGATGCCGAAGTGGCTGCCCGACCAGTGCTCGAGCAGGTCGCCCGGCACGCCGGTCGTGGCCTCGGCCGCGTCGCGGTTGTCCTCGAGGACACCGATCTCGACACCCGCCGCGAGCTCGAGCTCGCTGCCGTCGAGGTCGAAGCCGAGGCCGAGCCCGAGGTCCATCAGGAAGGAGCCCTGGTCGACCTGGGCGTTGTTGGGCGACTCGACGTCGTTGTTGTCGCCCGAGATGCTGAGCTGGACGCCGAAGCGGGTGGTCGCGCCGAGCGTCGTCGCGAACATGAGCCCGTAGCGGAACTCTGAGGTGAGCAGATCGGATGTGTCGGTGCCCGTGCCGCCGGCCAAGGCCGCCTGGAGCGCGATGCCCATGGCCTGGCCGCCGGTAAGGGCATTGCCGGTCGGGACGTAGCCGGACGATTGGCCGCGGGTCGAGGTGTTGGAGTGGGCGCCGATGAAGGCGAGCACGGTGTCGTCCGACAGGTTGTAGTGGAAGCCGAAGCGGCCTTCCGGAAACAACGCGTCGGCGGTGCCGCCGGGCTGGAGGTTGTCGATGTAGGCGCGATTACCCCAGCGCGTGAGCAGCGAGGGGAAGTCGAAGATGTTCGACTCGTCTTCGATGGTCCACAGCTTGAACCCGCCGCCCATCGAGCGGATGCGGGCCTCGGTGGCGAAGGCCGACGGAGCTGCGAACGAGGTCGCGAGCGCGATGGGCAGGGCAATGGCGAACCGACGGGAGAGCTTCATGTGCACGTTCCTTGGGGCTGAGTGGACTCGGCGTGGGCGGCGCTACCGCGTCCGCGGCCGGTCGTCAATCACTTGCGGACCACTTTGGTGCGGTTGGTAAACCATCGTCCGAGCGCGGATTTCTTCGTCCCCGAGAGTGCGCCTGGCGACAGGCGGGGCCAGGCGAACCGAGGTTTTCGACCGCCCCACAAAGGCGTGATATGGGACCCCGGTGATACAGGTTCATCGATTGACCGTGCGGTTTGCCAGCGGGCTCGAAGCGCTCCGCGACGTTTCCCTGCGTGTCCACGAGGGCGAGTTCGCCTTCGTGTCGGGCCGCTCCGGGGCGGGCAAGTCGACCCTCCTCGCCGTCATCTGCGCCGAGCTCGCGCCAACAGACGGTCAAGTCATCGTGGCCGGCCGTAACCTGACCGTGCTCAAGAAGGCGCAGGTCCCTTACCTGCGACGCTCGATTGGCCGCCTCTGGCAGGACGTACGATTGTTGCCCGAGCTGAGTGTGCGCGACAACGTCAGCCTGCCGCTCGAGGTGCTCGGCGTAGACGCTGCGCGGCGCAAACGCCGGGTCGACCAGGTCCTCGAGATGGTGGGCATGGAGCGTCATGCCGCCGCCCTTCCGCAGTGGTTGTCGACCCTCGAGCAGCAGCGTGTAGGAATCGCGCGGGCGGTCGCACACGAGCCGGCCATCCTGCTCGCAGACGAGCCGACCGGCAACCTCGACCCCGAGGGGGGCCGTGAGATCATCCAGATGTTGCGGGACCTCCAGAGCCGCGGCCTGACGACCGTCGTCGCGACGCGCGACTCGAACCTGGCGGCCAGCTACCCCGAGCGGGTGGTGCTGCTCAACAAAGGCTTCCTCATCGAGGACGGGGCCCCGCTCGGGCCTGCGGACCTGCCGAGCTCGCGTGAGGTGTCGCGCCCGGACGGCGCGTCCGGTCTGCCCCACTTTCCGCAGCAGGGTGGAGGCCGGTCATGAGCGTCGCCTCCGGCTTTCTGTCCGCTCCGGTCCACCTGCGTGAGGGCCTGCGGATCCTGCTCCGGCGCCCCATCACTGCGCTGCTCGGTGTCGCGACCCTGGCACTCGGGCTCGTGCTCGTGGCGCTCGCCGCGTGGTCCAACGGCCAGGTGAGTCACCTGCAGGCGACGCTCGACGCGGACCTGCGTCTGCACGCCGCGCTGAGTCCGACCCTCGACGAGGCGCAGACCAAGGCCGTCCTCGAGAAGGTAGCTACCGACTCGGCCGTGCGCTCGGTGCGGTGGATCGGCCCCAAAGAACAGAAGAAACACCTCGAGGCGATCCTCGGCGCGGACCTGCTCGAGGGCCTCGACGAGGCGGTCTTCCCGGTCGGCGGCATGGCCGAGATCGCGGTGACACGCGCGACCGTCGTGGACGCGGACGCATTGCAGGCGTTTCGCACGCGGCTCGAATCCATCGAGTCCATCGATGGTATCGACGCCTTCCCATTCGATTCCCGTCATATCAAGGTGCTGCTCGACGCCGCCTCGGTGACTCGGCTCGTCGGGCTCGGCCTGGGCCTCATCGCTTTGTTGGCCGCGGGGCTGGTCGTCTTCCTGTTCGTGCAGACGGCGCTGTCGTCCATCGCCACCTCGGTCGACATCCTGCGGGCGTTCGGGGCGACGGCGGGCTTCATTCGCGCACGTTTCTTCTTCGCCGCCGGGCTGGTCGGGCTCGCTGGGGCGGCCGTGGCCGTGGCTCTCGCGCTCGTGCTCAGCGGCCCGTTGAGCGAGCTCGTGTCCATCATCCCCGTGGGTGCCGACGCCGAGGCAAGGGCGGTCGAGGTCGCGACCGGGCCGGCCGGGCTGATGCTCTACCTGTGGGCGCTGGGCGGTGGGTTGGTGGTCGCCGGGGTTGGCTGTGCGTTGGCGTTGTCTGGAAAGGCCGCAGCCAAGGTCGGAGGGACACCCGAGGTCTCGAGGTCGGGCTCAGGGGCGGAGAGCTGAGCAGTGGCACGGCTCTTCCCGTTGGTGGTCGTCGCCTTTGTGATCGGACTCCATGGCCCGATGCACGGCGTTGTTCGCGCTGACGTCGGAGATGACGCGGGTGGCGATGCAGGCTCAGATGGCGGGCATGGCGGGGTCGCTGGAGCCGACGACGCCGGGTCGGCGCCGATAGATGTCGGGGGCGTGCCCGACGCTGGTCCGAGCCAGCCCGAGGGCGACGAGAACGGTGACGGGGGCGAGCCCGAACCTGTCGACGCACTCGACGCGCTCGAGACGCAGCTCCCGCCGCTTCCGGTCGCGGCTGACGCAGACCTCGACGAGCTGGAGGTGGCCGAGCCGAATGCGCCCGCGCCGCGAGCGCCAGAGCGCGATATCCGCAGGCTCTTGCGGCCCGAGGCTTCGATTCTACAAGCGCGTAATCGGCTCGACCGCAACCTGATGGAGCGCGGCCAGACGTTGGCTGCCCTGCAGACGCTCGAGAAGCGGCTGACGCTCGATCTCGCCGACAAGACGGAGCGATTCGCAGAGAGCTCGACCCTGCTCGACGCCGAGCGTCAGCGGGTGCGGGTGCGGCTGGCCTTGCTCGCGCGTTCGCGCGCGACGCCGGTGCTGTCGGACCTGTTGCGGGCGACCGGCTTTGGGGCCTTCGAGACGGTGCGTAATGCGCGCGCGGTGTTGAGCCACGCGGACAAGCTGCGTATCGAGGCCTACCGCCAGCAGCTCTTCCGTTGGCGCACCCAACAAGCCGACCTCGAGCGACGGGGGCGCAACCTCGAGCGGACGCGGCGCGCCATCACCTATCTCGAGCAGGAGCTCGCCTGGGACCGCGAGGAGCGCACGGCCCTCGAGGCCGCAGTCGTACGCGAGCCGGAGTTCTACGCCGCCTACGCGCAGGAGGTCGAGAAGCTCGACGAGGTCGTGGCCGCAAAGCTCGCGGAGCTGGCGGCCCAGGTCCCGGCCGACCGCCGGCGTATGTTCTTCGAGGAGACCCGGGGTGGGCTCGCGGCCCCCATCCGCAACAGCGACGTGGCCGGGCGCTTTGGGACCCGGGCCTACAAGGGCACGACCTCCAAGTGGAAGGGCGCACACTTCATCCCGCTGCGCCCTCCGTCAGAAGGCAAGACCGAGGTCCGGGCGATCTACTGGGGTTGGGTGGCCTGGACCGGATGGATGCAGGGGCTCGGCCAGGTCATCATCCTCGACCACACGATGGGGTACTGGACCGTCTACGGTCACCTCTCACGCATCGATGTGCCGCTCGGCGAGAAGGTGAAGTCCGGCCAGACGCTCGGCATGATGGGCGACACCGAGAGCTTCTTTGGCGAGCGGCTCTACCTCGAGCTGCGTAAAGATGGCGTCGCTATCGATCCGGTGCCCTGGATCCGCTTCTGATTTGACGCCAAGCCGTTGTTTCAGTTGGGATTCTTCGGCATCAACCGGAAGCGGAATCGCCTCTTCGCCTGGCCCACAAACGCGAAGAGGCGCCCTTGAACAGGCGCCCCTTCAACTAGCTCGACATCGGGCTCGACGACCTCGGAAGGTCGACTCAGCCGTCCTGGTTGTCGTCGGGCGTCGTGTGGGCCGCGCCTTCGACCTCTTCGGGCGTCGACTTCGGGATGATGCAGACACGACGGAAGACACCCTCGCCCTCGGACTTGGTCACGACGCCGGCGAGGTCACGCAACGTGAGATGCACGACGCGGCGGGCGCGGGGGTCCAGGGGACCGATCTTGAAGACACGGTTCTCGGCGATGGCGCGGTCCGCCATCTGCTTGGCCGAGTTGGCGAGGTCCACGTCGGCGCGGGCGCGGAAGCCGTTGCAGTCGAGGTTGAGCTTCTTCTTCGGGGCACCCTCGGGGAGGTTGCCGTGTCCGAGGGCGGCCTTCTCGACGAGGTGCTCGAGCGAGTCGAGGAGCTCGAGCTCGCGGGCCACAAAAGCCTCGTGATAGGCGGTCGTGACGAGGTCGGCGTAGACCTCTTCCTCCGACTCACCCATGACGATCTTGACGCCGAAGCCCATACGCTCGAGGGCGCCGACGAGGAGGTCTTTGACCTTGAGGCCGAACTCGCCGAGAGGCGCGTCTGGGCGGAGCTCGATCGTAATCTCGGTCGGGCCGTCCTGCGGCACTGGAAGCAGCTCGTCACGGTCGTCACGACGACGGCGGTCGGGACCACGGTCACCGCCGCGATCCGGCCCACGGCCACGGTCACCGCCACGGTCACCGCCGCGGTCAGGTCCGCGTCCACGATCACCGCCACGCTCGGGCCCACGGCCGCGATCACCACCGCGCTCCGGCGGACGTCCACGGTCACCGCCGCGATCACCACCACGCCCACGATCACCGCCGCGGTCGCCGCCGCGATCACCACCGCGGTCGCCGCTGCGCTCGGGCCGGTCGCCGCGAGGCTCACGACGCTCTCGCGGGGCTTCCGTCGAGACGGCGCTCGGGTCACCAGAAAGGCTTTCGACCAGAGTGGTGGTGGCTGCGGCCGCCGCAGGGGCGCCCTGGCCCGTCACGCGGATGAGCGCATAACCACCGTTCTTGCCGGCGAGGATCTCATAGCGAATCGCATCCGGGGCGACGCCAAGGGCCGATGAGGCCTTCTGCAGAGCGGTTTCGAGGTTCTTTCCAGTGTAGGTACTCAAGAGGCGGCCTCCATTTTGCGTTTGATGAGGAGGTTCTGGCCGATGGTCAGGATGGTGTTGACGAGGATGTAGAGCACCAGACCGGACGGCAGGAACAACATGAAGAGGGTGAACATGATCGGCATGCCGTATTTCATGATCTTCGCCTGCATCTCGTCCACACCCGCCTGCGGAGTGAGGAGGGTCTGCACGAACATCAGGATACCGAGCACGATGGGCATGATGAAGTAGGGGTCGGACGAGGACAGGTCGGGCACCCAGAGGCCGAGCGGCTCGCGGTACAGCTCGACCGAGCCGAGAATGGCGCCGTAGAGACCCATCCAGATCGGGATCTGGATGAGCATGGGCAGGCAGCTCGCGAAGGGATTGACGCCCTCACGCTTCATGAGCGCCATTTGTTCTTGTGCGAACTTCTGGCGATCGTTGCCGAATTTCTTCTTGAGCTCGTCGAGCTTGGGCTTGATCGTCTTCATCTTCTGCATGGAGACGAAGCTCTTCTGGTTGAGCGGCCAGGTGAGCAGCTTGAGCACGAAGGTCAGGAGGATGATGGCGAGCGGCCAGTTGCCGACGCCGTCATGGAACCACACCATGACCTTGTGCAGCGGCGCACCGACAAAGCCCATCCAGCCGAACTGGACGGCCGACTTCAGGTCGGGGGAGGTCGCCTCGAGCGCGTCGATCTCTTTGGGGCCCGAGTAGAGGCTGTAGCGCCACGTCGAAGCGCGGCGATTCTTGTACGAATCCCATGCCTTGTCGAGGTCCGCGGTGTTGGCGCCGGCCGCTTTGCGTTTGGCCTCGTAGGCGCCGCGAACGGCTTCCGAGCTGGCGTGGGCCGGAGCGCCAAAGGCGGTCAGCACGGCCCCACAGCGGGTGGCGCCGGCGACGTTGGGGGCGTCGGCGGCGAGCCAGTCGGGGACGCAGCCGTCGGCGCGCCCGTTGAGTCGATCGGTGTTGGGCGCGACGATGGTCGAGACCATCGACCAGGCCCCGGGGACCTGGACGTTGAACTCGCGGTACTCGAGCCGGCATTGACCACCGAGGCTCGCCGAACGAGGTCGGGACGGCCGCCTGGATGAAGTAGTTGGTGTCGGCGGAGACCCACTTGGCGCCAGTCGGGAACGAGAGCGTGGTCGCCGCGTTGCCCGTCTTCTCCCAGTTCTCGATGGCATCTTCGCGTAGCCCGTTGAAGGCTGCGCGCTCGACGCCGTCGAGGTGGAGGCAGCTCGACTGGAGCATCGCGGTCGCGCCGCCAAAGAGGCTTGGCGTGCCGGTCTCGGGGTGCTGCCAGGCGCCGATGCGAAGCCCACCCAACACCTTGAGCTCTTTGTCGCCGACGTTGTGCACGGTGACGACGAGGCCGAGCTCGTAGCCATGGCGGCCGGCTTCGATGCGGCGCTCGATCCAGATGGGCGAGCTGTCGTGTTTCGGGTCGGGCCACACGTAGACGAGCGGGAGGCCCGCGTTGGGCGAGACCCGGGTGAAGATCGGGTCCTGCGTGAACAGGTCCTTGGGCGAGCCGGAACGGACGACGCGGTAGTCGACGCCGGTCGACTCCTTGAGGGCGAAGTCCTTGTCGGGGACGAGCGAGCCGCCAGCCCCGACGCTCTTGATACGATACTCGCCCGCGACCGCAGCCGGGGCGGCGATGATGAGGGTGTCGCCTTCCTTGATCGGGCGGTCGACGGTGAGTGCCGGGCGGTTGTCGGGGACCTTCAGCGCGCCCTCGGCGATGATGCCCGCCTTGTCCACACGCAGGGTGATGCGGGTGACTTCGGGGTAGTCGAGCTCGATGAAGTTGTCGGTGAAGGGAAGGAGCCTTGGACCCCAGGTCGACACCAGGTCGATCGGTCCGCCGGCGACCTTGTCGGCGGGGACCTCGGCCATGGCGGCGTGGGCGTCGCGGGTATAGCGGGGCTCTTGGAGGACGGCCTTCGCCATCGAGCCGCCGCGGTTGGTGAACGTGTAGATCACCATCGGTTTTTCGGGCGGGAACGCGACGGTGATGCGCTCCTCACGGTCCACCTGGCCGTTGGCGACATCGAGGGTCTTCGCCTCGACGGTGCCGGGGACGACGCGGGTCGATTGGGCGCCGGAGTCGACGGTGGCCGGCGTTCCGGACGGGGTCTCGTCCTGTGCTGCGACCGGGCTCGTCGAGACGAGCAACGCGGACATGGCAAAGGCGCTCGCGAGGCCAAGCGGCCAGGTGCGACGGGCGAGATGTGTCGCAAGCGAATGCGACGCGGTACCCGAGGAAGGGGTTTTGACGCAGGTCATCGAGGGGATTCCTGAAGGGTCGGGTTGAGCGGCGGTCGCTCGGTGCGCAGCGTTGGGCGCCGGTGGCGAAAGGCTGGTGCCGTCGACCCGACCTTGATCGGCGGGGTCTCTGCGTCGAGCCGGGGCGAGCCAGGGACCGGGTCGTAGCCGCCGCGGCTGAGCGGGTTGCAGCGGCAGAGGCGCCACGTCATCAGCGCGCCGCCGCGGATGAGGCCGTGGCGCCGCAACGACTCGTCCGCGTAGGCCGAGCAGGACGGGTGATAGCGGCAGGCGGGGGCGAGGCCGGGCGAGATGAAGGTGCGGTAGAAACGCACGAGCAGGATGAGCGGCCACGCGATGAGGCGCTCGAACCAGGCGAGCACACGCAACACGCGTCTCGTGCCGGCTATGAGCTCGTGGCCACCCAGCGCCGCGAAGAGGAAGCCGGGGTCACCGAGGCCGACCCCGCTCACCGGGGCGGGGACCAGCAGGGCGGGGACCCGGGGGGCGGGAACCCGAGGGGCGGGAACCCGGAGGGCGGGAACCCGATCGTTGACCCGCAGGTGCGGCGAGGTACCGGTTGAGGGTCGCGATGATCTCGGACTCGAGACCGGCGAAGGTGAACTCGCCGACGTTGCTCTTGGCAGTGACCACGAGATCGAAGGTCTGGCGACGCCCGCCGGGACGAAGCTCGGGGTGGCGTCGGAAGACCTCACGAACCCAGCGTTTGATGCGATTGCGGACAACGGAATTGCCCACCTTTTTCGAGGCGGTGATCCCGAGTCGACTCGCGGCCGTGCGACCGGCCTGGAACTGGTAGACGAGGAGCCGTCCATGGATACGTTGACCCTGCCCCTGGATGCGCAAGAAGTCGCGACGGACGAGGATCCGGAAGCGTTTGGGGAAACGCTCGTCGCGGGCGGCCCCAGTCGCGAGACCGTCGCCAGCTGCGTCCCCATCCGGCGTGGCCGGGGGGGATGGAACTGTGACCGGTTGAGCGGGCGCTGGACCGGGATCGGGAATCGCCACGTCATACCTCGAGACCGCTCGGAGAGGACCGCCAGGCGGCACGATGCGAGGCGACGCTTCGGGAGCGCACGAAGGTAGCAACCCACTGCTGGAAGGACGCCAGGCTGTGGCCTGACACCTTCCGAGGGAGCTTTTTCAGATGATTCGATCCACTGCTGGTCGCAGGGAACAAGTCACTTCTTGGGGGTGGCGACCGTCAGGCGCTTACGACCCTTCTTGCGCCGATTCGAGAGGATCTTGCGGCCACCGTGAGTGGCCATGCGCGCACGGAACCCGTGGGTGTTCTTCCGTTTGCGATTGTGAGGCTGATAGGTTCGCTTGGACACTCTGTGTCTCCGTCCAGAAATCGAGGCGCGTATCAATCATCGACGCACCTGGGGTGTCAAGGGTTTTACGACCGGGTTGGGTTCGTCTGCCCGGGCGTGTGGGAGCCGCATCGAACCGGGCTCGATGCGACACGAGAAAGGGCGCTCGGACGGTCGTCCGGAGCACACTCGTGGGGGGTGCCAGCGAGGCTCGCTTCAGCCGTCGCGCAGCGTCCTTCGGATCCGATCGAGCTGTGCTCGGACCTCGGGGTTGGCGTCTCGCAGCGCTTCGACCCGCTTCAACGAGTTGATGACGGTGGAGTGGTCGCGGCCGCCGAAGAGCTGGCCGATCTGCGGGAGCGACTCGTCGGTGAGCTCACGCACGAGGTACATCGCGATCTGGCGTGGCACCGTGATGTTGCGGTGGCGGCGCGGCCCCTTGAGGTCGGTGAGCGTCACCTTGAGCTCGATCGAGACGGCCTTGATGATCGCCTCGGGGGCGATCTTCTGGATCCGCTCGCCGAGGATGTTGCCGAGCGCATCATGGACGAGCGCTACGTCGAGCGGACGCGACATGAGGCGTGCGCTGGCGACGAGGTGTTTCAGCGCCCCTTCGAGCTCACGCACGTTGCGGGTCACGTGCCGCGCCACGAGCATCGCGACGTCGTCGGGTAGCTCGACCCCTTCGGCTTCGGACTTCGACTTCAGGATGGCGACACGTGTCTCGAAGCCCGGCGGCTTGATGTCCGCGATGAGCCCCCACTGCAGGCGTGACTTGAGGCGGTCCTCCATGTCGGGGATGGCTTGGGGCAGCTGGTCACACGTGAGAACGATCTGTTTTCCCGAGCCGTGCAGCGTGTTGAAGAGGTGGAAGAACTCTTCCTGGGTGCGGTCCTTGCCGGCGATGAACTGGATGTCATCGATGAGCAGCACGTCGCAGCGGTCGCGGTAGCGCCCGCGGAAGGCCTGCATCTTGTCGGTGCGGATGGCGCTGATGAGGTCGTTTACGAAGACCTCGCTCGTCACGTAGCGGACACGCGCCCGAGGGTTGCGTTCGAGGACGGCGTGACCGATGGCGTGCAGCAGATGGGTCTTGCCCAGACCGACGCCGCCAAAGAGGAAGAGCGGGTTGTAGCGGGTGCCGGGGTGGTCGGCGACGGCGCGTGAGGCGGTCATCGCGAACTGGTTGGTCGGGCCGTCGACGAAGCTTTCGAAGCGGTAACGCGCGGTGAGGACGGGGCGGTCTTCAGGGGGCTGATCGAACTGGCCGGGCGCCATCGATGATGGTCCCGAAGATGCCCCCACGGAGGCGTTCGAGTGCGAGTGGTGTGAGGGGTAGGACGCCTGCGAAGAACGACCCTGTGAGGAGGCGAAGACCTCGGTCTGGGCGCTGTTCGAGGGGGCGTAGTCGCGCGAGTCGGTGGCCCGATCGCCGGTGCCATCACCAGGTCGATCGTCGTGAGGGGCGTCTCGTCGAGCGCCTGGTCCTTCGCCTGATTGCGCGAAGAGCGGAAGCGTCGACAGCGCTACAGCACCCTTGCGGTCGGCATAGGTGGTGTACCGGATGCGATAGCTCACGTCCGTCAACCGCTTGAGCTGGGCATGGATGAACTGGGCGAAGTGGTCTTCGACCCAGCGCCCGTGCGACTCGTCCGGCACGGCCAGGACGATCTCGTGCTCACGTTCATCGAGGGCATCGCACTGCACGGGCTGGATCCAATGGGAGTAGTCCCAGGGCTCCACGACCTCCTGCAGTCCCCTCAAGGTTTTGTTCCAGAGTTCCAAAAATTCTACCGCCCGTAGCCTCGTGAGGCGCGCCGGAGCGCACCTCCCCCTGCAAACAAAGAGAGGCGAGAGGACACCGCTAGAGCCAGGTGAAGCGGTGCTCTCACATGTGGTCAGCCCCGGTGGTTCCAGGGACTCGTCCTCGTCGCAACCTCGGAGAGATCCTTAGGCATGTTCAGGACCTCCCGGTAGAGTTCTTAGCCTTGCCACACCCTCGTCCGGAAACGACGGAACCGAAGAATCCGTCTTCGCAAGGGTGTGTTGACGGGGACGAGCATCGCCCCCTCGAAGGTGGTCCGAGCTAACACCGGCGCGTTGCCGATCGCAAGCGTCGGCGTGTCGGTTACACCCTCGTGACAGTGCAAGTGCATTACACGGCGGAGAGATCTGCGGGACGCTTTCGAGGTCGACCGAAACGGCTTGGAGGTCTCGAAATCGAGGGCAGGGATCAGGACCCTTGTGGATGACCTGGGGATAACCCTGTGTGGGAGCCGTTGGTGAGCTGGTGATCCAGATGTGGACGCGGTGTGGACGGGTGTGGAGGAGTTCGAGAGGGGTCGATTCATCCACAGGTGTCCACAGGAATCGATCGGTGTTGATCCCCGGATGATCCACCGGACGAGCTGGGTATTTGGTTCATAATATCAAATGCTTGTGGGGTAATCCCCAAACTCCACAGCCCCTAATGATCCTGATGCTGGATCCTCACTTCCTGGACTGTGTTCGCTCCGACCCTTGCTCGATCTGATCGGGAAATCCCGCCCTCAGTGTCCAGCGACGTCCGCACCGAGACGCGACCGATGTCGATCGAGAGGCGACCGGTCGTCCCCTGGTCCGGGTCGATCCCCGAGCCGATCGCGCGGGTCGATCGCCGACCGATCCGAATCGATTGTCGGCTTGAGCGCCGATCGAAAGACGGGTAAAGCATCAGTCCTTGTCGCTGGGTGCATCGTCGTTGCCGGGTCCATGAGCTCTCCACGATAGCCCTTCGGCGAGAGACGCCGAGCCCGACTCGGCACCGCTCCTGCCCACCCCCTTCTCGAAGTAGAAGGGGTGGACCCCCACGAGGCCGCGCTCCAGGGGACACAGCTAGAGGACAACGATGGCCACGCTTGAGCTGAGACTCGATCGAACGACCTTTCTAGGAGCGGTCTACAAGACCCAGGGTGTCGTCGACCGCAAGAGCACGAGCAACGTGCTCTCCCACGTGTTGATCGAGAGTCTTCCCGAGGGGCGCTGCCGCCTCACGGGCACCGACTATGACGTGACCATCATGGCCGAGATTCCGGCCGAGGTGCTCGTCCCCGGTATGGCCTGCATCAACGGCAAGAGTCTCTTCGACGTGGTGAAGAACCTCGACGAGACGCCGATGCACCTGCGCGCCCTTCCTAATGATTGGTCCGAGCTGTCGGCCGGTCGTGCCTTCTTCAAGCTCGCCGGTGTGGTCCCGACCGACTTCCCCGAGATGAAGATTCCGGCTCAGGTGAGCTGGATCAAGCTGCCGAAGTCGGCGCTGCGCGACCTCTTCGACAAGACCGCGTTCTCGATCTCGTCGGACGAGACGCGCATGAACTTGAACGGCGTCTTCTTCAAGGTGTCGCCCGGTTCGGGTGAGGGGCTCACGCGTCTCACCATGGTGTCGACCGACGGTCATCGCCTCTCGAAGGTCGAGCTCGAGACCGAGGTCACCGGACTCGAGGCCAACGAGACCCACTCGGCCATCATCCACAAGAAGGGTGTCGCCGAGGTGAAGCGCCTCTTCGATGGCGACTTCGACTCGCTCGAGGTCGGCTTCTCGAAGAACCTCATCCTGTTCCGTGGGTCGAGCCCGACCGCGAACACGACCTTCCTCGTGCGCCAGATCGAAGACCACTATCCGGACTACTCGCGGGTCATCCCGGCGAGCTCGCCGGTCAAGGTCGTCGTGCCGCGTGAACGTCTCGCTCGCGCCATCCGCAAGAACGCTATCCTCACGTCGAGCAAGACCTTCATCGTCAAGGTCGAGCTGACCCCCGGCAAGCTCGCCGTCACGGCCAGCAACCCCGACTACGGCGAAGGTCGCGACGAGCTCGACGTCGAGTACAAAGGTCCGGGCATGGTCATCGGCTTCAACTACAACTACCTCCTCGACGTGCTCGGGGTGGTGAAGGGCGAGACCATCGTCTTCGAGATGACCGACGAGTTCTCGCCGACCGTGCTCACGTCGCCGTCGGAGCCGGGGGCCGTCTTCGTCGTCATGCCCATGCGGGTGTGAGCGGAAGACCAACTAGCAGACCGTGCATCTCGCCGCCCTAGCCGCCGAAAACTTCCGCAATCTCGAGACGTTCCGCTTCGAGCCCGGCGAGCGCTTCAACATCTTCGAGGGGCGCAACGGGCAGGGCAAGACCAACCTCCTGGAGGCGGTCTACCTGCTCGCTGGGTTTCGTAGCCCACGCGACGCGAGGTCGTCGGAGATGATCGGTTTTGGCCAGACCAGCGCCACGGTTCTGGGTGAGATCGTGCGCCGCGGGGTGAGCCGGACGGTCGAAGTCCAGCTCGCCAAGGAAGGCAAGAAGGTCATCCTCGATGGCAAGGCTGTGAGTCGTCTGCCGGTGTCGCTCGCGCACCTGAACGCGGTCCTCTTCGGACCCGACGACCTCGAGCTGACCAAGCTCGGCCCCGAGGTGAGGCGCAAGTTCCTCGACCGCGCGACCTATGCCATCTGGCCTGAGCACCTGCTCGAGCTGCGCGCCTATCACGAGGCGCTGAAGCATCGGAACCGCCTCCTGCGCGACGCGAAGCTGAAAGGGGCCGTGCCCGAGGCGGCGCTCATCGAGGCCTTCGAAGGTGAGCTCGCGCGCCGCGGGGCGAACGTGCAGATGCGGCGTCACCTCTTTCTCGAAGCGTTCCGACCGCTCTTCGTCGCGGCTTTTGCGGCCATCACCGAAGGCGAGCTGACGGCGACCATCGTGCACGAGACGAGCGGGCTCGATGACGCGAGTGACCGCGTCGAGATCATGCAGGAGGCGCTTACCCTGCGCTTCGCCGACAAGCGCCTGGGTGACCTGCGGATGGGCTACACGCGGTCTGGCCCCCACGCTGACGACCTCGCCTTTGCTATCGATGGAAAGCCGACCCGCACCTATGCGAGCCAGGGTCAGCATCGGGCGTTTGTGCTCGCGTTGAAGATAGCCGAGCTCGAGCGGATTCATCAGGCGCTCGGGGTGTTTCCGGTCTTCCTCCTCGACGACGTGTCGAGTGAGCTCGACGAGCGCCGCAACGTGTTGCTCATGGACCGGCTCGACCAGGGCGGCGGCCAGGTCTTCATCACGACCACCGACAGGCGTTGGATTCGGGTCGCCGACGCGCACATCTGGAAGGTGGACAGCGGACGTCTGAGTCCCGGCTGACGCGGCTCACACGCAGCAGCTCTACTGTGACGGGACCTCCGATTCCGGCCATGCTACGGTGCCCGCGACGATGCCGATCACCAACCTCATCTCCCAACTCGAAAGCGCTATCCGTGAGCTCGGCCCCCTGACCTCGGGTGGGCCGACGGGTGCGTCCATGCTGGTCATCCACGGTCGCGACGACCACGCGGTCGCAGGCGCACATCGCTCAGACCCAGCGCTCGCGGCTCTGCGGACCTCGCCGGTTCCGGTCCTCTATGCGCCGGAATATGTGCGGCCCAGCGACGGCCCGCTGCGTATCTTCGCGCCCGTCGACTTCATGCGTGGCACCGAGCCGCTCCTGCGTTGGGTCCACGACCTGGCGATAGTGTTGAACGCCGAGGTCATCTTGAGCACGGTCGTCAAGCCGCCGCGCGCCGCGGGTGAGCGTGAAGGGCTGCACGACGACGCGGCCCGAGCGCTCGCGGTCCATGCGCGGAACGCTGGTTTCGAGGCCGACCTCATCGGCGTGCGGGTCCTCGAAAGCGACAAGGTCGCCGCCTCGGTGCTCGCCCAGGCGCGACTCGACCGATGCGACCTGATTGTCATGGCCTCTCATGGCAAGGACGCAATCGCGCGCTTCTTCGTCGGCAGCACCACCGAGAGCATGCTCCGCGAGGCCGACCGACCGGTCCTCGTCCTGCGTCGCGCCGCCAAGGGAGACCGCTGAGACTTCGTTTTGGCTCATCAGAATCCGCCAGCAATCTCGTCCGTTGCAGAGGTCGGAAAGAGCCGACAACGAAAAGATCGACGCGCGTGATCGGCACGGTTAGTGTCCCGGTCCGGAGGAGCTATACATGGAGCGATTCGTCATCGAAGGTGGGCGCCCGCTGTCGGGCACTGTGACCCCCAGCGGTTCCAAGAATGAGGCTCTGCCCATCCTGGCCGCGACCCTGCTCACGGCAGAACCCGTGGTCGTGAAGAACGTCCCGGACATCGCCGACGTGCGGGTCATGCTCGAGGTCCTCGAAAAGCTCGGCGCCAAGGTCGAGCGGCTCGCGAGCGACACGGTCCGCATCACCGCCGAGAACGTGACGGACGGCACGGTCGACGCCGACCTCGCTCGTAAGGTGCGCGCCTCCATCCTCTTCGCCGGGCCGCTGCTCGCGCGCCTGGGCAAGGTCACGCTGCCTCCGCCAGGTGGTGACGTCATCGGCCGACGACGGCTCGACACCCATTTCCTCGGTTTTCAAGCGCTCGGTGCGACCTTCGAGCTCGACGCGCTGTACGAAATCGAAGCCAAGAGGCTGACGGGCGCCGAGATCTTCCTCGACGAGGCCTCGGTCACCGCGACCGAGAACATCATCATGGCCGCGGCTCTGGCCGATGGTCAGACGGTGCTGATGAACGCCGCGTGCGAGCCTCATGTGCAGGGCCTCTGCCGGATGCTCGTATCGATGGGCGCCGAGATCTCGGGCATCGGCACCGGCACGCTGCGCATCAGCGGCAGCAAGCGTCTTCACGGCACGACCCACACGATTGGGCCCGACTACCTCGAGATCGGTAGCTGGATTGGGCTCGCCGCGGTGACCAACTCGGACATCACCGTGACCGGCACACGCCCCGATGAGCTGCGGATGATCACCCACGTGTTTGCCAAGCTCGGCATCCACCCGGAGATCGAGCCGACGGTCGGCGGGGTCGGTGGCACTCCTGGGCTCGCCAACCTGCGTATCCGCCCAAACCAGCCGCTCGAAGTCCGGCGCGACCTGCACGGCGCCATTCCGCGTATCGACGACGCCCCGTGGCCGGCCTTCCCGACCGACCTCATGTCCATCGTCATCACGGCCGCGACCCAGTGCAAAGGCACCGTCCTCTTCTTCGAGAAGATGTTCGAGGGCCGCATGTTCTTTACCGATTCGCTCATCGCGATGGGCGCGTCGATCATCCTGTGCGACCCACACCGCATCGTCGTCGTCGGGCCGTCGCCGTTCTACGGGGCGCGGCTCGAAAGCCCCGACGTGCGTGCCGGCATGGCGCTGCTCATCGCGGCGTTGGCGGCCAATGGCACGTCCACCATCTACAATATCCGCCAGATCGACCGCGGCTACATGCGCATCGATGACAAGCTGCGGGCGCTAGGGGCCTCGATCATCCGCGATGACGCCTGACATAGAACCGGTCCTCACGGACCACCCCGATACTGACGTCAACGGTGCCGAACCAGCCGCGGCGCCCAACTGGAAAGCCATCCTGCACGAGCCGCGGCGCGTGGTCGTCAAGGTCGGTAGCTCGACACTCGCGGCCATTGTCGATGGGCGGCCGTATCTCGACGCGTTTGTCGACGCGATCTCGGGCCTTCGTAAGGCCGGGCTCGACGTCGTCATCGTGACCTCGGGTGCAGTCGCGTGTGGCATGCAGCGCCTGAACTTCACCGAGCGCCCGCGTGAGCTGGCACTCGTGCAGGCCCTTGCGGCAGTTGGCCAGGCCGACCTGATGGGTCGTTACGGGGCGTCGTTTGCGCGCCATGGGCTGCAGTCGGCGCAGATTCTGCTGACGCATGAGGACATCGCGAGGCGACACCATTTCCTGAGTCTTCGCCATACCTTGGCGGAGCTCTTCGATCTGGGTGTGGTGCCTATCGTCAACGAGAACGACACGGTCGCCACCGAAGAGCTGCGGTTTGGCGACAACGACCGGCTTGCGGCGGCGTTCGCGACGGTGCTCGAAGCGGACCTCGTCATCCTGCTGTCGGACATCCCCTGTCTGTATGACCGGGACCCACGCCTCGACAGTCGGGCGATGCCTATCCGAGAGGTCGCGAAGATCGACGACCAGGTGAAGCAGATGGCCGGACGCGCTGGCTCTGGCGTCGGGACGGGCGGCATGGTCAGCAAGATCGAGGCGGCCCAGATCGCCGTCGAGGCTGGCATCCCTCTCGTCATCGCGCTCGGGGCGGACCCGACCATCGTGCCGAGGCTCATCGCTGGCGAGCCGCTTGGCACCCTGTTCCATCCGACCAAGAAGGTCGACCGGCGCCGGCACTGGATTGGCTTCTTGTCGAAGGTCCAGGGTGTGGTGCTGGTCGATGCGGGTGCGGTCAGAGCGCTGCGCGAGCGGCCGGCGAGCCTGTTGCCGATCGGTGTGACCGGGGTCATCGGCCACTTCGCAGCCGGCGAGGGCGTCGAGATCCGCGGGCCGGACAACGTGGCGATAGGGCGAGGGCTCGTGGGCTACGACGACAAGACGCTCGCCAGCATCGCCGGCCTGCGGAGCGACGCCGTGGCCGAGAGGCTCGGTCGTTCGGTCATCGATCCGGTGATCCACCGCAACGACCTCGTGCTCACCCACTGAGCGCGGCGTGGACCTGAAGACGAGCCGGCGGCCACCGGCAGTGCCCCGATTCGTTGTGGGCCAAGCCATTGCAACGACGGGGCTTTCCGACCTCGAAGCCCGCATCGTCGGCCAGCTCGATGAGCCGCGTTATCCCGACCAGCTGGTGTCCGCACTCGGGGCGCCGAGACTCGCCGTGCAAGAGGCGGTGGCGCGGCTTTGTCGGGGGGCCAGGCTCGACACGCCGCGAGCGGCCTATGCGCGCCAACACAGCGGCTCGCCCTGGCGGGTCGGTTCATTGCCGCTCGAGGTGGCGTTGGTCGAATCGGTCGCGGCCGAGCAGCGCGCTGGGCTTGCAGCGTTGGGTGAAGAGGCTACGGTCGGGTCGGTCCTCGATGCGTTGGCGGCACCGCTGGTGAGCGCCCTCGATCGGCTCTGGGCCGGCTTCGTCGAACATGAAAGGTTTGCGCGCCGGGCGGCATTTGGACTTCCCGACGAGCCCGAGGTCGACCAGGCCGAACGGTTTTCGCGTTCGCTCCTGGGGCTCTTCGAGGTGCTGGCGCCCCGCGCGCAAGTGTACGAGCGGCTGGCTCGGATCGTCGACGGCGCCCACGTGACCGTCGACCTGACGGCGGTCATCGCCATACTCGAAGCTGCCTCGGCGGCGCCATGCGACCCGGTCTTGGCGACGACGGAGGCTGCCGTGGTTGCGGTCCTGGGTGCAGAGGTCGGGGGCTGGGCCGGGCTTCAGGACCTGCGGTTGACCGAGATGTTCGTTCACGATAGGGCCTGCCTCACGGGTCGCGGCGGGCCTCGTCCCCTGCCCTCCTGGCTGGTCGAGCGCACTCCGAGACCCTGAACATCCCAAGGCATTGCAGTTGCCGAAAAGGCATCGGCGCATGAACTCACGGCCGGTGTTTTGCGTTGCGAGGCAGATTCACCGGGGGTATGGTCCGCCCCCCTCACTCAGGGACCCACACGGAGGATCCTCCAGATGAAACGCTATCTCGTGACGTTGTCGTTCTTCGGCCTTGTCGCCTGTGGCGGCAAGAAGGAGACGCCGACCACGCCGACTCCCTCGCCTGTCGCCCCTTCCCCCGCCGACCCCGCGTCGGCCGATGCCACCGCACCTGCGCCGACCCCCACGGCCGACCCGACCAAGCCGGCCGAGCGTGAGCGCATCACCGGCCCGGTCGCCAAGGTCAACGGGGTCGAGATCCCGAGCACCGTCTTCTACGAGGAGCTCGACAAGATCACCGCACGCGGCGCTCAGATCCCTCCGGATCGTGTTGCCCGCATCGAGCAGAACATCCTGAAGCGCCTGATCGAGCAAGAGCTCATCAACCAGGCCGTGAAGGAAGCTGCCGTCGTGGTGCCCGAGGCGGACCTGCAGAAGGGCTTCGAGGAGTACAAGCAGCGTTTCCAGAGCGAGGAGCAGTTCGACAACTACCTCAAGCATGGGCGCGTCACGAAGGAGTCCATCGAGCAGCGTATCCGTGAGCGCCGCTCCCTCGAGCTCCTGCTCGAGAAGAAGGGCGAGATGGCCGTGACGGATGCGGAGGCGCAGGACTTCTACACGAAGAACGAGCGCTTCTACACCGAGAAGGCCGGCATCCGCGCCAGCCACATCCTCATCAAGCTCCCCGAGAACGCGACGCCGGAAGACGACGCGAAGGCGATGGAGAAGGTGAAGATGGCGCAGGAGCGCCTCAAGAAGGGTGAGGAGTTCGAGAAGGTCGCGACCGAGATGAGCGAGGGCCCGGCTGCCAACAAGGGTGGTGACCTCGGCTTCTTCTCGCAGGGTCGTATGGTCAAGGAGTTCGAGGACGTCGCCTTCAACATGAAGGTCGGCGAGCTTTCCGAGCCCGTGAAGACCCGCTTCGGCTACCACATCATCAAGCTCACGGACCGCCGCGAGGACAGGAAGAAGCCCTTCGACGAGGTCAAGGACCAGATCGTCAAGAGCCTCCAGAACAAGAAGTTCTTCACCGAGCGCCGCAAGCTGCTCGCCGACCTCGAGAAGTCGGCCAAGGTCGAGAAGTTCATCGCGGAGCCCCCTCCCGAGGCCCCCGGCGCGGTCGAGCACCTCGGCCCGGCGGACCAGAAGGGTCATGAGGGTCACGGCCACGGCCCCGAGGGCAATGACCATGCTCCGGTTCCGGCCCCCGGCGAGGCTCCTGCTCCCGGTGGCGCTCCGGCCCCGGTCCCGGCCCCCGGTGGCGCTCCGGCCCCGGCCCCGGCGCCCGCCCCGGCTCCGGCACCGAAGTGATGTGACTGGATAGGATTCGGCTTGGTGAAGAGTCGATTCCTGACCCGCTCGTAGGCGCGAACATCATCGTGGTGTCGCTCGAACGAGCCTGATAAGAGGAAGCCCGCGGTGAGTCGCTCATCGCGGGCTTTCGCGTTTTCAGGGTGAATGCATGACCACGAACAGTGCCTCGACCGCTCCCCGCGCCTACACGAACATCGCCACGCAGGGGCTCCAGTTCCGCGAGCCGCTCATCTTCGAGCGCTCGAGCCCGGGACGTATCGGCTCGTCGTTTCCAGCCTCGGCCACGTCGGCGAGCGGCGAGGTCAAGCTGCCCAATGCGCTGAAGCGTAAGAAGGCGCCGCTCTGGCCCGAGGTGTCGGAGCCCGAGGTCGTGCGCCACTTCATCCGGCTCTCGCAGCAGAACTACGGCATCGACACGGGCTTCTTCCCGCTCGGGTCGTGCACGATGAAGTACAACCCGAAGATCAACGAAGACGTCGCGCGCCTCGAGGGCTTCGCCGACCTGCACCCGCTCGCTCCCGAGTCGTGGCTTCAGGGCGCGCTTCGGCTCTACTGGGAGCTCGAGCAGTATCTCGCTGAGATTACTGGATTTTCGGGCGTCACCCTGCAGCCTGCGGCGGGCGCCCACGGCGAGTACACCGGCATGGCGCTCATCCGCGCCCACCTCATCCATCGCGACGGGACGCCACGCAAAAAGGTGCTGATCCCCGACACCGCGCACGGCACGAACCCCGCGACCTGCGGCATGCTCGGCTACGAGACGGTCGCCATCAAGTCGTCGGACCGCGGCGTCGTCCGCCCCGAAGACGTGCTCGCCGCGATGGACGACGAGACGGCCGGCATCATGGTGACCAACCCGAATACGCTCGGCCTCTTCGAGGAGAGCATCAAGGAGGTCGCCGACATCATCCACGCCAAGGGTGGGCTCGTGTACTGCGACGGCGCCAACATGAACGCGTTGCTCGGTCGTGCACGGCCTGGCGACATGGGTGTCGACGCCATGCACCTGAACCTCCACAAGACGTTCTCGACGCCACACGGCGGTGGTGGTCCAGGCTCTGGCCCCGTATGTGTGGTGCCGACGCTCGAGCCGTATCTGCCCATCCCACGCGTCGAGCTGCACGACGGGGTCTTCTCGCTCGTGAGTGACAAGCCGCTCACGATTGGTCGTGTGAAGGCGTACCTCGGCAACTTCGGCATGCATGTGCGGGCCTACACCTACATCCGCGAGCTCGGCCGCGAGGGGTTGAAGAAGGCCGGCGACATGGCGGTGTTGAACGCCAACTACCTGCGGGTACGCCTGTCGGAGCGCTTCCACGTCGTGCATGAGCGCCCGTGCATGCACGAGGTGGTGCTCACCGACAAATTCCAGAAGAAGTCGTCCGACATCGATACCCGTGACATCGCCAAGGGGCTCATCGATCGGGGCTTCCACCCGCCGACGACCTTCTTTCCGATCTGTGTCACCAACGCCATCATGATCGAGCCGACCGAGACGGAGTCCAAAGAGACGCTCGACGCGTTTGTCGACGCCATGTTCGACATCGACGCCGAGGCTCGCGACAACCCGACGCACCTCAAGACCGCCCCACACCTGCCGCTCGTGGGTCGCCTCGACGAGACACGGGCCGTGCGTAAGCCGGTGTTGCGTTGGACTCCGGGCACCTCGGGCACGGGCGACTGAGCGCGCGTGGTCGACCGACCCGAGGGTGGCGCACCTGCGTCGAGCGGTCCAAACGCCGCTCGCCAGCGCACGGTCCGACTCTCGGTCGCGACCAAGATCTTCTTAGGCTTCGCGGTCGTCATCATCGCCTTTGGCGCGGCTTCGGCGTTCACGCTTTATCGGATGAGCTCGCTTCGGCAGACCGTCACGGTCCTCTGGAAAGAGCTGACGCCGATGAGCAACCAGCTCCGCGGATTGTCGCGGCAGCTGAAGGCGGCCGAGGAGTTCCTGGCACTGCGGCGGGCCAACGACGCCCAGTGGCTGCAGCAGATCTTGCCCGCGCTCGAGCCCTTCGGTGGGACCCACGGGTTTGTCACCCTGGCCGAGCGGCTCGACGCGGTCGCGACCAGCGACTCACTGGCCGAGGAGAGCCGCAGCGAGCTGGCCAACATCGCGGCGGGCTTTCGCGCGTTCGCCAAGGGGACTTCATTGGCCGAGGCGCTCTCGGGTGAGGAGCTGCCGGAGGTCCTGAGCCGGGGCGAGACGGTGGCCAGCGACGAGCTCTACGAGCGCCTCGTGCGGCGCACGCTGAAGGTCGCGTCTCTCGGCGAGTTGACGGCGAGCTCGCTCGAGACGCGGGCCACGGCGCGTGTCTTGAGGCGCCTCAATCGGGAGGTGAACGACGCGGTGCGGGCGCTGGGTGCCCCGATCCGGACCATCGATCTCAGGACCGAGCAGGACGAGCGCAGCTCACGCCTGATGGCGGTCATCATCGCCGGGCTGGCGCTGCTCGTGTCGATCGGGATGCTGGGGATGGCGCTCGTGACGCTGCGGCCCATCCGCAAGCTGCGGGCGGGCGCCCAGCGCATCGCGGCGGGGGACTACGCGGAGCGGGTCGACGTGAGCTCGTCCGACGAGATCGGCCAGCTCGCCGACGAGTTCAACCGGATGGCCGGCTCGCTGCAGCAACGCGACCTGGCGCTCGCCGAGAAACAAGCCGAGCTGGTCGGTGCCGAGCGATTGGCGGCGGTCGGGCGGCTCGCAGCCCAGATCACCCACGAGGTCCGAAACCCGTTGAGCTCCATCGGGCTCAACGCCGAGCTGCTCGAAGAGGAGCTCGATGACCTCATCCGGGCGGACGACCCGGCTGAAGCCGAGCGGCGTGCGACCGAGGCGAAGAAGATGCTCGCATCCATCGCAGCCGAGGTTCAGCGCCTGAAAGAAATTACTGAGCAGTACCTGCAGCTCACACGTTTTTCACGAGCGCGCCAAGAGCCCGATGACGAGGCAGGTGACGTCGGTGGGGCTGTCGATGGTGCGACACGATTGCTCGATGACGCCGAAGACCCGCTGACGGGCGCGGCCGAGCGCGGTCTCGGCAAGCTGCACAAGGGCGAGTCGCCCTCACTCGCGGTGTCGCTCAAACGGGTGCCGACGGACCTCGTGGCGCTGGTGCAACGCTTCGCGAGCTTCCTGCGGCCCGAGGCAAGTGCGTCAGGGGTGGTGCTCGAGGTGGTGGTCGAGGGCGAGGGGTTGCCGCTGGTAAGTGTCGACGCGGACCAGATCCGGCAGGCGCTGCTCAACCTGTCGAAGAACGCGCTCGACGCCTTGAAGAGCGTCCCGGGCGAGCGCCGCCTGCGAATCGTCGTGGCTCGGGATACGGCTTCCAACGCCATCAAGCTGCGCGTGGAGGACAACGGTCCCGGGTTCCCCGAGGCCCTGCGCGACCAGCTCTTCAAGCCGTTCGTGACCGACAAGGCCCACGGCACAGGGCTCGGTCTGGCCGTCACGCGTGACATCGCGCTGGCGCATGGTGGCAAGATCAACATCGAGAGTCCGCTCGCCCCATCGGACGCCGGGCCCGGTGGTGCCAGGGTCGCGCTCACGCTGCCCATCGCCTGAGCCGCGCCGGCCCGCGAAGGCGGGAAGACGGCAGTCGCATTGCCTACCCTGAGGGGGCGCCCGCGGACTCCATACGCAGCGCGTCGAGCTCGCAAACGGTTACAAATGTGCCCGGCTTCGGCCCACGAGCCGCCGAGCTGAACCCCAAGTGATCGCAGGTCTTGCGGAATCCTCCCGCCAGGTCTGACGCGGTGATCGGTGCAACCGACGACGCCGTCCTAATGACCGGGCGCTGGGGAACCGATGACCGCGAGGATGCCGGCCAGCCTTCGGCGTCCTCGGATCCGTTCCACCGCGTCCGATGTCCGACCGCAGACAGCCTATCTGCGCAGTCGCGCCCGTCCTGGCCCAGGGGGAAACGTATGTCAGGGAACCCGATGTCGATGGTCCGCTTCGTCTTCGCGACCACGCTGCTCTTGTTGATGACTGGCCTCACCGCGGGCGACGCACACGCGCAGCTCGACACCCGGCATTGGATTCCGCCGCTCTGGTCGGTCAACACTTCGGACGCGGGCGTCATCGGGCCCCACTTCATCTACGTGTCGACGCCCGAGGTCTCGCCGGTCGCCTTCACCATCAAGGATGGCGCGGGCAACACCTACACGGGTGTGGTGTCGAACGCCGCCCCGGTGGCGATCCAGCTCGGCCAGCTCACCGGCGGTGCGTTTGTCGCCATGACAACGGGCGGTTGGTCGGGCACCCACACGCCGCACCTTGTCACGGGCATTGCCAAGCTGAACACGGCGCTCACCGATGGGCTCGTCGTCGAGGCGGTGCGACCGGTCTACGCGAGCATCCGGCAGCGGTCGGGCAGCCAGGGTGAGATCTCCGCCTCGCCGGGGCGTAAGGGGCTCGGTACCGAGTTCCGCGCGCTCTTCGCCTACAACGTGAAGAGCACCAATGTTTGGCGCGGCAGCTTCATCTCCGTCATGGCGACCGAGCCCGGCCAGACGACGATCACCTTCGACGGCTTCAAGGCGGGCGTGAAGCTCTACGGGTTGCCCGACGCCAACAGCGACGGGCGCACGGACACCTACTCGGTCACGCTCAACCAGTACCAGAGCTACATCGTCGGCGTTCAGGACTCGATCTACACGGGGACGTCCGTGATGGGCGAGCTCAACGGGACGCGGGTGACCTCGGACAAGCTCGTGGCGGTGACCTCGGGCTTCTTCCTTGGCGGCCCGACGGCCGATGGCGGGCAGGATGCGGGCTTCGACCAGCTCGTCCCGACCGAGCTCGCCGGCACCGAGTACGTCATGATCAAGGGCAACGCCCTCAACTCGAGCCAGCTCGAGACGGTCACGGTAGTCGCGACCCAGGACGACACCAACATCTACGTGAAGGGGCAGACGACCCCATACAATCCGGCCCCGCTCAACGCGGGCGACTACTATTGGGTGCAGGGTCAGTACGTCGGCGACGGTTTGTACATCCGGGCGAGCAAGCCGGTGCTCGTAGTGCAGGGGATCGGCGGCTCAGACAGCCTCGCGACGTCGGGCGCCAACGTCATCCCGCCCATCGGCGTAGACGTGTCCAACTTCGTCGACAACATCCCGCTCGTGAACTTCTACGGGACCGCGACCATCGGTATCGTGAGCCGCGCGGGCGCGACCGTGACCCTCAATGGTGAGGCCCCTTCGGTCTCGCCGCAGCCGATCGAAGGCGCACCCGATTGGGTGACCTACAAGATCACGGGCATGACCGGGACGGTCGCGGTGGTGTCGAATGCGGCCGTGGCCGTGTCGCTCATCAACGTCAGCGGCGTGGCCGGACTCGCTGGATACTTCTCGGGTTTTCCGTCGAGTGCGACGCTCGACCTGGACGATGACGACACGGCGGACGGGGGCGACAACTGCCCCGACGACCCGAACCAGGATCAGATCGACGACGACGGCGATGGGATCGGCAACCTCTGTGACCAGTGCGACGCCGACCCTGGGAAGGCCATCCCCGGCGTCTGTGGCTGCGGGATCTCGGACTTCGACTTCGACAACGACGGGGTGATCTGCACGGACAACTGCCCGTTCACTGCCAACGCCGGGCAGGAAGATGGCGACAATGACGGGCTCGGCGACGCGTGTGAGGCCGACCGCGATGCGGACGGGGTGTTGAACGAGCAGGACGGGTGTCCGGACGACCGCAAGAAGATCGCCGTGGGCTTCTGCGGCTGCGGGTTCCAGGAGACGGACAGCGACCTCGATGGGACGCCGAACTGCGTGGACCAATGCCCGCTCAACCCGATCAAGACCGTTGCCGGGGCCTGTGGTTGCTCGGTGGCGGAGACCGACAGCGACGGGGACGGGGTGCCCGACTGCATCGACGTGTGTGGCAACGGCGCCGTCGATGTCGGCGAGGAGTGCGACGACGCCAACCTGAGCAACACGGACGTGTGCACGGTGAACTGTGAGCTGCGGCCGACGGCGGTCGCGGACGCGGTTGTGGTCGCCGAGGACGGCGTCGCATTCTTCGATGTGCAGGCCAATGACCCGACCGCGGCGACGCGTGAAGTGACGACCGTGCTCGTGACGTTGCCCGAGTTCGGGACGGCGACGGTCGAGGCGGATGGTCGTGTGATGTACGTGCCGAGCGCGAACTATGCGGGGCCGGACGGGTTCACCTATCGGCTCGCGGACGACGTGTCCGAGTCGGACGCGGTGTCGGTGGTCGTGGCGGTGACGTCGGTGAACGACGGTCCGACGATCGGTTCGCTTGAAGATCAAGTGATTTCTGAGGACGGCGAGACCGCGGCATTGGTGTTCGGGGTCGGGGACGTCGAGACCGCGGCGGGAACGCTCGTGGTGACGGTGTCGAGCTCGAATCCTGGGCTGGTTCCGGTGAGCGGGGTGACGCTGGGCGGGTCTGGATCGAGCCGGACGGTGGTCGTGCGGCCTGTGGCCAATGGGTTTGGTACGGCGACGATTCGGCTGACGGTGAGCGACGGCGAGTTGTCGTCGTTCGTCGAGCTCGATGTGGTGGTGTCGTCGATGAACGATGCGCCTGTGGGTGTTGCTGCGAGCCTGTCGGTTTCCGAGGGTGGTGTTGCGACGTCGTTGGTGGGTGGTGCTGGGTCGGTGTTGGCCGGGGCGAGCGATATCGATGGTGATACGCTGACGGCGGTGCTGGCTGCTGGTCCTGCGCACGGGTCGTTGACGCTGAATGCGGACGGGACGTTTGCCTACACGCATGACGGTTCTGAGACGTTTGCCGACAGCTTCAGCTTCCGGGTGAACGATGGCGTGGCGAACTCTCAGGTCGTCGTTGTAGGCATCGCGGTGACGGCGGTGAACGATGTTCCAACGATCGGATCGCTTGAAGATCAAGTGATTTCGGAGGACGGCGAGACGTCGGCGTTGATGTTTGGTGTCGGAGATGCCGAGACCGCGGCGGGCACGCTCGTGGTGACGGTGTCGAGCTCGAATCCCGGGCTGGTTCCGGTGAGCGGGGTGACGCTGGGTGGGTCTGGAGCGAGTCGGACGGTGGTTGTGCGGCCCGTTGCGAACGGGTTTGGTACCGCGACGATTCGGCTGACGGTGAGCGACGGTGAGTCGTCGTCGTTCGTCGAGTTCGATGTGGTGGTGTCGTCGATGAACGATGTGCCTGTGGGTGTTGCTGCGAGCCTGTCGGTTTCCGAGGGCGGGGTTGCGACGTCGTTGGTGGGTGGTGCTGGGTCGGTGTTGACCGGGGCGAGCGATATCGATGGTGATACGCTGACGGCGGTGCTTGTTGCGGGGCCTGCGCACGGGTCGTTGACGCTGAATGCGGACGGGACGTTTGCCTACACGCATGACGGTTCTGAGACGTTTGCCGACAGCTTCAGCTTCCGGGTGAACGATGGCGTGGCGAACTCTCAGGTCGTCGTTGTAGGCATCGCGGTGACGGCGGTGAATGATGTTCCGACGATCGGTTCGCTTGAAGATCAAGTGATCGCCGAGGACGGTGAGACGTCAGCGCTGGTGTTCGGGGTTGGGGACGCCGAGACCGCGGCGGGTTCGCTGGTGGTGACGGTGTCGAGCTCGAATCCTGGGCTGGTTCCGGTGAGCGGGGTAACGCTGGGCGGGTCTGGAGCGAGCCGGACGGTGGTTGTGCGGCCTGTGGCCAATGGGTCTGGGACGGCGACGATTCGGCTGACGGTGAGCGACGGTGAGTTGTTGTCGTTCGTCGAGTTCGATGTGGTGGTGTCGTCGATGAACGATGCGCCTGTGGGTGTTGCTGCGAGCCTGTCGGTTTCCGAGGGCGGGGTTGCGACGTCGTTGGTGGGTGGTGCTGGGTCGGTGTTGACCGGGGCGAGCGATATCGATGGTGATACGCTGACGGCGGTGCTGGCTGCGGGCCCGATGCACGGTGCTCTGACGCTGAATGCGGACGGGACGTTTGCCTACACCCATGATGGTTCTGAGACGCTTGCCGACAGCTTCAGCTTCCGCGTGGACGATGGAGACATGTTGTCCGACGTCGTGGTCGTGGCCATCGCGGTGACGGGAGTGAACGACGGACCCACGATCGGTTCGCTTGAAGATCAAACAATCGCCGAGGACGGCGAGACGTCGGCGCTGGTCGTTGTTGTGAGCGACGCTGAGACTGCGGCGGGAACGCTGGTGGTGACGGTGTCGAGCTCGAACGAGACGTTGGTGCCGGTGAGCGCTGTGACGTTGGGTGGCGCTGGAGGCAGTCGGACCGTGGTCGTGCGGCCGGTGGCGAATACGTTTGGGACGGCGACGATCCGGCTGACGGTGAGCGACGGCGAGTTGTCGTCGTTCGTCGAGTTCGATGTCATCGTCGAAGCTGCGGACGACGCGCCGACGGTGGGCGCCATCGCCGACCAGGCCTGCGACGAGGACGGTTCTATCGAAGTGGGCTTCGAGGTGGGCGACGTCGAGACCGACGCGGCCGAGCTGGTCGTGACCGTGACCTCGTCAAATCCGCAGCTGGTCGCGGCGAGTGGCCTCATGCTGAGCGGAACGGCCATACGCACGCTGATCGTGACGCCAGTCGCCAACGCGTTCGGTGCGGCGACCGTCACGGTGGTGGTGAGCGACGGCGTCTCGATGGTCGAGACGAGCTTCGAGCTCGTGGTCGCGGCCGTGAACGACGAGCCGGTCGGTGGAGCTGACAGCGTCTCGGTCCTCGAGGGTGGGACGGTGGCGTCGGTCGCGAGTGGTGCCAGCTCGGTGCTGGCCAACGACTCGGATATCGACGGCGACGACCTGGCGGTGAGCCTGGTCACCGGGCCCGAGCATGGGGCGCTCACGCTCAATGCCGATGGCACCTTCGTCTACGTGCACGATGGCTCGGAGACGACCGCAGACGGCTTTGTCTACCGCGTGAGCGATGGCGACGCCGGCCACGAGGTGTCGGTGTCCATCGTCATCAGTGCTGTCAACAACATGCCGGTCGCGAGCGGTGACAACGGCGTCGCAGCCGAGGGCGGGACGGTCAGTATGGTGGGCCTGTCAGGTTCGCTGCTGGCCAACGACACGGACGCCGAGGGGCAGTCGTTGACGGCGCGGCTCGTGAGCGAGCCTGCGCATGGGACGCTCACGCTGAACGCGGACGGCACCTTCGAGTACGTCCACGATGGCTCGGAGACGACGTCGGATTCGTTTGTTTATGCCGTCTATGATGGCTTCGTGCAGTCGGAGCCGGCGACGGTTGTGATCGAGGTGACGCCGGTCAACGACGCGCCCGAGGTCGGCCCGGTCCCGGGCCTGAACCTGGTCGAAGACAGCGAGTCCGAGGTCGTGACCTTCACCGTGGACGACGCCGAGACGTCGGCCGGTGAGCTGATGGTCACGTGGACGAGCTCGAACGAGTTGGTGGTGCCGGCGGGCGGAGTCGTTCTCGGCGGCAGCGGGGCCGAGCGCACGGTCGTGGTGCGGCCGTTGGCCAACGCGAATGGCGCGGCGACGATCCGGCTGACCGTGAGCGACGGCGAGTTGTCGTCGTTTGTGGAGCTCGAGGTGGTGGTCGAGGCGAGCGACGACGCGCCGACGGTCGGTGAGATCGACGACCAGGTCGTCGACGAAGACGGCACGGTCGAGGTGGTTTTCGAGGTGGACGATGTCGAGTCGGACGCAGGTGAGCTCGTCGTGACGGTGAGGCTCGTCGAACCCGGCGGTGTTCCCGGTGAGTGGGATCGTAGTCGGCGGCAGCGGTGCGATGCGCACGCTGCAAGTCAGCCCGGCCCCGAATATGAGCGGCACCGCGACCATCACGGTGTCGGTGTCCGACGGGGTGACCACGGTCGAGACGACGTTTGTCGTTGTGGTGGACGCGGTCAACGACGCGCCGGTCGCAGCGGCCGAAGGGATCAGCGTCGACGAAGGCGGCACGGTGTCGGTCCTCGATGGAGGGGCGGCCTCGGTGCTCGAAAACGACAACGACATCGACGCCGACACGTTGATGGCGAGCCTGGTGACGGGTCCGGTGAACGGGCGGCTGACGCTCAACGCGGATGGTAGTTTCGTCTATACACACGACGGCTCGGAGACCACGTCGGACAGCTTCCGTTACCGCGTGAGCGATGGGACGGACGCGGTCGAGAGCGATGTCAGCATCGTCGTCACAGCCGTCAACGACGCGCCGACCATGAGCAACATCGAGGACCAGTCGGTTGCTGAGGACGGCGTGGTCGAAGGGCTCGAGCTGACCCTGGGCGACGCGGAGTCCGACGTCGGCGAGCTCGTCGTGAGCTGGTCGACGGACAACGCCGAGCTCATCGCCGAGGTCGTCATCTCGGGTGAAGGTGCGAGCCGCGTCGTGACGGTGCGGCCGGTCGCAAACGCCGTCGGCACGGCGACCATCACTATCGAGGTGAACGACGGCGAGAAGACCACGACGATGAGCTTCGAGGTCTCGGTCGTGGCTGAAAACGATACGCCGACGGTGACTTCCATCGCGGATCAGGTCGTGGCCGAGGACGTCGCCCTCAAGGGCCTGGCCTTCACGGTGGGCGACGTCGAGACGGCGGCGGGTGAGCTGGTCGTGACCGCGAGCTCGAGCGACGATGCGGTGGTCGGCGATGACGGGTTGGTCGTCGAGGTGGTCGAAGGGGACGACGGCGAGCGTACGTTGAGCATCACGCCGCGTGCGAATGCGGTCGGCACGGTGACCATTACGGTGGAGGTCTCGGACGGGACGAGCTCGGTCGAGATGACCTTCGAGCTGGTGATCACGGCAGTCAACGATGCACCGACGGTGGTCGTGCCGGGCCCGGTGTTCGTGAACGAGGACGGGGCGGCTTCGGTCGTTGGGATCCTGGTTGGCGACGTCGACGCGGGTGACGGGGTGATGTCGGTGAGCCTCGCGGTCGAGCGCGGCGTCGTCAGCGTGACGCCGGTCGTGGGCATCGACTTCGTCGCTGGGGCGAGTGGCGCACGGGTGGAGCTCACGGGAACGATCGGGGCCATCGGCCTGGCGTTGCAGAACGTCGAGTACCGCGCGGCCGGCAACTACTTCGGCAGCGACACGTTGGTGGTCGAGGTCGATGACCATGGGCATGGCGGGGCCGGCGGGGCGCTGACGGCGTCGGGCGAGGTCGCGGTCAACGTCGCGGCCATCAACGACGCGCCGACCATCGGGGCCATCGAGGACCAGCTCTTGAGTGACCCGGAGGTCGTGGAGGTCGCGCTTGAGGTCGCCGACATCGACGATGCGTCGGACGCGTTGGTCGTGTCGGTCGTGAGCTCGGACCTGGACGTGTTGCCGGTCGACCATATCGAGGTCGAGGTCGCGGGGGCCGAGCGAAAACTCGTCATCACGTCGGCGGGTGTGGTCGGGTCGAGCACGGTGACGGTGACGGTGACGGACCCGGCGGGCTTGTCGCACAGCGTCTCGTTCGTTGTGCGGGTAGCGTGTGAGGACGTCGACGGCGACACCCTGTGCGACGTGGAGAGCGACGACACCGATGGCGACGGGCTCTCGGATGAGCGTGAGGAAGAGCTCGGGACGGACCCGGGGGTCGCTGACAGCGATGGCGACGGGGTCACCGACGGGGAAGAGGTCGACACTCACGGCACGGACCCGGTGATCGCCGACACGGACGGTGATGGGGTCTCGGATGGCGACGAGCTTGACGAGGGCACTGACCCGCTCGACCCGCTCGAGGACGTCTTGATCGGCGGCGGTGGCGGCTGCGGCGGCGGCGGCTCGGCCGGATTTTCGCTTGTGTTTATGATGCTTTGCGGACTCGCCTTGGGCCGCAGGTACTACCGCGCTGGCGTCTGAACGGGGCGTATCGGGTGTCGCTGGGCTGGCCTCTCGAGAGGGGACCGTCCAGGGGCGCGTGTGCCTTGGGGTGGCCAGCTTGATGGAGTGGGGTTGTCGGAGTACAACCATGTCCCTTCTATGGGAGCGTCGATGGAATTCTCGGTGATGACCTACAACATCAAGCTCGGCCTCGAGAGCGATCTCAAGACCGTGGCTGATATCATCGGTGAAGCCGATGTGGTCGCCGTTCAGGAAATCGCGGTCGATTGGTTCCTCGGGGACTCGGGCAATCAGCCGCAGCTTCTCTCGAGAGCCAGCGGGTTGCCGCATGTGCGGTTTGCTTCGGTCCTGACGACGGTGCCGGACTCGGACCCGCCTCAGATTCGTGTGGCGCCGACGCCCGATGACCGGCCCGGTTATGGGCTCGCGTTGTTCTCGCGGTATCCGCTCGGGCCATGGACACGCCATCGCCTGCCCAAGCGCCAGGACGAGGCGCGGTGTATCCTGTCGGGCACGGTGGTGACGCCCAAGGGGCCTATCTCGGTGCTCGTGACACACCTGTCGACCAATGCGATCGACCGGGCGGCACAGGTGCCGGCGTTGCTGCGGCATGCGCAGACGCAGGCCTCGCCGCTCATGGTGATGGGCGACCTCAACACGACCGTCGACGACGCGGTGTTGGCGCAGCTCATGCCGTATCTGAGGAACGCGGCGGGCGACGACCCGCACCCGACGTACCCGGCCGAGGCGCCCGACGTGGCCATCGATCACATCTACATCACGAAAGAGCTCGAGATCATCTCGGCGGCGATGCCCCTGCCCTTCATGGGCAGCGACCACTTGCCCGTGATGGCGAAGCTCAGGCTCGGGTAAAGAGTCGACTAGAGTCGACGCTTGCGGTTGTTCATCCGGAGCGAGGCGAGCGGGACCCGGGTCGGCGTATTCTGTGCGCGTGTCGAGGGCGCGGCATCTGGAGTCGTGGCGCAGGCGGCACAACCGGTTGCGCCCGATACGCGAACGCGTCGTCGGAGCAGCAGGGCGCCGAGCAGGACGAGCGCGGCCAGTATGATCGCGACCGGGTCCTGCCACGTCATGAGGCGCCCCCGAAGCCGAGCGCCGAGCCGACCTGATAGACGAGGACGGCCATGAGCCAGGCGAGCGTCGTCATGTAAGTGAAGACGAAGACCGGCCAGCGCCAAGAGCGGGTCTCGCGATAGATGGCGCCGAGCGTCGCCATACACTGGCTGCACAACGCGAAGAAGACCATGACGGCGAGCGCGATGAGTGGGCTCCAGGCGGGGGTGCCATCTTCGTTTTTCGTGGCCATGAGGCGGGCGGTGAGGCTGTCGCCGGAGTGTTTGCGTTTCTCGAGCGGGCCGAGCGTGTCGAGGTAGGCGAGGTCGTACTGGCCCGCGTCTACGTCGCCGAGACTATAGAGGATTCCGAGCGTCGGGATGATGAGCTCGCGGGCGGGGAAGGCGGCGATGACGCCGACGGTCGTGCGCCAGTCCATGCCGGCGAGGCCAAAGACGGGCTGGACGGCCTTGCCGATCCCGGCAAGCCAGCTCTGCTCGAGGAAGGCGGCCTTCTCGGAGGCGTCGAGGTGGTCGAGCTGCGAAGCCAAGGCGGTGTGGGTCGGCGTGGTGGCGTTTTCGACACCGACGTCGATCGAGGCCGTTGGGTCCGCTTGGGCTGGGGCGTCGCGGTCAGGCTCGGCGGTGTGGGTGGGTTCGGGCAGGTGGGCGGCGGCCGCGGCGAGAGGGGCGCGCAACGTGTCGTAGGCGTCGGCGATGGCGCTCGGGCGCGGGTAATAGGAAAGGAGCCAGATGACGACCGAGGTCGCGACGATGATGGTGCCAGCGAGGACGAGGAACTCGCGGGTGGCGCTCTTGACCTGGCCCCAGACGACGTTGATGGCGGGCGGCTGGTAGATGGGCAGCTCCATCAAGAGGAGCGCGCGGTCGCCGCGCAGGCGGGTTCGGCGCAACAGATAGGCGACGAGGCAGGCGATGACGATGCCCAGCAGATAGAGGCTGAGCAGCACGACGCCGGCCATGGCGGTGGGGAAGAAGGCGCCGATGAGGATGACGTAGACCGGCAGCCGGGCCGAGCAGCTCATGAGTGGCAAGACGGCGATGGTGGCGAGCCGTTCACGTTCGTCGGCGATGACGCGGGTAGCGAGGATGCCGGGCACGGCGCAGGCCATGGCCGAGGCCATCGGTACGAACGAGCGGCCGGACAGGCCGAAGGTGGATAGGATCCGATCGAGGAGGAAGGCGGCGCGGGCCATGTAGCCCGAGGCTTCGAGCAGCGAGAGGAGGAGGATGAGGATGATGATCTGGGGGAGGAAGACGAGCACCGAGCCGACGCCGTTGATGAGGCCGTCGATGAGGAAGCTGCGCAGGGCGCCGTCGTCCATCGCGGACTCGACGAGGCCCGAGAGCGCGGATTGGCCGGACTCGATGAGGCCCATCAGGGGCTCGGCCCCGGTGAAGAGGAGCTGGAAGATGCCAAAGACCAGGACGAGCAGGATCGGCAGGCCGAAGACGCGGTGAAGGAGCACCTTGTCGAGTCGGTCGGTGAGCGTCGGGGTGCCGGTCGGATCGGCCGGATTGGTCTGATTGGTCGGGGGGTTACGCGTGGTCGCGCGGGGGCGGCTCACAGCGGTGGCGATGGCGAGCGCGCGGCGTGAGCGGGTCGTGCGATCTGGGCTGGCTGGTGTGCCGTCGTCGACGGTGCGAGGCGTGGCCGCGGCGAGCGCCTCGAGGAGGGCGTCCTTGCCCTGCCCCGTGCGCGCGTTGACCGGGATGACCGGGATGCCCAGCTCGCGGCTGAGCAGGGTGGCGTCGACCTCGCGTGAGGCGATGTCGACCTTGGTCAGGGCGACGACGGCGGGGACCGTGAGGCGAAGCAGGTCGAGGGCCAGGGTCAGCTCGACGGAGAGCTTGTCGGCGTCGAGGACGAGGCAAAGGACGGCGGGTGGGGTGTCGGGCGTCGAGGGGTCGGGCGCCGAGGGGACGTTCGTCGTGTCGAGCGCGAGTGTTTCGTCGAGCCAGTCGAGGGCGACCTTCTCGTCAGGGGAGATCGCCTCGAGCGAGGTGACGCCTGGCAGGTCGACGATGCGGAGGCGCGTGAGACCTGCGGTGGCGAAGGCTTCGGTGCGTTCGACGGAGCTGCCGGCGAAGTTGATGGGGCGCTGCAAGGACCCGGTCAGCGCCATCAGGAGCGAGGTCTTGCCGGCGTTCTGGCGACCCACGAGCGCAACGGTGCGGGTGACGATGCGGGCCACGGTGGGGGCCACGGTGGGGGTCGGCGTCATGAGATGAGGGGTTTCACTTGAACGCGTACGGCCTCGTCTTTACGAAGCGCCAGTCGGTAGCCGTGGAGGCGGTAGCTCTTGGGGGAGCCAAAGAGGCTCGAGTGTTCGACGAGGACCTCGACGCCGGGGAAGAAGCCGAGGTCGCTGAGCCGGTGGCTGAGCGTGTCGTCGCCGTCGATGCTGACGACCTCGAGGCGGTCTCCCGAGCGGGCGGCGGCGAGGTGGGCTGGAGGACGAGGCGGGTTGGGCACGCCTCGTTCAAACAGAATCGGTGCGTCGCTTCAAGGGCCATGACGGGCAGGCCCGGGATTGTTGCCTCGAATGGGGTGAACCTGCGATCGGAAGTGGCGCGAGGCCGCTACCCCGAGTGGGTAGCGACCTGCGTTACACGTGGCCTCTGGGGCACGCCGGGTTCAGCGGCCGACCCAGCTCGGGATCAGCACCACAGACTCGGGGGCCGGGGTCGAAAACGTCTTGTCGGACGGGATGTTGCCGGACTCGGCGTCGATGAAGAAGTCCCAGCGCAAGATGGCGTTGTTGGACTTCTCGGCGACGTAGAGGTGAACGCCGTCAAAGGCGATGTCGACCGGGTTGCCGAGCTGGGTCGCCGGGCCGGCGATGTCGAGGCGGACGGGGACCTCGCCCATGGCCATCGACGCGTTGTCGATGACGTAGAGGCGGCCGTCGGTGCCCGAGGCGGCCGAGCCCACGTCGGAAAGCAGGAGCATGTCGCCGTCGGGGACGTAGACGATTCCATGCAGGTTGACGGCGAGGTTGTTGTTCGAGTCGCGCGGCTGGAAGACGCGGTCGGGGCCGCCCTGGCCCAGATCGATCGAGTAGCCCTCGTAGACGGCGACCTTGCCGTTGGTGAGCGCCACGTAGAGCACGTCCCACATCGGGTCGTAGTCGAGGTCCCAGGGCTGGCCGACGCCGGCCAGGTCGTTGACGACGACGGGGGTGACGTTGCCGGCCGCGCAGGTCGAGAAGCCGCGGATGCTGGGGCTGACGGCGTTGCTCTCGGCCACGAGGACGAGGCCCATGGAGTCGACGACTTCCAGGCCCTTGGGGGCCACGAGGCCGGTGTTGGAGCCCTCGATGAGACGGTCGCGCGAGCTGGCGAAGGAGGCGCCATTACGATGGCGCGCGAAGCGGTTGATGACGCCGACGCCCCCGACCGTATTGGTGCCGTTGTCGTAGGTGAAGAAGGCGTCACCGCTCTGGTCGAAGGTGACGTTTTCGAGGCTCTTCGTGGAGGCGAAGGAGGTCTGGGTCGCTGACAGGTGGGGCGAGAGGCGGGCGAGTCGGCCGACGGTCTCGCCAGCGGCGGGGTTGTTGGTGATGGCGACCGAGAGGATGATCGAGGCCGGGTCGTCGATGTCCGAGACGTCGGGCCAGAGCTCGAGGTCGGGCGCCTGGGTGAGCGACTCGGCTTTGATGACCGGGGCCGTGAAGTCGGCGGCGATGTCCCCGCTGGGGCCCGCGAAGGCGTTGCGCCAGACGAGCATGAGGTCGTTGGCCTTCTCGGCGATACGCACGTCGAGGCCATCGAGGACGAGGTCGACGGGGTTGCCGAGACGGGTCATCGGGCCGGCGACATGCCGGCTCGGGACGACGTTGCCGTCAGCGGTCGATGCGTCGTCGATGATGAAGATGGCACCATCGGTGTTGAAGGCCGCGCCTTGAGCCGCGGTGGTCAGAGCACCCACGTCGGAGACGACGAGCTGGTCGGTCTCGGCGCGGTAGGCGATGCCATGCAGGTTGGCCGAGAGTTTTGTGCCTTCGGCGTTGGCGGGGGTGATGGTGCGGTCGGCGCCACCGGCGCCGAAGTCACTGAGATAGTTGTCGAAAACGGCGACATTGCCGTTGACGAGAGCCACGAAGAGGCGGTCGCGGGCCTCGTCGTACTCGACGTCCCAGGCGTTGGCGCCGAGCGTCGTGGTGGCCACGGGCGGGACGTCGCCAGCGGCGGCGGTGCCGAAGACGGACAGGGACGAGGTGCCGAGGTTGGCGACGATGACGAAGCCCATGCGGTGCGCGATGGCGATGCCCTTCGGGGTCACGAGGCCGGCCTGGGTCGCGCCCATGCCGCCGAGGGTACGATCGTAGTCGGCGTCGAAGGCCGTGCCGTCGCCGAGCATGCGCGTATTGCAGGTCACCGACAGCAGGCCCGGGGTGGCCGGGGCGCCGATGTCGCCGGCTTGGTAGAGGTTGCCCATACGATCGAAGGCAAGGCCCTCGTTGGCGACGCCGTCGAGCGACGCGAGGGTCTCGAAGCGTTCATTCTGACGCTGCGTGTCGCCTGCATTGGTCGCGCCGTTGAGGGCCACGTACCAGGTCGAGGGTGTGAAGCCGGTGGGGCCGATGGGGCCGGATTGACCCGGTTCACCGGCGGGTCCGCCCGGTCCGGCTGGGCCTTCGGGTCCGCCCGGTCCGGCAGCACCCGTCTCACCGTCGTCGCCGGGCGTGCCAGCGGGGCCCTGGGGTCCAGCGGGTCCTTGGAGTCCGGTCGGGCCGGCAGGTCCGGTGGGGCCAGCAGCTCCGGCCGCACCTGTGGCGCCTGTGGCACCTGTTTCGCCAGCGGGGCCCGTCTCACCGTCACAGCCTGCGACCACCAACACGAACGTCGAGAGCCATGGAATCATCGAACGTAACGACATGAATCACCTCAGATTGATTGAACCGACCATTGCACCACGGCACGGGAAGTCGTGCTCGTGGTCGGGCAAAAGGCGAGTTATTCAGAGGCTTTAGTTGTCGTGCTCGAGGTGTTTGATCGGCGCTTTCTCGGGGTTGTCGTCGATTCTTTCGAGCGTCGTCTGCTGGCCGAAAAGGCAGACTCCGGCCTTACGGGCGCAGCGCACGATTGGATCGCCTCGACATACGAATGACGGCATCGCTGAGCGAGTCGGAGCGTCGGGCACGGAGTGTGCTATCCTCGAGAGCAGGTGGTCGGTTCCGCGATCACCCTTTGGAGGTGCCCCATGTCCGATCATGTTTCGCTGACCACAGTCTCGGTGCGCGCGCTTGCGCAGCCGCTCGTCGATTTCCTGGCGAACCAGGGAGTGCTGGCGCACACCTTCGAGGATGAGACCGGACTCGACGCGACACGCACGGTCGACGTGCGGGTGGCCGCGGTCGATGAGCAAAGGGCGCGAGAGCTGCTCGCGGTGTTCTGGGCCGAGAACGAAGGTGCCCGCGACGAGATGTGAGCAGAGGGTAGGATACCCCGGCTCGTTTCGTTCAGGGCAAGCGATCCCACTGGATGGTGATGCTGGTCGCGCTCGCGCTCTCGATCCAGCCACGGATGTGATCGCCGTCGTTGGTCTCGAGCACGAAGCCGAAGTGGGTCTTGGTGTTTGGCACCGGGTCGTAGCCGATGGGCAGGTCGGCCGGAACCTCGGCCAGGCTCGCGAAGGTGCGTGGGACCATGCCGGCGTTGCGGTGCCAGGTGATGGGACGGCTGATGGCGGGGGTGTCGCCGCCGGTCGAGAGCTTCATGCCGGCGTCGCCGTTCTCGGTCGCGAAGATGTCCGAGTTGGCATAGTTGCCGGGCTTCATGACGGCGCCCGTGCTGAAGTCGATGCCCGAGTCGCGTGTTAGCGTGCCTATGCCCGAGGCCGGTGGGGCGGTCGCTTCGTCGGCACAGGCGACGAAGAGCATGGCGCAGGCGGCGAGCGAGATGGCGAAGCGGGGCGAGGTGACGGTCGACATGGCCGCGGACCCTAATCGAAGGGCGGGTGAGGCGGCAAGGGATTACGGCGCCGCACCAGCGAGGGCGAAGAAGCCCAGGGGGCGCGTCGCGGGAGATCGCCGGCAGGTCGAGCCGTTGACGGGCGAGATGGGGTCGGTCTCGACGAGCCCGAGGACCCCCTTTTCCTCACTTCCCGATGCAGAACGTGGAGAAGAGACGATCGAGCACGTCCTCGATGGTGGCGTGGCCGACGAGGCGGTCGAGCTCGTCCATGGCGTCTTGCAGGTCGACCGCCGGGAGCTCGGGTGAGAGGTCCGCCGAAAGTCCGGAAGCGGCGCGCAAGATAGCTTGGGCGGCGGATTTCAGGGCGATGTGTTGGCGCTCGCGGACGATGACGAGGTCGTCGCTGGGCAGGCCGCCGAGGTGGTCTGCGATGGCGTCTTTGAGGGCGTCGAGACCAAGGCCCGTGGTGGCGGAGACGCGCAGCGGTTCGTTTGATGGTCGAGATGTTTGATGGTCGAGATAGGTGTTAGAGGCGGGAGGGGCTGGCAGGTCGGCCTTGGAGTGGACGAAGAGGGTCTTTGGGGGGACTCGGTCGAGGTCGTCGGTCGAGTGGTCCCCCTGCCCTACCGGCGCGGCCGGGTCGGTTTGCGGGAGGTCCGGGGCCAGCAGGTAGACGACCAGGTCGGCGTCGGACATGGCCAGGTGTGTGCGGGAGACACCGATACGTTCGACGGCGTCATCGGTGTCGCGTAGGCCGGCGGTGTCGATGAGGGTGACGGGAATGCCTCGAATGTCGAGATATTCGCGTAAGGCGTCGCGGGTGGTTCCGGCGATCGGCGTGACGATGGCGCGGTCGGCATCGATGAGCGCATTGAAGAGGCTCGACTTGCCCGCATTGGGCGGGCCGGCGAGCACGACCGTGGCGCCGTCGCGGAGGCGGCGGGCGCTATGAAAGGTGTCGGCGAGGGCGGCGAGGTCGTTGCCGAGGGCGGTGGCGGTGGATGCGAGCGTGGTCGCGTCGAAGATGGGGATGTCTTCATCGACGAAGTCGACGTTGACCTCGAGTCGGGCGCGCAGGTCGAGCAGCGCGTCGCGAAGGCTGGTGACGTGGGTGTGCAGAGCGCCCTGCAGGTGGGCGCGGGCGTGGCGCAGCGCGTGGTCGGTCTGGGCGGCGACGAGGTCGGCGATGGCCTCGGCGCGGGTGAGGTCGAGCTTGCCGTTGAGGAAGGCGCGGCGTGAGAACTCGCCGGGCTCGGCCGGGCGGGCGCCCTGGGCGAGCAGCACTTCGAGGCAGCGGGTGAGGTGGAGTGCGCCGCCGTGCAGGTGGAGCTCGACGATGGGTTCGCCCGTGAACGAGTGCGGGGCGACGAACGCGACGGCGAGGCCGTCGTCGAGGGCGTGGTCGGGGGTTTGTGGGTCGAAGAAGGTGCCAAAGACCAGGCGGCGCGGGGTGTCGGTGAAGCGCGCGGAGAAGCAGCGCTGGCCGATGGACGAGGCGTCGGGGCCGGAGAGTCGTAAGATGCCGAGCCCGCCGCCGGTGGCGGTGGCGATGGCGGCGATGGTGTCGCGGGAGAGCTCGTGCACGGCGGCGAGGATGGGCCGCAGGCGGCGGGCTGGCAAGGCGGGAAAGTGGCCGGCTGGCAAGAAGGGCTTATGATGTCACGGCTTGGTGAGGTGCCGGGCGGAGGGACACGTCCAGAACATGGTCGACAAGGCACAGCTCTTGAGCCTCGAGCGGCAGGCGAAGACCGCGGTCGAGCGCGCGAACTGGTCGCTGGCCGAGGACCGCCTGCGGCGGCTGCTGGTGGCGAGCCCGGACACGTGGGCGTTCTGGCGTCTGCTGGGCCAGGTCTTACGCGAGCAGGGGCGCGACGAGGAGGCCGAAGAGGCGCTGGTCGATGCGGTGAAGCGGTGTCCAGAGGCTGCGGTCGAAGAGGCGCGTGAGCTGCTGCTGGAGCTGGCGGACCTGAGGCTGGCGGCAGGGCGGGCCCAGGATGCGGCGCGGGCGTTGAGGCGGGTGCTCGCCAAGGAGCCCAACCAGTGGGAGGCCTTGTACCTGATGGGCAACGCGTTCATGGATGTGTCGGCGTTTGGCGAGGCGGCGAACGCCTATCGGCAGAGCCTGGCGACACACCCGTTCGAGACCGAGACGTGGTGGAACTTCGCGTTGGCGCTGGAGAAATCTGGTGACCCGTTCGGGGCTGCGGCGGCCTTTCAGGCGTGGCTCGACCAGGACCGGGTGAGCCCGGTCGAGGTGAGGGCCGAGGCCGAGGCCGAGATTAGAAGGCTTCGCGAAGGCTGAGCGCGCGGTCGGCGAGCGAGGACTCAGTCGTCGGGTGAGACGCCGAGGGCGGCGAGCTTGGCTGCGAGTCGGTCGGCTCGGGCGCGTTCTTCGTCGGCTCGGGCGCGTTCTTCGTCGGCTCGGGCGTCTGCCGCGTCGGCGCGTTTGCGTTCTTCGTCAGCGGCGTCGGCACGGGCCTGAAGCTCTCCAAAGGATAGGAAACGCGAGCCGTCGGGGTGCAAGACGATGAGCTCATCGCCGTCGCGTTCGAAGCGGATCCCGAGGGCGGGCGAGGTCCAGCCGACCAGGTCGTCGATGAGCTGGAAGGTGTTCGCGTCGTTGCGGACCAGGGCCCAACCCGTCTCGTCGTCGGGGTTGATGACGATGAGCTCCTGCGCGCCGTGGGACTGGTAGAAGGCGGCCTTACGCGACATCTCGCGCATGCTGTTGCTGGGCGACAGGATCTCGAACACGACGGTCGGGGCGACGTCATCCTCGCGGGACTGGATATACGAACCGCGATGGCCCTTGGGTCGACCCTGGGCGACGAGCACGTCGGGAGCGACACAGATATCGGGGCGGCCCTCGACCGGGTACCAGAGCAGGTCGCCTGCGACGAAACACGTCAGGGTCGCGTCGAGGTTTTCTGCGATGAGGACAATCCACTTGTATTGTTTGGTGTTTTCCGCCATCGGTTGCCCGTCGCTATCGGGATAGACGACCCCATCGAACGCCGTCGCGCCCTTGGTATTGCTGGCAGGCCAGCTCTCGGAGGAGATCACCATGGGGCGAAGATATCGATGGCCCGGTTAGAGGGCAAGCTCTGGGCGGGTGTGGGTGTGTTGGCGAAGGGAGGTAGGCCGCCGAGCGACCTACCCCGAGTGATCATTCGTCGCCGCCGCCGTCGTCGGCGCCCGCGTCACCGGCCTCTTCGGCCTCGCGCACCCAGTTGTCGAGCGCTGCGCAGAGCGACTTGGCCTGGGCGATGGACGAGATGTTGAACTTCGACTGCTGGCGGAACACGCCGCTCTTCTTCTGGTAGCGGCGGATGGTGAACTTGACCTTGGACCAGGTGCCGGTCCGGGTGTTCTGCTCGCGGTACTTGAAGAGGATCGTGGCCCAGCCGCCGCGCGACAGGATGACCTTGTCGAGCTGCTCGACCGTGACCGTGCCGCCTTCGTCCCAGTTGACCGAGAGCTCGTCGATATCTTCCGCCATAAGTCCAGACCCCGAGGTGAGAAGTGAAAGGGAGCCGGGTTGTAGCGCTCGTGGGGCGGGATTTCAACCGCGCTGGGAAATCGCGGCATGCGGCGGGGTCGAGAGGAAGTCGAGCACGAGGCGGTTGAAGCGGTCGGGCGACTCTTCGTGGGGGCAGTGGCCGGCTTCGGGGATGAGGACGAGGCGGGCGCCGGGGATCTTACGCACGAGGCGGTGAGCTGTTGCTGCGGGCAGGAGGCCGTCGCGTTCGCCCCAGATGATGAGGGTTGGATGCACGATGTCGCCAAGCCGCTCGTCGAGCGCGGTGATGGCGCCGGGTAAAGCGCGCGCGGTGGCCACGAGTGAGCGCATCGAGCCCTTCTCGGTGAAGGGCGCCCAGAAGCCCGCCATGTAGTCGCGGTCGATGGGCAGGTTGCGATAGGCGATGGCGGCCAACGGGATACGGAGCAGCGTCGGCCCGATGAGGGCGTTGTAGACCGGGGCGAGGGCGGCTATCTGGCTGCGGAGCAGAGGCCAGGGGAGCTGGGTCAGGTGGCTCGCCGGGTTGACGAGGATGAGCCGGTCGACCCGGTCGGGGTGGTGCAGTGCCGTCCAGAGCGACACGCCGCCGCCGAGCGAGTTGCCGACGAGGGTCGCGTGGTCGACGCCGAGGTGGTCCATGGCGCCGAGCACGAAGCGCGACAAGGACGGGATGTCGAGGTCGGCCTTGGCGCGTCCGCTCCAGCCGTGGCCCTTGTGGCAGAGCGCGATGACGCGGTGGTGTTCGGATAGGGCGTCGAGGTTGCGGCGCCAGGCCCAGGACGAGACCGCGATCCCATGCAGGAGGACCAGGGTCTGTGAGCTTGGGGATGGCAGGCGGGGCTCGACGACGACCGCGTGGGCGCGGAGGCCGTCGACCTCGAAGAAGCGGGATTTGGGATGCCAGGCGCGCACGCGACGAAAGGTGCGAGCGAATGGCCTGCAAAGCAAAAATCCCGGTAACTGAGCGGGCGCGGAATGCACGCCCAAACGATTACCGGGATTGATGTGGACGGGGTGCCGCAAGGGGCGCGTCCGTCACTGGAGCGGCGCTCAGGAGGTGGCGGAGCTCTTGTCGAAGCGCTTCCGGTCGTTGTGATCGAGGTAGCGCTTACGCAGGCGGACGTTCTTCGGCGTGACCTCGACCAGTTCGTCGGGGCCGATGAACTCGAGCGCCTCTTCCAGGGTGAAGACACGCGGCGGCGTGAGGAAGATGTTCTCGTCGTTGCCCGAGCTGCGGATGTTGGTCAGCTTCTTGACCTTGCTCGGGTTCACGACGAGGTCGTTCTCGCGGCTGTGCAGGCCGATGATCTGACCGTGATAGACCTTCTCGCCGGGGGCCACGTAGAGCTGGCCGCGCTCCTGCAGGGTGTTGAGCGAGTAGGTGATGGTGTCGCCGTCGTCCTGGACGATGAGGACGCCGTTCTTGCGCATGCGGGTCTTGCCCTTGGTCGGGGCGTAGTGATCGAACATGTGCATGATGGTGCCGGTGCCGCGCGTGTCCGTGAGGAACTCCGTGCGGTAGCCGATGATACCCTGCGAGGGGCAGTACCAGCGCATGCGGACGTGACCGTCAAGGCTTGCCATGAGGTCACGCAGCTCGCCGCCGCGCTGATTCAGCTTCTCGATGACGGAGCCGGAGTATTCCTCGGCGCAGTCGATGGCGACCTCTTCGATGGGCTCCTCGAGCTGGCCTTTCTCGTTGACGCGCTGGATGACCTGCGGGGGCGACACGGAGAGCTCGAAGCCTTCGCGGCGCATGGTCTCGATGAGCACCGAGAGATGCAGCGTGCCTCGGCCGCTGACCACGAAGGACTCCATCGTGGACCCTTGCTCGACCTTGAGCCCGACGTTGGCGAGCAGCTCGCGCTCGAGGCGGTCCTTGATCTGGCGCGAGGTGACGAACTTGCCTTCCTTGCCCGCAAAGGGGCTGTTGTTGGGCGAGAAGGTCATGCTCAGGGTCGGCGGGTCGATCGGGATGGCCGGCAGAGCGATCGGATGGGTGGCCGCGCAGATGGTGTCACCGACGGTCGACGAGCCGGCGCCTGCGAGCGCGATGATGTCGCCGGCCGAGGCCTCGTCGCAGTCGATGCGCTCGAGACCCTTGAAGGTCATGAGCTGCACGACGCGGAACTGCTCGCGGTAGCCGTCGGGGCGGCACACGACGGCCTGCATGCCGCGCTTGATCGAGCCGGCGTAGATGCGGCCGATGGCGATGCGGCCGAGGAACGGCGAGTGTGCCAGCGTCGCGACCTGGAGCTGCAGCGGCTGCGTCGGGTCCGACGTGTGGATAGGCACATGCTTGACGATGAACCGGAAGAGCGGGTTCAGGTCCTTGCCTTCCGCCTCTGCCTGTTCGAGATCGTCGACCGCCCAGCCGAGGCGGGCGGCGGCGTAGATGACCGGGAAATCGAGCTGCTCGTCGTTGGCGCCGAGCGACACGAAGAGGTCGAAGATCTCGTTCAGGACCTCTTTGGGGCGTGCATCCTTACGATCGATCTTATTGATGCAGACGAGCGCCTTGAGGCCGAGCTCGAGCGACTTGCGCAGCACGAAGCGGGTCTGGGGCATCGGGCCCTCGGCCGCATCGACGAGCAAGAGCACGCCGTCGACCATACGGAGGACTCGCTCGACCTCGGAGCCGAAGTCGCTGTGGCCCGGGGTGTCGACGATGTTGATGCGGACGCCGTTCCAGTTCACGGCCGTGTTCTTGGCCGTGATGGTGATGCCGCGTTCCTTCTCCTGGTCGTTGAAGTCCATGACGCGGTCGTTGGCTTCGCCGCTCCGGTTTTCGCGCAGCGTGCCCGACTGCTTGAGGAGGCCGTCGACGAGAGTCGTCTTGCCGTGGTCGACGTGGGCGATGATGGCGATGTTCCGGAGATCCATAGGGCGCTCGATTGTGCGCGGTGTCGACCAGAGGCCAGAGCCCACGCCAGAAGGGGAAAAGCAGGGCTGCTTTCGTCGACGATCCATCCACGGATTCAGCCCTGAGCGCGCGCCACGTAGCAGCGTCGCCGCGACAAAGCAATCAAGTTGCGATGCGACGGGTTCCAAGCGACTGTCGTGTGTGGCCCCAGTTGATGACGTTGATGACGTTCGTGTGTCGGGACGGACCCATGGTGAGGTGGAGATGAAGTCGATGCGGCGGGGATGTGGGATCGTCGAGGGCGCCTGGGCGGCACGAACGGGGCTGCTCGTCTGGGCCGTTGGGTTCGTCGTCGGGTGTGACAAGGCACAGGAGATCCCGCAGACGACCGTGCCGCCGCCGGCCCCCGAGGCAGAGCGGCGGACGGGCCCATCCTATGAAGACAAGCTCGTCGGCGCGGAGCGGCTCATCGCCAAGGGGGAGGTCGGGGCGGCTTTGTCGGCTGCGCGTGAGCTGGTGGAGGACCGCCGCACGGACGCGCGTGGATGGATTGCGTTGGCGACGGCCCATCAACTCGCGGAGGACCCGAAGGAAGCTCTGATCGCGGGCAAGGCGGCAGTCGAGTTCGCGCCGGATGATGGGTCCGCGTGGGTGGCCCTCGGGGCAGCGCAGCGGGCGGTGGGGGAGCTGGCCGACGCGACGGTGTCCTTGAACAAGGCGCTGACGTTGATGCCGAGCTCGCGGGCGGCGCGTTTCAACCTGGCGGGGGTGGCGGCGGACCGGGGCGATTTCGCGGCGGCGAAGACGGAGCTCGAGACGTTGTTGAAAGCTGATGAGGCGGACGTGGAGACACGGTTCTTGTTGGCGCGGGTGCTGGTCGACGCGAAGGATGGCGCGGGGGCCAGGCGTGAGCTCGAGCGGGTGGTGGGTATGTTTCCAGGCCATGTGCGGGCGCAGCGGATGCTGGCGGCGATGGCGTGGGAGGCTGACGATTATATGGGAGCCTTCGAGCGGGCCAAGATCGCGACGCGGATCCAAGCCGGGGACGTGGCGACGAACAACCTGTTGGAGGCGAGCTTCTATGTGGTGGCGGCGGCGCGCCTCACCTGTGAGGCAGGCGCGCGGCCTTGGTCGGCGGACCGGCTGGTGGCGGTGCTGCAGGCGCTCGAGAAGGAGGAGGACCTGGAGGGCAGCGCCACCTTCGTCGAGCTCGATGAGAAGTTCGGGGAGAACGCCGCCGTGCAGGCCCGGGTCCAGAAGTTCGCGGAGCGCTGCAAGAAGTAGCGGGTCAGGTGCAAACGTCTGCTCGGGCGACCGCCCCGCTCCTGCGGAAGGGGCGGGAAGGCTCGCCCGAGCGATCCGATCGGTCTCGAGGCGTTTCATCCTTTGTGGTGCCGAAACGCATAGCGACGTCAGCCGACGTCGAGGGTCTGGCCGTCCATGCCGGCGAGGACCGTCAGGAGGTCGTTCGTGCGATTATCTTGGTTATCGAGAAGCTCGATCTTCGAGCCGACTTGCAGCGTGTGCCAATCGGTCGTGACGTGTTTCGAGACGGTCGTGGGCATCGAGGCGCCGGGGCCCGTGTGGAGGCGGACGCGGACGTCGCCGTGTTTGGCGGCGAGCTTGACGCGGATGGTCGAGGTCGAGGCGGCCTTGGGTTTGTCGCTGGCCCAGCGGGCTTTGAAGGCGGCGGTCTTGGCCTCGGCATCGTCGAGTGTGTCGGCGCCGAGTGCGCGGTTCTGGTCGGCGATGGACTTCAAGTGGTCGGCGGAGCCGGCGGCGACCTCGAACTCGAAGGTGAGGGTCGCAAGTGCCGCGCCCTTCTGGAGGTCGTTGTCGGTCCAGAGGTCGACGGTGACGGGGTAGACGCCGGGCGCATAGGTCGCGAGCGTCTCGGCGAAGGCGGCGTGGTAGGTCTGGCTGAGCGCATCGGGGAGCTTGCAGAGCGGGAAGCGGAAGCGCCCGTTCTTGAAGGTTTTGGCTTCGTCTTGCAGCTCGGGGAGGACCTTGTTCAGGTCGAGGCGTGAGACCGGGGCGCCGCCGACGAGGACGTCTAACCAGAAGAGGGTCACGTCTTTGTCGACGTAGCCGAGCTCATGCGAGATGGGCTGGTCGAAGCGGGCGTGGACTTCCACGGAGTCCCAGCTCTCGATGCGGGGGCTGTGGGTCTTGTCGTTCCAGGGGCTGTTGGAGGCGATGAGCTCGATGGTCATGATGTGGCTCCTGAGCAAGGGGGCGGCACGCGGCAAGCGGGGCAAAGACGGCGCTGAGCTTGGTGACATGGCGACGTCTGGTGCTGTCGGGTGACCCGGAGGCTTTGGAGGATAGACGTAGTTCGAGCTGGGCGCCATGCGTCCTCGATACGAGGGTGCGTCGTGGGATCGGGTCTTCGGACGAGCGCCCAGCGACACCGACCCGAGCCGCCTGCTCAACGCTGAGGGAGCGGGGTACGTGCGGCGAGGTGGCGTTGGGCCATAGCCGTGAGGCTCGGGGTTGCGCGGGGCGTTGAGCTCGGCGCGGCACACGGCGAGCGTCTCCGGCGCGTCGGGGTAGGTCGACAACATCTGGGCGAAGACGGTGATCGGGTCCTCGTCGGTCCGGTCGAGAATGTGGCGTGCGAGGGCCTCGGCGGCCGGGACCGCGGCGAGGTCCGTGGCGAGGGCGGCGAGCTCGTCGAGGCGGGCGCGTAGAGTGGAGGCGCGAAGCTGACGGGGCCAACGACCGGTGAGCTGGTCTGTCGTGGCCGTGGCCTCTATGGCGTAGAGGCGGGCGAGGAGCTCGCCGCGGCCGAGCGCGCGCACGAGCTTGTCGTAGCTGAGCGGCTGAGGGCGGAGCGGGACGGAGAAGGTGAGTTGGTCGGCGTGTGGCTCGAGGGTGAGGGCCATGCCTTTCCAGGTGCCTTCGAAGCGGGTGCCGCGCCGGGCGAAGCCGAGTCGGGTCAGGCGTTCACCGCGGGCCGTCTTCTGGGAGGAGGCGGCGATGAGCAGGCCAAAGGCGAGCAGCGGCAGCACCACGAGCCAGGTGATCAGCTCCACCGAGGCGTACGATTCAGTGTGACTCGCGCACGACCGCGACGGCGTCCGCGGGGGTCATGTTGGCGTAGAGGACCTTCATGAGGCCCGGGAAGTAGCGGTCGGCGGTGCCGAGGTTGGCGACCAGCATGTTCTTGACGAACTTGTAGGTCAGCGCGGTGCCTTCGACGTCGGCGGCGGTCTTGAAGCGGACCTCGCCGTCGCGCATGTCGAGCTCGAAGTTGCCGACCAGGATGCCGAAGTTGGCGCGGGTGAGGTACTCGGCCACGGCCAGGCGCTTCGATTCGGGGACGGCGAGCGGGTAGATGGCCAACATGCAGAGGCGTTCGGTCTCTTCGTAGCAGACGACCCAGCAGTCGAGGATGGCGTTCTCACCCGTGAAGCCAAAGCGGATCCGCTCGCCCTCGGGGTGTTCGCGGATGTCGTAGCTCCACCCGTCGGTGTCGAGGAAGTCGGAGGCCGCTTTGAAGAGTCTGCCCATCGCTGGCCACGATGCCCCACCGGTTGGAGGTTGTCGAGGCCGGGGGCGCAACCCCGCGGAACGTTGCGAATCGTGGGTCAGGGGCGCGAGCGGCGAGTCGCGAGAGGATGGGCATCATGGCGTACGGAGGAGGCCCCCCTCCCCCGCACGCCTCAGCTTCGTCAGGTGGACTCAGTCGTCGTTGGAGTCGTCGTTGGAGTCGTCCGAGTCATCGAAGTCGTCGTGGCCCGACTCCGAGTCGTCGTCGCCCGAGCTCGCGTCGTCTGAGCCGCTGGTGTCGGAGTCGTCGGAGCCACCGTCATCGGATCCGGAATCGTCGGAGCCGCTGTTATCGTCGTTGCTGTCGTCATTTGAGCCGCCGTTGTCGTCGTCTGAGCCGTTGTTGTCGTCGCCCGGGAGGTCGTCTGAGTCGGAGTCGTCGCGGTCTCCGCCGTTGTCGTCGCCCGGGAGGTCGTCTGAGTCGTCGCGGTCTCCGCCGTTGTCGTCGCCCGGGAGGTCGTCTGAGTCGGAGTCGTCGCGGTCTCCGCCGTTGTCGTCGCCCGGGAGGTCGTCTGAGACGGAGTCGTCGCGGTCTCCGCCGTTGTCGTCGCCCGGGAGGTCGTCTGAGACGGAGTCGTCGCGGTCTCCGCCGTTGTCGTCGCCCGGGAGGTCGTCGTTCGCGTCGTCATCGGTTCCTTCACGGATGGCCGCGGCCGAGATGTCGTACGACTTGCCGCCGATGGTGAGGACGCCGGTCGTGGCGTCGTAGTCCGCCGCCGTCACGTCGGCTTCGATCTCGATGCTGTTGTCGTCGTTGTCGACCCGCAGCTCGTTCGCGAGGAAGACCCCATCCACATAGCTGCCGCGAGCGTCCAGCCACACGGGCTCACCGAGCGCGATGGCGGCCTCGACCTTCGCGAGCCAGTCCGCCTGCAGGACCTCCCCGTCGTCATCGCGGTAGCGCCCGGCCGCGCCGGCATCGACCTCGCCGAGCAGCGACAGAGTCAGGCGCTGCGTGGTCGCATCGAAGCCCACCACCCGGTCCTCGACCTGGGTCGATTCGCCCAGCCTATCCTCGACCTCGACCTCACGCACGGTACCGTCGGCGTTGAGCTCGACCTCGAGCCGAACCGAGCCGGCCGCGAGCTGCTCGACCAGCTGGCCCTCGGTCATCGAGAGACCGCTCGCCCCCTGGCCCTCGTCACATGCCGCCGCGCCCATCATCCCCGCCGCCAGAATCCATCCGTACATTTTCATCTCGGTCTCCCAGGTTCAGTGTTTTCTGTGTGCCTTGCTCACACGATGACTAAGTGACGCCGGGTGCCGGTTCTGACCACAAAAGAATGGCCTTGCGCGACGGTTGCCGTTTTCTAAAAGAGTACAGCAACGCCTGAACAAGAGCGGAAGCGCAGAACGCATACACGCTTGAACGGGCGTTGGGCGAGAGCGCCCCGGGTGGCCGCTGGTGGCGTCAAAATGCCCGATATGAAACGTGTTTTTGGCATTGGCGGGCGTGCTTCGGCGCGTAGATTTGTCGAGGGTCGGCCTCCACCGAGGTCACCCCGTGTCCGGCGATGGGCGTGGGGGCCGATGAACCGGGACACCATGAACACATCACAGACCCATGACCCGATGCGGGTCTCGCGAGTCGAACCCACGCGGCGCAACGAGACAACGAGCAAACCCACCGGAGCTGTCGGTGAGCAGGCGCCCACCCCGGGTGACTGGCGAGAGCGCACTCATCAGGAGCTCCGCGGCCATGACTTCGACGAGCAGGAGCGTATGCTCGCGCCGCCCCAAGCGGTCGGTGAGGTCGTGGCACCGGCGCGTTTCGACAGCCTGAAGGTGAAGGCGCCTCCCCCGCCGCCACAGGAGACGAAGCGGGTCTTCGGGACGCCGAAACGAAAGGCGCCGCCGGTGCCCATCAGGCCAGGTCAGGCGAAAGCGCCGCCCAAGGGGCCTGAAGCGAAGGGGCCCAAGGCGCCCGAAAAGACGCTGGAACAGGATACGAAGGCGCCGCAGAAGGCGCCTCCGAAGAAGGCTCCGCCCAAGGTCGTCCCCAAGGTCGTCCCCAAGGAGAACGAGCCTATAGCGGCGCGACTCAGGGAGGGGGCCGAGGCGGCGGGGCTCATCAAGTCGGGCGTCGAAGCGGCGAAGGTGGCGTACGAGAAGCGTCGTGCCCAGACCGAGACGTCGGGGCCGAAGGGCAAGTCGGGTCAGGTGCCCACGCTCGATCATACGGGTGCGGCGAGTGCTCTGGCCTATACGCGGGGCGTGCTCGTGCACGATGCCGACGAGGTCGCAAAGCTCACCGAGACGGCGCCGGGCCGGCTCCTGCAGGCGGCGGGTGACACCGTCGAGGTCACCGCGAACAAGATCAGCAAGAAGGTCGAGACGCCACACGTCGAGAGCACACGGGACCTCGCGGTCGCGCTGCGTGAAGGCAATCAGGCCATGTTGCAGCGCGTCCTGCAGCGCGGCGGCGAGCTGAGCAACGCGACGCTCGTGCAGGTGCGTGGTCTGGCGCAGAACGCAGAGGCCAATGTCTATGAGATGAAGTACCTCGGCATGGCGCCTGTGGCTTACAAGCTCTCGAAGCTCGACGACCCCGAGTCCGAAGACCCGACGCTGCGTGAGCATCAGACGATGCGTTCCCTCGAGGGGGATGACCATGTGCTCAAGGCCGGCGGCAAGACGCTGGAGCGGCGTGGGTTCATCATGGAGCTGGCGCGAAAGGGCGACCTCGCGGGGGTGCAGGAGCGCCTCGTGGCGCTGCCGATCGCCGAGCGAATCGAGGTGTGGAAACACCTCATGCGCGGCGGGTTCAAGGCGCTCGACAAGCTCCACCAGAGCGGCCGGTCGCATGGCGACGTCAAGAACCAGAACTTCCTGCTCGGCGACGACTACGAGCCGCGCCTCATGGACTTCGGGACGACGGGGCGCGAGTCGAAGGCGAAGGAGAGCGGGACGGCGATGTACATGGCGCCCGAGCTGCACAAGACAAAAGCCAAGAAGTCGACCGACGTGTGGAGCATGGGTGAGTCGCTCCTGCTCGGGGTCTTCGGGATGAACTCGATGGACTTCGCGAAGGGCGGTACCGGCCCGAGTGATCAGCGCTTCGGTGAGGACCTCGCGAAGAAGGCGAAGCTCGAAGATGGCAAGTGGCTCGGTGTCGTCGGGGAGCGCGTCAAGGGTGTGCAGGGCGGCGACGTCTTCATGGACTTCATCAAGCGTGTCATGACGATGAATCCGAAGCAGCGGCTGAGCGCGAAGCAGGCGCTGCGGCATGACTTCCTCAAGCTCGGCCAGGACCAGAGGAACCCCGGTAAAGAGCTGCTGCGACGGCACATTTGACCAGCGCCGGTCACGGCTCTGGTCAGCGACGCAGGGCCGTGAACCGGTAGATCGGCAGGCCCTCACGCTCACACTTCCACTCGCGGCGGGAACGCTGCGAGCATGCCGGGCGTGAGGTCAGGCCGACGTCGGTGGGGACGACTTCGAGGGCGGTTGATTGGGCGAGGTCGGCCGCGATCTGAGTCGCGTACCAGTCGACGTCGGTGGCGACGTGGAACAGGCCCCCGGGTTTGAGAGCGTTCGCGACGTCGGTGAGAAAGGCCGGCTCGACGAGCATGCGGCGGCGAGCGCGTCCTTCTGGCCATGGAGTCGGAAAGAGGGCCTCGATGACGTCGAGCGAGGCCGCGTCGAGCGCGCCTGCCAGGATGCTGCGCGCGTCGAGTCGGTAGGCGTGCAGGTTCTGCAGGGCGTTGGTCTCGGCCCAGGCGCGCATGGCGTCGACCCGGTGTTTTCGGACCTCGAGGCCGACGACCGTCCAGCCCGGGTTCTCGGCGGCGGTGGCGGACAAGCGGCGGCCGTGGTCGAAGCCGATCTCGAGCAGGCTCGGGGCGGGCGCGGCGAGCAGCGCGCGGAGGGTCGCGACCTCGGCTGCGACCTCGGGCAGTGTCAGCAGGCGGCTGCCCCCGAGCGCACCACGCACGTCCCGGAGGTTGTGCTGGGCGAGTGCGTCAGGGGTGTCTGGGTTTTGGTCGGCCGGGGTCATCGGGCCATCTGTCGTGCCGTCGTCATCGGCGGCAAGCTAGGTGGCGTGGTCCGCGTTGTCAAAACCGACGTGGCGACCGGCTCAGAATGGGTTCAGTGAGGACTTCATGAACGCGGTCATCTTGACCTCCGATTGAGCGGCCTCCTGCGAGTTGAAGTAGAGCGTGTAGGCTTTGTTGTTGTTTGGCTCGGCGGCAATGGCGCTTGTCTTCTTGTGGGCCTCGAGCCAGCCGTCGTGCTTGTCGACCTGTGCCAGCTCGGCTCGCATCTCCGGCAGGCCCATGGTCTTCACCCGGTCCCGAAGGACCGCGTTGTAGGCCTTCGAGCGCGTCCATACGGAGCCGCCGTCGAGCTTGACCGCGTCCGACTTTCCGTCGAGCGGGAAGAACGGGCTGCACAGCACGCTGAACCGTCCAGGGCGGGGACCGAGCGCGTCTTTGGGCGGCAGGAGGTAGCGTTCGAGCGCGGCCTTGCTATTGGCGTCATCATTGACCTTGGCGATGAGCGCCTTGCGGTCGAGGCCAGCGAGCACCGCGGCGAGGTCGCCCTTCTCGCTGCTGTAGTCGAGGATCTTCAAGATAGCGGCCTCGTCTTCCGTGCCGCAGACACCAGACATGAGCTGCTCGATCATCGTCACGCGTTCTTTGGTGCTCGCTCGTTTATGGGCTCCAGCCTCGACATCGCTGCGGACCTTGTTGTCCTCGAACGGGTTCATGCTGCCGACGAACTTCGCCAGGGACTCGATCCCGTCGACGAGTCGCTTCCCGTCCTTGCCCTCGCTGAGCTGGAACGACCCGTCCTGATACGTCGTCTTGAGGAGCTCGAGCTCGCCCCCGGGGTTCCACTCGAGTTTGGTCCCCAGCGACTTCCAGCCTTGTGGCTCGCCGTTGACCGGTGAACCGAGCTCCGCCGAGACGACGAGCGCGAACTTCAAGACAGCGTCGGGCACGCTCAAAGACCACGCGCCCTCCTTGCTGCGAGCGACCTCCACTCCCTTCATGGAGAGGGTCGTCTTGGCACCTGCACCGACAGACATCACCTTCGGGATGCCACCCCGAAGCGTAACACCCGCCTCGATGTCAGCGCCGACCTTGCCCTTGAACGAGCCGTCCAGGTTCATGGTCGCTGTGCCGGTCGATTTCAATGCCAGCGCCGGGTCGAGGTACAAGGGGCCCACGGGGATTGGCGTCAGAGGTGCGGCGTATTTGCCTTCGAGGCCCGCCGTCATGCTGCCGTCATTGGCGAACTTGAGTCCCATGTTCAGCGGGCCGCGTGTCCCCGTGAAGCCGACTCCGATCTTGTCCTGCGGTCCCGCGGGAGCCTTCGTGTTCGAGGTCCCCGCCGACGGCGCATTCTGCGCAGGTGCGCCCGCTGCTGCACCCTTGCGCGTGTCCGGGCCGCCGGGTGACAGTCGGGCCTCCTGCTCGGCGAACGACATGCCGCGGAGCTCGGACTTGATGCCGCCTTTGGTGGGGCCGGCGGGCGTCGGGGCACTGCTGGTGTTGGTGTTGGTGTTGGATTCGCGGCGCTCGAGCATGGTGGACTCCTCGGGGCAGAGCTGGGTTCATCCGAGGTAGTCCGCGGCGAGGGGATTGGGATACGGGGGCTGTGCCTATGACCGGGATAGGTCCGGCCTATGGGATGGGGCGGGATGGCCTTGCGGGCGCTTGCGGCGGTCGGAGGCTGCGGCGATAAGGGGTGCGGGGACATCGTGTGGCGCAGGTCGGGAGCCGCGAGGTGCGGACCCGGTGGACGAGGAGGTGGCGATGGCGACCCGGGGCCGCGAGCCGAAAGAGACTGTGCTGCGGCCGCTCGACGCGGACCCGCGGGTGCTCGACACGGCGTTGTGCAGGACCTTCGTCGCTGTGGCCGATGCGGGCTCGATGACGCGGGCGGCGCGGCACCTGAGGCTGAGTCAGCCGTCGGTGACGGGGGCGATCCAGCGGCTCGAGAGTGAGCTCGGGTTGACCTTGTTCCAGCGGGAACGCCAGGGCGTGACGCTCACCGACGAGGGGCAGCAGCTTTATGCGCGGGCGCTGCATATTCTTGATTTCATGGCCGAAACAGAGCGGGTCGTGTTGGCCACCCAGGTCGATGCGCGGGGCCAGTTCCGGATCGGCTGTCATGTGTCACTCGGCGCGTATCTGTTGCCTTCGTTCATGACGGGCTTCGAAGCGGAGGCGGCCGCTATCGAGATCGACCTGTTCAATGCGAGCTCGGCGGAGATCACCGACGCGGTGGTCACACGCCAGGTCCACTTCGGGTTGGTCGTGAATCCGCTGCCGCATCCTGATTTGGTGATCGTCGACCTGTTCGGGGACGCGGTCGACCTGTTCGCTCGGGCGCGGTCGGGGCAGGCCCCGCCGATGTGCCTGACTGAAGATCTGGACGAGGCGAGGCAGCTCGTGCGGACGAGCCGGCTCGTATTTGCGGGACGGGTCGGCCAGAGCCACGGCATCATCGATATGCTCGCGGCCGATGGGATTGCGCCGACGCGGCGGCTCGCGTGTGGGGACCTCGAGCTCGTGAAGTCACTGACGTTGGGCGGCGTTGGAATCGGGCTCCTGCCAAGACGGGTGGCGCTTTATGGCGGGCATCGGTCACTCGTGCGGGTGCATCGGCTGCTGCCGTTCTTTCCCGACACGATTTGCCTCTTGTATCGGGCGGACCTGCCGCGGACGCGGGCGGCGATGCTGCTGAAGAACGCGCTCGTCGAACATGGGCGAAAGCTCGGCAGCGCGGACGACGCCTACGCGGGTTGAGGGTCACCCCAGAGCATGGCGACGAAACGTTCGGGCGCTGCGAGAGGCGTGCCGCACGGTAGGGTCGTGGGGTGTGGGGTCGAGCGCGCCGCTTGATCGAGGGCCATCGTGTAGAGGTCGAGGCCGGCGGCTCGGGTGAGGTTCGACGCTCGGGCCAAGGCTCCGGTCGCGTCAGAGGGCTGGGTCGATGTGGGCATCGAGGCCAGGCGTCGGGCCAGGGCGGCGTCGAGGAAGGCGGCGCAGGCGGTGGCGAGGGTCGTGCCTTCGCGGGCAAGGCGCCGGGCGGCGTCACGAGCGCCATCGATGTCGCCGGCCGCGAGGGCCGCGCGACCTTGCAGCAGGCGGGCCTCGATGCGCACGACCTGGACCGCGAGGAAACCTTCCGAGCGCAGGCGTGGCCACATGGAGGTCACCAGGGCGAGGGCTTCGTCGCCACGACCGGCATAGAGCGCGACCTGGATCCGGGCGGCCCAGGCGTTGAACACAGCCACGGTCAGCGAATGGCGATGGGGCTCGGCCGACAAGGCGCGGTCGGCGACCCGTCTGGCCTCGTCGAGCTCGTCGCGGGCCAGCGCGAGCAAGACACCGCCTTCGACGGCGAGCGCTGAAGCCAGGGCCCGACGGCCGTGGCGCGTCGAGTCCGGCTCGAGGCGGGCGCGGTCCTGCGCCATGGCGGCGAGGTTGCCGCGCCAGACGTGGGTCCAGAGGCGGAATACCTGGAGTTGTTGCAGCTCGGCCCCGAGGTCGCCGGCGCCGACGTTGCGGGCGTCGACGGTGAGCGCCCACTCGGCGTGGTGCAAGTGACTGAGCGCGCTGACGAAATCGCCACACAGGAAGGCCGCCTGACCGCGCGAGAGGGCGTCGTAGCCGGCCAGCTCGGGGGCCGGGCGAGCGGCGAGGCCTTCGTCGATGGTGCGGTCGAGGGCTTCCAGGCGGGTTCGGGCTCCGTGGCCGACCGACGCGGCGAAGACCCGCTCGGCCATGAGTGCGCGTAAGAGAAGAGCCGGCTCGCCGGACTCGGCGGCGGAGAGCAGGTGGCGCGACTGGAAGGCCAGAGCGCGGAGCCCGTCGACGAGGCCAAGGCCCACGGCCCCGGTGTAGTGCAGCTCGACGCGGTCGCGAGCGTCGGCGGTTGTGGGGGCGACCGTGGGGCGCGTCGTGAGGTTGGCGCGCACGGTGTGGAGGAGGCGGCGCCAGCCGATTCCGACGAGCAGGCCGAAGGTGGAGCGCTCGACGCTGTCGCCGTGGTGGCGCAGGGCCGCGCCGAGAAGAGCCAGGCCGTCGTCGACGCGGCCGGCGACGAGGAGCTCGCGCGCGGCGCGATGGGTGGCCTCACGCGTGAGGTGCGGGTCGGGCCCGTGTGTGGCCGCTCTCAAAGCGTCCGAGGCCGGGCCGGGCTCGCAAGCCGAGGCAAGCGCGCGGCCGCGGGCGAGCTGGACCTGTTGCGTCTCGGCCGGGGTGAGGACTCCCGTGGCGAGCGCGTCGCGAAAGCAGCGGGCGGCTTCGATGAAGCGGCGGCCGGCGAGCGCGTGGTGACCGGCGGATATGAACAGCGGGGCTGCTTCGGCGTGGATCGCAGGTGTGGAGTGCTGGACGGCGCGGCTGCTCGGGGTGCTCGCGATGGCGACGAGCAGGGTGGCCGCGAGCCCGTGGTGCCGAGGTGCGGCGCGCAGGTGGGGCAGGAGTCGCTCGTGGAGTTGGCGCCTGAGGTCAGGGGTCTGGCGGCGAGCGAGCTCGTCGTGGAGCTCGTCGTGGGCGAAGGACAGGCGGCCAGCGCGTAGACGCAGGAGGCCGTCCTTGCAGAGTGCGGCCGCATCGTTGTCGGAGGCCTGGGCTGCAAGCAGCGCGATCGAGGTAGGCAGGGGCTCTGTGACCGAGGCGAGTATGTCGAGCAGGAGTCTTGTACCAGGCGATGATGCCGTGACCTGCCGCAGGGTGGCGAGCAGGGCCGCGAGTGGGCGTGTCGGGTTGGTTGGTGCGACACGGAGGTGGGCGATGGTGAGGTGTGAGGCCAGGAGCGCGAGCGCGACGGGGACGCTTCGTTGGTGGTCGGGGTCGGTCGAGGCCAGGTCGACGTGGGCCAGCAAGTAGGCGCCGCGGCGCACGTCACCGAGGGCGACGAGGAGCGCGGACAGGTCGTGCGGGTCGATGGCTTCGAGGAGGCTCCACGCGTCGGGGGATCGTGAGGTAGGTCGGCAAGAGCTCGGTCACGCAGCGCCACGCGTCGCCCACGCTGTGGGTGAGGTCGAGGTCGCCGTCGACGAGGACGAGCCTGGCACCGGCTTCGAAGGCCTGGGCGGCGGCGTGGGCGATGGCCTCTGGTGAGTCGAGTGGGGGCATCGGGCTTTCGGGTCAGACGGGGCACAAGTGCTGGTTGGTCCGGGCGCCGCAGGCATCTTCGCCAGGAGGCCGGGTCGCTGGAGATTTCCATACCATCGAAGGGCGCGAGGCGCAGGTACATGCCGAGGTCCTGTGACCGCAGCGCCAGGTCGGTCCTGCTCCGCCGGCACAGGGTTCAACGCGGTTTCCCGCTCGCACGTCTCGTGCTACGCGCCCACCATGGCCTCAGCACTTCCGCCGTCCACCGCTGCCAGCCCTGCTCAACCACCCGTGCCCCCGGCCGAGCCCCAGGCCGAACACCATATCGGCGACCCGAACGAGCCCTTCGCCCCGCTCCCGCTCGACCGGACCATGGCCCAGCTCACGGTGCGCGCGGCACTGACCGGCATGGTGCTGGGCGGCCTCCTGTCGCTCTGCAACCTGTACAGCGGGCTCAAGATCGGCTGGTCCAACAACATGTCGATCACGGCCGCGTTGCTCGGCTTCGCCTTCTGGCGCGCCATGAGCCTCGCGACCAAGAAACCCGGCCTCACGATCCTCGAAAACAACCTGAACCAGACGGCCGCCTCGGCCGGCGCCGCCATCTCGTCGGCCGGCCTGGTCGCCCCGATTCCAGCGCTCACCATGATGACCGGCGAGCAGATGAGCTGGCCCGTCCTGGCACTCTGGACCTTCTCGGTCTGCCTCGTCGGTATCGCCGTGGCCGTCGGCCTGCGCCGGCAGATGCTCATCACCGACAAGCTCCCCTTCCCGAGCGGCATCGCGTCGGCCACCACCTTGAAAGAGATGTACGCGTCTGGCCGCGAGGCCGTCATCCGTGTGCTGACCCTGCTCGGCGCCGCCTCCGTCGCGGCTGTCGTCAAGCTGCTCGAGAACTACAAGGTGCTCGGCAAGGTCGGCCTCCCGGGCACCTGGGCCGGCGGCACCGTCACTTCGAACAACCTCACCTTCGCACTCGAACCCAACCTGCTCATGGTCGGCGTCGGTGGCCTCATCGGGCTACGCGGCGGCATCTCGCTCCTGCTCGGCGCCTTCATCGCCTACGGCCTCCTCTCGCCGATGGCCTTGTCCGAGGGCTGGGTCGCCGCCGGCAAACCCGACGGCAGCTGGTTCACCTCGCTCAACAAGTGGCTCCTCTGGCCGGGCGTCACGATGATGGTGACCTCGTCGCTGACCTCGTTCGCCTTCTCGTGGCGCTCCATCGCCAACTCGTTCAAACGTAAGGCGGTCGGCGGCGCCGTCGACGAGGGCGACGTCTCGCGCTCGTGGTTCGTGCGTGGGCTCGTCATAGCCCTTGTCCTCTCCACGACGCTCCAGGTCCTCTTCTTCGAGATCAACCTCTTCGTCGCGGCCTTCGGCGTCCTCATGAGCTTCCTCATCGCCGTCGTCGCCGCCCGCGTCTCAGGCGAGACCAACGTCACCCCCGTCGGCGCCATGGGTAAGATCACCCAGCTCCTCTTTGGTGCGCTGGTGCCTGGCCAGGTCGCGCCGAACCTCATGGCCGCCAACGTCACCGGCGGCGCCGCGAGCCAGTGCGCCGACCTCATGCATGACCTCAAGACCGGCTATCTGCTCGGCGCGATGCCGCGTTACCAGGCGCTCGTCCAGGTGCTCGGCGCGCTCGCGGGTGCGACCATCGGCAGCGCCGCCTACCTCATCCTCATCCCCGACCCTCAGACCATGCTGCTCACCGACGAGTGGCCTGCCCCGGCCGTCGCCACCTGGAAAGCCGTCGCCGAGATCTTCGCCGAAGGTTTTGGCGCCATGCCGCCCGCCACACCGATGGCGATCTTGATCGGCGGCATCGCCGGCATCGCTCTGGCCGTCGCCGAAAAGACCCTCCCGAAGAAGGCCCGCGCCTGGGTCCCGAGTGCGTCCGCCATCGGCCTGTCCTTCGTCCTGCCGGCCTACAACGCGTTCTCGATGTTCTTTGGCGCCGTGCTGGCGGCCGTGCTGACGAAGTTCGTGTCCAACTGGGCCGCACGTTTTCTGGTCGTCATCGCCGCCGGTCTCATCGCTGGTGAGTCCCTGGCCGGCGTCGGAATCGCCATCGAGTCGATGCTCGCGAAGTGATATAGAACCGACCTGACTCGGTCCGAGTGAGGTCGTCATGCGTTGCATTGCCAATTCGACAATCCTGTCCCGGTGGTCCTATGCCCTGCTGCTGACCGTCGGTGTCTTCGCGGCCTGCGGCGACACGACTGACTCGGACGTCGCTGCCGACACGAGCCCTGACACGGTGGATGTCAGCCCCGACACGACGCCCGACGTCACTCCGGACAGCGTCGAGCCCGACGTCACTCCGGACAGCGTCATTCCCGATGTCACTCCCGACACGACGCCCGACACGACAGATGTCACTCCCGACACCACCCCGTCGGGCCCACCCGACGCCATCGTCGCGCTGGAGTCCGCGCTCACGGCGGCCGCCCCCGCCGACCGCCCAGCGGTGCTGACGACCTGGCTCGCCGCTCTGCCCTCTGCCCCTATCACCGACGACACGACGGCCGTCTTCCTCTTCAACGGCGCCGCCACCGAGGTCCGTATGGTCGGCGATGCGACAGGTTGGAACGCCCAGGTTTCGCCCAAGCTCACACGTCTTGATTTTCAAGAGGTCGACCTGTGGTGGCTCGCCCAGACCTACGAGCGAAATGCGCGCCTCGACTACAAGCTCGTCGTCAATGGGTCCGACTGGCGACTCGATGCGCTCAATCCCCGCACCATGGCGGGCGGCTTTGGCCCCAACTCCGAGCTGACCATGCCCGACTACGTCACCCCCGCCGAGGCCGCGAATCTGACGACCGCCCAGGCCGGTACGATGACCTCCCACGTCATCGAGAGCGAGGCCCTTCAGCAGTCGCGCACGATCTACGTCTACGTCGCCCCGGGGGCGGTCCGCGACAACGAGGTCCCGCGCCCGCTCGCCATCTTCCACGACGGCAACGACTACCGCAGCCTCATCCGCACGCCGCTCATCCTCGACCGCGTCGTCGACACGGGCGACGTCGGCCCCCTGGTCGCCGTCTTCGCCCAGCCGACCGAGCGCACCGTCGAGTACAACCGCAATGACAACTACGTGAGACACCTCGCCGAAGAGGTCGTCCCGTTCATGCGCACGACCTACAACGCCGGCCTCACGCCGGCCGTCACCGGCACCATCGGCCCGAGCTTTGGCGGCCTCATCGCCTGCTATGCCGCCATCACCCGCCCCGAGGTCTTTGGCCTGGCGGGCTGCCAGTCGGGCGCCCACTCGTACGATGACGACGCCATGATCGAGCTCGTCAAATCGACCCCGAAGGTCGACGTCAAGCTCCACCTCATCGTGGGCACCTACGAGCTCGCCGTGTCCGGCAGCACCGACGAAGGCAACCTGCTCGAAGCCCAGCGCCGCATGGTCGCAGCCCTCACCGCGAAGACCTACACGTTCGCCTCGGAAGAGCACCCCCAGGGTCACTCGTGGGGCCTCTGGCGCGACCGCCTGCCAACCGCGCTCCGCTACCTCTACGGCGACTGACGTGGCCATGCGTTTCCCGCACCACAAAGGACGGAAACCATGGCCAAAGTCAGATTCTTGTCCCCTTGACCGCCAAGGCGGCCAAAGGGGAGGCGAGCGAAGCGAGCGAGGGGTTTCCGACTGATCCCACGTCGATCATACGACCCCATAAAACCGCTTGATTCTGGTCGCCGCTCTGGTCAAATCGACACTCCTACAGGTGCGCGGCGGGCGCACCCCATCCCTTTCCCACTTCGTTTTCGACCGGACTCGCACCGACAGGGTGAGTCCTAGCCGGGGTCATCACATGTCGACTCGATCGTTCCTCGTCGCAGCCCTCGCCTTGCCGGCCCTTGGCTGCGCTCAGTCGTCTGACTCCGGCCCCTCGTCCCGCATCGCGCTGCAGGTCGCCCCGCTCGACCTGCCCGGGGTCGCCGACGCGTGTTACTCGGTCGCGGTCCACAACGTCGGAAAGACGCTCGTGAACCCCGCTGCCCTCGTCTGGAGCGAAGCCGGGATCTGTGCCAACCAATACGGCAACGCCACCGGCAGCATCACGTATATCGGCACCTGCGACGCCTCGCCGTCGGGCCGCATCAACACCGTCAGCCTCGTCCTCGAAGGCCTTTGCCAGACGACCGGCTGCGACGTCGCGAACGCCAGCGATCCCGGCCGCATCGCGCCCGACAGCTACGTGAACCCCTGCCCCGCAACCCAGCCGTGCCAGCTCGAGCGCCCGTGCAACGACAACGCCGACACGCTGGTCGAGTTCGACCTCACCATCATGCGCGACGCCTCGCAGGGCTTCTTCGATATCGCCGTGAGCTTCGAAGACATCTTCTGCTCGGCCAAGCTCGACTGCGTGCCCGAGCTCTTGCACCGCCCCGGCGGCGCACGTGACCTGACCGCCGTCCTGGCCTTCGCCTGCACGTCCGGTGCGGACACCTGCCTCTATGTCGATCCGCCGACGTTGACCTGCTCGACTGGCACCTGGACCCTCGACCCGACCGCCGGCCCCGGCAACATCGCCGAGAACAGCCCGGTGCTCTACGGCGCGGCCGTCTACGCCGGCGACGAGGCGTACACCGCCTTCGAGAAGCGTTATTGGAACGTGGCTCTCGGCCTCGACGAAGCCGCCCTCGCGACGGCCGGCGACTGCACGCTCAGCTGGAACGCGACCGCGTCGGAAGGCTACTGGGAAGACCTCACGACGCCCGACGAGAGCGTCTATCCGATGGTCACCTGGAGCCGACAAATCGTCGACGACGGCGTCCTCGACTGCGACGCCCACGCACTCAACGCCATCCTCCCCGGCGAGGACACCGCGTCCGTCGCCACCGTCTACACCGCGTCCGACGCCGCCCACACCTTCGCCTACTCCAACTGCGAGCCAGGCGACCCCGACCCCTCGGCCTGCAACTGCCCCGAAGGTTTTGCCCCCAACGTCGCCGAGACCGTCTGTGAGCGCCTCTCGGTCGTTCCCACCGTCAACGTCACGACCCACAACGTCTGCGCCGGCTTCTCGGAAGAGGGGGTCTACACGACCGAAGGCGTGCGCTTCTCGACCTCGTCCAACCCGTCCGACTTCGAGTTTGTCTCGACCTTGAACCCCGGCTGCACCAACCCTCTCGTCTGCCTCGAGGTCGACACCCTCACCTGGCGGAACCGCCTCGGCCAGGTCGGTGTCTGGACCTGCCCGGCTCCCTCTTTCTTCTCCGAACAGCCGCCCTACAACGAGTGGCTCGGCTTCTCCCATTGCCTCGACATCGACACCGCTGGCGACTACCTCGTCGGCATCGCGGGCGACAACGAGGTCCTCCTGCGCGTCGACGGCAATGTCGTTTATCAGAGCGTCAGCCCTCAGAATTACGCGACCTGGAACGTGCTGCGCCTCCCCTTGTCGGCGGGCACCCACGTCATCGAGCTCTTCGGCCTCAACCGCGAAGCATTCGCCGCGTTCGGCGCCGAGATCGCCGGGCCCTTCCCGGCCGGCTCGCTCACCACGCCCGCAGCCATGCGTGACGCCGGCTACCTCGACAACATCATCTGGTCGACAGCCGACATGCGGACCGGCCCGACCCAACAGTTCCAGACCTCCACCGGCGCCACCGCCTCGAGCGGCTTGTCGTGCCCCGCCGGCTTCGCGCTCGACCTGTGCGGGGCCCCCGCCATGTGTATCAGCGACGACGTGACGACCTGCGACCAGCGCTGAGCACCATGGCTCGACAGCTCGACCTCAGAGGTCGAACAACGTCGGCTCGTGCCACCCGCCCTGCACCACCGGGACCTCCAGGTGGTCCAGCAGCTCGCGGGTCGCCTTCGGTGTCTTGAGGCTGAACGAGCCACCGGTCAGCTTGCCCTTGAGCGCCTTGAACGGGGCCGCGTCGAGCTTCGTCAGGGTGACGTTCAGCGTCTCGAGTGCCGGCGCCGAGCCAAGGTCCGACAGGTCGCCAATCGTCTGAGCCCCGACCAGCTGCACCACCCGCAGCTGCCGCATCGCGCTCAGGTCGCCCAGCCGCGCCATACCTTTGGGCTCGTCCAGCCGCAGGAAGCGTAGCTTTGACAGCTTCTCGATCCCACGCAGCGACGTCAGCTTCGACGAATAGAACAGGAGCAGCCGCTCGATCCCGCTCGCCGGCAGCGCCGTCACCGACGCGTTCTTCAGCGCCAGCTCGAACAGCGACGCCTGCTGCTCGACGAACGCCGACGCTTTGTCGGTGGCCATCAGCCACGCCAGCGTTCGCAGCGCCGGCAAGGTCGGGCCGCGGCTCACCGACGGCGCATCGAGCTGCAGCTCTTCCAGTTTCGGCAACGGCGGCAGCGCCCCGAGATCCAAGGCCTTGGTGTGTTTGCCGATCGACAGCCGCCGCACCGACGCCGGCATCGCTTCGAGCCCGTCCAGATCCGTCCGACTCCGCAAGACGACAAACGGGACACCCGACACATGTTCCAGCACCGCCAGCGGCACCTTTGCTCCGACCTCGACGACCACCCTGTCAGCGTCTCGCGCGACATAGTCGCGAAGCGCCTCGAGCTCACCTGGACCCGGCGTCTCCTCGATACGGACGAGCACCCCTTTGTGGTTGGCGCCCGGCAGCTCCAAGGCCGCGCGTGCGAGCTCGCTGCTCTTGAAGATCTGGTCGTTCGGGATGGCCTGCAGGCGCGGGATGGCTCGTGTCATTGGCGCGTCCTTAGCAGACGCCGTCAGGCAAGTCGCCCGCTGTCGCCCGTCGCCCCCGTCCTTCAACCGGCAGCACTCGCCCCGCGCAGCGCAAACCACCGCAGGAGGCTCGACTCGTCCATGGGTCGCGCCACGAGATAACCCTGGATCTCGTCGCACCCCAGCTCACGCACCAGCCCGAGCTCGCCCTCGGTCTCGACACCCTCGGCCACGACCCGCATGCCAAGCCCGTGTGCCATGCTCACGCTCGACGCGATGAGGTGTCGCGCCGACGGGTCACGCAGCCCATTGGCCACAAACGAGCGGTCGATCTTCAGCTCCGTGAAGGGCACCCTTCGCAGCAGGTCAATCGACGAATAGCCCGTCCCGAAGTCGTCGATCGACAAGCCGATCCCCTGCAGCCTCAGGCGCGCAAGCACGTCGAGCGCCACCTTCAGGTCCCTGACCACACCTGTCTCCGTCACCTCGAAGACCAGGTTCGTCGACGGCACCCCGAACTCGGCGACACGGTCGAGGATGAGCGCGGCGATCTCGAGTCGGGCCAGCGACACGGCCGACACATTGATCGCCACCTTGAGCCCCCCGTGGCCCGCCTGCCCCATCCGCGCCGCCGCGCCGAGCGCCATGCTGAGCACCTTGTCGAAGAGCAGGTCCGCGAGCCCGTTGGCCTCGGCCACCCTTACGAAGACGGACGGCGGCACCGGCGACCCATCGCGTCGGAACCAACGCGCCAGGACCTCCACGCCAGCGACCTCGAGATTGTCCGCGTAGACCTTGGGCTGCAGGTGAATCGTCAGCTCGCCGTTCTCCAGCGCTTGTCTCAGCTCGCTGGCGTCCACCGGGGCGACCTGCGTCTGGGTCGTGCGACGATTGCTCACCGCTGGCCTGCGCCTGAGGATCTCTTTGAGCGCGCTCGCCTCGAAGGGCTTCACGAGCGACCCCGCGATGGTCAGCCCGTGCTGGATCGCCAGCCCCTCGACGCTGTTTAAGACCCGCGACCCCGCAGCGCTCATCAGGATGATGCTGCCCCCGAATCGCAGCTCCGCGAGGTGGCGGATGAGCTCGACACCATCCATGCCCGGCATCGCGAGGTCACACAAAACGAGGTCGAAGTCCTCCCTGCCCCCGCTCAGGAGCTGCAGCGCCATCCGCCCGTCCTGGGCGATCTGGACCTGGTCGATATCGAAGGTCCCGAGCAGGTCTCTCAGGAAGCGCCGCATGAACACGTCATCGTCGATGACCAGCACCTTCAGCTCGCTCTGCCAGTCGCTCTCGCCGTCGGTCGCCAACCGTTCGCCGCCCGGCCCACGCGTCTTCGTCCCGACACGCGTCGCCGCCGTCGGCCCAGCGGCCATCGACAGGTCGTGCTCGACCGCCGCCCACGCGTCTCTCACCGCTGCCCACAACCCATTTGCGACCCCGCGCTCCCCGCGTCGCGCAGCGGTCTCGAGGTTCTGCGCATGGCTCCCCAGAGCGGCCGCCCCGACGAGCTTCATCGAGGGTGACAGGCGGTGCATGACGCGTCCCACCTGCTCCAGGTCACCACGCTCGAAGGCCGCCGCTGCCTCCTTCATCCCGGCTCGTGTGTTGCTCGTGAAGTCCAGGAGCAGCGGCTCGGCATCGGTGGGTTCGGTGCTACCGAGCATGGCCTGGATGGCCCGCAGATAGTCCATACGCCGGGTCGCGCCCGTCGCCACCCGCCGCCGCGGCCTGGTCTTGGGTGTGCCCCGGGCCCTGCGCCATGGGTCGAGGGCGTCTGCAAGCTGTGGGATCGACACCGGTTTCGTGAGGCAGCTGTCCATGCCGGCCGCCGTACAACGCTCGATGTCCTCCTGCATGGCGCTCGCGGTCAGCGCGATGATCGGTGTCCTCGTCCCCCGTTCGGCCTCGAGCTTGCGGATCGTCCGCGTGAGCTCGAACCCGTCCATGACCGGCATGTTGCAGTCGGTGAGGATGATGTCGACGCCCCCGCCTTCCCACAGCGCGAGGGCGCTCGCTCCGTTCGAGCTCACGACGACATCGAACCCGCCGAGCTGCTCGAGCTGCAAGCAGATGAGGCGCTGATTCATCGGCTGGTCTTCGACCACGAGGAGCTGCAGCCGCCGCGCCGCCGGCACGTCTGTCAGCACCCTGCGCTGCGCCGCAGGTTCATTGACCACGACGGCATCGATGGCGACGTAGGGCAGCGTGAACCAGAAGGAACTCCCCTGCCCTTGCACCGACTCGACTCCGATCTGGCCCCCCATGAGCTCGACCAGCTCCTTGGCGAGCGCGAGCCCGAGCCCACTCCCTTCGATCCCGTACTGCTCGGCCCCGAGTCGATTGAACGGTCGGAAGAGCTCGTCGCGCCGCCCCGCCGGGATCCCGAGCCCGTGTCGACCACCGCGACCTTTGCCTGCCCGTCGGCCTGGCGTGTCACCGCGATCGAGACCTTGCCACCCACCACGTTGTACTTCACCGCATTCGACAGCAGGTTGATGATCACCTGCCGCAGCCGCGTGGCATCGCCGACGAGCCCAACCGGGACGTGCTCCTCGAGCGTGATGCTGACCCGCCTCGCCGTCGCAAGCGCGCCGACCACCACGATACACTCGCGCAGCGTCGCATCGAGGTCGACGGGCGCATGGCTCACCGTAAGGCGCCCCGCCTCGATCCGGCTCAGGTCGAGCATGTCATCGACCAGCGCCAGCAGGTGTTCGCTCGACGCCAGGATCTCACCCACATGCTCATGCTGGGTCGGCAGCGCTCCGAGGTCCTGCTCGAGGATCTGCGCAAAGCCGAGGATGGCGTTGAGCTGGGTCCGGATCTCGTGGCTCACGCTCGACAGGAAATGCGTCTTCGCGCGACTCGCCTTCTCAGCACCCATGCGGGTCGCCTCGAGCTCCTCCTCGCGACGCCTGCGCTCCGTGATGTCGGTGAGCGCCAGCATCGCGCGCTGGTCGACGAGGTGCACCTGCGCTTCGATGAAGCGTGTCGCCCCGTCCCTTCCGAGGAGCGGCGTGCACAGCGGCTCGAAACGTGTCTCCCCATTGAGCGTCGCGGTCGCACGCTCGCGCAACATGGCCCTCACGACCCGTCGTCGCTCCGGCTCTGGAAAGGTCCGCGCCCAGAGCTCGCGGGTCGAGGGTAACTCGCTCTTGTCGAGCCCGAGCAGGTCGCGCATCGCGGCGTTGACGAACGCGATCTCGCGACTCTGCACATCGAAGATCAAGAGCGGCTGGGGCGAGAGCTCGAGCAGGCTACGCGTCCGCGACTCGGTCTCGCGTGCCGTGTGCTCGAGGCGTCGAAACCGCTCGGACTCCTCGTCGAGTGCGCTCTGCAGGCGGTTGCGATCCGCACTGAGCCGATAGGCCGTCGAGAAGCGGTTGAGCAGCGGCTCGAAGACCGTGACGAGGCTCACCGTGTGCAGCGCCGCATTCGCCCCGAGCAGGAGGACGATGTGTTCTCCGGTCCCGCAGAGCCGCAGCCCCAGGCGGTAGCGGCTGGCCCCGACGAACGCACTCTCGGGCAATTCGAGATTGCCAAGTGACGCGCTCGTCCCCGAGCAGATGTCTTCGAGCCAGCGCGGGCTCGTTCCCTGGAGGCGCGTGAGGTCACGATTGCCGACGGCAGACAAAAGGACGAGGCCCCCTCCGTGGACGGCCGCGCGTCGCCGGGCCAGGACCCCCACAGGTAGCCCCGTATGGAAGAGCAGGCGCTGCAGGAAGCTGCGGGCCATCGTCTCCGGCTCGGTCTCGTCGAGCAACGACAACGCGATTTCATTGACGACATGCAGCGCATTGGTCGCGTTCAAGGGGTCCTCCGGGCGCCCACCATCCAGGGCAGCGCGAACAACGTAGAGGTGTGGAGGACGGGAAGGCCGCCGGCCACGGCGCTGCCGATTTCACCGAGCGTGACCGCGCCGATCACCTCGGCGCCACAGCGCCCCGCCAGTCGCCCGAGCTCGTGCTCAGCGCCCTGACGACCGAGATAGGCCCGCCGTCCGAGCCCCTGGAAGATGAGGGCACACGTGGTTCCGAGCGCCGCTCTGATCACCTCGGTCACCGCGTGGTCTGTGACCTCGGGCGGCTTGGCGATGGCCAACCCACAGCCCGCCGGGACCTGCCCGATGCATAGGAGCGCCCCGTCCGTGTCCACTGCAATGGGCACCCGCACAAGCGTCTCCCCATCGCCACGTACGAACAGCAGCGGGTAACGCGACGCGGTCTCGCGCAGCGTGTTGCGGTCGAGCTCGGTGCCGTCGTGGGCGCGCAAGATCATCCGATACTGCTCGAAGGCAGGCAGCCAATCGATGTGGGTGACGAGGTTGCCCCGACCGGCGCTCGCAAAGACACGCTCGCTCTGGCTCGAATAGCCATGCGCCATCGCGACCTCGACCTCGCCCGGTAACAACATCGCCAACACCGCGCGGTTCACGGTGATGCGGTCGTTGAAGACACAAGGCCCCGGCAACAACGAGTCCGAGCCGCAGCCGACGCCGCTATAAGTGATCAGGTCTCCGACGGCGGCGTGAAGTTGGCCGAGCACGCCGCCGATGTTTTCGAGCCGACCATCGAAAAGGAGAAACAGGTTCGCCCGCTGTCCCTGGTCGTCGCCCTGCACCGCGAGCGCTTCGAGCGCGTCGACGGCCCGCCGCTCGCTCTGCGCCGAGTCGGCCAGGTGCTCGATGAAGGTCGTTGGCGGCATGACACGCAGCCGGATGAGCAAGACCCCGTGGCCCTCGAGTCCGCCGGCCACGATGACCTCCGGCACGATCCCACCGACGAGCTCGACGGCGAGCTGGCGGCTCACCCCCTGCAGCAGTGGGATACACTGCCGCTCGGTCTCCGCCACCAGCGCCATGACCCCGAGCCGTGGGTTGTCGGACTTCCAGGCTGCGATGATGGCGCTCATCGATTCCGCAGTCGGCGCCGCGAGATAGCTCCAACCCTCGGCCTCCTCGGAGTGACGATCTCGTGGGTCGCTCTGCCCGCCCGGCAGCGCCATCTTCGTGATGAGGCTCGTATTCGGCGCTCCCCCCTCCCCTTCGCTGCTCCGCTGCAGCGCGAGCAGCTCCCCGACCAACTGGGTCATGCGCTCTCCAGCGCGTAGGATCTCGTCCACGCCATCGCGCTGCTGCTCGTTGAGCGGCCCCAAGGCCCCCCGCACCAGCACCTCGCCAAAGCCCAGGATCCCATTGAGCGGCGTCCTGAGCTCGTGGCTCATGCTCGACAAGAAGTCGCCCTTGGCGCGGCTCGCCCGCTCGGCGGCATCTCGCGCCTGCTCGAGCTCGCCGCGTTGCCGATTGAGCTCGGTCACGTCGCGAGCGATCCCGAGCAGGTATCGGGCCTTGCCGGCGTCGTCGAAGATCGGAATCCGCGCCACGACGGCGCTGCGTCTGCCCTGCATCGCGGTCTCGAGGCTCTCCTCGACGGTTTCGCGGCTCCCCAGTGCGATGACCCGGGCGTCGCGCTCCATCTCAGTCGTGGTCCCGGCACCGTTCGAGAACCCGAGTGCCGTCCGGCCGATGACGTCTTCGCGCCCGACCCCCAGCAAACGCTCCCCGGCCTGGTTCAGACGCACGCAGCGCAACGTCTCGGCGTCCTTCACGTAGACCATGTCCGGCAGGTTCTCGACGATCGAGTCGAGGAACCGATTGGCGTCCCTCACCTCGGCCTCACGCGCAAGCCGCGCCGTCTCGTCCCGCAGCGTCCACATCCGCCCGACGAGCTTGCCCTCCGAGCTCACCGGGTTGCGGAAGATCGACAGGTGGCGCCCATCGCGCAACACGACCTCGGCCCGCCGCGAGGCCAGAGGACGGTTCTCGACCGACGCTACGAAGGCCTCCCCGAGACTCGGGTCCTGCAGCCCGGCGAAAATCTGCCGCAAGAACGTCGCGCGTCGACCTCGTTGAAGGTGCTCCGGTCCGAGCCCGAAGAGGGCCCTGAAGCGCCCATTACACAGCAGGACGGTCTCGTCATTGCCCACCACCAGGATGGCGTCTTCGACCGTCTCGACGGTCGCTTCGAGGATCGCGAGACTTCGCGCCAGCTCGTCTCGACCCGCCTCGATCTGACGCGCACTCGCCAGCTCGAGCCGCGTATAGAGGTCTTTCATCTCGGCGCCCGAGATTTCGAAGGCGCGCTCGATGGTGTAGCGGTCCTCGTCGAAACCTTCGAAGGACTGCTCGATGCGCTCGAGGAGCAGAGCCCACGTCGCCGCGTCGGGCGGCACCGACTCATCGAGTCCGAGTCGCCTCAGGTGGCGCATCAGCAGCGGGTGTTTGACCGTCATGTCTCACTGATCACTGTGAGGGTCATCGACTGGTTGTAGAGGCCGCAGGTGGCGTCTGGCAGTGGCGAAATCTCGCCATACGAATAGAAGCCGACCCTGGTCTTCACCCGTGAGAGGTACTCGAGTGTCGCCTCCAGCTCCTCTTCGCAGCGATCGCGCAGCGCCATCCGCCGCCCGACACAGCTCACAGCGATGCTCAGCGAGTCCGCATTCGCCTCTCCCGACATGCCTCGGGTAGCCTCCATCGCGGCGTCCGAAGATGCCTGTACGAGCTGGTCGAGGTTGGTCCGCATGAGCTGCGCATAACTCCCCTGCGGGATGTCACCGGCGAAGGTCAGCGACTGCGCCTCTTCGTCGATGCTGACGATGGTGCGCACCATCGGTTCGACGGTGACATGGGCGCGCACCGCGAGCGGAAACAGGACGGCAGTCGCGGGCAGCCCGGCCGCCCGTTCGCCGAGGTATTCCTTGTAGAGCTCGAGCGCGGGTCGGCCATCGAGCTGATAGAGGACATTGTCGGTCGAGCGGGTCACGAGCCGCTCGGGTCCAAATCGAATCCAGCCACCTCCCACGCCGTGCCGGAACACGACGTTGTCTCCATAGAACCCCAAGGCGACGATGAGCCCCGCCTCGGGTGGCCCGCCCGCACTCACCCAGGTCGACCCGAAGCGGGTGCCATCGCCGGCCATGCCTCCGGTGACAGGAACCCGGTTTGGCAACGCCTCGGACAGCCCTTTGACCAGCGCGCTGCCATTGATGAGCATGCCGTCCGAGATTACGAAGGCCGCCTTCAGGTCCTGTCCCAACAACATCGCGCCGAGCGCCCGACCGGCGGCGAAGGAGCCATCGAAGTCGCCGACCTTGACCGTCGCCAGCGACAGGCGGGTCCGCTCGAAGCGACACACCGCGACCACCACGTGCTCGTCCGTGACCGACGCCCCGTGGATCTCGCCCGAGGTCGAGCAACCGATGATGATCGCCAGCGGAAAGGCCGCGCGCAGCTCTTCGATGGGGGTGGCATTCGCAGCGAGGCTCGCCCCGCCGAAGAACAGGACCAGCGTCGACTCCGAGTCGAGCGCGGTGGGATGCGGAGCGCTCCAGCGGCCGTCCGGCGTCATCACATAGGAGGTCGTCTTCATAGGGTTGCCTGGTCTCGGAGTGCTGCTGCCTGTGTTGGGCAAGCGCCGTGTCGGCTCAGAAACGTTTGCTGATCTCGGCGAGCAACGAGCGGCCCGGCTGCGGCACCCGGACGTCCTCGATGAGGCCCGAGCCGGGGTGCACGTAGCGCAGGTCGAGCAGGTTCTTGAACTGCAGCGCGTAGTCGATCCCGTAGGCCTCGATGCGCCCCGAGAAGCCGGCGTCCCAGAGCAACGAGGCCGGCGTCCACTCGCCATCGAGGTCCTTGCGGCCCGAGTCGATAGCGGCCCGCGTGACGAAGCTCAAGACACCCGGGACGATGGGGACGATGGCGCGGGCGGTGACGTGGTGCGTCGGCGAGTTCTCGAGGGCCTCACCATCGAAGAGCCCGCCCAGACGCGCGCGGGTGAGGCCATAGGACAGGCTCCACATGAGGCCGCGGCGCAGCGAGTGTCGCACCTCGAGCTCGAGGCCCATGACCGACACGTTGCCCGAGCGGTTCGCGTACACGAGCGGGCTGTCCGGGTTGCCCTCGCCGTCGAGCGTCACGGAGTCGACGACGCTGTTGACGAAGACACCGCCGACGAGCGCGATGTCGTCGCCCACCGCGTGGGTCACCTCGACTTCGCCAGAGTAGATCCGCTCGGGCGCGAGCTTGTCCGGCGGGAGCTGCGTGTCGCCGCCGTCGCCAAAGGCGAGCTCGTAGAAGGACGGGGCCCGGAACGCGCTGCCGAGCACGACCTTCAGGGCCGAGGCCTCACGATAGGACCATACCCACGCGAGGCGCGGCGACAGTGCGCCCTGGAAGCCGTCGTTCTCGATGGCCGAGTCGTCCGTGGCCGACCCGTCTTTGCCGGCGAGGAACGCGCGCCCGTCGAAACGCAGGCCGCCGTGAAGCGACATGTCGGGGGTGAGCGCGTACTCGAGGAGCCCGTAGACCGCCGTCGTGATGCTGTCGCGGTCTTCGTCGAGCAGGCGCTCACCGCCGACATCGCCGTTGGTGAGGCGGTTGTCATAGCCGTACTGCCCGAGCAATCCGGCCGTCAGCGTGAGCTCGTCCGTGAGGTCGCTGCGCACACGCCCTTCGAGCAGGATAGACGAGCCGAAATAGGACTCTGTGAAGGCCTCGTCGCCGCTCGGGTAGAGGCCGAAATAGTAGCTGTGGTCCCAGGCGAGCCGCGTGAAGAGCTTGGTGTCGTCGCTCAGCGTGGGCTCGTAGCGGGCCTCGACGAAGGCGCGGCGGTCCCCGATCTCGAGGCGTGGGTCGTTGAAGTCCGACCCGAAGGGGGCCGTCGCCGGGGTGCCCGTGCGGTCGTTGTAGAACCAGTGCAAGGTCAGGTCGCGCCACCCGACCTTGCCCATCAGGTTGCCCGCGACCTCTTCGCCGACCCCGCTGGCGAGCCCCGTCGGGTGGTCATCGCTGCCCAGGCGTGCGGGCGACAGGTAGTCGCGTGGCTCGGCGTAGATGAGGCCGGCGGCGACCCACATCCAGGCCTCATCGGGCAGCTCGGTGGCGGCGCGTCCCCAGAGGCCGAAGCGTCCGTCGGCCAGGCTCGACAGGCCCACCTGGCCTTCGATGCCCTCGACCCCGTTCGGGGTGCCGACGTTGATGACGCCGTAGGTCGCGCCCGAGCCGTAGAGCGCCGAGCCGGGGCCGCGGATGATCTCGATACGGTCGACTCCGACGAGGCCGGCCAGGCCCTCGTAGCCCATGTTCGAAGAGCCGTCGTAGCTGAGGTTGATGACGTGGCCGTCGATCTGGGTCTGCACCCGGTTGCTGAAGTCGCCGAGCGGGGCGACGCCGCGAAACCCGAGGCTCGCGTAGGTGTAGTCGTTGGTCACGTAGGTGCCGCGCATGGCGGACAAGGCGTCGAGCAGGCTGTGCATCGCGTGCATTCGCAGCTCGTAGCTCGAGACGAGGCCGATGGAGGCAGGAGCTGTGAGCGCGCTCTCGACGGTGCGTGAGGCGGCTTCGACGTCGGCCGCGGCTGCGAGCTGGGCGTAGATCTCCGAGCGAGTGTCGCGCTTCACGTCGACCGTCGTCATGAACGGTTTGAAGCCCTCGGCCTCGACCTCGAGCTTGTGGGAGCCGACGACGACGCGGTCGAGCACGGCCGGGACGAAGCCCACCGGCTCACCATCGAGTCGGATGATGGCGCCCGGCTCGTCGCCGCTGACGACCAGCGAGCCGACCTCCGGATCGAGCCGGACCTCGACCTTACGGACCTCGTCGTCGAGGGTGCGCAGATCGAGCTCACGAGTGACCCAGCCGGGCGCTTCGACGACGAGCCGCAGCTCGCCCGAGGGGCCGGTGATCCGCCCCGGGATCGTCGCCGTGGCGACCGTGACGCCGTTCTGGACCCAGCTCGCTTTGGCTCCGCTCGGTGCCCCCGACAGCTCGAGCGAGGCCGTCAGCGGCTCGAGCTCGACCTCGACCAGCACCCGTTGGCCGCGGACGGCGACGATGCCACTGCGTGTGATGGGGCGGTGGCCGGGCGCCTCGATGATGAGGTCGTAGGTGGCGGCCCTGGTCGCGATGTCGGTCGGGGTTCGGGCGATGACGCCGAGGTCGCGGCGGTTCACGTAGATCGCCGCGCCTGCCGGCTTCGACCGCACCTCGATGATGGCGACGGACGGGGTGATCCGGGTCAGCGCCGCCTGGCTCTCCAGACGCTTCGGGTCGCCCTCGGGTGAGAGTTTGAAGTGGTGGAGGTAGTAGCGGTGGGCCTCGTCGAGCTCGCCCAGGTTCTCGAAACAACGCGCGATGTTGAACATCACGTTGCGGTTGGGGGCGAGCCGGTTCGACGCGAAGTAGTGGCCGAGGGCCAGCCGGTAGCTCTTGTCGATGAAGGCCTGGTTGCCGAGCCGGAAGCTGACCTCCGCTTCGTCGGCCGTGCCGGTCTGCTCCTGGGCGTGGGCGTCAGGTGCGGTGAGCATGAGCGCGCTGGCCACGAGCAGGCCGGACAGCAGGCAAAGCGGGGCGAACCCCCCGAGTCTCTGGGAAGAAGGCATGACGACCTCGAAGACGATAGAGGGAGCGAGGTGGGCTTGTGATGTGAGCGCTCTCAGCGCTCGAGGTTGATGTCGCCGTTGCCCGAGGCCCCGTTGCCAGAGGAGGGCGCGGCGGAGATAGGCTTCAGGGTGACCCGGAACTCCGGGATATGTGGGTCATTGAGCGTGACCTTCAGCGGTGAGTGGCCACGCTTCTCGATGCGCACCGTCAACGGGAAGCTCTCGACCGGCCGCGCCACGACCAGCGGGGTCCGTCCGAGCTCGACGCCGTCGAGTGAGACCAGGGCGTCGTCGGGCTTCGTCTTGAGCGTCATCGTCGACAGGGTCGGTGTTGGGGGTGGCTCGGGCGCGGCGGCCGGCGTGGGTGTTGGCTCGGGCTCGGGTGCGGGCGCAGGCGTGGGCGCGGGCGTTGGCTCGGGCGCAGGCTCGGGCGTGGGCGCAGGCGCTGGCGTGGGCGTTGGCGCGGGCGCGGGCGTTGGCGTTGGCGCAGGCGCGGGCGTTGGCGTTGGCTCGGGCGTTGGCGTTGGCGCAGCCGGGATCGCGACCGGGCTCGGGCCCACTGCCACCTGCTGCGCCTCGACGGCCGAGGGCGAGCCACCAAACGGGTTGGCGATCACAACGATCAAGATCAGCGCGACGAGGAGTGCGAGGGCAGGCCAGAGCCAGCGCGAGCGACCCTCGGAAGTGGCGACCTGTCCGGCCTGTCCGGCCTGTCCAGCCTGCGCGGCCAGTCCGGTCGGCGCTGCCAGTCCGGCCTGCGCGGCCAGTCCTGCCGGTCCGGCTTGTCCAGCCTGCCCGACCGGTCCGGTCGGTGTGGTCCGGGCGGGGCTGGTCTCGGCGGTGGGCGACCTGGCCTGGCCCGTCGCTGTCCCTTCGTGTGGTAGCGAAGTCGCGGCTGGGATCGCCATGGGAGGCATGACGAGCGACGCCGAGCTCAGCTCGCGGTCGCCATAGGCGCGGTTGCGATACTGGTCGGTCGAGACCCCGACCCGGGCCGACCGGCGCGAACGGGCGAGCGAGGTCGCCGAGATGTCGGCGCGTAGCTCGTCGAGCGTCGTGTAGCGCCCGGACGTCGCGCCGATGAGTGTCTTCGTCAGGTCGTCGGCCAGGCGGCCACCACGCCCCGTCAGCAGGTCGACGCTTGGCACCCCACCGGTCTCCCACCCGACGTCCGCCGCCGTCCGCCCGAAGAAGGCCGACACCATCAGTGAGCCGATGGCCTTGGCGAGGTCGCGCTCGTCACGCTGGGGGCCCTGCGTTCCAACGCCGATCAGGCGTGGTCGGAAGGTCCCATCCGAGAGGAAGTCCTGGACCATGAGCCGCAGGTCGAGCGGCGGCACGGGCAGCCCCACCTGGCGCGCGCGCTGCACCACCGCCGTCAGCTCGAGGCCGAGCGTGACGATGTCGTGCGAGCCCATCGGGTCGGGCCCGTCGAAGTCGTCGGTGAGGCTACGACCATAGACCAACCAGCACGTCGTCCCGTCGGCGCCGCCACCGACGACGGGCACGGCGGCCGGGTCGACCCACGACTCGAGGCGGTCGATGAGCGCGAGCCCACTCTGCTCGTCTGCGACCTCGAACTGGGCCAGCGTCAGGAGCTCGGACGTACCGAGCGCCTCCACAGTGAACCAGGTGGCGTAGGGTGTGACGAGCGCGGGCGGCCCCTTCGGGACATACGACGCGCCCCAAAGTGTCGAGGTTTGGAGGGGTTGTGGGAGCATGGCTGCTCACTGACTAGGGGGGCGGAAGGCAAGCGTCAACCCCAACCCGACCCGGGTTACACGTCGTGCAAACTTGCACGCACCATGGACCCAAGGCGGTCAGGCCAGACCTGAACCAGGGGTTGACCGAGCACCTCCAGACAGACCGATAGTCGAGCGGTACACCGTGGAAACCGACGGCTCAGCACGGTCGTCACCTCAGCTACGTGCCTCTTGGGCGCTCCCTTAAGCTTGGATCTGCTTTGGCTTTCTTTCGGTCAACGCAGGTCGGATAAGATCTCTTCGGCGGCGCGAAGGCCGGTCTCGGCCGCACCTTCCATGTAGCCCTGGAAGTCGATGGACGTGTGCTCGCCCGCGAAGTGCAGGTTCTTGTAGCGCTCACCGATGAGCTCGCTCCATGCGGCCTGCCCCGGCTTGAAGCAGGAGTAGCTGCCCTTGGCGAACTCGAAGGTGGGCCAGTGCATACGAACGGCCGAGCCAGCGGTGTAGGCGGCGGCGGTCCCTGGGAAGACGGCATCGAGCCCCGGGAGCGACGCGACCGCGCGCTCTTCCGGTGTGCCGACGCCGGCTGCGACCCCGCCGTCGCCACCCGTGAAGACCGTCATGATGCCCTGGGCCCCGCCTTGTCCGCGGCTCGTCTCCCAGAGGGTTTGAAGCCCGTTGTCGGTGAAGGCCGACCCAGAGGCGCCTTGCACGGTGCGCCAGGGGCGACTACCGAAGCCGAGCATGAGCTTGGCGTTGGTGCCATAGCCGAGGTTGGAGATCATCTCGGCCCGCTCGGCGGGGAGCGCCGGCTCGAAGCTCACGTCGCGCAGCACCGTCCACGGCAGGGTCAGGACGACGTGGTCGAAGGTGCTCTCGACGGTGCCGCCATCGACGGCGAAGGTCAGGGTGTAGCGCCCGTCGCTGCGGGTCGTGACCGCGGTCAGCCGATGGTCGAGCTCGATCGGGCTCTCGAGCCTGCTCGCCAGTCCGCTCGGAAAGGCGTCGCTTCCGACCCGCGCGTGGAAACGTTCGTCGGATGTGCCAAATATGGCAAATTCGTCACTCGTGTCAGATCCGATGAGCCATAGCAGATTCATCGCCGACTGCTGGTCGATCTCGAGGCCGTACTCGCCCGTGTAGGCGACATCGAGGAGGCTTCTCAGCGCCGGGTCGAGGCCGGTCAGGCCATCGAGATAGTCGGCGATGCTCTTGCCATCGAAGTTGGCAAACGCGATGTCGTCGCTGTCCGCGTCGGCGACGTCTGCCGCCATGATTGCGGCGACAGGACCCCAGGCGTCGAGGACCTCGCGCTCGGTCAAGAGCCGCCCACCGAAGTGGAAGACCTCTTTGGTGACGTCCTTGTCGATGACCTGGAAGTCGTCGAGCGGGATGCTGAGGCCGGCCGCCAGGTCGCGCATGACGACGTGGTCGGTGTCGATGAGCTCGCCGCCGAGCTCGACGAGCTGCCCACCCGGCATGACATCGCGCGCGGTCCACATCCGTCCACCGACGCGGCGCTGGGCTTCGAAGACCGTGACCTGGCGGCCAGCCTTCTCGAGGCGGTAGGCGCAGGTCAGCCCGGCCATGCCCGCGCCCACGATGGCGATGTCGGCCTTCTTCGAACCGGCGGACTCGCACCCCGAGAGCCATGGCAGCTTGCTCGCCACGAGGACCCCACCCGTGATCATGGCCGAGCGCTCGAGAAACGAGCGGCGGCTAGCGGCGAACCGCGCCCGCTCGATCTCGGCGTGCTCGACCGCGGGCCGTCCTTTCTTGTGGGCCGCGAGTGCGAGCAGCAGGGACCGACGAAGCGACGAGAAGAGTGGGGTTCTGGCCATAGGATGCTCGTGGGAGTCAGGGGGCGGCCTGACAACCACAGGTCAGCCAGACAGCTGTCCCATGGCATGCCGCATGGCCGTCGCCAAGTCGATGGGAATCACGCACGGTTTGCAACCTACTCGGGTGCGGCCTCGTCGTCGTCGCCCCCGCTGTCGTCGTCGCCCCCGCTGTCGTCGTCGGCCCCGTCGGTGTCGTCATCATCGTTGTCCGGTCGGGTCTTGCCAAGCTTCTCCCAGCAGTTGTTCTGGTGCTGCCTGTCGGGCTCGGGTGGCGTCGTGGAGTCAGGCGGCGCGGGCTTGCCCGAGGCGTCGACCCGGGTGTGGCGCTTGACCGCCCAGCGTCCGTCGGCGGCCCGCTGGAGCTCGAGCCGGTGCTTGACACGCACACCCTCGAACGACACCACGACGAGGCCCTTTTCGAAGTCCTCGACGGAGACCGGCGAGAGTGTTCTGGAGGTGTCTTCGCCCGTCGTGACGACGCGGATGACCTGGTCGCAGTCGTGTTTTCTTCGGCTCTGATCGTTCGCCGCGCAGAAGTCCGCGACCGCGGTCTTGAGCGGCCATATGCCAGGTCGGTCCCACGCCAACGACTTCGGGTCGCTCGACGGGGCCTGGGCTGGTCGGCCAAAGACGCGGATCTCGGCGACCGCGATGTCTTTCCAGTCGACCGGGTCGTGTACCGAATTGATGACGAGCCTGAGGTAGCGGGTGACGGTCTTGACCTCTTTGCCGGGCAGCGCCTCGCCGCGATAGAAGCCACCATCCAATGTGTCCACGAGCACGCTGGGCGGCGTCCAGATCGGCGCGTAGGCGCCATCGTCAAACCAGATGACCCCATCGGCGAAGCGGTTGTTGCGGCAGAAGAGGTCGCCGAGCTTTGGGTCGACCTTCTGCAGACCCTGGGCGATTTCGATCCTGGTGATCGCATAGTGGGCCCCGAGGTCGAGCTCGACCCATTGGCCGACGCCCAGGGTGTCGCTCTTCGCTGGCTGCCAGCTCGTGTCGACGCGACCGTCGATGAGGTTGCTCGCATCGAAGGTATAGCCCTTCCACTTGGGCAACGCGCTCGAAGCCTTCACGGACACGACTGGAATCTGCGCCTCGGGCGGCGGCGCCGCGAGAGCCGTCGGCGCGAGGTGGGTGGCCAGCGCCAGCAAGAACGTCGTGAACATCGGGAGTCTCCGGCGGCAGGTTGTGAACGATCGGCGTGCGTTCATATCACCCTCCACCCGGCTCGGCCCTGGTCGTCGGCTCGACGAGCCAGATCCGAGGATGGTAGTCGGCGTTGCCCTTCACGAAGGCTTTGATCTTCGTTCGCCCCTCGGCTTCGAGTGCGCCCTCCGCCTTGTAGTCCGGGTTGGCGTTCTTGCCCTTCTTCTCCTTCTTCTCTCCAGCCGTGCGACCGGCCTCCTGGTACTTCTCGAACTCGGGATGGGCCTTGGTGAACTTCTCCCCCATCTGCGCTCGAAGACCTGTGAGGTCCTTGTCGATGACCCGGCTCGCCCACTGATCGCCGGTCGTGCCGATCAGGCTCTGGGTCAAACGCGCGCCGCTCGACACCCCCATCACGTTGTCGAAGTAGAAGCCGTCGCCCGCGCTGACGAACCAGTGGTTGCCGACCTCGGTGAAACCCCACTCGGGTTTGGACGTGACGCAGATTTGATAACCGGGCGGCAAGGTCGCGGGCAGCTCCTTCACCTGTTTGAAGCGGTGAGCCGCCGTCTGCGGTCCGAGCTTCGTGACGGACCGCTTCTCCTGGTTGCCGTCGGACTTGTCCGCGCGCCGCGCCCCCATCTCTTTGAGGATCTTCTGCGAGAACTGCATACACTTTCCGGCGTAGTCCGGAGTGATCACCTTGAACAAGAGCCCGTTGCCCTTGGCCATCATCTCCAGGATCCGCGCGTTCAGGACCGGTGCCGGCAGCGGCCCCTCCTGCTGGGTCGGGGCTGGCTCACCTTTGTTGCCCGATGCCTTGACCGGCTCCTTGGCGGCAGCGACGGCGAGCAGCTCATAGCTGAGGCCGTTGTCATCGGCCCAACCCTTCTGCTTGAGCTTCTCGAGCGGCTTCTTCTTGCCCGAGGCTACACGCTTCATGAGCGAGACGTTGAACTGGCCAATCCAGGTCCGCAACACGCTCTCCGCGCCGAACTCCTTGGGCATCTCCGGCACTGGCGCGTCGGCGTTCCCGCTCGTCGCGGCGTCGACCTGCTCAGCGTCGGCTTTCTTTTCGCCGCCCGCGTCGGCTTTCTTTTCGTTGCCGGCGCCGGCTTTCTTTTCACCGCCCGCGTCGGCCTTCTTTTCACCGCCCGCGCCGGCCGTCTTGTCACCGCCCGCGCCGGCTTTCTTTTCGCCGCCCGCGTCGGCCTTCTTTTCACCGCCCGCGCCGGCTTTCTTTTCGCCGCCCGCGCCGGCTTTCTTTTCGTTGCCGGCGTCGGCCTTCTTGTCACCGCCGAAGCCAAATGCCTCGAACCCGAACCACCCGCCGAACTTCGGAGAGGCCTTCGGGTCGAGCATGGCCTCCTGCTCCTCGAAGCCACCGGCCGTTCGTAGCGAGTCTTTGACCTGTGAGCTCGACGCGGCTCCGCCTGACATCTGGCCAGACGACTGACCAGCCCCACTCGAGCTGTTCCCTCGCGCCTTCGCGTTTTCCTTCTGCGGCATCGTCGAGACCATCGGATTCCCCCTCTTGCGGCCATGCGCCAACGCGACCGGCCCACACGCGCAGCCCCTCGACGCAACGCATGAGCCGTCTTCGGATTTTCCCCTCGTGTCCGAAGATGGATCAGGCGCCGCCAGTTCGTCAAGAGCCCTACACGGTCCGAAATGCCGACGCCGCCGCTGCCCCTGGCGGTGCGAATTCGCTCACGTCCCAGCCGCCGCCCGGGCCTCGAGCTCGGCAGCCAACCGCTCCTCCTGGGCCCGCAGCTCGGGGGTCATCGCGTCCCCGAAGTCGTCCATGGTCACGACCGGCCTGATCTCGATTTCAGTCTCCTCCCCCGGCATCGGCGCCGGGCATCGCCGCACCCACGCGACGGCCTCGTCCATCGATGCGACCTGCCACATCCAGAAACCGGCCAGGATTTCCTTCGTCCCACCCGACGTCGCAAACGGACCGTCGGTGACCGTGGTCTCCCCGTCCGCCAGTCGCACCCGCTTGCCTTGGCTGCTCGGCAGGAGCCCCTCGCCCCCGACCAGAACGCCTGCCTTCATGAGCTCCTCGTTGAAGGCCCCCATCGCGGTCAGGAGCTCCTCACTCGGCATGAGCCCCGCCTCGGAATTCTTCGTCGCCTTGATCATCACCATCACTCGCATCTCATTCTCCTTCGTTGTCGCGGTCACGCACTGATATCTACCAGACATCTTGCTAGACGTCGTGGCCGCCCCCAACTCATCGCTCACGCCCGAACTTTCTCGAACGCTCGGATTTTTCGATATTGCCAATATTCGTGCTCGCATATTGACACTTTCGCGGACTCGGGCAACCGTGCATCGGTCATGTCACTCTCACCGAACCAACCTGCGTCCGAAGTCTACGCCGAGCTGCTGCGCCTCACGCGTGGGGTGGCCGGGTTGCGTCTGTCGCTCGCCGAGGGTGTCGACCGGCTCGAGGCTGCCGGTGGCATCATGCGGCTGGGGTTTCCGGGCCTGGACGCTTATGGGCGTGAGAGGTTGGGTCGGTCGGGGCGGTGGCTCGGCGATGCGCGAGCTTTGGCCCGACGTTTGGTGCAGTTGCCGCTTGTGCGGGCCGCATATCTCGGGGGTAGTCTGTCGACTTCGAAGGTAGAGCTGGTGGCTCGGCGACTCGTGCGGGCCGGGGACACCGACGACGAGTCACAGCGTCGGGCCATCGAGGAGGCGTCGGCCATGACCGTTCGGCAGCTGCGCGCGCTGGATGGTGCGGCAGGCGATGAGGTAGCTGCGCGGCCTCGGGTACACATCACACGGCATGTCGACCGGGTCGAGGCGACCGCTTTCGAGGGTGCGATCCTGATGATGCAGGCACTTGGTGCGACGTCGCGGACGGACGCTATCGAGGGCCTCCTGGCCGAGGGTTTGTCCACGCTGTTGAATGCTGCGACCGAGCCCTCGCCCGACCTGGTCGCGCGGTTGGCGGGGCCGTGGCCGTTGTCCGTGGCGGCCGCGGAAAGCTCGACTGCTGAGTCGGCGGTCAAGCTCCCGAGCCCTGCCGCCGCTGCGTTCCCGGACATCGGACCGACGTCGTCAACGAGTGACAGCCTTTTAATCGAAGACCTCGACCGGGCCATTCGCGAGCTGGCGGCGGAGTTGACGCGCCGCGACCTGCGGCTAGGTGCGCTGGCACTGGAGGCCGAGCGGTTGGGGCTGGCGCACCGATTGGGGTTCGAGACCCACGACGCGTTCTACCGTGAAGCGCTTGGCGTCGCGCCGTCGTCGATGGCCGCTCGCATCGCGTTGGCGCGCCGTATCTCCGGCCTGCCCTTGCTCGAGGCCGCCATCCACAACGGTGCAATCGGGTTCGAGGCCGCGACCCTGCTGGCGCGTGTCGCTCGGCCGACGACCGAAGCCGCTTGGCTCGCTTTGGCAGGTATCTCGACCGTCAAGCGATTACGTGAGCAGGTCGACGCGGCCGAGCTGCACGCCCGACTCGATGGATTGCCGCTCGATCGGCTCATGCCTCCGAGTGTCGAGCAGCTCGAAGAGGCACGCGTCCTCGAGCGCGCCGTCCTGACCATGGTCCTTTCGGAGGACCACAACGGTCCGATGTCCGGAAGGTTGGTTGAGGCGGGTGAGGGCGACCCCGGCGACACCCCTGATCTCGGAAGAGTCCCGATCCGGCTGAGCCTGCCGGAAGACCTCGCCGACTTCTGGCGTGACCTGGAGGTCCTGCACGCCGATGCCGACGACACATCCCATACCTTCGTCGCGTTCCTCGTCGCGGCGGCACTCCAGACCTGGCGCGGCGTCTCTCGCCTACCGGCTTACGGCCACATCTACCTTCGCGACCGCTTCCGTTGTCAGAACCCGACCTGTCGAAGTCGCCACTGCACGCCGCATCACATCGTCTTCCGGTCACATGGCGGCGGCGAAGACCCGTCGAACCTGCTGTCACTTTGTGAACGTTGCCACCTCGACCTCGTCCACGGGGGCCATCTCACCGTCACAGGTCTTGCTCCCGATGCGTTGACCTGGACCACCGCCGCCTATGCAATACGGCCAGCTTGACGCGCAGCGGGGGCTGGCCGCATCGTGCGAGCCTGGAGGTCGAATGAAGTTGTCCCACGGGTTTTGGGTGGTCGGGCTCACGCTTGGGCTCGCGGCTGGTGTGGCCCATCTGGACCAGGCCGCGGCCTGTGTTCCGAGCTTCGAGCCGGTGACGACACGCCCCCTCAGCGAGCTGAACGCAGACTGTGATCGCGGCGACGCACGCGCGTGTCTGCGGGTAGGTCGCATCGTCAGCGCGTGTGCCTTTAGCGACCTCTACGCCTGCAATTGGATACGCAATCAAGATGGTTTCCGTGCGCACGAGCTCGCGGTTTCGTCCATCATCTCGCGCTGCTATGGCGGTGACCCATGGGCCTGCGACACCGTAAAGCGCGAGGACTTCGGACCGAACACAACCGCGTTCGCCAAAGACGGCCGCTGCCTCATCGGGATCGCCGGCGCATGCGAAGGTTTTCCCGAGCCCGAGCCACCTTCTATCGCAGACGCACCGCCCGAACCGCCGCCGCACAACGACTTCAAAGAGTGTCGTGGTGACGCCGCCTGTCTCGCGTATCAGTGCCGCAAGGGTGACTTCCAGGCATGTCAGCCTGCGTGTGCCGCGGCCGACCCGTCGAGCTGCGCTCTGCTCGATGCGGACGACTTCGACCCGACTGCTCTCACACGAAAGCTCCAACCGTTGTGCAAGCGGGGCCAGACCGCCGCATGTGTGAGCATCTGGGCACTCAACGGCGCGCACTTCTGCTCCCGCCGCAACTTGTCCGCAAAGCGTTTCGCGACGGGTGTGGCTGCGCTCGAACGCGCTTGCGCTCAAGGCTGGCTCCATCACTCGTGTATTGGACCGCTGCCTGAGCAGGAACGCGAGCCCTGAGTCAGCGCGACTTCGACTCGGGCTTGTTCAGCCAGGCCTCGACCAGCGGACCGGCGACGCTTCGAGGTAGCCCATCTCACCGGCGCGGTAGGCACGCGCGACCTGGGCCAGCCGCTCGCGGTCGAACATGCAGAAGGGCCCCTGGAAGGTCGGGGTGCGAGGAAGCGGGGCACTCCAGCCCAGCAGTACCTCGAGCGTATCCCCTTCGAGGGTCACGGGGCCCGCGCCGAGCGGGAAGGCGTCGTGACGGGTCGCGGGCGTGGCGCCGGCCCGGCCCGAGCCGCGCAGCACCAGCCCGAAGGCCTGAAGCCCGGCCGGCACCTCGACGGTCGTCGCACCGCGGACGCTGACGTGGATGAGCGTGGTCTGCGACGGGGACGGGATGGGCGACCGCACCTCTCCCCGCACCTCTCCCCGCACCTCTCCATAATACCCGACGAGGACACGCGCCTCACCGCCCTCGAGGCCCACACGTGGCACGGCGTCCGGCGCGATGTGGAAAGCTCTGGGCGGTGTCAGCTCCTGGTCCTCGGGCAGCTTGACGAAGATCTGGAGGCCTTCGCAAGGCGTGCCTGGGACCTCGGGGATCTCCTCGTGCAGCATGCCCGCGCCGGCCTGCGTCCAGTGCAGCGCGCCGGGCTCGATGAGCGAGCGGTCGCCAAGGCTATCGCGGTTGGTGAACGAGCCCGCCGACCACGGCAGCATCCAGGTCACGGCCGAAAAACCCGCGTGGGGATGGGGCGGGAAGGTCGGCTCGGACATGATGAAGTGGTCGACGTTGAGCACGTGACCCATCGGCATGAGCCCCGGGCGCAGGCTGGCGGCGGTGAAGTGTTTCGACATGGCGTTGACGGGAAGGTGATGCATCGTGACCTCGGGCCGCGGCTGGGCCGGGCGTCCTTGTTCCTGGGGTTTGGGGTCGACGGCGCAGGCCGCTAGACTCGCGGCGACACCACCGAGAAAAGTGCGACGGGCAATCATGTGCCACCCGCGGTGAGAGGCGTTCGGTGTGCGGCGATCTCGAGTGGTGACTGCATGGGGCTCCAGTGGTTAGAGTCGACATGAGGGTCGAGCCGAGGGGTCACCATAGCCGCCTGGTGTGGGCGCCCAATGACCGTGTGTGCAACACCCTCGTCAACCGGAGCGGACATGGCCGACAACCCCCTGGACCAAGACGCGTTGCTCCGCTTCCTCGCGGTCGTCGACGCGGGCAGCTTCGCCGGCGCGGCGCGTCTACTCGGTGTCTCGCGCCAGGCCGTCCATCGCAGCATCGACCAGCTCGAGCTGGTGGCTAAGGGCCCGCTCATCGACCGGGGCAGCCGCGACCAACACCCGACGCCTCTCGGGCGCCGCCTCATGCCGGCCGCTCGGGCCGTGCGCGACGCGATGCGCGCGGTTTCTGCGATGTTGACGTCAGCGACGGTGGAGCCTGCGGGCCTCGTGCGGGTGACGGCTCCGCCACTCTTTGGTGAGGTGGTGCTCGTGCCCGCCATCGCGGCGCTTCTGAAGGCCTGGCCATCGGTGCGGGTGGACGCGCGCTTCGTGACCGGGCGCACCGACCTGCATCGCGACGACTACGACCTGATGATTCGCATCGGGGCAGCACCTGCCGACGACACGTATGCCGTGCACCTCGGCGAGGCGGGGCTCGTGCTCTGCGCCGCGCCAGCACTGGCGCGTGAGGTGTCTCTGACGCACCCCGAGCAGCTCTTGGGCCTGCCGCTCATCGGCTACGGAGACACACCCGCGCCGACCTGGTCGCTGGTCCAGGGTGACACGACGGCAGTGGTCCAGGTGACGCCACGGCTCACGAGCAACAGCGCGCGTGCAGCGACCGATGCGGCTATCGCTGGCCTCGGGATCCTGCGCGCCCCGAGGCTCGCCGTGGGGCCGGTCCTGCAAAGCGGTGCGCTCGTTCGGGTCCTCGACGCGTGGTCGGTGCCCGCCGCCGATGTGTGGGCCATCTACGGTCATCGCAGCGACACCGACCCGACGCTTGCCGCTCTGATCGAAGCCGTGCGCGCCGTCCCCTGGAGCTGAGAGGAGTGACCGGTCAGCGCGACTTCGACTCGAGCCAGGCCTTCGTGAAGATGTTGACCGGCAGGGTCGACAGGTCGACCTTCTGCATCACGATGGTCGTGCGGTTGCCCTTGACGACCTCGTCGTAGATTCGGATTTCGCGTGGGAAGAAGACGTCGGCGCCCTTCGAGGACGAGAACATCTTGTCCCACTTCGGGTAGAAGGTCGTGCGCATGAGGCGGCCCGACGCGGCGCTCTCTTGAGCCTTGAGCAGGTTGCCCGTCGCCTGGTCGACCCAGATATGCATCGTCGGGTAGGCAACGTCGGCGTCCTTCTTGGCGGCGAGTTGGATGTGGTGCACGGCATATTTCCCGAGCGTCTCATCGCCGACGTAGGTCGCGACGAAGTCGTCGGCAAGGCGTGACTCGTCGTAGTCGGCGCGCTGCGAGTCGGTGCCGGCGATCCGGTCACGCTCGGTGCGCCGGTCCCACTTGCCGGTCGCCGGGTCAAACATGAAGAGGTTCTTGTCGATGCGCAGATACCCCTTGCCGGACTCGGACTTGGGTTTGAGCAACAACATCATGAGCTTGTCGTCCGCGTCGCGCCGATACACGACGAGCTCATAGAGCAGGTCTTCTTTGTCCTCCTGCTTGCTCTCCACATAGACCAACGCCTGATAGTCGCCCGAGCTGCGCTGCCGCTCGTCGAGCTCCAGCACAACCTTCTGGGTTTCGTCAGGTGTGAGCGGTACCGCATGTGCCGGCACGGACATCCAAAGAGCGAACACGAAGACGGCGAAGCGGGCGCCCATGGCGAGCTCCTCAGGTGGCGTGATGGATAGCCGTCACGGGTTGCAGCCGCGACGCGGTGATAGCCGGCGAGATAGCCGCGAGCCCGGTGATGAGCGTGAAGAGCACGATGGCGTTCACGACCTGGCCCGCGCTGACGTCGAAGTGCAGCGTGTCACTCATCAAGAGCGCTTCGAGCGCCTGACTCGGCACCGCGAGGGCCATGGCGTCGAGGCCCAGCGCCAGGAGCACGCCGCAGAGCGCGCCGAAAGCCGAGCCCACCAACCCCAGGATGAGCGCCTCGCTCATGAACATCGCCAGGACCCCCGCGCGGGTCATGCCGATGGCCCGCGCCGTTCCGATCTCCGCCGTGCGCCGGCCGACACTCATCCACATCGCGTTCATGATCCCGATCGCGATGATGCTCATCAGAATGCCAACCAATATGGCAGTCACCGTGTCGAGCACGGTCGACACCCAGCTGATGTAGCTGACCTCGTCGGTCCACGCCGTCAGGTCGAGCTTCTGGCCGGTCCAGTCCTCGCCCGCGACGGCTTCGAACTTCATGAAGAAGGCCTGGGGGTCGTGCTCCATGACATTGTGGCCGCCGGCGACGAGAGCCGTCCGCAGGTCGCCCATGACCTGTTCGGCGCGGCTCGGGTCTTCGAGATAGAGCATCAAGACGCTGGTCGCTTCGGGCGACGTCTCGTAGAGCTCATGAACCGTGCGGTTGGGCACGAAGAGCGCCCAGTTGCTCATGAAGCCGAGGTCCTTTGCGACCGCCACGACCGTCACGTCGATCGTGTTGGTGCGGCCCGAGCCGGTCGGTGCCGTCAGCGTCAGATAGTCGCCGACGCCGACCTCGAGTCGCCGCGCTTGTGCCGCAAAGATGAGCGCCGAGTTCGGCTCTTTCAGGCGGTCGAGGCTGCCCACGACGGCGTCGCGCCCACCGTCCATGTACTCGTTTTCACGCGCCAACCGCAGGACCTCTGAGAGGCGTGTCTCGTTCGCAATGTCGATTCCCGACGGGCTCACATAGAAGCTGTGGTTTCGCGCGATGGCCTTGGCCCAGGCGCGTTCACGTCGGACCACTGCCGCGAGGCCCGGCACTTTCGCGCGCACGAGCGCTTCGACCGCGGCCGGCTTGGCGATGAGCGGCCACGCGTCGGTCTGCTTGCTCTTGTACCAACCCGCGACGTTGACGTGGCCCGAGGCGAGCGACGTCGCGTTGTCGCGCAGGGTCGTGCTGAAGCCCTGCGACACGGCGCCGAGCACGATGAGGAGCATGGTCACGAGTGCCAGTGAAAGGCCCAGGAGCAGTGTGCGGCGCCGCGCCTGGAGCAGGTTGTGAAAGGCTATCAGGAGGTACGCGCGCACTGCTCACTCCCGCGCCGTCATGGCGACCACCGGCTGGATTCGAGTGGCAAGTAGCGCCGGATAGAGCGTCGCCACGAGACTCACGACGAGTATGAGGACAAGCGCCGTCACGACGTGCTCGGCGCTCACCACGGGATAGAGTCGTGGCCCGGAGAACAAGAAGATGAGCTCGTCGCTCGGGGCTGGGATCCCACTGGAAGCCAGCGCACTCATCATGGCAAATCCGGACGACGCGCCGATGATGCCTGCCACACCGCCGAGCATCAGGGTCTCGAGCAGGAACAATACGAGGATGAAGCTGCGGGTGCTGCCGATGGCCCGCATGGTGCCGATCTCGGTGGCGCGTTCGCTCGTCGCCATGACCATCGTATTGTTCATGATGACGATGGCCACGACGAATATGATCGATATCGAGACGAACAGGACGAGGCCCGCGAGTGACACGAACTGCCCGACGATGCCGGTGGCCGCGCGCCAGTCGACGACCTTCAGCCCGAGCTCGGCCTTGTCGACGCTGGCCTGAACCCGCTGTTGGGTCTCGAGAAGGCTCTTCGGGTCGTGGAGCAGGATGGCCGCGTTGAGCGCCATGCCGTTGTCGATCTGGGCCTGGCTGAAGGGTTGTTCGTCTCGCTCCGTCGGCTTTGTCGACGCACTCGGCTCCGGGCGCTCGAGCACCGCCAGCGGGTCGGGCAGAGTGGCGCTCGAGCTCGTCCTCAGCGCGGAGCTTGGCGTCGCGCCACCCCCGAAGAGTGCGTCCTCGGCGTCCTCGACCCGGATGTCGGCGAGCCCGACCTCGGCCTTGATGGCGGCCAGCTCGGCGCGTTTCTCGGCGCTCATGACCCCGTAGAGCTCACGAAAGCTCATGAGGTCGATGATGCTGTAGACGCCGGCCAGCGCCGACTCCTCGAGGCCCCTGAAGGTGAAAGTGCCATACACCCGGATGTTCACCGACTTGAGGTAGCCCGGGCGGGTGTACGAACGCATCGTGATGACGTCGCCGATGTCGAAGAGGTAGAGCTTGATCCGCGGCACGACCTGCGCCTGGAAGAAGGCGTGCCGGCTGTCGAAGTTGCCGTCGTCGACCGTGAGCAGCGCTTGCATCAACGCGTCGAGATTGCCGCGTGGGTCAGGAAACAGCTCACGCAGCTCGACCTCGAGTGCCTCGGCCGCTTCGGGCTCGAGCGCGAATGTGACACGCCGATATTGGCGCACCATCTGCTTGGCTTTGCTCTGCAGGAGCGGGTCACCTGCCAGGGTCTTGCTGTCTTCACGCAGCGCCTTCTTCAGGTCGTCGAACATACGCGCGACCTTGTTCTTGGCGACCTGGTCATAGAAGTGCTGGTTGACGAGCAGGCCGTGCGCGCCAGGTGGGACACGCTCGCCGCGGACCAGCTCGAAGCGGTCGAAGTTGGCCATGAACGCGTCGATGTCGGTCCCGATGTAGTTGAGGCCAATGGCGTCGGTCTCTTCGACCAAGGGCGCCAGGCGGGTGTCGAGGAAGGTCGTGCCCGTCACCGGGTCGGCCCGGAGCTCACGCCAGAAGTCGTCGCTCAGCACACGGTCGACGTCGGCGAGCTTGGCCTCGACCTCCGACACGTCGGCCGCCACACCCTTACGATTGTCATATTCCTCACGCAGCAGCGTGGCCATCGCGCGCACCTTCTGCTGGGCGCGGCCGATACGCGCCTCGTCGTTGTTCTTCAGCGCCGTGCGCAGCGCCTCCAGCGCCAGGTCCAGCTCGGTGGCGGTGTAGAACTCCGCGAAGTCGATGCCCATCGGGACGACGGCGCGCACATTGTCGACGGCCAGCACCGTGTCTTTGACGCGGCGGAAGTCGGGCATCTGGCCGATGTCGGGCACACCCATGAAGCCGCCTCCGAACAACGCGAGCTCATCACGCGCATCCGCATCGTAGACCTGGAGGTGGCCAGCGATGCTGCCGGTCACGCTGCGGGTCATGGCGCCTTCGATGCTCTCGAGGGTCGAGGTGCCGACCACGACGAGGAACGTTCCGAACGCCATGAGCAGGCCGACGGCGATGTTCTTGGCTTTGTGGTTGAAGAGGTTCAGCCAGGCCATTCGCACGAGGATCCGGGCATGGGGGACAGCGCGGCTCATCACGCCACCGCCGCGTGGGTCGTGGGAGTCGCGAGCGCTTCGCCGGGCGCGAGCACGAGGTCGGACGCGATGCCGCCGTCGGCGATCTGAACGATGCGCCGCGCGTGCGACATCACGCTGCGGTCGTGGGTCGAGAAGATGAAGGTCGTCTGATGCTGGCGGTTGAGCTCCTTCATGAGGGCGATGATCGACTGGCCGGTGACAGAGTCGAGGTTCGCGGTCGGCTCGTCGGCGAGCACGATGGTCGGCCGTGTGACGAGCGCACGCGCGATGGCGACGCGTTGCCGCTGTCCACCGGAGAGCTCACCCGGGCGCTGGCGTGCTTGTCCGCTGAGGCCGACGGCTTCGAGCAGCTCGGCCACCCGGCGATGTCGCTCGGCGCTCGTGGCGCGCGCCTGCAAGAGCAGCGGGAACTCGATGTTCTGGGCGGCCGTGAGCACGGGGATGAGGTTGAAGGTCTGGAAGATGAAGCCGAGCTTGTCGAGCCGCAGGTGTGCACGTTCGCGGTCGCTGAGCGCTGCGGTGAGGCGCCCTTCGATGCGCACCGCGCCGCGGGTCGGCACGTCGACACAGCCGATCATGTTGAGGAGCGTCGTCTTGCCGCTGCCGGATGGGCCGGCAACGACCGTGAACTCCCCGCGGTCGAAGTGGATGTCGACCCCACGCAAGGCCGGCACCGTGACCTTACCCAGCGCGTAGTCTTTGACCACTCCCTCCAAGGAGACGATGGCGTTCATGCGACCTCGCTCGTCCGGGGTTCATTGTCACTTTGGGCGACACCCGGGTGCAGGCATGAATTGTGCCCGGCGCAACCCCGCACAACACCTCAGGGCGACGTCTCGCTCTGGGCGCAAGCGCACGTGGCAGCGTGAGATTTCCTACGCGCGTCGCGTCAACGACGGCGGCGCTTGCCCTTGGCCGCCTCGAAGCCGAGCTTGCCACGCGGCGTGAGTGCCTCCAGCTGGCGCTCGAACGGAGCCCCTCGAAGATCTCTACAACGTGGACCGAGCGATCCGACACACGCGCCGGGCGCCTCTGGCACATTCGTGTCGATGTGATACCTATCGAGCCGCGCTCTTCCGCCGAGCATGACCGCTCGCCTGGAACCATGATCGACGCTCCTACCCCCACATCACCCGTCCCCAGCCTGGCTGCCCCGTTGCCCAACCGGCCCCATTACGGGCCGGACGCGGCGGGGCTCGACTTCGGGGCCCACGCGCGTGAGCTCGCGTTGCACTGGGGGCGTCGCTGGATGCTCGGGATCTGTGCTGCCGCCATCCTCTGGTGGCCGACCGACCCGTGGGTCTTCGCCGACTCCCCGGAGTCCCAGGTCGTCTTTGCCTGGATTCGAGGCGTCGGCCTCGCCGTCCACCTCGGGATGTACTTCCTCTTGACCTATGTCCGCTGGGTCCGCGGGAGTGCGCTGCTCGTGCTCTCGGTCTATGGCAGCGTGGCCATCATGCTCCCCGCGTATGGACTCGCGCACCTCGGCGGCCCCGACGAGGGGTGGTTCGGCTACCTCTACATCGCGCTCATCCCCGGCGCCTTCGTCCAGATCCCGCTCAAGCAGCGGCTCATCGCGAACTTCATGCCCGCGGTCACGGCTGCGCTTGTCTACTTCGGCTCCCACCCCGAGTACCTGGCGGACAAACAGACCCCCTCCTCGTTGTCGTATCTCGTCTTCTCATCGCTCCTCGCCATCGGGCTCGGCGCGGTCCTCTACGGCGTGGTCCATCGCAGCTATCTGCAGGCAGTTGCACTGGCCCGCACCTCGAACGCGCTCGAGGCGCTCAACCGGGACCTCGAGCAACGCGCCCTCGAGCAGGAGCACTCGCTGCGGACACTCGCTGGAGAGGCAACGCAGGCGCGTGAGTCCGAGCGGACCCGCATCGCGCGCGAGCTCCACGATGAGATCGGCCAGGAGCTCACCGCCGCCCGGATGGCTTTGACGTTGGCCCGGCGGCGCTATCTGCGCGACCCGCAAGTGCTCGGCGAGAGCTTGACGGACCTCGAAGGCCTGCTCGCGCGCACCGCGCAAACGACCCGTGAGCTCGTCTCGCAGTTGAGGCCGCGCGCTCTCGAGGCTCATGGCTTTGGCCCCGCCGTTTCACTGCTCGTCGCGGACCTCGCGGCGAAGACCGGGATCCCGATCAGCACCGAGCTCGGCGAGCTGCCGCCGCTCGAGACCGAGCGCCAGACGGCACTCTACCGGATCATCCAGGAGGGCATCACCAATGCGCTCAAACACGCCCGCGCGACGGCCATCCGCGTCGTCGTCGAGGCCCGCGGTGACGTGGTGCACTGCCTCGTCGAAGACGACGGCGTCGGCCTCACGGCCCAGGGCATCGCGCGTGGACACGGGCTCGCTGGGCTACGCGAGAGGGCGATAGCGCTTGGGGGCACCCTCGACTTCGGACCGAACGCCGACAAGCGCGGCACACGTCTCGTCGCGACGTTTCCGGGGCAAGCGAGATGAGCCAGATCCGGGTCTTCATCGCCGACGACCACGCCATCGTCAGGCGTGGGCTGGTGTCACTCATCGCGGACACCGAGGACCTGACCTGTGTCGGGCAAGCGGCGGGGGGCGAAGAGGTCATTGCGGCGCTCGAAGACGTCGAATGTGACATCCTCGTCCTCGACCTCTCGGTCGCCCGGTCCGCCGAGCAGATGATTCCCCGCCTGCTCGCGCGGGCTTCTGCCCCCAGGATCATCATTCTCTCCGTGGTCGCCGACCCCGTCGTCATCGAGCGCCTGCTCGCCCAGGGGGTCTCGGCCTATGTCACCAAGGACGCCGACCCCGAGGCGATTCTCGACGCCATAAGGGCCGCCGCCCAGAGTGAGCGGGGCGTGCCGAGCGGGCAGCCCGTGGCCCCGGCCTCGGACACACGTGAGCCACACGAGCGGCTCTCGCCACGAGAGTGGGACATCTTCGAGCGTGTGCTCGCCCATCGTTCACCAGGAGAGATCGCAGCCGAGCTCGACCTCACCTCGAGCACCGTCTCGACCCTCCTCGGGCGGATCCGAACGAAGCTCGGCGCGCGGACCCTGACCGACCTCGTGGACTATGCGCATCGCGTCGGGCTCGAGCCCAACGCGGGGCATCGCCGTCGCCGCTGAGCCCCGTCGCCGTACCTACGACCGTGGCCTGGACGTCGCTCAGCTCGGCTTCAAGAGCACGAAGGCGGCCAGCTCGACCTCGGGGAAGGTCAGGTCGCCTTCCGGCGCACGCAAATAGCCACGACCCTCGTACATGCGGCAGACGCCGGTGGCCTGGCGTCGCACATGCAGGCTCACACGCTCGACCCCCATCGCCCAGGCGGCTGCTTCAGCCGTATCGAGCAGCGGCTTCGACAGACCTCGCCCGAAGAACTTCGGCGCCACCGCGAGCTGTCGCAGGTCGGCGGTGTTCGGCAGCCACGCCTCGCTGTGCGGCGCACCCGGCGGATAGACCAGCACGGTCCCGGCGAGCTCCCCGTCGAGCTCGGCGACGAACACGACGCCCTCCTGACGTTTGGTGGCGCAGTCGCGCAGCTCGTGGCGCCGCTCGTCTCCATAGGTCACCCACGGCAGCTCACGCGCATAGGCCGTGAGAAACGAGTCGATGAGCAGGTCGCCCAGCGGCTCGTCGTCGCGCGGCTCGGCGCGCCGGATCTGGAGGTTGGCGTCAGGGTCGTTCATCATCTCGTCTCACTTCCTTTGCCGTTGCCGAAACCCACCGCCCTTCCAATCGGTACCCTGGAGTCATCGACGAGTCGAGAGGGTCGCAGTCGTTCATCGCACTTGAAGCCGAAGTGGGGTCGACAGGCGCTCATGCTTTCGGCGATGAAGGCTTTGGCGACTGACGCGTCAGCCGCCGGGTCGACTCTCGCGGACGAGCGGCCTGCCTCGATGTGAGTGGCACCGACCACGAGATGGCCGACTTCGAGCCGCGCTGAGCCCGAGCGTTCTTTCCTGACGAGGACCTATGCGTCGACGATCCAGCCTCTGCGCAGCCGCGCTGACCCTGTCTTTGTCCCTGCCCACAGGAGCCGTCCTGGCCCAACCCGCCAGCGACTCGACCTACATGTTTCCGGGTGACCAGTTCGGGGTCTTCCCAAAGACCGTGCGAGAGTCCCTGACCTTCCTACGCGAGCGGCTGGTCCACGGCGCCGACGCGCGTTACGAGCCGGTCGCCGACTACGCGCCCGACTCGCGTCTGCGCCGTGCCGCGCGTCCAGTCGGTATCTTGGATATCAAGACATCGGGTGGTGTCTCGACCTGCACCGCGTCGCTCATCGCCGACGACCTGCTCTTGACCAACGCCCACTGCGTCGACGGTGACGTGCAGGCCCTACGTTTCTTCCCGGACTACTACGAGGCGGCCGTCCGCCCACGCGGGTTCGACGTCGAGCGCCGCCCGGTCGAGGTCGACGCCGCTCTCGACTATGCGTTGTTGCGGGTCGCGGGCTCGCCCGGCGCGACGTTCGGTGCGTTGGTCCTGTCCACCCAGCGCCCGGGCCCGGGCGAAGACCTGGCGATCTTCCATCACCCGCTCGGCGAGCCGAAGTCCGTGACCCGCTTCGGCTGCCGCGTGAAGGCGCAAGAGCCCGACGGTCGGGTCATCCACCTGTGTGACACGATGCCGGGGAGCTCGGGCTCGCCTGTGCTGTCGGGCGACATGCGTGAGGTCGTGGCACTGCATTTCGCCGGCGGCGGGACCTCGAGCCGCCCCGTCAATCTGGCTATCTCGATCGACACGCTGGCCCAGAAGAGCCCCATCATCGCGCGCCTCGCCGCCAAGGCCCCGCCGGCACCCCGGCCCGCCGAGGACCGCACCAGTGCCGCACCTCCTGCGGGTGTCGCGCCCAAGGACCGCGGCTACCGGTTCGTCAACAGGTGCGACGAGACCGTGCGCTTCGCCGCGCGCAGCAAGGCCGCCGACACGGGCGCGTGGACGACCTATGCGTGGTTTGCGCTGAAGCCGAACGAGGGCACCCGCCGCATCGCGAACACCAACCAGTTCGTCTATTACGTCGCCGAGTCCGTCGACCGCACGATGACCTGGGAGGCGAGCGACGACGACGCGGACCGGAACATCAAGCCCATCGAAGGCCTGTACTACACGCTGAAGATGGTCGACCTCGACAAGACCGGGGTCGACGTCGACCTGACCTGCACCAGGCGTGACCCGACGCCTCGTCTGACCATCATCAACCGCTGCGACTCCGAGCTCCGCGTCGCCGCGCGGGTGATGGAGGCGGACGGCCAGTGGCGCACCACCGGCTGGTACGAGCTGAGCACGGGTGAGCGTATCGTGCGGCCGACGGCCAACCGTGTGGGCTACATTTTTGCCGAGGCGACGGACCCCAAGGCGGCGACCAGCCGCGCGTGGAGCGGCGGCGAGGACTCCAACCGGCAGACCGTCCAGGGTCGCGAAGTCGACATGAAGAAGGTCTCGTGGGACCGCGAGGTGTGGTCGGTCGAGCTGACGTGTAAGGCGAACTGAGCGCGCCCGGTGGGTAGACCCCGACCTCAGGTCGACCGCGGTGTCACTCCGAGTCGAGAATGGCGATATTGCCAGCCGAGAGGAACATGCTCGCGCGCCACTTGTCGGCTTCTTTGATGACGAAGGCCGAGCCCGAGGACAGCCACACCATGTGGGCGCGGTCACGAAACTCGCAGGCCTTGGCGCGCACGGTGAGCGGGTTCTTGCCGCACTTGGCGATAGGTGTGTGTATCGAGGCGTTCGCGGCGAAGTCGGCGATGACGAACTTCTGAGGGCGCTTCCCATCGTTGCGTTCTTCCCACTTCGCGTCGCCGAAAACAACGTCGCTCGAAGCGCCGAGGGCGCCAAGGGCGAGCCCTTGAACATCGATGATGAGGCCGGTCACGATCCCGTCGGGGTCTGGGATCGACAGCTCGTCGGATGTCGAGGTGCGGATGATCTCGGGGAACGTACGAGGCGCATCGGGCCGCCGCGCGGCCTCACCTTCGGCGAAGCTCTGGCCCTTTGCGGCCGTGGATTCGGCCTTGGACCTGGTCGATTCGGCCCCTTTCGCCGCACCTTTGGCGCCCTGCGGGGGCGATTGTTTGCCGACCTTCTGGCTCATTTCTCTACTCCTGCACCTGCGGCCGTCGTGGCCGCTTTCTTCGTAGAAGCCGATCATCGTCAGCAGTGCGTTCTGGCGCGTATGCGCTGGCGCCTCCAGGTCGTGACGACGCCCCAGGGTGTCGTGCCTGGTGACGTTGCGACCAGCTCTGATCGAAGGGAGCAGCGCAAATGAGCAGCTCTGCTCAGCGCGGTGTGAGACACCAGTTGCGACCCGCGGCCAAACCACAAGGCCGCAAGCGTCGACCGGGACTTGCCGCGCGGCTGGACCGGGAGCATGCTCGCGCGCCTGACCGAGAGGTTCTCGTGCGTACGACCATCGCCATCATCGCTCTCCTTGCCACTGGCTGCGCCTCGAGCCCGCCCGCTGCCCCCGCCGACCAGGCGCCCCCGCCGGGCCTCACGGGCGACGAAACGGCGAACGCCCCGAGCTCCCAGGAGGCAGCGCCCGCGCCGGGTGTTCCACGCTTCGAGCGGACCAACATCGGCGACCTGGGGGTCTCGGCCTACCTGCCCCGGGGCTTTCCGAGCTTCGAGGCCTCGAAGTCCGAAGACGGCTCGGACATGCGGGTCGGTGAGCTTGCCCAGGGTGGGTTCGTCTTCAGCTGCATCGCTGTGAGGTTCAAGGACCCGATGGAGGCCGCGGGCGACCAGCTCGAAGAGCTGCTCATGAGCTACCTGAACCACCTGCAGACCGTCTTCGAGGTCGTCGACTCGACGGGATATGGCCGCGGCCACACGCTCGAGAGCGACCCGGCGGCGCGCGGCGTGCTCGACTACTGGCAGGACTCCGAAGAGCGTGACATCGCGGTCATGGGGTGGATTACGCCGACCCACATCATCGTGCTGACGATCGGTGGTGAGGGCGAATACCCGTACTTCAACGCTCAGCAGATGTACCTGCGCGGCGCGCGGTTCACGCCCGCACCCTGACGATCAGCGCGGGCACTCGATCAGCGGGTGAGACGAGACCTCTTGCGCGCCTCGTCGGTGATATCGACGAGCACGACGTCGGGGTCGAGCGCCCACACGAGGCGGCGTTGATGTACGTCCACGATGGCCACGCCGAACCGCTCACTGCGCAGGATGTGTCCGTCGCGCTCCAAGGGGTCCCACCAGGGCGGCTTGTTGGTGATGCCGGCCTTGTCGTCCTCTGGACCGACCCGCTCGTCGCCGATCCAATAAGGATGGATGCTTTGTGTCGTCTCTCCACGCCGGTAGGCGACGACATGCAGGCCTTCGCCGAGCAAGCTGCCCAGGCGGCGGTCCCCCGGATAGAGCGGCGGCGGCGCTGCGAGAAAGACCGGCAGCGGGCCATCGCTCCAGCGCAACTGGTAGGCGCTGATGATTGCAGGAAGGCCGTCGACGAGCCCGAACCACGCCATGGCTTTCTCCGGATCGGGGCCGTCGATGAGGGCGCCGAGCTGGATCCCGAGGTGGTCGTAAGGGCGTGCTGCCAAGGGTGTGGTGTCGACGAGCCACTTCTTGTCTGGCCAGCCCGAGGCCGCAATCTCGAAGACGGGTTGGCCATCGTCACTTTGCAGCCGAATCCAGCCACCAAGCCCTTCGACTGTTCGCTGGAGCTTGTCCTCCGGCTCGGTCGAGAATGACACGTCGACGCGATAGGGACCGATGCGTAGGGGGTTGTCGTCCCCGCCGACAAAGGTGGCCACGTCGTCTGAGGTTCGGCGCAGCGGTGACCGTCCATCGGACACGGCCCAGTAGGCGCGCTCTCTCAAGGTGTCCTTGCCGACAAACCTAACCTCGGCGGTGGGTGCCGATGCTGCCTCTCGCGAGGGTCTTTCGCCGAAGTGTGGGCAGGGCCGATAGAGTCTGGTCATGCCGTCGTCTGGCGGCTCGGGTCGTAGCGTTTGGCAGACTATTGCCAGCGGGGCCAGCGCTTTGTCTGCGATGCGTGGCGGCTCGTAGGAGCGGAAACGTGCGGCCGCGCGGCCATCGTCGAGGACGGTGATGTGGTACGGAGTGCCGTCGCGCGCCTTCTGGAATACGAGTACCAGGAGGTCATCGAAGACCCGGGGTAGCAAGCGCCATGCAGGGCCCGACGGACCCAGGCCGGTCTCGATGACGGTGCCGCTGCGAGCCTCGACCGAGGTCACCCGGCCAGTGTCGTAGAATGATGCGGACCCAGCCTCCTCGACGATGGCGAGGTTGTCGAAGAGCCAGGCGCGAGCCCCTGCGCGGCGCCACAGGATACGCCCGTCGTTCGGGTCGAGGGCCACGACCTCGGGGTCGAGCGGCTCCATGGTCGACAGTTGGTCTTTGGGGGACTTCAACTGCATGCGGGTGTGGATGTGCACGAGCACGACCACACCTACCGACGCGTGGGTGCTCGCGACGACGCGGCGCTCTGCGGCCTGCGGGTCGTCGGGGCCGCCGATGGGGGTCGCCCAACGGAGCTCGCCGTGGGTCCCGTCGCGTCCTTCGAAGACGAGGCGCCCGGGCCGTTCGTAGCCAAGCACCACGAGGGGCCGCGAATCGGGCCCCGGGCCGACCCCTAGCTGGCGCAGGTCTCCGTCGGTTTCGAGCGCCACCTTGCGGTCTGAGACGACGGCCTCTCCTGGGCTCGACACATCCACGTTGACGCGCTTGACGGAGGCGAGGGCGTCTTGGTGGAGGTCGGGCTCGAACCTGACGTCCGACGTGATCAAGATCGCTTGGGCGTTCTGCAGCAGCGGTGCGTCGAGCGCGGTGAGCGGTTTGCTCGACACGTCGAGGTAACGCGCGTTGACGAGTGCCGGAAATGCGAGGCGTGTCAGGCTGGCGGATGCGATCATGACCCCGTCGGTGGCGGTGTGCAGCGAGGGCACTTCGACATGGTTCAGCGCGGGTGCCTGGGCGACGTGGAGTGCCTCGACCCGGACCAGGCTCGGGAGCTCGATGGACGCGAGGCGCGGCAGGCTCGCGCGTGGCCACTCGGGGTCGCCGAGCGTGAGCTTGCCATCCAGCACTTTGAGGAGCCCAAGTCGTAGCGTCGTGAGCGTCGCGTCCCTCTCGACGACGAAGCCACGCGCCTTTTCCAGCCGGGGTAGGTCGATCACCTCGAGGCCGAGACCCGGCTTCAATCGAATCACGCCGTCGACCTGTCGGTACTGAGCGAGCTCTTCGAGGTCCGCCGGTCCCGAGACCTCGAAGTCACCGCTGAAGACCTCTCCGCGACACGCCGCGAAGAGCGCAACCAAGAGCAGTAACAGAGAGGGGCGAGCCAGCAGTGACATGGAGAGCTTAGAGCCAATGAAGGCTTGACTGTCAAGCGACCCACCCCCTCTCCACGCTCAGCGGGATGGGTCGAAACCCTCGTCGAAGCCGTCTTCGAACTCGTCGCCTTCGTCCTCGCTGAGGCACTGGGTCTGCTCGGCGCAGTCCGTCCCGGCAAGGTCGATGCAGTCGAGGACCGCCTCCATGAGTGACGCGAACTCCTCGTCTGCCAAGGACTCTTTGCAGAACCCGATGAAGGTGGCGGTGTCGGCGGCGCTGGCGCCACACGCTCGGACCTTCGCGCCCCCGTCGTCGCAGGCCGAGCCCCCGGGGTTGACCGTCGGCTCCTGCAAGGTGCAGTTGCGGCACGTGCCGGTACCCGCGGTCAGGTCGCAGTACTGGTTGCCGGCGCAGTTGTTGTCGCTCAGGCAACCATCCGAACAGGTGAGCTGCTCCGAGTTGCAATATTGTCCGGCCTGGCACTCTCCGTTGGCCGACGCCGTGCACGAGCTCAGGCCCGAGCGCGAACCGTCGCCGCAGGTCGAACCGTCTGGTTTGACATAGGTTTTCTGGCCGCCGCCGTCAGCGTCATCGCCGCAGGCCGACAGGGTCGAGAAGAGAATCGTAACGAGCAGGATTATGGTTTTCATAGGGAGCCTTGAATATGACACTTGAATATGACGCTTGGGTGTGGCGCTTGAATATGACACTTGGATATGACACTTGGATATGACACTTGGATATGACACTTGGATATGACACTTGGTGTGTGGCGCTTGAATATGACACTTGAATATGACGCTTGAATATGACGCTTGGATGTGACGCTTGAAAGTCACATGCGAAAGAGACACGTGGGACGACAATCGCGTTTCAGTCGAGACGGACGCGGGCGACGACGACGCGTCCGATGGCGGCGGAGTTCTCCAGGGTGACGGGTGCGCCGTCGGTCGGTGCGAAGGTCAGCGGGCTCGAACCCCAGAGCAGGAGCAGGACCGATCCGTCGGCCTGAGGGAAGGCACCGCGCAGGTCGGGCGTGAACAGGTTCTTGGGTCGGCCGATGGGCAGGAGGCCGGCCTCGAAGGGGCTCCCGTTGGCCAACCAACGCGCGATGACGATGCCCTCCCAGGTGAGGCCGGTAGGACTCTCGGCCTCGGGAATGGTGAAGGCGGGCCCACCTTCGGCAATCAGCCGCAGCGTCGTCGCGTCAGTCGAAGGGTCGGAGGCCGACAGGTAGCCGTCGCTCGCGCCTTCGACCAGGAGGTCGTCTTCGTGTGGGCGCGGTTGGATAGCGGCGATGGTCGACACCAAGGCGGTGGCCGCGCCGTCGCCGTCGACCCGCACCACGAGCCGTGTATCGTACGCACTGGGCGACTCCGTCTGGAACTGCCCCGTGCCATCGGGGACGAGGGTGGCGGCGCGTTCGAGGCGGAACTCGAAGCCGCCGTCGTGTGAGTCCATGTCGAGGGAACGTATCCAGGTCGACTCTCGCGGCCCGTCCGAGCGGTGGGCGATACGCTTCACCCAGCCCAGAGCCAATCGACCACGACTTTCAGGCATAGACCAGCGGCTCATGAAGAGGTCGTTCGCCGGGTCTTCGGTCGCGGACACCACATCGAGCTCCGTCTGGTTCTCCAAGCCCACGCCGAAGAGGGCGGACATGGTCGACCAGCCACCGAAGTCGCCGACGGCCACCAGCGAGTCGCCGGTCGCATGCAGCAGGTGGATACCGCTCCAGGCTGAGCCTCCGAATCGCTCGGCGAAGGTCGGCACGAGGTCGGAGCTCACGCCGACGATGAACGCTCTGCTCACGCGTTCGTCAGCTTCGGGCACGGAGGCGTCGAGGCCAGGAGCATCGTTCAGGCTCAGGTCATAGCCGCTGCCCGCAATGACCAGCCCTTCGCCTGGTAGGGCAGCGAGAGCGCCGACCTCCCCCCAGCCATCGAAGCTCCCGAGGAACGCCCAGCGATTGAGCCGGCCCTCGGTCGAGATGACGCCGACAAAGAGGTCGTATGTAGCGACGCGTCGGGTCTCGGCGTCGCTTCCCGGATTCACCACGACCTCACCCTCGCTGACCGCGGCGAAGCCCACCTTGCCGAAGGGAAGCTCCGTGAGTGTGAGCTGTCCGAGACCTGCGCAACGGTCACACAGGCGGGTCAGCGCGGTGACCTCGCCGTTGGCATCGACCCGCCCGAACAGCGTATGGGTGCGGCTTTCGGCCGATGCCGTGACCGTGTATGCCCCGAGTGTGACGGTGCCGCTGAAGTGCGCGACGAACGCCAGGCCTCCGTCGGCGAGCCCGATGGCGACGGGTCGCTCGATTTGTCCGGTCGTCGATTGAATCGCCCAGTCGAGCCCGACGCCGCGTTCAAATGGGGCCGTGGTTGGCCCGGTGTCGACCTCGGGCTCGACGTCCGTGTCGGGCGTGTCGTGCGTGTCGTGCGTGTCGGGGGCGACATCGGGAGTGGCCACGTCGACGGGTGGGAGCTCGGGTTCAGGGGCCGCCGTGTCGGACGACAGGTCGGGGGTGTCGGTGTCGGTCGATGTGTCGGCGGAGCCTGAGCATGCGGCCAGGATCAGCACGGCCGATATCGAGAAGACGCAGTTTCGGGATTTCATGGTGAGTGTCCTTCATGTCGATATTGCCAGGGTATTCGAGGCGTCGTCCGGGACGTCGGGTCTTCAGCGCAAGAGCAGCTTGTTGGCGGCTGCCGCGCAGCTCTCACGCACGGGATAGACGCTGATACGGCGACCGGACTGGGTGTCGCCTTCGCGCTGAAACGGGTCGCGCAATGCCAGCAACCCGAGCTTGTCGGCGTCGCCCTTGTTGCCGAACTTGCCGAGAATGACACAGGCCTGGATACGCACATCCGGGTGGTCATGAGCGAGATTGCCGCGCGCGAGCGGGAGGGCTTGTTCGGCACACCCGGCGTTGTAGTAGAACCAGGTGAACCCGAACTGGCCGCTGGGTCCGAGCGCCTGCTGATGGGCCGCGATGCGGGGGCATGCAGCTGCGCCCGCCTCGAGGACGAGCCACTTCTGGAACACGTCGGCCGAGTCACCGCCCAGCGGGGGAACGTAGAGCGCGTCGGTGCGGGCGAGCACCTCGACGAAGCGGTCGACCAGCGGGTGTTGTTGGTTGAGCTCGGACCACAAGCTGGCCTTCGGGTCGCTGTCAAATAACGGGAACCGACGCGCGCGCTGAAAGAGCTCCGCCCACAGCCCACACTCCGCAAATCGGGAAACCATCGCGCGTTGCTGGGGAAGTTCCGGGGGTTGGCAATAGGTGCTGTTGTTGGGGTGCATGGTGCAGCCCTCGTAGCTGGCGTCGAAGGCTGCGGGATACCGGTCGCAGGCCGTCTGGACGAGTGTGGTGTACTTGGCTTCGTAGGCCGCCCAGTGCGACTCGCGCTCGCGTTTTCGCGCCTCCATCTCCGCGTCGTCCGACTGGAGACCGTAGAACAGACCACATCCGGACATTCCGGACAGGGCGGCGAAAAAGACGGACAGGGTCAGGGCGTAGCGGGTCATGGGCGGCCTTCCGGAGTGAGGGGCTCACGACACGGGCAGGGGTTCTGCCGTCCGAGCTCGCCCAGCACTACCGGAGTGCCCGCCGCCGACTCGCCTTACATGACCTTGCATCGCTCGAGACTCTGGTTCCCGCGCCCGCAGCCCGTAGTACACACACATCGCGTCAGTAGAAACGTCTGCTCGCGCCACGTCGCAGGCCCGCGACGAAGCGGGCCGTAGCGTGCGCGAGCGATCCGATCGGTCTCGATGCGTTTCATCCTTTGTGGTGCCGAAACGCATCGAGACGTCAGCACGTCAGGCACACCCACTCACACAGGAACTCACTCATGCGCCTCGGGTCCCTCCGTTCAGTCTCTTCAGTCGCCCTCGTCGCCCTCGTCGGACTTGCGGGCCCGACTCTCACGGGCTGTGGGCAAACCCTCGCACTCTTCGAGTCAGACCCCAAAGAGGACAAAGGCCCGGCCGCCGACGGCCTCCTCTCGCCCGGCGAGGCCGGCTACGTCGACCCCGGTCCGTACCTCGGTCCGGTCGCTGAGCGCCGCGCGGGTCAGGTCGTCTTCAGCTCGGCCCCCATCGCGAGGACCGCGTCCGACGATAGCGCCGCATATACGACGTACGACCTCGGCGACCCGCTGTTCATCCGCTACTTCGGTGCGGACGCCCCACAAAACCTAAGGCCCGGTTGTCCGCAGATCCGCTTCATCATTCGCGCGGAGGTGAACGGCGAGTACGGCGACAAGAAGCCCTCCCAATGGGAGCCCATTGGGCTCTACGACATCGGCGACATCAAAGTCCGCGGCGCTGGCAGCCTGACGAACGTGCTCGAGCTCCCAGTAACGACCCATCTCGCCTGGACGTCCGAGCGCCAGGACGCTGGCGAGGCTGTGATTCGCAAATTCAATGGCACTGTCGTCCCGAAGCTCCGCGAGGGCCTCAACTCCGTCCGGTTGGCACTGACCTTGGACTGCGGTGGCGCAGGCCAGAACGACCCAGTCGCCGCCGAGGGCACCCTCGCCGTGAAGGTCGCTCCTGGAGCAGTCGACGCCTACCTCAAGAAGTACGGGCCGACGCTCGGGGACTCGCCCCACAAGGAGAACAAGACCCTCGCGCGTGAGATCGTAGAGGTCATGAAGCAGCTGCCCAAATGGGACAACGAGGAGTTCCTGGGCGCCTGGGTCGCGTCGCCGGATTGGTTGCCGATCCGCAATGAGCTCAGCGGTCTCGTGGTCGCTCGCCAGATCAACGCCGCCATCATCGTGCGCTCGAAGGCGGCGACCTCGGCCAAGGTATGCAGCATCTTCCTGGGAGCGTTCCAAAGGGATGCCGGGGGCGGTCCGCTCCGCTACGGCGGCGGCCTCCAATCACCGACGCAGTTTCCGTGTATCAATACGCCGAAGTAGATGCAGGACGGGGGATGTCTTGAAGGTCGAGATAAGAATGCGCGCTACCTCAGCGTCCCCTTGTATCCGATCGGTCCGATCGACTTGGGCGTGGGCCTTGTTCGCCGGCCTTGCGGCGATGGTCTTCGTCCTGATTTCGACCGAAGTCCGCGCTCAATCTCCCACCCCGGTCGGCTCGGCCCAGAAGACCGGTTGCGTTGACGCCATGGGTGGCGGCGCCGACCAGCCCGAGGAGTTCAGTCTGCGCGATGGACGATCCGTGCGCGACGACATCACCTTTCCAATCCACCCGGGTGTCATCGTCAGGGACGCCTACGACTGGCTGCTGGTGGACTATCGCGGCGTTGCGATGGCGCGTCTGCTGCGGACCTGGACCACGGTCCCGGGGGTGCCACGGTTGGGAGGTGGCCTCACAAGGGGTGCGCGGGGCCGACGCCCAGGTCTGGCTGACGCACAGCGACCGCCCCTACGTGCTCGTCCTGTCGGCGCAGAGCACCAAGGGTGTCGTCCGCCTATCCGTCGACGAGGTCACGCGCGTCGAATCGTGGGACACATGGCTGCCGCCGAGCCTGTCGCGTCCGCCGCTGTCGCCCTCCCCCCGGAGCTGCGGCGCATCGAGGTGGAAGAGAATCACCACGGGCGCGAAGTGCTTTACGTCTCGTATCCCTCGACGACGACCGTGCAGGCTGTCGAGCTGCAGTGGTCACGCGCGCTGGTGGAACGCGGATGGACCCCCGACGTGAAGCCCGACGTCAAGGGTGAGCCACGACGCTTCTCGGGCCCCGAGGGCACCGTCGCGCTGGACGTCTGGCGGGGGCTCGGTGCGGTTGAGGTCAACTTGCACCGGGTCACCGCAGAGGCCCCGAAGCCTGAGCGCTGGACCGACCAGGGCTTGCCGCTGATAGGTGTCCCGAGCGTGGTCTCGGCGCACACGGCGGACGCCGCGCAAGAGCTCGAGAGTGTCACGAGGTGCGGCCACAGCACGCGGTCGATTCCAGACGAGCTCCTCGAGATACACACGCATTATGCCGAGGCCTTGAAGGGCCGAGGCTGGCGTGTTTTGAGCGGACCACACCTGACGCCTGGGTCGGACCAGACCCGCCTCTGGGGCCTCTCCCGCGAGCCGCACCGGACCCGCCTCTCGAGCGTCTTTCGGTCGGCCGAACGACAGCTCGTGGTCACCCTGGTGGACGAAACCGGGTTTTGCCGAAGGGTGTCTATAGCGGTGCGTCCGATCCTGCCGCGGTCCGCGCTCGGCCCCACCTGGAGTGGCGAGGATTGGGCTTCGCTGGCGGGCGAGGCCGGGATCATCGTCGTGGCGACGCAGGGCACCGCAGAGCGGGTAGCGCAGCTCGTGGTCACCTATCGCGGCGAGCTCCTCGGGCCCAGGCGTCCAGGGGAAGACCCGTGTCCGACCTGGGAGCGCAGGCTACAAGACCACTGGTCCAACGCGTTGCGTCGTCGTGGCTGGCGATTCTTGTATCCGCCTCAGGACGAATACTTCGTTCGTGGCGAAGGCACCCTCGATGTCTTTGTCCGCTGCGATGCGTACGAGAACGAGGCCACGGTCACGCTCATCAAGTGAGTTATAGGCGGGCTCCGCGTCGACGATGGCGACCCGCGGGTCGAGCAGGTAGCCGCCACCGTCGTGCAAGATGAGCTCGAACTGCGCCAACGCCGCGAGGTGCCAGCGCTGCTCGAGGTCCATCCGCTCGACGCCGTCAGGCGGTCGGCACGGTACCGCCGTCGATCACGTACTCGCTGCCGGTGATGCTGGCCGCGCGCTCGGAGGCGAGGAAAGCGATGAGATTCGCGACCTCCTCGGGCTTCGAGGGCCGACCGAGCGGGATGCCACCGAGTGCGGCCATGATCCTCCGTTTGCCCTCCTCGATGCCCTTGCCCTCGCCGAGTCGCGTCGCGAACTCTTTGACGGCCTCCGTTTCGATCCAGCCCGGCGAGACGCGCACGACACGCACGCCGCGTGGAGACACTTCCTTCGACAGGCTCTTGCTGTAGGTGGAGAGCGCTGCTTTCGCGGCCGCGTAGGCTGTCGTCGACGCGGGCAACGGCAGCTCGTGTTGAATCGACGTCACGTGGATGACGACGCCGCTACCGCGTGTGACCATGTCGGGGACGAGCTCTCGATCCAGCCGCACCGCCGGCATCAGGTTGAGGTCGAGCTCGTTAGCCCACTCCTCCTCGCCGAGTGCCGTGAAGCCTCCCGTGGGTGCGGACGAACCGCCGAGCATGTGGACGATGATGTCGACCCCGCCCAGACGTTCGCGGACGGCATCGGCTAGCGTGCGACAGCCTTGTGGGGTGGTGAGATCGGCCGCGACGAAGGCAACGCCATCAACGTCAGCGGGCTTCGTGCGCGCCGTGGTCAGCACCCTGGCACCCAGCTCCCGGAACAGGGCCACCGCAGCAGCGCCCGCGCCGCGTGTGCCAGACGTGATGAGGGCCCTCTTGTTTGCCAGCGTGACGAACGGTTGGGCGCTCACGGTGTGACCTCCAGCTTGGTGATCAAGTCATCCTCGAGCACGAAGTGAAAACGCAGATCGATCGGGCTGCCTGGGAAGTTGCCCTCGACGTGGCTCGTCACCACCGTCGTGAGACCTTGTTCCGCGATGGCGAAGGGCTCCGTCGTGGCGCTGTATTTCTTCCACGACTGGCTCATCCACGTTTGGATGGCCTCGCGCCCGGTGTGGAGCGTGCCTTCGTCGTGGACGATGGCGTGCTCGGTGAAGTGCCGAGACATGGCCGCGGCGTCGCGGTCACGGTCTGCAGCGAAGTATCCCGCGATTGCGGTCGGTAGCTTCATGGTCATAGGTGCAACCTCCGTTGGTGTGCTCCCAAGCAATAGGAGTGGACGCGTGTTTCGACAATTGGGATAATTCGGGACGATGCATCACGATTGGCGGAACAATGCGCGGTGACAATGCGCGGTGATAGTCTGGTAGCTCTCGAGGCGGTGCTGGCCATCGCACGCAAGAAGTCGTTTCGCGGCGCCGCCCTCGAGCTCGGCATGTCGACGACCGCCGTCAGTACCACCATCGGCAATCTCGAGCGTCATCTCGGCGTGCGCCTCTTCAATCGCACGACGCGCAGCGTGTCGCTCACGGATGCGGGCCGGAACTTCGTGGACGAGGTGGGTCCCGCCCTGCGAGACATTCGAGACGCCATGGACGGTGCTCGCTCGCAGCAAGACACGCCTTCCGGTGTGCTGCGCATCAACGCATTTGCGACCGGAGCCCGCGAGGTCATGGCCTCACTCATCGTGAATTTTCTGCGCGCGCATCCGCAGGTGCACATCGACCTGGTCACCGACGGCAAGCTCGCGGATGTCGTCGCGGACGGGTTCGACTTCGGCATCCGTCGCGCCGATCTCGTACCAAGCGATATGATCGCCGTGACCCTGGGGCGGCCTCGAAGATACGCGGTAGTCGCCTCGCCGAAATACCTCGAGGCGCACGGTCGACCTCGTGTGCCCACGGACTTGCTCGAGCATTCGTGCATCCGCGTTCGCTTGCCGGATGGATCCGTGTGGCCTTGGGAGTTCGAGAAGGACGGCAAGCCAGCACGCATCGATGTCACGGGCCGGATGACACTCGACGAGGCAAGCCTTACACGCATCGCGGTCCTCGAGCATCTCGGTCTCGGATTCTTCATGGAGTCAGACGTGCGCGACGACATCAAAGCTGGCCGTCTCGTGCGTGTCTTGGCGAGCTGGACACCACCGCTTGCGCCGTTGGCTTTGTATTATCCAGGTCGCAAGAACCCTTCGGCAGCCTTCAGGCTGTTCGTAGAGATGGCGCGGGCGCTCACGAACAATGACAGTGCGTTCTAGGCGGGCTCCGCGCCTACGATGGTGACCCGCGGGTCGAGCAGGTAGCCGTCGCCGTCGTGCAAGATGAGCTCGCCAAAGCCGGCGTTTCGAAGGCGCGTGAGCGCCACGTAGACCCGGTTCGAGCGGTGGGGCTCGGGCGTGCGGTCGTCGGGCCAGGCCGCATCGAAGAGGTCGTGCACGGTGACGCTGAGGCCGGGGTACGACGTACGCCGCTCGACCAGCAACGCCACAAGCCTACGGGTCTTGGGGCTGCGGCGCAGGTCGAGGCTGGTGTCGCCCAGCGTTATGAAGCTCGTGTCGGGACCAATCGACACATGCCCCACGGGCTCTGTCCGGTGGCGAGCCGCCACGATCAGCTCGAGCAACGAAATGGCGTATTGGACATGGCTCAGGCGCAGAGCCGAGGTCTGTGACGCGGCGACCTTGGCGATCAACTTCGCCTCGTCGAGAGCACCCTCGTGTGAACGACGGCCCAGAGCGACCTCGGCCGCGACGCGATGGACCCGATGCGCCGCGAGGAGGGCTTCGTCGCCGGCCCGCTCGAGCACCGCGTGGGCCTCCATGAACCCGATGTCGGCGGCCTCGCTTTGACCGAGCCGCGCCAGGGCGAGCGCGCGCGCCGACACGATGAGGCCGTGCGCCAGGCGCGCATCCCACTCGCTGCCGAGCATCGAGAGCGCTTCGTCGTAACGAACGACGGCCGTCGCCGGGTCGCCGTCGAAGTGAGCGATGGCGGCCAGATAGCCCGCCGCCACCGAGCCATGTCGGCGATACCCGGCGGCGCGCGCGATGACGAGCGCGTCGGCAAAGAGCGTTCGTGCGGCTGGCCGGTTGCCGACCATCAGCTCGCACTCACCGAGTCCACAGAGCGTCGCGGCTTCGAGTAGGCGCAGGTTGGTGTGGCGAGCGATCTGAAGCGAGCGCGGCAGGACCTCGCGGGCGCGGTCCCACATCCCGCGCAGCGCAAATGTCGAGCCCCAGTTGTTGAGGGTCCAACCCAGCGCCATCGCGTCGGCCGGGGCCGAGAGCTCGGATGCTGCCTCGGCGAAGAGCGCGTCGCCGCGTTCGAACTCACGTTTGCGAGCGTACACGAGCCCAAGAGCGGCCTTCGCGTAGCCTGTATCCGAGCGCCATCGGGGAGCTTCGAGCAGGGCGAGCGCGCGCTCCAGCCGGGCGATGATGGTGTCGGCCGCGAGGTAGGTAGCGACGCTGCTGAAGCCTTTGAGGGCCAGGCCTTCGAGGTCCGGATCACCAGAAGCGACGCCCCATGCGACGGCGGTCTCGAGCGTCGCCCGGGCCGATTCCGGGTCGTTCAGGGTTGCCAGATAGTTGGCGTGGACGGCGCTCAGACGAATCCGTGTCTCGGGCGCCAACAGGCCTTCGGCACGTGTGGCAGACGCGACGAGGCGCTCCATCCGGTCGAGCGGGACCAGGCCGTGCATCAATCGACGGCCTGCGACGAGGGCCTCGGCGGCGGCCTTCCGCCAAGGTGGCGGCGCGTCACTCGTGGTCGCCAATGCGAGCCCGGCTAACAGGTTCGTGAGCTCGCTCGCGAGCTCGAGGTGCATCTGGTGCGCGTTCGCGCCGACCTGATGTTGGGCGTGTCGCGACAACGTCGACAAGCACCAGTCGACATAACGCCCGGTGAGCTCGGCCTGCAGCTCGGGCGACTCCGCGAGGCGCTCGAGTGCAAACGCGCGGATACTCTCGTAGAGGTCGACCCGGCGCTCGGTCGGCAAAGTCGGCGACGATGTGCTGGTGGCCAGCGACTTTCGTAGGAGGCCACCCAGGAGGTCCAGGCCCGGCACACCTTCGTAGCGGCTATCGGCGTGGATGAGCGCCTCGAACGGCTCGACGCTGGCGCCCCCACGAAAGAGTGCCAACTGCATGAGCGCGCGTTGCTCGGGTCGGGTGAGCGACTCCCACGAGGCGTTGATGGCGTCCCACAGGCTCACGCGCCGCGGCGTGCTCTGGCTCAGCACATCGAAGCGCCGCTCCATCCTGGACAGGATCGCCTTGGCGCTCAACAGCGGGGTGCGCGCCGCGGCCAGCTCGATAGCGAGCGGGTTGCCGTCGAGCCGCGTGACGAGCGCCACGAGGTCTTGCAGCTCGGGCTCCGTGGTGGGCACCTGCACCGCCAGGTTGGCGGCACAACGCAAAAACAGCTGCACGGCCGGGGTCGTGAGCGCGTCGTCGAGGTGCGACGGCAGGCTCAGCGGTCCGACCAGGTGGCTTGTTTCCGCCGGGTGGCCGAGCGCCTCACGTGAGGTGACGAGGACGACCAGGTCCGGGGCGCTCTCGAGCCACAGGTCGACCAGCGCCCTGACATCGGTGAGCAGGTGCTCCGCGTTGTCGAGCACGAGCAACAAGCGCCCGGCCGAGGCGAGGTGACGTCGCAGCACCTCGGCCGTCTGCGGCGCCGAGAGCTCATCGCCGAGCGGCACACCGAGGGCCGCGGCGACGTGGGTGACGACGTCATCCGACGAAGACGACGCGCGCAGGTCGGAGAAGTGTGAGCCACCCGCCCAGGCTCCATGGGTGTGCATCAACCTCGAGACCTCACGTGCCAGGCGTGTCTTGCCCGAGCCCGCCGTGCCGGTCAGGGTGAGAAGGCGCACGCGACCCTCGAGCTGTGCGCAGATGTGGGCGACGTCCGACTCGCGACCGTATAGCGGCGTCAGCTCGAGCGGGGCTGTTGGGGGTCGTTGCACACGATTCCGGTTGTGGCGCGAAGGCAGGGGCATCGCGCGGGGCCCCCCCAGCTAGCGACCGGATGACGTCGATGTCAATGCGTTGCTCGACCTTGACCCTCATGAACGCAGCGATGTAGAGCCCCGTCGAGTAAGGATAGAGCCACAAGATGATTGGTCATCTCACACTCCTCGTTTCGCTCGCCGTGTGTCTGATGGGATGTTCGCGAGACGAACCGAAGCCGGCGCCGGTCATGGTGGACGCGGTTGTGCGCACCATCCCCGAATTGCCGCCGCTGTGGGCGCGGCTCTTCGAGCAGGGGCATAAGACGTCCTGGTGGACCTGGGAGGCCATCAAGTCGCACAAGGTCGATGAACACGGCCGAGTCACCGCGACCTCGACACAATCCACCTCGAGGGAGTCGATCAACTGTGAGGTCGAGAAGGTAGAATTGTTACCCGAAGCGCGGCTACGGTCGAAGGTGGTCTGCCAGGAATTCCACCGTGGGTACGACCTCGACCCGAGGCCCGATGGCATCTGGGAGACCGATGGTCGGCGCCTCTGGCAGGTGGAGGGCGGTCTGGTCGGGCTGTCGCTCGAAGCGACCGCGAACGGCGTGGCCGGGGCAGAAGCCGCGGCGATGTGGGACCAGGAGAGCGACGCCTGGTGTGTCTCGGCCACCAGCGCGGAGCCCGACCCCTGGAGAGCCTGTTTCCGCGCTCAGCATGGACCTCATCGATTCGGTCGCTCGGGGCGAAGAGACGGGAAAGAGGTCGACATCTATATGGTCATCAAATCCGATTAGTCCCTAGCCTACCGGCGCCGGTCGAGCTCGCTGACGAGCGTTGCCAGCTCGCTGCTGAACAGGTCGGGGCGGTCTTTGGCCGCACGGGTCATCGGTTCGAGCGCGGCTTCGAGCTTGCCTTCGCGTATCAATTGCCGGGCGCGAAAGCCGAGGCCCTCAGCTGAGGTCGGCGACTGGAACGCCAGCAGGTCGCCCAGCCGTTGGGCTTGCTCGAGGTGTTCGGGCTTGCCGGTGGCCTCGAGTGCGAAGATCAGTACGGCCTGCAGCGAAGTGTCGACTGGCGCTTGGCTCGAAGCGGCCTCGAGCGTGTGAATCGCGCGCTCGGGATGGCCTGTCGTGTCGTGCATGCTCGCCACCCACAGGGCGTCGCCAGGATCTTGGGCCTCGAGCGGAATCAGCGGCTCGGCCTCAGCGAGGCGGCCGAGCTCGATCAACGCTTGAGCGCGGTACGGCTTCAGGTCTTCGTCCAGAATGTGGTCGTCGGTGAGCGTCACGACGTCGCCCCAACGCCTTGTTTGCCAGGCCTCACCCACCGCATCCCGATCGACCCACTTCGCATGGAGCCCGGGGATCGGCTGCAGCGACGCCCCGACGAGCGCGGCCACCGCCACAAGCGCCATGGCCAGTTGCGCCCGCTGCCTAGACACGAGGCCCCAGGTCAACACCATGCCGGCCACCATGCCGCCCACATGCGCGAAGCCATCGAAGCCGAGGAACGGTCCGAAGACGAGCCACAAGGCGATCAGGACGTGGTTGATGCGCTCCGAGGGCTCGGTCACCACAGCCTTCCAGCTCCCGAGGCGCAGGCGCATCAGCACCAGACTCCCGCCGATCACACCGAACAGCGCGCCCGAAGCGCCCGCGCTCACCGCGTTGTTGCCCATGACACTCGCCGCAGAGCCAGCCACGCCGCTGAGCACGTACAAGACGGTGAAGCGCAGGGGGCCGAGCTGGCGCTCGAGTGGGGCGGACCAGCTGAAGCCGGCCCACAGGTTCCACACCAGGTGCACGATGCCGACATGGAGGAACATCGACGTGAAGAGCCGCCACCACTCGCCATGCCAGACCTTGCCGCGCCAGTTCGCGCCGAACTCGAGCAAGGTCTTCGCACGCATGGTCGAGCCGTTCGTCTCGACGATGACGAAGACGACGATGCAAGCCACAAAGAGGAGGGTCGTGACGGGTGCGGACCCAAGCCGTTCGAAGAACGTCGCGGTGCGCTCTGCGGGCTGTGTCGGCTCTGAAGGTCCGGGTGCTGGCTGGTCCGTTTCCGCGTCTTGCACGTCGATGGCTCCCTGTTCTGGCAGTCCGCTTGGCGTGTTTCGGCAGACGGCCCGTGGCTTTCGGTACCACAATCCACCCGGGGTGCGTCGGTTTACTCGGGGGCCAGACCGGGTCTTTTGCCGAGGTGCGCGATTGCGGCGTAACACATGCACCCAGAGGCGCGGCCGATGAGCCGTGGGTTTCTGGTCGAGAGTGTGTTAGGGCCGCGTTCCACGCCAACTCTCGACGGAGATATCCCATGACGAAAGCCATCAGCTTCCTTCGACTTTTCAACGCTTCGGCCCTGGTGGCCATGGGCTCTGGTCTCGTCGCTTGCGGCGGCGGCGGCGCCGGAACCGAATACACACAGTTTGCCAACGGCTTCGACTTCGCCGTGAAGGCCGAAGTGACCAGCGAGGACGGCAAGACGACCGTCATCGAGGTCCCCTCGAAGGGGCGTGTCGGTGCGGACTTCGAGGGCTCGCACACGATCGAGTTCAAGACCGCCGACGGCACCTCGATGGGCAAGAAGAAGGTCAAGTTCGCCACCGGCGACAAACGAAAGGAGGGCTGCCAAGAGTACGTCAACGTCCTCGGTTCGGCAGCCATCGTGGAAGAAGAAATCGTCTACGGCATCGGCGGCAAGGGCACGAGCAACATGATGAGCGGACACGACTTCGTGAAGGTCTGTCCGCGTTGGGGCTTCGAGACGACCAAGCCGCCCGAGCAGATCACCGTCAAGGAAGGCACCATCGGCATGGACCGCAAGTGGCTCCACTACATCGGCGACGGTGACTGGGTCGCCGCCATCGACAGCCTGCTCGAGAAGAAGGCCCAGATGGGTGACCAGTCCCGCATTCGTGCGTGGAACATCGCAGTCGCGGTCAGCAAGTTCGACAAAAACAACCCGCGCTTCAAAGCCCTCGGACCGAAGTTCGTCGAGGCCTGCCACCAGATCGTGGACACCTTCACGACCGGGCCGCTCGCCGGCAAAGCGAAGGAAGACTGCCTGAAGAATACCAAGGCACTCTTCCCCGACGCTTGAGGCATCGAGACGTCAGGTGCAAACGTCTGCGAGGGTCCTCGGAGCGCCGTAGCCGGGTCCGTCGGGCCTCCCCCCTATCTGGACGCGGCCCAGAGGACACGGCGGAGGGCGGAGAGGGCCCGAGCGATCCGATCACGTCGCATGCGTTTCCATCCCCATGTGGTGCGGGAAACGCATAGCGACGTCAGGTGCAAACGTCTGCTCGCCCGGTCGCCTGCCGCAGGCCCGCGGCGGAGCGGGCCGTAGCAGGCGACCGATACGGCGACGTCCCACGGGCGTTTCCATACTTTGTGGTGGGCGTCCGCCCGTGGGACGTCAGGTCGCGTCGTCTTGCGAGGCGACGGGAATGCCACGCGGTGTCGCCCAGAGGTTGTACTCGGCCATGAGCGAGCCATAGGCCTCGGGTGCTGGGAACTCCTCGAAGGAGTGGACGGCGCCCGTGGTGGCCCACGGAAGCTTGTGGGTCGTGCAGGTCTCGGCGAACACGGCGAACCAGCGCGCGTCGTCGAGCATGGTCGGGCGCACGTTGACGAAGCCAAAGCCGACGGGGCGGGTGAAGACCCAGGTCATGCAGTGGCCGCAGAACATGTGGTGGAGGTCGTCGCCGTGCAGGCCGCCGACGACCGGCTCGCCTTTGGTGATGACGAGGGCCGGCTCGGGGATGAGCAGAGTGAGTGAGAAGGCGCTCGCACTCATACGTTGGCAGCCGCGACAATGGCAGGCGAACGTCATGATAGGCGGTGCGATGAGTTGGAACCTGAGGCGGTCGCAGCGGCAGCCGCCGTCCCAGGGTAGCGTCGGCGGTCGAGGTGTCGGTGTGGCGTCCATCGGTGTAGCCTAGCCGGGAGAGCCGCTCGCGTCACCTCCGACGACGAGCATGATGCGTCGCACGGTCGAGGGGCAGATGGGTAACGGCTTGGTTGGAACGCTTCGCGAGGCGCAGGTCCACGACGGGGCGGCGCGGGGGCCCTTTGCGTTGCGGCAGCGGCGGGTGCGGACGGCGGTCTTCGGTGAGGCGCCCGACGGTGAGCTGGTGGCGGCCCATGGGTGTGCGGCGAGGCCTCATCGCTGGGCGTACGAGGCGTGGGTGGCGTTGTTCGAGGCAGGTGTCGCGGCCGGGTGTGAGGCGGCGCATCTGGCTATCCATTCGGCCTATCGGTCGGTCGAGCTGCAGGCACAGGTGTGGGCTTATCGCTTGGAGGAGCGCCGGGCGCGGCGGGCGGTGGAAGGACTGCCTCCCCTGCCCTTGCGTGACCTCGAGCGGCAGCAGCTGAAGTGGACGGCCAAGCCCGGCCAGAGCGCGCATCACACCGGGTTGGCGCTCGACCTGGGGCTGTACGTGTTGGCAAAGGCAGACGGCGTGGCGGCTGCGAAGAAAACGGCGGCATACCGTTGGCTGGCCACGAACGCCGCGCGGTTCGGATTCTACCCGTATATGCCAGAGCCGTGGCACTGGGAGTTCAACCCGCCTGGCCTGGTGGCGAGGCTGCGTGAGCTGCGTGGGTGGCCGCCGGAGGGTGTCACATGACGTCGGGTCCGACGTCCTCGAAGAGGCACTCGTCGGGGTCATCGAAGACGAGTGGGTAGAGGAAACCTTTAGGTGTGTGGCCGTTCGGGACCGGGTCACCATCGAGGTCGAGGTCGAAGCCCTCTTCATCCCAGTTGTCGTAGGCCGTCTGGTTGACGGCGGCGGCCGCGTCGAGCTTCGAGATCATTTGACTCGGCACCATGGCGCCGCTGCCGGGGACACCGATGAGGTGTTCCAGGATCCGTTCACGCGACCGGCTCACGAAGAGGGGGTCGTGGACCGCAACCGCGAGCTCACCCTCGTATAGGAGGCCGCGGTTGTTGGAGTTGCAGGAGCCCGCCTGCAGGAAGCGGTCGTCGATGATGACGAGCTTGCTGTGCAGCGCGATGTTCACGAAGTGGGCCTCGGTCTCGTCAAAGCAGAAGGTGCAGTCGGTGCGCACCACGTCATAGGTGCGGGTCTGGTAGATCCGGAAGCGACCTGGGAAGAGGCGCTTGAAGCGGTCATACGCGATGGCCGTCTGCCAACAGCCCGGGTCGGTCCACTCGCTGGCCGTGTTGGTGACGACGATGAGGACGAGGTCCGGCTCGGCGCCCATACGCGTGATGATGGCGTCGTACAGGATGGGGGCCCGGAAGTACTGGTCTTCGATGAGGATAAAGCTCTCGGCGCGCGAGATGGCGCGCAGCATCGACTCGAGGATGCTGTAGTCGGAGAACGGGGCGGGCATCGTCGCGAGCACCTGTGCCTGGATGCCGTCGCGGTGGGGTGCGGGGACCTCGGCGCGACTGAATGCCGTGGCATTGTTGGCATATTCGACACCGGTCTGGCGCAGGTGCTCCCAGCGGCGGTGGAAGATGTCGACCGCGTCGGCGGCGGTGGGACCGTCGATGCGGACCATGTAGTCCTTGCGCGGGACGTGGTCGGACTGCTTTTCGCGGTTGGCCACGTCGCTGCGTTTGGACGCGGACGCGTCGAACTCCATACGCAGCGGCTCGAAGACCTTGTGGGCGTTGGTGTCCCAGTCGCTTGTCTTGGCGTTCATGCCGCCGATGAAGGCGATGCGCTGGTCGAAGGTCCAGAACTTCTGGTGCCAGCTCGCGATGGGGAGGTCGAAGACCGACAGGCCCAACGGCAGCTCGGTGGTGTCGACGGCGATGGGCGGCAGGAAGGGGGCGGCGGGCGTGGCGGCCAGCGTCGAGGCGCCAAAGGCCGTGAGGCGTGCCGCGAAGTCGACGGATGGCAAGGTGACTGTGAAGACGCCGGCGGCCGGGTTGGCCTGGCCCATGTAGTCGAAGCGGTCGTTTCCGACCTCGCCCTTCTCTTCGAGCTCGTCGTCGACGGTGAGCCCCGAGAAGAGACCATCCTGGCCGATGAACTGGCCGACGATGACCTTCTTGTCGAGGTCGGTGCGGCGCTCGAGTGCGCCCATGATGGTGTTGGCCCAGCGTTGGGTCGGGGTGAGGTTGGTGTCGGTGGCGCGGTTGCGGATGATCTCGAGCTCGCTCGTCCACCACCAGGTCGAGCCGGTGACGAGCGACTGGGCGGCCTGCAGGTCGCCGTAAAGGCGCTTCCAGGCGTCCTCGCCGTTCATGAGCAGCTCGACCCGATTGCCGTAGCGGGCGGGCGCGCCGGCGGCAGCAAACCAGTCGTGGGCGAGCCCGAGGTCGAGGGTCAGGCCGTCCTCGGTCGAACGCAGGACGTGCGCGTGGTCGGGCGATGGGATGGAGGAGGTGGACCCGGTCGTGCCATTCCAGGTGAAGCGCACGCTCGCGATGTGGTGGAGAGGTGCCGTGGCGGTGACGTCGAGGGTGACCGGAGCGCAGAGCGGCAGCTCGATGGATGGGCCCGTGGCGAGCACGTTGCCGGCGGCGTCGCGTAAGGTGAGTGTCGCGTCGGGCAGGGCCTGGGCCCAGAGATCCCAGGCGGACATGAAGAGGGCCGAGGCGTTCGAGTCGAAGACACATTCACCCGTCTGGGCGTCGCAGGTGCCAGCGCTGTCGCATGAGCCGGTCGAGGCGCACGCTTTCGGGGTGCCCGTGCACACGCCGCTGGAGCACGCGTCGGCGACGGTGCAGAGGTCGCCGTCGTCGCAGGTTCCGGCGCGCGGCGAGAACACACAGACGCCTTTGGCGCAGACGCCATAGCGGCAGTCACCGGCCAGGGCGACGCAGTCGTCGACGCAGGTCGGGTCGGGCGCGTCGGGCCCCGCCGTGTCGGTGCTGTCGCTCGGAGATGTGGCGTCGGGCGCTGCCGAATCGGCGCCGTCAGGCTCGATGGTGTCGGTGCTGTCGGGGCCCGGCGTGTCGCCGTCGCCGCCGAGGTCGGACGATGAGGTGTCTGCGGAGTCGACGCCCGAGGCGGCCTCGTCGCCGCAGGCGCAGAGCAGAATCAGGGCGGTGAGCGTGGTGACGACGCCGTAGTGCATGACCGTATCGTGGCACCGCCCGCCCGTTTATGCAACGCGCGGAGGTTTCCGATTCGTGTGCCCTGACGGCTTGGGCTCCGGGCGCGAGGCACCGCAATCCGGTGAAGTGTTTCGATGCTCGAGATGCTCGACTTTCGAGATATCGAGTGAGGTGGTCGGGAAGAACAAGAAGGGGGCGTCGAACAGGGGGAGCCCGACCAACCCACGGAACCGCCGGCGCGATTCACACTAAAAAATGAATCCTCGGACCGTGCGCTCGACTCCTCGGTGCGTGGTGGGCGCCGTGCCCGCCCAACCCCAGGAGAATGCTCATGCTCGACAAGATCCTACCGAAGAACGAACACCCCATGGAGCGCGTCGCACGTGTCATCATCGGGCTTGTCCTCATCACCCTCGTGTTCGTTGGACCCAAGACACTGTGGGGCTTAGTCGGTATCGTGCCGCTCATGACGGGGCTACTCGGGAGCTGCCCGGTCTACACGCTCCTCGGGGTGTCGACGTGCAAGATGAAGGGGACAGGGACAACGAGCTGAGGCTGCTCGAACGCATCCATCGGCGCGACCAGGCGGCGCTCGGCGAGGTCGATCTGCGCCATCGCGCCAGGCTCATGCTCGCGATGCGGCGGATGGCTGGTGACGCAGCGCTCGCCGAGGACGCGGTGCAGGAGGCCTTCTTGTCGCTGTGGACACACCCGCCCGAGTCGCGTCCCAGCGGCTCTCTCAGGGCCTGGTTGCTCGTCGCGGCTCGCCACGCGCTCATCCGGCGGTGGCAACACGATACACGCGGCCGGGCCGAGGTGCCCATCGCGACCCTCGGCCTCGAAGCCGGCTGGGGAAGCCCGGAGCTCGGGGCCCGCGCGGAGGCGGCGCTCGCGAGCCGGCAATGCCTCGAGCGTGGCTTCTCGAAGCTCGGGCCCGAGGCCCGCGAGGTGCTCGTCCTCATCGATGTCGAAGAGCTCCCGCTCGCCGAGGCCGCGGTGGCGGTGGGCCTCACGCTCGCGGCGCTCAAGAGTCGGCTGCATCGGGCGCGGCTCGAGCTCATCGCGGCCCTGACCCGGGAGGACTGTCATGAGTCATGACCTCCAGATAGACCTGCAGCGCGAGGTCGGTGGCCTGCGCTGTGTCGACGTGCTCGAGCGGCTGCCCGATTACCTCGAAGGCGCGCTCGAATCGGCGGACGTCGCCAAGGTCGAGGCACACCTGAGCGGGTGCTCCAACTGCGCGAGGTTCGGCGGACTCTATGGCCGGGCCGTCGCGGGGATGCGTGCTCTGGCGCGCCCGGAGGAAGGCTGAGCGACAGCGGTCGCGGTCAGCCGCGAGCTCGTCTACGAGGGCAGCCTCGCGCTCGGGGGCGCTGTCACCGACCAAACATCTCGGTCCAAGAAGTCAGGTGGAAACGTCTGCGAGGGTCCTCGGAGCGCCGTAGCCGGGGGCGTCGGGCCTGTGGCCCATCCAGACGTCGGCCCAGAGGCCACGGCGGAGGCCGGAGAGGGGCCGAGCGATCCGATCACGTCGCATGCGTTTCCATCCCCATGTGGTGCGGGAAACGCATAGCGACGTCAGTTCGAGAGGAAGTACAGCCTCGCGTCCGGAACACCGGTAGAGAAGGGCACGCCCGTCAAATACACGCGGCAATTGCCATGGCCATTCGACGAGAAGCCTTCATAGCCCTGGGTCCGGTCGATGGTCAGGACGCCGCCGGGGCGAATCTCGAGGATGCTGTCAGCCGCATGGGCTTCAAAGCAGGCCTGACCATCCATCGCGAGGGAGCGGGTCAGGTAGTTGACGAAGATCGAGTCGCCCTCGTTCTGCAGGTATTGGATCTCGAGCTCGACGTTGGAGTCGGGCTCCGGGATGTCCGCATAGCAGTGGGTCGAAACGTAGTTGTAGCCCGGCTCACAGGCGGTGGCCATGTTCCTCGTGCACAGTGAGGCGTTCGGAAACGTGTCGCTGCAGAGCGTACAGACGCTCCCATCGAGGTACGCGCCGTCCATACACGACGAGGCGCCCGCGGCATTACAAGTGACCGAGAGCGGGTCGAGCGCGGTGCACGGCGTGCATGTCCCATTGGCATTGTACTCGAGGTCCCCGCACTCGATTGCACCGCCACCGGCGCCGAGAACGATTCGGACCTGCGCGCGTGGCTCGCCGGTCGGCTGCGTCGCGCCGGTGCTGTAGACCCGGCAGTTGTTGCCGCCGTTCCAATGGAAGCCGTGATCACCCCGGGTCGTGTCGACGGATTCGTCGACCACGCCCGCTCCGTCGAGGACCCGGAACACCGTCACGGAGCCAGCGTAGGCGCGGCAATCGGCGTCGCTCTGGGCGGCGGGCAGTCCCAACGAGTAGTAGTTGTAGAACCCCTGGCCGCCAGCGACCGCGTACTGCAGGGACAGCTCGGGGCCCACGTCCGGGCCTCCATCAAAGATGGGGTCCTCGCAGGTCGGGCCGCCGAAACCGTCGTCACAGTCACACGTGTTGGGTGTGGTGCAGGCCCCGGTCGCGCACCCCGGCGTACACAGCGGCTCGCATGGTGTGCCAGCAAAACCCGGCGCGCATACGACGGTGAGCGCTGACGTCGAGATTCCACCGCCGATTCGGGTCGCCACGTTGTTGAAAGTGACGGCCTCGATGCCATTGCCAGTATATGCCGTACGCACGCCATTGCCAGGTGCGGCGCCGTCGAGCGGATGCTTGCTGCAGGTGATATCCGCCCCTTGATTCAGCACCACCGAGACGTCCACGAACGGATAGAATCCCTGCGGGGTGCTGCCGTTGGTGAGCGGTCCATGCGAAGCCGCGGCACGCACCGACAGGGTGCAGGCCGGCGTGGAAGCCACAAAGAATCCGGCATTCAGACCGAGCGCGACGTTCCAATAGAGCTTGTCCGCGTCGACCCCGTTGTTCGTGATGAGCTCTGCGCCCTCGAACACCATCGCCTGGACGAACGGACGGTCTACCGGAGGTGTGACCTGATTCGGGAACAGATTGCCAGGCCCGTCGGAGGGGCGAATGGTCCAACTCGTCGCGCCGCAGGTGAGGACGAGGTCGGACATGTAGATGTGGCTCGATGTCTCGACGGCGCCGGCAGGGTCGCCATCTGTGCAGGCGAGCGCCCACACGACCGAGGGCACCCGTTCGCCGCTCACCGGGTCGTGGACCAGTCGCAGAGCGCCGCCGTTGTTGTCCTGGCAATCGACCTTGGCCGAGCAGAACACGTCGTCGAAGTTCACGGCGACGTCGAAGAATCCCTGGTTGGCGTCGCGCATGATGGTGAGATTGAACTGCACCGGTGTGTCGGCATTCTCGCGACACGTCGTCTCGAGGATACACCCATTGGGGTTGTAGGGGGCAGCGCACGGGTTGCGATACTGGTCGAGCGGATCGCTCTGTCCACCCGCGCCGTAGAGACCGTCGATCGTCAGGACGACGGTCGCCTCGGCGATGCCGTCGCTGTTCGGGTCGGACGCGTCACACGTGCCGATATAGGTGATGTCGGTCTTCGTGTCGCCGTAGCGGTCCGCGCAGATCGAAGACTTCGACCAGACCGTCGCGCCCGCTTCGTTGCGCACCTCGAGCGAGTAGCAGGCGTCCTCGACGTCTTCCAGCGCCAGCGGCGCGACGTTCACCGCGAGCCCACCGGCAGGCGCGTCCACGACCTCCGTCGAACACGCCCCGATGGGACACAGCAGGCCAACGACAATGGCCACAGAAGAACGACGCATGAAGACCTCTACCCGCATTGAGCCTGACGGACCCGGGAGGTGAAGAACAACAAACGGAGTTGCGCTGTCAAGGATCAGGGCCGTACCGGGCGCTTCGCTCGCCGCGTTGCGTTGCGGCATGATCCAATCCGACGTAGACCGACGGGGTGAGCGCCACGCCTCCACCGTCCAGCCCACCCGCCCAGTCCGGGACCAACACGCTCTGGGAGCTGCCGCGTGTGCTCGGCCCGGTGCGCGCGACGGCACTCGTCGTCGGCTCGATCATCGGCACCGGCGTCTTTCTCAAGCCCGCCAAGATGGCCGAGGTGCTCGGCACTGGTGCGCTGGTCCTGGCGGCCTGGCTCGTGGCCGGCGCCCTGTCGGTGGCGGGTGCCTTGACCTACGCCGAGCTCGGCGCGCGCCTGCCATCGGCCGGTGGCGAGTACGCCTACCTGCACACGGCTTATGGTCGCCTGCCGGCCTTCATGTACGGCTGGATGCGCTTCTGGATCGGCTCGCCCGGCTCCATCGCCTCGTTCGCGGTCGGCGCGGTGGTCTTCCTCGGCCAGTCGATCGTCGATGTGTCCGTCATCCCGGGTGGAGCGTCCGGCCTCGCGGTCCTCTTCATCGCGTCACTCACCGCGCTCAACCTCGCCACCGTGACGCTCGGCTCGGGCGTGCAGACCGGGCTCACCGTGCTCAAGGTCTTTGCCATCGTGGCCCTGGCGGTGGTGCTCTTTGCCCTCGGTCGCGCGCCCGACGCCCCGGTCCTCGCGCGCGCCCCTCTGCCCGAGGCCGGCTTCTCGGCCTTCGTGACCGCCGTGCTGGCCGCACTCTGGGCCTTCGATGGCTGGAACAACCTGCCTATGGTCGGCAGCGAGGTGAAGAACCCCGGCCGCAACATCCCGCTCGCGCTCGTGGCGGGCATGGCCCTCTGCACGGCCCTCTATCTGCTCGCGGACCGCGCCTACTTCGCCGTGCTCGACGTGGCCGAGGTCGCCGCGGCCTCGTCAAAGGACCACCCGGTGGCGACCGCCGCGCTCGAAGCTGCCGTCGGCGTCGCGTCGCCCATCGGGGTACACGTCGTGTCGATCATGACGCTGGTCTTCACCGTCTCGGCGCTCGGCGCGATGACCGGCTCCATCCTGACCGGGGCGCGGGTGCCCTACGCGATGGCGCGTGACGGGCTCTTCCCGGCGTCCTTGGCGCGTATCTCCCAGCGGGCCCGGGTGCCGGCCGTCTCGATCGCCGTGCAGGGCCTCGTCGCCAGTATCCTCGCGGTCTCGGGCACCTTCGACCAGCTCACCGACGCGGTCGTCTTCGCCTCCTGGATCTTCTATGGCCTCACCGCGGGCGCCGTCTTCCGGCTGCGCAAACGCGGCATCGGCGAGGCGACCGTCTTCCGCGTGCCGCTCTACCCGTTTCTGCCCATCGTGTTCATCGTGCTCGCCATCGTCCTGCTCATCAACACCATCATCACGGCCCCGGGCCTCACCGCCATCGGGCTCGGGGTGATGGCGCTCGGCCTGCCGGTCTATGTGTGGATGGGCCGCTCGCAGGCGCAGAAGTCATGACGCGACGCCCTACACCACTCGTCGTGCTCGGCGCCCTCGTCGCCCTCAACGCGGTGCTGCTGGTTGCGGGCCTCGGCCTTGGCGGCAAGGCCGTCGTCGGCTCGGGCGTCAAGATCGGGCTCGTCTTCGACATCGGCGGGCTCGGCGACAAGTCCTTCAACGACGCCGCCCACGCCGGCCTCATCCGCGCCCGCGACGAGCTCGGCGTCAACGTGCGCACCGTCGAGCCGGGCGACGGCTCCGACCGCGCGAGCGCCCTACGACAACTCGCAGCCGAGGGCTCGGACCTCGTCATCGGGGTCGGCTTCATCTTCACCGACGACTTGAAAAAACTCGCGGGCGAATATCCCAAGACGAAGTTCGCGGGCATCGATTACTCGGCGGCACCCGGCGAGCCGACTCCCCCCAACGTCGCCGGCTTACGCTTTCGTGAGCATGAAGGCTCGTTCCTCGTGGGTGCCATCGCCGGCCTGATGACGAAGACGCGCGTCGTGGGGTTTGTCGGCGGCATGCAGATCCCGCTGATCCGCAAGTTCGAGGCGGGCTATTCCGCAGGCGTCAAACACGTCTGCCCAGAGTGCCAGGTCTTGTCCGCCTATGCCGGCAACGAGCCCAAGGCGTTCGCCGACCCGGTCATGGGCAAGGAGCTCGCGTCGTCGCAATACGACCGGCGGGCCGACATCGTCTTTCACGCCAGCGGCAAGACGGGGGCCGGCGTCATCCAGGCCGCCCGTGAACGGCAGAAGCTCGCTATCGGCGTCGACTCCGACCAGTTCCACGAGGCCCCGTGCTGCGTCTTGACGAGCATGGTCAAACGCGTCGACGTGGCCGTCTACAATGTCATCGCGTCGGTCCTGCAGGGCCGCTTCGAGCCGGGTGTACGTGAGCTCGGGCTCGCCGAGGGCGGCGTCGCGTTCGTCTACGACGACCACAATCGCGACATGATCCCAGCCGACGTCGTAGCCCGCGTCCAGGCCCTCTCGAAGGAGATCGTCGCCCAACGGCTCGAGGTGCCGGCACGATGACGGCTGCCTCCCAGACAACGACCCCGCCGGCCTCGCCGACGCAAGCGACCCCCGTGCTCGAGCTACGCGGCATCGACAAGCGTTGTGGCACAACCCAAGCCAACCGCGGCATCGACCTCGTGGTGCAGCCCGGCACGATCCACGCGGTGGTAGGCGAGAATGGCGCCGGCAAGTCGACGCTGCTCAAGATCGCCTACGGGCTCATGCGGGCCGACGCGGGTTCGATCCGGATACGCGGCGAGGACATCGCCATCGACCGCCACCGCCCGGCCGACGCCATCGCGCGTGGTGTCGGCATGGTGCACCAACACTTCATGCTCGTCGGCGCGCTGACGGTCGCCGAGAACCTCGTGCTCGGCCACGAGCCGACGCGCCGTGGGCTGCTCGACCTGACCCGAGCCGAGCGCGAGATTCGAACGCTCTCGGAGCGTTTCGGCCTCGACGTCGACCCGCACAAACGGGTGGACGAGCTGTCCGTCGGCGAGCAACAGCGGGTCGAGATCCTGCGTGTCCTGTGGCTCGGCGCGTCGGTCTTGATCCTCGACGAGCCGACGGCCGTGCTCACGCCCGGCGAGGTCCGTAGCCTGTTTGTCGTGCTGCGTGGGCTCGTCGCCGAGGGCCGCACGGTGGTCATCATCACCCACAAGCTCGACGAGGTGCACACGCTCGCCGACTCCGTGACGGTCCTGCGTAAGGGCGAGGTGGTGGCCCTTCTGCCCGGCAACGCGCCGCCCGAGGACATCGCTCGCGCGATGGTCGGCCGCCCGGTGTTGCTCGAGGTGCTCGAGAAGGCCGGCGACCAGAGGCCACCGATCCGAGACGAGGTCATCCTCGAGGTGGCCGACCTACATGTCCAGGGCCGCGGCAAAGAGGCCGTGCGTGGGGTCTCGTTTGTCGTGCGCGCGGGTGAGATCCTGGGCTTTGCAGGCGTCGAGGGCAACGGACAGACCGAGCTCGTCGAGGCGCTCGCAGGGCTCATCACCCCGACCTCGGGCAAGGTCGTGCTCGGCGGCCAGGACCTCTCTCGCAGCAGCGTCGACCAACGTCATCGCCTGGGCCTTGGCCTTGTCCCCGAAGATCGTTTGACCCGCGGGCTGGTCCTCGACCTCGACCTCATCGACAACCTGCACCTCGGCCGCCTCGATGAGGTCCGCGGCCGCTTCGGTCTCGACCGTGAGCGCATGCGCACCCGCGCCGAGACCGCCATCGCCGACCATGGCATCTCGCCCGCCGACCCCGACAAGCTCGCCGGGTCTTTGTCGGGCGGCAATCAGCAGAAGGTCGTCCTCGCGCGTGAGCTCGGTCGCCCCGGCCTGCGTTGCCTCATCTGCGCGCAGCCGACCCGCGGCGTCGACATCGGCGCCATCGAGTTGATCTACCAACGGCTGCTCGCCGCGCGTGACGCCGGCCTCGCTATCGTCCTCGTCTCGGCCGAGCTGAGCGAGCTGCGAGCGTTGGCCGATCGGGTGGCGGTCCTGCACCGCGGGGCGATCGTCGACGTCGTCGCGGGTCCGAGCCTCGCCGACCCGAACGAGCTCGAGCGTGTCGGCCGCCTCATGACGGGGGCCGCGTCTTGAGCACGCCGTCTCCCCACCAATCCCAGCCGGCCCACCAACCCCAGCCGGCCCCCCTACGAGACCGGGGCCCCCTACCCCATGGGCCCCATAGGCCCCACGGGACAGCACCGGCCCCACGCTCGGCTCGCCTCGGCGAAGCGTATGCGACCGCGGTCGCGCTGCTCGTGGCGATGGCCGCAGGCAGCGTCTTGATTGTGATCTGGGGCGAGTCGCCGGCCCGCGTCTACGGCACCCTGCTGGCCGAGACCTGGGGCTCGGCCTATGGCATCGGCCAGGTGCTCTTCAAGGCGACGCCCCTCATCTTCACCGGCCTCGCCGTGGCGCTGGCCTATCGCGCCGGCCTGCTCAACGTCGGCGCCGAAGGCCAGCTCGCGGCAGGCGCGTTTCTGACCGCCATCGTCGGGGCGGCCGTCCCCACCGACACCCCCACCCTCGTCGCCCTGCCCCTGGCGCTCATCGCGGGGCTCTTCGGCGGGGCCGCGCTGGGCGCCCTGCCCGGCTGGATGCGCGCGCGTTTCGGGGCCCACGAGGTCATCACGACCATCATGCTCAACTTCATCGTGAGCGCGCTCATCATGTGGGCCGGTCGCTCGGGGCTCTTCGTCATCGAGACCACCCACACGGTCCCGGTCGTGGCTGGGGCCCAGCTCGGCTCGCTCGGCCTTGGCAAGAGTGCCGCCAACATGAGCACCCTCATCGCGCTCGGCGCGGCCGTGTGGGCCGCGTGGCTCTTCTATCGGACACGCACGGGTTTTGAACAACGTGTGCTCGGCGCGAGCCCAGGCGCGGCCGAGGCCGCCGGCATCAACAAAGGTCGCGCCATCATACTCGCCATGGCCACCTCCGGGGCGCTCGCCGGCCTCGTCGGCGCCAACACCGTGCTCGGCGACAAGCTCTACTTCGAAGAGGGGCTTGCCCGCGGGGCGGGCTTCATGGGCATCGCGGTGGCACTGCTGGGCCGCAACAACCCCCTTGGCGTGGTGCTCGCGGCCTTGCTCTTCGGGACACTCGCGCACGGGGGATTTGCGGTCAACGCGCTCGTCCCACGTGAGCTCGTCGAGATCCTGCAAGCCGTCATCATCCTCGTGCTCATCGCGACCTCGTCGACGGTCCGCAGGCGTTTTGTGGGCGCCACCTCGGGAGGGACGTGATGGACACACTCGAGGCGGTCTTCTCGTTCGCGTTCCTCGCGCAGGCCTTACGTATCACCGTCCCCTACGCGCTTGCCGCGCTCGGCGGCACCTTGTCCGAGCGCTCGGGTGTGGTCGCGCTCTGCCTCGAGGGTATGCTGCTCGCCGGCGCATTCTCGACCACGCTCATCGCCCACACGACCGGCAGCACGACGTTGGGTGCCCTGGGTGGCATATTCGGTGGCATATTCATCGCGGCGATCTATGGCATTGTCGTCTTACGATTCGCCGCCGATCAGGTCGTCGCAGCCGTGGCGATCAACCTGCTCGTCCTTGGCCTGACTCCGTTCTTGTCGGGCTTGTGCTTCGGCTCGTCCGCGAGCTCTCCGCCTATCCCCGGCCTTGGCCCCGACGTGCTCGCCGAGCCTCTCTTCTGGCTCACCGTGCTGCTCGTCGTCCTGACCACCCTGGTCATGCAGCGGACCGCGTTCGGCCTACGCCTACGCGCAGTCGGCGACCACCCCGATGCGGCCGAGAGTGTCGGCGTCGATGTTGCCAAGATCCGCTGGGCGACCGTGTTGCTCTCGGGCGCGTTCACCGGGCTCGGCGGCGCCTGGCTCGCCCTGTCCGCAGCCGGCTTCACCGACGAGATGTCCGGCGGCCGCGGCTATATCGCGCTCGCCGCCATCATCATGGGTAAGTGGCGCCCGGCCGCCGCCGCCGGCGCGTGCCTCTTCTTTGGCTTTGCCGAGGCCCTGCAGCTCAACCTACAGGGCAGCGGCAGCGGCCTGCCGCGTGAGCTCGTCCAGATCCTGCCCTATGTCCTCACGCTCATCGCGCTCGTGGTGTTCGCCGGCCGCGGTGGGCGCTTCGGCCACTCCGGAAGTCGTGTGCCCCGGGCGCTCGGGCGGCCACGCTGAGAGCTGTGCGATGGCGAGGACCTCCAAGCCCACGCTCTCGGCGTTGACACGCGCAAGTCCTCAGTTCGCGACTGGGGTCAGTTGACCTCTCACGCCAATCTGTCTTGCCGCCTCTCGGAGTTGCGGCGCGAGGCGGAGAGTGTGATCCCGAATCATGGCCGACGCTCCGACACAGCTCACCGCTCCCCAGACGACCACCGCAGAGACGTCGACCCGGACCAACGGTCCGGGCACCACGACCTCGCCGGGCAAGCAGAAGCTCCAGAAGAGTCTGCGCGGCAAATCGTTTCAAGAGCAGGAGGCGGCCCTCGACCCGGGTCCCGGGACAACGCTCCAGCTCAAGAAGAAGAAGCCCGGCCCGGAGACCCGACCCGACCCCGACCCCGATCCCGAGCCTGAGACGATCCCCGGTCCGTTGTCGGCCGAGGACAAGGCCCGCGGCGACGTGGTCGCGGCGAAGGTCGCCAACGTCCTGGCCAAACGAAGCAAGTGGAAGAAGTCGGACCTGGTCGCGGGCGTGCTGGGCGTGCTCGCGCCGTGCGACTCGGCCACCATCGCGGCTATCGTCACTGCGCTGCAAGCCGAGATGGGCGCAGACCTGGACCAGATCGCCAGCGAGCTCGGGCGGACCGACGTGGGCCTCGCCAACGCGCGCGCCGCCATCGCGTTCCTGGCGACCCGTGACGGGTCCGTTCTCGACAGCGGTGCCAAGGCGGCGCTCGAAGGCAACCGCCAAGGGGTCTACCTCTTCCTCGAGGCGATGCCCGAGGCCGAGGCCAAGACCTTCCGCGAGGGCAATAAAGCGGCGCTCGAGGCCATCGCGACACCCGCAGGGATCGACAACAAGTCGCGGGCCTCGGCCGATCAGCGCATCGTCGAGGCCCGCGCGGAGGCACAGAAGGGACTCGACAAGGCGGCCTCGAAAGAAGCCGACAAGCAGAAGACGACCGAGACCCGGGCCAAGACCGACGACGCCCGAGCGCTCGTCACCGAGCTCATGGCGCTCGCGCCCGAGGCCATGTTCGCGCGGCTCGGAGCCATCACCGATGCGGGTCTCTTCGATGTCGCGGTGCGGTCCCTCGACGCCAACGACCGCATCGTCGCGCTGCTCATGGCACTCCCCTTCGACCTGAAGTGGAACCAGCAGCCAGGCCTGGTCGGAAGAATCCTATCGGCCCGCGACCCGGCCAAGAACGCCAGCGAGGCGCTGCGGATCCTGCAATTGCCGGTCGAGATTGCCGGCCGCGACAAGGCCGAGCAAGCCAAGCTCGCCCGGAAAGACGCCAAGAAGAAGGCCAAGGGCAAGGACGCGCCCGCACTCACCGCCGAGCAGGCCTACGCCGCCTTCCGTTATCTGAAGGCCCTCCCGCCCGCGCACCGCGAGCAGTTCGAGCGCCTCTATCCCGACCTCATGGTGAAGCTCCAAATGAGCCTCAACCACAGCATGCGGTCGGCCGACGACACCAACTTCATGGGCGGCGACGAGGCCGGTGATCAGACGATCACCATGCACCTGACGAGGCTCAGCGACCCGGCCATGTGGACCGCCGAGAACGCGCTAAAGCTCGCCATGTCTGCGCGCGTGGTGGTCAAAGCGGGCAAACGCGCCGAGGTCTGCCAGGCCATTCAAGCGCACCTGGAGCTGGCCTATGGGACGGCGGAGCTCAAGCGTGAGCTCGAATTGGCGCTCGGCAAAGAGGACGTCCCAGCCGACAACGCCACGGCCTGGCTGCTGGCGGTCCAGGTCGGGCCAAAGCTCGACGAGGCCCGCACCTCGCTGAACCACACCACGCCACAAGCCTTCGTGGGCAAAGGCAGCGTGCTCCCGGCTCTGGGTCAGGCCAACCGCGCGCAACGAAGCAAGGTGCGCGACGAACGCAAAGCCGCGCGTAAAGAGGTCAAAGACGCGAAGGCCAGCGGCGACGAGGAGCGCATCGAAGCGGCCGACAAGCAGCTCGCCGAGGCCAAGGCGCACAAGAAACAGAACCTGATGAAGCAGGCCTTTGCCAAGGACAAGGGCATCCACGTCGAGGAGCTGCCACTCGACCAGGTGCAGCTCGCGGTCGACGTCTTTGGGTATGGCGCCGACGTCGAGTTCGAGAACCAGGGCAAACGTATCGGCGACAACAAGGACAACGACAAGAACCGCGCCGACCTGACCCTCGACAGCAACAACGGGACCTTCGACTTCAACTGCGACGAATTGGCGCTGAATCGCTTGCGGTTGCCCAGCGGCGGCATGACCATCGACTGCGGCCCGACGTCCTTGAAGGGCCTCAAGATCCGGGTCACCTGGCCAACGCCGCAGAAGCCGGATCAGCCCCAGTCGCTCACCGTCGACGCCTCGCAGATCATGCTCTCCGAGGTGTTCATCACCGGCCCGGCGCAGGTCATCGCGCTCAAGTCGCTCATCTGTGACGACCTGCATTTCTCGATGGCCGAAGCGGGTGGCATCGACTTCGCCAACCAGCCCGACCAGGACAAGATCGCCGCCGCTTTGGCGCTCGTGAAGAAGCAGAACCCGGCGCGAAAGCTCATCGCCGCCGTGCCCCAGTTCATGGCCCTCAACGGTAATGACACCAAGAGCAACGCGGCCGGTGAGTTCACCCAGAACCTCGGCAACCTCGCCGAGGCGTTCCAGAGCATCCCGCCCGGCGCGCTCGGCGGCATGGGTGTCAAGGTCGGTGCCATCGTAGTCGAAGGGGTGACGGTCGACCAGGCCGTGCAGGCCGACAAGCTCGAGGCCAAGGCCATCGAGCTCTTGAGCGACAATCGGCCGAGCAAGGTGGGAGCGGCCCGTCAGGAGCAGATCACCCGTCAGATCGACGCCGCGAAGGCCGAGCTCGCGGGCCTTGGCCAGGACGATCCGACCAAGCCCGAGATCGCCAAACGTAGGGCCGACCTGACCGCCCAGCTCGCGACGATGACGTCCGAGAGCAAAAAGATCGACGACGACCTGCCGCGTTATCAGAACCTCGAGGCGCTCTATCAGGACCTCTACGAGCAGCAGAAGGTGCTGGGCGCCAACGCAGCCAGCGAACAGGCGCTGACAGCGTTTGCGGCGCGGGCCAAGGACCTCGGCATCACCGACACGACCTCGCTTGCGAGCATCGCGGACGCCGTCCAGCGGCAGCTCGATGTGGGGCGCGGCATGCTCCTGAGCCTCGGCAGCGCCTCGGCGCATGGGGTCGAGTCAAACGGCATGACCATCGACGAGGTCTCGGCCAACCAGGCCGAGATTGCGGTCCTGGGCAGCAGCGAAAAGACCGACGCGGGGGTACACGACAACCTCGGCGGCCAGGGGACGAAGGCGGGCGACAACACCGTGCCGCAGCGGGTGGTCGCGACGAGCAAGGACGTCACGGTCAAGGGGCTCAGCTTCGCGCCGACGGTCGACGCGCGGCAGTTGCGGCGGGTCCGGGACCGCCGCGCCGAGCTCGTGGGAATTGCGGCCCACGACCGGCGCCCGCTCGAGATCTCGGAGCTGCGCGCGCTCGAGAAGACCTGGTCCTCAGAGACCGCCGCCGGCACCTACGGCGAGGTTGCCACGGCCCTCATCGCGCTCGATGACCAGCATCCGCCCGAGGCCATCGCTGCCTCGGCCGAGCTCTCTGCGCGTTGGCGCGACCTGGAGCGGGCCATTGCCGGCAAGCCCATCAAGATCGAGGAGCTCGTCGCGCTGAACGTCGCAGCCGACCTCACGACGACCGAAACGAAAGACGGCGACAAGACAGTGTCCACGACCGAGGCCAAGGTCACCGCCGGGTCTCTCAAGGGCAATGGCCAAAACCTGCCAGGGCTCGGCACTGGCAACCTCGACGCCAAGGCGCTGTCGGGCGGGCTCAGCCAGACGACCAGGAGCGAGAAGACCGCGGAGGGCACCGTGACGACGAGCGATGTCGCCGGCTCGCTGACCGCTGCGTCCACCGCGAGCACAAGCGATCTTGGCACCGTCCAGAGCGGCCAACTGCAGGTCATCGGCGGTGGCCACACCAAGACGCTGACGCCAACCGACCGCAAGCAGGACACGAAGACCCAGGACTGGTCCGGCGAGGTAGCAGCCAACGTGGAAGACGCCAACTGGCAGAAGCAGGACGGGACATCCGCCGGCGCGAAGCAGCTGGCACTCACCGCGGACTTCGCCAAAGACAAAGAGACGACCGCGAAGCTCACGGCCACGGGCCTCTCGGGTGGGCCGGGCCAGGTCGAAGGTGACCGCCAGGTGGCCATGGTGCTCGGCATGGCGGCTGACAAGAAGGCGACACTCACGACCGAGAAAGAGACGATCGAGAAGAAGAAGAAGCCGACCGCGGCCGACCAGAAGCGGCTCACGGCCATCGCCGACGAGCTGAAGGCCGCGCAGGGCGAGCTCGACAAGGTGCCAGGGTATGAAGGCGCAAAAGCCGACATCACGCGCTGGAAGGCCGAGCTGCTCTGTATCGACGAGGCTTTGGCGGACGCCAAGCTGACCGGCGACGACGCAGCGACCGAGCGCCTCCTGGACGAAAAAGTGGCAGCGAGTGAGTCGCTGGCAGCGGCCGAGGCGGCGCTCCAGAAGGTGGCGCCGAGCGGGACGACGATCGGGGGTAAGGCGAGCGCCGATAAGCTGGTCATCGACATCACGGGCCCGTCGGCGGACAAGCTGATGAGCAACGACCTCAACGGGCCCATCACGGTGAAGCTCGCCACCGAGGGCATTCAGATCCCAGGCCTCGACTATTACGGGCCGTCCATGCGCCTGCAGATGGCGAGCGCCACGGTGAAGAGTGTGGTGGGTTCGGCCACGGTCACCTTCAGCACCATGCCGGGACATGGGCCGACCATCGTCGGGGTCGACGTGCCGTCTCTGGTGATGCCGTCGCTGAACGGCAAAGACCTCAAGGTGACCTTGCCGGTGGGTGGCGAGCTGGCCGAGATCGCGCTGCCGACCGCGGATATCCTGGGCGTGAGCTTGACCGGCGTTCACCTCGATGGGCTCGACGCCGAGTCGTTGAAGACCGGAGAGGGGCGCCTCGATATCGCCACCGTGCAGGCGAAGCTCGGCGAAAACCTGCCGCTGGGTCTCAAGGCCAGCGGCCAGCTCAAGCTCGACAACCTTTACGCCAACGCGCTGTCGACCGGCGACCTGGGCTTCGGGCTCGGCTCGCTCAAGCCGAACGACCTGGGGCTCGACCAGGGCTCGGCCAAAGACGCCATCGGCAAGAACCCGATCCTGCAGCAGATCCTGGCGCGCGGCGGGCGTGTGACCCACAAGGGTAAGGTCTCGCTGGACGGCAATTACCAGCGCAAGACCGGCGCCCTGTCGGCGACCGTCGGGCTTGGCGACATCGGGCTCAAGAACGTCAAGTACGACAGCCCGATGATGAGCTTCTCGGCCAAGAAGGCGAACCTCAAGGGCACCAAGGTGACGGTCTCGGCCAAGATGGGCGAAGGCGGCTTGAAACGCCTCGACCTCGAGTCCCTGCATGCCGACGCGCTGACCGGCGACGACCTCCTCTACCGCAAGCGCACCGACACCGAGATGGAGCAGCTCTCGGCGGACGGGTGCGAGACCTTCGACTGGACGTCGACGTCGTCGACCACGATCAAGCTCACCAAGGGCCAGCTCGGCGCCATTGACGTGAAGGGTTTCCGCGCGGTCGGCGCAGGCGCGCTGACGACCACCGTCGACATCGGCGATGGCACGGTGCAGGGCCTCGAGATGACGACCGTCAAGGACGGCCTGCAGATCATGCAGGCCAACGCGGACGCCAAGGTCGACACGCTGCATGTGTCGACGGACGGCACCGACCTCAACGCGACGGCCAAACGTATCGAGGGCAGCGTCGACCTGCAGTCGGGCCAACCGGGCTACGACAAAGGCGAGAAGTTCGCTATCAACGCCCAGGGCATGGCGGCCGACAACGTCAACGTCGACGTCAAGAACATGGGCAAGGACGACCAGACCATCGCGGCCCAGGCCAGCGAGGTCTCGGCCTACAAGCTCGGCTATGGGACCGGCGAGTACGACAAACGGATGAAGACCGAGACCGGGGTCACGGCCAAGGACGTCGACTTCGCGCAGGACAAGAACGGGACCACGACCAAGGCCAGCCAGTTCACCGCCGACGCCATCGACATGCATCAGACCGACAACGTCCGGAAGGAAAAGAACGACAAGGGCGAGCTCGTGACGGTCGGCGGCAAACCGATGGACCTCGATGGCAAGACCACCGCCTACGGCTTGACCGCGACGACCGGAAAACACCGTAAGGACGGGACGTTGGGTGAGGACGACCGCACCATCGTCGACGTGGACTCGGTGACGTTGGAAGACATCGTCGTCGACCAGAACCTCGGCGAAGGCAAATACCTCAAGGCCAATATCGGCTACGGCACCGTCAAGGGCATTCACGCGGAGATGTTCCAGGAGGCCGCGGCCAAGACCAACTCGGACGTGATGAAGGTGCACGTCGACGAGCCTCCAGGTCATCAACGGCGGTAGCTTCGAGTACGGCTGGCCCAAGGCCGCCGACCGCGACCAGCACATCAATGAGATGACGGTGGCCCAGAAGCAGAACGCGCGCTGCGAGGAGAACGAGGCCAATACGAAGGCCAAGACCGAACGCAAGAAGATGCAGGACGACAAGAACCTGGGGCAGATCCTGTCGTACGTGAACGGCTCGCTCGACGTGCAGATCGACCACGACTTCCTCCACAAGAACCTGGGCGGGCACCCCAAGTTCCACATCGGGATCAGGAACGGCATCCTCGACCTGTCGGGCGTCTATGTGCTCGGCGGCGCGGGGATCGACGTCGACTGGTCGACCGACGAGGACGGCAAGCTCATCGCGGTCATCGACTACCTGGGCATGGGCGACGCCTTCACCATCGCCGAGATGAAGAACTCGCCGCTGCAGAGACGGGGCTCGCGTGAGCGTACGGGGCTCGGCGACGACCCCGCGTTCAGAGACTTCGACAAGAGCATCTCGTTGCACGACGTCGTGGCAACCCAGGCGACCGGGACCTCGAAGGCGACCCAGGAAGGTGGCTACACCTTCGTCGACCGGGTGGCGAACATCGACAAGTCCATCGACAAGTACAAGGCGGCGAAGAACGCCGAGGCGGTGAAGGCGCTCGAGAAGTATCGCGCAGATGTCATCGCGCTCCACGACGCCAGGGCCGAGAAGACGACCGCGGATCGGACCGCGAAGATCGCGGCGCTCGAGGCGAAGATCGCCAAGGCCGAGGCGGCGAAGATCGATCACAGCGATGAGGACCTGGAGCTCAAGCAGCTCAAGCACCCGAGCCTCAACGAAGGCAAAGACCTCGCCATGCTCCAGGCCTCGGCCAACATCACCTGGGGAACGCCCGACGGAAAGCCGGTCCAGGTCGGTCCGTGGTCGGTGGGCACGCAGGAGGTGAAGCTCGACTTCAAGCCGACCTACGGCAACAAGACCTACCGCGCCGACGCGAGCCTGAAGCGGCTCGACATGAAGAGCACGGGCAAGGACGGCAGCACCACGGAGGTCGGGGTGGGCGAAGCAGATCTCGGGATCTCGCTCGACCACTTCTTCCCGGACGGGGCCTTCGACATCTCGGGCAACTCGGGCCGCACGGTGTCGAACCCGATCAAGGGCGACCTCAAGTACCCGACACGCGTCCGCGACATCGACGTCACCACGAAGACGCCGGTCAAAGATGACAAGTTCGCCGCCCACGCGAAAGAGGTCCCGAAGAAGGCCAAGGCCGCCAAGTAGTCGGTCACGCTACACACGCTCAGCGGGCGAGGTGTATGGTCCCGATACGTTTCTATCCCCGAGTCGTACAGACCCGCATGGACACACCGATGGTCGCGACCTGCGTGAAGCGGCCCGAGGCTCACTGCTCGAAGGCGCCGATGTCGTGGCCCGCGCCCTGGGGACGAGGGGGCGGTGCATACTCCGGCGAAACCCAACATGCCCTACGTGTGGCACCCGCCGGTGACCCAACCTGGCACCGAGACGAACATCATCTGCCAGACCAACCCCACCCTCTGCAACCCCGACCCGCGCCCGCCCGTGGACCCGACCCTCGACAATTGCTTCTGGAATGGCGACTGCACGGAATTCTGACGCCGCAATGCTCTCCCGCACCTACGGGGATGGCACAGACTGGGACTGCCCCGGTGAGAGGCTCGGCCATGGTGACCCAAACCATGGCCGGGCCTTTTTGCGTGCGCGAGTGCGACGTCGCTGCGACGAACAGCCGACACTCGTCTCGTCACCACGCGAGGTACCAGCGCTGGTCACTCGCGCCGGTGCAGGTCCGCTGCTCCACGCGGCGGGTCGACTGGCTGGCACTCCCATCGAGGCTCAAGCACAGGCCTTGAGTGTGGCTTGGCATGAGCTTGAGGCCGCCTGCGCTGTCGCTCCACTGGGTCAGGTCGAGACGCTGGTTCGCCCCGAGGTGACAGCCGTACATCTGGTAGTCTACGCCGCTGTGGGTCTGACCGCCCGGCACGTCGGCGCAGCGGCCCGTGCTGTCGCTGACCAGGCGCAGCTCGCTCTGGTCGGCGCGAAAGTCGAGCCAGAATTTCTGGTTCGTGCCGTAGTGGCAAGGGTAGGCGTTGAGCGGCGCGTGGTCGCCGGCCTGGCCGTTGGGGATATCGAGGCACATTCGCTGGCCGCTCGTCGTCGTCGTGTACAGCGAGGTCTTGCTCGAGGCCCAGTGGTTGCGGGTGTCATTGAGGTTTGGCAGCGCGCCGAGCCAGGCGATTTGAGGCAGCAGCCGCTGGACGCGGATCTGGCCCGTGACCGTCCGGCTCGCGATACCGACGACCGTCTGGGTCCCGACGTCGAGACACGGAGCGCCCGCGTCGGGGTCCTCCAGCGTGACCGTCGTCGGGCTCATGACGAGCTCGTCGCCGCTTGTGCTCGAGACGTGCATGTCTGCGTAATAGAGCGTGTCCCCGACGTACTCGTAACACCGGAGGAGTTGCCCCACGAAGGCGGCGGACGCGCGCAGGTCGGCCTGGTAGCTGCGCGCGTGGCCGGCGGTGAAGGTGTCCACCTGGACCGCCGAGACCGGCCCATTGGCGGCCGTGTTGATGAAGCGGGCGGTGCGGCTCTGGGTCGGCTGGGTCGTCCCGACGCTGCTCACGGTGACGGTGCTCGGGCGGGTCAGGACGTCGAGCCAGCGCGCGCTGGTGATGACGACGTCTGGGCGACCGATGAGGACGCCTGTGTGTGTGTCGCTCTGGCCGGCGACGGTGACCTTCACGATGCCAGGGAGCGGGCTCGAGTTGCGATAGCCGATGATCGGCGCCTGCTGGTGACCCAGGTCGGCCGGGGCATCGTCGTTCACCGCGACCAGACCGTCACAAGCGGCGAGTGCCATGAGCGGCACGAGGGACAAGAAGGGAAGACGAGCGAGCGTCGAATCTCTGAGGGACATGGATGACTCCGGTCGTAGGGGTGTGAGACCCCATTTACAGGCGCCGGTCGAGCCGCTCGGCTCGGGGCGCCCAGCCGCCCAGTGCACCCTCAGTGCCATGCGCAACCCCGCCTGTTTCGCGGGTGCGGCCGATGTCCTCGCCGCGTGTCCCACCCTTTGTCCCACCGTGACGTCCCATGGGACCGCCTGTCGCGACTGCCGGTTCGCGGCGCCAAGGACAGCGACTCAGGTTTCGGGCGGGGGCTCCACCAGCGGTGAGGGCGTGGCGGGTGTCTCGATGTCGAGCTCGATGGCGTCGGTCGTGTTCGAGCTCGACATGAAGAACGACTCGGCCCAGGTCTTCGGGCGACGGGTCTTGGCGGCGATCCCGAGCAGCGCGCCATAGGCGGTGAGCCGCACGGCGTTGACGTCGTCTTTCCAGGCCAGCGTGCCGAGGTTCGCTTCGGTGCGCCCGAAGGCCGCGCTCTTGCGCTGGGACAAAACCCCCTGCCCCGCCGCGATGAGCTGCTCGAGCTTGGCGATGTGCGGCTTGAGCGCGGGCGGCATGATCGACAGGGACAGGTTGCTCACGAGCTGTTGTGCGACGGTGAGCTGACGGGCGAGCGCAAAACGCACGGTCGCGCCGATGTCCGAGCTGAAGAGCGCCTTGAAGATCGCATCTTCCCGGTCCTGAGTGACCTCGGACAAGGTGTCCGAGTGCAGCTTACGCAGGCCGTCGTCGAGGTTCTGGTCGGCGATGGTCGCGTGTGCTTGCGCCTGCAAGAGCGCGCGGCGTGTGGCGAGGTCGGCGCCCTGCAACGCCTGGAACGACTCGAGGAGCGTCGTGAACGGGGCTGCGAGCGCGACGGTGTCGGGGTGGGCGAGCATGGCTGCCTCGGTGAAGACGAGCTGCTGCCAGAACGAGAGGAGTGAGAACTTGGTGTCGATGACGCGCATTGAAGAAGACTCCACGGATGGTGCGCATCACGACGCAGGCGGACCTCGCCCGGTCGCGATGTCTGGTTGGATTGTGCCCGCACGTGTCGGCCTGAGCCGTAGGATGCGACGAGATTCACCGCAGACGTGAAGTGTCGTCAAGCCCTCGCGCCACACTTCCTAAGCTCCGTGCCCCCACCGAGGGCGACGTCGCGCGCACCCGCATAAAACGCCCACCACCTGGCATGCTGACGGCGTGACCACCTTAGTCGTGACCCACGACCGAGCGGTTTGACGTCGCCACCACGCTGGGTGTGGGCCACCACCACGCAGGTCACGCAGTCGACCTCTTCACCGACGGCCGACCACCACGCGGGTCACGCGGTGAAACGCCTCGAACACGCGCCGCGACCACACACACCGACGCGTCGACCCTCGTGCTGCCGCGTCACATCCACCGCGCTTACGCGCTGCGACCACACACACCGACGCGTCGACCCTCGTGCTGCCGCGTCACATCCACCGCGCTTACGCGCTCATCCTGTCCTCGGTCGCCGCTTCGCCGCCCTGGTCATCGCGTGGATCTGCGCAACGCCATCATGCCGATGTAACGGGGCCGTAAAAGTCCCGCGCGACGGCGAGAGGCGCTGGGGCCAGAGGAATAGCCGTCTTGGGCCTGTCGGTTGTGGCCCCGACCGTCCATCGCGCGCGTCGGCGCCGCAGGAGTTCTATGTCTCCGCAATTCATGTGGCGAGTGTCGTCATCGCTCATCACGCTCGCCCTGTTGGTGACCGCGACCGCGTCCTATGCCGAGGCGCCGGTAACGACTCTCGCTGTCTACGAGACGGCCACACTCAAGGCGCGGGTGCCCGACGGGATGGTGGCCATCGCGACCAACTCGGGTGGACGGTGGTTCGCCATCGGTGAGCGCCAGTCATCGGGGTACTTCGAGGAGCGGCTGGGCTTTCACCAACCCGGCACCTTCGACTACACCATCACCGCCTATCCGCGGCGGTCCCCGACCCAGGGGGCCGACTACACCCGACCGACCGAGCTCGGGCGCTATCGCCTCGAGGTGCGAAAGACCATCGCGGAGCCCGACTTCTGGGCCGGGGTCCTGGCCATGGGTCGGCTGCCGACGGCCGCCACGGCCGAGGCGGACAAGGCCTATGACTACACCCGTATCGACGCCTTCGCGCGCTCCGTCCCGCAGAGGGCTCTGGCCACACCGCGCTCGGTCGCTCGCTACCTGGCGCGCGGCGCGTCCAACGAGCGCGAGCTGGCACGGGTCATCTTCACCTGGATCCGCGACAACATCCGCTACGAGGTCACGGACGTCATCGACCCAGATCCGGTCTTCGTGGCGCGTAAGGGACAGTGCGCGGGCATCATGTTGCTCTTTCGCGACATGGCGACCGCGGTCGGCCTGGTCGTCCACGGTGTCGGTGGCGAGTCGGACCTCTCGGACGGGGGGCACGCGTGGAATGTCGTGTTGATCGACGGCACCTGGCGCCTCCTCGATGTGACCTGGGGGCAGTTCTTCACGCCCCCGGACGAGGTGGCACAATCGCGTTTCCCCATCTCGCAGTTCGGGGTGTTCTCGTTATTGGGCCGCCCATTCACCCGCTTCGAGTTCTACCAGGCGCAGGGCATGCCTCTGCCCGAGGTCGATGCGGTCGTGGGCCCGCGGCGCCTCGTCTCGGCACATGACGGCCGCTGCTTTTCGGAGCTGCCCGACGGCAACGTGGGGTTGCGCGAGTGCGACGGGACACCTTCAGAGCGCTGGCTGGTCGAGTTCCGTACGGCCGGCGCGTTCCGGTTCACCAACGAAGCGAGTGGTGAGGTGCTGAGTCTGCTCGGCACGAGGCGCGACGTGCGAAGCGAGCCCGACCTCGACTACCCGTATTACGACGAGGTGGGTGATCGCCTGGGCACGACGCCGCCGAGCGGTGGTGAGAAGGAGTCCTGGGGTCTCCTGTCGCTGGGGCCGGCGGGCGAGCTGACGATCTACAATCGCTGGAGCCAGAAGATCCTCTCGCAACAACAACACGGCGGGACACTGCAGCAGCCGCTCCAGGTCAATGCCCGCAGCCGCTTCCGGCTCGAGGCGGCCCCTGCCCGCTCGGTGGTAGGAGACGCCGCTGGGCGCCTGCCGTAGCGCCTCTTCGTCGCTCTCATGAAGGCGCCGGACCGGCCTCGAAGGGGCGCCGCCTCCGGGGGTATTCGGAAGCCGACGCCCGGCAGCTCGGCCGTGATGGCGAAGTGTTCGGGGGCTCATGGATGTAGACCATCGGCTTCCAGTCGAAGGCCTTGTCGGTCGGGGACACGAACAGCTCGTTGAAGCGTCTGGTGAACGGATCCATCTCCCCCATTTGGACTCCACGGTATGCGTGACATGCCTATACCTCCTGAGCTCGATCCCCGAATTGCCGCGGGCGGCCTCGGCGGTCCGGCACATCCGGACCGGAAAAGAGGTAGGGATGACCTGGCCGTTGTCGAAACGGGTGAGGCGGTCGCAGCTGTGGCCGGCCTGAGCGAAGAGGGCATTGAAGTCGAGCCCCGTCAGGGTCAGCGTCTGACCCGTCGTGAGTGTGCCCCGGGGTCGCGGCGAGCGGGCTGAGCAGCGGGAGGCGGGACACCTCGCACGGCGCCCGTCGAGCGGGGAGAAGCCGCGCGCCAACTCCCCCCGCGAAACCGGGGGGTCTCACCGATGGCCAGGTCACCTAGGGTGCAAGAGTGCTCGGTCCAGGGACTCGGGCTCCGACGGCTGCGAGAGGGGACTCGATGACGGTAGGACATTGGATTGCGCTGGTGGCGATTTCGTTGGCTGCGTGCGGTGGGACCGACCCGGCCCGGACAGACATCGGCGACGACGCTCCCGATGTCGATTCGCACGAGACGACACCGCTCGAGGTCGGCCCGGAAGACGCTGACCCGGAGGCGGTCGAAGCGGTCGAAGAGGTCGGTGTCGAGGAGACGACAGCCGACGTCGAAGCGGTCGAAGAAGTCGAAGAGGTCGGTGTCGAGGAGACGACAGCCGACGTCGAAGCGGTCGAAGGAGTCGAAGAGGTCGGGGTCGAGGACACGACAGCCGACGTCGAAGCGGTCGAAGCGGTCGAAGAGGTCGGTGTCGAGGACACGACAGCCGACGTCGAAGAGGTCTCCGACCCCTGTGGCGCGGTCACGTGCAACACGCCGCCGGCGCCGCGCTGCGAGGGTGACAACGTCGTCGTCTCGGTCTCGGCCGGCGCCTGCAACCAGGGCGTCTGCAGCTATGCCGCGGTTGAGGTTCCGTGCGGTGGCGGCTGCCTGGAAGGTGCCTGCGTCGCCAACCCGTGTGCCGGCGTGGTGTGCGACGACTCGCCCGACCTTTGCCACGCCGCGACCGGGACGTGCAGCCAGGGCGTGTGCAGCTATGCCGCCCTGACTGGCGCGAGCTGCAACGATGGCAACGCCTGCACTACCGTCGATGTATGCACGGCAGGGATCTGCGCGGGTGCGCCCAGGGCATGCACCGCCCCGCCCGCCCCGACCTGCCGCGGAGTCGACGTACGCGTGAGCTACGCCGCGACCGGCACCTGCGGCGGCTCTGGGGCCTGCAGCTACGCAGAGACACTCACGAGCTGCCCTTTCGGGTGCGCCGCGGGCGCCTGTCAACCAGACCCGTGCGCTGGTGGGCTGTGTGATCCGCCGGTCGCGATGCTGGTGTGTGCGCCTTCGAGCGCCGAGGTCGGCGACCTCGTCACCTTCGTCGGCAGCGCCTCGTATGATGACCATGGCCCGATCACCGACTACCGCTTCGCCTACGGCGACGGCCAGTCGGACAGCGGCCTCGTGTCGCAGCGTCAGCACGCCTACGCCGCGGCTGGCGACTTCGTGATCACGCTCACCGTGACCAACGACCGGGGCCACAGGGCCGCGAAGACCTGCTCGGTGTCGATCACGGCGCCCGTCGTCGGCACGCTCGGCTTCGCGCCGCCAATCGACTCCGCCACAGTGCACGACGTCGACCGCCTGACCGCGACGGATCTCGACGACGACGGCATCCTCGACCTGCTCTACGGCGGCCAGGACTTTGGCATCACCTACGGTCACGGCGACGGTCGCTTCGTGGTGTCCCGCGACAGCGGGGTGCCGGATGCCGGGACAGTGACCTGGCCGACCTGGCCGATTGTCGACCACCGCGTCGCGGGCGATGTCGCGGTCGCGGACATCGACGCCGACGGTGACGACGACGTCGTCACGGCGGTCGTGTACAGCAGCGGGCTGTGGGTCCAGCTCGGCACGGGTGACGGGCTCACGGCCGGGTCGTTCATACCGGCGACCGTGCAGGGTGGCGGCGGCAAGCCGCTGGCGCTGGCGATCGCGGACTTCGACGGTGACACCAGGCTCGACGTGGTGACCGCGAGCACGGCTCTCAACTTTGTCACGTTCTTGAAAGGCGACGGCGCCGGGGGATTCGTCGGGACGCGGCTTGGCAGCTCCGCGTCCGCAGGCCGCGGCACCGGGCCGGTCGCGGTGGCGCTGGGCGACGTCGACGGTGACCACGTCATCGACGCCGTCACCGCCAACTACACCGACCAATCATTGTCGCTCGTGCGTGGGGCCGGCTCTGGCACGTTCAGGGCCGCGGTCGTGATCGACACCGTTGCCACCGGCTGCGGTTGGCCGAGCAGGGTCGTGCTCGCGGATCTCGACGACGACCAGGACAGCGACGCGATCGTCGCGTGTGCGGCTGGCTCCGTCGCGCTCTTCGAGGCCAGCGGCGGCACGTTGTTGTTCAAGGCGCTCGTCGATCCAGATAGCGGCGGGTCGAACGCCTTACGATTTGCCGAGATGACCGGCGACGACCACCTGGACATCGTCATTGCGCGCGGCTCGGGGGTGGTCAGCGTCTACCCGGGGCAGGCCACACCATTCGCATTCGGTGCGGCGATGACGGTCGTCGGGCAGTTCCCGATCCGCGACATCACGGTGGCAGACGTCGACGGCGACGAGGTTCTCGACGTCGTCGCCGTCGGCAGCTGTGGCTGTATCCTGCAGGAGAACGGCATGTTCGGCCAGACCCTCGACCACGCCCGGCTCTGCGCTTTCCGCGGACTCGGCGGGGGCCAGCTCGAACGCCTGGAGTGCGAGGTCATCCGCGATTTCGAGCACTACGCTGACATGGAGATCGGCAGCGGTGTGCGCTCGATCGCCGCGCTCAAGATCGACGGCGATGGCTACGGCGACGTCGTCGTCAGCGTTGGCCAGGGCAACATCAGGACGGGCTTGGGACTCCCCAGTGGGCGCGTTGCGCGCGCCACCCCGTTGTTCGCGTTTGACGACGGTGAGCTCGGCGCGTTCGACTTCGACGGCGACGGTCGCAAAGACCCTTATGTGCTCGGCACCGACCGCTTCACCTGGTTTGACGAGGCATGGGGCTATAGGGCGCGTGTCGTGGCCGGCAATAGCTTCTGGGGGAGCGATGCCTGGCTCGCGCTCGGACAGATCGACGCCGACCCCGAGCCCGAGATCTTCGGGCAGTCCTACGCCTACAACGGCGACCTCAATCTCTTCAACGGCGGAACCTACTGGGCCGTGGGGGTCTCGTTGCAGCGCCGCTTCCCGCCGGTCCACATGGTGGTCGCGGACGTCAACGGTGACGGCACGGGCGAAGGGGTCGCTGTCGGACGAAGCTCGAACCCGCTCGAGGCGGGCGTGACCGTGCTCAACTACGCCGACTCCATCGGCTATGCCCCGATGGAAATGCCGCTGGCCTCGGCGAGCCCGCCGACACGAGTCGCGGTCGGCGCGGTCGGCTACGATGACCTGGTCGACATCGTGGCCCTACAACCGGCGCTCGGGCGCGTGAGCATCCTTTTCGCGGTTGGTGCGGGGGCCTTCGCAACCGCCACCAGCGCGAGCTTCGTCGAAGAGGGCGTCGAGGAGACCCCGATCGATGTGGTGGTGGGCGACTTCAATGGCGACGGAGCGGGCGACATCGCGACCGCCAATCGAGGCTCCAACCGCCTCGTCGTACACTCGGGTGCGAGCGACGAGGTGCTGTTCGTGCAGCTCGCCGCGACGCCGACCGCGGTCACCGCCGGCGACTTCGACAACGACGGCGTCGATGACATCATGGTGGCGATTGGCCCGAAGGTCAGTGTCTACCTCGGCATCGCCGCCGAACCCTGAGTCAGCTCGTCGTCAACGCTCAGGCGGACCGGTTTCTGCTCATTGCGGGGCTGGCAGGAGGTCGGCGCGCTGCCCCCCGGCGCTCGTGAAGAAGCACACGCCGGAGCAGCAGGTCCGCCTCGGCGAGTCGGCCAAGGCTGGCATCGATGTCTCGGCCTGTCCGGGCTCCACAAGGTTCTGTTGCGCCCACGTCGGCACTTCGCGTAGAGTCACAATCCCTTTCGGATTTGTAGGGCTCGGGCCCGACCAGGAGACACGATGACTCGTGTGACTGCATGCGCATTGCTGCTGCCTGCGTGGCTCGCTTGCGCCACCCAGGCCCAAGAAGGCGACGACGTCGACGTCGCCGACGTCGCCGACACCGTCGCCGAGGTGGACGCGTCGGAGGTCGAAACCTCTCGGGACACATACGCCCCAGAGGTGTTCGATATCGAGGTGGAGGTCGACGCGGCGCCCGAGGTGGAGGTGGACGCGGACGTGGAAGTGGAGGTCGACGCGGCGCCCGAGGTGGAGGTCGACGCGGAGGTGGAGGTGCAGGTCGACGCGGAGGTGGAGGTGGAGGTGGACGCGGAGGTGGAAGTGGAGGTCGACGCGGAGGTGGAAGTGGAGGTCGACGCGGAGGTGGACGCGGCGCCCGACAGCGACCCCGAGGTCCACATGGACGACGTGGAGGACGCGGCGCCACACGACTCGGACGACGCTGGACCCGTGGGCCCGAGCTGTGATGGAACCCATGCGCTCATCGGGCCCGAGGGTGGCACGCTCTCCCACCCGGGGCTCCGCCTGAGCGTGCCCACGGGGGCCCTCGTCGAGCCCACGGTGCTCTGTGTCAGCACGCTTGCCACCCCACCGGCCGGTCGCTTCGACACGGGCACCCCGGTCTTCCGCCTCGAGCCCTCCGGCCTGACCTTCCTGACCCCGATCACCGCCGAGCTCACCCTCGTTCGCAGCCCGCCCCACGTGACCGCGTTTCTGTCCACACCGTCCGGGCCCGGCTACGACTGGCTGCCCGCCTCCGTGGGCGGTGGCGTGCTCACGACCCTCGTGCCGCACTTCTCGGACATGTTCGCAGCCAACGGCATCGACTTCGACCTGCCCGTCGACACGAGCTGCACGAAGACCCGCCTCCTCGAAGCGCGGGTCCGGTCGCCGGCCACCATCGTGATGCGGGTCCGCGCGACCGATTGCCACGGCACGCCGCTCAGTGGCCTGGATGTGGCCGACTTCGCAATCCACGAAGACGGCGCCCCGCTCTCGTCCGAGGCCTCGACCCGCCTGCTCACGCGACCTCCCGAGGTGTCGATCATCACCCTCGTCTTCGATGTCTCGAGCTCGGTCGCGACCCACCGCGAGGCCATGGTCGAGGGCGCGAAGCTCTTCGTCGACGAGCTCGCCCACCGGGTCGACGCACCGATCATCGTCGCTATCGACCTCATCGATGGTGGCGCGGTCCCACCGCGCTGGCTCGCTCCGACCGACGACCTCGACGAGGTCGACACGAGCCTCGAGCTGCTGCTTGACTTCGAGAGTCCCCTCGCCGCGTCCACCAACCTCTACGGAGGCCTCATCGCCGCGCTCGAGAGGACCCAGGCCGCTCGCGTTCCCGTCCGCGCCAACAGCGCCAACGGCAGCCTCGAGTCCGGCCATGTCATCCTCTTCACCGATGGTCGTGACACCGCCAGCTATCGGACAATCGAAGACGCGCTCGTCGCGTCCTCGTCAGGGCGCGACCAGGTCATCGCCGTCGGGCTCTCGGGCCCTGACCTCGACCTCACGAGTCTCGAGCTCCTCGGCAGGGACGGCGTCTACATCGCGACCTCGAACGCTGCGATTGCGACAGCTTTCGGTGCCGCCGCGAACCAGGTCGCCAACATCGCGGACCAGGACCACCTCGTCGCCTACTGCTCCACCCGTCGCGCCGGCTCCCACTCGGCCGAGGTCCACATCGGCACCACCACCGTCGAGGCCGCTCTCTTCGAGTTCGACGCGACCGGCTTCGGCGCGGGGTGCGACCTGGAAGCGCTCGATGCGAGCTGCGGCCCGGCCACTTGCGGAGGCTTCGCCTGCGGCGCGTGTCTCGCCGACACGACCTGCCACCAGGGGACCAGCTGCCTCACGGCCTGTACCATCAACTGCGCCAACGGCGCCGCCACGAATGCGCTGGGCCCGGTCGTCTGCGCAGACGAATGCGACGCGGATCGCATCGCCCTGCCCGCCGACGTCTGCCCCTTCGTGAGTGACCCGGCCCAGCTCGACCTGGACGGCGACGGGCTCGGCGACCCGTGCGACGCCGACGATGACGGCGATGGGATCGCCGACGGCGGCGACGCGTGTCGGCGGGCCGGCTGGATCTCGACCGCGACGAACGACCACGATCGAGACGGCTGCCACGACGTGGATGAGGACCTTGACGACGACGGGGACGGGAAGGCCGACGCAGTCGATTTCTGCCCCCGGGGTGCGACGGGCTGGTCCTCGACGAGCGCCACCGACGCGAATGGGGATGGCTGTCGCGATGGCGTCGAGGTCGCGTCCGACCTCGATGAGGACGGACTCCCCGACCTCATCGACCCGTGCCCACTCAGCACCCCTCCACCCGCGCTATCGCTCTCGGCGTCCTACGATCCCGATGAGGATGGCTGCTTCTACTGGGAGGACGACGACAACGACGGAGACGGCGTCCCGGACGCCGAGGACCTGTGCCCAATCGGGTCGGGCAACCTGGGCGAAGGGGCCGAGGACCTCAATGACAATGGCTGCCCCGACCACTCCGAGCTCGACGGTGACGGCGACGGGATCATCGACGACGACTGCCCGCGCTCACCCTCGGGCTGGCTGTCCAGCCTCATGGATGACCCTGATGCGGACGGCTGCTTCGACGACGTCGAGTCGGCCGAGCCCGACACCGACGGCGACGGGGTACCCAACAGCCGAGACCGTTGCTGGACGAGCCCTGCCGGCTGGCGCTCGAACCCGATCGACGACCACGACCGCGACGGCTGCGGGGACGCGTTCGACGCCGACGACGACGGGGACCTCGTCCCCGACGCGGTCGACGGGTGCCCGGGCTCGACCCACACTACCGCAGAGGTCTTTCGGACCTTCTGGGCCATCGACCATGACGGTGACGGCTGCGAGGACGTCTTCGACCCCGACGATGACGCAGACGGGGTCCCCGATGGGGTGGATTTGTGCCCTCGCAGCACGGCTTCTGGCGTGGCGGTCGACGGCTGCTTTGGCGACGAGCTCGGCGACCGGGACAACGACGGCGTCAGCGACGCCTTCGATGGCTGCGTGAGCGCGGCCGGCTGGCGCTCCACCTTCGTGAGCGACCTCGACGGTGATGGCTGCGCCGACGAGGACGAGGACGACCTCGACGGCGATGGGGTCTTCGATGTGGACGACGCCTGCCCCGCGACGCCCGGCCCCCGCTCGACGCCCCACTCCGACCCGGATGCTGATGGCTGTGTCGATGCGCCGGCAGGCGACGCCGACGGCGATGGCTTGCCAGATGAGCAAGACCTCTGTCCCGAGGGTCGCACCGCCTCGTGTGATGAGATCCCGACGAGCGGCCTGTGCCTCGTGAAGGCCTCATGGCTTGGCCAGCAGAGCCTGCCCCTCAGTGAGCTGACGAAGGTCCCCATCGGCCCAGACGGCTCCTTCTGCGTCTATATGGGCCTCTGGGTCGATCACTGGGGCCCCGATGGCGCACTCACCTGGAGGACCCCGACCGGCCCGCGTTGGTCGCTGAGGCTCTTCGATACAGGGCTTGGTCGCTGCCGTCTGCTCGATATCAATGGTCGCTCGGTCGTAACCATCACGGCTCAGGGCCTCACCGAAGCGCCCCTCGTCGACCAGGGCAGCGGGCAGCAGGTCGCGTCCGTCTCCATGCCAAGCTTCTGGTCCAGCAGCCAGACCACCCCGGGCATCCTCCACTTCAGCTCCGGCTCGACCTGGTACGTCGGTGTCCTGGGCGAGGGCGGCTTCATCTCGCGCGCTCAGCCGCTGCCTTCTCACGACATCCTCATCGAGCGCGAGGGGGTCCTCTTTGCCTTCGATTACAGTCGCTTGGGGCCGCCCGGGGTCTTCACCCGAGACCTCACCGCGGTCGACCTCGATCTCGGTGTGCTCTGGTCGGCGCGCGACCAGACGACGCTCGTAATCCAGGGTGGGATCGGCGAGCGTGTCCTGAGCTTCGATGGGACACGGGCCGTGGTAGCCGGCTTCGATGCGATGACGACCTTCGATTCCGATGGCGCCATCACACGCCCACGCGGCGACGCCTCGTGTGTCATCGACCCTGGTAGCGGGGTCTTCGTAGGCGGTTCCACCTGGTTCGACATCCGATGGTCCCAAGGGCGGCGCTGGCCTGGTGACTCGACCTCACACCCGCTCGTCGTCTGCACACGTGGTCAGGAGCGCGCGCGTTTCCCGCTCCAGCTCGGACCACGAACGCAGGTCTTCGAGACCTGGCTGTCGGTCGCCAACGGAGGGGTCGCCGTCGTCGCGCAGACCAGCGATGGCCCGCTCGTCGCCCGCTTCGAGCCATGTGACGCGGCGCCTGCGTGCCGCGACGACGACGCCTGCACCGAGGACATCTCCACGGAGGAGGGCTGCGAACATCGGCGGGTCGACCATCCGGCCTGCCGTTGATGTCCGGCCGGATGCTCGTCCGCGATGGGTCGGAGTCATTGGGGTTCGGGCAGGAGGTCGCCGTAGCCGCAGGTGTAGTCCGACCGGCAGCCCAGTGCGGGCGGGCGGGCGCAGGGCGGAACCGGGCAGGCTTCGAAGTCGAAGTCGGGGCAGTGTTCCGACACCGCGTTCTCGATGGCCTCACAGTGGGTGAGCGAGGTCGGCACGGGGCAGCCCGGGCAGGCGCACTGCGACGGGGCGCGTGGGGCTGAGCCGAAGCGGCAGGTGGTGCAGTCGCCGCCATCGAAGCAGGCGTTCGGGTTGCGCTCGCACTGGCCGCCCGCGTTGCAGGTGGCGGCCGCGGTGGGCAGGCAGATCGGCATCGGGCAGATGGTCTCCGCGTACCAGGCCGTGCAGTGGGTGGTCCAGGCGGCGGAGTTGACCTCACACTGGGCGTTGCTCAGCGTGTTGCTCGGGCAGATGGGGCAGAAGCAGTCGTCGGGGCTGGTCACGGTCGAGCCGTAGAGGCAGTGGCCGCAGTCAGCGTCGTCGGTGCAGGAGTTGGTGCCGGTGCACTTCGGGCAGCACTCGCCAGGGGCGGTGACCTGCTCGGACAGCTTGCAGGTGAGGACCGGGCAGGCGTCGGTGTCGCAGGCCTCACAGGTGCTGGTGCCGGGATTACAGACCAGCTCAGGCATGGCGAGGCAACGTGGGACGGGGCAGGACGCCGTGTCGTGCCAGGCCGGGCCGCTGCAGACGGCGTCCCAGGCGGCGTGGTTGGCGTCGCACTGGGCGCGTGTCATGGCCGTCGTCGGGCAGATGGGGCACGTGCAGTCCGCGACCGTCTGCGGGGCGGTGGCGAAGACACACCAGGTGCAGTCCTCACCCGTGCCGCAGGTGTTGGGGTTGGTCGTGGCGTCCGTGTTCACGGTGTCGCCGGTGTCGCCCGCGTCGCCGGTGTCGGCCACATCGAGGGGCTCGGTGTCGGCGGTCGTGTCCGCCGTATCCGGAGTGATATCCGGGGTCGTGTCGGGGGTGACGTCCGGGGTCGTGTCGGGGGCGACGTCCGGGGTCGTGTCGGGCTCGACGTCGGGCGCGACGGTGTCGGGAGCCACGTCGGGCGTGACTTCGCCGGACGCGGTGTCGTCCTTGGCGTCGGGGATCGTCGCGTTGTCTGCACTACAGCCTGACGCGGCCAAGACGGCGAAGGCGGAGAAGGCGGCGAAGAAATGGGGGGCGCTCTTGCGCATGGTGGGCTCCTGGGCCGAGTCGCGTGGTGCGTGGCTGGGTGGTGTCGGCGGGCGTTGATGCCATCGCGCGCATCGGAAAGCTAGTGAGTGGTTTCGGCCATCGCAAGCGGATTCACCAACCGGTCAAGGGGGCGCCGTGTTGCCGGGACGGGCTGGTTTCGCTTGCCTTCCCCGGCGTTGGTGTCTCTTCTCCGGGCGCTTATGGATGCAATCCACCTGTTCACGTTCCGCGGGATTCCGGTCCGCGCCTCGCTCTGGTTCTTCCTCCTCATCGGCTACATCGCCTACATGATGCGCGGCGGCGGGCTGCCGGCGATCCTCGCCTTTTCCCTCGCCATCACCGTCAGCGTGCTGGTCCACGAGTTCGGGCACGCGCTGGTCGCGCGCCGCTTCAAGCTGTCGCCGCAGGTCGAGCTGCATGGCTGGGGCGGGCTCTGTCGGCACGAACGGGCCCGCAGCGACAAACACGACGCGCTCATCATCATCGCGGGGCCTGCGGCCGGGCTGGCGCTGGCCGGCGTCGTCGCCGCGGTCGAGGCGTTCCTGCCGGCGTCCACGCTGCAGGGCCCGTTCATCAGGCCCTTCATGTACTTCATGTGGGTCATCAACTTCTGGTGGAGCCTCGTCAATCTGTTGCCGCTCTTCCCGCTCGACGGCGGTCAGCTCTTCCGGCTCGGCGTGCTGAAGGTGGTCAAGCCAGCGGCCAAGGCCGACAAGATCGTCCACGGGGTCGGGGCCGTGCTCGCGCTCGCGGCGCTCATCTACGCGGTCAGCGTGTCGCTCATGTTTGTCGGCATCATGAGCGCATTCTTGCTGTTCCAGAATGCGCAGCTCTTCATGAATGGCTCGGCGATCCCCGTGCGGCGTCGCAACAGCTTCGTCGATGGGCTGCTCACCCAGGCGCGCGAGACGCTGGAGGCGGGCGACCCGAACGAGGCACGGCGCTTGGCGTATCAGGCCAAGGGCGAAAACGGGTTGGAACCCGACCAGATCGAGCTGACCTTCCAGGTCATCGCGGTGGCCAGCGCCGAGCTCGAGGACTGGGCAGAGGCCCTCGACTGGAGCCAGCGGGCGCCCAAGACGGCCGAGCTGCAGGCGGTCAAGATCGAGGCTTTGATCGCGCTCGGGCGCAAAGCCGAAGCACAGGCCGAGCTGGCGAATCCGTACCTGCTCGCGCCCGAGGTGAAGGCGCGGCTCGAGGGTGAGCTGGCGAAGCGCTGAGGACCTGGGGTCGAAGCGGAGCGAGGCCGTCTCGTTCGGGTGGATGACCCGTTGCGAGACTCAGCGTGAGGGCCCGGTTCAGCGACTCTGAGCTGGGCTCTGCGGCAGGGTGCGCTTGTTGTGCTCGTCGATCTTGGTCTGCAGGCGGGCGGCCCAGCCACCCGACGCCGAGGTCTCGGTCTTGAGGCGGCGGCGGTCGGTCGGCGGCGGGGACTGGCGCGGGGGCTCGAAGGTCTGGGTCTGGTTCATGGGGGTTCTCCGGGTCACGGCGGACTTTGGGGGGCCTGAGGTCTCTCGTCCAGAAATCCGGTCTCCCGTGGCTCGGACGCCGGCTCGTGACCGGCCGTCCACAATCCGAGACAGGAGTGGTGCGGTAGCGGGACGGGAGTGTCTCGATATGGGGCGGTCCATTGAATCGGTGTTTCATCTTGATTCAGGGGCGGGTCAATTCGGTCGACCTGGCCTCGGTCGACGAAGCCGCGCTTGGTTCTGGGCCACCTCGAGACCTGGCACGCTTCTGGATAGGACATCCGGTGGGCCCTCCCCCCAGGGCAGCTCTCGGTACGCTGGTTGGAGTGCGAGTGGGGTGGGAGATGTGGTGTGCGGGCGCCGCATCTCCCACCCTGTTGGGGTGGTTTCTTCTCGGGACCATGAGCCTTCGTTCGGCTCGCGTCCGCGGGAGCGATCCGTATACTGCGCCCTCCGCGACGGACGCGGATGCGGATCTACGCGCCCCGGGTGGGCGCCGAGCGGGGTGGTTCATGGCAGGGCAGCATGTGCTCGTGACGGGCGGGGCGGGCTTTATCGGGTCGCACACGGTGGAGGCGCTGCTTGCGGCGGGTCACCGGGTGACGGTGCTCGACGACTTTTCTACGGGGCGTCGCGACAACCTCGCCGCCGTAGCCGGTGAGCCGGGATTGGTGGTGGTCGAAGGGGACGCGACGCAGGCGATTGGGCCGCAGTTGGCGGCGGTCGTGGAGAGTCGGGGCGCGCCGACACACATCGTGCACCTGGCGGCTCAGGTGTCGGTCGCCTTGTCGATGTCGGCGCCGCTGGACGACCTGACGCGCAACCTGACCGCGACGCTGCGGGTGCTCGACTTCGCGCGGGAGCATGGGGTCAAGAAGACCGTGTTCGCGAGCTCCGCTGCGACCTATGGAGAGGGACCGCAGCCGGCACACGAGGGCATGGGGTGCGCGCCGCTTTCACCGTATGGAATCCACAAGTTCGCCAGTGAGCACCACCTGCGGGTGTTCGCGGGGCTGGGGCTTGGCGAGACGTTGTCGTTCCGGTTCTTCAACGTGTATGGGCCGCGCCAGAGCCCGGGCAGCCAGTATGCGGGTGTGATCTCGATCTTCATCGGGCGGGCACTTGGTGGGGAGCCGCTGCTCATCTTCGGTAAGGGGGACGCGACGCGCGACTTCGTCTACGTGGGCGACCTCGTGCGGGCGGTGGTGGGCGGGCTCTTTGGCGGGCCGGGGGCCGGCGAGGTCCTCAACGTGGGGACGGGCGCGGCGACCAGCGTGCGTGAGCTGGCCGAGACCGTCGTGGCGGTGACCGGGTCCGCGAGCTCGATCGTCGAGCAGCCGGCGCGGGCCGGGGACATCCTGCATTCGCGAGCCAACGTGGAGCGGATCGCGACGGCGCTTGGCTGGCGGCCCGAGAGCTCCATGTCGGACGGGCTTGCGGCCACCGCGCGCTGGCTCGCCGGCAAGCGTGCACCAGCCTAGTCGTACACGCCTAGAAAACGCTTACCGCCTTCCAACGCCCGGAAACAGTGGTCAGATGCGTGATTCGGGACCACTACTGCCTCGTGACCTGGACGGTTCCAGTGTACACCTGACAGGGAGTGGAACGATGAAGACGATGAACCTGACGAAGTGGACGATGTCGGCGGTGGCGATGGGAATGATGGGCGGCTGCCTCGAGGATGCGAATGGGCGCGGCCTGGCGCTGACGCAGGGGCAGCTCGAGGAGCGGCTCGTGGCCGGTCCGCAGCGGCTCGAGGTGAGCCTGCGCGCTGACGGCTCGGTGCGTGAGGTGCATCTCGAGGATGAGGGTCCGGGTCACGACGAGCAGTTCTCTGGAAAGCTCGTCAGCGTGGACGCGGCGTCGTCGACGCTGGAGATCGAGTACCTCGGGACGGTCGACTTTGCGGCGGCGGGGCGCTTTCGGACGGACGAGGAGTCGCGGGTCGAGCGGGCGAGCTGGTTCGCGTCGGTCGAGGGGGCGTTGGCCGGTGGGCAGGCGGTCTGGCTCGAGGCGCGGGGGCGCTTCGGTGTCGACGAGTTCGTGGCCAACGAGCTGCGCTGGGAAGGCGATACGAAGCGCGAGGTCGAGGCCGACGTGGAGGCCGGGGACTTCGACGAGGCGAGTGGCACGTTGACGGTCGGCTGGCTGACCTTCGACATCAGGGGCGCGCAGATCCGCGTCGGTGACGACTCGGACGACATCAATGACGACTCGGACGGCTCTGACGACAATGGGAGCGACGCGTCGGGCAGCGACGACGATGGCCGCGATGGGCGCAGCGACGACGATGGCTCGGATGATCGCGGCGGGGACACCCGGGATGCGGGTCCGAGCGACGATGATGGCGACGACAACGATGACGACGGTGATGACGATGACGGCGACGACGATGACGGCGACGACAGCGACGACAATGACGGCGACGACGACGACAGCGGTGACGACAATGACGGCGACGATCGTGATGACAACTGAGCGACGACCATGAACGACGCGTCCGAAATCGACTCCGAGCGACCCGCGGTGACACGCTTCACCGATTATCGCGCCTATCTCAGGGCGATGATCTCGTGGCTGAAGGTGAATCGCCGCGGGTTCTCGTACCGGACCTTCGCGAAGAAGGCGGGGTTCTCCTCGCCGAGCTTCCTGAAGCTGGTCGCCGACGGGCAGCGAAAGCTGTCGGCGGAGTCGGTCGAGCGCGTCGCGGTTGGGCTGGGGCTCGACCGGCGTGAGGCCGAGGCGTTCGAGCTGCTGGTCGAGATGGGCCAGGCCGAGTCGGACTCACGAAAGAACCGCGCGTACACGAAGATCGCCAAGCTGGCGCAGCGCGACCCGGTCAAGAAGATCGAGGTCGACCAGTACGAGGCCTATTCGCGTTGGCAGACGATGGTTGTGCGCGAGCTCGTGCAGCTGCCCGACTTCGATGAGAATCCGGAGCGGCTCGCCAAGCGGATGCGATTCAAGACCAAGCCCGATGAGATCAAGAAGGGCGTCGACAACCTGGAGCGGCTCGGGTTGGTCGTGCGCGACGAGGCCGGAAAGCTGATTCCGGCGGAGAAGAACCTGACGTCCGGGCCTGAGGTGAGGAGCCTTGCGATTCGCAACTTCCACCGCAGCATGCTGCAGCGGGCGATCGAAGCGCTCGACACGGTGCCGCTCGCCGAGCGCAACGTGAGTGGCGTCACTGTCGCACTGACGCGGCGGCAGTATGGGCGGGTCATCGAGCTGGTGCAGACGCTGCGGCGCGAGGTGCTCGCGGTCGCAGAAGAGACGAGTCCGCATGAGGATGATGAGCCCCCCGAGATCCATCAACTGAGCTTCGCGCTCTTTCCCCTCACACAGTCCCCCTCCCCCGCCCCATCGGGCACGAAGGAACCCAAGGCATGAAGAACACAACGATGATGGCGGCCATGAGGATGGCGGCGGCGGTGATGATGGCAGCGGCGACGGGCTGCACCGGGCTCGATACGGGCAACGCCGGCGTGGCGCAGGTCAAGTTCGCGTTGTCGGCGGCGCCGGGGCAGCCGGTGGACTCGACGGGCAAGGAGTTCGTGATGTCGCGCGCCCTGGCGCCGGTCGAGCGGGTCGACCTGTACCTGCCAGCGGGGGCCTCGTGTGTGGGCATCGACGGGCTCGGGCCGGCCGGTGGGTCGGTCGGGGCGGTGTGTGAAGTCGACAAGATCCGGGTCAACGGGCCGTGGATGGTGGACCTCTTGACCGGGCAGGCGACGCCGCCGTTTCCGGTCGTGCCGGTCGTGTCGGGGACCTATCGGCGGGTGGATGTGCGGTTTGACGCGGACGACGACGAGGTGATGCTGGTCGAGGGGACGGTCGCGTTGGACTCGGCGACGGTGCCGTTCCGGCTGGTGGTGGAGGTCGACGAGGAGGTGCGTTTCGAGGGCGCGGACATCGTGGCGCGGCCCGATGCCGTGGCCGAGGCGTTCTTGAAGCTCGACCCGACGGCGTGGATGGCGACGATCCCCATCGCGCAGTGCGTCGCGGCCGGCGACCTGGAGGTCGTCAACGGCGTGCTCGAGCTGGCGAACGGGGATGGCGCGTGTGAGGACATCGAGGAGCTCATCGAGGATGCGATCGAGAACTCGGGTGGGTTGTCTGACGACGATGACGATTGATGGTCCGATGCGGTGGGGCCGTTGCGGGCTGGCGGCCTCAGGGCGTGGACGGCGACGGGGCGTCGGGCGTGAGGGCGCGGGGGCTCGGCGCCTCGATGGGGTTGGACTGGGGCGGCTTGGAGAAGGCGAAGCCGGCCGTGATCTGGTCGAGGCAGCGGCGGCGCTCGCCGTAGAGCGGGCCTGAGGCTTCGGCCTGGATCCGGTAGAGGCGGTCCTCGTCGACGAAGAAGGTCGCGCGGATGCTGGTGAGGACGCCGTCGCGTTTCCCTTGGAGCTCCCAACGTCGCGCCGTCCAGAGGTCGAAGCGGACGTATTCGTCGACGTGGGTGGCGGGCTCGACGAGGGTGGTGAGGGTCGTTGTGCGGGCGATGTCGGCGGCTTTACGGGCGAGGTCCGGGGCGGCCGGTGGGGCGTTGACCGGGCGCGGGGTGGTGTCGTGCGGGTCGCGCAGCGGTGGTGCGTCGGCGAGGGTGTGAAGGGTCGCCCAGCCGCGGCATTCGGGGGTGCGGGACTGGAAGGCGAGGAGGGCTGTCGGGTCGAGGCGGCCGGCTTCGATGGGGGCGAGCTGGCGCCAGCCGGAGCCGGGGGTGGTGAACTGCAGGCCGCTTTCGCGATGGCGGAAGGTGTCGCGCGGCTCGGAGGCGTCGGGTGGGGTGAAGTTGACGACGCGGGGGCGGTCGTCGTCGGGGTCCTGGCAGCCGGCGAGGTGGCTCGTGGCGAGGGTCAGGGATACGAGGGCGACGAGGCGAAGGCGCATGGTGATGAAGAGGACCACGATGGTGGGGCGGCGTCGAGAGGGAGGATGGTGCGCGCTGGGGCTAGCGGTGTTTGACGGCCCAGGGTGGTGTCGTGAGCCAGCCGAGGCGAAGGCAGCCCCAGACGCCGATGAGGATAGCCTCGGCGGCGTCGTGACGGAGAGAGGTCGGGCGAGAGAGGCCTGACGCGATGATGGTCGCGCGTGCTTTGGTGTCTGCGGCGTCTTTGGCGGTCGGGCCGTCGCGTTGCTCGGACGGGGTGAGCAGGGCCGGGCGCCAGTCGTGGGCGGCGAGCCAGACGAGCTCGGTGGTGGGGCGGAGGCGGTTGGCCCAGACGGTGGCCAGGTGGCGGTCGCCTTCGCAGACGAGGCAGGCGAGGTTGGGGGCTTCGAGGAGGACTCGAGGCAGGGCGCGTTTGAGTGCGCCGACGTTGGGGAAGTGGGTGGAGCGGTAGCGCAGGAGGCGGCCGTCGGAGTCGAAGACGGCGAGCCCGGTGCGGAGGCCGAGGTCCACGGCGAGCAGGGTTGGTGAAGGTGAGGGGGTGGTGTTCGCGGGTGGGTTGGGCGGTGTGTTAGGGTCGGGGTCTGATTCAGGAGGGCTTGGCATGACGGATACGATGAAGGGGCGGCGGGACTTTCTCAAGCGGACTGGGACGACGGTGGGGGTCATCGGGGTCGCCAGCGTGTGTTCGGGGTGTGCGCTGTTCAACCGCAAGGACGTGCAGGTCGAGGCCAAGGAGGACGCGACGTCGCTGCGGCTGAGCTTTGCGGACCACCCGAAGCTGAAGGAGCCCAACGGGTTCGTGCGGCTGAAGGCGAAGGATGGGGATCTTCGGCTGATCGCCGTGCGGGTGCCGGACGGGCCGGTCGTGGCGCTGTCGATGGTGTGCACACACTGGAGCTGCGACGTGGACTGGTCGGTGAAGGGGCAGGAGTTCGACTGTCCGTGCCACGGGTCGCGCTTCGACACGACGGGGAAGGTGCTGGAGGGGCCGGCCGATGAGCCGCTGGCCGTGTATCCGGTGACGGAGGACGCGGACGGGGTCGTGGTCGGGTTCGAGCCGGTGGTTGGGGTTGGGGCGGGTGCGGGTGGGTGAGGAGGGAGACGAGGGGCTCCGACCCGCCGGTCGGGGCGGGTCGGAGGGGTGGTGCAGGCGCCGGGTGCGACTGGGTTTGGGGCCCGAGTCGGTCAGGCGGACTGCGCCATGGATGCGAGCGGGTCGAGCTGGGCCTTCAGGCGACGGAGCTCGTCGAGCGACTCGAAGGTGATGGAGATCTTGCCCTTGCGGCCGCGTGAGTGGATGGCGACCTCGGCGCCGAGAGCGCGGGTGAGCTCGCTGGCGACGGCTTCGTAGTACGGCTGCAGCGGGCTCTGGCGTGGCAGGGTCGGCTCGGCGGCGGGGGCCCGGGGCTCGCGCTCCTTCTTGACCCACTCCTCGGCCTCTCGGACGGAGAGGTCTTCGGCGAGGATCTTGTCGGCGAGGGTTGAGCGCTGCGCCTCGTCGTCGATGGCGAGGAGGCAACGAGCGTGGCCGGCGGTCAGCTTGCCTTCGACGATGAGGGACTGGTGGCCCTGGTCGAGGCGAAGCAGGCGGAGCGCGTTGGCGATGGTCGAGCGGTTCTTGCCGAGGTGGCGTGCGAGGACGTCCTGCGTATAGTCCTCGCTCTCGAGGAGGCGCTGGTAGGCGAGCGCTTCTTCGATGGGGTTGAGGTCTTCGCGCTGGAGGTTTTCGATGAGGGCGAGCTCGAGGGCTTCGCTCGACGCGACGTCCTTGACGATGACCGGGACCTCGGTGAGGCCCGCTTTCTTGGCGGCGCGGAAGCGGCGCTCACCGGCGATGACGATGAACTTCGCGGCGGCCGGGGACTCGGCGTGTTTGCGCACGACGAGGGGCTGCAGGATGCCCTTCTCTTTGATGGAGGCGACGAGCTCGTCGAGGCGCTCGTCGTCGAAGAACTGCCGGGGCTGGTGCGGGTCGGCGACGATGTCGGCGACGGGGCAGAGGAAGTAGTCGTCGCGCTGGTTGGCGTAACGGGGAGCGGGAATGAGGGCGGAGAGGCCCTTACCGAGGGCGGAGCGTCCAAGGGTCATGCGGCACCTGCAAGGATGGGGTTGGGGCGGTTCTGGCGATGGAGCCGGTCGATGAGCTCGCTCGCGAGGTCGAGGTAGGCCTTCGTTCCAGGGGCCGTGACGTCATAGAGGACGGCGGGCTTGCCGAAGGAGGGGCTCTCGGAGAGGCGGACGTTGCGCGGGATACGCGTCTCGAAGACCTGACGACCGAAGTAGGCCGTGGTCTCGGTCTCGACCTGGAGGGAGAGCTTGTTGCGCTTGTCGTACATGGTCAGGACGATGCCATCGAGCTCGAGGCGCGGGTTCAGGTGGGTGCGCACGAGCTCGATGGTGGACATGAGGTGGCCCATCCCCTCCATCGCGTAGAACTCGCACTGGAGCGGGATGATGACGGCATCCGCGACCGTGAGAGCGTTGAGCGTCAGGAGCCCTAGGCTGGGTGGGCAGTCGATGATGACGAACTCGTAGCGGTCTTTCACCACGGCGAGGGCCTGCTGGAGGCGCAGCTCGCGGGCGAACATCGGAACAAGCTCGACCTCGGCGCCGGCCAGGTCGGGTGTAGCCGGCACCAGCTCGAGGAACGGGAGGTCGGTCGGAACGATGACCTCGGCGAGCGGCATTCCATCGACCAGCGAGTGGTAGATCTGCTTTTGGATCGAGCCCTTGTCGAGGCCGAAGGCGGATGTGGCATTGCCTTGCGGGTCCAAGTCAATCAGCAGGGTCTTTCGCTCTGCCACAGCAAGCGATGCTGCCAGGTTCACGGCAGTCGTAGTCTTGCCGACGCCGCCTTTCTGATTCGCGATGGCGAGGATTCGAGTCATGGTGCCTCAGTGATTCTGGTGCTCCGTGGGCGAAGCCAGTCCCTTTTGACGCCAGATCGGGAACGCGTCAAGTGTTTCACGTGAAACAGGTGAATTATGCGTTGTCACGACGGGCGCATCATTAGATAGCGGCTATTCCAACGTGCCATGTGAACTGACATCGCTAGCCACACGCCAGATGCGGCCAAAAGCAAGCTGCGCGTTTCACGTGAAACACGATGCCTTGGGCTCCGACCTCCAATCGAGTCGAATCGCACCGTCCATCAAGTGTGAAATGCACGCTATTTGCCGCGCGCTTCCAGCCGGATCGGGAGCCTTGCTGCAGATTGAACGGGGCTTGAGTCAACCGTGGCGACAAAACGTCGATGCAGACGCAAAGACACAGCAGCATCGTGTCCCGGAGGACCTGGCCGCCTCCCCTGAGCCGACGACTGACGTCCACCCCGTCCGCTCCCTCGCGTTCCTTGACCAGACAGTGCCCAGGCGCTACCCCCGATCCCTATGCGCCTGCTCTGCGCCCTCCTCCTCTCGACTCAAATCGCCTGTGGCCACGCGCATAGCGCCCCGCCCATCACGCCGCCCCAGCCGCCCGCGGACATCATCCTCGACGCCATCGAGCACGAGCTCTCCCGCGCCCTCCCCCCTGCCCCACCGCGTGGCCGCAAGCCTGCCCCGCGAGCGGGCCTCCGCCTCGACGACTACGACCCGCCCTACTTCGTCGCGTTCCGCGTCAAAGACTCGCGCCGTGTCCAACTGGCCGCCAAGAACGGCGCCATGGTCGTCGATGAACAGGCCCACCAACGCCGCGCGGCTGCCGATGTTCGGGTCGGCACCTACGCCTTCGACAACTCCAACGACCCCGACGTCGACTGGGTCGAGACCGGCGTCTACCAGCCGTCGAACGTCCTTCCCGTCGACGACTCACGCACAGCGATTCGCCACACCCTCTGGCTGCTCGCCGACTTCCGCTACAAGCAGGCCCTCGCGAGCTTCCTCAAGCTGAAGGGCCAGGGCGTCTACCGTCTCGAAGACCCCTCCAGCGGCCCATCGTTCTCGATGGCCCCCACCATCGTCCACATCGCCGCAATCCCCACCTTCGCCCACGACCGCGACCGCTGGGCCGCCACCGTCCGCACCCTCTCCGCGCGCCTCGCCTCGGACCCACGCATCTTCGACTCCGAGGTCTCCTTCGAGACCTCACTCGACGTGCGCTGGCTTGGCACCTCCGAAGGCACACGCCTCCGTGACTCCCGTCTCCTCTACATGGTTCGCGCCTCCGGCTGGACCCAGGCGGACGACGGCATGCTCATCGAGCATTCGTACCACGCCTATGCTCCGACCGAGGCCACCCTCCCCTCCCCGGCCGAGCTCGACGCCGGTATCGACGGCCTCAAGGCGACCCTGCTCGCCCTACGCGAAGCCCCCGTCCTCGAGCCCTTCACCGGCCCCGCCATCCTCGACCCGACGGCCACCGGCGTCCTCTTCCACGAGATCCTCGGCCACCGCCTCGAAGGCCACCGCCACGACGACCAGGAAGACGGCCAGACCTTCGCCCGCTATCTCGGCCAACCCATCCTCCCGCCCTTCATCTCGCTCGTCGACGACCCCACCCTGCTCGTCCTCGCCAACACCCCGCTCAACGGCGCCTACGCCCACGACGAAGAAGGCGTCCCCTCCGAACGTGTCAGCCTCGTCGACCGCGGCGTCCTGAAGAACTTCCTCAACGCCCGCCGACCCGGCCCCAGCGCTACCCGCTCGAACGGCCACGGTCGCGCCGAAGGTGTCCGGCATCCGGTCGCCCGCCAGGCCAACCTGCTCGTTCTCGCCCACGAGACCGTCTCACGCCCAACCCTCGATGCGATGCTGCTCGCCGAAGTCCGCCGCCAGGGCAAGCCATTCGGCCTCATCATCAAGGACCTGGCCGGTGGCCAGACCAATACCTCGAGCTACGGCTACCAGGCCTTCAAAGGTGAGGCCCGAACGGTGTATAAGGTCGACGCGGTCTCAGGGGTCCAGACCCTCGTCCGCGGAGTCGACCTCGTGGGTACCCCGCTAGCCACCATCGGAAAAATCATGGCCGCCTCGGACGAGGTCGCCGTGTTCAACGGCTTCTGCGGCGCCGAATCGGGTATGGTCCCGGTCTCGGCCAGCGCTCCGGCCACCCTCTTTTCCGAAGTCGAGCTCCAGCGCTCCATGCGCCCACGCGCCCGCCCTCCCGTCCTTCCGAACCCCTACCCTGCCCCGTCGTTCGCACCCGGCTCCGGCCCGCAAACGACCCACGCCCCGACTGCCCCATGGGGCCCATCTGGAGGACGTCCTTGATCTTTGATGCCTGCGCCCTGACCGACGTCGGCTGTGTCCGCGAGCACAACGAGGATGACCACATCCTCTTGCCGGAACACGGCGTCTTCATCGTGGCCGACGGCATGGGCGGTCACGCCTGTGGTGAGGTCGCCAGCCGCATCAGCGTCGAGTCCATCGCCGCTTTCTACAAGGACCCGGGCGTATCGCGCCGCCTGCGGGACATCTACGACAAACACTGGCGCGACGACGGCATGGCGCACCTCGCGAGCTACAACGAGTTCCGCCTCAAGTCGGCCATCGAGTACGGCAACCTCCAGATCTTCCGCGAGGCCGGGACCGACCCAGCGCTCGAAGACATGGGCACCACCATCGTCGGCTTCGCGTTCATCGGCTCACGTTGCTACGTCGGCCACGTCGGCGACTCCCGCGCCTATCGTTATCGCAAAGGGCGGCTTGTCCAACTGACGGAGGACCACTCGCTCGCGAACGAGTACCTCCGCATGCGTGTCCTTCGGCGTGAGGACCTGCCGCACTTCCCGTACAAGAACGTCATCGTGCGCGCGCTCGGCCTCCAGGACGACGTCGTCGTAGACACCCAGGCCCGCACCTGCCGCCCCGAGGATCGTTACCTCCTCTGCTCGGACGGCCTCACCGACCTCGTCTCCGACGAAGAGATCTTCGAGGTCCTCGCCGGCTGGCCGGGCGCCGAACCGGCCGCCCACGAGCTCGTGCGTCGCGCGATCCAATACGGCGGCATCGACAACGTGACGGTCCTCATCGTCGACGCCCACGACGGCGAGCCCCCGTCTCCCTGAATCTTGCCCCAAGAACCCGCCAGCAGGGCAGGGGAGGGGCCCCGAATCCAACCCACCCACCCAAGCCGCGCGGGCCCAGCAGCCGGCCGCCGCGCTTGACACTCCGCACCGGGGCCTCGACAGTCCCCGCATTCGTCGACTCTGGAGCCCCGATGAGACGCCTCCTCCTAACCATCGTCCTCGCCTTCCCGCTCGTGTCCGCGTGCGCCGACGCCTGCGAGACCCTCGCGTCGGACACCTGCGCCCGCCTCGGCGAACAATCCGCCGAATGCACCCGCATCCGCACCCGCGCCGAAGCGGCCTCGCCGGACGACAAACGTGTCTGCAGCCAGGCCCTCGCCGTGACGCGCCGCCTCACCCCGAAACAGTGATGACCTTCCCCCTCGCCTGAGGAGACAGCCCACGTGGTCGAGCTCGACCTGCCCGCGCCATTTGGCGAGTACGACCTGCTCGAGCGCATCGGGATGGGCGGCATGGCCGAGATCTTTCGCGCCCGCAAGGTCGGCCCCAACGGCTTCGAGAAGGTGATGGTCATCAAGCGTGTGCTCCCCGAGCTCGCGCAGAACCGGGCCTTCATCAACCTGCTCATCGCCGAGGCGAAGGTCACTTCCCTCCTCAACCACCCGAACATCGTACAGATCCACGAGCTCGGCGACGTCGATGGCACCTACTACATCGCCATGGAGTTCGTGGACGGCGCCGACCTCCTGAACCTCCTGTCGCGCTGCACCAAAGAACGCCTTCGTGTCCCGATCGAGGTCGGCCTCCACATCGTGTCCGAGGTTTCGCGCGGCCTCGCCCACGCCCACGCCGCGACCGACCAGAACCAGCGCCCGCTCAACATCATCCATCGCGACGTCTCGCCGTCGAACATCCTCATCTCGCGCTTTGGCGACGTAAAGATCATGGACTTCGGCGTGGCGCGCGCCGACCTCGGGATCTCCGCCCCACAAGAGCAGGACCGCGGCGTCCTCAAGGGCAAGCTCGGCTACATGTCGCCCGAGCAGGTCACCGGCAGACCGCTGGACCGCCGTTCCGACATCTTCGCGCTCGGCGTCGTCCTCTTCGAGTGCCTCACGCTCAAGCGCCTCTTCGTCGGCGCCAACGATGTCCAGACCCTCCTCAACGTGCGCGAAGCCGACGTTGAGCCGCGCTTCAAGCGCCACAGCTACCTGCCCAAACCTATCCGCGCCCTCCTTCGCCGAGCCCTGGCAAAGGACCCCGACGAGCGCTTCCAGACGGCCACCGACTTCCAGGAGGCCATCCTCGACTACCTCTTCGACAGCCGCGTCAAGGTCACCTCTCGGCAGGTCGCGGCCTTCCTCGACCAGGTCGTTCAACCAGGCCTGGCCGAAGCCGCCGTCACGGCGCCCAAGCCGCCACAGGCCCCGCCGACCAGCGACCTCAACCCCATCAATCCCATCAACGCCGAGCCGCCGCCTATCCCGCCGCCGCCGCCGACCAACTCGTCGCTTCGCCCACGCCAGCTCCGCCGCGTCGACCTGTCTCGCGCCACGTTCCACTTCCGCCACGACGACGAAACCGTCTTTGGCCCCGTCGACTTCGACCGCCTCGTTTCACTGCTGGCCGAACGCGCCATCGCCCCGCGCGAATGGGTCTCCGTCAACGGAAGCGACTGGATGCGGGCCGAAGACGTCCGCGCCATCGTCGAGCTCATGCCGAGCCTGTTCGAATCCGAGTCTTCGCGCCCCCTCGACGACGGCCCCATCAACCGCTACCGCACGCCTGCCATCTTCTTTCGCATCGCCCAGAACCGCCTCACGGGGAAGCTCAAGCTCACCTCGGGCACGATGCAGAAAGAGCTCTACTTCGACAAAGGCGAAGCGCGCTACGCCCACTCGAACCTCAAGACCGACCTGTTTGGCACCTTCCTCGTGCGCCGCGGCCTCGTCGAGCCACCCCAGCTCGAGCGCGCTCTCGAGCTCGTGACCAACCCCCAATCGCACCTGGGTCACGCGCTCACCGACCTCGGAATCCTGTCGGAAGCTCGCGTCATCGAAGCACTCGGCGAGCACCTCCAACACCGCATCGTCGAGACCATGACCTGGCGCGACGGCTGGTTCGAGTTCTTCGAAGGGATCCTCCCGCCGCGCGGCTCCGACGGCAACGCCGGCGACCTCGCCCAGCTGGCGATGACCGCCATCCGCCTGCACTACAACCTCGTCGACCTGAAGACCATCTTCGCCGACTACCTCGACCACGCCCTCATCGTCGGCCGCGACACGACCAACATCGGCCGCCGCCTCGCCCTCAGCCAGGACGAAGAACGCCTCCGCCCGTCGCTGCGCACGAACATCTCGCTAGGCATCCTGCTCGCCGCCGCGTCCCAGTCAGAGCTGACCCAGCTCCACCTCTTACGTGTGGCCTTCGCGCTCCACCAGACCGACCACCTCGCCCTTCGCGCCCCGCGCCCCGAGTCCGCATCGAGCCCGGCGTGACCCGTCAGAGCCCAACCCTCATCGCCCACCGCGGCGCCAGCCTCGTCGCCCCGGAGAACACGCAGGACGCCTTCGACAAGGCGCTCGCCGAGGGAGCCGACGGCCTCGAATGCGACGTCCGGCTCTCCTCGGACGGCGAGCCCATCATCTTCCACGACGTCGACCTCGAGCGCCTCACCGGACAGCCAGGCCAGCTCGCAACCAAACCTTGGGCCGAGCTCCGACAGCTCAGAATCCGTGGACCCGGGGCAGGGGAGGGGGCCGCACAGACGATCCTTCACCTCCGGGACCTCGTTGACCTCGTTGGCCTCGTTGGCCTCGTCGCTCCTCCCGCTCCTGCCGCTCCGGGCGCCCTCCCAAACCGGCACACCACCCGCTCCCGCCGCCTTCTCATCAACGTCGAGCTCAAGCCCCTCAAGAACCACGCACCGCTCGTCGCAGCCTGCCGCCCCTGGTTCGAAGCCCTGGCCCGCTCGCCCAACCCCGTCGATCCCGTCGACCCCAACGACCCCGTCGATCCCGTCGACCGCATCGAGCTCGTCATCTCCAGCTTCGACCCTCGGGTGCTCGCCGCCTTCGCCCTGGCCCCGCTTTCGGCCCCGCATCGCCTGGCCCTCCTCTTCGAAGATCCCAACGCGCTCGGGGCCCTACGCTTCCTCCCTCCCGCTACCTACGACCTCCATCCCGAGGCTTCACTGTTGACCGCCGCGACACATGCGGCATGGTCCAGCCCCGGTCGTCGTTTCCGCGCCTGGACAGTCGACGACCCCATCGAGGCGCGACGCCTGCTGACGCTCGACCCGACCATCGCCCTCATCACGAACCGGCCCGGCCCACTCGCCGCCGAGCTCGAAGAAGCATCATGACCGACACGCACCCGCCCCAGACCCCGCCGCACGAACCGCCCGTCTATCGCCCCCGCAGGACGCTGCGCCCCGGTCACGTCGTCCTTCTGCTCGGCGGGGCGGCCATGGTCGGCACAGCGATCTGGATCACCACCCGCGCCACCTCGCCCGAACCCGTCCTCGCCCCAACGGCCGCACCCGACCCACGTGCGGCCCTCATCGGCGAAGTCCCCGACCTCTTCAAAGCTCCGGTCGACGCTGTGACTGGCGGTGTCCGCCTGGCGTCCGACGCCCTCCCCAAGACACCAGCCGAAGCCTCCGCTGCCCTCGCTGCGGCGCGTGACCTCTTGCCGCCGCGCCCCATTCCGGCCGACCACCCCGGCATCCCACGCCAGGCCGGCGAGCTCGCCGACGCCTTCGTTCAGAAGAAGACCGCACAGGTCACCTCGTTCGAGCTCGCGACCATGCTCGGCGCCATCCTGCGCGCCCGCAATACCGAGCCCGAGTACGGCTTCGTCCCCAAGGCCCGCTTCGCCGCCACCGAGCTCGCAGCGCGCCGCTTCGTCGTGCGCCCCAAGACCTCTCCGGTCTCCCCCTGGCTTGCACCCGACGGCGGCACCACCGACGGCGCACTCCCGCTCTCCGACGCCGAATACCTCGGCAATCTCCTCGGCTTTCGCACGCTTGGCGCCCTGGCAAGACAAGACGCGGCCTACGCCAGTCGGACCGCCAAGCTCGCCGAGAGACTCCTGCCAGACGACCCCGCGATCCTCTTTGTCCTCGCCCAGAGCGAAGCCCTCGCCGGCGCATCCGACATCGCGCAGAAACTCTTCGACGGCGCCGCCGCCCTCGACGCCGACGCCATGACCTATTATCGCCTCGGTCGCCTCGCCCGCGTCGACGAGAAACCCTTCAAAGCCGAGCAGCTCTTCGCTCGTGCCGCCGAAGCCGACCCGACCTTCGCGCTCCCCCATATCGAGCTTGCCGAGCTCACCCTGGAGCGCCTCGACCTCACCCCGAAAGACGGCCACCCCGACCTCATCGAGAAGGCCACGGCCTCGCTCGCCGCCGCCGACAAGGCCGACCCCGGCGCCCCCGGCCTGCGCATCGCCCGCGCCCACCTGCTCTCGCTGAAGGACCCCGAAGGCAAGAACGACGAAGCCCGCGCCCTGCTCGTCGATGAGACCAAGCTGCATCCCCACCGCGAAGAGGGCTGGGTCGTGCTCGCCAATGTGCACGCCGCCGAAGGCAACGACCAGGAAGCCATCAAGGCCCTCGAAGCCGCTCTCACCAACGGCATCGAAACGGCCGACGTCTTCGAAGGTCTCGGCACGCTCTACGCCTCGACCGGCAAGTTCGACGAGGGCAAGCGCATGATCGAGCGCGCCCTCGAGCTCAACCCCGAAGACCCGACCTACCGCACGCAGCTCGCCCAGTTCGAGCGCCACTCCATGAACTTCTTCAAGGCCCGCGATCTGCTCGAGACCCAGGTCAAGAAGTTCCCCGATGATGCCACGGCCGCTCTTCTCCTGGCCCAGCTCGAGCTCGAGCAGAACCAGCCCGGCAAGGCGCGTGTCCAGACGGACCGCCTGCTCGCCCGTGACCCCAACAACAAAGAAGCCATCATCCTCGGCTACCTCATCGGTGTCGTCGAGGAGAAGCCCGACCCGAAGGCCCGCGCCGGCGCCATCGAGGCCCTCGGCGGCCCGCGTAAGCTCGCCGAGCTGCTGCTCCAGAACGGCCTCATCCCCGAGGCCGAGACGGTCCTGAAAGCCGCAGTCGCGGCCGACGACGAGGACCTCGTGATCCCGGTCCTGCTGGTGGCGATCTACACCGCGCAGAACCGCGCCGAAGAAGCCAACTTCCTCCGCGAGCAGACGCTGGCCAAGGTCGACCCGGCCGACCGCGCCGAGATCCAGAAGCTCTTCGACGACGCCGTCGCGCAGGCCCTCCAGGCCCGCGACCAGAAGCCCCCGCAATGACCCCAGCCTCGCCGGCCAGCCGCTCGCAACGCCTCGACCTCCTCGCCTCCGACCTCCACGCCATAGGCCTCGGGGCAGGGGAGGGCGCCCCACCTATCACCGCAACCCTCCTCTCTCGCCTCCTCGACTACGCCGAGTTCCTGCAGCGCTGGAACGCCCGAATCCGCCTCGTCGGCCCCTCGGACCTCGACACCATCATACGTGAGCAGCTCGTCGACGCTTGTGGCTTCGCGCTCGCCATCGCGGCCCTGGACGCCCCCCACCTCATCGACGTCGGGGCCGGCGGCGGCCTCCCCGGGATCCCGCTCGCCCTCATGTTCCCCGACCGCGACGTGCTGCACGTCGAGCCTATCCACAAGAAGACCGCCTTCCTCGCGCAGGCCGCCCAGGCCCTGGCACTCACCAACACACGTGTTCACACGGGCCGCGCCGAGCCCGACGGGCGTTTCCTCCCGCCGCTCCGGCACCCCCTCTCCGACCCGCCCTACCTCGCCCTCTCCCGCGCCACGCTTGCCCCATCGGCATGGCTCCAAACCGCGAAGAACCTCGTTGGTCACGGCGGCCTCGTCCTCATCGCCATCGCTGGCGAAGACACCTTGCCCCGCGACGTCACCGACGACCCCGAGTCGACGGAGGTCGCCCGCTGGACCTACACCGTCCCAGCGACCCGTGCCCCCCGCACCCTCATCGCGCGCCGCACGTTGTAGTCTGACCTCGATCCCAACATGCGGCCATCTCGCCTCGCCGGCTCTTCTTTAGCCTGCTAAAACAGGACCACGAGGTCGCCGCATCGCATGAGCCACACGTCCCCCAGTCAGAGAGGTCAGAGCAGCCGCTCGAATCCGCTGAAGTCCACCTTCGGCCCCATCTCCGTCTGTCTCGCGCTGCTCATGTCCTGCCAGAGTCAGGTCGACTCCAGCTCGCCGCGAGCTATCGCGACCCTGGTCGTTGCCGCCCTCGACAAGGGCGACGCCGCCGCCTTCATGGGCGTCCTTCCCACCGACTCACAACTCGAGTCGACCTTCGATTGTGGGCGCAGCAATCAGCTCCTGGCCGCGCTCCAACGCCGCCGCGAGGACGCCCCGGCCGAGTTCGCAGCGCGTCGCCAGGCCGGCCACCGCGTCCGACTCGTCCAGTTCGACCGCCCAGGCAGCGCCACCACCACCCTCGAGGTCGGCGACGTCTTCCACGGTTGCGCCGCACGTGTCCCGGTCACCGTCCATCGCTCCCGCATCGAGCTCAGCCTCTCGAAGAGCGGCCGCATCGACGTCGACACCGAGACCTGGACCTTCCTGCGCTTCACCCCGGAGGGGCCATGGTACTTCGCCAAGCTCTGACCGTGCCGCTCCCGGCCAACGCCTGGCTCGTCCCTTTCGACGCTTTGTCGGTCGACCGCCTCTACGCCGCCATGGCCCTGCGCCAGATCGTCTTCGTCGTCGAGCAGGCCTGCGTCTACCTCGACGCCGACGGCGAGGACCGCCAAGCCCTCCACCTCGGCTTCGACGACGCGTCCGCCCCCAACGGGCTTGCCGCCTACGCCCGCCTGTTCCTGCCCACGGTCGACAAACCCTACTCGGTCTTCGGCCGCGTCATCACCGCCCCGTCCCACCGCAAGACAGGCCTTGGCCACCGCCTCGTCCAGACCTGCAACGCCTGCCTCGACGCGTTGGCCCCCGGCGTCGCGACCCACATCGCCGCCCAGCTCTACCTCGAACGTTTCTACGCGGGCCACGGCTTCACGTCGGTGGGCACGCCCTACCTCGAAGACGACATTCCGCACATCGATATGGTGCGTCCGCCCGCCGCGCTCGGCGCTGACCGCTGAGCCCCCGCCTACGAACTAGGCCTTCTTCTTGGTCTTCTTCTTGGGCAAGAGCCCCAACACGAGCTTCGGCTTCTTGCCGAGCCCGAGCACAGCCCCCGCCCGAATCGTGTCGTCGAGCACCCACGGCAGCGCACGCACCCCGCCGTGAATCGCCTGGCTCGCGACCGCGCGCCCCTTGTCCGCGGGCGTCCCGCGCCCCGGCGACGACCCCGCAGCAGTCGGCGCCGCGGGGTTCAGGATGTCATTCAACATCAGGAGCCCCGACAGCACCCGCGTCGTGGCCGGCTCGAAGATCTCGATCCCGAAACGCGGCGCCCCGAGGAAGGCCGCGGCAAACAGCGGATGTTCGAGTGACTTCGTCGCCGTGATGCCAGCCACGTTGGCCGAAACCGCGATGGGATGGCCATGCAGCCCGTCGACCGCGAGCGCCTCGGCCGCCATCATCTTCGCGAGGTACTGCGCGGCCTGATACGTCGCCCCTTGCAGCCCCACGACCGACTTCGACACCGTCGTCGACCCGACGGTCACCTGACCCGGGAAGCCCAGCACGCGGGCCTTCTCGAGCGCCTTCTTCCAAAGCGCCGCGACCTTGCGCCGCCGCACGATCTCGGCCTGCTCGGCGGCTGGCACCTCGCCAGGCGTCGTCGGCGACACGAACATCGACACCGACCCGACGGTGGTCGGCCCCATCGCCTTGACGATGGCGTGCATCGCGTGGGCGAGCCGCAGCTCCCGGCCACGTCCCGGCGCATATGCGAACAGTCCGACGTGGACCGGCGAGCCGTCGGAAAAGCTCTCGACGGCGGCCCTCACCTGCTCCGGCGCCGCGAGAATGTCGCTGCCGACAGCCGCGCTCGCGGCCCCAAGCGTCACGACTTTACCCGAAAAATCGCGCAGTTGGCGCGATAGTGTGTCGGGCGTCCGGCGGTCGAGCCAGAGCACTTCGGCCCCGGCCGCGACGAGGTGTTCGGTCGGCGCGAGCTCCGCCCCGGCCCCGAGCAGCGCAAAACGTTGCCCGGACAAGTCGAGCCGCCCGTCGGCATCGAGCTGCCCCAACGCCCACGTGATCCCAGCCAGCGCCGCCTCGGTCGCAAGCCGCTCGGTGCGCAACACCTCGACTAGGCGCGCGACCTCACGACCCTGATACCTTACGCCATGAAACGTGACGTCCGGCAGCCAGCCCTTCTTGCCGCCACCTGGTAGGCGCGCCAGCTTTGGCGATTCCACCCGCGCACTCTTGAGGTGCTCGCCCAGCGGCACACTCGCGTTCGCCGTCCCGAAGTGCAGCGCGGTCTCGAGGCTCTCGCTCAAGGCATGAGCCATCGCCACCCGGTCGGGCGAGTCAGCGCGCTGCGCCTCGAAGCGCACGAGCGTCTCGGCGAAGTCCTCCTTGAAGCGCCGCTTGTCGGTCGGCACGTCGGCCGCCGCAAGCGACGGGAAACGCGCCACCGCATCGAGCAGTGCCCGGTGGAACAAGGTCGAGCCGGACAGACCCGGCGTGAGCAGGACACCGGGGCTATCCCCGGTGGCAGAACTGGAGAGGGTAGGGGAGTGCGTCTTCACGCGCTTTTCCTATGCCCCCGCCGCCCCACATGCAACCGAGCAATCGCCCGCTCCCCTATGTGCCCCCACAAGCGCGCCCGCCCCCTACCGATTGACCCGGCGCGCCAAGCACGTAGATTGCCGAAGGCGAGCACACGCCTCGCTGACCCCATCGCCGTCCCGGCGACCCTGGAGCCACCATCATGTCGAAGCTCAAGCTCTACTTCGCGCCCGGCGCCTGCTCGCTCGCCGCCCATATCGCGCTCCGCGAAGCCCGCCTCGACCACGACCTCGAAAAGGTCGACCTGCGCACCCACCTCACCTCGCAGGAAGAGGACTTCAACGCCATCAATCCAAAGGGTTATGTCCCGGCCCTGGTGCTCGAGGACGGCCAGCTCCTCACGGAGGTCGCAGTCATCCTCCTTTACATCGCCGACCGGGTCCCCGAGCGCCAGCTCGCCCCGCCCGCCACCAGCTTCGAGCGCTACCGCCTGTACGAGCGCCTGAACTACCTCGCGACCGAGGTGCACAAGGGCTTCAGCCCGTTGTTCTCACCTGCGACCTCGGATGAGATGCGCACCTTCGTCAAAGAGCGCCTGCTCAGCCGCCTCGGGCTACTGAACGAAGCTGTGGCCACCCAGACCTATCTCGGCGGCGCCCACTTCGATGTGTCCGACGCCTACCTCATCACCCTTCTCACGTGGGCCCGCTGGACCCAGGTCGAGCTGTCGAGCCTGCCCGCGCTCGAGGCCTACCGCGACCGCATGCTCGCCCACCCGAGCGTGCATGACGCCATCGAGACGGAAAAGGCGCTCAGGACCCGGTCCGCTCAGCACGTCGCCCCGCCCGTCAACCTGTGAGTCAACCGATGATTTGCGCCCCGTAGCGGTCCACCGCTGACACGATGGCCCGCGCGGCGATCCCCCTGAGCTCGAACGCCTCGACCATCGCATCGGCGACGGCCAGCGCGTCGTCCCGTTCCCGGCACAGCGCGAACAGCGTCGGCCCCGACCCAGAGATCCCGGCCCCGATGGCGCGCGCCTTCATCGCCGCCTCGACCGCCTCGTCGTATCCAGGGATGAGCTTCTTGCGATACGGCGTCGCCAGCCGGTCATCGAGGCACCGCCCGAGCAGCTCGAGGTCGCCGGACATCAGCGCTTTGACCAACCCCGCCATAGCCCCGAGGTTGCGCACCGCGTCGTGCAGCGGCACCTCACGCGGCAAGGCGGCCCGTGCGTCGGCGGTCCTGATCTCCATCGCCGGCTTCACCGCCACCACCTGCAGCCCACGAGGCGCAGGCAGCGTCACGACGTCGACATGCTCGTCGACCCCATGCAAACAAGCCACGATCCCACCGAACAGCGCGGGCGCCACGTTGTCTGGGTGGGGCGTGCCCGTCGCCAGCCTTTCACCCTCACGTGCCGCCGAAAACACGAAGTCTTTCGGCAGGTTCGAGTCGATGCACCCAGCCGCCGCGACGGCCGCCGCGACCGAGCTCGCCGCCGAGCTCCCGAGCCCCGAACCCAACGGCAGTCCCTTGTCGAGCCAGATCCGCGCCCCCGTCCCCGGGTCCCCGAACGTATCCAGCACCGCCTTGACGGCCACCCCGGCGCAGTTTGCCAGCGCGCCTTTCTGCGCCGACAGCTTGGCCACGACGTCTTCGGGCCCGGTGATCTCGACCAGCTCGATGACCCCATCCGTGGTCAGCTCGACCGTCACCCGGTCGCGTGGCCCTTCGAGGCACAGCCCGAGCACATCGAAACCCGGCCCCAGGTTCGCCACCGTCGCCGATGCCACTGCCGTCTTGCGCGTCATGGTCGCCTCCTGCTCTGCTACTCACCGATGTCCAGGACTCAACGCGCCGCACGCTAGCACAGCTCGCCGGAAACGTCGTTGACACCAGGGAAGCCGCATCGATATACCGCGCCACGGCCAAAACCGCCGCCGCCGACCCCGGTCTCGATGGGTCCGGCGCGGTCTGGCGCCACCGCGGACTCTCTCCTCTGGCGCCAATCCCGGCCCCCGCGTGTGGAGAACTGCCTTGTCCCAGTCGCCCCAGTCGCCCGAGAACACCGAGCCCCCTCGCGCCTCCATCGTGATCCCGGTCTACAACGAGGAAGGCCTCCTCCAGACGGCAGTGCACGACCTCATCGTGCGGCTCTCCGAAGAGCTCCCCGGCGTCACCTACGAGATCATCATCACGGAGAACGGGTCGAGCGACAAGACGCTGGAGCTGGCCTACGAGCTTTCCCGCAAGCACGACGTCGTCAAGGTCCTGACCAGCCCCGAGCCCAACTACGGCAAGGCGCTGCGCCGTGGCATCCTCGAAGCGCGCGGAACCTTCGTCCTTTGCGACGAGATCGACCTCTGCGACGTGGGTTTCCACTCGCGCGCCCTGAACCTGCTCGAGGCCGACCAGTGCGACATGGTCATCGGCTCGAAGGCCCACAAGGACGCCCAGGACCAGCGCCCGCTCTTCCGCCGCGCCGGCACGGCCGTCATCAACGGCATGTTCCGCGTGCTCCTCGACTTCCGCGGCACCGACACCCACGGCCTCAAGGCGTTCCACCGCGCCCGCCTGCTGCCGATCGTGTCCCGCTGCATCGAGGACAAGGACCTCTTCGCGAGCGAGCTGGTGATCCGCGCCGAGCGCGACGCCTATCGCATCGTCGAAGTCCCCATCGTCATCGCCGAGAAGCGCCCGCCTTCCATCAACCTGATGAAGCGTGTCCCCCGCGTCCTGCGCGGCCTGGCCAAGCTCACCTGGGCCATCCGCGTCCGCGGCCGCTGACCCCGTCACCCCAACAGGGGTCGGGACATTTCATATTTCATTTTAGCTCGGCCATCGGCGCGGCTGTCCCCATCCCCCCGCCAGGGGTCGGGACATTTCATATTTCATTTTAGCTCGGCCATCGACGCGGCTGTCCCCGTCCCCCCGCCAGGGGTCGGGACATTTCATATTTCATTCTAGCTCGGCCATCGGCGCGGCTGCACGCCACCGCTCAGGATCCGTCCGTAGGGGTTGCGTCCGTAGGGGTCGGGACATTTCATATTTCATATAAGCCCGGCCATCGGTGCGGCTGTCCCTGACCGCGCCCTCAAACCCCGTGCTGGATTCGGCCGCTCCGCCGTGGCATGAGCCCTCCCGATGAGCGCTCCACAATCCACCGCCAGGCCCAGCCCCCGGTCCCCCTCGACCCCGCTCCGCGCCGCGGCCATCAACGTCGACATCGACTCGCTCCACCTCTATTACCGGATCCACGGCCTCGACGAGGCCTCGGCCACCAACGCCGTCTGGGAACGCGGTGTCGTGCGCTTTGCCGAGCTCTTCGCCGAGCTCAACGTCAAGGCCACCTTCTTCGTCGTCGCCTCCGACCTCGAGCGCTGGCCCGAAGCCGCCAGAATCGCCGCCCAGCTCGTCGCCGACGGCCACGAGCTCGGTAGCCACTCGCTCACCCACCCCTACGACCTCGTTCGCCAACACGACCGCGACATCAGCCACGAGCTGGCCGAGTCCCACCGTATCCTCTCGGCCGTCCGCGGCACCCCGGTCGCCGGCTTCCGCGCCCCCGGCTACACCATGACCCCGCACGTCCTGCGCATGCTGGGTGCCCACGGCTACAACTACGACTCGTCCATCTTCCCGTGCCCGCCGTACTACCTCGCGAAGCTCGCCGTGCTCGCCAAGATGGCCGTCACCGGCAAGCGCTCCCACTCGATCGTCGGCCCGCCGTCCGTCATGTGGGACGACCGCCTGCCATCGCTGAAAGAAGGCCTCATCGAGCTCCCGGTGACCGTGCTGCCCGGTATCCGCTTCCCGTTCATCGGCACCAGTCTCTTGATGCTCAAACAATCGGGCTTCCGAATGATCCGCCCGCTCTTGCGCAAGACCTCGTTCATCAACCTCGAGCTGCACGGCATCGACCTGTGCGACCTCGAAGCCGACAACATCGACAAGACCCTGCTCAAACAACCCGACCTCCGCGTCCCGCTCGCCGACAAGCTCGCCCTGTTCCGCCAGGTCTTCTCCGAGCTCCGCGACGACTGGGGCGTCGACACCCTCGAGAACCTCGCCCCGCAGCTGGTCCCGGCATGATCGCCTCAGCCACCCGATGAAGGCCGAGGCCAAGAAGACCCGCCTGCCACGCGGCGCCGAGAAACGTGCCCGCAAGGAGCGTAAGGGCCTCGACCAGGACGCCTGGCGCGAAACGCTGCTCCAATCCGAGCGCGGAACGATCCTGAAGGACGCCCCGCTCCGCATCGCCCTCTGCTATCCGCTCCCCTATCACGCGGCCATGAGCTCTCTTGGTTTTCAAGTGATCTACCGCATGATGAACGAGCGCCAGTCCATCGCCTGCGAGCGTGTCGTCCTCCCCGACGACGTCCGCTCCTGGCGCGACCGCGGCCTCTCCCCCATCAGCCTCGAGACGGGCCGCCCCCTCAAGGACTTCGACCTCGTCGCCGTCTCGATGACCTGGGACCTCGACCTCATCGGCTTCTTCGAGCTGCTCGACCTCGCCGGCATCCCCATCGAACGAAAGAAGCGCACCGCCTGGGACCCGGCCATCCTCATCGGCGGCCCACTCACGGCCAGCAACCCCTTGCCAATGGCCGACTTCATCGACCTCGCCGTGATCGGTGATGGCGAGCGCGCCGTCCCAAAGCTGCTCGACGCCCTCGAAGACGCAACCGACCGCGACGACCTCTTCGATCGCCTCGCCCCCATCCCTGGCGTCTGGATCCCCGAGCGCGATGGCGACAAGATCCCACCCACCCAGAAGGTCCCGCTCGACTTCCCAGCCGTCAGCCAAATCGTGACACCGCTGTCCGAGCTCTCGAACATGTTCCTCGTCGAGGCGTCCCGAGGCTGCCCCCGCTTCTGCAAGTTCTGCCTCGTGCGCTCACCCGAATCCCCCATGCGCGAAAACGAGCTCGACGCCGTCCTCTCCCGCATCCCCGACTGGGCCCCACGCGTCGGCTTCGTCGGCGCCGCCATCAGCGAGTGGGCCTTCATCAAAGACGCCCTGCGCCACGTCACCGACCAGGGCAAAGGTGTCGGGATCTCTTCACTTCGCGCGGACCGCCTCGACGACGAGTTCGTCGGCCTCCTCGCCAAGGGCGGCGTCCGCGGCATGACCATCGCGTCCGACGCCCCATCCCAGCGCCAACGCAACAAGATGGCCAAGGGCATCAAGACCGAACACCTCTTGAACTCCGCCCGCCTCGCCAAAGCGCACGGCATGCTCAAGCTCAAGCTCTACGTCATCATTGGACTCCCGGACGAGACCGACGCCGACGTCGCCGAGCTCATCGACTTCTCCCGCGAGCTCTCACAAATCCTCCCGACGTCACTCGGCCTCTCGCCACTCGTCCCGAAGCTCCACACCCCGCTCGGCGACGCCCCATTCGCCGGCATCGAAAGGATCGACGACACGCTCGACCGCCTGCGCCGCGGCCTCGAAGGCATCGCCGAAATCCGCTCGACGTCCGCCCGCTGGGCCTGGATCGAGTACCGCATGTCGCAGGGCGGCGCCGAAGCCGGCCACGCCGCACTCGCTGCCTGGCGCGACGGCGGCGACTTCCGCGCCTGGGAACGCGCCCTCAAAGACCAACCCGACCGCGTCGCCCTCACCGCCGCCCGCCGCCACAACCTCTTCCCTGCCGCCGGCATGCGCTGACCCACTATCCGCGTCCACACCACAGGCGTCGCGCCACCCAGTGAGCGCACCGACATCAGGCCGCGGGGCGAATGCTCTCTCTGAGGATGCGTGGGTGCCGGGCCGCAATCCGAAGCAGCGCAAGCGCCGGGCCCTCAGGAAAGCGCCGTCCCTGCTCCCAGTTTCTCAGGGTGTGCACGCTGATGCCCATGGCTCTGGCAAACTCGACCTGTGTCAGGGCGAGGTACTTTCGCAACAGCACGATATCCTCGGCGGACTCGAAGAGACCCCGCAGAAAGCGGCGGTGAGCCTGCACGGGGATGGCTCTGGCGAAGTGCTCGGCAGTGAGCTCGTCGATGGGCTCTGCGGTGGACTTCATGGTTTTCCTGCGATGTACTGCTCGAAGAGTTGGCGCTCGTTGCTCGTTGCCAACCGAGCGCTGATGATTCTGACCTCGTCGACGCGCCGCTCGGTCCACACGACCAGAACGACCCCGCGTGCGATGGGGCCGATGGAGATGAATCTGTCTTCGTCGTCCGAGTGGGTCTCGTCGAAGAGAACGAGGTGGTGGTCCGACTCGAGGAGTGCCGCGGCCTCCGCGAGCGAGATGCCGTGTTTGCGCTTGTTGGCCGCGTTCTTCTTGTCGTCCCAGGTCACACGCACTGCACCAGCCTACGCGCTCGATTCGGTAAGTCAACGGCTTAGCGTTGCGGACAAGGTGTTACCGATCAATGGCGCCCCTCGCGGACTTCGTTCTGACGTGGCACACTGCCTCCGAACCCCCGACACCATCACTAGCCCAAGGCCCCAAATGTCACCTCGCCAACTACTCCCGTTGCTTTCCGCCCTTGCTCTGGTCGCGGCGACCGCGATCTCGGCCCCGCCCACCCACGCAGCCGATCCGGCCCCCAAGCCGAAGAAGGTTGCCGTCAAAGATCTCCAGGCCCTGATCGGCGCCAAGCCGAGCCTCGTCAAAGGCCCACACGCCGCCCTCGCCAAGGGCCTCAGCGACGCCGCCACCTGGCGCATGAGCCACGTCATCGGCGAGACCTCGACCGGCCTCATCGTCGCCATCGGCCTCGCAACTGACCCGATCGAAGCAGACGACCCGGCCGAAGAGGAAGGCGCCTGGGAACGCGCCTCGAACCTCCACAAGCCGCTCGCGTTCACGTTCCAGCGCCAACCCGACGGCACCCTCACAGCCGTCTCCGGCATCGCACTCCCCACCATCGCCGACCCGCATGACCAGTTCGGTTGGGGCTTCTCCAAGCTCGACGATGTCGATGGCGACGGCCGCCCCGAGCTCGCCGTCGTCTACGGCTATCTCAGCTACTACCCGGGCAGCACGTTTGGCACGATGAACCACAAGCAGATCGCCTGGCTCGCCGTCTCTGACACCACGCTCACCGTCCAGGCCAACCTCGAGACCGAGTCCCGGCTCGGCGACAACGAGACCCCCGACTCCAAGGTCACCTACCGTTTGGTCCCGCAGCCGAACTCGGCCTTCAAAGACCTGCGCGTCACCACCGAGACCGAATCGAAAAAGACCTCCGTCCTGTGGACTTACGACCCCAAGGCCGACGCCTGGGTCGCTCCGAAGTGACCGACACCCAGTCCCCGGTTGCGCCACCCTGACGGTCGACGTCCACACGCGGGTATAGCAACCGAACTACGAGTGACTCAGCGACATCTTCTGACCTTCAGCGGCGCGACCGTCCGAGCGGACGCCGCACCCACCGGCTCACCTGGTGTCGCTCACCCGCGGCCAGGCGCGCGTCCAAACGCTGGCCTACCGAGCAACGTCGCGATGACACGCCTCCAGACGACTTCCGACACTCGGTCCTGGCCGGGTTTGCCCGCGATTCGTCGCTGCGCATCATGCCACGCCGACACATATCGGAGTCGAGGTGGCAACGTATGCACGACGCGCCGCATCCCGCTCATCGCGACCCCGGCCAATGCCCGCTCACGCCGCCCCAGAGTGAGCCTATAACCCTCACGCACGACCGATGGCAGGAGCGAGCTGGTGATTGCCTTGTGCACTTCCCACATCGGCGCCATCGCCCCACCCGTGGGTGCCAACAACTGTGGCGCCATCGCCATCGCCGCAGGCGTCACCGCCAGCGTGCCACTCGCCAGCATGGTCTCCCAATACCTGAGAAAACCTGCATAATCAGTCGGCATCACCCGGTCCGTGAGCCCAAAGAGTCGCCCGAATCTACGCGACTCCTGATAGTGCGCACAACGCTCGTCCCACGATCGCTCCATGACACACCGCTCGTAGACCACGAACGAGGTGTCGATGAGCGTCGCGTGCACCCACATCAGCGCCTCTTCAACGTTGGCCGCATAGGACGCGCCGGCAGTCCACGCCCCCGCATCGACGTCGAGCCTTCCCCGGATCCCACCGTGGAGCCGGTGCACTCGCCGCGCCGCATCGACACTCGTCTCGAGCGACCCGAACATCATCCCGTAGAGTGCCACGAAGGTCCGCCGAAAACGCCCCGAGATGTCATGCGCCGCGTTCGAGTGCTGCGCAATGGCGGTCGCTACCCACGGATGCGCCATCTGCAGAAGGGCCGCGCGCCCGGCCCCCATGAAGTTGACGAACTCGCGCCCGACCCGCCACGTCCACGACTCCGGCCCAAAGAGTCCGTGGTCCGGGTTCACACACCCGGCCTGGAGCGACTCCAACATCGCCTCGAACGCGTCGCTCCGAATCTCGTCCGAGTCGTCCACGCCTCACCACCTTTCTGAGTCCTCCTCTCATCTCGGGTGGGGAGTCGGGATGTGTCAACGGGTCGCCATCGAACCGCCCCGCGTCTTGGTCGTTCGTGTCCCCACAACACCCACCCTTGACTTCGCTGCGTCGTGCATATATGCTCTGTGTATCTAAGTCGGAGACGGCGTCAAATGGACCTCCCAACCACAACCCCGAACCAGCCTCAGACCCCCAGCCAGCCACCAAACGGCAACGACCTTGCAGCCTGGCCCCGCCCGAGTGTCACCGTCGACGTGGTCGTCCTGACGGTCGAAGACGAAGCGCTCCACGCCGCCCTCTACCAACGCCAGATCGACCCCGACCCCGGCACCTGGGCCTTGCCCGGCGGCTTCGTCAACATGGACGAGTCACTCGAACAGGCGGCCGCCCGAGTGCTGGCCACCAAGGTCGGACTCGCCAAGGTCTTCCTCGAGCAGCTCTTCACCTTCGGCGACGTCCAGCGCGACCCTCGCGGCCGCGTCATCACCGTCGCGTATTACGCGCTCGTCGACGCCGCCCACTTCCGCGTCGCCCGGCTCCCGACGGCCGTCTCGGCGCGCCTCGACATCCCGTGGCCAGGCGAGACCGGCGGCCCCGTCTCGGCCCTCGACCCGGTCGCCAACACCCCCCTGCCACTGTTCCTCGACCACGCAGACATCCTCGGGCTCGCCGTCAAACGCCTGCGTGGCAAGCTCGACTACTCGCCCGTCGGCTTTCAGCTCCTGCCGCTCGAGTTCACGCTCCGCGAGCTCCAGGAGGTCCACGAGACCGTCCGCGCCGAGCCGCTCAACAAGGATTCCTTTCGCCGCAAGATGCTGGCGTCAGGCCTCCTCGAAGCGACCGGCAACCACGAGCAGAACGTCGCCTACCGCCCAGCCGAGCTCTACCGATTCGCCCGCCGCTCCGCCCTCTGAAGTCGATCGAGGGCACAAGCCAAGTCCCTGCGACCAAACAAGAAAAGACCAAGTCCCAATCAAGATCAAAGCAAGAAAGAGGAGTCCTAGACCATGGCCGAAGTCCACACCTACCCCGTCTTCCCCATCTTGCGTCACCTCCGCGCCGAGCCGACCTCGCACATCGTCTTCTTCAAGCGCGGCCGAAAGAAGCAAAGCGGCCCCGGGCTCGCCTTCTGGTTCTCGCCGCTCGGCGCGTCCATCGCCGAGGTCCCACTCGAGGACCGCGACCTCCCGCTGACCATCGCCGGCCGCTCCGCCGACTTCCAGGACGTGCACGTCAACGCGGTCGTCACCTGGCGTGTCAACGACCCCGACCTGCTCGCGCAACGCGTCGACTTCTCGCTCGACACCAAGACCGGCCGCTTCAACGCCGAGCCGCTCGACAAGCTGGCTGGCGTCGTCGTCCAGCTCGCCCAGCAGCTCGTCGTCGGCTTCCTGGCGCGCCACCCACTCGCCACTCTCCTCGACGAAGGCATCGACGGCGTGCGCCTGGCACTCGAGTCCGGCCTCACCCGCGACGCCAACCTGAGCTCGCTCGGGATCAACATCGTCGCCACCCGGGTCGCCGCCCTGCGCCCGACGCCCGAGCTCGAACGCGCCCTGCAGATGCCGGCTCGCGAGCGCATTCAACAGTCCGCCGACGAGGCCACCTACGCCCGCCGCGCCCTGGCCGTCGAGAAGGAACGTGTCATCCAGCAGAACGAGCTCGCGACCAAGATCGACCTCGCCAAGAAGGAGGAAGTCCTCATCGCCCAGACCGGCCAGAACCAGAAGAAACGCACCACCGACAAGGCCGAAGCCGAGGCCATCGACGCCACCTCGCGCGCCAACTCCACCCGGCTCGCGGCCGAGGCCGAGGCCAACGCGACCCGTCTGCGCGAAGCCGCCAAGGTCGAAGCAGAGCGTGAACACGTCGCTATCTACAAGGCGCTCCCGTCCCAGGTCATGATGGGTCTCGCCGCGCAGGAGCTCGCCCAGAAGCTCCATACGATCGAACACTTGTCGATCTCCCCCGACATGCTCGGCACCCTCCTCCAGCGCGTGCTCGGCGCCCAGGCCACCCACCTCGAGGAGCAAAACCGATGAGCTGGGGCGCGCCCAAGACCTTACAACCCATGAGGTCGCCCTCGGAAGCGGCGGCTATCCCAAGGGCGTCTTCGTTGCCGCCGCGGGCCGTGCTCGTCACCCGTCCGACCGAGCTCGATGAGCTCATCGCGCGTCATGGGACACTCGCCCAGGTGCGCTTCCACCTGAAGTCACGCGGCCAGTCACTCGAAGAGCTCACCCACCGCCACGAACGCCAGGCAGCGGCGCTCCAGGCCGTTCAATCGGCCATCCCGCTCGCCTGGCGCCGTGCTCGGGTCTCACGTGAGTCACTCGACCGCTTCCTCTTCGAGCCCGAAGACCTCGTCATCGCCGTCGGCCAGGACGGCCTCGTCGCCAACACCGCCAAGTATCTCAGCGGCCAACCCGTGCTCGGCATCAACCCGCTGCCAGAGTTCTACGAAGGTGTCCTCGTCAAGTACCCACCGGGCGCCGCCCCGGACGCATTGGCGACCTTCGCCGCCAACACCTTGTCGACGACGCCTCACACCATGGTCCAAGCGACGCTTGCCGACGGCCAGCGCCTCGTCGCCCTCAACGAGGTCTTCATCGGCCACCGCACCCACCAATCCGCGCGCTACACGCTCAGTTGGCAATCCCGCTCCGAGCGCCAGTCGTCGTCTGGCGTCATCGTCGCGACCGGCACGGGTGCCACCGGCTGGGCCAAGAGCATCGTCCGCAACCGCGAGGGTGCGGCCCCGCTCCTGCCCACCGACGCCCCAGCACTCTCCTTCTTCGTGCGTGAAGCCTGGCCGAGCCGCTCCACGGGCGCCACCCTCACCGACGGCATCATCGAACACGACTGCCCGCTCACCCTCACATCCGAGATGAACGAAGGCGGCACGCTCTTCGGGGACGGCCTCGAAGACGACCGCCTCGACTTCTCGTGGGGCCAGGTCGCGACGCTCGGCCCGGCCGACCACCCGCTCCAGCTCGCCCGAATCTGAGGCCCGGCTCAGGGCGTCGGGTCGGGCCCGCTGTCGACCGCTCGTGTCGCGCTCACCAACGTATAGCCCAGCGTTCCCGACCAATGGCCGAGTCGCGCCAGCAACGCCGTGGCTTCGACCTTCGCCCAGCCCGGCGTCCGCCAGCCCGCCCGTCTTCGCCGCCCCACATGGGCCACAAAGCCTTCGAGCACCTGGTCCAGCGCTGTCGTGACTACGGCTGAAAACCCATTCGATTCGAGCACCTGCGTCCAAGCCTGCCGGCTCTGGATAGCACCGCTGGACAGCTTGGCGCCGCGACTCAACCACCCCGCTTCGCCCTCGTCGGGAGCGCTGCCCTCACGCGTCAACGTCGTGAACGCGAGTCGACCACCGGGCCGCAAGGCCGCGTGACTCGCCATCGCCAGCGCGCCTGCCGAGCCGAGGTGATAAGCCGCGTCGACACAAACCACCGCGTCGAAAGGTCCAAGCGCATCGAGTCCGACGAGCCGCCCGTCGACGATGGCCGGTCCGGTCAAGACCCGCCCGAGCTCAGACGCTCGTGCCGCGCGCCCTTCGTCGACCTCGAGCCCGATGACCTCCGCCACTCCGAAACGTTTCCGCCAGACGTCGAAGGCCGCGCCCGCGCCACATGCGAGCTCGACTACCCGGTCGCCAGGCCCGAGCCGCGCCGCTTCACCCACTGCAATCGCCAGCGCCTCACACGCGGTCTCGTAGTCCTCGGTCCCACGCCAGAGCCCGAGGTTCTGCCACCGCGTCGGCCGCCCCGCGAGCGCCTCGGTCGCGACCCTGAACGGGTCTGCCGGGGGTCGACCCCGCCCCATCAGGTGGACGTCCACGGGGCCCCGACCCCGACGCGATTCGCCACCGTCACCGCCGACCGCACGGCCGACTCGAGCAGCGGCACGCCGGGCGCCGCGAACGAGCCACAGAAGAAGACCCGACGCCCCGGCTCGGCATGCAACGCCTCGAGGTCGGAATGCGCCTTCGCGGTCTCCGAGTCGACCACCGCGCGTTGCAGCTTCACGGCCGCCAGTACCTTGTCTGGAGCCGGCGCGAACAGCGGGTTCCAGGTCTGGAAGACCGGCTCTGCGCCGGTCAGACTCGGCTCGACCGGGTTCACCCAGACCGTGAACATCGAGCGCGATTTATCTCGATTGACAAGATAATTGAGCGCCGTCCAGTCATCGCGCCGCGGCGGCATGAAGCGTGGGTCGCGGTGGACGACGAGCTCGCCCGAGTCGTAGCGGAAACGCGCGAGGACCTCACGTTCGCGGCCCATCGACGCGTCGAGGAAGCCGCCGACGTGGTTGGCCTGGGTCGCGATGAAGACCGCATCGAAGGTGTCGCGCGTGCCGCTCGCCGTGGCGACCGTCACACCTTTGGAGCCACGAGTGGAGTCACCCGTGACCGCGACGACTCGCTCTGGGGCTCTGATCTCGAGTCCCTTCACGAGCCCATCGACCAGCGCCGGCGTCCCGCCGACGAGCCTTCGCAGCGTCTTGCCGAACAGGATTTGTCGAAACAAGTCGACGAGATTACGCGCCGGCCAGCGCAATAGCGTCGCCTCGTCGCAGGTGCAGATCGTCGTGAGTAGCGGCAACAGGAACGCTCGGAAGAACGTGTCAGGCCAGTGTTTCTCTTTCGCCAGCCCGCCCAGCGTCAGGCCCTCACGAATCGTCCCAACCGTCGCGAGCCGCACGAGCCCAAGCCCGACGGAAGCGGCGTCCAGATTGACGAAACGGGCCGAGTCGATGAACGGCAGGACCCGTTTGCCGACTCGCACGGCGCCGTTTCGAAGCCAGGTCTTGCCACCCAACCACGTGAACGACGCGAAGGTATCGACCGTGAACGTGTCGACGCCGACCTCGCTGCACAGGCTGAGCACGCTCTGCCAAGCGTGTGGGCTCATCACGCGCAGCGGTACATCGACAAGCCCAATGCCGCCCGGCCCGGCCGGCGAGTCCACGCGCAACGCGTGTGCGTCCATGCCACGACGGGCCTGCGCCTCGTAGAGGACGACGCGATGGCCGGCACGCGCCATGAGCCAGCCCGCGGCGAGCCCGGCCATGCCGCTGCCGACGATGGCGATGGCGGACGGGACGGGTAGGGGGGCATTCACGGCACGTGACCGTGCGCCCGCCTCATGGGCCCGTCAAGCCCCCATAGCCGGGGGATTGACGCGCATGATCGCGGCGAGGTGACGAGGTCGCGAGAGCCGGCATATCATCCCGGCCGAACCAGGAGGCGACCGATGACCGACGACGCGACCCGACGAAGCTGGAACCTTGCGACCCGAAACCACAATTCGCACAAAGGTGATCAAGTCGCCTTCTTTCGTGAGGGCGGTGACGTGCTCTTCCCCGAGGAGCTCGAGCTGTTGGGACCACTCGTGGGCAAAGACGTCGTGCATCTGCAATGCAATGCCGGCCAGGACTCGCTTGGGCTCGTGCGGCGGGGAGCGCGCGTGGTCGGGGTGGACCTTGCCGATGAGGCCGTCGCGTTTGCGCGCCAGCTATCCGAAGGAGCAGGACTAGCCGCGACGTTTGTCAGCGCCGAAGTGGTCGGCTGGATGGAGTCTACGGAAGACCGCTTCGACCTCGCCTTCACGAGCTACGGCACGACCGGTTGGCTGCCCGACCTCGAAGCGTGGGCGCGCGGCGTGGCGCGAATCCTCAAGCCCGGAGGGGCGCTCGTCTACGTCGAGTTCCACCCGCTCGTGTGGAGCTTTGGCGATGACCTCGGCCTGAGCGGCGACGACTACTTCTACGAGTCGACCTTTGTCGAGCCTGTCGGCGACTATGTGGCGGCTTCGGGTGAGGCGCTCGGAGCCGTGACCCAGGGGGAGGTCGTCGTCAACGACGTGGCCGCGACCTCCTATCAACACGGGCTCGGCAAGGTCGTGACCGCGCTCGCCCACAGCGGGCTCATCATCGAAGAGCTGCGCGAGTACCCCTATGCCAACGGCTGCCGGGTCAAGGCTGGCCTCGTCCCAGCACCAGGCCGCCGCTATGTGTTCCCAGACGGGGTTGCGCGAGTGCCCCTGATGTTCGGCTTACGCGCGCGGCGACCGGCTTGAACGCCCTGCTTTCGTGATAGGTCCACACTATCACTCTGAGCCGAAACATGTCGTGGACGTATCAGCTCGCCGGAGCGCATTGTCTCACTACAGCCGGTAGCCGGCGGAGGGTGCAATGGGTCTCTTGGTCGCGGCGCGGTTGGGCTCAGGGGCGCTGCATGCGGTGACGGGGCCCGACCACGTGCTGAGCCTGGCGCCGCTTGCGGTCGCGCAGGAACGTCGGCTGGCGTGGCGGATTGGACTCGGCTGGGGGCTCGGTCACGCCGTCAGAACACTCCTCGTCGGGCTCGTCGTCGGCCTCGTTTGCGGTGGCTCGGGGCGCTCGCGTCGGTCGGCGTCGGGGTGATATGGCTCGCCGCGTGACGGCGGAGGTGCTGCGATGAAGGCTTTCTGGGACGGGCGTTATGGCGAGCCGGGGTTCTTCTATGGCGAAGAGCCCAATGACTTTCTGGTCGAGGTCGTAGACCGCCTGCCTCCCGGGCGTGTCCTATGCCTGGCCGAAGGGGAGGGGCGTAACGCCGTCTATCTCGCCTTGCGTGGTCTCGTGGTGACGGCGGTGGATCAGTCTGAAGTCGGGCTCGCGAAGGCCCTGGCCCTGGCGGTGCGCCACGGGGTGACGATCGAGACGGTCGTGGCCGACCTCGCCGACTACGATGTCGGCACCGGTTGGAGCGCCATCGTCAGCGTGTGGTGCCACGTGCCGAGCGCCCTCAGGACGAAGCTCCATGCGGCCGTCGAGGCAGGGCTCGCGCCAGGGGGGGTGTTCGTCATCGTGTCCTACACCCCCGATCAGATAACGCTCGGGACAGGCGGGCCCAAAGACCCCGACATGCTGCTGACGGCGTCCGCCCTGAGGGCCGAGCTGCCCGGTCTGCGCTGGGAGCTCATCGAGGAGCGCCGTTGCGTCATCCACGAGGGGCCGTTTCACGACGGGGCGTCAGCGGTGGTGGTCGGCGTCGGGGTGCGCGACTGAGCCCACGCCGCGCAAAGCCGCTCGGCAATACCTTCTACCCCGACTACCTCCTGCGCCTGCTCGGCCTTGCCGGCTTCACCACCGTCAGCAAAGTCCGCGCGGCCCTCGACCTCCACGGCCGGGTCGCCCTCGCCATGGTCGACCCCTACTTCGTATTCGCCACCCGCGCCTGGAACCTCGCGCCTGATGCGCTCCGCGGCTGCTCACTCTTCTTCGTCGCCCACGCCCAGGTCCTCGCCAGCGACCGCCACGACGAGTCACCGCTACCGGCCCTGACCCTCGACAAGGTCATGCGCCGCGCCCGCCTCTACCGCGAGCTCGACTACCCTCACGACGAACACAAAGCCCAACGTGTCGCGAGCCAGCTCTACGAGACCTTCCGCCAGGCCGGCGCCCTGACGCCCCCATAGCGGTTGCTCCACAGGGGTCGGGACATTTCATATTTCATTTTAGCGCGGCCTCTGATGCGGCTATCCCCAAGAGGGGTCGGGACATTTCATATTTCATTTTAGCTCAGCCTCTGATGCGGTCGAAGCGGTCCGGCCGGACTTGCACCGGTGCCCGACCCAGGTGACCATCTGCGTCGACCCGCGACCCCGAGGCAGCGTCCATGCTCGAGACCGCACCCCACGCCCCCTGCACCTTCATCGCCGCCGAGTGCGCTTCCATCGGTGACATGTTCCGCCGTCGCGCTCGCCGCAGCGGCGACCTGCCGGCCCTCTGGGAGAAGGTCGACGGTCGCTGGACGAAGACCACCTGGCGCCAGTTCTACGACGACGCCCGCCGCGTACTGGCAGGCCTGTTGGCACTACGCCTCATCCGCGACGACAAGGTCGCCATCCTCGGCGACACGAAAAAAACGTGGGCCGTCCTCGACATGGGCGCCCAGCTCGGCGGCTTCGTCAGCTTCGGTATCTACCCCAAACAGTCTGCCGACCAGGTCCGCTATCTCCTCGAGCACGCCGACACCAAGGTCCTCTTTGTCGACTCCGCCCACGAGCTCGACGTCGTTCTGGCCGCCGTCGCTGGCCCCACGCAGGCCGCGCCAACGCTCACGGCCATCGTTCCCTGGACAGCCGACCTCTACGAACGCTACCGCCACAAGGACCCGCGCATAACGTCGCCAGCCTCCTTCGGGCTGGGCAATCCGGGCCTCGCCCCCGTCGACGACCGCACCGTCGAGGCCTGCCTCGCCCCCGTCAAACGCACCGACCTCTCGACCCTCGTCTACACCTCGGGCACGACTGGCCACCCCAAAGGCGCCATGATCTCACATGGCAATATCCTCGACCTGCTCGACGCCCAACGCCACTTCCTCGACCTCTACCAGGACGACCTCTCACTCTCGTTCCTGCCCATGGCCCACGTCGCCGAGCGCATCCTCGCCTTCTACGGCCGCCTCTGCACGGGCATGGCCACGGCCTACGCGACGTCGACCGCGACCGTCCTCGACGAGCTACAAGAGGTGAAGCCCACCGTCTTTGGCTCCGTGCCGCGCATCTTCGAAAAGGCCTATTCCAAGATCATCTCGGAAATCGAGAAAAAGCCAGCCGCCGTCCGCAAGCTCTTCGCCTGGGCGCTGAAGACCTCGACCCACAAGATCCGCCTCGAACACGACGGCCGCCCCGTCCCCTTCGCGCTGCGCGCCCAACACACCATCGCCGACCGCCTCGTCTGGAGACGTGTGCGCCACGCCTTTGGTGGTCGCGTCCGTATCTTCGTCACGGGTGCAGCCCCCATCGCCAAGCCAATCCTCGAGCTTTTCTGGGCCGCCGGCCTCCCCGTCTACGAGGCCTACGGCATGACCGAGGCGACCGCCTGCACCCACATCAACCGGCCCAGACACATCCGCCTCGGCTCGGTCGGCCCGGTCATCCCGCCCATGGAATGCCGCCTCGCCGACGACCACGAGGTCCTCGTTCGTGGCCCCTTCGTCTTCCAGGGCTATTACAAGAACGTCGAAGCCACCGCCGAGGCTATCAAGGATGGATGGCTCCACACCGGCGACATCGGACACATCGACGCGGCTGGCTTCCTCACCATCACCGACCGCAAGAAGCACCTCATCATCACGGCCGGCGGCAAGAACCTCGCCCCGGCCAACATCGAGAAGGCCATCCGCGAAGAGTCGCCCTACATCTCGCAGGTCCACGCCCACGGTGACCGCCGCCCGTACGTCGTCGCACTCGTCGCTCCGAGTCCCATCGAGACCCTCTCGCTCGGCGTCGACCTCGGACTCGTCACCCGCGACGAGCTCGACCGCCGCACGGCCGAGCTGCTCGCCGCTCCGACCTCACGGTCTGCTGCGCTCGAAGCGGCCCTGCACAAGGTCACGAGCCACCCCGACCTCATCGGGCGCCTCACCGACGCCGTGCGCCGCGGCAACCGCAAGCTCGCCCAGGTCGAGCAGGTTCGGCGCTTCGTGATCCTCGATCGTGACTTCAGCCAGGAGCGCGGCGAGCTCACCCCGACGATGAAGCTGCGCCGAAAAGAGATCGAGTCGCTCCACGACGCCACCATCGAGCGCCTCTACACCGACCCGACGTTCGGCCACTCAGCCTAGCTGCTCATCTGTCTGCGACGAACATCGAGGATGGAAAGAACCAAGCGTTTGCAGCCAGTCTCCACCCGACAGGGCTCGAATCGGCCGAGTTGGGCGCTTGACCTGGTTGGCCGTTTCGGATGTTTTGAGTTGACTCAGACGTCTCGAGGTCGCTAACGTCTCAAAACCCCAAGGGACCCGAGACCTCACGTCGTTGGGACCACCTGGTCGGGAGGAGTCGTATGCGGCGCATTGTCTGGATCAGCGTACTCTTCTCGATGTTGGCGGTGGGTGGGGCTTGCGATACCGGAGCAAGTGATCCGAAGTCGGGCCGTACGCCGGCAGCGGCTCCGGAAGCCACCGAGGAAGGTCAGAGTCTCGACACCGAGCGTGCCACCACCACGCGAGCTCCACGTCGTGCTGCGTACCGTGACCAGGAGGACCAGCTCGAGCGCGAAGCGCGCGCCAGCCGTGACACCGATCGCGACGGCCTGACGGACCTCGATGAGGAGCGCCTCGGCACAGACCCCACCAACGCCGATACCGACGGCGGTGGCGTGGACGATTTGACCGAGTACGAGGAGGCGGGTTCCGACCCGACCGAGCCTTCAGACGACACCGAGCCTGCAGGCGACACCGAGCCCGCAGGCGACACTGAGCCCGCCGGCGACTCCGAGCCCGCAGGCGACAGTCAGGACGAGTTTCCAGTCGGCGATTCGAATTTTCCCTGGCTCGAGGATGGCGACGGCGACGGCCTCGACAACGCGTCCGAGGGCTTCTACGGGACTGACCCCACGCTCGCTGATTCAGACGGTGGTGGGGTCTCGGACGGCGACGAGCTCAACCTCTTCGGGAGCAACCCCCTCGACGGCAGCGACGACGCGGCGACCCAGGTCGATACGGATGGCGACGGCCTCGTCGATTGGCTCGAACGCCAGTACGGAACCAACGCTCTCGAGGCCGATACCGACGGCGGTGGTGTCGAAGACGGAGTGGAGGTCTGGACTGACTACACCAATCCTTTCGATGCGAGCGACGATGGCACGCGACCTTACGCCGATGACGATGGGGATGGACTCGTCAATCTCTATGAGACGCACTACGGGACTGACCCGCTGGTTGCCGATACCGACGGCGGAGGCGAGAGCGATGGAGTCGAGGCCTTGCAGAATGGCAGCAACCCCCTCGATGGTTCCGATGATCTGGCTTTCGCGATCGACACCGACGGGGACGGCTTGCCTGATAGGCAGGAGCTGCTTCACTACGGCACCGACCCAACCCTCGCAGATACCGACGGCGGTGGGGTCGACGACTATACCGAGCTCTTCATCGATGGGACCAACGCAATCGATCCGAGCGACGATGGCCAGAACCCGTGGGCAGATGACGACGGTGACGGGTTGGCCAACAGCTACGAGGTCTTCTATGGAACCGACCGCAATGTCGCGGACACCGACGGCGGCGGCGTGAACGATGGAGTCGAGGTCTTGCAGTATGGCAGCAACCCCCTCGATGGTTCCGATGATCTGACATTCACGTTCGACACCGACGGGGACGGCATGCCCGACGGGCAGGAGCTACTCAACTACGGCACCGATCCAACCCTTGCAGATACCGACGGCGGTGGCGTCGACGACTATACCGAGCTCTTCGTCGATGGGACCAACGCAAACGATCCGAGCGACGATGGTGAGAACCCGTGGGGAGATGACGACGGCGACGGATTGCCCAACAGCTACGAGGCCTTCTATGGAACCGACAGCAATGTCGCGGACACCGACGGCGGCGGCGTGAACGATGGACTCGAGGTCTCGCGCGGCACCAACCCACTCGATGGCGACGACGAATGGTCCTTTCCGGATGCCAACGGCAATGGCGTGCCGGACTTCTTCGAGGGCCACTGACGAGCCGTTGAGCTCGGCCGGGTTCCGAAGGGCGTTCTGCGGCGCGGGTGTTCCTGGCCTGTAGAGCTCCTGGGAGGCCCAGAAATGAGAGGCAGGGAGCAACCTCCCCGTGCTTGCTCAGGGGGTGGCGCGCCCGACACCAGCTGCGCGGTCGGTTCTCGACAAGACGATCAGAAGTGGTGCGACGCTTGTGCCCGTCGCAGGGTCATTGAGCGAGGTCGATGGTCCCGATATTGGTCGTCTTGTCCTCTTCGACCACGACGCTTCGGGCGATACGCTTGCCGCTCGTCGCGATCAGCACCAGGGTGTGTTTGCCGGCGGAAAGTTCGGCCGATACGACGTTCGATGGGGTCGACAGGGGTTTGCCGTCGATCTCGACCCGTGTCCCCTCGGCCGGAAAGAAGCGGAACCGCACGATCCCACGTGGCACCGGGCGCATCGCCACGACGTGGTTTTCCTCATCGCCCATGACCACTTCGAAGGTCCTCGCCGCATGGTCCGCGAGTGTCGCCCGCCCCGACACGACGACCCCGCGCCGCGCCCGGATCGTCCTTGGCGACGGCCCCGACCCATACCCCGCCACCGTCAGCGTCGCCCCTGGCGGCTGGCTACGCAGGACCAGCTCGAGCTCGCCCTCGAATACCGAGAAGGGCAGGGCGCCGAGCGCCTCACCGACCAGCGTTCCAGCGACGACTGCAACAACCGGTGCCCCCACCTCAGAAGCCGCATCAGGGACCTGCGTCGCACCCATCGCGTCGGGCGCGGCGGTCGGACTCGTCAGCGCCCCGGCGTTCGCCGAAGCATCCGCGGCCCGAATCGGAAGGACCTGGGACGGCTCGACGAGCGCCGCTCCCCCGGAGGTGTCGTTTGTGGCCGCCTGGCTCGTATCCGTCCCGGCCCCGTTCGTGCCAGCGCCGTTCGAGCCGTTTGCGAGCTGCACCACCAGGAACACCACGGCCCCGATGAGGAGCACGTTGGCCGCCACGAGCAGCACCGCGAGCCCCGGACGCTTCCGCCTGGAGGGCACTGCGAGTGTCGCCGAAGACGGGCCCGCCGGCATGGCGGGCGCCGCGACCTCGGCCGCGGGTGTCTCGGGGATGGCCACGACCGTGCCGGGCCCGCGCTGATCCGGGCCGAGCCCCATAAGCAGGACCTCGTCGAGCGAGAGTCCCTGGACGGGGCGATGTTTGAGCCCTTCGGGCAGGGTCGCGACGACCGACTCGAACCAGGCCGCGAGCTCTCGGCCGGTGGGCATGAGGCCCAGCGACATGAGCTGGCGACGCAGCTCCTGAGCGGCTTCGTGAGCGCTCGGGAAGCGCTCGTCGGGCGCTTTGGCGAGCATCTGGCCGACCCAGTCGGAGAGCTCCACCGGGACGTCCGGCACAATCGTCATCAGCGCCCCGGGATCCAGGGTGCGCACACGATCGAGCGTCAGAAGATCCGACGCCCCGTCGAAGGGCCGCGACCCCGCGAGCAGCTCCCACGCGATGACCCCCACCGAGAACAGGTCCGAGCGTGGGTCGAGCTCGAGGCCGGCCGCCTGCTGCGGTGACATATAGCTGTACTTGCCGCGGATGGCGCCCGACACGGAGGTCTTCAGGCGCTCGGTCGCGCGCGCGATGCCGAAGTCGAGGAGCTTCACCTCACCCGACTTCGAAATCATGACATTGGATGGTGTCACATCCCGGTGGATGAGCCCGAGCGGCGTCCCGTCGGTGTCCTTGGCGTGGTGCGCATAGTCGAGCGCCTCGAGCAGCTCGATCAAGACGAACATCACCAGCTCACGCGGCATCACGAGGCCCGACGACCCGGCGAGCTTCAAGAGCTCGCCCATGTCCTTGCCGTCGACGTGCTCCATCGCGATGAAGACGACCCCGTCCTCCTCGCCCATGTCGAGCACCTGGGCGATGCCCGCATGCCGCAGCTTCACGACGAGCTTGCCCTCTTCGATGAAGCGCGTGACGAAGTCGGGGTCGGTCGCGAGGTGCGGCAGGATCCGCTTGAGGACCACGTCCTTCTCGAAGCCGCTCGCCCCGCTCGACCGCGCGAGCAGGACCTCACCCATGCCGCCCACCCCGAGGCGCCCGACGATGCGGTAACGCCCGATCACACCGCCACGACCGGCCGTGGCCGACGCGCGGCCGACGCCGTCATCGGGCTCGACCGGTTGCGGGGTGGGAAAAGGATTCATGCTTCCTGATGATTCGGACCGACTCTGAGCCGGCGAGTGGTTGCGCCCGAAGTGAGGAGAGCGTGTCCCAAAGCTGCTTTCGCCTCAAGCGCCTTCAAGCTTCGGGCGGAACGGACACCGACCAGATTTCGGGGGGCGGCCGCTCGTCGAGCGCTGCCAGAGTCTTCGCGATGGCCCTTCGGACTTGCCCCCCGAAGACCCACATCCACGCATAGTCTGCACCCGTGAAACGATCGACAATATGTTTGGCCAACGCTGGATCATAAGCGGCCATCCGGCCCTTGGCCTGCCACGTCGCGACCAGCGTTTCCTTGTAGGCCTCCCACTCGATGAGCGCCCGGCCGCCCGCCAACCCCATAGGAACAGGTAGGAATAGGTAGATGAGGACCATGCCCGGCCAGGTATAGCGCCGGAACTGTCGGACGTGGACGGCCTCGTGCCGCAAGATCAGATAACGGTCGAGCGCCGGATACCTTTCCCAGTCGTCAGGCACGTAGATGCGGCGCCCGAGTGTCGTCGTGAAGCTGGTCATGAAACGGCTTTGTCTACCGAAGGTCAGGACCCGCAGCGCCTTGTCGATGAGGCGACAGAAGCCGCTGTCCCCCTTGTGGATCACGACGAGCTTGCCGCTCTCCTTCGCCAGCGCCTCGACATAACGCTGGTAGAGGGCTTCGTCTTCGGCGCGTGAGTGCCGTGGAGTCATGGTCGGCTCAATCGCGTCGCAAGACGTCGCCAAGCCCGTAGCGGTTGGGCGGGCGGGCTTCCGACATGAGCCAGGTGGCAGCCCTGACGGCGCCACGCGCGAAGATGTCGCGGTCCAGAGCGCGGTGCTCGAGCGTCACGACCTCGCCTTCACCAAAGAAGCTGACGGTGTGCTCGCCGACGACGGTGCCGCCGCGGACAGCATGGATACCGACCTCACCGCGTGGGCGGGCGCCGACGATCCCATGGCGGCCGTAGTTGGCGGTCTCGGCGAGCCCGGCACCCCGCGCGGCGACGAGGCGCTGGGCGAGGGCCAAGGCGGTCCCGGACGGGGAGTCGACCTTCTGGCGGTGGTGGGCTTCGACGAGCTCGGCGTCCCAGCCCTCGTCGAGGAGGCGCGCGGCTTCCGTCACGAGTCCCAGCAGGACATGGACACCGACCGAGAAGTTGGGCGAGCTGACGATGGGGATGTGGTTGGCGGCTGATGAGACAGCGGCTTCGTCGTCGGGCGTGAGCCCGGTCGTGCCGAGTACGAGCGGGACCTTGTGGGCGACGCAGAAGGCAAGCGTCTGGGGGACCTGGCCGACCGTCGAGAAGTCGATGACACAACGCGCGGCGGCGCCGAGCGCGTCGTCGAGTGCGGGTCCTTCCTGATCGATACGCGCCGCGACGAGGTCGCCCTGCGCTTCGATGAGCGACACGATGCGGGTGCCCATGCGGCCCTTGGCGCCGATCACGACGACGCCCGGAAGGTAGGTGGTCATGCGGTCTCCGCCGTCTTCGCCGAGGCGGGACTGGTTGCAACGAGCGCCAGTGCGTCGACGAGGGCATCCAGGATCTTGCGTTCGGCCGGGTCGTCGGCGTCGAGACGCGTGAGTGGCAACCGGACATCGGGTCGCGCATGTCCGAGGATAGCGGCCGCCGCTTTCACCGGGATGGGGTTGGACGTCAGGAAGAGCGCCGTGAAGAGCGGCAGGAGCTGTTCATGGCGAATGCGGGCGTCATCGAGGTCGCCCGCGAGCGCGGCTCTGGTCAGCGCCACGACCGCGTCTGGAGCGACGTTGCCAGCGACCGACACGACCCCGTGGCCACCGATCGCGACGAGCGGCAGGATCATCGCGTCGTCACCCGAGAGCACCGAAAACCCGTTGTCGAGCGCACGCGCCCCGGCGACCAGCGCCTCCATGTGGGTGAGCGAGCCGCCGGCCTCTTTGATGGCGACAAAACGAGGGTCTTGCGCCAGCTCGAGGGTCGTTGCAGGCAGGAGATTGGCGCCCGTGCGGCCCGGGACATTGTACAGCACGATGGGCAGGCCGACGTCCGCGACGGCGCGGAAGTGGGCGAGCAGTCCCTTCTGAGGAGGCTTGTTGTAGGGCGGCGTGACGACGAGGGCGAGGTCGGCGCCGAGCTCCTTGGCGAGCCGCGTGGCGGCGATGCTGTCGACGGTCGAGCTGTTGCCGGTACCGACCATGACCGGAGCGTGGCCGCGGCCGACGTCGACGGCGATCTCGATGCAGCGGACGTACTCGGCTTCGGTCAGCGTCGGCGTCTCACCGGTCGTGCCACACGCGAGGAGGCCAGAGCCGGCCGCGACGAGTCGTTCGGCCAGGCGGCGGTAGGCGACCTCGTCGAGGCGGCCATCGGAGCCGAACGGAGTGTACAGCGCTGTCCAGGTACCTTCGAGCCTTGCCATGACGAGCCTTGTGGAGGTCCCATTCGGGTCCCGGGTCCGTCAGACCCGTGTGGCCCGCGCGATGGTTGTCAGCGCTCCCGAAGCCGGGAGACCGCGCGGTCGACCGCCATACGAACGTGTAGCACGGGTTCGGTGGATAGCCAGGTTTCCAACACGGTCAGCGGGCGGTCCGAGCCGGAGTCGCCCAGGGCCTGGGCCACGGCCTCACGCACCAGGGGTTCGGGGTCGTCGCGCAGGGCCAGGATGTCGTCGACACCGCGGTCACCAAAGCCACGTCCGAGTGAGCGCAGGGCCTGGCGACGCATCTGCACGCCGAGCTCATTGCCCTTGAAAGAGCGTTCGTGGAGCAGCGTGCGAAGCACGTCGAAGGTCTGCTCGGTCGGGTAGAAGGCCAGGGCTGCGCATGCCCGGACACGCACACGCACCTGGGCTTCGGGGGCATTGAGCACGTCGACGAGGACCTGCGGGATGTCCGGTCCGATGCGGTCGAGCGAGGCGCGGGAGAGCTCGAGCTCGTACGAGCTCAGGTAGTAGATGAGAGCGTTGCGCTGGTCGCCTTTGGATCGATTACGCGCCGCCGCGTCGTCGGTGTGGGCGAGCGTGACGAAGGCGAGGAGCGCGGCGATGGTGAGAGTCAGTGGGCGTTGCATCATCGCTCCTGCAGGGTCGGATTCTTGTGGATGACCTTGCGCTGGCCGGGCGACACGACGTCGGCCAACGAGGCGGTCCAGAACATGAGGTTGGCGCCATCGCGGTTGCCGCACTCGTCGGGGTCGACGAGGCCGTCGTCGTTGTTGTCGAACTGGCCGGCGGGGCACTCTGCGGTGTCGCTGATGGGGTCGTGCATGGTGCCGTCCGCCTCGGTCGTGTGGAAGAGTCCGAGTTGGTGGCCGAGCTCATGCACCATTGTCTGCGTCGTGAGCGCGATGGCGAGGTTCTCGCTCGGGTAGCCGAAGTACTCGGCCATCGAGGTGACCACGCCGGAGGTGTAGGTGCCATGCATCATCGGAGGTCCTGGGATCCCGCCTGCCTTCCCGAGCAGGTCCCAGCCCGAGAAACCGCGCACGAGGAAGACGTTGACGCCGAAGTTGTCGACGCCGAGCGTACGGGAGAGGCTCAAGAGCTCGGCGTGCTCATCGATTCCCAGGTCACGACCTGTGTCGACGATCGAGAAGCGCTGGGCGTCGTCGCCGGTCACGTCGAAGTAGCGCACGGTGCCGAGCGTCACGCCGACGTTCGCCAGCAGATTGCCGAACGAGGTCAAGAGCTTCTGGAACTTCGTATTGTTCGGGGCGCGGGCGGCGTCGAGCCCTTGCAGGCCGACAAACCAGAAGTTGACGTCGACCTTCGACAGCGCCGGCTCGGGGCGGAGGTTCTCGACCACGTAGACCCACCCGTCGCCCGTCGGGGCGGGCAGGCCGTCGACCGGGTAGGCGTAGAAGTTGAACGAGTAGCGACCGAACTCGATGGCCAATGTGTCACTGGTGGGGACCTGGACGGTATACGCGGAAAGCGCCGGAGATGACCGGTTTGGTGCGGAGTAGGGGTCGCCTGTGCCCATGAGGTCGAAGCCGTCTGGGTCGCGTAGCGAATACAGGGTGAGGTAGCTCTCGGGGTGGTCGATGCCGACCGCGACGATGCTGAACGACGACGAGCTCTGCTTCGGGATGAAGCTGAAGGTGCGCGACACGCCGTCGCCGCCGAGTGTCACGCGGCCGAAGTCATGGACGACGACGTGGTCGGGCCGTGCGATCGGCGGGCCGCAGCCCTCGTCGATGTTGCCGTTGCAGTCCTGGTCGAGGCCGTCACAAAGCTCGGGCGACGGGGTGCAGGGGGCTTCGGGCTCGCAGCGGGCGGTGTTCGGGTTGCATTCCTGGCCGTCGGGGCAGCGGCCGGGCTCGCATCGCGGGGCGCACAGCTTGACCTCGGACGGGCAGAACTGGTCGGAGCGGCAGTCGCGGTGGGTGGCACACGTCTTGAGGCAGAGGCGGCGGCGGGCGCCGTCGGAGTCGAAGTCCTGGATACACGAGGAGCCGTCGGGGCACTGCTCGGAGTTGTCGCAGCGCAGGGAGCAGTAGCCGCTGGCGGAGTAGGTGTTGCAGTAGCCGCTCTCGCAGTCGGCGTTTTCGCGGCAGACGCCGGCGATGGGCTGCGGGGCGATGCTGATGTCCGGGGTGGACACCTCGGGCAGGGTGGTGTCGAGCGGCGGGTCGGCGTCGGTCGGGGCCGCGGTGTCGGCGTCGGCTGTCGGGTCGGCGTCGGCCGGCGTGTCGCCGCCGCCACCGCCGCAGGCGGCGAGCAGCACAAAGCCGGTGAGGGTGGTCGCGAGGGGGTGTGGGCTGAAGCGAGGTCGGTTCATGCGGCGGGCACCCTAGCAGAAGGGTGCGTCAGGGCGAAGGTTTTCGCTGGGCGGTCCTGTCCCGGACTATCGCCAGGCGGCGCGGGGCTTGTGCAATGCGTGTGTGCGGGGCAAGACGGTGCCATGTGTGTGTTTGCCCGATGGGGTCTCGCGGTGGTGCTGGTGGTCGGTGGGTGTTCGTCGGAGCCGACGGGCGGCGGCGACGTAGCGCCCGATGGGGTGGTCGGCGACACAGGCGATGCGGTGGTTGCGGACACGGTGAACACGGTGGATACGGTGGACGGGGCTGATGGCGCGGGCGACGCTGAGCCGGACGTGGGCGACGGGGTGTGGCCCGACGCGGCGGACGATACGGACGCGGCGGACGATGCGGATGTGGGAGCGGATGCCTGGCCGACGGCGCTCGGTGGCGCGCGACCGGCGAGCGTCGTCTATCCGGCCGGGTACGCTGGCGAGGCGCTGCCGGCGGTCATGCTGCTCGGTGGTTATGACTACTTCTCGGCGGACCTCGACGACTGGATCCTGTTGTCCGGAGCGGTGGATTCGAAACGGTTCATCCTGGTCCGACCCGATGGGTTGGTGGATGAGGACGGGTCACCGTTCTGGAATGCGACCGACACGTGTTGTGACTTCTACGGGGTTGGCGTCGATGATGTCGGCTATCTGACGGGGCTCATCGACGAGCTCGAGCGACGCTTCGCGGTGAGCGGGGTCGGGCTCGTCGGCCATTCCGCCGGGGGCTTCATGGCGTACCGGATGGGGTGCGAGATTCCAGGGCGCCTGGCTGGGATCGTCAGCATTGCCGGGTCGGGCTTCGTAGACCCGATGGACTGCGCGGTGACGGATGTGCCGCTGTCGGTCTTACAAGTCCACGGCGAGGACGACGACGTGATGCCTTTCGATGGGGACGACGATGCGCCCGGCGCCCTCGAGATGCTCGAAAGGTGGGGCGAGACGAACGGTTGCCGGCTACGCTCGTGGGTGCTCGAGGGGCAGTCGCCCAGCTACGCGGAAGAGGGCAAGACGCAGGTCGGGGTCTATCGCGACGGGTGTCGCCCGCAGGAGGGAGCGGAGGATGTCCGGCTGTGGCTGCTCGAGGGCAGCGACCACTATCCGACGTTCACACCCGCGTTCACCGAGGACGCGCTGGATTGGCTCCTGGAGCGCGCGCGGCCGTAACGCCGCGAACCTGCCCCGGGGCAGGGGGCTTGGGGTTGGCAGACCCCGTTCGATCGACCTGGCGCTGTGAAGACGGCGGCGAGGCAGGGCTCGACAGGCTGGGTTATTGAACGACGAGTCCGATCCACGAGAGACGTCAGCGTGACGAAGGCGCGTCGAGCGTCGTCGCGTTCGGCATCCGGTGAGTCGCTGGCTATTGCGCGGAAATCAGGGGGCATTTTGCCAGGCGCAGATCACACTTGATGTCTTCGGGAGACTAGCCCAGAAATGTCTGGCCCCCTGAGATACGTCGCTTGCGGAGAGGGGCTCGAGAATCAACTGCGGACCCGACGGGCCGACCCGACGGGGCCGTCGTGCGACCCGAGGATTCCATGCTGAGAGTCATGCCCGCTCTGCTGAGCGTCCTGCTGCTTTCGTGTATGTCAGAGACCAGGCCGACGACCGGCGCGGAGGTCTCGATCGCCGTCGCACCGCTCGGGCTGACGGGTGTCGGCGAGGCGGTCTGGGACGTCGAGGTCGTCGACGAAGACGGACAGGTCGTGTGGCAGCGCCGCCTCACTTCGTCGCGGTATGGAGCGCAGGGCGGTCTCGCCTATGTCGGTCCGTGCAACGCGCAGGCACCAGACCACACCGTGCGGCTCTGGGTCGCGGGCCTCTTCGAGGGTCCGGTCGCTGACCCGGGCGGCTTCGATGAGGGCGCCGATGTCGCGGGCTCGCTCGATTACGTCGACCCGACGGCGGGCGGTCCGCTCGTGCAAAGCGCGACCTGTCTGCCCAACGGGGACACGCCGGTCCGTTTCGATGTCGCCGTGATGCGGCCGGCGAACCAGGGCTTCTTCGACGTCGCGGTCACCTTCGACGACATCTTCTGCTCGGCCAAGTTCGACTGCTGCGCCGACGCGGACGAGGACGGGGCGTGCGCGGTCGACGGGGCCGAGGACCACCTCCTGCTCTTCGACGCAGATGGCCAGCGCGCATCCACCATGGTGCTGGGCTTCGCCTGCACTGCGGGGGTTGGTGAGGGCGCAACGGAGCTCTACCTCGACCCGCTGTGGCTCGACTGCACGACGGGGGATGGAGCCTTCTCTGTGGACATCGCGGTCACGCCCGGCGGGGCTGCAGGCAACCAGTGCGAGGTCGGCGCGGATGGCATGAGCGGCTGTGCCATCGTCACAGAATACGGCGAGGCGGACGCCGACGACACGCTCTTCCAGGTCGGCGTGTACCGCGGGGTCGAGGCGCTCCAGAGCGGCGGCCAGTCGGCCAACAAGGTCTACTGGAACATCGCGCTCGGTGTGAAGCGGCCGACGATCACGAGCTGTGTCTTGAGGACCCGGGGGACGGCGGCGCGGCAGAGCGGTGGGATGGCCAGCAACGGTGTCATCGCCCAGGACGTGGTCTACCCGGTCGTCGCGTGGGACGTGGACCTCGGGGCTTGTACCTCGGAACCCCTCGCCTTCGGGGAGGACGCGATGGTGCGTGTGGCCTACAGCGGGGCCGCGAGCGGCGCCTTCTCGTATGGCTACTCCGCGGCCGGAGGGGCCCGGGCCTTCTGCTCGAGCCCGTGTGTCTGCGCCGGAGCGCCGTTGCCCGACGGGACGAACTGCGACGACGGGCTCCCGTGTACCCGCGGCGACGTCTGCAGCGCCGGGGTGTGCGCGGGCACCGAGGAGTGCACGCAGGCGCTCGGCCAGTGCTGGCAGGCGCTCGGCGAATGCGACGCAGAGGGGTCGTGCACCTACACGCCTCAGGCATCAGGGGTGCCCTGCCTCGATGACGGCAACCCGTGTACGGTCGATCGCTGTGATGGCAGCGGCGCGTGTGAACACGTCGCGGGGAACGTCGGGGACGTGTGCCGCGCGGCGGTCGGGAACTGTGACCTCGAGGAGCGATGCGATGGTGGCGGCGAGTGCCCGGTCGACGCCAAGGTCGCGGTCGGGGTCGAGTGCCGCGCGGCCGCCGATGGGTGTGACGCGGCGGAGGTGTGTGTCGGTGAAGACGCCTGCCCGCCGCCGAGCGTGAGCTATTGTGGGGCGTGCGGGTCGGCCGATGGGGCGAGCTCTGTCGCCGCGCCGGTCGACGGGCTCTGTGAGGTCGGCGAGAGCTCGGAGGTCGCTGGTGCCGGGCCTTGGTCGTGGAGCTGCGCAGGCCAGGATGGTGCGGACGCGAGCTGTGAGAGCGCGCGGAGCTGTGAGGCGACGACGCTCGTCTTCGGAGCGTGCTCGGCGACAGTGGTCGAGGAAGAGCATGGCTTCGAGGAGCTCGTCGACAACCAGGACGCGGGCCACGTCGGGTTTGTGAACGCGCGGTGCGAGCAGGGCGAGTGGTCGCTGTCGGGGATGTGGTGTGAGCCGATCGTCGACGGGCTCTGCGGCGCCGCCGACGGTGGCGATACGGTGTCGACACCGAGCGCCGAGCTGTGCGCGAGTGGGGTGGCGAGCGCGGTGAGCGGGAGCGGTCCGTGGTCGTGGACGTGCGAAGGGGTCAATGGTGGGGCGAGCTCGAGCTGTTCGAGCTATCGAGCGTGCGACGCGACGATGCTCGGGTGGGAGAGCTGCTCGGCCGCGGTCCAGGGGGCGACGCGGGGCCAGAGTCTGGGGCTCGGCAACGAGGTGCTGGGATATCAGGGCTCGGCGACGGCGACCTGTTCGGCGACGGGGGACGGGGCGTGGGCTTTGAGCGGCACGAGCTGCGATGAGACGGTCGTCGGGCTGTGCGGGGCGGCGAGTGGCGGGGACACGGCGGTCGCGCCGAGCGCGGGGCTATGCGCGAGCGGTGCGGCGGGCGCGGTGGGCGGGAGTGGGCCTTGGACATGGACCTGCGCCGGGGCTTTCGGCGGTGCGGACGTGGCCTGCACGAGCTACAGGTCGTGCCCGGCGGGGACACAGAGCTGGGGCAGTTGCAGCGCGACGGCGACGACGGCGACGCGGAGCCAGACGCAGTCGCTGACGAATGGGGTCGGTGGTTATCAGGGGTCGGCGACGGCGACGTGCTCGGGGAGCGGCGATGGCTCTTGGAGCCTCAGCAGCACGGTGTGCAACCAGTCGGTGAACGGGAGCTGCGGGTCGGCCAATGGCGGCAGCACGACGTCGGCGCCGAGCACGGGTCTGTGCGGCTCTGGTAGCCCGACGGCGGTCGGCGGGGTCGGTCCCTACACGTGGAGCTGCACGGGTTCGTTCGGTGGCACGACGGCGAGCTGCAGCTCGAACCGGAGCTGCGGCTCTCAGGCGGTCTCGTGGGGCAGCTGCTCGGGGTCTCAGTCGGCGCAGTCGCACGGGTACAGCGCGACGTTGTCGAACGGGACCGGCGGGTTCATCGGGAGCGCGACGGCGACGTGTACGCAGGGGGCGTGGTCGACGAGCGGCGAGAGCTGCGCACAGATCATCAACGGGTCGTGTGGGGGGTCGAACGGGGCCGACCTTGCGAGCGCGCCGAGCACGAACCTGTGCACGTCGGGGACGCCGACGGCGGTGTCGGGCGCGGGGCCGTGGACGTGGTCGTGCACGGGTGCGAACACGGGTAGCACGTCGAGCTGCACGGCATATCGGACGTGTGCAGGGACGAGCCTTGGTTGGGGCAGTTGCAGCGCGACGGCGACGACGGCGACGCGGAGCCAGACACGGTCGCTGACGAATGGGGTCGGTGGTTATCAGGGGTCGGCGACGGCGACGTGCTCGGGGAGCGGCGATGGCTCTTGGAGCCTCAGCAGCACGGTGTGCAACCAGTCGGTGAACGGGAGCTGCGGGTCGGCCAATGGCGGCAGCACGACGTCGGCGCCGAGCACGGGTCTGTGCGGCTCTGGTAGCCCGACGGCGGTCGGCGGGGTCGGTCCCTACACGTGGAGCTGCACGGGTTCGTTCGGTGGCACGACGGCGAGCTGCAGCTCGAACCGGAGCTGCGGCTCTCAGGCGGTCTCGTGGGGCAGCTGCTCGGGGTCTCAGTCGGCGCAGTCGCACGGGTACAGCGCGACGTTGTCGAACGGGACCGGCGGGTTCATCGGGAGCGCGACGGCGACGTGTACACAGGGCGCGTGGTCGACGAGCGGCGAGAGCTGCGCACAGATCATCAACGGGTCGTGTGGGGGGTCGAACGGGGCCGACCTTGCGAGCGCGCCGAGCACGAACCTGTGCACGTCGGGGACGCCAACGGCGGTGTCGGGCACGGGGCCGTGGACGTGGTCGTGCACGGGTGCGAACACGGGTAGCACGTCGAGCTGCACGGCCTATCGGACGTGTGCTGGGACGAGCCTTGGTTGGGGCAGTTGCAGCGCGACGGCGACGACGGCGACGCGTAGCCAGACACGGTCGCTGACGAACGGGGTCGGTGGTTATCAGGGGTCGGCGACGGCGACGTGCTCTGCGACCGGCAACGGCGCCTGGAGCCTCAGCAGCACGGTGTGCAACCAGTCGGTGAACGGGAGCTGCGGGTCGGCCAATGGCGGCAGCACGACGTCTGCGCCGAGCACGGGTCTGTGCGGCTCTGGTAGCCCGACGGCGGTCGGCGGGGTCGGTCCCTACACGTGGAGCTGCACGGGTTCGTTCGGAGGCACGACGGCGAGCTGCAGCTCGAACCGGAGCTGTGACGCGACGACCTTGTCCTGGGGTAGTTGCTCGGCGGCGCGCACGGCGCAGGCCAACGGGTTCAGCGGCAGCCTGGCCAATTCGGCCGGCTGCTATTCCGGGAGCGCGACGTCGACCTGTTCGCAAGGCGCATGGGCGCTAAGCGGTACGAGCTGCTCCTACACCTGCGGCGGCGGCGGTGGTGGTGGCTGCTTCACCGGCACGACTCTCGTCCTCCTGGCTGACGGTACATCGAAGCCTCTCTCTGAGCTGCGCGTCGGCGACATGCTCCAGGGCAAGACCCAGATCAACATCGTGACTGCCAACTCGGCCTATGTCGTCCAGTCTCCGCTGTACCGCATCAATGACAGCGCGGACGCCTACGTGACCGGGACGCACCCCTTCTACACCACCGACGGCTGGAAGGCCTTCGACCCTGCGGGTGCCATGACAGCCCACTGGGGCGTGCTCGTGAGCCGGCTCGAGCTCGGCGACGTGCTGCTCGACCTGGAGGGTAACGAGGTCGTCCTCGACTACTTCGAGCCTGAGGACCACGGCGAGATCGTCGTCTACAACCCCTCCCTCGACGGCGACCACACCTACTTCGCGAACGGATATCTGATGCACAATCAGCAGAAGCACTGAAGTGACTGCCGAGTGGGGGCACCCGCCAAGGGGTGCCCCCTTACGACTCAGCGGAAGGCGATTTCGAAGCCGGGGCTCGTCACCGCGTAGCGGCTCGGCAGCCAGCCGTTGACGCCGCGGGTGAGGCGGAGCGACTCCTGCGAGACCACCTGGCGACCACGCAGGAGCTCGACGTTGGCGCGACCCAGCTCGAGTCCGGTGACCGTCATCACGCCGCCCGGGGCGATCATGCCGACCTTCTGGCCGTCGACCTCGAGCTGCACCGCGAAGCGGTAGGGGTTTCGCACGCGCAGGCTTGCGGCTGCGGGGCGGATACGCAGGGTCTCGCGCTCCAGCGGGCTGATGCGCACCACCTCGGTCTTCGTGAGGCCGAAGCGCCCGGCCGCAGTCATGCTCACGTTGTGACGCCCGACGTCGAGGGTCACGACCTTCGAGGCACCCGCTCGCAGGAGGCCGAGGTTCATGTGGTCGATGGTGACCCGCTGCGCGACGCCGCTGTTGTTGGTGATGAAGAGCGTCCCGCTATCCGCCTGGTAGACCGGGCCGTGGCGGTCGGGGCCGTGGTTGGGACCGCGGCTGCCGGGGCCGTTGGCAAAGGCGGGGGCCGAGAGCGAGATGGTGAGGAGACCGAGCACCGTGGCGAGAGAGCGTTTCATGACTGGGGTCCTTTTCGGGGGCCGGGTCAATCCGGACACCTGCATCAACGCAGGCTTGGTGGCCGCGATTCGATTGGGACTGTCACAAGGTGGTCTATGCGCCCTTAACGTTCTTCAGGTTGTCGGCCGGCTCCGGGGCAACATCGATGAGGCTCGACAGCATGGCGCGCACCCGCGGGGCGTTGCGCAGGGCCTCTGGAATGGCCGTCCAGATGGCGACCTCGGTGCCGATGAGGTCCACGAGGACACCTGTCAGCGGGGGTTTTACAAATCCGGGGTCGGGCAGCATCGCATCGGGCACCATGGCGATGCCGTGGCCCATGATGGCGGCTTGCCGCAGCATATGGATGTCGTAGGACTCGAGCGCCGCGCGCACCGGGATATGACCCCCGGCGAAGAGCGGCAGCGTGCGCCCTTCACCAAGCCCGCTCCAGATCATCAACGTATGGTCGTCGAGGTCTTCGATACGGGTCGGCGTGCCGTTCTTCGCCAGGTAGTCCGGACTCGCCACGAGCCATACACGCACCGTCATGAGGCGACGTGTGATCCAGGCCCCATGCGCGGGCCGGGCGCCGAAGTGCAGGACCAGGTCGGCTCCCTCGGATGCCAGCAGCGGGTCCTCGGCGATGCGCGCCATCAAGGACAACCCAGGGAATCGGCCGCGCAGACCTGCATACAGCGGGATGGCGACATGCGGCGGCATCCCCGTTGGCACCACCACCCGCAGCTCACCGCTCGGGCCACGCGCGACCTCCTGCACGGCCGTCGTGATGGCCTGGCTCTCCTGGATGAGGCGTCGCCCGTGCGTCGCCAGGGTGAGCCCCGCCTCCGTGACCTCGACCCCGGTGGCGGTCGACGTGTAGAGCGGCACGCCGATCCGCGCAGCGAGAGCCTCGATGCGCCGCCTCAACGTGGTGCGCGACAAAGACAAGGCTCGCGAGGCCTCGAGCAACGAACCGTGCTCGACGATGGCCAGAAACGCCCGCAACTCATCCAGGTCCATGACAACTCCCGCCTCGACCGACAGCGTATGCTGGCCGATCGGGCGGCGTCGCGCAATGCCACGTGGGCCTTATTGCCCAGGTGCACCCGGCTGGCTCGGCGGCCCCCGCGGAGTCGCAGGGCCGCAGATCTCAAGCGTCGGGGCGGCGGCGACGGATGGCTCGTGGTCGCAATCTTTGCGAACTGGCACTGCTTGTCATCTTCGTAGCAGCGGCCGGCGGGCACCGCGCAGGCCGTTCCATCGTCTTTCGCACACAGGCAGTCGAGGTCGCCCGGCTCGCAGATCTCGATGACCTCCATCATGCCCTCGTCCGCGTGGCTCAGCTTGTGGCAGCGCGATGGCCGAAGCGGCGCCGGTCATCGAAGTTGCGGCAGTTGATGTCGGGCGAGGGGCACTGGCAGATGGCCTGGTCGCCCGGGATGAGTGGGGCCGGGTCCTCGTCGCTGCCGGTCGGGGTGTGGTGGCCCGAGGTCGCGGTTCGCACTGGAACGCGGCTGACACAGACAAGGGCAGTGACGAACGCACGGGTGCGAAGGCCAGAGGGGGGATCGGTTCTCCTTGCTGGCCCGAAGACGGTTTCTCGGATCGGCCAGGACCGTGACCCACGGTCCGGGCTCATACCTGCTCACCAGCCGGCCAGGGGGTGTCCGCAACCTGGACCTGCGGTGCCGCGACAGGGCAGAAGGCCGCTGTGTGAAGGCGGAGCCGGTTTGTCAGGGCTGCGCGAGCTGGTCGAGCAACGACGCGCACCACTCGCGATAGGTCCAGGCCATGGCGCGGCGATGGCCTTCGGCGGCGACCGTCTGGCGACGTGCCGGGTCGGCGAGCCACCGGCGGCAAGCGTCGACGAGCTCGTTCGGGGTCGCGAAGTCGTCGCAGGCGATGCCCGGCGGGAAGATGGCGGCGGCCTCGTCGGAGCGCTCGTGCAGCATGAAGGCGCCGACACACGGGATCTCGAACGTGCGCATGTTGCACGCACCTTTGTTCTGGAGGCGCAGGACGTTGACGAGGATGTCGCTGGCAGCGGCTGCTGCGGCCTGCTCGCGCCCCATCAGTGGGCGTCCGCGGTAGGCCTTGCGGATACCTGCGTGGCGGCAACGCGTGAGCCAATAGTCGGTACCCCAGATGGCAAGCCCGAGGTCGGCTTCGGCCAGCGGCGTCAGCCAGGCTTCGCGCTCCACATCCCAGTTGCCGATGAAGCAGATGGGGGAGCCGAGGGTGGCGCGCTCCGCGTCGGTGACGTCGGTGACGCGTGGGTGCAGGGTCGGGTCGCAGGCGAACGGCAGGTAGTGGACGCGGCGAGCGCCTTCGCGGGCCGCCTTCGCGGTTAGTTCGTGCGACCACAGGAACATCGCGTCGACCGACCGCATCTGGACCGCCGAGCGCGCGTGGGCAGGGCCAGACTTGAGGCCGCGGGTGCGGTTCCACGGGTCGTCGGGGTGGAAGGCGACGAGCGGGACGCCGCGTAGCACTCGGCGCAGGGCGGTGTAGGTGGCGGCGTGCAGGTCGTCGGTCTTCAGGATCACTACGAGGTCGGGGCGGGCGCGGGCCAGCTCGAGGACGAGGCGGGCTTCGAGGGCCGGGCGGGTCAGCGCGGAGACTGCGAGCCTGAGGGCGCCCGAGCCACGCTTGAGCTTGATGGGCAGCTCTGGGGTCCAGTCGTCGTACGGGATGAGGGTCACCCGTTTGCCAAGTGCGACGAATCCGCGCTCGACAGAGCGGGCGAGCGAGGCCGACCACGCGCTGCCGATGATGGCGATGTGGGCGGGCTCGTGGGTGAGCAGTGGACGCGAGTCTTCGTTAGGCGCCATGGCGAGCGAGATAACATGCAGGCGCACGGCATGCACGGCTTGCGTTCGGGGCGGCCGGCCATGCTATGTCGACCCACGGCCGCGCTTGATCAGAAGTTGGCCCAGCGGCGACGGATACCGCTCGACCGGGTCCAGAATGAATTGGCAAGGGTCGGCGGGGGAGCAAGAGACATGGCGAACATCCTCGGAATCAATGCGTTTCACGCCGATGCCTCGGCGGTCCTGTTGAAGGACGGCGAGCTCGTCGGGGCCATCGCCGAAGAGCGACTCAACCGCGTCAAACACTTCGCCGGGTTTCCAGCCCTTGCCATCAAGAAGCTGCTCGAGATGGGTGGGCTCGCGGTCACCGACATCGACCACATCGCCATCGGCCGCGACGGGCGCGCGAACATCGCCGACAAGATCGCCTTTTCGCTTCAGAACCTGACGCGTATCTCGAAGCTCGCGCGCCAACGTCTCGAAAATCGAGCAAATATCAAAGACATCCCACAGCTCGTCGCCGAGAACTGCGGCGTGTCGGTCGATGCGTTGAAGGCCCGTGTCCACAACGTCGAGCACCACCTGTGTCACGCGGCCTCGACGTACCTGCCGTCGGGCTTCGAGCGGGCGGCTATCCTCAGCATCGATGGTTTCGGGGACTTCGCCTCGGTCATGACGGCCATCGGTGAAGGGTCACGCTTCACGGTGCTGGACCGCATCTTGTTCCCCCATTCGCTCGGGGTCTTCTACTCGGCGATGTGCCAGTTCATCGGCTACGACAAGTACGGCGACGAGGGCAAGGTCATGGGCCTCGCCCCGTACGGAAAGCCGAAGTATCTGCAGGCGATGCGCGACATTGTCCGGCTCGAGGACGAGGGGCGCTTCAGCCTCGACCTCGACTACTTCATCCACCACTCGGAGGGCGTCGACTACGGCGTTACCGACGAAGGCCACCCCACGCTCGCGCCGCTCTATTCGCCAAAGCTGCTCGAGCTTTTTGGTGAGCCGCGTAAACGTGGGGCCGAGATCACCGAGCGCGACATGGACATCGCGTTCTCGATGCAAGCGCGCTTCGAGGAGGTCTACTTCCACATCCTGCGCCACCTGCACGCGGTGACCGGCAGCGACGCGCTGTGTGTCGCGGGCGGCGTGTCACTCAACTCGGTGGCCAACGGGAAGCTCTTCCAGCAGACCGGCTTCAAACGTTTCTACGCCCACCCGGCGGCGACCGACGACGGCACGGCCTTTGGCGCGGCCTACTTCGTGCACCACCTGACACTCGGCGCGCCGCGCGGAAAGCCGATTCATCACGGCTACTTCGGCAACGAGTACAGCGACGACGAGGTCGCCCAGGCGCTCGCGCGGCATGGGCTGTTGGATGGGGCACGCAAGCTCGACGAAGACGCTCTGTGCGAGGCGACCGCCAAGGAGGTCGCCCAGGGCCATGTGGTCGGGTGGTTCCAGGGCCGCATGGAATGGGGGCCACGCGCACTCGGGGCGCGCAGCATTGTGGCGCACCCGGGCTTCCCGGGGATGAAGGACATTCTGAACGCGCGGATCAAACACCGCGAGTGGTTCCGGCCGTTTGCGCCGTCGATCCTCGAAGAGCGCATCGGGGACTACTTCGCCGAGGCGCACCCGTCGCCGTTCATGATGCTCGTCTATCGGACGCGGCCCGAGGGGCGCGACGACATCTCGGCGACCGACCACGTCGACCACACCGGGCGCCTGCAGTCCGTCAATCGCGACGATGCACCGCGTTACTACAAGCTCATCCAGGCCTTCGAGCGCGAGACGGGCATTCCCGTGATCCTCAATACGAGCTTCAACGAGAACGAGCCCATCGTCTGCACGCCGGACGAGGCCATCGATTGTTACCTGCGCACGAAGATGGATGCACTGGCCATCGGCAGCTATCTCGTCGTCAAGGACGCCTGAGCGGCAGGCTCATCTTGAAGAGCTCGAAGCGGGGCGTGGCACCCCGCGCGACGAGGGCGTTCGGCAACACCTCGGTTTCGAAGTTGTCGCGCGGCAATGGAGCGTCGGGCACGCCGAGCTCCGGAAAGAGCCGTGTATAGGCGCCGTGGTCATCAGCAATGGCGGGGCGTATCGGCATGGCGGATCCCACAAACGGAAAACGCGCCGGGCCATGGGGCCGCGACGCGTTTGCCGATTCGGGCAAGAGCCCGAGATTACTCGGAGAGCAGCTCGTTGAGCGCCTGATCGAACGAGACGAGCCCGGCGTAGTCGCTCCACATGTACTGCATGTTGTAGGGGCGAAGGAGCGCCCACCACGGATAGGCCGAAGTCACCGAGCCGCCCTCTTCGACGAGGTAGGGGTTGATCTTCGACCAGACGGTCCCGAGCGAGTTCGTCTCGATGGCGTAGCCCTCGGGATCGATGAGCGGGATCGACTCGCCCGCGTCGCTCCAGTCGACGACGACCATGGCGGGGTCGAGGTTCTTCGCCTGCGCATACGACAGGCAGTAGGCCTGGCTCGGCTTCACGCCCTGCGCGTTCTCGCCGAGCACGATCAGCATGTCGAGGCCAGGCGTCTGGGCGGCGACCTTCTCACGCGAGAGCGACCCGCCGTGATTGGCGACCATCTCGGCCAGGAACTGCGAGCAGGCGGTGCACCAGCCGGCCGTGGCCACAATCCAGAGCGCCTTCTTGGTGGTGGAGCCGCAGTCGTCGTGCAGCTTGACGCGGTCACCGTTGCAGTTGGTCAGCGCGAAATTGGCAACGTTGTCGTTGAGATACACGCCCGTTCCGGCCGAGACACACTCGGCCTGGGTGCGGTCCGAGATCGGGATGGACTTGATCTCCGCGTCGACGGTCAGGCCATCGAGGCACCAGGTCTCGCCACCGGCGACCGGCGTCGAAGCGAAGGTGTCGGGGTCGATCGTGACCTCTTTGGCGGTGACGCCCACGAGGTTCGCCTTGAAGCGACCGCCCCCGGCATCCCACTGCGTGATCACGAGGTCGCCGACGTCGGCGAAGAAGGTCTTGGCGCAGCCCGTGTCGGTGCAACCCGCGCGCACCAGCACGCAGTTGGAGCAGCTCGCGTAGTCGTGGCCGGCCAGCGAGTAGGTGCCGGTCGTGGTGGCGCCGTTGTAGGAGCCGGACGCGTAGAGCTCGATGGAGATCGAGTCGACGGGCACCGCGGTTTCGGTCGTCGAGTAGCCGCGGAAGGCGGCGAAGCCGGTCTTGGACTCGAAGGACTGGTCAGCCATCACAAAGCTGCTCTTGTCACATCCGGCGACCGTGACGTCGGGCGTGGACACGTTCGTGTCGGGGCCGCTGGTGTCGGGCGTGGTCACGTCGCTGTTGACCGCGGTGTCCGCAACGTCGTCGCCGCCGACGGTGTCGGCAGGGGCGCCCGGAGTGGACGAGCTGTCGCAGGCCAGGAGCGCGAGGCTCGAAAGGGAGAGGATTGTGACGAGACGCATGACCATGGTCGCTCCTTCAGCGGGCCGAGCTGGCGGAGTACCGCGCCGGGTGACCCTTCGCAAGAGCGGGGGGCGTTTCGGTGTCACCTGGGCGGTCCGAATCCACGAACCTCAGGGTTCAAAGGGGTCTGCGCGGCGTGTGTAAGCGACCATGCGCCAAGCGAGCCACGGCCCGAGTGTCCCCCAGACGAGGCCGCCCAAGGCGTCGGCGACGTAGTGTTGCTTCGTTGTGAGGATGGATACACCCATCGCGACGACCCATGGCGCGTAGATCCAGCCATGTTCGAGCCGCCCAAAGCGCCCGAGCCAGAAGAGCGCGACGGGCAGGGCCAGGTGTCCGCTCGGCAGAGCTGCATAAGGGCGGTCGGACCCGACCACGAGCGACAGGAGCCCACCGCCGGCGGTCTCAGGCGTGAGCGGGTCGACGATATAAGTGGGGAAGGCGATGTTGAGGCTCAGGTTGCCCACGACACAGAGGGCCGCGGCGACGAGCATGCGACCGGAGTCGGGGCGGCGGCGGACCAGCAAGACCCAGCTCGGCATGAGCAGGAAGTAGGTGACGTAGAGCCAGGCCGTCCAGGGCAGCTTCGGGATGGCGAGGTCCCAGGTCGTTGGCGCGATGGCCCACCCGTCGTGGAGCGGGACGCGAATCGCAAACTGGTAAAGCGCCGCTGTTACCACGAGATAGAGGCCAAGCCAGCGCCACGGATGGGCATGCGCCCACGCGACGAGACGCGTCATTCGGACCTCAGGGTCGTCATGAAATCGAGTCGATCACGTGTCGGGCCGCGTGATTACATCGTGGTCGGGCAGTCGACGTACACGTAGGTGACGTGGCCGGCGAGGACAGGGGTCTCGATCCAGCCAGCCCCATTGCTGCCCGGCCAGTGGAAGGTGCCGGGACAGTTGCGCCCGGTGCCGGTCGTCTTGACCTGATAGGTGCCGCCCTCGAGGTTGACGACGGCCCAGGTGCCGCTGGTCGAGGTCTCGGTGGCGTCGCTCGGGATGGAGTCGGCCGAGTTGTAGATCGGGCCATCGCCCGAGTCGGCCGGGCTGATCTCGCCGGACAGCCCCGCGACCGCCGAGCTCAGGCCGAGCGCCGGATCGTACGCGCGGACGAGCACTGCGCCTTTGCTCGTGTCGAGCGTCACGCCGGCCGCCGTGAAAGCCAGCTCGACCAGCGACGTCTGCAGCAGCACCGCGTCGATGGTGAAGTCGCTCGTGCGCGTGATGAAGGCGGCGTGGACCGGGAAGTAGTCGGGGGCCTTCGACACGGTCGCGGTGACGCGGGTCTCGGCGGGCAGTCCCGTCAGAGTGTAGCGGCCTTCGGCGTCGGTCGTGACGCAGGGGATGCCTGACGGGCTCGTGATGCAGACCTGCACACCGGCCAGCGCCGCCGAGTCCAGCGCGTCCACGATGCGCCCCGTATAGGTCAACGTCTTTGCCGACTCCGAGTCGCTGTCGCAACCCACCGCCGCCATCGCGACCACCATCACCACGCTCGAAAGACGCATCGCCAACTCCTTGGGCCAGGTCCTGCGCGGACTTCGGCGCGGACTCCGGCAGGACACTGACACCGCTCGCCGACCCATGCAACCCGACCCCGGCCGGATTGCCCATAGATTCGGGCGTGACCGCAGGAGGCTGCGCGCGTATCGTCCCGCCCGATGTCGCTCGACCAACCGCAAAAGAAACGCGCCCTGCGCGACCCAGCGCCACTGGCCGACGATGCGTTCGCGCCTGAGGCGATCACCGACAAGACCAAGGGTCGCTACGGTCGCCAGAACCTCGTCATCCTCGGCGCCCAGGTCATCGGCTGGGCCGCGTGCCTGACAGCTCTGGAGCTCGTGGCAGCCTGGCCCGCCAAGGTCGCCATCGTATTCGTCTTCTGTATGCTCATGCAGGGCGTCTTCACGATGATGCACGAGTACTTCCACGACAACGCCCACCCGAATCCAGCCGTCTCATATACGATTGGCCTCGTCGGCTCGACCCTGTTCGGCACCTCGGCCACGCTTCACCGCGTCAACCACTGGGGCCACCACGTCAGAAACCGCACCCCGGCCGAACAAGGCGAGTTCATCCACGAGGGCGAGTCGGTCCTCGGCAAGGTCGCCCTCTACTATTTTGCCGTCACCATCGGGCTGTGGCTCTCGGGCCTCGTCTTCCCGTTCATCGCACTCTTCATCCCGTACCGCGCCGTGAGCTGGCTCTCATCGCACCGCCGCTACAACACGTATTCGGCGGCCTTCGCCCAGTTCAAAGCGGCCGACTGGACAAGGATGCGCTTCGAAGCCCTCGGGCTCGCAGCCTTCTGGGTGCCCGTCATCGTCTATGGACCCTGGTCGGTCGGGACGCTCGCCATCGCGTATGCCGCCTTCGCCCTCTCGTGGTCGTCGTTGCAGTGGGTCTATCACCTGCGCACGCCGCTCCACGTCGTCGAGGGCGCATATAACCTGCGTCTGCCGACACCACTTCGCTGGCTCTTCCTCAACTTCAACATGAACCTCACACACCACCGCAGGCCCTACCTCCCGTGGCAGGAGCTCTTCATCCACTCGGACCCACAAGAAACTCAGCCACTGTGGTACCGCTGGCTCCTCATGTTCAAGCCGCCCGAACGATTCCCCCGCCGCGCCGAAGACCTCGCCTTCCTCGACAAGCGGTACTTCTGAGCCATGGCTCCGACCCACGATTCGGCGCCCTGGTCCCCCGAGGGTTTCGACGACTACCGCTCACGCTTCCCGGCGACCCCCTCTTTGCCCGTCCTGTCCGACGCCACGCCGGCCTTCATCGCCGCCTGGCATGCGCTCGCCGACCCGCTCGTCCGGCGTGCCGCCCTGTACTCGGACCCACACCGCACGCGCACGACGGTGGTCTTCATCCGCGGCTATCTCGGCCACTACATGCGCGGCAACCTGGTGCCTGCGCGCGACGCCATCGACAGATCTGGATATGCCACTTTTATTGCCAAGAATGCCGCAGGCGGAACGGTCGCGGACAATGTGACACGGCTGGAGGCCGAGCTCGATGCGCGAGTGCCAAGCTACCATCGCCTGATCTTCTGCGGTCACTCAAAGGGTGGCCTCGAAGCGTTGACGCTCGTCGACAAGCGGCCGGACCTGGCCGCGCGCACCCGGGCGGTTATCCTCTCGCAGACGCCACGTGGTCCATCCCACGTCCTCGAGAGCGTCCTGACCCGGCGTCATCGCAACACTCTCACGCCGCGCCGGACGATGGCAGAGCTCACGCAGCGCCTCGGTATCACGGCCATCGCGGCGAGACCTGGTGGCCTCGAGCTGACCCGTGACCACCTGCCCCGAGTCGTCGAGCCGCTCATGGCGCGAGGACTCCTGCGCGCGTTCCCCGTGATCCAGACCGCCTCGTGGTCATCGCGCCCGACCACCTGGCTCGACTCGTTCCATGAGCGCCTCGGTGAGATCCGGCCTGGCGTCGCGCACGACGGCCAGTTCTACCTCGAGGACCTCCTCTGGCCAGGGCTTCCCCACATCCTCCTGCCACACCTCGACCACGCCCAGCCCGTCATGGACGGCTTCGGCTTTGACTCCGCGCGTTATTGGTCGACGCTGCTCGCCCAGGTGGCTCTCGGTCCCTGAACACGATAGTCTGCCTCCGTGGCAACCTCACAAACTGACGAAATCCGCGGCCCGCTCTGTCTGGCGGCGACTTTCTACACCCCTCACGAAGCGGCGCTCGCGAGCGCGCACCTGACCAACGAGGGGATCCCCAACGAGGTCTGGGACGCCCACCTCGTGGCTACCGACCCGCTGCTTGCGGTCGCCGTGCGCGGCGTGAAGGTCATGGTCCCCGAGTCCGTGCTCGGGCGTGCCAAGGCCATGTTGGACCCCCGCTCGACGGAGTTCAGCGCCGACAAGCGCCCGGTCTTCAGGGTGCGCGGCCACCGCGTCATGACCGGCGCCATCATCGGTGGAGCCATTGGCATCATCGGTGGGGCGGCCGGCGGCGGCCTCTTCAACCCCGGGCCTTACTTCGACTTCAACGTCGTCCTTCCGATCGTAGGCCTCGCGGTGGGGCTATTCGTCGGCTCTCGGATGCGCGCCGACACCTGCTCCGAGCCGAGCTGCGGCGGACGCCTGCCCGTAGATGCCACGCATTGTGCCAAGTGTGGTGGCGAGCTTCGTGGTGAAATCGACCACATCAACGATCGGCTGACCGCTGAGGAGGCCTTGCCCGATTATCAACCCGAGGCCCACGACCACGAAGACGAAGACGACAGCGACGACGTCGACGAGGACGGCTCAGAGATGGACGAGGACCAGGACGAAACGGCCCGCGGCCTCACACCCAGATGATCGTCTCCCGCTGCCGGCTCGTCGGCTCGTCGACCGTCTGAGGGTCCAGAGCCCAGTCTCGTAGCGCCTCGATGTCCTCGTGCAACCAGTCGGCCGAAGTGCCACGAAAACGTGGCTTCGCCTGGCCGAAGTGGCGCAGGTTGTCGCCCTGGTTCTGCATGATGCGCACATCCTGCTCGATGACGGTGCGCGTGTAGCGCGGCAACCATCCGCTCGCGAACCGGTTCAGGGCACCAAATCGATAACTGATGAGCGTGAACACAAGCGTCTTATGCGGTGAGATCGGCGTGCAGGTGCTCGTGATGATGAAGTTACGCTCGTCGGCTGTTCCCTGGCCCCACACGTAGTCGACGCGGGTGTGGTTGGGCAGGTAGAACTTGTCGGTGTGGGTCAGCGGCAGGGCCTTGGGATTCAAGATCCGATCGGACCAGCCGATACGATCATCGGGTCGCTCATAGGTGACGAAGACCCCTTCGCGGGTCCGCTCGACGACGATGGGCACACTCTTCTGGGCCGCATTCCGAAACCACCCGCGATGCACGAAGATCGTGTGTGGCACATCCATGAAGTTCTCGACCAGGTTCGTCACCCCGTTGTCGAACCACGTCGTCATGTAGTACGCGCCCCAGCCGGCCTCCCCGAAGTGTGGCATTGCAAAAGGCGTCCGCCCGCGCAGCTCGGGTTCGTCGGGCGACCGCTCGCCGACCCACACCCAGATGAGCCCACCTTCCTCACGCACCGGGAACCGCTGCAAGGTCAGGGCCTCGACCTGGCCTTCCGGCCCGAGCGACGGAACCCGTGCGAGGCGCCCCAACGCATCGTACATCCATCCGTGGTACGGGCAGGCGAGGCAACCCTCTACGACGACCCCCTCGCTGAGCCGCGCGTTGCGGTGCAGGCACCGGTCGACCATCGCGAGGGCCCGTCCACCGCTGCGCCACACGACCACTCGCACGCCGAGCACCACCCGCCCGACAACCGCGCCGCCGGCGAGCTCGTCCGACCGCGCCGCCGCATACCAGTAATGTCGCAGGTCGCCGTAGACCGACGTGTCGGCTGTCACATTCACGGCATTCTCAGTGTCACTCTCGCAGGTCATGTGACTCCTCTCGTTCCACCAGTCGTGCGTGTCGAAACAACGACGCCCACCGCGGTCGGGGGTCGAAGCTCAGCGGCTTGATGTCGCCCAACCGCTGTCCGCCGGCCGTCGCCGCCTCGAGCCACCGCCGCCGCAATCCTTCGAGCCGCCACACGCTCAGCGGAGCAAGCTGGCCGACGTCGCGGCTGTAACGATAGGCATGGCCTTCGCACAATCGCCGCTCGACCTCGCGCCCGAGCCTTGCCGCCTCTGGCTCCTTGTCATCGTCCAGGTCCAGGAGCAGGCCATAACCGGCAACCCGCTGGCCAGGGACCGGTGTCATCATCCAATGGACGGGCTGCGACACACTTCCAGCCATTCCGAGCTCGCGCAGCGCCGCTTCGACGATGGCCGCGACCCGCACCCCGTCGAGCTTCTCTCCGGTCAGGTCACCGACGTTCTCGAGCTTGCCGACAAACCTCAGCTCGAGCGGCCCTTCACACCGTACGATGTCCTTCAGGTGATAACGGTAGAGCCCGGCCCCCGTCGTCAGGACCGGGGAGTACGACCGCCCGACCTCGAGCTCGTGGGCGAGCACCGTCTCGTCCGAGGACACTCCGCCGGTCGTCTCCCCCGTCTCCCCCGTCTCCTTCGACTCAGAAACCGGCAGGAACTCGAAGAAGTGGCTGCCCACTGCCAACGTCGGGCGTCGCTCTGGACCCCATGGGATCGTCACCACCCCTTCGGTCGCGAGCAGCCCCTTGGCTTCGACCACCGCCCGCGGAAACAGCCGCCGGACTTCGTCGGCACCCACCGCCGCAGGCCCGTCCGCCCAACACGACACCACCCCGAGCCTCGGCCAGAGCCGACTCCCGACCCCTTCGCGACCCGCCGCCAATGCCAGCTCGATTTCGCGCCGCCGCCCGTTCAGCCGCTTGTCGCGCAACACATCATCGGGCGCGTCGCACAGAGCATCGACGAGCGCCGTCAGAAACGTCGGGCTCCAGACGGATACAAACCCGAGCCGCTCACACCGGAGCAATCCCACCAACGTCTCGCGCCGCCAGGCTTGCATCGACGCCGCCTTGACGACGTCGCCCGGCACCGCCATCGACCGTCCGAGCACGAACCTCCGGACCGGGCCGAAGTACGCCGTGTCATCGTCGATCCCGATCAACACCCCGCCCTCGGTCCGTCGTTCGCCCTGCGCGGCTGGTGACAATGACCAATAAGCCGGGCGTCCAATGAGGCCTGGCGACCGCGAATAGAGCCCGCCGAGCCACGGGTTCGTCGCCGCCGCGAGCTCGTCCAGCATGGACTGGGTATAGGGCAGAAGCTTCGTCGCCTCGCTCGTCGTTCCGCCGGACCGCTCGAAGAACCGCACGTCATCGGCCGTCAACACCCGCCGCTCGCCGCCTCGCGCGCGCACGAGCCACGGCAACATCGCCTCGTAGTCGCGGATCGGCACGCTTTTGCGAAACGTCTCGAAGCTCGAGATACTCGAAAATCGATGTTCTTTGCCGAAGGCCGTTCCAGCATTCGCCGCGACCCCACTCAACAGTCGCCGCGCCTGCACCCGCCGGACGTCGCCGAGCCCCCGCGCGAACCGCAGCATCGTCGGCGCGAGCCCCGCCAGCCACCCGACGTGCAACCCGGACAGGACCCAGTCCCGACGGCTCACCGGTCCGTCCTGCTGGGCTTGTCGAGCCGGCTGAGGCCGCTTACCCCTCGCACGACCAGGCGTCGCCCCCACCGCCACGCATAAGAGAGCCCGAGCTGCAGGTCGACCCGCCCAAGACAACACAGCTCGTCGCCGTCCGCGTGCCTCGGGTTCTTCTCCACGAAGAAACGCACGTCTGGGGCCCGCATCGCGCTCTCCGAGATCGGCGCCACGTGACCCTTCAGCTTCGGCCCCGGCGGGTCGAACACGATACGCCCGCTCGCCTCGTCGAAGCTCGTCCCAAAGCGCCGTCGCGCGACCTCGCCGAGCAGCCTACGCATCGCATCGGGGGTCGACGCATCATGGCGTGGCCAATACTCGTTGAAGTTGCGGCTGAGCAGCAGGTAGGTCTTGTATCCTTTCGAAATCAAAAACCAATACACCAACGCACCGTCGCTCGTCAGGGCGACCCGCATGATGTAGCGCACGAACTCGCGGTGCAGCGCCGACTGCCCCTGGTAGTCCTCGGCGATGATGGTGTCGCCCGAGAACACGATGACGTGCGGCGTCCCGTGGACCTCGACGCGGTCCACGTGCAGGGTCGTGAAGCCCTGCAGGCTCTGGTCGGCCAGGTCACGCAACAGGATTGCGTGGTGCTTGTTGTCGAGGTCCGAATAGAACTGTTGTTCGTCAACCCGCTCGTAGTGCTCACGATAAAGCGCCCACATCGCCGCCCGGGTCGTCCCATCGAGCTCACCCACGACGACGGTCTCAGCGCCGAGCCAGCCTTTCAGCAGCGGCAGGAGCGGCCTCGCCGCACGCGCAACCCCAACGCCGAGCCACGTCTCGACAGCCCGGCTGGAACCAAAACGCGCCGGCTCGGCCGGGTCAGTCTGAGCCGGCCGATCAACCTCACCCCGTTTTGCCTTCCCGTCGGCCTCCATCGCCGCATCCTTACGCTGCCGGGCGGCCCCTGCCAAGCACCTCACCATCGGTCGGCCGCGCGGACCCGGCGCAGACCTTCCATTGACGGGGCCCTCGCCATTGGCGATGCTCCCTCACCGCGGCACCACCGCGAAACCAACTTCGAGGATCCGATGACGACGCGCCGCAACCCCGACGACCCCAACACCCCCGACGCCGCAACTCCCGCCGAGAACGTCGACTTCGACGCGATGGTCGAGAACCTCGACGAGCTCGACCTCGACCTCGACGACGACGATGAGGACGACGACGACAGCGAGTGGGACCACCCCGAAGAGCTCATCCTGCTCGCCGCCACCCGCTTGCCCGACGCCACCCCGGCCGGCGGCGAGGTCGCCACCGAAGAGGCCATCGCGGCCATCTGCAAGGAGCTCGACCCGGATGGCACCGAGCTCTCCGAGTTCCTCGATGGCGCCGCCGTCTTCGACATCGGTGAGCTCGTCGGCCCTCCCGGCCGCCTCGACCTGCGTGTCGTCGCCTTCGTCGAGGAGGACGAGCTCCTCGTCATCTACCTCACCATGCGCCAGGGCGACTCGGCCGAGGTCCTCGCCTCGAGCTTCGTGGTCGACATCGACCCCGACCTGAGCTCTCCGCAGGATCGCCTCCGCCTCGCATCGCTGCTGCTAGATGGCCTCTCCCACATCATGGACGACGGCCTTCGCCTCTCGCTCGCCCCGTCCTTCGGCTTCCTGGCGCGCCCTTATGGCACGATCCAGGTCGGCGAAAACCTCAAACCCGAAGACCGTATGGCGGCTCGCGCCCAGCGCGTGAAACAGCGCAAGCGCGGTCGCTGAGACCTGGATAACACCCGATGTCGAAGGTCGTCTCGAAGGTTTGGTCGAAGTCTTGGTCGAAGGTCTGGGCGCAGCTCCTCATCGTCGGCGCACTGGTCAGCGCTCCGTCGTGGGCGCATGCGATCTCGCTCGTGATCCACGTCCACTTCGAGAACTTCGTCGAAGGCGGCCAGCAACCCGACGAGGCTGACCTCGTCGGGTGGCGCGTCGAGCTGCGTAACCCCGAGGGCGGCGTCATCGCCAACCTCGTGACCGGCGCCAACGGCGACACCGCCCCGGTCGACGTGCCCGCGGGCAACTACGTCGCCGCCTTGGCGCTCCCGGTGCCGAGCCCGTACGAAGCCAACGCTGCCTGGCCGACCAACCCGGCCTTCCCGTTCACCGTCAACGCGACCAACTCCCAGGGCCAACCCATCTCGAGCTTCCGCTTGCGGATCGGCCTCGGCTGTACGTGCAACGACCAGAACATCTGCACGACCGACCTGTGCAACGCCGGCACCTGTGGCACCCAACCGAACCTCCGCCCCGAGGTCCCCGACGTCTGTGACACCATCGACAACGACTGCGATGGCCAGACCGACGAGGGCCTGCCAGTGCCCTGTTCCGGCACCCCACCCGCCATCATCGGTTGCGCCGACGGCACCCGCGAGGGCTTCATGACCCTGGCGTCGAACCCCACCATCGCGGCCTGCGGTGGGGCTTGGACGACTCCCGGTCTGGACGGGCCCCCGACGTGTAGTCGCGCGGCCGGCAACCATGCCACCAACCGCCCTGGAACGGGTTGTTCCGCCGCCGACCTCTGCGCCGCGGGTTGGCATGTCTGCCATGGACCCAGCGATGTGGCGGCCCGCACGACCGATGGCTGCGCCTCGGCGGTCGACCCGTTCTACGCCAACTTCGGTGTGGCTCCCTTTGGCGAGGACTCGGCAGGCGCCCCGCTCGCCCCACCGCCGGGAGGGGCGTTCTTCGCCACCCGCGCGTCCGACGCTGGCACCTGTGGCGACGTCGTCGTCGGGGGCGCCGGGCCCGGCTCGTCGACTTACACGATCCAGGGCTGCGGCAACCTGGGTCTCGAAGGCACCTGCGCGCCGCTCGACCGTATGGCCGGACCGCTCTGCGGCGGGCTCACCGACACCGCATCCACCGACGCCGACAACCCCGCCACCGACTGGGGCTACTCCACCGCCGAGACCTGGGCCTGGCAGTGCACGGCCGATGCCGAACGCGCGACGCTGACCAAACGTTTCCCCGATCGCCAAGGTGGTGTCCTCTGCTGCAAGGACGCCTCGGCGTCCCTGCCCGAGGTCTGCGACGGCCTCGACAACGACCTCGATGGCACCACCGACGAGGCGCCATCGGGCCTGCGAGTCGGTGATTCCTGCCCCATCGGTCTGCAGTGTGGCACTCTGGAATGTGCCAACGATGGCACATTCGCCTGCGTCGACCCGCTCCCTTGTGTCGACGACACCTGCGATGGCCTCGACGATGACCAGAACGGCCAGACCGACGACGCCTACCCGGCGCGCGACGTCACCTGCGGCGTCGGTGTGTGTTTTGCGACCGGGCGTCTCGACTGCGTCGATGGCGACGAGACCGACACGTGCACCATCGGCTACAAAGACGAGGACTCCGACCTCACCTGCAACGGCCGCGATGGCGACTGCGACGGTCAGACTGACGAGGACTTCGTGAGCACACCGACCACCTGCGGTCAGGGCTCATGCGCCTCCACGGGCAGCCTCCTGTGTGAGGCGGGCGTGCCACGCGACACCTGCACGACACGCCCACCGCTATCGCCTACAGACACCACCTGCAACGGCATCGACGAGAACTGTGATGGCACACCCGACGACGCCTGGGTCCAGACCCCGACCGCCTGCGGGCGCGGTGTGTGTGTCGCATCTGGCGCGCTGGCATGCATCGAGGGCACGCCCACCAATACGTGCACCCCGGGACCGCCGCTAGCGGCCACCGACACCACCTGCGACGGCGTCGATGACGACTGCGACGGCCAGACCGACGAGGACTATGTTCCGCCCGTCACGTCATGCGGCAGCGGCCCTTGTCTCGCCAGCGGCGTACTCGCGTGTGTGCGGGGGGCGACGTCGGACACCTGCGAGCCGCTCGCACCGCCGGTCGCGACGGACACCACGTGTGATGCCATCGATGACGACTGCGATGGCCAGACCGACGACAATTATGCAGGTGCGGCAACGAGTTGTGGCGTCGGGGCATGTGCTTCGACCGGCGCCTTCGACTGCCAATCGGGTGCGGTCGTCGACACGTGCTCGACCGGCAACCCCGCCGCGTCCGACCCCACGTGTGACGGCGTCGATGACGATTGCGACGCCAACACCGACGAGGACTTCGTGTCCTTCCCCTCCACCTGCGGCGTGGGTGTCTGCGCCGGTCAGGGTGGCACCGTCGTTTGTATCGACGGGGCGCCCGTCGACAGTTGTGACCCTCTCACCGGGGCAAGCGACGAGGGGTGCAATGCGCTGGACGACGACTGCGACGGCCAGACCGACGAAGACTTCCCCGACCTCAACACCATGTGCGACGGGTCCGACGCGGACCTCTGCGCCAACGCCACCGTGACCTGCAAGAGCGACGGCACCGCTACGGAGTGCGTCGAGTCGGGCGACCCCAGGGTCGAGCTCTGCAATGGGCTCGACGACGACTGTGACGGCCCAGCCGACGAGGGGCTCACCGACTGCCCGGACAGCGACGGTGACGGCTGGCCCGACGTGGTCGACCTCTGCACCTATGTGTCCGACGTCGACCAGGTCGACAGCGACGGTGACGGGGTCGGCGACGCCTGTGACGTCCTCCTGCAGAGCGGTGGCGGCGGCTGCACGTCGAGCCCGGCACCCATGACGCTCTTCGCTGTCTTGACGCTGCTAGCCATCGCCCTGGTCCGCCGCCGGATCCACGCCTGAGCAGGTTTGACCTGGCCTTTACACCCATCGACCTTCATCGCACGTCGACCTCGCCGGGCGCTGTCAGGCCCCCACTCGACTCCCCCACCTGAGAGAGACAATGCGCCTCGTCACCTTGTGGCTCGTCCCCGCCGTTCTTGCGTCGGTCATGGCCTGCTCGTCGAGCAGCAACAAACCCACGGGCGACGCTCTCGAGCTGGTCGTGCCGGAGCCCTCGCCCAAGAAGGCCGCTGAGCTGCCGCCACTCGACCCGACTCCGCTCAACCTCGAGGGTCGCCTCATCCACACGCCTCTCTCCGAGGAGAAGTCGGTCGAGGCCTACCTCGGCGTCGAGTTCTCCCTGCGCGTCGCCAACCGCACGGTCGTGCTGTCGACCTCGGAGACTGTCACCCGCGCGGACCTGCTCGCCGCCAAGGACACCGACGTGAAGGTCACCTGCACGATGCGGCGAGGCAGCGTCCCGTCCGAGCACGAGTCCTACCCGATGGAGGGCGACGGCTCGCCGATGAGGCGGCCGGACACCTGCCAGGTCACGTCGCTCTCGCGCTGACGTCGCCTGGCCTATTTGGTAGGTTCGGCCGGCTTCGGCGCGGGAAGCGTCGCCGCGTCGCCCATCGCCGCGACCACCCGATCGACCTGGCTCGCCGTCACGGCCGACCACCCGAAGTGGCCTTCGATCGCCTCCTGCTTCAGGTATCGACCCACTGCGGCCGGCAGCTCGCCAAGCCCCAGGCCTGGCAACGCCTTGGCTGTGTGGGTCCGCGCCTGCGTATAGCTCGACCAGTTGCCGTCGGTCGCTACATACGGCACGTCCGCCACGTAGACGTAGTCGACCATCCAGTCGCCCTTGTTGGCGTTCAGCTTGAAGTGGTCGAGCTTGATGGTTTCCACGAAGCCTTCGTCATTGCTCGCCTTCCACTCCGAGAACATCGTCTTGGTGTCGGATTCGAGCGCCGTCTGGACCTCCGCCAGCTCTCGCTTTCCTGCTTCGGGGCCGACCCCCACGTCGCTGAATCGGCACGATTGATCGCCATGCGCGCCACACGAGAAGGCGCCCTCGCAGTCCACGATCAGCAACCGCTCGGCCCAGCTACCCACGAGAGACTGGCTCCGTCCGAAGTGCTCACCGACGAGCACGAATGAACCTTCGGCGTCGGGCTCGCCGGTGAAATAGCCCGACTTCGGCTCGACCAGGCGCTCGACCTTGGCCGCATCCTTTCCATCCAGCCCGCGCAACACCAGGTGCGGCAGGGATTTCTTCGGGCCGGGCTTCCAGTTCTTGCCGTCCTGATCCTGCTCGAACTGGTCACACCCGACCTCACGAAAGGTGACCGCTCGTTCCTCCACGCCGAACAAGGTGTCCGACGCGAACATCATCGCCTGCGGCCGCGTCGCCCTCACCTTGACGGTCTCGCCGTCAGCCGTCACGAGCGCGGTCTTGTACCCTCCTTCGACGACACTCCACACGAGGTAGCTGTCCTCGCTCGGGTCCGGCTTGGCCTCCTCCGGCTTGGCCTCGTCCGGTTTGGCCTCGTCCGGTTTGGCCTCGTCCGGCTTGGCCTCGTCCGGCTTGGGTTCGTCCGGCTTGGGCTCTGGCGGCTTCGGCGCGGCAACCACCTCGCCCGCAGCAGGGGCCGCCTCCTTCTTGCCACATCCCACCGCCAACACCGCCCACAAGAGACCCGACACCACGATACGTTTGCGCATGAGAGACCTGCCCTCGCTCGGAGACCTCTCGTTCATCAAACGGTCACGCGTTCGCGTCAAGTCGGGCACTATCGCACTGTCGCGGCGTCGCGCCTCAGGCCTTGTCGCTGAGCCGCTCTTTCAAGGCCCGGTACACCCGCTCGGCCACCGGCCGCGTGAGCCCTGGCGCAGACATGAGCCCATCCACGCTGTCCACCTTCGAGACCGCATCGACACTGCCAAAGTGTTTCAGCAGCGACTTCTTACGCGCCGGCCCGACCCCATCGATATCGTCGAGCACCGACTTCACCGTGCGCTGGTCGCGCAGCTTACGATGGAACGTAATGGCGAAGCGATGCGCCTCGTCGCGCAGCCGCTGCAACAGAAACAGCTCGTTCGAGTTCGAACGCAGCACCACCGGGTTCTTCTGGCCTGGCCGAAAGACCCGCTCCGGTGAGCGGTCCACATCGTCCGAGCTCGGCCTCGTTTTCACCTTGCCGCGCGCCACATGCCCCGCTTCATCGAGGACCCGGCTCTTCGCCAGCGACGCCAGCTCGACGCCTGAAACACCAATGGTCTTCAGCGCTTCCTCGGCCATCGCGAGCTGGCCCTTGCCGCCGTCCACGACGATCAGATCCGGTGTCGGCCAGCCCGTCTCGACCCGCCTGAAGCGCCGCGACAAGACCTCGAGCATCATCGCGAAGTCGTTGGGGGTGTCGCCGAGCTTGACCTTGAAGGTGCGATATTCCTTCTTGGCCAACTGCCCATCGATGGCGACGACCATCGAACCCACCGGGTTGGTTCCCTGGATATTCGAGATATCGAAGCACTCGATCCGCTTGGGCAGCTTCAAGAGGTTGAGCTTGTCTTTGAGCCTCTCGAGCGTCTCCTCGTGGTCGGCTTCGTTCTTCTGGCTCGCCAGGAAACCCGCCTTGGCATTCTCGATGGCCAGCTCGACGAGCCGCTTCTTGTCGCCGCGTTGAGGGGCAAAGACCTTGACCTTCTTCTGCTTCGACTCGCTCAGGATCTCCGACCAGACCTCGCTCTCGGGCAGCTCGGTCGGCAGCAGGACCCACTCGGGGATCGGGCGCGACCCATCGTAGTACGCGCCCAGAAACCCATCGAGGACCTCGTCGTCGGGCAGCGGCGTCTTCTTCATCGGATAGCTCTGCGAGCCGACGAGCACCCCGCCCGTCAACCGCAGGACCTGCACCACCACCCGCTCGGCCTCCCGAAAGAGCCCGATGGCGTCGATGTCGAGCGCCTCGTCGAGGATGACCTTCTGCGGCGTCAGCGACCGCTCGATGGCCGTGAGCTGGTCGCGGTAGCGGGCCGCCAGCTCGAACTCGAGCGCTTCGGCCGCGGCCTCCATCTTCTGCTTCAGGCGGGTAACGAGCTTGTCCGCGCGCCCATCCAGAAACAGCTTCACGTCCTCGACCTGGCGCCCATATTCGGCCGCGTCGATGTCCAGCACACAGGGGGCGGGGCAGCGACCGATCTGATGTTCGAGACACGGCCGTGTCCGCTGCGCAAACTCCGTGTCGCGACAGGTCCGCAACTGGAAGTGGCGATTGACCACCTTGAGCATCGCCCGAATGGACGTCGCCGAGTGGTAGGGCCCAAAATAGTCCGCGCCGTCTTTCTTGCGTCGCCGAACGACTTGTAATCTGGGGAACTTGTGTTCTTTGCCTACCCGGATATTGAGGAAGTTCTTGTCGTCCTTGAGCTTCACGTTGAAGCGCGGCTGGTGGCGCTTGATGAGCTCGTTTTCGAGCAGCAGCGCCTCCTTCGTATTCTGCGCGACGATGACCTCGATGCTGCCGAGCACGCGGTCGAGGAGCCCCACGAAGAAGCGTGTGTCGGACGTCGAAGGCTGGAAGTACTGGCCGAGCCGAGTGCGCAAGTCCTGGGCCTTGCCGACGTACACGATCTCGCCGAGCTGGTCCTTCATGAGGTAGCAGCCCGGCTTCTTCGGCGACGTGTCCAGCACGTGCTCGAGCCAGAGCGGCAGCCCGCGCTCCCCTTTGTCCGCGGTTGTCATGGAACCCCCTCGCTCGCTTCGCTCGCCTCCCCCTCCGCCGCCTTGGCGGCGTGGGGGACAAGGAGTGTCCGTCGCCATGGTTTCCATCCTTCGTGGTGCGGAAACGCATGGCGACGTACTCAACGCGTCTCGCCGTGGGTCACCTGGAACTTCGCCCAGATGGCCTTCAACGCGTCGATGCCCATCGCCTCGAACCGCGCCACGTTCTCGCCTGGGATCTTCTCCGCGTCCGGGTGTGAGTCGACCGCGTCGCTCACGTCGCCAACCGACAAGAGGTGCAGGATCGGGACAGGGCTGCGGTTGGTCCAGTGGCTCACCGCGGCCTCGTCCTCCCCATCGAACTGGTATTGCGGGTGGAACGTCGCCACCTGCAACATCTCGTCGGCACCCGCCTGACTCAGGATGTGCTCGAGCGTCTCGGCCGCATCCAGAAATGTCTCGAAATCCGAGAGAGTTTTGGGGAAACACACAAGCGTCGTCCGCACCTTGGGCGGGGCATCAGCCGGAGGGGCTTCGCCATCCTGATCCCCGTCATCACCCGGGTGCAACAAGGCCAGCGCCTCGTCGAGCGCGACCTTCACGGCCTCCTCGGGGTCGGTGACCTCGCTCACGACGATCTTCACCTCGCCCGCCTTCCACGGCACCGCCGCGAACGGACAGAGCTTGAGGCCGATGACGACCTCCTCGAGCCAGGAGGTCACCTGCGTCTTCACGTGTTCCATCGTCGTCTCCTGAGCGGGGTAGGGGGCAGCTTCGCCACGCCTGTCCCTCGCCTCAGAGGTACCCGTAGCGCCTTCTGAGCCACCACTCCAGCCCGAACAACAGGGCCGCCAGAAGCAACGCCCACGGCGCGCTCCAAAGCTCTTGGTGCGTGCGGCTCTTGACTCGCATGACCGTCGGCTCCTCGAGCGGGATCTCCTTCCAGCTCGCCGACAGGGGCAACACCTTGCCGCCGGTCGCCTTGGCCAGGTTGCCCACCATACGTTCGTCCGGCACCACGTGCTCGAGCTCGGGGTTGATGTCGACCCCGACGAACAGGTCCATGGCCGTCGTCGCCCTCCCGGCCACGATGTTCGCCTGCGCGTCGACCTCGTAGATCCCATCGGTCGTGACCGGCAGGCTCACCCGGAGCTCGCCCTGCGGGTCGGTCACAAGGTCCGCCTGGCGCGACACCACCTCGCCCTCGCCCCGCCCATCGCCTGGCCCACGCCGCCGCACCGTCAGCTCCACACGCTGCCGGCCGGCCGGCCGATAGTCGGCCTGGAAAGCGGTCACCAGCACCTCGGCCTGCTCGCCGACCGGCACCGATTCGCGCAAGACCCGCACCTTCAAGAGGTCGAGCTCGGGGTCACGGATGAGCCAGCGGATGGCATTGTCCCAGAAGGCCGCATAGTTGTGTGAGTCCTCGCCCTTGCCGCCCGCCTTGAAGTTCCAGAACCACGTCGAATCGGTCGCGACGACCATCGAGCGGCCCTCACCGACCTCCTGCACGGCGACCACCGGCATCGGCTTGCCGGTCGCGTCCTTGAGGTCGGGATGCTCGACCAGCACGACCGCGCCCTCCTTGGCGCGCGCCGAGTGGTTCAGCCCCTCGAGCGGGTGGATGTCGTTCCAGACCTTGGTGTTCTGGGCCGGGTCGAGTGCGAGGCGCGTGATGGGGTGAAAGCCACCGCTCTCGGTGAGGCGCGGCTGGAAGGACTCGACACTGATGGCACTTCCGTCGCCAAACGTCGGCGGGAGATCGACCGGCAGGATGTCGGCGAGCTCGGTGCCGTAATAGCCTCCGGCCGACATCGACAGCGGCCCGCCCGTCATCACGAAGGCGCCGCCGTCGCGGACGAACTTGGCGATCTGCGGCAGGTATTGCCGCATCTGGTAAGGCCCGTAGTTGAAGTTCTGCATGACGAGCAAATCAAAGCCGCCGAGCTCCTGGCCAAACAGCTCGTCGACCGGGAACGGGATGAGCGACGTCTCGCGTGGGCCGACCACCCGTGGGCCAAAGCGGTTCACGAGGATGAAGAAGCTCACGAGGTCGACGTTCGGGTTTTCTTTCAGGTGGTTGCGCATGTGGCGCTGGTCCCAGCTCGGCTGGCCGACGACCTGTACGACCCGGATCTTGTCGCGCACGACATTGATGATCGCCGAGCGCTGGTTGTTCTTGCCGTAGATCTCATCGGGCTGCGGGTCGATGGCCACCGTGTAGACGTGTTTGCCGAGCTTCTTGGGGACAAACTCGAACTTGGCTTTGTAGTGGGTCTCGGCCGGGCGTGTCGCGATGAGCTGGGTCGCGGTCTCGGCCCCGTTCTCGAGCAGGCGCACGACGAACTGCGCGTTGGGATAGCCGTGGATATGCAGCGTCGCTTCGATGGAGGTCGCGTTCAGCAGGAACGCGAAGTTGTTGGCCCCGAGGTGCGACACCGAGAGGTCTTTGATCTCCGGATCTCCCGCCATCGTGATCGAAGTGATCGGTGCCGCGATGTCGCGCACGATCGCTTCGAGCTCGGGCGACAAGGTCGTACGCCGACCCTCGGGTGTGGAGTCGATGCCGTCCGTCAGGAACACGACACCGCCGACATCCTGATTACGAAAGCGGTCGCGAATCGTGCGCAGCGTATCGACGAACTTCGTCTGTGGTCCCGGCTGGTTCTTGGCCTCGGACTTCTCGTCGAGGATCTCACCAAACCCGAACGTGTGGATGGTGCGCTGCTCGACGTTGTCTTCGATCAGGGCCGCGTTCTTGCTCGCCCATTCGCCCAGCAGCTCACCGCGCAACCCGGCCTTTCCGTGCGGCAGCGCCATGCTGCCCGAGAAGTCGGTCACCACGATGAGCGCGTTCTTGTTGATGGCGACCCGCTCTTCGAGGAACGCCGGCTGGTAGAAGAACAGGATGAGCAGGAGCACGAGCGTCGCGCGCAAGCCGACCATCAGGTAGCGCCGGATAGGCGGCTGCAGCTGGCGGTGGTTACGCACGGTCAGCGCGACGATGAGCGCGCCGAGCAACCAGATGGCCACCTCGAGCCAAATGTTGCCACCGCCGAGGAAGACAAGAGTCCGCTCGGTCATGGTGGTCGGCGCCGCCTCAGCGAGCGACAAGGGTAGGGGGATCATCGAAGCGGGCTCACAGGGCCTTCGTCACATCGTCAGAGGGGCGGGCGGATCTTCCACTTGCGGCGGTGCAGCAGGAAGTTGAGGTGCGCCTGGTCGTCTTTGTAGTGGAGACAGGCCGCGTACATGATGAGGTTCACACCAAAGCGGATTGCCATCTCGCGCTGCGTCTCGCCGCCGGGCGTAGGCAACTCTGAGAATTGGCGGCCATCGGGTCGGGCCATCGCGCCGAGCAGGTCGTTGCTGCACAGGATGGCGCCGTAACGACTGCCGACCTTCACGCCTTCGACGTAGGGCTGGAAGATGGCGCGGCCGGCCGGATAGTCGAGCCGGTAGAACGTCCGGTAGACGACGTGCTCGGGCGAGACCCGTTCGATCTGACCCTCGGGGATGAGCTTTCGCAGCTCGGCCCGCGCCGACCGGTCAAAGCCCGCGTCCGGGGCCGTGCGCCCGGCGTTGTCGAAGAGGATGAAGCCCCCGAGCCCAATCCAGCGCGACAGCCGCTGACGCTCGTCGTCGGTGAACGAGAAGGGGCCGTTGCCGACCACCACCGCGAACAACGAGTCGTGCAGCGAAGCATCCGTCGGACTGACCTCGAGCGAGACCTCGGCCGTGTCGACCGAGGTGCGAAGCCGTGTCTCTTCGAGCAGCACTTCGAGCGCGCCGGCGTGCTGGTCGTAGCCACCTCCATGGCGGATCCGCAGCGCCTGCACTTTCTGCTGTGGCCCGATGGCCAACGCCCGATTTCCGAATCCGCCGGTCACCTGCACCGCCCCGAGAGCGGCGCTTGCGAGCGCACCCTGGAGCAGCTGTCGGCGCGAAACCTTCATGAAACCAGCCTGTTAGGAGACTTCGGCGGCAGCTGCCGCGTCCCTCCGAGGCGCCCGGACTTCAGCCTTGGGCCCTCATGGGGACGGAGAGCATTAACACCCGCGGCCCCCCGAGACAACGGGCGACAACCGGGCGACGGCGTTGGACCATTCCCCCGGTTATCGTCGCGCTCTCTATCGCCGCGGCCCGCGGTTGCTGTGCGGCCCACCGGAACGCCCACCCGTGGGGCTCGCCGGCCGGCCACCATGCGGGCTGCTCGGCCGGGCACTGGCCTGCGCCGAGACCGAGTTGCCGCTCAGCGTCTCACCGGGCAGGCGTCGGATCACGACGGGCTCGGGCCCCGTTCGCACCATCGGCATACCCGAGTTGCTCGGCACGCTCTCGCGTGAGGTCGATGCTCTCGGCGCCTCGACCGCCACCCGAGCTGGCGCACGTGCGGCCTGAGCCGGCGCAGCAGGGCGACCCTGAGCGGGCCGACCGCCGCGAACCTGGCGTGCGCCTGCGGGACGCGCGTCGGGTGAACCACCCGTGCCTGCGTCACTGCGCGCCTCGCCCCGACCATTGCCGTTGCGCTGGCCGCCGCGGTCACCGCCGCGCTCTCCGCCACTGCGTCCACGACCCCCGCGACTACGACCCCCGCGGACATCGTCAGACCCGCGCGAGTCTTGCGAATCGGTGTCCTCGGGCGTGATGATACGCGGTGGCGGCGTGTCCATCGGCATCTCGGGGAGGTCCAACACCGGGACCTTCTGCCGGATGGTCTTCTCGATGTCTTTCAGGAAGAGCCGCTCGTCGGGTGCACAGAACGCGATGGCCTGCCCCGTTGCCCCGGCGCGCGCGGTCCGACCGATGCGGTGGACGTAGCTCTCCGGGAGGTTTGGCAGCTCGTAGTTGATGACGTGGCTCACGTCGTCGACGTCGATGCCGCGTGCGGCGATGTCGGTCGCGACGAGGACACGCACCTTGCCGGCCTTGAAGCCAGCGAGCGCCTTTTCACGGGCAGCCTGCGACTTGTTGCCGTGGATGACGGCCGCGTCCGTGCCCCACACCTTGAGGTGGTCGACGAGGCGATTGGCGCCGTGTTTGGTGCGTGTGAACACCAGCACGCGGTCGAGCGCCTTGTCCGCGAGCAAGGTCACGAGCAGTCGCCGCTTGTCGGTCGAGCTGACCATGTACACGCTCTGCGCGACCTTCTCGGCCGTCGTCGCCGGCGGCACCACCGCGACTTCCGCCGGGTTGGTCAGCAACGACGCCGCAAGCGAGCGCACGTCACTCGGCATCGTCGCCGAGAAGAACAGGTTCTGACGCACCTTCGGGAGCGCGTTGATGATTCGCTTCACATGCGGCGCGAAGCCCATGTCGAGCATGCGGTCGGCCTCGTCGAGGACGAAGACCTCGAGGCCGTGCAGGCGCACGAGCCCCGGCGTCGACATGTGGTCGAGGAGCCGCCCCGGGGTCGCAACGAGGATGTCCACGCCGTTGCGCAGGGTCTCCATCTGGGGGCGCGCGTTGACGCCGCCGAAGATGACCGTCGTGGAGAACCCGAGGTGACGGCCGTAATTGTCGAAGCTTTCGGCGATCTGGCTGGCCAGCTCGCGGGTTGGTGTGACGATGAGGGCGCGGACAGGGCGCCCCTTCTGGTGATGCGGGGTCGAGGCTGCTGTCGAGGCCACGAGCCGCTGGAGGACCGGCAACGCGAACGCCGCCGTTTTGCCGGTGCCCGTCTGGGCAAGGCCGAGCAGATCCCGCCCGGCGAGGATGTGTGGAATCGCACGAACCTGAATCGGTGTGGGCGACGTATAACCCTCCTCGGCGACAGCGCGGAGGAGTGGGGGAATCAAAGACAGATCGGAGAAACTCATCGCGCGGCGCCCTATCACGCCTCTCCCTCGAACACCCGAAGAAAAACCGCGCGCTTCCGGCCCTCTGTCACCCCCTCTGCCCATAAGGGTGACGCAACGTTGACGAAAAACCTCGGGTCAGGTACCGCCACGCGGGCCATTGGGCCAAGCACCCGCCGGAGCAATCGCCGCGATGATCGAGCTGACCGACCCCAAGAGCCGAGCCCCGTTCTACGACAAGTTCGACGGCTTCTTCAGGCCGTTCGCGGCCTTCCCGAAGGACCCGCGCGACCTGCCGTTCGTGATGCTGACCTTCACAGCACTCCTGGTCCTCGTGCCGTTCGCGACCTTCCTGTATCTCACGCCCGGCTTCTCGGCCTGGTTCGCGGTCGCGTACATCGCTGTGCTGCTGCTCGGCTTCGTCGACAAGTACACGCTGATGCTCCACAACACGAGCCATCGCCGCCTGTTCACGAAGCGCTTCGACTGGATGAACCACCTGATCCCGGCCGTGCTCGCGCCGTTCATGGGGCAGTCGCCCTACACCTACTTTTCGCATCACATCGGGATGCACCACTTCGAGAACAACCTCGAGGCCGACCTCAGCTCCACCATCCGCTTCCGCCGCGACAGCGTTCGTGGATTCCTGAGCTATTTCGGGCGCTTCTTCTTCCTCGGGATCTTCGACCTCACCCGTTACCAGGCGCAGAGGAAGCGCTGGAAGCTCTTCCGGATGGCGCTCATCGGGGAGCTCTGCTGGGTCGCGGGCGTGGTGCTGCTCGGCTTCGTCAACCTCTGGGCGACCATCACGGTCTTCGTCGTCCCGTTCGTCCTCATCCGCTTCCTGATGATGGCCGGCAACTGGGCCCAGCACGCCTTCGTCGATGCGTCGGACCCGGCGAGCCCTTACAAGAACAGCCTGACCTGCATCAACACACGCTACAACCGCCGCTGCTACAACGACGGCTACCACATCGGCCACCACGTCAAAGCCAACCGCCACTGGACCGAGATGCCGGGCGACTTCGAGAAGGACCGCGCCAACTACCGCGACAACGACGCTATCGTGTTCGACGGGGTCGACTTCACGGGCGTCTGGTTCATGCTCATGACCAAGCAGTACACGGCACTCGCCAAACGTTTCGTCGACCTGCGCGACGTCCGGCGCTCCGACGACGAGATCATCGCGCTCCTGCGCGAGCGCACGCGCCCCATCCTGCAGCACCACACGGCGTCCAACGCCATGTCCGGCACGCCGAGCCCGGCTGGAACCTGACCGGCACCCGATGTCGCTCAACTCGTTCGCCGACCTCGCCGAGCTTCCGGGCTTCGAGCACATCGAATCGCAGCCGACGCTAGGGCTCTTCGAACGATTCGCGGCCGCCCGCCCCGACCTCGACGGAGAGGTGCTCGTGCGCGCCGCGTCGTCGCTCTTCCAGGTGCCCGCCCACGCGCAAATCAGCGCCATGTCCAGGGTCCTTCGCTCGATGGCCCTTGGCCACCTCTGCCGCTTGTGGCGCCATCGTCCGCCGCGCATCAGCCCGCAGCTCGAGGAGTCGCTGCGCACAGTCCTGGGCCCGTTTGCGACCTTCCTCGGCGAGGTCGTCGGCGAGCACAAACCCGATGCCCTGGACCTGCCCGAAGAGTTCGCGGCGATGAAGGTCGGCGTCTTTCGGCGCCGGCTCGCGCGTTACCTGCCCGAGTTCTACCGCGAGCTCGGCATCGAGCTGTCATACGCGTCGGACACCATCGATCTGGAGACCTGGTCGACGCTGCCGCCGCCGCGTGGCCTGTCGGAGTCGGGGCGCGCCTCCCTCGCCCGCCTCGGTCGGCGCATCGAAGAGCGGGCGGCTGACGCGGACTACCACTTTCGCCGCGACGAGGTGTACGAGCGCACGACCCCGACCGTGACCGCACTCGCGAACCTGGCTATGGGGCAGCTCGACGCTCCCTGTCCTCCCGCGCCTCTACGCGGTGCCGGGACATGGCGAATAGACGAAGCCCAGCGCCGCGTCCACCTGCAGATGAACGTCTTTGACGCCTGCCTGGTCGACGTCTGTGACGAGGTCATCGCCACATTCGAGAATCCGAGCCAGCCAAGAATCGCCTGCCCTTATGGCCGCAACGTCCCGTGCTCGCTGAAGCGCCACTGCCTCGAGACGATGCTCGAGGCCGCCGTCGGTATCGACGCGGGCCTGCCACCCGACATCACACAGCAACTCCGCGGCATCGTCCACGCCGACGCGGGTGACCTCCTCATCGCGCGCCTCAATCGGGTCAACGACGGGTCCGACTCGGACAAACCCGAAGGCGCGACGCTGGGCTGGCTCTTCGTCCCCTACGAGAAGCTCGACCTCGTCTGGCTCACGAAGAAGAAGAAGGGCGGCCTCAAGTCCAAACGCATCAGCAAGCAGAGCGCCGCACAACACCTCGAGCGCCCAAGCCACCACATCGCGCTCACCCTGCTCGAGGCCAAACACACGTATGCGATGCGCCGCCACAGCTCGGTGCCCATGCAGTCCATCGCCCCGGCACTCGCCCAGCTCACGAACGACCCGGCGGTCTTCATCGCCGTGCCCGGCGAAGAGATCGCCCCGCTCAAGGTCGAGGTCCACACCCCGCGGCTGGCCCCTGTGCAAACGGATGCCGGCATGAGCTTCAAGGTCGCGCTCGGGCCGGTGCGTCTCAACGACAACCAGTTGGAATCCGGCGAGTGGATCACCCACTACGACGGGCACGGCAAGGTCTTCGTCGGCGTCGTCAACGACGCGCTCGCCGACGCGCTGCGAGCAGTCCGTGGGCTTGGCACGGTCGAGCTCAAGGCCGAACACCGCGAGAAGGTCGCCGAATCGTTGCTCCTGCTCGACCGCCGTGTGCCGCTCGCACCGGACAGCTCGTGGCTCGGCAAGCGTCACGCCATCGACCACCGCTGGGTCCTGAAGCTCGAGTACGGCGGGCTGCGCGGCCATCGGTTTGTATTTGCCGAGCTCGGTCTGCGCATCGTGCCCGAGCTCGGGGTGCTGACGCCGTGCGAAGGGACCGAGACGCTGCCGCTCAAACGACCGGGCGACAACGGCATCGAGATCGGCCACGTACAGCGCGACTTCGAGCGCGAGGGCAACGAGGCACTAGAGCTCATCGAGCGGCTCGGCATGTCGCCCGATGACGGCTTCTGGAGCGAAAGGATCGACATCCTCGAAGAGGCCCTGGCACTCTTGTCGCGGGCACAGGACCTGGCCAATGCGGGCCAGTTGGAGGTCGCCTGGGCCGGCACGCCGGTCGCCGTGCAGCGCGCCAAGAAGCCCGACAAGCTCTCGATTCGACTCGGGATGAAGAAGGACTGGTTCGACCTGCAGGGCGGCTTCCAGCTCGATGGGAGTGAGCTGCCTCTGAAAGAGCTGCTCGAGGCCCTGCGCCAGAACAAACGTTTCGTCGAGGTCGACGACACGACTATCGTCGAGCTCGACGAGGAGCTCAGAAAGTCCCTCGCCCCGCTGACGTCTTTGGCGCGTGAGCAGTCCGGCAAGGTCATCGCGAGCCCGCTGTCAGCGCCGCTGGTCGAGGAGCTCGAGCGGTCCGGCGTCAACATCGAAGCCCCGACCGAGTGGCTCGAGCTCACCGACCGCCTCGATGAAGCGCGCACGCTCATGCCGGTCCTGCCGCCGCTGAATGCAGACCTCAGACCCTATCAGGTCGACGGCTTCACGTGGGTCATGCGGCTCGCCCACTGGGCCCGCGGCGCGTGCCTCGCCGACGACATGGGACTTGGAAAGACCTTGCAGGGGCTGGCGGTGATCTCGGCGCGCGCCAAGCTCGGCCCGACGCTGGTCATCGCACCGACCTCGGTCGTGCCCAACTGGGTGCGTGAAGCCGCCAAGTTCGCGCCGAACCTGGAGGTGCGAAGGGTCCTGCAGGGGGCGGCACTAGAGTCGGCGTTGGCGATGATCGGTCCGAACGTGGTGTTGGTCACGAGCTGGGACCTGCTCGTTCGAAACGATACCCGACTGCAGAATGTGGCACTCTCGGATGGCACATTCGCCCCGTGGACGACCGTCGTTCTCGACGAAGCACACGCGATGAAGAACGCGACGACCCGACGGGCGCAGGCCGCGCGTGGGCTCGACCGCGACTTCGTCCTGGCGCTCACCGGGACCCCGGTCGAGAACCGCCCGATGGAGCTCTGGAGCCTGTTTTCGGTGGTGGCACCAGGGCTTCTGGGCTCCGCCGAGAGCTTTCGTGACCGCTTCGCCAAGCCCATCGAAGAGAAGAACGCCGACGCTGCACGTTTCCTCGCGCGCCTCGTCCGGCCGTTCCTGTTGCGCCGCACCAAGGGCGAGGTCGCGACCGACCTGCCCCGAAAGTCGGAGATCCGGGTCGACGTCATTCTCACGCCGGAAGAGCGCGAGCGTTACCAGAAGGTGCGTATGGCGGCCGTGAACGAGCTCGACAAGCTCGGCTCGGATGGGACGCAGGGCGCCAAGGGGATGATTCGGGTGCTCGCGGTGCTCACGCGTATGCGCCAACTGGCATCGCATCCGCGGCTCGTCGACCCGAAGGCGCCGGCCACCTCGAGCAAGCTCGAGCGCCTCATCGAGCTCGCCGACGAGCTTCGCGGCGAGGGCCGCAAGATGCTCGTCTTCTCTCAGTTCGTGGAGCTCTTGCACCTCGTGCGCGACGCGTTCGACAAGGCCGAGCTGACCTATGCCTACCTCGATGGGTCGACGCCCGGGACCGAGCGCGAGAAGCTCGTGAACCGATTCCAGAGCGGCGAGGTCGACGCGTTCCTCTTGTCGCTCAAAGCCGGTGGCGTCGGCCTCAACCTGACGATGGCGACCGAGGTCATCCACCTCGACCCGTGGTGGAACCCCGCCGTCGAGGACCAGGCCAGCGACCGCGCCCATCGAATCGGCCAGGACAAGCCGGTGACGGTCTATCGCCTCGTCGCAAACGGGACGATCGAAGAGCAGATCCTGGGCCTCCACAATGACAAGCGCCTCATGGTCAGTAGCCTGCTGGAAGGCACGGCCAGTGCCGCGGCCCTGTCGAGCGAGGACATGCTGGCGTTGCTGATGGGCTCGCCCGACGATGCTCGCGACGACAGCTCGGATGAGCCCGGGAATGTGCCACCGTCCATCGAGACGACGTCGGGAATCACCAGTCAGTCCACGGTGAGGCGCCTTCGGACTTCGTTGTTGGACGACCCCGACGACCTCGACGCCGAGGACGACTCTGGTGAGCTCATCACGCGGGAGTCGGTCGCGGACGCGGCGCCGGTTGCGAAGGTGCCGATCACCCCGAGCGGCAAGCCTATTCCGCAGTCGCCCGAGCAGCTCATGGCGCGGGTCATGGACGCCCTGACCCGCAACCCGATGGGGCTCGGCAAGGCGGAGATCCTGGCCGAGACGGCCGTGCCCGACGGCCTCTGGTCGGACTTCCGGAGCGTGCTTGCCTCCCACCCGGCCATCGAAGTCGTGGGCACCAAACGCGCCACGCGCTATCGCCTCAAGTCCACCCCGACCCCCGACAAACCGGTGCACTGAGCCCCTGACTCATCATCTCCGCCCATCCATCACCCGTGGTGGATCCCGCTCCATCGGCGCTCTGTCCATCCTGCATCTGATTGACCGCGTGGTCGGCCGTGATGGGCGGATGACAGGCGCAAGTCGTTCGTCTAGGTTCGCTCCCGAATGATGGACCCAGCCGCGAAGTCATCAGCTCACTCGCTCATCGGCCGCTTACGACGACGCCTGGATGCCTTGGTCGAGCCGTTGCCCGCGGCCAGCCCCGAAGACCTCGCGGCCTTCGGCGTCGCAGTGCGCGAGCAGGGGTTTCGCAACTGGCGCCTGTTCCTCGCCTTCGTCGCCATCTGCGTCGTCTTGTGGTGGCCGCTCGACTTCGTGGTCGTGCCCGAGTCGTCGAACCTGCGCGACGTCTTCATGGTCTGCCGAATCACCGTCTTCTTCACGGCCACGGCCGCGTTCTTCGGCGTCACCCATCCGCGCTTGCGCCCTCATGGCGTCCTCATCATGGGGGTGGCCGGCGTCATCATCTGCTTTGTGTCCGGCTGGCAATTCGGCCGCATCGCCGGCCCGTCCGCGCCTTGGTTCCACTTTGGACACCTGGTCGTCCTGCCGCCCATCGGTCTCACGTTGTCGCCGAGCCGACGTTTCTTGTTGACGGCGCTCTACGCGCTCAGCTGGTCATCGGGCTTCTTTGGTTTCAATCCCGAACACTTGCGTGACCCGCTGGTCGGCCTGGCGCTGAGCTTTCAGGTGTTCACGACCGTCTTTGCGACCGTCGCTGGCATCGCCACCGACCGCCTGCGTTTCCGCGCCTTCGTGTTGTTGCGAACGAGCAACCGACAAGCCGAAGAGCTGCGTCTCCTCAAAGACGACCTCGAGCGTCGTGTGGCCGAGCGCACCCACGAGGTGCGGCGGCTGTCGGCCCACCTCGAGACGGCGCGTGAGGGCGAGCGCCAGGCGCTTGCGCGTGAGCTGCACGACGAGCTCGGCCAGGAGCTGACGGCGCTGCGTTATGCGTTCGAGCTCTTGCGCCGTCGGTATGGCAACGACCCACAATCGATCACCGCCAACATCGCCGACGTCGACTCGATGATGGCGCGCACACGGCTGGCCACCCGCGCCATCGTGGCCGAGCTGCGCCCACGTGTGCTCGACGACCTGGGGCTTGCCGGCGCCGCCGAAGGACTCGTGCGCCGTGCGGGTGAGCGCGCCGACCTCGAAGCGACCATCGACACGCCTCACGACCTGCCGGCCCCGACCCCCGAAGTCGCCACGGCGGCCTACCGTATCTTGCAGGAATGCCTCACCAATGTGGCCAAACACGCGGGCGCCCAGAAGGTTGCCGTGACGCTCCGCGTCGACGACAAGGGCGACAACATCACACTCAGCGTGGTCGATGACGGGCAGGGCTTCGACCCGTCCCAGGCGAAGTCCGGATTTGGCCTGCTCGGCATGCGAGAGCGCGCCGCGGCGGCAGGGATTTCGCTCGTCATTCGTTCGAGCCCTGGCAGCGGCACTCACGTCGAAGCGTGTATCCCGTTGCCAACGCAGGTTCTGCAGAAGCCACTACCGGAACAGGAAAGCGCCGCATGATTCGAGCCTATGTCGCCGACGATCACGCCATCGTGCTCGAGGGAATGCGCCGCCTCTTCGAGACCAGCGGCGACATCACCGTGGTCGGCGAAGCGCGGGATGGACGCGCGGTCTTGAACGCGCTGGAGACCGCCGACTGGGACGTGCTCGTCCTCGACTTGTCGTTGCCCATCGTCAGTGGACTCGAGGTGTTGCGGCGTGTGCGTGCGGCGCGTCCCGACCTGCCGGTCGTCGTCTTGTCGATGTACCCCGAGAAGGATTTTGGGCCACGTGTGCTTGCCGAGGGGGCGGCTGCCTACGTCTCGAAAGAGCGCCCGCTGGCCGATGTCGAGAGTGCCATTCGCGCCGCCGTCAAGTCGCAGCGCGATGGCACGGCGAGCCAGCTGCCACACCCACCGTATGGCGTTTCAGGAACCACCCAGGGTGCGGCTTCGAGCCAGCAAGGTCTACCGCACGAGTCGTTGTCGGCGCGCGAATATCAGGTCTTCATGCTGCTCATCGAGGGCCGCTCGAACGTGGAGATGGCAGCCGAGCTCGACCTCGTGGCGAGCACGGTGTCGAACCACCTGGCCAAGGTGAAACAGAAGCTCGGCGCGAAGACCGTCGCCGAGATCGTCGCTTATGCCCACCGGATTGGCCTCGTCTGATCAGACGCTGCTAGACAACAGATAGGTGCACGAGCACCTCGAAGCCGTCGCGACCGATGGCCAGCTCGACTGCGTCCGGAGCCGAAACACCGACCACTGCCTCGTAGTGTGCGAGGCGTTCGTCGCTCGCCTCGGCCTGCTCGCTGAGCAAGTCACACGCGGCCAATACCAGCTCACGACTCGGGGCCGGCGCGATGACGCCGATGCGCTCGACACCATCCGGCGTCAAGCTCAGCGTCAGCTCCAACGAGGCCGGTGAGAACACTGCGAGCGTCGCGGCGATGGCCTCGTCGGGCCACGGTGCACCGACCGCTTCGAACGCGCGTTGGGCCGCACCGAGAGCGGTTTCGAAGGCACCGAGCGGGATGACCACAACTGCCAGCTCGGCATCCGTCGCACGGGGTCCAACCGTGTGTTCGAAGCGCCGCACAAATGCGGCACCTTCTTTTCGCGCCCAGGTCGACACCACCTTTCGCGCATCGGAATCCGGAGCCAGCGCCAGCGCCGTATCGAGCAGCAGACCGCTTGGCAAAGACCACCCAAAGGTCGCCCGGTCTTCGCCTTCGTCGACCCAGGTCCCAAGCCTCACGACACCAACGTCCTCGACCAGTTGGCGCACGGCTTTCAATGCGTGTGGATCGACCCCGAGCGCATCGAAGAGACCCAGCGCCGGCCCGAGATAGGCCACCGCGCCAGCATCCAACGTATATCGCCGCCGCTGGCCATCGGCCGAGACGGCGCAGCCAAAGACGACCTCTTGATTCGGCTCGACCTCGAGGCTCAGAGGCGCCGACGCGAGCCAGCGCTCGAGCAAAGCCGCGTCGCCAAACGGTCGCTCGGCGAGCTCGAAGGCCGCCAATATGCGCAGGCGGGGTTGCAGGCTGGCGCGGTGGCGCGGCTCAGTAGCGATTGAAACAGCGGTCATTTACGGTCTCCTTTCGAAGATGTGGTCATTTACGGTCTGCTTTCTTGGTGGCCGCGGGCCACTCGGGTGCGGTCGGAGCGACCGGGACCTTGGGCTCTGCACCAGCGACCGACGCGGGCGCCTCCTGCTCTTTGGCCGCCGCGGCGGGCACGGCCGCAACACCCGGTCCATAGATCCTCTCGGCATCCTTCTTACGCGCCTGCTGGCTCTTGATGAAGAGGTCTCGCCCTTTGACCTCGATGTCCACCTTCGCCAACTGGTCGGCGATGGCCTTGGACTGCTTCTGGGCCGTCTTGGCCAACGCGCTGTCGGGCCCCTGCGTCTTCTTCGCGTCGCCTCCGACCGTGTCCAGCGCCTGATGTTTCGCAGCGACGGCCGCTCGCGCCGCCTGGTCCACGGCGGGCTCGATGGGTGCAACTCCGTTGGCTCGCGCGGCACTGCGAAGTGCCCCGAGCTGGGCTGCGACGCTGGCTTCGGTCAGCGTTCCGAGGCGTGCTGTCAGGTCGGCTTCGGACGCGGCGACGGCCTGGGCTCGCGCTGCCTCTGCTTCATCGACGGCAGCCTTGGCCTTTTCGCTCACCTTGGCGCCCGTCAGCTCGGTCACGCGCGCCTTCGCTTTGGCGCCCGTGGCCTCGGCCTGCGGGTCCGTTTCCGACTCGTTGCCGATCACCTCGAGCTTGCCCTTGAGCGCGTCGACCTTGCCTGCCACCGTGGTGGCCCGCACCTCGAAGGCCTCGACCCGGGCCTTCACCGGGAAGAGCTCGGTCGCCGGGTTGGCCACTTCGCCCTTGGCTGCGTTGGCCTCGGCTGCGATGCCCGCGCTCTCTGCCTGGATGCCGGCAAACGTCGCCCAGTCCTCGTTCAGGCGGATGTCGAGGTTCACCGACAGGGTCGAGCGCTCCGGCGCCCGGTCGATGTTCGTCGCCGACTCGGGCGAAACAGCCTGGCTCACGGCCTGGTCGACCCGCGGATTGGTGACGTACTCGGGCGTCGTGAATGCCACGACCGAGTGGCTGACGGTCTTGTTCGAGTCCGCCTCCATGGCCGGCCGCAGAGCTCCGCCGAGCTTGTCCTTGATCGGCTCGGCGACCATGCCGACGGCCCCGACCCGCGCGAGGTTACGCACCTTTCGGCCCATATCTTTGTTCGCGCCGTTGGTGCCTTCGGATGCGAGCTGCTCGGTGCCGCTCTTGGCGATCTCCTGGATGACGCCGCCCGACGACTTGCCGATGGCGGTGACGATGTCCGCGCCGACGATCTTGTACATGGCGCGTCCGTCGGCCTCACCTTCGCCCGGCACGCCGAGGTGGTTCTTCGTGAGCATGCTCGCGATGGCGGCGTCGATGGCGAACTTGGTCCACTCGCCGCCGATCTCCGCGCCCGCCACCGCGAGCTCGACCATCGAGTCTTTCCACGAGTAGCCGTCGCCGCGCATGGCGCTCTTCACGAGCACCGAGCTCGTGGCTTTGACGGCGATCACGATGGACTTGATGAGGATCTCCATGGCGCCGGCCGCGACTGCACCCGCGCCCGCTGTGGCAGCCGTGACGGCGAGATAGGCCAGCGCCTCGACGGCGAGCAGGATCCCAGCTTCGACCTTGGCCTTCATCTTCTCGAAGGACTTGGCGCGCTCCTCGTAGCTCGCGCGTTTATCTTTGATTGCGTCTGCGCCCTTGTCTCGTGCCTCTTCTTTGTCAGCGCCGACGACGTTCTGTGCGGCCTCGGCCTTGCGGGCCTCACCCACCATCGCGGTGCGCGCCTCGCGCATGGCACCCGACTTCCCGGAGCCGAGCGTGTTCTGATAGCCCGAGGCCCGCATGCTGTGTTCGCTCAGCGTGCCCGTCGTGGTCATGAGCTCACGCGCCATCTCGTCGTTCTGGACGCCGGCATCTTCGAGCGCGCGTTGGACCCCGGTGTCACTTTCGGCTGCGGCCCGCAGCTTGGCGAGCAGCTTCTTTTCGTTCTCGACGACCTGCGCCCGATCGAGCTGCGCGTTCAGATAGGCGTAGCGCTTGGGTGCGATGCCGATGACGTAGTTCTTCTTTTTGGTCTCGAGCGGGGCGCGGCGGGCGTCCGCCGGAGGCAGGCCAGCGAGCGCATCGAGGACCTGGCGTTTGTGGTCGGGGAAGTCGGACCACTCCTTCAGCAGCTCGCTTGGGGGTAGGTCTTCGAACGAGGCGGTGATCTGCGCCTTGTCGGCGTGGGTCACGAGGTGGTGGCTGGCGGCAGCGTCGAGGCGCTCATCGACCGTGATGGCCTCGCCCGGCGGAAGGGTGCCGGTCAAGAGCTTGTGGACCTTGGGCAGCTTGTCGGCGATCCAGGTCTTCTTCGATTCGTCCTTGATGCCGCTGTACACCGCCTGAATGAAGTCGAGCCGCGACGCGCCCATGTTGTTCTCGAGCTTCAGGCGCGTTTGCTTCTCGGCGCCTTGTCTTCCGAGCAAGTCCCAACGCGCGGCGGCGAACTGGACCTGCTGGGCGAGCCCAATCACTTTCGCCTTGTTGGTCGAGACACCGTGGACCGCCATCTCGAGGAGCTTGCCGATGCGCTTCGGGTTGAGGTCGAAGGCCTCGTCGGTCGCCTGGTCGGCCTCGGCGCCCTTGAGGGTCTGCTTGATGGTGGCGAGCTTGTCGTCGGGCACGTCCCCGGCGTTCGACACCGTCACGCCGATGAGCGGCTCGATGTCGGCGCGCCACTTCTTGTCGTTGTTGGCCCGCGAGTAGAGCTTCTTGACGAGGGCCGCGTCCTTGACGAGCTGCGCGGTCTCGCCCGGGCCGAGCTGGCGCAACAGGTCGATGGTGCGTTCGATGAAGCTACCAAAGACGACCGTGGGTGAGTTGGCCAGGTCCACGAGCGCCAGATAGTGCGAGCCGGCCATCGAGCCTGACTTGAAGCGCGCCTTGATGGTGGCGATCTCGCGGTCGCGGAACTTGGCGTTCAACAGCTCGGTCGCGAACTCCGTCCAGGCGCGTTCGACCTCGGCCGCACAGTCGGTCATGGGCACGGTGGGGTCGCGCAGCTTGGCCGCCGAGGCCGCGTGGTTGACCTTGCTCGCGAGGAACTCGCGCCGCTCCATGTCGCTCATGCCGTCGATCTTGGCCTTGAGCTCGGCGCGCTCCGACTCGCCGCGCCCGAAGACGCCGCGCATGACCTCCGTTCTGAACGAGTTGTTCTTGTCCGAGCCCCGTTTCAGGTGCTTCAGGCCGGCCGAGACCTCGTTGGCCTTGTCGGCCTTTTCGACCTCACCTTTGTTGTCTTCGTCGTCGGGCTCGATGGCGCCGGCAATGTGGCCCGTCTCGAGGGTGTCGATGATGAGCTGGAAGTTCTTCTGCGTGAGGGCACCGACGATGGCACTGTCGGCGGCGCTCTTGAGCTCCTTGTAAAAGGCGCTCACCACGCCGGCCGGGCCGGCCCCGGTCGCGAAGAAGTCGCGCTCGTCCTTCTTCATCGCGGGGAGCAGCGACTTCACTTCGTCCAGGACATGCTCGGCATTAACGTTGCGGCCGATGGTGTGCTGTTTGAGCATCGCCAGGAGCTGCTTGTCGCGCGCCCTCAAGACCGCCCCGCGGTCGATCGCCGGCGCCACCGGAGCCGCCGCGGGTGCGGGGGCTGGAGCGGCTGGTTGGGCCCCCGGAGGCGCTGGTTGGGCGCCCGGAGCCGCCGCCGCCGGAGCAGCAGGAGCCGGCGCTGCCGCAACGGGACTAGCCGCGCCGTGGTACTCGAGCAGCGCGTCGTATCGGTCGGCACCCATGACGTCTCGCACCGCGGACCTGATCGAGGCGCCGTCCTGGACGACTGCGACCGAGGCCTCGACCAGGCGCACTTCGGCCGCCGAGGCGCCCTCCATGGCACCCCTCAGGGCCTTGGGCACCTTACCATCGGGCCCCAGGCCGGCGAGCAAAGCCATACGCAGCGGGAACGTCGGCTCACCCGAATCGAGGACCGAGATGAGGTAGTCATGCGCCACACCCGGACCGAAAGCCGTCTTGATGTCGTCCTTCAGGACGAACGGGTCGGGTGCCGACCGGCTGACGCTCAGAACCGCCGCGCCATACTTCTGAGGGTCGAGCGGGTTGCCCGCAAGGGCCAACGACAATTGATGGAAGGGGCCCGTGCCCTTGTCCTTACGAAGGGCACCTTTCTTGTCGCGCAGGGCCGCGACGACCTGCTCGAAGCGTGGGTCCTCATCGCCGCGCAACATGGCTTGCGCTTCCTGAGCGTGCTCGTAGGTGCCGGCTTTGGCGGTCGTCTGTTCGTCGGTCTTGCGCTGGATCGGCGCGTTCGATGTGGCACTCGCGCTGCCGCCCCCGCCGATGCCTGCGGCCTCACCACGCGCGGCTTTGGCACCCGCGACATCGGCCTCACGCTCGAGGCCTGCATCGGTCTGGATGGGGGCCGATGCCGGCTGGCCGCCGCGTTTGGTCTGCGGGGTCACGACACGCCGCGCGCGTTGTTGCACGACATGGGTCAGCTCATGGCCGATGAGCTCCTTTCCAGAGGCGCTCTTCGGGTCGTATTGGCCTGGCGCGAAGTGCATGTCGCTGCCCTGGGTGTAGGCCTTGGCACCGACGGCTTTGGCCTGCTCACCCTGATGGACCCGGACGTCGCCGAAGTCGGCACCAAACGACTTCTCCATCGAGCCGCGGGTGGCACTATCGAGCGCCGCGCCGCCGCCGGAAGGGGCAGGGGCCGCGCCGGTTTCGCCGCTGGTGCCGTCGCGTTTGCGTTGGATCGGCGCCGCGTTGGGCTGGTCTTGAGGCCGCAGAGCGGCAGCCCCATCGGCATAGCTCATACCGCGCAAACCTTGGGTCATCGACCTCATCGAGGCGCGACCCTCGCCTGAAGAACCACCCGACGAGCCACCCGAAGCCGGAGTGTTCGAGGTCTGTGAGGCACCCGAAGACGCAGGAGTATCCTGGCGATCGACCGACATGATCGTCGTCCTTTGCCAATGGCAAATCGCTGGCCCAGAGCTGACCCCAAAGCGGGCCCAGAACTGGCCAAAATGAAAAGGGTAGACGCGTGCACAAACGACACACGTCGAGACGGGAGTGGAGAGCGGGAAGCCCCGCTGTGTTCCGATAACGGCACTGTCGCCCATCTGATTCGACGCCGTCAATCATACTAGTTTGAGTGCCTCGGACCCGCCCACTATAAGGCCCTCAGGCACTCCCTCGCCATCGCCTCCCTACCACCGCAACAGAGGTAGCATGGTGAGGGCCTTCTCCCGGACGGCGAGCCCGATGAGGTCGGCGGGGTCAGACGTGGCCATGACGGTGGTGTCGAGAGTCAGAGCCGTGGCGTCACGAATGCATCGACGGCGTCATGAAATTCGCACCCGTGGTTGTTTCCCATTGACACATTCCGGCCGCCCCTTGCGGCGAGTCTGCTACTTGCCGCGCCATCCATCACCCTTCCCTCTGCCAGGCCCCGGCAACCCGCGTGATCCGAAAAAGCCAATACATGCCTTGCCTCACGCTCCTGCAGTGCCTCCATTGAGCTCCTGCGGCACGCGTGCCGACCCATGTTATACACTCCCCGTGTCACTCCCACCTCACCACTCTCGCCAATCTGTTCTGGCACTCTCGATGGAACTGCAACGACTCACCCGCGGACTCGGCGGTCTACGCCTCGCCATCGCCGATGGCATCGACCGGTTCGACCGGATTGGGGCGTCGGGCGGGGTCAAGTACCTCGGGTTCTCGAGCCTCGATGCCTACGGCCGCGAGAGACTCGGACGGTCGGGGCGCTGGCTCGGTGATGCGCGTACGCTGAACCGGCGGCTCGCGATGCTGCCGTTGATACGCGACGCGTACCTGTCAGGGCGGCTCTCGACGTCGAAGGTCGAGCTTGTCGCCCGGACCCTGACCCGTAACGGTGACACTGACGACACGAGTCAGAGCTCCGTCATCGAATACGCGAGCCGGCACTCGGTTCGTGAGTTGAGGGCACGGCTCGGCGAAGCACCCGAACCCACGCGTCGTCCGAGGGAGCAGATCACCCGCACTGTCGACCGCATCGACGCGCTCGGCTTCGAGGGCGTGATCCGGCTGGCCCAGGCGCTCGGCGCGATCAGCCGCACTGACGCCGTCGAGGGCCTGTTGGCCGAGGCCCTGACGACCCTGTTGGCCACCCACACGGACATCGGACCGGCACTCGCCGCAGTTCTATGGCGGCCCGGATCGCCCTGGCCCGCCGCTGCCAACGACTGCCGCAGGTCCGCGCCGCCGTCGAGTCCGACCCCTGTCCGATGTCCGTGCCTCTCGACCCGGACACCGACCCCAACCTGAGTGTGCTCGCGTCACACCCGGCGATCGAAGTCGTGGGCACCAAACGAGCCACCCGCTACCGCCTCAGGTCGACGCCGACTCCGGACAAGCCGGTACACTGAGCTCTCGAGGCCCTTGCTGGACGGCCACCATGGGCACTCCCGAGCAGGCATGGTCACGTCGAGGCCGAGAAGGCCAGGCTGCCGGATGCAACGCATGGGCACATCAGAGGCCGAAGACGCTCTTGAAGCCGTTCCAGGCCTTCGTCGCATAGCCGTCGATCGTGCCGAGTGCCACCTCGCTCGCGGCGATGGCGATGGAGCCACACGTCACGATGCCGTTGATGACGACGGCCGCACCCTTCTTGAGTGCCTCGCTCGTCTCGCGGTAGGCCGTCTCGGCTGCCGCCTTGACCTCATTGAAGGCCGCCACCAGGGCGCCTCCGACGAGTCCCACGACCTTGGTGGCCAGACCGCTGATGATGTCGTCGAGGTCCCAGCTCGCGCCGAGCGAGAAGCCTAGATCGTGTTTCTCGCCGAGCAACCGGAAGTCGACGGCGGCTCCGACGGCGATCTCGTTCGCGGTCAAAGTGAAAGCCAGCTCGAGCTTGGTCACCCAGAACGTCGCCTCGACCATGGAGCGCGCAAACGAGCTGAGCCCGCCGACCCGGACGACCAGCGCCGCGATGTCGGGCACCTCGACCTGGATCTTGAGCGCGCCGCCTGGCATCGCGCCGACGAGCTTGCCCTGTGCCAATGCGCCGAGGTCGGGCGTGCCCTGGTCCATCGTCGCGTCGACCGAGCCGCGTAGCCCGAGCGCACCGAGGTCGACTCCGCCGCGCACACGCATGCCCTTGGGCAACGACACGCCATAGAGCTCCATCGGCGTCGACGCGAAGCTGACGAGCGGCGAGCGCAGGGCGAGCTGCTTGGGCATCATGCGCGCCAGGTCGCCGACCGGACCACCAAAGACCTGGAAGGCGGCCAGCATAGGGAGTCGGTCCGCCCCGAAGCGGAAGCCATATTGCTGTGTGCTGGTGTCGAAGGCGATAGCGAAGCTGCCGGTGACGTCACCGACCCGGGCCTCCTGGAAGGCCGCCTTCACGCTCGGCACGGGCACCGCACCCACCGTCTTTGCGCCGAGCTCGACAAATCCCTGGGCGAGGCTGAGCTGCGACATCCCGAACGGGCTCCAGCCCTGGCTGCACGCGCTCGGCTGACAGCCGCAGGTGGCAGCACACGTCTCCTCGCAGCGGCCGCTCACGGCGCCGCGCACCGTCAAGGTGCCACCCGTTCCGGCGGCCCCGAGCTCGAAGCCCGGCGTGACCATGAGCCACGGGTCGAACCTGCTCGGCTTGAGGTAGAGCTTCGACGCGAGCCCTGCTGTCACCGTCAATCCCGTGGGCCCGAGCCCAAGCGCGAAGGTGACCGCCCCCTCGTTGAACTTCAGCGCCGTCCCGAGGACTGGCAGGCTTGGCGGCGAAATACACGCCGTGATGACGTTGACCCGCAAAGCCAGCGATACGTTGGTGCCGGTCACCGATGGCACGAGCTCGAAGGTGGGTGTGAGGTCGAGGGACTCGACCGAGACGAGCCCCTTGAGAGCGCTGATGACCTGCTTCAGCGCGTCGCTCAGCACACCAGCACCTGGCACATTGCCAAGGTCGATGACGCCGCGCAGGTGGAAACCCTTGCCCTGGCTGACGGCGAGCTTCACCTGCGAAGCTCCGAGCACGTCGACGATCTTGTCGAACAGGCCGCCCGGGCCTTGCAGCGCCGACGGAAACCAGGGGCCGGCCGTCAGGTCGGCAAACGTCAAGGCCGACTCCGAGACGAGGTCGTAGCTCGAGCCCAGCGAGCCGGTCATGGCGATGGGCGGGCCACCTGCGCACGACATGTTCCAGGTGATCGGTCCGGTGTTGTCGAGGCTACACGCCAGCGTCGCCGCGCCGAGGGTGACCTGGATCTGCGTCGCGCTCACCTGGGTCGCGACGGGTGCCACGGTTGGCACGCTCGGAGTCGAGGCCAGCGCGGCTGCCGGCGTCGGTGTCGGCGCGGGCGGCGCAGGCGTCTCGAAGCCCGTGCCAAAGACTTCGACCTCGGCCACCGAGAGCGTCTCTGTGCGTGGGATCCGCACACAGACGTAGCGCGCGGTCTCGCCGATGAAGTTCTCTTCGTTGCGTGCATACGGCAGCGGGGCTGCGGCCACGGCGTATTGGAAGTTCTCGGAGGTGAAGGTGGCCGTGGGCTCACGACGGGTCCAGCTGTTGTCGAACGGTGCCGCCTCCACATAGGCCGTGCGCGTCGCGGTGAAGCCAGGGGCGTCACACGGCATGCGGCTCGTCTGGATGAGCGCGCCCAGGAGCCGCTCGGACGCGGCATCGGTGCGGTTATGGACGACAATCGCGCGCAGCGGCTGCATGGCGCCCAGATCGATCTCGAGCCAGGGATTGGCCACTTGTGTCGTGTGAGTCACCGAGCCGTGCTCCCAGCGCCCCCACGTCTTGCCGTCGATCGCCAGGTCGGCCGTGCCGGTGGAGTACGTCGTCACCTGGCGCGCCGTGACGCCCGGGCGGCGCGTGATGTTTTCCCAGGAATCGCCCTCGTAGGCCTCGATCTCGGCGACATGAAGGAACTGCGCAACATCGTGACGCAAGCAGAGATAGCGGGCCGCCGGTGCGTCGAGGAAAGAGACGGCCTGAACATCGGGGCTGAACCCGGCGAGGTGGCGCTTGATCCTGCCGCCGAGCACCGCCGCCTCCATCGCGTTGTAGCCAGCGCCGCCGACATAGGGCGGGATCTTCCAATGGCGGTCCAAGACCTTGAGCTGCTCGTCGCGCACGACGCGTCGCGCCGGGTTGTTGCACGGGTCGAGTGACAGCTCGAGGCGAGCGCCGGTGAGGCGGCTCTTGCTGCCGTCGGTGCGGTTGTAGATCAGCACACGCTCGAGGTTACGCGTCGCGCGCAGGTCGACCTCGACCCAGGGCGAGCTGTCGCCCGGGAGGCCCGAGGCGTCGGTCGCCGTGTGGTTCACCGAGCCTTGGCTCCAGTTGCCATTGGTGTTTCCGTCGATGACACGCGCGGCCAGGCCACCGTTCCCGACGCTCGACTGGCGGGCGACGGCTGGCACCCGCTGGGTTTTGGTCTCGGGGCCGAACGCCTCGATCTCGGCGAGCTGCAGCGCGTTGGCCGCCGTCTGCCGCAGGCACAGAAAGCGGCCGCTCGCGGGGGCGGCGAGGCGCACCAAAGTCACGGGGCTGTATTCGCTGACGGGCACGACGGCGCTGCCGAGGACCTGGCGCGGGGACACGTCGCAGGCGACCGCCGAGACCTCGAGCACTGCCGTCGCCAGGCGTTCAGGGCAGCAGTCGGTTCGGTTGTGGAGGACGACCGTGGCGACCTCGGTCGGCGCTCCCAGGTCGACCTCCATGAAGTCGTTGACGGTGCCCATGGTGTGCGTGACCGTGCCCGCGCTGTAGTCGCCGTGGGTGAAACCGTCGGTCAAGCGGGCGGCGGGGACGGCACCATAGAGCGGGAGGGCGCGGGCGGGGCGTCCGCGGGCGAGGTTTGGAAGGGCCGCGGTGTTCGCCGCGACGGCGCCGCCGGCGACGTTGATCCTGGGCGTTGGTGCGCTCGCGTTCGGGTCGTTGTAGCAGGTGCGGCCGCTCGCGTCATTGGGCGCGGGGCGCGGCTTGTCGACGCACACCTGACCCGCCGCGCAAGGGTTGCTGGCGCACGCGTCGACGGCGACGGGTCCATTCTCGCACGTGAATTGGATCCGCACCGAGCTCAGGTTGTCGTTGCCAAAACCGATCCCCGCCAGCGACGGCACATCGCCCGTGATCGTCTTGCAGGCGCCCTTGTAGTCGGCTTCTTTGTAGACCGCGATCGGCACGGGGGTGCGCAAACGGATCGAGCTGGTCCGGTCTCCAAAGGTCAGCGCGCCGAGCGACGGGATGTCCCTGGACACCACGAGACTGGGGCCCGCCGCATAGCTGCCGTTGTCGAAGAGGGTCGCGAACGGGTTCGCGTGGGCAAGCGGCGTCAGTAACAGAGACAGGCCTAGCGGGACCGCAAGAGCGGAGATAGCTGCGAATCGTAGGGCAGGGGGCATGGGTGGTTCTCCTGATGGACGGATAGGATGAACGTCGAGAGGGTCGAGGTCCCGCTCGAGTTAGTCAAGCCGCGGCGAGACGAGCCCGCGCGTCCTGTAGTTGTCACATTGCTGTGAGCTCCTTGTGAGCCGGAAGCGACGCGGTTCGAAGCCGTGAGTGGCGATTTGTTGCGTTGGGGAGGTCGACAGCTGCCGGTCTAACTCTTGACAGATGTTCAACATGCCGGTCGTCTCGATCGCGCGGTCCAGGGCAAGGCATCGTCGGTTGGAGGCGTGGTAGGTAGGATACCCCGCGCGTGCCCGGCAAACTCCGGACCCGGAATTCGCACTTGTGGTTGTTTTTCCATTGACACATTACGGCCCACCCTGGCGGCGAATTCGCCACTCGGCGCGCCATCCCTCACCCATCCCTCTGCCAAGCCCCGCCAACCCGTGTGATCCGAAAAAGCCAGTGCGCGCCTCGGCTCACGCTCCTGCAACGCCTCCATCGAGCTCCCACAGCACGCCTGCCCACCCATGATATACAATTCCTATGTCACTCCCACCTCACCAATCTCGCCAATCTATCTTGGCACTCTCGACGGAGCTGCTACGACTCACCCGTGGACTCGGCGGTCTACGCCTCGCCATCGCCGATGGCATCGACCGGATCGACCGGATTGGGGCGTCGGGTGGGGTCAAGTACCTCGGATTCTCGAGCCTCGATGCCTACGGCCGCGAGAGACTCGGACGGTCTGGCCGCTGGCTCGGTGATGCGCGCACGCTGAACCGGCGGCTCGCGACGCTGCCGTTGATACGCGACGCGTACCTGTCAGGGCGGCTCTCGACGTCGAAGGTCGAGCTTGTCGCTCGAGCCCTGGCCCGGAGTGGCGACGACGACGAGGCGAGTCAGAGCTCCGCCATCGAATACGCGAGCCGGCACTCGGTTCGTGAGTTGAGGGCACGGCTCGGCGAAGCACCCGAACCCACGCGTCGTCCGAGGGAGCAGATCACCCGCACTCTCGACCGCCTCGACGCGCTCGGCTTCGAGGGCGTGATCCGGCTGGCCCAGGCGCTCGGCGCGATCAGCCGCACCGACGCCGTCGAGGGCCTGTTGGCCGAGGCCCTGACGACCCTGTTAGCCACCCACACGGACATCGGACCCACGCTCGCCGCAGTGCTTTCGGCTGGTCCAACCTGGGAGCCCCCGCTCACCGAAACCGTTACCCTCCATCATGAGGACCCGACCGATCCCGCCGACCTGGGCGACCCGGTTGCAGTCCCGCTCATCCCCGCCGAAGTGACATCGATATTCGACCTCGACCTCGCCCTACGAGACCTCGCAACCGAGCTCACCCGACGCGACCTCCGCCTGGGCGAGCTGGCCCTCGAGGCCGAAGCGTGTGGCCTCGCCTATCACCTGGGCTACGACTCAGCCGACACCTGTTACCGCGAGTGGCTCGGCATGGCGCCGTCCAGCATGGCGGCCCGGATCGCCCTGGCCCGCAGGTGCCAACGACTGACCCACGTCCGCGCCGCCGTGGAGTCCGGCCGCATCGGCTTCGAAGCCGCGACCCTGATAGCCCGAGTCGCGTCACCGCCGACCGAGAGCGCCTGGCTCGACCTGGCAGATACCTTGACCGTCAAGCTATTGCGCGAACACATCGAGGCCGCCGAGCTCCACGCACGCCTCGATGACCGACCCCTCGTGGGCCTCGCCCCGCCGACTCCAGACGACCTCGAAGACAGCCACGACCTCGAGCGTCACGTCTACGCGGTGGCCTTTGGAGTCGAGTCCGCCGACCCCTGTCCGATGTCCGTGCCTCTCGACCCGGACACCGACCCCGACCCAGCTCTGGGCACCACCACGCTCCGACTCTCCCTACCCGAAGACCTCGCCACATTCTGGCGCGAGCTCGAGTCCGCCCACGCCGAGCGCCTGCCAGACCACACCTTCGTCGAGTTCCTCGTCGCCAACGCGCTGACCGCCTGGCGCACACCCACCTCACTCCCAGCCTACGGCGACATCTACCTGCGCGACCGCTTCCGCTGCCAGAGCCCCACCTGCCGCCGCCGCCACTGCACGCCCCACCACATCATCTTCCGCTCGCACGGCGGCACCGAGGCCCCCTCCAACCTCATCACCCTCTGCGAGGCCTGCCACCTCGACCTCGTCCACGGCGGCCACCTCACCGTGACCGGCCACGCCCCAGGCGACCTCCACTGGCAGACCCGCAGCCGCCCCACCTTGCAAAGCAAGTCGGTGTGACCGAGAGTCGGAAGGATGCCTCTCGCCCAGTCCCTCCCGACCGCCTCGAATCATCCCCTGCGGCAGCGCATGCTCGACGTCGTGAGGCGCGAGCTGTCGACCGCGGACCAGGTCGACATCGCGGTCTCGTTCCTGCGCTTCTCGGGTCTCCATCTCATCCTCGAGCAGCTCTGCGACTTCCGGGCCCGGGGTGGCCGGCTCAGACTTCTGACCTCGACCTATCTCGGCGTCACACAACCAGACGCCCTGCGAGGTCTCGCCGCCCTCCTGCAACCACACGAGCTCGAGGTCTACGATAACAACGCGCCCGGCTTTCACCTGAAGCTGTTTGCGTTCCGACGCGGCCGGGGTGCCTCGTGTTGGGTCGGCTCCTCGAACCTGACGAAGGGTGGGCTCGCATCGAACCTCGAGCTCAACGTCAACCAGCAAGAGCCGAGTGTCGTCGCGGCTATCCACGACGAGTTCGAGCTCTTGTGGCACCACCCGGCGTCGAAGTGGCCTGACCCACATCTCATCGCGGCCTATGAGTCGCGAATTCAGCGGACCCTCACCCTCGTCCATTCAGCCCCAGCTCCCTCACGCGACCTCGCCCTCGCGGAGCTCCAGACACCCTACGGTTCCATTCCGGCCGCACCTCCCCCATCATCGGTCGCCCCGAACGAAGCCCAGCGCGAGGCCCTCGAACGCCTGCGAGAGCTACGCCATCGCGGCGAACGACGGGCCGTCATCATCGCCGCACCCGGCGTCGGCAAGACCTACCTGAGCGCGTTCGACGCAGCTCAGGCCAAGGCCCTCTCCGTCCTCTTCGTGTCCCATCGCCTCGAGCACTTGCGGCAAGCCAAGCGTACCTTCGAATCCGTCTTTCCTGGGCGGGCCACCACCCTGCTCGACGGCTCCTCGACGTATCGACCACGCGCAGACCTGGTCTTCGCTTCCATCCAGTCGCTCGCGCGCTCACCCGATATCGTCTCGCGCAATTGGGACTACATCGTCATCGACGAGTTCCACCACTCGGATGCGCCGACCTATCGCGCTGTCATCGCGGCCTCCCGAGGCGCCTTCCTGCTCGGTTTGACGGCCACCCCGGAGCGACAAGACGGCCACGATGTCTTGCAGTTGTGCGACTACAATGTCGCCTGGGAAGTCCGGCTCCACGACGCCATTCGTCGACGGTGGCTCATCCCGTTTCACTACTTCGGGGTCGCAGACGACACCGTCGATTATGGCACTCTCCCATGGCGCAACGGTCGCTTCGATCCAACCGCCGTCGAGAACGCGCTCATCGTCGAGCAGCGCGTGGACCTCGCGCTGAGGCACGCCCTGGAGAAAGGCTACGACGGCCCGCGCCGCGCCACCGTCGGCTTCTGTGCCGGTCGACGCCACGCCCAGTTCATGGCCGATCGATTCAACGCGCGGGGCCTCGACTCGGCGTTCGTGACCGGCGAGATTGCCATCGCCGAGCGCGAGCGGATTTACGAACGCTTCGCCGACCCGACCGACCCACTCGAGTGGCTCTTCGTCGCCGACGTCCTGAACGAGGGCGTCGACATCCCCGCCATCAACAGCATCCTCTTCTTGCGTCCCACCGACTCGGCCACGATCTTCATTCAGCAGTTGGGTCGCGGACTCCGCCTGCACCCCGGCTGCGAGGTGCTGACGGTGGTGGACCTCGTCGGCCACCATCGCCGTTCGTGGTTGTCGTTCCAGGCCCTCGCCGACCCGCAGGTCATGCCGGGTGTCACGACGGTCAAGGGACTACCCATCGAGCTGACTCCGCCACCGGAATGCGAGATCATCCTCGATGACCAGACCCGGGCCATCCTCAACAAGGTCGAACGCTTCACGGGCACGCGGCGCGAGCGCTGCAAAGAAGCCTGGGAGCGTATCCGCACCGAGCTCGGGACCGCCCCTTACCCAGTCGACTTCATCGGACGCGACGAGGACGTCCTCCCTGAAGACTTCCGCGCGACCTTTGGCGATTGGATCACGGCCCGGGCACAGATGGGCGACGCCGAACCTTGGGAGAAGGCACTCGCCGACGATGCCCCGCTCCGAGAGCTGTTGGCCCGTTGCGAATCCAACTGGCAAGCGCAGCGGGTATATCCGTACGCGCTCCTCTGGGGCTCACTCGTGAATCCCGCGAACCCGACCGACGGCTTCGGTCGCTTCTTCGAACGCTTCCCGCGTTGGCGAGTCGAGGCGGGTGACCTCGGCGAAGCGACGGGCGCCAAGACCCTCACCAAGAAGCTCGGTCCGCTCTGGAAGGACGACCGGCTCGACCCACGAGTCTTTGACGGAATCGACCCCGGACGACTGGTCCTCGAGGTCGAGCGCCGTATCCAATACATCCTCGAGAAGGACTACCGCACGCGTCACGGCGGCGTCTTACGGTCGCCAAACGACCTGCAGCTCTGGAACCGCTACCGCCGCCCGGAGGTCATCAACCACTTCGGTCGCCAGTTCGACCCGGCGCGCCACAACACGGGCGTGCTCACGTTTCGAGACCCGCCGTTCCAAGACCACATCGTCATCATCACGAAGCTCGACACCAGCACGGCCCAAAAGCAGTTCCACTACACCAACGTCTTCGAGGACCCCCAGACGCTGCGTTGGCAGAGCCAGAACAAGAACACGCCGACCTCCGAGCCGGGCCGCCGACTAGTGACGCCGGGAGCGGCCAAGATCCACCTCTTCGTGCAAGAGAAGTCTCACGCCTCCGCAGTTTACTGCGGTCTCGTGAGCCCCGTCCGACACGAGAACTCGGGTCCCATCGACGTCTGGTTTCGACTCCAAGCACCCTTGCCGGACGCCGTGGCCGACGCCCTCAATCGCACCGAGTAGCGCTCGCCTCCCTCACCGCGAGTCGTCAGCGCCTGAACACCACCGACTCGCGTGAGAACCACCACGTCGATACCCACAACAGGGCTGCGCCGACAAGCAAGCTGCTGGCGAAGACGATGACCAGCAGCTCCGTCTCGATGGTGCCTTTCACCAGGTCCTTCACCGCGAGGGCCACGTTGGTCACAGGGATCCAGGCCGTCGCGAGGTCGAGCTCGACACCGGGAAGGGTCGCCATGAAGGCCGGTACCATGACGAGCATGTTCAGTGGCGCGATGTAGCTCTGGGCCTCCTTGAAGCTCTTGGCGTAGATGCTGATGCCCAACAACAACGATGCGAATATCAGCGACGTCGGCACCAGCATCGCCCCGATGAGCGACAGGTCAACAACCCCAATCGCGCCCAACACCTCGCCCAGCGCCCCCTGTAGCTGGCCCGACTGCAAGCCTAACCAGACCCCGAGACCCACCAGCGACAGGACCGCCGCGACCACGCCCGTCACAAACACGACCAGCAGCTTTCCAACGACCAACCGCCAGCGCGCGACCGGTACGAGCAACAATGTCTGCAGCGTCCCGCGCTCCTTCTCGCCCGCCGCCAGGTCGATGGCCGGGTACATGGCGCCGAGAAAACAGAAGACGATGAGGATGAAGGGCAGGGTGGACCCGACCCGCTCGCCGATGACCTCGCGTATCGATGCGACCCCGCTCGGCACGACGACGATGGGCCTCAAGAGCGCCTCCTGCTTCGCCTCCCCGACCACGCCGAGCGACGCCAGACGGTCCCCGCGCAGCCGGTCCGACGCTTCGCCCAGCGCGTCCTCGACCCGCTCGCGCACCTTCGAGGTCGTCGACGCGTTGTCATAGTGCAGAAGCACCTCACGTCGCCCGTCGACCTCGGGTCTCACCTCGAGCGCGAAGTCGAGGCGCCCGTTGGCCACTGCCGCCACCGCCGCCGCGGCAGCCCCGTCCGCGTCCTCGACCACGACCTTTCGAAAGCCCGGCCCCGTCAACTCGGGCAGGCCGTCCGCGCCACCCGCCGCATACACGAGCACCTTCGCGCTCGCCTCACGCTGCGCGTCGCCCATGATGCTCGTCGTCACCTGCAGCAGCAGCGGGATCAGAACGACCGGCAGCAATATCATGAAAATCAAGGTTTTCCGATCGCGCCCGACCTCGAGCATCTCCTTTCGGAAGATGGTCCCGATTTCACCCATGAGCGACCTCCGACACGGCCGGCGCCCCTGTCACTGCCGTCGCCCCCGTCACCGCCGTCGCCCCGACCAGCGACAGAAACGCCCGGTCCAAAGCACCGCCCCCGCCGGCCTCACGCATCGCCTCGACCGTCCCGCTGAAACGCGTCGCACCCTCATGAATCAACACCACCGCGTCACACAGACGCTCGACCTCGTGCATGTGGTGCGTCGACAGGATCACCGTCTTGCCCTCGCGTCGGCACTGCTCGACCAGCTTCAGAATCGTCTCGGCCGCCGCCACATCGAGGCCCGTCGTCGGCTCGTCGAAGACCACCACCTCGGGGTCATGCAAAAGCGCACGCGCAATCGACACGCGCTGCTTCATGCCCGTCGACAACGCCCCACAGCGGCGCTCCATGAACCCGCCCATGCCCAGGGTCGCACTGAGCTCCGCGACCCTTTCGTCCAAGCGCCTCGCCTCCATCCCGTAGAGCCGCCCGAAGTACCGCAGGACCTCACGCGGCGTGAGCCGCTCATAGAGCCCCGTGTCGCCCGACAAGAACCCGAGCTTTCGCCGCACGGCCGTCGGGTCGCTCGCGAGATCGACCCCGTCGAAACGCGCCGTCCCACTTGTCGGCACCAGCGCTGTCGCCAGGACCCGCATCAGCGTCGTCTTGCCCGCTCCATTGGGCCCGAGCAACCCGAGCACCGCTCCGCTCGGCGCCGTGAACGACACGTCGCGCACGGCGTGGAACCATGCCCCATCGCGTCGAAGATCCGCCACCACCTCGACCGGTTTCCGGAGCGGCCAGCGCCACTTCGGCTCGGCCACACGAAACGACTTCGAGAGCCCCACGACCTCCAGCATCACGCCTCCCGAATCACACCTCCCGAATCACCACCCGTGCCCCTCAGAATCGGTCCAGGTACCAGCGCCCCTCACGGTGGGTCACGGTCATCGGGATGATCCGTTTGTCGGGCCCCATCTCGACCTCGATGACGACTTCAACCCCATCGACCCCGGCGACCCCGGCAACCCGATCGACCCTGGCTGCCCCTGGCGTGCCGCGGATCTCGCTGACCTTCACGATCCGCGCCTCGCTGAACCACGCGCGCACGAGCGCCCAGGTCGCAGCATCCTCATGCGTCGCCGAGCACACCCTCAGCGCGTCCCCGTCCTTGACGCCGTCGACACAAACGCCGGCCAACAACCCCGGGTCGTCGTTGTGCGCCGCCGCGATCAGGGCCTCGATGGGGGCCTTGGGCTGCGAGTCCTCGCCACACCCGAAGAGCCCGACCATCCACAGAGCGGCCCATCGCGCCCGTCGTCCGACCTCAGACTTCATCGCCACCGTCGGACTCGGCCACGACCGCCACGGCCGGTTCTTCCGCCACCGATTCCGCCTGCATCACGAAGTCGCGTGGCCGCACCGAGAACGTCACCTTCGCGTCTTCGAAGACCCGCTCGAGCCGCTCCGCGATGACCGCATCCAACCCCTTCACGAGGGGCTTCCACTCGACGCCGATGACGTGTTCCCTCGCGTCCTCGATGATGCCGCGCAGCGCGAAGAGGTCCGTCACCTGCCCGAGCTCCTTCACTTGATCCTTGAAGGTCGAGTGCGCCGCCTTGAGCTCCACGCTCGCCGTCAGATCGTCCCGCGACGCCAGCAGCTCGAGCTGGTATCGCAAGGTGCGCGCCGCCCGCCGCCAGGCATGCACGTCGTCGAGCTTCTTTGACTCGTCGGCCTTGGCCCACGCCCTTCGCGCCCCGCGATAAGACTCGCGAAGGCTCTCGATGAGCAGGTCGTAGTCGGCCCACGCGTGCACGCCGACCGCGAACATCTCGGCCAACCCGGCCAGGCTCCGCACGTTCTTGCGCAAGCGCCACGCCACGAGCTCCTCGGTGGCCACCTCGCCGCGCGCCTCCTCGAGCCACGCCCTCAACGCATCGAGCGCCGTCGGGTCACCGAGGTCCAGCTCCGACAGCTTGCCGATGACCGGCATCACCGCGTCGAGGTCACGCAACACCCGCGTCCGTCGGCGCGCCTGCATGACCGCCTTACGAATCCACCCCAGCTGCGCCTTACGCATGAGCGGCGCGGCCAGAAGCACCGCCGACTCGGCCCGTCGCACTGCCCGCCGGTAGTCGTGCACTGCCGTGGCCGGCTGTTCGACCGCCGCCTTGGCCTGTGCCTTCGCCTCGTCGAGGATCGCCCCAAAGGCCCGAACCATCCCCTCGATCACCGACTTGTCCGCTTCGAGCACGAGCTCACGCTGCATCCTATTACCCTCCGGTCGCGCGCTAGCCGCTTCGTTGCTTCGTTACGTCGGCGCGTGGGGAGTATAGGCATCGGGGCACGAACTGTGTACCCTCATGCGCGACCTTTTGACCGGATTCCCAGATGGAAGTGACGTTTCTGAGGCATGGCATCGCGGTCGACCGCAGTGACCCCCTGTGCCCACCCGATATCGATCGCCCGCTCACCCTCGAAGGGAAGAACCGCACCGAGGGCGTCGCGCGTGGGCTCAAGGCCATCGGCCTACGCCCTCGCATCATCTTGACGAGCCCCTACCTGCGCTGTGTGCAGACCGCCCGCGTCACGGCCCAGGTGCTGGGTCTGACGAAGAAAGAAGTCCTCCCCCTCGAGTGCCTGAGCCCGCAAGGTGACCCGCGGGCGTTATGGCCTGAGGTCGCCGCGATCGGTGACGGTCCCGTGTTGTGCATCGGGCACGGCGGCTCCATCGAGCCAGCCGCCGGCATCGCCATCGGGCTGCCGACGCGCACCCCCGACAACCCGGACGGACCCGATTTCGCGTTTCGTTCCTTTCACTTGAAGAAGGCAGGCGCGATGCAGCTCGAGGTCACCTTCGAGCCCGAGCTCTCGGCCAAGCTGAGCTGGCTCATGTCGCCCAAGCTGCTGCGCCAACTCGGTCGGAGCTGAGGCCGGCATGGCGCTGGTCATCCCCGAGATCCTGGCCGCCGTCGACCTGGGCTCGAACAGCTTCCACCTCGCTGTCGCCCGCGTCGTCGGCCAGGGTGTTCACGTCATCGATCGTGTGCATGACCGCGTTCAGCTCGCCGCAGGCTTGTCAGACGACAAGGTCCTCGACGACGCGAGCCAGATCCGCGCCCTGTCGGCGCTCGAACGCTTTGGCCAGCGCCTGCGCGACGTGCCCGAAGCGACCGTGCGCGCTGTCGCCACCGATGCCTTGCGCGTCGCCAAGAACGCCCAGTCCTTCATCGAACGCGCGAGCCTCGTGCTGGGTTTCCCCATCGAGGTCCTGTCCGGCGAGGAAGAGGCGCGCCTCATCTATCGCGGCGTCGCGCAGTCGTTGCCCCATGGCGATGGCGCGCGCCAGCTCGTCATCGACATCGGCGGCGGGTCGACCGAATGTATCCTCGGCACGGGCCTCGAGCCCGAGCACGCCCAGAGCCTGCACATGGGGTGTGTCGGCTTCACCAAGCAGTTCTTCGCCGACGGCGTCATCACACGTGAACGCTTCCGCCGCGCGCAGATCGCCGCCCAGTTGTTGTTCGAACGCCTGCCCGAGCCGTACTTCCGCGCGGACTGGCAACGCACCTTCGGGTCGTCTGGCACGATGGTGACGCTCGACGAGATCGTGCGTCTCAATGGCTGGTCGAACAGCGGCCTCACGAAGGACAGCCTGACGAAGCTGCGTGAGGTCGTCATCGCCGCGGGCCACTCCGACAAGCTCCAGATCCCCGGCCTGAAGCCCCAGCGCCAGTCCATCATCGCCGCTGGCCTGGCTATCGCGCGGGCTGCCTTCAAGGCTCTGCCGCTGCGCCAGATGCAGTCGACGAGCGCCGCGCTGCGTGAAGGCGTGCTCTACGATCTGCTCGGGCGTTTCCTCGAAGGCGACATCCGCGAGACGACGATCCACCACCTGATGACCCGCTTCTACGTCGACCGCGGCCAGGCCTCACGCGTCGAACAGACGGCGATGGGGCTGCTCGAGACGGTGCGGCCGGGCAACTGGATCCCGAAGGCCGAGCTCGACACCGCCCGTCGTTACCTCGCGTGGGCCGCGCGCCTGCACGAGATAGGGCTTGCCATCTCGTTTCACGGCTACCACAAACACGGCGCGTATATCCTCGCGAACACGCCGCTGCCGGGCTTCTCGCGCGATGACGCGCAGATGATCTCGGCGCTCGTGCTGGCCCATCGCCGCAAGCTCGTGCGTGACCTGTTCATCACGCTGCCGCGCCACCTGCGCGACATGGCCCTGCGCTTGACCATCATCCTGCGGCTCGCGACGAAGATCCATCGCAGCCGCTCGGAGCGCGGTCTCGAAGGCACCTCGTCGCTCGAGATCAACGGCCGCTTCCTGACACTTTCATTGCCCGACGGCTTTCTCACGAGCCACCCGCTGACGATGGCCGACTTCGACGAGGAAGCCGAGCGTCTGGGCGGGGCGGGATTCGTGCTGGTCGTGCGCTGAAGTCTCGACGATCGAGTATCTCGACCGTCGAGATAAGCGGTCGGCCTCAGTTCACGACGCGGAACTCGACGCGGCGGTTCTTGCTGCGGTTGGTCGGGTTGTCATTGGCGAAGAGCGGGCGCGTCTCGCCGTAGCCGATGGGCTCGATGCGCAGCGGGTCGACGCCCTTGCCGGCGAGGTAGGCGTGGACGGACTGGGCGCGCTGGTCGGACAGCGTCATGTTGGAGTTGTCGTCGCCGACGTCGTCGGTGTGGCCCTCGATGCGGACGAGCTTGACGGTCGGGTTCTGGGAGAACCACAGGGCGAGGTCGTCGAGGAGCGCATAGCTGCGGGTCGAGATGGTGGCGCTGCCGAGCTCGAAGTAGATGCGGTCGGGCAGGTCGAGGACGCCCTGGCTGACCTGGATGACCGGCTGGGTGGTGAGCGACTTCTGCGGCTCGCCGCACGAGTTGGCCTTGCGGTTGATGGCGCCCGCGAGCTCGTTGGTCATGTAGACGAGCGTCTGGGTGGCGTCCTTGTCGTCCATGATCTGGCCGTCGAGGCGGGCGTGCCAGAGCACGTTCTTCCGGCGCGCATCGATGAGCTGGTAGTCGATGCTGGTCGGGCGGAAGTTCGTGTATTCGCTGGGCTCGCCCACGACGAAGGTGGCCTTGAGCATGGCCTCGAGGCCGAGCTCGTCGATGATGACCTGCTGCGCCATCGGGTCGAGCACGTTGAACTTGAAGGCGCCGGGCGAGGTCATGCCGGTCTCGCCGAGCGCCCAATCGAAGAGGCCAAGTGGCGAGGCTCCGACAAAGGTCTCGTAGTACTGGCGGAACTGGGTGTCGTCGACGACCTCGTAGCAGGCGTCGGTGAGCGCGCGCTGCAGGTTGCGCATGACGTCGGCGCCGTTGATGCCGCGGCAGATGGGGCCTTCGCAGTTGACGGGCTCGACGCCGATGCGGCGGTACTCGTAGAGCGGGGCCTGCGAGCTCACGGTGACCTGGCGGTCGAGCTCGGCTGGGGTCATGGTGGCGCAACCGGCGCCGAATACGGAGGACGCAAGGACGATCGAAGCAAGGCCCGATGAAAGGCCGTGAACGGAGACGATAGAGCGCATAGGACTCTCCTGAGGTGGCAATGTTACGGTCGTCCGTCCGCGTTCGTCAGTGGGCAGCAAGACGATGTGACGCGGGTCAACCGACCGTGACGTGACGACCGCCCCTATATCACCGCTTTTTCGGATTCGCTTCCCAGGCTTGTTCGTTCCGTCGAGTTGGCCCACTGTCCCGCCATGAGCCTGACCCGCGACAACCCCGACCGTGCCGACAGTGCCGACAGCACCGACAGTGCAACGCCCCGCGCCGGACGACCTTCCAAGGTGTTCGTCATCGACGGCAACACGCAGCGCCTCGACGGTGGGGCCATGTTCGGCAACGCTCCACGCGCGGTCTGGGCGCGTTGGATCACCCCCGACGAGCGCCATCGGATCCCACTCGCGTGCAGGGCCATGCTGGTGCGTGAAGACACAGGGCGGCTCATCCTCTTCGAGGCTGGCATCGGGTCGTTCTTTGCGCCCGACCTGAAGGACCGCTACGGGGTCGTCGAGGACCGCCATGTGTTGCTCGACAACCTGGCGAAGGTCGGCGTCGCGCCGGACCAGGTCGACATCGTGGTCTTGAGCCACCTGCACTTCGACCACGCGGGCGGGCTCTTGACGCCCTATGCGGCGGATGTGCCGCCAGCCCTCGTGTTCCCCAACGCGCACTACATCGTCAGCCGCCCCGCCTGGGAACGCGCGAACCAGCCGCATGCGCGTGACCGCGCGTCGTTCGTCCCGGAGCTCAATGCGCTCCTGGCCGAAGCGTCGTTGGAGCTCGTCGATCCGCCTGAGGCGGGCAGGGCGAGCCCTGCCCCTACATTGCCGGGGACAGAATCCACCGCGCAGTCGGCGATGCTTGGCCCCTTCTACCGGTTCCACTTCTCTGAGGGTCACACCCCGGGCCTGCTGCTGACCGAGGTCGACCTGCCCGATGGCCCTATCGTCTATGCGGGCGACCTGATCCCTGGGCTGCCCTGGGTCCACCTGCCCATCACCATGGGTTATGACCGCTTCCCCGAGCGCCTCATCGACGAGAAGGAAGCGCTGCTGTCTGACCTCGTCGCGCGCGGCGGCCGCCTCTTCTTCACCCACGACCCCGACCACGCCATCGGGCGCGTCACCTTCGACTCCCACAAGCGCCGGTACGCCGCTACGCCCGAGGCGCCCGCGCCGTGACTGTCGCCCAACACCCGATGCCATCCCATATGCAACATCATATGGTGGAGCCCCTGGAACAGGCGCTCGACGCCGCGCCACCGACCCGCTATCGGCGTGCGGACGTCCCACGTGAGCTGCTCGTCAAGCCGACCATCCCGGGGCTCTTGCGTCAGGCGGCCTTCGACTGGGGCTGCCTTGCCCTGTTGTGGACGGCCATGGCGTTCACGCCGCTGTGGCTCGATGTGCCGCTCATGGTGCTGGTCGCCGGCCGCCTCCACGCCTTTGGCGTCATCCTGCACGACGCGGCCCACATGCCGCTGCGCCAGAAGACGCCCGCCATCCGGCTCCTCGAGGTGCTCGTCGCCTACCCCATCGCGACGACCCTCGACGCTATGCGTTACCACCATATCCGCCACCACAAAGACAGCGGCATGGCGAGCGACCCCTACTTCAAGAGCGGCGTCGACCAGTCGAAGTTGACGTGGACGATTCAATGGTTACGCGGCATCCTGCTGGTCCCGTTCTGGACCGTGCGCGCCCCCTATGGGCTCTTGGCGAGCGTCCTTCCCGCGATGCGACCGAGCTACGCAAAGGTCTTCCTCCAGGACCGCTCGGGCCTCTCGAACGACGCGCTGCGCGACTCGCCGGAGGTGAACGCCTGCGCCCGCGCCGAGCTCGGCCAGGTCCTTTTCCAGGTGCCGCTCATCACCGCCTTCGTGCTGTGGCCAGAGGTCATGGCCCTCTACTACGCGTTGCCAGCGACCCTCACGGGGCTGCTCGGCAGCTATCGGGTGCTGTGTGAGCATCGTTATGAGCCGACCGCCGAGCGCTCCATCCCGACGCTCTTGAAGACGACCTGCGACCACCACCTGCGCTGGTGGGAGCGTATCGTCTTCGCCCCACGCAACATCGGCTTTCACGTCGTTCACCACATCCACCCGCAGGTCGCGTTGACACACCTGCCGGCCCTGCGCCAGTGGTACATCGAGCGCTGTGGCCCCGACTATCCGCCGCCCCGAGGCCAACGTGGCTGACCTGAGCTCCGACGTCCCGCTTGTTCGCGGCGACGGCTGGCACGTGCGGCTCGCCGACCCGAACGATGCGGCCCTCAACCGACAGCTCTGCGAGCTCTTCTCGAGTGTGCGCCTCGAGTCGGCGCTGACCCTCACGCAGGAGCGTGACCCCGACTTCTTCGTCTTGCCGCGCCTGCATCAGGGACCATTCTCGACGGCGGTCGCCTTCGACGATGATGGCAATGTCGTCGGGTGCGGGACGGTCGCCGTGCGCGACGCCGTCCTCGGCGACCAGACCCTCAAGACGGGATATCTCTGCGACCTACGGGTGGCGCCCGGGTTTCGCGGTGGGATCCACCTCGCCCGCGCCTACGGCCACTTCATGAACCACGTCGAGGCGACGCATGGCGCCGACCTCTTCACGACGGTCATCTTCGACTCCAATGTCGCCGCCGTGAAAGCGCTCACGACCCGCTCCGACAAACGAAAGGAGCAGCCCGTCTACCGACCGATGACCCCGTTCGAGATGGTCTCGGTCCAGTTCACGCGTAAGAAGCCAGCCCCGTCCAAGCGTGTCCGGCCCGCCACCGACGCGGACCTGGAACCCCTCGTGGCCTATCTCGCCGCGCGCGCCCGTCGCCGCGTCCTGGGTGAGGTCCTGACCCCCGAACGCTTCGCCGAGCGCCTCGTCCTCTGGCCTGGCCTGTCACTCTCGGACTTCCTCATCGCGACCGGCACAAACGACAGGATCGTCGGGTGCCTCGCCCCCTGGGATACCTCGATTTTCAAACGAACACGCGTCATGGGTTATCGCGGCGGCATGCTCTGGCAAAAGCGTATCTTCAACGTCGGTGCCGCTGTCCTACGCTTTCCGCCTCTGCCACAACCCGGCGAATGTTTCCGCTTCGCCTTCCTCACGCACCTCGAAGTCGATGACGACAACCCCGACGTCATGCGTGACCTGCTCTGCGCGGCCTACGCCCGCCTGCGCCCACAACAACTCCACTTCATGAGCGCGTTCGTCCCCCGCGGCTCCCCGCTCGCGGCGGCCTTCAAGGGCTTCATGACCACGAAGACCCGCATGACCCTCTACGCTGTCCACCGCCCGGACAGCCGCTGGGCCGACACCGACCTGACGACGCTCCACCCCGGCTTCGAGATGGCGCTCTCATGAAGCCCGTGGCGGCCCTGCGTATGATCGCAGTGAGATTACCAATGGGCCCGACTGCCCTCTTCTCTGCGTGCCACTTCGAGCCTCCCGCTGCACGCGGCGACTCCACCCACGAGGTCCCCTCATGAACCGCTTCCTCCTCGCTTCGCTCGCGCTGCTGACTCTCGCCGCCTGCGGCAAGAAGGACCCGGCGCCCGCACCGGCCGCATCGACCACATCGGATTCGGTCGCAGCCGCTGAACCCGCGACGCCCGACGGTACCGTTGCCGTCCCGACCCCCGAGCCCGAGCCGCCGCCGGCCCCGACCCGCAAGGGCTTCGTCGCGTGGGCCATGAACCCGGACGGCGAGCTCGAGACGGCGCTCTTTCTGGACGGCGAGTCGAGCCCGCTCGCGACCAAGGCCAACACCGTGGTGGTGGCCGTCGGCGACCAGGCCTTCCGCCTCGACCGCGAGCTCTCGACGATGCCGCTCAAGCCCTGCGATGAAGACGGGCAGGCAGGGTTTGTGGCCCTCGGGGTCACTGGCGTCGAGCCGACCTACCCGAAGAGGGTCATCGAGCTACGCGACAAGAAGCTGCGCCCCGAGCCGAACACGAGCGCTATCCACGTCGAGAAGCTCGAGTTCGCGACCCAGGTCGGCCCCTACGTCTTGATGCGCCACGAGACCAACGCCGACACATGCCCGGTGCCCGCGACCGGCCTCTTCTTCGACAGCTGGAAGGTGCTCGACTTGTCCGACGCCTCGACCGACAAGGCCCCTGTGCTTCGCGACCCGCGCTTCCTCTTTGAAGAGGCCGAGCTCATCGCCATGGAGACCAAAGCCAAAGCGCTGGGCCTGGTCGCTATCAAGAAGGACTACCCGGACGCCGAAGACGCCGAGCTCGAGCGGGCACTCAAGCTATACGAGCCGATCTTCAGCTGGTCCGACGAGGGCCAGCTCACGGGCACGGCCATCATCGAGGGTGAGTCCACGGCCTTCACGGAGATCGTCGACGAAGAGGGTTCGGCCTCGGTGCGGGTCAACCTCGACGCCCCGGCGGCCAAGCTAAAAGCGCTCGCTACCACCCCGCCGGCGGCAGTCATCGCCTTCTGGAAGCAGCACCGCGCCGAGGGCCGCGGCTTCTCGCCAGTGTCTGGCCAGGCCTTCGAGACCCTCGCCCTCTGGCTCGGCTCGAAGTGACGAGCGGCCTCCGTCCCGATCAACCTCAGAGCGTCTTCCAGTAGTTTCGTATCAGGTCGCGCCCCGCTCGGACCCCCTTGGGCAGCTCTCCCTCCTTATGGGCTTTCTGCATCCACGGTCTACACGGCGCGGGCAGCGCCCCCTGGTCCGCCCCGGTAAAGAGCGCGTTCCAGTGCGGGTACTTCTTGAAGACGAAGCCCGTCATCGCGCCCACCGTGTTCCAGAGGCGCGCGACCTCGTCCTTGTCGAGCCGGCCCGCCGCGACGTGCCCCTTCAAGGCCGAGAGCTCGGCCTGCCAAAAGGTTCCCTCGCACAGCTTCCCCATCAACGGAGACAGCTCGGCAAACGAGGCCGGGCAGCTCGCACAGGCAGTCGCCGGGCTCCCTTCGCTGGGTTTGTCCTCGACGCCTGCGGCCTTGGTCGACGCACGCGTGAAGGTCCAGACCCGCGCGGTCTGGCGGGTCTTCGTCCGTGTGGTCTCGACCACCGCTACGCCGCCGACCAGCTCATAGAACGTCCAGTCTGTCGGCGGTGAAGTCACCGACACATCGAGCTGCGCGACCACCTCGCTGCCCTCGATCAGCCTCACCGTATTCCCCTCGGCTCGCAGCGTGTGTCCCTTCGTAAGTGCTACCTCCTCGGGCTTGGCCGCGGGCCCAGATACCTCCAGCTTCGCCTCGATGGAGCGCCACTTCCGCTTCTTCATCGCCGCGTTGGCAGCCTTGAGCCCCGCTCCCGGCGCGGTATCACCAAAGTCCTTGGACAGCGTCGCGATCACGTGTCGCTCGACCTCACCCCGAAGCGGGTTGTACGCCACGAGCGTCCAGGTCGAGGCCTCCCCGTCGCGCTCGTACAACACACACACGAGCTCATCGCTCTTGGGGACCTGCCCCCAACAGAGGGTCTCGTCGAGCTGACTGGTCCCAAGAATGGCATAGTCGATCTTGCCCGTGCCCAATGACTCCTCGAACAGCTCCGCGACATCGGCCGCGAGCGCCGGGCTCGCCATGCCGACGAGCCCTGCCCCGACCACGAGCGCCGCCCACCCCCTCCAGCTTCTCTCACTTCGCACTTTGCACCTCGACCTTGGCCTTGGCCTTCTTGTCCATCTCGGCCGGCGACGTGCGCTTGAGCGCCTCGGGCACCGCCTTCGTCGCGTATTCGTGCTCCTCGAAGTCAACCGCCGAGGGGCGCCCGATTCCGAAGACGGTGATACCAGATCCACCCCGGTACGCCTTGTCCTTCGACTTCGCCTTCTTGTCGTTGGGCGTATTCTTGTACCGCTCCATGTTGGCCGCGTGTGCCTCGGCGTGGGTCTCTCTCGACCCAGCGCTCATGTTGGTCATGTCGCGTGTGTGCAGCCCCGAACCGTCGCGCCCGGTGGCGTTGGTCTTGTGGTAGCCGTCGCCGGCATCGCCGACCTTGCCATCATCCCCCGCCCGCACGCCGCCCGTATTGCCCTCGATGGTGACGAGCTGATGGGTGCTCGGGTCGTAGCTCTCGACCATGGTGATGTGCTGCGGCGTCTTGCTCTTGCCGCTGTGGTCGATCAACACGACGTCGCCGGGCCGCACGTCGAGCGCCCCGCCGCCCTCCATCGCCTCGGTCACGACCGCCCGGCTCTGCCACTGGCGCGTCGAGCCGCGCACGCCGTGGTAGGTCTTCATGTCGTGCCACTCGCCGTCGGCCCAGATCGACCTGGGCACACGGCCGGCGTTCGCGACCTGCTGGTACTGGAAATAGTCGAGGACGTTGGACGTGTGCAGCATGCCCTTTCTGAGCTCCTCGTCGAGGCCACCCCCTCGGAACAGGCTCGCCCCCACGAACATGCCGCACCAGTCAGCGACCTTGTCCTCGTTCTTGCTGTTCTTCGTCGTCGTGATGCGACCGGCGAACCCGCTGTCGCGGAAGATCGCGTTGAGCGGGTCGTCCTTGGCCTTCTTCTGCGCCTCGAGCTCGGTCGCGCCCTCCGCCTCACGCGGCTTCTGCGCCCAGGTCGCCCGCGCCGACAGCACGCTCGCCCCCTGCTGGATCGCCAGCACCGCGTCGAGACACACCGCCACCGCCCCGTTCATCGCCCCACCCGCCTTGCCAAGGCGCCGGATGGTCGAAGAAAAAGCCAGCAACTCCGAGCGATCGGGCAGTGTCGGCTGAGCCTCGGGGCGTTTGAGCAGGCTGGCGTCGTTGATCAGCTGGACGGCCCGCGAGCGCAGCGCGTCGCCCGCCATCTTGAGCGCCGCGGCCCCCTGCATCAGCGACTCCGAGAGGGTCTTGGCCGCTGCGTCTGCCGGATCCATCGCGGCGAGCCTGGCGAGCCCCTCTTCCGTCTGCGTCGCCGCCCCCTCGGCCCAGCTCGCGAACGCCGCAATCGAGAGCGTCGTTCCCTCGCCAAAGCTCGTCGGGGGTGCGCCGCCGCTGGCCACCTGGGTCTCACCGTCGGCCTTGGCCGCGACCTTCTCCTGGTTCTTCGTCGCTGTCTTCTCCTCGACCGCGACCGGCGTCGTCTCAGGTGTCTTGACCTCAGCCGGCGTCGCCGGCCCCTTCACCACCGGCGTCGTCTCCGCGCCCCCGGCGCCCGGGGCCCCGATCGGCTTCGCCTCGTTCTTCGCAGGGGCCGACCCGACCTTCTTCTGCTCGACCCCGTCGGCCTGCAAAGCGCCGCGTGTCTCCTTGCCCACCTTGCCATCGACCTTCAGGCTCTGCTCGCCCTGGTATCCAGCCACCGCGATGACCGTCGCCGGGTCGAAGGTGCCGGTGGCGGCGACGCCGAAGTAGCTCTGCACGCCCGCGACGAAATCCGGCTTGCCGCTGTTCTTGCGGTTGAAGCGCAGGGCGTCGTCCACCTGCGCGCCTGTCAGGGGGGCGGGTTGGGGCGCCAGCCGGGCCTCCTGAGCCTCGAAGCCCTCGCCGGCCGCTTCGCGCTTGAGCTTGTTCGCCGACGTCGTGCCCGGCGCGGGGGCTCCGGGCGGTCGGCTCGAGGTCGTAGATGCTTCGGGTCGCGTCACCTGGCTCTGGTTCGTCATGGCTTCTTCCCCTTCCATGAAGAGATGGCCCCGTGCGATGGCCTCTCCGTCGCTGCGAAAAAATGGACGACCCATGGCGCAAAAACGCCTGTCCGTCCGCGATGTACGACGCAACCCCCGACTGAAGGCACTAGGTCTACACCCTTGGACGGGCTACGCCAAGGTCACGGCCCCCAACCCAGCGGCCCCCGCACGGAGCGCGACATTGACAAGCCGCGCCGCCGTGGGTACTTGGCGCATTCGCCTGGCCCCCGCCAGCGTCTGCCCTGGACGTCCCGATGTTCGATACGCTCTACAATGGCTTCAAGTCCGCCAAGGCGAAGCTCACCGGCAAGACCACCCTCGACGAGTCCAACATCAAGGACGCGTTGCGTGAGGTGCGCCTGTCGCTGCTCGAGGCCGACGTCGAGTTCAGCGTCGTCAAGGCCTTCCTGGCCAAGGTCCAGGAGAAGGCCGCGGGCGAGCTCGTCCATCTGCGCGCCAAGCAGAAGGACGGCAAGAAGGTCGAGGTCTCGCCGGCCGACCACTTCATCAACATCTGCCACGACGAGCTCGTGGACCTCATGGGGCCGGTCGACACCTCGATCCGCTTCAAGAAGGGCAACGCCGTATCGACCATCATGATGGTCGGCCTGCAGGGCGCCGGCAAGACGACGACGACCGGCAAGCTCGCCCGTAAGCTCCAGAAAGATGGGCACAATCCTCTGCTCGTCGCGGCCGACATCTACCGCCCCGCCGCCATCGACCAGCTCCAGGTCCTGGGTCGCAACCTGAACATCCCGGTCTTCACGGTGCCCGGCGCGTCCCCGCCCGAGCTGTGTGACCTGGCCATGAAGGAGGCCAAGGCCAACCGCCACGACGTGGTCATCTTCGACACCGCCGGTCGCCTCACGATCGACGACGCGCTCATGGCCGAGCTCGACCAGATCAAGGCCAAGACCAAGCCCGACAACATCTTCCTCGTGCTCGACGCGATGACCGGCCAGGACGCGGTCCGCACGGCCAAGACCTTCGATGACCGCCTCGACCTGTCGGGCGTCGTCATGACGAAGCTCGACGGTGACGCCCGCGGCGGCGCGGCGTTGTCCGTGAAAGCCATCACGGGCAAGCCCATCAAGTTCCTCGGCATCGGCGAGAGCCTCGACAAGCTCGAGGAGTTCCGCCCCGAAGGGCTCGCCGGCCGAATCCTCGGCTTTGGCGACGTGGTCGGGCTCGTCAAGGACTTCGAGGGCGTCGTCGACGAGCAGAAGGCCGAGGAGGATGCCAAGAAGATCCTGTCCGGCAACTTCAACATGCTCACCTTCCTCGAGCAGATCCGCACCATCAAGAAGATGGGCTCGCTCAAGGACATCCTGGAGAAGATGCCCTTCTTCAAGGACTCGATGCCGGGCGCGGACCTCGACGACAAGCAGCTCGACAAGGTCGAAGCGGTCATCTGCTCGATGACCAAGAAGGAGCGCCTCCACCCCGAGCTCCTGAGCAACGCGAGTCGGCTCCGCCGTATCGCGATGGGCTCCGGCACGACGCTCACCGACGTGCGGAACATCGTCCAGCGCTTCTACGGCATGCGCAACATGATGAAGAAGGTCTCGAAGCAGCCGGGATTGCTCAACAATCTCCCGGGCTTCAAGCAGCTGAACATGTTGAAGCAGATGCGCGGGGGCGCGGCCGGCGGTGACATGTTGGGCGACCTGGAAGGTGGGCTCGAGGGCCTGCTCGGCGGCGGCGGCGGCGACGAGGTCGACGCTTTTGGCCAGCCCCGGCGCGCGAAGGGCCCGTCGGCGGCCGAGGTGCAGGCGCGTGTGGACGCCAAGAAGAAGCGCCGCGACGCCAACAAGAAGGCCGCGAAGACCCGCAAGAAGGGCCGCTGACACGCGCCCCGGGCGCGCCTTTGTCGTCCCCTCGGCGCGCGCTCAGAGCCTCGCACTTGCTGTGGGCCCGGCAGGCGCCTAGACTCCTAGAGTCATGGCTCAACCCGCCGAGAACACACAGCAATCGCACGTGTCGCCAGGCTCGGAAGACCTGCTCGCCGGCTACCCACGTCGGCGGCTGAAGCTCTGGGAATTCGAGCACCTCGTCGCCGCTGGTGCCTTCGAAGACGAGCACGTCGAGCTTCTCTTCGGAGAGATGCTGCCGATGAGTCCACGTGGGGCAGCCCATCGTTGGCTCACGACGCAGCTGCTCCGTCGCTTCATCACAGCGCTCGGCGACCGGGCCGCAGTCCAGGGTCAGTGCTCGATGCGTGCGGCCGCCGACTCCATGCCCGAGCCCGACCTCGCCGTCATCCCCCACGACGAGGACCGCCCGGACCGCCTCCCCGAGCGCGCTCTCCTCATCATCGAGGTCGCCGACACCTCACGCAAGAAGGACCTCGGCCCCAAAGCCCGCCTCTACGCGTTGTCGCTGTGCCCACACTACTGGGTCTTCGACCTCGAGAAACGGTTGGTCCGGGTCCACGCCGACCCGCGCGACGGCGAGTACCGTCTGGTGTCGACGCTCGTGCCGGGACAAGGCGCGACACTCGCCGTACCCGACTTCCCCGACATCGTCCTGCCCATCGACGAGCTCTTCCCGCCGGCTTGAGCCGGTCCCTGGAACCCGCCTCAGGACTGGTCGCGCTTGGCCTTCTGGTACTTCGCCGCCTGGGCGAAGCCGAGGTAGAGGAACACGGTCGTCGTCGCGTAGAGCAGGAGCGACACGATCATGATCGGATGCGGCCGGCCCATGGCCATGCCGACGACCCCGAGCAGCGACATCACCGAGAAGATGATGGCGTTCGCCAGGATGGGGCCCGCCTTGACGGTGCAGCCGATGGACCCGAGTACGATGCCGGGAATCCCGAACAAGATCGCGACGAGGCCGATGATGATGCCCTCGTCCCGGCGCGACTCGGCCATGATGAAGACACCGCCGATGAGGAGGAGCGAGGCCACGACGATGGCCAGGATGGAGCCGGTGAGGGCGAGACCTTTGGGAGGAGACTGGGACATGGAGCCTTCCGGGTGACGTTTCGGTCCACCCCATAACACGCCGGTCGTTATCGGCAATCGGACCTGCGAAGGAACCTGCGACTGCACTTGCAGCTCAGCCCGCGAGGCCGCGCTCGAGCAGCAAAACCGCCAGCTCACGCGCGTCGGTCGTCCGATACTCCGCAGGCCGCCGCGGCTTACACGCGAGCACCGCCTCGCGCCACTGGACCGGGATGTCGAGCTCACCGAAGACCGACCCACACAACGCCCCGACGATGCACCCATTGGTATCCGTGTCGCCGCCCGCCATGACCGTGTCGACGACGGCGTCTTCGAAGGTCTTGGCCCGCAAGAGCCGATAGAACGCGTTCTGCAACGCCACCCGCACCCAGCCCATCCCCCACTTGTCGAAGTCGGGCTCTTCCAGTTCGGCGGCCACGAGCCAGCCGTGCACCCCACACTCGCGGCCGACGTCGGTGTCGACGGCTGCCAACGCCGCAGCGTACACGCCTGGCACTTCGCCACCGCGGATGCCGGCAGCGATGGCGGCAGTGAACGCGACGTTGGCCTCCTGGCAGACGACCGTCGGGTGGCTCAGCTTCGCGTCCAGACGCGACAGCTCGGCGAGTCTCGCTGGCGCCATCGTCGCCCCGTAGATCGCCAGCGGCGACACCCGCATCAGCGCACCATTCGCCTGGTTGCTGGGGTCACCATTGAGGCGCTGCGAGTGCTCCCACAGGCGCTCAGCCGTCACCGTGTCGCGTAGCCCGAAGGCCCTCGCCGTCGTGCCCCCGATGTCGATGGGCGAGCTCCACCGCCACACGACATACGCCTGGGCCACCACATCGAAGTCCGCCCCACTCGCGACCAGGGACCGCGCCAGCGCCAAGGCCAGCTCCGAGTCGTCGGTGACCTGGCCCACATCGCAGCGAAACGGCCCACCGCCCACGACCTCGTGCAGTCCGTTCGGATAGTCCGCGGCGATGCCGGCCTGTGACCGGAACTCGACCGTCGTGCCGAGCGCGTCGCCCACGAGCTGCCCCATCCAGACGCCGCGTGCACGCGCCTTCATCGAGTCGTTCAGTGTTGCCATGCGCCAGTTGTCCGTCCTGCCACCGCTCACCGTCAAGGCCGCTCCCGACAGCCTCGGCCCGGGCTTTTGCGCAGGCTTTACCTCGTTGCCTGGCCACCTGTTACATGCTTACGGCTCTACGGACGCCCGTCACGAAAGTCGGAGCCCCCCATGCACCTCGCCGCCCTCGTTCTCCTTTCACTTCACCTCGGGGCCCCGCCAGAACCTCCGTCGACGCCGTTCCCCACGGGCGTCCTGCTTCGATGGCGAGCACCCGTAGAAGACATTCTCTGGGCCCGCCGACCCGGCGACAAGCCCATGGGCACCCTGACGATCCGGCGCGACGGCCGCTGGAGCGTGGTCGCCGACGATATGCGAGAACGAAGCGGCCAGATGTCGCGACGCCAGGTCGTGTGGCTCAGCCGCAACGTCGGGAAGTTGGACTACACGCGCCAGGTCGCGTGCGCCGACGTGCCGCCAGGTGACGGCCGCAGCCCGATAATACTGCGCCCAGACCCGCACGGCCCCTGTTGGTCAGGCGATCCGCACATGATCCCGACAGAGCTCGGTTTCGTGGACCCGCTACGCGACACGGAGCGCGCGCCCGAGCGCTACTTCGGCGAGGTCGACCTCGACGCTGGCCTGCTCCTCTCCTGGCATGACGGTCGCAGCAAACGACGCCTCACGGTGTCGCGCGACGGCCGGCTCGACCGGGTTGGCGGTGGCACCGACAGTACCACTCAGCTCGACGCGACCACCCTTGCCGACCTCGAGCGCCTGCTCGCCCGCACCCAGGTCAAGACACGCCGCGAGACCACGGCGCGTAAGTGCCTCATCTCCGGCGTGTACTGGTCGACCCTCGTCGTGCGTACCCGCAACCGCGTCGTTGGAACCACCTGGGACGAGTGCCTCGAGATCCCGACACCGGGCCTCGAGGCGCTGATAGACCGCCTCGCCAAACTCGCCCCCCGCTGACGCTGCGCAGCTGCCAGGCTCGCCTCGACGAAGGACGCCGCTCCCGGGGTCCAGGACTTGACACGGACGTCGCCCCGATAGACGTCAGGTACCTCTGGGACTGTTCAGTCATCGGCTCCGCACGCGGGTCTCGATGGTGGCGTAGGAGACCCAGCGGTCAAAACCCGAACGTCGCGTCGGGCCACACTCCTGGGGGCACAATGTCGAACGAGCTCGCCAATCGAGGCACCACAAACGCGCCCCCGTCGCGCACCTCCGACCCCGCGCCCTCAGGCTCCTCGCAGTCCAGTGTGCAGTTGAAACGCGCCGTCGCACAGTCGCCCGACCTCGACTCGCAGGTGCAACTCCTGTCACCGGGCGGGCCGGATACGAGCGCTCCGGTCGGCACCAGGTCGCCCTCGCAGGGCGCGTCCGAGACGTCCGACGGTGCCAAGGGCGATGCCGTCCAGCGCAGGGCGGTGCAACGCGTCGACGGCGAGCCGACGGCGGAACAACTCGTCGCCGAGATTCGTGGCAAGGTCGAGGGCAACTACAAGGCGAGCCCCATCCGGGCCGCCTACGAAGCAGAGGTACAGGGTTTGAGAGCCGAAGCGGACAAACTCCTCGCGGGGGTCGACCCCACCAATGACGCCACGATCGAGCCTGCGGCCCGCAAGATGAACGCGCGCCGCATCGAAATCGGCATGAAATACAAGGAGCTCACGATCCTGCCCCTCAAAGAGTACATCTTCTTCGTCAACAAGCGCTACGACACGCCCATGGGGCCGACCTACGAGTGGCTCAAGGCCTCGGGCAAGAACAACCAGCAGATCGTCGACGGCGCCTGTCGCCCCAACCCCGACGTGAACAAGCTCTTGTCCGGCTTTGGGGACTGGCTCGCACAGCAGCCGGTCGGCGACCTCAAACGTTTTCGTGAAGCTGTGAAGTCTGAGTAGGGGTGGTGATGTCTCATTTTCTGCAGGATATCTACGACTTCCAGCGCATCCTCCTGCCCGATGGCGACGGTTGGCGTGTTTCGATGCGCACCGAGGTCCCGCTTCCTCCCGACGGCAAGACCCCCTACAGCCCGTTCTTCTTCGCCGAGCTCGACAGCGGACTGCACGGCGTCCGACCCTCGAAAGAAGGCGCGCACCTCTTCTTCCCGGGCGGCGACGTGGTGCTCGACCCTCGCCGTGACAGCCTCGTCGTCGCTCGTGACGGCAAGGCCGTGACCGCGACCCTGACCCGTCGCACCGACTCCGTCGACACGGTCATCGGGACCTTCACCTACACCGCCGGCCCGGCCGAGTACGACCCCTACGAAGACGCCGAGCGTGGCCTCTTCGACTGGCTCGCCGAGCGCCTGCGCGCCCCCGACTTCGACGCCGTCTTCCGGGCCGGCTGACGAGTCGCCGCGTCTCGGGCCCTCCACAACCCGGTGCAGACAACCGCGCCTTGCGTTACACCTGTCGGGATGAGCACTCCCAACGGCTACCAGAACGACCTCGAGTTCCTCGGAAAAGCTCTCGACATCATGAGGCTTTCCGCCAGGCTCCGGATCCATGAACGCGAGCGCCTGGGGCTCGCCGTCAAAGATCCGGTCCTCGCCATGTCCGAGACCGAGCTCGACCCCGAGACCCTCGCCGCCGAGCTCGCCGACAAGTCCGCCGCCCACGCCGAGCGCTTGACCTACACGGCCACCCCTCCGGCCCTGCACCAGCTCCAGCTCACCTTCGAGCTCGACGACTTCGAACGCGACGTCTTGCTCCTGGCTTTGGCCCCGGCCATCGACGGCTCGTTCAATGCGCTCTTTGGCCGCGCCAAGGGCAGCGCTTATCGCGCGCCGCTCGACATCGACGTCACACTCACCCTGCTCTCGAAGTCCTTCGAAGAGCGCCTGCAGCGCCGCCACGCCTTCTCGCTCAACGGCCGCCTGCTACGCCACAACCTCTTGCTCGTCGGTCGCGGCGGCAACACCGACAGCGACGCCTTCCTTGGCCTCGAGCTGCGTCTGCCTGGCCGCCTCGTCTCGGTCCTCCTGGGTCAGGCCGGCGAGGACGACAGCCTGCATGCGTTCTCGCGCCTGCTCGAGCCGACCGAGACCTTCGACCGCGTCATCCTCCCACACGACGACAAGCTCCACCTGCTCGAGCTCGTCGCCCAACACTCCTCCTACCTCGAAGCCCTTCACGACTGGGGCCTCGACACCGCCATCGCCTACGGCCGCGGCGTGACGCTGCTGTTCTCCGGCAGCCCCGGCACCGGCAAGACACTCACCGCCCGCGCGCTCGCCCACCACCTCGGCCTGCGTCTGCTGCTCGTCGACTCCTCGCGCCTGGCCGGCACGGGCCTGCAGTTCGAACAGAGCCTCGACAACCTCTTGCGCGAAGCCAAGCTCCAGCGCGCCATCATCTTCTTCGATGAGTGCGAAGGACTCTTCGCCGCCCACAACCGCTTTGGCGGCCACGTCCCGGCCCTCCTGCAAGCGCTGGAACGCTTCGATGGTGTCACTATCCTCGCGACCAATATGCCCAAGGCGCTCGACCACGCGCTCGACCGCCGCATCCTCTACCGCATCAACTTCGAGACCCCGTCGCCGTCCATGCGCGAAGCCATCTGGCACGTGCACCTGCCGCCGACGGTCCCACGCGCACCCGACGTCGACATCCCGTACCTCGCTCGCCGCTTCGAGTTCACGGGCGGCTACATCAAGAACACCGTGCTCCTCGCAGTCGGCGCCGCCGCGAGCCGCCGCCAATCAGGTCAGGGCCCACCCGTCATCACCCACGCCGACCTGACCGAAGGCGCCTGGTCGCAGCTCCGAAATCGCCTGTCCGACTACGCCGACCGCGACGTCGCCGACCTGCGCCTCGTCGACCTCATCCTGCCCGAGGATGTGCGCAAACAGATCATGGAGATCATCGAGGCCGTCTCCGCCCAGGGCATCGTCTTCCGCGAGTGGGGCTTCGGCAAGAAGTTCAACAAGGGCAAGGGTTTGTCGGCGCTCTTCGACGGCGACCCGGGCACGGGCAAGACGCTGTCGGCCGAGGTCATCGCGGCCGAGCTCGGCCTGTCACTCTTCCGCGTCAACGTCGCCAACGTGGTCTCGAAGTACATCGGCGAGACCGAAAAGAACCTCACGCGTATCTTCGCCGAGGCCCGCGGCAGCCAGTCGGTTCTGCTCTTCGACGAGGCCGACTCGTTGTTCTCCAAACGTGTCGAGGTCAAACAAGCCAATGACCGCTTCGCCAACATGGAGATCAACGTGCTCTTGCAGCTCATCGAGCGCTACGACGGGCTCGTGATCCTCACGACCAACTTGAAGACCTCCATCGACTCCGCGTTCGAGCGCCGCCTGTCCTTCAAGATCAACTTCCCCTTCCCCGACGCCGAGACCCGCACCCTCATCTGGCGCCAGCTCATCCCGGACGCCGCACCGCTCTCGGACGACGTCGAGTTCGAGACACTCGGCGAGAGCTTCGAGCTGTCGGGCGGCTCCATCAAGAACGCCGTCCTACGCGCCGCCTATCGCGCGGCCGCCACCAACCAGAGGATCAGCCTCGACCACTTCGAGGACGCCGCCAAGCGTGAGTGCCAGGCCGCCGGCAAGCTCTTCCGAGCCGTCCGGCGCGGCACCGACCACTGGTGAGCCACTGGCGCGCCCGCAACGTCATCCCTTCGAACCCTCACTGCACCAACACGCCGTTGCCGCGACGCCGGAGCAACGCATGACCCGTTTGAAGTCCAACCACCCTATCTACGCCGCCGCCGTGTCTGTCCTCGTCGCTTGCGGGACTCCTGCCAGCAGACCATCGGACGACCCGTATGCGGCATCGACCTCGCCCCCACCGGGGCCGAATACGACGCAGGCCCTCACCACCGCCGTCTTTGATGCCCTCGCTCGTCGCGACCACGCGGCTTTCGCAGGGCTCTTCCTACCTGAGGAGCTTGCGCTGGCGAGCTGTCCGAATGTCGTCGCCACGGTCGGGAAAGAACGGTTCGTTGCCGCCCTCGCCAGAGACCGTGCGGTCTCCGAACAGGTCTTTGCGACCTGCGCAGCCGAAGCGGACTGGCGCGCTGCCTCCGACAAGTCCTCGCCCGAAAGCTCGCTTCACCCCACTCAGAAGTGCAGCGGGCTCAAGACCTGGAGCTCGGTCGAGCCGACCGCCGTCATCGATGGCCAGGGCTTTTCGTTTCGCCTGAATGAGCATGTCGAGGTTGGTGGACGGGTCTACCTCGTGGGCGGGTTCACGTGCGGGGAAGGCTTTCCCCCGACCCTCGGGATGCCCGCGCCGTAGGTGTATCGCCGTCGCTTCGGGCACAGCACCAGGAGCCGCGACGCTTGGGGCCGCGATCGGAAAGACCCCCTCGAGCGCGCCCTCGCACTCGCCGAGGTCTCGTTCGACGCTCCTCAGGAGCTCAGGCCCGCTCTCCGCTCCATGCGGGCTCGAGCGCATCGCCCAGACCCGCCCCGCTCCGACCGGAGGGTCGCCGCTCTCAGCTCCCGCACGCGGTCAGCGCCTTGCCCTTGGTCGTCGAGAACGAGTGGCCGATGTTGCCACGCGCGCCGCACCACATCTCGCGGCAGCTCGAGTCCGGGTCGTTGACGGACCAGCTCTTGCCATCGAAGTCGATGACGAGGCGGCAGTTCTCTTGCGTGACGTCCTCCCAGACGCCGGGCTTGATGAGCTTCGCCTCGCCATGCATCTCGCACATGTGGTCGTACGGGAAGTTGAAGGCGAAGTCGTAGCGGATGCCCCCGTCGGCGGCCGGCTGGATGCTCAGGCAGTCGGTCGCGTCGACCATCTTCGAGCCGTCTTCACCCTCGGCGCTCTCTTCGCCGTCCTCGGTCGGCATCAGGAACGAGGTCTCCTCGAAGTAGGTCGCCGCTTTCACGACGGCCTCGGCCGACCCACTGGCGGCATTGGGCGAACTGGCACATGCGGACGACAATGAGGCCATGGCGAGGACGGGGAGCACGAGGCGCATAGACGAGACCTTGGGGCTGTTGAAATCACGACGAAAACGGCCGAAGCCCGGCAACGCACCGGGCGCATCGTCGAACCTCACACCAGTTTGACCGCCAAGGCAACCCACCGCGATCCCACGGCGAGCCGAGGGCTTCCCACTGGCACACGTCTGACACCTCGGGGACGCCAACCCGTGATGTGACGCCAGGGTCGCACCGTGCCATAACGCGGCCATGGCTCACCGCGTCCCCCTTTGCGGCATCGGCATCGGCATCGGCATCATAATGGGCTCGAGCTCGGACGGGCCGACCATGCGCGAGGCGGCGACCATCCTGGACGAGCTCGGCGTCCCCTACGAGATGTCGGTCGTCTCCGCGCACCGCATGCCGCACGACATGATGGCCTACGCCGCCGCCGCCGAAGCGCGGGGTGTCCGTGTCATCATCGCGGGTGCCGGTGGGGCCGCACACCTGCCGGGCATGGTGGCAGCGACGACGACCTTGCCGGTCCTCGGTGTCCCCATTCAGAGCAAGGCCTTGAACGGCCTCGACTCGCTCCTGTCGATCGTCCAGATGCCCGCAGGTGTGCCCGTCGCGACGTTTGCCATCGGTGTCGCCGGTGCCAAGAACGCGGCACTCTTCGCGGCTCAGATCCTGGCGCTCACCGACCCCGACCTGCGCGCCCGCCTCGACTCCCGCCGCGCCGCCCAGACCGAAGCCGCGCGTCAGAGCACACCCCACGAGGCATCGTGATGGCGTCGTCGGCACCCCGCTATCCGGTCATCACGCCCGGCAAGACCATCGGGATCCTGGGTGGCGGCCAGCTCGGCCGCATGTTCGCCATCGCCGCGCGCCGCATGGGTTATCGAGTGCATGCGCTCGACCCGGCGCCCGACGGCCCGACGGGCCAGGTCGCCGACGTCGAATGGAGCGCCCCCTATGACGACATCGACACGGCGCGAAAGCTCGCGTTGGCGGTCGACGTCGTCACCTTCGAGTTCGAGAACATCCCCTACGAGACGTTGCAAGCCGTGGCCGAGATCGTGCCCGTCCACCCGGCCCCGCTCGTGCTCGACACGACGCGCCACCGCCTGCGCGAGAAGATCTTCTTGTCGACCCACGGCGTCCCCGTGGCCCCCTTTCGCGCCGTCTCCAACGTCGACGAGCTGACCCAGGCCGTGGCCGCGCTGGGCACCCCGGCGGTCCTGAAGACGGCCACCTTCGGCTATGACGGCAAGGGCCAGAGCAAGCTCGAATCGGCCTCCGACGCGCCTGCCGCGTGGACCTCACTCACGCGCGCACTCGGCGGCCAGATGGGTGTGCTGGAGGCCTGGGTTCCCTTCACACGTGAGCTGTCGGTGGTCGTGGCGCGTTCCATCACGGGACAGATCAGCTGCTTCGACGTGGCCGAAAACATCCACAAGAACCACATCCTCGACCTCACCATCGTCCCCGCCCGCATCTCCGAGGCGACCCGCAAAGCGGCCACCGAGCTCGCGGTCTCGATCGCCAGGAGCCTCGACGTCTGCGGCGTCCTCGCGGTCGAGCTCTTCCACGTCGAAGACGGCACGCCTACCGGCCGCCTCATCGTCAACGAGCTCGCCCCACGCCCCCACAACTCGGGCCATTTCTCGCTCGACGCATGCCTCGCCTCACAGTTCGAACAGCAATTACGCGCCGTCTGCCATCTGCCACTCGGCGATGCCAGACTCCTGCGCCCCGCCGCCATGGCGAACCTGCTCGGCGACCTCTGGGGCGACCCCGCTGACCCGTCCGCCGCCCACGAACCCGACTGGGCGGCAGCGCTGTCCGACCCGTCCGTGACACTCCATCTCTACGGCAAGACCGAAGCCCGCCCCGGCCGCAAGATGGGTCACCTGACGGCTCTCGCCGACACCCCCGACGCGGCCCTCACCAAGGTCATGGCCGCCCGCGCCCGCCTCACCACCTCTGGTTGAACGGGACCTCGGTCTCGCACGACGCGCCGGTCGCCGAGCAGATGGAGCACCTACGGGCTCCCACGCGTGGGGCGCGCCAACGTGGGCGGCCTCGGGCCAGGTCGATTTCATCCGCGATGCAAGGTCATGTAAGTCGAATCGGTCGATCGAGGTTGGCAACCCGCTGGGACCTCAGGACGTCGCCACCCGCGTTGGGTGTCGAGCCGAGGCGCCAAAGGAGACCTACCCATGACCCATACATCAACCAATCCCCGCCTCGTCTGGTCGAGCTGCGTGCTCTCCATCCTGCTGGCCCTGCCTGCGGTCGCCTGCCTCGATGAGCGCGAGGGGGCGTCGGCGACCGACACCGACACGAGCCGACAAGAGGAGTGGTCGCCGGGTGTCCAGGCCGCGGAGGCCCCGCCGGCCGCACGCGAAGGGGACAGCTGCCTCATCGACGAGGATTGCGGCGGTGCGCTCTTGTGCGCCGTGGACTGCGACGACTCGTGCGACCAGTCGCAGTGGCCCAACCCCTGCTGCACAGCGACCTGCCGGTCGCCGGCCGGACCGTACACCTGCCCGGAGGAGGTCGGTCTGGAGGTCCGTGAAGGTGAAGCCTGCCCCGCTCACACGGTTGCGCCGAGTGTGCCCGGCGACTGGGTCTTGCGCGGCGTTGGATGTTGCTTCTACGACCGATGCGACTGGCAGAGCCGGTTCATGTGCGAGGCCTCGAGTGCGTGCCAGTGGCGCCTCACCGCCGCACCTCAGCGCCCCAACGAAGGGAACTGTGAGTCGGTCACCCCATCCGCACCCTGAACGATGAGCGCACCCGCGCCGGGCGACGGGGCGAAGGGAACTGTGAGTCGGTCACCCCATCCACACCATGAACGATGAGCGCACCCGCGCCGGGCGACGGGGGTGAGCGCCGCTTGCCCCCGCCGTCCTGCCTGCGCTAGACGCTTTCCCCCACTGAACGAGGGAACCATGACCGCCACACCCCACCCGCGCCTCCAAAAACTCCTGGTCCTGACGGCCGCCGTGCTGGTCGCTTGTGATGCCCCGGGCGCCGGCACCAACACGGACGATGGTGTCCTCCCCGACGTCACCAACGACGTCACCAACGACACCTTCGTCCCGCCCGACGTCACCTATCCACCGTCTCCGATCCTCGTCGCGATGGGCCAGTTCCCACTCTCGCAGGGGATCGTCGTCGAGCTCGGCCTCTACGACGATGAGCGCGTCATCCGCGTCGTCTCCGCCGACTCGACCCCCGTCGTCATCACCGGGGTCGGCTGGGCGCGTGGCGATAGCGGCCTTCCCGAGAACAACCCACACGTGCGCCTCGTGCCGGTCGCCGTTCCCGTGCCACTTGCGACCCCCCAGGCCGAGATGACCTTCACGCTGCGGCTCGCCTCGGACTACGAGGACATCGACGACGCCTCCCCCTCCACGCTCATCATCACGAGCGAGTTCACGGACACCTTTGGCACGGTCAAGACCCACGAGTTCCCGCTGTTCGTCGTCATCAGCCGCAGCCCTGCGCCGGTCCTGCAGACCACGAGCATGACCTTCCTGCACACACCCGGCAGACTCCGGACCGACCAGACCCGTCTCTACCAGCAGCGTGCAGACGGCTGGTTCCACGTCACCCGCTACGAGCTCGAGTCCCCCTCGACCGAGATCGTGTTGTCCTCGGAGTCGACCACCCCGCTGAAGATCGGGCCTATCCCCGACAACCACCTCGATGTGAGGGTGGAGTTCACCCCGCAGTCGGACACGCTCGTCTCGAACGCAATCCTCTTCTACCTCGACACCCAGGACGCGCCGCTGCGCCTCCCTATCACGAGCGTCATCCCGACCGAGGCCTACGAGCTCACCTACAGCGACCCAAATCAGTTCGATTTTCGAGGAATCACCGCCACCACCACGCGCTCGGTGACGTTCGCGAACACGGGCACGCTCCCGCTGACGTTGACCCAGCCGAGGCTCACACCCGCTGGGGCCGCCGCAGCCTTCCAGCTCCGGTACTTCGTAGTAGGCATCGAAGACGACAGCGACGCGGAGATCAGCAGCTGGCCTCGTGGTCTCCAGGCCGGCCGCTCCATCCGGGTCGACGTCACCCACACCCCCAAGGCGGGCACGCCCGACGGACAACTCGAGCTGCTCTACACAGGCAGCGACCCGCGGAGTGTCGTGATCCCGATCCCGCTCATCAGCGCCAACCCCTGACGTCCCACGGACGGACGCCCACCACAGAGTATGGAAGCGCCCGTGGGACGTCGTCGTATCGGTCGCCTGCTACGGCCCGCTCCGCCGCGGGCCTGCGGCAGGCGACCTGCCGTTTCCTAGTGACGTATCAACCGGGTCGTAGCCCCGCGTCGATTGCGTGCCTTCCGGGCGCCCGCTAGACTCGCCGCCATGGGACTCCTGACCTTCAGCATCAACGTCACCCTGGATGGCTGCGTCGACCACCGCGAGGGCGTCGTCGACGACGAGACTCACGCCTTCTTCACCCGCCTCATGGACGAGGGCGAGGTGATGCTCTGGGGCCGCACCACCTACGAGATGATGGAGAGCTACTGGCCGGCCGTCGCGCGTGGTGAGGTGGAGGCGCCACCGGCCCTACTCGCGTGGGCGGTCAAGCTCGAGGCGAAGCCGAAGTACGTCGTGTCGTCGACGCGTAAGGACTTCGCATGGACCAACAGCCACCACATCGCCGGAGATCTCGGCACGGGTGTGCAGCGGCTCAAAGATATGTCGCCGGGCGGCGTGTTGCTGGGCAGCGGCAAGCTCGCCACCGAGCTCGACCGGCTGGGGCTCATCGACGAGTACAAGCTGCTCGTCCACCCGCGGATCGCCGGCCACGGCCCGACGTTGTACCAGGGCGGGCTACCGGCCACACGGCGGCTCGAGCTGGTGTCGGCGACGCCACTTCGCTGCGGTGCGGTGGCGATGCACTACCGGCGCGCAGACTGAGCCGTGTCGGCGGAGCTCCGGCCGCAGCACCAGGAGCGGGCCAAGGTCTTCGGGAGCTTCAGCGCTGTAGGCGTCCTGATCAGCAGACTTGGTCAAACAGCCCTTCGGTTGGTCCATCCGTTTGGCCCCGCACCCCCACGGTCCTGTTGTGGGCGCCCGACGCCGCGCGTTAGACTCGATGCATGCCCAGAGACACCCGCGTTTTCGTCTTCGACCATATCTCGGCCAGCGTCTCGAACCTCGACCGCGCCGCGGTCTTCTACGACGCGTGCCTCGCCCCCCTTGGTTTCGTGCGCCTGTGGCGGGCGCCCCGTGCCGCTGGCTACGGGCCCGAAGGCTACAAAGCCGAGGCCCCGTTCGCAATCGTCGACGGGGGCTCCGAAGCAGGCGCACCGGGACGCGGCGCGCACATCGCATTCGTCGCGCCTTCGCGTGATGCGGTCGACCGTTTCCACGCCGCAGCGCTCGCCTCGGGTGGCAGCGACGAGGGTGCACCGGGGATCCGCGAGAACTACGACCCGGGCTATTACGCCGCCTTCGTTCGGGACCCCGATGGCCATCGCATAGAAGCGGTCCTGCACGAGAGCTGACCGACGTTGCACGATGCCGCGTCTGTGGGGCGAGGTCGCCCTCGGAGACCCGCGTGCGGGGTTGTCGGCTTGGGGCGGACCTGATATCGGCCCACGATGCGACTCCTGCTCTTCACGCTCATCGTTTTTGCCCAGGCCTGCTCGAATGAGGAGGTTCGCGAGGATGTCGCGGTCGAGACGATGGAAGACACGGCCGCGCCGCCCGAGACGATGGAAGACACGGCCGCGCCGCCCGAGACGATGGAAGACACGGCCTCGCCGCCCGAGACGATCCAAGACACGATCGTGGACACGGCGGTCCTCGCCGACATCATCGACTCGGTTGACACCGCTCCGGCCGATACCCTGGTACCGGACCTCGCGAGCTGCGGCACCGGCGTGACGCGACGGGTGCAGAGCCTCAGCGGAGGCGGCAATGTGGATACCCGTGCGCTGGCGGTGCACCCGGACGGGGCGGTCACGGTCGGCGCGACGCTGGGAAACGCGCACACCTTTGGCGCGGGCACCACGGCCCAGGTGAGCTTCAACGCGGGCCTCAGCTCTTTCGCCCTGCTGCATTACAATGCGGACGGGGCCTTCGCGTGGGTCAAACGCTTCGGCAGACGCCACGGTTATGCGCACACACTCGGCCGTGCGAGCGACGGCTCGCTGGTGGTGGCCGGTTCCTTCCAAGGCCCGCTGGTCATCGACCCCGGCCTGCCCAGCGAGCAATCCCTGAACGGCCCCGGCGACCCCGAAGGCTACGACTTGTTCGTCGCCCGCGTGAGCGCATCCGGGCAGTTGCTCTGGGTGCGCGTCGCGGGTGGTGACGCCAACGACCTTCCGTTCGCCATGGCGGTCGCGCCCGACGGGTCATCGTTCATCGCCGGCCGCTTTGCCGACCTCTTTGCTGACAGCATTACGTTCGACGCGCAGCACACCCTGACGGCCCCGAGCGACGGAGGGGAGAGCCTGTTCATCGTCGCCTACGACCCGGCCGGCGCGGTCCGATGGGTGCGGCAGGTCAGCAGCCCTTCGCGGGATGATCTGGCGACCGGCATGACCCGCCTGCCCGATGGCAGCATCGTCATCGCCGGCACGGTCGGCGATGGTGACGCGCTGTTCGAGGGCGGCGCTCGGCCCGACGGCACCCTGACCTACGGCGACGACGGAATCTACCTCGCGCGCTACAGCGCGGCCGGGGATCTCCTGTGGCTCGAGGGCGCGAGTGGGCCGTCCGACACGAGCTCGTTTGCCAACGGCATCGCATCGAACGGGAACACGATCGCCATGTTGGTCAAAGCTGATGCCGGCATCACGCTCGACGCCGGACAGCCGAGCGCCCGCACCTTCACGAGCTTGGCGCGCGCGGTGGCGCTGTTCGATCACGCCGGCGTGTTGCTGAGCCTGACGCCAGTGCTGGACCAGGTCTCCGACGGCGGCCCGGTCTCAATCGCAATCGCCCCCGACGGCACCATCGCCATCGCGGGCAACTACTCCTCCTGGGGGACCTTCAGGATGGCGAGTGGCGCGTTGCCGGTCACGAGCGCCGGCTGGACCGACGCCTTCGTCGCGTGCCTGCCGGCTGGCGGTAGTGGGCTCGCGTGGGTACGACAGGGGCGCGGCACGTTGCAGGAGCAGAACACGGCCATCGCCTTCACAGCGGACGGCAACATCCTGAGCGGTGGCAACACGCGCATGGGGCTCGACTTCGAGGTCGGCGACGGCACCACCCTGCGGGTGCCCGGCGACGAGAACGGCTTTCTCGTCGAGATCGTCCGCTGAACCTACGCAGATGCAGCGAGAGCGAGCCTCGTTGAGGTTCACCCGATCATGGCGGGCGCTGAAGAGCTCAAGGTGACCGACAATGACTCGAAGAAGGCCAGGAGGGCGGCTCTGACGACCGCGCGTAAGGACGAGCAGAAGACCGAGGCGAACAAGCTCGTGAAGCGTAAGAAGTTGCCCAAACCCAAGGCTGGTCTGTAGCCGCTGGTCAGCGCGATCTATCGGCCAGTCAAGGCCAGGGGAGGTCAGTGATGGGCTTCGTTGTTATGCTCACGTTTCTTGTGCTCACGCAGACGGCTCAGGCCGAACCAGCGCCCGCCCATCAAGGCATCAACGCCGTCCGTGCACGCGCTTCGACCGCCATGCAGCCCTGGAAGGGCTACACCTTCGGTGCCGAAAACCTCATCGACGGCAAGGTCGACACGAGCTGGCAGCCCGACATCAAGAAGGTCAAGGACACGCTCGGCGTCGGGCAGTGGGTCGAGGTCGACCTCGGGGCGACCTACGACGTCACGGGTTTTGAGATCGAGCTGGGGCTGCAGAAGGTCGACCCTGCGCTCGGCGATCTGTTCTGCCGCAACACCCGCCCGTCCGCGGCCTATCTCATCTTCGACGACGGCGCGATGGTGTGGCTGACTTCGATCGATCCGAACGCCCGTCGCGTCACGTCCGCGGAGTACCCGATGACCTTGCGTGGCCAGGGTGTGACCAAGACCCGCACGCGCTACGTACGTTTGGTCATCGCGCAGGTGCACGAGGCCGTCGACTGGAAGGACGTGGCCCTGGCCGAGCTGCGAGTTTTTGGGACCCTGGGGACTTCGGCGACTCCGGTCGCATCCGTCGAGGCGGCCAAGACCGTCGACGGCGGCGCGTGTGGCAGCCCCGGGTTCGTGCCGTACACACGTGCCCTGGTGGAACACTGCGCGACGCTCGGACGGAAGGCCCGAGACAAGACGCTCTGCAACGACATCATCAACGACTTCCTGCTGTGCAACTCGCATGTGGGCGAGACATCCGACGGTGTCGGTCGGCGTGAAGACCTGCCGGCCATGAAGCAGGTCGACCCGGCCGAGGACAAGGTCGACTACGTCTATAGCTCGTTCCCCGACACTACCGTGACGCTGACGTTCACGCGTGGCGGCAGCGCCTGGAGTGTTACCAACATCACGCGCAAGTCGCCGCAAAAGGTCACGCTCTGGGAAGACCTCGAGCTCGTGGACGGCAGCTTCTCGAACCAGTGTTGGGAGGCTCTCGGCAAGGAGCGCCCCTACGAGCTCGACCTGCCCTGAAAACATCGCGCCCGCGGCGCCCTCTTCAGCTGTCACGGCGAAGAAGACGCGCGGGCGCAAACAAGGCCCAGGTTCTCGGCTTGGATCACTGCGCCGGCGGCGTGCTGGGGCTGGTGGGCTCGGTGGTCGGAGCGTCGTTCGCGGCGGCCGCACGCGACAGATCGCGCCAGGCGTGGATGGTCGGGATAGACTTTCGTACGAGCGGCGTCGTGTAGGTCACGAAGTGGGCGGCTTCGTGGGCGCGCTCGGCGGCCGCGCGCAACAGCTTCCAGATCCGGCGCTCGAGCTTGGACTGGTCGGCCGTGGTGGGGCCGCGCTGGCGCAGGTTGATGTCGTCGGCGAGTGCCAAGGCCTTCGCCTCGTCGTCGGGGTCGTAGCGGCGGCCTGACAGCTCGGACTTGAAGTCCCGGTAGATGATGGCGAGGCGGCGCAGGTCGTGCTTCAGGTCGTCGTAGCCTACCCCGCTGCGGATAGAGGCCAGCTCGCGCACGGCTTCGGCGTCGTCGAGGCAGTAGTCGGCGGTGGCCAGCATGCGCGCTTTGGTGGTGGTGGCATCCTGGATGAGCGATTGAGGGAGCTGGGCCTGGGACTGCGCGGCGCGCACGGTGAGCCCGCGGGTCGTGACCCAGCTCGCGGCGAGCGACAGGTCGACGAGCTGGGTGATGTTGAGCGTGGCGTCGTAGAGGTCCGCTGGCAACAGCGCCAAGCGCGGCCAGACGTCGGGGCTGACACACACCTGGGCCAGCGCGTAGGCGGCCTTGCCGGCCTTGTCGAGGTCGACGTTGAGCGGGTCGAGATTGGACTCGGGGACGGCGTCGATCATGGGTTGGGCGCGGCTGAGCGCGGCTTCGGCGTCTTTGGAATCAGGGATGACAGGAGGTGTAGGAGTCGGCATGGACTGCTCCGATGTAGCTGGCCCGCGAAGGCCCTTGGGGAGGCCCGACCATCCGGGAGGAGCGGGAGTTCTGTAAATCGACACAAGTGATGAGATGCAGCGTGTAACGCCGTCAGGAGCGCCTGGAGCTTGGGTGTGCTCATCTGCATGGGTGAAATGACCCGCCCGAAGTGTTGCCGACGGGTCGGAGCGCCATCAACATGTGAACAGAATTCGCAAAAGGCGGAAGTTCCGCCCCGGGAGGGTGCCGACACCCGTCGAAAGGCGGAATCGGTGCCTCCAAAGGGGTGCCGACACCCGTCGAGAGGCGGATTCGGTGCCTCCAAAGGGGTGCCGACACCTGTCGAGAGGCGGAATTTCCGCGAGTGGCCCGACGCGTCGGTGTTCTTCGACTGATGGTAGGTCGCCCGCCGTCATTTGCGGCCCGTGTTTGTGCGCCGTTAACACCGCCAAAGTCGGCCTACGGGTGTTCGCCCAGACCTTCGCAAAGACCTTCGTCGTTGACATGCAGGTATTTGCCTGCCTATTGTCCGACTCGGGTCACGGGTAGTGGCCGGGATCGAGGAAAACCGGGAGGAAGGCATGGTCGACATTGCACATCGCGTTGGTATTCGGGCTTCGTCCGAGGTGGTCTACCAGGCGCTCGCGACCCGCGAAGGGGTGGCTGGTTGGTGGACGGAGGACACGGAAGCCACGACACCGCAAGGCGGTGAACGCGGCTGCCTGACGACACGCTTTACCTCGGGTGGGGTCGTGATGGGCGAGATGACGATGCGGGTCGACGAGCTTTCACCTGGCGAGCGCGTCGTGTGGACGGTCGTCGCGGGGCCCGAAGAGTGGATGGGCACGACCATTCGTTTCGAGCTCGAGCAGCAGGGCGAGTTCTGCGTCGTCCTCTTCAGCCACGAGGGTTGGCAAGAGCGTGTCCCGTTCATGCACCACTGCAGCACCAAGTGGGCGACGTTTCTCTTGAGCCTCAAGGCATTGGTCGAGACCGGTCGCGGCCGGCCGAGCCCCGACGACGTCAAGATCGACAACTGGAACTGAGGCCTTCGCGTGCCCGACAAACGTCCCCCGATGGACGCCGACAAGGTCTTCAAAGCGCTCGCCGACGCGACACGTCGCAGACTGCTCGACCTCTTGTGTGAGCGGAATGGCCAGACGCTGGGACAGCTCTGCGAGGGGCTCGACATGACGCGCCAATCGGCCACGCAACACCTCGACCTGCTGGTGTCCGCCAACCTCATCAGCACGACGAAGCGTGGCCGCGAAAAGCTCCACTTCCTCAATCCCGTGCCGCTCCACGACATCTACGAACGCTGGGTCCGCAAGTTCGAGACCGAAAAGCTGCGGCTCCTGCACGACCTCAAACGAGAACTGGAAGGAGAATGACCATGAGCGAAACGACCGCCGAATTCCAATATGTCACCTTCATCCGCACCACCCCGGACGCGGTGTTCGCCGCGATCACCCGACCCGAGATGGCGCGCGCCTATTGGGGCCACGAGAACATCTCCGACTGGACGCCGGGGGCGAAGTGGCAACACGTGCGACCCACCGCCGATCGCACGGTCGAGCTCGTCGGTGAGGTGGTCGAATACGACCCGCCGCGCCGCCTCGTCATCACCTGGGCCAACGCCTCGCAGGCGCATGACCCGGCCGCCTTCAGCCGTGTCACCTTCGACGTCGTGCCCTACGAAGGCATGGTGCGCCTGACCGTGAACCACGACGGGCTCGTCCCCGGCAGCGGCATGCACAACGGCATCAGCAAGGGCTGGCCGCTCGTCTTGTCGAGCCTCAAGTCCTACTTGGAAGTCGGGCACGGCATGGACGTCTTCGCCAAACCGGTGTGTGCCGCCACGGCCGCGACGCCCGCCTGAGCCCGTCGGGACGTCGGTTTGACAAGCTGACACGCGTCATGTGCCGTGCCTGGGCGCGAGTGCCAGGTTGGCAACCTTCGGGTCGGGTCGTCGCTCGAGATGCGGCGGATGCGGCTCTGCATCTGCATGGCGCGAGATTTGCTGAGGCGCTCCACGGACCGTCTTTGCACCTCTGGTCCGCGCGACCCAGGCGAATACCTCATGCGTACACCTCTTCCCCTTTCTACAGCGCTCATCTGCGTTGCTCTTTCGGTTGTCGATCCAAGGCCGTCACGACCAGCTGCTCCGCCTGAGCCCGGCTCGAGCACGAAAGCTCCCGAGCCGCTGATCTTTACCGAAATCACGCTCGTCAGGGTGGGCCCACTCGATGACGACGTCGAAGGAATAGCAGGCCTCGAGTTGGGTGCGCTGCGGCCTTTGTTGGGACCCGTCGCCGAGCACCTGCTGCCATCGAGTTTCGCGCAGCTTGAGCGCGACGCCCGTCCATTCTTGATGTTTGCCCTGGAGGAGCTCAGGGCATCGCGCTTTGTGAATGTGGTCGCAACACCGGCCAAGTTGGTGGCTAGAGACCAGCTATTGAAATTCTCGTTCGACCCGGCGTGTGAGTTGGGCCCCGAAACCGACAGGGGTGGCCTCGCCGTCTTCAACAGGTGCGTCGCACGAAAGCGCGACAGCTTCTGGCCGTACGCGCCACTCCATCTGGCAGTCGCGGCCAGAGCCATCGGGCCGGCCAAGGCCGTCGTCTCGTTGTCGCTCACCAGCGCCGGCGCTCCCGGTCCGACGCAGCCCATGGAGCTCGAGGTCAGTGGCGGTGTTCCAAACCTGCTGTGGATGCCCGAGAGCCCCTCCACCGAGACGTCCGACATCGACGTGGCCGTGGACACCGCCCCTATGCGCGGCGTGTTGGTGATAGTCACGGCCTCGATCATCGAAAGCCAGGACGACCTCCGACAACTCAGCGACCGTCGCCAGAGTGACAAATGGGCAGGGGCCGCTCTTCGGTTGTCGACACCCGGGCTCTCCATGTTGTGGGCGCCGGGGCTCACGTGGCAGGCTCGGCGCACACGCGCTGTGGCGGGCGAGATGAGCTTCGTGTGTCGTCGGGGGCCACTCCACGACTCCTTCCATAGAGTCCCCAGGCGAGTGAAAGCGGGAACGCCCGCGTTTCCAGGGCTACTGCCCTACTGCTCCAGTGGTTTGCCTTGGGAAGGCGCAGCACTCGCACTCTATGGACGTGGGCGGACCTGTAAGGATGGAGAACAAATAGAAATCCCTGAGCGCCGACTCGGCGACTGGGATCGTCGCCCACCGAGCGACAATACACCGTGCCTCGGACGCCGACCGGATGGCTCGCTCTACCCGACCACGTTTGGCGCCGCGCGGGCGACTCAGGGTGTCCGATAGTCGCGCATTCCGGATGGCCACGTCAGCCGTGGCGGGCGACGAAGGCCTCGAGCTCGCTGCGGATTCGGGCCAGCGCGGTCTCGGATTCGGCCTCGGCGCGTAGCACAATGACGGGCTGCGTGTTCGACGCGCGGATGAGGCCCCACCCGTCGCCGAACTCGATTCGGGCGCCGTCGATGGTGACCACGTCGTGGGCCTGTTGGTAGTGGGCGACGGCTTTTTCGACGACGGCGAACTTGGTGTTGTCGTCGCAGTCGAGGCGGATCTCCGGCGTGACGAAGGTGGTCGGGACGTCGGCCAGGATCTGTGAGAGCGGGCGCGGGTCGTGGCTCAGGATCTCGAGCAGGCGCGCGGTCACATAGACGGCGTCGTCAAAGCCGTACCAGCGGTCTTCATAGAAGATGTGGCCGCTCATCTCGCCGGCCAGGGCAGCGCCCTCGGCCTTCATCCGGTCCTTGATGATCGAGTGGCCGACGGCACTCATGACCGGTCGCCCGCCATGTGCCGCGATGTCGGAGAACAGGGTCTTGCTGCACTTGACCTCGCCGACGATGGTGGCGCCCGGCCGCACAGCCAGGACCTGGCGCGACAACAACACCATGAGGCGGTCGCCCCAGAGGACCTGGCCCTGGTCGTCGAGGACGCCTATCCGGTCGCCGTCGCCGTCGTAGGCGATCCCGACGTCGCAGTGGTCGTCCAGCACGGCGCGGCGCAAGTCCACGAGGTTGTCTTCCACGGTCGGGTCGGGGTGGTGGTTCGGGAAGCGGCCGTCCATCGGGATGAAGAGGCCCTGGGCCTTCACACGTTCGCCGAGCGCGTCCATGACGGCCATCGCGACCGGGCCGCCGGTGCCGTTGCCGCCGTCGATGGCGACACGAATCGGCTTGGGCCCGAAGCTCAGACGCGAGACGACGTCGGCGACATAGGCTGCACCGAGCTCGACGGTCGTGAGAGTGCCAGCGCCAGTGGCAAAGTCGTCGTGTTGGATGATGCGCAAAAGCTCGGCGATATCCGCGCCATGCAGGCTCGACTTGCCGGCCATCATCTTGAAGCCGTTCTGGTCGCCGGGGTTGTGGCTGCCGGTGATCTGCAGGCCGCCGTCGGTGTCGAGGTGGAAGACCGACCAGTACAAGAGCGGGGACGGTCCGACCCCGATGTCGACGACGTCGATGCCGGTCGACAAGATCCCACGCACGATAGCGGCGTGCAGGCGGTCACTCGACACCCGGCAGTCGCGGCAGAGGCTCACACGGGTGCCGCCGCGGCGTTGGATGAACGTCGCAAACGCGCGGCCGACGGACAGCGCCAGGTCGTCGGTGAGGTCGCGGTCGGCGATGCCGCGGATGTCGTAGGCGCGGAAGATCTGGGTGTTGAGCGTCATCTTGTTCTCGGTTCGCTTCAGGGCGCTGAATCAGAGCAGGTCGGGGCGGCGGCGCTTGACCTCGGCGACGACGTCGCGGGCGCGCTGGGCCTCGTCCTTCTTGCACACGAAGGTGGCGTCGCGGGTGTGGACGACGACCAGGTCGGAGACGCCGACGACTGCGACCAGGCCGCCGTCGGCGAACAGAACGTTGCCTGTCCCGTCGAGCTCGATCACGTCGCCGCCGTGAAAGGAACCTGCTTCGCCGCGGTGGTCGTAGAGCGAACGCCACGAGCCGACGTCGGACCACCCGAACGACCCGGGCACCACGGCGACCTCGGCCGAGCGTTCGAAGACGGCGTAGTCGACCGAGATGGACTCGAGCGAGTCCCAGACCGCCATGAGGCCCTGGTGGCCGGCTTCGAGCATCGGGGTCGCGAGGCTCGGACGGTGGGCCGCGAGCTCGTCCAGGAAGAGGCGCGCCGGCATGAAGAACATGCCTGCATTCCAGAGGTGTTTGCCGCCGCTCAGAAAGGTCAGCGCGGTGTTGAAGTCGGGCTTCTCGACGAAGCGGGTGACGGCGAAGAAGTCGCCGCGGGGCTCGCCGCGCTCGATGTAGCCATAGCCGGTCTCGGGGTGGGTCGGGACGATCCCGACGGTGACGAGGCGGCCCGTTTTGGCGACCGCGAGGCTCTGCGCGATGACCTGGCGGTAGGCGGGGATGTCGGCGATGTGGTGGTCGCTAGGCAACACCATGAGGATAGCCTCGGGGTCGCGGGCGAGCGCTTCGATGGCGGCCCAGGCGATGGCGGGGGCGGTGTTCTTGCCGGACGGCTCGGCCAGGATGTTGTGGGGCGACAGGTCGGGCATGGCCTCGCAGATCGCCGCCTCGAGCCGGGTCGACGTGACGACGAGCGCGTTGTCGGCGGGCGCGAACGGTAGCACCCGCTCGAGCGTGACCCGCACCATCGGCCCCTCACCGAAGAGGTCGAGCATCTGCTTGGGGCGACGCTCGCGTGAGAGCGGCCAGAAGCGGCTGCCGACGCCACCTGCGAGCAGGACGGGAAAGACGTGGATGTCGGCGGTTTGGAATACAGAGTCCATGGGGCGGCACCATGCCCAAGCATGGCGGGAGCCGCAAGGGCCGAAGCCCAGCGATGCGGCGATCCGATGTGCCGGCAGGGCTACTGAGTGAAGTGCCAGACCAGGGCGAAGACGCCGACGGCGGCGCAATAGCCGGCGAAGATCCCGAGCCGCCCCTTGTCGAGGAGGCGCAAGAGGAGCTTCAGCGCGATGATGCCGACGATGGCCGCGATGATGGCGCCAAAGACGCCCGGCAGGAGCGCGTCCATCTCCCCGTCGAAGTCCTTGAGCGTGAGCACGAGCGCGCCGAGTATAGCCGGGATGGACAGCAGGAAGGAGAAGGCGGCGGCCGCGTCCTGCTTGATCCCGAGCGCCACGGCGGCGGTGATGGTCGAGCCGGAGCGGCTGATCCCACGCGTGACGGCGACGCCCTGGGCAAGCCCGATGAGCAACGCGTCCTTCCAGGTGAGCTCGTCGAGCCCGCGTAGGGCCGTGCCCTTGCGCAGCAGCCGATCGAGTACCAGCAGAATACAGGCGTTGAAGAGCAGGGCGGTGCCGACGAAGGCGAGCGAGCCGGCCCAGCCCTCGAGCAGCGGGCCGACGAGAATGGCGATGATGCCTGTCGGGAGGGTGGCGAGCCCCACGAAGATGAAGAGGCGGAAGTCGGCGTCCGCGCCCCAGAACTCTGACAGCGTGCGGCCTTCGCGTTTTGCGACGGCGCGCCAGGCGCCGGCGAGGACCTTGCCAACGCGCTCACGATAGACCCATACGACGGCGACCAGGGTGCCGACGTGCAGCATCAGGTCAAAGAGCGTCTGGGCGTCTTCGAGGCCAAGGACCTCCTGGAAGATGCGCAGGTGGCCCGATGACGAGATCGGCAGGAACTCGGCCACCCCCTGGACGACGGCCAGGAGTACGACGACCCACAGCCCCATGGCGTCAGCCCTTGGCCTTGGCGGCGTCCGTGGTCTGGGCCTTGGATTCGGGCTTCTTCTGGGCGAGGACACTCTGCTTGTTGAACGTCAGATCGATGAGCAGGAGCACGACGCTGACGGCGATGGCGATGTCGGCCACGTTGTAGGTCGGCCAGTGCATGAAGCCGAGGTCCATATCGATGAAGTCGATGACGTAGTTGTAGCGCAGGCGGTCGATGAAGTTGCCGGCGGCACCCGCCAGGATCCCGGCGAAGCAGGTGAGGACGAGCCAGCTCTGGGCGGGGAGCTTGGCGACGATGGAGCCGATGACGACGAACGCTATCAGGGTCAGGATGAAGAAGACCCAGTAGCGCGCATCGGCCGAGAGGCCCTTCAGGAAGCCGAAGGCTGCACCTGGGTTCTCGGCGTAGGTGAACTTGAACCAGTCGCCCATGACGTCGACCTGGCGCTCGAGCACGAGGTAGGTCTCGCCCACGGCCACCGCGGATTGCGGGGTCATCGCGGCCTCGGCCGGTGCCATCGGATGGACCCGCTTGTCGGCGAAGAGGGAGGCGACGTCGTCACTGTCGAGCTTACGGAAGACCTCGTGGAACCAGTCGCCAAAGGTGATGGTGCCGAGCGCCTCGGTCTGCAGCGCCTTGATGGCGGCGGGGTCTTTGTCGGGGTGGGCCAGGGTGAGCCACTCGCGGGTGAGGGTTCCGTCCGAAAGGTCGAAGCGGCGCGGCGGCAAGGTCCGGTCGTCGCGCCAGAAGACCCACAACGAACGCGCACGGCCTGCCGGCGAGGCGTCGGCAAAGGGTGTGTCGGTGACGGCCCACTCGGCTGCGGGCTGGAGCTTCTGCATACGCAAGAGCACGCCGGGCAGCTCGGTCTCGGTGAAGCCGAAGCGGTCGGTCAGAATCTGGCCAAGCGGCTTTGTCGCCTCGGCCTCGGTGATGATGACCGGTAGCGGGTGGCGCGGGGTCGCTAGCGACACGTCAGCCCAGTGTTTGGACCACAGGTCGCCGACCAACCAGAACGCGAACACCGCCCAGAACCGGAGCCACTTCTTCGTCTGCGCCGTCATCGTGCCTCCGACCTTCACAGCCTACGCGCACCAACAGGCGCGTGCCCCAAGCGGGGCGCGGACCATAGCCGGACTCGCGGCAGCGGTCCACGCCAACCGTATCCGGCTGCCGGCGATTCCCAAGGCCGCGATTCGGCTTGGAAATCGAGCGATCAGGTCGGGTTCTCGAGGTGAGGTCAGCGCTCCAGGCGGTCGGCCCACAGGCGCAGGTAACGCACGACGTCGTGCCGGTCGCGATAGTCCAACAGGCGGTCCGACGTAGGCAGGGCGGCGAGGTTGCGCCCGTCGGACAGGCGCTCGAGGTGGGCGAGGTCGTCGCTCGACAAGCCAGCGTCGAACATGAGCGCCAGGATGTGGTCGATGGCCAGCCCTGAGGTCGGGCAGTAGTCGCGGACGTGTTCGCTCCAGTCGCCGGGCCGCTCGAGGCCGGCTGCGTGGATGGAGTGTGGCGAGAGCTCGGTCAGGGTCTGGGCGAGGTGGCCGCAGTTGCACTGGCCCTGGTGGGTCCAGCGGTAGGGGGTCGCTTCGGACTCGAGGCGGAGGGCGGTGACGCGGAGGGCATGGACGAGCGTTGGGTTCTGACTCATGGGTCGGAAGATACGCGAGCGAGCGACCTGGCTCCAGCCCGGAGTCGTGAGGGCGTGCATTGGAATACCTGATTCCAAAAAGGAAAAGCCCCGCAGTGATCCTGATTCGTCAGGGCTGCGGGGCTCTTGGATGCTGGCTATCAGGCCTTCGGCCTCATCGCACGCGGCTCACTTCAGGAGCGAGAGCGCCTCGATGTGCTTGGCGGACATGACAATCTCGAACGAGAGGGTCGTGCCGTCGCTCTTGCCGGTGATGACGAACGGGTCGTCGGTGAGCGTGTCGATCATCGCTTTCTTCTCGGCCAGGTCGGGCACGTGGGTCGCAAGCACCTTGAGCATCCGGGCCGGCCGCAGGAGCACGAAGAACGTGCTCTCGCTGACCTCGGTCAGCCACGGGTCGGTGTTCTCCGGCACGCCGCGGTCGATGACCTCACCCGCGCGTTTGGCCGCGTCGGGGCCGACGGCAGCGGCGAAGAACTTCTCGTGGCCGGACAGGCCGATGCCGATCTTTTCGCCGAGCAGGTCGGCGACGATCTTGCCCTCTTCCTTCATGGGCAGGCGCTTCCAGTCGACGTTGACCTCGAGGCCGACGGACTTGGCGCCCTTGGGCGAGGTCGCGTCGGTCGCGGCGAGGCTGATGCCCATGGCGCCGGCGTTGCGGGTGAAGAAGGCCGCGAAGTCCTTGAAGGTCATGGTCTCGGGGGCCTGGTCGGCGGGCGCACCGGAGGCGAGGACCTGCTTACGGACCTGGGTCCACATCTTCTTGAAGATATAGTCGCCCGCGTCGAGCAGCCCGGCCAGCAGCGCCGCGCCGTCGGTCGAGTCCGCGAGGCCTTCGAAGATGAAGGGCAGGCTGCCCTCCTGCTTGATCCAGGACACGCTCTGGCTGCCCTGGTACTCGAGGAGCTTCTGCAGCTTGCCCTTCAGCTCGGTCTTCTCGGCGTCGGTGAAGTTCGGCGCGATGGGGTTGCCTTCCTGCGCGCTCAGCTGGTCGACGATGCTGTCGAAGTTGGTGAAGTAGCCCGTGCCTGGGACATCGTAGCCAAAGACCATCCAGGCCTCGGCCGGGGCGGCCTTGGCGAATGAGGCTTTGCGGTCCTTGGTGGTCGCCGCGAACTTGCCCAGCGGGCTCTCCGGGGTGCCCGTCATGGTGATGCCGATCCGCGGGAAGTCGCCCGAGAAGTCGAGCGCAAAACCCATGCGGTTGAGACCCTCGACGAGCGCGAAGCCCATGTCGGCCATCTCTTTGATCTGGGCCGACTGGCCAGGGTTCTCGGCGTCGCTGGCCATGCCCGCGATCATCTCGGCCATCTCCTTGCCCTGGGCGAGCTCGGCGGCGAAGGTCTTGCGCAGGTTCTCGACGCTGGTGTCGAGGACGAGCGGCGAGCTCGGCACCCAGGCCGTGAGCTCCTTGATGAAGCCCTCGTACTGCTTGGCGAAAGCCCCGTCCGAGGTGATGAGCAGGTGGCCCTCGACGAGGTCGATGTAGAAGTCGCGGCCCTGGAACGGGATCTTCGCCCAGTGGCCGTCAGCACCCGCCGTGGCACCCGCGAACAGCGTCGGCTCGAGCTTCGTGTCCGCCTTGACGGCGAAGACCATGATGAAGCCGTTCTCGTGCTTCTTCGGGTCGGGGATGGCGAAGCGCAGCGGCTTGTCGGTGTCGAGCCAGCTCAGGTCGAAGCCGACCTGGTCCTTGGCGCCCTTGAGGAAGCCCTGCAGCGCGTCCGGCGGGAGTTGGGTTCCCTCGAGCTTGCCGACCTGGGTCGCGAAGGTATTGAAGAGCTCGCCGAAGTTCGACGTGCCGGCCAGCGCCACGATGCCGTCCGGCAGGGTCGCGACCGACGAGGTGACCAGCGCCGCGCGGTCCGGAGGGGCGCCCGCGGGCAGCGGGTCAGCGGCCGGGGTCGGCTCGGCGGGGGCAGTTGCATCCGGAGCGGCGGCCTCGGCGACCTTCTCTTCGGCCTTCGGGGCGATGTCACCGGCCTGGGCCTGGGGACTCACCTGCACGTCGGCGAGCGGTGCGACGGGCTCGGGGTCCTTCTTGCCGCAGGCCGCCAGCGGCGTGCCGAGCATCGCGACCAGGGCGAGATGGCGTGACAGGTTCATAAAACGACGACGCATGGTGCCTCCAAGTGGGTTGGCTGAGGATCGGTCAGAACGGAAGACCGAAGCCGAAGGTTCCGTAAAGTGGAAAATTGAGCTCGCCCACGATCGACTCCGACAGGGCGTAGCTTGTGGCGCCGGCAGTCAGGCCGATGTGCCACGATCGCGAGGGCGCGACGCGCACGCTCATCGAGAAGTCGAGGCCAAGCCAGATGGCCGGGCTATCGGCGCGAAAGAGGCTGCCGCAGCGGTCGCTTTCCGGGCCGAAGAACTTGCAGTCGGCGTCGGTCGTCATGGTGATCCCGGCCAGCGACAGGGCGACTTCGAGCCCCGAGCGCACCGAGAAGTGCCAGATATCGTCGCCCACCGTGAGGCCGACCCCGAGCCCGAGGTGGCTCGTCGTGAACACGTCGAGGAGGTCACCTCTACTGTCGGTGAGCGTGACGCGCTGGGAGGTCTTGGCCCAGACTTCGAGGCCGGGCGTCGGGAGGTAGGTCACGCCGAGCTGGAAGGCCGGTCCGTGAAGGATGTCGCGGGTGCGGCGGTGTTGAATCCAGGCGAAGTGGGTGTAGCCGAACTCGACGAACCAGCGGCTGGCGTCGCGTGGGCGAACGAACTTCTGGGGGGCTTCGAGGGCGCAGGTGTGCCAGGCGGAGACGAGGCGGTCGAGGTCGTCCCCGAGGAAGGGCTCGTCGCTGAGCGGGAAACGTTCGCGAAGGGCGAAGCCCCCGACGCGCACGTCGAAGAACGCGATGGTGATGGCGGCATTGGCGCCTTCGCCCGTGATGACGCCGACGGCGAACACGTCGAGGGCGAGGCGGCGGCCCAGGGCGAGGAGGCGGTCGGTTGGCCAGAGCAGCGCGATGGGGTCGGGGGCCTCGGTGATCTCGCGGCGTGCGTTGACCATGGCCGTCTCGATCTCGGCGCCGTAATAGCCGCGTTCGAAGCGGCGCGCCGGGTCGCGGACAAGCATCTGGGCGAAGGCGAGGTAGGCCTGGGCCTGCTGGCCGAGGTCGAGCAGCGTGAGGGCGCGGTGCAGCTCGACGTCGGCGATGGTGCGCGGGTCGAGGATGTCGGTGAAGGCTTCGAGGTGGAGCTGGCGGGCGCGGTCGAGCTGGGTCAGGGCCTCGGCGGCGTTCAGGGCGCGCCACCGCTCGAGTCCCATGGCGTAGCGTTCCTCGGCGAGCTCGGCTGTGCGCACGAAGTCGCCGGCGCGTTTGAGTCGGGCTTTCAGCTCGGCGAGGACCGAGATCTTCACCTGGTCGCGCCCTTCGAGGACCTGCTCGAGCCCCTTGTGCCAGCGGGCGGCCGTGGCGCGGAGGCGTGAGGTCTCGGGGCGCTCGGCGAAGAGGTCTTCGCCTGTGACGCTCACATGGACGATGGGGAGGACGCCGACCTGCAGGACCTTCCAGGTGAGCTCGGGCGGGGCGGCGAGGGCCGGTGAGCTCGTGAGAAGGGCCAGGATCGGGGCGAGGGTGAGGGCGGCGAGGGCCAGTGGTGCGACCTTCATTCCGGTTCGCACTTGCGCAGGTCGTCAGGGACGAAACGGTCGATGAGACGCGCCTCGAACTCGACGAAGTACGGGCCGTCAGCCTGGGTCACGGTGCCCGTCAGGTACGAGTCCTCGTCGTCTTCGCCAGACAAAACCAGGTTCCAGATCCAGCGCGAGCCGTCGCACTGGTCGGTGAAGGCCTGAAAGGTTGCGGTGTTGAGGTCCAGTCGCTGGTGTTCGATGAACGCGCATTCGCACTCGCGCTGGGGAACCCCTTCGTCGTCGAGGAACCGCACGACGCCGGTGAGCTCGGTTCCGAAGTGACCGATGGAGAGCTCGGGGCGGCCGAGCGCCCAGTCCTCGTTGCCGATAGGGGATTCCGCCTGCCACACACCTGTGAACATGCGGTTCGGGTCCTGGCAGCCCGCGGCGAGGACGACGGCGATTGACGCAGCCATGAGCCAGGGCGCCAGGACACGTGCCACGGCCCGTCGTGAGGCCTCGCGAAGGCGCTCGACAACCGCTCGACGCCGAGCTGGCATAAGGGCGGTGGGCAGATGGCTCGACACAGTCGTGCCGGTTACCACGGCGTTGGCTTGCTTGACAACGAGCCTGCCCCCGACGCAACGTGCGACCGCTTGGGTGGGCCTTGTCCCGACCAGGTGGCCGCCAAACGGGTCGCCCCTCGTGCCGAACGCCCCCGCTGTCCGCCGTCGGGAACCGGCCGCGTTCGAAGCCCACGAAATCCTGCTAGATCCCTGAATCCTGTTGTCCCACTCGTCCCACTTGTAGTTGCGAGGCGCATTGTCCGGAGACTCACGAGACCCAAGCCATCAAGACACGTCGAGCGTCGCCGCTTGGCTGTCTGGGCGTTCGGCCATCGCCGTGCTCGGGCCCGCGCGGACCGAGACCGCGCGTTCGCCGCGTCTGGCCGAGCTCGCCGGCGCGCTCGGCAATCTGGCGGGTCGTCAGGGATATGGGCTCGTCGTGCACGGACAAGGATTGGTCGCCCACGCTGCGGCTCGCGCGGCCCGCCAGGTGGACGCCCCGGTCATTGCGGTGGCAGCACAGGCGCCGTCGGCCGTCTCCGGGACGGCGATGGGGCGCCTCGATGTGCCAGGTGTTCTCATCGAGGAGCGGCCGACCTCGCTGCAAGCCCTCGAGCGGGTTCTGGAATTGGCGTCAGCGGTCATCCTGCTGCACGGCGACCTGCACGCGGTGGCGCTCTTGACCCAGGTCTGGAGCTGGGGGCTCGAGCCCGACGCGCCGTTCCGCCAGACGATCCTGGTCGGGGACGGCTGGCCCGAGACGGTGCGGACGCTGGCCGACTCGGTCGGTCTCGATCAACGCACTCGCGCGACCGTGACCTTTGCGCGTGAAGCCCCTGAGGCCATCGAAGCGCTGCGGTATTACGTCGCGCCGCGCTGACGATTGGTTCTCCAGGGCGGCATCTACGGCCTTTGCAGCAGGTAGAGCAGCTCGCGGAAGCGCTCGGGCAGGGCGCCCTTGACGACGGCGTCGTCGGCCCCCGCTTCGAGCATCAGCCGATTCATGCGTGAGTCCGACGAGATCCCGACGATCTTCAGGCCGCCGACCGGGTGGACCGAGCGAAGTCTCTCGACGGCTTGCAAGCCGTTGAGCGCCGCGCGCATCGAGAAGTCCATGAGGACGAGGTCGGGGTTGTGGGTCGCGACGTCTTCGAGGCAGCGGTCGGCGTCGGGGCGGTAGATGAGCTCGACAGGCAAGCCATCGAGAAAGTCTGGATGGTGGACGAGGTCGTCGTCGAAGACGAGGACCCGAGGTTGGTCGCGATCGGCGTCGTCGCTCATCGTTTGGCCGCCCGGTCGAGGCGCAGCGGAAGGGAAACGGGACGCCCATCGAGCCCGTAGAGGCGGCGGTAGATCTCCGCATCGGACAAGACCCGCATGACATAGCGCCGGGCCTGCTCGAACGGGATGGTCTCGACGAAGGCGTCGAGCTCCAGCGTGCCGCGCGCCTCGAGCCACTTCTTCACGGGTGCCGGGCCGGCATTGTAGGCGGCGACCGCGAGGGCAGGGTGGCCCTTGAATCGATCGAGCAGGTCCGAGAGATACCGCGCCGCGACCGCCAGGTTCACGTCCGGGTCCATCAGGTCGCGTGAGTGGAAGCCCTTGCCGTAGACCTTGCGACCGACGGCGGTGCCGGTCGTCGGGAGCAGCTGGGCCGCGCCGATGGCCCCGGCGTGGCTCTTCACGTCGGCCGAGAACCGGGTCTCCACCGAGACCAGGCCCGCGAGCAGCGAGCTCGGCAGGCGGTTCTGCTCGGCGGCGTTGCCGAGCGCCTCTTCGAAGCGCAGCGGAAACCAGTCGAAGTAGGCGACGTCCGGGTCGTCACCGGGCATTGTCGGGGGGATCGACGCGTGTTTCAGGACGCGCCCGGCGGTCCGTGAATCGCCCGCCAGATCAAGCAGCTCTGACAGGAGCTTACGCCCGTTTCCTGGGAGCTGGCCGTTGTCGTGTAGCGCGCGAAAGTGGTCCAGCGCGAGCGCTTCTTCGCCGAGCCGGTAGAGCGCCAGCGACGTCGCCATCGGGTCGTCGCGTGGCACATCCCAACCCTGGACGTCGAAGGCATCCGAAGGCGCGCCGTTGCCGGGCCGCGGCAGCTCGAGGCCAAGCCGCGTCCGTGCCAGGAGCGCGTACCAACCCGCTGGGAACCGTTGGACCAGCGACCGCCAATAGGTCTTGGCGGTGTCGCCATCACGCGCCAGCTCGGCCGCCCGACCGCGCCAATAACGGGCGCGTTCGAACCAGGAGAAGGTGTGCCGATCGGGCTCGCCCCCGTGGCGCCGCTCGAGCTCGGCCAGATACGTCTCTGCCAGGGTTCCCCGACCTTCGAGGATCGCCCCGAACCCGAGTCGCCAAAGCGCTGACCGGTGCAGCTCGCCCGGCATCGCCCGCTCGAGGATGGCCTCATCCAGCGGCGTCGCTTCGGCTGGGCGCCCCATCGCACGCAGGAGCGTCGCGGCGTTGTCCCGGGCGAAGGCCGTCAGCGGGTGGTCGGGAAAGTGTTTGTGCGCGAAGAGGAACGCCTCGATGGCCTCCTTGTCGCGGTCGAGCTTGCGCAAGAGCATGCCCCGCGCGAGCGCCAGTTGCGGGCCGGCGTCGGCCTCACGCTTTGCTGCTCGGGCCGCTTTCTGCTTTGCCCCAGCTCGGCGCGCTCTGGAGGTTCTCGTCGCCTTCGGGCGTACCTCCGCCATCTCATAGTGCTCATGCTCGACGCCCTTTACGTCCTCGCCGTCCGATGGAGCGCTGAGCGGCGCCAGTTCGGCCAGCGCCTTCGCTGCGTCGTCGTCTTGCCAGCGCCGGGCGAGCGCCAACGCGATCGCTGCCACGAAGCCCGGTTTTTTCGGTCCCTTCAACAGCTTCTGGCACTCGGTTCGTGAGGCGTGCAGAGCCCGCCGGAACAACTCATCTTCGGCGTTGGGCGCGCGCCCCATCGCCGTCAAGGCCCGCACCACACGGGGCTCTGGCGGGTCTCCCTGCCAGTAGGCCTGCTCGAGCAGCTCGACTCCACGCGCCTCCTGACCGGCCTGTTCGTGCAACGTCGCCAGGAGCAACACGAGCTCGACCCGCGTCGAGCGGCTCATCCCTTGGAGCAAAGCGGCCTCGAGGAGCTCGATCGCCCGCCCTTGTTGGTTCAGCTTCTGCAGGTCGCGGGCCGCGTCTTTGACCCCACCCAGGAAGTCCGGGCTCGATGGGGAACGCGTGAGCAACCAGTGCGCCGCGCCGGCGGGTCGTCTGGCCTTCCGATCGAGCTCCGCCAGGACGGAACGGGCGTCGTCCGAGAACGCACCCGGCGTGGTGGCGAGCGCTTCCCAGGCGGTCCTCGCCTCGGCCCGGCCGAGCACCGTGAGGAGGCGCGCGCGTAGCCACTCCGCCGTGGGCTGGGCCAGCGGGTCACCCGCTGTCGAGCGGCCCGACCGTGTCCTCAGCCAGTCCTCGATCACCGACAACCCGGCTTCGAGCGACCGTTTCGAGGCTTTACGCTCGGTCAGCAAGGCTCGGATTTCGGCCAGGAGCGGGTGCGACTCGACAAAGGGTGGGGGGCCCGAAAGGGCCGCGTCCTCTGACGGTGGTTCAACGGCGTCGGCAGGAACCCCGGCCGGCTGGGCGATAGCTGGTGAGCCCGCCATCAAGACGGTTGTGATCAAGGTGACCAGGTAGACCAGGGGCGCCATCACCTTGTCCGGGGCGGCGGCAAATGCCGCTGGAGCCGCTTGCGAGCGGCCGGTTTCGACGATGGAGCAGGGTGCGGGTCTATCCACGGCGAGCACGGTAGCGCCGTTGGCGCGTCACGACCAGAAAAGCGCGAGGTGCGATTCGTAATATGACACAATCATGACAATCGCCCGGGGATCTGCGGTCACGGTTTGGTGAAACCGCCGTCATTTCAACGCCCGGCTCGAGCTTCGCCATGAACGTTCCATGACCGTTCCATGACCGTCTGGGCATTTCGTCGGGCTATGGCGACATGGTAGGGTCCGCGCTCTTCGCGGCCGCGCCCAGTCCGGGGCGCCGACCTGCCAAGCGTGAGATCGACCGAGCCCCATGTTGATGTTGATGTTGACCCGCTCCCCCATCCGCAAACGCCTCGCCCTGGTGTCGCTGCTCGGCGCACTCGTGCTCGCCGTCATCTGGCGCTTCCCCGAGGCGGCGCCGGGGGCCCACGCCAAGACCGATCGCTCCGGACTCTACGATCTCGCCAAAGCCCGCATGCTCGCGCGTGTCGTCGGGCACGTCCGCGCCCACTACGTCGCGCCCGAGCGGATCTCACCCCGGCGCATGGCCATCGCCGCGCTGCAGCGGGTCCAGGCCGAAGTCCCTGAAGTCCGCCTCGCCGTCGACCCGCCCGAGGCAGGCACCGCTGACTCCGACCCGCGTGTCCTGCCGCGCGTCGCCCTCGTGACCGTGGGCGAGCTCACACGTGAGTTCAACCTGGAGAAGGTCGACGACCTCTACGAGCTCAACTGGAAGCTCATGGAGATATTCGAGTTTCTCGAGCGCCACCTACCTCCCCAGGTCGACCTCGAGGCGCTCGAGTACGCCGCCGTCAACGGGCTCTTGTCGACCCTCGACCCACACAGCGTGCTCTTGTCCCCACGCGTCTACCGCGAGCTCCAGCTCTCCCAGAAGGGGCGCTTTGGCGGGCTCGGGATCTCGGTGGGCGAGGTCGACGGCCACCTCGTCATCCAGCAGGTCATGCGCGACACACCCGCATCCGAAGCCGGGCTCGAGATCGACGACCGCATCGTTCAGATCGGCGGCGAATCCACCATCGGCATGACGCTCGACGAAGCCGTCAACCTGCTGCGCGGTGAGCCCGGGTCCGAGGTCACCCTCTGGATCACCCGCGCAGCCCCGACTTCCAAAGACGCCCGCCCGTTCAAGCTCGTGCGCCGCGAAATCCAGTTGCCGTCGGTTGAAGAGGAGAGTCTCGGCGACGGGATCGGCTGGGTGCACATCCGATCCTTCCAGGAGACCACCGACCAGGATCTCTTCGCCTCGCTCGAGCGCCTCGAACGCAGCCCCGGCGGGCTCAAGGGCCTCGTCCTCGACCTGCGCGACAACCCCGGTGGTCTGCTGGATAAGGCCATCAAGGTCTCCGATGCCTTCCTCCAGGCGGGCACCATCGTCACCACGGTGCGCGACGCCGGCCGTGAGCGCGACGAGAGCCATGCGACGCTCACCGACACCCGCCCGAACCTGCCGCTTGTGGTGCTCGTCAACCGCCAGTCGGCGTCGGCCTCCGAGATCGTCGCGGGCGCCCTGAAGCGCAACGACCGCGCCCTCACCATCGGGCAACGCACCTTTGGGAAGGGCTCGGTCCAGGTCATCTATCGTATCGACGAGGCGGCGCTCAAGCTGACGGTCGCGCAGTACCTGACACCCGGCGATGTCTCCATCCAGGGCGTCGGCATCGTGCCCGACATCGACCTGGTTGCGCTGCGCATCCCCGAAATCCGCACCAAACCCGAGGCGTTCGACGGCCGCATCGACCTGCGCCCGGTCCCCGAGACCATGGGCGGCGAGAGCTCGCTCAGCGCCCACCTCTCGTCGGAGCGCACCCGCGAGGACAAACCCAGCATCACGCTGCGCCTCCTCGAAGACTCACGCACGCCCACCAATCGCCAGCGTCGCGGGCAGCATCGCGCCATGGACGGGGCCGTGAAGCTCGCACGTGACATGCTGCTGGCAGCTCCGTCGGCCGATCGTAAGCAGGCCCTCGTCCAGCTCGCTTCCTTCTTTCCGCGCCGCCAACAGGACGAGGACACCCGCCTGCAAGAGGCTTTGCGGCCGCTCGAAGTCGACTGGCGCAGCGGCAATCGTATCCCCAACGCTGGCAAGGGGGCACTCGACCTGACCATGGCGTTTTCTGGCCAGGAAGCCGGCACCATGGGCGAGGTGACGCTCGAGGCGGGTAAGACCACAAAGCTCGACCTCACCCTCAAGAACACCAGCAAGCGCCCGCTCGCTCGCCTCCATATAGAACTGGAGTCGACCATCCCCGGCGTCAACGGGCGGGAGGTCGCCTTTGGCCTGCTCGAACCTGGGCAGAAGGTCGTCCGCACGCTGCACCTCACGCCGCCAGCGGGCGCCTCACGCGTCGGCGACCGTGTCATCGCTCGCCTCTACGCGGACGGCGAAGTTCTGACTCCGAGCGCCTCCCAGCTCGTGGCCCTGGTCCCGCGCGCCCGGCCCGCGTTCGCCCACAGCGTTCAGGTCGACGACGTCACTCCCGAATCGACCGGCAACGGCGACGGCCTCATCCAGCGCGGCGAGCGACTCTTCGTCGATGTCTGGGTCACCAACGTCGGCGAGGGCGAGGCCGGCTCGGTCCTCGCGACCCTGCGCAACGAGTCAGGTCCGGACATCTTTCTCCACCACGGCCGCCAGGAGCTCGGTCCGATGGCCGCGGGCGAGTCGCGGCGGGCACGCTTCGAGCTCGAGGTGAAGGCCCCGATGAAGGCGCGCCTCGTCGAGCTCGGCCTCGAAGTCGTCGACACTGCGACCGGCGGCGGCACCGGCACCCGCTCGGTCGAGCTGCCCATCTTCCCCAACGAGATGCCAGCCAGAAAGGCCCGCAGCGGGCTCGCAGCCTTCCCCAACGTCGCCATGCCGCTGCATGCCGGAGCGAGTCGCGACGCGGCCCCCATCGGCGAGGCCCAGCCGGCCGCCGTGCTCGAGGTCGCCGGCCAGGCGGGTGACTGGCTCGCGCTGCGCTTCGACGACCACCGCCCAGGCCTCGACAAAGGCACCAGCCGCGTTGGCTGGGTGCCGCTTGACCGGGTGCGTGTCGCCGAGTCCGGCGGCGTCACCCGCGACGGGGTCTCCGCCACGCTCCAGTTCCGACCACCCATCGTAACCCTGCCCTCCATTCCGTCCTTCATCTCCGAGACCGATCTGCCGTTGGAAGGTGTAGCGCGCTTCTCCGGTACTGGTTCGAAGCGTCGCCTCATCTACATCTTCCGAGAACGCGACAAGGTCTTCTTCCTCTCTGGCGACGGCGCCGGCGGCCGCGACACACCTGGGTCTCCCAGGTCTGCGGACGCGAGCGGCGGCAACGTCGAGCTGGGCTTTTCCACCTCGATTCCACTCGAGCTCGGGAAGAATGACATCACCGTCGTCGCGCGCGAGGGGGACTCCAGCGTCACCCGGACGACCTTCACGGTCTACCGGCTCCAGTAGGGGGATTTATGAAAGCGTGGTTGGTCGCGGGGCTCATCGGCAGCCTCGGTGGAGTCGTCTTGCCTGCGTCCAGCGCTCGGTCCCAAGAGGTCGAGGTCCAGCAACGGCGCGGCCTCGACGCCGTGCAGCTGCGCGCAGAGCGTTGGTATGCCGGCGGTGTTCGCGCGCTCAAGAGCCAGCGTTACCGCGAGGCCCTCGACCTCCTCGAGCGGGCTATCCCTTCCAAGGGCATGAGCCAGAACCTGCTCTTCAACCTGGTCCACGCCAGCAATAACCTGAAGCTATGGCAGAAGGTGACGCTCTACGGTCAGGCCTTCATGCACCGCGAAAAGGGCAGCAAGGATGCGGCCGAGGTCTCACGCCTCGTCGACGCGGCCTTCGTGGCTCTCGCGGCGAGCGGCAAGACGCCGGTGGCCTATCGCTTCGAGGTCATGCCCGACGCCATCGACGTCTTCATCGACGGCGTGCCGGTCGCCAACGCCCCGGTCAATGAGGTCCGCCTCCTGCCCGGCCGCTACACCGTGTCGGCCAGCCGCGACCACTTCCACCCCTGGACCCAGACGCTCGAAGTCGTCGCCGGCTCCGGCCCCCAGGTCGTCACCCATGCGCTCGCCCCCTACGTGTACGAGGGGCGCGTCGCCATCAAGACCGACCCGGCCGAAGGCGTCCAGGTCTACATGGACGAGCAGCTCATCGGCACCACCCCGCTCGACGTCATGACCCTCTCCACGGGCAAGCGTTACCTCTTCCGTTTCGAAAAGCCCGGCTACGACCGCTGGTGGCGCTACATCGAGGTCTACAAGGACGAGACCGTCGAGCTGCAGCCGGTCATGGAGCCCCTCCCGTCGCTCACGCAGACCGACTCGAAGCGCGCCGACTGACACCAGATCTCTTGGCCGCTGAAACGCGAAAGCCCGAGGACCGAAAGGCCCCCGGGCTTTTGCTTTTGCTACCGCCAGGGCTACTGGCAGACAGCGAATCTCACTCGAAGACGCCCGGGCACATCGAGCCCATGCTCTGCTTCATGCTCGAGAGGGCCTGGTCACACGCGCCGGTCAGCATCGACTTGTCGGGGACCTGGCTCCAGCTATCACGCATCTGCTTGATGCTGTCGGCCGCCGGTCCACGGGCCGCCTCGGGGAGCGCCGCGATGCACTTCTCGAAGCTGGCGATGAACTTGTCGCAGGACGCATTGCCAACGCTATCGCCAGCGGGCTTCTCGGCGCCACCGGCCGGCTCGGCGGGGGCGGCAGCGGCCTCCTTGGCGGGCTCGGGAGCGGCTTCCTTGGCGGGCTCGGGGGTCGGCTCAGTCGGTGCAGCGGCTGCCGCGGCGCCTTCGACTTCACACTCGAAACGGTCGTTCAGGAAGAAGCCGTCCTTGACCTTGATCGGGTCGTCGAGCTGGATCGTGACCTTCTTGCCGTCGATCTCGGCAACGACTTCGATGTCGCGCACGCGGGTGACACTCGGGCACTGCTTGTCCGGATCGCGCAGATCGCCACCCTTGGTCTCGAGCGGCTTGGCCTTGCTCCAGTCGAGGCCGGCGCAGGTGTCGAAGCCCGTGGCCGCCTCGGCCAGGTTCTTGGCGAAGCGCTCGGTCAGCTTGTCCTTCATCGCGGACATGTCGGGGCAAGCCGACATGACCGTGTCGATGCCGACGTAGAGGCCCGAGAACGCGGCCTTGTCCTTCTTGGTGAGGGCCTCGATCACCGCCTTGGCGAGATCTTCCTTGTTGGCCTTGCCGCTAGCGCCACCGCCGCCACAGGCCCCGAGAGCGAGAGAAGAGACGACGAAACCGTAGGTAAGCGTGAGTCGCATGGGTGAACCTCTATGTCGTTCGGAAGCCAGCTCATCGGCAATCGCCTGCGGCGGCGAAGAGTCGCTTCCCATTTCGATGGCCGCCTGTCGGCCGCGCGCCTTATGACCCGGGCGCTCGCCAAAGTAAACGTCACGGTCGGAGACCGCCGCGACCGCGGCTATCCCAGCCACTTCAGCCAACGGACCTGCTCTGGTGCGACAACACGACCGTGGTTATGCTGCGACTCCGGTCACCGGGCGATACGGCAAGTGCCAACCCGGGGACGCCCAGCACCAGAACGAGGAAAACGTGGCTATCTACAAGCTCGATGTCGAACAGAAGTATGGGCAATACCACTTCCGCCTCCACCCCAGGTCCGAGAAGCCGGGCGACTTTGTCGGCGCCGCAAGTGACGTGCGCAGCCTCATCGCCAATCTCGAAGACGCGCTCGACGACCTCGACATCAAGGAAGGTGGCGACAGCGTTATCTTCCGCAACATCGAGTACTCGGACCAGACGGCCCTGCGCGAGACGGTGCGCTTCAGCAAGTTCTGAACCTCGGTCGCCCGAGTGTCGGCCAGCATCCGAACATCGGGCGCCCCGTCCCTTTCGCCGTCGCTCGGCTCCCCTCCTCACCCCCGTGACACGAGCCGCTCCAGCACACGTAAGACGGCAACCATCGCAGCGCCCTCTCGCGCCAGCTCGCGCACGGCGCGTAACGACGGACCGGCTCGTGCACCGGTATGCCCGTAGAGCCCGGTGATATGCGACGTCGCCCGCCCTCCAAGGCGGGTGATCGTTTCCGCCAGCGCCTCGCTCTCCGTAAACGGGATCACGTCGTCATCGCGGCCATGCACGCACTCCACCTCGCATCGAATCCGCCCGAGAAGCGGCTCCGGGTCAAGGAAACGAAACCGCTCGCGTGACCGCGCCAGCGCCCCCATCGCCACGCCATACGCGTCGCCATCCAGCCGACACGCGACCCTGAACAACGCCCTCGCGTCACCCTCCAGCGACTCGGCCAACCTCGCCCCCACCCGCAGGTGCCGCCCGTCGTGCTTGTCATCCGCCGCCCCGCCGGCGCCCGTAGACCAGGTCTCCGCGCAGAACTGCCGGCATGTTTGCACGAACGCCTCGCGCTGCCCCTCAGGCAAGAGCTCATTGACCCAATCGACCAACTGGATGAACACCGCCGGCGCGTTCAGCGGGTCCCGCACCTGGCGTTCGTGATGGGGCTGACCGTGACCCGGCCCCTCATCGCAGCTCACAGTCGGCCCACCCAGCGCGTAGCCAAGCGCCGTCTCGAGGTCCCGATAGCCGCCGAATACGACCAGCCGCCGCACGCGCTCGGGGAAATGCGCCGCCAGGTGCAGCGCGACGATCGACCCGAACGACACACTCATGAGCCCAACCGGCCCGTCGCGGCTCGCCTCAAACAGCGCCCGCTCGCCATCCGCGAACATCCCGGGCGACAGCCTCAGCTCACGCAGCCCCACGACATCTGCGGCCGTCACCGTCGCACCGGCCGCCCTCAGAATCCCCCCGAAGCGCACGAAGCGCGGGTCATTGACTCCGCCAAAATGCATGCCGGGAATCAACAGCACCCGCCCGCCATCACCCCGCCCACGAGAGCCTGGGACCGACCTCGGATCACTCCAGGGCCCGAGCCAACGCAGCAGCTGCCCAAGCCTCCTCACCGTCCTCACACACCCTCCCAAACCAATGCGCCCGGCCAGCGGAACATGACACGCACCATGGCCACCGTATACACTCCCTCCTCGTGAGCGCCGACCCGCCAGACCCCACCAGAACCGAAGGCCCACCCCTCGAGGCCACCCTGGAGCGCGTCTACGACCACCTGCGCGCGCTCGCCGAAAAGTACCTTCGCGGCCGCGCCGGCCACACGCTCCAGGCCACGGCCCTGGTGCACGAGGCCTTCTTGCGCATGGCCGAACACGACGGCGGCAGACGTTTCACACCCGAGAGCCGCGCCCACCTGCTAGCGGTCGCCGCCACGGCCATGCGGCAAATCCTCGTCGACCACGCCCGCAAGAAGGGCTCCGCCAAGCGCGGCGGCGGCCAGCTCCACGTCTCGCTCTCGGGACAAGCCGACCAGGGACCACAGGTCGACCTCGTCGTCCTGAACGACGCCTTGACCCGGCTCGCCCGCCTCGACCCACGTCAGGCCCGTGTCGTCGAGCTGCGCGTCTTCGCCGGCCTCACCAACGACGAGGTCGCCGCCGCCATCGGCGTTTCGCTCCGCACGGTCGAGTCCGACTGGCGCAAGGTCCGCGCCTGGCTCGCGGCCGAGCTCGGCAATGCCTGACGACCCAGCACTTCCCACCCCGGCCAACCCCAGCCCGGCCACACCACCCGTCGCCACCGCTGCCGCACGCCATCGCCGCCTGATGGACCTGTTCGACCAGGCGTGTGACCTGCCCGCCGAAGAACAAGACGCGCTCGTCGCACGCCTACGCACCGACCAGGACCAGGCCCTCGCGGACCAACTCGCCGGCATGCTCGTGTCGGACCGCGGCCCCGGCCTCGAGCTCGCCGCAGCACCACTCCCCGTCCATTCCGTCCACCCCGACGCCTCCGATCCAGACCGCGACCCCGCCGCTGCATCCAACGACCCGGCCGAGCTGCTCGGCCTCATGTCGACCACCAACCCCGACGACCTCCCCGACCACCCGACCACGGATGTCATCGACCGCCGCCGCCTGGGCGAGCTCGCGCACTACGCCCGCCGCATCGACGTCCGCCGCTACGAGCTCTTGGGCTTGCTCGGCGAAGGCGGCATGGGCGTGGTCTTGCGCGCCCGCCAGCGCCAACCCAATCGGCTGGTTGCCATCAAGCTCCTGCGCCCCAACTCCGGCAGCGACAAGCTCAAGAAACGATTCGCCGCCGAAGGCCAGGTCCTGGCCCGCCTTTCACACAAGGGCATCGCCAAGATCTACGAGGCCGTCGTCGACACCCCCGAGCCCTACATCGTCATGGAGCTCGTCGACGGCCGCCCCCTCAACGAGGTCGCCCCGGACCTCACACTGCCCGTCCGCATCGCACTGCTGGCCGACATCGCCGACGCGGTCGACCATGCCCACAAGAACGGCATCGTCCATCGCGACCTCAAACCCGCCAACATCCTGGTCGAGCCCGACAACAACCCCAAGGTCCTCGACTTCGGCATCGCGCGCGTCGTCTCGGGCGACACGCCAGTCACGACCCTCACCAACGTCGGCGAGCTGCTCGGCACCCCCGCCTTCATGAGCCCAGAACAGATCGCCGGCGGCAACATCGGTCCCCACACCGACGTCTACGCGCTCGGCGTCGTCGCCTACGAAGTCCTCACCGGGCGCATGCCCTACGACCTCGACGGCCTCGATGTGTTTTCGGCCTTCGCCCAGATCCGCGAGGCCAAACCAATCCCACTCGGCAAGGTCGACCGCCACCTGAAAGGCGACCTCGAGGTCATCGTCGGCAAGGCCCTCGAGAAGGAACCCAACCTCCGCTACGCCACGGCCGCCGCCATGGCTGACGACCTTCGCCGCGTGCTCGCCTTCGAACCTATTCGCGCCCGCCCACCCAGCGCCCTCTACCAGCTCGCCCGCTTCGCCCGCCGCAACCGCGCCCTGTCGGTCGCCGTCCTCGCCCTCTTCCTCACACTCGTCACCGGTGTCATCGTCGCCACCCGCTTCTATGTCGCCGCCGAGGACGCCCGTCATGCCCTCACGGGGCGCGTCGACGACCTGCTGCTGACACAAAGCCGAAGTCTCCTCAACACCGACCCGACCTCGGCCGCAACCACGCTCGCCGAGCTCTCCGACAGCGCCCCCTGGCCGACCGCCTTCACCCTGGCGTGGGCCGCAAAAGGCCGCGGGATCTCCACCGTCCACCCTGGTCGCGGAGCACCCCTCGAGTGGGCCAACATCGCCAGCGACTGGGCTGTGCTCGGCAGCGACGACGGCACGCTGCGCCTCATCGACCTGAAGGACCACACAACCGGCCGCCTCATCGATACGGTCGGCCATGACGGCCAGATCAACCGCGCCGTCTTCCTCCCACGCGACCCCGAACTCATCCCTGGTGCACTCCTCGCGAGCGCCGGGCAAGACTCGAAAATCAAGATATGGTCCGAGGACGGCAGCCTGCTCCACGACATCCCCGGTCACGTCGGCGAGGTCGAAGCCATCGACGTCAACCCGTGTGGCCTCATCACCGCGGGCGGCGACGGGACCCTGCGCCGACTCGACCCGGCCACACTCACCCTCACGACGCTCGCGACCTCACCGTCGGCGCTCAAAGACCTCGTCTGCGCACCCGACACCAAGCGCATTGCAGCGGCCACCGACGGCTCGGGTGTGCTCGTCTACGATCTCCAGACCCGAACCCCACGAGTGCTGTCCGACGGAGCCTTCGACCACATCGCCTTCGCCCCCGACGGCCACCTCGCAGCCGGCGGACCCGACGGCCGCATCGTGGTCTGGTCACCCACCCTCGAGACCCTCTATCAGCTCACCCCGCCACCCGACCAACGCTTCGACGTCAAAGGCCTCGTCTTCGTGACTGCCACGAACCCGACCCACCACGACCTCGTCGTCGTCGACCGCGGCGGCATCATGCGGCGCTGGGAGCTGCCGTCGCTGCAGACCCGTATCCTCGCCCGCGAGGGCGGCATCTACCGCGCCCTCACCCACTCACCCGACCATCACTTCCTCGCCACGGCTTCGGACGACCGCACGGTCGGCCTCTGGGACCTCGCAAGCGAGTCCCGCTTGGCCCTGCTCGGCCATCAGGCGCCCGTCACCCACGTCGCCTTCGGCCCCGACTCGCGCACGCTTATCTCCTCGTCGGAGGACGGCACCGCCCGTATCTGGCAGCTCCCGGACCCGCCCCACCGCTGGCCTGTGAACCGCCCCGTCTCACTCGCCGCCTTCCATGCGCCACCTCTCACCTCACGCCTCGCGGTCGGCACCCTCGATGGCAAGGTCCTCGGCGTCACCCCCGGCCTGGCCCACCTCCAGCCGCTCACACCCCACACCGACGTGCTCTACCAGCTCGCCTTCAGCCACGACGGCGAGCTCCTCGCCTCGACATCTCGCGACCTGGCCGTCACCGTCCACACCCTCTCCTCCGCCAAACCCCACAACCTCGCGACCTTCCTGACCTCGCATCGCCCGGTCCGCCCGGCCTTCTCCCACAATGGCCGCCTGCTCGCCGTCGGACTCGCCACCTCGGCCGTCGCTGCCTTCGACCTCCAGGCCCGCGCGCCGCTCACCCTTGGCTCACTTCCCTCCGACGCCGGCCGTGCCGAATACGTCACCTGGCAGGCCAATCGCCTGGTCGTCGGCACCGCCTCGGGCAAGCTCTTCGCCTACTCCTTCGAGACCTCCTCGCCGCCTGCCAGCCCCCCGCCGGCAACCCTCATCGATAGCCTCCCGTCAGCCGTCCACGGCCTTGTCGCCCACGGCCCCTGGCTCGCCGTCTCGACGCTCGGCGGCGAGGTCCGCCGCTACCACTCCGACGGGTCACCAACTGTTGTCCTCAACCATGACGGCGCAGCCCATGTCGCGCTCACGGCAAACGGCGACCTCGCAACCGGAGGCCACGACGGCAAGCTCCATGCCCGCTTCGACAACGGCCAACACACCCTCCTGGCCCACTCAGGGGCGGTCACGACCCTCGCGACCGACGGCACCTGGGTTGCCTCTGGAGGAGTTGACCGGACCGTCACCCTGTGGCGACCGTTCGACGAAACAATCTTCAAGATCAAGATATTCGATGCGCCTCTCCGGGCCGTTGCGCTCGTCGGCGCCGACCTCTTCACGCTCGCGGACGAAGACGACCTCCAACGTTGGCCGCTGCCGCTGCCCTCTACCCGAGCGTCCGTCGACCACCTCCTCGGTCCGGTGACGCCCTGAAGCAGCTCGGCAGGACCGCCGACTGCGCGCGTCACCCAGGCATGCCTGCCCGCCGCCCTTCCGACGGCGACGCTCCGCGTTCCCGGACAACGAGCCGACGACAACACGTGTGACTTCCTCCCCCGCACGTGCCGCGAGATCTTCGTTATCCGGCTGCGGGTTCGGTCGGCCAACTGCGTGAAGGGAATCGAGCCGCCAAATCGACCTCCGTCATGGGGCGCCGGCCGCTCGGAGCCCTCATGCCCACCTCACCGAACCCGCTTCCTGTCCGCCGCCGCCGTCTCACCGGACTACGCGTCAACGCGTTCGACTCCCGACTGGCGCCGACCTCCGAGCCGTCGGTCACATCCCGCCTCACCGACGCCTACCGCTCGCTCCTACCCGGGCTCGAGGATCGTATGTACCGCGTTGCCGAGGTGTCGGGCGACGCCCTCACCTTCGAGCTCAGGAGCAGTCCTGCCGCACCCCGCCTCGCCTCGGGCTTTGTACCGTTGGCCGCGCTCGGCGTCGCCGACCTGAGCCGGTCAGCCCAGTCCACCCCTGATTGGGGTGCCCTGATCGCCGCTCGCGCGCCCCACCGCATGCTGGCCGCCACCCACTGAGCCAGAGTCCCTGGATCCGCGATCCCGCGGCGACAAGGAGTCCACGGTCTATCCAAGCCCTGGCCCCGATTCCTGACACCGCGATTCCGACCTTGCCGTTGGACATTTGAGTCACGGCTTCTATGGTGTGTGCCCCGACCGACTCACGGTCGTTGAAGGAGCACTCATGCGTCTGTCCCCCTCCCGCTTCGTCCTCGCGTCCCTCCTCGGCTCGACGCTCGCTCTGTCGCCCGTCGCGATGGCGACCCCGGTGACCGCCTGCGGCGAAAAGACCGCCGCCCCGAACAAGGCCGTCCCGGCCGACGCTGCCAAGGTCGAGCTCTCGGTCGCCGGCATGACCTGCGACGGCTGCGCCAACGCCCTGCACAACGCGCTCATCGGGACCGCCGGTGTCTTCTCGGCCGAGGTCACCTTCGCCAGCGGCAAGGCCGTCGTCAGCTACGACGCCACCAAGCTCAAGGTCGACGACCTGCTGCAGGTCATCAGCAAGGCCGGCTACAAGGGCACCGCCGGCAAGAGCTGACAAACCCGTTGCGCTTTGCCGACGCGGTCATGCGCCGCGCTCGGCACCCTTCGCCCACTCCCCGCGCCGCCCCGCGCCAGACCGCTAGAGTCGGCTCGTCGCGACCACCTCGAAGAGCCGCTCACGCCGGCTTTCAGACCAGGTGTAGAGCGCCAGGGACACGACCTCGACATCGAGTCGCGGGATGACCTGCCGCAGCGCCCATGCCTTCAGAGCCGCGTGCTCGGCTGGGCTCGCCTTCGCCCTTGGTCGCGCGAGCGTCGTATGGGGGCGCGCAGGCCGCCGGTCGGGCCGGCCTTCACCGGCTTCCAGGATTGGGCCGCGATGCGTGGTGATGAAGGCCTCCAGCGCCTCGACGCGTGGCTCCGGCTCCACCGACCAGGCCGACGGCCTCTTCGGGTCACCAAACGGGTGCAGCGCCCCCGGCGCAAACCGCCAGCATCCAAGAGACCGGCCTGCCATCGCTTGCAGCGCTGCCGTCCAGGCACGTGCTGCGGCAGCTCGACCGACAGGCCCGAGGAACGCCAGGGTCACATGCAGGTCGTCGGGGTGGAAGAGCCGCGTCCCGCTCGGGACGGGCTCGAGCCCATCGAGCCATGAGGCTCCAGCCACCGGAAAGCCGATGAACCAGTTGGCCCCGACGGTCATCTGTCGAGCCGCCGTGTCACCATCAGGTGCGCGTGCCCGCCCTTGCTGTGGTAGCCGAAGTAGAAGTCGAGCGGGCGCTGCGGATTCTTCGCCCACATCTCGACCTGGGCGTCGCCGCGTGCGTCCGGGCTCGGAAACGGCGGCCCGTCGAAGGTTCCCCACGTCTCCTGGACCCAGACCTTGGGGTCCAGATCGCTCGTCGCCAGCCCCGACGAATCCGAGACCATCCAAAGCACGTTGTTGATCAGGTAGTTGCGGATCGTCGAGAACGGTGTCCACCAGAGCAGGTTGCTCGCCGCTTTCGTCATCGCTGCAACCTTGCCCTTGCTCTCGAGGTGCCGCATCAGGCTCGGGTCTTTGCGCTGGGCCGCGTCGCCCAGGTCCACCGACAGGTGCCGGAACACCTGGATCTTCGCGCCCGGATCGCCGCGCTTCCTGAAGCGCAGCTCGAAGTTGGCAAAGCTCTCGCTCACGAACTTGTGGCGCCGCGCGCCCGCCAGCTTCTTGGCTGCGGCGTCGATTTCAGCCACGTCCGAGTGCCTCAGATAGATCCGCCCCCCATTGGGCCCCAACCGGAAATACCTCAGACCCAGCGGCTCGTAGCCAAGCACCACAAGGGCCGCGAGGTCGTAGATGAGCACCCCCGCCAGTGGCCCTTTCACGAGCTCCTCGAGGTCCACCGTCTGCGAGAACTGAAGCCGCATCAGGAAGTCGAAGTGCCGCCGCACGAGCTTCAGTCCTCGCTCCAGCGCGCCTTTGTCGAGCGTCCCCATCGAGCGGGGATCTCCACCCGGCTCGAGCGCCATGATCGTGATGACCGACTTGTCCGGATAGACCACCAGCGCGTTCAACAGGTCCGCCCCGCCAAACGGGTACACGACCTCGTCGGGCAGGTCCTTCGGCACCAGCTCCGCGAAGAACGGCCGCGCCTTCTCGAGCCAACCGTCCCGCCACTTGTCCATGGTGGCCCGGACCTTCTCGCAATGCGCGGTCAGGACCTTCTGGTGTGGCCCAGGCACTTGCTCCCGACCATCACACGCGGCCGCGCGCGACAGGTGGTCGAGCTCCGCGACGAAGTCGGCGCCCGGCCGATAGAGCCCAAACCCGTCCCACCCGAACCCGAAGACCGAGAGCAACGCTGGCAGCAGTATTTCCATACGACCACCATGCGCCTCCCCTCACTCCCCGACCAGAAACTCACCTCATGCCCCAAGGGGTCGGGACATTTCATATTTCATTTTAGCGCCAGCACTGACGCCACGTCCCTCGGTCCCCCATGGGGGTCGGGACGTCTCATATTTCACTTTCCAGCCGCCCTCCACCGCCCATCCCAGAGCACCCGCCACCACTTGGTCTGCGTCGGCGGCACCCCCGCAAAGCGGCTCGGCAACGCGTGCCACGGCACCTTCGGGGCCTGGTGATGCTCACGGTGGTAGTTGATGTGATAGGGCCACACGACCAGCCGCCCGAGCCACCCCGGACGCCAGCTGTACGTCAGCTCGTCCGCCTCCATCGGCGCATGCTCGAGGAAGCTCCGCACCTTCTGGATGGCCTGCGTCAACGTCAGCAGCGGCACCAGCCACAGCAGCGCCACCTTCCACGCGACTTCCGGATAGGCCAACCATCCCGCCACGGCCAGCCCGACATAGACCGCCGCGAGCACCCAGAACTCCGGCCAGGTCTTGGCCGCTGGGAGCTGCAGTCGCTCGCCCTTCAGCTCCTGTCCAAAGTGCCGCAAGGTCTTCAGGTTGTTGACGAGGAACACATCCCCCAGGACCTGCCACACCAGCCGCGACATCGGCAGGGGCCGGTATTGCCACGTCTGATCGCGGTACAGCAGCAGACGCTCCGGGTCGTCTTCGCGTCCCAGCCGCGCGTGATGCGCCAGATGCAATCGTCGATAGAGCTGCACCGGCACCAGCTGAAAGAGCCCGATGAGCCCATTGGTCACCAGGTCGTTGACCCGCTTGCTGCGCGCGACGTTGTAGTGCACCCCGTCGTGGAACAGGATGAACAGCGCATGTTGCCGGGTCGCGATGACGACCATCCCCAGCAACACGGTCAGCGGATCCCATACGTGCACGACCGCAGCCACCACACCGAACGCTACGCCCAACTCGAGCACGATGAACCCAAGCGTTCGCAGGTCGATGACCCCTCGCGTCGCCTTGTCATCGTGTTCAGCCATCGCCATCGGCATCGGTCCCGCCCACCGACCTGTCAAGTCCGAGTCCCGCCCGCCCAGGCTTTACCGCGCGCCGAGACCCCAGAAACGCGACGACCCCGGGCAACCTCACCAACCCAACAAGTGGGGGCGTGGCCATCCGGGGTCGTTACCCGCGCTCACATCGAACTCAGGGGTCGGTGCCGACCGTGCGAACCATGTAGCTGATGTTCGAGTAGCCCGCCTTTGCAGCCGCGAGGAACACCCGCCGCACCAACTTGTACGGGAGCTTCTCGTGCGCCTGGATGATGAGCTCGCCCTTGAACTCCTGATTCGGCCTCAGGATCTTGAACGTGTCCTGCTCGCGTTTGAGGGCCTCGGTCAGGCGCGGCAACGTGAACTCGTCCGTCTCGCTCAGGACCACCCGCGAGCTCTCGACCACAACACCCTCGAAGGTCACGTTGACCTCGGAGATAGCGATGATCGGCAGTCGTTTGATCTCCGCGCCCGCCGAAGCCGGCGGCGGCACCACGTCCGGCGCGTTCTGCGCGAGGTCGCCGTCCGCCGAGAAGTTCATCAGCAGGAAGATCACGATGACGCTCATGAAGTCGACGAGCGCCGTCAGGTTCAGCGACTGCGACAAGCTGCGTGTCGTCTTGGCTTCGAAGGCCCGCTTGACCTGCTTCAGCGCAATGCCGGAGCCCGCCCGTCGACCTGGTGCTCTAATCGGCATGGCTCACCCACCTCCGCAGCGTGGACCGCCTTGCAGCGTCCCCACGAGCTGGCCCAGCGACACGTTCTTCAGTCCGAGGCCTGCGCACACGTCCATGACGTCGACCAGGATCTCGAACGCCGACTCATCGGTCGCCGCGAGTCCGACCACGATCTGTCCACTGGTCGTGTTCTTGGTCCGCTCGAGGACGCTCTTCAGAGCGGGCTCGTCGAACTTCGTACCCGCCTTCGGGATCGTGCACGGTGTCTCGGTATCCGGCAGCAGCAGCTCATAGCCCGCGTCCGTCACCGTGATGTTGATACGCGGCGGCTTCTCACCACCGGCACCGCCTCCGTCGAGCTTCTGCGTCGTGTCGAGCTTCGACATCTGCGTCCACACCGCGGTGATGAGCAGGAAGCTCACACAGCACGAGAGCAGGTCGATCATCGGGATCAGGTTGAGCTCGACGTTGAGGTCTTTCTTTCCCCCTCCTTCGAGGTTTACGCCGCCCATCAGCCCTCCTTCTTACCCAACGACAACCCGAGCTTGTCGCGGTTCACGATGACGAGGTTCACGATGTTGACTGCCGCTGCGTTGATGTCTTCGATGACCCGCTGGGTGCGGCTCTGCAGGACGGCGTAGAAGAGGAGCGCCGGAATGGCCACGATGAGCCCGAACGCCGTGCAGTTCATGGCCTCGGAGATGCCCTTGGAGAGCTCCGTCGCCTTGGTCGCCGCGTCGGCATAGCTCACCGCTTCGAACGAGGTGATGAGGCCGATGATGGTCCCGAGCAGCCCCATGAGCGTCGCCATGTTCGAGAACATGGGCAAAAAGCCCGTGCGCTTCTCGAGCTTCGGGATCTCGTTGAGAGCCGCCTCGTCCATCGCCGACTGAACGACCTCGTCCTCATGGTTCACCTTGAGGAGGCCGGCTTTCACGATGCGCCCGAGCGGCGTCGGGTCATGGCTCACGAACTGGACGGCCTTGTCCAGGTTGCGTGACATGATGTGCTGCCGCAGGCTCGAGAGGAACTGCTCTCGTTTGCTCGAGGTCTTGAAGTAGAGCAGGTAGGCCCGGTCGATCGAGATGAGGATGACGAGGATCCCGACCACAAGGATCGGGTACATCCAGACGCCGCCGTCGTCGAACGACTTGGCGATGCCCGTCAGCTCTTCCCCCGTCGCCGCCGCCGTATTCGCTAGGTACGAAAACATTCTTCAGGCCTCCCTCTGACCGGCCTCTGCGGCATGACGCCCGAGTCCGAGTCGTCTTCCGTGATCAGCGGGCGTTTTCAGCGCGCTTCATGTCCGAGATGATGTTGTAGAGCGACACCGACGCGGCGTTGATGTCGTCCACGAGCTGGTGCTCGCGGGCCTTCAGGACCGCGTAGAAGAGCAACGCCGGGATGGCCACGATGAGGCCAAACGCCGTGCAGTTCATCGCCTCGGAGATGCCCTTGGCGAGCTCGGTCGCCTTCTCACCCGCGGACGCTCCGGCCACCGCCGCGAACGACTTGATGAGGCCGATGATGGTCCCGAGCAGGCCAAGCAGCGTCGCGACGTTCGAGAACATCACGAGGAAACCTGTGCGGGCCTCAATGCGTGGAATCTGGCCAAGCGCGGCCTCATCCATGAGCAACTGAACGACCTCTTTCTTCTCATGGTAGTTGCTGACACCTGCGTGCAGCACCTTCATGAGCGGCGCCTTCGTGCCGCGCAGCACCTTCAGTGCGCGCTCGACGTCGTTGCCTCGTAGGCACTTCTCGAGAGTCCCCAACAGCTCCGCCTTGTTCACGCCCGCATGGCCGTAAAGCCACACGACACGCTCCAACGCGACCCCGAGGACCAGGATCGAGATGCCCAGAATTGGGTACATCCAGTCCCCGCCCTTATCGAACGCCTCAATGATACTATCCATGAGCTCGTTTCCGCCTTATGCGTTCCGTTCCCCAGTCTCGCGGCTCGCGCGGCTCCCCTCGGCGCCAGTCTCACGGCCGCGCCGTATCGAAGCGGGACCTTATCACCGCTTCCCAGCCCCTGCAACGCTTGCCACCGTGACGCGCCAATCGGGCCATTCGTCAGTGCTTTCAGCCTGTTGCAGGCGCTCCTTTCAAGACCTTCACGGCACGAAGCCAAGCAGCACGTCGTCCATGAAACGGAGGCCTTCGTCCGTCAGCCGGATGACCGGGCCGTCCGCGACCAGCCTCCCACGCGCCACCTCGGCCGCGATGACGGTCGCGTAGACCTCCTGCTCGTCCGCCATCAGCGCAATCCCACGATCGAGCCGCCTCAGACCCGTCATCAGTCGCTCGAAGCGCAGCGTCGCAACCCCCGGCCGCTCGACGGAGGTCTCTGGCCCTCCGTTGTCCACACGTTCCAGGTAGCGGCTCGGACGGCCCTCGTTGGCATACCGCTGCCCATCGATGAAGCCATGCGCTCCCGCCCCGAGCGCGAGATACGGCCTCAGCTCCCAGTAGCCGCTGTTATGCACCGCGAGGTGCCCGGGCCGGGCCCAGCTCGACACCTCGTAGTGCGAATAGCCAAGCGCTGCCAGCAGATCACGCGCACGGAACATCATGGTCGCCTGCAGCTCGTCCTCGGGCGCCGCCATTGCCCGCTTTCGGATCTTCAGCGCCAGCACGGTCCGCGGCTCCACCGTCAGCGCGTACAGCGACAGGTGAGGCGGGTCGAAGCGCTCGATGACCTCACTCAGACCTGCGTCCCAGGCCCCAGCAGACTGTCCGGGTAGCCCATACATGAGGTCTACCGAGTAGCTCGTGAGCCGCCCATCTGCATGCGCCGTCGCAAGGTGTTGCAAAGCCTCCAGGGCCTTCGCCCGTCCATGCACCCGAGACATGGCACCCAGCTCGGCCTCGTCGAGGCTCTGCACGCCGAGCGAGATCCGATTGACCCCAAGCGCCACCAGCTCGTCGATCATGGCGGCATCGACCTCCTCTGGGTTCGCTTCGAGGGTGACCTCAGCCCCAGGCAAGAGCGGCAAGTCGGCGCTCACAGCGTTGAGAAATCGACCCAGTTGGCGGCGCGGCCAGAGGCTCGGCGTCCCACCACCGACGTACAACGAACGCAGCCGGGTGCCCGACGGGACGTGAATAGGTCGGGTCGGATCGAGTCGCCAGCCGAGCTCCCGAATGAGACCATCCGTGTACGCCTCAGCCGGGATCGCCTTCGGAGTCGTGAGGTTGAAGTCGCAATAGATACAGCGCCTTGCGCAGTACGGGAAGTGGACATAGAGCCCGATTCCATCTCCACCCGGCGCGTTCATCGGGTGTAGACTTCGACGGTCTCGGGCAGGTAGCTCTCGTCGAAGAGGGCCGAGAACGGCTCACCTCCACGCGCGACGAGCGCGAAGATCCGCGTCGGTACACCGTTGACGACGTCCATCACCGCGATCGTCGCCGGCTGCTCATGATCGTGGCCGAGCAGGCGCCCGCCCGACGTGGCACTCCCCACCGACAGCACTGGCAACGCCCCATAGCGCCCCTTGAAGAAGACCTTGTGACCGGCCGAGATCAGCGCTGTCGCGCGACCCCGATGCAAGAGCTCGTATAGCTTGAACTTGGGACCGATGAGGCCACCGGGCTCGGCACTGAAGGCGTGTAGCGGCAGGTGCGAGAGCACGATCCGACTCTCGTAGATCTGCGCCTCACCAAGCCGCGCCCGCAGCCACTTGAGGCCGCTGTCGCCGGCCCCATCCTGGTCGTCGCCCGAGATGATCGCGAAGTAGACCCCTCGAAAGCTCAGCGCAAAACGCGCCGGAAAGCCATCGCCCTGGGCAAGCTCCAGCGCGTCGCCGGCGGCGTCGAGCGGGCGTCTGATCTCGGCGTCACCCTTCAAGTCCTGGGGCGATGGAACAACGATGAGCGGGATGCCGCGTGCGCGCAGTGGCTCGGCGAAGCCCTCGCGATGAGCCTGCCACCCCTCCGCGTCGGCGCCGCTGGCGACGCCGCCCTGATGGATGACGAGGTGCGGGCCATAGCTGCCGATTCGCGCCACGAGGTCGCTCTGGGCCTCCGCTTCGAGCCCGGCCGTGTCCGCAACGAAGACGACGCGGAAGCTCGTCGGTCCGTCGGGCGCCGTCGGGATGTCGCCGTCGGGCGCCGTTCGAGGACCGCTCACCGGAAGCCGCTCGAGCGGCAGGATCCGGTTGAGCGTGACCTCATCGGCGCCGAGCTTCACGGTGACGCTGATGCGGGCGTCCGCGCTCCCACCGACAAACACGTGTTCGACCTCACAGCCGTCGAGCTCGGGGGTGCCGTCACCCATGCGCCAACTGCAGCTCGTGCCCTCGGGACGAGGCCCGTCGCCTTCTGCGCCGCCTTCTGCAAAGATCGACAGCAGGACCGGCGTCGAGCGGTAGACCATGAGCTCTTCAGGGATAGCGCCGATACGCAGCTTCGCCGCCTCGAGCTTCGACGGAGCGCGTGTCTCGACGGTGTCACTCGTCTCGGTCGTATCGCTGGGCGCCGCGACATCGGCCTCGGTCTCAACCGCGGGTTTCGGGGCGGGCAGGGTGGTATCGGCGACTGGGGCCGGAGCCTCGGTTGTCGACCTGCCACAACCTGCCGCGAACCAAACGAAAACGAGGCTAAGCGCGGCGCCGTGCCTGAGCCCGATCGAAGACGACGTCACAACGAGACCCCCCAGACCACACGCTCGGTGCCCCGCACGGTGAGCGGCGCATGTTTGATCACGGTCGACGCATCACGCGTTTCACCACCTGCATTCCCTACACTTTCGGGCGCGGCCACGAGTGCCGCCTCGCGCCTTACATACCGCTCGCCGTCGAGCGTGAACGCGCCGTGCAGCTCGATGGCTTTGACGTCGCTCCGGTAGACCAGCCCGTCGCCGCCCGCGCCGACCATGAGGCTCGGGATCTTCTTGATGACCTCGTTCTTGTCGATGGGCAGGACGGCCACCGCACTCATACCGCCCGGGCTCGCCGTGTGTCGCACCGTCGCGACGAGCCCCTTCACGAGCTGCAGCGGCACGGTGGTCGCGACGACCGAGGTGTAGCGTGGGAACGTGTCGACGTGGCCGGCCGAGTCGTGGAACACCAGCGGCGTTTCGGGCGCATCGAGCAGGTGACCATAGCGATGCCATAGCTCGGTGCGAAAGAGCCAGCCGGCGCCGACTTCATAAAGGAAGCGTGCAAGCCCTGGATAACCCTGGCCAAAACGCTCGTACATGGTGAGCGCGTTGAAGACCAGCTCGGACCCGAAGATGTAGCCGTAACGCGGCTTGTCCTCTGGGGTGTCGACCGCCAGCAGCGGGACCGCGCGCTTGTGCAGCGTGCCTACACGGGCGCCGCGGGTCCTGGCGAGAAAGCGACGCAGCGTGCGCAGGGGATGGCCGCGTGTGCCAAAGACACGCGCGAGCATGTTCATGCCGCCGCCGTTGACGAACAGGAACAGCGGCAGGCTGACCCTCTCGCCGATCTGCGCCGAGGCCCGGTCGACCACGTCGATGGCAGCGTTCAGGGTCTGGTGGATGGTGCCATCGCCGCCGTTGACGATGAGCACGTTGACGCCATTCCCAAAGAGGAGGTCTTCGAGCGCGGGGACCAGCGCGCCGAGGCTTGGTGTCTCACGACACGCCTCTTTCTCGGGCAGAAGGGCGGCCAGCTTGCCGTGTCCGACCGACTGCCAGTTGGTCTTTGCCAGCGGGTTGCTCAGCAGGCCCAGACGAATCCGCGCGTTGGGCCGAAGCCCTTCTACGTATTCGTGTATTCCGGATTCATGAGTGCTGTTCACTTTTCGACTCTGGCCAGCTCGAAGTGGGCAAAGGATGGGTTCGGTGCGGGCTGCTCGACCCCGCCGACGCGCCATATCACGCCGTGGTCGTGATCGGGACCTTCGTCTGCGCGCCCGATCACCACAAAGCCGTGTCCCACCAGGGCGTCCTTGCAGCTCGCCGGGGCGAGGACGACGAGGCCATAATCCTCGCCCATCGCGGCGCGTTGTGTCGGCGACAAGGCGCTGACGGCCGGGTCATCGGGGAGTCGGTCGAGGTCGATCACGAGCGAGAGCCCACTGGCCCGAGCGAGCCTCGGCAGGTCGGTTGCGAGCCCATCCGAGAGGTCCATGGCGGCGGTGGCGCCGAGCCCTGCCGCGACCGGTCCGGCCCACAGCGGTGGGGTTGGCCGTAAGTGGTGTCGCAGGCACTCATCCGCCCCGACTCCGGGCGGCAGCGCATCCGGCCCCCAATCGGGGGTGGCGCCAGCGAGCGCAAGCCAGCGCTCGAGTCCGAGGCCCGAGCGCCCGACCACACCAGCGACGAAGACCAGGTCTCCAGCGCGCCCATCTGTCCGGCGCAACACGCGTGGACCCGCGCCCCAGGCGGTGATCGACAGGCTCACCGGGCCTGGGCTCTTCACCGTGTCGCCGCCCGCGATGTAGACGCCTGCGTCCTTGGCGCATGCGCCGAGCCCGCTGCAAAAGGCCTCCCACCAGCGGCGCGGGACGTCGACCGGCAGGGCCGCCGAGAGCAGGAACGCCTCGGGTGTGGCCCCCATCGCGGCCACATCGGACAGGTTGACCGCCAGGGCCTTGTAGCCGAGCGCCTCGGCCGGATGGGCGCGAATGAAGTGTGTGCCCTCGATGAGGGCATCGGTCGTGATGACGCGTTGGCCGCTGGTCGGGGTCATCAGCGCGGCGTCGTCGCCGGCCCCGTGTGGCGGCGGGCGGCTCGGGACGAGGCCGAGCACGGTTGTGATCAAGCCGTCCTCGGTCAGCGTCGAGGTCACGGAAGGGCCGGGATGGCAGGGTTCTCAGGCGGCGTCTCGCCCGGCTCTTCTGCCGGCGCGCTGCGCATGGCCTGCTCCTCGTCTTCGGACACCCGCGAGCGCAGCGTGCTGCCATCGACCGTCATCATGTGGGCGCGCGGCTGGGCCTTCTGGCCGAGCACCGTCAGGGTTCCGGTGGCAAGCGACACCGTGCGCTCACGCAGGAGCGCCGCCACAAGGCGGTCACGCAACGCCGTTGGCTGCGCTCGGGCTAGCTCTGGCGGCTCGGGCGAGGTTGCACCCGCTTCGCCGACCGCAACGGATGGCGCGGGGGTGCGGGCCTCGAGCTCAGCGTCCACGGCGACCCGCAGGGCGTCGAAGACCTCGGCCTGGAATCCCGACGGGCGCTTGTTGTGGGCGAGGAAGAAGCGGCGGACGAAGTCGACGACGACCTCATCGGCCAGGTCCGAGGCGAAGACCTCAGGGAAGACCGAGTTGTTGGTCACGTTGGTCGTCCGGTCGATGAGCTGGGTCGTGCTCCAACCCCAGCTTCCAAGGAGCTGGACCGGGTGTGGGGCCTTCTTGCTGGCGCGTTTCTGGTCCGGGCGGGTCTTCAGCGGAACCCCCCAATAGTCGAGGTGGGAGGCCAGGCGGCGGGCCGCAGCACCCGGGGCGGCGACGTAGAGGGCGTCGAAGTCCACCTTGGCCTTGCGGGCGACCTTTGACTGGACCAGCGCGGCGAGCGGCCCCTCGAAGCTCTTGGCGTTCGGGTCGAACGCGACGGTCCGAACCACGGTGCCTCCAAGACGGGTGAGCTCAGCCGCAAAGGCGTCTGCCTGCTCGTGAAATGACGGGTCCTCCGCGACGAGCACCGCCACCCGTTCACGCCCGAGCTCTGAGCGTGCGAAACGTGCGAGCTCGACGGCCAGCTCGACCGGGCTGGTGCGTAGGCGCAGGACCGGGTCGTCGGCCTCGGGAATCGCGTCCACCGACAGCGTGAGTGGCAGGAGAGCGATACCCCAACGCCGCGCGAAGCTGATGACCGGAGCACTCTCGTGGCGGCCAACTGGCCCGATGAGCGCGCTCACACGTTCGTTGAAGACGAGTGCCTCGGCGTGGCTCTCGGCCAGCGCGGGGTCGGCCGCGGTGTCGCGAAAGACGAGCGTCACCCCGGGAAACGCCGTCGCGGCCAGGTCGAGCGCCTCTTTTGCGGCACGCCCGAAGCTCTCGAACGGGCCCGAGAGCGGCAAGAGCACGCCAAAGACGGCAGGGCGGGGTTCGCGCCAGCCCGCCAGCTTGACCTCACGCATCATGAGGTCGCCCTGGAGCCCCGCGCGGATGGTGGGCGACAGGAAGGTCTCGAAGCGGCGGACGGCGGCGACGCGAGCGTCACAGAGACGGGTGTCACAGGTGCCGAGCCAGGCGACGGCCTGGGTCGCAAGGCTAGGGGCGAGCTGCAGAGCCTGCGGCGTGTCGAGCGGAAAGCTCAGTAGCCACGGCGCGTTACCGGCCAGTGACGCGGCGACAGGCGCGACCGTATCGAGCGCCGGAACGCCGGGCGCGAGCGCCTCGGCGAACGCAAAGGCCTCGGCAACCCGGCCCGCGGTCAGATGAGCGCTGATGACGCCCTGGCCGGCGGCGACGGGGTCTGGGGCGGGCGTGTTGTTGGGCGTGCTCGTGGGCGCGTTTGTGGGCGCGTTTGCCGGCGCAGGCGCGTTTGCGGGCGCGGGCGCAGGCGCGTTTGCGGGCGCGGGCGCAGGCGCGTTTGTGGGCGCGGGCGCGTTTGCCGGCGCGGGCGTCTGCGTAGGGGCGGGCGTGCCAATAGGCGCCGGTCCGCTTCGGGGCAGGGCGGGCGGCTGCGGGGGCGCCTCCTCACTCGGCACCTGCCCGCGGCTCGTGGTCGCACAAGCGCTCATCGCCAGACACAGCAGGAGACCCAGGCTACGCATCGCGCTCCTCCTCGACGTGGGGAAGCCGGCGGGCAATGGCCGGGTCGGCTCGTTCGGAGCGTTGAAACAGCCCAGCAGGGAGCGACTCACCCCATTGGACCAACGTCCGCTTCGCTTCGTCCGGGAGGGTCGCAGGATACTCGAGCCGCAGGGTCACGAGCATGTCACCCCCGGCGCCGCCGTCCAACATACCCCTGACACCCCAGCCCGCGAGCCGCAAGACCTCGCCGTCCGCGCTGCCCGCCGGCACCTGGATTCGCGCCATCCCGTGTGGCGTCGACACCTCGATCGGCCCTCCGGCGAGCGCTCTCCAGAACGGGATCGGCCGCTCCATCCGCACATTCTTGCCGTCGAGCCGCATCAGCGGATCGTTCTCGACGATCAAGTCGACGAGCAGGTCGCCTGCCGGACCCCCACACGGGCTCGGCTCACCCGCCCCAACCACCCGCAGCGTCCGCCCCGACGGTGATCCTGCCTCGATCGGCACGAGAAACGCCCGGAGCTCGACGCGGTGCCCGCGCCCATCACAGCTCCTGCATTCGGGGTCCGCCTCGTAGCCCCGCCCATGACAACGCCCACACGTCTCCCACGCCGAGCGCATCGACCCGCGGACGAGCACCTCGCCCAGGCCCGCGCACCGCTCACAGACCCAAGGTCGCCCATCTTGAGCAAACCCCTGTCCGTCGCAGGTCCGGCAGTCCACTTCCGTATTGAGCTCCACGCGTCGCTCGGTCCCTCGGACCGCCTCCGCGAACTCAACGGTGAGCTTCATACGGCGATTCCGCCCGGACTCGGGCGAGGCGCGCTTCACGCCGACGATCTTGTCGATGATCCCCGCGAGCGGCGACTGCCCGACCGCCTTCAGCAGTGCATCGAGCCCAGCCTGCAGGTCCGCGTCGTAGGCCCTACGCTTGGCTGGATCTCCCAAGACACCGAAGGCCTCGCCCAGCGCCACGAAACGACCCACCGCATGAGGCAGGCCTCGCGCGCCAAGAGCGTCAGGGTGCCATCGCGCCGCTGCGTCCTTCCACGCCCTTTTCACCTCGTCCGGGCTCGCATCGATCGCGAGCCCGAGCGCCGCATAGTGATGGGCGAGCCGCGTGCTGATGCCGACGCTCATGGTGGCGTCAGAGGAGGGAGTCCGGCACGTAGATGATGTCGCCGGGCTGCAGGTTGAAGTTGGCCGCCGTGCCCTCGGTAATGCGCTTGACCGGCACCGGAATCCGTTGGTCGCCGTCCGGTCCGCCACGGGTGACGATCACGTAGTTGGCGTTAGCCGCCGCGGCGAAGCCGCCGGCCAGAGTCACGGCTTCGACGATGTTCATGCTGGCCGTGAAGGGAAAGGTCCCGGGGCGCTGCACCTGGCCGAGGACGAAGATCTTCTTGGAGTTGTACTCCTTGACGAAGACCGACACCGACGGGTCGCGCAAGTAGCCGTCTTGCAACCGTTTTTGGATCTCCTCGGCGATCTCGCCGGTGGTCAGCCCTTCGACCATGACCCGATTGATGAGGGGAAAATGGATGGCCCCGTCCGGCGCGATGCGGTGCACCCCCGACAGCTTCTCTTCGCCGTATACGGAGACCTCGAAGACGTCGCCCGGGCCAAGCCCAACACGCGCCATCTCTTCGGTCACCTTGCGGTTGATGTCGCCATAGTCGTCAGGCGCTGATTGGCAGGACTCACACCCGCCCATCGTGAGCGCCACGAATACGAGCGCCCACCATGAAAGGCGGCCGGCCAACCCCTGGAAACCGTTTTCAGTAGCGTAGGTTGAGCGTCGCATAGAGCCGATGGTCCTGGTAGCCCGTGTAGCTGGGCCGGCCCAGGGTGACGACCGCAAAGTCCGTGATGACGTTCTCGAACCTGTAGCCGACCGTGGCACCGAAGAGCCGCGTCACGTCGAAGTCGAGGATGGCACCCGCGCGCAACATCTGCTCGTCCCGATTGGGGGCCGACGCCTGCGGCGACACGACTTGACCATCAGCCAGCTCGATCGACCCCGGGCGCCACTCGCCGTAGCTGCGGAAGTCCCAGGCGAGGTCGACCGACAGCTCGGCCAACTCACCAAAACGCTGAGTGAATGACACGTAGGGCCGGATGTATGCGACCTGCCCACCGAGCGGCGCGAGCTCGAAGTCGCGCGCCAGGCCAACGTGCAGGACGGTCCTTTCCGAAAAGCGCCAGCTCGCCTGCGCCATGCCGATGAAGGACGCGAAGTCCTCACCCGTCTTCAGCATGCTGTTGCCATAACCCGCGCGCAGCAAGACCGAGAGACGCTCGGTGATGTAGCCCGACAGACCTGCATAGACCTTCAACGGTGCACCCCCGATGAAGTTGCCGACGCCGTCCGTGTCGTTGTCCGCAGCGGGTCGGTTGGAGAACGAAGACATCGACCACGTCGACTCCAGGAAGGCGTAGGTCATCGGGTAGAAACGCCACGACGCCATGAAGCGAAGGGAGTGGTCATCCGTGTCCAGCCGGTCGAGGTCGTCGTAGCGGACGAGCCCAAACGCGTAGCCGAGCGAGAAATCGAGCGCCCGCCCACCCGGCGCGAAGGCCAGGTCTGCGCCAATCACGTTGTGGTTTTTGTTGGCCGTCGTAGAGATCTGAGGGCGCGTCCACAGGGTGCGTTCGAAGGTCTCGTGCAGGGTCAGGGTGAAGGCCGAGCGTGGGAACAAGGCGACACTGACGTTGGCCTTGCCACCGAGGTTGGTCTTGTCGTTCACGTCCTCGTCGCCAAACGGCACGAAGACATCGAGGTCGACGCCGAAGGTCACCGCTACGTCGGTGAAGTCGGGGTTGAACATCGCGACGCCCGGGCGGACATGCAGCGCCATGACCCCTGTCGGGTCACCGTCGCGCGAGTCACGGCGGAAGAAGTTCGTCCGGTACTCGGACTCGAGGAAGAAGCGCGGCTGCAGCACGAACTCGCCTGCGCTGATGCCGTAGTTGGGCTTCTTCGAGACGAGGCCGAGACCAGAGCCCAGGAAGCCGGAGTAGCGAGGGCCAAGGCCGGCGGGGCTGATGATCCGTGGGTCCGAGAGGCCGGATTCGGATGACTGCGCGTGAGCCTTTGGACCGACCGCGGCCGCCGCGAGTGCGACGCCGAGCAGCCAACATGCGATTCGGGAACTGCTCAACGGATCTCTCGTCTCGTTGTACCGAAGGCCCCCACCCACGCGTACGACGGCGTTTCAGGTGGTGACGTCTCAGAAGTAGGGGCTGGCGTGGGAAGGTTCGCTCGGAGTCGTGGCGAACACATCGAATGTCTGGGAGTAGAGCTGCGGCAGCTCGTCTACGACCGGCAGACTCCCTGAGAAGATGAGGCGCCGCTCGACCGACGAGAGCTCGAGCGCACCGACACCGAGGCTCACTGCGCTCTTCACTTGAGCGTAGTATTCGGCAACCTTTGCGCCGGCGATCATGATCTTCACGTACTCGTTCTCGACGCGCTTGCGGTCCCCCTCGGCCGCTTTCTGACGCATCATCATGAGGTTCTGCTCGGACAGCTTGACGAGGCCCTTCATCACCGTGATGGCTTCGTTGCGGGTGTTGGCGCCATTGACGTCGCCGGCCGACAAGCTCGCCTCGAGCAGGTAGAACGAGTCCGTCAGCCGCTCTTCCATCTTGCGGACCAGGGCGACGGACTTCTCGACCAGCTGCGCCGTCGAGAAGTTGGAGAGGTCCTCGTCGTCGGAGCTCAGCCCAACGGGTTCTGGTGCGGGCGAGCGGTCCTGGGCGCGCACGCCGACACCCAACCAGAGCGCCACCACCGCGGCTACCGCGATGGTCCTTCCGGGTCTTGTGTTGCGTCTTATCGTCACCTGAACCCTCTTTCACCCCACCCAGAGAGCCCGACGCCTTCGTCGGTAACCATCCCAGGGTGAAATCCTGCCTCGGTTGATATCTCGTTAGCTTTCGCTGATTCGTTCAATCGTCCGAAGGTCCGGAAGCGATACATAGACCTGACCCGGTCGAAACGTCAAACGAAGCATGATGTTCCCAAAACTCCGCCCGGGTCCGGCTCGAAGTCTGGCCTGGGGAAGCAGACCATTGTTGCTCGACGGCTCGTTGTTGATCACGAACGGTCGTAGAGCAAGTGGTTACCGCGAGGCCGAACGAGACCAGGCTTTGTGACCGGGCGCGCAATCGCGTCGGGAGAAAGATTTGGTTACTCCGCAATACGTCGTAGTCGCTCGGCTCAGGAGGCAGGCGACGGAGCGGCTTCGGAGGCTGGCGCGACCACCGCGGCGAGCACGAGTGGCCGAGGGGCGGGTCGGGGTCGGGGATTCTGCGCCATGAAGCGCACGATATAGGGGAAGCCGACCTGAACCGTGTTGAGGGTCGGGGCAAGCTGCGCAGAAAGTCCGAACAAGATGAGGGCCGCGCGTTCCACGTAGAACCACCCCATCGGGTAGTTGATTGATTTCATTAGGTTGCGCAGCTCGCCCTTCTTGAGCTCGGGGTCGAGCAGCGCCTCGGCCTTGGCCGCATCGATCTTGGAGAGGTCGGCGAAGTCGAGGTCGAGCAGCTTCTCGAAATAGCGTTTGACCGTGCGCTCAAGGAGGTTGCGGTCGCCGCCATCGGCCACGAACCCCATGGTTTCGATACCTTCGAGGAGCATGGCGTCGTTGCGACTCATGAAGCCCGACAAGACCAACAACATCCCGTCGACCAGATGGGGCATCACCTCGGAGGCGCTACCCAGGTCGAGCACCACAAGTCGAACCTGCCCCTGGTCGCCGCGCTGAATGAAGAAATTTCCTGGGTGCGGGTCGGCGTGGAAGAAGCGGTCGTAGAAGACCGACTTGTAGAAGGTCTGGACGAGCTTGGTCGCGACCGCATTGGGCTCGAGGCCGAGCTCGGCGAGAGCCGTGGTGTTCGAGATTTTGACACCCTCCATGAAGCTCATGGTCAGGACGTTGCGGCTCGACAGCTCGTCTACGACCTCGGGGAAGAGGACGTCAGGGTCGTCCCGGAAGTTGTGGCTCATACGTTTGATGCAAGCCGCCTCGTTCTGGAAGTCCGTCTCCCGTTCGAGCATGTCCCTGAGCTGTTCGAGGAAGCGGTCGAGCTGGCCCACCGGCACGAACCACTTGTAGACCTTCATCGCCCAGCCGATGACGCGCAGGTCGACGCGGATGATGGTCGCGACGTTCGGGTAGAGCACCTTCACGGCGACCCGCCGTCCGTCCAGCGTCTCGGCTTCGTGCACCTGGCCGAGCGAAGCGGCCGCCACGGCCTTGTCCGAGAACCGCGAAAACAGCACGTCCGGAGACTTGCCGAGCGACTTCTCGATGGCCTTCTTGATGGTCGAGGTGCGGTGAGGCGGGACCGCGTCCTGGAGCTTCTCGAGCTCTCGGACATAGGGGCGGGGCAGGAAAGTGCCCATGATCGACAGCACTTGCCCCATCTTGATGAAGACGCCGCGCAGCCTGACGCAGCCGCGATAGAGTCGGATGGCGTTGCGGTCGTGCAGCTTGTCCCAACGACGCTCGACCCAGGCTGCCCGCCGGAAGAGTTTCCGCAGGAAGAGCTGCCAGAGATAGCTCGCCAGGATGATACCAAACGCCCACGACGCGCGGACGAGCCGGATGAAGGCCCACATCGGATAAACGCCCTCCTGATAGGCGGTGCCACGGAATGGATGGCGAGTGCTACCCATTCCGCGCCGTTGCCGCAAGCTGCCGGTCGCCAACGTCCTCGCGCCGCGACAACGTTCTCGCGTGGCGCCGACCCTCGAGCCTGGGAAGGGACCACCGGATCGCCCGCGGTCAACCCCGTTTCGATTGTATCGGCCCTCGGCGCGCCTCGAAACGCACCCCGCAGGTCTGATTGGCGAGGCCTACTCGTGGTGCTCTGCTCTCGCGCCTCCTGGGCGGTGACGCGGGTCGCCTCGGGACGGTCGCGGACGTCGGCCCGATTTCGTATGCTCCGTCTGCCCAGGCCGTATGGAGGGTCGAGCACCTTCACACATTGACCGGTTCGCGCGGCCCTTCACCAGCGCGTGCCCGGTTATCTTGAAAATCGAGAGGCCTGCGCCAAGTCCGGCGAGCGAACCGGCCGGCGAATCGAGCGCCGGTTCGTCGTCGTCTCCAAGCAGATGGCCGGTCTCCAGACCTTCGGGTGCGGGGCCTCGGATGTGGTCATCGTGAAGCGAAACGCCTGCTCGGGTGGCCGACGCGCTCCGTAGGCGCATCCTTTCGAGCAGGTGCGGACACACGGCGCGGCGTGAAGTGAGAGCCGTGTGAGGTCGGGGCGGGCGATCGGATGCTTGCGGCCGATGGGATGTTGGACGATGAAACGCAGGACGTCATGCCCATGCGTCCTCGACTCCCGAAGGACTCCTCATGCGAAAGCCGCTATCCATCGACTTCGTGGTGCCCGACCTGTTCGATTCCATAGGGGGCATCGCCCGCATTGCGCGGTCGATGACGCTGGCCATTGGGAATTGGGCGGACGCGCGCCACGTGGCCTTCGAGGTGAGTGTGCTCGTCGACGCCTCGGGCCAACGCGACCAGCGCTACCTGCCGGCGCGATTTCCGCTGCACGTCTATGGCGAGCGCCGCTTTGCGCTGAGTCGCGACCTCGTCAACCGGGCGTGGAGTGAGCCCGGGCGCCGCATCTTTGTGTTTGCGCATCCCAACCTCGGCAGTCTCGTGGCGGCCTTCCCACCCGGGACACGATCGGCCGTGGTGGCCCATGGCATCGACGTGTGGAATCCGATGCGGCTCGAGCGACGGCTTGCGCTGCGACGGGCGACCCGATTCTGGCCGGTCAGTCAGAGTACCGCCCGCCACCTGAGTGACACGCAGGGACTCGATGCGCAGCGCACTCGCGTCGTGCTCAATGCGCTCGACCCGTTCTGGCCCTTGCCCTCATTGGCGGCGCGACCCGCGCGTGATTTTCTGTTGACCGTCGCGCGCCTGCACCCGAGCCATCGCTACAAGGGCATCGACCTCACCATCGAAGCCCTCGCCACGATCCCGGCCGAGCGGCGCCCCTTGATCGTCGTCGCTGGGGATGGGCCGGATCGTCCGCGGCTCGAGGCCCTCGCGAGCGCACTGGGCGTGGCGGCGCAGTGGGTGGGGCAGGTCGACGACGCACAGCTCAAGGACCTCTTCGCGCGAGCGTCGGCCTTCGTCATGCCCTCGACGGGAGAGGGCTTTGGCCTGGTCTACCTCGAGGCGATGGCCTTCGGGCTGCCGTGTGTCGCGGCGCGCGCGGGTGGGGCACCCGAGGTCGTCATCGACGGGGACACCGGCGTGGTGGTGGCCCCTGGCGACAAGGTCGCGCTCGCGAGCGCCATCGAAACCGTCACCGGTGATCGCGGGTTCGAGATGGGGCGGCTGGGGCGCGAGCGCGTCGAGCGCTACTTCTTGTTCAAACACTACGAGCTCCGCCTGCACGACGTCCTCGATGAGCTCGCTGAGGCAGGATGATGCTTCCAAAGAGGACGGTGAACGCGACGTTGTGAAACGGCGCCGGCCGGTCACACCCCTGGAGCGCTGAGCGCCTGGTTGTGGCGCCGGTACCAGAGTCGCAGCGACACAAGTGCCAGGATGCGCGTGGCATTGACGGTGGTGCGCCGCTCCAGGAAAGCGCGCCACAAGGCCGTCACAACGTCGAGCCGGAGGGGGTCGGGCGATGGCGTCAACAAGGCGTCTTCGGCGAAGGCGCGCAGCGGCCCGCGCAGCCAGACCTCCCACGGCAGGGTGAAGCCCATCTTCGGCCCGCGAACGAGGGCGTCCGGTAGGCCGGCGGCGCTCGCGAGCAGCGCCTTGTTGAGACCGGCGCGAGGCGCCTTGATGCTCGGTTTCAGCGCGAGGACCAGCGCGACGAGCCGGTGGTCGAGCAGCGGTACCCGCACCTCGATGCCGTGCGCCATGCTCATGGCGTCGATATCGCGAAGCTGCGTATTGCGAAGATAGCCCGTGAGCTCGGCGACGCTGAGCTGGCCAAAGTGGTCGAGGCCGTCGAGGGTATCGCGCGTAGGCTCGGTCCAATGGGAGAGACCGGCGGCCGCGCCCAGCAGAGCCCGCGCCTGGCTCTCTGGGAAGACCTGCCGCACCAGGCGTGCCAGGGTTGCGGGCTCGCCGGCAGTGCCCGCGAGGGCGAGGACCTTGCGCAGGCGGGTTGGCAGGTGCGTGGGCAGACCCTCGAGCAGCCGATGGCGCAGATGTGCTGGCAGGCCGCGCAAGAGGGAGCCCGGTTGCAACATCCGTCCGAGCTCGTGGAAGTGGCGATAGCCGCCGAAGAGCTCGTCGCCGCCAGTGCCGGACAGACAGACGACGAGCCCCCGGGCCCGGGCCGCGCGGGCGACGAGCCAGGTGTTGACGCCATCGTGTGAGGGGAAGTCCTGGGCGGCAAATGCCGGCTCGACGGCAGCGAGTGCTTCGCTGGGCGTGATGGTTGCGACGTGATGCCGGACACCTAGGTAGCGCGCTATCGAGGCGGCCCGCGCGCTCTCGTCGTAGACCCGCTCGGCGAAGGCGAGCGTGAAGGTCTCGAGCATGCTGGGGATATGTCGGGCCGCGACCGCCGCGATGGCCGCTGAATCGACGCCGCCTGACAGGAAGATCCCCAGCGGCACATCTGAGATGAGGCAATCCTTGACCGCCGTGTCCAGCGCAGCCGCGACGGCGGCGAGGGGGTCGGGCGGTGTCGGGGCAAGGGGTCGGGCGGCCCAGAATCGGCGGAGGCGCGCGGCCGTGCCGGGGCGCCATGTAAGGATATGACCCGGAAGGAGACTCTCGACGCCAGGGAGCAGCGTCGACGGGTCGACGCAGGCGGCGGAATGGAACCAGGCAGCGAGCTCTGGCGCTGGGACGCTCGGGTCGTAGGGAGCCACACAAGCGGCCGCGAGCAGCGCTTGCCCCTCCGAAGCGAAGGCGACCGACTCGGGCGAGGTGGAGACGTACAAGGGTTTGATGCCGAGCCGGTCTCGCGCCAAGGTCAGGGTCGAGGTGTCCCGGTCCCACAAGGCGAGGGCAAACATGCCGACGAAGCGTTGGACCGCGTCCCCACCCCAGCGGATCAGGGCCTCGAGGACGACCTCGGTGTCGCCGTCGGACACAAAGACCGCCCCGAGGGTCTCGAGCTCGGCGCGAAGGGCCCGGAAGTTGTACACCTCGCCATTGAAGACCAGGGTGTAGCGGCCGTCTCCGCGAACCATCGGCTGAGCGGCGGCGGCGGAGAGGTCGAGGATGGCCAGCCGCGTGTGGCCGAGGATGGCGCGGGCCTCGGTCGTGGCTACCGTCAGCAGGCCGCGACCATTGGGGCCTCGATGCAGCAGCGCCGCCACGCCGCGTTGGCAGCGGGCCTCGTCGTCAATGGGCGTGGGCGCATCGGGCGCGGTGAAGTCGCGAGACGGGTCGAGGGCGCGCACAAAGCCGAATATTCCACACACGCTGGGACCTTGGCACAGCGGCGACGGGAAGGGTAGCCCCGCGGTGCCAAGGTCCCAGCTCTTCGGTGGGGCGGTAACCAATCTGATTGGCGTGGGTTCCTGGCAGCCCACTTTGGCCGGTGGGGCGCGGCGTGCGCCTGGTTCTCTCGAAAATCGAGAGGCCTGCGCCAAGACCGGGGAGTGGGCGGGGCAGCGTTCGAGGAAGACGACCATTCCACAGACGGATCGTCGCCCGACCCGCGCAGCATGCTGGCGGTGTTGCGCTTCAATTCGCCGCCAGGCCTGGCTCGAGCTCTGACCGATCGAACCTGACACACGCCGCCCCGTCCTTTACCCGCAAGGTAGTCGTGTTTAGACTCCCGCGTCTTCCACGCCGCGCCCTGCCCGGAGAACGCCATGACCACGGCCCGCCCAATCGACCTTCCACAAGCCTCGCCTGATGCTGCCGTGCGCCCTATCTTCGAACGCATGACGACAGCCTGGCGCGAGCGGCAGGGGCTGACGTATGCCGAGCGGATGGCGCTGCTCGAGCGGCTTCATGACGGCCTCAAGCGGTGGGAAGAGCGGCTCGCGACGGCCATCAGCGAGGACTTCGGCAACCGCTCGAAGCATGAGACTGCGCTGGCCGAGGTCTTCGTCCCGCTCGTGACCATCAAGTTCATCAAGCGCCACCTGAAGGCGTGGATGCGACCCGAGGCGCGTGAGACTTCGTGGGTCTTCATGCCGGCCAAGAACCGGGTCATCTACCAGCCAAAGGGTGTCGTCGGTGTCATCTCGCCGTGGAACTACCCGCTCCAGCTCGCGATTGTCCCCATCGCCTTCGCGATCGCGGCGGGCAACCGCGTCATCCTGAAGCCGTCAGAGCTCACGCCCAGGACGTCTGACGCCTTGGCCAGCCTCGTGGCCGAAGTGTTCCCGCCCGACACGGTCGCCGTCATCACGGGCGGGCCCGAGGTCGGCATCGCGTTCTCGAAGCTGCCCTTCGACCACCTCTTCTTCACGGGCTCGACCAGTGTTGGCCGGCACGTCATGCGCGCGGCCGCGGACAACCTCGTGCCGGTCACGCTCGAGCTCGGTGGCAAGTCACCGACGCTCGTCCACAACGACTATCCGATCGAAAAGGCGGCCGAGCGTATCGTCATCGGCAAGTTGCTGAACGCTGGCCAGACCTGCATTGCGCCGGACTACGCGCTTGTGCCCGAGGGCAAGGTCGAAGCGTTCGTCTCGGCCTTCAGGGACGCTGTCAAACGTTACTACCCGACGCTGGCCGACAACCCTGACTACACCTCGATCGTCAGCGAGCGGCACTACCGTCGCCTGCTCCGCCTGCGCGATGAGGCCGCCGAGAAAGGCGCCCGCATCGTCGAGTGCAACCCCGCCAACGAGACGCTCTCACCTGCGTCGAAGAAGCTCGCTCCGACCCTCATCATCGGCGCACCGGACGCGTGTGAGGTCCTGCAGGACGAGATCTTCGGCCCGCTCTTCCCGGTCGTGCCCTACACCCGCCTCGAAGACGCCATCGCCTACATCAACGACCGGCCGCGCCCGCTCGCCCTGTACTACTTCGACCGCGACGGCGACCGCATCAAGAAGGTCCTGACCGAGACCACGTCTGGCGGCGCGTGCATCAACGAGACGCTGCTCCACGTCGGCCAGGAGGACCTGCCCTTCGGTGGCGTCGGCCCCTCAGGGCTCGGCGCCTATCATGGGCGCGAGGGCTTCCAGACCTTCAGCCACGCCAAGGCCGTCTTCTACCAGGCGCGCCTCAACTCGACCGGGTTGCTGTCGCCGCCTTACGGAGCCCGCCTCGAGAAGCTACTCAACCTGCTGATCGGAAAGGCTAATCGGCGCTGACGCGTCCCAGGTGACGGCTCAGGGGGTTTCCGGCGCCAAGGCGCGGGCGCGTTCACGGGCGCGTTCGGCCGCGTCCTGATCGCTGGTCTTTTCGTAGAGCGCCGCCAGACGATCATGAAAGCGAGGTACGTCGCCTGCGTGGCGGATCACCTGGTGCATCTCGCGAATTGCCCCGCCGAGATCGTCGGCCGCTTCCGACGCGCGGCTGCGCAAGAGGTGATACTCGCTGCGCGCCCAAGCGCCAGTCAGCCCACCTTCCCGATCGAGGACCTCGAGGCGTGCGATGGCCTCACCGACCCAATCGTTGCGACCTGCGCGCTCTCCTACGCGCCCGGCCTCGATCAACGCGCCCTGGGCCAGCGCCGGATCAGCATCGGCTGACGCCATGTACAGATGCCACGCCGAGGTGTCTCGATTTTCGAGAAATTCGACGCGACCCTGGAAGAGATAACCGAGTCGCTCCCACTGAGCACGCTCGCTGTCGGATGCAAGCCCGGCCTTCGACAGACAACGCGAGGCGAGCTCTTCGAGGTAGGCGACCTCACCGAAATGGGAAATGCCGAGCTGCTCGTGAAGCAGGAAAGACTCGGGTGAGCGCACGAGGGCCCACTCGAGGAGCGCGTTCGCTTCCGGCGTCCGTTTGAGCGCGCGCAGCGTCTGGGCCCCTTCGACGGCGCGCAGCGGGTGGCCTCCGAAGTAGCGCTCGTGTAGCGTCTTGGCCCACGAGGCGCTGATGACGATGTCGATGGCCTCCCGTGTCCCACGCCGCTTCGGGTCGAGGCGCTCGACGAGAGCCACGCTGCCGAGCTCGTCGCCTGAATTGAGTCGCATCTTGGCCGCCGCGACCACAGTCATGGTCGCGTTCGGCGCAGTCTCGAGCGCCAGCTCGGTGCGGAGGCGCGCTTCGTCGGTCATACCGCTATGGCCGGCCAGCGCTGCTGCCAGGAGCTGCACCTGGAAGTCCTGTGGGTGGGCGAGAGCCAATGCTCCCCGATCCACCAGGTCGAAGCGCTGCGTTTGTAGCGCCTCCCGCATGGCGCTCTTCGCGAGCTCGGGCCCGTCCCGCAGCGCCGGTATGGCCACGAGCACCAGGAGTCCGACGAGCGACGCGGACGCCCAGATGGGCCAGCGCCAAGCAGGATTCAACGCGCCCCGGCCCTTTGCTTCGGGCCAGGTCGCGGTCTCGAGAATGCCGAAGGTCAGCGCGACTACCAGCCCAACGCCTGGAATCCAAAGCGAAAAATCAACCACGTTCTGAACTGCGACGGCGCCGATGCCGATGCCGATACCCCAGGTCGGTAGCTGACCAAAGCCGCGCCAGAGACCGCGTGCAAGTCCAAGCGCCGACAACAGCAGGACTATGCCGCCGATCACCCAGCCGAGGTCGGCCACGACCTGCAAGCCGCCCTGATGGGCATAAGCGACGAGCCCGGTGTCCCCGGCTGCTCCGTAGAGCGGTGCCAGCGCTTGGAAAGCCCCGTTGCCGACGCCGACCCACGGCGCGTGCATGGCCACGCCCTGAGCGGTGGTCCACACATGGCCGACGAGGATCTCGGCGCCGAAGTCGCCGGACCCGAGGCTCGCCAGCTCGGTGAGCCAGCGTTCCGGACCGATGAGGATGAGGGCCACGAAGAGGCAGGCGATCATGCCGACGAAGAGGCGCACGGCGCGTCCTCGATGCTCCTTGTGGCGGCGCGCGACCATGGCAGGGACGGTGATGACGAGGAGGCCCGCGATGAGGAGAGGACCGTTCGCGCGCGACATCGTCCCGAGCACACCGGCCGCGAGCAGGACCCCGACCGTGAGGTGCCACTTCTGTGAACGTTCGGGCGACAACGAGGTCGAGAACGCGACCAGCGCCCCGAGCAGCATGATGGCCGCAGCGTGGTTCGGATTGACGAGTGCTGTCGTGAACGCAACGGTCTCGGCTCTGGCCGTCACCGGCTCGTAGATGCCCCAGATCGCCGTCGCTCCGACCGCTTCGTGGAGGAGCCCGGATGCCAACACTCCAAGCGCCGCGAGCTCGACGTAGATGACCAGACGTTGGCGAACGTGGCCGTCGCTGCGCAGCGAGGTCGTGAGGAGATAGGCTGCCAGTAATCCGATGAGCGCGACGAGGGCCTCGGCGGTTCGCCCGGCGTCGAGGGTGAGTGGGACCCAGGTCGGCGCTTCGAGGCCAGCCAGAGCTGCAGCGTCGAGGCGACTCTGGGCGGCCAGTGGCGAGAGCTCGGCGATGAGGTCGATGGGGAGCGGCAGCCACTGCAGGCAGGTCCAACCGAGCGCGATCATGAGCGCCAGGCCGAAGAGCCCGACGCGCACGCGGCGCGCCTGACGGTGCAGGTCGTAGGCGGCAAGTGCCAGGCCGACGACGAGCAGCCCGGCGCAGATGACCTGGGTGATGACATGGACCCCGCCGATGGCGAGAGGGGTCAGCACAACGGCCGCCGCGAGCAGCAGCTCGGGCGCCTTCAGCTTGTCCCAATGCGGCAGCGAAGCCGCCGTGAAGACGATGTGCGGACGGGTCTGGGTGCGTGGGGAGCGGGACGACCCGGGCATCAGCTCGGGGCCTGAGCCGCGCTCTTCGAGGCGTAGCCGTAGCCATAGCCGTAGCCATAGCCGTAGCCGCCGCCACTCCTGTTGGCCTGGTAGTTGAGCACCGTCCCGAGCACTGGGGCCTCGACGGTCTCGAGGCTGCGCAGCGCGTGGCGTAGCGCGTGCCGGCTCGTCTGACCGGCTCGCACGACCATGAGCACGCCATCGACCTGTTGCGCGAGGATGAGGCCATCAGCGACGGGCAGGATCGGCGGGGAGTCGAAGATGATCGTATCGTAGCGGCGCTTCATCTCCGCCATGAGCTCGGTGAAGCGCGGCGTGTGCAGAAGCTCCGCTGGATTGGGCGGAACCGGACCACACGCGAGCAGATCGAGGTTGGGGATCTCGGTCGTCTGCACGTAGCGCTCGATGCCCTCGGCGCCGACGAGGGCCGTCGACAGCCCGACGTCACCGCGGATCTTGAACGAGCCCGCGAGGCGCGGTCGCCGCATGTCGGCTTCGACGAGCAGGACCCGACTTCCCGAGGCGGCGACAGAGGTTGCAACGTGCGAGGCCATCATGGACTTGCCCTCGGACGGGCTGGCCGAGGTGATGAGCAGCGTCTCGAGCTTACGTGTGGTCGACATGAAAAGCAGGTTGGTGCGCAGCGAGCGGCTGGCCTCGGCGGCCGTCGACATCGGGTTCTGATGGATATACAGGTCGCGTTCGCGGCGCTCCTCGGGGGTGAGGTTCCGGCTTGCTCGCGCGCTCTTGGAGCCGATGACCGGCACTACGCCGAGCACCTTCTGGCCAAGCCGCTCTTCGATGTCCTTCCAGTCCTTCACGGTGGCGTCGGCGTAGTCGACCAGGAGTGCCGCGCCAAAGGCCAGGACGAGCCCGATGAGCACGGACAGCGAGAGGATCATGACCCGGCGCGGCGACACGGGCGCGCCCGGCGGGATGGCTTCATCGAGGAGGCGCACGTTGTTCGCTTCGAAGCGCGCCGATTCTTTCATCTCGGCCAGGCGACGGGAGATGAGCGTCTCGGTGTCTTTCAGCTGCTGCTCGTTCTCCTTCATGCGCGCGTACTCGAGCGCCAGCACGCCCACGCGCCCCTGCTCGACCCGCACGACCTCGAGCTCGGCGACGATGCCGGTCTCGACCTGGCGCTTCTGCTCGAGCTGGTTCTTCACGCTCTGCGCGAGGTTCTGGACCTCCTGGCGGGCGATAGAGCGCAGCTTGACGAGGCCCTGGCGCACGGCGAGGACATCGGGGTGCTTCTCGAGGTAGCGCGCCTCGAGCGAGGCGAGCTCGGCTTCTGTCGTGGCGATCTGCGTCTTGAGGAGGCGGATCACATCCGAGTCGAGGATGTCCTTCGAGCGGACGCGGAAAGGGTCAGCCCCGTTGGCATAACGCTCCAGCTCCTTCCAGCGGGCTTCGAGGCGGAGGCGGTCGGTGCGGATCTGGGTAAGGTCGGCCTCGAGCGTCTTCATACGCGTGTCGATGGCCTCCTTGCTCGCGTCGACGCTGCCCATGTTGTGCTTCTGCTCGAAGTCCGAACGCGCCCGAATCGCGGTCTCGACGCCCTGCTTCTTCTCGGCCGCGCTCTTCTCGAGGTCGCGTGTGGCGGTCTCGACGATGCGTTCCTTGTAGAGGATGTTCTGGTCCATGTAGGCCCTCGCAATGGCATTCACCATACGTTGGGCGAACTTGGGGTCGGAGTCCTCGAAGTCGAGCTGAACGACCATCGAGTTGGGCACAGGACGGACCTGGATACGAGCCGCGATGATCGAGGGCTGGTTGATGCTCTTGAGGGTCTCTTCGATCTGCGCCGGAGTCAGGTCCTTACGCTGGTCGAGCCCGAGCAGGTGCAGGTCGTTCCAGAGGTTCTCGCGGTTCAGGACCATCTCGCCGACCATACGGCTCTTGATGATGCCGTATTGCGTCTCGAAGTAGGCGAGCTGGCCGCGATACTCGCGCGGGCTGCCGAGCTCGACCACGTCGCGGACCTGCAGCACCTTGGGCGGCTCGTAGGCGATGATGATGCGAGCCGAGGCCCGATAGATCGGGACCTGCTGCTGCAGCCACAAGTAGCCAGCACCGACGGCCAGGGCGAGCACGATGACGACCACGAGCTTGCGGCGGAGCAGGATGCGCAGATAGCTCGCGACGAGCGCGAAGACCGAGTCGCGGTCAGCCTCTTCGCCCGTGATGCGTTGGGCGACGAAGCCGCCCGGTAAAGTCTCGATTTTCGAGGTTTCCGAGGCGAGCGGCTCTTCGAAGCTCGGTCGATTCTTGCCGCCGTGGGTGCCAGATCTCTCCGACCGTTCGCGTTTTTCTTTCATGCGGTCGCCTCCCGACCTTGCGGTCGGCGGGTTGTGGCATATCCCCGCGCCGCGCGCATCAACGTGCGCTCATAGCTGTCGACGGCGGTCTCGCGTGAGAGCCGTGTCTCGAGATGTTTGCGTCCGAGCTCGCCCATTCGGCGGGTCTTGTCCCGGTCCGATACGAGCGACTCGATGGTCTGGACCACCCCGTCGACGTCGCCATTTTCGCGCGCCACGCCGCACTTCACTTCGTTCAACGTCTGCGCGATGCCATCGCCGCGCGGACCGATGAACAGGGTGGGCCGGGCAGCCGCGAGCACCCCGTAGAATTTGCTCGGGACGATGAGGCCCTCGAGGCCGTCGCGCATCGTGACGAGGTGCAAGTCGCCGGCGGCGAGACTCTCGGCCAGATCGCTGCGGGCTGCGAGTGGAAAAAGCTTCACGTTGTCGAGGCCTTCGTTCTTGACGGTTTGCTCGACCTCGGCTTTGCGCATCCCCTCTCCGACGATGGCGAAGACGATGTCGCTCCGTTCGCGGAGTCGACGGGCCGCCGCGAGAACCGTGTCGAAGCTGTGGCCGGCGCCGAGGTTGCCCGAGTACATGACGACGAAGCGCTCACCGAGCCCGTATTCCAGGCGGGCTCGGCCGCCGAGGGTCGGGCGCGGTGGGGCTTCGAGCTCCGAGAGCGCCCAGTTCGGGATGACGTCGATGCGGTCGGGCGGGACGCCGTGGGCGACTATGTGTCCGGCCATGGCGTTGGACAAGGCGACCACACGGGTCGAATACGCGAGGGAGAGCCGGGTCGCTTGTTCCCAGGTCCGTTGGACGATGCTGTTGGGTTTGATGGCGCCAAGGGCCACCGCCACGTCCGGGTAGAGGTCCTGGACCAGCGTCACCACAGGGGTCCGCCTGCCGAGCGAGACCAGCTGCGGCGCGGCCGCGATGAGAGGCGGCGTGGTGAGGACCAGGTAGGCGTCGATGGGGAGCCCTACGCGGCGCAGGCGGAGGAGCGTCGCGGCGCATCCGGCGTAGAAGGAGGCGTAGTCGGCGGCGCGATGGAACAAAGAGCGCTTGCCGAGTCGTGTGGCGCGGACCCGCTCGATTGTGACGCCGTTGAGCGATTCGCGTCCGTAGCGTTCGCCCGAAGCGACGACTGTGACCTGGTGGCCGCGCCGGACAAGGCCTTCCGCCAGCTCGGTCAGGAGCTGTGCCGTGGCCGATTGGTGTGGAGCGTAGAACTGATTGATCGCGACGATGTGCATCAAACGCTCCGCGCTCGAGGGCGCGTTGCGGCGCGGGTCCAGGCCGGGAGCGGCCGCATCTGCGGGATGGCTTCGACCAGTTGTCCGGGCGTGGACCAAGCAGGTACCGGGTTCTGCAGCGGGCTCCATTGGCTCTTCTGCATGGCGAGCGCGATGGCTGCGCGCACACGCTCCCATGGGAGGATGACGCCTAGCTCGCTGAAGTCCTCGTCGCGCACGAAGCGGAGCTCGAGCCGGCCCAGCGGCGGCATCGTGTCGGCGGGCGCGATTTCGGCCTCGAGCGGGAGCTCGTAGCTCGCCAGCGGCCGCAGGGACTCGGAGGGGGTCGGCTCGCGGTCATAGACGTAGCGCGGGAGCTCGTCGGGGCCGACCACGGCCACGGACAGGCAGTGGGTCGCTTCGGCCAGGCGCTGCAGCTCGGCGCAGACCACTTCCGGCGAGCTTGCGGCCGACAGGCGCATCGCTACCGCATCGAGCGCGACGCGGGCCTTGAGGCCGTCGGCGCCGAACGGATCGTGGAGGCCGCGCGGGGTCCGATGCCATCCCGACAGCACACGTAACAAGACGAAGAGGAGGAGGCCTGCGCCGAGCAGGATGAGGCCCGCGAGCGGCTGCGAAGTGGCGCGAGCGAGGAGCGCGAACCCCGCAAACGACAGGGCGACGATATAGAGGACCAGCACGGCGCCGCGATGGCTGAAGCCGGCGCGTAGGAGGCGATGGTGGATGTGCTCCTGGTCGGCCGAGAAGATCGGACGTCGAGCCTTCACGCGGCGGCCGATAGCCAGCATGGTGTCGGCGATCGGGAGCGCCAGGACGAGCAACGGCACGACGAGTGCGATGGCGGTGGAGCCCTTCGACGAGGTCGAGATCGAGAAGGCCGCTAGCACGAAGCCAAGAAACAGGCTCCCCGTGTCGCCCATGAAGATGCGGGCGGGGTTGAAATTGAAGAACAGGAAGCCAACGATCGAGCCTGCCAGGCAGGCGCACATCAGCGCCGCGAGGATCTTGTCGTCCATGAGGGCGAGCACCATCAGGGTCGAGATCGAGATGAGCGACACGCCGCCCGCGAGACCGTCGAGCCCATCGATGAGGTTGACGGCGTTCATCACGCCGACGAACCAGAAGATGGTGACCGGCAGAGAGAGCCAGCCCAGGGCGATCTGGCCGCCAAAGGGGTTGCTCACCAGTTCGATGCGGTAGCCGAGCCCCCACATGAGCGCCGCGACGAGGATCTGGACGGCGAATTTCTTCTTTGCGTCCGCACCCTTGAGGTCGTCATAGAGGCCCAGCGCCGCGATGGCCAGGCCCCCGACAAAGAGGCCGACGAGGTGCATGGACGAGGTGAGGCCGGTCGATACGGTGAGCCCCGTTTGGAGCAGGATGAGGCCCGTGAGCGGTGCGAAGAAGCCGATGACGATGGCGATGCCACCGAGCCGGGGGATGGGCCGGGCGTGGACCTTCCGTTCGTTCGGCAGGTCGTACAGGTGAAACCGAAGCGCAAAGCGAAGGACAAGCGGCGTCAGCACCGTGGCAACGGCCAAGCTCACAAAGAATGCCACGATGATGCTGGTCATTGCTCCTCGGTTTCAGTGGAAGCCCGGTAGGGATGGCGGCCGGCCAGGTTCTTCGCACGAGGTGGTACCTCGGGGGCCAGGTCGGCGGGCGTTGGTTGCCATTGGATCAGCGCTTGATCGTTGGCAATTACAAAACCTCGTGGATGACGCGCCGCCTCACGACGACGGCCGCTGCCCTTGTGTCACAACACGCCGCGGTTGCACAGAAACCCGAGCGTGTTTGGATGCGCCAGGGATGCATGAGGCCGGTTTTGTCGATGTAACGGCGATGCCAGAAACGACAACGCCAGCCCCCGTTCGGGTAGCTGGCGTGCGTTGGATTCGCATCGACCGGAGCCTATATCCGCAGCCAAGGCGCGGGAGGCTCCGCAGAGGTCAGGGGTTGAGCTCGATTTTCGGGCCACCCTTGAGGGTCATGGTGCCGCCGGCCTGGAGGTCCATGGTGCCACCGGACTGCTGCTTCCACTTGCCATCGGCCTTGTGGTCCTGCTTGCCCGAGGCCTTCGTGATGATGTCCTTGGCTTCCACGTAGAACTTACCGTTCTTCGCGTAGAAGTGGATGTCACCATTCTTGGTCTCCATGGTGATCTTCTTGTTCTTCGCGTCGAGGCAGAGGTAGACCTCTTTCGTGTGGTCGTAGACCGCGATCACGTCCTTCTCGTCGTTGATGTTGAGCATCGACCCCTTCTTCGTGAAGAAGGCGATCTTCTCCTTCCCGGCGGTGTCGTCGAACAGCATCGTGCTGCCGGAGCGGCTGATGAAGAAGCGGGCGTTGTTCTTGCCGCTTGCAGCCTTGTTGTCTTTGGCCGCGTCGCCGATGCCGAGGTCGTTGCCGAGCGGGTCGGTCGAGGCCTTCGGGGCCTTGTCGCCGACGGGCATCTTGTCCTGGTCGTTCCAGACCGCGCCGAGGACGACGGGGTAGCGGATATCGCCGTGGACGAACGACACGCAGACTTCGTCGCCAACTTCGGGCAGGCAGTAGAAGCCGCGCCCGCCGCCAGCCATGGGCGAGACAACACGAGCCCACGACGACTCGTAGTCGGCGTCGTCACCGGCGTCCTTGGAGCGGATCCAAGGGAACTTGACCTTCACCCGGTAAGAGCCCTCGGGGTGTTTGTTGTCCATCACGACGCCTGGAACGACGCCGTAGATGCGCTTGGCCAATCCGAATTCGTATCCCATGGGTGCTCCTGAGGCTCAATACCTGTCAGCTAGATAGATCACCACTGGGAGCGACCACTGTCAACACGACCCCGACGACAACCCGGACGGACGGAAGGTAGCCCATCCGTGCGCCGAGGGCAACGGATGCGCACACTTTGGCGTCCGGACAAGTCGCGGTGCGGGTCTGCGCGGGTGCTCACGGGTGAGGGGGCTGTGCCCATAAGTAGGGCAGGTGGGATCGGCGGAGCGGGTGAGCTCGCCGTGCGTGCGGGTCGGTGGTTTGCCGGCGGGATGAATCCGGGGACGGATCGGTTTGTTTGCCGACCCAGCGCCGCGCGTTTAGATCCGCGCCTTGTCCCGAGGAGTCCGACCCATGAAACGTTTCCTCTGCGTTCTCGCCCTGACCCTTACGACTTCGAACGCGGCCATGGCCAGTGGCCCGAAAGATCCGCTCGAAGGGTTCTATGGGGAGCTCACGAAGGTTGCGGCCAGCAAGAAGGATCGCGACCATGTCCGCATCGCCTGGTATGGCGATTCGGCCATTATATCGGATGGTTACACGGGTGCGGTTCGTGAACGGCTCCAAGCCCGATTTGGCGACGCCGGGCCGGGTTTCGTGCTCGCCGCACCCACCTTCGAGGGGTATTTGCGGCAAGGGGTGAGACTCAAGCGGCAGGGCTGGGACTCGAACTCGATCTTGTCGGGCACGCTGAGCTCGGGGCTGTATGGGTTTGGTGGTGTGGTCGCGACGGGGATGAGTGGGGCGAGTGCCACGTTCCAGGCCAAGGCGCCGATCAAGGCGTTCGAGATCTTCTACGAGAAGAGCGCCAAGGGTGGACGCATCGAGATCATCCATGGTTCGGCGAAGGCGGCTGCGGCCACCGTCGATACCAGCGGCAGCGGCAGCGACGTGTATCGCTACGTGCCAGAGGGCGAGACGTCGGAGCTCAAGACCCTCAAGATCAGGGCGATGGGGGGCGCGGTGCGGGTCTACGGGGTGGTCCTCGAGTCGGCGGATCGTGGGGTGCAACTCGACGCGATCGGCATCCTCGGGATCCGGGCCCGCCGCTGGTTGAATGCGGACGCGGCACACATCAAGGGACAGGTGGCGCAGCGAAAGCCGGACCTCATCGTTATGAACTTCGGGGGCAACGAGCGGGTCGATCCGGGTCTGAAGAAGGCGGCGCATGTGGCCGACCTCGAGAAGACCCTGGAGGTGTTGAAGGCCGGGGCGCCGGCTGCGGCGTGTCTGGTGGTCGGGCCGATCGCGCACGGGGTCGAGGACGGGGGCAAGGTCGTCCTCGACCCGGCATTGGCCACGATCTACGAGGCGCAGCGGGAGTTCGCTGCGGCCGCGGGTTGTGGCTTCTTCGACACGCTCGAGGCGATGGGTGGCAAGAAGGCGTTCAAGAGCTGGCGCGACAAGAAGCTGTTGTCGGGCGACTACGCGCATCTCACGACGAAGGGCCACCAGGAGCTCGGCAAGCTGATCGCGGACTGGCTCGAGGCGGGCTACGACAACGCAAAGAAGGGCCGCTGACTCGGTTCAGCGTGCGGCTAGGCGGGTGCGAATCATCGCGTCGTAGCGCTCGGCGTAGGCGCGCCACGACAGGTCGGAGCGCCAGGTAGGGACGGTGAGGCGCGCTGCGCGTAGCCGATCACGACGGTCGGAGAGCTCGCGGAGTGCGGCCACGAGGGCATCGGTGTCGCCTGCCGGGATGAGAGTGACGCGGTCGCCCGCGGTGAGCTCGGCGAGGTCCGGGGCGCCCGTGTGGTCCGACGCGATGACGTGGCAGCCGCTAGCGAGCGCTTGCGTCATGACCATGCCGAAGCCGTCCTGGCGGCTTGGGAGGAGGAGCACGTCGGCCTCGCGATAGAAGCGGGTCAGCTCGGTCTGTGGGACTGGGGCGTGATGGCGCAGGTTCGGTTGCATGGAGGGTGGCACGTCGCCCGTGGAGCCGACGTGGGTCAGCGTCACGTCCGGCAGCGAACGGAGTGCGGAATCCATGAGGTCGGCACCCTTCTGGCGCGAGAAGGTACCGGCGAAGACGGCGCGAAGTGGGGCACCGTTGGGGGGAGGGCCGCGGTCGTAAGGGAACTCCGAAAGGTCGACGCCGAGCGGGTTACGCGCCAGGCGTGAGGGGGTAAAGCCCTTGGCGTAGAAGCTCTTTTCGACGAGTCGTGACGGGACGGAGATGACGTCGACGGCGTCGTATTCCTGGCGTTCCTGAAGCGCGATGGGCGTGTTGGTCGGGGCGCCCAGGGTCGCGAGCTGCAGGTCGATGTGCATGCTCGAGCGCTCGAGGATGGTGAGGGCGCCAAAGCGTCTGTGGGCCGATGTGGCGCTGTGCAGGCTCATGCCGGACATGCCGATGAAGACGTCGCAGCGGCGGAGCAGGAGAGCGGCGGTGCGGTCGATGGCCTCACGTGTCAGGTCGTTCAGCCGTTCACGACGGGAGCCATCGACGAAGCGCTGCGCGAAGTAGGGCAGGGCGGCAGGTCCGAGCCAGACGCCACGGCTCGCTCGCAGGCCGCGTTCGGACAGACGCCAGGGCGGCAACAGCGAGTAGAACCGGATGCGATGGCCAAAGGCCTCGAGCTCCCGGGCGAGGTCCAGCACGTGGAAACGACCCGAGGTCAGGATGGCGATGTCGTAGCCGCTCTTTGTCACGAGCCCCTCTCGAGCCCCGCGAACGGCGAGGTCAGATCCGACGTGTATGCCACCACTTCTGGCGGCGGCGTAGGTCCTACGGCAACGTCGCCTACCTGTGTCAAAATGCCCACCATAGGGGTCGAAGCATTTCATATTTCATTTTAGGGGCGCGTGGGAAGCGGGGCTGAGGGAGTTGGGGTCGCCGACGGGCCCGGCTCGTGGCAGTGTCCGGTCGGCGCTTTGGGCCGCCCCAGGATCATTTCGTGGAACGACCTCTCACCTGCCTTCACGTCATCGCCTCGAGCGCGCTCGACTGGGGCGGTCCGTCCCGGGTCATCCGCGAGATGACGAGCGCGCTGGCGGACCGCGGCCACCGGCTCATCGTCTTGTCAGCGGACCAGGCCAAGGCGCGGCGTCCGCCCGGCTCACAGCCGCCCTTCGACCCGCGGGTCGATCACCATATCCACACCTTCGACTTTGCGCGTGCACCCTGGCCGAGTACGAGTCTCCTCATCGACCTGCTGCGCCAGCTCCCACGCATCGACCTGGCCCACGTGCATGGGCTCTTCAACGCCCCATGCAGCTCGACCATGGCCGCTTTGCGAGCGGCTCGGGTGCCGTATGTGTTGCGTCCATGCGGCATGCTCGATCCGTTCTCGCTGCGCCAGCGCGAGCGCAGCAAGGCCTTGTGGTGGCGGCTCCTCGACGGTCCAAACGCGCGTGGGGCTGCGGCTATCCAGTGCTCGACCCCTCACGAGGTCGCCGCTGTGCAGAGCGCACTGGCTTCGATTCCAGGTCGGTCCTCGCGCGTCGTAGAGTGCCCTCAAGGCGTCTCTCCGTTGCCCTCGCCGACCGACCCGGACTCGCCACATCCGCGGCCCTACGCGCTCTTCCTGGGGCGGGTCGCCACCAAGAAGGGATTGATTCCTTTGGTGAAAGCGCTGGTCGAGCGGGCAAGCGGGACGGCTGTGTCCACGCTCGATCTCGTCATCGTCGGCCCCGATGAGCGAGGCCATGCAGCCGAAGTCCGGCAGCTCGTCGACTCGCTCGGGCTCGCACGGCGTGTCCGACTGGTTGGACCCGTCTTCGACGTCCATGAGAAAGCCCGCTGGTATGCCCACGCGGCGGCCTTCTGCCTTCCGTCGGCTGACGAGAACTTCGGCCTCACGGTGGTCGAGGCCTCACGTTTTGGTGTCCCGCTCCTCGTCTCGCCCGACGTCGGGCTCGCACCGGCCATTGCCAAAAACGGGGCCGGCCTCGTCGTCCCGGCGGAGCCACCAGAGATCGCAGGAGCGCTGGCCGAACTTGTCGGGGCGCATCGCCCGGCGTTCTCCGAAGGTGCCCGTCGTCTGGGCGCCGCCTTCGAGTGGCCGGAGCGCGCGGCCGACCTCGAAGCGGTCTACTACGAGGCCGCCGCCAGGCGCTGAGCCTGATTCACACTTCGGGCTTCGCGCGCACCGTGAACCGTACACCGCGTGCGACCGGATGGCAGGCCACGAAGCGGCCGGGCTCGACCTCGGTGAGCTGAGGCTCCACCTCCCTGCACGCGGCCTCTGCGTAGGCGCAGCGCGGGTGGAAGCGGCAGCCGCTGGGCGGGTTTAGCGGGCTTGGGATCTCACCCTCGAGCTGGATCCGCCTGCGGTTCTTCTGTTCGGGGTCGGGGATCGGCACGGCCGAGATCAGCGCCTGCGTGTATGGGTGCAGAGGCAGGTCGTAGACGGTGTCGGCTTCGCCCAGCTCGGCGATCCGCCCGAGGTACATGACCGCGATGCGGTCCGATATGTGTTTCACCGCCGCGAGGTCGTGGGCGATAAAGAGATAGGTCAGATGGAAGCGGTCCTGCAGCTCGGCCATGAGGTTCATGACCTGCGCCTGGATCGACACGTCGAGCGCCGAGATCGGTTCGTCACACACGATGAACTTCGGGTTCACCGCGAGCGCCCGCGCGATGCCGATGCGCTGGCGCTGACCGCCGGAGAACTCGTGTGGATACCGGTTCGCCATGGCCGGCGAAAGGCCAACGGTTTCGAGCAACTCGTGGATTTTGCGCTGGATCTCGGCGCCGCTCGCCAAGCGATGGATCTTGAACGGCTCGGCCAGCGTCGAGCCTATCGTCATACGCGGATTCAGGGACGCGTAGGGGTCCTGGAAGATGATCTGCAGGTCCTTTCGGAACGGCCTGAGCTTTGCCTGATCGTGCTTGCGCCCTAGCTCCGCGAGGTCGGTCCCCTGGTAGATGACCTGCCCCGAAATCTGGGCGACCCGCGGCGAATAGAGCTGCAGGATCGCGCGCCCGGTCGTGGACTTGCCACACCCCGACTCCCCGACGAGGCCGACCGTCTCGCCTGGGAAGACATCGAGATCGATGCCATCGACGGCCTTCACAGCGAGGTTCTTCTTCTTCTGGAAGAGCCCGCCCTCTTTGACCGGGAAGTGGACCTTGAGGCCCCTGAGCGAGACAAGCGGCGTCATGCTCGGACCCCCTTCGCGGACCCAGCGGCCACATCGACACGCACGCGCTCGAGCAGCTCGTCGCGCGCGACGTCGGCCTTGACCGCATCCACGGCAAAACAGCTCGAGCGATGGGTCGCCGTGAGCTGCACCATCGGCGGTCGCTCGCTGTCGCACACGGCCTGCTTGAAGCGGCAGCGGGGTGCGAAGGGGCAGCCGGGTGGTCGCGAGTCGATGTCCGGTGGGCGCCCGGGGATCGAATACAGACGTTCGACCTTGAGGTCGGGGCGCGGGATGCTCTGCAGGAGGCCGAGCGTGTAGGGGTGCGACGGGCTTCGGAACACCTCGACCGCGAGCCCCTGCTCCATGACCCGCCCGGCGTACATGACGATGACGTGGTCGGCCATACCCGCGACGACCCCGAGGTCGTGCGTGATGAGGGTAATGGCCATGCCGATCTCCTTCTGGAGATCTTTGAGCAGGTCCAGGATCTGCGCCTGGATGGTCACGTCGAGCGCCGTCGTCGGCTCGTCGGCGATCAAGACCTCGGGCCGGTTCAGGAGCATCATGGCGATCATCACGCGTTGCCGCATGCCGCCCGAGAACTGGTGCGGGTACTGGTCGAAACGTTTCCTGGCGCCGGGGATCCCGACCCGCTCCAGCATGTGCAGGGCGGCCTCACGCGCGGCGTCCCCCTTCATGTTCTGATGGAGCTCAAGGACCTCGGTGAGCTGGCGGCTGACCTTCAGATACGGGTTCAGGCTCGTCATCGGGTCCTGGAAGATCATCGCAATGCGGTTACCGCGGATCTTCTGGAGCTCGCGCTCCGATGCCCGGACGAGGTCCTTACCGTGAAAGCGGATCTGCCCACGTGGGATACGCGCGGGCGGTCGTTGTAGGAGCCCCATGACCGCCAGATTGGTCACGGACTTGCCCGACCCCGACTCGCCGACGACGCCGATGGTCTCGCCCTTTCGCAGCGTGTAGCTGAGCCCGTCGACTGCGGCGAAGTAGCCGCTTTCATGGCGAAATTCAACGACGAGGTCGTCGACTTCCAGAATGGGAGGGACAGGATTGGAGGCTAGGCCCGAGCTTGCGTCGACGGTCATTTCTTGCCCCGAAGCTGCGGGTCCATGGCGTCGCGCACGCCGTCGCCGAGGAAGTTCAGCGCGAAGAGGGTAACCGCGAGCCCCAGGCCAGGGAACACGATCTGCCACGGGTACGCGCTGAGGCTCGTGATGTTGGCGCCTTCGGCGATCATCTTGCCGAGCGAGTCCGACAGGCCAAGGCCAAGGAAGCTGAGGAACGCTTCTTCCAGGATGACGGCCGGCACGAGCAGCGTCGCGTACACGATGACCGGCCCGAGCGCGTTGGGGATGAGGTGCTTGAGCACGATGTTGAAGCGGCCGGCACCCAGCGCGCGTTGGGCCTCGATGAACTCGCGGTTCTTGAGGCTCAGGACCTGGCCGCGGACCACACGCGCGGTCGTCAACCACTGCACACAGCCGAGTAGGATGAAGACCGTCACCGGGTCGTCGCGGTCCTGGACGATGGCCATGATGAGGATGACGAGGAACATGAACGGCAGGCCGTACATGATGTCGACGATGCGCATCATGATGTTGTCGGTGCGCCCCCCGGTGTAGCCCGCGATGGCGCCGTAGAGCACGCCGATGAGCAGTGACACGAAGGTCGACAGGAGCCCGATGGTGATGGAGAGCCGCACCCCGTAGAGCAGGCGCGTCAGGATGTCGCGGCCCGCGTTGTCTGTGCCGAGCGTGAACGTGTGAAGGACCGGGGCGCCGGGGAACTCGTCGAGGCTCAGCCTGAGGTCGCGGTTCATGTCGTGGTTCAGGATGAACGGCTCGTAGCTACGAGCGCCGGACGCTTCGAGCGAGGTGTAGCGCACGTAGCGGGCGCGCTCGACGACCTCCCAGCGGGCGATGCTGTTGTCGCCGTCGATGTCGAGCTTGCGGAAGCCGTCTGGCCCCGTGAGGCCCAGGCCCCGGAACTGTGAGGCCACGTCGGCGTCGTCCTTGGGGAACTCGCGCCAGGTGATGAAGTCGTCGCGGTCGGTGTCGCCAGGCATCGGCTCGTTGTCGCCACGAGCGACGTCGAAGTCGGCGAAGAGGTCGTCGTAGAAGCGGGCCGCGAGGGTCACAAGCCGAAGCTCTGGGCACTCGAGCGGGCCCGGGGTGCCGTCGGCCCATTGCGTGCGGGTGCAGGCGATGACCCCGTCCCGGTCGAGGTCGATGACGTCGAAGCCGACCTTGTCGCCGTCGTAGGTCGGGTAGGTGACCGAGACAGCACGAGTGCCAGGGGCCCGATTGGCGAGCGCCTGGTTCTGCTCGGTCGGCGAGAAATGAGTGACGTGGGGCGCCCAGATGAGCGGCGCGGTGTAGCCCACGAACGTCACGGTCGCGATGATGACGAGGCTCACCATCGCGAGGCGATTGTGTTTGAGGCGTCGCCACGCATCAGCCCCGAGGCTGTGGCCCTTGTCCTTCTTCTTCGGTGTCGGGTCGCCCATCAGTCGAGGCTCACGCGTGGGTCGAGGAAGGTGTAGACGATGTCCACGACGAGGTTGAGCAACACCAGGATGGCCGCGTAGACGACGACGACGCCGATGACCATCGGGTAGTCGCGGTTGAGCGCCGGCTTGACGAAGTTCTCTGCGAGGCCGGGGATACCAAAGAGGCTCTCGACGACGACCGAGCCGGTGATGATGCTGGCCATGCCCGGGCCGAGCCAGGACACGAGCGGAAGGATGGCGCCTTTCAAGGCGTGGCGGCGCACGATGGTGCCGTCGGTCAGACCCTTGGCCCGAGCCGTGCGGATCCAATCCGAGCGGATGACCTCGAGCATGCCGCCGCGGGTCAATCGCGCGATGGTCGGGACGTAAGCGAGGCCCAGCGTGATGACCGGCAGGACACGGTGTTGCCAGGTCGACCAGTCGGCGGTGGCGGCCTCCCATTTCTGGGCGGGAAACCATCCAAGCCCTAGAGCGAAAAGGGAAATCAGGATCGGACCGCTGACCATCGTCGGGATCGAGATGCCGACCATCGAGGCCGACATGACGGAGTGGTCGAGCCACGAGTTGTGGCGCAAGCCGGCGATGAGACCCGCGGGGACGCCCAGCAACAACGCGAAGAACATCGCGAAGCCGCCAAGCGTGAGCGAGATCGGAAGGGCGCGCATGAGCTCCTCGTTGACGGTGCGCTGGCCGTCCGAGGTGATGGTCACGCCGAAGTCGAGCGTCAGGTAGGCGCCGATGGAGTCGAGGTATTGGCGAAAGACCGGCTTCGGGATGACGGCGATGCTTGCGCCCGCCTCGACCTTGTCGCCATCGTTCACCTTCAGCGCCACAACCTGGCCGTCAAAGGGCATGACGATGTTCTGGGGCGGGCCACCCTCCGGGGTGATCACGGCGAGCGTGGTTCCCGACGCCAGCTCGGTCACCTTCTCGATGACCGTCGCGCGCCCGCTGATGGTGCCGGCGACAGGCGCGGTCAGCTCGACGCCCATGCTGAACCGCATCCACTTGTTGGCTTCGACGGCGGCCGGCAGCTTCTTGTCGGCGTCGAACGGTCCACCCGGGGCGAACCGCATGAGGAAGAACGACAAGGTCACCAGCACCCAAAGAACGATCAGGCTCGAGAAGAGCCGGCCGAGGATGAAGCGCAACATCACCGCCCTCCCGTTTGGAACGTGGTGCGCGTCATTCGATCGAAATCCATTTCAGGAGGTGGTGGTCCTGGAACTGCGGCAGGTGGCCCTTGACCTCGGGACGCAGCAGGATGGACCGCGTGTAGTGGTACATCGGCACGAAGGGGGTGTCCTTGAGCAGGCCCTTCTCGGCCGCGCACAGGATGACGCGGCGCTTCCAGGCGTCGGGCTCTTTGCGGGCCCGGTCGAGCATCGCGTCGTAGGCCGGGTTCTTGTACGCCGAGTAGTTGTTCTCGGAGCTCGAGTGGAAGACCTCGAGGAAGTTGAGCGGGTCGGGGTAGTCGGCGCACCAGGCGGAGCGCGAGATCTGGAAGTCGCCCGCAAGCTGCTGTTTCAGAAGCGATTTCCACTCCATATTGGCGGCGGTGATCGTGGCGCCCAGGGCCTCCTGCCAGTTGCGGCTGGCGAACTCGGCGATACGTTTGTGGCCCTCGAACGTGTTGTAGATGATGTCCAGCGGCGGGAGTCCCTTGCCTCCGGGATAGCCGGCCGCCTGCAAGAGCTGCTTGGCCAGGTCGGGGTCGTAGCCTTCGCCATCGATGGGTGAGTAGCCCATGAAACCCTGGAACATCAGCGGTACGAGGTTGGTCGCCGGCGTCTGGAAGGCCCCGAGCACGTGCTGCGTCAGCTTCTTCTTGTCGAGGGACATGTTCAGCGCGCGGCGCAGGCGCACGTCCTTCAGCGGGCCTTTGTCCATGCGCAGCACGTAGTAGTAGACGCACGCGTTGTGGTCGATGCGGAGGTCCGAGCGGCTCTGCGAGATGGCGTTCTGGATCGTGTCGGGTGCAAGCGGGAAGGCCGTGTGGGTCTGGCCGCTCTGGTAGAGGATGAGGTTTTGCGCCTCGCTGTCGGACACATAGATGACCGACCCCTTGAGCTTCACGTTGGCCGCGTCCCAGTAGGTCTCGTTCTTCGTGAGCTCGAAGCGGTCACGCTCGAGCCACTTCGAGAGCTTGAACGGGCCGTTGGTGACGATGTTGCCGGGGCGCGTCCACTGCTCGCCGTGTTTCTCGATGGCCCAGCGCGGGACAGGAGCGAAGGCCACGTACGCCACGAGGTCGGAGAAGTAGGGAGCCGGCCCGACGAGGGTCACCACCAGCGTGTGGTCGTCGACCGCTTTGACACCGACGTTGTCCGGGGTGCGTGTCTTGCCCTCGTTGTATTCCTTGGCGCCCTCGATGATCCAGAGCTGCTGGGCGTTCTTCGAGCCCGTCGCGGGGTCGAGCGCGCGTTTCCAGGAGTAGACGAAGTCGTGCGCTGTCGTGGGCTTACCGTCGGTCCACACGAGGTTCTTGCGCAAGTGGAAGGTGAAGGTCTTGCCGTCGGGCGACGCCTCGAATCGCTCGGCCGCCCCGGGTACCGGGGGACTGTTGCCTGGGGCCGCGACCAACAACGTCTCGAACAGGTTCGACACGACGGCCGAGCCCGCGGATTCCGAGATCTTGTTCGGGTCGATGAACTCGGGGTTGCCTTCCATCCAGCGGTAGATGCCGTCGTTCGGGATTGCCGGCAGCGTGACGGGCTTCTTGCCCCGAAAGACGGTGCCGATCGCCATCGGGTCGAGGTCGGGGACCTCCTTGGGCTGAAGCGCCTCGCACTCCAGGCGAAACGCCTCGAACTCGGCTTCGCTGGTCAGCGCGAACGGGTCCTCGAGCACCCGCGTTGGCGCGGTCGAATCGGGCGCATCTGTGCCATCAGGCCCATCGGGGGCATTCGCCGCAGGGGTCGTCAGCTGGGCCAGACGCCCGGCGCCGGGTTCGACGAGCCGAGGAGGAGGCCCGTGAGAGTTGTCGCTTCCGCAGGAGGCGGTAACGAGCCCGGTCAGGACCGAGCAGGCCATCCAGCGTTTCACCATCGATCGCAGTGCTCCTCGCCCGCCAGAGGCCGACGCATGTTCGATTGTGGGTCATCTCTTGGTCACCCGGGATGCCGCCCGAGAATGACCAGGATGGGTGGTTGTCCGAGGTTTGCAGAGCGGTGTCAAGGCGAGTACGGTGGCGGCCGCGACTCGATACGCGCCCGAAACCTCCGGGTCCGGTCGATCGCTCGAGAGGAGACGTGAAACAGGACGCCGCCGAATCGGAGCTGGCTGGCGAGGTCGACGCGAGGGCCTCGGGCGGGGTCATCCGGTATCGTGTCTGGCCCGCGAAAAGCCATCCGATTCGATTGATTATGGCGGTCGTGGCGGTGCTCGGCGGCACCTTCATGGTCGGCTGGGTGTTCGACAACTTCTACTGGGGCACGATGGCCTTCATCGGCCTCGCGCTGACCGCAGCGGCGTTCTTCTTTCCAACCCTCGTCGCTCTCGACGGGCCGACGCTCGTCATGCGTCACCTGGGCACGCCGCGAAGCCACGACCTCCGTCAGTTCCGACGCATCGAGACCTCGCGCGACATGGTCCCGCGGGTGGAGCTCTTGCCTCGGGCACGACTTTCGCCGGTCGATACCCTGTCCGGGGTCATCGTGCCGCTCCCTGACGATGAAGGTTCCGCCGAGCGGGTGTTGACCCACCTCCGCCGTTGGGTAGGGCGTACGCCGACCGGGCGTTTCGCGCTCGATCTGGACCACGTCCCCGAGGACAACCTCGAGCCGGACGACTGAGTCGTTGCGGGCTCCTTGCCCGCCGTGGTCGTCGCCCATCCCCCCATCGACGAGGTCAGTTGCCCAGTGGGGGGATCTGCCCGTAGCTGCAGTGTAATCCGCTAGATAGCGTGTGCGCGCGGTGGGTTACGAGGCCGTCGCCGTCGAGCCGTCGGATGGACCTCGGGTCCCAGGTTCCATGGAGCACCTCGACGGTTCCATCGGCCTGCTCGACGACCCCGGAGGGAGACCCACGAATGTCGAAGTCGAGGGTCACGAGCGTCTCTCCGTCGATTCGAAAGAGCATCCAACTTCTTGGGGCCGCGCAGCTTTCGTCGTTCCCGATGATCGCGAGCGCGAAACGATCCACGCCCTTTGTATCCCGCCAGATCGCCACGTAGTTGCCGCTGTACGCGTCCCCCTGGTCGTCGTTTTCGACCTTGTCCCAGGTGGCAGATGCCTGGTCGGCGCGTTCGTCGCGGTAGATTTCCGCGATCTCCTCGGGGGTTGCGCCGCTCTTTCTGGCCTCGGCCACGTCCGCTTCAAAAGCTTCGCGGGACTGCTTGCGCAGGGCCTCCACCGACTTCTGGAAGTTGGTCTGCTGGACCTCCCAGAAGCCGTGTTCACGGAAGGCGGCCAGCACTTTGGCCCGCAGCACCCCAGTGGCGTCCCCGAGGGTCATCGGTCGTCCGACGGTCGGCGTGAGGTGGTGTGCGATGAAGTCGTCCTCGGTGCAGCCTGAGAAGGGCTCCCCCGCGTCATCTGTGAGGGTGGCGATGAGATCGAGGGAGCGGCCTTCGATGGCGCGAGCGAACCGCTCCTGGGCTGGGACCTCGCGGACGACGTTGCCTTCTTCGTCGTACTCTGATTCCTCGAAAAGCATGTGGTAGCCGGGGTCCGAGTCGGTCAGGAAGACCCCCAGCGCGAGGTTGGACACGACGACATCGCAACCGCGCCGCCCTTTGTCGGAGACAACGGCGAACCGCTGGCCCACGAGCGCTCGCAGGTGGTCAGGCAGGACCTCTTTGGCGACCGACCGGTACACGGTGCTGATGCCCTCGGCTTCGCCCAATCGGAGCTCGCCGTCGGCGACCAGGTTGGCCGGAGCCTCTCCGATGAAGGCCCACTGTGCAGCGATCATCCACGGTGGCATGTCGCTCGGCGCCCCCGTTTGGGAGACCTCACTGGCCTTCGTGTCTCTCTCTGGAGGAGCAGCACGCTGTGCGGATGCGCAGGCCAACAACGGAATCACCAGTAGCGACATCAGACGCACAGGGCACCTCCACCAGACGCAGACCAGGACCCCAACGGACCGCCCAGCCGCGCTATTCTGGGCGAGTGAAAGGGCTCAGCGCTCCATCTTCTTCTCTTTGTCCTTCTTCGCCGGGTCGAGCTTGGGCTGCTGTATAGCGACTGCCCCCGCGACATCCTTGGCGGTGTCGTCCTTCTTCTTGTCGCCCTTGTTGTCCTTGTCGTCCTCCTTCTTCTTCAGCATCGTGCCGGGCCCGCCCTTCCAGAGGACGGCCGCCATCGCGGACATCTTCTCGTGGCGGATCTGGCGAAGGCGGCGCTCGGTGGCGTCGAGGGTCTCGAGGACGACCTTCAGGATCTGCAGGATCGTCGAGCGCATCGCCTCGTTTTCGCCCACGGTCGACGCGCGTTCTTTCAGGGCCTGGACCTTGTCCTTGTCGCGTGCCAGGTCGCGCACCCAGCCATCGAGCTTGTCGAGGTCCTCGGTCTGCGACGCTTCGGACTCCACCGTGCGCCAATAGCGCAGGTAGTCCTGGTAGCCCATGAGGTCGGGCGTGGCCTCGGTCAGCTCGGAGAGGAAGCGTGAGCGATGCAGGTCGAAGTCGGAGGAGCGGTCGGCCATGGCGGACTCCGTCGGCGTCGCGTGGGACGGGTGGAGTGGGAAGACGCCCCAGCACGTCGTCATCCGGCGTGCTCGCGAACGGCTCCCGACGACATCCACCTTTCGGCGGCAGCCCCGCTTTGACGCCGGCCGCCTTTCGCGCGCCGGGATGGTTCATGGCGTAAATGGCGGCTGGCAGCACGCTGCTGACCGCCCCACCCGAACCGACACCCGGTGCGCTCCAGCGACAACGGAGGTGTCCTGGGGCACTGCTGCTTCGAAGAGGCTTTGTGTCGGGAGACGCGCCCGCGCGCCGGGTCGGTGCGACCAGGGCGTCCACCCATGCCCGCCCGAAGGCGAACGCGGGCCAGATACCACGCTGCCCGTCATGACACCAGCTAACGCAGGTCGCGGCGCCCGCTCCCTCCCCAGCGTCTCCTTCCAATGGCGCGATCCAGTGGGCGCCAACCAGGGGTCGGGACATTTCATATTTCATTTTACCTCCGCCTCCCTGGCCGTCGCGACGTGCGTCCACCTTCCACGACCCGCCCCGCCATGGTATCCGCTCGCCATGAGCGACACGTCCACGCCCGCCTTTGACCCGGCCCACATCGCGCGGCTCGCCCGCCTCGCCCTGCCACCCGAAGAGCTTACCCGCCTGGCGCACGACCTCGAGCGGATCCTCGGTCACGTCGCCCAGCTCCAGTCCCTGGATCTAGTGAATGTCCCTCCGACCAGCCACCCGCTCGACCTGCACGCGCCCCCGCGCCCCGACGTCGCCGCTGCTCCCCTCGACCGGGACCTCGCCCTCTCCGGCTCCAAGTCCCACGACGACGTCGCCTTCATCGTCCCGCGGGTCGTCTGAGCCATGACCGACCCCACGACGCTCTCCCTCCTTGCGCAGGCCGACCTCGTACGCACCGGACAGCTCTCTGCCCGCGCCTTGACCGAAGCCCACCTCGCCCGCATCGCCTCACACGACCCCGCCATCGGCGCGATGCTCGCTCTCGCCCCCGACGCTCGCGAACAGGCAGATTCGATCGACCAGCAGCGCCGCTCGAACGCGCAGCTCGGGCCGCTCGCAGGCGTCCCCATCGCCATCAAGGACCAGATCGTCACCCGCGGCCTCGTTACCACCGCCGGCTCCAAGATCCTGGCCGGCTGGGTGCCCCCGTACGACGCAACCTCCGTCGCGGCCTTGCGCAGGGCCGGCGCCGTCATCCTCGGCAAGACCAACCTCGACGAGTTCGCGATGGGCAGCGCCACCTCGCACTCGGCCTTCCACCCGACCCACAACCCCTGGTCCACCGCCCACGTCCCAGGCGGTTCTTCAGGCGGCTCCGCGGCCGCCGTCGCGGCTGGTTTCGCGCCAGGCGCACTTGGCACCGACACCGGCGGCAGCATCCGCCAGCCGGCCTCGTTCTGCGGCGTCGTCGGCCTCAAGCCCACCTACGGCCGCGTCTCGCGCTACGGCGCCATCGCCTACGCGAGCTCGCTCGACCAGGTCGGCCCCATGGCGCGAACCGTCGCCGACACCGCGGCCCTCTTCGATGCCATCGCCGGCCACGACCCGCTCGACCACACGAGCCTCACAACCCCCTTCACCCCGACGCTCGCCACCCTCGAATCCAACGATCTCGTTGGGCTTCGCATCGGCCTACCCGCCGAGTACCTCGCCGACGGCGTCGCCGCACCCGTCGCATCCGCAATCCAGGCGGCTCTCGCGGCCCTGACCGAGCGCGGCGCGACCGTCGTCCCGGTCCAGCTGCCCCACACCCCATACGCCGTCGCGGCCTACTACCTCATCGCCACGGCCGAAGCCTCGTCCAACCTCGCCCGCTACGACGGCATCCGCTACGGCCATCGCGCAGACAACCCAGTGGACCTGTCGGACCTCTATGCCAGGTCACGCGCCGAGGGCTTCGGCCCCGAGGTGAAACGCCGCATCCTGCTTGGCACCTTCGCCTTGTCGTCGGGCTATTACGACGCCTTCTACGGCCAGGCCCAACGCGCCCGGACGCTGATTCGCCGCGACTTCGAAGCCGCCTTCGCCGAGGTCGACTTGATCGCTGGCCCCGCGTCGCCCGTCGCCGCTTGGCCGCTTGGCGCCCTCGAGGACGACCCACTTGCGATGTACCTCATGGATATCCTGACGATTCCGACCAACCTCGCCGGTCTGCCCGCGCTCTCAGTGCCCTGCGGCATGACCCCGGCCGACACCGCAGCGGCCCCGCTCCCCATCGGGCTGCAGCTCATCGGACCGCCGCTCTCCGAGGGCCGCCTCCTCCAGGTCGCCCGTCACGTCGAGCGCGCTTTGCCGCAGCCCCTCTGCCCCCTGTTCGGGGTGCCCGCATGACCACCACGAGCACTGCCCCGCCGGGCTGGGAGGCCGTCATCGGCCTCGAGGTCCACTCCCAGCTCAAGACCCGGTCGAAGTTCCTGACGGCTTGCCCCGTGGCCGGCGGCTCGACCGCCGACCTGGCCCCGAACACGTTCACCGACCCGGTCGTCCTGGCCTTACCCGGCACGCTGCCCGTCCCCAACGCCGAAGCCATCGCGCTCGCGGTTCGGCTTGGCCTGGCCCTTGGCTGCACCATCGACCCGGCGAGCCGCCTGTCGCGTAAACACTACTTCTACCCCGACCTCCCAAAGGGCTATCAAGTCAGCCAGTACGAGGACCCGATCTGCAAAGGCGGCGCGGTCCCGGTCGGCGATCGTCGCGTTGCCCTGACGCGAATCCACCTCGAAGAGGACGCGGGCAAGACCATCCACGACCCACGCCGCAACGAATCGCAGGTCGACCTCAACCGGGCCGGTGTCCCCTTGGTCGAGATCGTGTCCGAGCCCGACCTGCGCTCGGCCGATGAAGCCGTCGCCTACCTCAAAGCGCTCCACCGGATCGTGACCTGGTACGACGTCTGCGACGGCGACATGGAAGCCGGCAACTTCCGCTGCGACGCCAACGTGTCGGTTCGGCGCGTCGGTGACCCGAAGCTCGGCACCCGCACAGAGATCAAAAACGTCAACTCTTTCAAGTTTGTAGGCCTGGCCATCAACTCGGAGATCAAGCGCCAGGTCGAGCTCCTCGAGCGCGGCGAAGCCATCATTCAGGAGACTCGTGGCTGGGATGAAGGTCGGGGCGTGACGCGCTCCCTGCGTTCCAAAGAAGATGCCCACGACTACCGCTATTTCCCTGACCCCGACCTCTGCCCTCTCGAGGTTTCCGACGCGCTGCTCGAGGCCCAGCGGGACTATCTGGCGGCGCACGACTTGAGCCGAGCCGAGGCCGAGCTCCAGGCCCTGACCCAGAACGAAGCGACGACGGCCTGGTTCACCGCGACCCGCGACCACCTGGTCCTGGCGCGCGAGCTCGCGGCACGCCTGCCTGATCCAGCTGCGGCCTTTGCCCTCGCGATGGAGGTCATCCCCCGCTACCTCAATGAGACAGGCGCCGCGATCAACGATTTGAGCCCGAAGCTCGATGCCCTCGTGCAGACCGCGAACGCGCTGGCGAATGACCAGATCAGCCGCAACAATGCACGACAGGCATTGGCGACCGCGCTCACGACCGCCCGCCCCATCGCGGAGCTGCTCGCCGAGCTCGGCGGCCGCAGCGATGCCAGTGCACTGCTCGCCCTCATCGACCCGATCCTGGACGCCAACCCGACCCAGGTCGCCGACTACCTCGGTGGCAAGGACAAGCTCTTCGGCTTCTTCACGGGCCTCGTCATGAAGGTCGCCAAGGGCAAGGCCGATCCTGCCGAGCTCAACCGGCTCCTGCGCGAGCGCCTCGAGTCCCGACGCTAGCTCCCACTTGCCGAGCTCAGGCGGGAGACCCCTGCACCCATCCCTTGAACACGACACTGCAGCGCTTCTGCCGTGGGCCCCGAGGACACACCGATGGCTCCGACTTCCCCACCGCGACCGGATGTGACCCCCATCTACCGCCGACCCGCCGACGGCGCGGTCATGATCCTCGACCAGCGCCTCCTCCCCTTCGAGACGCTTTGGATCACCTGCACCACGGCTGCATCCGTCGCCATCGCCATCCGCGACATGGCCATCCGCGGCGCACCCGCGATCGGCGTGGCGGCGGCATACGGACTCGCGCTCGGCGCCCGCGACCTGCGGATCTCATCTATAGATGGCTTCAACGCTCTGTGTGACCACATGGCGGCGGCCCGCCCGACGGCGGTCAACCTCTTCTGGGCGATCGCCCGCATGAAGGCGCGCTTCGCCGCCCACGATGGCTCCGATCTCCACAACGCGCTCGACCTCGAAGCGCAGGCGATCCGCGACGAAGATCTGGCGATGAACCACGCGATCGGGGCCCACGGCGCGCGCCTCATTCCCAAAGGGGCAAGAGTTCTCACGCATTGCAACACAGGCAGCCTCGCTACGGCCGGCTGGGGCACGGCCCTTGGGGTCATCCGGTCGGCCTATGCGATCGACCCTACCCTTACCGTCCTGGCCGATGAGACGCGTCCCTACCTCCAAGGGGCGCGACTCACCGCCTGGGAGCTTCTCCAGGATCAGATCCCGGTCACCCTCATCCCCGACTCGGCCGCCGGGCACCTCATGCGCCAGGGGCTCATCGACCTCGCGATCGTCGGCGCCGATCGCATCGCCCACAACGGCGACACGGCCAACAAGATCGGGACCTATACCGTCGCGGTCCTGTGCGCGCGCCATGGGCTGCCGTTCTATGTGGCGGCCCCGACCTCGACCATCGACCTCGACACCGCCTCGGGTGACCAGATCCCGATCGAGGAGCGCCCCGCCGAAGAGGTCCGCACCGTTTTTGGTCGCCCCGTCGCGCCACCCGACGTCGCGGTGCGAAACCCGAGCTTCGATGTCACCCCGAACGACCTCATCACGGCCATCATCACCGAGCGCGGCGTCGTGCGCGCGCCTTACGGCCCCGGCCTCTCGGCACTCCTGGGTGGCTCGTGATTCTCGTGGTGCGTCGGTTCCTGGGTCGTTTCCGAACCCCGCCTCACTCTTGTCTTGACAGTCGAGGCCGCCCCCCTCTAGGTTCCCGCTCCCTTGCGCGGGCCTGCCCATTTCAGGCAGCTCACGAAAGGGTGCAAAGCCGCTTCGACCAAGCGCTTTGAACCAAAACCCTTCCGTTGGTGGCCGAGACGACGCCCCCAACGGAGATCGCGCCCGAGCCGCACGGCCGGGTTCTCCTCATGGTGAGGTCCCACGATGTATGCCGTGATCAAAACCGGCGGAAAGCAGTACCGGGTTGAAGAGGGTGCCACCCTCGCCATTGAGCGCCTCGAAGGCGACCCGGGTACCCAGATCTTCTTCGACGAGGTGCTTCTCGTCGGCTCGGAGAGCGAGACCAAGCTCGGTCGCCCCTTCATCGCTGGTGCCAATGTCGGCGCCACGATCGTGGAGCAGGGCCGTGCCAAGAAGGTCATCGTCTTCAAGTTCCGTCGCCGCAAGAACTACAAGCGCAAGAAGGGCCACCGCCAATACTTCACGCGCGTGCGTATCGACTCGATCGCTGGCTGACATCAGCGGGGCTTCGGCCCCGTGTTGAGTTCGTCTGTGATTGCAAGAACATCGAGCCTTCGTCCGCGTGGCGATGGTTCGTTAGAACTTTAGAGGGCAAGTCATGGCTCATAAAAAAGGACAAGGAAGCTCCCGCAACGGTCGCGACTCCAATGGCCAACGCCGTGGGGTCAAGATCTACGGTGGCCAGGTCGTCAAGGCCGGCAACATCATCGTTCGCCAGTGCGGCACCGTGATCCACCCGGGTCCCAATGTCGGCTGCGGTCGCGACTTCACGCTGTTCGCCAAGGCGGACGGCGTGTTGAAGTACGACAACGATGGACGCGGGCGCAAGCGCGCCTCGGTGGTCCCGGCCTCCTGAGCCGGTTTCCTGATCGGCGACGCGGTGTTTGGCCGGCTCGTTCCGGCCCACCCGTCCGCACAGGCCGCATAGGTTCGTCCAGTACGAAACTACGCTGGCTTTCTCCCGAGGATGACATCCCATGCAGTTCGTCGACGAAGCGGTCATCGAAGTGACCGGCGGACACGGCGGAAAGGGGTGTATCTCCTTTCGCCGTGAGGCCCATGTGCCGCTCGGCGGCCCCGATGGTGGTGACGGCGGTCACGGCGGAAACGTCGTCGCGGTCGCCACGACCAGCGTCGCCACGCTACTCGACCATCGCTACAAGCGGTACTATCGGGCCGAGCAGGGGCACTTCGGCGAGGGCGCCCGCAAGTCTGGAGCAGACGCTCCCGATATCCGGCTCCCCGTGCCGGTCGGGACCCAGGTCCTCGACGAGAAGACCGGCGCGTTGCTGATCGACCTCGACGTCGCGGGCAAGGAGTTCATCCTTGCGCGGGGCGGTCGCGGCGGGCGTGGCAATACCCATTACTCGACCCCGACTAGGCAGGCCCCCCGTCTCAACCAACCGGGTGAGCCAGGGGAGCACAAGATCCTGCGGTTGAACCTGAAGCTCGTCGCCGACGTCGGCTTCATCGGTCTCCCCAATGCCGGCAAGAGCACGCTGCTGCGCGCGCTCACGAACAGCCAGGCCAAGGTGGGCGACTACCCGTTCACGACGCTCGTTCCCAACCTCGGCGTCTACCGCCACTACGAGCGCGACATCATCCTCGCCGACATCCCGGGGCTCATCGAGGGTGCCCATGACGGCCATGGTCTTGGTGATCGTTTCCTCAAACACGTCGAGCGGACCCGTGTCCTCGTCCACCTGGTCTCGCTGTCTCCCGACGCGCTCGATCCGCTCACCGCGTATCGCGTCGTCAACGAGGAGCTCGCGGCCTGGTCCAAAGCGCTGGCGAGCTATCCGCAGGTGGTGGTCCTCAACAAGATCGACGTCGTGACGGACCGCGGCGAGCTCGATCTCTGGCGCGACGAGTTCGCCAAGATCGGCGTTCGTGATCTGCACTTCATCTCGGGCCTCAGCCGCGAAGGGGTCCAAGCCATCATCACGCGCTGCGTCGAGCACCTGGGACCGGTCGAACCCGTCGCAACCGCTTCTCCCGACGAGCCCTGGTCGCCCCTTTGACCACGTGGTCAGCCCGCCTGCGCCCTGCATCCACGGCACAATCTCCTGGGTCTGGGAATGCGGTTGGGCGGCGATGACTGGAAGGAGCCGGGCCTGAGCCGCTCAGCTTCTTTCCTCTGGATCCGGATTGAGCTAAAAGGTTTCGGCTGCTCCCGTGTCGGCGACTGAACGGGAATCGGAGTTCCGATGATGGAGAATGCACGAAGGCCAGCCGCAACTGCGGTGCGCGCGGCTTGGCTCATGGCGACGCTCGGCGTCATCGGAGTTGCGCTCGTCACCCACCGGGTCGACGCTTTCGCAGCCGAACCGGCGCCCGAAGCCCCTCCGGCCCCCGCTCCCGCCGGGGACCCGGCACCGCTCCCCGCCGCTCCGAGCCCGACTCCAGGACCCGCTGTGCCCGGCCCAACTCCAGCTTCCCCGCCCACAGGTGCGCGTGGGACCGAAGCCGGCGGGACCCCTGCCGGTGCGGATGAGGTGCATGACTTCAAGCTCCGCGAGCTCGAGGAGAAGGTCGTCAATCTGAAGGAGAAGGTCTTCCGTTCGAAGACCCGTCTCCTGCTCCTCAAAGAGCGGCTCCTGAATGACGTCATCGCCGAAGCCAAGGTCGTGATCTTTCACGAGAATGACATGGGATCGAGCTTCAAACCCGTGTCGGTCCTGTATCACCTCGACGGCGAGAAGATCTACTTCCAGGACGACAGCACCAAGATGCTCGAGGACACCGCAACCTTCGAGATCTTCAACCAGAATCTGGTTCCGGGAAACCACGTGCTCTCAGTGGAGATGGTCTATCGAGGCGACTCGGCGCTCTTCGCCTACCTCAAGGACTACCTCTTCAAGCTCCGCGCGAGCTACACGTTCTACGCGACGAAGGGCAAGATCACGACGGTCCGCGCCATCGGCTATCAGAAGGGCGACATCACCTACGACCTGCGTGAGCGTCCCTCCATCACGTTCGACGTCAAGCAGGTGAGCTACACCGCCGAACAAGCGGGTGTCGCCCCAGCCGCCCCGGGCGCAGCAGCCACCCCCGAGGGCACGCCGAAGTGAGCTCCGGGAGCGCCATGGGCCCCACGCACCTCTGCTGCCGCGGAGGGACGAGGCCGCGGTCGATTCACACACGGCCTTCGTCGCTGGTCTCGCTGGCGATCGGGCTGTCGTTGGTCCACGGCCTTGCGACGTCCGCCGTCGCAGCGAATCCAAAGGAGGCCAAGGGTCTCGAGACCCAGCTCGGCAACATCGAAGGCCTCGTCGAGCACCTCGTCCGGACCTACGCCAATCCGCAGGCCGTCATTCGTAAGTTTCCGAATCAGAAACGACTTCTCGACGCCCGCGTGTTCTGGGAGCTCGGCCAGTACGAAAACGCCGCAATGCTTCTCTTCGACGTTCTCGAGCGTCCCGATTTCCAGGGCGACTTCGAGTTCGAGGCGACGCAGCTCCTGCTTGGTGAGTGTCTGCTCAAGCTCGACAACACCCGAGGCGCGCGTGACCTCTTCGCCAAAGCCGCTCAGGGACGCGACCGCCAACTCGCAGAGGAGGCGCGGCTCTATCTCATCGAGCTCGCCCTGGCTGAAGGCTACGAGGACCGCCTGCGACAGGCTGTCAGCGACTACACATCGCTCGCCAATTCGCTTGTCGGGGCGAGTGACCGCACCCGCTATGGTCTTGGCAAGGCGCACCTGACGCTCGGTGACTACGACCAGGCGGTGGGCGCACTCCTCGCGATTCCCCCGCAGAGCGAGCTCTATCATCGTGGGCGCTTCTACCTGGGGGCGGCCTATGTGGGCAAAGGCCAGGTCGACCTCGCGCTCGAGGTGTTCCGCGCGCTGACCCAGGTCCAGGGCGATCAGCCGATCATGAAGGAGCTGCGCGACCAGGCGTGGCTCGCGGTTGGGCGCCTCCTTGTGCAGCGCGGGGCGTTCGACCTCGGGCTCACGAGTTATCAGAACATCGACCGGAACAGCGCCTACTACGAGGACGCCGTCTACGAGATGTCGTGGGCCTACATCAATCAGGAGAAGTTCGACCGCGCACTCCAGACCGTGCAGGTGCTCCTGCTAACGGTCAAAGACGACGACCGCGAGATCGACGCCCACGTCCTGCGCGGCCAACTCAACGTGATGATGCAGGATTACGATGAGGCCCGGACGAGCTACCAGGCCATCATCGACCGCTTCGCGCCTATCCGCAACGAGCTCGCGCGTTTCACCAAAGCCTCCAACGAGGTCCAGCGCTACTTCCAGTGGTTGCTCGACCGACACAGCGGCCTCGGCGCACTGCAGGGCCCGCTGACCGACCGCACCGTGGCGTGGCTCGAGTCGTCGACCGACCTGTCACGGGTCGCCGCCGTATTCGACCGGATCTCCAAGGAACGTGAGGAGATCAACGAGACTCAGGAGCTCGGCGAGGAGCTGGCCGTGATGCTCGGCAGCAAGAACCGCGTCGAGATGTTCCCTGACCTCCGCCAGGGATGGAGCCAGTCACTGGTCCTCGAGAACCAGCTCGTGTTGCTCGCAACGCGGCTGCTCGACCATCAGAATGAGCGCATCCGCGACCGCGTGACGTCCCAGGAGAGGGCGGAGCTGAACGAGATCGTCGCCTGGCGTCGACAGCTCGAGGAGCGCGCCATGCGGCTCCCGACGTCGTTCGAGGCCTACGACGCGCGTCAGGGGCAGATCAACCGCCGCTATCGCGACCTCGAACAGAAGAACTTTTTTGTTCAGCAGGGGCTCGACGAGGTCCAGCGCCAACTCAAGGGTGTCGAGCGCTTCCTCAACGACAAACAATACGCCGACGGGGGCAAGAAGCTCTCCGCCGACCGCGAGGCGGGTCTCCGCACCGACATCGAGAAAGAAAAGGCCGAGCTCTCGGCCATGTATGACGAGCTCGTCGCGCTCAAACGTGAGATCCTGCGCGAGATCGCTGCCGTCGGCACTGGCGACGAGGCGACCCGAGGCGAGGACACACTCAAGGCCTCATTGCTCCAGGCGCTCGAACGAGAGGGGACCTTCTACGACCGCGCGGCGGGCCGGCTTGGCGGTCCTATCGCCAAGGATTTCCAAGGATTGGGCGAGATGCGTGGGCGGGTCTATCGCGCCATCGGTCGCCTTGATGCGGTCATCAGTGCCATCGACAAAGAGGTCGGGACCAAGACGGCCGAGCTCGTCGATCAGGTTCGTCGTGAGCTCGAGCACATCTCGGGGCATAGGGCCGAGGTCACCGCCTTCGATGGAGACGGCCGCATCATGGCGCTCGAGATGGGCGAGGAGTTCTTCAGCCGCGCGCTCGGCCGCATGGACCAGGTGGTGCTCGAAGCCGACGTCGGCCTGCTCGACGTCATGTGGGCACGCAAGAACGAAAAGACCCAGGAGATGCAGCGCATCAACGATGACCGCAGCAAGCGCATCAAGCAGCTGCAGGCTGACCTGGAGTCGATCAAGTCGGGCTCAGGCGATGACAAGGATTCCGGCATCGCGCCCCCGCCTCCCGCCGATGCGCCGCCTCCCGGTGGGCCAACGCCCGGCGGGCCTGCTCCCGGTGGCCCCGCTCCTGCTCCAGCCGACCCCAAGACCTCTCAGGACGGGCAGCCGTCCGCCCCCGCCGAAGAAGTGAAGGAGGACTGATGAAACGCCTCCTCCTCGTCGCCATTGCCATGTCGGCCACGGCCTCGTTCGCGGCCGAGCCCGGGCCTGACCAGCCGCCCGCACCGCCCGCACCCGCAGGGCCTCCGGCCGCACCCGCCCCAGCTGGCCCGGCGACTTCCCCGGACGGGACGAAGCCGCCCGCGTCGGACCCCAAGACACCGGCAGGTCCTCCACCGACCGAGCCCCTCGTGCCGGCCACGACCACCCCGACCGGACCGAGCGCGTCGACGCTGCGGGTGCAATCGATTCCCGAGATAGGTCAATGCAAGCGGGAACCACTCGGTGGGGCGAGCGCCGCTGATGAGCTCGCCTCGAAGCGCGACACCAAGAAGCTCAGCGACAACGCTGCAGAGCGAGCGGAGTTCGAGCGTGTGGCCGCACGCTTCTCCGAGGTGGCGCTCGAGTACAACCGAGAGGTCGAGACGCTGCTCGACGACTCGTTCAAAGACCGCATGAAGGGGGTCGCCGAACGTTACGACCGGGAGTCCGGTCAGGTCGAGCTCACGGAGAGCGAACGCCGCAACGACGCCATCGCGCAGTTCGAACGCTTCGTCGAAAAGTACCCAAAGGAACCCCGCTACACACCCGACGCGATGTTCCGCCTCGCCGAGCTCTACTACGAGAAATCGGCCGTCGACTACGACACCGCACTCAAACACTTCAACACGCAGATCGCGCTGTACAACCGCGGCAAGGTCCCTGAGCGGCCCAAGAACGTTGACCGTGATTATGCTGACGTCATAAAGACTTATCAGCGTCTCATCGCGACCTTTGGCGACAGCTACCGCTACGCCGATGCGGTCTACTACCTGCTCGGCTACGTCCTGCAGGAGTCCGAAGACGACATCGCCGCGCGGCGCGCCTGGATGGACCTCGTCGAGAAGCATCCGCAGAGCGAGTACGCCCCCGAGGTGTGGCTGCGCGTTGGCGAAAACCACTTCGACTACGGCGAGTTCGAGCAGGCCGCGGAGTCCTACCGCAAGGCCATGGCCTACACCGAGAGCCGCTTCTACGACAAAGCGCTCTACAAGCTCGCGTGGACCTACTTCCAGATCTACGACTACGACCTCGCCATCAAGACCTTCAAGGAGCTCATCGCCTGGTACGACAAGGACCAGCGCCTCGAAGGCGCGACCGCCAGCGCGCTGCGCGAAGAGGCCATCGACTATCTCGCGAAGAGCCTCGCCGAGGACGACTGGGACAACGACGGCGAAGACGACGCCAGCCGCGGAATCGCGCGAGCGCTCGGCTATCTCCAGGGCGGGACGGCGTGGGAGAAGGCCATCATCGTCCGCTATGCCGAGGCGCTCTACGACCTGCATGACCTCCGCAAGTACGAGGAGGCGGTCAGCGTCTACCAGAAGCTCATCGCGATGAACCCCAACGCGCTGGAGTCGGTCGACTTCCAACAGAAGATCATCCAGATCTATGACGTCCTCCGCGACGTCGACGCATCGACCCGCGAGCGCCAGCAGCTCGCCGAGATGTTCGCGCCTGGTAGCGCCTGGGCACGGGCCAACGCCAACGAAGCCAAGCGCATCGCGGAGGCGACCGAGGCCGTCGAGGTCGAGATGCGGCGCCGCGCGCTCACCCTTCACCAGCGGGCGCAGGAGCTCAAGGCCGAAGCGCTCAACGACAACAAGCCCGAGCTCATCCCGAAGTCCGAGGACAGCTATCGTCAGGCGGCCCGCGCCTACCAGGAGTACCTGTCGCGCTACCCGTCGCAGCCCTCGACCTACGAGATGCGTTTCTACCTGGCCGAGACGCTCTACTATTCGAGCCAGTTCCGCGACGCCGCCAGGACCTACTTCGAGATCGCCGCCGAGCCCTATCTCGCGAAGTTCCGCGAGCCCGCAGCATGGTCGGCGGTCAAGTCCTTCGAGCGTATCCTCGCGGACCAGGTGACCGCTGGGAAGATCCCCGAGAAGTCGAACCCGTCGTCCTCCTGGGAGCCTCCCAAGACCGAAGAGACCGCTTCCGGCGACCTGCGCACCTTTCAACCCGAGCCGTACTCCGCCGAGCTGCGGGACTGGCTCGCAGCCGTGGACTTCTACGTGCTGCGCGACATCCAGCGCGATGGCAGCCGTAAGCCGCAAGTCGCCTTTGCTTATCAGGCAGCCTCGATCGCGGCGCGCTTCAACAACTTCGAAGACGCGCGCAGCCGCTTCCGCCAGATCATCTCGTGTTTCCCCGACGACGACCTGGCGGCGGACGCGATGGCCAACATCCTGAACAGCTATCGGGACGAGAACGACCTGCAGAACCTCGAGAAGTGGGCGACCATCGCGGAGAAAATCCAGCTCGGCGACCCGGAGATCACCGCCGAAATCCAGAAGAAGATCAAAGTCTTCAAGCTCGGAGCCCAGTTCCAGAGAGCCGAACAGCTCCTCGCCGACAAGCAGCACCTCGAGGCCGCCAAGGAGTTCGAGCGCCTGGCCGACCAGAACCAGGAAGCGGCCTTCCTCGACAAGGCCTATTACAACGCGGCGATGGCCTACAAAGAGGTCAAGTACTACGACTCGGCGGCGCGCATCTTCGAGAAGCTCGTGACCGAGCCCCGCTTCGCCAAGAGCGAGTTCAAGACCGAGTCGGTCTTCGAGCTGGCCGAGAACTACAAGTTGTTCTTCGCCTTCGAGAAGGCGACCGAGACCTACTTCGCCTACCTGCAGCGCACGGACGGGACCAAGGACGCCAACCGACCGTACGCGCTCTACACGGCGGGTCGTCTCCAGGAGTACTCGGGCAATTTGAAGGCGGCCGCGGCCACCTACGAGCGCTACGCCGAGACCTTCAAGGAGCGCGAGGACACGGCCAACGCCTTGTTCCGGGCGGCAGAGCTGCACGAGCGGATGAAGGACCGCGAGAACCAGAAGCGGATCCTCGGCCACTTCATCGAGCGCTTCTCGGCGACCACCGGCATGAGCGTTCGGGTCCTCGAGGCCATGCTCGAGCTCGGCGACATCGCCAAGGCCCAGAACAAGGCGCGCGACGCCAACAAGTTCTACTCCGACGTCGTTCGAGAGTATACGGCACGCGGCTTCCAGCCCGGCACTCCCGCGGCGAACGCGGCTGCGAAGGCGCGCTTTGAGCTCGTCGAGCGCCAGTTCGAAGAATACGCAAAGATCCGCCTCACGGGTGCCAGCCAGCGCAAGATGGGCGCAGACCTCGCGCGTAAGAAGAAGATGCTCGACGAGCTCGAGCTGGCCTACGGCGAGATCCTCCCCTACCGCTCGCTCGACTGGACCATCGCTGCCTTCTACCGGCTTGGCGACCTGTACCGCGACTTCGCGGACACCCTCTACAAGGCGCCGGAGCCCCAAGGTCTCTCGGACGAGGAGCTCGAGGCCTACGTCAACATCATCGAGGACGAGGGACTCAAGTACGAGAACGTCGCCATCGAGCGCTTCGAGCGGACCGTCGTCGAGTCGCGCCGCCTCAAGGTCACGACCGATTGGGCCGAGAAGGCCCTGGACGCCATCAACAAGTACAAGCCGGCAGACTACCCGCTCTTCAAGGAGCCCAAAGCTGCGCCTACCTTCCTCCCACGCTTCAAGGTCGATGCCCGCGCCTCGAAGACGGCCGGTCCGCCTGCGTCTGGTGCGGTTCCGACCCCGTCGCCTACGCCTGCGACCCCGGCGAGCCCGCCTGCCTCATCGAAGCCGGTCGACAAAGACGCTCCCGCGGAGACCCTCGAATGAGCGCACGTCTGGCCGCCATCGTGTTGACGACCCTCCTGGTCGGTTCGGCGCATGCCAACCCCAAGGCCGACGCACTGGCAGTCGAGGGACGTCAGCTCCTCGATCAGGGGGATCTCGGTGGGGCCGAGGGCAAGCTCAAGCTGGCACTCGAAGTCGAGCGAACCCATGTCCCGGCCAACGTGGAGATGGCCAGGCTGAGCCTGCTACGCAACGAGCTCGCCGCCGCCCAGCAGTTCGCCAACGTGGCGTTGTCGAAGAACCGCACGGACGCGGGCGCGCTCATCGTCCTCATCCGGGTGCACTCTGCCCAGGACCAGTCCGAGAGCATCTTCGCGCGTGTTCAGGAGCTGGCCAACCTGTACCGCGATGACCCAGGCGTGCAGCTCGCCTACGGTGAGGCGCTCCTCGCGACGCGCAAGTACGACCAGGCGATCCAGGCCGCAACCCGCGTCCTCAAAGCCCAGGAGACCTCCATCCCAGCGATGAAGGTGCTCGCGCGGGCCTACCTCGGTCTCGAGCGGCCGGTCACCGCGGAGTCCATCATGCTGCGTGCGCTCGAGCTCGAGCGCGACCCCGAGGCGCTGACCCTGTTGGCTGGGATCCGGTTTGGTGAGAAGAACCTCATCGAGACCCGCCTGCTCCTCGAGGAAGCGCTGGCTCTGCAGCCGGGTTACGTCGAGGCGCTCAACTCGGTCGGGGTCGTCTATATCGTCGTTCGCAACTGGGAGTCGGCGCTCAGCTCGTTGAATCGCGCCATCGCCATCGCACCCAACTTCGCAGAGGCCTGGCTCAACCTGGCCAGCGCCCAACGCGGCGCGCGTCAATTCGACCAGGCCGAGGCGAGCTGGAAGAGAGCGCTTACGCTCGCCCCCAAAATGGCCGATGTCTGGTATAATCTTGGGATCCTCTACCTCGAGAACCCCATCGGACAACGCGACCGGATCCAGCAACTGACCGAGTCCATCAATGCCTTCAACGCCTTCAAAAGAACGGTCACCAACGACCCCAACGTCGACAAGTTCATCGACGAGGCTCGACTCCTCATGAAGCAGGAGCAGGAGCGGCGCAACGAGCAGCTCAAGCCCAAGCCCGAGGAGGGCGGCGGCACGGGTGGTGAGGAAGGCGCTGGCGATGAAGGTGGCGGTTGAAGACGGTGGCGGTTGAAGACGCACCTCAAGGCCGGGGCCAGTCCGGACCCGACCCAAGGACGACGACATGAAGCAAGCTTCCAAGAACTCGAACCCGTCGACTCGCCCCACGCGGCGCTGGTGGACGTCGGCTCTGGTAGTCGCGACGCTGCTGGGAGCTTCATCCGCTCGCGGCGAGACCCCGGCTCCCCGGGCGCCTCCGCAGATCATCGAGCTGGAGGCCATGGTCATCGAAGGCAAGGTGGCCAAGCCCCAGGTCTTCTACGTGTTGGGTCGCAGCCGGGTGCAATACGAGAACTTGAAGATGCACCGCGTCTTCGTGGACCGGATTGTCAGTGGTGCAAAGAAGAACCCGTTCTGATGGCGTCCAAGTCGGGTTGGCCCCCATCAAGCGAGCGGCGCATTGTCAGACGGCCCCTTCCGGGTACGCCGACGACGATCCGTCGTGCGACGGGACCGGGTTCGCACCTTGGTTTCATGGCCTTTTTGGCCCCGAAGCTGGTCTTGACCATACCCGCCCTTCCGGGTAAGGGTTACAGCGCCTGGGAGGCCATGTCCCGCCCGATAGCCGAGGGGGATGCGGTGCAGGCGACCAGTCGGGGTTCGAGCCGCTGGGCCACCCGTACATTCGGGTTCCAAAGAACAGCGTGGCTCGACAGCGGCCGATCGGATAGTTGACCGCCCAGCCAATCACGGCGAGTCTGTTTCGAGTTTCTTCTGAGGGAGAGGGGTATCCATGGAGGGCTTTGCTAGGTGGATGACCGATGGTGGAATCTGGATGTACTTCATCCTGGCCGTCGGAATCCTGGCGTTGGGCGTCGCGGCCGAGCGCTTCATCTTCTTGTTCTTCCGCTACAACATCAACGCGGCTGCGTTCATGGGTCAGGTCCAGAAGCTGGTCCTCGCCAACAACGTCGACAAGGCGATCAAGCTCTGCAATGCGGCACCCTCGGCGGCCCTGGCTCGGGTCATCAAGGCTGGTCTCGCGCAGGCCGGACGCTCTGGAGATGAGATCCAGAACGCGCTGGAAGAGGCGACCCTCGAGGTCAGCCCCATCATCCAGAAGCGCACCCAGTCCCTCCAGGCCCTGGCCAACATCGCCACGTTGCTTGGTCTGCTCGGTACGATCGACGGCATGATCGACGCGTTCGCGGCGACCGCGGACGAGAAGATTCCTCAGGCCGAGCGGCCCAAGGAGCTGTCCAAGGCGATCTCGAAGGCCATGTTGACGACCGCCTTTGGCCTCATCATCGCCATTCCGACGATGGGGTTCCATGTGTTCCTCACCGGCGTGACCAAGCGTATCCTCGACGAGATCGACCTCTACTCGCTCCGGCTCAAGAACATGCTCGTCTCGCGCGGCGGACAGAGCTGAGAGCCTGACGGGGCGGTCCAAGGCCGCGGCGCTCACGAAGAGCGTCGCGACCGACCGGAAGGAGACACGATGGGCAAGCGCGGAAATCGAATGCAGGTCAAGCTAGAAGACTTGAACCTGATTCCGATCATGGGGGTGATGATCATCCTCATCCCCATGGTCCTCTTCAGCTACAGCTTCGACCAGCTCAAGGTGCAGCAGGTTGCAACTCCCCGTGTGGGTGCGTCGGCGCCCGCGGCCGGGGCTGCCAAACAGGATGAGAAGGTTCCGCTGAAGCTCGCGGTGCACATCGGGAACGATGGCTTCAAGATCAAGGCAAACGAGGTCTTTGCCGACCTGTCGTTTCCCGAGATACCCAAGCAGAAGTTCCAGGTCGTGGTGGTGCCAGGTCAGGCCGCTCAGGCCGTGACGGACTACGATTACCCGCGGCTCTACTCGGTGCTCCGGGCCCTGAAGGACCAGGAACGGTTCAAGGAAGAGGACTCGATCGACGTCAGCGCCGAGATGAACATCCCGTGGTCGGTCGTTGCGGCGACCATCGATGCGGCCCGGGTGAAGCTCACGACGGCGGATTTCCGGCCGAACGCGAACTACGAGCAGGCGCTGGAGCTCTATCGGCGGGACAAACCAGTGATGGAGCCGGGGAAGCTGAAGACGGCGGACGGGGTCGCCATCCCGACGACCGTTCCCATGTTTCCCAAGGTCGTCTTCACGGTGGCCGAGGTTGTCAATTGATGCGTTCGCGGCTTTCCGACTCGCAGAGTGGAAAGCCGGGACGTGGCCGAGCCGTTGCTGCCGATCGTCGTGCGCATCAGCGCGAGCAGTTGTGCAGCAGACACGAGCTACGAGAAAAGCGAGCATCCATGCCCGGGGGCTGTAAGGTCGCTCCGCAGACGGCGTCCATTGGGCACCGAGGACACGAATGATGGCCGAGAACACGGAACCAGAAGAGGCGCCGCCGACGTCGAGCCCGAAGAAGGCGAAGCGACACGACGACAGTGTCAGCCTCAACATCACATCGTTGATGGACGCCATCTCCATCATCCTCTGCTACCTCCTCGTGTCCATCAACTCGGACCCGTGGAGCATCAAGCAGAACCAGTATCTCTCGCTCGCCCAGTCGACCGTCGATACAGAGCCGCGGGAGTCGATGGCCGTGGTCATCAACCGGCAAGAGATCCTCGTCGACAACACGAAGGTCCTACCCGTCGACTGCACGACCTCCGCTGCGAAGGGTGCGCGTCAGTGCCGGACCGCCCCGGACTTCGAGTTCGATGACAACAGCTACAGCATCGACAAGGTCTACAAAGAGGACGGCTCGGAAGAGAGCTTCAAGGTCACAGCCCTTCTGTCGGTGCTTCAGGACAAGCTCGTCGGTGCACGAGAGATGCACAAAGCTCGCGGCAACGAAGGCGAGTTTCGCGGGATGGCCACGGTCATCTGCGACAAGAACATCCCCTACCGGATGATCGCCGAGGTCATCAACACGATGGGCCAGGCTGGAATCGAGAACATGCGTTTCGCGATCATGCAGGGTGAGCGCTGGGTTCCCTAGCCTTCCCAACCGCGTCGATTGCACGGGTCGAGGCTCACAGGCTCGCACCAGGAGACAGAGATGGTCGCCAACGACAAAATGAAGCTCCTCCGCGTCGCCGTCGTGCAAGACCGCCGGGTGGTGGAAGAGCGCCTCATCCGGGGCGAAGGTGACATCACCATCGGTACGGGCACGAAGAACACGTTTGTCGTGAAGGGCAACGTGCCCAAGCAGACGACGGTCTTCGAAGGCCGGGGTCACGGGCGCTTTGCACTCGTGTTCGAGCGGGGCCAGGACGGTCGCATCGAGCTCGAGTCGGGCAGCGACAAGTTCACGCCGAGCGAGCTCGCGGACAAAGGCATGGCCCAGAAGAAGGGCAAGGCGTTTGCGATCGAGCTGAGCGACAAGGCGCGTGGCAAGGTGTCTGTCGGCGACGTGTCGATCCTGTTCCAGTACGTCGACCCCCCGAATGCGGCGATGCGTGCACCCCTGCCGATGGCGGTCAAGGGTGGCATCGTCAACCAGATCGAGTGGCCATTCCTCTACATCATGGCGGCCTCGTTCATCCTCTTCGGAGGGTCGACGACCGGGCTCGACATCTGGTGGAAGCAGACGGGCCAATACTATTACAGCCCGTCCTCGGCCGAGCGCACTCGGCTCTACGATCTCATCCGGGCCGAGGTGCAGGCCAAGAAAGAGAAGGAGCCCGAGAAGGAGAAGCCGGAAGACGAGAAAAAAGAGGACGCTGCCGTTGCGGCTGAAGCTGCCGAGGCCGCACCGGCTCCCGAGCCCGAGAAGCCCAAGCCCGGCCCCTCCAAGAAGCCTGCGGCACGAGTCGGCAAGGACGCGCCGCGCGAGACCAACAAGACCAAGCTCGCGGCCGCGGTGAAGCAGAAGACCTTCCTCCATGTGCTCGGCACGACCGGTGGCACTGGGCCGGGCGAGCTCGACACACTGGGCGGCGGTGTTCACGCGCAGAACATCGCGAACGCGTTCGACCTCGAGGGTGGTATTGCCCAGAACCGCGAGAGCGGGGCCGCTGGTGGTGTCTTCGTCGGTGGGCCGCAGGCGGCCGAGGCGGGTGACGGGCAGAAGTACAAGACCTTGTCGGCAGGCGAGGCCGGCGGCGAGCGCCTCACGACGACCCAGGTCAAGACGGCCGAGAAGGCCAGTGAAGTGAAGATCAACGCGAACGTGCGAGACGGCTCGGTGTCGGGTCAGGAGGGCGCTGGCTCGATCGACAAGGACTCGGTCGCGCGAGTGTTCTCGCGCCGCAAGAGCGCCATCAAGTACTGCTATGAGCGGGCGCTCAAGCTGAACTCGAACGTCAAGGGCAAGGTTGTGATTCGTTTCACGATCGGCCCTGCTGGGCGCATCACCTCGGTCCAGGCGTCGCAGAACACGACGGGTGATCCGGGTATCGCGGACTGCATCATCGAGAAGGTGCAGGGTTGGCGCTTCGACCCGCCCAGCGGCGGCTCGGTCACGTTCTCGTACCCGTTCCTGCTCGACACGAAGTAAGGGCTCGAGTGGAGTTCCCGAGCATCCGCCCGAGCATCTGGGTGAGAGCAGCCACAAGGGCTGCCCCTACTTGATGCAGGCGAGTCCGGGGCGGCCCGTTCGTTGAGCGGCTGTCGGAGCGCGTGTTAGGGTCTGGGCCATCGTGACGTCGAACGAGAACCCGCCCACGGGCGGTCGGCCGCGTCCCGCAGTGGACGAGCGGCTGAAAATGCCCGAGACACGTTATGAGGTGATCGATGGCGAGGTGGTCTACGTGAGCCCCGCTGAGTACCCTCATGCCAGTCGCCATTCGAAGCTCTCTGCCCTGCTCGAGGCCTACGTCGCGGATGGATTCGATGCCGTCTGCGACATGCTGACACGCACCTCCGAGAAGGGGGACATGGCGCCTGACGGGAGCATCTTCCCGCTCGAGCCGGACCCGGAGACCGAAGGACGGCAGATCGAGCGCCTCGCGTTCGAGGTCGTGAATACAAACGTCTGCTCGGGTCCTCGGAGCGCCGGAGTCGGGTGCGTCGGGCCTGTGGCCCATCCAAATATCGGCCCAGAGGACCCGGCGGAGGTCGGAGAGGCCCGAGCGATCCGATCACGTCGCATGCGTTTCGCTCCCTCTGTGGCGCACGAAACGCATAGCGACGTGAGCCTCGAGCGCCTGAGTCATGCTGGACGTAAGGCCGCGGCGCTAAAGGAGCGGGGTGTCGAGCGGGTCTTCGCGATCGACGTCGAGAGACAGCGGCTGTTGGAGTGGTCCACTGAGACGGACGCCTGGAGCATGTTGCTCACGAGTGACGTCATCGAGGATCGGTCGTTGGTGGCGCCCATGCCGATCGCGGCGCTCGTCGGGGCGGCGAGTGAGGACGATGCGATCGCTCAGGCGCTCATCGCGAAGAAGAACCCGGTCCTGCTGGGTGCCGTCGAGGCCCGGTTCGACGAGGGGCGAGACGCGGGCCGAGACGAAGGCCTCGCGGTGGGCAGGGTCGAGGGTAAAGCAGAGGCTCTGCGTGCGGTGTTGAGCACCCGCGGCCTGGTCTTGAGTGCGGAGCAACGCGCGCTCCTCGAGAGCTGCAGCGACAACGCGGTGCTCGAGCGGTGGCTCATTCGTGCGGTCACGGCGGCCAACGCGAACGAGGTCTTCGACGGATGAGAGCCCGGCGAGAAATGCCTCGCCGAGCTTTCAAAACGGTCGCCTCATCAAGCAGCTGCGAGCGCTTCCTGGGCGTCGCTGCGCACCCGCTCTGCGTCGGCTGCGCGCCGCCAACCGCCGGACCTCAGGCGCCACGCGACCACACCCCAGAGCACGATGACCTCGAAGACGATGCCCCACCATGCGCCCGCCGCGCCCATGCCGACCTCGCGGGCGAGGAGATAGCCGAGCGGGAGCTTTGCGAGCCAGGCCACCGACACAGTCGCGATGAGGACGAAGCGGGTGTCGCCCGCGCCGTTCAGGACACCGAGACCGGTCATCGCGAACGCGTCGAAGAGCTGGAAGAGGGCACTGATGACGAAGAGCTCGACGGCGATCTCGACGACGTCGGGGGTCGCCCCATGGATCGCCGTGAGCGGTCCCGGGAAGAGCACGAACACGACGCCGCACGCGCACATGAAGCTCACCGCGATCTTGAGGCCTGCCTTCCGGATATCTGCCACCAGATCGATGCGCTTGGCGCCGATGGCCTGACCAACGAGGACGGAGACCGCCTCGCTGATGGCATAGCCCGGGAGAAACGACACCGAGATGGTGCGAACCACGATGACGTGTGCCGCGAGGTGGGCGTCGCCCATGGCGGCGAGGATGCCGGTGAAGGTGAGGTAGCTGGCGATCTCGAGGGTGGCGCGTCCGCCGAGCGGGAAGCCGAGCTTCCAGATGCGTGCGAGCAGTGGGCGCTCGTAGTGGCGCGGTGTCCCCGTCAGCTCGGGGCGCGCGACCCAGAGCAGGTAGAGCGCACCGAAGCCGAACGAGATGGAGGCCGCGAGACCTGCTCCACCGATGCCCATCTCGGGGATGGGGCCCCACCCATAGATGAACATGGGGTCGAGCACGACGTTGAAGAGGTTCGCGACAATCATCGCCACCATGGGCGCCACGGTCCGGCCGCGGCCCTGCAGGTACTGCGTCAATGCGGTCATGATGAAGGCCGGGACGCCTCCGATGACACGCATGGCGAAGTACTCCTCGGCCAGCGGTGAGACCGCGTCCGAGGCGCCGAGCAGCTGGAGCAGCGGGCCGCCAAGCGGAATGAACAGGAGCTCGAGGAGCCCCATCCATAACGCGAGCCTCAGCCCGTGCCACAAGAGTCGCCGGGCGTATAGGTCCTCGCCTGCGCCATGGGCTTGCGAGACCGATATCTTCAAGCCTGTCAGGACGCCGTAGCCAAAGCCGTGGATGGCGTAGAGCAAGACGCCACCTATGCCGGCCGCTGCAAGGTGGGCTTTGCCAAGTGGCCCGACCCATAGCGCGTTCACAAAGTTCATCGCCGCGAACGACAACATCGACAGCATGATCGGCCAGGCGATCTCCATGACGTGGGGGATGCCGACGTGCTCTGGCAGGGTCAGCTTCTTGTGTTTCGTGTCATTCTTTTCGTTGTCCGTAGACATGATGCTTTTCCTCGAAAATCAAGTGAATCAAAAGGGGGACATGGGCAATGGCAGCTGACTGAGACCGATGCCCGACTGCGTGCTGCAAGTGCAGGATCACAGTGGGCTTCCGGTCATCGCCGCCCCCGTCTCGCTCGACCTCCCCCGACGTCCGTCAAGTGACGGGCGCCAAGAAAGCTCGCGACGCCGTTTGCACGAACCGGACCGACTTTCGCACGAACTGACACCCGAGAACGTCGCCTGAATGGCGGGCTTCGCTGCGTTCGGGCTCGTCAGCGACGTGCCGGACCAGGACGCGAGGCGCGGGTTCGGCGTGTCGTAGCGAGACGGATGGAACGTGTGTCACGATGAGGCACATGACCGGAGTCACGAGTCATCGAGACGGCGAACGAGTCACGCACGAATACGAGTCAGCCCAACCCGATTGGGCCGGTCATCATCGCGCGGGAGTCGTGCGAGTCGGGGTCAGCGACGAGGTTGACGCGGTCGTACACCGCGCGACATCCCGAGGACGTCCTGGACCACGACGATGGGGCATACCTTGGTGGCAGCGTTCATCAGTGTATCCATTCTCGACCTCCGGGAACGTCACCGCCTCCGTTGGCGGGTGAGCGGGCCGACAGTCGCGAAACGGACCGGGCGGTGTCAAGGCCAAAACCGCGACGCAGTGTAACGTGAGTCGCAAGCCGTTGTGCCAGGCGGATCTGCGAGGGGCAGACGGAGGCGGTCAGCGACGCTCGTGCCGTGACCGAGGCATGATGACTCATGCCTCGCCGCCGTCCTTCGGACGTCGGGCGCTTCGCGCGTCCGGGCTCTAGCCCGATTGGACAGGGGGTTGCACCCCCTTCGACCCCCGCGCCGCTTCGCGTCGCCCCTAGTGTTTCGCCCGGATCGAAGCGCTCCGGTCGAAGCACTCGTGGTCGACCGGGATGATGTGGGTTCAGGGAAATCATGGTCGAGGTCGTGGGCCGCGCCCCTTCGCAAGCGAACCGCCTGGGGATGTAGCGGGTGGGGAGTGGAACCCGACGACCTCGACCTGTTTTCGTCGCTCGACCCGTCCCGCAAGAGGCGGGTCGTGCGTTCGCCACGCGGGTTCTACGTTGGGCCTAGGACCCGCATTCACGGCGGAAGTCGTGGGCATATCGGCGCTTGCCGCGGGGTTTCGTTGCGCCTATGGTCGGCCGCATGGTTCTCCGCCACGCGCTCATCGCCTTTGCTTGTGCGCCGCTCATCGCGATGGGCTGCACCTCCAAGCACACCCCCGACGATCCCTATGACGTTCACCGCGAGCACCCCGTGACCGCCAAGCCGACCCTCATCGAGCCTCCGACCACGCCGCGTGATGCCGTGGTCGACACCCTGCATGGGGTGGAGGTTGCTGACCCCTATCGCTGGCTCGAGAACATCGCCGACCCGCGGGTCTCGGCCTGGGTCGATGACCAGGACGCGTTTGCTCGTCCGCTCATCGATGGGGTGGCGGGCCGTGAGCGGCTGGTCAGTCGTTTCACCGAGCTGTTCTACATGGACGCGGTGAGCGCGCCCTACCATCGCGGCAACCACTGGTTCTGGACGCGGCGCTTCAAAGACCGCGAGAAGTCGGTCGTGTTCGTGCGTGAGGGCGAGGCGGGCGCCGAACGTGTGTTGCTCGACCCGAACAAGTGGTCGACCGATGGGTCGGCAGCACTCGGCGGTTGGACCCCGAGCTGGGACGGGCGCTTCGTGGCCTACAAGGTCAAGGAGAACAACGCCGACGAAGCGGTCATCAAGGTGCGCGACGTCGCCGCCGACAAGGACCTGGACGAGGTCATCGACGGCGCGAAGTACGCCGGGATCGCGTGGAGTGCCGACGCCAAGGGCTTCTATTACGTGTATCTGCCGCCGGCAGGACCCGGGGTGGCGGTCGATGCGCGGCCGGGTTTTGCGGAGATCCGCTGGCACGAGCTAGGAAGCGACCCGACCGGCGACCAGCAGGTCTTTCCGCCGACGGGTGACCCCCAGACCTTCATCGGCGTCGACGTCTCGCGTGACGGGAACTGGATGTTCCTCACGGTGCAGCGCGGCTGGAACCAGACGGAGGTCTGGTTTCGTGACCTGCGCAAGATGGTCAAAGCCGATGTGACGCCAGCACCCGCCGACTTCGACACGGCGAAGCGCATCGCGTGGCACGCGGAACGGCGGGGCTTTGCACCGTTGGCGGTTGGGCTCGATGCGCTGACCAGCGTGAGCGCGCACAAGAACGTGTTCTACGCCATCACCAACGATGGAGCGCCGCGTTACCGGGTCTTCCGTATCGATCCCAAGCGGACCAAACGGTCGCAGTGGAAGGAGATCATCCCCGAGAGCGAGGGAACGCTCGAGTCGGTCGAGATCGCCGGCGAGCACCTGCTGGTTAGCAAGCTCATCAACGCCGCGAGTCGGCTCGAGGTGCGGAAGCTCAACGGCAAGCTCGTGCGTGAGGTGGTGTTGCCGGGTATCGGCAGCGTGACCGGGACGGTGGGCGAGCCGAGCGATGACACGGCGTACTTCACGTTCACGAGCTTCACGCAGCCCCCCGAGACCTACAAAACCTCGATTTCCAAGGGAAGCGTCGAGGTGTGGTCGAAGGTCGAGATCCCCGTCGATACGAGCCGCTTCGAGGTGCAGCAGGTCTTCTATCCGTCGAAGGATGGGACGAAGGTCTCGATGTTCATCGTGCACAAGAAGGGGCTCGTCAAAGACGGCTCGCATCCGACGATGCTCTACGGGTATGGCGGCTTCAACGTGAACATGACGCCGAGCTATGCGAGCTCTGTGGCCGTGTGGCTGGAGCTCGGCGGTGTCTATGCGATGCCGAACCTGCGCGGCGGCGGGGAGTACGGCGAGGACTGGCACAAGGACGGCATGCTCTTGAAGAAGCAGAACGTCTTTGACGACTTTATCTCGGCTGCCGAGTATCTCGTCAGTCAAGGTTTTACCAAGCCCGAGCGCCTCGCGATTCGGGGCGGTAGCAATGGTGGGTTGCTCGTCGGGGCGGCGATGACGCAGCGGCCGGACCTGTTCCGGGCGGTGATCTGCGCGGTGCCGCTGCTCGACATGGTGCGCTACCACTTGTTTGGCAGCGGTCGGACCTGGATCCCCGAGTATGGGTCGGCGGACGACGCCGAGCAGTTCAAGACGCTGTTCGGGTACTCGCCCTATCATCGGGTGGTGCGCGGCACGCGTTATCCGGCGCTGCTCATGATGGCGGCCGACTCGGACGACCGCGTGGACCCATTGCATGCGCGTAAGTTCGCGGCCCTCATCCAGTGGGCGAACGAAGGGGTGGACGACCCGCGGCCTGCCCTGTTTCGGGTCGAGCGTAACGCCGGTCATGGCGGCGGCGACCTGGTGAAGCAGTCGGTCCAGACCTTCGCCGACCAGTTCGCGTTCCTCGCCTGGCAGCTCGGGATGGACATCCCGGGCGCGTATCCCGGTGCGGCCAAGCCATGAGCGGCGACGGACACACGCCGCGTGGGACCCATGCCCCACATGTCTCGCTCGAGCACTTGAGCCCAGACGAGCTGCGTGAACGTTTGAGCCGGGCGATGCACGCCATCGGCGCCTTGCAGCGTCTGAGCTTCGCTTTGAAAGAGCTCGTGCCCAAGGCCTTCGAGGAAGGCTTTCGGAGCCGATTGCCGGCGGTCGAGGAGCCCTGGCTCATCGACTGGTTGCACTCGGAGAGTCGGCGGGCGCTCGAGCCGCTGTTGTCCGGGATGCCGAGTCCAAGGGTGCCGCCGCCCGAGCCGGATGGAGAGGTCTCGTGAGGGGCAGGGTCTCACCCGAGCTCATCGTGACAGGGGCCGTCGGGAGCTACCTCATCGGGGCGTGTTGGATCATCCTGTTCCTCACGGTCGCGTTCTCGTCGGCCAACTCCGACAAGAGTCTCAACTTCTTCATGAGCCTCGGCATCGGTGTAGGGCTCGTGTCCGTCCTGCTCTGGGTGGGCGGCTGCATCTGTGAAGGCATCGGTTGGATCGGGATGCGGCGCTTGAATCCAGGGATCGCGGGGTTCATCGGCTGGGCGACGGCGACCCTGCCTGCGACCTATTTCCTGCTGTTGATCCTTGGCGCGGGCGGGCTCGAGGCGGGCGTCATCCACGTCTTCGTCATCGTCCAGCTCACGCTCTACCTCTCGACGGTGGTCTTCCTGTTGGGGCGTAAGGGTGACCGGTCCCGAACACTGCCGGCTATCGTGGGCTTCGTCATCGCCATCCTCGGGATCCTCGGGTTCTATGTCATGGCGTTGTCTGAGAGGTTCCTGGCCGGCAACATCGTCTTCCTCTTCGTCGCCCTGGGCGGCATGGCGATTGGGCACCTGGCGATGGGCAGTTATTTCAAGTACGCGGCCAACGTGGCCCGAGAGCTCGACGTCTTCAGGTGAGGGTATGACCTACGACTGGATCATCATCGGCTCGGGTTTTGGTGGCAGCGTCTCGGCGCTGAGGCTCGTCGAGAAGGGCTACAAGGTCCTCCTCATCGAGAAAGGAAAACGATTTCAACCCCAGGACTTCGCCAAGAACAACTGGGACCTGAAGCGCTGGATGTGGATGCCGAAGATGGGGCTCGAGGGCATCTTCCAGATGTCCTTCATGGAGCACGTCACCATCATGCATGGGGTCGGTGTCGGTGGTGGTAGCCTCGTGTACGCGAACACGTTGCCCACGCCTCGCGACGACTTCTTCGAGAACAAGAGCTGGGGCCACCTCGACGACTGGAAGGCCGAGCTCGAGCCGCATTATCGGACGGCCAAGCGGATGCTGGGTGCGGCCGAGAACCCACGCGAGACGCCGGGTGATCGGGTGTTGGAAGAGGTCGCGCGCGACATCGGTCGCCACGACAAGTTCCACCGGACCGAGGTCGCGGTCTTCTTCGGTGAGCCCGGGAAGAAGGTGCCGGACCCCTACTTCGGGGGTGAAGGGCCCGAGCGGGTCGGGTGCAATTTCTGTGGCGCGTGTATGACCGGGTGTCGGATCGGCGCGAAGAACACGCTCGACCGCAACTACCTGTACCTGGCCGAGAAGCGTGGGCTGACGTTGATCGCGGAGACCGAGGTGGTCGCCGTGCGGCCCGACCCGGCGGGTGGCTATCGGGTCGAGACGAAGGCCTCGTTGCAGAGCGGCCTGCCGTTCATCGGCACGGGAAAGAAGGCGCGTACCTTCTCGGCGAAGAAGGTCGTGTTCGCGGGCGGGGTCATGGGGACGATGCCGCTCTTGTTGGCGATGAAGGCTGACCAGAAAGGGTTGCCCAAGCTGAGCGATCGGCTGGGTGACAGCGTAAGGACCAACTCGGAGTCGCTCATCGGGGTGGTCGCGCCGGACTATCCGGAGGCGATGTCGAAGGGTGTCGCCATCACGTCGATCCTGCACACGGACGACCACAGCCACATCGAGCCGGTTCGTTACGGCAGCGGGTCCGGGTTCTTCCGGCTCATGATGTTGCCTCATGCGCCGGGCGACACGGTGGCGGCGCGCCTGAAACACATGATGGGGAGCCTTGTGTCTGAGCCGCGGAAGTGGGCGAGGGCCTTTGCGACCGAAGACTTCGCGCGCCAATCGCAGGTCATGTTGTACATGCGGACGCTCGAGGGGGCGCTCAAGATGCGGCTCGGTCGGAGCCCGTTCACGGGCTATTCGAAGGGGCTCGTGACGGTGCTCGAGGATGGGGCCGAGGCGCCCAAGGCGTTCATGCCGGAGGCGACGGACCTGGCCGAGCGGTTCGCGGAGAAGGTCGGTGGAGTGACGGCGACGCTCTTGACGGAGACCCTGCTCGGGACGCCCAGCACGGCGCATATCCTGGGTGGGGCGACCATGGGGCGGCACGCGGACGAGGGTGTCATCGACAAGAACCATCAGGTCTTTGGCTACGAGGGACTCTATGTGATCGACGGGTCGGCGGTGTCGGCCAACCCGGGCGTGAACCCGTCGTTGACGATCACGGCGCTGGCCGAGCGGGCGATGTCGAAGATCCCGGCGGCTGGCTGAGCCTGGGGTGCGGGGATGTCTTGGTCATCAAGATAGTTGATGGTCGAGACAGCTCGTCGGGGTCACTGGGCGCGGCGGGCGACCTTGCGGACAAAGCCGAAGTCGTTCTCGACGATGAGGATGTTGCCGTCCCGGTCGAGCGTGATGGAACGGACCTCGCTGACCTTCTCGCCGGGTGAACGGAAGAAACGACCGTCGCCGGCGTGGGCGTGGTTGTCGCCGCCGTCGAGGAAGAGGTGCAAGGTGCCTTCGGGGGCGAGCCACCAGACCTGATTGCCTTCGTGGGTGCCGATGAGCAGGCCGCCGTCGCCGGTGAAGGCGAGCGCGCGGGGTTCTTCGAGGCCGGACGCGGTGGCCGGGAAGCCGTCGCCTCCACCGAGCGTCGTGCCGTTGCCGGCGATGATGGTCCGGGTGCCGGACGCGGACAGGCGGTAGACGTAGTGGCCGCCGCGGTCGGTGACGAAGAGCGTGCCATCGGAGTCGACGTCGAGGTTGCCAAGGGCGTTGAAGCCAGTCGCGAAGGTGCGCAGGCCAATGCCGGACTGCCACTTCAGGACCTTGGTTTCCGAGGCGATGTAGGCGAGCTTCTCGTCGTTCGAGACCCAGAGGCCACGACCGGTGCTGATGCCGTCGGGGACGGTGATGAAGGTCGTCATCTGGTCGCCTTCGAGGCGGCGGATCTTGCCGTTGCCGAGGTCGAGGATGAAGACGATGTCGTCGGCGCTCACGTAGAGCCCGTTGGGGTCGATGAGGCGCATGGCTGACGCCAAGCCGGGGCCGTCGCCGTCATCGCCGACAAGGCCCGTGCCGGCGACGGTGTGGATCGTGCCGTCGGGGTCGACGCGTCGAACGGCGTGGGCTTCCTTGTCGGCGATGAAGACACGGCCGAGAGAGTCGGCCATGGCCATGTGTGGGCGTGAGAGCTCGGCGGCGGTGGCGGGGCCGCCCTCATAGGAGGAGAGCCACTCGTTGCCGAGGTCGCGGACGGCACCCTTGCCGGCGATGGTCGTGAGCAGGTCATAGCGGGCGACGAGGCGCTCGAATGAGGTGCCGACCGGGGCGTCGGGGATGTCGCTCGGGTCGATGTCCGGCGGGTCGGTGTCCGGTGCGTCGGTGTCGGGTGTGCCGTCGGTGTCGGGTGTGCCGTCGGCGTCAGCGGGCGAAGAGGTTTCGTCGGAGCAGCACACGAAGGCGAGGGCAGCGAGCGCGGTGAGGAGTCGGATGGTCAAGTAGCAGTCCGGGCCTTCTGGAGGAGGTTGATCTGAGAGCGGGCGGCTTCGAGGCGTTTGGCCTCGGCGGCGGCGCCGAGCTCCTGGGCCTGCAAGGCGGTGTGGTCGGCGAGGGTGGACGCTTCGTCGAGGCGGCCGTGGGCGATGAGGAGTGAGACCTTGCGCCGGGCGATGCGCAGCGCGACGAGGCCGAGGCAAAGAGCCGTGACGCGGTCATGCAGCGGGTCGAGGGTGTCGGGGGCGGCGAGGGTCGCCACGAGTTGGAGGCTCTCGAGCTCGATGGCGAGCGGCTCGAGGCCTTGTTTGCGCGCCCAGCTCAGGCCTTCGTCAAGACGCGTCATGTGGTCGGGGCGCTCGACGAGGTCGTCGCGGTCGGGGAGGTCGTCGAAGATGGAGAGCCACTGGCCAAGAGCGTCGCCGGTGCGCCCGGCGTTCATGAAGGCCTCGGCGGCGGACTCCATGGAGGTGAGCGTCTCGGCGGAGGGGGTCGCGGCATGGGCGACGCGGGCATGCATGGCGGCGAGGTCGAGGGCTTCGCGCAGCGGTGGTGCGTCTTCGGGAGAGGGGGGGACGCCGTCCTCGTCGGTGATGCGCATGGCGTCGAGCCGAAGCTGGGCCTGGGCGACGGCGGCGGCCGCGAGGTCGAGCTGGTCGGTGGCGAGGGCGGCGTCGGCGACGACGAGGTGCGCCATGACACGGTCCGATGGGCTCCCAGTCTGGTCGATGGCGCCGACGGCCTGGCGATATCCTTTGAGCGCGCGGGCGAGGTGGCCGCGGGCATGATCGATGGCGGCGAGGTTCATTTGTGTGCGGGCGATGGCGGCGTGGTGTTGGGCCTCGGAGGCGCGATTGTGGGCCTGGGTGAAGAGTTGTTGGGCTCGGTCGAGGTGGCCGGTGCGGGCTTCGAGCTGGCCGAGCATCGTCTCGATGTCGGCGATGGTTCGGGCGGCGCTGGGCGCGAGCTTGTCGAGGGCTTCTTCATAGAACTTGCGGGCGCCAGCGAAGTCGCCGCGGGTGGCCCTCAGGTTGGCGAGGTTCACGAGGCCGCCCAACATGGCGTGGTGTTGTTTGTAGCGTTTGTCGAGCGAGAGGGCCTGGGTGTAGTGGCTTTGCGCGTCGTCGAGCGCGCCGCGGGCGGCGGCGATGTTGCCCAGGTTGGTGTGGGTGCGGGCGATGGAAGGTCCGTCGCCGAGCAGGTTGGCGAAAGCGAGGGCGGCGCGGAAGCGGGTCTCGGCGCGCTCGAGGTCGCCGACCGAGCGGAGCGCGTTACCGAGGTTGTTGAGGGTCAGCGCCATCAGCGCCGTGTCGCGGGCCTGGTGGGCGGCGTCGAACGCCCTCTCGAAGAGGGTGCGGGCGGCATATTGGTCGCCGCGGGCGCGGGCGATCTCGCCGAGCGCGTTCTCGACGTTGGCGAGGCTGGCGAGGTCATCGGCGAGGTGCGCCGCGTCGCGGGCGCGTGTGAAGGCGGCCTCGGCGTCGTCGTAGGCGCCGCGGTTCATCTGCAGTCGCCCGAGGTTGGAAGCGATGGTGGAGACGAGGGCGTGGTCGCGAGAGACCGAGGCGAGGGCCAGCGCTTCGTTCCAGTTCTCGCCGGCCGCGAGGGGGTCGCCGCGTTGGGCGAACAGGGTCGCGACGTGCGACAGGACGATGGCGAGGTGGCGTTCGGCGCCGGGGACACGGGAGAGCTCGAGGGAGCGCGAGAGCTCGTCCAGCGCCCGGTCGGGCTCGCCGAGCTTCTGGGAGCAGAGGCCGGCTCTCTGCCAGGCGTCGCGTTGGCCCTCGGGGTCGGCGGCCTCTTCATAGAGGGCAGCCGCTTTCAGCCATTGGGCGTGGGCCTCGTCGAAGCGTTCTTCGGCGGTCATGTAGGTAGCGGCCTCGACGTGTTGTTCGGCGAGGGCGAGCGAGCGTTCGGCGCGGGTCGGTAGACTCATGTCGGCAAGCTAACCGGATGGGAGCCGTGATGCCAAGGCGGGTGTGGGCCTGTTGTGGGTCCTGGTGTCGGACCGGGCGCCATGGCCTGGTCGAGGTGTCGGCGAGGCGCCTGGGAATGGCGGTGCGGGCGGTGCGAAGGCGGCTGGGGGAGTTTTGTTCGATAGCGAAACACCGGGCCGGTTTACCTGCGGAGGTGCCTGGGTCCCTTGGCTCCGAGACGGGCCGATGCGGGTGCTGAGCGGGTCTCTTGACGGGATCGAATCCCGTGATAGCGTCCGCCGCGGCTACGGCCCCAACAACCAGATTCTCTTCAGGAGGGACTCCATGGCAGACGCTAGGCCCACGGGCAAACTTACCACCGGTGCAATCGGCAATTTCCTTCTCGGCGGGGCCATGGCCCTGATGGTTCTCTCGGGTGCTGTTGGCGCCCTCACGGGCGGCGGTGGTGGCGAAGGCGCCGGCATCCTCGGCCTCATTGCATTCCTCTTCATCGTCGGCGGCGGCATCACGGGCGCAATCGGCTGGTTCGGGCTTGGCAGCCTCTACGGCGGCACCAACGTCCTCGCCGGCGTGTTCGCCATCATCTTCGCGGTGGTCCCCATCGCCCTCATCGTGCTCGGCACCTCGGGTGGCATGGGCGGCGGCATGGGTATGGCCAAGATCATCATCCTCCTCGTGTTCCTCGTCCCCGGCCTTCTCGGCCTCCTCGGCGGACTCGGCGTGATGAAGGGCAACAGCGGCATGGCCAAGCCGGCCGGCATCGTCACCCTCATCGGTGGCATCGCAACCGCAGCCGTCGGCGTCATCATCGTCTTCCTGCCGGAGATGGTCCTCAGCTCGGCTGGCCTCATCTCGATCCTGATCTACGTCGGCTTCTTCGGTCTCGCCGTCGGGTTCTTCCTGGTCGGCGCCGCGATGCTCGGCGAGCGCACCGCTTGATGTCGAAGGACGGACGCCCCTCTCGTTGAGGGGGGCTGTGGCCCCGTTCCAAAGCCCGCCTTCCCTAGTCTCTGGACGTGGGATGGCGGGTTTTTTGTGTTCTGGGGTCGAACACCTGCAGCGGCAAGAGGCGCGGTTGTAGGGCTGGACGTAAGCAGCGGGTAAAATCGCCGGGTCGCACGAAACAAATCAGCGACACATCGCGTCCTGGAATGCACGTCCGCGGTTTGGCGTGGACCACAGTGGCCCGGCCCTCCAGATTCTGGGGAGCTGCACGAGCCACACCTCTGGAGGTGCCTCATGCTCGTGACGCTGCTGACGCTGATGACTCTCGGGACGCCGATGGCAGACTCACCGGAGGCGCGCTTCGAGGCGTGGACGGGGGCGAAGCTCGTCTTCACGCGTGGAGAGTCACCGAGCGAGGTGTTGTACGCGACGACTCCGGTCTTGAGCCGGGAGCGGCGCAAAGCGGCGGCGGAGATCCTCTTGCGGGAGGCGCGGCACTATCCCGAGGGGCTGTTTGGCAAGGTGGGGCTCGGCACGATCGCGGTGTTCGAGGGGTGTGGCGACCCGAACGGGGACGGGTTTCGGCCGTGGGTGGAGTCGCTCAAAGGGTATCGCTATTTTGGGCGGTGGGATGCGGTTGGCGCCATTGTCGCGTGTTATTACGACGATGGGCAGCTGCCGTTGACCTTTCATCACGAGGTGTTTCATCACCTCGACGCGACGCGGAACCATCGTCTCGACTATCGGTACTTCACCGCGGATGACGAGCAGTTCCGGGATGCGGTGGAGGGGCGTCGCCGCTATGCCGCGCTGAGGCTCAGGGCGGAGACACGTAAGGCGCTCGTCGGGATCGCGAGTGGTGATTTCCTGGAGGAGGCGGTCGGCAAATACGCGAGCAAGTCGGCGGGGGAAGACCAGGCCGAGACGGCGCGGTGGCTGCAGACGAACCTGGCGAACGGGTTGCTGCAGGCGGCGGATATGCCGGAGCTCGAGGGGAGTCAGCGCATCTTGCACCTGCTCAGTGTGTATCGGACGGCGTCGCCGCTGTTGACGACCGAGTGGTGGGCGTCGCTGGCGATCATGGAGGCCGAGCGGAGTGGGGCGCAGCGCGGTCCGGCGCGTGAGGACGCAGCGCGGCCAGTGGCGTCGAATTCGTATCTGAACAAGGTCGATGAGGCGGTCGACGGGGCGGAGACGGTGGCGAATATCCGACGCGTGCAGCCGGCGACGGTGCGGATCGGTGGGGGCAGCGGGGTTAATTTGTCGGCGTCCGGGTTGGTCCTGACGAACGCCCATGTAGCAGACGACCTCGGGGACACGTTCAACGTGCAGTTCCCCGACGGGCGGGTGTTCAAGGGGACGAATGTGGCGGTGAGCAAACACTTCGACCTGGCGTTGGTCGAGCTGGCGGGGGCGAGCGGGTTGCCCGTGGCGAGGCTTGCACGGGCGGCGCCCAGCGTCGGGGACGAGGTCATCGCGATTGGCCAGCCCGGGACCCGGACGCCGAGCGGGGAAGCCACGAATTACGAGCCGTGGCATGTGTCGGTGGGGACGATTCGGGGCTTCTTGCCGGACATCCTGGGGAGTCAGAGCCTCGGGCGGACGAAGCACTCGGCGTGGACCTATTGGGGGCACTCGGGCAGCCCGTTGTTCGATGTCGATGGGCGGATCGTGGCGCTTCACAACAGCTGGGACTCGAAGACGGCGATGCGACATGCAGTGCCGTGGGAGGCGATTGTGGCCTTCCTCGAGCGGCATGAGGAGCTGTTCGCGCGGCGCTGAGGGGGGCCTGGAGGCGCCGTCATCCGAGGCGGATTGCGCGGCTACAGGTAGGGGCAGGGCTTGCTTGCCGCAGGGTTGGGGCAAGGCCGAGACCTACGGCGACGTCAGCGCGTGGTCGGCATCTTCGAGAGCTTGCGCTGGAGCGAGCGGCGGTGGAGGCCGAGCAGGCGTGAGGCTTTCGAGATGTTGTGGTCGCAGTCCTGCATCACACGTTCGATGTGTTCCCACTCGACGCGGGCGAGGCTCGGGACCGCTTCGGGTTCGAGCGGTGGGCGTGAGGTCGGTGTGTCCGGGTCGGCGTCGGGCTCGCGGAGGGCGCGCAAAATCTGGGCGGCGTCGGCTGGCTTCTGGAGGTAGTGGACGGCGCCGAGCCGGAGGGCCTCGACGGCGGTAGCGATGCTGCCATAGCCGGTGAGAACGAGGACACGGATGGCGGGGTCGATGGCGATGAGGTCGCGCACGACGTCGAGGCCGTGGTCGTTGGGCATTCGCAGGTCGACGACCGCCATCTCGGGGCTGTCGAGCTGGGCGTGAGCGCGCGCGGAGGGGCCGTCGGCGACGCCTGTGGCGATGAGGCCGCGGGCGGTCAGTGCGCGAACGAGGCGGTCACGAAAGACGTCGTCATCGTCGACGACGAGGATGGTCTCCGCATCGTCATCGGGCGGTCGAGGTTGCTCGTCAGAGGGCGTCGGGTTCATGAGATGTGCCCCGTGAGCTTGGCTGGGATCTCGAGCGAGACCTCCGAGCCGCCGCCGTCCCGAGGTCGGACGGTCAACCTGCCGCCGAGCTTGTCGGCGAATGAGTGTGCCAGGTGAAGGCCCAGGCCAAGCCCACCGGGGCGATGTGAGTTGAAGGGCTCGCCGAGGCGGGCGAGGGCCTCGGGTGGGAAGCCTGGACCGCGGTCGCGCACGGTCAGTTGGGCTCGGTTCGCTTCGATGCGGACCACGAGCTCGACCGCAGTCGTCGACACATCGAGGGCATTTCGCACGAGATTCGAGAGGCTCTGGGTGAGGCTGCGCCGCGGAAGGATGAGGTCAGCGGCGAGGTCGCCATCGACGACCAGGCGGGTGTGAGAGCCGAGCGGGAGGTGTTCTCGCAGGTCGTGGACGAGCTGGCCGAGTGTGAGGCGTTCGGGGTTCTCGCCCGCCCACGTGCCAGCGCGCTCCGAGAGGTCGCGCAGGAGGTCGCGGCAGCGGTCGACCTCGCGTCGGACGAGGCGTGCATCATCGACGAGCTGAGCCGAGCCGGGAGAGGACTCGAGGGCCGAGGCGAGCTCGGTCGCGACGACGGCGATGGTCGAAAGCGGTGTTCCGAGCTCGTGGGCGGCGGCCGCCGAGAAGGCTGCGAGTGATGCCATTCGTTCGGCTTCGAGGGCGCGTTCGCGCAGGTTTGCGGCTTCACGTTCGCTGCGGCGTAAGGCGAATGCGATGCCCGAGACGAACATGGCGACGAGCGACGCGGCCAGCGCGTAGGCGACCCACATGCCCTGGAGGTGGACCGCGTGGGCCGAGCCGCCGTTGTGGTGGGCGTGGGGGTCTTCGGGGGCGAGCAGAAAGAGGAGGCCAAAGCCGAGCGTCGTCAGGCCGGCCATGAGCCACGCGCCGACCGCGCCGAGCAGCAGGCCGGCGAGGGCGACCTCGACGATGTAGAAGACCGAGAATGGATTCATCGGGCCGCCCGAGGCCAGGAGAATGGCCGTGAGCAGAGCGGTGTCTAGCGTCAGGGTGGCGGCGATGACCGGGGCGGGTCGGCGATGGGCGAGCGGCAAGGTCGGTGTCGCGGGGCGGCGCAGCGTGAGGTACAGGCCGATATTCGAGGCGGCCAGGACGCCGATACAGCCGAGCACCCAGGAGAGGTCGAGGTCGGTCTCGACGATGGTCACGCCGACCAGGGTCGCGATGAGCTGACCCGCGACGGCGACCCAGCGCAGGCGAACGAGCCAGGGGATTCCGGGTCGTGAGTCGAGCTGTGGGCTGGGCGTCAAGCGGTCTCGTGGGAGATGTGTGTGGATCGGTCGGAGGCTCAGAGATCGTAGGCCAGCGATAACACGCCGAAGAGCCCTTCGTCGTGGGCGCCGTCCAGGGCTTCGATGACGGGGACGCGAAGGCCGAGCGTGAGGAGCCATTCGGCGGCTGGTGTCACGAGGATGTCGCCGCCCAGGAAGGCGATGAAGCCGCCGGAGTCGGCGACCGGCTCGCCGTGGTCGTAGGCCTTACCATCGAGCCGGGATTCGAGTGCGAGGCGAAAGGAGAGGGCGAGGCGGCGTTCGCGCCAGAGCTCGTATTGGTAGTTGGCGGCGAGCTGGAGGCTCGGGCTGGAGTCGCCGGTGGGCCAGGTTCCCCAGGTCGAAAACGATATCGCGTGGGGGTGGGTGGCGTGGGTCAGTGCGAGACCGAGCGATGGGTCGAACGAGCCGCTGCCGGGCTGGGCTTCGTGGGGGAGCTTGCGGGTCGCGCCGTAGTGGGTGCGGGTGAGCGTCGGGGCGGTCGGGATCGAGAGGCCGGCCGAGAGAGCCACGCCGCGCGTGAGATGGAGGCGGGCGCGGAGTCCGAGGTCACCGGTCGCGAGCAGTTGGTCACTGCCGCTGTCGCCGTAGGTCGCGTCCCGATAGATGAGCGGTACAGCGACCTGCAGGAAGAGATCCGAGCTCGGGGCCCAGGCGAGGCCGAGCTCGGTGCGGACCTCGGAGAGGATGATACGCGTGCCACCGGTGCCGATGTCGTCGGCGCGGGTGCGGCTCTCGAGGGCGAGGCGAAGGCGGTTCTTGTAGGGGCGCTCGGCGCCGAAAGCGGTGAGGGTCGGGTCACCGGTCAGACACGAGGCGCAGGCGTGTCCGTCGGGAGTGGGTGTAAGTAGCTGAAAGGCGGCAATAAATGTCGCAGCGGCGAAGGTTCGAGCCTTCATTCCGGGCGCTCGATATGGGCGGCGAGGCTGCGCGAGAGGTTGTCGAGCAGGCGGCGTGAGTCGTCGCGTGAGTCGGACGTCGCGAAGGTGAGGCCTTCGAACCAGGTGCTTGCGTCTTTGGTCACGGTCACGACCAGGGTGCGTCCGTCGGAGAGCTCGCCGTCGTCGGCCGCGAGGTCGAGGACGACGTCGAATGCGGCTGTGTCGCGCAGGGCGAAGGCCGTCCAGGCGGCGGTCGGTGAGGGACGGAAGAAGCCCTCGACGAAGAGGGTCGAGCGTTCGAGGTCGAGGTCGGGGGCGACGGAGTGGCGGTCGCTGCCGGAGGCTCCCAGCGTCAGACGGCAGTAGGTGCCGTCGGGCAGGTCGAGGGCCGCAAGCGGGCGGGTGGCGCGGTCGAGAAGGGACTCCGTGAGGGAAAGGTCTACGCGGAGCGGGTCGGCCAGGTCGTGTGCACGGGCGCTGGCGACGAAGTGCGAGCGCTGGTTCGAGGCCGTGGCGAGAGGCGAGCACGGGGTGGCGACGAGTCGGGACCACGCGATGTAGGCACGTTCGACCACGAGCTCCGAGCCGTCGTCACGCACGACGACGAGGCTGTCGGAGGAGGCGGAGGGCCAGGCGGTGGGGGCCGCGACGAAGGTGATGCGGTTGCCGGGCTGCGAGTCGATGACCCACGCGCAGGCCCGTCCAAAGAGGACGAGCACTGCGGTGGCTGCAGTCGCGAAAAGCCGGGTGAGGCGGTTCATGAGGGTGCCTGGCTCACGCCGTCATTCGACCCGGAAGGCGGACTGGGATTGGGCTGGGCCGCCGGTCGTGAGGTCGATACCAAAGGCCGCGAAGATGGACGCGCACTCGGGGTCGTCCTTGCCGGACATGCAGCCGGGGGCGCCGCCGCCGTCGGTCGAGAGGTCGAGGCCTTTGACGGCCTCGGCGAGGTCGATGACGATGGTGTCGGTCGTGTGGTCGTAGTCGGTGAGCGCGATGGTCCCGCGGTTGGGGGCCGCGCAGCTGCTGACGGTCTGTGTCCCGGCGTCGAGGTCGCACCCGGTCGAGCCGAGGTGGATGTTGAAGCCGCCGGCGCCATGTCCGCCTTCGCCGCCTTCAACGGGCATCGCCCCCATGACGGACAGGTCGAGGCGGGCGAACTTGTAGCCGCCCTGCCAGTTCCAGAACAGTCCCGATAGATTGAGGGGTGAGGCGGCGGTGGCGACGTCGGCGTGGTTGAGCTCGAACGGGACACCGAGCTTGAACGTGACGCCCGTGATGGTCGGCTCGTCGTGGCCGGGGTCAATGGTGCCACGAACGAAGCGGTTCGTCGGGGTCGTGCCGTTGATGCAGGTGCCGGTCTTGTCCTCGAAGTCGAGGAGGACGAGGCCATCGCGTTGCCAGAGGCCGTCGTCGGTGACGTCCAGCGGCCACTGCTTGCCGGTCGAGTCGACGAGGCGGACGTCATGGAGATAGAGCCGGAAGTCGAGCGGGGTGGCCATGCTGTCGGCGGTGCCGAGGCCCATGAAGGTCTTGTCGCAGCCGAAGGCTTCGTCGCCGACCTGGGCTGCAAACCGCAGCTCGATGGTCTGGTCGTGACCGTGGTCGCCGTGGTCGTCGCAGGCGGTCGTGAGGGGGGCGAGGGCGAGAGCCGCGAGGGGCAGGGGGCGGAGCGAGCGGAGCTTCATCGACTTCATGCGGGGGATTCTCCTCGATGGCGAACCGGTGGGTCACCGGAGCGCCGGAACACTGTGCCACGCAGGGCGTGCTGTCGATGCGGCAAATCGTCGCAGCGCGCCGCGGGCATCGGGTGGCCCGGGGGGCTGGGAGCTTGTGCGGACGCGCTTGGGGCGATCTCGCGTCATGGGCTCGGTCGGGGCGTTCGAACGGCGGAACCAAGTTGTGTGTGAAATTGTGGAGGTGGCGTTGGGCAGGCTCGGCGTCGCTCTCGGTTGGAATCATCGACGGTTCTGCGCTAGGTCGGCGATCCCTCGGCGCGTGGAGACCGACCTGATGAACCTCGCTGATGACGCCCTTGCAGACCATGCCGTCGACCTCTGCCAGCGCTTGTTGCGGCTGGACACGACCAATCCCCCGGGCAACGAGCGGCTTGCGGCCGACCTCATTGCAGAAGAGCTGACGGCCGCCGGGCTCGAGCCGGTCATCCATGAGAGTGCGCCGGGTCGGGCCAACGTCGTGGCGCGGTTGAAAGGCACGGGAAAGAAGCCGCCGCTCTTGCTCACGGCACACCTCGATGTCGTCGAGAGCGACCCGTCGAAGTGGACGCATCCGCCGTTCTGCGGGGAGATCCACGACGGCTGTATCTGGGGGCGCGGCGCCATCGACATGAAGAACATGGCCGCGATGTCGGTGGCCCTGCTCGCGCGACTGAGCCGCGAGGGCGTGAAGCTCGAGCGCGACATCATCTTTGCGGGCGTCGCCGACGAAGAGGCTGGATGCCAGCAGGGGTCCCTGTGGCTCGTCGAGAACCACCCGGAGCTGGTGCAGGCGGAGTACGCCATCGGCGAAGGTGGCGGCTTCAACTTCTATCTGGGCAACCGGTCATTCTTCACGGTGCAGGTCGCCGAGAAGGGGGTCTGCTGGGTGAAGGCGCGTGCGACCGGCGAGCCGGGGCATGGGTCCATTCCGCGTTCGGATTCGGCCGTCATCAAGCTCGCGACGGCCATCAGCCGGCTGGGCAAGCAGGGGTTGCCAAGGCACTCGACCCCGGTCATGCGTGACTTCGTGGCGTCGCTCGCGAGCCATCTGCCAGCCCCTTTTAGGCCGGTCATCAGGCGGCTCATGGCGCCCGACATCGCGCCGAGCCTGTTGAGTCGACTGCCGAACCAGGCGCTTGCGCGGCCGCTGCTGGCGATGCTCGGCAACACGGCGTCGCCGACGGTCTTGCGTGCGGGCAAGAAGACGAACGTCATCCCGAATGTGGCCGAGGCCGAGATCGATGGGCGTATGCTGCCCGGTCAGACCGATGCCGACATCCTGCGCGAGCTCAAGGCGGTGCTCGGCGACGACATCGAGCTCGAGGTCATGTGGTCTTTGCCGCCCGTCGTGACCGAGCCGCGAGACTCGCCGCTGCTCGATACGATCCTGAGCGTGATGGGTGAAGCGGCCCCGGGTGCGCCCGTCGTGCCGTATCTCTTGCCCGGCTTCACCGACGCCAAGGCGTTCACGAAGCTCGGCATGCGCTGGTACGGGTTCGCGCCTGTGCGCCTGCCGAAGGGCATCCGGTTTGCCGACATGTTCCACGGTCACGACGAGCGGATCCCGGTGGACGGGCTGCGCTGGGGAACCCAGACGCTAGCCCAGATCGTCATGCGGTTCTGCGGCGCCTGAGGGCGAGGGCGCCGAGCAGAAGGGTAGCCATCCAGAACGGTGTTGCGCCGTTCGAGCAGCCGCCCGAGCCGACCGCCTCGAGCCCGTCGTAACGGGTGTCGTCGCACACGTCGCCGATGCCGTCGCCGTCGCTGTCGAGCTGGTCCACGTTCGGGGTCGACGGGCAGTTGTCGTCGCGGTCGAGGATGGTGTCGCCGTCATGGTCGAGGCTCTCGGGGTCGACCTGGACGCGGCAGTCCTCGGTCGTGACGTTGCCCGAGGGGTCGGTCGCGACGACCTGGTAGGTCACGAAGACATCGCCGCCATTGGACGGTGGGGCGTCGCGCACGACGACCAGGACACCCTGTTCGACGGCGACCTCGCAGCGCTCGGCGACGACCTCTTCGGTGCCGTCCGTGACACGCACACACGAGGTCGCAGGGATCTCGAGGGTGGCGCTGCACGCGTCGTCCGCGTCGGGCCCGAAGGCTGCGATGAGGTCGACCTTGACGGCTGGAGCGCGGCACAAGACGACCGGCGGTGTGACGTCGACGACCGTCAAAGTGGTCGTGCAGGTTGCGGTTTTTTCGTCGCTGCCGCGCTCGGCCGAGAAGGTGACGATCGACTCACCGATGGGGAAGCCGTCGGTCTCGCTGTCGACGTCGACCTGGCTTCGGCATGCGTCGATGACGGTGGCCGACAGGGTCTCGGGCCAGCCGCAGAAGTCGGGTGGCGCGTTCACAGTGAGCTCGGTTTCGCAGCTGATCTCGAAGGTGTCGAGCCCCGTGACCTCGACCACGGTGTTGCAGATGGTGGTGTTTCCGGCTTCGTCGATGGCAGCGATGCGAACCGGGGTTTCGCCTGGCGCGAAGAAGGTGTCGACGGGCCCAAGGAAGGTGAGGGCCGAGCCGTCGCAGTCGTCTTCGCCTGTGACCGGCACGGTGACCATGGCGCCACAGATCCCAGCGTCACCCTCGACCGTCGTGCGGGTCGGGCAGTTGATGGTCGGGGCCGACGGGTCGGTGACCTCGACGGTGGTCGTGCAGGTCGCCGCGTTGCCTGCAGCATCGACGGCTGTGAAGGTCACGACCGTGACGCCGGCGTCAAAGAGCGTCGGGGCATCCGAGGTGATGATGGCGGCCGAGCAGGTGTCGCGCGCGGAGGCCGAGCCGAGCTCGACCGACGTTCCACCGAGCATACACTCCGAGGCGATGACGGCTTCGGGGCACGTGATGACGGGGGCCACCGAGTCGTTCGCGCACTGGACGCATCCCTGCACGAACGGGAAGTCGCAGACGCCGGTCGACGGGTTGCATTCGCCCGGGAGCTCACACTCCGAGGGCAGCCCACACGCCACGCCCGAGCCACCGCAGATACCGTCGTTGCAGGTGTCGAGGGCGGTGCAGCCGTTGCCGTCGCTGCAGCTCGTGCCGTCTTCGACCGGGGTCGCGTCGCATCCGACTTCGGGGTCGCAGAAGTCGGCCGTGCAAGGGTTGCCGTCGTTGCACGCGCGAATCAGGTTGGGGACGCAGGTGCCGTCGTCGCAAGCCGCAGCGAGAGCGCACGGGCCGGCATCGCAGAGGACCCCGTCCGTGATGGGGGCGCACTCGGGTGTGAACACCTCGCCGCCGAGGCAGGTCGCACGTGGCGCGGTCTGGCACTGCGAGCAGCTCGTCGGCTGGCCGACGAAGTCGTCGTCCGCCGTGCCGCTGCAGTCGTCGTCGACCCCATCGCAGCTCGCGTCGGTCAGGGTGCCCGTGAGCGGTTGGCATTGCAGGTCGTAGTCGCCTTCGACACACACAAGCACGCCTTCGTTCTCGCAGGCGCCAACGCCGCAGGTCGTGGTGATGGGGGCGATGTCGTTGTCGGCGATGTCGTCGCAGTCGTTGTCCTCGCCGTCGCAGACCTCGGGGTTGCAAGCGCGGCAATCGACGCTCGCGCTGTTGTTCTGGACATTGCACTCGGGCAGCTCGTTGCCGGTCGGCTCGCCGAGTCCGAAGTCATTGATCGACAACCAGATTGAGCCCGCAGCACCGGTCGGGACGACGACCTCGAAGGTGGTCGTCGCGCCCTTGGCGATGGGCAGGGTTCCCGTCACGAGGGTCGCTTCGCTCAGCGTCGCGACCAGGCTCGGGCCGGTCGTCTCGGGGTCGGCGCCATAGAAGCTGACCGGCAGGGCGCCGGCGATGACGGCGTCGCCTCGGTTCTCGATGGTGAAGCGCACGAGCATCTCGGTGCCCGCGAGGTCGCAGCTACCCTGGGCAAAGGCGGCGACCGAGGTGACGACAGCGTCGATTGCGGGGACGCGGTTGGCCTCGGCTGGGCGCAGGTCGAGCGGCGATATCTGGGCCAGAGCCACGTTGAGCGGGCGGGTCACGCTGCCAGGGGGAATTGCGCTGTGGCGGTCCTGGGCGACCGGGTAGACGCGGCCTTGTTCGTCGAGCGCACCCGACACGAAGATGGGCTGGTTCCAGACTGTGCGCGACTCGCGCCAGGGGGCGGTCGCAGACTCGAAGACACGCACACGGGCCGAGCGGTCCGAGCCGCACACCACGATGAGGTTGGCCGACCCATCGCCGTTGACGTCGGCCACCGAGGGGCCTTCGTTCATGGTCGCGCTGGTGCAGTCAAACGACGCGTAGTTCCGCTCGGCGTCGACGCCGTCGGGGGCATTGGCCATCGGTCCGCCGTACATGACCCGGATGTCGGTCTGGTCGCGGTAGGCGATTTCGAGTGTGCCATCGCCATTGAAGTCGAACACGGCGACGGAGGTGGCGCCCGAGTGGTCGGTCGTCACGAGGCTCCAGATCGGGGCGGCGCTCGAGGTGTTGACCGCATAGAGGCGGAATTGACGCGTGAAGACGAGCTCGGGCAGGGCGGTGGCCGAGCCGTTCTTCAAGCCGTCGTCGGCGATGTCCTCGTCCCACACGTCGGCGATGGCGACAGGGCCAGAGCCGTGGAATCCGGCCTCGGGCACGCTCCAGATCTGGACGACATCCCGGTTCTTCGGGTCGTAGGCGTAGAGGTTGCCGTTGGGTGCCGCGCCATGGACGACCACGTCGAGGTCACCGTCGTTGTCGACGTCGGCGATGGCCGCCATGCCGTCGCCAAAGGTCGTGCCCTGGCCAAACGTGTTGACGTTGCGGCGCAGGGTGATGGAAGGCGCCGCGAGGTCGACGGAGTAGACGTGACCTGCCACGACGAGCTCGGGTCCGTCGCATTCGTGGTCGCCATCGCAGTCGGCTGCGTCGAGCAGCTCACCGACGGCCGAGACCGCACCTTGCGAGTTGGAGCCGCCCGGGTGGCATCCGGAGAAGGTCGTCGGGACACCGTCGCGGTCCGCGTCGAGGCGCTTGGTGATGCAGCCCGTGCAGCCGGTCGAGAGGTTGGCGGAGTAGGTCCAGACCTCGTTGCCGTAGAAGATCTCGGCCTTGCCGTCGCCATCGAAGTCGGCCACGCCGAGCCCGAGGCCCGAGCCTACGTTGCCGCCGCAATTGTAGGTCGTTTCGGTGGTGGCCGAGATGTTGACGACCCAGGCCGCGCCCACGAAGTCGGCGATCATCATCCGATTGGCGAGCGGGTTCGCCGCTGTGTTGGGGCGCTGGTGGATGAGGGCGATGACCTCGAGCTGTGGGTCGGCGTCGAGGTTGGCGACCGCGAAAACGTCGGCCCGGTCGGCGTTGATGGGGATGGTCGACTCGACGGTCAGAGTGGCGCCATCGAGGACGTCGATGCGGTCCGGGTTGGCCCGGGCGGCGAGGATCTCGGTCGTGCCGTCGGCGTCGACATCGCCGATCACGGGCCAGAAGAGATCTTCGTAGACCTCGGCCGTCTCGGCCGCGAGCCGGATGCTGAAGGCGGCGGGCTCGAGCGGGACGCTGCACGAGATCAGACCGGGCTGGCAGGCCGCGTCATAGACGTCGACGTAGCCGTTGAGGTCATTGTCGTCGAGGTCGTTGCAGGTCTCGAAGCAGACCTCGGCAGGCGACTGGCCAAGCGAGGTGGCACAGAAGGTGGTGTCGTCCTGGGCCCACTGCTCGTTGACGGTCAGCAGCGCTTCGACCGCATAGGAGCCAGGTGTGAGGCCCGTGATCGGGGTGGCACAGGTCCAGGCCGCGTTCTGAACGACCGCGCTGCACTGCGAGCTGCCGCCAGGCCCGGTGACCGTGACGACGACGGTGGCGCCGTTGGGTGCGTTGGCGCTGCCGCTCGGCGTGGTGGTGGTGCCGACGACGACGTCGGTCGGGGCGTTGATGGTGATGGCGAGCTCGAGGCGGACACGTGCGAGCGGGGAGGGGCTCTGGGGGAGTCCGAGCGTGATGCCGCAACCGACGGGCGGAGCGACGGCGTTGGCTTCGAAGTTGGCCTCGAGGCCTGCGCCATCGGGGTTGTGGATGACGTGGAGGTGGGCTTGCTGGCTGCCCGCGACGTAGATTTTGCCGTCGGGTGCGAGGCGCCCGTCACCGTGCGAGTAGCGCAGGGCGAAGTTGCTCAGCTGGGTGAAGGTCTGGTCGTCGAGGTTGTACTGGAAGAAGCGACTCGGACCGGAGCTGGCGTTCGATTCGTCGAGCGTCGCGAAGTAGAAGCGGCGGCCGTTGGGCGAAAAGACGCCACCATAGAACTGGTAGCGGCGAAAGGCGCTGTTGATGACGGTCCGGTTGGACAGCGTGCCGGTCGCCGGGTCGAAGTCCCACATCGCCATGTCACCGGCGCTGCCTGCGACGTTGCTCGAGTTGCCGGACATGATGAGGCGGTCGCCCTGGTGGCTCACGGCGAAGGCATGCCAGCCATTGTTCCAGACCGAGACCCCCGACGGGACGGCGGTCGCATTGCCTACGCCCGTAGAGGTGATGGGGAGGACGAAGATGTTGCTCACGCCCGACACGAGGAGCCAGTAGTCGACTCCGTTGGTGTGTTGCACGGCGACCATGCCCTCGCGGCCAGCCCCTGCGCCAAAGTCTGCCGTGCCGCTGCCGCCGGCGGTCGCTCCGTCGTCGACTGCGACCCCGCCAGTGAGGTCGAAGCGGCGCCACGAGACGCCCGACGATATCTCGGCGCCATGCCCGAAGACGTAGACCTTGCCAGGCGCGCCCGGGACGGGAACGATGACGCCTGAGTGGAGCGTGGAGGAGTTGCCCGGCAGGGCGCCGAACAGCTGGGTGCCGCTGGCGTTCCAGACGCGGATGCCATCTGTATAGATGAGGAGCTCGCCCGTGTTTGGGTCGGAGAACGAAGCGCAGCCCTCGCCCGTGTTCATGGCCGGGTCGGTCGTGAACGTGTAGGCGCTGGCGTCGGCATTCCACGCCATGCGGCACCGGTTGCCGAAGTTCCAGGTGTCGGCGTGGCGCGAGCGCGCTTGAGCCCGACTGTCGGTGGAGCCGAAGGCGGTCAGAGCAAGGCTGAGCCCGAGTGCAACGAGTAGGGCGACTTTCATCGGAGGCTCGATGGTGGCGGTGGTGTGGCGGGTGTACGGCAGCCCGGATTCGGCTTATGTTGCATGAGTATGTGGTCGGGATGCAAGGCGACAGGGGTGCCCCTGTTGTCGTAGCCTCGAGCTCGAGGAGCTGAGTCGGTCCGGTTCTTCGATGCTGTGGTTAAGTGCGGGTGCAGTCCCCCGCGAAATGAGTTACACCGAGGATCCGTCATTCGCGGCGACGGAGGTCAAGTGTCCAACGACAAGCCCTTTGAAGAAGATGATCAGCGCGCCAGTGAGATCGAAGAGCGCATCGAGCGCCTTCGTAAGCTCCACGGCTGGCAGTCGGACACCCGCATGGTGCCGGCCGAGGAGGTGCAATCCGTCGTCGAAGCCATCGACGGCGAGAAGGCCCGTTCGCGCGCATCGACGTCTGTCCTGGTACTTCGCTACAGCGTAGCGGGTGGACCCCAAGAGAAAGTCGAAGTCACCGACGAGAACTACGACATCGGGTCGGGCGAGAAGGCCAAGCTCCGCATCATGCATGCCAGCGTGTCCGCTCGTCATTGCCGCATCTCGCGCGACGGCGACGGCTTCCGCGTGCGGGACATGAACACGCAGAGCGGCACCTGGGTCAACGAGACCCGGATCCCTCTGAGCTCGCCGCTGAACGATGGCGACACGGTCCGCTGCGGCGAGGTGGAGTTCGTCATCGGCATCCGGTCGGGTGCCCCGGCCGAGGCACCTGCCAAGGCTGCGCCCGTCGCACCGACACCTGCCCCGAAAGCCGCCCCCGTCGCACCCGCACCCGCCCCGGTGGCCACTGCGACGCCTCCCGCTTCGAGGGGCCCGTCGCTCACACAAGTCGCCAAGAGGCCCATTCCATCCGAGAGCACGGTCGCCATCTCGCTCGACGATGTGCGAGGCCAGGAGGCCCGGCGCATCCAGGAAGCGGAGGCGGACGAGCACGCAGGACGAGCGGCACCCCAGGCGCGTGAGGCGATCACCGGGGCACCGGGGCGAGCCTTCGTGGTCTACTTCGATGCCGAGGGGAACGAGAACGAGGTCGAGATTCCGCAAGACAGGCCGCTCGTCGTGGGGCGTCGTTCGACCGCCGACCTGCGTATGGTCGACCACGGAATCTCCAGCATGCACGCGGCCTTCGAGTGGATCGATGGCGGGCTCGCGGTGCGCGACCTCGGCAGCACGAACGGGACCTGGGTCCATGGCGAGCGGGTCCCCAAGGCGACGTTGCAGGATCAGGATGTCGTCCGACTCGGGCTCGTGCCGCTGCGCGTTCGCTTCGTGGCTCTCGAAGAGGACGCGGATGAGGCACCTTTCGAGGAAGAGGAGGAGGTCGAGGAGGAGATCGAGGAGACCTTCGACGAACCGACCGACCACGAGGACGCGCTCCAGCCCATGCCCGAAGAGGCGGGCCCCGCTGTCTGGCACCTGTTGTTTGCGACGGATCGCGGTGCGATTGCGTGCGTGAATGTGGACGAGCGCGACAACTGTGTCGTCGCTGGCGAGGGGCCGGTCGAGATCAGCGTACAGGGGCGCGGCCTGAAGGGTGAGCACCTGCAGTTCGACTGGGCGTCATCAGGCCTGTCGGTCATCCAGGCGCGTCGCGACGCAACGTTCAAGGTCAACGACCAGCCGACGACCGAGACCGTCCTGAAGAATGGGGACGTCGTGTCGGCCGGTAGCCTCATCCTGCGGGTCGTGCGTGGGCCCACGGCCAAAGCGACCGCGCAGTCGGGCGGCTACACGGTCGACCACCAGAAGTGGGCGAAACGCTTCAAAGCGCTCGACCCCGAGCTCGAGCTGCTGTTCATCGATCCCGAAGCCGCGGGTGGGCGTGCGGAGCTGTCCATCTGGGGTGACGGCATGGCGCAGGTCGACCAGCACACGGGCGCCTCGCACGAGCGCTACACGGCGAGCATCGAGCCCGACTTCCAGAAGCTGCTCCTCAAGGCGCTGGTTCGTTCGGGTTTCCCCGACCTTCCGCACGGGGCGCGTCGTCAGTCCACGGGCGGGCCGGAATTGCATGCCTTCTGGACCGAAGACCGAGCCGATGTGGTGCTGAGCGACTGGCTCGCGACCTCGTCGTCGGCCTGGCGCGAAGTGCGCGACCTGTTGCGCGCTGTAGTGGACCATATCATCGGCTGAACGCTTCGACATTCAAGGTGATTGGCCGACGCCTTCGACCTCGTGTATGAAAGGTACACGAACCCGAGGTGCTGTCCGTGTCCGGTCTCGACGAACACCATTCCCATATCAGCCAAGCCGCGCTCTTCCGGTCGGTCATCAGGGCCATGGCGGAGGGCGTCGTGGTCCACGCCGAGGATGGACGCATCATCGAAACCAACCCGAGCGCCGAGCGGATCCTCGGGCTGACACGGGCGCAGATGACCGGCCAGCACCCCATCGACCCGCGCTGGCGGCTCATCCGTGAAGACGGGCGCCCGGCGGGCCCCGACGACATCCCCTCCGAGATCACCCGGCTCAAAGGGCGCCCCTGCCGGCAGCACCGAATCGGGGTGCATCGCCCGTCGGGTGAGCTCGCGTGGCTCTCCGTCAACACCGAGTTCGTCACCGATGCGAGCGACCTCATCACCGGCCGCCTCGTCGTCGCCACCTTCACGGACATCTCCGACATCGTCGCCGCGCGCGCCGACCTCGAGACCGAACGCGCACACCTGCAACGCGTCATCAACCTCGTGCCCGGCGTCGTCTATCAGGTCTACCGGACGGGCCGCGGCATCAGGGCCATGACGTTCATAAGTGACCGCGTCGAGTCGATACTCGGCGTGCCACGTGCGTCCATCGGCGCGGACGCGGGCGAGCTCCTCGCACGTGTCCACCCCGATGATCTACCCAAGGTGCGAGAGGTCTTCGCGATGTCCGCGGACCAGGGTGGCCCCTTCGTCGCCGAGGCGCGATTCAAGCGTGGCGACGAGTGGCTCTGGGTCCAGACCCAGGCCATCGCCGACCCCGTCGAAGACGGCGTGCGTTGGACCGGGATCATCCTCGACGTCACCGCGAGCCGGGATCTGGCCGAACGCCTTCGACGGTCCGCGCGTCGCGAAGCGATGGGAGAAATGGCGGCGGGTCTCGCACACAACCTGAACAACCTGTTGGCGGCCATCCTGCCCAACATCGAGCTCGCGATGACGGACGCAGCCATCGAGAGCCACACGGTCCACGCGCTCGACGATGCTCTCCAAGCCACACGAAGTGCGGGCGACCTGATGCATCAGGTGCTGGCATTCACGCGTAACGACCCGAAGGACGGCCTGCGTGAACCCGTCGAGCTCACGGGGCTGGTCGGCGAGACGCTGCGCTTCTGCAAGCGCACCTTCGACTCACGCATCGCCATTGACGAAGACATTGCCACCGCCGCGCTCCATGTGTTCGGGCAGCGCAGCAACCTGCAGCAGGTCGTCATGAACCTGTGCCTCAACGCTCGTGATGCGTTGCACGGGCGCGAGCACCCGAAGATCCGCGTCGAGCTCGCAGCTGGTGAGGACACCGCCGTGCTGCGGGTCACTGACAACGGCATCGGCATGTCACCTGACATCGCCCGGCGCCTCGGCGAGCCGTTCTTCACCACCAAGTCTCCGGGTCAGGGCACCGGGCTTGGGCTCGCGACCGTCTACGGTATCGTGCGTGAAGCCGGTGGCACCGTGCGCTGCAGCACCACACCCGGGGTCGGCACGGCCTTCGAGGTGCGCCTGCCGACGACGAGCGCGGGGCCGACCAGACAAGCCAAGCCGCCCACCGAGGCGCGCACCCTGTCGGGTCGTGTGCTCATCATCGACGACGAGCCGCTCGTGCGCTCAGCGCTCCGCCGCCAGCTCAGGTCCGCAGGGCTCGAGACGATGGAGGCCGCTGACGGTGTGGCTGGCATCGCGCTGGCATCCTCAACCACGCGCCCGGATGTCATCCTGCTCGACCTCTCGATGCCCGGCATGCCAGGCGAAGAGGTCCTGGTCGCCCTCATCGAGCTCCGGCCGCGGATCCCGGTCATCGTCGTATCGGGCCATCGGGGGCCAAGCCTCATCCTCGACGGGGCGCACAACGTCTTGCGTAAGCCGGTCGACGGCGCGACGCTCATCGAAGCGATCGCTGGCGCGCTGGCGCGCTGAAGCCTGCTGGTCGCGGCGCCTCGAGGCTGCTACGGTGCGCCCCGTGGTCGACGAATACGACAGCGCCGACGCGGGCTGGTTGGCGCGTCTCGAGCTCGGCTACGAGCGCCGGGGGGAACGCACGTTGCCCGTCCATCGCCGCCACGTCGGGCCGCTGCGCGTCCAGAAACACTTCGAGCCCGAGCCCGGCCTCTGCGAGCACATCCTCGTTCACCCGCCCGGCGGCATCGCCGGCGGCGACCGCCTCCAGATCGCTGTCACGGTCGGTCCCGACGCCCACGTGCGCCTCACGACACCGGGGGCCACGAAGTGGTATCGCGGCGCCGGCCGTCGCGCCGAACAGACCATCACCGCCACTGTCGGCCGCGGCGCCTCGCTCGAGCTCCTTCCACACGAACACGTCGTCTTCGACGAGGCCGACGCGTCGAGCTCACTCGCCATCGACCTCGCAACCGGCGCGCGCTTCATCGGGTGGGACCTCGTCGCGCTCGGCCGCAGGGCTGGCGACATCCCGTTCGCGTCGGGCGCCTGGCGCTCGGCCCTGTCGCTTACAATCGATGGCCGTCTTGCCTTTGACGACCGCCTCGTCCTCGCCGCCGACTCGCCCCTACGCACGTCGACCCTTGGCCTGGCCGGATGCGATGCCATGGGCACGGCTCTGTTTGCAGGGGTTATCTCGAAAATCGAGACAATGGCCATCGCCGACCTGCGCGCCGACGCACTCGCCCAGCCTGAATTCGTGGGCCTCCGACCTGGGCTCACCCAGCTCCCGGGCGTCCTCGTCGCGCGCGCCGTCGCCCCGACCACCGAGCCCATCTTCCGATGGTTCACCCGCCTCTGGACAACCCTCGCCCCCGCCCTCCACGGCCGCCCCGCGCGGCCGCCCCGCATCTGGAGTACCTGATGGACCTCACCCCGCGCGAGAAGGACAAGCTCCTCATCTTCACAGCTGGACTCTTGGCCGAGCGACGCAAAGGCCGCGGCCTGAAGCTCAACCACCCAGAGGCCATCGCGTTCATCTCGGCTGCCATCCTCGAAGGCGCGCGCGACGGGCAGACCGTGGCCGAGCTCATGCACTTTGGCACGACCCTGCTCAGCCGCGACGACGTCATGGAGGGCGTCGCCGAGATGATCCCCGACATCCAGATCGAAGCCACCTTCCCCGACGGCACCAAGCTCGTCACCGTTCACAATCCGATCGGCTGACCTGCCCGCGTGTCCGGACTGTTTCGGCCACGTAACGCGGCCCAGCGTCATCCTTGACGGCCCGCCGCCCCGGCTCGTAGGGTCCGCGGCTGCTGCGCTCGAACTCGGCAAAGGCATCAAAGGACACGACGTGACGGATGACCTCGACACACGGGTAGCCCTCGTCCCTGGCGAAATCCTCACCGCCGACGAGCTCGGCGACATCGCCATCAACGTGGGTCGCCTCCGCACCACCCTGCGCGTCGCCAACACGGGCGACCGCCCCGTCCAGGTCGGCTCGCACTACCACTTCTTCGAGACCAACGCCGCGCTCGACTTCAACCGCGCCGCAGCACTCGGCATGCGGCTCGACATCGCCGCTGGCACGGCCGTCCGCTTCGAGCCCGGCCAGACCCGCGAGGTGACGCTCGTCGCATACGCCGGCCGCCGTCACGCCTACGGCTTCCAGGGACTCGTCATGGGCCCCATCGACTCCTGAGTCTCACCAGAGCCACCCGGAAGCCCACATGTCCTATATCGACCGCCGCGCCTACGCCGAGATGTACGGCCCCACCACCGGGGACCGGGTCCGCCTGGCCGACACCGACCTCTGGATCCGCGTCGAAGACGACCTCACCACCTATGGGGAGGAGGTCAAGTTCGGCGGCGGCAAGGTCATCCGCGACGGCATGGGGCAGTCCCAGCTCACACGCGACAAGGTCGTCGACACGGTCATCACCAACGCGCTCATCGTCGACCACTGGGCTATCCTGAAGTGCGATATCGGCATCAAGGACGGGCGCATCGTCGCACTCGGCAAGGCCGGCAACCCCGACACCCAGCCCGGCGTCGACATCCCCATCGGCGCCTCGACCGAGGTCATCGCGGGCGAAGGCCTCATCGCGACCCCGGGCTTCATCGACTCACACATCCACTTCATCTGCCCGCAGCAGATCGAAGAAGCCCTCTCGTCCGGCGTCACGACCATGCTCGGTGGCGGCACAGGACCTGCGACCGGCACCAACGCGACGACCTGCACGCCCGGCAAATGGCACATCGCCAGAATGCTCCAGGCGGCCGATTCCTTTGCGATGAACATCGGGCTGCTCGGCAAGGGTAACGCGTCTCTGCCGGCCCCGCTGGAAGAACAGCTCCTCGCGGGCGCCATGGGGCTCAAGCTCCACGAGGACTGGGGCACGACCCCGCAGGCCATCGACACCTGCCTGTCGGTAGCGGATCGCTACGACGTCCAGGTCGCTATCCACACCGACACGCTCAACGAGTCGGGCTTCGTCGAGGACACCGTCGCCGCCTTCAAAGGCCGCGCCATCCATACCTATCACACCGAGGGTGCAGGCGGCGGTCATGCGCCCGACATCATCAAGGTCGCCTCGTTGCCGAACGTGCTCCCGAGCTCGACCAACCCGACGCGCCCCTACACCGTCAACACCGTCGACGAGCACCTCGACATGTTGATGGTCTGCCACCACCTCGACTCGGCCATCGCCGAAGACGTGGCCTTCGCCGAGAGCCGTATCCGCCGCGAGACCATCGCCGCCGAAGACATCCTGCACGACCTCGGTGTCTTCTCCATGATCGCGTCCGACTCACAAGCCATGGGACGTGTCGGCGAGGTCGTCATCCGCACGCTGCAGACGGCCCACAAGATGCGTGTCCAACGCGGTGCCCTGCCCGAAGACAAAGGCAGTGGTGCCGACAACTTCCGGGTCAAACGTTACCTCGCGAAGATCGGCATCAACCCCGCCATCACCCACGGGATCGCCCACGAGGTCGGTAGCCTCGAGCGTGGCAAGCTGGCCGACATCGTGCTCTGGAAACCAGCCTTCTTCGGGGTGAAGCCGGCCATGGTCATCAAGGGCGGCGCCATCGCCTGGGCCCCGATGGGCGACCCGAACGCGTCGATTCCGACCCCTCAGCCCGTCCATGGCCGCCCGATGTTCGGCAGCTTTGGAGCAGCCCGCCACGCTACCAACGTGACGTTTGTTTCGGCCGCCGCAATCGGCAACAACATCGCTGCCGAATACGGCCTACGCAAACGCCTCGTGGCCTGCCGCAACACCCGCACGCTCACCAAACGCGACCTCATCCACAACGGCGCAACGCCAAAAATCGAAGTTGACCCGCAGACTTATCGGGTCTTCGCCGATGGGGTCCACCTCGACTGCCTGCCGGCCAAGGTCCTCCCGATGGCGCAGCGCTACTTCCTCTTTTGAGTGAGCCGACCATGACGAACCGCGTGACCCGTCGTTGCCCGCCGATCGCCGACCCCGTCCTCCCCGCAGATGCCGCTCTGCCGGAAGTCTGGCTCGACTTCGACGAGCGCCAGAAGCGCCGACTCATCACGGCCCTGACCCAGCCCGACGGCTCGAGCCACGAGCTCCACATCCAGCTCGAACGGGTCGAGACCCCGCTCACGGACGGTGAGCTCCTCGCCGACGAGACCGGGCAATTCAGCGTCCGGGTCCGCGCGAAACCCGAACCGCTGCTGTCGTGTAGCGGCTCGCAGCACGCCCTTACCCGCGCCGCCTACCACCTTGGGAATCGCCACGCCAAGGTGCAGATCACCCCGTCCGCAGTGCTCACCCCCGCCGACCCGGTGATGGCCCAGATGCTCTCTCAGCTCGGTCTCGACGTCCACGAGGTCTCGGCCCCCTTCCTGCCCGAGGTCGGCGCCTACCATCACAGCCATGGCCACGGGCACGACCACGACGAGGCCCACCATCACGGACATGGCACCGCGAAGATCCACCGCTTCGTCATGCGCCCGTGAGCCTGCAAACCCTCCAGACCCTCCAACTCCTCCAGGTGTTGCGCCTCGCCAGCCCGGCGCTGCCCGTCGGCGCCTTCGCCTATTCGGGTGGCCTCGAGAGCGCCATCGACGAAGGCCTCGTCGACAAGTCCAGCGCACGCCGGTGGCTCGACGACGCTCTGCTCCTCGCCCAGGCCCGCTGGGATGCGCCCGTCCTCTGGCGCTTTCTCCATGCCGACGACGCGGCGTTCGCCTACTGGAACACTCGCTACATCGCGAGCCGTGAGACCCGCGAGCTCCGCCTCGAGACGCTCCAGCTCGGCGGCTCTCTGGCAAAGCTCATGCGCGACCTCGACCCCACCGTCACCCCGCCCACGCCCGCCACGCCCGCCCCGCCGACTCCAGAGCTGTCCTTCCCAGCAGCCTGGGCGCTGGCCTCACGCGCCTGGCAGATCGCCCCCGACGCAAGCCTCACCGGCTGGCTCATGGCCTTCACCGAAAACCAGATCGCCGTCCTCCAGAAGGCTCTCCCGCTCGGCCAGGTCGCCGCTCAGCGCCTCCTCTCCGAGGTACTCCCCACCATCGAGTCCGCCGCCGCCATCGCCACCTCGCTGCCCGACGAGTCGCTCAGCTCATCGCTGCCCGGGCTCGCCCTGCTCTCGGCCCGCCACGAGACCCAATACAGCCGCCTGTTTCGAAGTTGAACGCTCGGCCTCTCCGATCGAACGCACCCCCATAAAAATCTCGACCATCAAGTAACTCGATGACCAAGACAAACCAAACCCTCCGCGTCGGCATCGGCGGCCCCGTCGGCTCCGGCAAGACGGCGCTCCTGCTTGCCCTCTGCAAGGCCTTGCGCGACCGCTGGCACCTGGCCGTCGTGACGAACGATATCTACACCCGCGAGGACGCCGACTTCCTCGTGCGTAACGACGCGCTCACCGCCGACCGGATCCTGGGTGTCGAAACGGGCGGCTGCCCCCACACGGCTATCCGCGAAGACGCCAGCATCAACCTGCAGGCCGTCGACGAGCTCATGTCGCGCTTTGGCAACCTCGACCTCGTCTTCGTCGAGTCGGGGGGCGACAACCTCGCCGCGACCTTCTCGCCCGAGCTCTCGGACGTGACCCTCTACGTCATCGACGTGGCGGCCGGCGACAAGATCCCACGCAAGGGCGGCCCCGGCATCGTCAAGAGCGATCTGCTCGTCATCAACAAGACCGACCTCGCCCCGATGGTCGGCGCCGACCTCGGCGTCATGGCCACCGACGCCAAACGGATGCGCGGCCCTCGCCCCTTCACCTTCACCAACCTCAAGACCGGCGACGGCCTCCCCGCCGTCATCGCCTTCCTCGAGCGCCACCTCACCTGACGTCCCACGGGCGGCCGTCCACAATAGAATGTGGAAACGCCCGTGGGACGTCGCCGTATCGGTCGCCTGCTACGGCCCGCTCCGCCGCGGGCCTGCGGCAGGCGACCTGCCGTTTCCACCTGAGAGACCCGACCCCATGAACACCACCTTCGACCTCGCTCTCCACCTCGCCCACATCAGCCCCGACCACGGCCTCGTCGGTGGCCTGCTCCATCCATTGCTCGGCCTCGACCACCTGCTCGCCATGGTCGCTGTCGGCCTCATCGCGGCTCAACAAACAGGCCCGAACCGACTCACCGCCCCGCTCACCTTCATGCTCGCCATGACGCTGGGCTTCGCCCTGGCCGCGACCGGCCTCGCCCTGCCGCTCCCGATCGAAGCCTCCATCATCGCCTCGGTCGTCCTGCTCGGTCTCGCGGCGGCATTCGCCAGCCGACTCCATCCAGCCATTCTCACCGCCCTCATCGCCTTGTCAGCCGTCGTCCACGGCCAGGCACACGGCGCCGAAGCCATCGCCCCGCTCGCCCCCTATGCCCTCGGCATGCTGCTCATGACCGCCGCTCTCCATGCCGCCGGCATCGCGTTCGCACACTTCGCCACCCGCCAAATCGTCACCCTCAGCGGCCTTGGCATCGCCGCCACCGGCCTCGTGCTCGCCTTCGCCTGAACGCCACCTATCCCCATTCGCCTCGACTCTGAGCTCGGCTCGATCTCCTTCGCCGGCTGGGCGCCGACACCGGAAGCGGCGCGAACCCGCCTTGACAGTCAAACTGCTTCAGGCTTTGTTGCAGGCATAGAGGCACAAGATGACGACACTGACACGATGGCTGCTCACCCTTGCTCTTTGGCTCACTCCTTCGCTGGCGTTCGCCCAGGAGTGGACTGCGACCTTCACCTTGGAAAGCATCGGCAACCAGCGCCTGGGCAGCGAAAAGAAGCTCCTGCTCGCGGTCGCGGGGCAGGGCTCCCCAGAGTTGAGCTCCGCCGCTCTCGCCTTGCGCGGCGCCCTCGAAGGTCTGCCCGACGCCTTTGTGAAGGAGGTCCGGGAAAAGAGCTTCGAGACCGATGACGACATCGCCATCGCCAAGACCTCGACCTCGTTTGGCCAGGCGGACGCGGTCTTCGTGCTGCGGGTCTTCGAGGGAACCCCTCCCACGGCGGTGGTCTCCGTGATGCGCCAGGATGGGACGCTCAAGAGGGCCTTCACCGCGAAAGCCGGCATGGCGGTCGCCGGTCGCGCGAGCACCGCGGGTGAGGGCGCCAATGAGCAGCAGCTCGCTCGCGTCGACGAGGTCACGAAAGAAGGCGCAAAGACCGCCGAGAAGTCCGACAATGCCTACAAAGAGAAAGCGATCTTCATCGGTACTCCGGTCGCCATGATCTCCAAAGGCCAGGAAGAGGCAACCTTCGTAGTCGGCCAGACCCAGCTCTACCAGGGCGGCGAGGTCATCCCCGACGAGCCGGCCCTCTACCGGGCCATCGGGCGGCCCGACCTCGCGGCCTCGTACGAGTCGTCAGACAACACCAAAGACATCGTCACGATCGGGGGGCTCGTCGTGCTCGGGGTGGGCTCGCTCATGCTCCTCATCGGGGCCAACAACCTGTCCACGTCGGTCGAGGACGGCTCCGTCGACACGAGCCTGCTCGTCGCCGGCTGCGTTGTCGGGAGTGTCGGCGTCATTTCGTACCTCGTCGGCAATGGGCTCGACCCCTCGCCGGTCTCCGACGAAGAGCTGCGAGGCCTCGTTCGCGGCTACAACAAGAAGCTGCGCGTCGAGCATGGTGTGGAAGAAGCGAGCACCATGCGCGTGCGCCTCGGCATGTCGGCCTCTCAGCACGGTGTCGGCCTGCGCGTCTCGGGGGCCTTTTGATGGGGCCGCTCGTCGCAGCGTGTTTCGCGCTGGCGATCAGCGCCGAGGTGGACCCGCTGCTCACGCTCGAAACGCGCCAACAGGAGCTCTTCGCGAAGACCGCCCCGAGCGTCGTCTTCATCTCGGCCGGTGACAGCTTCGGCTCGGGCTTCTTCGTAAATCCGCGCGGCCTCATCCTCACGAACGCCCATGTGGTCGGCAAGAAGAAGGTCGTCGACGTGGTGTTGCACGACGGACGCCGCTTGCCAGGCGACGTCATCGAGCTCGCGGCTGACGGCACCGATCTGGCGCTGGTCCAGGTCGACCAGAAAGGCAACCCGGCCCTCTCGCTTGCCCTTGCCCACGACCTGAAGGTCGGGAGCTGGGTCGCCTCGGTGGGCCATGGCGGCGGCGGGATCTGGTCCTTCAATGTCGGCATGATCTCCAATATCTATGCGGTGGCTGGCGAGCGCCCCATCGTCCAGACCCAGATTCCGCTGCACCCCGGCAACTCGGGCGGGCCTATCATCGACCGCCAGGGGCGCGTCGTCGCCGTCATCAACCGCGGCAAGGCCGACTCGAACGCCATCAACTTCGCCATCCTGATCGGCGACGCCTTCGAGCGCCTCTCAAAGCTCGACGCTCCCTGCGCGTGCCTGCGCATCATGGCCCCACCCAAGGTTCCGGTCTTCATCGACGGACAGATGGTCGGAGCCGGCCCACGTGTGGTCGCTCCTATCAGTGCGACGCCGCGCGAAGTGAGCGCAGTGGTCGGCGGAGCACTCAAGGTGAAGACGGTCGAGCCCTCCGCCACGACCCTCGACCTGACCACCCCCTGAGGCAGGCCCACCGATCGGGCGCCGAAGTGCGGACCCACGCATTGACTGCGACCGACCTCGTCCACGCGGGACACATCGCGTCGCCTGGGTGGTTGTTCGAGTCGACGGCCACGGTGGCGCGAACACACCGGCCATGGTCCCGCCGACCAATCCCATGCTATGGCCCAGCGCGTGACCCGACGGGACCGACACGACACAGCTCCGAACGCCGACGCGGCCGAACCGACCCCGACCTGGGTTGGCCCAAGCCCATTCTGGCGCCTCAAGCTCGCCCTCGACGACGCGTTCTTCGCCGCTTCGAGCCTCGCGTCGGTAGCGGCCTTCTACCTCGACCCGGCCCTGCGTCGCCTCGTCGCCGAGAACCGCCACCTGCACAATCGCCACCTCGGCGAGCGCTGCTTCATCCTCGGCACCTCGCCGTCCATCGCCGAACAAGACCTCGCCCCGCTCGCGAACGAGCACACCATCGCGGTCAACTTCTTCTATCACCACCCGCAGGCCGCGCTCGTCCGCCCGGCCACCTGGGTCATCCAGGACAAACGCCTCTGGCGCGGCGGCTGGCCGACCCGCCTCATCCCGCCCGACACGACCTATCCCGCCGGAATGATCGACGCCATCACCGCGTGCTCGCCGGACACCCGATTCTTCCTCCACGGTGACGGGCGCAACGACCCGGCTCTCACCCGCGCCCTCGGCGCGCGTCCCGCCCACTGGCTCGCCGGACGTTCGCTGTTCTATCGGCAGTTCCGTGGCCCCGCGTCGCCCGACGGCCCCGGCGCCCGCGGCAACGTCATGCAGACCGCCTTGACCATCGCGGCCTTCCTCGGCTTCTCCGAGGTCTATCTACTCGGCATCAGCCTCGATGGCCTCATTCGCGACGTGCTCGGCCAACCCGTCCACTTCTATGACGCGCCATCCACACCCGCCCCGCGCCCGTCCCACTCGCTCGAGTTCGACCACCTGCTCACGGGCTACATGATTCGTGGCTGGCGGGGCCTCGCCGATCACTATCGCCGTCTCGGGCACCCCACCGTCGTCAACCTGACCCCGGACGGATTCCTCGACATGTTCCCACGCCAGACCCTCGACTCGGTCCTAGCCCTTCCACGCCCCACCCGGGCTGCCCCATGACCACGTCGCCGACCACCCCAACGATTCCAACCACCCCAACCGGCCCGACCACGACCAGCCTGCTCTCCCCAACCACCGCCCGCATCCTGCTCGCGGCCCTCGTCGTCGGTACGCTCGCCATCTTCGCTCTCGTCCTCATCGGTGGCCACGTCTTCATCCCTGACGACGTCTACTTCTACCTCCAGATCGCCGACAACCTCGCCCTTGGCCACGGCAGCACCTTCAACGGTCTGCAGATGACCAACGGCTACCACCCGTCCTGGATGGGCGTCTGCGTCGCCCTGCGAGCCCTCGTCGGCGACGACCCCGCGACCCGCATCACCGCACTGTTCGTGGTCGTGGCGCTCGGCAACCTCGTCGCCCTCGGTCTCACCTGGCGCCTCACGAAACGCCTGAACATCCACGTCGGCCTCGGCGCCCTCGTCGTCATCGCCTACGCCTCGCTCAACGCTCTCGGCAGCGAGTTCCACCTGAGCCTCCCGCTCCTGCTCGTCGCCGTCCACCTGGCCCTCTCGCGCCCCTGGACCACCGCTCCAACCCCGCTCGGCTCCGCCCTCCACCTCATCGGCTTTGGCATCCTGCTCGGCCTCACCGTGCTGGCGCGCCTCGACAACGTCTTCGCCGTCTTCGCGCTCGGCCTCGCCGCCGCCATCTCCCCTCGAGCCCCCCTCACGACAACGGCAACCCGCCTCGTCGCCATTGGTCTCGGCGCCGTGCTCACCCTCGGCCCCTACCTCGTGTCCAATCTCATCGAGTTCGGCCACCTCGTCCCCATCAGCGGCTCCGTCAAGTCCGGCCTCGCGGACCTCGTCGGCTTCAACCCCGGCAAGCTCGGACTCCAGGCCTGGACGCTCCTCGCCTTCGCCGCCGTCGCCCCCCTCGTCTGGTATCGCATCGGCAGACGCACGGGCGACTTCGCAGTCTTCTTCTTCACGCTCGGCGCACTCGCCCACGGCCTCTACATCCTCTTCTTCCTCGAGTCGGTGTGGACCTGGTACTTCGCCACCGAGCTCATCAGCGTGGCTCTCACCCTCGACGCCCTCGCCTCCTCCGCCACACGTCGCCTCGCCCCCAACGTCACCCGCCTCATCGGCCCGGCCGTCATCGCGCTGAGCCTCCTTACGCTCGGGGCCATCGCCTGGCGCAACCTCGGCGTCGTCCGCGGCGACTCACACCGCTGGTATCTCGACGCCGCGGCCTGGGTCGACGCCACCGTCCCTCCCGACGGCGCGGTCGCCATCACCAACTCACCGGGCTCGATCGCCTACTTCAGCCATCGTCCAATCGTGGCCCTCGACGGCCTGACGGGCGACTTCCAGTTCCACCATCGCGCCGCTGCAGTCGGCCTGCATCAGGCCCTGGCCGAGCTCGGCGTCACCCACGTCGTCACCATGGGCCCTGGCTCTCCCTCGCTCGGTGAGTGGATCGACAAGACCCGCCTCATCGGGCACGGCGGCGAAGGCCCCACCTTCGCTGGTGAGGTCCGCCCCGACGGCACGGCCACCCCAACAGCCGTCGGCCTCTACTCCGGCATCGTCAGAAGCAACGTCGGCTGGTTGTCGACCGACCCGACGCACTTTGTGAGCCAATGCAAATGCGGCTTTGGCATGTGGCGACTCGCGCCTGGCGCTCCTGATACCCGATCCGTTCCGTCGCGAATTCCGTAATCAACCCGGTTACTCGCGCACGTCACGATGTGCGCCCCTGATTGGCGACGCAACGCCCTGATGCTAGCCTGCACAGACCTCATCCTGGCGCTGCGCGGCGCCTCTCCGTACAGACTCAGGGCCCCACTCCCATGCGACTCAGAAACGGCACACGCCTGCTCCTCGGCCTCTCCATCGCCCTCTTCTCGGCGTGCGGCGACTCGACCTCTGGCCGCTCCGACGCGGACATCCCCGACCCCTCGGACACACCTGACGTCGATTCGTCGGAGCCCGACACCGACGAGCCCGACATCGCCGACACCGTCGCACCCGACTCCCCCGACGGGCCCGATGTCACCGACACCGTCGCGCCCGACTCCCCTGACGCGCCCGACTCCCTAGACGGGCCCGACATCGCCGACACCGACACCTTCGACGACGTCGCCGACACCTCGCCCGAGACCACCCCGCCCACCTGCCCGTGGGAGCCCTGGAACCAGGGACTCGACGGCGGCCGCGTCGATGTCGCCCGCTTCGACCCCCGCATCGCCGGCGTCGCGTGGTCCTTCTCCGGCGGCATCGCCTTTCGCTCGACCGATTCGGGCGCGACATGGACCGAGTGGGCGACCGACGTCTTCGCCAACTTCCTCGCCTTCCCGCCGGGCGACATCAAAGAGCTCCTCATCGGTAGCCAGGGCCTCTCCATCTCGCGCGACACCGGGCGCTCCTTCGAGCCCTATGCGCTGACCGGTCTGAGCCTGTCGGCCGTCGCCGTCGACCCCGCTCTGCCGCAGCGCCTCTGGGCCGCCGTCCCCGGTGTCGGGCTCCTTCGTTCGGACGACGCCGGCCGCACCTTTGGTCCTCGCAACAACGGCATCACCAACGCGTACATCGTCTCCATCACGGGTTTCCCCGAGCTCCCCGACACGACGCTCATCGGCACCGTCGACCTCAACGAGGGCGGCGCCCCGCTAGGTCGTGGCAAGATCCTCCGCACCACCAACGGCGGCGCCAACTGGACCGTCGTCAACTCCGACATCTCGTGGGGCACCGACTTCGCGGCGTGTCCAACCCAACCCGGCCGCATCTACGCCGCTGCCCGAACGGGCGCCCGCGTCTCCAACGACTACGGACTGACCTGGTCGAAGATCCCGGTCCTCGAAGGCCTCGACGTCCTCGACATCGCGCTCAGCGCCGACTGCTCAACGCTCTGGGTCGCGGCTCCCGGCCGCGGCATCTATCGGATGACCGACGGCGGCGCCACCCTCGAAGGCCCGATGGTCACCGGCCTCGACCTCGAATGGACCCGCTTCGCAGGCACCATTTCTGTCGACCCCAACGACTCGAACATCCTCCTGCTCTCGTCGCACTCGGGCATCTTTCGCAGCGTGGATCGCGGCTTCTCCTGGCGCCGGATCCCCGCCGCCCGCGGCATGAGCGTCACCCGCCTGGCCTGGTCGACCAGTGCCGATCGTATGTTCCTCACGAGCTGGGGCAGCGGGCTCTGGACCCGCACCTCGGCCACCCCGTGGGTCCGCGCCCCTCGGCCCACGATGGACTTCCTGCTCACGGCCGCCGCGTCCGACCTCGACTCCACCCGCCTCGTCGTCGGCGCACAAGGCCTTGGCTGGGCGACCACCAACGGCCTCGCCTCGCTCGAGCCCCGTATCCTCGCGTCCAACGTCTTCGACGCCCACTTCTTCGACAACGGCGACATCCTCGCGGCCACCCAGACGACCGGCCTGCACCGCAGCTCCGACGGCATCACCTGGGTCCGCACGAATCAGGGCATCGCGCCTTGGCAGACCAACCTCGGCCTTCACCTCGACACCCGGTCGCTGGCGGTCTCGGGCGACGACCCGCCCCGCATCTATGTCGGCACCCGCGGCCGCGGCGTCATCGTGAGCGCAGACGGTGGCCTCAACTGGCGCTTCGTCGACAACGCGCTCTCTCAGACCTTCGTCCCGAAGGTTCTTGTCGATGCCCTGGACCGCTCGACCGTCTACGCGCTCACCGAGGACCGCGGCGTCTTCATCTCGACCGACGGCGCCGACACCTTCGAGCCCCTCGGCTCGAACCTCGAGAGCCTGCTCCTGAACAACCTCGTGCAAGACCCAGTGACGGGCACCCTCTATACAAGCCCAACCCAGGGCGCCATTCAGTCGCTCGACCCCAACTCATCGACCTGGAACGTGTTTCGCCGCTACTGCGCGGACGCCGAGAACTTCTCCTCGCTCGTCATCCAGGAGGCCACCGATGGACGCTGGCTCGTCGGCGCCAAGTCCTCCAACCGGATCATCCGCACGCGCCTCGACGACCCCGAGCCCTGACCCGGGGTATCTCCGACCCGCCCTCTCGCCGGCGGGCTCTCGCGCCCCATCGCGCTCTCACCTGAGCGGCGAAGTCGCGTGTGCGTCGTCTCGACGTCGGCCCGCCCGCCCCGCCATTAGCCGGATCCCGAGGGCGACGATCCACACGAAGCCGGTCCCGATGAGGCCCAACCGGATGCCTGCGATGAACCCGAAGACCCCGGTCTCGAGCATGGCATACGGGATGAGCAGATAGAGTCCGACGATGCGCGGGAGTCCCCTGCGCCTGACCAGGACCTCCGCCGTTCCGAGGTTCAGGCCCGCGATGAGTCCTGCGAACATGATCCCCAGGAACCCCGCCCAGAGCGCGCCTTCGCCAGACGGTGTGCACGGCAGGTCGTCAGGCAGGCTCAGCCCCTCGAGATAGTTCTCACATGCCACCTGCTCGATCTCGTCCTTGCCCGGAAACAAGACCCGCGGCACGGCGAGCGCGAAGTTGCTCAACGCCAGCTCCGACATCGACAGATCCATGCCGCTGTTCATCAATTGGTGCGCCGCCGCGTCGAACCAGAGGTAGGTCAGGCGCGACTCGATCTGCTCGAAGGCGCGTGTGTCTCCCACCGCATCGATGGCACCCTCGAAACGATCGGCCACCGACACGCGCGACTCGGTCGAGAGGTCGCGCCACCCGGCCGACGCCGTAGAGAACACGAAGAGCAAAGCGGCCAGGCCGAAAGCGCGCGTGACCATGATCCGAATCTCGCGCCGAGCGGTCGTGGTGATCAACACGAACACCAGCATCAGCCCGACCACCACCATGAGCCGCCGCGACTGCAACGCGAACAGCATGAGGCCGATGGCACCAGCCATCGCCCACAGGCGCCAACCCAAGCGGCGATGCGAGCTGCCAACGCCCAGCGCTGCGTTCTCGTCCCGTCGCGCCAGCGTGCCAAACCAGGCCGTCACGACCAGCGTGGGCGCATAGAAGAGCTCGAGCTTCACAAACCCGCCGCTCTCCTCGAGCGCCACGCTGCGGTCACCCCAGAACGACCACAACCCCGTCGCGAGAGCGGCGATGAATGTCGCGAACAGGAAGAGCAGCATCGCCTTGAGGAGCAGCTCATCCGGCATCGAGGGCGTCGGTTGCCTGGACTTCGCGCGTCGCTCCGCAAACGACGAGATGATCCGGCTGACCACCGCTGCAGTGCCGAGAAAGACCCCCATGCCAAGGAGCGCCCAGATGACGCTGTCGCCCGTCGGATGGAATCCGCCATAGTTCAACCCGTCCTCGGCCGCGTCTCCGATGCCCTGGGTGTAGGCGAGGGTGATCGCCGCGACGATGGTTGCGGTCGGCAATGAGTTGGCCCGCAGGAGCCACCCGACGATGACCGTCGCGAATGTCGCCCAGCCGACCACGGCGACCAGTCCGGTCAGGCCGATCTCGTTCCTCGGGAACGCGAGCAACACCACGACGGCCGCGAAGCCCACAAGGGCGACACGTATGGTCTGGCGATCTGGTTGGCCGAGCATCCGGCCTTGGTTGCCGGAGGTCGGTCAAGCGGTCAAGCAACTCGTCGCAATCGGTTCACCGCGAAGCACACCCCCAGAGCCGTTTGCACGGTCGGGACGGCTGTCAAAGCCGCGACGGGCGTCGCGCGGATACGAGCGTGCGGACAAGGGCGCAGGGGGCACTTGCCCCCCCGCACCGCCAAAGACTTCTCAGTTGCCGTGCACGAAGTCCAGGTCGGCCATACGACCAGGGCCGTGACAGACCGAGCAGGTCTCGACAGGCCGCTCCGCCTCCCACACCCCACGCTCCCACTCAACGGCGCCGCCGTTCTGCTCCATGTGGGCTGCCGACATCCAGCTGTCGTGGCACGAGTAGCAGGCCGCAGCCTCCGGGCTCACGATGAGGTCGGACGCGTTCGGCACCGACGTGCGGGCCGCCACGATCTGAGTGCGCGTCTCGTCGGGACCCGAGGTCGTGCGGATCGTCGTCGGCAACGAGTTCTGCGACAGCGGCAGCTCGTAGCTCCCACCGTCGTGGCAGGTCTCGCAGTTGTTGATGTTGCCGGGGAAGGTCACGCCGCTCCAGTTGTAATAGTACACGCCGCTCGTGCCGCGGTTGCGGACGAACTCGTAGTCGGTCGTCCGGAAGGCCGAGGAGTGGATGCCGTGGATCATGAACTTGAAGTGGTTGCTCGACTCGGGGAAGAGCAGCGGGTCCGCGCCGTAATCGTCGGCGTCGCTGGCGGGCAGTGCAAGGTGGGCCGGGTCGGCGCCGCGCCCGCTCGTGCTGAGGTTCGGGTTGTGGCACATGACGCAGATCTGGATGTCCTGGACCCGCGACCCGCCGTGTAGCTCGAGGCGCTCATGGCAGTTGCTGCACTTGTCGTTGTTGACGACCGAGCGCCGCTTGTCGTCGCCAGCGACTTCCTTGATGGCCGACACCACGCTGCGCGCCACGTTGCCGCCCGCGGTCACCTGGGTGAACGAGCCCTGGAGCCCGATGAGGCGCATGTCCGCGCCGACGGGGAAGGCGGCCGTGAAGGTCGCGACGAAGGCGCCGGCGTTGGTCGCGCTCGGGTTCAGGGTGCCGGCACTCGCGTTGCGGAGGTTGGCCAGCGACACCGACAGCGGCTGCGCCTCGGCGCGACCGAGGTTGTTGTAGTCGATCGACTCGGTGATCCCGCCCTGCGGCGATCCATACGCGAGCAGGAAGCTCGGCCCGCCCGTGATGTCGGTCGGCAGGGTCTTCACGTCCATCGCCACACCATCGCGCAGCACCCGGAACTCGACCGTCGGTCTACGCTCGGCGTCGACCGTCACCGAGAGGAGCTCGAATGAGAGGTTCGACAGGCCCACGGGCACGTTCGGGTTGTGGGGCGTGGACACGTTGGTGAGGTGGAAGAGCTCGACCTTGTCGCTCGTGTGGCACGAGCCGCAGAGCTGATTGTTGGCGAAGGTCCCACCGGTGTGGGTCGGGCTCGCACCTGTGAACGTCGTCGTCGCATGGCACGACCCGCATGCTTCGGCGGTCGGCACCGTCAACCAGTTGCCACCATCGGGCGTCGCCGCGAGCGAGCCATCGTGGCACTTGCGGCAGTTGCGGATGTCCTGCGGGTAGGTCACCTCTGAGTAGTCGTGGCCGCCGAGGACGAACGGCTCGCCCGGCAGATTGTGGCCCATGTGGAGCTTGTGGACCATGGTCCCGAAGTTGGCCGATGCGCCGTTGGTCGGGTCGGTCGTGCCAGGGTTGTGGCAAACGACGCAGTAGTCGACCTCGATGCGGCTTCCGTGTGCGGTCAAGTCCGCGTGGCATCCATTGCAGCTCTCCGTGGCGACGATCTTGCGGGTCGAGGTGACCGCCGAGCCGTTGGGCACGAAGTCGTGCGTCTCGTTGACTGGCGGTAGGCCAAGGCCGGAGATCTGCAGCGCGAGCCGATGCGTGAGGGTCGGCTGGTAGGGTATGGCCGCCCCGGAGACCGGGTTGGTCGCCGCCGTGACGTCCGTCGCGAAGGTGTACGTGTAGGTGCCATCGCCGTGGTCGACGAGTGTCCCCGTGCGCTCGACGTTGGCCTGAACGACCGTGTTGCCGCCACCAGTGGCCGAGCGGTTGATGTAGCTCACCCAGTACGACGCATCGCCGGTCGCGTTCTCCGGGATCAGCTTGGCGAGCCCGAATCGGACCTGCCCCTGGCTGCCGGCCTTCAGCCCGACGGCTCCGCGCCCGACCGCATCGGTCACCGTGAACTCGACGACCGTCGGCGTACCCACGGTCACCTCGTCGATGGTCCCGATGAGGGCACCCGGGATCTCGGCCAGGACGTTGAAGCTCCAGGCGGCCGACGGTCCGGGTTCGCCCTGCTCGCCTTGTTCACCCTGCTCGCCTGGCTCGCCTTGTTCGCCGGGCTCACCTTGCTCACCGGGCTCGCCCTGTTCACCGGGCTCGCCTTGTTCACCGGGCTCGCCTTGTTCGCCGGGTGTACCAGGCTCGCCCTGTTCCCCGGGGTCTCCCTTCTCACCCTGTTCGCCTTGCTCGCCTTGAGGGCCAGGCGAGTCCACGCAGCCGATCTGCCCGTAGAGAGCGACCCCGAGGGTCAGGCCGAGAGACGTTACGAAGCGGTGGCGGTAGGTCATACGATCCTCACAGAGGTGACGTGCACGGACTGATTGGCAATCGCTGTGCCAGCGACCACCACCAGTTCCTTCAGGCCCTTGAGCGTTTGGGCACCACCAGCGAGTGAACTGGGTGGGTTTTTTCACCCGGGAGTGTGCTAATTATCACAGTCGCCAAGCGCCCTTACGAAGCGGGAGGACCGTATCAGCGATTATTGCGAGGCACCAGTCTCGAAGCGCTCTTTATGACTGGCGGACGCGTTGCTGGGCCCCACCCAGCAGGACTCACTCACTGGGCAAGCCGCCTCTTCAACCTCATCTTCTGGGCATCTAACGACATTCGCACGTCGGTGTGACGCGTGACGACGGACCTCCCCGACTGTGAGAGGTTGCGCCCCATCGTTGGCAAGACGGCCCGAAATCCGCGCTCAAACCCAGCCCCCAGCCCCCAGTCCCAAGGATACCATGCGCCTCGCTCTCGCCTGTCTCTTCACGTTGCCCCTCGTCTGGGCTTGTGGCTCCAAGTCCGAGGTGTCCGCTCCGGCTGCTGGCCAGGACGCTTCGAGCACCGCGGTGAAGCCTCCGGCCGCAACGCCCGGCGAACCCAATCCGGCCCCGGCCGCCCCGGAGCCACCGAGCCCTGCCGCCGTCCCTACCCCTGCTCCCGCCGCCCCGAGCTGCGCGTTCTCCGGTCTCGTGATGGGCGGCAGCGAAGGGCGCCAGGTTGCACAGGAGGCGTCGCTGCGAGACCTGGCCACCGCCGTTGGCAAAGAGGTCGGGACGGACGAAGACACCCTCGCCGCGCTCTGTCGTGGACAATCTCCGACCACCTGTAACGCCGACATGGTGATCTACACGACGCGTCAAGACGACGGTCGGAACGGCAGCGCGCTCAGTGTGTTCGTGCGCAGCGGCAAGGCCGGAGACGGTCCCTGGGTCGGCTTCGAGAGGCTCATCCCGAGCGACGCCAATGACGAGTCCGAGGTCGTCCGACCGCCCGTCGTATTCGACGATGGGCGACTCGTCGCAATCGTCGTCGCCCGCACCGAGCAGGTCTTCGGTTCGCAGTGTGACCCCGAAGGTGGGTGCGAGCTCGACTCCGAGACCTTCGGTGCCACCGCCGTCGACATCGTCATCGACCGTGAACGCAAGCGCCACGTCTTCACCAGCTTCGCCTCTGCCTGGGGTGATGTGCGCTGCGATGACCACGTCGCCCCGAGCCTCGTCGATGGGGCGTTCGTGCGCACCGACTGCTCTGGCAAGGCCGAACCTTTCACCACCGACGAGCTCGCAGCGTGCACACGCAGGAACCACGAGACCTGGGCCGCGACACAAGCCGAACGATTCCAAGCCGAGAAGACCAGAGCCGAAGGTGTGCTCCGTGGTCGGGCTGGCGGCGCAGCAGAGGCCGCCGAGCCCAAACCCGACAAGATGACCGCGGCCGACCACCTCGCCGAGGGTCGCCGGCTCACACGCGAAAAGAAGTACGGCGAGGCCATCGCAGCGTTCACCGCCGCCTCCGACGCGGACCCCGAGCTGCTCGAGGCGCTCAGCGGGCGCTGCTATGCGAAGGTCCTGCGCGCCCAGGGTGACGACCTGAAGGGGGCCATCGACGACTGCGACAGCGTGCGCACTGACATCCAAGGGTCGCGCTACGACGGCAACAAACGTTTCACCTCGGCCGTGAGCTTCAACATCGGCCTCGCCTACGAGAAGCTCGGGCAGACCGCCGAGGCGCTCGACGCCTTCGAGCACGCCAACACCGTCTCCCCGAGTGAGGCCGCCGCGAAGAAGATCACGGCTCTCAAAGGGCAATAGCCGTTCCCTCGGCCCGCCCTTCGATTGCGCAACACACGCACCACGGAGGGCCGGCCGGCGTGCCTGGGCCATCGGCATTCTGGCAAGCGCATCGGTCAGCGGCTATGCTCCCGGCGCCGCGTTCAGAACACGCGCCAACCCGAACCCAGGTCGCCCTCCACGATGAACGTCCCCTTCCTCGACCTGCGCGCCGCCACCGCCGAGCTCCGGCCCGAGCTCGACGCCGCCATCGCTCGTGTCCTCGACTCGGGTCACTACATCCTCGGCCCCGAGATCGCCTCCTTCGAGCAGGAGTTCGCAGCTTACGTCGGTGCCGCCCACTGCGTCGGCGTCGGCAACGGGCTCGACGCCCTACGCCTGGCTCTCATGGCGATGGGCGTCGGCCCGGGCGACGAGGTCATCGTCCCGAGCAACACCTACATCGCCACCTGGCTCGCCGTCAGTGAGGTCGGCGCCCGCCCCATCCCCGTCGAGCCGCGCCCCCTCACCCACAACCTCGACCCCGACCGCGTCGCCGCCGCTATCACCCCGCGCACGAAGGTCATCCTGCCTGTCCATCTCTATGGGCAACCGGCCGAGCTCGACCCGCTCCTGAGTCTCGCCCGCGACCATGGCCTCATGGTCCTCGAAGACGCGGCCCAGGCTCAGGGCGCGACCTATCGCGGTCGTCGCATCGGCGCCCACGGACAGGCCGTCGCCTGGAGCTTCTACCCCGGAAAGAACCTCGGCGCGTTGGGCGATGCAGGTGCGGTCACGACCGACGACCCACACCTCGCGGATCAGGTCCGCCTCCTCGGCAACTACGGCTCGCGTCAGAAATACATCAACGAAATCAAAGGATTGAACACCCGCCTCGACCCGCTCCAGGCCGCCGTCCTGCGCGTCAAGCTCGCCCACCTCGACGCCTGGAACACCCGCCGCAAGTCCATAGCCGCGCGTTACCTCGACGCATTCGCCGGCACCGACCTCGGCCTGCCGGTCATCGCCGACGGCTGCGAATCCGCCTGGCACCTCTTCGTCGTGCGAAGCCCCAATCGCCATGCTCTCATCGAGCACCTCGCCGCGGCCGGTATCGGCACCCTCATCCACTATCCGATCCCACCGCACCGACAGGCCGCCTACAGGTCTCTCGATTTCCAAGACAACGCCTTCCCCATCGCCGAGCGCCTCGCCGCCGAGGTCCTGAGCCTCCCTATCGGCCCCCACATGACCGGCCCTCAGGTCGATCACGTCATCGAGGCTGTGACAAACCTGCAGTCCATCGAGACCTCCTCTCGGTGAGCGCGGAGGTTCCCAAAGAAGCCGACTCCCAGCGGCAGATCCTGAAGGCCACCTCGATCAGCGGCGGCGCCTCGGTCCTCAACGTCCTGACGAGTATCGCCAAGGTCAAGCTCATCGCCCTTCTCGTGGGCCCGACGGGCATCGGCCTCATGGGCCTCTATCAGCGCGTCATGTCGCTGGTAGCGACCATCGCCGGCTTTGGCCTCGCCCAGAGCGGCGTCCGCCAGATCGCCGCGAGCCCCGACCCCGACGAGCTCGCACGTGTCCGCCGCGCACTGTTGCTCGTCAGTCTCTCCCTCGGCATCGTCGCGTGGGCCATCCTCTGGGGCATCCGTGAACGCGTCTCGATGTCGGTCTTCAGCGACACGACCCACGCCACCGCCATCGGTTGGCTGGGCCTCGGTGTCCTCTTCACCTCCATCACCACCTCGCAGACTGCACTCCTCCAAGGCCTTCGCCGCATCACCGATCTGGCCAAGGTATCCGTCCTCGGCTCGCTGCTCGGCGCTCTCATCGGGCTCGGCCTCGTCGCCTGGCTCGGCCAGGATGGCATCGTCTGGATGCTCATCGCGACACCTCTCACCGGGGCGCTCGTCGCCTGGCGCTACACCTCGCGACTGGCTCGCCCACCTGCCATCCCGATCTCCCCGCGCGAGCTGTTCCCGCGCTGGCGCGCCCTCCTCGTGATGGGCATTGCCATCATGGCCGCCAACGTCGTCACGAACCTCGTCCAGCTCGACATCCGCTCGACCCTGACCGAAGACCTCGGCCTCCCGTCGGCTGGCCACTTCGAAGCGTCATGGCAGGTCTCGATGACCTATATCGGCTTTGTCTTGACCGCGATGGGCACCGACTATTTCCCGCGCCTCACCGAGGCGATCCAGGACCGCGAACGCAGCAATCGCCTAGTCAACGAGCAGGCGGAGGTGGCACTGATGCTCGCCGCCCCCGTCCTCATCGGGCTCGCCGGCCTCGCCCCTGTCGCTATCCACGTCCTCTATAGCGCCGACTTCGGCCCCTCGATCGAGCTTCTCCGGATCCAGGCGCTCGGCGACACCCTCAAGATCCTGAGCTGGCCGCTCGCCTTTGTCTTCCTCGCGCACGGCGCCAACCGCATCTACCTCATCGGCGAGCTGCTGTGGAACGCCGTCTTCTTTGCGCTGGTCACGGCCCTTCTGCCGTCCCTCGGCCTGGTTGCGACGGCCATCGCCTACGTCGTGTCCTACCTCGTCTACCTCGTCTTCACGCTGGTCGTCGCCCGTCGCATCAACGGGCTCGTCCTCGAACACAAAGTCGTCGGGCAGACCGCCGCCATCTTCGCCATCGTGCTCGCGCTCATCGGTCTGAGCTACGTCTCAGAGCTGGCCACCTGGATCGCCGGCGCAACTGCCACGCTCGTCGTCGGCCTCCTGAGCCTCGGGCGCCTCGCCCGTATGCTCGGCGGTCAGGGTCGCGTCGGACGTCTACTCGCAAAGCTCGACTTCAGGCGCTGAGCTCTCACTGCTCGAGCGGGTCGTACGGGAAGCCCAACACGCTGCAGGTGCCCGTGAACTTGTGTACCCCGTCGTCGACGCCACCCTCGACCTCCGACTCGTCCGTCGTGTTACTGACCCCGGCCGAGAATGCCATCGGTGACTCGAAGAACAAGAGCGCCTCACACATCTCCTGGTCGCCGATTCCCCAGCGCACGGTCGCGTCGCGCGGGTTCTTGAAGCGGCATGTAAAGGCCAGGCCATCAGCACCCGCCATGTCGATCGGCGGGTCGAACGCGAACCCGAACGGGTCGGTCGTAAAGCTGCCGAGCTCGACGATCTTCTCGCCGTCGCGCGCGCCCCCGACGATCGACACATCGAAGCCGTCGCCGAGGTCGTGATAGTGCGGCAACACATAGTGCAGCTTCATGTTCAGACCCTGGCCTTCGAACAGCTCGCCGTACGGCGTCGCCAGGTCACATGACCCGCTGAACTCGGACGTCGCCTGGCCAGGGATCGCCAGGTCCGTATAGATGAGCTGTGCCGGCGTGAGCGGCGTCGTCACCTCTGCCCGAGGCAGCGTGTGCATGGTCAGCCGCAGCCCCGTGGTCACCGATTCGGGCCGATAGTTCAGCAGGTGTGTGACCGTGATGATGCGAGAGCGCGGCGGAATCCGCACAGCGGCGCCGGTCTGGAACTTCTGCAGCTCACGCTTCACCTGCGTCGACTGCGCGTAGAGGACACCACCCGCGAGGGCCGCATCGATCTCATGAAAACCATCCGCATAGCAGTCCATCCACGCCGTCGTCGGCCAGTCCTTGAAGCCCTCCGGCACGAAGAACCAGTTCGAGTGATGATAGGCGCCGTCATTGTCCATCTCGACCGCGTTGACCCAGAGCTCCTCATCGTTGTCGAGCACCCAGCTCTGACACAGGGAGCCTATCTCCTGGCCACTCGCAACGGTCTGGAGCCCGAAGTCATGGCTCATCGGCGTCCCCGGAATCGCCCTGCAAGAGCCGCTCGCCCGCTCTGGATATTCGCCGGTTGGGCAGGCCCGACAGACCGCCTCCTCGTCCTCGATGACGCAGGTCCTCTGCCGTGTGACACACGAGCTCAAGACCGCCTCACAGCGCGGGTCGACCGTCGCTTCAGCCGCGTCCTCGCCACAACCCGGGGTCACGACAATCGCCGCCCCAATCAACACCCCAGACCAGCGCCCGCCGCCGACACGCCCGAACATTCCAGCCGCCATCGCGCCCTCCGTCGTTCCAACGTCTCAGGTCCCACCAGCGCCCCGACGACTCAGGGCCGAACCTTCCTGGAGGACGAAGAGTACATCGCCTCCCCCATCGGTTCCACCAGCATCGAGACGGCCTCGAGGACGGTCGCGAACACTTCGCAACCACGCGCCACAAGGAACTCCTCGGAGCGCACCCCGGAGGCCACGCCCATGAAGCGCACCCCTGCGATCGACGCGGCTTCGGCATCGCTCTCGCTATCGCCGATCATGGCGTAGGCGCTGGGAATGAGTCGCGCCTTTCCGGTCGCAGCCGAGCGTGGCTCGACCACCTCCAGCCGGTCGATGATCGCCAATAGGCCGAGTCGCTCGCACTGTCGCTCGACCGCCTTCCGGTCACGTCGCGCCGTCACCACGACGACGCCGAAACCGTGTTCCTTGGCGGTCGCCAGGCTCTCTACGGCGCCCGGCAACCAGGCATCCAGGCTCAACCACCGCTCGTCCTCGACCTCCAAACCCCACAGGGCCGCTACCGCCTCGGACAAGTCCTGGGCCACGCCGAGAGTACGAAGCGCGTGTGCCGTCGGTGCTCCCGTCCGCTTCTCCCTCCAGAATGCCAAACGGTCGAGCTCGCCGCCGCCCAACCGTGCGAGGCAGTCCGCCGCCAACGAGGTCTGCCGCCTTTCGGCGTCGATGAGTGTGCCATCGAGGTCGAGTGCCAACCATCGGTGCGGAGTTGCCTCGACACCGGCGTTGTCGGAGCTCGAGAAGTTCGCTTCGGCCGGAGATGCAATCGGCATTTTTCACTTACACAGTGACATATTCGACATAATGCCTGACGGCGAATCTCTCCCCATCCAGCCGACCAAGGTAGGGCTCGACGGCCCCGCCGAGAAAGTCCGCGAACATCGCCGCGAGCACGTTGACGCCCGCTGCGACGGTCAGGCGGGTGCCCGCCCCTGGCCGCGGATTGATGTCTGTGATGACCCACCGACCTGCAAGCCGCATGACCTGGAAGCAGAAGGCCCCCCGTAACGCGAGCTCGTCCCCCAACCGGGTCGCCAACGACTCCATCTCGGAAGATTCGAACAGCCGCGCTTTCGTACAGACCCCGGCCTTGACCTCGAGTCGTTCCCTTGCGACCGCTCGAGTCCCTCCAGCCCATCGAACCGCATCAACCGTGACCTCGGGACCCTCGCAGGCCTCCTGCACGACGAGGTCCTCGCCGCTGCGATTGAGCGCCTCCAGGTGGTCTTGCGAAGAGACCGAGCGCGCTCCGATGCTCCCTCGTCCCAGCCGTGGCTTGGCGAAGAGCGGCTCACCCGTCCATCTTGCTCGCTCTATCGACCACGTCTTGGGTGTGGGTAGTTCCCGCTCATCCATCCACGTCGCGGCGCGCTCCTTGTCAAAGCAGATCGCCGCGCTCTCCGTGGGTGGCGCGATGACCTCGACGCCGCGCGGAAGGATTCCCTCGTCGCGCGCGCGCGCCGCCCAGAGGATCTCCTCGTCGAGGATGGGCACATAGAGTGTCGTCCGGGTCTCTACGAGGGCCTCGACCATGAACGATGGAAACTCAGCGGCTGCCGAGTACGGCACCTGGACGAACCTGTCCGCGACCAACGACGCCCCAACGAGATGTGCGGGGTTGACGTCGGCCGCGACGATGCGAACCCGGTCGCCCCACACTTCGCGCAGCGTCTTGGCGAGCCCATGGCTCGTGCCAGTGCCCGCGGAGCCGAGCCAGACCGTGGGAGTCTCAGCGCCCGGCGATGACATAGATTTCAGCCGCGATGTCGGGGTACCGCTCGCCCACCTGCATGTACGCCCAGAGCACCTCAGGCGACCATTGTGCGTCGAGCTGCGCGTTTGACAGCGGCTTGAGCCAATATCCGCCGAAGACCTTGATGCCGAGCCCTGCGGACAGGAAGTCGTGTCGGAACGACTCCGGGTCGTAGACGCGTCGATGTCCGTGATGCAGGTCGGTCGCATTCAGCGCGTGCTCTTCGGGCAGCATGCCCAGCAGCACCGCCGCCTGACGATGGACGCTTCGCGCGTTCGGCACCGCGGCGCAGAGGACGCCCCCGGGCGCGAGCCATCGAGCCGCCCTTGCGAGCAGGCCTCGCGGGTCGTCGACGTGCTCGAGGACGTGACCCAGCACGATGGTGTCGAAGACCGCTTCGGGCTCGTAGCCCTCGAAGAGCGAATGCACGACTTCGGCTCCCGGGAAACGAACACGCAGGTCCTGGCAGAATCGTTCCGAGCCATCGACGACGGTCAGGCTCTCGAAGCTCTTCGCGAGCAGCTCGGTCATGAGCCCTTCCGCGGGACCGAGCTCGAGGCACTTCGTCCCACGCCAATGTCTCGCGAAGATCTGCCCGGAGTATCGGACGCTCGCCGCGTTCGCCCCGACCCCATACCAACTGTCGGCCGCAATGGCCTCGAGTCGTTCACGTTCATTCTCGGGTGCGCTCATCGTGTTGCTCCATCGTCTTCGGGTCTTCGGGTGAGTGCCAGGAAGCTCTCGTAATCACGGATATAATCGGACTCTTCGTAAGGCTGCGAAGCAAGCACCATAGCGACGGTTCCCGGCGAAACGTTCTCCATCACGTGCCACTCCATCGCCGGAATCACCAGCGCCCGCGACGGCGCTTCGAGTCGGACACGCGCGGTTCCAAACCCGTTGTCGAAGACCATGTCGAGACCACCCGACAAGGCGACCATGAGCTGGCGGGTGGCATGATGCGCATGGGCTCCGCGGTTCTCGTCCGAAGGGACCCCATAGATCCAATAGACGCGCGCCACTTCGAAGTCGAGGGCTCCATCGCCTTTCTGAAGCGCCACGAGTCGCCCGCGGTGGTCACCGTGGACCCGCAGGTCGATGACGTGGGGAGTTGGCGGCGTCATCGGATCTCGCCGGCGCGACTCGCCAGCAGGAGGTCCCGCAGGTACGCCCCATAATCCGAGCTGCCGTAGTTCTTCGCCGCAGACTCCAGCTGGTCGACCCCGATGAAGCCGTGTCGGAAGGCGACCTCTTCGAGGCAGGCGATCTTGAAGCCCTGCCGCGCCTGGATCGCCGCGACGAACTCCGACGCGCTCTGCAGAGCCTCGTGTGTGCCCGTGTCGAGCCACGCGATGCCGCGCCCGAGGCGGGTCAGGTGCAGGTCGCCGCGCGCCATATACACCTTGTTGACGTCGGTGATCTCGAGCTCGCCGCGTGGCGAAGGCTTCATCGCCTTGGCGATCTTCACGACGTCGTTGTCGTAGACGTAGAGCCCCGTCACCGCCCAGTTCGAACGCGCCGCTTTGGGTTTCTCTTCGAGGCCCGTGACCTTGCCTTCGGCGTCGAGCTCGGCCACGCCGAACTCCTCGGGATTACGCACCCAATAGCCGAAGATCGTGGCGCCGCTCGTCTGCTTCGTCGCCGCGCGCACGACGCTGCCAAAGCCTTCACCGTAGAAGATGTTGTCGCCCAGGATGAGCGTCACGGGCGAGTCGCCGATGAACTCTTCACCGAGCAAGAACGCCTGCGCGATGCCTTCGGGTCTGGCCTGCTCGACGTAGGTCAACCGAATGCCATAGTCGCTGCCATCGCCCAGCAGTCGCCGATAGAGCGGCAGGTCCTCGGGCGTGGAGATGAGCATGATGTCGCGGATATGCGCGAGCATCAGCGTGGAGAGCGAATAGAAGATCATTGGCTTGTCGTGAATCGGATGGAGCTGCTTACTCAGCACCTTCGTCGTCGGATAGAGCCGCGTGCCGCGCCCACCCGCCAGGATGATCCCCTTCATGTCGCCCCCGTGTTCGCGTCCCCACGCGTTCCGTAATTGGTGTCGAGCCACTTGCGATACTCGCCGCTCTTCACGCCGGCCACCCAGCCTGGATGGCCGAGAAACCAACGCACCGTCTTGTCGAGCCCGCTGCCAAACGTCTCGCGCGGCGAGAACCCGAGCTCGGTCCTCAGCTTCGTGTCGTCGATGGCGTAGCGCCGGTCATGTCCCGGGCGGTCTTTCACATAGGTGATGAGCCCGCGTCGCGACGGCCCACCATCATCGACAACGAGATCCACCAGGTCGCAGAGCCGCGTCACCACGTCGAGGTTCGTCATCTCGGCGCGCCCCCCGATGTCGTAGACCTCGCCGACCCGCCCACCCTCGACCACCGCCGTCAACGCCGCCGCGTGGTCGTCGACATACAACCAGTCCCGGACGTTCAGGCCGTCGCCATAAACGGGCAGGGGTTTTCGCTCCAAGGCGTTCAGGATCATCAGCGGGATGAGCTTTTCGGGAAACTGGAAGGGCCCGTAATTATTGGAACAATGGGTCGTCAGGACCGGCAGTCCATGCGTGTGGTGATAGGCCCGCGCGAAGTGGTCGCTCGCAGCTTTACTCGCCGAGTAGGGGCTGTTCGGCGCATACGGTGTCCCTTCGTTGAACGCCGGGTCCGTCGGCCCGAGGCTCCCGTAGACCTCGTCGGTCGACACGTGCAGGAACCGGAACGCCGCCCGTTCGGCCTCGTCCTGCCGACGCCACCACTGCAACGTCGCGTCGAGCAGCTTGTAGGTCCCGACCACGTTCGTCATGACGAAGCTCGCCGCATCGACGATGGACCGGTCGACATGCGACTCGGCCGCGAGATGCAGGATGGCGGTTGGCCGATGTTCGTCCAGGAGCGCCGTCACCAACGCCGTATCCGCGATGTCCCCCTTCACGAAGACATGGTTCGGGTCACCGGCAATTGTCTCGAGATTCGAGAGATTTCCGGCATAGCTCAGCGCATCCAGGTTGACGATGCGCCGCCCTCGAGCGACCTCACGCAACACCAGGTTGCTACCGATGAAGCCCGCCCCACCCGTCACGAGCCACGTCATCGGAGCCCCCTCTTCAGCGCCAGATACCGACTGTTGAACCCGGGCACCCAGAGCTTCAAGTTCGTCACCGCCAGCCGCAGCGGGTCGACACCTTCCACGAGTCCGCGGCCCAGCGTTCCCAGCCGCGGCATCGGGCGCTCACACACCTCACGATAAAGCGCGTGCTCGGCGATGCGCGCCAGCACCAGCGCTTCGATCTCCGGGTCGCCAAACCGCACCGCGTCGACATAGGCCTGCGCGTTGATGAAGCGGGTCGTCCCATAGAGGAACGCCATCCGCTCGCGATACTCGGCGCTTGTCTTCGGCTCACCCTTGTTGGCGTGCCAGGTGCTCTGGTTCACCCGATAGCGCACGAGCGGCTCGTCCACATAGGCCACGGTCCCGAGCAGCGCCGCCCGGAACGGGATGACCGAGTCCTCGTTGATGACCTCGGGGAGCATCGGCCCGAAACGTTCGAACACCTCACGCGCATAACACTGGCTCGCCCCCAGCACCGAGTAGCCGTGGCGCGCGATGGCCCGCCGGTCGTCGAGTCGCTCGGGGTTGGGGAAGCTCTTCTGCCCGAGGTCGTTGCCGTCGACGTCCATCTCGATGATGGCCGAATGAATCGAGCGCGCCTGCTTGCCACCCGCCAACCACGCCTTGACGATGGTCTCGGTCCGATGGGGCATCGACACGTCATCGCCAGCCGCCGGCACCACGAACTCGCCCTCGACCAGCTCCATCACGCGGTTCACGTGCCGCCCGATGTGCAGGTTCTTCGGGTTGCGGTTGAGCACCACTCGATGCGGCCCACGATACTCGGCCGCCATCGCTTCCATGATGGCGAAGCTGTCGTCGGTCGAGCAGTCGTCGGACAAGATGATCTGCAGCGGCGCGTACGTCTGTGCGAACGCCGCCTCGACTGCCTCACGCACGAAGCGCGACTGGTTGTAGGCGAACAGCGCGAAGGTCACGAGCGGCCGGTCGCTCATCGCGTCGAACCCCCGCTTCGTGTGCTTCCAGTTCGGCTGGCGCCCCGGTTCCAGGCGGCTGTGACTTGCCCCGACATGACGTGACTCCTACCGGACATCGACCTCGAGGGCAAGCGCGTCACTGGCCGGCGATCCGGGTTTTCAAAGCTGTCTCGACCCATGCCGTCGTCGACCATCACCCGCTGGAGAAGACCGCTCGTGTCGTCGGCCAGCGGGGTCGCAGGCCATGACATACACGAGGGCTGCATGGTTGCTGCTGGCCCCCATTCCGATCACCCCGCTCATGGACGCACGACCACCACGACCACCTCCGGTAGTGGTCCCTGACTTGACCTCGCTTTGTTCGGTCGGTAAACAAAGTGACGATATCACGTCACTGGCGCCATCGTGTCGGCCGACGAACGACAACTCGAGGGAGCTGCCATGACACCCCGCCACCTGATGATGACGATCCTGTCTGCGACGCTCTTCGCGTGTCGCGCCGACCCGACGCACCGTACCGACATCGCCGAAGTCACCGACGCGGCTGCCGACACCGCACAGGACTCCATCGACGCGCCCGATGTCCCAGCCGACGTCCCCGACACGTCTGAGAACGACACGTCGCCGGACACGCTCGATGCCTCGCTCGCCGAGACCTCCCCCGACTCGACAGCAGACACCGCCGCCGACGCCACGGGACCCGACGCGGACACCACCGAAGTCGAAGAGCCCTTGGACTTCGAGCCGCTATTCGACGAGTCGACCCCGCTCGCCCCCGTCGCCTCGTTCGTGCGTGAAGACGGCGTCGTGGTCACCCGCGTCGGCGACCGCGGGCGCGACCGCCACGCCAAGGACATCACCGTCCAGGACCACTACGACCATTACCTCGCGCACTATTGGGAGTACCGCACCGCGCGAATCCAGCTCGAAGACTACGTGCGCAACGGCCAGAGCCGCATCGCCGCGACCTTCATCACCGAGGAGAAGCTCGGCGCACGTGAGTTCCGAGTCTGGTTCTGGGGCATCACGACGACCGGCCAGTTCCACTTCAACCCCCAGAAGGAAGAGGAGAAGGTCAGTCCCCTGGAAACCGGTGTCGTCTACGTCGGCCAGGGCACCTGGAATGACGACTTCGAGAAGGTCAGCGAGACCGGCCGCCAGCACAAGTACACGCTCGACATCGTCAACAAGTGGGAGAACGGCGGGCAGACCCAGCGCCCGCTGACCGTCGGCATGAACATGGAGTTCGAGGTCAGCCAGTTCCTCCTCGCCCCTCCGGCCGGCACCCGCCTCAACTATTACGGCACGAGCTTCGTGTACGTCATCGGCCAACCCGGGCTCGTGCCATTCGAGTGGTCACGCGGTGCCAACAACCCCGGCGGCTCCAACGACGGCCGCCCCATCCCCGCCACCGGCCGCCTCGGGGGCGCCGGCACGCTGGGCTACAACTACAGCGAAGAGCCGGCTGGCCGCTTCATGCAGATGGCGACCAACCTCTCGCCCGGCAACGCGCAGCCCTTCGTCCGCGGACGCCGTGTGCACCACACGAACTTCATCGACGGCCGCCACGACGAGCGCCCCGAAAACCCAGTGTGGACAGAGCACATCGGCAAGGCCGGCAACCACTACATCCACACCTCGTGCGCCAACTGCCACGTGCGCAACGGGCGTGCGCTGGTGGCCGACGTCGGCAAGCCGCTCGACAAGTGGGTGTTCAAGGTCGGCGACGCCGACGGCCATCCCGACCCGCTCATCGGCAAGGTCTTGCAGGTGGGTCTGAACGGCGCCGGAGAGGCCGAAGGGACGGTCAGCCTCGGCCCTTGGACCGACCACGAAAACGGCCTGCGCTCACCCAACTACTTCTTCAGCCGCGGCACCCCCGCTCGCTTCTCCGCGCGCATCGCTCCTCAGCTCGTCGGCATGGGTTTGCTCGAGGCAATCCCTGAAGCCGACATCCTCGACTGGGCCGACCCTGACGACCTCGATGGCGATGGCATCTCGGGCCGCGCCGCCGTCTCGCATGACCCCGTCACAGGCGCCGCCCGGCTCGGTCGCTTCGGCTACAAGGCCGCCACCTCCAGCGTCAAACACCAGGTCGCCGCAGCCTTCAACACCGACATGGGCGTCATGACCAGCACCCTCCCCATGCCCGACTGCGGGCGCGACCAGATGAGCTGCGGCGCGGTCGGACCCGAGCTCGCCGACAACCATGTCGATGACCTCGTGACCTATATCAGCCTGCTCGGCGTCGGTGCGCGCCGGAACTACGCGGATGTCGACGGGCCCGCGATCTTCGAGGCGACCGGTTGTGGCTCGTGCCACCGCGACGCGATGACGACAAGCCCCTTCCACCCTCTGGCCGAGCTCCGCAGCCAGGTCATCCATCCGTACACAGACCTCCTGCTCCACGACATGGGTGAAGGCCTCGCCGACAACCACGGCGAGGGTAACGCGAGTGGCGCCGAGTGGCGGACCGCACCCCTCTGGGGTCTCGGTCACGCGCGCGCCGTCATGCTCGGCGATGCCAAGGCGAACGACTCGGTCTCGCTCCAGCGCAAGGCCGACGACGTCAATCGTATCGGCTACTTGCACGACGGCCGCGCACGCACGATCGACGAGGCCATCCGGTGGCATGGCGGTGAAGGGCAGGCCTCGGCCGACGCCTATGCGGCCCTGTCGCAGGCCGACCGCGACAAGCTCCTGGCCTTCCTCAACAGCCTCTGAGGTCCGAGCCAGCCTCCGACCCATTTCGAATCTCCGCCGCGCGTCACGTGACAAACAGCGTGACATGCAGGGTCATCGCAGGACCCCGCGTCGCGCATCTCCAACGACATCCATTCTCGTCCGCCGGGGCGGTCGGGACTTGCCAGCACGTGCCATCGCTCAGTAAGAACTATCGCACACTCGCATGTCGCGAGAGCTTCGCCGCCTCGCCGCCCTGAGGTTCCATGAGTCTTGCGCATATGGTCAACCCCTTCGTCAGCCGCGTTGTCGTGTCGCTTGCCGCGTTGTTGTTCATCGGGTGCGGCGACGGCCCGAAGGACCCGGTCGACACGGTCCCCGATTCCGACGTCACCCCCGATTCCGACGTCACCCCCGACACCGACGTCGCCCCCGACACCGACGTCGCCCCCGAGGACGCGTGCAAGCCCGACCCGTGCCTCAACGGCGGCACTTGCAGCGTCGCGGGCGACACCTTCATATGCGCCTGTGCCGCGGGCTTCGAGGGTGATACCTGCGCCACCAACAGCGACGACTGCACTCCAAACCCGTGCCTGTTCGACGGCGTCTGCACCGACGGGGTCGACGCCTTCACGTGCGCCTGCGCCGCGGGCTACGAGGGTGATACCTGCGCCACCAACAGCGACGACTGCACACCCAACCCGTGCCTGTTCGACGGCGTCTGCACCGACGGGGTCGACGCCTTCATCTGCGCCTGCGCCGCGGGCTACGAGGGTGACACCTGCGAGACCAACCTCGATGACTGCACACCCAACCCGTGCCTGCACGACGGCGTCTGCACCGACGGGGTCGACGCCTTCACATGCGCCTGCGCCGCGGGCTACGAGGGCGACACCTGCGAGACCAACACCGACGACTGCACGCCAAATCCATGCGCCAACAACGGTGTGTGTGTCGATGGCATCGCGAGTGCGACCTGCGAGTGCCTCGAAGGCACGAGTGGCGTTCGCTGCGAATGCGTTCGCCCCCCACAGGTCACAGTCGACTTCACGAGTCGTGGAACATCAACGGTCGCCTCGTTCTCGGAGTCCGGTGTCACCGTGACCGGTTCGACGACCATCAACATCGTGAATCTCAACGGCCTTGGCGTCGTGGGCGGGTTCAGCAACGACACCGTCGATGGGGGTGAGTTCATCGACTTCTCGTTGGTGGGCGTCGACGTCACGCTTTTCGTTTCGTCCGCCATCAACAACAACGGCGACGGACTCGTCGGTGACTGCACCATCGAGGCCTTCAACCTGCAAGGGGCCACTCTCGGGGTCGTCGCCACCAACAGCTCGGGGTACAAGTTCGTGTCGGCGAGCTTTGGTGATGTCCCCATCTCGCGCTTCCGGGTCGCCTGCGCGGTCGACGGGATCCGGATAGCCCAGGTCAGCTTCCGAAGCGGCGAGTGCCTGGAATAAACAGGGACGCATTGAGCCGGAGCCAAGATGCGAGGCAAGGAACGAAGGAGCGAGCGCGGAGGTGTACTTGACGTACTCGGGATCTGCGACCCCGCGCCCCGCGATGACCGACGAAGTGACGCCGCATCGCGCTTGGATCCGAGCCAAGGCGTTTCTGTTTAGTGGTGGTGGCAGCCAACGGACACGGCGGTTGCGATTCGACGGCGGAGCGACTAACCACGTAGGCGTCGCCGAGACGTCGCGACAAGGTCGCAACACACCTTCGGGGTCCCCTATGGCGCGAGACGAGTCCTCCAACGATGCGGTGGCCCGACAACGCGCCTATTATGCGCGCACGGCCGACGCCTACGACGCCCACCACATGGCGGCACAAGGCGAGCACGAGTACGCACTCACGCTGGTCGCGGGGCTCGCTCTGAGCCTCGGTGCGCGCCGCATCGTCGACGTCGGGGCCGGCACCGGTCGCTCGTTACGCTTCTTGCGACAAATCCTCCCTCCCGAGATCACCATCATCGGCGTCGAGCCCGTGGCCGAGCTGGTCGCGGTCGGCCATGCCAACGGCCTCACCTCCGACGAGCTCGTCGTCGGAGACGGCGCAGACCTTCCATTCGCCAACGAATCCGTGGACTTCGCGATCGCGACCGGTGTGCTCCACCATGTCCCCAAGCCGCGCATCGTCCTCGACGAGATGAAGCGGATCGCCACCAAAGGCATCTTCATCTCGGACGGCAACCGCTTCGCTCAGGGCTCGTTGCCCGCACGCGCGGTCAAGCTCGGCCTCTGGTCGGCCGGCCTCTGGAAAGCCTTCGACCTCGTTCGCACCCGCGGCAAAGGCTACATGGAGTCGCCCGGCGATGGCCTCTTCTACTCCTACTCCGTCTATGACGACCTGCCTCACCTTTCAGCCTGGGCCAGCCGCACCATGGTCGTCCCACTCGACCCGGAGGCCCGCCTGAAGAAGACCTGGCTCGCTCGCCTGGGCCCGCTCATGACCTCGTCGCATGTGCTCGTCGGGGCCCTCCGTTGAGTCGACCGTCGCCCACCGGCTGGCGCGACCGCTTCGAGCACCGCGCCCAGTGGGCCTACGCCTTCCGCGACCTGGCCGTGGCTCTCGCGCGCCCTGCACGCAGCGACCCGACCATGGTCACCCTGCGCCGCGCCCTCGCCGGCCAACAGCCCAACGACCTCTCGCCGTCTTCGCTCGATGCCCTCGCCGCCGCCGCGACCCGCCACGAGGTCGAGGTCATCGCCGCCGAGCTCATCCCCGCCCTGGCCTCACGCCTGGCCAACGCCACCCTCGAGCGCCGCCGCGCCGACGCCATCCTCGAGCTCGCCACCCAGTCACTCGCGCCACTTTCGGCCCTCGCCCCGGTCGCTCTGCTGAAGGGCTCGGCCTCCGCCGTCCAGGTCTACCCCCACACGGCGTGGCGTCACCGCAAAGACCTCGACCTGCTCGTCGGTGACAACCTCCCTATGGTCCGCAAAGCACTCCTGGCCCAAGGCTGGACCGACGCCGTCACCCCGCTTCGTCAGGCCGAAGGACCCGACGCCGTCCGCGCCTGGCCCATGGTCCGCTCGCTCGGCCCTTATGGCGTCAGCCTCGACCTGCACCGCAAGATCCACGCGACCGCATGGTGCCACGTCGACAGCGCCGCCGTCCTCGCCGCCGCCGCCGCCGCCGCCGCTACACAGGCCGGCCGCACGCCGCTGCCGATAACCACACCCGCCGACACGCTGCTCACGACGGTCGTCCACCTCGTCGGCTCGGGCTTTCATGAACCCCTCAAGGGCTGGCTCGACGTCGCCCGCCTCGTCCCCCTCGTCTCACCCGCAGCGCTAATCGCCCGCTCGAACCAGTTCGGCCTCACGACCGCGACCTGGCTCTGCCTCACCGTCGTCCGCCGCTGGTTCGGGGTCGACACGACGTCGCACGAAGCGGGCCTCGCTCCAGCCTCGTTTCGTATACGCCTGCTGACCCACCTCGCGGCCGGCGACCACGACACCCCCGAGCGACGCCCCTTCTACAAGGGTCTCTCGCAGCGTATCTGGCAGTCGCTCTTGAATGACGACCCGGTCGCGTTCCACCAGAAATCTTGATCTTCTAGCTATTCTTTCGCGCCCGCAGAAACACGCTATCCGCCGTCCGACCGACCAGCGGCACCACCTGCGCCACCCGCTTGAGCGCCTCGCTCGTCAGCGTCGCCGCCCGTGCCACCGGCGTCATGAGTGCAATGTCCGACTTCTGCAGGCCCAACCCAAAGAAGCAGTCGACAAACCACTCCGTCGGCCCAACGCGACGCTCGAACATCCCGACGAGCCGGTCGAGCGACCAGTAACGCACCTCGAACCCCGTCGCCGCCCGAAAGCGCCGCTTCGCCTGGTGTTGCAACGAACGCACGCCGATCCGATTCGGCATCTGCACACACACGACCCCGCCGGGACCGACGACCCGACCGAGCTCACCGACGGCCATCTCCGCGTCTTCGAATCCAAGGTGTTGAATCACGCTGTACGAATACCCGGCGTCAAAGATCCCGTTCGCGAACGGAAGGCAGCGCGCGTCGCCGACCACGAAGTCGGCCTGCAACCCGAGCCGCTTCACCTGACGCCGAGCGGCCATCACGGCCCCGAGCGAAGGGTCTACGCCGACCGGCGAAAACCCCTTCTGGGCCGCCGCGACACACCATCGTCCCCAGCTGCAGCCGACATCCAGGAGCCGCGCACCCGCTCGATCGGGCCGCATCGGCAGCTCTGGGATCGGCACCTCGTTCAAGCTCCCGACCTGGTCGGCATAAGCGATGCCATTGGTCGCCGCGACCAGCGCCCGAATGGCGGGGTCGACCCCGTCACCCGCGTCGGCCAACACATCGGTCCGCTGCGCGTCCGACACCCCGAGGCTCGCCGCCCAGTACGGCCCGACCTCCATCGGCCCGCCGGCCTCGCCGTTGGCATAGGCCATCGCCAACCGGATCGACGCCGCCATGAGCCCAATCGTCTGAGGCAGGTCCGCCCGCAGCATGACGGGCACGCCTTGCACGACTGGATACCGCCGCCCCGCCGCCGACACGAGCCAGCGACCGCCCTGGGCCAGCGCCCCGCCGTCGACAGGGCATCGCAACATCGCCAACAGACCCGGGGCGACCTCGTCGACCTTGTCTAGCTCGTCTACCCCGTCTACCCCGTCTGGTGCGTCCATCCCGTGAGCCCTCCACCATCAACGCCGACGCAGCCCCAAAGACCTCAGCGCGGTCGCGCCGCCAGGTCGACATTCACGTCCAGGTCCCGCTTTGTGAGTGCTCGTTCGCCATCGGTCGTGACCACCATGACTCGATAGTCGAGCTTCTCGAGCATCGAGACAATTATATCCCGGGGAAGACCCCGATCGTCCAGCCGATACGCCGAGCTCTCGATACACAGCAGCGGCCGATGCTTCGAGAGCGTCGCCTGCAGCCCTTCCAGCGCATCCGGCTCGAAACCCTCGATGTCCATCTTCACGAGCTGGGGCGCTGCAATCTCCCCCGACGCGACGAGTGTGTCGCCGCGCGCAACCCGGACCTCGACCGCACGCGCCTGCGTATTCGCCGCCTGCATGAGGCTGCCGACACCACCGTTGCCGCTCTCGTTGCTCGCAAAGAAGCTCACGGTCCCGTCGTGGTTCGACAGTCCCATGGCGTGAGCTCGAACGGCGGCCCAGGGGTTGTGGACGACGTGGCCAGCGAGCTTCTCGAACACCGCAGGCGAAGGCTCGAAGGCTTCGACCTGCACCCCCGGCACACGCCTCGCGAGCAGCAGGGCCACATCACCGACATTGGCCCCCACATCCCACACGACCGGCCGCTGGAGCTTTCGCGCCTCACGCGCGAGCCACCCCAACACATGGGCGTCATGGGCCCCATCCCAGAAGAGACGGAACTGGATGAGCTCGGCCGCATCGAGGGTCCATCGAACCCCTTCGATCTCGACCTCATGCGCGCCGCCTCCGCCCAGAACCCTCTGCGCCAAGCGTTGCATCCGGGCCTTGCCGCGGAACGGCGGGGCCACCCGCGACAACCGCCCCAGGCGCTCGAGCAGCGCTCGACGCACCACAAGATCGAGGCTCATGTCCCCTCGTGTCGTGTGTCGTCCCCGCCATCAGCTATCGCCGTCGCCGTCATGGCCACGGACCTTGGGGCCGACCCCTTCACCAAGTCAAGCGCCGACTCGCCCAGAGCCGTCGCCTTTCGTTGCTGCTCGCCAAGCGTGACCGTGATAGCAGAGACCTCATCGTGTGATCGCTCGGATGCCGGACGACAACTGTGCATCGGCGACTCGCGCCGGCCGGGGCCCTGGTCCCCGCCGCTACTCGGAGCCGGTGATTGTCCCTTCATTCTTCCTCAAGACCCGAGCGGCTCCAGCTCGTCGACGTCACCCTGCGCGATGGTGGCTTCCACAACGGCTGGCACTTCGACGCCGCCGCGGTCCGTGACCTCATCCTTGCGCTGGACGCCGCCGGTCTCGACTGGGTCGAGCTCGGCTACCGATTTCCCGCCGTCTCGCACGTCCCCGCCGCCCACGCCGCGGCGCAGTCTTTTGGCCCCCATCGCTCGCTCGGCGACGACCTGATCGACCACGTCGACCACTTCCCCGTCACGCGTCGCTTGCGCTTCGCCCTCATGATCGAAGCCGACGCGTTCACCCCCGCGACCATCGACCTCGACTTTCGCCCGGCTTCAGCCTCACGCGTGGCGCTTGTCCGTATCGCCACCCGCGCCCCCGACCTCGACCACGCGCTCGACCTTGCCCGCCACCTCACCGGCCTCGGCTACCTCACTGCCCTCAACCTCGTCGACGCCAAAGCCGCGACCACCGTCGACGCTACCGCTCTCTTTCGTACCCTCGCGAAGTCCGACCTCACCGTCGTCAACCTCGCTGACACCCTCGGCGACCTCTACCCGCACGAGCTCGCCACCCTCATCGATTTGTGGCGCGACGTCTCGCGCGACGTCGCGCGTAATGGGTCGCCATCACGAGCCCCCGCGCTCGGCGTCCACCTCCACGACGCGCTTGGCCTCGCATTCGCCAATGCTCTCATCGCCATCGAGCGCGACGTCCCCTGGCTCGACGTCTCGGTCCTCGGTATGGGGCGTGGCCCCGGCAACCTGCGCGCCGAGCTCGTCGTTCAACATCTCGAACATCAAGATAAGCTTCACGGCCACACCCCCCAATCACCCGCATACAACGCGGCCCCGATCTACGACCTCATCGCAAAGACCTGGCTGGGCCTCCAGCACCGCCACCCCTGGGGTTATCATCCGGCCCACGCCCTGGCCGCCCACCTCGGCCTGCACCCGAGCTACCCTCAGCACCTGCTGATGCTCCCGAACCTCGACCTCGCCACCGTGCTGACGGCCCTTCACACCCTCGCCCTTCAATCACCGGCCCGCCGCTTCGACCCGGCGCTGCTGGCCTCGCTCGACCTCCAGACGACGACAGGCCACAACGAATGAGCCTCGGCGTCGCCATGTTCCTCCCGTGTCGTGCCGGCAGCGAGCGCCTCGCCGACAAGAACACCCGTCCCTTCGCCGGTCGCCCTGGTGGGCTGATCGCACACAAGCTCGACCAGCTCGCGGCGACCCAGACGCTGACCACCGTCGTCGTCGACTCGAACGACCCCATCGTCCTGGAGCTCGCCCGCGCGCGCCAGAACACCTGGCCCGCCCACTCGACGCTGCTCATCCACGAGCGCCCCGACCACCTCGGCCGCCCCGACACGACGACCGACGACCTCATCGCCTATGCACTGGCCTCCGTCCCTTGCGACACCTTGGCCTGGACCCACGTGACCTCGCCGTTTGTCGACGCCAAGACCTACGACGACGCGCTCAAGACCTTCGCGGCCCGCGACCCCGCTCGCCACGACTCACTCATGCTGGTCCTTCGTCTCCAGACCTTCCTCTGGCAGGCCTCGCCGACACCCACCCCGCTCAACTACAGTCCCACCCCCCTGCGCTGGCCTCGCACCCAGGACCTCGCTCCTGCTTTCGAGGTCAACTCCGGCCTCTTCGTCGTCCCGCATGCGGTTGGCCTCACGCGCCGCGACCGCATCGGCGACATGCCCTTCCTCTACGAAGTCGACCGCATGACCGGCCTCGACATCGACCACCTGACCGACTTCCAACTGGCCGAGAGCTGGTACCACCTCACAGGCAGATGAACCCGATGCTCAAGCTCGCCTACGTCACCTCGCACCCGATTCAATATCAGGCGGGCCTCTTCCGCACGCTCACCGCGCGTCCCGACGTCGACTTCAAGGTCTTCTTCGGGTCGAACATGGGCGTCAACGCCTACTTCGATCAGGGCTTCGGTCGCGAGGTGAAGTGGGACGTGCCGCTGCTCGAAGGCTACGCCCACACCTTCGTTCCCAACATCACGCGCAAAGAGACGGTCCGCGGCTTCTTCGACCTCGTGAACCCGACCATGGGCCATGAGCTCATTCGTTGGGGGGCCGACGTCGTCATGGTCCACGGCTACGCCTACTCGACGATGCACTTCGTCATGGCCCACTGCCGCGTCGCGGGTGTCCCGGTGCTCATGCGCGGCGAGTCGAACCTCTTGCCCAAACGTTCGCTGGCCGTTCGCGCCGCCAAGTCGCTCGCCGCCCGCGGCCTTCGTCCCATGCTCGCGGGTGCGGTCGCCATCGGCACCCTCAACGCCGAGTACTGGCGCTCCTACGGCTTTCCCGACGACAAGATCTTCCTCGCCCCCTACTCGGTCGACAACGCCTACTTCGCGTCTCGCGCCGACGCCGCCCGTGAACGCGCCGCGACCTGGCGCAACGAGCTCGGGATCTCACCCGAGACCCGCGTCGTCGGCTATGCCGCCAAGCTCTCCCAGGTCAAAGACTGCGCGACCCTCATCCGCTCCTTCGGTGAGGCCGCTGTCCCCGACACCGCGCTCGTCATCGCGGGTGACGGCCCCCTTCGCGCTGATCTCGAAGCCCTCGCGGCGTCCTTTCCAAACGCCAGGATCCACTTCCTCGGCTTTCTCAACCAGAGCGACATGCCGGCGGCCTACGCCATCGCCGACCTCTTCGTCCTGCCCTCGAACTTCGAACCCTGGGGCCTCGTCATCAACGAAGCCATGAACCTCGGCTGCCCGGTGGTGGTCTCCGAAGCCGTCGGCTGTGCCCCCGATCTGGTCGGCCCAGACAACGGCTGGGTCTTCCCCGTCGCCGACTCCAACCGTCTACGCGACATCCTGCGCGACGCCCTCACCGGCCCCAACGCCAAGTCCCGATTGGCAAAAATGGGTGAGGCTTCACGCCTTCGTATCGCCCACTGGAGCTTTGCCGAGACCGCACAGGGCTTCGTCGACGCGGCCAACGCAGTGCGCCGCACCTGACGTGTCCATGCGTTTCGGCACCGCATAGGATGGAAACGCAAGACGACGTGATCGGACAGCTCACTTCGAAACGATGAGCTCGTCCATCGCCGCGTGAACCCGACGCTCGTAGCTGTCGAACAAAAAGTCCGACTCGACCCTCCGTCGCCCAGCGGCTCCGAGCACGACCCCCTCGGGACCCGTCACCCGCTCGATGGCCACGACCAACCCCTCGACATCGCGTGGTGCGATGACCACCCCGGTCTGCCCGTCGATCACAACCTCGGGGGCGCCACCCGCACGTGCCGCGACACACGGCAGACCGAAGGCCATCGCCTCCAGGTAGACCAACCCAAACCCTTCACCTGTCGACGGCAGGACGAATGCCGCCGCCCCCGCAAACAGCTCGGCAAGCGCCGCGTCATCGACCCGCCCGGGAAATCGCACATCCACCCCGAGGCTCCGCGCCAGCGCCTCGAGCCGCGGGTGGTCAGGGCCGTCACCCGCGACCACGAACGGCAGCCGCCGCTCTCGTGGGATCTTGGCGAGCGCCTCGATCGTCACGTCGACCCCTTTGTACTGATGCATCGGATGTAGCCGCGCGACGGCCAGCAGGTACTCCCGCCGCCCCGACTCCACGAACTGCGGCAACGGCCAGAACGGGTCGAGCGCATTGAGCAACGGGCGCACCTTCTCCCCATCGAGCCCCTGCGTCTCACTCAGGTGTCGCGCGGTGTCGCGGCTCACGGGCCAGAATCGGTTCGCGCGCCTCAAGGCCAGTCGCCGCTCGAGCCTCAACGGCGTCCACACATCGATCCCATGTGCGACCACCGCTGACCGAGTGCCCGGCGGAAAGGCCGCCGCCAGGGTCCCGAGGTTCGGGTGTGCAAACACAAAGGCCCGCCGCCCCGGCCGACTCCAAGCCCGCATCAAGAGCTCCCGCCCCATCGCGAGGCGATTGCCGCCATAGACATGCAGCCCATGCCGCGCCGCCAGGTAACGCTCGTCGCGTTGCTCCGACTTGTCGACCAGCACCGACACCTCGAACGGGATCTGCCGACCATCGGCCCAGCTACCCAGCGCCAAGACCATCGATCGGGCGATGCGCGCGACGCCTCCGATCGAATCGAAGAGGTCGGGCACGACGAAGTCGAGGGAAACCGGCTTTCGCATGAGGGGTCCTTCGGGTATCAAGGTCGCATGGGCGTCTACGACATCCTTCGTTTCATCGTCCAACATCCTATCGGCGGCAAGCATCCGCTTCGGAATGTCGCCGACTTTGCGCGTTGGCAGCTTGCCAGCCGCGTCTCGCCCGGACCCATCATCGTGGACTGGATCGGCGGCACCCGCATCGCCGTCGAGCGCGGCATGGCCGGCATCACGGGCAGCCTCTACGTCGGCCTGCACGAGCCCTCGGAGATGGGCTTCGCCCTGCACCTCTTGCGACCTGGCGACCTCTTGCTCGATGTCGGCGCCAACGTCGGCAGCTACACGTTGCTCGGCGGTGGCGTCGCAGGTGCCACCGTCCACGCCTTCGAGCCGGTCGCGCACACCTTCGAACGCCTCCTGCGCAACGTCCGCTTGAACGACCTCGAGGGCCGCGTGACCTGCCACCCGCTCGTCGTCGGCGCCGCCCCCGGCAAGGTCCGGATGCAGACCCACCGCGACGCCATGAACCGCGTCATGACGGATGGCGAGTCTGCCTCGAGCTCGACCGAGGTCGCCATGACGACCCTCGACCAACACCTCCCCAACGTCTCGCCGACCCTCATCAAGATCGACGTCGAGGGTTTCGAGCTCTCCGTCCTGCAGGGCGCTCGTGACACCCTGTCCCGCGCCGCCGCCGTCTTGATCGAGGTCTCACAACACCGCGACGAAGTGCTTGCCGCCCTGCATACAGCCGGCCTCACACCTGTGACCTACGACGCGATGACCCGCACCCTCGTCGCCCACACCGAGCCCCGCTTCACCCGCGGCGGCAACGCCCTGTTCGTGCGCGACGTCGACTGGGCCCGCGAGCGCTGTCGCACAGCCCCGCGCACCCTCATCAAGGGCGTCTCGGTTTAGTTCGTAGGGCAGCCACGAGGACTGCCCTACGACACTACATCTGATCTCTTCCAGGGCACCCGTTATGGGTGCCCCGCGAGACTCACTTGACGATCACGACATCTGACGCGCCGCGACCAAAGGTCTCCGGCGTGTACATCTCTTCGGCCTTGGGAGGCGGCACCACGAACTCGCCCGGCGTCGTCGCCCGCGCGAAGTACGTGTACGTGTACACACCCTCCCACAGCAGCGGCGTGAACGCCTCGGCCCGCTCGTCGCGAAGGTTCTCGTGCTCGTACCACGGGCCCCACCACCACGAGTAACGCCCGCGTCCGAGCGTCCCGGTATCCCAGGCCCCGCCGGTCCGATCGTCATCGCGCCCAGGCGTCGCCTGTGTCCCCTTGAGCTCCGGATTCAACGACTCAAGACCAGCCGGCATCGGGTCGACGAGCGCGACGTGATAACGCCGATCTTCGGTGTGCATCGTCAGCTTCACCTTGACCCGTGCACCCGCCTTGATGACCCAACGCCCCTCTGCGTCCTTCGTCACGTCGTCCTTGTTATCCACGCTCTCGTAGAGCCGCTCGACGTGGAAGCCGTGATTGCTCGGCGCCAGCTTCAGCGACTTCGGCGCGTACTTCATCCCGAAGCGGTAGTACATGCGGCCGATACCTTCCTTGGCGATGATGAGGTCGGACGAGCCGCCGAGATCCGCCAGCTTCTGCATCGGGATCTCGATGTTGTGCCGCTCGGTCGTGCGCCCCTTGAAGGTGTGCGACCCGGCGAAAAGGTTGCCGAGCCACGTGCTCGCCTTGAAGTTCGGCTCGTCCTTCTCGAACACGTTGAAGTACAGGTCGAGTCCGAGCAGCACCCAGGCGTTCTCTTGCGTGGACTGCCAACGACCACCCTTCTTGTGGCCGAGCAACCCACGCACGAGCTTCGGGATCAGGTCCGACTTCGGCTGGTCCCCGATGAGGCCCTCGAGGAGCAGCCCGTCGACGCGCCGATCGGAGTGAAGCAACAGATACGCCCCGTCGCCGTAGCTCGTCACGAAGTGCGCCGCCCCCGCCGTCTCCGACACGCGGTTGTTCAGGTGCTTCCTGATGTTGGCCAAAGTGGCCTCATCCTTGGCCGCCTGGAACACCGGATAGAGCCAACCCACGAGCTCGAGGTTCGCCTTGTCGGTGCCCCCTTCTTCGCTCAGGATCTTCTTTGCCCGCGCCCCATCGACATCACCCGCACGATTACGCACGTACAACGCGAAGCTCTCGATGGTCCGCTTGTAGCCCTCGGTGTACCACTCCTGGGTCATGTGGTTGCGGATGTTCTTCAGGTAGCCGAGCGCCCGCTGAATCATGTCCTCAGGCACGACGAAGCCCTTCTCTTTCGCCCTCAACAGCGCATGCGTCACATGCACCGTCAGGAACGGCCATGCCTCCTGGTCACGCCGCCAGAACGCGAAGCCGCCGTTGTCGCCCTGCATCCCACGCAGCCGCTTGATGTCCTCGTCGACACTCGCGATGAGAACCGCCGGGCTCGGCAGCCCCTCGGCCTTGAACGCCGTCAGCACGTCCTTCAACGCGGCGAGCGACATCATGCGCGACGCGATCTGCTCCGAGCACTCATAGGGATACGTCACGAGGTACACGACCGCATCGGTCAACGCCTGGAGCTGCGTCGAGCTCGTCTGCACCTCGAGCCCACCGAACGCCAACACGACGTCATCGGGCAGCACCACCGGCTGCTTCACGCCACCCTGGTCGACGACGCCATAGGTCGCGAACGCCTCGGTCGTCGCAGGTGTCCAGACCGGCAGCTTCACCTCGGCCGCGTCCGCCCACCCGCCACTCATGGCACCCGCCTGGAAGCGCGCCGTCCCCGGCTTCTCGGCCGACATCGGCAACCGGACTTCCACTCGATCGTTGGCCGGAACCATGACCCTGCGGCCCGCGCCCTGCGTCAGCGTCGCGTTCGTCGCCCGCACCGCGAGCGACACTTCCAGCGGCGCGTCGGTCTGGTTCTGCAGCACGACCGGCAGCTCGAAGCGGTCCCCGAAGTTCAGGAAGCGCGGCGGCGACATGCGCACCATCAGCGGCAATCGCGCCGTGATCGCGTTCTCGCCCTTGCCGAAGTGCTTCGGCCCCGACAAGGCCACTGCCACCACACGATAACGTGTCAGGTTGTCCGGCAGCTTCACCGGCACATCGAGCTTCCCGTTCGCGTCCGTCACACCCTTCGGGAAGAAGACCGCGAGCGCATCGAAGTTCTTACGGACCGCAATCGGACCCGACGCGGGGCCAGGTGCGTCGGCAGGCTTCTCTTCCGTGGGGGCCATCGCCGCCGTCGGCATCGGCGGGGGCGCTCCGGGTGAACCACCTGCGAACCCGTCCGCCATCTCGCGTCGCACCGAAGACTTGCGAGTGTCACCCTCGGCCTCTGCCGCTTCGGCCAACACCTGCTCCGCGCCGAGGTTACCCGCAGCGCCATAGAGCTCGGAGAGCGCCGCCAACAAAACGTTGTTCTTCAGGTGCCATGCACTCATGTCGGTGCCGCGGCTCGAATAGAACGCCGCGACCGGGTCGGGGTACGTGTGCCCAGTCAAAGCCAGGACGGCCTCGTCCACGACGATGACCGCGACCTCGGCGTTCGCCACCGGCTTGCCCGCGGCGTCTTTCACGACCACCGACACGGCGGTGTTCGCGCCTGGCTCGATACGCAGTGCTTTGGGAGTCGCGACTACCGAGAGCGTGCGCAGCGTCGGAGGTACCTCGATGCTCAAGCTATTCGCGGCGAAGGCAGGGCGCTTGGGCAGCTTCGGGTTGGGCTTGCCATCGTCGCCCACGCGGTCGGCCATACCGTTGAGATAGACGAGCACCGAGAAGCCAGGGATCATCCACTCCTCGATCTTGATCTTCAGCGTGACCGCGTCCTTCTCGACCTTGAACGGCACCGACTGCACGATGCCCTCACGCACGATGAGGTACACACCTTCGGCCGGCGCGAACGGCGACTGCACGAGCACTTCCGCGGTCTCGCCCGGCTCGTAGGTCTTCTTGCTCGGGATGAGGGTGATGGTCTCCTGCTCGAGGTTGCGGTCGGCCGGCTGATCGCCGCCCGGGACCCACACTGAGATGGAGGTCTGGTTCTTACGCTTCTCCTGGTCCTCGACCACGGCCGTGATCTTGTGGCGCCCACCCGACTTCGGCAGGAACTTGCAGGTGACCGGGTCCTTGGCCGACACCACCTTGCACTCCTCCTTGTCGACCTCGACCTCCTTCCACTCCTTCTTGACCTTCTTCCACTCGAGCCGCACGGACGTCATGGTGATGGCCACGCCTTCGAGCCGCTTGCCGTCGATGTCGGCCGCGATGGTCTGCACCTCGATGGGCTTGCCGGCCTCGACGAACCAGCGTCCCGTCTTGACGCCGACGTAGACCTTGGATGCGTGCACGAGGATCGGCGTCGCCGTCGACCAGGTCTGGCGGTTCACGTCCTGCACGGTCGCCTCGGCCGTGACCGTCGTCGGGCGCGCCGGCTCGACACTCTTGAAGTCGAGCCCGAGCCGATGGACACCCGCGCCGTCGGTCCGCCCCTGGAAGGTCTGGTAGTTGTTGTTCCAGGCATCGGGCCCACCGCGCCAACCCCACCACGGCATCCACTCGCCGAAGATGAACTCGTCCTGGTTGGGCGGCGTGAAGTTGGTCGGCGACGTCGAGACGGTCCAGTTGACCTCGGTGTTCGGAAGCGGCCCGCCCGCGAAGTAGCTGGCCTTGACCTCGACCGTGGCCGAGCCGCCGACGATGTGTGGGCCTTCGCTCACGGTCGAGCCGACCTCGAACTCGGGGCGGCGAAACTCTTGAATTTCGAAGTAATGGTAGTGCTCGTAGCCAGGCGTCGACAGGCCCGTGGCGAACCGGATGTTCGCCCCGCCGAGGTTGGGCGTCTTGGGCAGCTTGAGCGTCATGTCGAAGGTCCCGAGCGGCGAGACCGGGGTCTTCCCCTTGGCGATCTCATTGCCTTGCGAGTCCATCGCCTGCCAGCTCAGCTCGGTCACCTTGCCCGCCGGCAGGAGCCCCACGTCGCCCTTGTTTCCGGCCTCGATGACGCGCAGCGCGCCCTTGACCGAGACCGTCTCGTCGGGCCGATAGAGGTGGCGGTCGTCAAAGACCATCCAGCGGATGTAGTCCTGGCGTTCACGCTTCACCCACTGGCCGCTCGACGACCCGTAGAAGTTGTCGGGCAGGAAGGCGAGGTCACCGTCTTTCTTCGCGAGCAGCGTCTGCGCCTTCGCGGACGAGCCCGGCAACACGATGGTCGCAAACCCATTGCCGTCGGACGTGGCCGTGGTCGCACCCGTCAGCTCGAGCGAGACGCCCGAGAGCGCCTTGCCGTCACCGAGCCCGGTCGCCCAGGCGATGAGGTTGTCGCCGTCGACGAAGGCGTCGAGCCCGATGCGGGTCGCCTGGACCCAGGTGACGACGGTCATGCGGTCGCGCTCCCAGGTCTTCTCGATCCCCGTCGGCTTGATGACCGCGATGAGCTGGCCAAAGTCGCCGTCCAACGCCGGGGACAAATCCACACCGACCTCGAAGAGCTCTTCCCTCGGAGCCTCGGTCTTGACCCGTTTGCCAAAGACCTTGGTGCCCGGCGGGACCGGCGGCTTGTCGGTGCGCCAACGCTCCTGCGTGTACTGGAGGTAGGCGGTCCACTGGCTCGGCTCCACCTTGTAGAGCTCGACCTCGATCTCATCCATGTTCATCACATAGACGGGCAGGCGCTTCTTCTTGGCGATGGGGTCGAGCACCGTCATCGGCTTCATGTTGCCGGACATCAGCGAGCGCGCCGCCTTCACGTCCCACTCGTAGTCGGTCGTGCCCTCGAGCGTCTGGCCGTAGATATCCTTGATGCCCTTGTCGAGCTTGACCTTGTAGGTGGTCTTGCCCTTGGTCATGCCGCGCAGGTTGAGGTTGGCATGCGAGGCCTCGGCCTCGAAGCCGAGGATGGCCGGGTCGACCGTGACCTGCTTGGGCTCGAGCTTGTCCTCGTCGATTGGGTTGGTGAACCAGAAGGTGTAGGGCTGGCCCGGGTAGCACTCGTTGTTCCAGCCGCAGCGCGCCTCTTTGACCTTGAACGGCCCATAGGTCTTGAAGCTGTAGGCGAGATCACTCTCGGTGACACGTGGGCCTTCGGCCGACGGGAAACCTTTGGGGAAGGTGACGGTGACGCTGGTGTCCTTGGGCAGCTTCTCGGTCAGCCGGAACGCGACCCAGCGGCCCTCGAAGTCTTTGTCTTCCGGGAAGTTGCCGAGGTCGGCCTTGGACTCCTCGGCCGTGAGCGCGCGCGCCTTCATGGTCTTCGAGCCGGCCTTGACGACGACCTTCTCCAGCGCCCCTTTACTGTCGATACGCTGGTCGAAGATCACGAGGAAGTGTGGGTCGAGCTTCACGTCCTCGCCCTGGGGCAACATCGACTTGAACGACGGGGGAGGCGTCCTGAAGGTGAACTTCTTGCCCTTCTCGAGCGGCCGCCCGAGAGCGTCTTTGACACCGGCGGGGACCTCGACGACGAAGTCCGTCGCCATCGGCGCGCGACCGACCGGGTCGAAGTACAGGGTCTTGGTCCCGACCCAGCGCCAGAGGCCGTCGATGTCGGGCTTCATGGTCGCGGGCACGGCCGACTTGGCGAGCGTGTCGTGCGACGTGAGCGGCACCATCGGCGTCGAGAAGGTGATGGTGATCCGAGGTGCCAGCGGCACATCACCCTCGGGCTGCGAGCGCAGCACCTCGGGCTTGACCGAGCTCACGTCGGGGGGCGCGACGTCGGGTGCGACGGGCGGCGGGAAGACCCCCAGGAGCTGCTCGCCGGTCAGCGGCGGGGGCTTGCTGCCCTCGCGCAGGGCGAAGTCGACGACGTCGCCGTCCTCGGTCTTGATGGGCGGCAGCCGGGCCAGCAGCTTGTCGGCATCCGCTGGCGAGAGCGGGTTGGCCTTCACGGGCGGGGTGATGACCTTGCTGCCCGCATCTGGGCTGCCGTCGCGCAGGCTGTAGTTGAACGTGCCCGGAAGGCTATCGACCATGGGGCCACCTCCACCTTTGAGAGCGGCCGCGTCCACACCATCGCCGCTGTTGGGCAGGGTCGGGTGCTTGGACGGTCCGCTGCCCTCATCGGGCGTCTCCGTGTCGTCCTTGATCGCGCCCTCGTTACAGGCGCCACCGAGCGAAATCAGTGGCGTCCCAACGAGCACCAAAATCAACGCCAAAGGCCTCAAATATCGTTTCATCACGCACTCCTCCGTCCCGGCTTGCGAGACGCGACCCTATCCGATCATCTGCCCGCTGTCGCGTCACCCCCGTCGACCCCAAACGGATGCCGGGAGCGGCACGTACAGCGCGGCTACGCGCCGAAGCGCGAAACGGTCTACGCACCCGGCAGCGTCGACGCAAATGAGATTCACGAGGGGCTGGGCACGTCGTTGACCACACGTCAGCCGCGGCGCATGTTGTGCCCCCGACGGCCCCGGACCCTCCTCATGCCCCTTCCCCGCTGCGACCACACCCTGCTCATCGCACTGCTCTCGACGCTGGTCGCCTGCGGCTCGGCGCCCCAGCGACGCGAGGTGACGGTCGACTTCCTGTCGGTACGTGGGACCGAAGGCAACACGACGCCCGCGCTCGTCGGCGTCGAGGACAACCCGGCCGACCGCATTCGGGTCGGTGTCCTCGAAGGGTCAGCGCTCCAGCTCTCGGCCCAATGGCGCGCGTCCGTCTGGCTCGCCGCCTTCCAGGCCTCGCTCGCACTCGACCGCCCGCTGTCCGACTGGGTCATCTGGGTCGAAGCCATCAAGAACGGCGAGCGCTTCGACGGACCTTCGGCGGGCGCCCTGCTCACGGCCGCGATGCTCGCTGGCATGACCGGCAGGTCGGCAGACCCGACCTTCACCATGACGGGCACCATCAACCCCGACGGCACCATCGGCCCCGTCGGCGGCATCCCGCAGAAGTTCCGCGCGGCCATCGCCGTCGGCAAGAAGCGGCTCGGCTATCCGCTGGGCCAGCATCGCGCGGAGGATCTCACGACCCGGTCCGAGATCGAGCTGTCGTCGCTGGCGAGCCCCGGTATCTCGATCATCGAGATAACCGACATCGAGGCTGCCTACGAGCAACTCACCGGACATACGTTGCCGAGGTCCAAGCCCGTCGACGCGGCGTCCATGAAGATTCCCTCGAAGATCGAGGAATCCCTCAAGAAGCAGACCGAGCTGTGGCTCGCCAACATCAAGTCGACCTATGGCGATTACCTCGGCCTGAAGCTGCAGTCGCCATCGCTCGCGGCGCGCTGGGAGAAGGTCGACCGCCTGTACGCCGAAGCGCTCGCCTTCCAGGTCCAGGGGGAGACCGCCGCTGCCTATGCGCTCGCCTACCAGCTGTTCATCGATGCCGACGCGGCCTACCTGCTCGGGCGCACGGTGCAGCTCCTGCGCGACGGCCGATGGGAGGAGGCGCGAGACTTCCCGCAGGGCATCCTCGACACCGTCGACGACCGCCTGTCCGAGACCACCCAGCGTATCAAACGAGAGATCGCCCGCTCACCCAACGAGCTCATGAGCCTGACGGCCGCCTACGAAGCGCTCGGAAGTGCCGTCCGCCACTTCTATGCCGGGGTCGCGAAAAAGAAGGACAACAACCTCCGGATCTCGGAGCTGACCTCGGGCCTGCGCGGCGGCCGCATGCAGCCCACTCTCGAGATCCTGGCCGAGCTCGAGACGCTGCTGCACGCCCCACTCGAAGAGGTCGCCGCGGCCAACGCCCACAACCTCGTCGCCGGCCAGAGCCTGGCGTTCAAACCCGACCTGCGGCCCGACGCCAAAGAGCTCCCGGGCCGCCTCGTCGAGCGCCTGGGGCAGCTCTTCAAGATCGCGGGCAACGCCAACATGACCTACTTCGAGGAGACGACCCTCTCTGAGATCGCCCGCTTCCACGGCGTGCCCCTCGACAACGTCAAGGCCGGCTTCAGCGACCCGACCTACCGCCTCTTGCGCGATGACCTGCGCTCCATCACCGAGACCGCCTTCGAGCAGCTCATCGGGGTCGGCACGACGCTCGAGATGGTGCGGCTGGCAGGAGCCCTGTCGACCTATGTCGACGCGAGCTTCCTCATCGCCAAGTACCTCTCGCTCGAGGCGGTGACCAACGTCGATGGCGAGATCCAGACGCTGCGCCGCGAACCCGCGCTCGCCCGGATGCTCGAGCTCGCCGAGTCCAAGTGCCGAGGCCACGCAGCGCGCGCTAAAGCACTGACCGGCGAGATCCCAGCGGCAGCCCAGGTCGCCTACCAGGTCGGCCGCTCCTGGCAGAACGCCCCGTCACCGGCCGCCCGCCTGCAAGCGCTGCAACACTATTGGCGCGCATCCATGCTCTCACAGATGGCCGTGCTGCTGACGCGCTGAGGTAGCGCGACCCGATGACGCCGAGGCCCTGTATCAGGGCTGGACGATGCCGGCGCACGTCTCGAAGGCGGGCGTGCACTTGTCGTCGCGGCAGGTGGTGCAGCCAGCGGACGACGCGTCGAGGCACTGCAGAGCGCAGTTCGAGATGGTGCAGGCGATGACCTCACCAAAGCAGGTCGCGCACCCCGAGCTGAGCGCGGTCTCACGTTGAATGCACGTCGTGGCGCAGCCTGCACCCTGACCGAGGCACTCGAACGCGCAGGTCTGGATCTTGGCTTCGAGCGTCGCTTGCACGCTGGCCAGCGTCGTATTGTCGGCGGTGTTGTCGCACGCACCTGCAGAGGTGGTGTCCGGCGTCGTCTCGGCCACGGCCGTGTCGGCTGCGGTGTCGGGTGAGGTCGTGTCTGCGATGGTGTCCGGGGCGACGTCGGGCGCGATGGTGTCGGGCTCGACATCCGGCGTGGTTGTGTCGGGCGTGACGTCCGGCGTGGTCTCGAGGTCGACCGTGTCCGGTGACACCTCGACCGCGGCGTCGTTGCCGTTCGTGTCCGGGACGAACACGTCGCTGACATCATTGGTCCCGGGCGACGAGTCGCTCGAGTCACATCCAAAAAGCACCAGGGCCATAAACAGGCATCCGACAATCGCGCGCATCCCGCATCTCCGTTCACCGCGGGCACCGAGACAGGAGCCCGACGGGTCGCGGAACCTGTGTCACCGACTCCGGTTTGTCAACGATTCGCGGACCTCGTCGCACGCCGTCACGGCGCCCGGGCGACCTCGTGTCGCTCGAGCATCGGCGGGCAGAGCGGTGAACACATCGAGGGGCGCCATGCCCATCCAGGGGTCGTCGAGCGGGGTCTGGAAGAGCTCGGCGTAGATGGCCCGGGTCGCGAGCTCCACCGGGGCGCCCACGGCGATCATCAAGGCCCGGGCCCTGAGCGAATAGGCGTTGTTCAGCTCATCACGCGATAGACTGGCGAGAACGGAGTCGAGCTTATCGAGGATCGGCTGCTCGGCACGCGACTTCCCCATGGCGATGGGCATGGCGCGAAACGCGAGCCGTGGTCGGAACCCGAGGGCCCCTGCGGCCAGGTCGGGGGCAGGCGGCATGAGCCCCTCGACGAGCGCGCGGGACTCCTTCGAGAGTCGCACCGAGTAATCGACCGCCAGTGTCTCGATCACATCCCGGGTGGTGGCCGCGACGAGCTCACTGTGGCCGGCCGGCGACTTGACGCCGATGCGTCGAAGCATGGTCTTCCATTGGGTGAGCAGGGTCGAATGGACGTTGTTGCGATGGGCCGCAATGGCCGCGTCACGCACCTCGAGGCTTGGCGTCGTCGCCAGCTCATGTGCCACCGGGGCCGCGGCTGCGAGCCAATTCGCAAACACATCCGGCCCGACGAGCCCCGGTATCACGTCGACCACCTCGCCGTGTGCCGATAAGACGTAGTGCAACGAGTTGCCCGTGATGGTGCGTGTGAGCACACGCCCGTTGCCGAAGTCCACGGTCACGCGCGGCGCGTTCGCGACCGACTCCCAGTGGAGCACATAGTGCTCTCGCAAGACCGCCATCACGGCAGGGTCGGGATAGAGCATGGTGCGAAAGAAGCGGCTGTTCGCACACGAGAAGTCCTCGTCGAGGCGGCCGAGCAGGCGCAGCGAAAGGATACCCTTGCCGGCCGACTTCGCCTCGGTCTTCGCCGCTTCGAGGTCGGTGTACCAGAAGAGGCGCGAGTGCGTTGCATAACGCTGTCCGGCCACTCTATCGACCAGTGTGTCCCAGCGTGGGTCGCTCACACCCAGAGCCGCGCGGCGCTCGATGAGCTCGTCGAGCCCGTCCTGGCCCTGCGCCCTCAGCTCCGCGATGGCGTCATCGTCTCCGTCCAGGGCGCGGTCGACGGTGCTTGGTTCTCCATAGGAGCCACAGGCGAGGGTGATTGAAGCGACGAGCGAGATGAACATACGTATCCTCCGAGTGAGCTGCGAGCGGTCGCAGTGGTGATGGCTCGGAGAATACGTTCGCCCGGTGCGTTCGCGCGTAAAGGCTCGGCAAAAGGGGCGCCGGGTGTTGAGCGTCGCGGCGCGTCGCCCATCACCCGGCGGCCGTTCACGCTCACGCTCACCAACAAACGAGCAGCTCGTTGTCGATCTCTTCCTCGTCGAGGAACCCGTCCTCGTCGAGGTCGAGACCCGTGAGGAAGTAGACGCCGTCGATGGGGCACGCGACACCAGCCGGCTCCACGTCCACGAGGCCGGAGAAGCCCTGGGCGCCGTCGCAGATGTACGAGATGTTGGCCACCTCGAGGGTGTCGAGCACGCCGTTGAAGTTCTCGTCGAGGCCGGTCTCGACGAGGACACCGCCGTAGTCGCAGAAGGTGAGGTCCTCGGTCACACGCACCACGCTGTCGAGGCCGTCGAAGCCGTCGCAGACGACGTCCCAGTCGTCGACCTCACCCGGGTCGAGCACGTTGTTCATGTTGTCGTCGAGGCCGATCTCGAGGATGAAGCCGGCCGTCGGGTTGCACTCGTTGACGGTGTCGCGCATGCGGATGAGCGAGCTCTTGCCGTCGACCGCGACGGTGCCGTTGCGGCCGTTGCACACGAGGCCGGTCGTCTGGATTTCGGTCGTATCGAGAGCGCCATTGCGGTTGGTGTCGAGGCCGGAGGTCACGACCCAGCCGCCGTCGACACCGCACTGGTTGCCGGCTGCGACCTGATTGACGACGCTGTTGAGGCCGTTGTTGCCGTTGCAGACGACGGCGGTGTCGGCGACCTCGGGGGCGTCGAGGGTCGCGTTGCTGTTGGTGTCGGGTCCCGAGCGGAAGACGTAGCCGCCGAAGGCACACTGGTTGCCCGTTGCGTCGGCCACATCGAGCAGGGTAGTGATGCCATCGACGACGGTGATCTGGCTGCAGACGTAGCCCGGCGGGCCGGCCTCTTCGGGGTCCAGCACCTTGTCGCCGTCCGCGTCGTAGCCGACGGTCCACTTGATGCCGCCGTTCTCGCAGTTGACGCCGGGCGCCTCGAGCGCCTGCTCGACGAGGGTCATGTTCTCGTTGACGTGGACCGAGCAGACGAAGCTCGTGTCGTCGATCTCATCGGTGTCGAGGGTCCCGTCGCCGTCGACGTCGAGCCCCGAGGTGAGCTTGATGCCGCCAAAGAAGCACTCACCTTCCGGGTCGGGCGCGACCTGCTCCGCGCGGATGAGGGTGGAGTCGCCATCCTCACCGCTGCAGATGATGGCCTGGGCGGTGACCTCGTCATCGCCCAACGTGCCGTCGTCGTTGGTGTCGATGCCCGAGAGGACACGTGAGCCGTCGCTGAGCCCGCAAGGGCCCGACGCCCCGGGCGGGATGGCGACGACCCTGACCAGAGACTGGCGCCCGTCCGCCTGGATATTGCAGACGTGTTGGGTGTCGGTGACCTCGTTCGGGTCGAGCTCGCCGTCGCGATTGTGGTCGAAGCCGGAATCGATGCGGATCCCACCGAGCTCACACTGGGCGCCCGGGCCCACGGGCGAAGTGCGTATCAAGGAGTTGCGACCGGCCGCGCCCTCACAACCCGCTGCGACGAGCGCGATGAGTGGGAGATGGCGCAAGACGCGCGGGAAATGGCGCGGGGCAAGAGTGTTAGAAGCAAAGGGTGACATAGGGTCTCCAGGGGGCGAAACGAAGTGGACCGCTGACGGCGCTGGACCCTACGGGATTCACGCGGTGAGCATCGAACGTGGGCGCGAGCCGATCAGCACTGTTTCATCCGGGTGAAACAGAGGGCCAAACCTATTGCCAACACCCACCGGGGAGGGAGAGCCCGCGGCTTGGATGGGGGCTGGACTCAGGGCTCTTTCGACTGCGCTCGCCATGTCTGGTGTGTTGGCCCGGATGTTGCTCGAGTATCGCCTCGACCCCGCGTCCTGTCCGGCCACATGTGCGCCGTCAAGGCACGGTCAGCCGCGCAGGCATACTATGAAACCTCCTCTTGTGATTGTCATCCTCACCGCTGGCACGGCTTTGGGTTGTCCTGGCGAGTCGCAGCACGGCCGAGGCGACCGTGACACTGAGCCGACGCCGGGCGACGTGTCGGACCGGGACGACGCGGCGGGGGCAGAGGACACGACCGTCGTCGACGGCGACGATGTTTCATTGAACGCCGAACCGTTTCACGTCATCGCCGCCGGGTCCGTCAACGTTGGCCTCACCACGACGAGCGCCGTGTGCGCGACCTGCCACACGGTCGACCCGGGTGCGACGGCGATGCGCGACTCGGCCGGGCGCGACATCTCGCCCATCGCGTTGTGGCAGAGCTCGATGAAGGCCAACTCGGCGCGTGACCCGTTCTTTAGGGCGACCCTCTCGGCAGAGAGAGCGCGCCTCCCCGAGTATGCCTCCGCCATCGAGGGAAAGTGTCTGACCTGTCACGCCCCGCTCGCGACGCTCGACGCCCGGAAGGACGGTGCGCTCGCCCGCGTGGACGACCTCGCGAGCCCGACCCGACGCGGTCTGCTCGGGGCCGACGGGGTGAGCTGCACGGCCTGCCACGGCATCGCGTCCGAGCGGCTGGGTGAAGCCGAGACGTGGTCGGGCCAGCAGGTCTACAATGACGACCTGGCGCTCTACGGGCCACACGCCAGCCCGTTTACGAACCCCATGGTGAACCATACCGGGCTCACGCCGACCCAGGGTGCGCATGTGGTGGACAGCGCGCTCTGTGGGTCGTGCCACACCCTCATCACCCACTCGCTCGACCTCGATCCGGACGACGCGCCTGACTTCCCAGAGCAGACCCCGTACCTCGAGTGGCGCAACTCGGCCTTCGCGGCCCCGGGACCGGAGCTCGTGACCTGTCAGGACTGCCACATGCCGACCCGCGACGCGGACGGCCAGCTCATCTCGACGCGGATCGCCCGGCGCCCGCCCGGTGGCGACTTCCCACAGGTCTCCCCGCGCAGCCCCTACGGCCGACACCTCTTCGTCGGTGGGAATACCTTGATTCCCGAGATATTGAAGCGCTTCCGCGACGAGCTCCTGCCGAGCGCCCCTGACGCCGCTTTCGATGCCACGATCTCGCTCGCCCGGGCACAACTGGAGACCACCACCGCGACACTTACGTTGAGCGGACTGGCAGTGACCAATGGGCGGCTGGTCGGCGAGGTGCGTGTCGACAACCTGGCCGGCCACAAGTTCCCGAGCGGCTATCCGAGCCGGCGGTTCTGGCTGAGAGTGCAGGTCGAAGACGCGGCTGGGGTGAGCCTGGTCGAGGTCGGTGGTTGGGATTCGCAGGGACGGATTGTAGGTGCGGACCGGGCGCCGCTGCTGTCGGAGAAAGCGGGTGGCCCCGTGCTCGCGCATCGCGAGGAGGTGAGCGGAGCCGACACGGTGCAGGTGTGGGAGACGGTGCTCGGCGATGCCAAGGGCCAGCCGAACATCGGGCTCATGTCGGCGGTGTCCTATCTCAAGGACAACCGGCTCCTGCCACGCGGGTGGTCGCCGGATGGATTCGAAGCTGCGCGGACGAGTCCGGTCGGGGTGGATGGGGACGATGACTTCGTAGCGGGTGGCGACACGGTGCGGCTGAATATGCCTGTTGCCGAGAGTGCCAAACGGGTGACGGTGCAGCTCGCTTATCAGGTCCTGAGCGCGCGTTGGGCGGCCGAGCTGCTCGTCAACGATACGCCTGAGGTGCGGGCATTTGGCCGCATGTTGGAGGTGGTCCCGCCTGTGCCGGTCATCATCGGGACGGTGTCGCGACAGCTGTGAGAGTGGTCATCAGGCCGGGCGCGGTGGGTGGTCCACGATGAAGCGGATGGCGTCGGCCGGGTCGTCCGTGACGTGGATGAGGGCCGCGTAGGGACGTTGGTTCGCGAGCGCTTTGACGAGCTGGACGGCGGGCAGGGACTGAGTCCAGTAGTCGCGGTCGAGAAAGACCATCGGGCTGATGATTCCGGGGGTGCCGTAGTGGTTTTGGCAGGCGTCCATGAAGACCTCCTGCACCGTGCCGGCCATGCCGCGCGCATAGATGACGCCGTGGTGGGCGATCATGAGGAGGCCGTCTTCGCGCAGGCTGTTGGAGAAGTACTTGGCGACGTGGGTCGCGAACAGGTTGGTCGGCTCGTGGCCATAGAACCAGGTCGGGATGGCGAGGCTGTGGGTGGCGCATGGGGTGATGGCGCGCGCGGCGTAGGCGCTGTCGAACCAGCGTGGGTCTTTGTAGGTCGGGGCCGTCGTGAGGACGGTGAGGGCCTGGTCGAGCAGGTCTTTGCGCTGGCTGAACCAGGCGCCGAGGTGGGTGGCTTCCATGGCGCCGGGTCCACCGCCGGACGCCATGAGGTAGCCACGAGCAGCCAGGTCGGCGGCGAGGTGGGCGACGTCGCGATAGGCCGCGGTGTCGCGGCCGAGGCCGTGGCCACCCATGATGGCGACGACCCGCTGGCGGTCCGGGCCGCGTCCGAGGAAGTCGGACAAAGCGTCGTCGATGGCGTGGTCGTGCATCCGCTGAGCGAGCGCGTCGAGGATAGAGGCGTGGTCGGCTTTGTGGTGGCGCACATAGAAGTCGTAGATCGCCGCATCGGTCGTCTGCTCGAAGAAGGACCGCGGCTTGGCCGGGTCGTAGCCGCGCATGAGCTCGTCGACGGTGTAGAGCGACGCGCGATAAGGCAGAAACGGCAGGGCGGGGAGGGCTGGAAAGACCAGGGCGCCCGTGGAGACGGCTTGCAGCAGGACGTGGGGGTCCAGGGTGCAGCCGAGAAAGGTCATGCCCGCAAACGATGGGAGTCCGGCGAACGGCGGAAAATCTCGAAGATCGAGATTCTGCAAAAGCAGGTGGTCGGTGGGCAGGCCCGCTGCGAGGTGGGCTTTGACAGCGTCGAGGGTGTGCAGTTCGAGGTGCATGGTGGGCGAGCCTAACGCGAAGTCACAGCTGTTGCATCCCGACGGTCACGCCAATGTAGGGGCAGGGCTTGCCCTGCCCAGGGCACACAGTCGTCGTCAGTCGCAGCGCGCGAGGCACTGCGACTCGCCGTCGCGGCACGATGTCACGGCCATGGACAGATAGCCTTCGCACTCGCCCTGCCATCGTCGATTGATGCCGTTGTGGGGATGGCATTGCTGCTGGCAGGCCATCGGTGGGTAGCCATAATCGTAGGTGCACGAGTTGACGCAGGCGTCGACGGCGGCCCGCACACACACGTCGAGCGTGGGGAGCGACGCCTGACATTGGCGCGAATGCAGGCTGCAGCTCTGGATGCACTGCATGTCCGCAGGGGTCGGCCGCGTGGTCGGGACGGTGACCGGACCCGGGCGCAGCGGGGTCTCAGGGTCCGTCGTCAGGGGCCGAGCTTCGGTCGGTCGCTTCTTTCCGAGGTCGACGGTCGCGAGGTATTGGGGCTGCATCTCGTGCCATTGCAGGTCGCGACGACCACGTCCCGGCCAGGGGTCGCGCACGGTCGCGCCGATGACCTGGAGCTGTCCCCACGGCGACCGCACGTAGCGCATGGCGGTCATGACCATGGCATGGCCGACCGTGCCGACGAGAAGCGGGCGCTCCTCTCGGAGCTCGGCGATGATCGTATTGGTGTCGACCTCGAACTGGCCGGCGTGGACGTCGAAGACGCGGACCTTCGCCTGGAAGGGGCGGCCTTTGGCGTCGGTCCAGGGGCGGGCGAGCGAGCGCGACATCACCATGCCGTTCATGGCGGGCAGGTCGACGAGCTGGCCGAAGACGGACTGGACGATACGTTCCTGCGGGAGGGCGTGGCCGTGGTAGCCGAAGATCATCGAGATCGACGCCGCCCAGCACCACTGCGACATCGCCTGTTGCGAGGTGATCGGCTCGAGGCGGTCGCTCGGGATCCCAACCTCACAAGTGACGTTGCCCAGGTGGTCGGGTGGCTGGCAGCGCTCACCTGCGTGGGTCGGTGAGACGGAGGTGGTCAGTGCCAGGGCCACGAGGACGGCGGCGGCGCAGGTTGGACGGTCCATGCGATGGGTCTCCGGGAGCCGGTGGTGGGGGCACAATGACACGGTTGGGCGCCGCATTCCCGACGTGGTGTTTGTGGGGTGAAAAGTCCTTGTAAGCCGATGGGTTGTGGTTCTCTGGTTTGTGGCGGGGGCGTCGGCTTTTCGCCGGGGCGGGTCTTACACCGTTCTTACGTCCGACCGAATCGGGTGGTCCAGGAGGGTTCCAACGGCGATCGTCGGGCTCCAAGGGCGTGGTCGCTGCGACTCAGATCGCGCCTTTGTTGCGGTCTGGGCGTTCGCGGGTGCGCCCCGAGATCACAGAGGCGACTGCGCCTCCCAGGTAGCTGCAATGCCGTCACGACGATCCCCGGCACATATGGAGGCGAGCCGCCCCGACGCTCAGCTGCTTCGGTCGAGCTTATTCGAGGCGATGCTCGAGGCTGTGCTCGACGGTGACCTCGTCCGCGCCTTGCAGCACGTCGAAGCAGCCGGTGGGCCCGAAGCGTTTGCGCAGGACGATCAGCTCGTGGCGGCGCTTTACGCTGAACGTGCGCTTGGCCTCGAGCTCGAGGACGCGAGAGCTCTGGCGCTTCGGATCCTGGCCGATGTCGGGAATCCAGAGGTCGACGGCAATGACTCCGCGAGCGGCGCGAGGGCCTTGTTGAGCCGGCTCGTAGAGGCGCTTGGCTTGACCTCGCGTATCCGCTTGTCGAATGACCCGGTCGTCCTCGACCTGAAGTTGCCCGACGTGGGGGCGATGGCGTCTCGGTTGGCGACCGTCGGGCCGAGCTCTTTGGAGCAGAGCCAGAGTGCCGGGCGCGCCCGTTTCGATGCGCCGCGGGTCGCTCCTTCGCGCGCTGTGTCGGTTGGACCAGCGGCCGACGAACGATCTGTATCGGGCGCTCCAGGGCGTGTGCGACCGACCCCTCTGGTGCGCGGCTCGTTCAAGAACATCTTCGCCGACCAGAGCTGGCGACCACGGGTCGATATGATCGCCGTCGCGATCGCGCCGACCGTCCAACCAGGTGTCTATGCCTTGCAGCGGCGGGCCTTGTCGGGCGGTGGACTGACCGTCGCACCGAGCCCCGACGAGGTGCGCGACCGCCTGGGGTCAGGCCGGCCTTTGTCGCAGACACTCAAGGACGGGCTGCGGGCACGCCTGTCCGAAGCCGGGCGCGCGCTCGACCTCGAGGCGCTGCGGGTCCACGATGACCATGCGGCCGACGACCTGTGCCGTGAGCTCGAGGCCGAGGCCTTTGCGCTCGGGACCGACCTCGTCTTCCGGTCGGGCGCCTTCCGGCCAGACGAGCCGGCTGGCCTCGAGCTCTTGTTGCATGAGCTCACCCATGTCTGGCAGCAGGCCCATGGGGCGGTCGAGCCAGGCATCGACGTCGACCCGGCGTTGGAAGCCGAAGCCGAGCGGGTAGCCGAGCGCCTGGCGCAGCAAGCAGCACCCCTACACGAGCGGGCGCTAGAAGCAGCGCCCCCACCGGGCCAGGGCGTTTCGGACAGCGCCAACGATGTTGGAACAGCGTCGGCCGATGCCGTAGTGCAGGCGGTCGCCAAGGTCGGGGAGGTCGTCACGGCGGGGGCCGACGTGGCGGGCACGGAGGTGGTCTCGGCGGGCGCTCAGGTCGGAGAGGATGACGCGCTCCAGCGCTGCGGCCCTAAGGAGATGGCGAAGAAGAAGAATCCGCCGAAGGGTCACGACGACCCCGATGATCCTGTTCCAGTGCCCGACCCCGATCCAGTTCCCCCGGTGCCCGACCCCCCAGATCCCGATCCAGTCCCCGGAACCGAGGACTGCGAAGCCTGCCCCGAGCCCGACCTCGCGCACGAGAGCTTCGAGCCGATGCGCGAGCTGCCCGAGCGTAAGGTCACGGCCGGACAGAAGAATGTCGAGCTGCACCTGGCGGGTCATCGCATCAAGGTGGAGGTCCCCGAGGCTCAGGCGGACGGTGAGGTCGAGGTCGTCTTCCAGCAGAACCCGTCGCCGTTTGCAGCCCTCGTCTTCAAGAAGGCGACGCTTCGTTTCGACGCGAACCTGCGGGTGCTCGGCGGTGAGATCAGCTGTGGTGTGAGCCTGGGCAACTACATCCAGGTCGCGAACACGACCTTGCGGGTCTTCGAGGACGGGCGGATCGGCGCCGAGCTGCGGGGGATCCAGGTCAACGTCGCCGACAATATCCGGGCGCTCGTCGATCTCGTCATCGGCCCCGAAGGTGTCTGGGGCATGTTCACGGTCACGGCCGACAAGGTCTTCGTGTCCGACATGGTCACGGTCAAAGACGGGCTCCTGCATGTGCGGGTCGAGAAGAGCGGCTCGATCAATGCGCACGGGGCCATGACCGTGCAGGTGCATGGGGTCGGCGAAGCGACGCTCGAGGCCTGCTATGTCGATGGCAAGTGGGGTGGTCGACTGACACTCGCGCGGCGCGAGGAGCTCGAGATCGTGCCGGGCGTCGTGCTCGAGGAGATCGAGCTGACGGGCTGCTTCACGCCCGAGGAGTGGTGGGTCTATGGCGCGATAAAAGTGCGCCTGTTCGATAAGTTCCGGTGTGTCGCCGACGCGAAGTACCACTGGAAGGAGGGCGAGGGTAAGTGGAGCTTCGAGGCCGAGCTGGAGCAGTTCGAGAGTGTCGAGCTGCTGGCCGATGTGACGCTCGAAGAGACCCATGTCCACGTCAAGTACGAGGAGGGCGAGTGGGATCCTGCGACCTTCCATGCCGAGCTCCATCACCCCTGGGTGGTCGGCACGGTCGATGGCACCTGGAACATCGAGGAGAACCTCTGGAACGGGTTTGGGCGGGTCGAGCTCGCGCGCCAATTACCGATGGGCGACACGGGCATCACGCTCGACCAGGCCGAGGTCACGGCCTATGTGGTCGACAATGACTTCACCGAGATCCACGGCAAGGCCCGTGCGACGTTCCCGTTCCAGGGCGAGCCGACCTTCGAGCTGAGCTGCCTCGACGCGGTCTACAAGGTCAAAGAGGAGGAGCTCTGGGCGACGGCCGACCTGCGCTCGATCCGCGACATCCAGTTCGGGCGCGACACGGGATTTCACGCGGTCATCCACGAAGGGGCGGGGGCCACGGCCATCGTCGAGAAGAGCAAGCTGGTCAAGACGTTGGGAGGCGTCGCTTTCGACGCGCGCCACAAGGACAAGCTGCTCGGCGACGGTGGGATCCACTTCTCGTGGGTGCCGGGCGGCGGGGTGAATGCGGGCGGGCGTTTCGACCTGCGTGAACGCTTCGGCCTGCCGGACTTCGCGGCCGGGCCGCTCTATCTATTGCCTGAGCCGGGTCACTTCGAGTTCCTGGTCGAGAACAGCGAGCCCAGGTTCATCGAGGCGACGGGGGTCGGCTTCGAGATCACGCAGGGCGAAGGTGAGGAGGCGGGGCTCATCGGTGGCAAGGTGTCGGGGCGCTTCGACTTCGACACGAACCTGGGCGACCTCCAAGGCACGGCCAAGGTGCTGCGCTCCTGGCGTGAGGACCTCGATGGCTTTGGGGCGCTGACCGTTCTGGAAGGCGGCCACCTCGACGTGGCGATTGTGCGCAGCGAGCTCGCGAAGGCCGAAGGCAAGCTCGACCTCCTGCTCGATGTGAACGCCACCGAGAACGTCTCGGCCTTCTCGCTGCAGGGGCATGTCGAGGGCAAGTACAACCCCAAGACCAAGAAGGTCTCGGGCAAGGTCAACGCCGAGCTGAAGACCGACCTGGAGGTCCGGGTCGGGGAAGACGGGGACAAGGTCGTCATCAAAGAAGGCTCGAAATTCGAGACAACGATGACCGAGGGCGCGCTCGACGTCTTCACGTTGAAGCTGAAGGTCGAGTATTGGCGAGAAGGGGAGCTCTTCCTCGAAGGCGACTGCAAGGAGGCGGTCTTCGACTTCAAGACGGGGCTGCTCGACTTCCTCGGGACACTCACGCTCAAAAAAGACATCGAGAAGCGGCTGGGCGAGAGCAACTACTCGATTGCGCTGGTCAAAGATGTCACGAACCTCGAGGTCGAGGTGCGGCAGAACCGCCTCGTCCGGGTCGGCGGCGACATCGCGGTCCAGCTGCGAGAGGGCGACTCACCGTTGCTCGAGGGCTCGCTCACGAACGCCGACTACCTCATCGACGAGGAGCTGTTCTCGGGTGACCTCGACCTCGAACTGAAGCGCACCGTCGGGTGGCCCAAGGCGGGTGACCGGGGCAGCCTGCCACCGACCTTGAGGGTCGAGCTCGCCAGGGGCTCGCGGGTGAGTGGGCGGATCGACAAGAACGTCTTCAAGGAGGCGGCCGTCGCGCTCAAGGGGCTCGTTCATTATAAAGGTAAGGAGCAGGCCGAGGCGACGCTCGATGGGCGTTGGAACCTGGAGAGTGACATCTATGACCTGAATGGGCACTTCCGATTGACGAGTGACCTGGTCATCGGGGCCGAGACGGCGCCCGACGAGAAGTCGCTCGGGAGCTGGTCGCTCGTTTTCGAGAAGGACTCGCAGGTGGCCATCGGGGTCGCGGCCAACGTGCTGCAGCCGGTCGATGTCGACATCAAGATGCAGCTCCGGCGAGGCAAGCAGGCCTGCGCCAAGGGCAATGTCACGGGGCAATACATCTTTGGGCAGGCGTCGGGCTTCACGGGTGGAGTGCACCTCGAAGTCATCAGAGAGATTGCACTTGGCAAGGCGGGGCGCTTCGACATGGTGCTCGGCACGGGCACGCATGGCGACGGGCAGATGGCCCAGAACGCCGTGACGAGCGCGGCGCTGACGGTCGAGCTCTTCGCCAAAGAGAAGGGCCAGAAGAAGGCCAGGCTGGATGTCGCAGTGGACTATGCCGGCGGCTCCGAGTTCTCGGGTCAGGCTGACTTCGCGGTCCTGAGCCCGATTCGTCTTGGCCAGCGCCAGATGGGCAAGGACCTCTATGCGGTCGAGCTCAACACGAAGACAAGCGCCAGCCTCGGGCTCGAGAACAACCAGCTCACGACCTTCGATGGGGCGGTCGGCCTCGACATCCTGCGCGGCAAGGAGCGCTTCGCCGAGGGCGACTTCACGGTCGCCTACGACTTCCGGAACGCTGAAGCCGGGGTCAATGCGGCCGGTGAGCTGAGGGTCCTGTCACGGCTGACGCTGGGTACGGTCGGCCAGTACACCTTCACGCTCGAGGGTGGCAGCAACATCACGGGTCGGATCGAGAACAGCGGGCTTGCCTTCATCCGGGGCGACCTGAAGCTCGGGGCCTCGACACCCAAGGATGGCATGTTCGCCTTCCTCGAGCTGTCGGGCGAGTACACGGGTGGCGACAAGCCGAACTTCTCGGGGAGTGCGGTGGCCACGGTCGTCAAGGAACACGACCTCGGCTTCACGGCCTACAATTACAGCTTCTTCCTGCAGCCCGCGAGCGGGTTCTCGATTGTGCTGGAGCAGTCCTCGTTCAAAGAGATGCACGGCGAGATCGGGCTCGTCGCCCGCCAGCGCACGAAGAAGAAGGGCGGCATGAACGGCAATGTCCGCGCCACCTTGAGCGGACACGCCGTCAAGACGAGCGACAAGTGGGAATTCGACGGGCGGGCGACCGCCAACGTCGATGGCAATATCCAGGTCGGAACGGCTGGCAATTACGCGTTCTCGATCCAGGGCGGGACCGGGATCGACATCCAGGTCACGAAGAACCGCTTCGTGTCGGTCGAGGGTACACTCAACGGCAAGGTCACCGAGAAGGGTAAAGACTTCCTGGGGTTTGGTTGCTGGGTGCGGTATCAGGCCGCCGAGAACGAGAACGACCCGGGCTTCGTCGACGCGCGTGGCAATTGCCGCCTGCTCGGCGAAAAGGAACTGTATCGCAGCGGAGGATTCGCCTTCTCGTTGATGCCGACGAGTGGGTACACGGCGTTCATCGTGGTAGAGCGTAACGAGGTCAAGGAGGTCGGTGGCGAGCTCGCGTTCCGGCTCGAGAATACGAACGCAAAGCCGCAGCCGCTGCGGGTCTCGGGATTCGCCTCGGGTCATTATGACAATACTCGGGGTGTATTCTCGGGGCGTGGGGATATCCGACTGGAGAGCGATCTGGAGTTTGCCATGGGCAAAAACAAGATCGTCCTCGAGAAGGGCTCGGGCGGCATGACCGAGATCAAAGAGAACGAGCTCAAGCGCCTGGGTGGCAAGCTCATCGGGCGCTTCGATGACGAGCAGGGCAAGCTCGTGCAGATCAAAGCCGAGGGTGACTTCAACGCCGAGACACCCGAGCTCGAGCGGCTCGAGGGGTCGGCCGTGCTCCTGCGAGAGCTGAAGCTCGGGCCGGCGGCGAACCCTTGGATCATCGTCGACAAGGGCCTCACCATCGAGGCCAAGATGGCCCACAACAAGCTGACCTACGCCAAGGGCAGCAATGGGCGATTCAGGGTTCCGGCGCTGAGGCTCAAGGGTGGCTTCGACTACATCACGATGAACGCGCTCGGGCCGACGACGACGTACGCCGGCAAGGGCTTCGTCGAGATGGAGATGCTGAAGGAGGACAAGGAGAAGGGGCGAAAGCTCAAGGGGCGCCTCGACCTCGAGTATCGTGAGGACGACACCTGGAACGCGCGTGGAACGGTCGACTACAACATCACGCCTTATCTCGGTGGCCAGCTCACGGCCGAGATGGACCAGACGCTCGACCCGGTGCTCGGCGGCAACCTGGTCATGCAGAAGAAGGAGATGATGCCGGCGCGGGACCTGTTCGAGATGAAGTTCCCGCTCATCCCGGACATCAGCATCCCGGTCGCTGGGATCGCCGGCTTCGGGTTCGGCGCGCGTGCATATTTCGGGTTGTCGTCGTTGCCGATGACACTCTCGGCGTCGGTCGGGGTGCAGAACTTCCGCCCACGTCAGATGAATGTGCCGGACTTCCAGGCCGAGGCGGAGATCGACTGGGGCCTGCGCCTGAAAGCCGGCGCGATGGGGTATCTCGACGCGCGGCTGTCGGTGCTCGTGGCGTCGGCGGCTATCGGCATCAAGGGCACGGCCGAGCTGGCCGGCGACGCGATGGTGAAGGCCAAGGGCAAGATCGCGGGCAGCCAGGGCAAGTACTGGGGCGAGCTCGGAGTCGGGCTCTCGTTTGCACCGAGTGTGACACTCAAGGCGCAGCCGTACGCCAAGGCTTCGCTCTTCAGCTACGAGTGGGAGAAGAGCTGGGACGCTTACACCTACGACCTCGGCGAGGTGTTCAACTATCAGTGGGGCAGCACCTACAAGTTCGGAGACCAGCCCGAGGCGCCCAAGAACAACGGCGACAGGCAACCGGCGAGTGTGTCGGGGGCGCCGCGTCAGAACATGGCGCAGGTGAACTCGAAGGCGGAGGCCGAGTCGTTCGGGCAGGAGCGCGCGGCACCCGCGATGGGTGGGGCGCAGGGCCTGCCCAAGATGGAGTCGGGTGAGGAGCTCAAGAAGAAGAAGGAGAAAGAGGAAGCCGACAACATGGAGGGGCTCGAGAAGGACGGCAAGGAGGCCGCCGATATCGGGTCGGTGATGGCAGCTGTCGGCAATATCATGACGCAGCTCGGGCACATCCTGGGGTCGCTGGTCTTCGGGCCGGTCGGGCTCGTCTTGTGCCTGGCGTGGAAGTGGATGAAGGGCGACCTGTCGAAGATGTATGCGGATTGGTGCAAGATTCGCGACTACGTGTCGGCCAATTGGGACAAGATCAAGGAGTACCTGCCGGGCTGGTTCGTCAGCTTCATCGACTTCATGAAGAACCCGCTGTCGGCGGCCGAGAAGTGGTGGAACGCCGACGAGTATGCCCGAAAAGCGGTGCACCTCGGTGAGCACCTGAAGGCGCCAGCACCGGTGCGTGGCAATCTCGCCAAGAACCTGCTGGCCGGATTCGCAGGCGAAGGTGACCGGCGGGCCATCGAAGACGTGTTCGAGATGAGCCTCAACAAGGGGGACCTGCACGAGGTCGTCCGTGAGTCGGGGTATCCGGCGAATACCTACGCGAGCGCCTGGTATCGCCGCAACGAGTGGGGCGGGAGCCGGCTGAAGAAGACCTTCGACGCGGCGGGAATCGAGTGTAGTCCGGGCGTCCTCAAGGGGCTCCTCGACGACGACGAGACGCAGGGCGGGGCCCGCGACCAGGGCGACGCCAAGGCGCTGGCCGGTCAGGGATTGTCGGGTGGCGGCTCGACGATGCCCTATCAACACGAGCTGCAGGCGGCCTTTGGTGGGCACGACCTGAGCGGGGTCGTGGCACATCAGGATGGCGCCGCAAAGGAGGCGGCGGCCGGTCTCGGGGCGAACGCCTATGCCAGCGGCGAGCACGTCGCGTTTGGCAAGGCCCCCGACCTGCACACGGCGGCACACGAGGCGGCGCACGTCGTCCAGCAGCGACGGGGTGTCGCCGTCGACGGTGGGATTGGACAGACGGGCGACGCGCTCGAACAACATGCGGACGCGGTCGCCGATGCGGTCGTGGCCGGTGAGTCGGCCGAGAGCCTGCTCGATACGCAGGGGGCTGACGGCGCGGCCCAGTCAGTGGCGCTGCAGGAGAAGAAGGAGGAGGACGAGGACAAAGACGAACAGGGCGACAAGACGCCGGTCGTCGAGGAGCCGGTCGAGGTGTCCCTGGAGGCGACCCAGCCGAGCAACGCTCCGCTCTCGGGGTACCTGTTGCCGAGCATCGCGGTGAGGGCGCGCGCGACGCCCCGACCGGTAAACGAGACCGCAGATGACGAGGGCAAGTCGGCAGGTGAAGTCACCCCGGCCCAGCTCGAAGGGCAGCTTCGATTCGCGCTCGACGAGGCGTTGTTCGAGTTCGGCCAGACGCTCGCGAGGGGGGCCGATGGAAAGGCGCCTTCGGGTGCGATGGCCGATGGGCTGGCGACCCCGTTCTTCAAGGAGGCGATGGCGGGGGCGTCCACGAGCCATCAGGTCGAGGCGACCGAGGTCGGTGCACCAACGTGGTCGCTCGTGGGCGAGGGGGCGTGGAGCGCCGTCTCGGTCAACGACGTCCTGTTCCCCAACCTCGATGCGAAGCTGCACGACGGGTCGACCACGGCCGTGTCGACCTTCGTGAAGGGCCAGCTCGTCCCGATGAATCAGGTCGGGGAACGGTACACGGCCGAGGACCATGTCATCGTGCACGAGTACCTCGAGCAGCTCGCGGTCACCGTGTTCAAGGTCATATTCGCGCGGCCCGACGCGGGGAAGATGCTGAAGCAGGGGGCCGCATCGCGTCACGTCGACAAGAAGGCCGACGACGCGGTCGCGGGTTTCGGACTCGGCTTCGTTCCCAAGGAGGTGGGCTTCGTCGAGCTCGGCGGGAGCTCGGCCGGGATCGATGGGCTTGACGGCGACATCGGCGAAAAGGGGGCCGGGCTCGCGATCACGACGAGCGCCTCCGAGGACGAGGTCGCCTGGGAGAAGGAACTCGAGGAGGGGCTCGGCGCCAAGCTCTTGCGCATGCTCAAGGGCAAGGGGAAGGAGAAACCCAAGGTCGGCGCGTTCACCGACGCGCTCGCGCAGATGATGAAGGACAATCCGGGTCTCAGCGTCAGCGAGTGCGCCAAGCTCATGGTGGAGCAGGGGCGGATCGAGACGGCGGGCAAAGAGCCGACGACGCAGACCCCGCAACAACTGCAGATCCCCGGGACCGATGAGGAGCAAGGCGCGGGGCGTCGGCTGGCGCTTGTGGTGTACGCGGGTGACTATGACCCGATCGAGATGGAGGACGGCAGCAAGTCGGATCCAAAGAGCGAAGGTGACCTGCCTGGCGCGATCAATGACGCCAAGTCGATGAAGGCCGCGCTGGCCTCGCGCAAGTACAAGGTGGATGTGCTGGCCGACGCGCGCACGGCGACGTTTGGTGAGTCCCTGCGGGCCATCGAGGCGGATGCCCAGTCGGGCGATGAGGTGCTCTTCTACTTCGCCGGGCATGGCACGCCGGAAGGCCTCATCCTGGTCGATCACAAGGTCACGCCACACGCGGTCGTCCTCGGTTGGGCGCTGCGTTTGCGTAGTCGTGGGGTCGAGGTCGAGATCGTCATCGACGCCTGTCACTCCGCTTCGCTGATCGATGTCGCCGAACAAGCCCTCGGCGAGTCGCAGTCCAAGGGCGGGGACGAGGCGTCGGTCGCGGCTCACGCGATGCGACGTGAGCTCGAGATCCTGGCCATCTATGCGCGACGCCTGAGGTTCAACGAGAGCCTGACGAGCGGTCAGGACCAGAGCGAGACCCACAACGGCAGCGAGATGGAGTCCACGGGTCACAAGCACGACAACAAGGAGTCGACGACCCTGCTGCACGAGAACCGGGCCGCGGCGGACCGCATCCTGAAGCGTGTCCAGGCGATGAACGAGCGCTGGAAGGAGGTCGCGACGTCACCTCTGGTCGACGAGGCCGCCTTGAGTCAGCCGGGCGAGGGCTCGCAGCTCGCGATAGCCTGGGCGCTCGTGCGCCAGGGGCTCACGAACATCGACGCGTTCATTCGCGGCAAGGCGGGGGTGACGCTCGTCTCGGCGGCGGACTACGAAAAGGACGCGCCGCTATCCAAGCTCCCCGGGGGTGACGGAACGAAGTCGCGCGGTGGGCCGGAGAAGGGCTCGAACGACGACTCCAAAGACGGGGCGGACAAGCCCGAATACCTGCAGCCCGATGCGCAGATCGAGGTCAAGGTCACCGAGGCGCAAGATGCCAAGCTCGGGCCCGAAGTGTTCGGCTCGGTCGACCCGGACTTCCACCTCGTCGACCTGCAGGCGAAGCCCGACGGCAACCGTGCGAGCATCAAGGGTGTCTTCCATCTCGCCTTGCACTGGGACGTGCAGAGCCTGGGGCGTAAGGACGCGTCACCCGCGCTCGCAACGACGGAGGCCGAGCAGGGGGCGGAGTTCGCCGGGACGATGGCCAGGGTCTACCAGGCGATGTTCTCGGACCTCATCCCCAACGACAAAGGCTTCCCGGCGCAGACCACCTATTGGTCGCGGCCGCTCGCCGAGATGCACGAGAAGGTCCACCTTGGCGACTACCGCATGTGGGCCGAGAGTTTTGGCGCACAGGTAGCAAAGGAGACCCTGGAAGGGCGTGAGCTCCATGCGGACTCCTTGAGCGAGGAGCTCGAGAGCATCCGGGTCGCGACCGAGCGGCGTCTGATGTTCGACTCGGTCAGGCTGCTGAAGGGTGGCGTGCCGCCGCGCGCCTATTTGGAACAACCCACCGAGATGCATGCCTTTGGCACGGTCGCGCCCCTCCTGCGACGGCTGGCCAGGACGATCCTCGAGAAGGGCCAACGCCTCGCAAAGGATGAGGAGCTCAAAGGCACGACAACGGTCGACGGAGATTCGGACGGGCCAGGTTTGGGCCTGAAGTCGCCCGAGTCCATCATCCAGGAGCCGAAGTCGGGTAGCGGCAAGAAGGACCTGCCGACCGCGAAGTCGGTGGCGATGGTGGACCTTGGGAGCGCTGGTGGGACGAGGCTCGACGCGACGTATGACGGGGTCGTCTCCGAGAAGAAGGACCCGGAGGTCCTGACGAAGGAACCCATCGTTATCTCGACGGACAAGATATCGATCGAGGGGCTCGACACGAAGAAGGAGTCGGTCCCAAAGACGTCGGCCGAGCTGGTCGCAATGCTGGCCGAGATCGAACGGGGCGCGGTCCCGCTCGAGCGGCGGATAAGCGAGGTCATCGGGCTCCGTGGGCCGGCGAGGGAGACGCTGGACAAGTGGGGCGAAGCTTTTGTTGCGCTCAAGAAGGCGATCGTCGCCGAGCACACCGAGGTGAAAGCGCGCGAGGTGGAAGAGGCGGCCGCCAAGCTGGCCGAGAGTGCCAAGGACGAGGCGAAAGACGGCGCCAAAGACGGCGCCAAAGACGGCAAGATCGCCATCCCGACGGTGGGATCAGAGGACACGAAGTCGACCACCGACCTGCGCGCCGAGGCGGAGGCGGCGTTCGAGGTGCTCGACGCGCAGGTGCCCGAGATCCTCACGGCTTATGAGCAGGCCGTCGCGGCGCTGCGGGACTTCATCGATGGGGTTGGAAAGGTGCGCTGGCCGTGGTTTGGGGAGAAGTTCGCGACCCCACGCCAACGTCTGCGGATGGTCGTCGAGATGGGGCTTGGAAGGCGGAGCTACACCGACACCGATGCCAAGTTCGAGTTCTCCATGGTGTCGGCAACGCCGAAGCACATCGCGACCTTCAAGGCCGAGCTGAAGGCGCTGGTCGAGGGGCAACTGAAGTCGCGCCTGGTCGTGAGCCCGCTGGTCGATTGGCTCGGCGACGACATGCTGACCGACGTGGCCACGATGCGACCCGAGTTGATGCAGGCGGCCATCGCGCTCATGAAGAAGGTGGGCGCGGGACACGACGACCGGGTCGTCTCTGCCGACAACCTCGGGCCGTCGAGTGACCTGCTCGCCACGATGAAGGTGGCGACCACCGACCACGAGCGGGTCGACGCGGTGCGTGTCTACGTCGAGAAGTGGGGCAAGGACAAAGCCGCGCTCGAGGACGCGCGTAAAAACGTCGGACTGCAACAGCTTCTGGGCGCGATGAAGGGCGTCAAGGGGGCCATCGCGCAGGAGATGCTCGTCAGCGGTCGGGCGCTTGGCTTCGAGCCGGACCACTTCACTGTCGATGACCCCGAGACCGGGCTCCCCGTCGACGCCGTGAACACGGACATCATGAAGGAGAAGTCCGAGGGCAAGATGGTCGGCCTCGCCGACAAGGACCTCGGATTGTCGCTCGAGCTGCTCAGCCTCGCCGACCCGAAGGTCGACGAGAGGTGGCTGAGCGCGAACCGGGGTCTGACGCTCAACCGGATCCTCAGGTTCCATCGTGAGCTCGTGAAGCCCCATTTCGAGAAGACCCCCAACGCCCCCCTGCCGACCGACATTGCGACGAAGCTAGCGGCGTTCGTCGACCGGGTGGGCAGCTCCGAGCGGGTCTTGAACTTCTTGAAGAAGGAGGACCCGTCCTTCCTGAAGGACCACTTCCTGCCGCTCATCGGCTACCACTCCCAGGCCCAGACCGCCGTCGCCGAGAAACCAGAGACGGGAGACACGAAGGCCAAGCCCTGGCTCGACGCGAACGACCTCGACACCGCTCAGGACGACACGGGCGGCGGGGACAAGGACACCAAGGACGCGCTCGAGAAGGGCCACGATGACCTCATGAAGGGGGCCATCGAGCTCCAGGGCGGGACGGGCGAGGACATGGTCCTGGTCGACAATGCCATCACCGGGGTGAAGTACCTCACAGTGGCGGTGCCCGACCGCGCGGCGTTGCAGGGGTTCGTTGGCAATCCCCCGGACCTGGCCAAGGTCGACTACCTCCTCGATCGTTTCATCGAGGCGACAGGTGAGGTCTATTGGCTCAGCCCTCACTTCCTGAGGCTCTCGGAGAGGATCCAGGACGAGGTCCGGCTTGTGCTCGGTGTCGCCACCGTTGACGACCTGCCGTACGTCGAGACGCTGAGCGACCTGCACGTCACCCTCGACGAGCTCTCCGACCAGGGCCTCAAAGAGACTGCCTCGATCGGCGGGCTCCTGAGAACGGCCTTCGCTCAGGCGAAGGTCATCTTCGCCGAGGTCGAGAAGCTCGGTCCGGCGGTTCGCCATCACATGGCGGTCGCGCCGACCGGGCGGGTGCCCCAGAACCCGCAGCAGGTGATCCTGCGAGCATTCGAGTACCTGACCCAGGTCGACCTCATCGTCCACCTGCGCAGCATCATCAATGCCTGGGAGATGGAAGGCGACGCCCACCACGTCAATACCAACTTCCTCGACCCGCAGGGCTCGTTTGCGAAGGCCCTTCACGAGGTCCTCGGGATTGAGCTCGTCCGGCTCGCCGACAAGAACTCGCGTGGCGCCGACCTGAAGATCGACGAGGCCGCTCAGGCTGCTCTGTTCGGCAAGAAGCCGGGCGACGCACCCATCGTCAAGCCAGGCATGAAGGTGCCGGTCGGCTTCGATGACCGGGTCGCGATGCAGGCCGCCGAGAACCTGTATGCCGTCTTGAACGCGGATGAGCGCTCGGCCGGCTTCCTGGCGAAGGTCGGCAAGCAGGAGGGCGGGCTCGAGAAGGGTGACATCTTCGAGGCGCTCGTGCTCGGAGGCAAGCTGAGCTCGCTGATGTCCCTGATGAAGTGGGAGACCCGGACCCAGACGATCCTCATGTCGCTCGAGTCGATGTCGGCCGACACCCGCGATGCCATCGACATGGCCTTCCGTATGCGCTTTGGCAAGACGGTGCTGGCCGAGTGTGTGAAGCACCAGAAGAGCCAGGCGATGGCCATGGGGCTGGCGCGCGACAACGAGGACAAGAGCGCGGCCATCCTCGCACGGGTCTTGAAGACGGCGCAGAGCGATGACCTCGAGGGGCTGCTCGACCTGGCGCCACAGCTCACGGCCGACGCGCGCACCAAGCTCATCGCAAACGGCCCGCTCATGGGCGCCGTGAAGTCGGTCATGGGCAAACGGTTCGACGAGTTCGAGAAGCTCCTGCACGGCAAGTCGGAGCCCGGCGAGGTCCTGGCCGAGCTGATGGCGAACCGCGACGGGATCGGAAAGAACGACGATGTGCCCGGGGTCGACAAGGACGCGGCGCGCGTCATCCAGATGGTCACGCGATCGCTCATTGAGAAGTACCCGGGGGCGCTCGACGCGAAGCACGCGGCGCACAAGGCGCACGCCGAGGCGTTCAAAGCCGAGCTGAGGGCGGCGCTCGCCAAGCTCGCGGTGGATGACAAGATGCTCGCGACCGCGAAGGGGACCGGCTGGTTCACCTTCATGGACGAGGTCCAGATCCAGAGTCTGCAGGCCCTCATCCTGGGAGCCGGCAAGGTCAGTAAGCTCGACAAGCTGCTGGCCAAATACCGCACACGTGGGGTGTTCAAGCTCTTTGCGCCAGCCCCGTTCCAGGCCGAGCTCGAGGCGCTCACCGCCGAAGAACGCAAGGTGGTGGCCAAGGACAGCCAGGTCCGAACGATCATGGCCGAGGAGCTGACCGGACCACAGCTCCAGGCGTGTGTTTCGATCCTCGAAGGCGAGGCCTACGGCAGCATCGATCGGTTGAACGAGGGCAAGACCATTCGGCAGCAGCTCTTCGGGCTGTCCAAGGCGACGCTGTTTGCCGCGATCGAAGCGCTGAGCTTCGAGGCCTGGACCGCGTTGCGCACCGACCACGAGCTCCTGGATGAGCTCATGGCGTCGCTCGAGTTGCACGAGATCGAGAAGCTCCGCGAAATCCTCAGGCTCGAGCCGAAGAGCAAGAAGCCTATGCCGGGCTCGAAGCCCGAGAGCTCCACGGCGCTCGCGATCAACCGTGCCAAGGTCGAGTTCCTCTTCCACAAGTGGAAGCGGGCACTCATCGACGCGAAGAAGCCGGGCCCACTGCTGGAGCTGGCGACCACGCTGTTCAAGGCGACGGAGACCATCGCATCCGACACACCCGAGAGCGACAAGCTGCGCACCGAGGCGGCAGGCGACCTCCTGTCCTGGCAGGAGGCTCCGAAGACGACGAGCACGACGGACGGCGACAAGCCGGCTCAGGACGGACCGGTGGTCCTGGAGAACGTGCGCTCGCGGTTGGCCCGTGATCCCGAGATTGCCAAGGCCATGGCCCAGGCGCTCGGCAACCTCGCAAAGTACTACACGACGGCCATCGAGATGGCGATTCGTAAGGAGCAGGACCCGAGCAAACACGTCTTTGGCTTCTACGCTGGCGACCACGACCTCGATGCCAAGGCGAGCGATGGCGATGGCGTCGCGCTGGGCCGCGCGTTGAAGGCGCTGAGCATCGACGCGGCCGGGCTCGTGCGGGCGATTGCGGGTGCCAGTCCCGAAGCGTTCCTGCGCGAGTTCACCGACCTGTCGACGATGGCGCTAGAGCTCGCCGAGTATCAGAAGCTCAAGGCCGACTCGGCCAAAGACGACACGCTCAAGGTCGCGCTCGCGATGTTGCTCGCGAAGCTGCGGCGAAAGCGCCTGGGCATGTCCGAGTGGGCCAAGGCGGCCGTCGCGGGCGTGACCGTGACCAAGCAGAAGACGGAGCTCGAGGAGGCCGTGAAGGCCAAGCTGCTCCTCATCATGGGGAGTGGGCTCGTCTCCGAAGCGAAGAACGCCACGGCCGTCATGACCGTCCTGCAAGAGCACAAGGTCACGAAGGACGCGCTGCTGGACGTGTTCGGCAACAACCTCGAGGCGCAGTCGCTGCTCGATGGTGTGGCCGAGGCGCATAGCGAACACGCCGACAGCGAGAAGATCAGCGGGCATGGCGCCAACGCCGGGGCCAACATCAACGTGTCGAAGGATACCTTGGGTGGGACCGACGAGACTGCGCTCAAGGAGGCGCAGACCGACGCCAAGATCGTCACCGAAGAGGACAAGGAGCTCGACGCCAAAGACGCACAGCTCAGGAGCTGGACGGCGACGGGCACCAAGTTCGTCTTGACGGGCTTGTCGAACCTCATCGTGCCGGGCGGTTCCTGGTGGTTGTGGTTCGTTCAGCAGGCCGGGCTCCTCATCGCCGAGAACGCGATCAACGCCGACATGCACAAAGAAGGGCTCGACGGCTTCCTCAAGAACCTCGCTGGCGCGGCCCTCAAGAAGAGCTTCGAACACCTGCTCGGCGAGGTCATCCGACCGCGCATCCTCGACCTGCTACCCGCCTTCGAAGGCGGCAAGCTGTCGGCTTCGGTCAAGCCATTCCCGTGGAACGACCACATCGATGCCGAGCTGCGAAAGGCCATCGATGGAGGGCTCGACTCGGTCTTCAATGGGGCGGCGACCAACCTGTCGGACCTGAAGAACTTGCGCGAGCTCTACGAGCGCGGCGCAAAGGTGATGTTCCAAGACCTCGGGGCGAAGCTCGGCGAGCTCGAGGTGGAGACCCTCTCGATGAATGTGATGGAGGGGATGGGGGACCTCATCATCGGGGCACTCAGCGCCGAGCTCGATGACCTCATGAAGGAGGCCGGCGTCGAGTTCTCCGAACGCCTCTTCGGAAAGGAAGACAGGGAGGACGATGAGACCGCCTTCGACAAGAAGATCATGGACCGACCCGGACTCCTCTTGTGGGCCGGCGGTGAGGAGACCGTCCGGGCGATCGAGACCGCCTTTGGGGAGATGAAGGCCGCCGGTCTGGCGGAGCTCCTGACCGGCCTGCCGAGCTCCATCGGTGGCGACAAGGAAGGCTGGAAGGACTACTACGAGGCTTGGGGCAAGTACGCGATCAACGGTGGGCTCGGGGCCGTCGCCAAGGTCATGAAGGACCTGCCCGCGATCATCGAGGACCCCGAAGCGTACCTGCCGAAGATGGCGCTCGCGGCCGAAGATCTCGTGGGTGGCAAACTCGACCTCGCGAAGCTACCGATGACCGCGTGGACCTGGGTCTTCGAGCGCGCCACGGCTGCGGGCGGCAAAGCCAAAGAAGCGCTGATCGCGGCGTGGTCGCGTCACAAGACCGCCAAGAAGCTCATGGCTGAAGGCGACAAGGACGAGCGCGTCACGGCCGACCTCTTCAACAACAACGATCCGAGCCGCGCCTATATCGCCAAAGCGTTCCTGACGACACGCGGCCACGACGACTACAGCGAGATGACCTACGCGCAGTTCCTCGACGCGTATGAAAGCTTGAGCCTCGAGGTACTTGCAGGTGTCGAGTCCCAATACTGCACGGTGGCTGAGACGGCGCTGGCCAAAGAGATGGCGAAGGCAGGTCTGGGCGGCTTGAAGGGTGAGTCGTCCCCGTACGAGAAGACCAACGCCGCGGTCGCCGAACGTAAGAAGGAGGCCTTGAAGAAGGCCGTCAAGGACGCGGTCGAGGCCAAGAAGAAAGAAGACGAGGAGAAGGCCAACACCAAGGTCCAGAAGAAGACCTCGGGAGAAGCGACGACAGGCGACGTGCAATCGACCGCCCAGGCCGGTGTCGCTGGAAGCGGCGGGGCACTGCCTCACCTGGATGCCATCGCCGCCTCGTTCGGCTCGCATGATGTGAGCGGGGTGTCGGCCCATGTCGGTGGACGCGCGGCAGAGGCAAGCGCGGCTATCGGGGCCGAGGCTTATGCGACCGGTGACAGGGTGGCTTTTGCAGCCGCGCCCGACCTTCACACCGCGGCGCATGAAGCGGCGCACGTCGTGCAGCAGAAGAGCGGCGTGTCACTCCCGGGTGGTGTCGGCCAGACTGGTGATGCGTACGAACAACAGGCGGATGCGGTCGCCGATGCGGTGGTCGCGGGGCGCTCGGCCGAGGCGCTGCTCGGCGCAGACGGCGGTGCGGGTGGAGCCCAGGTCGTGCAGCTCAAGAAGGGTGGGGGCCGGTCTGCTGGGAAGCGAGGCGACGGGGCCAAGGAGGAGACGAAGAGCGAGGCGACCGGACGCGGGGGCGAGAACACGAGGGGTGGCGAGGGGAAGAAGAGCGAAGTCGCTCCGTTGAAGCCGATGACAGGGTGGCAGGGCCGGGGTTGGAGATTGTCACACCTCCAGGATGGGCTCGTTCATTTGGAGTTGAGCTCGCGAACGCAGCGGGCCGCCGAGGAACACCCGTTCTCGACGGTGATGACGAGTGCCCGGGTGGTGATCACTGGCTGTGATCAAGCCTTGTTCGACTCACTCAAGGGCGCTGGTGGAAAGGCTACCGAGCGGCTTGGCCACATCGTGGCTACGGCGTTGCTCGAGGCCCCGAAGAGCCAGGTGGAAGCAGGCGCAGTCTCGGCGCTGTTCCGCGAGGCACTGATGTCGGGGAGCTTGGTCGAAGCGATCACCCCCGACCAGGATCTCACGATAGACCAGCTCCATATCGGTGAGGTCGCTTCGCGCCTCGATGGTCCCCAGCGCTTCACGCTGGTCTTCGGTGAGGGAGCCGTCGACCGTGGACCGTTCGAACGGTCCATCGGGTTCTTCCGCGCGAAGCCACCGCTGTCTGGCGGAGCCGTGTCGATCGAGGTGGAGAATCTCAGTCCGCAGCAATACGAGCGCCTCGGCGCCACGAACTTCTGGGTCTCGTCCGGCGACGTGTTGTCGGAGTGTCTGGAAGCCGTCATCGTCAAGGCCCTCGGCCGTATCCATGCCGTGCAGACCGAGGCGTCCAACAAGTCCATCGCGGAGACTGCCCTGAAGATCGAGTTCCCGGCGATGGCAGCCGAGCGACTTCGGCTCCAGTGGGCACCCTATGGGGACATTGGGGCCAAGGTCCGAGAGAATGTGAGCTTCGACCTCGACTGGATGAGCGAGGAAGATCTCACAGCTTCTCTTGGTCAAGCCAGGCAACTGTCTGAGTTCCCGGTCGAATCCCAGTTCTTCGAGCTCCCCTGGGGCAAGTCGAAGAAGAGCTTCGGGCTCTCCGCCCAGGTCGTCGCCAAGGTCGACCCGACCGACGACTTCGTGGCGCTCCGCAAGGAGCTCAGGGCCGACGTGGAGCTGGCGATGGGGACGATAGGCACCGAGCTGATCCGCCAACGCATCGCGGAGACCGCGCCGGGCGCGGCGGTCGACGACGCCTTCGAACCAGGCGCCATCGAGGGCAAGCTGCGACGATGGACCGACCGCTATTGGGCGCCCCGGGGCGTGACGCTCGACTCGGTCAAGATTGGGCACGGGTGGTTCTCGGGAGGACCTCTGAGCGGGCTCATGGTCCCGCTGGCCGGGTCTGGTGATGATGACGCGCCCGAGGTGGGCATCAGCGGGAGCATGGGCTCGATCACGGCCACGGCCGGCGAGTCCGAGTATGCGCGTGAGTCGGCCTTCGAGCTCAACGGAGAGGTCCAGCGGCTTGGTGATGTGACCGGACGGCTCATCAACGAGCTGTCGAAGAACGGCGAGCAGGAGCCTGTGGACATCGTCACGGAGACGGGCGACGTCGTGAAGCGTTCGGACGCGAGGGCGCTTCAGCAGACACCCACGAGCCTCAAGCTCGGCCGCTTCATCGAGCTCGGGACCGACGACGGCAAACCCGCCGAGAAGCGTTCGGTCCACGTCGGTGTCGGAAACTACCTGGGATGGTTGAATCACTTGCCGGGAGCGCTCAATGACGCGCGCGCGATGCAAGGGGTGATGCAATCCAAGGGGTTCGAGGCCTCGACGGCACTCGACGTCACCGTCGACCAGATGCGCAAGGCCATTGCGGAGAAGCTCGAGGGGCTGGGGCGAGACGACCACCTGATCGTTTCGTACTCGGGGCATGGCAGCAGTGAAGAATCGCAGGGTGTCACGGGCGTAGACACCGGCATACGGGGGGCCGTTGGGCCATACTTCACCTGGGCCGAGTTCTCGGACCTCGTCGGCAAGGCGATGAGTCGGGAGACCCACATCCAGATCCTCATCGACGCCTGCCACGCTGGACTTGCGACCAAGGGACTGCAGAAACGTTTCGAGTCGGGCCTCGGGACGGCGATCGAGCGGGCGACCGGGCGACAACGCGGGGCCGCCGAGCTGCTCGTCGCGCTCGTCGAGTTCCAGGTGTGGTGCGGTCGCGGCCTGACGTCGTTGGGTGACAGACACACCACCCACCTTCACAACTTCTTCACGGCGTTCGAGGCGCTCGCGGGAGAGCCGTCGCGCGCCATGCCACCGGGGCCGGGGCGGCCGATCGACGAGGTGCGTAAGGCCGTCGCGACGCTCAAGAGCGAGTGTATGACGTTGCTCGGCAAGCTGACGCAGTCCGCGTCCACTGACTCCATGCGCAAGAGCTGAGGCACATACGATGATGACTACAGATGACGTCAAAGGCGTCGCGCAACGTTTCTCGGTCGCGGTGGCCAAGGGCGATCGGGGCCTGGCCAAGGCGTGTTGCACAGCGGCCGGGCTCATGCCGGGCGAGACACCCGCGGCATTGTTCCTCGACGCGGTCGAGCGTGGATATCGGCTGCAGGTGGCCGGTGAGGCGCTCGTCAATCCGGCCCTGCGGCGGGGTGCAGTGCCGACGTCGGTCTCCAAGGAGGGCTATCCCGGTCGCGAGGTGTGGCTCTTTGCGGAGCTCCAGGACGGTGGGGACGGTGTTGCAGGTGGGGACGGTGTTGACCGTGTTGACGGTGTTCACGGTGCGGCCGGTGTTGGCGGCGCGGTTGGTCTGTCTGGTGTGACCGGCTCGACACGTGTGGTCGAAGCGTTCCTGGCGGGATATGTGCCGGCGGACGCGCGGCTGGGGGCGCTGCCGGAGAGTGCGCGAGCGAGGGCGCTGGGGGTGCGGGTCGTCGAGGCCCACCTGCGGCACGGCAAGGTGTCCGACGTGTTCGGGTCGACGCCGGTCGCGGCGATGGCGGCCGGGCTGATGTTGGACACGATGCTGGCGCAGCCGGGGGCGACCATCGAGGTGGTGGAGGCCAAAGAGATCGCGGGGCTGTCGCGAGCGGCCCTGGGGTTCTCGATACACCGTCCCGAGCTGAGCCTGCCGGAGGCGTTCTGGGTGGTGCTCGAGCTGGGGGATGAGGTGTATGTGAGGGCGACGGCGTCTTCGATGACGCTGGACGTCTTGCTGACCGGCATCACGGCCGAGCAGGTCGGACGTTCCTCGATGGTCAAGCATCTCGACGATCGAGGGAATCAGCGAGTTTCAGGTGGGCCACTGGCTGCAAGCCCAGCCGGCCACGTCGATCTGAATGGTCGCGACAGGGTGGGCGACCAGAACGACCAGGTCGGTCCGATTGACTCGGCCGACCAGGTCGACCAGGTCGACCAGGTCGACCGGATTGAGGCGCTGCTCGAGAGCCTGAGGGTGAGGGTCGAGGGAGCGCCCGCCGATGTGGCACGGCCGAATGCGCCGCGCTCGTTGCTCGACGACGAGCTGCGGGAGCGCCTGACACACGACCCGGCGGCGGCCGAAGCGGTGCGACTCCTGTTGGAGCGACTCACGGTCAGCCTGCCGGGTACAAAGGACGGAGAGTCGTTGGGAGACCAGCTTCGTGGGCTCCTCGGCGAGCTGCTCGACGGCCTGAAGCGTACGCTGGACGCGCACCACCAGCGCTGAGACACACCGTCGGAATCAGTGTTGATGCCCGTGTGGGCCGTGTGAGTGGCCGTGGCGATGGGCCCGGTCACGAATGGCGCGTTTGGCTGGCAGCGGAAGGTCGGCCGGCACCGCGTCGTGGTCGTGGTAGTGGTGCTTCGAGCCGGCGGGGAGCTGGCGGTTCGCCTTCGGGCGGGTCGTGCCGCTGATGGCCGGCGGGACCCAGTTGTCGTCGCCCTCGGCGTCGACCTGGATGGCGTTGGTCATCGCATACGGATCGTCGCCGGGCTCGAGTGGCCAGAGGCCGCCAGAGCCGACGACCTCGAGGACGTACCACGCGTCTTTGAGCGGGCTGGCTTCGAGCGTCCCGTCGAAGCGGACGGTCAGCGGCAGGTCGGTTGGGCGGTCCCAGGTCGCGAGGTCGATCTCGACGATAGGCACACCGTTCTCGAGGAGGCGAACACGGTCGACGGCGATCCAGGTCGGGGCTTCGACGCGTGCCTTGAAGGAGATGTTGCCGTTGGTCGCTGGGACGAGGCTGCCCGTCGGCTGGTCGTCCGCCGTCGTGAAGCGGACGAAAGGACCACACGACACGAAGCTTTTGCGGGAGCGAAGTGGGGCGACGAGTGCCGTGATGTCGGCCTTCGCGGCGGAGTGGGGGATAGGGATCCACGAGCGCGGATGGCCAAGCCCCGCGGCCTCCGAGTGTGAGTCGGAGCCGGAGCCGAGCGCCTTCATGATGCCGTTGTCGTTGAGGTTGAACCAGTCCTGCAGGGTCTCGTCGTTGCCCGCGTCGCCTCGGCATCGTTCGTTGAAGACCTCGAGCAGGTCCCAGCCGGTGAACCAGCGGTCGGGGTTGTTGGCGATGAGGTTTGCCGAGTCGAGGTCGACAGCCTTGAAGTAGGCCTGAGTGGGTGAGGATACACGCGGGTGGTTGATCTGCAGGACGATGTCGCCGTCGTGTTGGGCGCGAATGGCGTCGAATAGCTCCGTGCCGACGCGACCGTGTTCGAAGATGGCGCCGCCGCTCGGGGCGGTCGGGTCATGGCGCAGAGGATAAGCGTTGAAGTGGCCGTACTCGACCGTCGAGACCTCTTGCCCCGGGACCGGGGTGACCCACTCGTCGACGCCTGCTTCGGCGCGGTAGGGCTCGACGTTGCCGAGATAGGTGTGCTCGGAGAAGACCGGCAAAGCCACATCGTTGGCCGCGGCCTGGCGTAGTCGGACGGGGTAGGGGACGTCGGCGTCCGGGCTCCAGAAGGCGTGGATATGGAGGTCGGCTGCGACCCATCCGGTCGTGTCGACGGCTTCGACCAGCACGAGGTCGACGGTCTGCGTCGTGCCGGGTGCAACGGTGATCGACGCCTCGTCGAGCTCCCACGAGTAGCCGCGGCTGGCGACGACACGATACTCGCCGGGTAGCAGGTGGGCTTTGGCCTGCTCGTCGGTGTGGAACAGGACCGTGCTACGGCTGCGGCCCCAGTCGGGCTCGAAGCGCAGGCCATTGGGGGCGAAGGGGTCCGGGGCGTTCTCGCGGAAGACATCGACCTGAGCCGGGATGATGTCGCCCTTGTCCGAGCGCACTCGCACGATGAGCTCGCCCAGGGCGGGGAGGGTCAGGGCGAGGGTCGTGGTGCTGGCCGAGACATCGACCTGAGGGGACGAGCCCCGCGACGGTGCGAAGGCCTGGACGGTGACCGGGTCGGTGCCCGGGACGACGGCCGAGAAGGTGCCGTCAGGGCGGATAGGCGTGAGTGCGAGGACGGAAGTCTCGCGCGTGATGGCGACCCAGCTCTTGCCGTTGGTGTGGCTTGGGACCTCTTCGTCGATGAAGCCGATATCGCCTTGCACGGTGCCTGAGATGGTGAGGGTGTCGAGGTCGTGGATGGCCGCGCGGGTCGCTTCGATGGCGGTCGTGCCATCATCGGTGACGACGTAGTGGAAGCGCAGCTCGCGGGTATCACCGGCGGCGATGAGCATCTGGGGGAGCAGGGCGATCTGCACGTTGGTCGCCTGGAAAAGGGCGACGGGTGGCTCGGCCGGGTTGGGGATGAAGCCGTAGGAGCGGGTGAGGCCGACGGCGCCGACCCAGTCCATCGGGCCTTCGGCCTCGTCGAGGCCCGAGCCCGGGGCGAAGGCGAAGGCCCCATCGCCCTGGTTCGAGGCGAGGACGGGCAGCGAGACGTCGGCGGCCGCGGCGCCATCGTTCTCGAGGCGGACCAGGAGCTCGAGCACGTTGGTGTCGGGGGCGAGGCGGTACTCGTAGATAACTCGAATATCAAGAGGTTCGGCGAGTAACACGCCGCCTAGCAGCGACTGGATCCAGGCGTAGGGCTCGGTGCGGCCGGTGACCCGCACGACGGCGAGACCGTCAGAGCCGTCCGAGACGACCTCGGCCGAGTCCGGCCGGAACGCGAACAGGTTCCAGACGAGCCAGAGCTCGCCCAGGCGGTCCTCGCCGCCGGGCTGGAGGTCCGCGTCGACGAGCGCACCACCGTATTGGCGATAGCCGCCGCAGGGGCGGACACCTTCGACCAGGAAGGTCGCGACGTTGTTCTCGAGGATGAAGTCGCCGAGCTGGCCTTCGGCCTTGGGGCCGCCAACGAGGTCGGCGGTCTTGACCGAGACGCCGGCGACGACGGTGCCCGGGGCTGGGCGCACCGCGAGGTCGGGCGGAACGTAGGGAACGTCGGGGCCGGTGTCGGAGGTCGCGTCAGGGTCGGTCGCGTCGGGGTCAGGCGCCGTGTCTGAGTCGGGTAGGTCGGACGTATCGGTGACCGCGTCGCCCGGGTCGTCGTCACAGGCGCCGAGTCCTGGCAGGGCGATGAGGGCGATGGGAACGAGGCGGAGGAGGCGACGCGAGAAGGACGAGACCATTTCGTCACCTTAGCGAGTCCGTGCCGTAACAGGAAGCGCTGAATGGTCTTCGAGGCCCCTGGTCGGGCGACTCGTGTCGTTGGGGCGGACGAAAGCTCAACGCGTCGGCTGAGTGCGTCGCCATGCATATCGGCACCACGAGTCGATGGAGTGCATGGCGACATGACTCGGATCGCATACCAATCTGCGGCCCGCTATGCCGCTGGCCTGCGACCTGGCGAGCAGCCGTTTCACCGGACCGACCATCGACTGTGTTGGGGAGTGACGCCTCGGCGGCACCAGTCCGACTGGGGAGGTTTGCCCCAGGTACAAAGGGCAGGCGGCGGTGTGGCGGGGTCGGGCAATTGGAGGCTGCTGGCACAAGGCATGCACAGGCATTGGGGTGAGCGTCGGTTCGGAACGCAAAGACGACAAGGAGCCATCATGGCGTTTGCTTCATCCCACGAAGTTCGAAAGGGTCTGACCGCGGCGTGTTCGAGCGTAGCTGGTCGACGGTCCCACAATGAAGACGCCGTCATCGTCGACGACGTCCTGATGTTGTTCGCGGTGGCCGATGGGATCGGTGGATACAGCGGAGGCGAGATCGCAAGCCAGCTGGCGCTGGAAGAGATGAGCTCGTATCTGCGGGCGCTACGAGCGGACAAGGACCTGACCTGGCCGTTCCTGGCGGACCCGGAGCTGAGCCCCGAGGCCAACGCGCTGGAGATGGCGATTCGGTTGGCGGACCGGGCGATCTGCGAGGCGCGGACCCCCGAGACGGCGATGATGGGGACGACCATCGCCGCGCTGCGGGTCGTGGGCACGAGCGTCGTCGTCGGTCACGTCGGTGACAGCCGAGTATATCGCTGGCGGGGTGGAGTCCTCGAGGCGCTGACGCGGGATCACTCGATGGTCGAGGAATTGCGGACATCGCTGGCCATCGAAGAAGCCGCGCTGCCCAAGCACCTCTCGCACGTCATCACCAGGGCGCTCGGCGTGAGCGGCTGGGACCGGGCGACGATATGGCAGGACAAGTGGCGGCGGGGTGACCGCTACCTCGTTTGCTCGGATGGGCTGCACGGATGGTTGTCGCCGACCGAGATCGCTCTGGGCCTCGGCAAGGGGACGGCGCGAGCTGTGGTGGAGGGGCTCGTGCACGAAGCTCTCGCGGCGGGGTCGACGGACAATGTCAGCGCGGTTGTGGTCGACATCGGTTGAGAGGCTGGTCCGCGGATCGGGTCAGTCAGCTCCACCGAGGCCGTGACGTTCGAGGATCAGTCGCAATGTCTTGCGGTCGATGCCAGCGGCGCGGGCCTGGGCGCTCACGTTGTCGGGGTGGCGGCGGACGAGCTCGGCGAAGTAGCGGCGTTCGGCGAGGCCGACGAGGCGGTCGCGAGTCGTGGGCCAGGGGGCGTCGAAGGCGATGTCGAATCCCTCGATCTCCGAGACATCAGTGGGAAGGCGTAGGCGCAGGTCCGAGATGGACTGCGCGTTCGGGGACAGGGCGAGTGCGCGCTCGAGGACGTTGCGGAGCTCGCGTACATTGCCGGGCCACGAGTGGGACCGCAGGGTCGCGAGTGCAGCCGGGTCGATTGTCGCGGTGGGGTCGGGGGTTGTCGCCGGGTCCGAGGGCGTTAGCGGAAAGCCCCGACGGCGGAGGATCTCCGTGACGAGCATCGGGAGGTCTTCGATGCGCTCGCGGAGCGTGGGCAGGCGCACTTCGACGACGGCGATGCGGTAGTAGAGGTCGGCGCGAAAGCGACCTTCACGCACGAGCTTTTCGAGGTCGGTAGGTGCTGCGGCGATGAGCCGGACGTCGACCTTCTTGTGTTGGTCGGCTCCGACGGGCTGCACCTGGCGGGTCTCGAGGGCGCGCAGGAGACGTGCCTGGGCAGAGAGCGGGAGATTGCCAATCTCGTCCAGAAAGAGAGTGCCACCGTCGGCGCTGGAGAGTGCGCCCGCGCGGGCGTCATGCGCGCCCGTGAATGCGCCGCGGACGTGGCCGAAGAGGGCACTCTCGATGAGCTGCTCGGGCAGGGCGCCGCAATCGATGGCGATGAAGGGGTGTCTGCGACGGGGGCTCTGATCGTGGACGGCCCGGGCGACGAGCTCCTTGCCGGTGCCGGTCTCGCCGGTGACGAGGAGGGTGGCGTCGGACATGGCTGCGAGCTCCAGCACCGCGAAGAGCTCACGCATGGGCAGACTCTTGCCGACGAGCTCGCCGAAGCGGGTGGACTGGGACGGGGGGACCTCCGCGGGGCGGCGTTTGGGTTGGACTCGGAGGGCCGTCTTGCCGACGACGAAGACCTGGCCGACGCCGAGGATCGCCTCGCGCACCAGAGCGCCGTGGATGAGAATGCCATTGGTCGAGCCGAGGTCCCGCACACGAATGGCGCCACCGTCGCGGATCACCTCGGCGTGGCGGTCGGAGACACGCGGGTCGTCGAGGGGCAGGTCGCAATCACGCGAGTGGCCGATGACGATGGGGCGGGTCGCGAGTGTGACGGGAGGCAGAGTTGACGGCGGGTCCGACTCGACAATGGCGACACACAGGTCCGGCGTGGCGTCGATACGCTCCGCGAGCCGGGCGATTTCGGTGCCGTAGGTGGTCGCGATGGTCGTGCGGCGCGTCATGCTCGGCAGTGTAGCAGACGGGGGCAGCGGCTTGAATGGAAGCGTGGAGTCGGGTAAGAAGTCTGTATCTCTGATTGGGGACCGCTGGCCTGAGACGGCCGGCTCACGACTCGGGGGAGTTGGAAATGAGGATGCTCAGGGGATGTGTATTCGCTGTGGCGTTTGGGGTTGGCGCGGCTGCTTGTTTCCAGCCGGCCCTGGAACAGGCGGATGTGGACGGCGAGACGCATGGGGCCGATGACGTCGACACGACGACGGCAGACACCGAGGTCGCTGAGGTCGCTGACGAGGTGAATCTCGACGACGTCGACGAGGTGGATGCGGCTGAGGTGATGCCGACGGGGCCGCTGGCGCCCACCGGGCTCGCGGCGACGACGGACCGCAGCAACGATGTTCAGCTCACGTGGTTCGGTCCGGGGCCTGGGTTTCGGGTGTACCGATGCGAGGGAGATCCGTGTGGAGGTGGGTGGGTCGAGCTGACGGGGGCGCCCGTTGCGGAGACGAGCTTCGTCGATACGAGCGCGGCTCCTGCTGGGGTACCGTCCGCACCGAGCGCGACAGCGAGCACGACGTTGCCGATGGTCGTCCGGGTGAGCTGGGCGGTCGTCGTGGCACCTGAGCCTCAGGTGTACTCGTACCGGGTGACGGCGGTCGATGCCGAGGTCGAGAGCGCTCCGTCGGTAAGCGCCGTGGGTTCGCGGGCTCGGCGTCCGGTCGTCGGCTATGAGGTGCAGGTCGATGGCGGAGCGTGGGAGGCCGTCGGCTCGATGACGAGCTGGGACGACGAGGCGGCGGGTGCACCGACGGTCGTGGTCGGCGGGGTGGCCGCCTCACAAGGCGTGTTCGCGGGACACGTCCAATTGACGGCGAGCGGTGTGGTCGCCAACGCCGGCGCCAGCAGGACTTATCGCGTGAGGGCGGCTACGGATTATGGGCCTGGCGCGGCGTCCGACGGTGCGAGTGGCCGACGCAGCGCCGGGGCCTTGGCGATACAGTGGCATCGATCGGTGGGGGCGGACGAGGAGGCCTTCGAGACACTCGGCGGAGCAAACGGATTGGTCGTGACGGACACCGGGGCGCCGGCCGATGGAAGCGTGCGGTATTACCGCGTCGAGGTCCGGGCGGATGGGGCGGCGACGGTCACGAGCGAAGCAGTGGCGGGGTGGCGGCAGCCGCCCCCCGGGGTGCCGGGCGGGGTCGCGGCGAGCTCGAACCAGGCTGACCATGTGAGGGTGAGCTGGCAAGCGGTGTCGGGGGCCATCGGATATCATGTATATCGCGGCGAGACGAAGCTGACGACGGGCACGGGCATCGTCGGGACGAGCTTTGATGACCTCGACGCGCCCGCGCCGCCAGGTGAGTGGCAAGCGCCGAGCGGCATTGGTGCGAGCACGAACCTCACGACGGGCATCGAGGTCGCCTGGACCTTGCCGGTGCGTCCGGTCGGCGCGTTGACCAGCTATCGCGTGAGTGCCCACAACGCGGCAGGTGAAGGGGCACTTTCGGCGGCGGCAAGCGGTAGACGTGCGGCCTCAGCGATGGACGGTGTCGAGGTCGAAGCGACTCCGGTCGGAGGTTCTCCTCGCGTGACGACGGTGGGTGCGACGGTCACGAGCTGGCTCGATGATGAAGCCCCGAGGGCAGTCTTGATTGCGGGAACCATCTCCGCGACGGAGGGTGAGCACCGCCGCTTCGTGAGACTCACGAACGTCGGCGCCGAAGTGAGTGCAGCGAGCAACGCGAGCTATCGAGTTCGGGGGCGACTGGTCGGGGGCGGCTTCACGCCGTGGTCGACCGCAGCGCCGGGGCGACGCGCCCATGGGGTCGACATTCAGAGGCGTTGGCAGCGGTCAGCGGGCGCAGCGGCCGAGGGGTTTGCGGATGTGGCGACCGTGACCACGGCGACTTACGAGGACACGACCGCGTCCGACTTCGGTGACAAACATTGGTATCGGCTGGTGGTGTCGGCGGACGGCGCGGTGAGCCAGTCGGTGGCCCCGGTCCTGGGGTGGAGGCTGGCGTTCAAGAAGGTTATTGCGGGCCCACCCAATAGCGCCTTGAGCACAGACGGCGAGCTCTGGAGCTGGGACATTTGGAGTGGAATTCCATGGTCCATCGAGGGACCGTCCGGCGGTCCAGGCAGGCATACCAACCTTGCCAATGTCATCGACTTTGCCCTCGGCGAAGGGGTTGGTTGCGCGATTGATGAGACAAAGCGATTGTTCTGCTGGGGCTTAAATGGCAACGGGCAGGTCGGGGACGGCACGGCAGTCAACCGACCCACGCCGGTTCTGGTAGAGGCGATAAGCAATGTCACTTCGGTCGGAGGAAGCAGCCATGCAATGTTTGCGCGGACGAGCGATGGTCGGGTCTACTCGTGGGGCTACAACGGGGACTATTCGCTTGGTATCAATGTCCTAGACAACACTGTCCGCTCGACTCCGGCGGTCGTGCTCATGAACAATGGGATGCCATTGCACGACGGGCTCTTTCTGGTCGATGGCGACCCCTACTACTATTCGATGTGTGCGGTCGGATCGGGCAATTCAACGCTCCGTTGCTGGGGCGCGGATCTTGGGATGGCTGCTACTCCGGTTGTGGGGGCGACCAACGTAGCATCCGCATCGTTGGGACCAGACCATCAGTGCTATTCCACGGTGCAGGGTTCAGTCTGGTGTTGGGGAGCCGGAAATCTTGGCCAACTGGGCAACGGCAGTCAACCGACCACACGAGTGACAAGCCCTGTGCAGGCAATTGGCATCTGGGACGCCAACCAGGTTTCGGCAGGCGGATCAGTCACGTGTGCACGGCGAGCAAATGGAAGACTGGCGTGCTGGGGCTCGAATCAAGACGGTCTTCTCGGGCCAGGAGTCACAGCGTCACTGAGTTCAGTCCCGGGCGAGTTTCAAGGACTGGACGAAATCAGCGACGTAAGCCTCGGCTACCAAGCGTGTGTCGTACGTCGAGGCGATGTGCTCTGCTGGGGCGCGGGTTTCACTCCCAATGTCCCCACCGCAGTGGACTTCCCCTGAAACAGAAAAGGCGCCCATGGTTCTTAGACCATGGACGCCTTCGGCATTGAGCCAAAATTCGAGGCTATTCGGCAGGGGGCGTGTAGAGCACGGTCAGGTTGTCGATGCGGAAGGTACCGGTCGTGCTCCCCGGCGTTGACGGGGCGAACGGGTAGATTCTGACAGTGACAGCGCCCGCCGCAGCGATATCCATGCCGAACTCTGTCGTAGTTGGGAACATAGGATATGCGGAGAACCCGGTCGGAACGGCTGTTTCGGTCGCAACAACTCCATTCGCAATCGAGTGCCATAGGGCGAAGCTGCTGGGCCCCGAACTCGAGCGATGAGCGTCGAACTTGATCAGCGCTCGGCCGGCAGGGGCGGTGAACGTGAACGAATAGAAGCTGGTTATGCCACCCGAGTACGCCGTGTCCGTGGACCAGCCACTACCGGTGGCGGCGCGCGATGCACCGGTGCCGCAGGCCTCCGGGCGGCTCGTGGCCCCGCCGACATTACCGAGTGTCCCGCCTTCACGAGTGAGGGCCTGTACGTTCGTGAAGCCCGCTCCAATCAAGGTCGGCGTGGCCACGAAGGTGCCGGCGGCATCCTCGAAGCAGTAGAGGATGGCGACCTCGGGTGCGACCGTGCCGGTGTCGAAGGTGAAGGTGTCGGCCTCGGGATCGATCGCCTCGGCGAGTACGTCGGTGACGGACGCGTCGACAGTGACGGTGTAGCTCGCGGCGGCGTGTGCGGCGGTCGTGAGGGTGACCGTCTTGCCGTCGAGGGACAGAGTCGCGGCCAGCACCGTCAGCGCCGGATTGAAGGTGAACGCGGCTTCTTCGACCGTCGTCGGGTCGAGCGGACGGCTGAAGGTCAGGGTGACCGTCGTGTCGTCGGCCGTGGTCGCGGCGGTGAGCCTGGGTGCCGCGCAGGCGACGCCGAAGTTGTCAGCCGTGAGACCGAGCGCCTGGTACTGAGTGGCCGCGCCAGCCGTATTGCTGCGGAAGGCCCACACCGCGCCGCCATCGATCGCGAAGGTGCAGCCGGCTTCCACGGCGAACGCATTGACGAGCGCCACCGGGATACGCACCTGCACCGCATCGCCAGCGGTCAGGAGCCCATCCGAGGTGAACGCGAAACGACGATAGCCGTTGGTCCCGCCACCAGCGGCGAACGAGGTTCCGGAGATTTCACCGAGCAGGTCGATGTAGGCGTTCTGGCTTCCGGCCCATCCGGCTGCGTCCCATCCGGTCGCGTCGTCGGCCAGCGTGGTGAGGTCCGTTCCGGCCGCAGTGACCGCGAGCCCGGTGAACTCGGTCACCATGGGCACGCCCGCCGAGTTCTTGATCTTGCCGATGGTCACGTCGATGACGCTGCCCGCAACCGGCACACCCGCGGCACCCGCGGCCGGCGCGAAGAAGATGGGCGCCATGTCATCGGGATCGATGGCGAAAAAGCCTCCGAGCTCCTCACCCACGTCCGGCTTCACGAGCGTCACGACGAGCCCGCTCAGGGTCGCGTTCGGCGTGGTCTCGAAGTCGTTGGCGCTGGCTGCGAAAGGTGCCAGCAGCTCGGCCAGGGTCGACGTGGTCGTGGTCGTATCGCCCGTCGTGTCCGGCGTCGTGTCGGGGGTCGTATCGGCGATCGTGTCCGGCGTCACATCGGGCGTGACGTCAGGGACCACATCCGGCTCGACGTCGGGCACCACGTCCTCGGTGGTCTCTTCGATGGCGTCCGGCGTCACATCGGGCTCGACATCCGGCACCACATCGGGCGTTACGTCCGGCACCACATCGGGGGTCACGTCCGGCGTCACATCGGGGGTCACGTCCGGCGTCACATCGGGGGTCACGTCCGGCGACACTTCGTTCGTCGTGTCGCGCACCTGTGTCCGCGCCCGGCGTCGAGTCGTCGCCGCAGGCCACCAGGGTCGTCGCTGCGAACAGCGGGAGGAGTCTCCGTCCAAGGGTCATCAGTCGCATCGTATTCACTCCTTGACCCGGGCCGCAGCCGTCGAGCCATTGTCCCGCCCCGTCCCAGGGCGGCTTCAGATGGCGCGCATCCTCGTCCGCCCACCCCCTCGCGTCAAGGACATTGGCCTCGCAGGCCCGCCCGCGCTCGTCTCCCCGCGTCGATCGCTGCAACCATCGCGCTGCGCCCCCCACCACATCGCCACTCGCTCCATCACAATCCGTGTTAGCGTCCCCCGCGTGAAGAAGTGGACCACCCTCGAACAGACCACCACCCCCGACGGCTCGAAGCTCACCCTCTCCGAGCACGACGGCGAATACGTCCTCCGTGTCAACGGGCGCGAGCTCATGTCCAACCGGCGCCACGCCTCGGAGCTGCGCCTCGGTGAGCTCGCCGGCCTCGCGAAGACCAAAGCCCCACGCATCCTCATCGGCGGCCTCGGACTCGGCTACACCCTTCGCGGCGCGCTCGCCACCGCGCCACCCGACGCCGACATCATCGTCGCCGAGCTCATGCCGGAAGTGGTCACCTGGAACCAGAACGCGACCTACCCGCTCGCGGCCGATGCGCTCGCCGACCCGCGCACATCTGTCGTCATCGGCGACGTCTTCGACATCATCAACAACTCCATCACGGCCAACCCCTTCGACGCCATCCTGCTCGACGCCGACAATGGCACCACCGCCATGATGACCGAGGGCAATAGCCGCCTCTACGACACGTCCGGCCTGGCGCTCGTCCGCGCGGCCCTCAACACCCACGGGCTCGCCGTCTACTGGTCCGCCACCCGCGAGCCCGAGCTCGAACGTCACCTCAAGAAGCTCGGCTTCGCCGTCAACACCGAGATCGTCCGCGCCTATGGCCATGGCGGCCCGCGCCACACGCTCGTCGTCGCGCGTAAGCTCGCCTCCCTTCCCCGCCGCTGACCCCCGAATCAGCGCGCCCCGGCCTTCGTCTTGACCACGCGCCGCACTTTCGCCCGCGCCCCACCACCCACCATCGCCTCACGAATCGCCGACACAAAGGCCGTCGCCGCGATCCCGAGCTCCAACTCCTTCACCCGCAAGTGCAGGACCGGCGCAAACACGTGCCGCCCCTCACCCCACGGCACGACCTTCAGCGCTCCACTCGCGAGCTCGTCCTCGACCAGATACTCCGGCATCCAGCCCCAGCCCATCCCCTCGAGCAACGCCACCTTCTTTGCGTGGAAGTCGCTCATCAGGAACTCGCTCCCCTTGTCGAGCTCGCTCGTGCTCATGCGCAGCCGCCGGTCCGACCCACGCACCGTCAGGAACGGGTGCCGCCCCAGCGCCTCGGCCGTGACCCCACGCCTGCTCAACGCGTGCCCCCTGGCCACCACCAGCACGCTCGGCAACGGCGCCAACGGCACCGCCTGCGCCATCGCCACCTCGAGCGGCACGACGCTCAACACCACCATCGCCTGTTCACGTGTCGCCCGTGCCTCGACCTCGCCCAGGAACTCCGAGAACAACGACACCCGCGTGGACGGTGACCGCTCGGCTGCCGCCCGCACCGCCATGAGAATCGGCCCCGCTGGCAGGAGCCCGTCGTAAACCACCGCGAGATTCGCCTCGTGCCCAAGTCGCGCCTGTTCGCAGAACCGCATCAGCTCGCTCTCCGCCTCGAGCATCTTCCGGCAATACTCCAGCACCCTGAGCCCCAACGGCGTCAGCGTCGCCCGATATCCAGACCGGTCGACGACGGCCAGCCCGACCGCCTGCTCGACCTGATTGACCGCATACAAAACGGCCGTATGCACACGCTTCAGCTCGACCGCAGCCGCCGAGAAGCTCCCCAGTCGCCCAACTGCATCGAGCGCCCGCGCCTGGTCCAACGTGATGTTCATGTCACCTCCGCCTCGACTCCCGAACGCCGATCATTGTGCAATGAGCACACATTTACCGCCAAAACAATGTGCTTTCATTTGACAGCGATTGGCGGCCAGACTCCATGCCGGAGGCTCGATGACATCGCACATCCCGCATATCAAGGGTAAGGTCGCCCACCAGGCCCACGTCGCCATCCCTGAAGGCCTGATCGAAGAGGAGTACGCCCGCGGCGGCTTCTCAGGCGCCTACGCGCACCTCTATCGCAAGCACCCCCCGGTCAACTGGACTCGCATCGAGGGCCCGTTGAAGCCGCGCGCCTACGACCTCAGCCACATCACCCCGGCCGCCGACTGGCTCGCCCGCCGACCGCTACTCGCGAACGCCGACGTCACCATCCACTTCGCACACCTCGCCTCGGCGATGCCCCACTACTTCCGCAACGCCGACGGCGACGAGCTGCTCTTCGTCCATCACGGCGGCGGCACTCTCGAAACCGACTTCGGCCCGCTCTCCTACCGTCGTGGCGACTACCTCCTCATCCCGCGCGGCACTGTCTATCGCCTCGTCCCAAGCGACGTCTCGGCCTTCCTCGTCATCGAGACCCGCGGCGCCCTGGCCGAGCCCGACCGGGGCATGCTCGGTCAACACGCCCTCTACGACCCGGCCGTCATCGAGGTCCCGACCCCGAACGAAGACGGCCACAACTCGACGTTGCCCGCGACATCCGGCGAATGGGAGCTCGTCATCCAACGCCTCGGCGAGCACACCCGCGTCTTCTATCCGTACTGCCCGCTCGACACCGTCGGCTGGAAGGGCACGCTGTCCGTCAAGCGCCTCAACGTCGACGACATCCGCCCCGTCATGAGCGAGCGATACCACCTGCCGCCATCGGCCCACTCGACCTTCGCAACCGACGGCGTCATCGTCTGCACCTTCCTCCCGCGCGGCTTGGAGACAGGCGACCCGAAGGCCATGAAAGTGCCATTCTACCACTCGAACATCGACTTCGACGAGGTGCTCTTCTACCACGACGGCGAGTTCTTCAGCCGCACGGGCGTCGGCGCCGGCATGCTCACCTTCCACCCGCAGGGCATCCATCACGGCCCCCAACCGGGGGCGGTCGAGCGCACCGCAGGCAAGACCCACACCAATGAGATCGCGGTCATGATCGACACGCGCCACCCACTCGCCGTCGTCGCCTCACCCACCCTCGAGGTCGCCGACTACTGGAAGAGCTGGACCCCGAAGTCCACGTCCTGAAGCTCTGAAGCCGTTCCGTACCCCGAGGCCCACGCCCATGCTCCTTTCCGACTCCGCCGCCAACCCGCTCGCCCTCAACGGCATCGAGTTCGTCGAGCTATCCGGCCCCAACCCGGTTCAGCTCGCGACCATCCTCTTGGACTTCGGCTTCTCGAAGACGATGCGCCACGCCACGGCCAACATCGAACTGTGGTCCCAGAACGACATCACATTCCTCGTGAACCTCGAGCCCGGCTCGTTCGCGGCCGCCTTCCAGGACCGACACGGCCCATGCATCGCCGCCATGGGCTGGCGCACCACCAATGCCCATGCTGCCCAAACGCTCGCCGTGACGCGCGGCGCCATCGCTCGCAACGGCGACTACCGCCGCCACGGCGAGCCCCTTCCCGCCATCGCCGGCATCGGCGAGAGCCTCTTGTACTTCGTCGACCACGACGCCGCGAACCCCATCGCATCCAACACGCGTTACGCCCAACTCGGGTTCGTCAGGCACCCTCACCCCATCATCGTCCCCGACAAGGGCTTCAAGGTCATCGACCACCTCACGAACAACGTGGAGAAGGGCACGATGGCCCGCTGGGCCTCCTTCTACAAAGACATCTTCGGCTTCACAGAAGTCCGCTACTTCGACATCCGCGGCGTCAAGACCGGCCTGACCTCCTTTGCCCTGCGCTCGCCTTGCGGCACCTTCTGCATCCCAATCAACGAAGGCACCGAGAGCACCTCGCAGATCGACGAGTACCTCCGCGAATACAAAGGCCCCGGCGTCCAACACCTGGCCTTCCTGACCGACGACATCATCTCGTCGCTCGACCGCATGCAGGGCTCCTCCATCAAGACCCTCGATATCGACGACGACTATTACGAGACCGTCTTTGACCGCGTCCCCCACGTGACCGAAGACCGCCTCAAGCTCCAGGCTCTGGACATCCTGGTCGACGGCGACGACGAAGGCTATCTGCTCCAGATCTTCACGAAGAACCTGCTCGGTCCCATCTTCATCGAGATCATCCAGCGCAAGAACCACCAGGCCTTTGGCGAAGGCAACTTCGGCGCCCTCTTCCGTTCCATCGAACGCGACCAGGAGAGCCGCGGCGTCCTCTAATCCAAAACAGCAGAGATGATTCGCGCCCCGAACCTCTGGGGCATCGGCATAGCGCGCGGAGGAGCCTCGGGGGCTCCGACGAACCTAAGGGAGGCGAAGCCGACAGAGAGGAGGGGCCCCCGAGGTCCGACGCCCGCACGCTTCCACGCCCAAAGAGAGTAACGAGTGCGAGACTTCACCCCCGCCGAGCACGACACCTGGCGCGCCCTCTTCGCGCGCCTCGAGCACTGCCGCACCTACCTGGCCCACCCGCAGTTCAACGATGGCCTCCAGGCCCTCGGCATCACGGGTGAACGTATCCCGTCGCTGGCCGCCGTCAACGAGCGCTTGTTCGCCCTGACCGGCTGGCGCGGCGTCCCGGTCACCGGCCTCGAAGACGCCCAGAGCTTCTTTCGCCTCCTGGCAAACCGGCAGTTCCCCATCGGCGCCTTCATCCGCGACGCCAAGGACCTCTCCTACGCGCCCGCCCCCGACGTCTTCCACGACATGTACGGCCACCTGCCGCTCTTTGCGAACCCGGCCTACGCGGACTTCAACCACCGGATAGGCCAGCTCGCCACCCGCTACCTCGACGACCCGCTCCAGCTCCGGCGCTTCGAACGGTTCTACTGGTTTGCCCTCGAGTTTCCCCTCATCGAGACCACGGCCGGTCGGCGGATCTTCGGCGGCGGCATCCTGTCCTCCTTCGGCGAGTCGGCCTATGCGCTCTCGAATGAACCCGAAACCGGCCCGTTCGACGCGCTCGTGATCCGCGACCTCGAGTACCGCATCGACGTCATGCAGCAGCGTCTCTTCGTCCTTGACGACCCGGCCTCGCTGTATTCCAGCCTGCCCCAATTCGAGCGCCTGCTTGCCTAGCCGCCCCTCCCTGCTCGACCTCGCAACCGCCGTCTCCCAACAAGCCCTTGACCGATAGGCCGTTCGCGGTTCACGTTACGCCTGTCCCGGGCCGCGCTCCCGGGCACCAACTCACAGGGCCTGTCCATGGCGAACCGCACCTTCGTAATCGGCGACATCCACGGTGACCTCACCCACCTGGTCACCCTCCTCGGTAAGTTGCCGCCCATGACCACGTCGGACAAGATCATCTTCCTGGGTGACTTCGTCGACTGCGGCCCCGACGCCGCCGGCGTCGTCAAGCTCGTCCGCCAGCTCCCGGAGCTGACCCCCGCCCAGGTCATCAGCCTTCGCGGCAACCACGAGGATGGCTGGCTTCGCGCCATGGACGGCGGCTGGCCCGACTTCGTCATGCCGCCGGGCAACGGCTGCCTCCAGACGATGGAGTCCTTCCTCGGCCGCCCCGTCTCGCCGCTCGGCACCGGCTTCGAAGTGGACGACCTCGAGGTCCTCTTCTCCGGCAGCTTCTTCCCCGCCGACGTCGTCGAGTGGATGAAGGGCCTGCCCTATTACTTCGAGGACGACCACGCCATCTACGTCCACGCCGGCCTGCCCGACGTCGACGGCCGCTTCCTCCACCCCTCCGAAGCCGAAGGCAAACAGAAGACCGCGCTGCTCTGGACCCGCGACAAGAAGTTCTTCAAGGACTACCGCGGCAAGCTCGTCGTCTTCGGCCACACCGCCACACGTGAGCTCCCGCCCGAGTTCGCCGCCTACACCCCGGAAGACCCGGACGACCTCTGGGCCGGCACCAACACCGTTGGCATCGACACACGCTGCGGCAAGGGCGGCTTTTTGACCTGCATCGAGCTCCCGGCCGGCACCATCTACGAGTCCCGAGGCTGACAGGCCCACGACGCCAAAGCCCCTTGGGGCTCGGCCCGTCCCGCTAGCACGCTAAGACGTTGTCTTGGTTTTCGAGCTTTTTACCGGATAGGGCAGCTCGCCGGTCTCGAGCATCTCGATGACCTTGGCGACCCGCGACGCTTTGGTCTCCGGCTTTATCGCCGTGTGCACCCGAAAACACATCGCGTAGCGGTTGGTCTTGTTGAGCGACTCGAAAACAGCCTTCGCCTGTGGCCTCTCCTCCAAGGCAGCCGCGAGCTCGCCGGGCACGTCCATCGTCGCCGGCCCGTCATAAGCCGCCGCCCAACGCCCATCGGCCTGTGCCCGTTCGACCTCGGCCAACCCTCCTGGCCTCATGCGCCCATTCGCGATGAGCACCGCGACCTTGCCGATGTTGATCTTGCTCCAGACGCTCTTCTTCCGACGCGGCGTGAAGCGTTGCAGGTAGTGGACCGCGTCGACCGACTTGGCCTGGCCGTCGATCCACCCGTGACACAGCGCCACGTCGACCGCCTCGGCATAGGTCACGCTCGCGACCCCGGTGCCCTTCTTGGCGAGCTTGAGCCAGATCCCCTGCGTCAGCTCACTCGCCCCCTCGAGCCAGCGCTCGAACACGGCGGCGCTCTCGAAGCCCATCACCTCCGGCTCGACCTTCTCGTTCGTCGCCTTGCCCGCAGGTTTGGCCGAAGGCTTGGCCGAAGTCTGGGCCATCGCTTTGGTCGCCGGTCCGGTCGTCGTCGCCCTGGTCTTCATCGTCCAACTCCCGCCCGTCATACCCGCGAATCGCCCGCGCTCTCAGCCCAACAGCATCTTGTGAACGCTCGCCATGCCGGCCGCCGCGGCCGCCGGATCCCAGGTCGGCCCGCTCGAATGCGAGAACCCATGGTCGGCCCCGGCATGCACGATGACCTCCACGTCGTCACGCCCTGCAAATGCCTGACGCACCCGCTCGACGGCGTCCATCGGCACCACGCGATCAGACCCGCCGAAGTGCAGCGCCATAGGACACCCCATCGCCTCCGCCTCACCTACGAAGCTGTCGAGCCGCGACCCATGCCAGGTCACGACCCCCTCGAGGAGCCCCTTGGCCGCCCCGACAAAGCAGAACGGCCCACCGAGACAAACCCCGAGGCCAACGACCCTGCCGTTACACTCGGGCAGCCCACGCACCCAGCTCAGGACGGCCGCGAAGTCCCCGAACGCCTGGTTGCGATCGAACGACCCAAGGCGCCGCATGAGAGCCGGCATGTCCTCATACGGGATGACCCCGACGCCATCGCGCCAGAAGACGTCGAGCGCCACGACAGCGGCCGCGGATTCGGCGATCTGCGCCATCACGTCGATGACATCGTCGGCGACTCCAAAGGCCGCCGGCACCATCAAGACGACCGGCCCCGGCACGACCTTGCCCGGCAACACGACGACCGGGACGGCCCCGCCTTCGACCCCGACACTCGTCCGCTTCACCTCGGCTGCGCTCATCGTCACCCCGCTATAGTCGCGACTCAGACGTCCTGTTCTTCCGAACCAGCTCGGCTTCAGCTCAGCCCCGACGCGCCCAGCTCAGCTTCACGCAGGTCGCAACGACACGCGTCGCCAGCTCGATCTCGAGCAGGGACGGGAAGCTCGGCGCGAGCCGGATGTTGCGGTCGTCGGGGTCCTTGCCATACGGGAAGGTCGCGCCCGCCTCGGTCAGCTTCACGCCCGCGTCGTTCGCCATCTTGACCACGTTCTTCGCGTGTCCCGGCGGCGTGTCGAGGCTGATGAAATAACCACCGTTCGGAGTGGTCCAGGTCGCGAGCCCGGTCCCGCCGAGCTCCTCTTGCAGGACCTGCAGGACCGCATCGAACTTGGGCTTCAGGATGGCCGCGTGGCCCTTCATGTGGTTGCCGATTCCCTCGAGATTCTTGAAGAAACGCGCATGTCGGACCTGGTTCACCTTGTCGGGACCGATGGTCTGCTTGCTGAGATGTTTCTTGGTCCAGGCGATGTTCGCCGAGTTCGCCGCGAGGGCCGAGATGCCCGCACCCGCGTGGCTGATCTTGCTCGTCGAAGCGAACATGATGACGCGGTTCGGATGGCCCGCCGACTGGCACGCATCGAGGATGTTGTCGACCGGGTCACCCACGTCGCCCAGGTGATGCACGGCATACGCATCGTCCCACATGATGCGGAAGTCGGGCGCGCCGGTCTTCATCGCGGCGAGGCGCTTCACACACTCGGCCGACACCGACTCGCCGGTCGGGTTGTTGTACTTGGGCACAATCCAGATGCCCTTCACGGTCGGGTCCGCGGCCAACGCCTCGACCTTGTCCATGTCCGGCCCGCTGCCCGTCATCGGCACGATGACGAGCTCGTAGCCGAGGTGCTCGGTGATACCGAAGTGCCGGTCATAGCCCGGGGCCGGGCAGAGCCACTTGACCTTTGCTTCCTGACCCCACGGCCGCTCGCCGCCGGGCACGCCAAAGACATGCGCCCGAATCAGCGTGTCGAACATGAGCTGCAGGCTCGCGTTGCCGCCGATGAGGACCTCGTCCGCCTTGCACCCGAAGAGCTCCGCGAACAACTGGCGCGCCTCGGGCAACCCTTCGAGCCCGCCGTAATTACGTGTGTCGGTGCCGTCCGCCGCCTTGAAGTCGTCGCTCGTGACGGCCTCGAAGAGACCCTGGCTCAGGTCGAGCTGCTCTTTGCACGGCTTGCCGCGCGTCATGTCGAGCTTCAACTTCATCGCCTGAAAGGCTTCGAAGCGCTCGGCCAGGTCGTGTTCGGTCTCACGCAGGTTCGGGGTCGTGGTCATGCTCGGGTGTCCTCTGGACAGGTGGCCCGGCAAGTCGCGCAGGCCATGAATCCCGCACTACTTCCCAGAATTCAGACCACCTGAAAAGGGTTTCGAGCGCCGAGCACCATGCTATGAGGTCCCCCATGGAAGCGCATGCCCCTGCCGACCTCCGCGACGCTCTTGCCCTCACCCCGGTCACCGAGCGCCCCGGTCTCTACCGCGGCGGACTCGACCACTCGTGGAGCTTCGTTTTGCCCTCGGGCGGCGTCCTCACGTCGCTGGCGCTCGCCGCCATGCGCCTCGAGCTCACACGCCGCGGCGTCTCGGACCTCGTGCCCGTCGCCGCCACCGCCACCTTCTGCTCGGCCATCGCCGAGGGCCCACTCGACATCGAGGTCGTCGTCCTGCGCGCCGGCCGCACGGCCTCGCAGCTCCGCGCGCACCTGCGCCCACGAGGTCAGCTCGCCGCCCCGGGCGACGTCGGCCTCGAGGTGACCGCCACCTTCGTCCTGCCGCGTGAGCTCGAGGGTGTGACCGACACCGACTTCATTCCCTTTCCCAAAGACGTCCCACCGCCCGAAGCTTGCGAGACCTACGATCCCGCCAAGTCCGGTGTCGTGCCTCCCAATTTCTACAAAAACCTCATTGTCCAAAAGGCCTTGGGCGACGTCTGGTGGTCGAAGACCTGGGCCCCGGGTGAGGCCCGGGTCGCGCGGTATTACCGCTACCACATCGCGCCCGCGCTGCCCGATGGCAGCCTCGACCCGCTCGCCCTTCCGCCCATCGCTGACACCATGGCCTCCGCCGTGCATCAGGCCGTCGGCTCGAAGAAGCCGCCCATGCTCTTTCCGAGCCTCGACCTCACGCTGCACTTCGTCGCCCCACTCGCCGGCCGGGCTGACCATCCCGACCATCCTGACTTGCCCGACCTGCCGACCCAGCCCATTCTTGTCGATGCCCGCGCGACAGCCATCTTCTCGTCGTCGGCCAGCGCCTCCGCCAACGTGTGGCAGGGCAAACGCCTGCTCATGACCGCGACGCAGACGATGACGCTGCGTTACTTCAAGCCGCGCGCATGACGTTCTCCCGATGCGTCCGGCTCGCCACCCTGTCGACTTCGCTGGCCGTCACCCTGGTCGCGTGTTCACCCACCACCGCCGCCGACGCCGCCGGCCCGGCCGAGCCCGACTCGCCCTCGTCCGCCACCGCGGCTGACAACGTCCCCGCCCCTCACACGCCCCCTGACGCCACACCTCCGCCCCGCCTGCGCAGCCCTCCGGCCCACCCCGCCTGGGTCATCATCGGCGCCGTCACCGGACCGACCATGAACCAGGTCTCGATCGAAGAAGAGGTCGCTGCCGTCGAGGAGCTGCTCGGGCCCGACCGCGGGATCCTCCTCTACGCTGGCGGCCCAGCGACCCGCGGTGTCCTCGTGAGCGGCCGACCGACCGACGCTCCTCAGACCGACCCCTTGCTCATCGCCGTCAGCGACCTCGTCGGCCTCGCGAACCTCGTCGACAGCCACTATCGCCCGCTCTCGGTCTCGCCTCACGACGCCGCGACACCCGACATCATCCGCGCCAACCTGTCCATTGCCGTCGGCTCGCTCGGCGACACCCTCACGGTCTGGCTCGCGGGTCACGGCGACCAGACCATCAACGCCTGGGACGCGGCCGTAGGCACCTGGGGTGGAGGCACCTTCAACGCCGACATGCTCAAGAACCTGCTGCTCCTCGACACGACGGGGCGCCCCGTCCAGCTCATCGCCACGCAGTGCTTCGGGGGCGGCTTCGCCGATGCGCTGGTCGCCCATCCCGAACGCGCTTGCGGTGCTTTCGCCGCGGTCTGGGACCTGCCAGCGAGCGGCTGCGACCCCGACCCCGATGCCCCACGCACGAGCTACGGCGTGCACTTGCGGGCCGCCCTCGCTGGTGAGGTCGTCGTGCACGACATCGATGGCAACAGCTTCATCGGCCTGTCCGAAGCCCACGCCAGCGCCGTCCTCGCGGTCTCGGGGATCGACGTCCCGACGTTGAGCTCCCAGTACCTCATCGAACGCGCGATGAGGCTCGACCTCATCAATCAGGCCGACCCCGACACCGATGACCATCTGCCCGCAGACCTGCTCGAAGAACGGTTTCTCGTCGACACCCTGCTCGACCGGCTCGGCCTCACCATCGGGACCTTCGACCAGGCCCACGAAGAGGTCTCGCTGGCCCTCGAGGCCTTCGACGAAGAGGCCCTGCCAATGGCTGAAGCCCTGGACGCCGCAGCCGCTGAGGCGCGTGGACGCTTGCTGGCCCAATGGCCCGAGCTCGCCGACGCGTGGCACCCGGACTTCGTCTCGACGCTTTCGAACCATCGCGCCGCGATCACCCGCTTCTTCGACCTGAGCCCGGAGGTCGCAGCCTGGCTTTCACGCCGCGCCGAGTACGACGAATCCGACGCCATGCGTCATGAGCTCGAGCTGAAGCTGCGGGCGCTCGACCGGGTCGACGTCAACCTGAAGATCTTACGCAATGCCACGAAGGCCTTCGAGCACCCCGACCTGCTCGAGACCTTCTTCAGCCTGCGAAACTGCGAACGCGCCCCCGTGGCGATGAGGCGCCCATGAAGACTCCGCTTCCCCACACGCCCGCCCTGCCGCGCTACGGCGACCTCATCGAGGTCCGTATGACCGAGCTGGACGACGACGGGCTCGCGGTTGCGCGCCTCGACTGGCCGCTGAACAACGAGACCCGGCGCATGCGACTCATCGTGCGTGGTGCCCTGCCCGGCGACCTGGCGCGGGTCCACATCGAGAGCCGTGTTCGTGACACCGTGCATGGCCGTATGGTCGAGCTCATCGAGGCCGCGCCCAACCGTACCGAGCCGCGTTGCCGACACGCCCGATACGCGCCTGAGATCCGTTATTGCGGCGGCTGCACCCTGCAGCATCTCGACTACCCGGGCCAGCTCGAGCTCAAGCGCCTGCGTGTCCTCAAAGCCTTCGACGTCGCTGGGATCACGGTGCCTGTCGGCCCTGTCATCCCGGCCCCGAAGACCTTGGGCCACCGCCACAAGATGGAGCTGTCGTTCGCCTCCGATCGGCGCGACGGCGAGACCCGCCCAACCGATCTTGGCCTGCACCCGCCCGGCCTCAAGTGGGAGGTCATCGATCTGGAGGAATGCCCACTCACGTCGGCTGCCATGTCGGCCTTCCTGCCTACGCTCAGCGCCATCTTCCGGCGCTCGGGGCTCCTGGCCTGGGACCCACGTGACGACCAGGGGTTCCTGCGCAACCTCGTCATCCGGGAGGGCCAACGCACCCCCGACAAGCTCATCGAGATCCTGACCACCCCGCTGCCGATCGTCACCGCCTACGGCTCGGAGATGCCTGCAAGCGAAGCGCTTGATCGTTTGAAGGTCGAGATTCTCGAACACGCAGACATCTCGAAGCTCGAGATATCGTCGCTCCTGTGGACGATCCATGACGCCGAGCGGGGACGGCCGACGCGTTACCACACGACGGTGTTGCACGGCACGGGGTCTCTCACGGAAGATCTCGTGGTACCTTCGAAATCGGGCGACCGCACGCTGAGCTTCGATGTTTCGCCACGCGCGTTCTTCCAGCCGCACCCGCTCGCCGCCGAGAACCTGATCCGACAGATCCACCGCCGCCTTCCCTCGACCTGTCGCACCGTGCTCGACCTCTATTGTGGGACCGGGACCCTCGCGCTCACCATCGCCCCCAGCGCCGAGTCGGTGCTCGGGATCGAGATCGTCCCCGAGGCCATCGCCAGCGCCATCTCCAACGCCGAGCGTAATGGCCTCTCGCATTGCCGCTTCATCGTCGGCGACGTCCACGCCGAGCTGTCACGTCTGCGCACGGACGAGCCCGAGGTCCTGGCCTCGGTCGACGTGGCGCTCCTCGACCCGCCGCGCTCGGGCTTGTCCGTCCAGGCCGTCGACACGCTCGTCGCTATCCGACCGCCGCGGATGATCTACGTGTCGTGTAAACCGGAGTCGCTCGGCCGCGACCTGCGCCGTCTCTTCGCCCATGGCTACCGGGTCGAGGGTGAGGCCACCCCGGTCGACCTCTTTCCCCAGTCCCATCACGTCGAGACGGTCGTGACGCTCATCGACACGCTCTCACCGGGCGAGCCCGGCGCACCCGGCGCGACATCATGACACGACGCCCCGACCCCAAGTATCTCCCGGCGCTCGCCATCGCCTGTCTGACGATGGGCGCGTGCACCCGCAGTGGCCAGGCCGACCTCCACCTCGAGCTCACCCACCCGGATCTAACGACCCTGCGCGAGGTCCTCGTCAACCGCTTCCGCGACGCCCAGAACCACAGCGTCCTGCGCCTGACCTCGGCCCGCGCGAACCCCGTAGAGGGCGCGTTGCACCTCGACCTCGTCGTCACGACCGACGGCCCTTGCGACGACAAGACCCTCGCCGCGCTGCGCGAGACCACCCACGAGCTCGCCACCGCGGCGTCTAAGCTCGCCATCCACCGCGCGGCCCCCGACCAGGCCAAACGACTCGCCGACCACCTGCGTGAACGTTTCGGCCGCGACGTCATCACCCCGTTCGATCGGCCGGGCCTCGTCATCTTTGCGCTCGCCGACAACGAACGCCCCGCCATCGACGACTTCACGCGGGCCCACCCGGGCCATCGGGTGCTCACCGACCCGAAGCAGGCGGACCAACACTGGGTCGTCGAGGTCGCGGCCCTCACCTCGGGTGACCTCGCGTCGACACTCCTGGCCACACGCGACCGGGTGACGGTCGACCTCGTGATGCGCGACGAAGCGGTCCCTCGCCTACGCGCCCTGACCGAGTCGAGTCGGTTGGCGCCGCTGCCCATCACCCTCGATGGTGAGCTCGCGTTGACCCCGACCCTGGCCTCACGCGTGACCGAGGGGCGCCTTCGCCTCGAGCTGCCAATCGACGCCCTGCCGCTCGCCAAACGGCTGGCCGCTGCGACCCTCACGACCGCGCCGATCATCCGGGACCAACGCGCCTCCTGCCGCCCCGCCGAGTGAGCCCCTTCAGAAGGTCCGCCCGGAGATCCGAAGTTCTATGGGGTCGAGCCCGCCCTTCGAAGACCTCCTCGGAGATCTCGCAACGAAACCCGAGAGGTCCGAAATCGCCCGCACCTGGGACTTGCCAACGCATGCCCAATGGCTGAACATGCTTTCAGTATGAAGCCGCTCACGCCACCGTTCAGTCCCTCCGACCGCCAAGCCCTGCGCGCCCGCCTGCTCGTGGATCGGCCGCTCCACTGGGACCTGGCCCGTGCGCTCCTGGCGGCTCTCGAACAGGCGTGGGATCGCCTCGCACACCTCGAGGCGGCGGCCCCACAACGGCAGGCCCCGAGCATTACGCGTCCAACGGCTGCGCCTGCCGAAGTGCGCGCCTCCGACGCCAGGGCCATCGTCGATCAGGCGCCGGCCCCTTAGAAGTCCGTCGTCCAGACAGGCTCCAGGCTGAGCGTTCCGAACAGGCGACCGTCCTCGGTGCGCAGCTCGCCGACGAAGGCGCCTTCGCCACCAAAGAGGCGGCCATCGGCAATGCCCCTCGCGAGCTGCAGGCGTACCCCGAGTCCCGGCTCCATCGGGTCGATCCGAACCGGACCCACGGTCACACCGAAGGCCTCGCAGCCCTCACACGATTCGATGTTCCCTACGATTTCGATCTCGGTGGGGGAGTGGTCGATCCGTGAGATGGCCAGGTCGAACGCCGCCACCACCCCGTCCTGCTCGAGGTGGGCGCGCCAGAGACCGAACAACGCATCCTCTTCGATGCTGACCGAGGGACAGAGCGATTCGACCCGCATCGCGTTGGCGGCAAGTCTCGGCGGCTCGGCCGGTGCACCCGGTGCCTGCGCATCCTTGCCGGTCGTGTCCACCACGAGCGTCGTTCCGAGGGCGAAGTAATGGCGACCGGAGGCGTAGGGCGCACAGTCGAAGAGTGTCTCGCCACATGTCGAGACGCGGCAGGTGAGCGGCGACGCCTCGTCGATCGAAAGCAGCCTCAGGGTGACACCGCCATCGGCAATGGCCATCGGTTGGTCGCACTCGCAGCCCGTCTCGCACGTGGACAGGAATGGGACGATGCGACCACGGAACGAGCCGAAGAAGCCCTCGCCAACCCACTGGGCATCGGCGACGCTGAGCGCGTTCGAGGACGAGCACCAGGGCAAACACCTCGGGTCGGCGGCGTCAAAGGTGCACATCCCCTTTGGCACGTCGCAGGCGTCACGGGTGCAAGGGTCGCCGTCGTTGCAGGGTGAAACGACCGAGTCACAGGGCATGCAGAACCCGACGTCGTCGAAGTTGCAGCGCAGGTTGCCGCAGAAGTCGGTCTCGCAGGTGCCGGTGAGGCAGGGGCCCTGTTTGCAGTGGAAGTCCTCGAGGCAGGCGTTCTCCGGGTTGTTCGCCACGAACAGGCAGGTGCCGTCGGACTGGCAGCGATCCTCGGTGCAGTCGTCGCCATCGAAACATCCGGTCTCGAAACAGGTCCCGCTGACCTCGTCGACAAGCGGGCGCTTGGACCCATCTTCGGACGCTCCGCATGCGACCAGCCCCAAAGCGCCTACGGCGGACACTGCGAACATGCACGGAGCCCTGAACGCTGAGTTGGACGTGAATGGCCACATGGTCGATGCCTCGGCTTCGGAAGTCGCGGCCAAGAGTGCCGTAGATCCGACGTCGTCGCCAGCGCTGGTGAAGTCGGTTCGTTTCGCGAGCCGGATGATGACGCGGCGCCACCCTTCGGGTAGGACATGCGGCGATGATCGACATGAACCCGACGAGCCACCAGCCCAACCTACCGCCCTTCGGGACTCCGCACGCCGCGACGCGCGCGAAGCGATCCACAAAACAAAATGTCAAGCGGCCCGGCGCGTGGCTCGGGGCCGGGCTCCTGACCGTCATGACCGTGATGGCGGCGCCCCTCATCGTAGGCTGCAAGTCGGGTGAAGAGCCGGCGGCGACCGATGCGAGCACGGCGACCGAGGTCGCGCCCCAGCGGATGGAAGGCAAGCTCCGGGTCAAAGACACCTGGGTCGAGGTCGCGCCGCTCGTGCTGCACGATGGCAAGATGGACCTCTTCGTGCGTTGTAAGATCGTGCAGGAGGACGCCAAGAAGCTCGGCCGTGAGGTCCCGCCCCTCTGCTACGAGCCGACCGCGCGTGACCAGGCGGCTATCACGACCATCCGGGTCGAACGCTGGCTCAACCTCCCCATCGCGATGCGCCAGATGCAGATGACGGCCGAGGGGACCCACTTCCTCGTGGAGCGGACGGGCTCGACCTACCAGATGCTCGACCTCGTCTATGCCGTGCGGCGCGAAGGCGAGGTCCGCAAAGACGAGCTGCGCGTCATCGCGACCGACGAGAAAGGCGGCGCCACCATCGTCGGCGCCCTGAAGCTCATCCTTCCCAACGCCAAGGTGGTCGAGGTCGACATGACCGCGGTCAAGCCCCATGTCGGCCCGCAGGGTGGTCCTGGGCAACCGGGCCAGCCGGGCCACGAAGGCCATGACCATGGTCACGAAGGCCACGAAGGCCATGACCATGAAGGCCACGAAGGCCACGACCACGCGCCGCCGACCCCGGCCCCGAACCCGGCACCAACCCCGGCCCCGCCCGCCCCGCCCGCCCCAAAAGGAGAGACCCCATGAAGCTCGTCTTCGCCTGCGCCCTGTCGCTCTTCATCGGCTGCGACTCCGACTCCGGCAACCCCACCGACGAGACCATCGGCGAGGGTGACCTCTATCCCGCGCTGACGGTCTCCGACTGCGACGGCAACCCGGTCGACCTGCGCGCCTACCTCGCGAGCAAAGACGCGAGCTACGTCACGTTCGGCGCCCAGTGGTGTGTGGCCTGCGCAGAGGAAGCGCCCATCATCAACAGCGAGCTCGTCGACGGGCTGGCCGGCCGCAACGTCGGCATCGCGCAGATCCTCGTCGAGGCCAACCCCGGCAGCCCACCGGCCCAGTCGCTCTGCGCCGCCTGGAAGGCCGACCTCACGGCCCGCTACGACGTCTTCGTCGACACCCGCCAGGAACACCTCGAGCCGCTCTTCAATGGGGCTGTCGCCACCCTGCCGCTGCATCTCATCGTCACGAGCGACGGCATCATCAGGCTCTACAAACCCGGCGCTATCCCCGAAGACATCAAAGGTGTCGTCTCGGGCTGGCTTCCCTGAAAAGACTCGACGGTCGAGATTCTTGGAGTTCGAGATATGGCGGCGACGGGAGTGCTCATCCTCGGCTGTGGTTTTCTTGGCCAGGTGCTCGCGCAGCGCCTCGCCTTCAAGGGCGTGCCCGTCATCGGCACCGCCCGCGGTGAGCCGCAGCTCGGCATCATCCGCACGCGTGGGGCCGCACCCCTGCCGTTCGATGGCGACATCACCGTGCTCGATCGGCTGAACATCTCGATCGACCGCGTGCTCATGGCCATCCCGCCCGAGGCCGGTCTCGACACCGCGCTGGCGGCCAAGATCGCCACCTGGAAGCTGGCCCCGGGCAAGGTCCTCTATGTGAGCTCGACCTCGGTCTACGGCGACCGCGGCGGCGCCGACACCGACGAGGACACCCCGCCCAATCCGTCGACTCCCAAGGCTGAAGGCCGACTCGCGGCCGAAGCCATCTGGCAGCAGATCGGCGCCTCCGTCGTCCGCCCCGCCGGCATCTACGGGCCCGGGCGCTCGCTGCTCCATCGCCTCGCGGCCGGCAAGTACCGGCTCGTCGGCGACGGCCACGCTATCGTCAACAGGATCCACGTCGTCGACCTGGCGGCCCTGTGCGAAAAGGCCTGGGCAGCACCACAGGGCATTTGGCTCGGGACCGACCTGACGCCTGTCCCACAATCCGAAGTCGTCCGCTGGAGCTGCGAACAGTTCGGACTGCCCGCACCGACCGTCATGCCCATGGCCGAAGCGCGCATCCGGATGGACCGCGACACGCTGGCGATGTTCTCCCAATCCAAGAGCCTGCGCCCCACCAGGACGCTCGCGGCGCTCGGCCTGAAGCTTCGATTTCCAAGCTATCGCGAAGGCATGAACGACGTTTGGATGCGCGACAAGGTGGCGCTCGAAGGGATGATTCGCGGGGCCGACGCCTGATCAGCGTGATCGACGAACACCCACGCCGGGTTACGACCGCAAATACGATCTGTTTACTTGGAGGTCGGCGAGACCCGGGCTAGGTTCGTCGACCGTGATGCTTCTTGCCCCAAAAAAGCTCAACGCTGCCGCGATGATGGTCGTCATCTCGAGCGCGTTCTCCGCGACGCCTGGGTGCCAGACCCTGCCGTTCGCAGACGACCAACCGGGCCCCTCGTCGAGCGTCGAGTACGTCAGCAAGGCACCACGCCGCGATGTGCCTCTGCGTCTGCCGGCCGCCGCGGCGTCCTACGTCGAGACACGCCAGCCTGGACAACCGGCGAAGGCCCGCCCGGTCGTGGTCGAGCGCCACGGCGGATCGTCGGTGCGTTACGAGCCGATCAACCGGCCCGACGCGATCACGAGCGAACGCCTCTGGGGCAACAACGAGGACCACGACCGGATCGACCCGAGCGACCCGAGCGACGCGACCGACCCGACTGACCCGACCGACCTGTCCGATCGGTTCGATGGCCGCGACGATGAGATCGCCACAACCGGCACGGCGAAGTCCGATACGCTGGCGAGCTCCTCCGAGTCGAGCGCCGGCATGGCCGCAAAGACCCGCGCGAACGATGTGCCGATGGAAGATCGGCCCGGCTCGAGGCGCCCCTCGAAGCCCACCCGCAACGAGTCGGTCGACGCGTCGACCTACGGGCCGCGCTTCACCGACGAGGGCATCGCGTTCCCTTACCCGACCGGCAAGTTCTTCCGCGGCTTCGGTGGGTGCCGCGGTCGCCGACACCACCACGAGGGCATCGACCTCGGCGGCGTCGGCCCGCTGTGGGGCATCGGCACCCCGATCCGCTCGATGGCCCGGGCCGAGGTGCTCTTCATCGGCACCGGCGAGATCGACCCCGACCAGTTCGGCCACCCTGACAAACGATCGGGCGAGGCGCTTCGTGGCGACCGTATGTTGCCGCGCAGCCTCGACATCGAAGGCTACGGCACGGTCTACTTCTTCACACGCACGAAGGGCCGTTGGCGCTCGGGCACCATCCTCGTGACCCGCGCCCTCGAAGGGCCGCTGGCCGGCCACATCATCCGCTACCTGCACCTCGCCGTCATCCGCCCCGACCTCGACATCGGCGCCATCCTCGAGCCGGGCGACGAGCTCGGGCTCATGGGTGGAACCGGCGTGCAGGAGTCGGCGCCACATCTGCACCTCGACATCGCGGCCCCCGACGGCAGGCGGCTCGATGTGGCCCCGATCCTGGGGCTCAATCCGACGGCGAGCTGCAAGGACGAGCCGCCGCAGATGTTGGCCAAGGACTCGAGCGTCGAGCCGACGGTCATCAAACAGCCTCGGACGAGCCGTCCAAACCGGCCGGCCGCGCCTGCCCGGGAGACGGAGCGCGAGGTCCCGCCCGAACGGCTCGCGGCGCGTAGTCCGTCACGGGCCCACGACCCGTACGCACATATCCCGGGGGCTTCCGCCAGTACGGGTCGCGACGAGTCACGAACGGCGCGGGTCAACGACAATACACCCACCACGAGCCAGACGCCGGGCGTCTTCAATGCAGGCGCGATCCCACTGTCGAAGTGTAAGTCGACGACCCGGACCGAGGACTTCGCGTCCGGCAAGTTCACCGCCCACTCGGTCGACCTCGAGCTCGAGCGCAGCGCGTCCCTGACGATCGAAGTCCTGAAGAAGGGGGGGCGCTGGAAGCCGAAGATCGAGGTCTCGGGTGGCGAAGACAAGTCGTTGGCCAGCGGCAAGATCGGCAAGAAGGCCGTGTCGTCGGTGAAAGCCAGCCCGGGCCGCACGACCGTGAAGGTCACGAGCTGGGATGGGACGCCGCCGCCGGACGCTGCCTACACGCTCAAGATCACCGAGAAGTGTCGCTCACGGCGTTGAGGGGCGGGCCGAGCATCACGCTCATGAACGCATAACCCCCCAGAACAACGAGCGAAAACAGGAGCGAGAAGCCGAGTGCGTGGGTCTCCGTCAGCGCTGACCAGGCCTCGGCCAGGAGCTCGGTCGGGCGGGTCACGATGTCCCAGGTGTTCCATCGCTGGAAGCGCCCGAGGTAGACCCCGAAGCCCGAGAGCAACGAGACGAGCGCGACGAAGGCCCAGCCGACACGAGCGGAGAAGGCCCGGCGCAACAGCGCCTCGTGGATCCAACGCAGCGAGACCAGGCCAGAGACGAGGCCCGTGATGGCAAACGAGCCGAGCACGAGCACGTCGAGCCAGAGGTTGGCAGGCCGCGCGGTCCGGATGTGCATGAGGTCGGTGACGATGTAGGGCGCGTTCGGAAAGAAGATGAGCCACACCAGCAAGAGCCCCCAGAACCAGGGGCGGCTGTGACTGTGGCGGGCGATGAGCGCCACGCCGACCGGGATGGCGGCGAGGAACAGGTTCCAGATGAGGAAGTTCATCCCACGCCCGGTCATGGCCCAGCGCGCGAGATAGAAGAACATCGTGACGCCTACCAGCAACAGGCAGCCGACGATCAGGCGGCGTTCGGCGGCAGGCAACGTTCGGGTCAGCGACCTCTTCGGTGCGATGCCTGTTTCCGGCGTCTCCCGCGTCTCGGGCGTCTCAAGCGCGTCCAGCCCCACCCGTCTCTCCGTGTCGATGGCGGGCTTCGAAATACCCGCGGCATGGTGTTCACGTCCAGCGTCGTCGCTTGCCGATGTCACCACCAGACGCCTGCTCGCCAGGTCGCAGGCCCGCGGGGGAGCGGGGCGGAGCCAGGCGAGCGATCCGGTCACGTGGCATACGTTTCCATCCCTTTGTGGTGCGCGAAACGTCTAGCGACGTTTCGAGTCAGCAACGCAAAGGGCGCTTGCTCTCATCCGGCGCGCATCGTTACATTCCGCGCCGTGACCCGACCCCGACCCGAGCTCTTGCGCTGGGATAACTGGACGCCTTCCACACGCACGCCGTGGGGCGGACGTGTCATCCCCGATCGTATCAAGGCCGGCCTACCGGTTGGTGAGCCATTGCGCACGGGTGCCGTCGGCGAGTCGTGGGAGCTCTCGGTCGACCCGAGCTTTCCGAGCCGACTCGCGGGGGACGGGCGCCTGCTGAGCGAGCTCCTGGCAGAACGACCCGAACACTGGCTGGGTCGGGACGAGGCGCTGCGCTCGACGTCGATGCTGGTGAAGCTGCTCGATGCCGAAGAGAACCTCTCGGTGCAGGTCCACCCCGAGGACGATGCGGACTGGCTCGGGCCGACCGAGTCGGGCAAACCCGAGGCCTGGGTCGTGCTCGATCGGGTGCCGGGCGCGGGCATCTGGCTTGGGCTCGCCAACGGCATCGATCGGGATGCCATGGCGCGAAAGCTCTTCAGTCATGAGGACATACGGGACACATTGAACTTCGTCCCGGTCGAGCCGGGCGATGCCTTCATCATCGAGGCCGGCACGGTCCACGCCGTCGGCGCGGGTGTCACGTTGCTCGAGCCGCAGCTCGTGCGACCCGGCAAGAGCGGCATCACGTATCGGTTCTGGGATTGGGGCCGGCGTTATGACGCGGCAGGAAGGCTCGACCCGAATGGCGAGCTCAGGCCGCTGCACGTCGAGCAGTCGTTGCGCACGGCCCGGTGGGACGGGCTCTATGGCGCCGACTTCGTTGCGAGCTGTCGTGTGACGCCGCAGGTGCTCAGCACCGGAGACGTCCGCCACGAACACGTCTTGCGCCTGCATGAGCTGGTTTTGGAACGGGTGAGCGGTCGAGGGCAGCTGCAGTTGCACGGTCCCGGAACGCTGGCGGCTGTCATCGTGGTTCGTGGCCGGGCGTCTGTAGGCGATGTAGCGGCGGTCGGCGGGCAGACGCTCGTGATCCCAGCGGCGCTCGGGGACTGGGACCTCATGGTGGATGGCGACGCCTTCATCGTTCACACTTAGGTCGGGTGTGCGGCGGCGGAAAGCCCATGCGCTTGCCTCCGATGCGACCGCATCGAACGGCGCCGTCGTTCACTCTGATAGGTGACCGGTTCGGAATGGTGCTTGAAGCTTGCAGTTCGGCGCCGGCCTCGATACTCACCCCGCCCCTTCCGGAGGCAGAGGCCACCATGAACACCCCCCTTCGCCTGTTCAGCATCGTTACCCTGTCGTTGGCACTCGGCGCCTGCGCCGACACTGACGCCCCCACCGAAGAGCAGGGCGAAGAGCTCGCGCTGGGCCTGGTCGAGGACATGAAGGATGACGGCAACTGGGGCTCGGCCACGACCTGCAAGCCAATCCCGAACCTCACGCCGCTGAAGGACCCGGCCATCGTCATCTCGCTCGACGGCCTGACGCTGCGCCTCGTCGACCGGCAGGGGACCTACGACAAGGTCTTCCCGATTGGGCCGGGTGCCATCGAGAACGGCAAGAGCCTGACACCGGTCAGCACCAGCGCGCCGGGCGGCGTGTTCTGGGCGCGCGGTGACAAGCCGCAGGGGGTCGATGGACCGACGCCGAGCCAGGCCGTGTGGTCGTGGAACTCCAAGTGCCGCATGTGGTGGAAGGACGAGCGCGGCAAAGACATCCCAGTGTTCGCGGGCCTGCCGTTCATCCGGCTCGAGGGGCCGCCGACGTCGTCCTATGCGATTCACGGCCCCATCGACAAGTACACCCAGCCCAACGGCGGCACCCTTCGCCGCGGCTACGTGAGCCATGGGTGTGTGCGTATGGATGCGGCCGACGTGGTCGAGGTCTATGCGCTCATCCAGGGGCACAAAGTCCCGGTGCGGATTCAGCAGGCGATCGAGCGTAAGGACGAGCGTGCGGTCGACCTGCCGAGCAAGTGGGTTGGCGCCGAGTGCCAGGTCGACAGCGACTGCAACTTCGCCAGCGGCTTCTGCCACACCAACAAGTACAGCGGGCGCGGCTTCTGCGCGGCGCGCTGCACGCAGTTCTGCACCGACCGCGCGGGCTATCCGGCGACCTTCTGCGTGGCCGACCCGGACGCGGCTGGCAAGGGCATGTGTGTCCCGAAGTCGGTGGCCGTCGACAACACCTGCCGCCGCTACGATCACTTCGTCACGAAGAAGGGCGTGGCCCGCTTCAACCAGCCGTCGACCAAAGCCGACGTGTGCCTGCCGGGGACCGAGGGCTGGATGGGCGACCGCTGCCTCGCGGACGCCGAGTGCACGGGCGGGGTTTGTGCGGACATCGAAGATGGTGACGGCGCGGGGATCTGCTCGCAGGCCTGCACCCGCAGCTGCCCGGACAAGGCCAACTTCCCGGGGACCTTCTGCGTCGAAGCCTCCGAGACGAGTGGCCTCACCGACGGCATGTGTGTCGCGAGCTGCTTTGGCAATGACGACTGCGCCATCGGGACGACCTGCGAAGTCGAGGCCCGCAATGGCCAGCCGAGCGTGACGCGTAAGGTGTGCTTGCCGTACTGAGGATCTAGCGGGTATTGGGCGTGCATCGACTGGACTGATTCGTTAGCTTGCGCCGCGCCGTCGGCCGATATGCAAGCCGCCGGGTAAGCCATGGAGACGCCCCATGAATTCGCTGCGCACGCCGTTTCTTTGCACTGCCGTCCTGCTCGCCGCTTGCGGCACCGACTCGGGCTCCTCCGGAGGGGTCGAGACGGGTGCCGTCCTCTGCGACAACGGCTTCGACGACGACAGCGACGGGTTCACCGACTGTGCGGACCAGGATTGCTGGGGCTTCGGCGCGTGCACGAGCGGGCCTGACGGCGGTGGGGACACAGGCGGCGACACCAACACGCCTGACGCGACGACCGACCCGGACGGGACGCCGGTCATCGACACCATGGATGTGAACCGTCCGGACGCCATCGCGTGTGACCCGTGTGCGGACAAGGGCAGCGTAAAGGGGCGGGTCTGCGCTCCGAACGAGAACGTCTTCGTCAACGACGCGGAGGTCTGGATCGAAGGCGTCGGCTGCGGCGGAGAAACCTTCAAAATCGAGACAACGTCGGGGCCCGACGGGACGTATTACCTGCTCGATGTGCCGTGTGGCACCCACACACTCGAGATGCAGGCCGGCAGCTTTGGTGCCACCTTCCCGGTCCAGGTCCGGCAGGGTCAGTTGCTCGACGTGACCGGGGCCGCGACCAAGCTGTGTTTTGGGGCGACGGCCGTGAAGATCGCAGTTCTCGGTGGGACCTGGGACGACCTCGGCGGGCTCGTCGAGCAGCTCGGCTTCCGCTTCGACTACTTCAATGATGACGGCGACGAAGGGGCTGACGGTGCGATTGTCGACCTGTTGTCGGACCGCACACGCCTCTTCGGATATGACATCGTGTTCGCGGAGTGTGGCGGGACGGCCGGGTGGTTGCCGCAGGACGAGCCCGCGGTGATGCCCAACGTCAAAGACTTCGTCCTGCAGGGTGGCTCGTTGTACATGAGCGACTACGCCTGGGTACTGGGCGAGTGGTCCTTCCCCGACAAGGTCACCTGGTTCAACAGCGACGACCCGAGCTCGATGGGCGCGGGTTCCGGCAACAGCCCGCAGGTCATCCCGTCTGGCACGAGGGTGACGGCGACCGTCGTCGACGGGGCCCTCGCCGGCTATCTCGGCAAGACGCAGATCCCGATCGAGTTCGATTCCGGCCCACAGGTCGCCCCGGTCTCGGTCGCCAACGGGGCATTTGCGCACGTGACCGGCAACATCGTCATACCGCTCGGCCCCAACATCCCGAACGCGCCGCTCGCCTTGTCCTATGTGCCCGCACAGGGGGCCGGCCGCGTCATGTACACGAACTTCCACAATGACGCCCAGACCACGAGCGACATGCTGACCATCCTGCAATACCTCGTGTTCCGCCTCTGAAGCCCGGCTCGAAGACTTCAGGGGGGCGGCTCCTGATTTCGTCGATGGGCACCGATGAGTTCGATGGTGTCGGCCCGTCAAAGCCTCGTACGCCGAATCAGGAGGCCCGCATGACCCAACCGTCCATCAAGTCCATCTCGCCCTACATCTTCTTCAACGGTGACGCGAAAGACGCCATCGAGCTCTACGTCGGCGCGCTCAGCGCATCGGTCAGCGGCGTCATGCACTGGAAGGATATGCCGGCCGAGCTCGGTGCCTGCGCGTCCGAGGACCTCGAGCGCATCATGCACTCCGAGCTCAGCCTCGGCGCTGTGACCATGATGGTCGCGGACCGCCCGTCGAGCCGCGACGGCTCGCTCGTCGGCAATGTCGCCATCAACCTCGGGTTCAGCGACGCGGCCGCCATGGAGAGCGCCTTCGAGAAGCTCGCCGTCGGGGGTAAGGTCAACATGCCGCTGGAGGACGCCTTCTGGGGCGACCGCTTCGGCTCCCTCAACGATCGCTTCGGTGTGAACTGGCTCATCAGCGGCCCGAAGACCTGAGTCGACGCTGGGAGCGCCGCCTGAGGCTCAAAGTCCTTCGAACCAGGTGCCGACGTCGACAACGACATCGGGAAACACGACCGGCGAGAGGGTCACACCCGACGCCGCGTCGTGGGTCGTGACGGTCCGATAGTCGTCGCCGTCGGGGTCGCGCATCACGCGGACCTCGCGGCGGTTCACGTCCACGACCCAGTACTCGGGGAAGCCGCTCAGCGCATAGAGGCGGCGCTTGGGCCCGAGATCCTTGAAGCGCGACTCGTCGCTCACCTCGACGACGAGGTGGACGTGGACGGGGTGGCGTCCCGACTGGTCGTCTTCGGGCGCATAGACCGACACATCCGGCTCCGGGCACGACTGCTCGGCAGCGGTGACCGGCGCGCCGCACTGCACCTTGGCACGTCCGAGTAGTCGCGGGAGCAGTGCCTCCAGCACGCGCTGAGTGAGGATGCGGTGTGCCTGCTTTTGCGGTGACTTCGGTACGATCTCTCCAAAGAGCAGCTCCACCCGCTCGTCCTCGAAGGCGCCACTCGCCACCAGGGTCTCGTAGTCGGTCAACCGCAGGAGTCGCTTCGGCAGGGAGGCAAAGCCGTCATCACGCGGATGCGGCTGCGGGTCGGGGATGTCTTGGCGCGCCACCATGTGCGGTATCCTACCCAGCTCGAGCCGCACCGCCAAGGTGCGAGGCTGAAGGCCGGCACGCCGACCCCTCCGCTCTGGGCGCCAAATGGCCCGGCGTGTGGCATCTGACACGCCCGGGCTACGAGCCCCACGACGCCCCCGACGCGTGAGGACCGCGCCCCGCGTGGTCACGTGCACCCACCCCGCGTAGGGCCGCCCATGGCACGCTTCTGGAAGCACACGGCCGGACGTGGCCGACGTGGCCGATGCCCGACTCTGGAGTGCCCCATGGCTTCCGCAACCGTGTCCGAAACCGACGCCCTCGACGTGGCCGTTGCCCCTATCTGCGTCGACGGCAACGAAGCCGTCGCCTCGGTGGCTTATCGGCTCTCAGAGGTCATCGCCATCTACCCCATCACTCCCGCCTCGGCGATGGGCGAGCACTCCGACGCGTGGGCCTCGGGCAAGCAGCTCAACATCTGGGGCGAGGTCCCTGACGTCATCGAGATGCAGTCCGAGGGCGGCGCCGCGGGTGCCGTGCACGGCGCCTTGCAGGCCGGTGCGCTGACGACGACCTTCACATCGTCGCAGGGCCTGCTCCTGATGCTGCCCAACCTCTACAAGCTGGCGGGCGAGCTGACACCGTTCTGCCTGCACGTCGCCGCGCGCTCCATCGCGACCTCGTCGCTGTCCATCTTCGGTGACCACGCCGACGTCATGGCCGCGCGCCCCACCGGCGTTGCGCTGCTGTGTTCGAACTCGGTGCAAGAGGCCCAGGACTTCGCCGCCATCGCGCACGCCGCGACGCTGGCCATGCGGCTGCCTATCCTGCACTTCTTCGACGGGTTTCGAACCTCACATGAGATCGCCCGCATCGACCCGCTGCCGGACGCAACGCTGCGTGCCCTCATCGACGAGGACCTCGTCGCTGCCCACCGCGCGCGTGGCCTCTCACCCGACCACCCGGTGCTACGCGGCACGGCCGCCAACCCCGACGCCTACTTCCAGATCCGCGAAGCCCAGAACCCGTACTACGCCGCCGCGCCGTCCATCCTGCAGGCGACCATGGACCGCTTCGCCGGCCTCACGGGACGCAAGTATCACCTCTTCGACTACGTCGGCGACCCGGACGCCGAGCGTGTCATCATCATCATGGGCTCGGGCGCCGAGTGTGTTCACGAGACCGTCGACCACCTCGTGGCTCAGGGCGAGAAGGTGGGTGTCCTGAAGGTGCGGCTCTTCCGTCCCTTCGCGATGGAGGATTTCGTTGCAGCCCTGCCAGTCACGACTAAGGCCATCGCCGTCCTCGACCGAACGAAAGAGGCCGGAGCGGCGTCCGACCCGCTGCAGGCCGACGTCATTACCTCGATCTTCGAGGGAATCATGCGCGGAGGCATCGCGCTCAAGCCCCGAATCATGGGCGTTCGTTACGGGCTGTCCTCGAAAGAGTTCACCCCGGCCATGGTCAAGGCCATCTATGACGAGCTCCACAAGCCGGCCGGCCCCAACGCCCGCACACGCTTCACCATCGGCATCGTCGACGACGTGACCTTCATGTCGATGCCCTACGACGAGTCGTTCGACATCGAGCCCGACGACGTCAAACGCGCGGTCTTCTACGGGCTCGGCTCCGACGGCACCGTGTCGGCCAACAAGCAGTCCATCAAGATCATCGGCGAGGAGACCCCGCTCTACGCGCAGGGCCACTTCACCTATGACTCGAAGAAGTCCGGCTCGACCACGACCTCGTACCTGCGCTTCGGCCCGCGCCCCATCCGCTCCACCTACCTCATCGGTCGGGCCGACTTCGTCGCCGTCCACGACCCCGGCTTCCTCGACAAGTACGACGTCTTCGCGCGTGCCCGCACGGGTGCCACCGTCCTCATCAACACGCCGCTGCCGCCGGCCGCCTTCTTCGACTCGCTCCCACGTGAGGCCCAGACGGCCCTCATCGCCAAGCACTGCCGCCTGTTCGTGATCGACGCCTACGGGGTCGCCCATCGCGCGGGTCTCGGCCGCCGCATCAACACCGTGATGCAGGCCTGCTTCTTCGAGCTCGCCAACGTCCTGCCGCGCGAAGAGGCGCTGACCCACATCAAGGACAGCGTCGCCAAGACCTGGGGCAAACGTGGCCCCGAGGTGGTGCGCCGCAACGTCGAAGCCATCGACCTCTCCATCGCCCAGCTCTTCGAGGTGGCCGTCCCCGCCGCTGTGACCGCGACGCGCAACCGTCGCTCGCTCGTCCCGGCCAATGCGCCTGACTTCGTGTCGCGTGTCACACGTGTGCTGCTCGAAGGGGAGGGCGACCGCCTGCCCGTCTCCGCCTTCCCGGTCGACGGCACCTGGCCGACCGGAACCGCGAAGTTCGAGAAGCGCACGATTGCGACCGAGATCCCCATCTGGGAAGACGACATCTGCACCCAGTGCAACCGCTGCGCGATGTACTGCCCACACGCCGCCATCCGCATCAAAGCCTACCCCGAGGCGGCTCTCGAAGCGGCCCCGACGGGCTTCAAGTCGATCCCCGAGAACCTCAAAGAGGAGAAGCTCGCGGGCCTTCGTTACACCGTCCAGGTCGCCCCCGAGGACTGCACCGGCTGCGGTCTGTGTGTCGCCGTCTGCCCGTCCAAAGACCGCAAGAACCCGCGCCGCAAGGCGATCAACATGCAGCCCATCGCGCCCCACCTGGACCAGGAGGTCGCGAGCTTCGACTTCTTCCTCGGCCTGCCCGAGCCGCCGCGTGAGGACATCCCCCGCGACGTGAAGGGCGTCGTCATGTTGCCGCCGCTCATGGAGTTTTCCGGTGCGTGCGCGGGCTGCGGCGAGACCCCTTACCTGCGGCTCCTGACCCAGCTCTTCGGCGATCGTATGGTCATCGCGAACGCGACGGGGTGCTCGTCGATCTACGGCGCCAACCTGCCGACGACCCCGTATACGACCAACGCGCTCGGCCAGGGGCCGGCCTGGGCGAACTCGCTTTTCGAGGACGACGCCGAGTTCGGCTTCGGCATGCGGCTGGGCTTGGACTTCTTCGCCGAGCGGGCCAAACACATCCTGTCGGACCTTGCGTCCAACCTCACATCAACCCTGCCTGGCGAGCTCGTCGCGTCACTGCTGGCGAGTCCCGATCGCACGAGCGACAGCGACTTCGACGCCTGGGCCCGCGGCCAGCGCGAGCGCATCGCGACCCTGCGCGACCACCTCTCGCGTAGCTCCGACCCACGCGCCAAGACGCTCCATCAGCTCGCCGAGCACCTCGTGCCGCGCTCGCTCTGGATCGTCGGCGGCGACGGCTGGGCCTACGACATCGGCTACGGCGGTCTCGACCATGTGCTCGCCAGCAACCGCAAGGTCAACGTGCTCGTGCTCGACACCGAGGTCTACTCGAACACGGGTGGCCAGGCCTCGAAGGCGACGCCGATGGGCGCGGTCGCCAAGTTCGCCTCGGCCGGCAAGGAGACCCGCAAGAAGGACCTGGGTCTACTCGCGATGAGCTACGGGCACGTCTACGTCGCCGAGGTCGGCCTGCAGGCCAAGCCTGCTCAGGTCGTCAAAGCCTTCCAGGAAGCCGAGAGCTTCCCGGGGCCCTCCCTCATCATCGCGCACTCGCCGTGCATCGCGCATGGCTACGACCTCGTGAACGCGCCCGAGCAACAGAAGCGCGCCATCCAGGCCGGCGCCTTGATGCTGTACCGGTACGACCCGCGGCGGATCGACCAGGGCGAAGCACCGCTCATCCTCGACTCGGGGCCGGCGTCGATCCCGATGCGCAAGTACATGGAGGAAGAAGCGCGGTTCCGCATGGTCGAGCTCGCCGACCCGGACCGCTACCAGATGCTGACGGCTGCCGCCGAGCGCGCCTCGAAGGAGCGCCGCACCTTCTACGAGGAGCTCGCCAAGCTCCGGGTCCACCCCCACTGAGCTGGCGACACGACCTCACCCATTCTTCCCCAGGAGTATTCCCATGGTCGACCTCACCACCCGCTGGCTCGGCTTCTCGCTCGAGAGCCCGCTGGTCATCGGCGCGAGCCCGCTCACCGAAGACATTGACCTGCTCGCGGCCTGCGTCGAGGCAGGGGCTGGCGCCATCGTCATGCGCTCCCTCTTCGAGGAGCAGCTCGTCGCCGAACAACTCGCGGCTCATCGCTACTTCGACTCACACGTCGACATGGACGCCGAGGCGCGCACGTTTCTGGCCGACACCGACGTCTTCTCGCTCGGGCCCGAGCCGTACCTGAAGCAGCTCGCGCGTCTGCGAAATCGCCTGAAAGTACCGGTACTTGCGTCGCTCAACGGCGTGACGCCCGGCGGCTGGACGGACCTCGCGGCACGGCTCGCAGGGGCAGGGGCCTCGGCGCTCGAGCTCAACCTGTACGAGGTCGCAACCGACCCGAACGAGGACGCTGCCCACCTCGAGCGACGCCATCTGCACACCGTCGAGACGGTGGTTGCGACGGCGAAGGTCCCGGTCTCGGTGAAGCTCTCGCCGTTCTACAGCTCGCTGCCGAACTTCGTGAAGCGACTCGGCGAAGCGGGGGCCTCGGGTGTCGTGGTCTTCAACCGCTTCTATCAGCCGGACATCGACCTCGAGCACCTCGACGTCCTGCCGACCCTGCATCTGTCGACCTCGGCCGAGCTGCCGCTGCGCCTGCACGCGCTGGCGGTCCTGTCGCACCGCACGGAGCTCGACCTGGCGCTCACGGGCGGCGTCCACTCGGGCGTCGACGCGTGTAAGGCCATCCTGTGTGGGGCGCACGCAGTCCAGATGGTCTCGCACGTGCTGCATCGTGGACCGGAGGGGGTGGCCCAGGTCAAACGCGAGCTCATCGAACAGCTCTCTGCCCATGGCTACAAAGACCTCGACGAAGCGCGCGGCGCGCTCGACCTCGGGCGCTCACCCGACCCGCACACCTGGGAGCGGGTCAACTACATGAAGCTCTTGCGCGGCTGGAAGAGGGTCCTGAACAACGACACCTGAGCGGCTTCACCAGGCCGACATCGGTCCGATGTCGATGACCCGGTAGCCTTCGGCGCGAAGGGTCTCGGCGGCGGCGGCACTACGCCGACCGCTCTTGCAGTAGACCACGACCGACTTGTCGGTGCCGGCGAGTGACGCGACCTCGGTGAGCCGCCTGCCGACCTCGTCGACCGGGATGTTGACCGCCCCCTCGACGTGGCCAGCGGCAAACTCGGCCGGCGTCCGGACGTCGATGAGCGGCGCTCCCTGGGCCACGAGCGCACGATGGTCCGTCGCCGCTTCGACCCGCCTGGTACCTTCGCATCCAGAGAACAGGGTCATGAGCAGAAGTCCCAGCCCAATCGCGACGGCGCGATGGGGCAGCGGCTTTCGAAGCGTGGATGTGTTCATGGTGTGTCCTTGATGCCGACCGGGCCCCGGTTCAATCCAGGACGGTGATGGCGTCGCCGATCATCTGGACACGCACGGTGGCGGAGTTGTTGTCGAGGTTGAGCTCGTCGATCTCGCCATCGGGGTTGGTCGTGACCGTGATGTCGTAGATGCCGTCGGGCACGCCGGTGACGTCGACCCACTGGCACTGCAAGGACGACGAATAGATGTCCCCGCAGCCGACGGTGATGCCCTGGTTCATGCAGTTGTAGCCGCGGCATCCGTTGGGCGCGAGGCGGGCGTCATAGACCTGGGTGTCCATCACACAGAAGCCGGTCTTCGCGCCGATGGGCAGCAGCGCGTCGTTGGTGACGTCATAAACCTGATACTGGGCGTAGGCCTCGAAGTGATAGTGGCCATGGCACGTGTCGTAGATCCATGGGTCTTGCGGTCCGGGTCGCCCAAGCGTCAGGTCGGCGGTGCCGATGTTGCCGATGAGGGTCGAGAAGCGGATGACCCGTCGAACACCGACACCACCCACGCAGCCCTCATTGACGAGGCAGGCGTCAGCCCCGACGTCGACATAGGCGACGAACAGGGAGTTGCGCAGCGTCTGCTGGCTGACGATGAGATCAGGAAACCGATCGCAGGCGTCCTCGGGAGCCGGGACCACACCGGTGAGGCCGCCTGCGCAGACACCACACGAGTCGATCTCGGCCTCACCAAAACAGTCGTTGTTGCAGTCGGTAAAGTCCTCGGTCACGTCCTCGGAGCGACCGAATACACACATGCCGCAGTCATCGACGATGGCGGCCCCGCCGAAGTCGCCGTGGCAGTCTGCCTCGCAGCCCGCGGGGAAGTGCCGCACCCAGACCGTCCCGCCCTGCAATGGGTTCAGGTCATCCCACAAGACGGCCATCATGGCGCCCGCGGTCGCATACGGGATGTGTTGGTTTCGGTAGCCGGCGTCGATCCCGGAGAAGGAGGCAAAGCCGTTCGCGCTCACGTGGACGGTCGGGTAGCTCGTGCCCGCGAAGGGGAACGGGACGGGAAGCTCGATGGGGCGGACGGAGTCGTCGCCCATAGCGAGCTTCGTGCCCGTTCCGCGGATGTCGATCCACTCGATGGGCACCGCGTAGTCGAGCAGCGGCACACCTGATTCGTCGGGGCGGAAGAAGATACGTGGGTGGTCGCGGACGTAGTCGCTGTCGTAGGCGAGCTCGATGGCGGGTTGGCCCGCCGGGCCCTGCCAGCCGACCGTCGCGCTCGCGGCATAGGGCTCGACACCCTCATAGAGGAAGGCCCACTCGCCGTGGTCCCACAGGATGAGCTGGAAGGTGTAGGGGCCTCCACCCGGCGCATAAGGTGCAACCGCGGTCCACTGGATCACGGTGCGGCCGTGCGACTCGTTCGTGCACAGGTCACACGCATCGGGACGGCCATCGCGGTCGCTGTCGCGGGTACTCGGCTCGCGTCCGGTGACGCCGCCGACACAGATCTCGCAACCGTCGAGGAAGGCCTCGCCCGAGCAGGTCCCGGCGCAGTCCTTGTCGGCGTTGGTGCCCGCGCAGACACCACAATCGTCGGTGTCGTTGGTGCCGCAATCGGGCTCGAGGTCGTCCGCGTTGGCCACGTGGTTCGCGGGTTGGCGGCAGTCGATGGCGGCGTTCGCCGGGTCGCCGAGCAGGTCGCCGTCGAGGTCCGCATAGAACAGGAGCTTGCCGGGTCCCTCGCATACGCCGCAATCGTCGAACTTCGCCGGGCCGAAACAAGCGCCCGCGCAGTCCTTGTTGCGGTTGTTGCCTTCGCATACGCCGCAGTCGTCGCGACCGCCATCGGCGCACTCCGGGTCGGTGTCGTCGCCGTTGTCGACAAAGCCCGTCGGGCGCTCACACATCGCGACCGGCAGCGACTCGTCGCCGAGCTCGTCGCCGTCGCCGTCGGGGTACCAGGTCATTGGGCCCGGGCCGGCGCAGACACCACACTCGTCGGTGTCGTTCGTGGCACACTCCGGCTGGTCGTCGTCGTGGTTGATGACGTGACCGACGGGCGGCGTGCATGCGAGCACCCACTCGAGCGGGTCCCCAAGGTCATCGCCGTCGGTGTCGGCGTAGAACGCCGTTGGCAGGTGGACGTCGGGGTCGTCCTGATCGCAGTCGACGGCTTTCGCGAAGCCGTCGCCGTCCTTGTCGTCGTCGCAGACGTCGCCCACCTCATCGAGGTCGGCGTCGAGCTGGTCGTCGTTGGCGAGGTCGGGACAGTTGTCGGTCGTGTCAGGCACGCCGTCCTGGTCGCGATCGGCCGGTGTCGTGTCTCCGCGCACGTCGGTGTCGGCGGGGATCGCGTCCTCCTCACAGGCGGTGAGTAGGGTAAGTGCTAGACAACACACATAAAGTGGGCGCATTCGCGATCCTCCGCGCGAGACAGTACCACCGTAGCGCGGCTGACTCCAAAGAGGTTCGCGGTTCGTGAATCCGAAGCTGGGTCAGCGTCAGGCGTACTCGATGCGGACCAGCTCGACGAGGCGCTTGAGAGCGTGCATGACAACGCGTGTGTCGGGATGGGCGACGACGGCCCAGCCTTCGCCCTCGTAACTCTTGGAGCGGGGCTGACCGACGGTGGGGAGCTTTCGTTCGACGACGTAGGGGCCGACCTCGGCCTGCGCTTCGGCGAGACCATGGACGGCGACGACCTTACCTTGCCCTGGGGTGGGCGACTGTCCACGGAAGAAGGCGGTGCCTGTGGCCAGTGCACGACTGGGCGGGTCGAAGCGGCCAAAAGCCATGAGCTCGGCCCACTTGCGCCACATGTCGGTCTGGTAGGCGTGGCTCATGAGCGGCATGATGTTGGCGCCGGGCGGCCGAGCGCCGACCTCGTTGACGAGGACAGTGCCGTCTTTGCGCCGAAACCACTCCATGTGCGACAGGCCGGTCTTCATGCCGAGGGCGTCCAGCGCCGCGCCGTTGATGGGGTCGAAGTCGCGGAAGTGTTTCTCGTTCGTGTCGCGTGGCAAGAGAACGCAGTACTGCATCCACGGGTTTTCGAGGACCTCGAGGGGGCCTGGCAGGTAGTGGGTGCCCGAGCGCCAGACGTGTTGGCCGTCGATGGTCACGGTCTCACACGTGCTCTCCCAGCCTTCGACGAACTCTTCGGCCTGGTAGGGGTCGCCGACCGTGGCGGGGTTCTTCGCGAGCAACGCATCGAGCTCGGCCAGGCTCTTGACGCGGAAGGTCGAGCGCGCGCCGAGCCCTGCGCGCGGCTTGACGATGATGGGATAGCCGACCTCGGTGGCGAAGCGATGCGCGTCGTGGGCCGAGGTGATGAGGCGGCTCTTTGCGACGGGGACCCCGTGCGCGCGAAGGACTGCTTTCATGCGGTCCTTGTCGCGGAAGTTGCGGGCGACCTCGCCATGCATGCCTTCGATGCCGAGGCGCTCCCGGGCATCGGAGACCGGGATCTGCAGCTCTTCCAGGTGGGTGAGAAGGCGCTCGACCGAACCCATGGCAGCCTGCAGCCCACGCACACCGCGGATGAGCTCGCTCGTGTCCGAGACGTCACGGACCTGGAAGTGTGAGTGGATCCGGTCCTTCAGCTCGGGCGGGATAGCCGAGGCCGGTTCCATCGAGAGGACGCCGAGTCGGAGGTCGGACAGGCTGGCAAAGGCCTGCAGAAAGCGGTTGCTACCCTCGCGGAAGAGCGGGGCGACAAAGACGAGCGTGCGCATCGAGACCTCCATCACGGCGAAGGGTTCCTTGCCTCTTCGTGACGTGGGATCCCTTGCATCACAGGCCGGCTCGGTCGGCAACCGGTTGTGGGGTTCACGGCTTCTCCGACTCGTGGCTCAAGACGTTCCTGCCGTGCGAACGTTTGCGACCGGTGTCGTGCGAGGCCGGTGGCGCTTCATTGTGATCAAGTCGCACAAGATGATCGGCTCATCCGCTGAGACTGCAACACCGCGAGTGGAATGGGAGGAGAGCGAAGCCAGCGATGGGCTTCCAACAGCGACGGAAAGGAAGCGACCCACGAAGGCCACCTCGAAGTGAGGGGCCTCGTGGGTCGTTGGGGCCTTGGCGCGGGAGTGCGAACGGTCCGTCAGGTCGAAACGGCAGGTCGCCTGCCGAAGGCCCGCGGCGTAGCGGGCCGTAGCCGGGCGAGCGATCCGATCGGTCTCCATGGGTCTTCATCCCCATGTGGTGCCGAAACGCATCGAGACGTCAGGTCGTGACCCCGAAGGTCACCCGCACGACGGTGATGCCGGTCTGGTCCTCGGGTAGTGCCGGCAGCTTCACCATGAGGGTCGGGCGGATGAGGCACCGGCCGGCCGCGCCGGTCGCGCCACTGACGACCTTGCTGGCGGTGACCTTGCCGTTCTTGTCGAAGGTGAGCTCGAGGACGACGGCCGAGCCTGCCTTGAGACCACCCTCGCCGAGACAACGCGTGAGCTGTGACTCGAGGCCGCGGATGGCGTTTTCGATGCTGGCCTTCGTGCGGGGGCCGGACACGACCTCGACCCTGGCGACCTTGATCCGGCCCGGCTTCGGGTCGGGCTTGGCGAGCTCCAGATCCTTGAGCGTACCCTGGGCGCTGTCCTCGCTCTTCGTCCGCCCTGAGACCTCGGCCGCCTTTGAGGGACCGCTCTTGGCGCCAATGCCGTAGCCACCGCTGGCGCGCATCGGCATCGCGGGTGGGGCGGCCGACACGGGCTCGGCGACGGCGAGGTTGCTGACACCATCGGGCAACGGGAGTGGCTGCTTGACGGTGGTCGAGTCGCCGGTCGTGTTGCGGACGCGTTGGTCGACCGCCACGAAGCTCGTGTATTGGGTCATGAGGTTGTAGTCGAGGCCGAGTTGGGTGATCTCGGGCTCGAAGCCGTCGCCGCGCTCGTAGGTCTGATAGTCGGACAGCGTCGCAATCTTGTGGCGAGCCCACAGATAACGCAGCGACTCGTTGGCCTTGCTGGGCGCCGACTTCGACACGTCGAGGGTCTGGCTGAAGGCACCCTTGCCGGTCGTGCCGGTCACGGTGATCTTGCCCGAGGCCCGGCCCTTGTACTTGCCAAAGACCATGACCGGGCGCTGGGCGTAGAGGTCGGCGACCGCGACCGGCTCGACGTCGAACGCCTCGAAGCCGTCGAACTTGACCTTGATGTCGGTGAGCACGGGGCTCTCGATGTAGGTCTTGAACTTCGCGGCCTTCTCGACGGCGTCGTCGCCGTGCATGACGATGAAGGGCTCGCCCATACCCATACGCGCCATGCCCTCGATGAGGTGGCGGTTGACGGAGCTGCCGATACCGAAGGCGAAGAAGCTGGCGGTGCCGAGGTTCTCGCGGATGGTGCGGAAGACCTGTGGCTCGACCGAGACGTAGCCGTCGGTCACCGCGACGAAGGTGCGGGCGTAGTCGGACGAGGTCTTCATGGCGAGGGCTTCACGCAGGGCGCCGAGGATCTCGGTGCCGCCGCCGCCGCGCATGCCGTCCATGAATGTCTTGGCTTTCGAGAGATTTTCAGGGGTGACGGCGAGGCTTTCGGGCGAGAGCACGAGGTTGCCTCCCGAGAAGCAGAGGATGTTGAACTTGTCGTTCGGACCCATGCCGTCGAGCAGCCCGTTCATGACGGTCTTGGCGGTGTCGATGGGGAAGCCGTGCATCGAGCCCGACACGTCGACGATGAAGACGTACTCACGTCTGGGGCGGTCGGCGGGGGCGACACGGTCGGGCGGCTGGACCATCGCGAGGAAGAAGTTCTCACCCTTGGGGCCGTCGCCAGGGAGCAAGAGCACGCCCGTCTGCACGGTCTTGCCCGAGAGCTGGTACTTCAGCACGAAGTCCTTCGTGCCCGCGGCGCCCTTGTTGGTGAGCGTGATGTCGGCGATGTCTTCCGAGGGGAACGAGGTCGAGATGGGGTGTGAGGTCGAGGTGACACGCTGGACCTTCATGCCGCCGTTGAGACGGACGGCGACGTCCCAGCCGTAGGTGGCCGCGACGCCTTCTTTGGTGTGGGCGGTGTTGGTCCAGGCCTCGTTCGAGGTCGACTCACCCGTGTAGCGGGGTCCGACGACCGCGGGGTAGACGAACTCGTAGCTGCCGTCCTCGGCCTGGAGGGCCTCGACGTAGTCCATCTCGACCCTGATGGTGTCGCCCGGGAGGACGTTGGCGACGTTCATCTGAAAGACATTGGGGCGCTGCTGCTCGAGCAGCGACGCGGTCTTGCCGGCGGCCTTGGCGTCTTCGTAGATCTTGCGCGCGTCGGCCTTCTTCTGAATCTCGGCCACGATGGTGCGGTCACCGACGGTCATCTTCATGGCGAAGACGGCGGCGCGGGTGGAGCCCGGGAAGATGTAGATGGCTTCCAGCGGCTTTGTGCCCTCGTTCTTGTAGACCTGCGTCACCTTGACGTGCGCCATGACGCCAGAGATGGCGACGTCCGCGCGGGTCGCCTTGAGCGGCAGGGCGTCGACGCCGGCCTCTGCGTTGGGGACGACGAAGTAGGGCGAGTCGCTCTTGTCGGCGCGATCGTTGGGGTCGTTCGCGTGGGCGCTGGTGAGCAGCGCGCTCGACATGAGTACGGCAAGCGTGGGCATGAACCCTGTTGGCAGCTTCATCGGTTCCTCCGGGGAGTGGGTTTCGCCTGTGGCCCGCGGGTGTACGAATGAGTCGACCGAAAGATCTCGCTGCTCTGCGAAGGGGGCATCGAAACAAAAAGAAAGGGGCCCGCGAACGAGCCCCTCTTGATTCAACCTGATGCCGGTCGGGGCTTCAGACCCCGGCGCGGCAACAGTGGAGTCAGCCGCGAATCAGCTGCGAATCTGGCGGCGACGCAGGGCGAGTCCAAGCCCGGCGATGAGCGCCGCGAGGGACCATCCGAGGTCACCACCCGCGCTGCCACAACCACCACCGCCGGCAGAGTCGAGGCCTTCGATGGGCGCCCCGTCGCAGTCGTCGCCGACTTCGTCGAGGTCGGTGTCGTGCTGGTCGTTGGCCACGAGCGGGCAGTTGTCCTCGCTGTCGGCAAAGCCGTCGCCGTCGGTGTCGGGGTCGAGCGTGACCGAGCAGGTTGCGCTGGCGACGTTGTTCGACGGGTCGGTGCCGCGAGCGGTCCACGAGATGACCAGGGGGGCGCCGACGCCATGGTCGAGGAAGAGCTGTGCGCCGTCGATGGTGACCGGGCACAGGGCCGGGGTGCCGCCGCCGACGAGCGCACACGTCGGGTCCACGAGGCTGACGGTCGCCGCGCAGGCGTCGGTGGCCGAGGCCTCGATGCGCATACGCTCCGCATCCCAGGTGCCGCAGACGACCGCCGGGGCGGTGACGTCGCGCACGATGACGTTGGTGGCGCAGGTGGCGACGTTGTCGTCGATGTCGCGGGCCTCGAAGTTGGCGACCGTGGTGCCGACGGGGAAGGTGTCGCGTTGGGCGGTCACCTGGAGCTCCTGGCGGCAGTCGCGGACGACCTTGGCCGTCACGTCGCCCGACCAGACACACGCGTCGGCCGGTGCGTCCACGACGTACTCGGGGTTGCAGGTCAGGACCATGGGCTCGGTGCAGATGAGGTCGACGATCTCGAAGACGTGTCGCGCCGGGGTGTCGTCGCAGGTGCCGACGTTGGGGTCGCAGGCGCGGACATCGAAGACGTGCACACCGAGTGCGAGGTTTCCGTAGCTGGTGGTCCCGCCGTCGCATGCGACCCAGGCGCCCTCGTCGAGGCGGCACTCGAAGACCGTGTGGGTCTCGTCGTCCGGGTCTTCGTAAGTCAGCGTGACCGAGCCACCTTCCAGCGTCGGGCCGGTCGGGCCGCTCGTGATGGCGGTGTTGCGTGTGCGGGTCACGACGGTCCAGGTCCAGCTCGCCGGGGCGTCGCTGACGTTGCCGGCCTCGTCCTCGGTCAGGACCCACAAGGTGTGGGTGCCGTCCGCGAGCTCGTCATACGTGGTCGTCGGGTCACACGCCACGTAGTCCGCAGCCGCGGGCGGGACGGTCGTCGGGTCGAGCGCGCACAGGTACTGCACCGGGGCGGTGTCCGATCCGAAGGTGAAGGTCGCCGAGGTCGATGTCGTGTACTCGGTCGGGCCGAGCGTGACGGCGACGGTGGGCGTGGTCGTGTCGACTACCCAGATACACGTGGAGACCGAGGGGTCGACCTGGCCCGCAGGGTTCACAGCGCGGACCTCGAGGAGATGCTGGCCGTCGGAGAGCTCACCCACGGTGAAGGTGCCGTTGGGGCAAGCGGCCCACGCGCCACCGTCGAGGCGGCAGCTGAAGAGCGTGTGCCCGCTGGCGACCGGGTTCGAGAACGTGAAGGTCGCGGAGTCGTCGGCGACGATGGGGGCCGGGCAAACGACGGCGGTGTCGAGCGGCGCGCAGTTGCTGCCGCCAGCGTTGTTGTCGTCGAGTAGGCCGTCGCAGTCGTTGTCGACGCCGTCGCAGGTCTCGAGCCCTGCCCCGGCGGTCGGGTTGCAGGTGTCGACGAGGTTGCCGCCGTTACACGAAGTCGAGCCGGTGTTGCCGCCGCAGATGCCCTCGCCGCAGGTGGTCGAGGTCGACACGAAGCCGTCATCGGTGGCGCCGTTGCAGTTGTTGTCGAGCCCGTCGCAGAGCGTGTCCGGCCCGTTCTGGTAGACGGCCGGCCAGGCGTGGGTCGCGTAGGTGGCCGGGTCGCAAGCGGCCCAGGCGCCGTTCACACACAGGGTCGCCGGCTTGACCGCGCCGGCGCAGATGCCGACGTTCTTCTCGCAGTTCGGGCGCACGAGGTCGAGGTCTTCCCCGTCGAGCTTGCCGTCGCAGTCGTTGTCGATCCCGTCGCAGGTCTCGGTCGCGGCGCCGTCCATCGGCATGCAGCTATCGAGGACCTGGCCGCCCACACACGAGGTCAGGCCGGTGTTGTCGCCGCAGGCGCCGACGCCGCAGCTCGTGACCAGTGGGACGTAGCCGTCATCGGCGACGCCGCTGCAGTTGTTGTCGATGCCGTCGCACAGCGTGTCGGGGCCGGGCAGGAAGGTGCGGGGGCGGGCGCGGGCGGCGTAGATCTCGGTCGTGCACTCGAGCCAGGCGCCCTCGACGCAGAGGCTCGCGGGCTTGACGGCGCCGGCGCAGACACCCTGGGTCCGTTCGCAGTCGGGGCGCACGAGGTCGAGGTCGGCGCCATCGACGGCCCCGTCGCAGTCGTTGTCGATGCCGTCGCAAACCTCGGTGCCGGCGGAGCCCTCGACGCAGGTGTCGACGAGCGCACCGTTCACACACACGTTGGTTCCGTTGCCCCTGCAGGCGCCGACGCCGCAGGTGGTCATCGGGCTCTGATAGCCGTCGCCGTCGATGCCATCGCAGTCGTTGTCGACCCCGTCACAGAGGTCGGGGGTCACGGCGTTGAAGGCCGGGTTGGCTGCTGCGTAGACGGCATCGCCGCAGTCATCGGCCCAGCCGCCGCCCGCACACAAGGCCGCCGGGCGCATAGCCCCGGAGCAGGCGCCCATCTGGCGGCCGCAAGGCTCGGTGACGAAGGACGGGTCGGCAGCGTCGACGAGGCCGTCGCAGTCGTTGTCCTCTCCGTCGCAGACCTCGGGGTCGGGGTCTGCGACCACGACGGTCACGGTCGCCGTACAGCTCGACGAGAGTCCGGTCGCGTCGGTGACCGTGAGGACCACGGCGTTGTTGCCCGCGAAGAGCGGCGAGCCAACCGGCGGGTTCTGGGTGACCGAGGTGACCGTGCCAGCCCCGTCGGGGTCGGTGGAGCCGTTGTTGACGTTGGGCGCGCCGCCAAAGCAGCCGTTGTTGGTGCTGACCGTGACGTTCTGACAGGTCGCGGTCGGCGGATTCGGGATGACGATGCCGCAGTCGCCGTTCTCGTCCTCGACGGCGATCTCGCCGCCCGATTTGAGCGTGAACTCGAACTCGATGATGCTGCCCACGATACCCTGCGGGACGACGCCGCAGAGCTGGCCGTTCTCGGCCGCGACAGGCATCGGCACGGGATTGGCGAACTCGAGAGCCGCTGCGGTGTCGGCGGCGATGACGGTGACCGTGACGTTGCCGCTGCCGGTGAAGCACACGTCGGCGCCACCCCAGTTGTAGCCGCTGTCGATCGACGCGTTGCGGAAGGTGATCTTGCCTGTAGGGTCGCTGATGAGAGTGCCAAGGCCGCTCGCGTCGCTGTACGTGTAGGGCGACAGGCCGGTCGCGACGACCGCGTCGTGGGTGCCGTCGCTCAGGTACTTGCAGACCATGTGGTTGCTGCGATTGACGAGCCAGATGTCATTGTTCGAGTCGATGATGGCGCCGCGCTGGTCGCTCGAGGGGCAGTTCGCAGCGAGTCCACGCGACCACACGACCGAGCCGTCGGTGCGCCACTTCGAGACGCCGGGTGCGCCATTGTGCGCGCCGATGACGAGGTAGCCTTCGGCGTCGAAGGAGACGCCAAAGGGCGCATAGCCAGCGGGCAGGGGATAGGACGCCGCCAAGGTGTCGGGGTCGAAGAGCTGGACGCCCTGGTTCTGCGAGTAGTTCGCGATGGCGACCCACTCCTTGTTGAGGTGGTCACGACCGATGGCGATGCCGTAGCCGTACGACACACTGTAGGTCGTCTGGGTGGTCGTCGGGTTCGCGGTGTCGAAGCGCACCTGGGTCGTGCCGCCGAGCGACGCCGTGAAGAGCCGGCCTTGTGAGTCGACGGCCGCCCCGTAAGGGGAGACGCCCATCGAAATCGGCCCCAGGATGGTCTGGCCTGTGGTCGGGTCGAGCTTGTAGATCTGCCCGGTGCTGAACATGCCGACCCAGACAAACCCTGCGTTGTCGATGGTCAGGGCGCGGGCGACCTCGTTGGTGGTGCCGACCTGGCGAATCCAGGCGACGCGCTCGTCCTTGATTTCCGCGTCGTCGATGACCCCGTTCGCGTTGGTGTCGACGATGGGGTACATCTCGGCGGACGAGATACCTCCGCTGTCATCGCTGTCGAACGACGTGTCGCACACACCGTTGGAGTTGCGATCGATACAACCGGCCGTAAGGATCTTGATGACTTCAGCGACGCGCCCGAAGCCGCGGTTGGCGATGAAGGCGTTGCCGTCCGTGTCGACGCCGGACCGGGAGGGGGCAGCCCCGCTCCAGGGGTCCTTGTTCGGAAGGCCGGCGCCGTCGCCGCCAATACCGCCGGACCAGAAGGTCGAGGTGTAACGAGCGACCTCGCGGTTGGTGTCGGTGGCGATCTTGGAGATCGTGTCCTCACCCGCGTTCGATATCCACATGTAGGGCTTGGTCGTGACCGTCGCGCTGACGCTGTAGACGCCGCCTGCGGCCTCCACGCCCTGGACATCGGTTGGCTCTGGGCATTCTTGCGACCAGGCAGTCGTCGGCCAGGCCGCAAGGGTCCCGAGAAGGAGCATGGCTCGTGTTTTCATGGAGTGCCTCTTGAGCTGATGGGACGGCGCAGGGGGGCTGGCGGGACGCGTCAGACGACGGAACCGGAGTGGCGAGAACCAGGCACGGCGCGTTTGACCGGAAGGCTAGCCAACCGGTGGTGACGCGTCAATGTCGGGTGAGTAACCAGCCGTATGAATCTACGGTCGCGGTTACGTCGCCCAGGTTGGGAGAGTGTGGGTTTCGGCGCACGGTTCAGGAGGAACCCCCCACTCGTTTCGCTTGCCTCACCTCCGACCGCTTTCGTGGTCGCGCGAGGTGAGCCTGATTTGCTATATGGTTTCAATGCCTTGTGGTGCTGGGTGCGCATCGGGAAGTCAGTAGCCGGGGCGCGGGACGGGGTAGTAGGCGGGGAGGTCCTTCATGTCGTCCTTGATGCGGTCGATGGCGCCGACATTGAAGGAGTGATGCTCGGCCGTGCCTTTCTCGTGGGGATTCCAGTAGTACCAGATGCGCGTCTCGTTCTCGGAGAAGCGATGGGGGAAGCTGATGAGGTGGCCGAGCTCGGCCTCTTCCTGCATGAAGGATTCCGCTCGACTGAAGAAGTCCCCGTCGCGTTGGGAGTCGTAGACGACCCCCAGCATACAGACGGGAGGGCGGCAATCGAGGGGGCGCAACTTCGCTCGCGCGTCGCGGTTCTCGGGCGAGGCGACCCACTGCTCGAACGCCTTCTGCATGTGCCGAATGGCGGGCGGTGGCGCGAGGTCCGGCTGGGTCTCAGCGACTGATGGGGTGCCGGGCGCGGCGGCTGGGGCAACGGGTACGGGCGCTTCGGCACGCTTGCGCGGGACGGTCGGCTCCAGGGCCACACGGCTCGGCTCGGAGGGGGCAGGTGTTTCGGGCGTACGCTCGTCTGGAGTCAGCGGGACGTTGGATGGGGTCGACGCCGGGCGCGCGCCCGAGCCGGGGCGCCGGGTCTCGACGACGGGTTGCTCGGTCGCGAGGCTCACCACCCAGAAGACGGCGCCCGCAGTCGCGGCGATGAGAAGTCCCCAGAAGAGAGCCTTCACGGAACACCTCGCTTGGTGTCGAGCGCTGCCTTTGCCGCGGGCAGCTTCATGCTGCGCAGTGTGCTGTCGGCCTGGCCCCGGACGGCTTCGTTTTCATCGCGCAGCGCTTTGACCAGAGGCGGGATGGCCGCCTCGATGTCCTTGCCCATGAAGCCCGAGGCGGCGGCGAGTCGCACCGTCCAGTCCACGTCCTCCAGCGCCTTGGCGATGAGAGTCACGCGTCGCTCGTCGAGTGTCGCGGCAGAGCGGAGCGCCGTGACGACGTTCTTGCGAGTCTTCGGGCCACCTGTCTGAAAAGCCTTCTCGAGGGCGTCCAGCGCGTCGAGTTGTGAGAGCGCTTGTGCGGCGGTGTCGGCCGGTCCGTCCTTCGGGTCGTCGAGCAGCTTGATGAGCGCATCGAGAGGGGCGCCCGACGCGATGCCGAGCCTGCCGAGAGCGCCCGCGACCGCCTGGCGGACCTGCTGCTTCTCGTGACTTGCCAGGGCGACGAGTGTGGGTGCAGCCGACTGGGCCGCCGGGCCGAGCGCACCGAGGCTCGCGAGGGCGGCACCGATCACGCCCTGGTCGCTCGAGCCCGTAGCGCTGACGAGGTTTGTGATCACCGACTCCGAGGGGGAGCTGAGCTTGCCCATCGCCGTGATTGCGGTGACGCGAGTATGGGCCTCGGTGCCGTCAAAGCTCGCGAGCAGCACCTCTTCGACCTTACGCGAGTGGTCGGTCGACAGCTCGATGAGCGTCGACGCGACACGAATCCGGCGCGCCTGGTTCAGGTCGTCCAGCGCGTCCAGCAGCTGAGGTTCGAGGACATCGCGGGGGAAGCGGTGAAGCGACAGGGCAGCGTTGTGCTGAACGTGCCAGGCCGTGTCGCCCAGCGCATGGATGAGCGCGGGGATGGACTTCGCACTTTCGGGGGCCAGGCGGCCGAGGCCCCAGGCTGCGTGTCCGCGGACGTCATGGTCGACGTGCCCGAGAGCCGCAGTGAGCTCCTGTTCGACCTCGGGCGAATAGGTGCCAGCCTTACCCAGGGCTTCGATCGACTTGCGCATGGCCGACACCTCAGGCGACGGCTTGAAAGGGTCATGCGCTGGGACGGAGGGGGCGGTTGGTTCCGGGGGCGCATTGGTCGCGTCAGCTGTAGCCGTCGTGTCGCCCACGACGGGAGCGATCGGCGGATCGACCACAGGGGGGCGAGTCGCAAACCAGATCCCGATGCCCGCAGCCGGGACGAGGACGAGCAGAGGAATGAGAGCCCGTTTCAAGTTGGTCCTTCAACAGAAAGGGGGGCCCGCGAACGAGCCCCCCGGAAGTCATAGTCGATCGGTCATGAGACAGGGCGACAAAGGTCGCACCGCGTTGCCGATCAAGCCCTCGTCATGCGGCGACGGACTGCGAGTCCGAGGCCTGCGAGCAGAGCTGCGAGCGACCACCCGAGGTCACCACCGGAGGCTCCGCAGCCACCACCGCCGGCCGAGTCGAGGCCTTCGACAGGCGCGTCGTCGCAGAGGTCGCCGACCTCGTCGAGGTCGGTGTCGAGCTGGTCTTGGTTGACCACGAGCGGGCAGTTGTCTTCGCCGTCGAGAAGACCGTCGCCGTCGGTGTCGGGGTCGACCGTGACCGAGCATGTCACGTTGGTGATGTTGTCCGACGGGTCGGTTCCGCGCGCCGTCCACGAGATGACCAGCGGTGCCCCCACACCATTGTTCAGGAAGAGCTGAGCACCGTCGATGGTGACCGGGCATGCGTCCAGAGCGCCGCCGCCCACGCGTGTGCAGGTCGGCTCGACGAGGCTGACGCTGACCGAGCAGGCGTCGGTGGCCGAGGCCTCGATGCGCATACGCTCGTTGTCCCAGGTGCCGCAAACGACGGCCGGGGCGGTGACGTCGCGCACGACGACCCGGGTCTCGCAGGTCGCCGTGTTGTCGGCTTCGTCACGCGCGTCGAAGTTGGCGACCGTGGTGCCCACCGGGAAGGTGTCGCGCTCGGCCGTGACTTCGAGCTCCTGGCGGCAGTCACGAACGGCCTTGGCCGTCACGACGCCCGACCAGGTGCAGGCGTCGGCGGGCGCATCGACGACGTACTCAGGGTCGCACGTGAGGACGAGGGGTGCGGTGCAGATGAGGTCGACGATGTCGAAGACGTGGCGGGCCGGGGTGTCGTCGCAGGCGCCCGTGTTCGGGTCACACGCGCGGACATCGAAGACGTGGGTACCGAGAGCCAGGTCCTCGTAGCTGGTCGAGTCACCGTCGCACGCGACCCACTCACCCTCGTCGATGCGGCACTCGAAGTTCGTGTGCGCCTCGTCGTTGGGGTTCTCATAGGTGAGCGTGACCGCGTCGCCTTCGAGGGTCGGCCCGGTCGGCCCGGTGACGATGGACGTCTCGGGGACCGTCGTGACGACCGTCCAGGTCCAGGTCGCCGGAGTCGTGCTGACGTTGCCAGCCGCGTCCTGCGCATGCACCCACAGGGTGTGCGGGCCGTCGCCCTGCTCCGTGAAGACCGTCGTCGGGTCGCAGGCGACATAGGACTCGAGCGCCGGCGGCGTCGTCGTCGGGTCGAGCGCGCACAGGTATTGGACCGGGGCGCTGTCCGAGCCGAAGGCGAAGCTGGCGTTGGTCGAGCTGACGAAGGGGCTCGGGCCGAGCGTGATGACCACCGTCGGCGGCGTCGTGTCGACGACCCACACGCAGGTCGCCGCCGAGGGGTCGGCCTGGGCCGCGCCGTTGACCGACCGGACCTCGAGCAGGTGCTGGCCATCGGCCAGCTCGCCGACCGTGAAGGTGCCGTTCGGGCAGTTCTGCCAGGCGCCTCCATCGAGGCGGCAAGCGAAGGTCGTGTGAGCGGCGGCGAGCGGGTTGGAGAACGTGAAGGTCGCGGAGTCGTCGGCGACGATCGGAGCCGGGCAGACCACGGTGGTGTCGAGAGGTGCGCAGATGCTGCCGCCCGCATTGTTGTCGTCCAGCAGCCCGTCGCAGTCGTTGTCGGTCCCGTCGCAGGTCTCGAGCCCCGCCCCGAGGGTCGGGTTGCAGCTATCCTGGAGCTGGCCGTTCGAGCAGGAGGTCGAGCCGGTATTGTTGGCGCAGGCGCCTTCGCCGCAGGTCGTCGACGACGAGGCGAAGTTCTCGTCGGTCGTGCCGTTGCAGTTGTTGTCGCGGCCGTCGCACGAGGTGTCGGTGCCGGCCTCGTAGATGTTGGGCCATGCGTGGCCGGCGTAGACCGCCGGAGTGCAGGCGCCCCAGGCTCCGTTCACGCACAGCGTCGCCGGCTTCATCGCTCCGGCGCAGACACCGACTCCGCGCTCGCACGCGGGTCGCACGAGGTCGAGGTCTTCGCCGTCCGCCTTGCCGTCGCAGTCATTGTCGATACCGTCGCAGACCTCTGCCGTGGGGGTGCCCGGGGCACAGGTGTCGACCACGCTGCCGTTGTTACAGGCCATCACGCCGGTTGCGGCGCAGGCGCCGACACCGCACGAGGTTGCGCTACCCTGGTAGCTCTCGCCGTCGGTGCCATCGCAGTCGGTGTCGAGGCCGTCGCACAGGTCGGGCGCTTCGGGGTTGTAGTCCGCGCCGTAGGTTTCGGCACCGCAGTCGCCGGCCCACTCGCCCTCGACGCAGAGGGCGGCCGGGCGCATCGCACCGGCGCAGACACCGCTCTGCAGGCCGCATGGCGCCGACACGAAGGTGGGGTCGGCAGCGTCGACGAGGCCGTCGCAGTCGTTGTCCTCACCGTCGCAGACTTCGGGCTGGCCTTCGACCACGACGTTGACGGTGGCGGTGCAGCTCGACGAGAGGCCACCGACATCGGTGACCGTCAGCACCACTGGATTGGCACCCGCGAAGAGCGGGGCGCCTGCCGGTGGGTTCTGCGTGATGGTGTCGACGTCGGTCGCGCCGTCGGGATCGTAAGAGCCGTTGTCCACATTCGGGGTCGCGCCAAAGCAGCCGTCGGTAGCCGAGACGGTAGAGCCCTGGCAGACCGCGACCGGCGGGTTCGGGATCAGGATGCCGCAGTCGCCGTCTTCGTCTTGAATGATGATCTCGCCACCCGACTTGAGCGTGAACTCGAACTCGACGAAGCGGCCGACGACCCCTTGCGGAACCACGCCGCAGAGTTGGTCGCCTTCGGCGGTGACGGGCATGGGGACGGGGTTGGCGAACTCGAGGCCGGCTTCGGTGTCAGCCGCGATGACGGCGACCGTGACGTTGCCGCTGCCGTTGAAGCACAGGTCCGCGCCGCCCCAGTTGTAGCCAGCGTCGATGACGGCGTTGCGGAAGGTGATCTTGCCGGTGGGGTCGCTGATGAGCGTGCCGATGCCGCTTGCATCGCTATAGGTGTAAGGAGAGTAACCTGTCGGAATGACAGCGGAAGCCGTGCCGTCGCTGAGGAACTTGCAGACCAGGCTGTGGCTCAGGTTGACGATCCAGATGTCGTTGTTCGAGTCGATGACCGCGCCGCGCTGGTCTTCGGTGGGGCAATTCTCGGGCATGCCGCGGGTCCAGACGACCGAGCCGTCCGAGCGGAACTTGGTCACGCCGTTGTAGTTGCCCTGGTTCCAGTCGCCGGCGCCGACGACGATATAGCCCTCGGCGTCGAACGAGATGCCGAGCGGAAAGAAGGAGAAGGTCGTAACGGGGTGGGAAGAGGCCAGCGTGTCGACGTCGAAGAGCTGGAATCCATAGCTCGAATCGGCGGTCGCGAACCACTCCTTGCCCTCGTGGTCGCGGCCGAGCGCGCCGCCATAACCGCTGTCCACATAGTAGTAGGACTGTGAGTTGGCGGGGTCGTTGACGTCGAAGCGGACCTGGGTGCCGCCCCCAAGCGATGCGGTGAAGAGGTGGTTGTTGGAGTCGACGGCGGCGCCGTAGGGGCTGACACCGATCGAGATCGGCCCGAGCAGGGTCGCGCCGGTGACCGGGTCGACCTTGTAGACGCGCTGCGTCTCGTACATGCCGACCCAGATGAAGCCATCGTTGTCGATGGTCAGGGCGCGGGCGACCTCGTTGAACTCACCGACCTGGCGGATCCAGGCGATGCGTTCGTCCACGATCTCGTTGTCGTCGATGATGCCGTTCGCGTCGAGGTCGACGATGGGATGCATCTCGGCGATGGAGATGGCGCCGTCATCGTTCGTATCGAGCGACGTGTCGCAAACGTTGTTCTGGTTGCGGTCGATGCACCCGGCCGTCAGGATCTTGACGACCTCGGCGACGCGCCCGAAACCGCGGTTGGCGATGAAGGCGTTGCCGTCGGTATCGACGCCCGAGCGCGAAGGGGCGGGCCCTTCCCAGGCGCTCTTCTGCGGGAGTGTGGAGCCATCGCCGCCGATGCCGCCCGACCAGAAGGCAGTCGAGTACCGCGCGACCTCGCGGTTGGTCTCGGTATCGATCTTGGAGACGGTGTCCTCACCGGCGTTGGAGATCCAGATGTAGGGCTTCGTCGTGACGGTGGCGCTGACGCTGTAGACGCCGCCTTCTGCATCGACGCCCTGGACTTCAGTCGGCTCCGGGCACTCGTTCGCCCAGGACGTCGTTGGCAAGGTGGACAGAGACCCCAACAACAGAACGGTCCACTTCTTCATGACGGGCCTCGTCTTCGACTTCGGGGAGATGCTCGAACGGGGGGAAGGACGCATTGGCGATCTGATGTAGCTGGACCGCGAAACGCCTTGGCCGGAATGCTAGCCAGTCGGGTCGGTCCCGTCAATCTCGGCCAACGGAAGAGAACCGGGTGCAGAGGGTCGTGTGGTCGGGTGTTGAAACCGCGAAAGCCCGCCGTGGCGTGGGAGCCGCGCGGAGATTGCGCCACGTGCCGCGTGACCCCGCGCCCAAGTCCGGGTGAGTGAGCTCACACGGTCGGGACCGGTGTTGGTTTCCTTAGAAGCGTATCATGCTGCAAAGCACGGGCGCGCAGATGCCAGCGGTATATGGCGTCTTGCAGAGGAGGTCGCCCGAGCAGTCGTCGAGGAAACACTCGTCACCCACCTCGCCCGAGGCGGCGCATCGGAAGTCGAAGGCCTCATCGGGCAGGCACGCACCGCCAGGGCCACACTCGTTGCCGTCGGTGCAGCGCTCACCCGCGACCAGGAACGATGTGCACTGGTTGATGCCGAAGTCGCAGAACATCGTGTCCTGGCAGGTGTCGTCGTTCTGGCACTCGGCGCCCGCACCCGCCTTGGGACGGCACGTGCTGCCCTCGGACTCGAAGGCGCAGCCGAGGCCCGCGGCGCATGCGGGCGTGCCTTGCGCGCAGGGCTGTCCGTTGCCGGGTGGGCTGCCGCAGGTGCCATCGAGGCAGGCGAGGCCGTCGGCGCACACGAAGGGGCCAATGCGGCTGAGCGCGCATGGCTCGCCGGTCGTCGGGAGCGGGCCGCAGTCGCCCGAGATGGCATCGCATGCCAAGCCTTCGAGGCAGACGGTGCCGTTGGCGCAGCTCTCGCCGTTGGCCCCGCCGGGCCTGCAGGTACCCTTGTTCTCCGAGTCGACCTCACACCATTGGGTCGCAGGGCAATCGTCATCGAAGCGGCACGGGCCGCCCGGGACAGGCGCGCTGCACACCTTGCGAATCGACGCGATGCACTCGGTGTCTCCGCTGCAGTCAGCGGGGCCCGCGCAGGACTTCCCGGTGTCGGACTGGCGTGGGGCGACGCAGATGGAGTCGGCGCAGACGAGGTCGGTCGCGCAGTCGCGCCCATCGGTGCACGCGTCGTCGACGGCACCCGGCACGATACACTTGTTGAGGGTGCCGCAGCGAAGGCCGGCCTGGCAGCTCCCCTCACAGTCCTCGCCGACCCCGGGGAAGGGCGGGAAACCCTCCGGTGGGGCGATGACCGGGCAGACAAAGAAGAAGAGGTCGTTGGGAAACGAGACGCAGGCTGCGGCGAGTGGGGCGAAGTTCGTGAGGCAGGCTGCGGCGCCTTCGGGGGTGAAGACGGCCTGGCCGCTCTGGATGATGGACAGGTAGCCTTCGAGCTGGGAGGCGCAGCCGGCTTCAAAGGCCGCCTTGCAGTCGGCGGGGAAGCCGGGGGCGTCGGCACATCCACACGACGCGCCGCAGTAGAGGTCGGCGTAGCCAGGGCAGAGAGCAGCGACGGTGGCGGCGAGCCCGGCGGTGGGGTCAGGGATGCTGTCGCCGTCGGGGTCGGTGTCCGCTAGGGTGTCGGTGTCCACTTGGGCGTCGGGGTTGGTGTCTGGTTCGGCGACGTCCGTGGTGTCAGCATCGTCGTCGCGCGCGGTGTCGGCCTTGTCCGTCGTGGTGTCGCTCGAACAGGCGAAGAGCGGGAGAAGAAGCAGCGGCGTAAAAGCTTTCATGGCGCGGGACCGTAGCGGATGGCGCCGTTCGGCGAAAGCCTATGTCGATAGCCTCTATGAGGTATTCAAGGAGCGAGTCGCGCCACGCTCCAGCTATCGTTCGTGCGGCGATACTCGAAGCGGTCATGGAGGCGTCCGGCCTGGGCCTGCCAGACCTCGACGCGCTCGGTGACGATGCGGAAGCCGCCCCAGAATGGGGGGCGAGGGACCGGGGCGTTGCCCACGAAGCGCGCCTCGACCTCGGCGATGCGGGCCAGGAGTGCATCGCGGTCCTCGATGGCCTGGCTCTGCGGCGAGGCCCAGGCCCCGAGCTGCGACAGGCGTGGACGCCCCGCGAAATAGGCGTCGCTCTGCTGGGCATCGACCTGCTCGGCGCGGCCGACGATGCGGACCTGTCGGGCGGGTCGGAAGACCGGCGCAACGGCGGGAAGTGGCTCGAGGCGACCCCAGTAGAAGAGGGCCGCACAGGCCGGATTCGCGAGCAGCGCGCGGGCCTTGTGGCTCTCGTAATTCGTATAGAAAACCACGGCTTCCCGCCCAGCATAGGCCGGGCCGTGTTCGAGCTCCCGCATCAGGACCATACGCACATCGGGGACGCCGCCGGGGTCCACGGTCGCGAGCGCCATCGCGTTCGACTCGGGGTCGTGGGCGAGCGCCTCGTCGTACCAGCGGGCGAAGAGGTCGAAGGGGTTATCGGTGAGGTCGGTCGGGTCGAGCGTCATAGGTCAGCACCATGCGGTCGCCCTGCGATGTGGGCAAGACCGACACGCAGCGTCTTTGGTCCGACTCGAGCGGCTCAGATGAGCGAGCCCTGGCCGCCACCACCTTTGTTGGTGGGCATCGTCTTGCCTAGGTGCTGGTAGGCCTTGGGGGTCGCCATACGACCGCGCGGAGTGCGCTGCAGGAACCCCTCCTGGATGAGGTAGGGCTCGTAGACGTCTTCGAGCGTGCCCTTCTCTTCGGATAGCGCCACGGCCATCGTCTCGATGCCAGCTGGTCCACCAGCATAGAAGTCGATGAGGGTCTCGAGGTAGCGGCGGTCCATGGTGTCGAGGCCGAGCGCGTCGACGTTCAGGCGCGTCAGTGCGTAGCGCGCGATGTCGCAGTCGATGCTCGCCTTGTCTTCGACCAGGGCGAAGTCGCGCACACGGCGCAGGAGCCGGTTGGCGATACGAGGGGTGCCGCGGCTTCGGCGCGCGATCTCCAGAGCGCCGCCTTCCTCGATGGGGATGTCGAGCAGGCGGGCCGACCGCGTGACGATCGTCATGAGCTCGTCGACTTGATAATACTCGAGGCGCGCGACGATGCCGAAGCGGTCGCGCAAGGGGGCCGTCAAGAGGCCCGCGCGTGTCGTAGCGCCGATGAGCGTGAACGGCGGCAGCTGGATCTTCATGTTCCGCGCGTAGCTGCCCTCGCCGATCATGAGGTCGAACTGGAAGTCCTCCATCGCCGGGTAGAGGTTCTCTTCGACGGCCGCCTGCAGGCGGTGGATCTCATCGATGAACAAGACGTCGCGCGGCTGCAGGTTGGTCAGGATGCCAGCGAGGTCGCCCTTACGTTCGATGGCCGGGCCGCTGGTCACGACCAGGTTGGCCTGGGTCTCGTTGGCGATGATGTGGGCGAGCGTCGTCTTGCCAAGCCCGGGCGGCCCCGAGAACAGCATGTGGTCGACGGCTTCGCCGCGCATCGTCGCCGCTTTGACAAAGACCTTGAGGTTGTCGATGAGCTGGCGCTGGCCGACATAATCGTCGAAGGCACGAGGGCGCAGGGCGCGGTCGAAGCGGGCGTCGTCGTCGCGGGGGATGGCGGCTATCTCGCGCTCGGTCATGGCCTGGTCACTTCCTCAGGAGCGCCAGCGCCTTCTTCACCAGCTCGGAGAAGTCGGGCATTGGCTTCATGGAGGCGACCTCGTCCTTCACCTGTGCCACCGCCGGCTCGACCTCTTTGGGGCGATAGCCGAGGTTGCCGAGCGCGCTGCGCAGGTCGTCCATGAGGCGGTCGATGGGCGAGCTGCGCGCGGCCTTGGGGGCGGCCTTGACCGCGACGACGGCGGCCGGGACGAAGTCGAGCTTGCCCTTGAGCTCGACCGCGAGCCGCTCGGCGAGTCGCTTGCCGACACCTTTGGCGCGCGACAGGCGGGCGACATCAGCATCGGCGACGGCGGCCGCGAGCTCGGGTGGGGGCGTTTGTGACAGGACCCCGAGGGCGACCTTGGGACCGACCCCCGAGACCGCCGTCAGTGCGCGGAAGGTCTGGAGCATGACCTCGTCTTCGAAGCCGTAGAGGGCCAGGTCGTCCTCGCGGACGTGCGTGTGGACCCATAGCTCGAGGCGCTGGCCGAGCTCGGTCTGGGCGCCGACGGACAGCGGGACGGAGACGAGGTAGCCGACACCGTTGACCTCGAGCAGGAGGCGGCCGTCTGCATCACGCGCTCTCAGGGTGCCGCCGAGCCAGCCGATCATCGTCGCACCGCCATGGTCATGAGGCGGCCCAGGGCGCCGCTCACGTGGTTGATGTGGCAGATGGCGGCCGCGCAGGCGTCGCTGGCGTCCGCGGGCGGGGCTTTCTGTAAGGCGAGCATGATGCGGATCATCTCGGCGACCTGATGCTTTTCGGCCTTGCCGCTGCCCGTGACCGCGCTCTTGACCTGGCTCGGGGCGTATTCGAAAACCTCGGCGCCGGCCTTGCGGCAGGCCACCATGATGACACCGCGGGTGTGGCCGAGCTTGAGGGCGGACTGCACGTTCTTCGAGACGAAGCACTGCTCCAGCGATAACGCCTCGGGGCGGTGTTCGGTCGCGATGGCGGCGATGGCGTCATGAATGATGGCCAGGCGGTCCCAGAGCGGGTCTTGCGGGCGGGTGCGGATGACGCCCGTTCCAACCATACGAAGGGTGCGACCATCGCTGTGCACAAGGCCCCACCCTGTGGCCAGGGTGCCGGGGTCGACGCCGAGTACCGTCGTGGCTTTGGATGCGGCGATCACGGCGGAGGCGTTAGCATGGGCGCCGATCGCTGTCACGGGCGAGCGTGGGTCGGTTGCAGTCGAAGATGATCGGGCGGTGCGGTGACCGATCTGCGGTCAGGTGCGTACCCGGTCCGGCGATGCGACGTTCGAGGCTATCGATAGCGAAAGTCGATAGGAATTGGCTGGCCTCGAACGCAACGGAGCCTATACCTTCGGCGGCCCCTGACCGGGCGGCTGCGCCTCGCCGCTCGCCAATGCACACGGACCTGTTCGGACGGACTCGATGCTGACAGACAAACTCGCGCAATTCCTGGAGTCTCTTGGGGCCGATTGGGTCTTGTGGCTGCTCCTCTTCCTGCTCCTCGTGGCGATCATCGTCATGGTCGAGCGCGCGTTGTTCTTCCGCCGTAATCGGGTCGACTCGGTCGCCCTCTCGAAGCAGGTCATCGCGGCCGTGCGCGAAGGTGGACCCAACAAAGCGCGTGAGCAGCTGCGTGGGGTCGGCGGCATGCAGGGCGGCGTCCTGCACGCGGCGCTCGATGCATGGGACGACGGCGTGGAAGCGGTCGAGGAGGTCGTGCAGGCTTCGATCTCGCGTGAGCGGTCGCTCTATGATCGATGGCTGCCTATCCTTGGCACCCTCGGCAACTCGGCACCGTTCATCGGCCTGTTCGGCACCGTCATCGGTATCTTGACGGCCTTCGCCGCGCTCGGCAGCGGTCTCGAAGGGGCCGAGCTCAAGGGCAAGGTGATGGCGCAGATCGGTGAAGCGCTCGTCGCCACCGCGGTCGGGCTTGGCGTCGCCATCCCGTGCGTCGTCGCCTTCAACATCTTCAAGAACAGAATCAAGGTCATGGCTGCCGACACCGAAGGCATGGCCCGGCTCCTGTTCGCCCACCTGAAAGCCAAGAGCCCTCGGGCCTGAGCGGATTCTCCGGAGGTTCGCTATGGCCGGTGGCGCCAATATGTCCAATGACGACGAGACGTTCAGCGACATCAACATCGTGCCGTTCGTCGACATCGTCCTCGTCCTGCTCATCATCTTCATGGTGACGACGGAGTTCGCGCGTGAGTCGAAGGAGGACCTGCTGAAGCAGCTCCCTCAGAACGTCCCACTCGACCTGCCCAAGGCCGCTTCTGGTGGGGAGATGAACACCTCGCTCTTGAGCATCGCCCTGACGCGTGATGGCGGCCTGTACCTCAACGGTGAGAAGTCGACGATGGACGCTGTGAAAGCCAAAGTCGTGGCTCTGCAGCGGGACAACCGGCCGGTCGAAGCATTCGTGGCGGCCGACGAGCGGCTGACCCACGGCGCGGTCTTGACGGTCGTGGACAACCTGCGGCTGCTCGGAGTCGGCAACGTGGGAATCAATACGAAGCCGATGGAGCTCGAGTGACGTGAGGTCCGGCACCCGATTCTTGACCGCGAGCGCCGCAGGGGTGGCGCTCGTAGGTTTGCTCACCCTGGCGGTCCTGGCGACCTACCATCCGGTGCGGCCTCGCGTCATGTGCACAATGCCCCTGGGAACCGGGCAGGTCGCCGTCTACTTCGGCTACACGAACCAGGCCGACGAGCCGGTGGTCGAGCCGCTGGGGGACGACAACTCGGTGTCGCCGTGGGCGCGCGCCGAAGGGGTCCCGACGACGTTCATGCCGGGCGCGACCAGGGCCTATCCGGATGCAGCCTTCGTTGCGACCTACCGGGTGGCCGACGTCCCCGAGGGCGAGTCGCTCGGATGGACGGTCGGTCCGCGCACCGCCAGGCTCACGGCAGAGACGCCGCGATGCGAGGTCGTCGAGCAGCCCAAGCCGCCCGAGGACGTGGTGTGGGTGAAGCCCAAGCCCGTGGAGATTGCGAAGGTGGAGCCGCCGGTCGAGGTCGTCGAGGTGCCGGAGCCTCCGAAGGCGCCGGAGCCAGAGCCGCCGCCGCCTCCCAAGAAGGCCGAGACGCGGCCGCCCAGGCCCAAGCAGGACAAGCCGGTCGAAGTCGTGAAGGTCGAGGCGCCTGTAGCCCTTGCGCTGACGGGCCTCACCAACGCACCGGGTGGGATGGCCATCCAGAAGGGTGAGTTCGACTCGTTTGGCGACTCGGCCGTCGTGGCCACCAAGGATACGACCGCGCCGCGAGACGTCGGTCGCCCCGACGGCGTCGAAGGCGGCAAAGGCGACGTCGCGAAGCCAGCGCCCAAGCGGGTCGCGGCACGCGTGAAGTCTCGTCCCAAAGGGGAATGGCCTTCGGATGCACCGCCGCGAGCCGGAGCGGTGCTCGTGCGCCTATCGCTGCTCGTCGGGGTCGATGGCAAGGTGAAGGACGTGAAGGTCGTGCGCAAGGCCGGCGCGGCGTTCGACCGCGAAGCCCGGTTGGTCGGTTTGAAGGCGCTCTTCGAGCCTGCAACCCTCGATGGCCAGCCGGTCGAGAGCTGGGTTCCCTGGGACGTCGAGTTCACGCCCGACACCTGGTGAGCTGAACGCCTCCGGATTGCAGGTTTGCGCGGGCCTCGTGGTGTTGGCCGCGAAATGTTCGCACAAGTGATTCGCAGCCTCCATTCGCGGAACCAGTGACTTTGAAGCGGGTTCATGAAAGCGCGACGAGCCGCTTGACGGCTCGCTGTTGTCCGCACTAGTTTCAGCTCCGAGTCGCGGCCCGTAACCTGCGACCCGAGACGCTGGCTAGTCCAGTCGGAGGTGCTCCGTGTTCCGAGAGTCGACCCTATTGCGTCGCGCGTGTCCTTTGGCCGCCGTCGTATTGTTGGCGTGTGGGGGTGGTGACACGGGCAACCAGACGGACACGTCGTCGCCCGACTCCGAAGACACGACGGTGGTTGGTGACACGACCGACGTCGTGGACACGAGCGACACCGGCACTGAGACGTCAGTCCCGACCGACACGGTCGAGGACACGACGCCCGAGGTCGAGGACGACACGACGGCTGAAGTGGCCGACGACACGACCGCCGACGACACGACGGCCGAGGTGGCGGATGACACGACCGCAGAGGTCTCAGACGACACGACGTCCGAGGTGACCGAAGACACGACGTCGGACACGGAGACGACGGTGTCGTGCCCGGACACGAATCGGCCGGACGGGTGTGCTTGCGAAAACGATGTGGACTGCGGCTCGGGCCTCTGTGCTTCGGGCCCTGTGGGCGACTACTGCGCGAGCCCTTGCACGTCGACGACGAGCTGCACGGGTGGGGCGACGTGTGTCATCGGTGCGGGTCAGACCGAGGGCGTGTGCCTGGTGGAGATCGACCTTCTCTGTGCGCCTTGTAAGGGTGACAGCGACTGCCGCCGGGCTGGCGGTGACGCGACGTGTGTTGCGCTGGGTACCGAAGGCAGCTTCTGCGCGGTGTCGTGTGACGAGGAGAACCCCTGCTTCGACGGGTACACGTGCACGGCGGGTGCCTGCCTTCCGACGAGTGGGATGTGTGAGTGCAGCGAGCTCGCGAGCGCTATCGGAGCGAGCACGGAGTGCTCGACGACGAACACGTTCGGGACGTGCACGGGTGAGCGGATCTGCGGCCTCAACGGGACTCTGAGCCCCTGCAATGCTGGTGCTGCCTCTGCTGAAATCTGCGACGGCCTGGACAACGACTGCAACACGGCGACGTCTGAGACGGGCTCACTTTGTGACGATGGCAACGCGTGCACGACGGACCTGTGCGGTGGCGTGAACGGTTGCCAGCAGGTTCCGACGAGCGGCGGTTCGTGCAACGACGGTGACTCGTGCACGGGTCCCGACATCTGCACGAACGGTGTCTGCGGTGGAGTGGACACGTGCCCCTGCCAGCCCGAGACGGTGCTGACGGACTGCGCGACGCCGCCGCCCGGCATGAACCTGGGGTGCCTGACGCCGACGTGTTCGAACAACGCGTGTGTGTACACGCCGAAGGCAGGGAGCTGCAACGATGGCTCTGCGTGCACGACGGGCGACACTTGCAGCGCGGGTGTCTGCGGCGGCACGACGTTGGACTGCGACGACGATGCGGCTTGCACGACGGACACGTGCAACGTGGCGACGGGGTGTGTGAACACGCCGTTCACGGGTGTCTGCGAAGACAACGACCCGTGCACGGTTGGCGACACGTGTGCGACGGGCGAGTGCGTCGGAACGACGCTGGACTGCTCGGGACTCGATGGCCCCTGCCACCAGGGCGTCTGCGATGGCAACGGCGGCTGCTTCGCGCAGAGCCTTCTTTGCGGCGTGTCGGCGGTTCGGCTGCACACGCCTTCGGCGGCGTTCCAGCGTCGCGGCACGGGCGCGACGTGGTTCGTAGGCAGTGTCGGTCATGGCGGGCCGGTCGGCGTGGGGTCGACGTCAGCACGCAAGGTTCAATTCGGATTCCACCCCGGCATGCACCGCTGAGGCGGGACCGGACCAAGTACGAGCACCATTCGGGAGGAAGTCATGACGCGGAAGTGGAGAGCAAATTACAGGCGCGCAGTAGCGCCAATGGCGGCGATGGCTGCGCTCGTGGGTCTGTCGTATTCGCCGTCGGCGCATGCGATCCCAAACCTGCTGACGGTGCAGGGTTTGCTGACGAACGAGGCGGGTACTGCAGTGAACGGGACGTATGACGTCAAGTTCTCGTTGTACACGGCGCAGACGGGCGGCACGCTGCTATGGGACGAGACCGAGACGGGGCTGGTCGTGACCAACGGCATCTTCGATGACGTGATCGGTGACGTGGACCCAGTGTCTGACCCGCTCCGCGTGGACTACTTCCGGAACAACGCCGAGGTGTGGCTGCAGTTGGAGCTCGAGGCTGGCCCTGGTGTGGCCGTGAACGAGGCTCCGCTTCCGCGCCAGCTGATGACGTCGTCTGCGTTCGCGTTCGCGGCGCATCACGCGACGACGGCGACGACTGCGACCTCGGCCTCGACGGCGACGACGGCGACGACGGCAACGACCGCGGCGACGGCGACGACGTCCCAGGGTCTGACGTGCGCAGGCGCTTGCGTGTCGATTACCGAGCTCGACTTCGACCCTGCGACGCAGGCCGAGCTGACGGCTGCGGTTGCGAACATGGTGACGACGGCGTCGTTGAACACGACGCTGGGCGGGTACGTGACGACGGGTGCGCTCAACACGGCGCTTCAGAGCTATGCGACGGTGAGCTCGCTGGCGGGCTACGCGACGGTGGGTGCGCTGTCGGCGTACGCGACGACGGCGTCGGTGAACACGGCCATCACGACGGCGCTTGGTCCGTACTCGACGACGGCTGCGACTTCGACGGCGATTACGACCGCGCTCGCTCCGTACGCGACGACTGCGGCGACGACGACGGCGATCAACACGGCGCTCGCTCCGTACGCGACGACGGCGGCGACGACGACGGCGATCAACACGGCCTTGCAGCCGTACGCGACGACGGCGGCCACGACGACGGCGATCAACACGGCGCTCGCTCCGTACGCGACGACTGCGGCGACGACGACCGCGATCGGCACGGCGCTTCAGCCCTACTCGACGACGGCTCAGACGACGACTGCGATCAGCACGGCGTTGCAGCCGTACTCGACGACTGCGGCGACGACGACGGCGATCAGCACGGCGCTGCAGCCGTATTCGACGACGGCGGCGACCACGACGGCGATCAGCACGGCGCTGCAGCCGTACTCGACGACGACGGCGACCACGTCTGCGATCAGCACGGCGCTGCAGCCTTACTCGACGACGGCTCAGACGACGACGGCGATCAGCACGGCGCTGACGCCGTATGCGACCTCGACGGCGGTGACGACGGCGATCGCCGCGGCACTGTCGCCGTACTCGACGACGTCGGTGATGAACTCGGCGATCACGACGGCGCTCTCGGGGTACGTGACCTCGACGCAGCTCACGACGCTGCTCGCAGCCTACGCTCTCAAGACGGAGCTCCCGACGTCGATCAGCGACCTGACGGGCGGCACGGTGACGGGCAACGTTGCGGCGACCGGCACGGTTGAAGGTGTTGTGGTGAAGCAGAACGGCCAGGCCGTCTGCGACACGAGCGGCAACTGCGGTCCGACGCTCAACGACTTCGCTTGCGAGCCGGGACAGAGCCTTCAGTGGAACGGCAGCGAGTGGGAGTGTGGGGCCGGCGGCGGCGGCGGCGCAGGTCCGTCGCAGCCGTGCACGGGTGCCTACAAGGCGCTGCAGTACGACGGAAACAACTGGAATTGTATCGACATCCGGGCCTCGGGCCTGTCGGGCGGACGGGGCAATGGCTACGAAGTCATCGACGCCTGGGGCTACGCCTGGGACGGTCTCGAGCGTGGCGCGAAGACCTGGGACCTGGCCCAGGCCGAGTGCGTTTCGGTGGGCGCGCGCCTGCCGACCGTGACCGAGCTCTTCCGCAACAACGCGACGACCGGTACCGGCAACCTCGGAACGACCGCGAACACGAGCGAGCTCTGGACCCTCATCCTGAACATCTCCGCTCAGCGGATGACGGTGCGCGTTTCCGATGGCGGCATCAATGGACGCGCGCCCACCTCGTCCTACAACTTCCGCTGCGTGTGGCCCAACCGAACCACCGCGAGCTTCGATGGCAACTCCTGCTATGGTCCCGCGGGCAGTGAGTGCGCGCAGGTTCGGCGCTGGTACAACATGGACCACTACGTCCGACCGCCTCTCGACATGGTATCGGCCACGCAGGAGTGTGCCTTCTATAACGCCTCGATTCCCATGGTTGAGGACTGGACCGAGGCGATCCATTCGGGAGTGCTGACAAGCAACTTCGCCACCTGGCAGTGGTCTGGTGAAGTCATGGGCTACACGAGCGCTCCTCACGTCTTGCATCCGCTCATCAAGTTCGACGCTGCGCGGGCCAAGTTCTGGACCTACGACAACCGCCAGAATGCGTTCGCCGACTGGGCCTGGCCCTACTCGACCTACGGCTTCCGTTGCATCGGCAAGCGCCCCGGCGTGGGCGGTGTCAACCCTGCGGTCATGACCTGCAACGGGGGATGTTTCTCGGTTGGGCAATCGGACGCCCAGGTGCCCGACAAACCCGCTCGCCGCGCCCAGATGTGGGCGGACAACAAGAATCGTACGGCAGCAACCCGCGCCGTCGCATCCGAGCAGTGCGCCGCCGCAGGCGGTACCCTTCCGACCGTCCTCGAGTTCTCAGAGCTCGTTCGCGCGGGGTGGGCTTTCGACACCACCGCCCCAGCCAACGAGCACACCGCGTGGCTCTGGACCAACACGCCCTTCTACTACCCGGGCGGCTATTACAACATGATGGCGAAGCGCCACACCGGGGCCGCGCTCGTGTGGTCCATTCATCACAGCAATACGGTGACCTGGGATTTGGGCAACCTCAACTATGCGTACCGATGTGTCTGGCATCAGACCCAGCGGAGCGCCCCGTTCACCTGCCCTGCGGGTCAGGACATGAACTGGGACGGCACGCAGTACTCGTGCAGCGACCGCGTGCTCGGAACCTCAAATGGGCAGGCCCTCGAGGGACCGTGGAACGACAACTGGGGCAACGAGTGGGACTACAACAACCGCCCGGCCGCGACCGCGGCGAACGCGGCGGCTACCTGCAGCGGCCTTGGTGGCCGTCTGCCGACAGCGACGGAGCTCTATCGTGTCCGTGCCGGTGGTCCCAATACGATTCCCTTCACCACGGCCGTCTACAGTTGGACCAACCTGCCGGGCTACAATGTCGACCACACGACGACAGTGAGGCTGTCGGACGGGACGACCTCGCAGACCAACTCGTCTGGCGCCAACACCCTTCAGTATCGCTGCATCTGGCCGGTCTCGAAGGGGACGGTCTTCGGAGGCTCGTCCTGCAGCGGTCCGACCAACGCCAATCAGGACCCGTGTTTCAGGGCCGGTCGCTACGTCAACGACAAGCAGGACCGCGCCGCTATGTCGCCCTCGGCAGCCGCTGAAGAGTGCAAGTTCTACGGTGGTTGGCTCCAAGGGCTTCGAGGGTTTGAAGAGCTTGTTCACCTCGGAAACCCTAACGGCAACTTCAATGTCTGGTCGTGGATCATGGAGCCAATGTACGCGAGCAACTACTACCAGGGTATCGCTCGGTGGAGTGGCGCTGGAACAGCCGCCTGGTTCTGGCACAGCATTTCTGGTCCCACCCAGACCGGTTCGCTCGCTGGGCCGGAAGAGGTTACTCGGACCTTCCGATGCGCCTTCCACGACATCATCCGCTGAGCCTTCTTCCGTTGCGTCTTCACCGACGTGATTGAGTGAGCTTCGACCAGGGGCCATTGCGACGGCGCATCGAGAGGTGCGCCGTCGTTCTTTAAGGTCGAGCCCGCGTGTTCGAGCCCAGTAGCGAACCCGGTGCCCGAGACCTGGTGCCAAGTCCGCCTCTCGGAGCTCGGCGTTCAAACTGTTCGCACAAGTGATTCGCAGCAGCCATCAGCGGACCCCGCGACTTTGAAGCGGGTTCATGAAAGCGCGACGAGCCGCTTGACGGCTCGCTGTTGTCCGCACTAGTTTCAGCTCCGAGTCGCGGCCCGTAACCTGCGACCCGAGACGCTGGCTAGTCCAGTCGGAGGTGCTCCGTGTTCCGAGAGTCGACCCTATTGCGTCGCGCGTGTCCTTTGGCCGCCGTCGTATTGTTGGCGTGTGGGGGTGGTGACACGGGCAACCAGACGGACACATCGTCGCCCGACTCCGAAGACACGACGGTGGTTGGTGACACGACTGACGTCGTGGACACGAGCGACACCGGCACTGAGACATCGGTCCCGACCGACACGTTGGAAGACACGACGCCTGAGGTCGAGGACGACACGACGGCCGAGGTTGCCGACGACACGACGTCTGAAGTGGCGGACGACACGACGTCCGAAGTCGCGGACGACACGACCGCAGAGGTCGCGGACGACACGACGTCCGAGGTGACCGACGACACGACGTCGGACACGGAGACGACGGTGTCTTGCCCGGACACGAATCGGCCGGACGGGTGTGCTTGCGAAAACGATGTGGACTGCGGCTCGGGCCTCTGTGCTTCGGGCCCTGTGGGCGACTACTGCGCGAGCCCTTGCACGTCGACGACGAGCTGCACGGGTGGGGCGACGTGTGTCATCGGTGCGGGTCAGACGGAGGGCGTCTGCCTGGTCGAGATCGACCTTCTCTGTGCGCCTTGTAAGGGTGACAGCGACTGCCGCCGGGCTGGCGGTGACGCGACGTGTGTTGCGCTGGGTACCGAAGGCAGCTTCTGCGCGGTGTCGTGTGACGAGGAGAACCCCTGCTTCGACGGGTACACGTGCACGGCGGGTGCGTGCCTTCCGACGAGTGGGATGTGTGAGTGCAGCGAGCTCGCGAGCGCCATCGGAGCGAGCACGGAGTGCTCGACGACGAACACGTTCGGGACGTGCACGGGTGAGCGGATCTGCGGCCTCAACGGGACTCTGAGCCCGTGCAATGCAGGGGCTGCCTCAGCCGAAATCTGCGACGGCCTGGACAACGACTGCAACACGGCGACGTCTGAGACGGGCTCACTTTGTGACGATGGCAACGCGTGCACGACGGACCTGTGCGGTGGCGTGAACGGTTGCCAGCAGGTTCCGACGAGCGGCGGTTCGTGCAACGACGGTGACTCGTGCACGGGCCCTGACATCTGCACGAACGGTGTTTGCGGTGGAGTGGACACGTGCCCTTGCCAGCCCGAGACGGTGCTGACGGACTGTGCGACGCCACCCCCTGGAATGAACCTGGGGTGCCTGACGCCGACGTGTTCGAACAACGCGTGTGTCTACACGCCGAAGGCCGGGAGCTGCAACGATGGCTCTGCGTGCACGACGGGCGACACTTGCAGCGCGGGTGTCTGCGGCGGCACGACGTTGGACTGCGACGACGATGCGGCTTGCACGACGGACACTTGCAACGTGGCGACGGGGTGTGTGAACACGCCGTTTACGGGTGTCTGCGAAGACAACGACCCGTGCACGGTTGGCGACACGTGTGCGACGGGCGAGTGCGTCGGAACGACGCTGGACTGCTCGGGACTCGATGGCCCCTGCCACCAGGGCGTCTGCGATGGCAACGGCGGCTGCTTCGCGCAGAGCCTTCTTTGCGGCGTGTCGGCGGTTCGGCTGCACACGCCTTCGGCGGCGTTCCAGCGTCGCGGTACGGGCGCGACGTGGTTCGTAGGCAGTGTCGGTCACGGCGGGCCGGTCGGCGTGGGGTCGACGTCAGCACGCAAGGTTCAATTCGGATTCCACCCCGGCATGCACCGCTGAGGCGGGACCGGACCAAGTACGAGCACCATTCGGGAGGAAGTCATGACGCGGAAGTGGAGAGCAAATTACAGGCGCGCAGTAGCGCCAATGGCGGCGATGGCTGCGCTCGTGGGTCTGTCGTATTCGCCGTCGGCGCATGCGATCCCAAACCTGCTGACGGTGCAGGGTTTGCTGACGAACGAGGCGGGTACTGCGGTGAACGGGACGTATGACGTCAAGTTCTCGTTGTACACGGCGCAGACGGGCGGCACGCTGCTATGGGACGAGACCGAGACGGGGCTGGTCGTGACCAACGGCATCTTCGATGACGTGATCGGTGACGTGGACCCAGTGTCTGACCCGCTCCGCGTGGACTACTTCCGGAACAACGCCGAGGTGTGGCTGCAGTTGGAGCTCGAGGCTGGCCCTGGTGTGGCCGTGAACGAGGCTCCGCTTCCGCGCCAGCTGATGACGTCGTCTGCGTTCGCGTTCGCGGCGCATCACGCGACGACGGCGACGACTGCGACCTCGGCCTCGACGGCGACGACGGCGACGACGGCAACGACCGCGGCGACGGCGACGACGTCCCAGGGTCTGACGTGCGCAGGCGCTTGCGTGTCGATTACCGAGCTCGACTTCGACCCTGCGACGCAGGCCGAGCTGACGGCTGCGGTTGCGAACATGGTGACGACGGCGTCGTTGAACACGACGCTGGGCGGGTACGTGACGACGGGTGCGCTCAACACGGCTCTTCAGAGCTATGCGACGGTGAGCTCGCTGGCGGGCTACGCGACGGTGGGTGCGCTGTCGGCGTACGCGACGACGGCGTCGGTGAACACGGCCATCACGACGGCGCTTGGTCCGTACTCGACGACGGCGGCGACTTCGACGGCGATTACGACCGCGCTCGCTCCGTACGCGACGACGGCTGCGACGACGACGGCGATCAACACGGCGCTCGCTCCGTACGCGACGACTGCGGCGACGACGACGGCGATCAACACGGCGCTCGCTCCGTATTCGACGACGGCTGCAACGACGACGGCGATCAACACGGCGCTCGCTCCGTACGCGACGACTGCGGCGACGACGACCGCGATCGGCACCGCGCTTCAGCCGTACTCGACGACGGCGCAGACGACGACTGCGATCAGCACGGCGTTGCAGCCGTACTCGACGACGGCTCAGACGACGACTGCGATCAGCACGGCGCTGCAGCCGTATTCGACGACGGCGGCGACGACGACTGCGATCAGCACGGCGCTGCAGCCGTACTCGACGACGACGGCGACCACGTCTGCGATCAGCACGGCGCTGCAGCCTTACTCGACGACGGCTCAGACGACGACGGCGATCAGCACGGCGCTGACGCCGTATGCGACCTCGACGGCGGTGACGACGGCGATCGCCGCGGCACTGTCGCCGTACTCGACGACATCGGTGATGAACTCGGCGATCACGACGGCGCTGTCCGGCTATGTGACGTCGACGCAGCTCACGACGCTGCTGGCGGATTACGCTCTCAAGACGGAGCTCCCGACGTCGATCAGCGACCTGACGGGCGGCACGGTGACGGGCAACGTGGCGGCGACCGGCACGGTGGAAGGTGTCCAGGTCAAGCAGAACGGCCAGGCTGTTTGCGACACGAGTGGCAACTGCGGGCGCACAGTCGACGACTTCACATGCGAGCCCGGCCAGAGCCTTCAATGGACCGGCACCGACTGGGAGTGCGCGGCCGGCGGTGGCGGTGGCGCAGGTCCGACCCAGCCCTGCACCGGTGCCTACAAGGCGCTGCAGTACGACGGTTCCAACTGGAACTGCATCGACATCCGCGCGTCGGGTCTGTCCGGCGGCCGCGGCAACGGCTATGAGGTCATCGACGCCTGGGGCTACGCCTGGGACGGCATCGAGCGTGGCGCGAAGACCTGGGACCTCGCTCAGGCCGAGTGCGTGTCGGTGGGCGCGCGTCTGCCGACCGTGACCGAGATCTTCCGCAACAACGCGACGACCGGGACCGGCAACCTCGGCACCACGGCCAATGGCAGCGAGCTGTGGAGCCTCATCCTCAACATCTCCGCTCAGCGGATGACGGTGCGCGTTTCCGATGGCGGCATCAATGGACGGGCGCCCGCCTCGTCCTACAACTTCCGCTGCGTATGGCCCAACCGCACCACTGCAAGCTTCGATGGCAACTCCTGCTATGGCCCTGCCGGAGCCGAGTGTGCCCCGGTCCGACGACTCTACAACATGGACCACTACGCGCGGCCGCCTCTCGACATGGTATCGGCGACCCAGGAGTGCGCCTTCTACAACGCCTCGATCCCCATGATCGAAGACTGGAACGAAGCCATTCACTCGGGCGTCCTGACCGGCAACTATACGATCTGGCAATGGGCTGCCGGGGTCATGGGATACACCGGCGCCCCCCACGTTCTTCATCCTCTCGTAAAGTTCGACGCCGCGCGGGCCAAGTTCTGGACCTTCGACAGTCGGCAGAATGAAATGGGAACCTGGGCTTGGCCCTATTCGGTTGTGAACTTCCGCTGCATTGGAAAACGCGCCGGAGTCGCCGGTGTGAATCCGGAAATCATGTCCTGCAACGGCGCCTGCTTCTCGCTCGGTCAGTCGGCTGCTCAGACCCCCGACAAGCCTGGACGCCGCTCTCAGATGTGGGCGGACAGCAAGAATCGAACGGCAGCAACTCGCGCCAACGCGGCTCAGCAATGCAGAACGGCCGGCGGCGTTCTCCCATCCGCACAAGAGTTTGCCGAGTTGGTTCGCGCTGGCTTGCCCTTCGACTCAACGGCGCCGGCCAATGAACACACGACGTTCCTGTGGACGAGCAACATCATCTACTATCCGTCCACCTATAACAACGTACTGGCTCGGCTCGGCACCGGCGCAGCCTCGACCTGGTCCATCCATCACGGAAACACAATCACGTGGGAGGCCGGAAATGGCAGCTACCCATTCCGGTGTGTGTGGCATCAGACCCAACGAAGCGCGCCGTTCGCCTGCGAGGCGGGACAGGACATGAACTGGGACGGCACGCAGTACTCGTGCAGCGACCGCGTGCTCGGAACCTCAAATGGGCAGGCTCTCGAGGGACCGTGGAACGACAACTGGGGCAACGAGTGGGACTACAACAACCGCCCGGCCGCGACCGCGGCGACCGCGGCGGCTACCTGCAGCGGCCTTGGTGGCCGTCTGCCGACAGCGACGGAGCTCTATCGTGTCCGTGCCGGTGGTCCCAATACGATTCCCTTCACCACGGCCGTCTACAGTTGGACCAACCTGCCGGGCTACAATGTCGACCACACGACGACAGTGAGGCTGTCGGACGGGACCACCTCGCAGACCAACTCGTCTGGCGCCAACACCCTTCAGTATCGCTGCATCTGGCCGGTCTCGAAGGGGACGGTCTTCGGAGGCTCGTCCTGCAGCGGTCCCACCAATGGCAATCAGGACCCGTGTTTCAGGGCCGGTCGCTACGTCAACGACAAGCAGGACCGCGCTTCCGTTTCCCCCTCGACAGCAGCCGAGGAGTGCAAGTTCTACGGCGGTTGGACGCAAGGACTTCGGGGCTTCGAAGAGCTCATCCATCTTGGAAACACCAACGGAAACAACAACGTCTATTCGTGGCTTCTCGAGCCGACGTACTACCAGAACGGACACTTCTACCAGGCTCTCGCTCGATGGAACGGCGCCGGAACGGCGGCCTGGTATTGGAACAGCGGAGTGACGGACACCGCCACGCTCGGTGGACCTGAAGAAGCATCTCGAACCTTCCGATGCGCCTTCCATGACATCATCCGCTGAGACTTCTTCCGCTGCGTCTTCTCCGACGTGATGGAATGAACCTCGTCTAGTGTTCACAACGACGGCGCATCGAAAGTTGCGCCGTCGTCGTTTAACGGACTCACTGAGTCGGGACCTCCCTGGTCGGTGGCAACGAATGCCCGGCTCTGGTGACCGTGTAGCAGCCTCGGCCTTCGACGGTCGTCGCGTCGGTGGGCGTTGCGGTGCAGCGGGCTTGCGGTTAGAGTCCTGCCCGGCCATGCCCGAACGCGTCTACCCGAAGGCCCTGATCGTCGCCTGCCTCGCACTCCTCGCGGTCGGGACCGCGGCGACGTCATCGCGTGCGCAGCTCGCATGGGAGCCCGCCGGGCCCATCTCCACCAGTGCCGGCATGACCGCGGTCGCCACCGACCCGGACGATCCGAAGGTCATCTGGCTCGGCAGCGCTTCGTCCGTCTGGGTATCAGAGGACGACGGGCAAACCTTCAACCTCGCGCTCCAGTTGAGCCGCGCGAGCGGTCTCGTGCGTGAGACGGGCAGCCAGCCCATCGATCCATCCGACGAAGAGGAGGTCCAGCAACAGCTCGAAGAAGAGCTCGGCGAGCTCACCGAAGACGAGCTCGAAGACCTGCCCCAGCTCGAAATCGACACCGAGGGTGATGCCGGTGCGCGCAACGGTGAGGACGAAGGCTTCAACGAAGACGGGGAGTTCGTCGAGGACCGCACCGGTGTCGCCGAGCGCTTCGGCGTCGTGCGCCTGCGTGTCATCGGCGACAAGGTCTACATCTGCACGAGCCGCGGTCTCTTCACGCTCGCCCGCTCCGCGCGCCGCGTCGGCACCGGGCGCGAGCTGCGGTTTGGTCGTCGCATCGCGGTCAACGACGTCGCCGTCTCCCCGGACGGCCAGCTCTGGGTCGCGACCGATGCCGGTCTCTACAACGTGGGAACCGACGGCATCGGCCGCACTGCACGTGGTCTCGAAGAAGACCTCGAGGTCCGAACCGTCGTGCTCGCCGAGGGTCGTCTCGTGCTGGCGACCTCCCGCGGACTGCGCTTCGGCTCGCGCACCTTCGATGGCTTTGACAGGTTCTCCCTCGGTGGACGCGACACCGGCCTCGAGGACGTCCTCGTCGAGCCCGAGGGGCGTGTCCTCGTGTCGGGCGCCGACCAGGTCGCGCGCTTGCTTGCCCGTCCGGGAGAGACGACGCTTGTCGAAGACATCCAGCAAGTCCCGGGCGCCTCACGTCTCGCTCTCGGGCGGGACGGGACACGTTGGGCGGTGGGGCGGCTCGGCGCCTGGCGCTACCATCCCGATGAGGGCTGGCAGCGACGCAGCGAAGGTCTCTTCGACCGCCGACTCGTCGATGCGGCACCCGGACTTGGCGGCACGGCACACCTCTGGGTGGTCGGTCGATCGGGGGGCTGGCGGCTGGTCACGGAGGAAGCGCGTGTCTACGCATCCGCCGCGGCTCGGCTCGCGGAGACGGCGCTCGAAGGCTGGCCCACCGACGACGAGGTGCTCCGCTGGGCGACCGATGCGCGCGGTGTGCGCCTCGAGGACGTCGACGCCTGGGCGCTCGAAGAGCGGCTCTCCTGGCTCGTGCCCAAGGTCGAGGTTCGCTTGAGCTGGAACCGTCTTCGCTACGAGGACTACCTGTTCATCCCGGTGCTCGATCGACGCCTGCTCGACCGTGTCGACGTCCGGCCTCGTGGCGACGACTGGCTCGTGCTCGCGCGCTGGGACGTGATGCCGGCGCTGCTCGTGGCGCTCGACGGAAGTCGCTCGATTTTCGAGACAACACGCGCGCGTGCGCGGCGCCAGCTCGAGCGTGTGCGTGAGGTCGTGCTGCCCCTGTATCAGACCTGGGCGAGAAAGAAGATCGACGAGGTCACGACCGAGCCGAAGGACGTCCGCGACGCGGTGCGCGACGTCCTCTTGCGACAGCGGCTCGAAGCCGACCTGCATGTCTATACGAAGGGGCGCTTCCCGGCGGTGACGCCGACGAAGGGCAGGAAACAAACACGATGAGGCCGGCGACGGTCTCCCGACGGGAGGAATCGAGATGAGACGACTGTGGAACATCGGACTCGCATTGGTGATGGTCACGACGGCCGTCGCTCCGGCGTTGGCGCAGGAGCGGAGCCCCAAGGCCGAGGCCATGCGGATCCTGCAGAAGTTCGAGACCGAGCCCTCGATCGTCGCCGTGCAGCAGGCCGCCTCGCGCTACGCCCAGGTGAACCCGGAGGCGTACGACTCGTGGCTGACCGCGGCGAACCTCGCCTACCTCCTGCCGCGCAACCTGCGTGGGCGGGTGCGCTCGACCAACGACGACCAGCGCGATGTCCGCACGAGCTCGGGGGCGATCTCGGACCTCGTCTCGATCGACGAGCAGGCACAGTACGAGCTGACCGCGGACTGGGACTTCACCCGCCTCGTCTTCAATCGTGATCAGATCACCGCAGCCCGCCAGATCGAGCGCATCGTCAACCAGCGCGAGGACGTCCTGACGACCGTCAACAAGCTCTACTTTGCGCGCCGCCAGCTCCAGGTCGAGATGGAGCTCGAGGATGCGACTTCGGTCGACCGCGCCATCAAGATGCAGCTCCGCATCGACGCGCTGACGGCCGACCTCGACGCGCTCACCGGCGGCTGGTTCTCGAAGCAGCTCACCCGGGCCGGTCGCTGAACCGAGGACGTCAGGCGCGTGGCGAAGGCTGACGCGCGATGAGGCGGAGGGCGGCCATCGACAGGTGGCCATCGAGCAGGGCATCGATGGCCGGTGCGTAGGCATCCGCATCGAGCCTGAGCAGGGCCCCGCAGTCCTGGCGCCGTTGACGCCGCGACCCGAGATGGCGCCGTTCGCAATGGGCTGCGAAGGTCGCGAGAAAAAACCCTTCATCCGCGAGCAACGGGTCTGGAAAGAAGACGTCCGGGTCGCGGATGAAGGCGCGAAGTGAGAGGCCGCTGAGCGCGCAGAAGACCAGGCGGTCGATGTTGTGGCGCGTCGCCGGCAGGCCGAGCGAGTCGAGCAGGCGTCGTCGAAGGTCCATGGCTTCGAGGATCACCGTGAACGTAGGGGCCTCGGGCCGCGACAGCTCAGCCGAGCGAGTGAGCGGGACGAGGACTTTGCGGAAACGTTGGAAGAGGGCGCGAGCGAGAAGCATGACACCTCCGTTGGTGAGGGTTGCCTTCGCAAGGTGCGTGCCAGCGGCCACATAGCGCTGTTGGCCGCTCCGCGCGGTCCCCGTCCCTCATCGTTGGACAGGTGGGTGACACTTTGGCAAAAGCCCGACGATCGTCGTGACGCAGAGTCAAACGACGCATGGAAGGTGGGCGGATGCGTGATCGACAGTCCAACGATGGCGTGACGTCGGCTCTGGTGGCGCGGCTTGCCGACCTCGGCTCGCGTTCTGAGGTCGTCGTCTGGGAGGGAAGGGGGATCACCGGCGCCGAGCTCGAGGTCATGGTCGCGGGCTACGCACGGTGGCTCATCGACACGTTCGCCCCTCGGCCGGGCGACCGGATTGCCGTGCGGTCCGAGCTCTCGCCCATGACACTCGTCATGCTGGTCGCACACCTGCGGCTCGGCCTTGTGCATGTGCCGGTCCCGCCGCGCTACACACCCGACGAGGTCGCACACATCGTCGACGATTGTGGGGCGAGCCACGTGCTCGACCCGGCCGCGGTCGGCAGTCTCGCAGGTGAGCCGGTCGCATGGCCGACGGTCCCAGCATCGGCGCTTGCCTGGATCGTCTACACCTCGGGCACCACCGGTCGCCCCAAGGGCGTCATGATGTCGCATCGCGCGCTGGCAGCGAACCTGCTCGCGGTGACCGGACTCTGGGAGGTCGACAAGAGGGACCGTGTCATCGCGACCCTGCCGCTCTTCCATGTGCATGGGCTCGGGCTCGTCGCGCTGGGCAGCCTGCTCGTCGGTGCGACGATTATCTTGAAGATCAAGTTTTCGGCATCGGATGTGGTCGACGACGTGGCGCGTGGTGCGACCGTCTTCATGGGTGTTCCGACGATGTACCACCTCCTGCTCGACCACCTCGAAGCACACCCTGAAGCGGGTCCCGTGCTCGGCCATGCACGCCTCTTCACCGCCGGCTCGGCGGCCCTGTCGGCTGCCAGCTTCGAGGCCTTTCGACGCCATACCGGACACAACATCCTCGAGCGTTACGGGATGACCGAGACCGGCTTCACGCTGTCCAATCCGCTGCACGGCGAGCGCCGTCCGGGCTGTGTAGGGATGCCCGTCCCGGGGGTGTTGGTTCGACTGGTGAACGAGTCGGGTCACGAGGTCGCGCCAGGAGAGCCTGGCGAGATCGAGGTTGGAGGCGACTCGCTGATGGACGGGTATTGGGGACGCCCCGAAGCGACGGCGGCGGCATTCGGCAATGGCTGGTTCAAGACCGGTGACACCGCGGTCATGGACGATGGCTACGTTCGTATCGTCGGCCGGACCTCGACCGACATCATCAAGACGGGCGGCTTCAAGGTCGGCGCGCGTGAGGTCGAAGACGTGGTGCTCGCCTCGGGACTCGTGACCGAGTGTGCGGTGCTCGGTGCGAACGACCCGAAGTGGGGCGAGGTCGTTCTCTGTGTCTTCGTGCCGCGGGCAGGAGCGGCGGACGAGGTGGTCACGCAGCTCGCGGCTCACTGCGCGTCCTCGCTCGTGGACTACAAGCGGCCGCGTCGCTACCGCGTGGTCGACGCGCTGCCGCGCAACGCGATGGGCAAGGTGCAGAAGACAGCGCTCAAAGACCCGAGCTGACTCAGTACTCTGCTCTATCCAGCCCTTCGTTCCCGTCACTCCCGAACTGGGAATTGCCGCGACCGGTTGGTCGGTGTATTAGCCCGATATGACTGTGGATCCCGAAGGTGCACGTTTCCGACTCGGCGATGCCAAAGGCCATTACGAGAGCTGGTTTCTGCGCGGCAATCACCCCGAGCGGCCGCTGGCCTTCTGGGTGCGTTACACGGTCACGAGCCCGACTGGGCGTCCGGCTGATGCAGTCGCCGAGCTCTTCGCCATCGTCTTCAACGGCGAGCTCATGCGCCATGTCGCGGTGCGCGAGTCGGTCTCGATGCGCGAGACGTTCTTCCCGACGAGCGGCCTCGATGTGCGCCTCGGTGCGGCGCGATTGCTGCCCGACTCGGCGATCGGGCGCGCCCGATCTGACGGCCACACGATCGCCTGGGACCTGAAGTTCGCGGGTGGGGGCGAGCCGCTCCTGCTCCTGCCAGAGCGCTTCTATGCTGGGGGATTCCCGAAGGCCAAGGCGCTCGTCATGAAGCCCGGCGCCTCGTTTACGGGGACCTTCGAGGTCGATGGCGAGCCGCTGTCCGTCGATGGCTGGCGGGGCTCGACGAACCACAACTGGGGCGAGCGCCACACCGACCAGTACACCTGGGGACAGGTCGCGGGCTTCGATGGTGCGCCCGACACCTTCCTCGAGCTGGCGTCCGCGCGTATCCGCATCGGCCCCATCCTGACGCCGGCGATGACGCCCATCGTGCTGCGCCACGAGGGCAAGCAGTACACGCTGAACACCATGCGCAAGCTCTTCGGGCGCGCGAAGATCGCTGGTCTGCGATGGACCTTTGTCGCAAAGGGCGAGGGCGTTAGTCTCGCTGGCACCATCTCGGCGAGCCCGACCGAGGTCGTGACCTTCGCGTACAAGAACCCGCCCGGCGGCACCAAGCTCTGCATCAACTCCAAGATCGCGCGCTGCGAGCTCGCGCTCACGGTCGGTGGTCGTCGGGTTGACCTTGTGAGCCGAACGGGCGCAGCCTTCGAGGTGCTCGTCGACGATGTGCTCGCGGCGGGTCGGCTCGGGATCGTCGGACTCCCGACGCCGCAATGAGCAAGGAGACGACATGGACGACGACATCAGGGACGCAGGCACCGGCAAGCCGCGTCGACATGACGGACGAGACCCCTGGGTGGTGTTGAGTCGCGACCGTGTGGCCAGCGACGCGACCGTCCGTGAGGCGGTGCCTGGCTCGATAGCCGCCATCGGTGAGGCGGGTGACGTCGCGGCAGGTGACTGTGTGCTCGTCGTCCTCGAGCGTCAGATGAACGACGCCCAGGGACGGCACGAGGCCGTCTGGTGTGAGGTCATGGCCGTCGACGCAGACGGGCTCGACGCGGTCTTCGACAACCAGCCGACGTGGATCCGCGGTGTCTCGTCCGGTGACCCGGTCCGCCTTACGCTGGAGCAGGTGCTACGCGTCGCCAAGAAGTGAAGAGGTGTCCATCGATCTGCCGCGCGCAGACGATCCCTGGGCACCTCTCGAGCTGATCAGAACTGGGCGTGGGCGGTCGTGTAGACGAAGTGCTCTGGGTCGCCATCGGGCCGCAGGGCGTCACCCGGCAGGATGAGCGAGTAGTTGGCGTCGAGGCTCAGGTGTGGGTTCACCTTCCAACGCGCCGTGAGGTCGACCTCCTGGCCATAGCCCGATGGTCCGCCCTGGTTGTTCATGGTCTGGAAGTGGTGGAAGGCGAGCTCGATGCTGGCGTCGTCGCCGACCTTGAAGCCGAGCACCGCGCCCACATCGAGGAGGCCGCGTTTGCCGGTATTGGCCGGGATGTTCAGGAAGATGTCGGCCTCACCATAGAAGCGGTGGTTCGTCGCGAACAGGGTATCGAAGGTCGTCTCGTCGCCGTCTGTTGGGTTGTCGTCGCCCGACAGCGTCTCGGCGAAGGCCTCGAGGAAGGGCGCCAGATCGCTGTCGACGAGCGTGAAACGCAGCCGCGTCGCGGTCATCCACGCCATGAACGATACGTCTGTGTCGGCTACCGTCGCGGAGCCGGCCTGGAGGTAGCCTTCGAAAGACGCCTTGAAGCCGAAGGGGAAGTCGAGCTGCACGACGAGGCCCTGGGTGTAACGGATGCGGTCGGTCGCGGAGTTCAGATCGAGGGCGCCGATGAGCGCGGGTTGCAGCACGCCCATGTCGTAACGCGCGGCCCAGGCGACGAGGTCGTCAGCGGCCAGCGAATCGGCCGGCAGCTCGGCACGCACCCGCGCATAGAAGACGTCGAGCGCAAGCTTCTCGTCGAGGGCCATCGCCATGAAGCGGACGGCGTCGAACGAGCGGGCCTGCTCGACGAAGCCGACGTTGCCGATCAGGCGGTGGTTGAGGTAGCCGATCTCCTGGCGACCGATGCGAAGGCGGACGCCTGTGCCGAGCTCGCCTTCGATGTAGCCCTGGTGGAGGTCGAGCCCGTTGGCGCTGAAGTCGCCGAGGGTGTCCGTCTCCTCGCCCCAGGTGCGAACGTCCTGCATCTGGACGAAGGCCGTGAGCTCCTCACCGTAGCTGAAACGGAGTCCGAGGCGGGCGCGATGGCGCACGTTGTTGTTGACGTTTCCTTCAGCGAAATCGAGCCCTTCGGTGTGACGAAAGCGCACGAGATACTCACCTGAAGGGACGACCTTCACTTCCTCCGCGAGGGCGGGCGTCGCGAGGGTGGTGATGAGCGCGAGGGCGATGCAGAGACGCATGGGGACTCTCCGGGCCATGAGATTCTGGGGGAGTGTCGCCGAGGCCGAAGCGGACGACAAGTTACCCCCCGGAACCTCGTGCGGACCTGGCGAAGTGAGTCACTTGAAGGTGCGGTCCTTCAGCGACTCGCCGATGCCCGGCGTGAGGTCCTTCTTCAGCTCGAGGAGGCGTCCGAAGCGGGCGGCCTGGCGGGGACCGAAGGCTTCGACGTTGGGTCCCTTGACGCCTGACTCGAAGGCCGAGCCCTCGAAGATGTAGAACTGGGACCGAACGTTCCCCTTGGGGTCCGGGCTTGCGGCGTGGCTCGCGGCGGGCGCGATGAGCAGGGTCACGAGGGCGAGGCGGGCAAACGTCTTCATGGGGACTCTCCTGTGTCGGTGCTCGGACGGGCACGACGTCGGAGGCCTACGCATGAAGAGGCGAGTCGATCTGATCAGCTCCGAAATCAGGCCTCGCGGTCTCGCGGCCCAAGCCTCAGGGAGAGGTCGCGAGCCAGTAGATGAACGCGCCGAGGAACCAGAGACCGAGTGCGACGAGCCCGTAGCCCATGCCGCGGATGACACGTTGCATGGCGAGGGGGCTGAAGCGTTCACGATAGCGGGAGAGCAGGGCCACCAGGAGGAAGAACCAGGCGCATGCGCCGGCGGCGACACCGATCGAGAAGGGCAGCGCGTGGGAGCCGGCGACCGGGAAGAGGTTCATCGACATGATGGTGGTCGCGGCTGCGGCCCACGTCGCCAGCAGCGTCGGGTTCAAGAGGGTCACCGAGAGGCCGACGCCAAACGCGCGCCAGAGGCGTTCGCGACCTGCTGCCTGCACATTCTCCTCGAGGGCGACCTGCATGCGTTGGGTGATGTGCCGCCCTTGACCAGGCGGGATGTCGGAGACCTCGGGGAGGTAGGGCATCTGTTCGGACGGGACCTTCATGGTCGTCGGCTTGAAACGCGTGAACCAGAAGCCGAGACCGATGAGGATGAGCGCGGCCACCGCCTTCGAGATCGGCACGATGATGGGGTAGTCGCCCAGTAGCGTCGCGAACCCCCACAGTGCGAGGAACGCGTAGATCGCCTCGGCGAGGGCGGTCCCCAGAGACAGCATGAGCGCGCTCCGCGAGCGACCCTCGAGTGCATTGCGCACGACGAGTGCCGCGACGGGACCAGCGACGGGCATGGAGGCGAGGAACGCGGCGACGAGGCCAGCGAGAGCGGCGATGAACATCGTCTCCAATCATCCGTCAACGGCGCCGCCCGTGCAACCAACCTCTTGGGGTGGTCGCACCGAGTGGCAACGCGCCGTGGGCTTGCGGCCGTGTCCGCGGAGCGGTATCAGGCGGCCAAGCCGAGGATGGAGGCAGGTATGAAGTACATGAAGTGGATGAGGATTGTGGTCGTATCGGCTCTCTTCGCCGGGTGTGGGCACGCATCGATCTGGTCGCAGGATGGCCAGGGTGGCGTGCTCACGCTGCATGGGTCCGAGGGGCCCGCGATGGACGATGCTCAGAAGGTGATGGCCGGCCACTGCGGGGCTGGTCGATTCGAGATTGTCCGGCGCGACTCGGTCGTCGTGGGCCAGCAAGCGTACTCGAATCAGCAGACACGCTACGCCGACAAGAAGGACCGCAATCGCGGTTCCACCTACCGCCAGGGTGGGGCTCAGACGACCTCGGTGTCAGGCGTCCAGGACGTCACCGAGACGCGTATCACCTACGCGTGTATGCGCTGAATCGGCGGCCTCGGGATCGTCCTCGAAGGACAAGAGGACGAGGGCCGACCTCATTCGGGGAGCGCGTTCACGAGGTCGGTGAAGACCTCGCCACGATGCGCGTAGCCCTTGAACTGATCGAAGCTCGCGCACGCGGGTGAGAGCAGGACCGTGTCGCCATCTTGTGCCATTTTAGCAGCAATTTCAATGGCTTCTGGCATGGTGGCCACCACCTCGTGGGGGTGGTCTCCGAGCGCTTTGGCGATGGCGTGGCGCGTCTCACCAAAGCAGAGGACATGACGTGTGGTCTGTCGCACGAGGTCTGCAAAGGCGGTGAAGTCAGCGTCCTTGGAGGACCCACCTGCGAGCAGAACGACGGGTGAAGTCATCGCTCTCAGGGCCGCGGATGCAGCGTTGGGCGAGGTGGCTTTGGAGTCGTCGATCCAGGTGACGCCGCGTCGGATACGCACCCGTGCGAGCCGATGGGGGAGCGGCTGGTAGGTGAGGAGCGCAGACCTGATCGCGCTCGCGTCGATGCCGAAGTCGACGGCCATCTGTGCGGCTGCGAGCGCATTGGCCACGTTGTGGACGCCGAGCAGGGGCAGCTCGTGGCGCATCATTATATATAGGCGCTCGCCAGCGGGACTCGTGACCTCGAGTCGGTCGCCCTCGTTGGAAGGGGTCACCCGGGCGTCGGTCGAGGTCGAAGTGAGCGAGAAGAAGCGGAGGCGTGGACCACCCGTCGTCGGGTCGGGGAGCGCCCACTTCGCGATGTGTGGGTCGTCGGCGTTCAGTACGAGCACATCGTCCGAGGTCATCGCGCGCCAGACGAGACGCTTCGCCGACTGATAGGCGGCGAACGACCCGTGATAGTCGGTGTGGTCTTCGGCGATGTTGGTGACGACCGCGACACGTGGTCGGAAGTCACGGCAGGTCGTGAGTTGGAAGCACGAGACCTCCGCGACGACGACATGGTCCGGTGTCAGCGCATCGAGATCATCGCAGAGCGGGTTGCCGAGGTTGCCTCCGACGAAGGTCTGGCGACCGGCCGCGCGCATGATCTCGCCCAGCATCGTGGTCACGGTGCTCTTGCCATCGGTACCCGTGATCGCGAGGATTGGTGCGGGTGAGAGCCGATAAAAGAGCTCGACTTCACCGAGCATTTCGCTTGCTCGTGAAGCGATCTCACGGCGCAGCGGCGAGACCTCCGGGATGCCTGGAGAGAGCACGGCGACGTCGCCTTCGCGCACCTCATTCGATGACGGTCGAAAGGCGACGCGAGAGTCGAGCGCCTCTGGACGCGGGATGTCTCGCGCCTCGACGAGGAGGACATCGCCGCCGTGACGCGCGAGGAGGTTCGCAGCAGCGAGTCCGGACCGACCGGCACCGACGACGGAGAAGCGGCGACCGGCGACGACGAATTCGGGAGTCGATGGAGCTCTCATGCCGAGGCCTCCGTCGTGGGCGGGGTCGTCCCCTCGAGCTCGGAGGCGAACCGATCGGCGAGACGAAAGAGGTCATCGCCGCCGAAGAACACCACCTGCTCGCCGCGCCCAATGAGTCCGTGGAGGACCTCGACGATGTCGTCCATGTGCGGGACGTGGGTCACGCGTGGGCCACGCGCGCGGATCTTGTTGCACAGAAATTCTGTGTCGATTCCAGGGATTGGGACCTCACCTGCGGGGTACAGGTCGGTGATGATGGTGTGGTCCGCGTCGTGGAAAGCCTCCGCGTAATCGTCCTGGAGGTAGTTCACCATCGTGAAGCGGTAGGGCTTGAAGACGGCGGTCGTCTTGCGACCCGAGGTCTTCGCGGCCTCGAGCACCTTCCGGATTCCGGTCGGGTGCGAGATGTAGTCTTTGACGATGATCCGGTCGGCGACGTGGACGACGGTGAACCGGTTCTCGAGACCTTTGAAGGTCGAGAGTGCGGACGCGATGACCGTCGCCGGAACGCCGAGGTGGAGTGCGACCGATGCTGCGGCCACCGAGTTGTCGAGGTTGTGGAGACCGGGCAGAGGGAGCGCAACGGATGTCGGTTGGGCGTCACGAGCGACGAGCTCATAGCGCCCGGAGACGAAGTTGGCCTCGGCCTCGAGGGCACGAACGTCGGCATCATGTGCGTTACGCCCGAAGGTCGTGACGGGGGCTTTGAGCTGCGTCGCGATGGCGTGAGCGCCGGGATCGTCGGCGTTGATGAAGACACGTTCCAGACGTGGGTTGCTGTTCAGGGCGTCGACGATGGTCCGCTGGACATGCTCCAAGTTCTCGTAATAATTGAGATGATCGGCCTCGATGTTGTTGACCACGGCGAGCGTGGGGAAGACGTTCCGGAGCGAACCATCGCTCTCGTCGACCTCGGCCACGATGGTGTCACCGCCCGTCGCGCGCGAGTTGGTCTTGCCGAAGTTCTCGAGCAGGCCACCGATGATGAACGAGGGTCCGGGCTGACCGGCGGTCGCGGCGTGATCGAGGATGTGGGTGATCGCGGACGAGGTCGTCCCCTTGCCGTGGGTCCCGATGACACCGATGGCGATCGGGAAGGTCGCGAGCAGGGCGCCGAGGATCTCGGAGCGATGACGAACTTCGACGCCGCTCGCGCGGGCGGCGATGAGCTCGGGGTTCGACTCGGGGATCGCGGTCGAGACCACGACGAGGTCGACCCCTTTCAGGTGTTCGACGGAGTGACCGATGTGGACGGACGCACCCTGTGCGCGCAGGGCGAGCGTCAGCTGGGACTCACGCACGTCCGATCCGGAGACCGGATAACCTTTGGAAAGTAGAGCAAAAGCGACGCCAGAGACGCCGATGCCGCCGATGCCGATGAGGTGGATCTTCGAGGTCTGGGCGGGCAGTGTGTACATCGGGTTCTCTTGGGAACGGGTGGTGCCGGCAACGGCGGGGTGCATCTTCGGGCCGAGGTGTCGGACCGACAAGTTTTGCCAAAGCTCGGAGGCGACCCCGTCACGGGATCGGATCGGGGACGGGTTCGGGCTTGGGTTCGTCGACGACCGGATCGGCCATTCCGAGTCGTTCACGTGCGAGCTGTCGGATGGTCGGGTTCGGGTGACCGACGGCGATGACCTCGAGGTAACGGCGTGTGTCGGCGGTGCCGATGTCGGCGAGGGCGTGGACGGCGACGAGGTGCTTCTCGGTGTCGGGTCCCTCGGTCAAACGGACGAGCGCCTTGATGGCTTCGGGGTCGTCGCGGCGGAGGAGTCCGAGGGCCGCGCCGGCCCGGATCGCGACCCGTCGGTTGTTGTGCGCAGTGAGCCGGACGAGGTGTGGGCTGGTGTCCACGAGGCGTCGCTCACCCGCTTCGGAGGCCGCCTCGGCGAGGATGCCGGCGTGGTCCGAGGTGGCCAGAGCGGCACCGATCGCGGCGTCGTCGAGGTAGCGCACACGCACCTGGCCAAAGAGCGCATCGGCTCCGTCGCGGGTGAGCTCGCCGACGACTTCGCGGAGTCGGACGAGACCGCTGACGCCGTGCGACGGACCAAAGGGTCGGTCGAGATCGAGACGGAGTCGGAAGCCGTCGACCGGTCGTCGTGTGTCGGGGTCGGGACAGAAGACCTCGCCCTCGAAGAAGGCGTGAGCTTCACCGACCTCGGCGGTCGTGACCGGTCGGTTGTTCTGGACGAGCGCGTAACCGATCGCCACCGATGCGCGGCACGCGGTTGGATCGTCGGGGGCGCGCACGAAGCTCGTGTAGAAGGCTGTCTCGGCCAGGGCACGAACGTCGGTGTCGAGGCCGATAGGCTTTATTTCATCAGGGGTTGCGTCCTCGATGCGGAGCTCGGCGAGGCGCGGCTCGAGGATCGGTGTGCGAGCATTGGGGCCCGTCGCATCCTCGATGATCGCGGGCGCATCGGAGTCGGCGGTCCGGGTCTTCGAGCAGCCGGCGAGGACACAAATGGAGATGAGGGAGGTGACCGAGATGACGGACCCGAACGAGATGGCGGAGACGATCGACGAGCGAGGCGATCTGCGCGTTGACCGGATCGCGGACCGACCGCTAACGTCCGTCGCGATGAACCTCTCGATCTGGTTGACCCCCGTTTTGCTCGTTTCGCTCGTCGCTCTCGGCGGGTGTTCGTCTCCGAGTCCGACCCCGGAAAAGACGCGTGAAGCGGATACGGCGCGGGTCGAACCGGCGGCGGCGCCGAAGTCGGGGATCGGTGAAGCGACGTTGTTCCTCATGGCCGACCTCAATGGGGTGCTGCGTCCGTGCGGTTGCACCGTGGACCTTCAGAAGGGGGGCTTCGATCGGCTCATCCCGTACCTCGAGGCCCAGCGGAAACGTTACCCCGGTTCGGAGGCTCCTTCACGCGGGTCCGCTGTTCTACGAGGACGCCACGGTGGACGCCAAGAAGAAGGCGCAACGGGAGCGTCAGGTCGAGGTGGCGGCCGACCTGATCGCCAGGACCGGGGTGGCGGTTGCAGGGGCGACCGCCGTCGACGAAGTGGCGAGTGGGGGCAAGCTCGTCGACCTCGCGGCGCGGGCGAAGATCCAGATCACGGCGGCGAACCTGGAGCTGGGATCGGAGGGCAAGTCCGGGTCGTTGCCGCGTTACGTCGTGCGCGAGGTCGAGGGGATCCGCGTAGGGATCTTCGCGCTGGCGTCGACGGTCGAAGGTGGGGTCGCGAAGGTGTCCGATCCGGACGCCGCTGCTCAGTCGGTGATCGCGTCGTTGAGTCGTGAGAGCGACGTGGTGGTCCTGCTCTCGGGGCTCGGGTTGCGGGAGACCAAGCGCCTCGTCCGACGGGTGGAAGGGATCCACTTCGCGCTCGCCGGGGGCATGGGCGAACACCCGGCGTGGTCCGATGAGGCCGAGCTCGTCGGTGGGACGCGGGTCATGCAGTTCCATCGCGAGGGGCGGTTTCTCGGGAGGCTTACGATCAGGTTGAAGGGCGATGGAGCGCGCGAGCTGGTCGATGCGTCGGCGGTCTCGGAGGGCGAGCTCGCCCTTCTCGACGAGCGCATCGCGCGACTCGAGTCGGCGGTGACGGAGGCGTCGCGGTCGAAGGACCCGTCGAGCTCCGAGGTGAAGTCACTGAACCATCACCTCGCGAGCGTGAAGGACGAGCGACGTCGGCTCGGCGGCAAGAAGGTCGTCGTGCCGACCGATCGCTCGAGCTTCTCGTTCACGCAGACGCCGCTCAACTGGGACCTGCCGCAGGAGCCGTCGGTGGTGGAGCTGATGAAGGTGTTCGACGAGGAGTTGGCGCGGATCAACGTCGCCAACGCGGGGACCCTGCCAGCGCCGAAGCCGGGACAGGCGGTCTACGTCGGGACCGAGGCCTGCTTCGAGTGTCACGAGGAGACGCGTGAGTTCTGGCGGACCAACGAGCATGCAGGTGCATGGGCGACGCTCGAGAAGCTCGGCAAGACCTTCGATGCCGAGTGCGTGTCGTGTCACGTGACCGGATACGGCGAGGCGGGTGGAGCGCTCGTCGGTCAGACGAAGGGTCGGGAGAACGTGCAGTGCGAGTCGTGCCACGGACCCGGGTCGCTGCATGCGGAGGACGGAGACGTCGACAAGCTGGTCACGAAGGCGGTGCAGTCGACGTGCGTCGGGTGCCACAACGAACACCACTCGCCGACCTTTGCCTTCGGCACCTATCGCGAGCGGCTCCTCGTCCCGGGTCACGGCAAGCCGCTGAAGTGAGTTACGGCGGGGTTAAGCGATCCGAATCGGGCTGGCTCTGCGGGCGGTCCAGATTGGGATCCGCAAAATGCCCCTCCGGCCGATCTCAGGATGATCCGCGGAGGCCTCCGTGGAGGGGGGAGCGGACGTTCGGAGGTCGCGCGAGGTCTCGATGGTGAGGCGCGCGAGGTCTTCGCAAGCTGTGATCGACGGACGTAGTGAGTGCCCGCATGATGGCTCTCTTGGCTGCTCATCGGGACTACGCGCGAGGTGGGTGTGAGGCACCGATGGGGATGTCGAAGCCGGACGCGAGAAAAAAGTGATGGAAGTGATCGACACCCGTTGAGCCGTGATCCGGAAGGTGATATTGCCACTGATATGCGGTCGAGCCGCTCGGAAACAGCAATCGAAAATTGGGTCACAGCCCTCAATACCAGAGGGTCGCAGATGCTTGTCTGCGTCGAGGCCGCCGTACATCCCGACGTCCGGGTTGTTCGGTACGGTTTCGGCGCGAACCAGGGTCAAGTCGTCGAAGAGATTCGCGGCGTAACTGGAGTTGCCGAATGGTTCGGATTGACTCCGGATGTGATCGAGTTTGAGTTGACGGGTCCGATCGACGGCCTGAACGAGGAGAACGGGGTAGAAGATGCGGTTGTCCTAAGCGTGAGGTATCAGGTCGTCGCTGGTGACTTTGTCAACGGTGGCACCTGGCGCTTTCGCGTGCACGAGGACGGGCGCATCATCTGGCTCGAGCATCGTCCCGACGAAGTCGAGGACGCCGTGCAGGAAGGTAGCTATCGGCTCGGCCGAGCTAAGCTAGAAATGACGGGCGGAAGGGATCCTGGCGAGTCCGGGGCCTCCACCCACCAGCATCATGGGCATCCCGAACTGTCTGGGCTGTCCATTGGTCACCCCCATCATCATGGTGATCATCACCACGACCATTGAAGCTCCGTGAGGCTCGATGGGGCTTCGCATGACCTGGAAGGGCGTTTCGGATGTTGCCGCGCCCATGAACCCAGGCTTGCGGAGGCCTCGCGGAGAGAAACCAGAGCAACATCTTCGAACTGATTAGGAGAGAGAACATGGCTGAAGCGAAGAAAGCAGCGGCGAAGAAGTCGGCCCCCGCGAAGAAGGCGGCCCCGGCCAAGAAGGCAGCAGCCCCGGCCAAGAAGGCAGCGGCCCCCGCCAAGAAGGCGGCCCCCGCCAAGAAGGCGGCTCCGGCCAAGAAGGCGGCCCCCGCCAAGAAGGCGGCTCCGGCCAAGAAGGCGGCTCCGGCCAAGAAGGCGGCTCCGGCTCCGGCCAAGAAGGCGGCTCCGGCCAAGAAGGCAGCTCCGGCTCCGGCCAAGAAGGCGGCTCCGGCTCCGGCCAAGAAGGCGGCTCCGGCCCCCGCGAAGAAGGCGGCTCCGGCTCCGGCTCCCGCGAAGAAGGCGGCTCCGGCCCCCGCGAAGAAGGCGGCCCCGGCCCCGGCTCCGGCTCCGGCTCCGGCCCCGGCAGCGGCTCCGAAGGCAGCTCCGGCTCCGGCTCCGGCCCCGGCCAAGCCCGCCCCGAAGAAGAAGTGAGACGACTCTCTCTCTGAGAGTCGAGCTGAGGCGGGAGTCCCGAGAGGGGTTCCCGCCTTTGCCTTTTAAGGCGTCATGATGTGACGCCCCAAACGCTCCAGGAGGGGGCGTGTGTCGTGTGTGGCTGGCCGGGCGTCGCTTAGCGGAGGCCGGGAAAGCCGCGCTGGCGGAGCACGTCGTAGAGAGCGATTCCGGCCGATGTGGCGAGGTTGAGGCTGCGGGTGTGCGGGCTCATCGGGATCTTGTAGAGGTCGTCGGCGTAGCGCTGGCGCAGCTCGGGTGGCAGGCCCGTGGTCTCGGCGCCGAAGACGAGCCAGGCGTCCTCGTCGGGGACGAAGTCCGAATAGGGGCGAGTGGCGTGGCTCGAGAAGAGAGCCATGCGGCGCGGTGTGAACTTGGTGATCAGGTCATCGAAATCGGGGTGCAGGTGGAGCACCACGTTCGGCCAGTAATCCAGGCCGGCGCGCTTCAATAGGCGGTCCTCGAGGGAGAAGCCGAGGCGGCCCACGAGGTGAAGCTCAGTGAATGTGCCAGCGCAAAGGCGGGAAACGCTGCCCGTATTCTGCGGGATCAGCGGGTTGACTAGGACAATGTGCATTCGTTCTGGACCCCTCGGTCGCTTCGCTGGCCGACTCACTGGCTTCGCGCGTAGGGTTCGCCGCATCGCAAGCGAGCCCATGGTCACGTCAGGCCGGGCTGAAGCCTTCGGGGAGCGGGACCTGGGTCGGGGCTGCGCGACCGAGCTCGACGATGCGTTCGACAAGGGTCTGGTAGTCCTCGGCGGCAGGCGACTTCGGGGCGAACTCGAAGATGGACTTGTGCTCCGCGGGGGCCTCTTTCAGGCGGGTGTTGATGCGGATGGGCGCCAGGACCTTCTCCTTGAAGTAGCGCTCGAGGTTGCGGACGACCTCGTGGGAAATCTTATTTCGCACATCGTAAAATGTCGGCAGAACTCCGAGGATAGAGATCGGATGCCGCAGTTGTTCCTGCACGATGCGGAGAGTCTCCAGGATTTGTTTCACGCCGACGAGCGAGAGGTAATCGCAGGCGACGGGGATGAGGACCTGGTCCGCGAAGTAGAGCGCGTTCTGGTTCAGGAGCGACAGGCTCGGTCCGCAGTCGAGGATGATGTAGTCGTAGTCGACGATGTCCTTGAAGCGGTTGCGCAGGACCTTGTGCGGCTGCTGCACGTGGGCCAGGTGGACCTCGACCTTGGCGAGCAGGTTGTTGCTCGGCAACAGGTCGAGGTTCTCACGCACGTTCAGGATGGCCGAGCTCGGCTCGCCGTTCTCGACGAAGAGGTGGTAGAGGTTGCGCGCGCCGTCGGCCCCGAGGCACACACCGACGTTGCCCTGCGAGTCCATGTCGATGATGAGCGTCTTGTTGCCGGCCATCGCCAGACCATGCGCGAGCGAGACCGTGGTCGTCGTCTTGCCGGTGCCACCCTTCTGGTTCATGACCGCGATGCGGCGGGCCCCCTTCTTGATTCGCAGCTCCTGGCGGATAGGGTTTTCGCGGCACTCGGGGGTGCAGAAGTAGCGCTTCTCGCCCGAGACGAAGGCGAGCTGGAAGGCGAACTTCGGCTCGAAGCGGGTGTTGCAGGTCGAGCAGCTCTGCTGGCGCTGGCCGAAGAGGGCCTGCTCGTGGCAGGGCTGGCTGCAATAATAGTTGGTCGCGCTCGCCGTGCGCTGCACCTGGTAGCTGAACTTCGGAGCGAACTCGGTTCCGCACATGGTGCACTTCTGAGCTTCGGTCGACATGGTCTGGCTCCATCGTGTGGACGGTGCGGGCGAACCCGACGGCTTCTTTGGTACACCATCGGATCTGCGACCGCTAGTGCCCGTGACCGAGGCGACGTCCGTGGGATCGAGGGTAGGTGTGCGGTCGGGCGTGACGGCTCGTACCCGGTCGAGATAGCAGACACGAGAGGGGCCTTCACCGACCGATTGGGGTTGCACCCGGGACCTGATTCCTTCAGATAGCCCTTCGTTCCGCCCGCGACCATCGATGCATTGGGGCATCGATGCGGACGCTCCTCGCTCCACCTGCGCGGGCTCGAGATGTCACCCTTCTTGGAGCATGGCCGTGTCCATCATCGCTGCTTCGAAGAGCAACCGGCTCGGGACCAAACGGACCTGCCGCGCGTGCGCCGCCCGCTTCTACGACTTCGAGAAACCCGAGCCCGCCTGTCCCAAGTGCAAGGCCATCTTCGACATCCACGCCGAGCCGGTCCTGCCGGCGCTCGAGCCGCTCTCCGCCGAGGACCTGTCGGCGGACGAGGAGCTCGAGAACGATCGTAAGGCGAAGAAGAAGAAGCGGCATGAGGATGACGACGACGGAGACGTCGAACGCGACCAGGACGAAGCCGACCGGGATTGACGGTGGTCGGTCACTGGGCGCAATGATCTCCCCTGTCGCCGAGACGCCATCGAGTCGCTTCACCGGACTGAGCGGGAGACGGCAGGCGACGCAGGGAGAGGTCCCATGAAGAAGCGCAGGCGTGAGCGGAAGCGGTCGGAGCCGATGGCCAACGGGTCGTCCGTCGTGTCGCCAACGACCCTGGAGGGTGAGCCGATGCGGCGTGTGACGACGGCGACCGCTTATCGTTTCACGCACGGCGACTGTGAGGTGATCCCGGTCATCCAGGGGCAGGTCGCCGACCTGAGGAAGGCCGGATGCCTGGTCTGGATCGACATCCAGGGGACCGCGAATGCGGAGCTCTATCAAGAGTTCGGGCGGGTCTATGACCTGCATCCGCTCGCAGTCGAGGACTCGATGAACCTGCATCAGCGGGCCAAGGTCGAGAGCTATCCCACGCACGGCTTCTTCGTGGCGCGTATGGTCCACTACGACAAGGCGGTCGTACTCGAGCAGCTGGCGATGTTCATCGGGCCGGACTTCGTCATCACCACACAGGAGGGAATCGAGGACGGCGACCCGTTCGACCGTCTGCGCCGACACCTGCGGGCAGGGACTCTGCGGCCGCCGATCATCTCCACCGAGATGCTGGCGCATGCGCTCATCGATGCGGTCGTCGACGAGTTCTTTCCGGTCCTCGACGCCTTCGGTGAGAGCCTCGAAGAGCTCGAGGACGAGGTCATCGCGGGGAGGCGGGATGTGCTTCCGCGGATCCAGGCGGCGCGCCATGACGTCGTGACCCTGAGAAAGGCGCTGTGGCCGTTGCGCGATGCGTTGTTCTCGCTCGGACGGGAAGGGCTCGTCTTCGGTTCGGACGTGAAGCTGTATCTGCGGGACACGACCGACCACGTCCTTCGGGTGCTCGAAATCGCCGAAGGTTATCGCGACACGGTGAGCTCGCTCATCGAGCTGCACCTGTCGACGATGAGCCAGCGCATGAACGAGACGATGCGATTTCTTGCTGTGATTTCAACGGTTTTCATTCCGCTCACCTTCATCGCGGGTGTGTATGGAATGAACTTCGATACGAAGGCATCGGACCTCAACATGCCGGAGCTGGCGTCGCCGATAGGCTATCCGGTGGTGATGCTCGCGATGCTCGCGGTGGGTGTCGGGCTGCTCTGGTACTTCAAACGACGCGGGTGGCTCGGGTCGGATTGAGGATGCTGGGCAGCTGTCTGGTGGAGCTCAGAACCGGAACCAGACGTCGAGGACCGGAAAGACCCGCAGAGAGGTGCGGCGTCCGGTGGAGTCCTCCCAGGTCCAGTCGCCTAGACCGAGTCCGACGGCGAGGTCGACGCGTGAGGTGGCCGACCAGGCGTAGATGAACTGTGCGGTGGGGCGGATGAGCTCGACGGCTTCGGTGAACGGGATGAAGCCGATGAGCTGCAGCATGAGGAGGTGGCGACTCGCGGGGACGAAGTGCGCCGAGAGGTGCAGCTCGAGCATGCCGCGGATGGGACGTTCGCCGAGGAAGTCGGCGGTGATGCCATTGCCGAGAGAGATGAGGGCGGAGCGGCCGAGCCGGATGGTCGTGGTCTGGGTCAGCTGCAGGGTGCCCGGGAAGCCGTAGCGTTCGCCGGCGGTCTGCGAGGTGAGGCCGTCTTCGTCTTCGCGTTCGATGAAGGACCAGGCGCCTGCGAGGTTGAGGGCGACGGTGACGTCGTCGATGGTCGTGAGGCGGACCCGGAAGGCGAGCGAGGGCTGGCCGAGCAGCAATAACAAGGGGTGGATCGAGGCCTGGAAGTTCTCGGTCACGCCGACCGACAGGGGGGCGAAGATGCCGATGGAGAGGCTGCCCTCTTCGAGCGTGTAGGCGGTGTTCAGGTCGATGTCGGAGGTGCGGCGCCACTCTGCTTTGGCGGGTGTGGCCGTCGCGCCGACCAGGAGGGCGACCAGTATCTGGATGGTCGCGAAGATGACGATGGAGCGTCGGGTTCCGCGGACGAGTCGGCGGCGAACACCCGATCGGAGGGTGGCGCATGAGGTGATGGCGGGACCGGTCGTCGACACGGCGCGGACGTTAGCATGTGAGGTCGACGCGGAGAACGCATAGCGCAGTCGGTGAACAAACCGTGGCTCGGTTCGGAGCCGGGCGCTGGACGGAGCGCCAGGTGTCCCATCGGTGTCCCAGGAAACGGAAAATGGGACAGTCGTGGAGGTGAATGATTACAGGTGGTTGTGGGCGAAGTGTCCCGCAGGGTGTCCCATTGGGACAGTCGGTTTCACAGGTGTGTGGGCGCGCGACCGCATCGGGCGTAGGGCGGTCGGTCGGCACGGAACTTGGGTAGTGGGTCGGCGTCCCTTGGGGACCATGACCAACTTCAGGAGTCGTCTATGTCGATCGTTCGTCCCAATCTCATGGCGTCGCTCATCGCGATGCTCATCGCGGTGTCGTTGTTCTCGTTCGGGTCGGCGCGTGCCGAATCGGGTGAGCAACCCGGCGTCATCAACATCAACCAGGCCTCGGTCGAGCAGCTCATGTTCCTGCCGCGCGTCGGCGAGTCGAAGGCGATGCGCATCGTCGAGCATCGGCAGAAGACCCCGTTCAAGAGCGTGAACGAGCTCGCGCGGGTGAAGGGCATCGGGCTGAAGAGCCTGCGCTACCTCAAGCCGTTCATCCGCGTCGATGGGCCCACGACGTTGAGCCGCAAGCTCAAGAAGGACGAGGTCGAGGCGGCGAGCAAGGGAAGCGACGCGCGCACGGAGGTCGCCGAGAAGGTGAAGAAGGAGCGCTGAAAAGGGGGCGTGTGGGGTCTCGTCCTCGGTGCGCGAGGGCGGGACCACCATCGCGATGGCGGGGATTCAGGAGACGATGCCGCCGGGGCCGGGAGGGGGCTGGGGGTGGAGAGGGATCTCGCCGAACTTCTGCTCGTAGAGTTGAATGTTGTGGGCGAGGGCGCGCAGGAGGTGCTTGGCGTGGAGCGGGTTCATCACCAGGCGTGACGAGACGCGGGCCGTGTTCGACTGCGGCGGCAGGAACATCGCGTCGAGCACGAACTCGGTCTGGTTGTGGAAGATGCGGGCCATGTTCACGTACTCGCCGGCGATTCGATTCTCTTCGAGGTGGACGTGGATCGCCATCGTCGAGGTCTTGGTCGGGTCGTTCGGGGTCGTCATCGGGCTGAGGTCTCCTTGCGCCTCGGCGCAACTTTGAGGAGCATGGGGTGGAGGGCAGTGGACCGCCGGAGGATACCCCATTCGGGTCGGGTCCAGGGAGGAAGCGATGGAGACGGCAGGTGGTGTTTCGGACGGCAGGCTCGTCTTGGCGATCGACCAGGGCACGACGGGCACGACGGCGATCCTCGTCGACGAGATGCTCGTCGTGAGAGGGCGCGCGACGACCGAGTTCCCTCAGCACTACCCAAGGCCGGCCTGGGTGGAGCATCAGCCCGAGGAGATCTGGGCGTCGGTGCAGGCGTCGGTTGCGGTGGCGCTGCGGCAGGCTCAGATCTCGGCGTCGCGCATCGCGGCCATCGGGATCACCAACCAGCGCGAGACGACGGTCGTGTGGGAGCGGGAGACGTCGCGACCGATTCACCCCGCGATCGTCTGGCAGTGCCGAAGGACGACCGAGGTGTGTCGCCTCTTAAAGGAGGAGGGGCACGAACCGATGGTGAGGGAGAAGACGGGGCTCGTCCTCGACCCTTACTTCTCGGGGACGAAGCTGGCGTGGATCCTCGACCACGTGGAGGGCGCGCGTGAGCGGGCGGAAGGCGGCGAGCTCGCGTTCGGGACCATCGACAGCTATCTGTTGTGGCGCCTGTCCGGAGGGGCAGTGCATGCGACGGACCCGTCGAATGCGTCGCGCACGCTGCTCTTCAATCTGAGGAGTGGCGGCTGGGATGACGAGCTGCTCCGGTTGTTCCGGGTGCCGCGCTCGGTGCTGCCGGAGGTGAGGAGCTCGTCGGAGGTCTATGGAGTCACGAGCGGGCTCGACTTCCTGCCCGATGGGATCCCGATCGCAGGCATCGCTGGTGACCAGCAGGCAGCTCTTTTCGGGCAGGCCTGCTTTGCGCCGGGCGAGGCGAAGGCGACGTACGGGACCGGTGCCTTCGTGTTGATGAACACGGGGGAGACGCCGATTCCGTCGCGGCACGGGTTGCTGACGACGGTGGCGTGGAGGCTGGGTCCGCTCGAGGAGCAGAGGCCGCTGCAGTATGCGTTGGAGGGGGCGGTGTTCATCGCGGGGGCGGCCGTGCAGTGGCTGCGCGACGAGCTGCGCATCATCGGGCACGCGCGGGAGGTGGAGGACCTGGCGCGGTCGGTGGTCGACACGGGTGGGGTGATGGTGGTGCCGGCGTTCGCGGGGCTTGGGGCGCCTTACTGGGATCCGGAGGCGCGTGGGGCGATCATGGGACTCACCCGCGGGTCGGGTCGTGGGCACATCGCGCGGGCGACGCTCGAGGGCATCGCGCACCAGGTGGCCGACGTGGTGTTGGCGATGGCAGCGGATGCGGCGTTTCCGGCGGCGACGTTGAAGGTCGATGGTGGGGCGGCGGGCAACGACCTGCTGATGCAGATGCAGGCCGACTTCATCGGGGCGGAGGTGTCGCGGCCGAGCTTCCTCGAGACGACAGCCTTCGGGGCGGCGTTCCTCGCGGGGCTCGCGGTCGGTTTGTTCGAGTCGCCGGATGCGATTGGAGCCCGCTGGAAGGAGCAGGCGCGGTTCTCACCAGGCCTCGATGAAGGGGCGCGAAGAGTGTGTCGGGCGGCGTGGGACAAGGCGGTGGCACGCCTCAGGTGACATACCAAGGTGGGGCGAGATGACATCGGGCTTTCCCCGCTGGGGCGGCGTTGATATGGTCCCGGTCCCTGCCGGTGCCTGCTCTGGCGCCAACCTCTCCCACCTCGAGGACCCCTGATGCATCTCAACGAACTCAAGCAGAAGCCGATTACCGAGCTCATCTCCATGGCCGAAGAGGTCGGGGTCGATGATGCCCGCGGCTTGCGTAAGCACGAGCTGGTCTTTGGGATTCTGCAGGCGCGGGCCGAGGCGGATGGCGTCATCTATGGAGAGGGGGTGCTGCAGGTCCTGACCGACGGGTTCGGGTTCCTGCGCAGCCCGGAGTTCAACTACCTGCCCGGGTCGGACGACATCTACGTGTCGCCGTCGCAGATCAGGCGCTTCAACCTGAAGAACGGCGACACCGTGTCGGGCCAGATCCGGCCGCCGCGCGACAACGAGAAGTACTTCGCGTTGCTCAAGGTGGAGCAGATCAACTTCGAGGATCCCGAGGTCTCGCGGACCAAGACGCTCTTTGACAACCTGACGCCGCTGTATCCGCAGAACCGGCTGAGGCTCGAGCACCGGACGGACAACCTGTCGACGCGCATCATCGACATGATGTGTCCGCTCGGCAAAGGGCAGCGCGCGCTCATCGTGGCGCCGCCGCGTTCCGGCAAGACCGTGCTGCTGCAGGACATCGCGAACGCGATCATGGCCAACCACAAGGAGGTCTACCTCATCGTGTTGCTCATCGACGAGCGGCCCGAGGAGGTCACCGACATGCAGCGCTCGGTGCGCGGCGAGGTCGTGAGCTCGACCTTCGATGAGCCGGCGACGCGACACGTCCAGGTGGCCGAGATGGTCATCGACAAGGCCAAGCGCCTGGTCGAGCACAAGCGCGACGTGGTCATCCTGCTCGACTCGATCACGCGTCTGGCGCGTGCCTACAACACGGTGGTCCCGCCGTCTGGCAAGGTGCTGTCCGGCGGTGTCGACGCGAACGCGTTGCACAAGCCCAAGCGTTTCTTCGGTGCGGCGCGCTGCATCGAGGACGGTGGGTCGCTCACGATCATCGCCACGTCGCTCGTCGACACCGGGTCGCGCATGGACGAGGTGATCTTCGAGGAGTTCAAGGGCACCGGCAACTGTGAGATGCACCTCGATCGGAAGCTGATGGAGCGCCGCATCTTCCCGTGCCTCGACATCAAGAAGTCGGGTACGCGAAAGGAAGAGCTCCTGCTCGAGCAGCAGAACCTGCAGCGCACCTATATCCTGCGTGAGCTCCTGCACCCGCTGAACACGGTGGATGCGATGGAGTTCCTCGTGCGTAAGGTCGGCGGCGCGAAGAGCAACCAGGACTTCTTCGACTCCATGGCCCAGTGACGAGGGCTGTTGGCCTGGCCCGGGGCCGCGTTGGGCGGGCCGGGCGGGGCTCGGTTTTGTGTCGCTTTGTGAGTGGTTCGGGGCTTGCGCCCCGGCTCGAACTCATGTACCTCGCTTCGTCCCTCGCGCTGGCGAGGCTCTCGGGAGTTGATCGATGAAAGAAGGCATCCATCCGAAGTACCACCCGGTGGTCTTTGTTGACGCGGGCTCTGGCGACGAGGTCATCTCGCGCTCCACGGTCACGAGCAACGAGAAGCGTATGATCAACGGGGTCGAGCACTACGTGGTGTCCATGGACATCACCGCGTACACGCACCCGTTCTTCACCGGCAAGCAGAAGCTCGTCGACACCGAAGGTCGTATCGACCGCTTCAAGAAGAAGTACGGCTGAGACACGTTCGGGCGGCCGTGGTCACGTGAGCTCCGATCGGGGGTTCGCGAGGGTCCGCGGCCGAGCCGTGTCTTTGTCTGCAGGGTTGGGACACACGCGTCTCGCCGTCGGACCCCTTTACGGTCGCTCCCACCTTGCGGTGGCGTGAACGTATGGGGACCGTCTGCGGTTGGGCGTGGTGTCCGTGACCACGTGCGAGTCTTCGCTGGGGAGTGAGGTGAGTGATGCTCGATAGGCAGCTCGACGAGGTCGAAGCGCGCTTCGAGGAGCTCGGCTCACTCATGGGTGATCCGGAGATCGCCGCCGACGCGGGGCGCTACCGTGCCGTCGCGCAGGAGCATGATCGGCTCGCCGAGACGGTGAATGCTTGGCGTGAGCTGAGGCGGACCCGCGAGGAGATCGCAGCGGCTCGGATTCTGCTCGAGGACCGCGACGCCGAGATGCGCGAGATGGCGAAGCTGGAGCTCGAAGGGCTCGAGCCAAAGGTGCCTGAGCTCGAGCAGCTGCTGCGGATCCTGCTTCTGCCGCGTGACCCGGCAGACGAGCGCAACATCATCCTCGAGATTCGGGCTGGGGCCGGCGGGGACGAGGCGACGCTGTTCGCGGCCGACCTCTTCCGGATGTACGGGCGTTATGCCGCGAACCTGGGTTGGAAGGTCGAGGTGCTTTCCACATCGGAGAGCGAGGTCGGCGGCTTCAAAGAAGTCATCGCGCAGATCGACGGCGACCGGGTGTTCGCAAAGCTGAAGTACGAGGCCGGCGTGCACCGCGTGCAGCGGGTGCCGGCGACCGAGGCGCAGGGGCGGATCCACACGTCGACCTGCACCGTCGCCGTGATGCCCGAGGCCGACGAGGTCGACATCCAGATCCGGTCCGAAGACCTGCGCATCGACGTCTATCGGTCGTCGGGCAAGGGTGGGCAGAGCGTCAATACGACGGACTCGGCGGTGCGCATCACACACATGCCGAGCGGGCTCGTCGTGACCTGCCAGGACGAGCGGTCGCAGCTCAAGAACAAGAACCGCGCGATGAAGGTGCTCGCTGCGCGCTTGCTCGACATCGAGCGTGAGCGCGCCCACTCGATGGAGGCGGCCGAGCGAAAGCTGCAAGTGGGGACGGGCGATCGGTCCGAGCGGATCAGGACCTACAACTACCCGCAGAACCGGCTGACCGATCATCGGATCGGGCTGACGATCTACTCGCTCGACAAGGTGGTCGAGGGCATCGGGCTGCCCGAGGTCATCGATGCGTGCACCCAGTACTTCAACGCCGAGTTGTTGAAGCGCCAGGAGCAGGGCTGACGTCGCTACGCGGTTCGCGCACCCCATGGGGATCGAAACTTATGCGACGTGAGCGGGTCGCTTGCACGGGCGACAGCAAGCTCACGCGGCAGGCCTGTGACCTGGCGAGCCGACGTCTCCCCTGACCCGAACGGTCCTCACCTCGTTTGGTGAGGCGGGCTGCGACGGAAGGCACGCCCAGCTCGCGGCGGCGGCGGTTGGTGGGACTTCATGGCGAGCCCCGACAGACGGCTCAGGCCTTGCGGACGAACTCGGACTTGAGGCCGATCGACCCGATGCCATCGACCCGGCAGTCGATGTTGTGATCACCCTCGACGAGCCGGATGTTCTTGATCTTGGTGCCCGCCTTGAGCCCCGAGGTCGAGCCCTTCACCTTCAGATCTTTGATCATGGTGACCGAGTCGCCGTCGCTCAGCAGATTGCCGAAGGCGTCCTTCACGACCAGCCCGGTGGGCTCTTGCTCGACCTCGGGCGAGGACGAAGCGGACCATTCGTGGGCACACTCGGAGCACACGAAGAGGCCGTTCGGGTCGTTGTAGGTGTAGGTCGAACTGCAGCGGGGACAGCTGGGTGTCTCGTTCATGCCGCCTCCCTTAGCAGGTCGGGCGGCGCTTGTGCGACTGCTTCCCGACGGTCCCCCGCCAACATGATGGAGACAGGTTTTCGTTGGTGATGGGTGTGCGTTTGCACACCGCGGTCGGAGTCTCAGCGCGGAGGTGTCAGGACCAGACGTCTGCTCGGGCGGCCGCCCCGCTCCCGCGGTCAGGGGCGGGAAGGCTCGCCGGAGCGATCCGATCGGTCTCCATACGTTTCCATACTATGTGGTGCCGAAACGCATGGAGACGTAAGGAGGTCGGTGCCGATGGGCGGACTCTTGAAGGCAGAGGCGTCCACGCCGAGGAGCCATAGGTGTTTGCCGTCGCTGACGAGACGGCTCTCGGAGCGGACCGAGGCGTTGTGCCAACGCGCGTCGTGCGGCTTCCAGGTGTCTTCGACGGCGAGCCAGGGGCGAGGTGTGGAGTCGAATGCGACTCCTGCGGTGAGTGGCGCGGCGGGGTCGGTCGGTGAGGGTGGGGGCAGCGCGCCCGAGTCGCTTGTAGGGTCAGCTCCATTGGCCCAACTTGCGAAGACGGGTTTGTCCGCGCCGAGGCGGTGGATGCGGATCGGATCGGGGCGAGCGAGGTCGACATCGACGAGCAGGCCGAAGTAGGCGCCGCTGACGTAGGTGTCGGGTGCGCCACCCGCGAGGATGCGCCCGGGGCCGGTCGAGGTCGCGTGGTTGAGGTTGAGCGATTCGCCCAGCGGGAGGGCCGACCAGGACCGACCATCGAAGTGGTAGAGCTGGTCGCCTCGGCCGACGGCCCAGACGTCGTCGGGGCCCGATCCGGCGACTGCGCGAAGGCCGCCGAGGCGGTCAGGACGATTGGTGATGGCGGGCTCGAAGAGCCGGGTGCCGTCCCATTCGAGGAGGACACCGAACGCTGGGCCATGGTCGACGTCGCCCGTGAGGCCGACGATCCAGAGCTGGTCGGCCGAGGTGCCCCACACGTCGAGGAGGCGCGCTTCACGTGCGGAGGCCGGGACCGGGATGGACTGCCAAGGTGAAGTCTGGAGGTTGCCCGGGGTTGCGCCGGGCCGGGCGGAGCGCCGCCAGACCATGCCTTTTGCGCCGACGGCCCAATGGTCTGTCACGGCGGAATCGATGCGGCCGTCGACGATGGGTGGGGAGCGCCAGGTGCCGTAAAGTGCGATAGGGCGATCGACGTCCAAGGTGTCGGTGTCGATGAGGCGCGTGAGGCTCTGGTCGAGGTGGTAGCGGGTGCCATCGAAGTGCATCAGCAGGGCTCGCTCACCGACGAACCAGAGGTCGGAAGGGTCGTTGACGGCCATGCCAAAGAGATGGCAGCAGGCGTTCAGAAGGCCCTTGGCGTTGCCGTCCCCGGCGCGGGCTGGGTGGTTGCCACCCATGAACCAGGCCACGCCGTTGCCGAGCGGCGCAACGGATTGGGCGCCGACCTGGCTGTTCTCGAGTCCTCCGGTGATCGGCGTCCACACACCCGACTTCCAGTGATGTAGCGTCGTCCCTGTGCCGTAGGCCCAGAGCTCCGTGCCGTCCGGGCCGACAAAGCCGGTGAGCTGAGTGAGCTCATGCGTGGGGGGTGGCGCCTGTTCGGCCCAGGTGGTGCCATCGAAGTGGCGCAGGGTGGTGCCCTGCTCGTTGCCGTTGACGAAGCGGCCCGAGACCCAGACGTCGGTGGAGCTCGAGGCCCAGACCGAGTGAAGGTAGCCCGAGTTGTCGAGGACGATGGTCCAGGACCAGGCTTCGGCGCTTCGGATGCCGCGGTAGAGGCGCGAGTAGCGGGCAGGGCCCGAGCTGTTGTTGGGCGTGATGGCGGTGACCCAGAGCTCGTCGGGGCCGACGGCTTGCACGTCGGTGAGGACGTAGTTCGCGGCGAGGGTCTCGGTCGTCCAGGTGGTGCCGTCGAAGTGGGCGAGGGTGCCGGCGTCGCCGACGGCCCATAGGTCGGTGGGGCTCGTGCCGCTGATCGCGATGAGTCGGCCCTCGACGAGGGACGTGCGGGACAAGGCCCCCTGGGTGGTGCCGTGCCAGAGCTCACCGCCATAGGTCGTGGCCCACCAGTGGGTGCCCGAGCGCCAGATGTCGGACCATGAGATCGTCGTGCAGGGGGCGGGTGCCTCGTCGGCGAGGCTGAGCGGTGAGGCGATGTGGTTCGTGCCATCCCAGTGCCACACGAAGCGGTCGTTCAGATAGAGGACGTCGTCGTCGGCGTTGGCCGCGATGACTCCCCTCGTCGGGGTGAGGCCAAGCGGTGAGACTTGCGGCCAGGGGCTGCACTCGTCCGTTGGGAGCGGCGGTCCGATGAGGTCGGGTGCAGCGGTATCGGGTGTTACGGTATCGGGTCCAGCGGCGTCGGGAGGCGTTGTGTCTGGCGACTCGGTCGCGTCCGGAGCAAGGGACGTGTCCGGGTCGGCCTCGCGATCGGGCGTGTCGAGGCAGGCCGAGAGCAGACAGGTGGTAAGCGCGACGAACGCGTACGACGAGGGGTGGGAATGCATGCCGGACGGTCGCCGCGTTTGTGGTGGTTTGTCAAGGAGTGGGGCGGAGCGTACTGCATCACGGTCGACCGACAGCGTTGGTTTCAGCCGGTCGCGTGTTGGACTTCGAGCTCGCCGAGGATCTCGGTGAAGCGCGACGGTGAGCAGCGCCTTAGCAGCAAGAGTGGGATGCCGAGGCGGCGGGCATGGCGGCGCGCGTATTGGACCGCGCAATGGCTGTTGACGTCGGTGACGACGATGATGAGGCCGGCCGTTTTCAGCAGCGATTCGAACGAGCCGATGCCGCGGCCGTTCATGTGTCCGGAGTGGAACTTGAAGCCGTGGCCACGCGCTTCGGCGAGGTCGCGGTAGAGCGATTCGTTGCGCTCGACGCCGCCGATCAATGCGATTTCCATGGGGGCTCCTTGGGCGATGGGGCGGTTGGGAATGAGGGCGACGTGGTGGGCGACAGCTCAGAAGAGGAACTGGCCGCGGGCTCCGATGAGTGTCTCGGCGTCGCGGTCGGCGCCGGCCGCGGCTCCGTTCTCGAACGAGGTCAGCTCGACGTTGAGCTGCAGCTTGATGGCGGCGTCGAGGTACCAGTTGAGGCCGGCGGTGAACGTGCTGGCGCGGCGGGCGGAGCGGTTCTCGTCGGCGAAGCCGGCGTCGAAGGCGAGGTCGTCGATGAGGGTTTCGCCCCAGCGGACGGCGAGCTCGAGGGCGCCCAAAGCACCGGCCGAGGGGTCGAACGCGCGTGTGGGGGTGAGGCCGCTCCAGGAGGCGTCTTCGCCGGTCAGGACCCAGCTCGCCTGGACGCCGTAGGCTAGGTTGGTGATGGTCTCGGTGCGGTCGGCGAGGGTGACCTCCTGGCTCGATTGGATGAGCTCACCAAAGAGGTGGACGGGGCCAAAGGTCCACAGCAGGTGGCCACCCAAGCGGACGCGGTCGCCGTCGGCGATGGCGGTTGTCGGCAGGTCGCTGCCCGAGGCGTATCGGAACCAGGTGGCGCGGCCCGAGGTGCGGTAGGTGGCGAGCTGGGTTGCGGCCTGGGTCCCGGTGGTCGAGCCGAAGCTTCCGGCGACGCCGAGCTGGAGGTTCTTCAGGGCCGGGAGGCCGGCGTTGATGAAGGGCTGGAAGGTCACGCGGCCCGCGAAGTCGAAGTCGTCTTCGGGGTTCTGTTCGACGGTTGCGCCGTCGGCGGTGCCGTCCCAGAGACCGAGCTGGTAGTCGATGAGGCCCTTGTCGATCTTGCCTGCGAGCTGGATGCCGAGGTCGCGGTTGGGGGCGAGGCCAGGGGTCGGGGTGCGCTCGAGGAAGTGGAGTGCGGTCGAGCTCTGGAGGCGGTCGAAGGAGACGGGGGACTTGTCCTTGCCGATGCGGAAGCGGAGCTCTTCGATGAAGGTGGTCTCGAAGACGGCGTCGAGGATCTGGACCCGGGCGTCGGCGAAGTCGAGCAGGAGCCGGAAGTCGAAGTGGCGGGCCGTCGTGGCGCGGACCTGGAGGCGGGCGCGGCGGAGGCGGACCTCGTCGAGGTAGACCTTGGCGTCGTCACCCGGAAAGGTGGTGGTGTCGACCTGGAGCTGGCCGCCGATGCGGAGGCGATAGGCGTCGTCGTCGGATGCCAGGCGGAAGCCACGCCATGCGCTCTTTTTGGGGGCAGGTGCCGAGGCTGGAGCGGTTGCGAGCGCGGGTGTGGGGGCCGGCTCGGTCGAGACGGTTGGGACCGTGGGATCGGCGGAGACGGTGGGTTCAGTGGGCGTCGGGCCTGGTGACGCGATGGCGGACGAATGAGCGAGCGCGAGCAAGAGGACGGCCGAGAGCGAGCGAATGGACATAGCGATTCCTTTCCGGTCGAGGCCGGATGTGTCGGTGTCGCGTCGAGGGCAAACCGCTGCCTTGCGGGTGGCGCTCCACGCGACGAACCCGCGGCCGTCGTGACGGCGCAATGCGGGCGTTATCTTGAAGATCGAGTTATTCGAGCAGACGCAGTCGAAGGGTTGATTCGGGGACGAATCAGCTTCGACAGCGCTCGAGCGCGATCTGACGACACGGGAAGGCGCGAGGGGACTGTTGGCGACGCGTGGGTATGGAGTCCTGGAATGGGGCGGTGATCATATGGTGAAGTCCGGGGCTGGAGCTTCGATGAACTCACGTACGAAGGGGCTGGCGGGGCTCATGGTGAGGGAGTCGCGGGTGCCGACCTGCTCGATCTTGCCCTTGTGCATGACGACGACGCGGTCGGCGCACTCGAAGGCTTCGTCCTGGTCGTGGGTCACGAGGATGCTCGTGACGTTGACCTCTTCGTGGAGCTTTCGGAGCCAGGCGCGAAGACCTTTGCGGACGCGGGCGTCGAGCGCGCCGAAGGGTTCGTCGAGCAGCAGGACACGCGGGTTCGGGGCCAGTGCGCGGGCCAGGGCGACACGTTGTTTCTGGCCGCCGGAGAGCTCGCGCGGGAAGCGGCGCTCGAGGTCGGAGAGCTCGACCTTGGCGAGCAGGTGGCGGACGCGGTCGGCGATTTCGTCTTTGGGGCGCTTGCGGATGGTGAGGCCGAACGCCACGTTCTCGAAGACGGTGAGGTGTTCGAAGAGCGCGTAGTGCTGGAAGACGAAGCCGACATTGCGGAGGCGGATTGGGCGGTTTGTGACGTCGTCGTCGCCAAAGAAGATGTGTCCCCGGTCGGCGACCTCGATGCCGGCGATGGAGCGCAAGAGCGTCGTCTTGCCTGAGCCCGACGGGCCGAGAAGGGCGATGAGCTCGCCGGGGCGGACCTCGAGCGAGACGTCGTCCAGGGCTTTGAAGGTGCCAAAGGACTTCGAGAGGTTGGCCACTCGGATAGCGGTGGCGGTGTCGACGAGGGGTTGCGCGGCGTCGATCGATTCGCGGAGGAGGCCGGCCTGCGCGTGTGAGACGCCGAGCAGGGTGCCGAGCTTGGAGAGATTCATGCGACCACCTTTCGCTGGGACTCGCGCCACGCGATGAACGACTTGAGGGCGAGGGTGAGGATGGCGACGAAGACGAGCAGGGTCGCGACCGCAAACGCGGCGGTGAACTGGTACTCGTTGTAGAGGATCTCGATGTGGAGCGGGACGGTGTTGGTCTCGCCGCGGATGTGGCCAGACACGACCGAGACCGCGCCGAACTCGCCGATGGCGCGGGCGGTGCAAAGAATAATGCCGTGCATGAGGGCCCAGCGGACATTGGGCAGCGTCACGAGTCGGAAGGCCTGCATGCCGGTGGCGCCGAGCGTCAGGGCGGCCAGCTCGGGTTCGCGGCCACGGGCTTCCATGGCGGGGATGAGCTCTCGCGCGACGTAGGGGAAGGTCACGAAGATCGTGGCCAGCACGATGCCGGGGATGGCGAAGACGATCTTGATGTCGTTGTCGGCGAGGAACGGGCCGATGAGACCGCTGGCGCCAAAGAGGAGGATGAAGACCATGCCCGAGATGACGGGCGAGACCGCGAAAGGCAGGTCGATGATGGCGAGCAGGAGACCCTTACCGCGGAAGTCGTGTTTGGTGACGGCCCAGGCGGCGGCGAGACCGAAGACGATGTTGAGCGGGACGGCGATGAGCGTGACGATGAGGGTCAGCTGGATCGCGGCGAGCGCGTCGGGCTCGGTGATGGAGGCGAGGTAGACGTCGACGCCGTCTTTGAAGGCGGAAGCGAAGACGAGGCCGAGCGGGATGAAGAGGAAGACGGTGAGGAAGGTCAGGGCCGCGCCGATGAGGGCGTAGCGGGCGAGTGGGGTCTCGGCGAGGGCCGGGCGGTGGTTCATGCGGTGGCCTCCGTCGGGACACGGCGCGTGAGCGAGGGGCGGCGGCGCTTCTGGAGGCGCTGGAGGACAAAGAGCAGGATGAAGCTGAAGACGAGCATGACGACGGCGAGGGCGGCGGCCTCGGCGTACTGGAATTGTTCGAGCTTCGTATAGATGAGGAGCGGGACGATCTCGGTCTTGTTGGGGAGGTTGGCCGAGATGAAGACGACCGAGCCGTACTCGCCGAGGCCACGGGCGAAGGCGAGGGCGAAGCCGGTCAGAAGGGCTGGGCGAAGGGCCGGCAGGATGACGAAGAGGAAGGTCTGGCGTCGGGTGGCACCGAGAGTTGCGGCGGCTTCTTCGAGCTCGGGTTGGAGCTCTTGCAGCACGGGTTGGACGGTGCGGACGACAAACGGCAGGCCGATGAAGATGAGGGCGATGACGACGCCCAGCCGGCTGTAGGCGGCCTTGATGCCGAGGTCGGCGAGCGGGCCACCGAGGAGGCCGTTGGGCGAGAAGGCCGCTGTCAGGGCGATGCCGGCGACAGCGGTCGGGAGGGCAAATGGCATGTCGACGAAGGCGTCGAGCAGCTTCTTGCCGGGGAACGAGTAGCGCACGAGGACCCACGCGAGCAGCAGGCCAAAGACGAGGTTGACGATGGCTGCGATGAAGGCCGCGCCAAACGAGAGGCCGAAGGCGGCGAGCGCGCGGTCGCTGGTGACGGTGTCGAAGAATGTGCCGGCGTCGAGGCTCGCTGACATGACGACGAGTGCCGCGAGCGGGATGACGACGATGAGGCCGACCCAGGTGAAGACGATGCCGAGCGAGAGCGACAACCCGGGCATCGGGCGGTGCTTGCGTTGGCGTCTGGTGGGCGGTTGGGTCATCGTGTGTGGGTTCAGTGAGGGCGGTGCGAGCAGGACGAATGGCCGCCGGGGCGTTGTTGCGCGCCCCGACGGTGCTGGTCTGTGGCGGATAGGGGGCGGTGGGTCAGGGGGTCTTGGCGGAGTTCTCGGCGTAGAGCTTGTCGAACTCGCCGCCGTCGGCGAAGTGGCGTTCTTGTGCGGTCTTCCAGCCGCCGAAGTCCTTGATGCTGACAAGCGTCAGGGTCGGGAACTTGGCCTGGTGTCTGGCGAGAACGGCCGGGTCGTGGGGTCGGTAGTGGTGTTTGGCTGCGACCTCCTGGGCTTCCGGGGTGTTGAGGAAGGCGAGGTAGGCTTCGGCCAGCGCCCGGGTGCCCTTCTTGTCGACGTTCTTGTCGACGACGGAGACCGGGGGCTCGGCGAGGATGGAGAGGGACGGGACGACGATGTCGTACTTGTCTTTGCCGAGCGTCTCGGTGACGAGGATGGCTTCGTTCTCCCACGAGAGGAAGACGTCGCCGACCTGGCGTTCGATGAACGTCGTCGTCGAGCCGCGCGCGCCGGAATCCAGGACCGGCACATTGCGGTAGAGCTTGCCGACGAAGTCGCGAGCGGCGGCTTCACCGCCGAGGTTCTTGTCAGCCCAGGCCCAGGCGGCGAGGTAGTTCCAGCGCGCGCCGCCGGACGTCTTGGGGTTGGGCGTGATGACCTCGACGCCTTCCTTGACGAGGTCACCCCAGTCCTTGATGCCCTTCGGGTTGCCCTTACGAACGAGGAACACGATGGTCGACGAGTAGGGCGTCGAGTCGTGTGGAAGGCGAGCCTGCCAGTCCTTGGCGATGAGTCCGCGCTCGGCGATGGCGTCGATGTCGTAGGCAAGTGCCAGCGTCACGACGTCGGCATCGAGGCCGTCGATGACGGCGCGGGCCTGCTTGCCGGAGCCGCCGTGGCTCGACTTGATCTTCAGGTCGCGTCCGGTCTTGGCCTTCCACTGAGCGGCGAAGACGGGGTTGAGCTCGGCGTAGAGCTCACGTGTCGGGTCATAAGAGACGTTGAGGAGGACGTCGGTGTTGTCGCCCTTGGAGGAGCAGGCGGCGAGCAGTGCGGTGAGGAGGAGGGACACGAGACGCATGAGGGGACTCCGTGCAACCGACCAGGTGTCAGGCTGGTTGGTCGTGGTGAGGGACGCGGTCGCGGACCCTGGTGTCGGGGACACGATGCGAAGTCGAGGTGGCGGGGCGGAGACGCCGGCGCGATGGATGACCGTGAGCGGTCCAGTGGATGCCCGGCGGGGCACGACAGGAGCGTTTAGCGGGAACACCCAACGGCCGGCCGTCGACAGCGAGACGCCAGGCAGGACTTGTTGGGTTGGGTTCGGGTCATCGGGTCACCTCGAAGGAGATAGTGCACATTGGTGACCAACTAAGTCAAGAATAAAGGCTCGGCCGAAAGCCATCGGGATGGAAGGATAAACTGACGCAGACAACCAGGGGCAGAGGCATCCTTAGAGCAGTCGGAGTCGCTCGGTGCTCAAGATGATGGGGTGCCATCGAGAGGACGATGGGGTGCCATCGAGAGGACGATGGGGTGCCATCGAGAGGACGATGGGGTGCCATCGATAGCGGGGTGCCGTCGAGAGGACGATGGGGTGGCGATCGAGGCGACGTTCACACGCCACCCGGCGTAGTTCGGCATTCAGCCGTGAGCCGCGGTTACGCGCTGCCTTGTTGCCATCCGGCCTCGGTGCCTGTTAGCCTGTGGCCGTCCCCTTGCGGAGGGGAGCCAGTCACTCGAGTCGAGACCAACCATGACGGAACGACGTGTACCCTTTGCCGTACTGTCGCTCGTGCTCGCGTCCTGCAGCACCGGCGACTCGGCGCCTGTCGACGAGGGGCCCGGTCTCAGCATCGCTGTGGCCCCCTTGTCGCTACCCGAGGTGACCGACGCCGAGTACACGATCGTCGTGTCGACGGCTGGCGGCGAGGTGTGGCGACGCACCGTGACGTCAAGCCGCTACGGCGACGGGAGCGGGGCCATCACGTACGTCGGCCCATGCGACGCCAGCGCCGGCATGCACACCGTGACGCTCACGGTCGACCACCTCTATGGTGGTGCCGACGGCGCGACCGAGCTCACCGACTGGGTCGACCCCGGACCGATCACAAAGAGCGGGGTCGTCTGCGCGCCCAACGCCGACACCCAGGTCGACTTCAACATCACGCTGCTTCGCGCAGCCCAGCAGGGCTTCTTCGACATCGCGGTCGACATCACCGACCTGTTCTGCTCGGCCAAGGTCGACTGCGAGTACGAGGGTGGCCGCCCTATCCACCTCTTGCATGACCCGGTGTCCGGCGACCGCGGACCGACCATGGTCGTGGCCCTCGCCTGTACGGCCGGGGCGAACGAGGTCGAGGCGACGGCCCTCCAGATCTCGGCGCTCAAGCTCGCCTGCGACGACGGCGCCGGCGGCGAGCGTATCCACTGGATCCTCCCGTTCGAAGGACCGGGCAACCTCGGTGCCCGCCCGCCCGAGGTCTTCCAGCACGCCGTCTATCCCGGTGTCGAGTCGCTGCCCGGCCTGTCCAAGTGCTACTGGAACACCGCCATCGGCCTCGATCCGACCCAGCTCTCGGGGACCTGCCGACTCACCGGCAAAGCGACCGTCTCGGCAGGCGCTCTGCCAAACGGTGTGACGCCCGATGGCAACGTCTATCCCGTGATCGATATCGACATCACCGTGGGCGCCGAGAACGGCGAGCTCGACTGCGGGCAGCACCCGCTCGGCTCGGCCGGGGTCGAGGTGCGCTATGCCGAGAACGAGCGCTTCGACTTCGAGCAGGTCTGCGGTGAAGCCCCCGTCGCGCGTGGGCTTCGCACCTGCGGCACCGTCGATGGACAGGGCGCCGAGATGATCGGCCTCGAGGCCGGTGTCCTCGTGCGCGTCGGCGACGCCACCTCCCCGCTCTACCCGCTCCCCGCTGGCGCCGTCATCGACGGTTGCTGCCTCCCGCAGTGAGGTCCCTCATGTCGATGCCGACGATTTCGCGCCCGCTTTCCGTTGCGGCGCTCCTCTCTGCGTTGCTCGTCACAGCTCCGGCCGTGGCACAGACCATCGTTCAGCCGGATGCGGCGCCGCCGGGTGCAGGCGCCGTCGTGAGCCTCATCTCCGCGAACGGGGGCTTCACGGGCAATGAGGTCATCACGACCTCGTGCCCCGAGATCCTCGTTGGCCCGAGGTGGCTCAGCGATGGCGCCGGCAATCCCGCCGCGCCCATCGCCAACGCGGTCCTCTCGACGATCTTCTTTACGCTCGAGAACGCCCCCGCCAAGAACTGCGTCGTGTCGGTCAACGGGACTCCGCTCGCAGCGACCGGTGCTATCGACAACGTCTTCTCGATCGTCCAGCCGCTGCCGAACCCGGTCGACGGTGGCATCGGCGACGCGGACGGCCTCTTGAACAACATCATCACCATCGCTTCGACGGCGCGATCGGACGGCGGTGTTGTCGTCTTCAGCCAGCTCGATGTCCCGGTCGGTAAGACGCTTGTCTTCGACACAACCGACCCGATCCCAGGGACCCAGGGCAACGAAGCGTTCATGCCGATCATCGTGCTCGTTCGCGGTGATGCGGTCATCAACGGCGTCGTCGATGCGTCCGGTGGTCGTGGCCGCGACTACGGCGACAACAGCCTCGCGCGGAGCAACAACGCCCAGTCGACTATCGACGGTGGCGACGGTGGCGATGGCGGACCGGGTGGTGGCGGTGGTGCTGCGGGCGGCCCACACAACGCGACGTCCACCAGCACGGGCGGCTTCTCGGGCACGGGCGGCGATGGGTTTTCAGGCGGTAGCGGCTCGCCGTCGATCGTCTTTGCGCAGGCCCCTGGCGGCTACGGCGTCGCCTATCCACCTGTCGGCGTGACGGGCGGCAACAGCCCCTTCAACCGCGGTGGTGGCTTCCCGACGACGTCGGTCACCAACGGCGGCGGTGGCGGCTCGGGCAATCCCTTCGGCGTCGGAGCGTACGGCGCCCAGACGGGCGAGGCGGGCGGTGCGGCCGGGTTCGGCGGTGGCGGTGGTGCTGCGACCAACAACAACACGCGCTCGGGTGGTGGCGGCGGCGGCTTTGCGACGGCCGGCATCGCGGGCGGACTCGGTGAGACGAACGGCGGGCGCGGCGGCAACGTCAACGGCCTGGCCTCTTTGTTGCCCCTCTTTGGAGGTTCGGGCGGCGGCGGCGGCGATGGTTGGATCACCGGCACGGGTCCCAACTTCGGCCACTTCGGCGGCGGTGGTGGTGGCGGCGGCGGCGGCGCCTTCATGTTCCATGTCGTCGGGACGCTGTCGGGCACGGGCGAGCTGCGCGCTGACGGCGGCGCGGGTGGTGCCGCGGGTCATGGGAACTGCGCGGCGTCGGGCGGCGGCGGTGGATCGGGCGGCGGCATTCTGCTCGCGGCTCGGACGCTGACCTTTACCGGCTCCGTGTCGGTCCGCGGTGGCATCGGCGGCTCGAATACCAACGTCACGTGTGCGGCCAACTTCAACCGCGGCGGCAACGGCGGTGAAGGCCGTGTGCGTTTCGACGGCGGCGCGCCACCGACCTTGACCCAGGGACCGACGAACACCGTCGGAACCACGTGGGAGGGTTGCGCGGTGACGGGTGTGTCGGGTGCAGTCGTCCAGGTCGCGGCGGCCAACGCGGTCACCTGCAACTGGGTCGCAATCGATGCTGACGCGACCGTTGTCGCCAGCGGCACGACGCTCGAAGGGGGCCTCGACCTGTCGACCATCGCATCGCTCCACGGCACGTTGACCGTCATCGTCTCGCGCGGCGGCATCCCGTCGCCGGCCGGCATCGGGCGCATCGTGACCGACAGCGATGGTGATGGGATCCCCGACTTCGCCGACGGCGACGACGACAACGACGGGATCTCCGACAAGGACGAGCTCGGCGGCGTCGACCTCTCTGGCGACAGCGATGCCGATGGTGTGGCCGACTACCTCGACCCGAACTTCGTGAACTGTGCCGACGTCGACGCGGATGGTGAATGCGACGAGGTGCCGCTCGCTTACGACCTCGATGGCGATGGGATCCCAAGCCACCTCGACAAAGACAGCGATGGCGATGGGATCCCCGACAGCATCGAGGGGCCGGGCGGAGCGTTCGATGCCAACACCGACGGGCGTCTCGACGACCTCACCGACAACGACTTCGATGGAGTCGCAGGTGTCGTCGATGTCGATGATGGCGACAATCAGTCGACCGGCACGGAGTTGCTCCGTGACACGGACGGCGACGGCATCCCCGACAACCAGGACCTCGACAGCGACGGCGATGGCCTGTTCGACCTCGTAGAGGCCGGCGGCGGCGCGCTCGATACGGACGGCGATGGGCGGGTCGACGACGCGACCGACGCCGACGGCGACGGGCTCGCGGACGTGGTCGACCCCCAGAGCGGGAGCGGCACGACCGCCGGGACGCCCTTCGTCCTGCCCGACTCGGATGGCGATGGGGTGCCGGACCACCTCGAGCAGGGCGCGCCGATCTACGGCAGCATCCGACTCGAGGATGGGACCCTGCGCGCGTTCCGCTGCTACTTCGACGCCGGGGTGGGGACGGTCTCGTGCGAGACCGACCTCTCGGGCCAGCTCGTGCTGTACGACCCTATCTGCGGCGGCTGATCGCAGGTGCCCTGGAGCCATGCGTCACAGGTGTAGAGCGACGCTCACGGTGAAGCCGTCGGGCGGGCCGACGTGATGCTCGAGCAGCGGCAGACGGAGTCGCGGGTGGGCCGTGGGCCCCGTGAGCCCCATTGGCCCCATCAGGTCGATGAGGTCGAGCGTGTTCCAGGCGGGCGCGAAGGCCTCGCCGCCCGATGCCTCGAGGTGGCCTCCCCACGTCCTTGGCCAGGCCTGAGTGGTGAGGTGGAGGAGGGCGAGGTGGGTCGCAGGGCGCTCGCGCGCTGTCAGCGTGGCGCTGTGGGTGCGGGCATCGAAGGGGTCGGCGAAGGCGCCTTTGCGATAGACGTCCGAGACCAGCGGCAGGCCAGTCGTGAGGTCGTGGCCTACGAGCTGCGGAAGGGCGACGGCCAAGGCGTGGCCGAGGTCGCAGAGCGGGTGGTCGGTGCAGTCGGTGCCGGGCTCCCACGCGTAGCGCCAGAGCTGGTGGCCCGAGTCCGGGTCGACGTGTTGGGTCGCCGTGTGAGGGGTCGCGCGAAGGACACGCAAGCAGGCGACGGCGAAGGCCTCGGGCAGGGCGGGGGCGAGGCGGAGGTGGCCGCGGGTCTGCAAGGTGGTGCGAAGCGCCGAGAGCGTGGTCGGTGAGTCCGGGACAAGGAGGCTGATCACGAGGCTTCTCCCGGTCCGGTCAGCTCGCCCGTGAGCCAGCCATTGATAGAGAGGCGGGTGACGGGGCGGCGCAGGATAGGGACGCGGTGGGGGCGGGTGAGCGGGTAGATGGTGAAGAGGTCGAGTGAGCCGTAGCCAGGCGCGATGCGGTCCAGCACCGTGTGTTCGTCGGGGGCCAGGAACTCGAGGTGCCCGCCGTCTTCTGCGGGCCACTGGTCGGCGGTCAGGCCGACGACGTACGCGATGAGGCGGTCCGAGCCCTGGTCGGTGTGGGCGTCGAGGTAGGAGCCCCGGGTGTAGAAGTCGATGGCGATGCCGTCACCGGCGGCGGCGCGGAGAGCCTGGGTGGTGATGGCCGAGGCGAGGGCCGGCAGGTCGTCGTCGATGAAGCGGCGCAGAGCGCGCAGGGCGTTCGGGGCGCCGAGGTCATGGGCGTCGGGCAGGGGATGGACCTGGCGCCAGAAGACGCAGCGGACCTCGGACACGTGCCGGTCGAAGAAGCTGAACGGGTGGGTGGCTGCGAGGTCGACCAGCGCATCGGCGAGGTCTGGGTCCAGCGCATCCTCGATGCGGAGGCGGCGATGGGCGCACCAGGCCGCACGCAGCTCGACGAGCGTCGACGGGTCGGCGAGGCGGGGGTGGAGCGTCGTTGTGTGGGACCAGAGCAACATAGGAACTTTCGGTAGCACGGAAACGCTCGCGGGCGGAGCGGGTGGGTGCAGGGTGTCGCGCACGAGCGCCCGAAACCCCGGAGGTGTTGGTGTTGTCGAGGTTCGATGAGTGTATTCTGTCGTGTGGGGTGAGGTGGGGCGAGACGGTCGTGGTCTTCGGGCTCGGATGTTGGTAAGAGGTCTTTGTACTCAGAGTGGATGTTGTGTTTTCGCTGGTTCCTGGAGGTCCTGTGACGCGTATTCTATTTGTGGTTCTGATGGCGCTCGTGTCGTTCGCGGCTGGTTGTGGTGACGAGACGGAGGCGGATCGCCGCGGGGTCGGCGCCGAGTGCACGACCAACGACGATTGCACCGAAGCGAATCAGGTGTGCCTCACGAACTTCAAGGGTGGCTACTGCGGTGTCAGGGACTGCACGACCAATGCTGGCTGCCCTGGCGGCTCGGGGTGTGTGACCCACACCGACAGCGTCAACTACTGCTTCCGCGTGTGCGACGAGAAGGCCGAGTGCAACGCGAACCGGACCGCCGCGAACGAGTCGAACTGCTCGGGTTCCATCACCTGGGCCGACGTGGACCTCGACAAGGCATGTGTGCCGCCGTCGGGCAACTGAGCCCCTTCGAGTGGATGGACCCCGGGAAGCAGTAGACTCGAGGGGCATCCGGCTCGGGCTCAGATATCTCGAGAATCAAGACAATGATCCGGGCCGTCACGCCGGGCTCATTGTCCTGTGAAGCGACCTTCGCGGCGCTCGATGAACGACCTGACACCCTCGGCCGCGTCCCTGGTGTGGAACAGCTTTCGAGCCTCGTCCATGAGGGCGGCCTTGGCTGCGTCGGCGCCCTGGTCACGCGCCATCCGGGCCGAACGCAGGGTGGCCTGCACCGCTAGCGGGGCGACACTGGCGATACGTTTCGCCAGGGCGTGGCCGCGGGTGTGTAGGTCGGCGGCGGGGACCACCTCGGAGACGAGACCGAGCGCCAGAGCTTCGTCGGTCGTGAACTCGTCACCCGTCAAGAGCCAGCGCATGGCGCGTAACCAGGAGGCGGCGGGCATCCGCAGGGTGGCACCGCCAAAGGGCATGATGCCGCGCCGGACCTCCATCTGGGCGAAGCGGGTGCCCTCGGCGGCGATGGCGATGTCGGCGGCGAGCATGAGCTCGATGCCGATGGTGAAGCAGATCCCGGACACCGCACACACGATGGGCTTCTTGCAGTGAGGGCCGGCTACGCCCAGCGGGTCGACCGAGCCGGCCGGGAAGAGCGCCTTGCCAGAGGCGACGGCTGGGCCGACCTCGGCGAGGTCGAGGCCGGCGGTGAAGTGGTCGCCTTCCGCGAAGAGGAAGCCGACGCGCAGCGAATCGTCTTGATCGAGCCGGGTGTAGGCGGCCGCGAGCTCGGCGAGCATCGCAGTCGTAAACGCGTTACGTTTGGCCGGACGCGCGAGCCCGATGAGCAGGACATTGTCTTCGACGGTGGTGGTGATGGTCACGGGGGCCTCCTCGCACCGAGTCTATACCCCGAGCCCGAGCGGCGACAACGCGGCCCGACGCCGCGAGGTCGAGGCCGGGTGCATGGTGAGCTCAGCGCGCGGTGTCGCGTCGCCGGGCGACCGTGACCAGCGCGAGAAGTGCAAGGATGCCGAGCAGGAACGGCATCGGCGAGCCGCTCGCGCAACCCGAGCCGGACGCCACGAACCCTTCGAGCGAGGCGTCGCAGACATCACCAAAGCCGTCTCCGTCGAGGTCGGCCTGGTCCGCGTTGGCGTCGAGCGGGCAGTTGTCGACGGTGTCGAGGACACCATCGCCGTCGGAGTCCTGGCAGGCGTCGCCGCGTCCGTTGCCATCGCTATCGGCCTGGTCGTCGGAGACCCCGGGGCACAGGTCACACGCGTCACCAACGCCGTCGCGGTCGCGATCGGTGTTGTCGGTGTTCGGCTGGGTCACGCAGTTGTCGAGGTCGTCGGGCACTCCGTCGCCATCGAGGTCCGACGCAAAGTCGAGCTCGCAGTCGGTGGTCGTCGTGTTGCCGCTCGGGTCGGTCGCACGCGCGACGTAGCGCACGATGAGGTTGCCACGTGCGGTCGGGCCGTCGACCCGCAGGGCTGCGCCGTCGATGGTGGCCGGGCAGTCGGCCGCGACTTCGGGGGCCGCCTCGGAGCCTGCTGTGACGGTGAAGCAAGCGAGCGACTCGAGCGAGAGCGTCGAGCCGCAGGCGTCCTGGGCCTCAGCGACGACCACGACCGGCACGGTGTTGTTCGTGCCTTCAGGTGTGCCGCAGGTGACGGTGGGGGCCGTGACGTCCCGCACGATGAGCGCGGTGACACACGACGCGGACTCGCCGACGTCGTTGGTCGCCGAGAAGCTCACGCTCTGCGCGCCGACGGCATAGAGGTTCGACTCATCGAGGATGGTCGCGTCGACCGCGCAGTTGTCGCGAGCCTCGGCGGTCAGCGTACCTTGCCAGCCGCACAGCCCGGCCGGGGCGTCGCGCACGAGCTCGGCCTCACAGGTGAGGGTGAGCGGCTCGTCGTCGACGACGGTGACGCTGACGGTACAAGTGGCCGAGTGGCCGGCCGCATCCAGCACCGTGTAGGTCACCTCGGTGGTGCCGACTCCAAAGGTCGTCGGGGCATTGTCGACGAGCGTGAGCACATCCCCGCGGCAGGTGTCCGAAGCCGTCGGCGCTGGCAGCGTCGGGTTCGCGTCGCAACGACCCGGGTCGGTCGTGGTCGCGATGTCGGCGGCGCATGTGATGGTCGGCGGGGCGGTGTCGAGGACCTCGACGGTCGTGACACAGGTCGCAGTATTTGCGTTGCCGTCGGTCGCCGACACGACGATCGGGTTGACGCCTACGGGGAAGGACCCGGGTGCCTCGTGCGCTACGACGACGGGGCCACACGGGTCGTCGGTGGTGGCGTTCAGCCCGGTGACCTTGAAGGTCCCGCCCCCAGCGACACACTCGACGGTGGTGCTCGGTGGGCAGGTGAGGGACGGCGGGGTCGTGTCGAGCGGGCACTCGCTGATGGTGACGACCCAGGCGAAAGCAGCCGGAGTCGGGTCGCAGCGGCGGGTCGTGTTCGGGGCCTGGCCGACCCACTTGCAACTGCGGGCGAGCAGGGTGTGCGGGCCGATGGCCTGTGGGCCGAGCTCGAGCTCTCCGCCATCGCAGGTGGTCCAGGTGCCTTCGTCGAGCTGGCACTCGAAGGTGTCGAGGTCGGCGTCGGTGGGGTCGTGGAAGGTGAACGACGCCTCATGAGATGGGCCGACCTGCGCAGGAGGCGTCGTGAGGTAGGCCGTCTCGGGGAAGGTCGAGTCGATGAGCCAGGTGGCCGTCGCAGGCGCACCAAGCCCGCAATACGCGCCACGCCCGCGGACGTGCAACGTATGGAGACCGTCGGTGAGGTTCGAGACCGTGTGCGGCGAGGTGCAGGCGACGAAGTCGGCCTCGCTTGGGATAGTCGAGCCGGGCTTCACAGCGCACTCGAAGGTGGTGTTCAGGTCGTCCGCGCTGAAGAGGAATGTGGCCGAGCCCGACTGACTCGGGTTGGGGGCCGTGACATCCATGCGTGTGACCGGCGGAGTCGTGTCCACCGTGAAGGTTGCGCGGGCGGGCGTCGGGTCGGCGTTGCCAGCGCCGTCGATGGCGCGGACCTCGAAGACGTGTGGGCCGTCCGTGAGCCCGGTGTGTGTGACCGGGGTTATGCAGGGGCTCCATGCAGCGGCGTCGAGGCGGCACTCGAAGGTCTTCGGGCGGTTGTCGTGTGACTCGCTCGGAGAGGTGAAGTCGAAGCTCGCTGTGGTGCCGCAGACGGTCGGCTCGGGGACCTCGTTCAGCACCGTGCCGGGGGCGTCGGTGTCGATGAGCCAGGTCGCGACAGCGGGCGTCGGGTCGAGGACACCGGCCGCGCTGCGCACGTAGACATGGAGGGTCCAGAGGCCATCGGCCAGGTCGGCGAACGGGTAGAGCGTCGGGCATGCAGGATACGGGTAGGCCGGCGGCGAGGCTGGGGTCGTGCCCGCGGCGAGGGTGCAGAAGTAGCCGGAAGGATTGTCGATATTGGCGCCAAAGAGGAAGTCGCCGGAGCCGGTCTGGCTCGGGTTCTCGGGGCCCGCGAGGATGAAGGTGTCGGGGACCGAGTTGTCGATGACCCAGGTGCAGAAGGCGGGCGTGGCGTCGAAGCGACCATAGGGTCCGAGCGCGCGCACGAGCAGGGTGTGAGAGCCGTCTGTCAGTTCTGTGACCTCTCGCGCGCCTCCGTCGCACGACTGCCAGGGGCCGGAGTCGAGCTTGCACTGGAAGAGGTCGCCGTCGGTGACGGGCTCGAAGTACTCGAAGGCGAAGTCGGCCAGTGAGGTCGGTGTGGCCGGACAGGCGACGATGACGGTGTCGACATCGGGGCACACAGAGCCGCCCGGGACGACGTCGGTCTGGCCGTCGCAGTCGTTGTCGAGGTTGTCGCAGACCTCGGCGTCGGCCGCGGTCGGGGTGCGCGGGGCGCAGCGGTCGACGACCTCGCCGCCGATGCACTCGGTGCTGGTCGTGACGATGCACTCGCCGACACCACAGGTCACGGCGGTGCCGACGAAGCCCTCGTCGGTGGTGCCGTCGCAGTCGTTGTCGAGCCCGTCGCAGGTGAGGGCTTCGGTCGGGGTGTGGGTGCCGGGTTGGCCGTTCGAGCTGGTCGTGTGGGTGAAGGCCCAGGCCGCGTAGTCGACACCTTCGCAGGGCTGCCAGGTGGCGCCCGACTCGATCGGGACGCAGCGCGAGGCAGGGGCGATGGAGCCTGTGCAGACGCCGAGCTGCTTCTCACACAGGTGTTGCTCGAGGGTCGGGTCGAACCCGTCGGTGAGGCCGTCGCAGTCGTTGTCGCGGCCGTCACAGATCTCTTCGCCCATATCCGACGGGAGGTCGGCGGCGGCGCTGCAGACCTGGGCCTCGAGGTCGCATAGCCACTCGCCCGTGCGAGCGCAGTCGCCGATCCCGGCGGTACACGGCGAGCCGGTGATGAGAGCGCTGCAGCCATCGAAGACGACGAAATCGAAGACGTTGGACTCCGGGCTGAGCATCAGCGTGTCGGAGCTGTGGAGCTCGGCGATAGGGCGCAAGAGGGCCTCGCCGTCCGAGCCGCGGTCGAGGAGCTGCACCGAGAAATAGTAGGGGTTCTCGACGCGGGCGATGCCGCTGCCGGGCTTGACGCCGCGGGGCTCGGCGTCGGTCACCGAGAGCTCGCCGAGCTCGAAGGCGACCCACCGCACGGCGGCCGGGTCGACGGCGATGGCGGCCATCGCGTCGGCGTCACACGGAAGGCCGGGATCGGCGCAGCGTGTCCAGGCGGGTGCCATGAGGCCGGTCGTATTGGTGCGGGTCGGGTTCTCGTCGGTGCTGACCCAGGTGGCTGCGAGCTCTGGGCTCGAAGCGGCGAGCAACATGGCGTCGATGTTGCCGTTCTGGACATCGGGTGGGGCGTCGCCGTTGCGAGGGATACGATAGAAGATGGCGGTGTCGCGAGCCGACAACGCTGCGCCGTTGGGGAGGCGGACGCCGGCTGCGCTGTAGGCTGCGTTACGCACTTCGATGGTGGAGGTCGTGACCCCGTGCTGGGGGATGCGGGTCGGGTTCGACAAGCCGGACACGACCGGCGCCGGTGGGCCGAGGATCCGGAACGGGGCGTCGGGCGGGAAGACACGCTCGGCGTTCAGCACCTGGCTGCCGTTCGGGGCGAGCGACTCGGCGACGCTCGCTTTGCAGTTCCAGACGGGGAAGCGGTCCACGCCGGGGACGTGCTCACCGTCGATACGCACGCCGACCCAGCGGGCGTCGCTGTAATCGAGTGGGAGCTCGACCTGGTCGGAGCCAGGGAAGGTCCCGTCGGGGCGCGGGCCGGCGAAGGTGATGACGGCGCGGCGGGCGGCGCGGTCGAGGGCGACGGTGAAGCGGTCGGCGGGTACGAGGGCGCCGAGCGCGCTCCCATAGTTGCCGCCCTGGGCTGCAAGGGTCTGATTCCCGTAGATTGCGCGGAAGCTCGGAGCGAGGTCTCCATTGACCGAGGTCGGCTCGTAGCCGACCGGCCAGTCGATGATGAGGCTGACCGGGCCGCGCACGTTGTCGAGCCCGAGGTTGGCGAAGGCGCAGCCGGCGCTGGCGTACTGACCAGTCGTCCGGTCGCCCGTGCCGGACCACCGCTGAATTGCCCAGTTGCTATTGATGGTGGTGTCGCGGAGCAAGGACACGCTGTAGCGCGAGCCGCCGTCGACCTCGAAGTTGAACGACTTCTTCCCTTGAAGGACGACCGTGTCGCCCTGGCGGATGGTGAAGGACCCCGTCGAGCCGAGTGAGGAGCGCGTCATGTTGGTCGCGCTGTAGGCGCTGCTGTCGATGCTCGGACGCGCGTTGCGCGGCACACGATAGTCGACGAGCTGGCGGCACTCGTCGCGTGTGCCGAAGTTGCGGACGCCGTAACGCGAGGGCTGGCACTCCGTGCGCACCTCGGTGGTGGTATCGCTGATGGTGACGCCAAGCGATATGTCGCCGACGGAGGTCCAGCCGTTCGTTGCAGTGAGCGGGACCGTGCGGCTCAAGAGCGCCTCTTCGAAGCCCTGGTCTGCGACGGTCGTGCTGATGAAGCCGAGGTTCGGGCGAGGGGAGAACAGTGGCGTGTTGCGGATGCTGTAGGGGGCTGCGCGCTGTCCGAGGCTGTTGTTGGGCACCTGGCTTACGAGGGTCATGCTGACGTCGCGCCAGGGGGTGTACGGAGGGATGGCCCAGATCCCCAGCACGGTGAAGGGGGTGGCGGCCGACAACTCGCCGTGAGCGGTGCCATTGATGTTGCCGTAGGTGATGCTGTCGAAGAGGCGTGTGACCAGGTTGGCCTCGGGGTAGAGGTTCGGCACGGTCTGGCCGCAGACCTCGGGGCTCTGGTCGCTGCGAGCGCAGAGGCGCCCGGTCAGGACGGTCGCGCGCGCGGCGAGGAAGTTCTGGACCGCGGGGTTGCGGCTGTAGTTGGCGGTCCAGCTCACCGCCAGGCGGCGTGTCCCGAGGTTGGCCTGGTTGCCCGAGAGGTGGCCGAAGTCGATGTGGTAGTGGTCGGCTTTGACACGGACGAATGGGAGGGCGAGCCCGCCGTGGACGGTGGCGTCTTCGCCAGTCTCCGCGTCGCGAAAGCGTGAGGCGAGGTAGTTGAAGTAGTCGCTGTAGCCTGTGTTGAGCTCGAGGTCGTCGGGGTCGAAGAGCAGCAGGTGGCCGAGCGCGGGATCGTAGCCGCCGTCCGCGACGACCTCGAGGACGCCGGCCACCGACGTGCGCAGGTACGGCAGATAGAAGTCCCCTTCAGTGCCGCTGTTGGAGCCGCGCAGCGTGTAGTTGTTCGTGCCGACGTAGAGCGTGCCCGCCATGGCCAGCGTCGGGGACTGGATCGGGGCGACGGTGAAGACGACCTCGAGCGGGTGGAGCGGGAGCGAGGCGTCGATGGGGAGGGTCCGTGGGGTGACCGTGACGCCAGCCGGGAGATTGGTGACGTCGAGGCGCAGGTTGGTCGTGAAGTTGGCGCCGGCCAGGAGGTAGCCGACCTTGAACTCGGTGCGCATGGTGGCGGTGGCGCCGGCCGCGATGTTGGCGCGCCAGGCCGCCCTGGGGATGGTGTTGTAGTCGAAGCAACGTACCCCGTACGGAAAGGTCGTGCCGGTCTGCTGGGTGCCTTGCGCGAAGCCCGGGAAGGACGCGACGATGTCGAGGACCATGTTCGGTCGGAAGGTCGGACCAGTTGGGGGCTGGGTCGGGCAGTTGTAGTAGGCGGCCGGGTCGTAGTTGTTGGTGAGGGGGTTCTGGGTGAGCGGGACGGTCGGGTGTTCGCCGAAGGTCAGTGCGAAGTCGGCGTTCGAGATGTCGGCGCCGGTGTTGTTCGACACGAGCACCTTGCACCCGAAGGGCTTGATCACCTCGTCGAAGGTCAGTCGCGAGAGCAGCGTCGTCTCAGCGGTGCCCTGCCAGCATTGGAGCTCCACGGCGAGGTCCTGAGCGGCAGCGGTGGCCCCAAAGAGAGACACGAAGAGTGTCGCGAGTCCGAGGGACTTCGCGGTGGCGAGCTGGGTCATGGGGGCTCCGTCGTGAGGACGATGTGACGCGGAAGCGAAGGGCAGGGAGCGTGAGGTCCCGGTCGAGGCGAAGACCTTGATAGGAGCTGCCTACCAAGGAGCCCCGGTGGACCCGCAGTGCCATCTGGACCGAATCAGAGGGGAATCAGATCGTGCGAGGCGTGGGGCGGGGCCGGAGGCCCGGGCGGTTGCAGGACCGTTGCGGCTGAGGGAGCTGGCCAAAGAGGTCCGTGCAGGATCGGCCATGAGGGGTGTCAAAGCACCCAAGAACCGAGCGGTGCGAACTGGGGTCGGTTTGACATCAAACACGTGGCCCTCTATCAAGGCGGGATGAAAATCCGTCGCCAACCCCTCGTTCTCGCGTCCGTTTTGACCCTGTCCCTCGCCGCCTGTGGGCAGGAGGACAAAGCCGCGAGAGACGCCTCGGTAGACGACGTCGCCGACACCTCCGGCGTCGACACCGCGGTGACGGACGATGTGGCCGCCGACGGAGCGGATGACACGCAAGCGCCTGCTGACACGACCGCGGACACCGCCGACACCAGCGCGCCCGACACCAACGGCGATACCCGCGACGGCAGCGACACGACGGCCGAAGTCGTCAACGCGTGCGGGCCCGACGACCGCGCCGCGTGTCTCTATCGCGCGGCGCAAGAGTTCGAGGTGCAGGTCGTCGAGGTCGAGGGACTGACCTATGCCGACATCATCGGTGACACGCGCAACGTCAACATCGCGATCTACAGGCCGATCGACGCGCCAACGCCGATGCCGGTGATCCTGCTCTCTCACGGCGGAGCGACGGGCAAATCGGACCCCCTCAAGAGCATGGAGAGCTGGGCGCACTACCTCGCGAAGGCCGGCTACCTGGCCGTCGCCATCGCGCACGAGGGACGCCTCGATGCGTCCTACGCCGAGGTCTGCACGGCGTTGAACGTGAACCCCGACCACCCGTGTGGCATCAAGGTGAGCTGGGACCGCCCCAACGACGTCGCGCGTGTAATCACCTATCTGCAGGAGAGCGCGACCACGCCACAGTACGAGGGGGTCATGGACCTCACGAAGATCGCCCACGTCGGTCACTCGGCGGGCGCCGGGGCGGCGCTGATGTCGGTCGGGGCGACGCGTAACTATCGATGCGCCCTGCCGTTCGGGTTCACGGACCCCGACCAGGATTGCCAGGTGGCGGACCTCGTCTCGCAACAGCACGACCTCATCGATGTGGCCGTGTCGTTGTCGCCGCAAGGACCCGGTACGGAGGGGTTCATGGAGGAGAGCTATACGTCCGTGGGCCGGCCCGTCCTGATGGCGAGCGGCGCCAACGATGGGGACGAAGGTGAGCCTGAGACCCGCTCGCGCATCTACGAGCTCCTGCCCGCCGGCGACAAAGCCTTCCTCTGGGTGGAAGACCAGGGCGCCAAACACACCCTGTTCGAAGGGTCGATCGACGCCTGCGTGCCGCTCGCGAGCGCCCAGAAGTGTGAGGCGATGAGGAACGCTATCTTTACGACTGCGCTCGCCTTTCTCGACTCCCACCTGCGTAATCGCGCGGCGGCTCGGACGTGGCTCGGGTCAAGCGACCTCGAGACGGCGGGGCAGGGGCTCTTCGACCTGAACACGAAGTAGCGGCTGCCTTCGCGCTGCGCGGCGAACCTTCAGAAGGGGCCGTACGCGATGAACAGCCAGGCCAGCGGGACGACGACCTGCAGCGTCGCGTAGAGCCAGACCGTCAGCATGAAGCGACGCTTGTCGACCTTGTGGCGATGGCGGTGAAGGTACATCCCGAAGAGCGCGCCAAAGCCGCCGAAGAAGGCGGTCCACAGCAGCGTGCGCTCCGGGATTCGACGCGCATGGCGACGGGCCCGGGCCTTGTCGGTGCGAAAGGCGACCCAGCTCACGAGGTTGGCCAGGAGGACCAGGACTCCGACGAGGGCGACGATCATGAGGTGGCTCAGATGGCCACGAGGCGGTCGCCGAGCGTAATCTCGCCGTCCTCGATGACGATCGCGTGGAGCCCTCGAAGGCGCAGGTGGTTGTGCTCGTCACCGTTGACCCAGGCGAGCGCATCGGGGCCAAAGCGCTCTTCGAACTTCTTGCAGCCCGCGTGCGGCATGTCGTTCGTCTCGATGACGGCGGTCCCCAGGCGGAAACGCTGCCCGGGTGGCAAGGCGAGGAGTGAGGTGGGGACGTCCAGGACGAGGTTGTCGCCGGGCAGCTCGAGGGCCTCGCGACCTTCGTCTGCGATGAGGGCGGGCTGATGGGCGACGCGCACGGCGCGCTCGTTGAGCAGCCAGCGGATGACACGCACATCCATGAGCGTCAGCTGGCGTTTTGCCGCTGGACGCCACGCTGACCAGCGGTCGCCGACCAGGCCTTGCTCACGTGTCAATTGTGCGGCGCTCGGGCGTGCCTTCTTGCCGTTGGCGAGTCGTTGCACGATGGCTTCGAGTCGCTCGGTCCGGGGCTCTGCGAGCGACGTCAGGAGGAGGTCTCCATGCGGAAGGGTGCAGGGTTGGTCGGAGTGGGTGTGCATCGTCGCGAACTTGGATGTGTGTGAGTGCCGAGTCAAGGACGAGCATTACGACGGGTGCGAAGTGAGGCGGTGCGGGGCTCAAGGATTCGAAGACGGCGGCGGATGCGCGGTGTACGATGGCGCACGCGACGACCAGTTCTTCGTCGTCAGACGACCCGCATTTCGGGGTCAAAGGATATCTCGATGATCAAGGCATTTGGCTATGCAGCCCAGAGCGCGACCAGCCCGCTCGGACCGTTTCACTTCGAGCATCGCGAGGTCGGGCCGCGCGACGTGCGCATCGACATCCTGTTCTGTGGTGTGTGCCACTCCGACCTTCATCAGGCGCGCAACGAGTGGGGTGGCTCCATGTATCCGATGGTGCCTGGGCACGAGATCGTGGGCCGCGTCGCCGCTGTCGGTGGCGAGGTCACACGCTTTGCTGTCGGTGACCCGGTCGGGGTCGGCTGCATGGTGGGAAGCTGCAGGTCGTGCGGCAGCTGCGCGGACGGTGACGAGCAGTACTGCGAGAAGGGGGCCATCTTCACGTACAACAGCCGCTATGCCGACGGCGCGCCGACCTGGGGCGGGTACTCCGATGTGATGGTCGTGGATGAGGGCTTCGTCCTCAAGATCCCGGCCAACCTCGACCTGGCGAAGGCGGCGCCGCTCCTGTGCGCGGGTGTCACGACCTGGTCGCCCTTCCGACACTGGAAGGTCGGCGCCGGCCAGCGGGTCGGCATCGTCGGACTCGGCGGGCTTGGTCACATGGCACTGAAGTTCGCCAAAGCCTTCGGCGCGCACGTGACGCAGTTCACGACGTCGCCCGGCAAGGCTGCGGACGCCCGGGCGCTCGGCGCCGACGAGGTCGTCGTGACCCGTGACCCGGCTGTCTTCGGACCGTTGGCCAAGACCTTCGACTTCATCCTCGACACGGTCAGCGCAGAGCACGATCTCAACGCGTTGCTCGGCACCCTCAAGACGAATGGCGCCATGGTGCTGGTCGGCATGCCGGAGAAGCCCCCGACGATCTACCCCGGGTTGCTGGTGATGGGGCGTAGGACGCTGGCCGGGTCTCTGATCGGTGGCACTCGCGAGACGCAGGAGATGCTCGACTTCTGCGGCGAGCATGGGATTGTCTCGGACATCGAGATGATCGCGATGGACCAGATCAACCACGCCTACGACCGCATGCTGAAGAACGATGTGAAGTATCGGTTCGTCATCAACCTCGCGTCGTTGTCGCGGAGCTGATCGGTCTCTCTCGAGGAGGCGCTCCCCCGCTGCGGGGGGCCCTCCGACCGACGACTGGCATCGGCCGCAAAAGGCCACCATTACAGCCCGGACCCTGGCGACGCCAAGAGCCGAGATCGCCTACCAAAATCGACTCTTGTGCGGCGATTACGGATGTGACAGGACGCCGCCCGCGGTCGCCCCCTCCGGTCAGGGTGGTCTCGATGGAGAGTCGTATGAAGTCGTTTCGTTTCGGTGGTGTCCTGATCCTCTCGGCGCTCGTCGCGCCGACCGTCGCCTGCGGCAAGAAGGCCGAACCCGCTCCCGTCGCCGCTGCGGACACCGCCGCGCCGGCCGAGAAGCCCGCCGAGAAGCCGGCCGAGCCCGACGTCGTCGCCCCGGCTCCGGATATCGCCCCCGCCGCTGAGCCCGACGTGGCCGCCGCTCCGGCCCCGGACGCAGCGCCTGTCGCCGAAGCCGACGCCGCTCCGACCGTCGAGGCGGACGCCGTCGCAGCCGCCACCGACGCGGTCGCCGCCGTTGCCGACGCGATCCCGGCACTCTTCGCCGACGTCTTCAAGCTCAACCGCACCTTCACCTACGACTGGAACTGGTCCATGACCGTCGGCGACCAGAAGGCCGAGATCAAGACGACCGTGACCTGCAAGGTCGAGTCGATCGACGTGTTCGGCAAGGCGACGGCCGCGGCCTTCGCTTGTACGGACGACAACGCCAAGGACAACGCGCTCGCCCAGGGCGTGTGGCCCGGCGCCCTGTGGGTTGCCACCTCGGCCGGCCTCTACACGGCCGACATGAAGGACGCCGCCGAGATCGCCAAGGTCATCGCCGCGGCCCCGCAGCTCGCGGCCGAGCCGAAGATCGGTGAGGAGAAGTGGGCTGCCGACGCCGACGGTCCCGAGGGCGGCATCAAGACGCTCCAGGACGGCGGTGCCTGGTGCCAGGAGAGCTGGTCGGCCGGCGAAGTCCCGACCCGCACACGTTTCTGCTTCGAGGCCGGCAAGGGCATCGTCAAGATCGAAGTCGACGGCCGTGAGGACAAGAAGGGCGCGACCGAGACCTACACGCTCACGGGCATGAAGGACTGATACCGGTCATCGGCATCCCGCCTCAAAACGGGATGCGCTGTCCGTTCACAAGGGCCCTCGGCATTCGTTCTGGATGCCGGGGGCCTTTTCGTTGCGGGGGAGCCAAAGGCAGCGTGACGTGGCACTATCCGAGCGGTCGTCCTTGAACCGCGGCCCCGACTCATGCCCCCAACGCGCTCGCCATACCTCATCGTTCCGTCCGCAGTCATCGGTCTTGCGCTGGTGCTGTGCGGCTGTCCCGCCGTCACGACGGGTGGCGGACCGCTCTTCGAGGCGCGCGACTACAGCTCGGATCCGGGCTGGAATGGCTGGCAGGGCGACCTGCAAGAGCGCCGGGACTGCACGGGTGGCACGGCGCTCCACATCGCTGCCTGGCGCGGTGACCTGGCGGTCGCCCAAGACCTGATCTCCGCGGGCCTCGACCCAGCGGCGGTCAATGCCCGCTTCGAGACCACACTCCACGTCGCCGCAGCGCGAGGCCACATCGACATTGTCGACCTCCTCCTGGCGGGCAGGGGCCGCGCCCATCTCCTTGAACGTCAAGATAATCAGGGTCGAACCGCGCTCCACCATGCAGCGATCCAAGGCCACGCGCCGGTCGCCAAGCGCCTCCTCGGGTTACGCTCCGAACCCGACGCTGCGGGGTATCTGCCGCTACACTACGCCGCCGTCTACGACCGCCTGGACGTCTTGAGCCTCCTCGCCGACGCCAGCGACAAAGGGGTCAACGACCTTCAACTCGTAACGTCTGCAGGTCACAACGCGCTCCATCTCGCAGCCTCCCGAGGCGCCACACACACGCTCGGCTTCCTCCTCGATCACGGGGCCGACCTCAACGCCGTCACCCCCGGCGGCAAGACAGCCCTGCACCTGGCAGCCGCCTCACCCTGGCCGACGAGCAGTGCCATCGCTGTGTTGCTTACGCGTGGAGCCACGCCTGACGCCTCCGATGTATCGGGCCAGACCCCGCTTCACGCAGCGGCCGACGCTGGCAATGTCGACGCGGTCGCTCGTCTGGTGGCGGCCTCCCACCCCGATGGACCTTCGCCCAACGAACGCGCAACGCCACTCGCCCTCGCCATCGAGGGTGGCCACACCGCTGCGGCCGAAGCCCTCCTGGCGGCGGGCGCCGACTGGTCGCGTGGCCTCAACGCGGCCGTCCGTTTTGGTTCGCCCGAGGTCGTCTTGCGCCTGTCCCGCGCCGCCGAAAAATATCTCGATGGCCGAGGTAATAAGTCAGGCGAGGGGACGAATCCGTTCGAACCGGAATCCGGGGCCGCTCGCCACCGCGTGAGCTCCGCCTTCGAGGAATCCCTTACACGTGGCCCAGCTGCGCTCGTCGCCGTCTTCCTCGATCGGGGTCTCGACCCGAACCTGGCCACCAGCTCCGGGTCCACCCCACTGTCCCTCGCGTTGAGGCATCGCCAGTACGACGTCGCCGCCCTGCTCCTCTCACGCGGCGTTCACCCCGACGCAGTCGCGGCCGATGGCTCGACTTCGCTCCATGACGTCGTCCTCCGCGGTGACACCACGGCCATCGCCTTGCTCGCGTTGCACGGCGCCTCGGTCAAGACCCCCGACCGCTCCGGCCGAACCACCATCGACCTCCTGCTCGCTCCCGCCAGCGAACGCGATGACCTCCCGGTGCGCGCCGACTCCCTCGCGGCTCTTCTGCGCTATCTGCCTGTTTCGCCTTCCGAGTTTCGTGTCGTCCCCGGCCTCGCGCCGGCAACGCAGGCGATGGCGACTCATGCCCACCCGGACCTCGTCGTCCTGCTCGCACCGAACGATGACCTCGACTGGGCGGTCGTCAGCGGCGACCGCTTGCGGGTCCAGGGATTCTTGAAGCGTGACCCGATGGCCGCGACCCGCCGCTCTGCCGATGGCCAGACCCCGCTCCATCGGGCTGTCGCCCAGGGGCACCTCGACATCGTCGCCGACCTCCTTGGTGTGCCAGTTTCGCCCGACCTCCAGACCTCGGCACGCGCCCGTCCGCCTCTCTTCGCGGGGTGGTCCGCCGCCCACTTTGCGATGTGGCGCGTCGACATCCCGATGATCACCCTCCTCCAGTCGAAAGGTGCCGACTTCGCGCTGCTCAACACGCGCGGCCAGAGCCCCGCTGGTCTCATCGACCTTTCGAACCCCCCTGACCCGAGGACCCTGAAGGAGCTCTTCGCCGTTCTTCCCGACCTCGAGTTTGGTGGTCAGGGCAACCTCCGGGCAGACGCCGACAGCGACGGTGTGCCCGACTTCATTGACCGCTGTCCCCACGAATCCGAGTCCTTCAACGCCTTTGACGACGAGGACGGGTGCCCCGACCGGAGGCCCACGAAGTTGATCCAGGGCTCCGAGGGCGGTGCGGCAGAGCCCCGTTGGAGCCGTGCGTTACGACCCGACACGGGCCCCGGCTCGGAGCTCATCCTGTTCGTCGACCGGGAAGTCGCGCAGGATGCCTTCGACCCCTTTGCCGCACCCACCTACCTCCCACCGATCTACCGCTGTATCCAGCTCGGCGCCTGGCCCGAAGTCGAGCGCCTCGCCTCCTCCTGGGTGGTCGAAGCAAGCACCCCCGTCAGCGCCGCCCTCGGCCGCCACAACCTCGCCCGCGCCTGGCTGGGACTGGGGCGCTTCGACGAGGCCCACCAGGCTTTCGTCCAGTCGGCGGACCAGATCGCTCCGCTCGTCGCCCAGGCCCAACGAGTCTCCATCGACTCGTCGAAGCATCACGACGAACACGAACAGGCGGCGTGGGTCTTGGGCGAGCTCGCGGCGCGGATCCACGAGAGCTCGGCGTTCGCCTACGAGCTCGAAGGGCGTTATCGCGACGCGCTAGCCAGTCTCGACCAAGCGTTCCCGTTGGTCGTTGAGCCCGTCCCCTCGACTGACCCGACGCGCGCGACCCGTCTCTCGTGGCACACGAGCCAACGCGCCCGAGTTCTCACCCTGCTGGGGCGCTATGCGGATGCCATCGCCTCCCAGCAACAGACCCTCGCGCTGCGCAAGCAGGCCCTCGGACCACAGGCCACACTCACCCGCATGGCGCTCGCCAACCTCGGCGTCATTCACGGTCTGGTCGGCGACGAAGCCACCGCAAGGCGCGTTGTCCACGAACACCTCACGCTCACCGAGGACCTCGCCGAGCTCGACCAATGGGAAGGCGAGAGCCTTTCCGAGCTCGCGACCGCCCGCCACAACGCCGCCCGGTTCGCATTGGCCGAGGGGAATGCCGCACGCTCGGTGGCCCTGCTCGAGGCGGCTCTCACGCCGCACTCGACCTGGCGTCCATCGGGTTGGCTCGACGTCCGGCTGACCCGAAGCCTTGGCGACGCACTGCTCGTCGTCGGTCGCCCCAAAGAGGCTGTCGCCGCCTATCGCCGCGCTCTGACCGTCGCGCTGGACACGCTCGGCGAGCGCCACCCCGACGTGGCGCTGCTGCTCGTCGACGTGGCAGACCTCACACGTGTCTCCGACCCCGAGGGGGCTCGTGACTCCCTCGCTCGCGCCTGGCTCCTGGCGAGCGCGGCCGACTCCCGCGAGGTCCGCTGGCGCGTCGAGCTCGCCCTGGCGCGCTGGTCCGCATCGTCCTCACGAAAGACTGCGGCCATCCACTTTGCCAAGCGGGCCGTCGCCATCCTGGAAGAGCTTCGTCTCGAAGTCGCAGCGATCGGCCCTGACGTCTCCATGCGATTCGGCACCACAGAAGATGAAACGCATGGAGACCGATCGGATCGCTCGGGCGAGCCTTCCCGCCCCAATCGTATGAGCGGGGCGGTCGCCCGAAAAGGCGTTTCTAGTGATCTCGAACGCTTCTACCTCGAGAAACGTGTCGATGCGTATCGCGACCTCGCGGAGCTCCTCATCGATGAGGGGCGTTTCATCGAGGCACAAGAGGCCCTCGATCGCCTCCGCTTCGACGAGGCGCGCACGGTGGTTCTGCGCCACGCTCCACCGACCGCCGCGGTGACGCGCACACCTGCCGAGACCCGTTCCGACTTGCGCTTGACGACTCGTTCGGCCGAGGTCGCGACGCTGGGCGCCGAGCTCGTCGCGATCGATCAAAGGGCGCGGGCCAAACCTCCGAGCGCGTCGGACCGCGCGCGCCGAGAGGACCTCACCCAGCGCCTCGCAAGAGCGCGGGTCGACTTCGACAAGGAGGTCGACCTGATCGACGAAGAGCTCGAGCGCGAGAACCAATCGGCGGCCACCCCCGAGCAACGCACCGAGGTCGCCGATCGTATCCACGAGGCCGGCATCGCCCGGACTCTCATGACCTCGCAGATGCAGGAGGCGCTCGACCAACTCGACCAGCTCGGCCAGCTCGTCCCTTCGTCCCCCGCCTCACCCCCGTCCCCCGGCCTCGCCCCGAAACGCAACGCTTCGCCTGGCCTGCGGCCGGTGCTCATCCACTACCTGCTCGGCCAGGACCACCTCCGTATCTTCATCACGACCCCCGACATCCAAATCGCCCATCGGGTGCCCTTCGACCCGCGCACCCTGTTTGGCCTCGTCTTCGCATTCCGACAGCTTCTGACCGACCCCACGAGCGACCCGGCGCCGGTCGCCCGCGAGCTCTACGACCTCCTCATCGCCCCCATTGCCGCCGAGCTCAAAGCAGCCGACGCGCGCACCCTGATGATCGCCCCCGACGGTATCCTTCGATACATACCGTTTGCGGCACTACACGATGGCGAGCGCTGGCTCGTCGAACGTTTCCGCCTCGCGACCATGACCCCCGTCGCCCAGCCGAGCCTGCTCACGAAGCCTACACCTGCCTGGACCGTCGCGGCCTTCGGGGTCGCCCGCGCCATCCCTGGGCACGCCGCCCTCGACGCGGTCGGGACCGAGCTCGAGACGCTGGTCCGACGCGACGCGAACGACCCGTCGGGCATCATGGACGGGCTCGTCCGACTCGATGATGCGTTCTCTCGCACGGCCCTCGTCGAGCAGCTCGCCGCGTCGTCCTTCAACGTCATCCACATCGCGAGCCACTTCGCGTTCCAGCCCATGGACCCCAAAGCAAGCTATCTCCTGCTCGGCGACGGCGAGCACCTCGACCTCGACGCAATACGCCTGCTCCGGTTCCGCCGCGTCGACCTCCTGACCTTGTCGGCGTGCAACACCGCGGTCGGGGACGCCACCTCCGAGGAGCGCCGCGAGGGGCGTCGCCGCGGCCGCGAGATCGAAAGCCTCGCGCAGATCGCCATCACCGCCGGCGCCCGCTCCGTCCTCGCAACGCTGTGGCCCGTGGCCGACCAACACACGGCAGAGCTGATGCTCGACTTCTACCGACGCCGTACCGCGGACTCATCGCTCACCAAGGCCGACGCCCTTCGCCTCGCGATGTTGTCCTTCATCCGCGGCGCCCCGCCGTCAGCCGCCGACCGTCATCCGCCCGGCTTCGGCCCGACACCAGGCAGCCCATCACCCCCAACCTCGACCACCCCATCCCCAGCTTCACCGCTCCACAATCATCCCTTCTACTGGGCCCCCTTCACCCTCATCGGCAACTGGCTCTGACCCTCTCCGAACCAGGGGTCGGGACATTTCATATTTCATATTGGCCCCCCTTACCGGGGTCTCCCCTGAGGGGTCGGGACATTTCATATTTCATATTAGCCCCGCCTCCTGCGGCGCCCCGCCAGAGGGGTCGGGACATTCCATATTTCATATTCGCCCCGCCTCTCCCAACGGCGCGCGCCTCTAGCCGCCGGGACCCGCTCGTCTGACTCCCTTCCTACCCGAGGCCGCCATGACACCACCTCCCGTCCACCACATCACCACCGCCGACACGACCTTCCGCTACCGCGAGCTCGGCGACGGCCACCCCGTTCTCCTCCTCCACGGCTGGCCGACCTCATCGTTCCTGTGGCGCGGCGTGATGCCCCACCTCGCCGCCGCCGGTCTGCGCCCCATCGCGCTCGACCTCCCCGGCTTTGGTCACACGCTCCCACCGGCCTCCGCCAGCCTCAGCTTCCGCTACTACGACCAGGCCATCGAGTCGTTCCTGGCCGCCCTCGGCCTCGCCGCGACCCCCATCGACCTCGTCGTCCACGACGCCGGCGGCCCCATCGGCCTCTTCTGGGCCAGCCAACACCCCGACCGCGTCCGCCGCCTGACGCTCCTCAACACCCTCGTCTATCCGGAGATGTCCTGGGCCGTCTTCGCCTTCATCGCCGCCACCCGCATCCCGCTCATGAACCAGCTCATCGCCAGCCCACCCGGCATTCGCCAGGCGCTTCAATTCGGCGTCCACAAGACCCGCCTCGCCAAAGACGTCCTCGACGAATACGCCGCCCCCTTCCACGACTCCGACGCCCGAAAGCTCCTGCTGCGCGCCGGCCTCCGCCTCGCCCCAGCAGGCTTTGTCACCCTCTCGCGCTGGCTCGAGTCGACCCCGATCCCAGTCGCCGCCATCTACGGCGAACGCGACCGGATCCTGCCCGACATCGCCAAGACCGTCAGCCGCCTCACCAAGGCCCGCCCCCAACTCGAGGTCACGCGCCTCCCCGACTGCTCCCACTTCCTCCAGGAAGAACGCCCCGCCGAGCTCGGCCGCCTACTCGCCGCCTTCCATGCCCGCGCCTGAAGAACCCGCCATGTCGCACTTCACACTCCGCCCCGCGACCCCCTCCGACCTCCCGACACTCCTGGCCATCGAGCTCGCCGCGCTTGCGCTCTTTCACGGCCACGAAGCCTATCCGTCCTTCGCTGCGAGCCCCACATCGCCAACGGACCTCGAAGCCCACATCGCCGCGCTGGACACCTGGGTTGCGGTCGACTCCGATGACATCCCCATCGGCTTCGTCATCGTGACCACCCTCGGCGACGAGGCCTACCTGAGCGAGGTCGACGTCCACCCGGACCACGGGCGCAAGGGCGTCGGCAAGGCCCTCATCGCCAAGGCTTGTGACCTGGCCATCGCCCGCGGCCACTCCACGATCGTGCTCAGCACCCTCGTCGACGTCCCTTGGAATGCGCCGCTCTACGCCTCACTCGGCTGGCAGTCCGTCCCGCTCATCGACCTGACCGACGCGCTCCTCGAGCTCCACGAACACGAGTCGGCCAACGGCTTTCCCATGCACCTCCGCGTCATCATGCGACGCCCCCTTCAGCGCTGACGTTCCGGCCTCCGAGTTCATGATGTCTCGACAATCGAGACACTCTCCCGCCCCGATCAACTCACATCGAGCCGCCCCGTCATCGCCGCCTGGGCTTTCCGACAAACGTCGCGTTCAAGTCGCGCAACGTCTCCTCGTCTCCCCAGCACACCGCCCGTCCCGCCGCGAGTGCGTCGGCCACCGCCCCGTCCGGGTCCTCACGCGGGTCCTTACGTTCGCCGGCGACCGCCACCTTGTTTCCAGCCGCCCGCCTCTCGACATCTCCCCCAGCAGGCGTCGCCCACCCGCAGACCAACGTGTGCCCCGGCAAAGCCGCCAGCCCGCTCACCCCGCTGAGTCCAACCACCTTCTCCGGTTTCGACCCAAAGCCGCCCCATCGCCCAGGCGCCCGCCCCTCGCCACCGCTCCCGACGCACCAGACCTCCCCGCCAGCCGTAAGCGCGCAAACGAGGCTCTGGCTCACGGCGATCGACACGGCTCCTTCCACCCGGGCCACCACCCGAGGAACCCACCGCCGCTCGATTCCCACGTACGCCTCCCCCTCCAGCGCCCCCAGATATCCCCAGCACGCGATGTCTCGATTCTCGAGAAGAACACACGCAGTGCTGTGGTCACCATCGAGGTCGATGGCCCCGCTCATTGCCTCCCCGCGCGGCCTGACCATGCTCGTGCAGATATCCCCCGGCTCGTCTCGAGGCGCCAACACCGCGACCAGCTCGGTTCGAACCCCGCGCCGCAGACAAGCCACCCCGCCGTCGGCAAAACGCACACAAGGGATATTGTCCCAGGCGATGACCTCGACCGGCGCGCGTCCCGTCCGCCGCAAGACGTCGGCCATCTCGTCGGGCCCCGCCTGGCCTTCTTGCTGCGACAGGCCCGCCACCCACCACGGCAACCCCGTCGCCGAGCCCGCGACCAAACGCCACGGCGTCCACGCGTCGCCGCTGTCGTCGAGCGCCCGACACCAGGTCCGTCCCAGCACATGGACACACGGCAACCCAGACAGTAGCCCGATATCCTCGATCTTGTTGGATTTTCGACCCGTCCCAGCCCCCTCATCCACCCGACGCGGCGAACCCTCGCCCGCCTCTACATCCGTCTCGCCTGGCGGCCTCGCCCCGATCAGCTCCCCTTTCGTGGTCACGCCGATGAGCGGCGACGTCGCCTCATCGAGCTCGAAGTAGCTCCCCGCGAAGACCAGCTTCGCCAGGTCGCGGGTCCACCCCAGGATCGCAACAGCCGGCCGCCCGACCTCACTCGTCCAGCGCGGCGCGACGTCCGCCACCTCGTCCTGGCCATCCCCGGTGGCCGCGGGCTCAGGCAGTGGCAGCGGCAAGATGAAGCGACAGTCGACCCGGCCGCCCTTCGTGACCGCACACAGGACCTCATCCCCGAGCGCAATCTGCCGCACCCCGACGAGCCCCTTCACCTCGGCCAGCGGTGCAATCGGACCGTCTTCCAGCAGGTCGAAGCCGACACACTCGACCGTCTCTTTCCGGGTCAGCGCACAGAGCCCCGACCGGCTCCCCGCGATGCGCGTCGGCGCCGTGAAGCGGGGCATTCGCCACGGTCGATGACGAGGGCTCTCCCAACACGCGACCTGCCCGTCCCGACTCAGCGCACAGTGATAGAATCGCCCCACCGCGACGATCTCGACGACCCCACTCAACGGCCCACTCAACGGCCCACTCAACGGCCCACTCAACGGCCCACTCACCGGCCCACTCACCGGCCCACTCACCGGCCCGCTCAACGGCTCACCCGAGGGCCCCGCACATGTCGTCCCCTCACACGTCTCGACCGTCGTCCCCCACATCGGACCCGCCGCCGACACCCGATGGAACACCACGGGCGCATCCGGGCGCACGACCGAGAGCTCGTCCTGCTCGACCTCATCGGTGCAATACACATGACCGTCCTCGCCGAGCAGGCAATACGCGTCATCGCTTGCCTGCGTCATCGAGACAGCTCGTGTCGGCACGTTGTCGATCCGCCGCTTCGGTCCGAAGTTGCGCTCGAGTGAGACCCGTGTCCGCATCGTCTGCACCCCGTCAGCGCCCGCATACACGATAGCCCCATTCGTCATGGCCACGGCCCGGTCAGCCCCAGCCCCACCGTCAGCCGTCCGCAACATCGGCGGCGTCAGCGACTCCGAGCAATACACCCGTCCGCTCTTTGTCATCGCACACGTGTCGCCCGCGAGATCGAGCGCCACAATCGCCCGCCCACCCTCACCAAAGACGTCGTCCTCACCAAAGCACGGAGTCGCCAACCTCGGCGCCGCCTCCGCCTCCGGAAACCGCCTCCCGAGTCCGCCCCCCGCGCAAACCACGCGCCCACCCTTGTCGAACGCGCATAACGAAACGCCCGACTTCTCGACCGCGACCCGCGTAGCCGACCTCAGGACCACCCGCACGACATCGCGCAACGCGGTGTAGTCGGCTTCACCGATCGGGACCGGCCGAAAACGCCCATCATCCGCGAGGGCAGGCGACACACCACAAAACAATATGAAGGCGACCAACGATACAGTGCGCATACCGGAGAGAACGCGTGAACCGCCCCGAGTCACCCAACGCCGATCTTACCTCCCACCCCTCGCGCCCCGGTCCCCCTCATCCTCGCCATGTCCACCATCCCGATCTTACCTCGCAACCCTCGAGCCGCGTTCCCCCTCATCCTCATCCTCGCCATGTCCACCATCCCGCTCCTACCTCCCACTGTCCCTCGATCCGCCACTTCGACCATCCCATCACCATCTCGCCAACCGCCTCGTTTCATGCGACATCCCGCCTCATGAAGACCCTGCCCACCACCTCCGAGCTCCTCGACTTCGCAACCCGCCTCGCCTGGACCGGCGGCCGCAGCACGCTGGCCTGGTTCAACTGCGATGTCCCCGCCGAGATCAAAGGCGACGGCTCCCCCGTCACCATCGCCGACAAGAACGCCGAAGCCGTCATGCGCTCCCTTCTGAAGGAACGTTTTCCCGACCACGGCATCGTCGGCGAAGAGCACGGCGAGGAGCCCGGCAAGGTCCCCATCCGCTGGATCATCGACCCCATCGACGGTACCCGCACCTTCCTGCGCGGCGTTCCTTTCTATGGGACCCTCGTCGGCGTCGAAGTCGAAGGCGAGCCGACCGTCGGCGTCATCTATATCCCCGCCCTGGACGAGATGGTCTCCGCCGGGCGCGGCTTGGGCTGCCGCTGGAACGGCCGCCTCTGCCGCGTCGCCTCCACCCCGACCTTGTCGTCCGCGCTCACCGTCGCCACCGACGAGACGGCCGTCCGCCGCCGCATGGGCAACGAGCGCCACGACGCCTGGACCAGGGCCACCGCCATGCAGCGCACCTGGGCCGATTGTTACGGCTACGTGCTCGTCGCGACCGGCCGCTCCGAGATCGCCATGGATGCGGTCATGGCCCTCTGGGACAACGCCCCGATGTTGCCCATCATCGAAGAGGCCGGCGGCCGCTTCACGAGCTGGTCGGGCGAGCGCCGCATCGACGGCGGCGATGCTGTCGCAACCAACGGCCTCCTCCACGACGAGGTCCTGGCCTTCCTGCGTTGAAACCCAGGGCGCCAAACCCTTAGGGCGACGTTATCCCCGGTGCTATACCCACCAGAGGTCGGGCCCCCAGGGAGTAGCTGAGTCATGTCTCAGGTCGAATCCGCACGCCAATCGGCAAAGTCCGCGCAGGCTCCCTCACCCGCCAATGACGCCGCACCTCAGGGCTCGGCGCTGAAGCGTTCGCTGCGTGGCCAGTCCTTCGCCGAACAGGAGGAGACGCTTTCGCCCAAGGGCGGCGCCAACGGCGAGCTCGCGGCCGGGCGCGCCGGTGTGGCTCAGCAGGGTGCGCACCTTCCCGCCCCGGAAGGCCAGGTCGGGACACCCACCCCGTCAGGCGACACCGTCGGCACGGCGACCGTCTTGTCGCGTGACCCGACCTACGCCCGCGCGCCGTATGTCACGTGGTTCTCGCAGCAGGTGCAGGCCAAGGCGACGACCTGGGGCGTGACCTCGTCGGTCAGCGGCGTGCGCGTGGCCAAGGACGCGAGCGGCAACGACGCCATGGTCATCGACTGGCCAGGGGCCTGGGGCTCCGCACCACTCACCAAAGAGATGCCCGACCTCAACTTCGGCCCCATCGAGGCCAAGCTCGCGGTCATCGGCGCGCGCGCCCTCGCCGGTTGGTCCAAGCTGCCCGGCTCCGACCAGAGCATCGTCGAAGCACTGCTCGGCGGCGAAACCAACGGCGTCTCGGGGGCGGCGCGTGGACACCTCGGCCCGTTGATGCCAGGCCTCACGGGCAAGCCGGATACCGAGCAGGCCACAGCGCTCGGCGGGATCATCGGCAACAAGGCAGCCACCCCGTCGCTGGTCGGCGAAGCCGTTCAGTCCGAGCCCGTCGCGGTCGCTCTCGGCGCTCCGACGGTTCAGAAGAATTTCGATTTTCGAGGTAAAAAGGCCGACGCCGAGATCTTCATCGCGACCTTCGGCGACGGGGTTTCGGTCGAGATCGTCGCCCCCAAGGCGCCCGAGCCCGGCTACCATCAGCACACGGCCCAGGAGGTCGCGGAGTCCGCCCGCTACGTCCCGAAGAAGTGCCGCGAGCTGATGAAGCAGGTGGTGCTCAACACGGTCGAGAACCCCGACGACGCTCACTGGGCCGTCGAGTACAACACGCCCGACTTCCACTCCTACATGACGGCCGGGGCCGCCGGGATCGTCACGGTCTACCCGAGCAAGACGACCCAGCCCCCTGCTGACGCCATGCGCGGCACGCTCATCCACGAGACGGGCCACACCTGGAGCTACCAGCAGTGGGGCAACGACAAGACCAAGGGCAAGTGGAGCGACTGGAAGACCTGTATGGACAAGGACCGCGTGTCGGTGTCGGGCTACGCGATGAACGACATCGCCGAGGACGTCGCCGAGACGGTGCAGGTCTACGGCGGCACCAAGGGCACTCCCAAATACGAGGAGTACAAGGCGCTGGTCCCGAGTCGTCTCGCAATGCTCGAAAAGGAGATGGGCTGATGTGGGCGCACGCCGCGCACGCCGCGGTCGTGGCCGTGTCCGTGGCCGGCTGCGCTGCCGAGCAACGACAGACGTCGCCACTCCCAGGACCCACCGACGATGACACCGAACGAGCCGAGGTCCGCGCCACCGCGCCCTCCACCCCCGACGACCCGGTCACCCAAGATCAAGCGGAGCACACCATGAGCGGAGCCACTTCACCCACGGGGCAGAAACACCCCGGCGAGATCGTCCACGACGACAAGGTCGACGGTCGCACCTGGACACGCAACGCCGCCGACGTTCCGCCCACCATCGCGTGGGTCGAGGTCGCGGGCACCTGGGTAGCCGTGGTGCGCATCGAGATCACCGGCAGCGCCGAGGCCCGCCGCTTCACCAAGTTCGGGCCCGACGGCCAGATGCTCGAGACGACCATCCAGGCCCCGCCACCCCAGCGCCCGGCCGCCCCCACCGAGCCAACTCCTATCCCGGTCCCCACGCCCGAGTGACGGGGCCAATGTAGGGGCAGGCCTCGCGCCCGCCCTCAGCGTCTCGCCCAATGTAGGGGCAGGCCTTGGCCTGCCCTCGGTGCAGCCAGCCCACCCGCCTCAGAACTCGATCTCACCCACGACAAAGTCTTCTTTGTTCTCGGTCAGTCGCAGCGTCATCGAGCGTCGCTTCTCGGTCGCCCGCCCCCAGTTCGTGAACACGTCGACCTGCAGCGTCACGGCCCCGATCAACTGCGCCGCCGAGCTGCCAAAGAACTTGGTCTTCACCTTGTAGGTGCCCTTCATCGCCTTCTTCAAGGCGTAGATCTCCGGGCCATATCCCTGCGTGAAGTCGCGGCTCACCTTGCCGCCGATGGTCGTCAGGTTGTGTGAGTAGTACGCCTCCTCGGAGCTCGGCTCGACGACATGCAGGTCCATGTCCGTCATGTCCGCGTCCCACGTCATGACGATGCGGGTGTCGAGCTCCATCGCCTGCTCGAAGCGCCCGTCGAGCGGGAAACCACCGGTCACGCCGACCGACTTCGCCTCGACCCAGAAGCGGTTCAGCTCGTGGAGTGCAATGACCTCGATCCCCTGGAAACGGTCCCACTTGCCTTTCACCACGACGGCCAGGTGGTCGAGCGCCCGCACCCAGTCCGCCCGCGCCAGATGGACCTGCTTCTGAACCCGCGCGCGCCGCGCCAACACCAGGGCCAGGTCGCGGTGGCTTTGCGGCTCTTCGGCCCGCAGCCTCAGAACATGTTCGAAAATCGAGATAGCCGTCGACAGCTTCTCGAGCTGGCTCAGCCGATGTGCGAGCACCCGCAGGAGCGCCGGGTCATCGAGCTTCAGCTCGGCGACATTGCTCAGGACACGAAGCGCCATCGCCTCGTCCTTGAACCCGAGAAAGACGTCCGCGCAGTCGAGATAGAACGACGGCGCCGTCCCGTGTTTCTCTCGTTCTTCGAGATAAACGCGCTCGCGGTCCTTCACCGCGGCCGCCTTGAGCGCCTTGGTCCACGGGGTCTGCGGGTCCCACGGTGTCATCGCCACGCCCGGCTCCGGGTCGCTCGCGCCGCCCCCATCCTTTTCGGCCTTCTTCGCCATCGGGGCGGCACGCGCCTCACGCTCCTCGGCCGCCGGTTCAGGCGAAGGCGCACCCGTGCTCGCCGATGGTCCCGAGTCGCCGCCCAATGAGTCGATCATCCCGCGTCCCATGTCGTCCCGTCGCGCGCGCTCTCCCGACTTCGACTTGTCTCCTCCGCCGTAGCGGAAGTTCGCAGGGTACTCGAAGCGTCGCTCGTACCAGCTGACCTCTTCTTTCCACATCCCATGCACCGTCTCGAGTCGCTCCTGCTCCGAGCGCTCGTCGCTCACACGCCGGTCCTCGATGCGCCGGTCCCAATCCTTACGCATCTCGGCCAGCATCGCGGGCGGCCGAACCCCATGCTCGAGGTACTGTTCCAACGTCTCCAACACCAACAGCGACGTCCCCGGCGTCACGATCCCATGCGCCCGCCCGAGCGACACGAGCGCGTCAGCGTTCTTCTCCGGCTCTGCCACGAGCTCGCCCAGCCGCTTGTTGGCCCAGGCAAACCGCACGACCTCGCCCTGGATGTCGCCGCGGCTGACCTCGTAGCGTTTGACGATGCTCGCGGCCTGGCCCGGGATCCCCCACGCCAACCTGATGACGGCCTTGTCACTCGTCATCTCGCCCGCGACCAACGTCGCGCCGAGCGCGGGCTCGATCCCACCAGGGCTCAGCTCTTTGACCGATCCGGACTCCACCGCCGCCTGCAAAAGGCTCCAGACCGGCTTACCGATGCGCCCGACGGCCTCGTCATCCGTGACCCGGTTGAGGTCGATATAGAGACCACCATTGTCGGCCGCGAGCTTGCCCAGCGTGTCATGGCCCGCGCTCTGGCTCGAGCTCAAGATGTAGGTCGGCGCCCCCAGCGGCTCGGCCGAGCTGTCTCCATACGTGGAGAACCCATCGCTCGCGATGATGACGATGTCTGCCTTCTTCTGGCCGGGCATGGGACTGAGCCGCGCGAGCTGGGTGCCGCCATCGAAGGGCGTCGACTTCAGCGTCCCGCTCAACCGCTCCAGGTCACGCGGTAGCGCAAACGTCGTGGCCGCTCCCACGTCGTCGCGCAGGATCTGGAGGTCCACCTCGATCTCGCCGAGCTTGCTCAGGTACCCCTGCAAGACCTTGATTTCACGTGCGCTATTGGCGGACTTGCGCGACCCCGAGGCATCCCACACGAGGCGCACCCGCTTGATCCGCATCGTGTTCAAGTCGCTCGGCGCTGGGGCTCGCTCGTGGATCGAAAAGTACGTCACGCCGTTGCCGGCCGTCTCGACCTGGACCGGTCGCAGCTCGGCATCGGGCACCCGCACCCGCAGGTCTTGCACCATCGGCGCATCCTTCACGGCAGCCTCAGCCACGAAGCGTGAGTCGAAGCTCAGCTTGAGTGGCCCGGCGCCCTCGATCCGCGGGGCCACACCTGGGCGCACGACCTCGATTCGGACCTTCCCTTCGGAGAGCTTGTCGGCAAACGCCAGCGGCAGAGGATAGAACGTCCCGCTGCTATCGGTCTCGAGTGGCGCCACCCAGCGCAACTTCACGGTGCGACTGCCATTGGCGGGAATCGGAAAGACGCGCGTCGTGAACACGTTGCCGCGTGTCCACTCGACGAGACCTGGGTCGACGCCCTTACGCATCTCCTTCTCGAAGATGCGCCGCGCTTCGGCCTTCTTTACGATGACGCCATCGACGAGCTGCCCCGCCACATCCAGTGCATAGCCCGACACGGTCGCCCCGGCCGGCAGCGGCACCACGAGGTCGCCCGCCAGCACGCGGCTATGTGGGTTTCCGAACGTCATCGTCATCGTGGTCTCGGCCAGCGCGCCGACGATGCGTGCCTCGATGGACACACGCTGCACGCCGAGCTTCTGCGATGGCTGGTCCGGTCGATCGGGCGGGACGATGATCGTTGGTGGCCGACGCTGCACCGAGGCGAGCTCGGGCTGGGCAAGCGATGGCGACGCGACCCACAACAGCGGCAAGGCGAACAACGTACTGAGGCGTGGCGACATATCGGGCTCCGTCTTGAGGTCCCGTTCGTGCCTGAGCTCGTTCGGGCGCGAACATCGAGCGTGTCGTTACGCATGAACCCAATGCGCGATCTACGCAAGTGCGCGAGGCCCCGTCGATCCCGACGACCCGCGCGGGCCTGATGAAGCGAAACGCGGCCCGAACACGCCGAGGCGCAAGCGATAGTCGACTTCGCGCCCGCGATTGCGCATGATACGGCTTCGTCGTCGGGCGGCCCCGTGTCCGCCGCCCGCCCGGAGTCTGTCATGCGGCGTTTCGTCACCTGCCTCGTCCTTCTCGTCGCTGCCTGTGGCGACGATGCGACGCCTCAACGAACCAGCCTCGTGACCTACAACCTCGGCCTCGCGTCGGGGTTCGTCGACTATGCCGCGCAGCGCCGCCCAGCCCTCATCGACCTCGTCTCGGGCTTCGATGCCGACGTGGTCTGCTTGCAAGAGGTCTGGACCCAGGATGACGTCGACGCGGTCATCGACGGCGTCAAAGGCGCCTTCCCCTACAGCCACCACGTCTTCCTCAAGGACACGACCCCTGGCCCGCCCGCCTGCACCGACACCGAGAGTGACCCGCTCGCGGAGTGTATCGCCGAGAAGTGCCCCAACACCCCAGCCTCCGAGATCGCCGGCTGTGCCCTCGAGTTCTGCGACCCAGAGTTCGGCCTGCTCTCACCGGACTGCGTCGACTGCGTCGTCGCCAACATCGGCAAAGAGGTCGAAGAAATTCTCTCGATTTGCAAGACATCCAGCACCCGCTTCGCCTACGAAGGCGCCAACGGCCTCATCCTGCTTTCGCGCCTGCCGCTCACGCAGACCGCCCACGAGACGCTCTCGTCCACCAACGTCCAACGCAGCGTGCTCGGCGCTCGTGTCGACCTGCCAGGCCTTGGCGACACGGCCGTCGTCTGCACCCACCTGTCGTCCGACCTCACCACTGCCGGCGTCGACTACAACGGCCCACACGAGTCCTGGGCCGGAGAAAACGGCATCCAGGCCGAAGCTGCCGTCGACTTCACCGCCACCTTTGGCGCCGACGCAAAGCTGCGCGTCATCATGGGCGACATGAACTCGGGCCCGGCCTACGGCGACGCGGTGAAGGCCGAGATCCCCACCGCCAGCTATCAGGTCTACCTCGACGAGGGCTTCGTCGACTTCCCGAGCACAGCCACCGGCCCCGACGCCACGGCCTGCACCTACTGCAACGACAACACGCTCGTGCGTGACCCGTCGAGCGTGCAGATCGACCGCATCGTCCTGTCCTCGCTACCGTCGGGCGTCACCGCCAGCGTGAGCCGCGTCGGCACCGAGACCATTCAGATCACTGTCGACGACGCGCCCGTCACCACCCACCCGAGCGACCACTTCGGGGTGAGGCTCGCCCTCGAGAAGAAATGATCGACCCGTCCCCCCTCGAATCGAGCATCCGTTCTTCCAAGACTCCGACTGCAACGGCCCTCGCGGCCGGCCGTTTGTTGTCTCTGGTCATGCTCGGCCTGTGCGTCGGCGTGTCGTTCATCTCGCCCGTCGCCCACGCTGCCCCCAACCCGCTCTGCCCTGGCCTCTGCGCGGACTCGACCCAGGCCTGTGGCGCCGACTCCGACTGCGAAGGGGTCACCTGCGAGCTCTCACCGACCTGCCTCCCCGCCGCCCACGCGCACCTCATCGGGCTTGTCCAACGGGTCATCCCCGAAGGTCCCGGCGGCCTCAATGACCCACGCTCCGGCTGGAGCTGTGGGCTCGTCACCTGTGAACCCGCCGCCGACCAACTCGCCATCCGCTCGACCTATGGCAGCACCACACACGCGGCCAAGGACCTCGCACTCACCCCAGGCCGCTACCTCCTGCTCGCCGACCTCACGGCCGAGCCCATGACCTGGGGCGCGCTCAGCGTCGTGGCCCCCGACCTCGAGGCCTGGACCGAGCCGGTCGTCGCAGGTCCTGGCCTCTCAGCCTCCGATTGGCCAAGCGTCTCGGCCTTCTTCGAGCTTCCGCCGAGCCATCGTGGGCCCATCCAGGTACGTCTCCACGCCGACGGCCCCGGTCGGGTCGCGCTTCGCCGCGCTGTCCTCCTGCAGCTCCGCGAATCGGGTGTCCACGTGCGTGCCCGCGTCGAGTCGGCCGCCGAATGGACCCTCGAGGCGACACGTGTCCTCGTCTCGACCCCGTCGGGCCGCGCTCTCGCCGCCGTCTGCGATGCCTCACCTTGCATCCCGCCCGAGCTCGCCCGCCTCAGCTCGCCTTCATCTCCCGCGCCGCCATCGTCCTCCTCGTCCTCGGACTGGCTCGACCTCTCCGCTTTGTCGACCGCCGCGCACCTCGCCACCTCGTCCCAGGCACCACTCGCCAGCAGCGCCCCGCACGCCGCAGCGGCTCGCATGACCGTCGCCTGGCGCCTGTGCGGATCAAAAGACGAAGGCGCTGCAAGCGACTGCCCACCCCCTGTCGACCTCGTCGTTCCGACCACCGCCACCTTCGAGCTCGCCTTCGCGCCGTACGAAGACGCCATCGTGTGGCGCGGCGAACGACCCATCGGCGCCGGTCTCTTCAGCCTCGTTCTGCCCCACTCACCCGTCATCACTCCCGGCCGACCGGCGGGCTCGATCCACCCCTTCGAGCTCCGCGCTTCCTTCATCGCCGACGCCATCGCAGCCGACCTCGCCGCGGGCGCGACCCTCGAAGCCCCACCCATCACGAGCTACCGGATCGCCGCCGCGACCTCGCCCATCGACCTCTTGGACGAGGTCGCTCCGCCCGACACGCTCACCCTCTTCGCGAAGCTCGGCCTCACCGCAGCGAGCTTTCTCACGACCATTCCGGGCCCGACCGACCGAGCCCGCGCAGCCGAGCTCGGCCTCGTCCATCGCATCGTTGCCGTTGTCGAGCCGCTCGCTCTCTACACGGGCGACCTCGACCTCGACGCCATCGACGACCACTTCACACGCAACCTGTCGCTTGGAAATGACCCCGCCATGGTCGCCCTGCGCGACGATATCGAGGCCTGCGCGGACCGTCCCGAATCCTGCCTCGTGCGCATCGAGCACACGAACCGCACGTTTGCCGGTCCGCTCCAACGCGCGGACTTCCAGACCTTTCTCGCCGACCTCGGTGAGACCCCCGAGGCGCTTGGTCTCACCCGCCTCGAGGACGCCGAGCCTCTCGCCAGCTGGCCCTCGAACGCGCCTTCTTCCGAGGGCCCAGCCGCACGTCTGCACCTGCGCGCCGTCGAGTTCCTGCTCCGCTCGAACGCCCGCGCCCTCCAGCGTATCAAGGCTCGCATCAACGCGCTCGCTCCGGTCGCCGTCGGCGTCTCCACCGGGGGCCGCACACTCGCCGAGCTCTCCATCCTCTCTGAAGAACGGGCACTCGGTGCGCTCATCGCCGATGTCGGTGCCGGGCCCGACGACGACTGCCAATCACCGCGCATCGCCGCGCACGCGGACCTCATCGCAAGTGTGAGCGCCCCGTGGCGCGAGGCCGCCGCCGCCCGGGGCGACTCGTTTGTGACCATGGCCCAGGTGCGCGCGGGGCGGGCCGACACCGGCCTCGTCATGGCCGAGCTCGCAGCCCGTGGCATCACGTGGTTCGAGCACCAGGGCTACGGTCCCTTCGACGTCTCACCGCGCGGCGGGCATGGTGGCCTCGGCCCCTCGTCCGCCTCCTGGTTGGGCCGAATTCACCAGGCGAATTCGGCGCTTGCAGGCCTCGAGCCCTGGCTCTTCCCTACACGCCGCCAGCACTCACCGCTCGTCATCGTCGCCGCCGAGAGCGACCCGATGCTCGTCGCCGCCGGCCTCTCACAAGCGGCCACCGCACCCACCAGTGGCCTCCTCGACTCGGACGAGCTCGGATGGCACACGGCACTCACCCACGCGCACCTGCCGGTCGACTTCATGCTGGAGACCGACATCGCCCAGGGTCTCCTCGAGCACCCGGTCTTTGCGCGCCGCTTCCTCGTCGTCACGCGGGCGGTCTTGTCGAGAAATGCCTGGGACGCCGTCGTCCGTTGGGTCGAGGCCGGCAACACGCTCGTTCTCGGGCCCGAGGCCGCGAGCCGAGACGAGCTCGGCAATCCTGACCCGGACCGCACAGCCTGGCTCGGAGCTGCCACCGCCGAGCCCCGTCGCGGCGGCACGACGCTGCGTTGGGTGGGCCCGCTGGGCGTCTCGAGCGTGCTCGTCCCTGGCGACTGGCGCGAGGTCCTGGCCCTCATCGGCACGCCCATCGCGATCAGCAGCGACGACCGGCCGGTCGTTGTCCGTGTGCCTCGAGGTCGTGGGCGCGTCATCGTCTCAGGCGTCCCACTCGGCGCCATCTACCGCGTCGCCGAAGGGCAGTGTGACGAGCGACGTCCGGACACCCTGCCGCGTTACACCGAGGGCTACTCGTCGGTGTTGCGCTCGGCCATGGCCGGCCTCACCCAGACCAGCGCTGTCATCCGCGCGGACAACCCACAGGTGTCGCTCACCCGCTTCACCACACCGGCAGGGCGGGCTTTCGTCCTCGCCATCCCGTGGACAACCGAGCCCGCGCCGGTCGCCCTCACGTTCCCCGAAGCCGCCGGTTGTGAGTCCATCCGCGAGGAGCTCGAAGGCGTCGACCTGCCGCTCACCTTCGGCGCGCTTTTCACCACGCTCGCTGGGCCGGCCATCTTCACGTGGGGCGACAGCGAGGTCTGCAACACCGCCGTCGAAGCACCCGAACACGTCGAGCCCGAGCCGGAACCCTCTCGCGCCGACGACGGATGTCGCGGCGGTGGGCCGGTCGGGCTCGCGCTGTTGTTCTTCTTCTTCGTGAGCCGAACGCGGCGCCGACTCTCAGGGTCGTAGCTCGTCCGCTCGTCCGAACTGCTGACCCGGTCGGGTTCAGCCTTGACCAGCTCACACCATCAGATGTCGGCGGGTGCGCCCGGTCGCTTGAGCACGACGTGCTTCGAGATCACGACGAAGTCCGACGGCTTGACGACGGTCGAATCCTCTTCGGCCGTCACCTGCACGAAGACCTGATCGTTGGGCGTCGTCGCCATGAGTCGGCCCATCCGCGAGTCGGAATCGTAGGCCAGACGACCGGCCCGGATGGGGGCGCCATCGGTCGGGGTCAACCACACGACGAAGGCCTTCTTCGACTTCTCGTGGCGGTCGGGCGGCGGCAGGTTCACGAGCTCCACCGAGACGACGTTGACGTCCTCGGACTGCGGCTGGATCGTGATGGTGCCGTCGACACCGATGCTCTTCTCCGTGCCTCGGACGACGTACTGGGCGCTGTTGCCGCAGGCCGCGAGCGGTGCTGCAACGGCGATGAGGCCTGCAATGATGTGCTGACGCATGGAACTCTCCTGTCCTTTCAAAGGCGCGCAGCGACAGGCTTAGGACGAGGTCGCCAACCCCGCCAGTTTTCCACTCACCCCGAGAGTCCCGGCTACACAACGTCGGCTCACGCCTGACACCGCCGACACCAGTAGGTCATACGCGCCATCGGTCCCTGGAGCCGGCTGCGCACGAGCGTCCCACACTCGTGGCACGGCTTTCGTGCCCGCCGATAGACCCAGTGGCGCTGCTCCATCGGGACCGAGCGCTCCGCCGAAAAGCCCGTCGCGTGAAGCGGCCGGGTCGTCGTGATGCGCCAGCCGCCCGACTCGAGGTTCTCGCGCATCAAGACCCGGGCCCGCTCGTAGATCGCCACCAGCTTCGTGTCCGAGACCTGCGTGCTCGGGGCGAACGGGTCGACCCGCTCGAGGAAGAGCAGCTCGGACTTGTAGACGTTGCCGATCCCAGAGGCGACGGTCTGGGTCAGCAACACGTCCGCGATGGCGAGCCGCTGGTTGTGGGGCAGACGCGCCCGCTCGAGCACGTCGACCATGTCGAAGTCCACCCCCAGGAGATCGGGTCCGAGGTGCTCGACCTGAGGCCGCAGATACGACCCCGCATGGGTCACCTCGACGTCCTTCGGTCCAAAACACACGAAGAGCCACGCGTCCGTCTGTAGCACCACACGTCGCCCCGAGGGCAGTCGTCGCCAGGCCTCGCCCTGCCGGTAGCGATGCCAGCTGCCCTTCATGCCGAGGTGCACCCGAATCGTGTGTGGCTCGGTTCCCATGACCTCGATCACGAGATGCTTGCCGAGCGCCTCACACCGCGTCGCCACGGAACCTTCCGCCCACGGCTGCACGACCTGGTCGACCTCGATCATGCGGACGACCTGGCCCACCAGGTCTGGCGCCATGACCCGCGCCACGGTGTGAATGGTATCGCCCTCGGGCATCGTGCTGGCCTCGCCGCCGGTCAGCGCGACCGCAGGAGCGGACCGAGCGCGGCCATCGCGCCAACCGCAAACGACAAGGTTCCAGTCGGCCCGTGCGACTCGCGCGGGTTGATCCGGATGAGCGTCCCTCGCGCCCGCCGCGCCAACTCTTCCGACAGATGCCGCACGGTCGGGATAGCCGTGCCGGCCCCCATCTCGATGACTACGAGGCGCGCCGACTTCGCCAGCACTGCCTGCACAAATTTGTAGAGCCGCGTCTCCTGCTCATCACTTCTTTCGGAGCGCCAGGCTCCGTCCCCGAACATCAGGATGTTGGGTCGGGCGAGCCCGCCGCAGCGACGGCATGACGGGAAGGGTGGGGTGGCACGCATGGTCTCGGGGTCGACCACGACGCGCACGTCCGAGCTCCAGATCCCAGCGGCACACCGGCCATCGACACACTGCAGGTGTTGGATGTTGCCGTGGCACTCGGCCACCCGCCCAGCATCGAAGCCAGCCTTGTCGAACTGCCCATCGACGTTGGACGTGAAGACAAAGCCGCCCTCGGGCAGGCTTGCGGCGTAGTCCCTGAGCCAACCGAACCCTGCATGCGGAACCGTGTTCGCATACAGGTTCTTGCGGTGCCCATAGAAGCCCCACGCCAGGGCAGGGTCGGCATGGAACCAACGCGGATTGGCGAGCTCGACGAAGCGCAACCCCAGCTTTCCAAACGGCGGGTAGGCCTTCCAGAAACCCTCGTCACCCCGGAAGTCCGGAAGCCCCGAGTCGACCCCCATACCGGCACCGGCCGTGATCACGACCGCCTCTGCAGCCTCGATCACCTCACGCGCCCGCCGCACCGTCTCGTCATCCATGGGTCGAACGCTAAGCAGCCCTCCCTCCCCGGTCAATCAATCCCTCTCCCCACCAGGGGTCGGAGCATTTCATATTTCATTTTAGCCCCGCCTCCCACAACGCCCCGCGGTCGGACCCGCCCGCCGTTGCTGCGCCCACAGGTCACCGATCCAGGGGTCACAATCCAGGGTCACAATCCAGGGGTCGGGACATTTCATATTTCATTTTAGCCCCGCCTCCCACAACGCCCCGCGCGGATCCGCCCGTCGTCCAGTGCCTCGCCTACGGCTGGATCCCAAGCGCCCCCGGGATCGACAGGTACCCCTCGCCCTCGATGACCCGCCCGAGGTCCGTGACCGTCCCGTCGCCCTCGAACCGGAAGCGTCGAATGGCCGTGTTCTCGATGACGAAGACGACGTCCTCGTGGTCCCCACCAACCCGCATCGCGTCGGCCGGGAGCTGCGGGAACTGGGTCGTATAGGTCGGCGACCCGGCGTTCACGAACGGAGTCGCGGCGTCCGCATCATACCTCACGACGTTGACCCGGTTCGCAAACCCGAGCACGACCAGGACCGCGTCGTCGAACGGGCTCACGACCAGATCGAAGGGATCGTCGAACGGGCTCAACGCCGCCTTGGCGACCATCGGCGACAGCCCGGCCACACCCACCCGGTTCGGCACACCCGAGAACGCCGAGTTGTCCCCGACCAACGCGTAGCGCCCGTCCTCGGTCACGGCCAGCGACGACATGATCGCCTCGTCGTCGCCGAACACATCGACCCCGCCCAAACGCCGCCACGCCCCATTCGAATACGCCACCCGATGCACGTGCCCCAGGTCCGTCGTCACCGCCTCACGCGCCGCGAGCAGGTGCTCCACCCCGCCCGCCACATCGATGAAACGAAGCCCGGCCGCCAGCTTCGTCGGGTACAAGAACTCGACCTCACCAATCGTCCCATCGCACCCGAGGTTTGCCCGATAGACCCCACCACCGTTGTTCTGCCAGTTCGAGTCCACGAGGTACAACTCGTCGCCGCGCACCACGACCTCGTCCACGTACGGCCCGAGGTCCGTCGCCGCCATCAACACCGTCACTTTGCCGTCGCCATCCAGCGCGAACACGCCGACCTCGCCCCGGTCGTGCACCGTCACCCCAACTGCGCCGTCCTCGCGGAACGCCACCTTGCCGCTGAACGCCCGCCCCGCCGGCCCCATGTCGAACGTTCCCCGGCTTGCACCCAGGGTCGCATCCGCCAGCAGCGGGTAGACCTGCCACAGCGTCGCCGCCGCTCCCGCCGCCGAATACGGGCGCGACACCACCACATGCCGCGTGTGCACCGCCGCCAGCTCGACACAAGTCGGCCCCACCGTGTCCAGCGTCGCATCGATGACCTCGGCGATCGCGTCGACCTCTGGGCTCGCCACCTCGGTGTCGGCCACGCCGTCCAGGTCGCCCGCATCGCCCGCGTTGCTCGTGTCCTGCACGTCGACCGTGTCTTGCACTTCCGACGGGCCGGGCACATCGGGCACATCGCCCACATCGCCCACATCGCCCTCGCCGCCGTCGGGCAGAGGCACGACCGTGTCGCCCACATCGCCCGCATCGGGAAACAACGCGTCGACCCCCGTGTCTGCATCGGCCCTGGTCACCGACCCTTCATCACCCCCACACCCGATCACCAACGGCAACGCGACGACCCACCACCGACTTCTCATGCCGAACCTCTCATCGTTTCATCGTTCCGATAGACCCAGGAATGGACGGGCGCCATGAACGAGCCAGCCACGACCGCGCCTGTCAAGCACGATGACGGCGCGACGATCGCGCGAAGACGGCCCGGCGCTCAGCCGCGCTCCAGGATGTCGGCGTTGGCGCGCGCGACCTCGCGAAAGGCCTCCGATATGTCGGCATGACCCGCGACCTCTCGCCAGAAGCCCACCGCGGCCCCACGCACCTCGGGCCAAACCGCCTCCTCGTCATGGCGTGGCACCGGCACGTTGAACGGCGGCGTTCGCACGTTGCCCGCCTGAGGCATGTACGCCATCGGTAGCATGTCGTAGCTCGGTGCGAGCCCCTCCACACGAGCCCCACGCGTCATCAGGCTGAGGTTGCCGTGGTGCATGTCGCTGTTCGCGATGCAGCGCCCAAAGAGCTGCAGCCACCGGATCGACTCGAACGTCGAGGTATCGATCCGGCGTGTCGCATGGAGCTCACGCGCGGTGTCCGACCACGACTCGAGGCGACCGACGAGACCTCCATCGAACGCCCCGAGCGAGACGACCCCGCGCCGCCCACGTCGCCCCGTCTGCCCCATCTCCGTGCGGTCGAAGCGCTCGACTTCGAGGAAGACCCGCCCACCCGCTTCGAACACCTCGGACCGGCACGCGGGCCGCCCACACGACGCGACCACCCGATGCGCAACGTGTTCCGCGATGAGCAGGTCGGCGATGCGGCGGCTCGGGTGTCCGCCATCGTCGCCCACCAGCGGCGGCGAGAACTTCGTCAGCACCTCCACCGACGTCTCGCCGCTCGAATCCAACGCGCGGACCGCAAGAAATTTTGGCTGCTCACCCGCGGCCGACGACCCGACGAGGCCATGCGACAAGACCTCCTCTGCGAGCTGGGGGTAACGCTCACTTCGCGCCTTCAACGCGATGGGTGTGCCCGTCGCCCCGACGCGCTCGGCGGCCTGCTCGCCCAGCACGAACGCGCCCATCGCGTCCTCGCCGTGCCTCACCAGATAGGCGAGCGCCTGGTCGCCGGTCCACAACGTAATTTCGCGCGGCAGCTCGGGATGGAGGCGCGGGATCAGTCGCCCGAGAAAACCCGCCGGTCGCAGATCGTTCAGGAACCAGGGTAGGTCCACATAGAAGCCGCCATCGACCCCGCCCTGCTCGAGCGCGACATGGGCCTCCACATAGTGGCCTCGCGGCCTGACCGCATGCAGGGTCGCGACGTGTCGCGGGCGCCCACGCTCGTCCACCTCGAAGAGCCCCACCCGATCCCCAACCCCCTCGACGATGCGCCGGGCCGCATAACGTGTGCTCGGCCCACGTCCCGCGACGAGCACGACCGGCAACAGGCCAGCGACCCGCCGCGAAAACGTCGGCTGGCTGATGCCAAGCGGTGTCCTCAGCTCCCGCGCGGTGAGCGGTCCGAACGCCAGCGCCCTGACGAGGGGGTCGTCATAGAGCTGCTCATACGATCCACCATGCATATAAAATACATGCTAGCATTCAGCCTATCCGTCAATATTCAAAGCACATTAGGCCCTGATTCAGGTTTCAGATTGAATGGTACATGAATACATAAAGCGACCACCGAGCCACACTCAATGGCGGTTCCTCCGAAAGAAGAACCTCCGCGCATGCGGGTCGCTCGGCACCGGCCCACGGTCGACCTCTGACTCCCGCTCGACGCCCGCAGCCTCGCTTCGCCCTCCAAAAGTCGGCGGCACGAACCCGCCGCTCCCAGCCGCGTCACTCGCCCCAAAGCTCGTCGGCGGCACGAACCCGCCGTCGTCATCCGAGCCCCCCGCGTCTCCAAGATCACCGCCAAACGGCCCCAGGGCCAAAGCCGCCCTCGGCTCACCCTCGGCACCCCGGCCACCCACCGCTGGCGGCCCAAACCCCGTCGCAAACGTCGGCGGCGCATACCCTGCCGGCCTCGTCCGTGGCGTCGTCGGCGCGGCACCCAACACCATCCCACGATAGTCCGCCGCGAAGCCCGCCTCACGCAACAGCGCCTCCCACCGCGACCCGCGCACGGCCACCCCATCGACCTCGTGAATCGTCCCGTCCCCACGCCGCCGCCGCAGGTGCGCGACCAGCGCGACAAATGCCGCCACCGCCAACCGCTCGTCGTCCCGACACGGCTGAAACGTCACCACCTTGTTGAGCTTGTTGCCGACCCACAACATCGGCTCTCCGTCGTGCACCACGACGACCGTATTCGCCGCCCGCTTCGGCGCTCGCGCGGCCTTCGCCCGACCATCGCTCACCGCCGGCCACGGCAGGAACGCGCCCCACGGATTCGCCGGATCGGTCGTCGCCATCACCACCATCCGCCCGTCGGCCTCGACCGTCTGCGACCCGACCGTCCGCAACCGATCCACGACACCGGGCAACGCGAACTGCGCCGACCCGAGCCCCTCGACAAAGTGCCCCCGCCGCACCTTCCCCAGGTCCTCCATCATGCGCAGCGCCGGCGTCAGCGCCGAGAACCCACCGACCACCCCCTCGAGCTCCGCGACCTCCCGAAAGACCAACCCCCACCGCTCGAGCAACCCATGCACCCGACTCAGCGCCCGCTCCGTCGGGTTCGCTTCCCCCGCCAGCTCACGCGTCAGGCTCCAGCGCCCACCGAGCCCCAGCGTCGATCGATTCGCCCCGCGCCGGTCAGGCGGCGGCGAGGCCCCACCCGCCGCATACGCCCGCAGCGGCGCAAACGTGTCGTTCGTCACCCGCCCGCTCCACACCAGGTCCCACAAGGCCTGCGTCAGCTCGGCCGTCGTCGCCCCGAGCCGCTGCCCAACCCGCATCACCAGCTCGGAATAGAACGCCGCCCCTCGCTCCGCTAATATCTCGAAAATCGAACGATGCAAGAGCGACTCGTCCTGCGCGTCCACCTCCGGCCACTCGAACAGCTGCGCTACCGTCTCGCGCCGATAAAGCGCCACCCGCCCATCCTTGGCTCCCAGCGCCCCACGCCCGACCCACACGATCTCACCCAGCGCACACGCCTCATCCAGCATTCGCACAGAAAACCCCGGCAGCCGCGCCGGCAAGACCACACCCTCGAGCTCCGAGAACGGCAACGCCAGCCCCTCGAGCTGCGCCACGACCTCGACCAGTCGCTTCTCACGACTCCGCCCACCGACCCCCTGCCACCCGATCAAGAACCGGCACAAAGCCTTGCCATCGACCGGCGCGACCTCGTTGCGCAAGACCGCAAGCATGCGCCGCCGCAGCCGCCGCAGGACCTCGACCTCACAATACTCGTGGCCGCTCCCACCCGGCAGGAACGCCCCTTCCGCCAATCGCCCCTGCCGCGCCAACACGCCCAAGGTCGGCAACACCGCCACGACGGGCAGCGCCAACCACGTCGCCACCCGCTCCGCCGCAAACGGCCCATGTGTCCGCGCGAACCGCAAGACCAGCATCGCCAGCGCCTCGTCGACCGGCGCCAACAAGGCCGCCGGCAACCCATTGGGCGGCAACGCGCCAACTGCATCGCGATACATGGCGCAGTCTTCGACGGCGACCCACTGCTCACGACCGGCAAGCCGCATGTTAACGATGCGCCGCTCGCCCGCCAGCTTCCGGACCAGCCCCGCCACATCCAGTCCGGGCTCCGCCCGCCGCACGAGCTCGGCCGTCTCGAGCGCCCCCAGCCTCCGCAGTGCATCGTGCACCCGGTCGGCATCGGTCACCCGATACGGGTCGACCAACAACTGCAGCTCGTCCTCGAGCTCGGCGATGACCTCGACCGAGAACAGGCTGCGCATCTCGTCCTGGCCGAGCAGCTCACGCAGCAGGTTCCGGTCCAGCGTCAGCGCCTGCGCCCGCCGCTCCGCCACCGGGTTATCGACCTCGTACATGTACTGGGCGACATAGGCGAAAGCCAACCCACGCGAGAACGGCGAGGCCGCGACCGTGTCGACCTCGTGGACCCGCACCTCACGCCGCTCGATGGCCGCCAGAAGCCCAACCAACGCCGGCAGATCGAACACATCCTTCAGACACGTCCGATACGTCTCCAAGATGATCGGAAACCCCGGGTGTTGTCTCACCGCCGCGAGCAATGCCTGCGACCGCAGCCTTTGCTGCCACAAGGGCGCTCGACCCTGGGGGCTTCGCCTCGGCAACAACAACGCGCGCGCCGCGTTCTCCCGAAAGACCCCGGAAAACATCGCCGAGGTCCCGAGCCGCTCGATCAACCGGTCTTCGATTTCGGCCGGCTCGATCCATAGCTCGTCCCACCCGGGCGCCTTGTCCCCATCGGCAAACCGCAGCGCAATCCCATCATCTGTATAGATGGCCTGCACCTCCTGGCCGGTCTTCTGGCCAATCGTCTCCTCCAACGCAAGCGCCCACGGCGCATGCACCCGCGCCCCGAACGGCGTCAGAATACAAATCCGCAGGTCCCCGAGCTCGTCCTTGAAGCGCTCGATGACGATGGTCCGGTCACTCGGCACGAGCCCCGTCGCAGCCCGCTGATCACGCACATGAGCGATCAGGTTCTTTCGTGCCTTCGCATCAAGCGGCACCTGCACCGCCAGGAACCTGTCGGCCTCGTCCTCGTCTTCGACCAGCTCCGCCAGTTGCCGCGTAAACGCTCCCAGCACCCGCCCCGTCTCGATCGGCCGCCCCGGCCCTTCCCCCTTCCAGAACGGCATCTTGCCGGCCTCACCAGGGGCCGGCGTCACCATCACGCGGTCGCGGGTAATCTCCGCAATCCGCCAGGTCGACGCCCCCAGCAGGAACGTCTCCCCGACGCGCGCCTCATGCACCATCTCCTCGTCCAGTTCGCCGACGCGCACCGGCTTGCCGCTGCCTTCCGTCTCGCCCGTCGCCAGGAACACCGCATACAACCCGCGGTCGGGAATCGTCCCACCGTTCACTGTCGCGATGAGGCGTGTGCCCTTCCGCGACTCGAGCATGTCGGTCGTTCGGTTCCACGTGATCCGCGGCCGCAGGTCCGCGAGATCCGTGCTCGGAAACCGCCCCGCCAACATGTCGAGCGTCGCGAGCCACACGTCGTCCGTGAGCTCCGCAAACGGGTAGGCCCGTCGCACCAGGTTCTTCGCCCCCTCGACCGACCACGGCTCGACGGCGACCATCGCGACGATCTGCTGCGCCAGCACATCGAGCGGATTTCGAGGGATCGTCAACGCCTCGATCTTCCCCTCCAGCATCATCCGCGACACCACCGCCGCCTCGAGCAGGTCCCCGCGATGCTTCGGAAAAATCTTGCCGCGCGACACGCCACCGACGTGATGGCCCGCCCGCCCCACACGTTGCAGACCACGCGCCGACGAGTCCGGCGACTCGACCTGAATCACCAGGTCCACCGCCCCCATGTCGATGCCCAGCTCGAGCGAGCTCGTCGCCACAATCGCCCGCAGCTCACCACCCTTCAGCAACTCCTCGATCTCGCGCCGCTGCGAATGCGCCACCGACCCATGATGCGCCCGCGCCAGCGGTGCATGGCTCCCAGACTCTTTCGCTCCGCCGTCCCCGTCCCCACCCTCCCCAATCGCCGCCCGCCACTCCTCGTGCAGCTCGTTCAACCGCTGCGCCAACCGCTCGGCCAACCCTCGCGAGTTCACGAACACGATGGTCGACCGATGCGCCAGCACCAGCTCCAGGATCTTCGGCTCGATCGCCGGCCACAGCCCCATCCGCTCCCGCGGCGAACCTCCCCCGCCGGCGACCGAAGCCCCGACCGCAGCCAGCCCTCCCTTCTCCGCCGCCGCCACCAACAGCGGCCCCGACCGCTTGCTCGGATCGTCCCAACCCGGGCTCAACGCCAGCTCCAGATGAGGCCGCGTCATGTCGTCGACCGGCACGATGACCTCGAGGTCGAGCCTCGGCGGCGCCGCCGTGTCCACGATCGCCACCGGCCGCGACCCGCTCAGGAAATTCGCCACGTCCTCGGCGGGCCGCACCGTCGCCGACAAGCCGATGCGCTGCGGCCTCACCTTCGCGACGGCTTCGAGCCGCTCGACCGACAACATCAGGTGGGCACCCCGCTTCGTCGGCGCCAACGCGTGGATCTCGTCGATGATTAATGTCTCGACAGTCAAGAGATTCTTACGCGCCTCCGACGTCAACAGGAGGTACAGCGACTCAGGCGTCGTCACCAGGATGTCGCCCGGCTTGTCGACCTGTCGCCGCCTGTCCTGGCTCGTCGTGTCGCCCGTCCGCACATCGACCGTCAGCGCCGAGAACGGTAACCCCAGGCGCTTGGCCACCACCTCGATCCCGACCAGCGGCGTGCCGAGGTTTCGCTCCACGTCATAGACCAGTGCCTTCAACGGCGAGATGTAGATGGCCCTCCACCCACGCTCGCCTTCTTCGCGAGGCCGCGACCCGATCCGATCGAGCGCCACGAGGAACGCCGCCAACGTCTTGCCCGACCCGGTCGGCGCGATGAGCAGCGCATCCTCACCCTTCGCAATCGCGGCCCACCCGAGCGCCTGCACCGGCGTCGGCTCACCAAAGGCCCGCCCAAACCACGCCCGCGTGGCCTCCGAAAACGGCAGCTCACCGTGGACCGTCCCCACCACTCCCACCACTCCCACCGCGCTCACCGGTAGGCCGACAACGAGCCTTCGACCACCGCGAAGCTCTTCATGGACTCCGCCGCCCGCTGCCGCATCGCGACCAACGCGTCGCCCTCAGGCGCCACGACCGCCCGCTCCGGGTCGACCTCGCCCTGCACCCACAGCGCCGCAAACGACTTCTTGTCGAGCTGCAACCCCTGACACTCCGCACCAGCCCCAACCAGGTCCCGCACGAACGCCAGGAGAAACCGCGCCGCCGGCGCCGCCAACGCCGCTTTCGACGCCAGCGTCACGGCCACATGCCCAGGCATCCGCTCCCACGCGAGCGTCACCCCCTCGAACGTCGTCGCAGGCGCCCCGGTCCGCGCCTTCTCGAGCATCACGGCCAGCTCGGCCAGGTGTGTGTCCGAGAACAACACCCGATACCGTTTCTCCTGCCGCATGATGAGCATGATCGCGACCAGCAGACCGGCCCCGACGCCCGCGAGAATCACCATCCACATCGGCTAACCCTTGTGCCCAATCCAATCCAGCTGCGCCCCGACCTCGGCCCCCGACACATCGAAGCCCGCCCGCCGCAACGTATCCACCTCGCCCCATCCTTCGTGAGCCCGATCCCAGCCGGGATCACGCCACTCGGACACGACGGCAACGGCGCCCTCATACCAACAGCCTTGAAGACGCCTGAAGTTCCCCGAAGCAACCGACCCAACAGTCCCGCCTGCAGCTCGACGTGGAAGAGCCCCGCGACCACCAGCCCAAAGACGCCCCAGGGCGCCAACTCCGCGTTGATGCTCCACAAGTTCTGGGCGTGCTCGACCATGCGGAACGAACTATCGACGCCCCCCTGGTTCGTGGCAAGCTCCGCCTTGGAAACGTCGGTCATCTGCGGCGAACCGACCGGGACCGGCAACCTGAGCGTTTGCCACCAATCTCGTTTCTTGCCACAACGCGTGAACCTCCAACGAGGCCAGCCCCCCATCTTGCGCGACACCATCCCCGAGCTCCCCATCAACCGCCACCTGTGCCCCCGCTGCCATGCAGTGTGGCCGCGTGGTGGCCCTTGTCCGGCCGACGGGGTCGAGCTCGTCCACGATCGCACCGGCCGCCTCCTCGTCGAGCGTTTCCAGTTTCGCCGCCCTCTCGGGCGCGGCGCGATGGGCCTCATCTGGGAAGCCGACCAGGTCGCCCTCCACCGGCGCGTCGCGGTCAAGATCACCGCCGCCACCGACGAGGAGGCCAACCTCCGCTTCGCCCGCGGTGCCGCCATCATGGCGCAGATGAACCACCCCAACATCGCCCGTATCCACGACTTCGGCGACGCCCCGGGGCCCACCGGCTTCGAGCTCTTCCTCGTCATGGAGCGCCTCGATGGCGCTCCCCTCTCACGCTTCATCAACAAGAGCCCGCTCGACCCCCAACGCGCAGTCAGCGCCACCGCCCAGACGCTGGCGGCCCTCGACCATATCCATCGCCGCGGCTACATCCACCGCGATGTGAAGCCCGCCAACCTCTTCGTCACGGCGCTCGACGAAGACCCCTTCGTCATCAAGCTCATCGACTTCGGCATCGCTCGCCACGCGGACCGCGCTCCCGAAACACCAACCATCGCCCCGCCGCCCGCAGCCCCCCACGACCCCTACGACGTTCGCGAAAAGAACCGTGTCCTGCGTGTGACCCAGCCCATGCGGATCCTCGGCACACCGGAATACATGGCGCCTGAACAGGTCCTGGGCCAGGCCGTCGACCACCGGGCCGACCTCTATGCCGTTGGCGTCATGCTCTACTCTCTGCTCGCCGGCCGCCTCCCATTCACGGGCCCCGATCGCCACTCGATCTACGCCGCTCACCTCCGCCAGGAACCTCCGCGTTTCTCCAATATCTTCGCCGAGAACGCGCCCCACCTGACCCGCTGGGACAACTGGTTCTATCGCGCCTTCGACAAGTCTGCGGCGACCCGCTTCCAGTCGGCACATGAGATGCGCAGCGCCCTGCTGGACCTCCCGGCGCTGTCCGCCACCCCGCACCTCCCGCTGGCGCTGCTCCCGATGGAGCTGCGCTGAATGGCCGGCCTCACGCCCGATCAGATCACCGCCTTCCTCCAGGCCCACTTCCCACAAGCCCTCGACTTTCCGCTCGTCATCACGGGCGTCGGCGACGACTGGCTGACGTGTGAGCTCACGGCCAAAGAACAGTTCCTGCGCCCCGGCGGCACCGTCAGCGGCCCGACCCTCATGACGCTCGCCGACACCGCGACCTACTTCCTCCTGCTCTCGAAGCTCGGTCCGGTTGCGCTGGCCGTCACCACGAGCCTCCACATCGACTTTCTCCGTCGCCCCGCGCTCGCGAATGTCGTCGCCCGGGCTGAGCTCCTCAAGCTCGGCAAGACGTTGGCGGTCATGCGGGTCGTGCTTACGAGCCTTGGCGACGAGCGTCCTATTGCGCACGCCATGGTGACCTACGCGTTGCCCCCGAGTCCCACGACTCCGACGACCCCGTGAGCCCAATGGGCTCCTTCCTGATGAGGAACCCATGAAACAGCTCGCGACCCGCCTCCTCTTCGCCTCCAATCAGACCACGACCGACATCGGGCTCTTGCTGTTGCGCCTGTGGTTCGGCATCGTCATGGCCGCCGCCCACGGCCTCGGCAAATTCTCGAAAATCGAGGGATTCGCCGCGGGCCTCGCAAGCGACGGCATGCCCGCTCCTGAGCTCATGGCCTGGCTCGCCGCCCTCACCGAGACGGTCGGAGGCCTCTTCATCGCGCTTGGCCTCCTCACCCGCCCGGTCGCGCTGGGCCTCGTCTTCACGATGTGCATCGCCGCCTTCATGCGCCACATCGACGACCCCTTCTCCAAGATGGAGTTCGCCCTCCTCTACGCCTTCGGGTTCTTGTGCCTGCTCGTCGCCGGGCCCGGCCGACTCAGCCTCGACCATCTGATCGGCAAGCGCCTCGCGCCCCCGCCCAAGGCCTGACCAACCTCTCGGTCAGCCAACCACCGGCGACTGCGACGTTCAGGACGTTCGTGACAATGTTGCATGAACGTCTTGTGACAGTGACTCCAACCTGGGTAGGGTCCCGACGCCTGCACGCCACAGCGTCTATCCACGGACCCTCGGAGTCACCATGTCCGTCGCCGCCCCGGTCTATCCCCGAGTTCTGCTCGTCGCCCTCCTCGTGTTCGGCGCCTGCGGCGGCACCGACGGGGGTGACGACGCCTGCCAGACCGGGACCGAGTGCCCGAGCGGTGTCTGTGAAGGTGGCAACTGCATCGACGCGACATGCACCGACGGCGTCAAGAACTCCGACGAGAGCGGCGTCGACTGCGGCGGTGCCGTGTGTCAGAGCTGTCAAGTCGGTGGCGGCTGTGTGGGCCCGACCGACTGCGTGTCGGGTGTCTGCCAGGACGGCTTCTGCGCCGGCCCGACGTGCACGGACGGCGTCCAGAACGATGCCGAGACTGCGGTAGATTGCGGCGGCACCTGCGGACTCTGTGAGGGCGCGGCCTGCACCATCGCGAGCCAGTGCGCGTCCAACTTCTGCGAGACCGACGGGACCTGCGGACCGGTCCTGTGCGCCACCGCGCCGTGCAAGAACGGCGGTATCTGCTCTGGCGACGGCGTCGGCGGCTTCACGTGTGAGTGCCCAGCCACCTGGACCGGCGCCACGTGTCAGACCTCGAACGGCTGCGCGACCGCCGATTGTGGCGAAGGGACCTGCGTCGACGACGGCGCGGGCGGCCACACCTGCACCTGTCCGGCCGGCCAGTTCGATGACGGCACATGCAAGACCTGCGCGGCCCTCACGAACTGCGACGCTGTCGTATGCACCTCTGCGACCGACTCGAGCTGCACCACCTGCGAAGCCGGCTACGAGCTCGACGGCGGCGCCTGTGCCAACATCGACGACTGCGCGGCCGACCCCTGCGGGCCCGGGTCCTGTGTCGACGAGGTCGCTGGTTATCGCTGTGATTGCTCAGCAGGATTCTACGACAACGGCACGACCTGCGGCGCTTGTGAAGCCGTCGCCAACTGCGACACGGTCGCCTGCACCGGGCTTGGTGACTCGACGTGTTCGACCTGCGCCGACGGGTTCACGACCAACGGGCTTGGCGGTTGCACCGACGCCGACGACTGCACGGACGCTCCTTGTGGGGTGGGCTCGTGTGTGGACCTCGGGACCAACAGCTTTCGCTGCGACTGCCCACTCGGGTTCTATGACGATGCCTCCACGTGCGCCTCGTGTGGGGACCTCCCGAACTGCGCCGCGACCTCGTGTACGGACCTCACCGACCTCGTGTGTGCCACCTGCTCGAGCGGCTTCGAGTCCAACGGGGCCGGCGGCTGCAAGGACGTGGACAACTGCGCCACGAACCCATGCGGGGCCGGCACCTGCACCGATGCGGGCACCAACGCCTACGACTGCACGTGCCCGGGTGGGACCTTCGACAACGGCCTGACGTGTGCGACCTGTTCAACGATCACCAACTGCACGGTCGTCGCGTGCTCGACTGCGAATGACGCCTCGTGCACGACCTGTGGCCCCGGCTTCGAAGTCGCGACTGGCGCCTGTGTCGACATCGACGCGTGCCGCGACTTCCCGTGTGATGCTGCCGCGACCTGTGACGACCTCGCCCCACCCGCGGCCAATGGCCAGGCCGGTCGCGAGTGCACCTGCACCGGTGACCTCGTCGGCAGCGGCGACCCGGGTGACTGCCGGCCTCCCAACGCCTGCATCGCGCCCGCGACGACCCCGCTCATCCTCACCGGCATCATCGACGCCGACCTCCCCGGCGGCCTGCCCAAAGCGGTCGAGATCTTCGTCGCCCAGGACATCGCCGACCTCAGCCGCTTCGGGCTCGGAACCGCCAACAACGGCGGCGGCACCAACGGCCAGGAGTTCACCTTCCCGGCAGTCGCGGCCGCATCCGGCACGTTCATCACGGTGTCGTCAGACCGGTTGCAGTTCGCGGCCTATTTCGGCGTCGAGCCCAACTTCCAGAGCAGCATCGTGAACCTCAACGGTGACGACGCGGTCGAGCTCTTCGGGGACGGGGCCGTCATCGACACCTTCGGCCAGCTGTCGACCGCCGGCACCGGGACGGCCTGGGACTACACCGACGGGTGGGCCTATCGCGGCAGCGTTCGTGGCGGAAGCGGGACGGACTTCGACCTCGGAGAATGGACCTTCAGTGGGCCCGGCGGGGTCGACGGGTGCGCCACGACGAACGCCAACTGCCCGTCGCGCTTCCCGTTTCGCGGCTTCGTCCTCAACGCCAATCCTTGTACCAACGGGACGTGCTCGGCATCGGGCGACGGGTTCGTATGCGCGTGTGGGGACGGCCGGTTCTTCGCCGACGACCGCTGCGAGGACTGCACCGAGGTCGCGCAGTGCCAGGGCGGGGTCACCTGCACGGACACCACCGACAGCCAATGCGCCGACTGCGCCGATGGGTTCTATGGTGGCGCGTGCGCGCCATGCACGCCGGTCGGAGGCTGCGCGGGTGACGTGACCTGCACCACCAACAGCGACAGCGCGTGTGAGCTGTGCGCGCTCGGGCGCTACGGGCCTACCTGCGAGTTGTGCCCCGACATCGTCGGATGTGTCGGCGCCATCTCGTGCTCGGATGCGGTCGATGGCACCTGCAGCGCGTGTGTGCCTGGCCGCTACGGCCCGCGGTGCGCCGAGTGCCGCGCCATCGCCAACTGCGAAGGTGAAGTGACCTGCACGTCGTCCACCAACAGCGTGTGCAGCGATTGTGCCCCCGGCTTCTTCGGACCGACGTGTTCGCAGTGCACACCGGTCCCCGGCTGTGTCGGCGCTGTCACCTGCACGACCGGCGGAAACAGCCAGTGCTCTTCCTGTGAGCCCGGCACCTTCGGCCCCACGTGCGCGGCGTGTAGCCCGGTCGCAGGGTGCGTTGGCGCGGTGACCTGCAGCAGCAGTGGCAACAGCCAGTGCTCCGCCTGCCAACCCGGGACCTGGGGCCCGCAGTGCACGGCGTGCGCGCCTATCGCCGGCTGCGACAACGCAGTGACCTGCACCAACGGCACCAACAGCGTGTGTGGCGCCTGCCCGACCGGCACCTTCGGCGACCAATGCACGCCGTGCGCGACGGTGCCTGGGTGTCTCGGCGCGGTGAGCTGCACGACCAATAACAACAGCGTCTGCAGCAGCTGCCCCGCCGGGACGTTTGGACCGCAGTGCACACCCTGCGGCGCTATCGCCGCCTGCGAAGGCGCCATAACCTGCACGTCTGCCAACAACAGTCAGTGCACCCAGTGCGCGGCCGGCACCTACGGGGCGCAGTGCACCTCGTGCGCACCCATCGCGTCTTGCGACGGTGCGGTGACGTGCACCAACGCCGGCAACAGCGTGTGCGACGACTGCGCGGACGGCTTCTACGGGCCGACCTGCTCGGCGTGCACGCCGGTCGCTGGCTGCCTGGGCTCGGTGACCTGCACCAACGATGATGACAGCGTCTGCTCGAGCTGCCCCGGCGGCACCTGGGGCGACCAGTGCACGCTGTGCACAGATATCTCGAATTGCGAGGGATTCGTCACCTGCACGAACAACACGAACAGCGTGTGCGACGACTGCGCGAGCGGCTTCTTCGGCCCGACGTGTGCGGCGTGCACACCCGTCGCCGGCTGTATTGGCGCGGTGAGTTGCACGACTTCGGCCGACAGCGTGTGCTCGCAGTGTCCGTCCGGGACGTTCGGCCCGCAGTGCACACCTTGTTCACCGTTGTCGAACTGCGATGGCGCGGTCACGTGCACGACATCCGGCGACAGCACCTGCGACGACTGTGCGGCCGGCTTCTACGGCCCGACATGCTCGACGTGTACCCCGGTCGCAGGGTGTCTGGGCTCAGTGACCTGCACGACCAACACCGACAGCGTCTGCTCGCAGTGCCCTTCGGGAACGTTCGGCCCGCAGTGCACGACCTGCTCACCGCTATCGAACTGCGATGGCGCGGTCACGTGCACGACATCTGGCGACAGCACCTGCGACGACTGTGCGGCGGGCTTCTACGGTCCCACGTGTTCGCAGTGCACACCGGTCTCCGGGTGTCTCGGCTCGGTGACCTGCACAACCAACCTCGACAGCCTGTGCTCGCAGTGCCTCTCGGGGACGTTCGGCCCCCAGTGCACGACCTGCACAGATATCTCGAATTGCGAGGGATTCGTCACCTGCACGACCAGCGCGAACAGCGTGTGCGACGACTGCGCGAATGGCTTCTACGGGCCGACGTGCGCGGCTTGCACGCCTGTCGCCGGGTGTCTCGGCTCGGTCACCTGCACGACCAACACCGACAGCGTCTGCTCGCAGTGTCCATCGGGCACCTACGGCCCACAATGCGAAACCTGCCCACCCGTCGACCAGTGTGCGGGCACCGTGACGTGCAGCGATGCGTCCGATAGCACCTGCTCGAGCTGTGCTGCGGGCTACTTCGGCCCGACCTGTTCGCAGTGCACGCCGGTCCTCGGCTGCACGGGTCAGGTCACCTGCACGACCGCCGGCGACAGCGTTTGTTCGACCTGTCCCATCGGGACCTGGGGCGACCAGTGCACCGCCTGCCCGACGGTCCCGAACTGCAACGGCGTCGTCTCGTGTTCGAGCGCCACCAACAGCACCTGCTCGAGCTGCGACAGAGGCTTCTACGGCCCGACCTGCGCCGCCTGCACCACCGTCGACAACTGCCAGGGCACCGTCAGCTGCACGACCGCGTCGGACAGCGTGTGTTCGAGCTGCCCGCTCGGGACCTTCGGCCCACAATGCACCGCATGCGCACAGATCGCCCAATGCGCCACCGCCGAGACGTGCACGACGGCAGGCGACAGCACGTGTGCGACCTGCAACGCGGGCTTCTACGGCCCGACGTGCAGCGCCTGCCCGACCATCGACAACTGCGCGACCGGGCTGACTTGTGACGCGGCAGGCGACAGCACGTGTGCGACCTGCAACGCCGGCTTCTACGGCCCGACGTGCAGCGCCTGCCCGACGATTGAAAACTGCCAGGTTCCCGTGACCTGCGACGCGACGGGCACCAGCACGTGCGCGACCTGCGACGCCGGCTTCTACGGCCCGACGTGCAGCGCCTGCAGCGCGGTCGCCGGCTGTGCGACTGTCACCTGCGAAGCGGCTGGCGCATCCACCTGTACGAGCTGCACGGAGGGCTACGTGCTGAGCGGCGCGACATGTGTCGACATCAACGCGTGCCTCACCAACCCTTGCGACACCAACGCGAGCTGCCTCGACAAACCGGCCCCCGCCCTCGGCACCGCCGACGGCAGGACCTGCACCTGCAATGTCGACTTCGTCGGCAGCGGCGAGCCGGGTGCCTGCGCCCCGGCGTGCAACCTCGACTGCGGCGTCGGCCAGTGCACGCTCGGCACCTGCAGCGACTGCGAGGCCCCGGTCTCGCTCGCCCGCTTCACCTTCGAGACCTCGGTCCCGACCGCCGCCGGCCCACACGCAGCGGAATCCGGCCTCTTCGCGGCCGATGCCTCGGCCTCGGCTTCGAACGCCCCAGGCGCCGCCTACTCGAACCCCGGCGGCAACGGCTCCCCCGAGTCGTTCTCGGCCAACAACTGGCGCAACGGCGACTACTTCCAGGTCACCATCCCGACCCAGGGCGCGGGCTCGCTCGCAGTCGCCTGGGACCAGACCCGCTCGAGCACGGGTCCCGCAAACTTCCGCCTCGAGTGGAGCGTAGACGGGACCACCTTCGAGTCGCTCTCGACCTACACCGTCGCCGTCGTGAGCTGGTCTGCTGGCACCACCCAGGCCGGCTCGCAGTTCCGCCCCGTCGACCTCCCCGAGGCAGCCAACGACCTCGACTTCGTCTACATCCGCTTCACCTCGCTCGACACCACGGCGGCAGCCGGCACCAACCGCATCGACAACATCGAGCTCACCGGCACCCTCTGCGGCACCGGCCCGTGCTCCCTGCAGTGCGCGACCAACACCTGTTCGGCATCTGGTCCGACCTGCGAGTGCACCCCGACGACCTTCTTCAACGGCACGACCTGCACCGATTGTATTCTCCCGACCGGCTGTACGGCCGCCACCTGCACCACCGCGAGCAACGCCTTCTGCACCGCTTGCAGCGTGGGCCATACGCTCACCAACGGGGTCTGCGTCGACACCAACGCCTGCACCGACCACCCGTGTGGCCTCGGCACCTGCGCCGACAAGCCCGCCCCCAACGGCAACGACCCCGACGGCCGCACCTGCACCTGCGCTGCGACCGCCTACTTCGATGGGGCCACGTGCCTGGCCTGCTCACCGGTCGACAACTGCCAGGGAAGCGTGTCGTGCACCGGGCCAAACGCGAGCACCTGCAGCCAATGCAACCCCGGCTTCTTCGGCCCGACCTGCGCCACGTGTTCGCCGGTCGACGGCTGTGCCACGGTCACCTGCTCGGGACTCGGCGCCTCGACCTGCACCTCCTGCGCGCCGGGCTTCGAGCTCGACGGCGCCATCTGCCGAGACATCGACGCATGTGTCGCCAACCCCTGTGGCCTCGGCGGCAGCTGCACCGACAAGCCCGCCCCGGCCGGCAACACGGCCGCCGACCGCACCTGTGTCTGTCTCGCCGGCACCTGGTTCAACGGCACGAGCTGCCAGGCCTGCGGTCCTATTACCGGTTGCGAGACCGGCCTCACCTGCGATGATCAGGGCGTCAGCACCTGCGCTCAGTGTGAGCCTGGGCGCTACGGTCCGACTTGCACTTCCTGCCCGCCCATCGCCACGTGCCAGAGCGGCCTCACCTGCGACGCCGCCGGCGTGAGCACGTGTGCGACCTGTCAGCCCGGCTACTTCGGCGCGACCTGCGCGGCCTGCCCCGACATCGAGAACTGCGCGAGCAACCTCACCTGCGATGCGGCCGGCGTCAGCACCTGCGGCCAATGCGATGCGGGCTTCTATGGCCCGACGTGTGCGACCTGCCCGACGATCAGCAACTGCGCGACCGGTCTCACCTGCGATGCCGCTGGTGTGAGCACGTGTGCGACCTGCCAGCCAGGCTACTTCGGACCGAGCTGCACCACCTGCACCCCGGTGGCCGGCTGCGCCACCGTCACGTGCAGCGCCGCCGGCGCGTCTGTCTGCACGACCTGCGACGAGGGCTTCACGCTCAGCGGCACCGTCTGCGTCGAAGACGACCCGTGCCTCGTCGAAGGCGTCGTCAACTACGACCTCATCATCTCCGGCGTCTTCCACAAGGCCGGCCCCCCATCGTTTGCCGCCATCGAGCTCCACGCCGGGCGCGACGTCGCAAACCTCCGGGACTACGACCTCGTCTATACACATCCCGGAATCGGGCCACCCGCCCCGCTGCCTGACCGCCCCCTGCTCGCCGGTCAACGCCTCGTCCTCACCGACAACCCCGCCGCCTACGCCGACTTCTTCGGCGACAATGGCTCGATTATCGAGCTATTCCCCGAGCTGACCGACGTCTTCGACGGCGTCATCCCGATGCTGCTTCGCGACCCGGCCGACGTCGGCGTCGACGCCTACGGCCAGAGCGGCACCCTTGGCGAGTTCACCTCGTGGGACTACCAGAATGGCTGGGCCTATCGAAACACCGGCGCCACTCCGAGAGCGACCTTCGACGTCGCCCAGTGGGACGTCGCCGGCCGGAACGCCCTCGAAGGCTGCGATGATGCGGCCACCTGCCAGGTACCGTTCGGAACCTTCATCGCTGCGGGCAACCCCTGCGGCACCGCGACCTGCACACCTTCAGGCACCGACTATACCTGCTCGTGCCCCGACGGAAGCTACTACGGCAGCGGCGCCTGCAACGCCTGCACCCCCGTCGCCCAATGCGCCGGAACAACGCTGTGCACCACCTCCGCCGACGGGACCTGCGCCACCTGCAATCCCGGCTTCTACGGGCCGACGTGCTCGGCGTGTCCCGCGCTCTCGGGGTGCCTCGCTCTTACCTGCGACGCGGGTGGGGCGACGTCCACCTGCACCCAGTGCGACGCCGGCTACAACCTCGTCGGCGGAGCCTGCGAGAATACCAACGCCTGCGCGGCCTTCGATTGTGGCAACGGCGGCATCTGCACCGACAAGGCCCCTCCCGCCGGCAACGACACGGCAGGCCGCGAGTGCGCATGCCTTGGCGGCACCTTCTACGACGGGTCCTTCTGCCAACTCTGCAGCGCGATCACCGGCTGCGAGAGCGGTCTGACGTGCAACAGCGCCGGCGCCAGTACGTGTGCCGTCTGTGATGCCGGCCGCTACGGGCCGGCGTGTGACACCTGCACCGCGGTCCCTGGCTGCGCGACCGTGACCTGCAACACAGCCAACGCATCGACCTGCACGAGCTGCAACGCAGGCTTCGTCCTGAGCGGCTCGACCTGCGTCGACATCAACGCCTGCACCGACCACCCCTGCGATACGAACGCGACGTGCACCGACATCGCCGGAGCCGCCAACGCCCCGTCCGGCCGCACCTGCCAATGCAACAACGGCTACAGCGGCGACGGTCAACCCGGCAACTGCGCCGCCATCAATCTCTGCCCGACGGTCCCGACCCCCGCCGCCGCGCTCGTCATAACCGGCATCGTGGATGGTAATCTCCCCAACGGTACCCCCAAGGCAGTCGAGGTCTACGCGCTTCAGGACATCCCATTGCTCAGCGCCTACAATCTCAGAATTGCAACCAACGGAGGCGCCACCTTTGGCAACACGTTCACATTCCCAGCAGTCACCCTGAGTGCCGGCCAGTTCTATCGTGCTGCAACCGAAACTACACAGTTTACGGCCTTCTTTGGCGTCGCACCGAACGCAAACAGCCCAACCATTTCGTCGAACGGCGACGATGTCGTCGGTCTGTTCCGCGGCACCACACAGATCGACGTGATCGGCGTCCTCGGGGTCGACGGTACAGGAACCTTCTGGGACCACGAGGACAGCTGGATCTACCGCAAATCCGGCACCCAACCTAAGACCGCATTTACCCAGGCGGACTGGACATTTGGCGGCGTGAACGCGCTCGACCCCTGCGCCACCAACGCAGCGTGCGTGAAGGCGGTGCCGATCGGCACCTACACCGGTCCGCAGCCGACAGGCCCAAACCCCTGCAATACCGGCACTTGTCAGACCACCGGTCCCGGCACCTACACCTGCACCTGCCCCACAGGTCTCTTCTTCAACGGCACGACCTGCACCACCTGCACCCTCCCGTCTGGCTGCACCGCAGCGACCTGCACGACCACCAACGACTCGACCTGCACGGCATGCTCGGCCGGCTTCACCTTGTCAGGTGGCGCCTGCGTCGACATCAACGCCTGCACCGACTACCCCTGCACCAACGGAGGCACCTGCACCGACCTGCCCCCGACAGCAGGCAACGACCCCGATGGCCGAACCTGCGCGTGTGTCCCCGGCACCTTCTTCAACGGCACTGTCTGCGCGACCTGCGCGCTCCCGGACAACTGCACCGCCGGCACCTGCACCGCTGGCAATCCGACGACGTGCACGACCTGCGGCGCCGGCTACACCCTCACAGGCGGGGTCTGCGTCCAGAACGACCCATGCGCCTCCGAGCCTAGCCCGCTCACCATCGCCGGCGTGATCCACCACCCGGACTTCTCGGCGCTCGAGCTCTTCGCCGCCACGGACATCCCCGACCTCACCGACTACGCGATCCTGTTTGCAACCAACGTCTTCGAGACGCTGCCCGCGGGCACCGCATCCGCCGGCCAGGTCATCACCCTGACCGACAACGCAGCCGCCTATCAGGCCTTCTTCGGGGTTCCCGCCACGGCATCGTTCGAAGACCTCGTATTCCTCGACGGCACACGTGGCTTCACCCTCTTTGGCGGCCCCGACACCGCGACGCTCGACGCTTACGGCCAGCTCGATACCATCGGAACCGGCACAGCCTGGGATTACACACGAAGCTTTGCCTACCGACTCGCCAGCACCTCCGCGAGCGCCACCTTCATCCCAACCGATTGGGAGATCGCCGGCCCCAACCACTTCGACACCTGCACCACCCCGCTCGAGTGCGACCTGCCCTTTGGCACCTACGCAGGCGCACCATCTCACCCCTGTGGCCCCGGCATCTGCGTCCCCGACGCCCTGGCCAACACCTACACCTGCACCTGCCCCGACGGGACCTGGTTCGACCCCGACGCCGGAACATGCTCCGCCTGCAACCCCATCGCCAACTGCGCGACCAGCCCCCTCTGCACGACCTCCGCCGCCTCCACCTGCGGCACCTGCACCGCGGGCTACACCGGGCCGACGTGCTCGACCTGCGCCGAGGGCTACACGCCCTCGGGCTCGACCTGCATCAACGTCAACGCCTGCATCGACCACCCCTGCGACACCAACGCTGCCTGCACCGACCTCCCACCGAGCGCTCCCAACTCCCCAACGGGTCGGACCTGCGCGTGTAATTCCGGCTACACCGGCGATGGCGAGGTCGGCGGCTGCGCACCCACCACCGCATCAGGCGACCCGCGCGACACCCATGCCCCGAGGGGCTGGCGTCAACACCCGGACGCCAACGGCACGATCAGCACGACCGACACCGTGTGGATCCGCTTCAACGAACCCATCGCACCAGCGACTCTCTCGGCCGCAAAGGTCCTCGACGGACTTGGCGACGAGGTCGCGGGCGCTTGGCTCGCCACCGACGGGGCCTGGGTCTTCAACCCCGACCTGGCGCTCGCCCCGGACGCCTACACGCTCGAGCTCGGACCCACCATCACCGACCTCAGCGGCAACCCACTGCACGTCCCCACGTCGTCATCGTTCATCGTCGTCGAGGGCCTGCCGCTCAACGCCAGGAACATCAGCGTGCTCGACGCGACAACTGTCGGCGCCACCTACCCCCTGAATGCAAACACCGACCTCTGGACCACCACCTGGCTCAACGAGACCCGCCTGTGGCTCCGATCCGCCGGCGGCCTCGTGCGCCAGCTCGCCTTCGTAGTCGCGACCTCGGCCACGATTCACTCCGCAAGGACCCGTCCCAGCGGCGACCACGAGGTCATCTGGTCAGCGGGCGACCGCATCACCCGCACCGTCATCCCGCTCGCTGGCGACCCCATCACGACACACATCGCCGTCAACCTCGGCGGCGAGATCCTCAACTCCGAGCTCGTCGACTTCACCACGACATCCGGCCTGCGTGGCCTCGTATGGGTCGACTACACGAGCGGAGGGGCGAGCCTCTCGTACACCTCGGCACCCGACGGCCTCACCTTCGGCGCCGTGTCCACCCTCGAGGTCCTGGGCTCCATCGGCGAGGTGAAGACGGCCGTCTCCAACAACAGCGTCGACATCGCCTGGGCCGAAGGCATCAACCCCGCCACCTCGGTCCGCGTGCTCTCGTTCCGGAACGGAGCCTGGCAGCCGTCCGTCACCGCCGTGACACCCAACGGAGAGTTCTATTGGGACCTCGCCGGAAGCGACGCGCTGCGCGCCATCGCAGCCGTCAGCTACAGCCCCAGCCCAGGCCCCCGCGTCTATCGCGCCATCGACCGCGGCACCGGCTTCGAAGTCACCGAAGGCCCCGTCCACACGGACCTCAACCTCGAAGACATCTTCTGGCTCGGCCAGGTCGGCGTCGCCGTCGACGGCGACGACGTGGTCACCCTCTGGACCTATCTGCTCGAGCGCACCGGCGTTCACGAAACCTATCCGACCGGCGTCTACCTCGCCGCCGACCTCGGTCTGGACGCGGCCCAGGTCGTGCCCGGCGTCGTCTGGAACTATGCGGCCGAAGATATCCTGGGCTCACAGTTCGCCAGCTCGAGTGGCTCGATGCCGCGGGTCGCGCTCAACGCCCGCAAGTCCGCGCACCTCTACTCGATGCTCACCGGCTATCTGACCAACCCACCGCCCGACTATCACGTCGCGACCATCGACTTCGCCACAACACCTCCGACGATCCAGGTCGACACCAAGGTCATCGATGGATTCGCGTTCATCACCGGCAGCGCAACCCCCTTCACGACGAACTCGCCACGCCTCATCACCGACGGGACGACCCTCGCAGCCCGCTTTACATTCGGTTACGCAGTGCCCTGTGGCTCGAACACCCCGTGGTGCGCCACGCCCTTTGTCTCTCCCAACGGCTTCAGCACCAACCTCGACGTCGGCTTCGCCCTCAGCGCCGCCTCCGCCCGGGTCCTCTCGGGAACCGTTCAGTGGATGGGCGCCCTCGGCCCGCGGGTGATCGCCGACGGCGGCTCACCCTTCCAGATCGTCGCCTACGTCCCTGGCCCGGTCGAGCTCGGCGGCGACTTCACGCTCACGGGCCGCCCCCAGGTCGCGACCTTCGCCTCCACCGGAGGCATCGCCCTGGCCACCGACGACATCGACCAACCTTTCCAGGGCACCGACTGCAGCATCCCGGAGATGCGCCTCGCGACGATCGCCCACCGCGACGCTGCCGCCGGCCTCTGGAGACCGGGCGCCACCGTCGAGCTCGACCCACGCGAGGTGACGCTGATGTCCTGCTCGAACAACATGCAGGTCATGGCGCAGCTCGACACGATCGCGCTCGCCTATGCCAGCGCCGACCACCTCGTCGTCGCCCTCCACTACCGTGAGAACAATAGCCACCTCACACGCCTCATCGACCTTCGCACGGGCCAGGCCGTCGCCGAGCAGCGCCCCTCCATCCAAACGATGGACGTACCGCTCACGCACGACCTGAAGGTCCAAAACGACAAGGCCTACGAGTTCATCGCCCACAGTCAGGGGGCAGACCTCGTCATCTACGGAGGCCTCCCGTCCACCCTGTCCGAGGTGACCACCCGCGACCTGGCAAACGACTTCGGATTCATGGACGGCGACTATCAACCCGAGTCGTTCGCTATCGACGTCCACACCTCCGGCCATGTCGCCGTCATCGCCTATACCAACTTGCCGGTCACGACCGCCCGCCTCGGCTCGCTCAGCCCCGACCTCACCTTCGACCAGATCGATCTCGTGAGTTCACTCCCGGGCGCCACAGTTTCCCAGCCGCTCAACCTCGTACGTGTCATCGGCGACGACGGCCATATGAGCGCACCCGTCACGCGCTACGAGAGCAACATCATGTACGTCGAGCTACACGGCTGGACGCCCGGCGCCTCCGAGACCGTAGACCTCGCCGCGCCGCTCTCTCTGGGAACGAACGCGCTCATCAACCACCTATCGGTCGACGCGACATCCGACCGCTACGTCATTGCCTGGCGGGTCCAGGGCGGCGGCCTCCAGGTCTCGAGCATCGCGCTCGACGGCACCGGAGGGTGGGGTGCCCCACAGACCATCGACGCTGCCGGCACTCAGGTTCCGCATCTGCGAAGCGGCCCCGGCCTCAGCAGCACGTCCATCCTCGGGTGGGTCGCGACAGGCAGTGGAGGGACCTCGCGACCTTTCGTAGCACGTGGCAACCTGGGGGCCGGAGCCAACACCCCGATCACCTGGACAGGCGGATCTGAGCTCCAAATCCAAGGTACATCACCGTGGAACGACGTCGACATCGACGGCGGCGGCGACGCCGGCTGGTTCGTCTCCAGTCGCGTCTCCGGCCAAACGGTCTGGTCCTTCTGGCCCCTACCGGGCGACTGAAGTCTATCTGCCCGCGCTTGTCGCGCCCCGAACGATGCCCGTTGCCAAAGGCCGCCCTTGCGTTGGATGGTCTACCCATGCGGAACGCATCGACCGTCGGGCGCCTCATCATCCTCGCGCACACCCTTTGCTTTTCAGGGTGCGCCGACACATCCGACGAGCGCTGCACGGTGGGCGCAGCCATCTGTCGAACCAACACGGTCTGGGTGTGCGGCGCCGACCAATCCTTCACGGTCGAACGGGCCTGCCCAGAAACCCACACCTGCGTTGACGGCGACTGCGTCCCGGCCTTGTTGCCCGACGTCGGCATCGACATCGTCGCGCCCGACACGACCACACCGCCCGACACGTCACCAGCCGACACGTCTCTTGATAGCCGAGAAACAATTGTCCCAACGGACACCGTCTCGCCGGTCGACACGACGCCCGCCGACACGACGGACACAGTTGCCGACATCCCGACCGACACGGCAACAACGGATAGCAACCCAGGCCCCGACCTCCCCGACATATTCGTCGACACGACCCCCGACACGCTCAGCGACACGACCCCCGACGCCGTCACCCCCGAGGCCCCACCGGGCACCCTCGGCTACGAACGCATCACCAACATCACCGTCATCGACGACCTGATCCGCATCGCCTGGCATCCATCCGGCGACTTCGCCTTCGTCGCTGGCCGCGCCGGCGACATCGCCGTCATCCGCGACGACCAACCTCTCGTAAAGGTGGGGAAAATCGGCACCTCGCTCGCCGACCTCCTCACCCTCGAAACCACCGAAGGCGACACCACCACCGTCGAGCTGCTCGTCCTCGATCAGACGCTCGGACTCGTCCGCACGCGCCACAACGAAGCCGGCGACGCACTCGAGACCATCGCCACCATCACCCTTCCCACCGGCTCGGGCCGCGCCTTGTCCATCGCCCCTCCCGAATCGACCCGCGCCGATACCATCGCCATCGCCGCCCACGGCACCAACAACATCGCCTACCTCTACCTCTGGCACCCCGAGACGGGGCTCTCACCCGTCGTCGGCTTCAACGCCAGCGGCGGCATCTCCGACCTCATGTGGGGCGAGCCTTCGCTCTACGGCAACGCCGACCACATCATCACGACCCACGGCCTCAACGGCGCCGACTCCAAGACCTGGATCGTTGCCGGCGATCCACCCATCGTGCCGAACAACTGGTCCCCCGGCTTTGGCAACGCGGGCGCTGCCGCCTGGCGCCCCGACCCTGACGCCTCCTCGGGCCTCGGCCTCTATGGTCTCGTCTCCGGCTGGAGCAGCAACAAGCTCTACGTCTTCGATGGCACCTGGCAGATGGGCACGCTCCCCGTCCCTACAGGGGCCGGCCCGCAAGGCATCGCCTGGAAAGGGGACGGCAGCCGCGCGCTCGTCGTAGGCCGCGTCATCGGCAGCCCCGCCTACGCCGTTGTCGTCGAGCACCGCCCGACCACCGCCGCCTGGTCGTCCACCTTCGTCGACCAGTCGATTCCCGCCTTCACGTCACCCCCTTGGTCCGGCAACAACAGCGGCCAATACCTCCTCGACGTTTCCTGGAGGCCCAACACCCCCTGCGACGAAGGCCTCATCGTCGGCGCCGACAACGGCTCTTCCTTCAGCCCCACCTTCGGCTACGTCATACGATTCCGAGACCTGAACGACCCGGCCTGTTCATCAGCCGACTGATCGCTCGACCTCACCTCTCCATATATTGGACGCCAATGAACGCG
>OW818691.1:7440000-9292036 GCA_942493285.1 uncultured Myxococcia bacterium
GAAAGTCAAACTGAGTGATTCTATGCTTCCTAGAAAAGTCGCGGGCTGAGCATTCCGGCTGACCGTACCGCAAACCGACTCAGGTGGGCGGGAAGAGCATTCCAAGGCGTTTGAGAGAACCGTGGTTAAGGAACTAGGCAAATTGACACCGTAACTTCGGGATAAGGTGTGCCTCCGAGGTGGAGCTGAACAAGCCGAGCCAGAAGAGGTCGCAGAGAATAGGGGGTAGCGACTGTTTACCAAAAACACAGGACTGTGCGAAGTCACGAAGACGACGTATACGGTCTGACGCCTGCCCGGTGCTGGAAGGTTAAGAGGAGAGGTTAGTCGCAAGACGAAGCTTTGAATCGAAGCCCCAGTAAACGGCGGCCGTAACTATAACGGTCCTAAGGTAGCGAAATTCCTTGTCGGGTAAGTTCCGACCTGCACGAATGGCGTAACGACTTCCCCGCTGTCTCAACCACGGACTCAGTGAAATTGAATTCTCGGTGAAGATGCCGAGTACCCGCGGCAAGACGGAAAGACCCCGTGAACCTTTACTATAACTTGACAGTGGTATTCGGGTGGATCTGTGTAGGATAGGTGGGAGACTTCGAAGCCGGTGCGCCAGCATCGGTGGAGTCAACGTTGAAATACCACCCTGGTCCTCCTGGATGCCTAACGTGGGCGGCTGAAGCGTCGTCACGGACACTGTCTGGTGGGTAGTTTGACTGGGGCGGTCGCCTCCCAAAATGTAACGGAGGCGCACAAAGGTTCCCTCAGCCTGATTGGAAACCAGGCGAAGAGTGCAAAGGCAGAAGGGAGCTTGACTGCGAGACCTACAAGTCGAGCAGGTGCGAAAGCAGGTCTTAGTGATCCGGTGGTTCTGTGTGGAAGGGCCATCGCTTAACGGATAAAAGGTACTCCGGGGATAACAGGCTTATCTCCCCCAAGAGTTCACATCGACGGGGAGGTTTGGCACCTCGATGTCGGCTCATCGCATCCTGGGGCTGGAGCAGGTCCCAAGGGTTTGGCTGTTCGCCAATTAAAGCGGTACGCGAGCTGGGTTCAGAACGTCGTGAGACAGTTCGGTCCCTATCTGCCGTGGGCGGAGGAGTTTTGAGAGGAGCTGTCCCTAGTACGAGAGGACCGGGATGGACTGACCTCTGGTGCACCAGTTGTCACGCCAGTGGCATAGCTGGGTAGCTACGTCGGGACGGGATAACCGCTGAAAGCATCTAAGCGGGAAGCCCACCTCAAGATAAGAACTCCCAAGGGTTTACCCTTCTGAAGGCCCGTTGTAGACCACAACGTTGATAGGCTGGGTGTGTAAGCGTCGGAAAAGGCGTTGAGCTAACCAGTACTAATAGGCCGTGAGGCTTGACTCCTCTTCGTTTCCCGTTTTTCAGGTCTCAATTTCAGACCTCGCGTGTTGTTCGCACGCAGACTCTACCGATTCATTCGAGCGCTGGACCCGGCGATTGCCAGGTTCAGGGCTGACAACCGACCGAAAGGTCGACCAATAATGTCTGCAGGGGGGAGGTAACCCCAACACCCTGTGGAATGCCGATTTCCGGTGGCTTTACCGGAGGGGCCCCACCCGATCCCATCCCGAACTCGGAAGTTAAGCCCTCCAGGGCCAATGGTACTGCAGAGTTACCTCTGTGGGAGAGTAGGTCGCTGCCGGATTCTTTTTCGAAAACCCCGCTCAGGGCAACCTGAGCGGGGTTTTTTCGTTTCAGGGCTTTGCGCATTGTCAGGCTAGGCGCCCGAGTGGGTGCAGCGGAACCAGGTCGGCACACGACGTGACTCGCATTTGTCAGACTCGCTGTTTGCACCTGGCAACGCGACAGGTTCGCGCGCATTCACCGGAAGCCCTCTGAGAGGCACCTCTGCGAAGCTCACTGGTGCTCATCCACGCAGCATCACAGTGACGCTCAGAGGTAGGTCCCGGTGCCGGCGCGGCACGTAAAGTCGCCACGAAGATCCGCAAGACGGCGGCCGCACCAGTAGGCGACGGCGAATCCCGCATTCCCGAGCCCTGCTCACTGGAGTGGACTCTTCTGCCAGTCCCATGAGTTCAGCGAATGCTAGGTGGCTCGCCACTGCAGGCGTTCCTCTAGCCTCTCTCGAGAGGCAGATAGGTGCCGGCCCAGGCAAACCCCTTGTGCTGCTCGGCTGCTATGGACGCGCCGCTCGCCCTGGTGGAACAGCACGGGCTTCAGGCGTGAAATCCGAGGCGCCGGATTCAACCTTTGGTCGGTCCGGTGCGAAGCTATCGGGCAGCCTGGCTGGCGGCCTGAGGGAACCGAGCACTGCCCATCGAGTGCCTGGAAGCGGCCGGGCAGGGGCTTCCGTCTGAGCATAGGCTCCGCCCGCGAGAAAGCCGCGATGGGAACTGGTGTGCAACACCGAGTGGGCGCCATCGAGGTGAGCAGAGAGCACTGCCCATCGAGTGCCTGGAAACGACCGGGCAGGGGCTTCCGTCTGAGCATAGGCTCCGCCCGCGAGAAAGCCGCGATGGGAACTGGTGTGCGACACCGATTGGGCGCCATCAAGGTGAACAGAGAGCTCGCCCATCGAGTGCCTGGAAGCGGCCGGGCAGGGGCTTCCGTCTGAGCATAGGCTCCGCCCGCGAGAAAGCCGCGATGGGAACTGGTGTGCAACACCGAGTGGGCGCCATCGAGGTGAGCAGAGAGCACTGCCCATCGAGTGCCTGGACGCGGCTGGGCAGGGGCTTCCGTCCGAGCATAGGCTCCGCCCGCGAGAAAGCCGCGATGGGAACTGGTGTGCAACACCGATTGGGCGCCACCGAGGTGAACAGAGCACTCGCCCCTCGAGTGTCTGGACGAGACCGGGCAGAGGCTTCCGTCCGAGCATCGGCCCCGCCCGCGAGAAAGCCTCGATGGGGTCTGGTGCGCAACACCGATTGGGTGCCACCACGTCTCGATCCGCACCACTCCGGAGCTACCGATTCCATATCCTGCGCATCCGACACCTACTCGTGACGCAGCGCATGTGGCGTAGCGGCTGGTCTTCCTTGACGTGTGGTCAAGCGGCGCCGATGGTGCCTCCGTGATGCGCACGACCCGATCGACCCTCCGTGTACTGGTATTGGCCCTAGGTGTTTCCATGGGTCTCTTCCTGGCGGTCCTCGGTGGACCTGCCGAAGGGGCGCGTACGGCCGAGCCGACGGCGCCCACCATGGCCGACGACCCAGCATGTGTGGGGAAGTTCCGGGGCGAGATCTGCTCGCTTCCCGACAGCTCCGGCGGGCTCTGCGCGCCTTCGCGTTGCGGTCAAGACCGACCCTGTCTTCGTTGCATGCCGGCCGCTCCCGAGTCGTCCGGGCCCGAGACCCTCTGGGTACCGATGCTGGCGTTCGGCATGGTGGTGACCGTCATCGGGTCCGTCTTCTGGTTTCGGCTAAAGCGCAACTGGAACAAGGGCGAAAAGGCCAACGAGGCAGACAAGCGTTGATGTCGCGTCGAGGCGCGTAGCCTCGATAGACTCGTCTCCCGGACGTATTGTCAGGCATCGTCATGCCCGGTACCTTCTCCTGCGAATGAACATCGCGGTGGGCTCGCCGCACTCCGGGGGGGACGATGCTGTGCGCGCAATGCGGTGATACGACGGCGATCGGGCAGGCGTGTGCGGTGTGTGGGCGAGACCCGCACCTCGATGGGAGATATCGACTCGAGCATATGCTGGGCCGAGGTGCGACGGGCGCGACGTATCGAGCCACACGGCTGGTGGATGACGTTGTGCTGGCCATCAAGGAGATCCCGCTCCATCGCGCCGACAGCCTCAAGGCGCTCGAGCTCTTCGACCGCGAAGCGCGAGTGCTCCGAAGCCTGCGCCACCCAAAGATCCCAGCCTTCATCGATTCCTTCACCGTCGGTCTTGGCAAGCAGATGATGCTCTGCATCGCGCAGGAGTTCATCGACGGCGAGTCGCTAGAGAAGGAGATAGCGCGCCAACGACCGACGGAGCGCGACGTGTTGAACGTGCTCGGGGAAGTTCTGCCGATCCTGTCGTACCTCGAGAGTCTTCGGCCACCTCTCATCCACCGCGACATCAAACCCCAGAACCTCATGCGGCGCCGGGATGGATCCCTCGTCCTCATCGACTTCGGTTCGGTGCGTGACGCGATCAAGGATTCCCTGGCGGGCGGCTCGACCGTGGCGGGTACCTTTGGCTACATGGCTCCGGAACAGTTCGCTGGCCTTGCCACACCCGCGACCGACATCTATGGGCTGGGTGCCGCCGCGCTGTCGCTACTCTCAGGCGTTGGGGCCGAGCGGCTGATCGGAGCCAGAGGGGGCCTCGACTGGGAGCACAAGGTCTCGATGTCCCCGGCACTCGCGACCCTGATCTCGTCCATGCTCGAGCCGGAGCCCGCACGCCGTCCGACCGCTAGCCAGGCGTCGGAGAAGGTCGCAGTGCTGCTGAGCTCGCGTTCCGCCCGATCCGAACGCGCCGCGCGAGCTGTGGCCGTGCAAGCGAATCCCGCTCGCGCCGCGGCTTCGCGCCCCACCGGGGCAACTTCGTCGTCTCCCGCATCATCTGACGAGGAGGAAGCCGCGGTGCCCCCCCGGGTCGCGACTGGGGACCTGGCAAGTCACCCCACAGCGACGCAAGGCAGCGCACCGTTTACAGGGAGCGGCGCCTTCTGGTTCGGCGGATTCGTCATCGTCTCCGTCGGCCTTTTGTATTTGTACATCTTCGTGAGGACTTGAGGCCGGATCAGAAATCGACGGGCGACGGGTAACTGCGAATTCAATCGCGCACTATCTAATCGCGTGACATCGAAGTCACCCGCAGGAGAAGAAACGGACATGTCGACCCACACTGTTGTCCTCGCCAAGACCCTCTACACCGCCACCGCCACCGCCATTGGCGGTCGCGACGGCACCGCCAAGACCGATGACGGCAAGCTCGAGGTGGCTATTGCGCCGCCTCGGGAGCTCGGTGGCAACGGCGCCGGAACCAACCCGGAGCAGCTCTTCGCCGCTGGCTACGCCGCTTGTTTCGGCAGCGCCGTCAGCCACGTGGCGCGCCTCCAGAAGCTGCAGACCGGGCCCGTCGCCGTGACCGCCAAGGTCGCTATCGGTCCGTCGGGCGCGGGTTTTGGCCTGGCCGTCGAGCTCGTCGTCGACATCCCCGAGCTCGAGCGCAGCGCTGCCGAAGCGCTCATCGCCACCGCCCATCAGGTCTGCCCCTACTCGAATGCGACTCGTGGCAACATCGCTGTCGACCTCAAGCTCGCCGACCGCGCATGACCGACCCAACGCCCAAGCGTCGCTCGAGTAGTGCTGTGCCGACCCTCGATGGCCAGCTCTGCTTTGCATTGTATCGGGCGAGCCGCGCCATGACCCGCGCCTACGCGCCCCTGCTCGAGCCGCTTGGGCTGACCTACCCGCAATATCTCGTCCTGCTTGCGCTTTGGCAGGAAGACGCCGTCTCGGTCCGCCAGCTCGGGGACCTCCTCGAGCTCGACTCGGCAACCCTGACGCCGCTGCTCAAACGTCTCGAGAATCAAGGTATCATTTCGCGTCAGCGCTGCACCGTGGACGAGCGCGTCGTTCGTATCCGCCTCACCGAGGAGGGGCGTGCACTCAGCACCCGCGCACGATCCATTCCGCGCGATATTGCAGGTCAGGCGGGATTCGATCCGGGCAACGAGGCGGCAATGGCTCAGCTCCGGGCCCTCAAGGCCGAGCTCGATCAACTCGCAAACGCCCTCTCGAACGAGCGCTGATTCGAGTCCTGGGAACCCGCATCAGTCTTACGAGACGTCCGTTGCACACAATTCCGACAGATTCAGTCGGTGAGCGTGACGCGCTCGCTCACCCGATGGCCCTTGAAGACGAAAACTTCCGGCGAAATCGGGTACTTCGAGTTCTCGTAGGCCAACGCGACGATGCCGCGATCAAGCGGCGCTCCGTGCTTCCCAACGAACAACACGTCGCGTCCGGGCATAGCGATCTCACAGCCCGGCTCCCCGATCCGATCGAAGAACACGTCATCGATCAGGATCCCACGTGCCGCGTCGTACCCGTCGCCGAGCGCGACTTCCGCGGCTTTGTGGTCGAGTGCGGCGCGATGGTAGAGGTTTGAACGCGCGATCGAGTGGACCGTATCGGGGCTCGCGTCCCACTGAGCGACTCGCCCGTTCGGGATGTAGTTGAACTTCCACCCCTCGTCCTGAACGTACGCCGTCACGAGACCTCCCCCGAAGTCGCGCCGATAGAGCCCGTCAACGGTGAGATCGCCACCACGCCCGAGCACAACCGCGTCATAGGCGCGTCCGAAACGAGCTCGCTCGAGCTTGGGCAAGAGTGTGGCCGCCCCCTTGCGCAGGTCCTCACCAGGGGCCTGACGTCCTGGGTACTTCACGGCCGCGTCGAACGCAGCAGCCACCGCCATGAGCTCCGCGTCGATCGCGCGGGCGTCGAGGTCGTCCAGACAGAGGTCGGTCACCGGATAGCGCCGACCCTCCCAAACGACAGCGAGATCCGTCGTGTCGAGCGAGAGCCGAACCTTGGACAGGAGTGCCGACAACCGTTGCGCGAGGTCATTCATGCGAGCCTGTTAAGCGCCATCCACGACCGGGCGAGAGCCTGCGACGCTGCCTTCGATCAAACGTAGACGGAGGTGCCGCTCTGCCAGGGGCCAGGCGGGTCATCGCCGCGCGACGTCAGGATCAGCGGGCCATTGTCGGTGATGGCGATCGTGTGTTCCCAATGCGCTGACGGCTTGCGATCCGCAGTGATGACCGTCCACTCGTCGCCGAGCTCGATGGTCTCCTTCGTGCCGAGGTTCACCATCGGCTCGATGGCGATGACCCAGCCGCTCTTCAGCCGCTTGCCCGTGCCGGGGATCCCGACGTTGGGCACCTGCGGCTCTTCGTGCAGGCGGCGACCGACGCCATGCCCACAATAGTCCTCGACGACCCCGTAGCCGAACGTCTTGGCGTACGTCTCGACAGCGTGTCCGATGTCGCCGATGCGGTGGTCGGGAAAGCACTGGGCGATGCCGCGATAGAGGCTCTCGCGTGTGCGTTCGACGAGGAGGCGCACTTCATCGCTCACCTTGCCGACGAGCCAGGTGCACGCCGAGTCGCCGACGTAACCATCGAGCGTGGCGCCGCAGTCGATCGAGATGAGGTCCCCATCCTTCAGGATGCGGTGCGCCGACGGGATGCCGTGGACGACCTCCTCGTTGATGGACACACATAGCGACGCCGGGAACGCGGTCGTCTTGCCAGCCGCATAGCCCTTGAAGGTGGGGGTTGCCCCGGCTTTCCGAATCCGAGCCTCCGCCACGCGGTCGAGCTCGAGTGTGGAAACACCCGGCTTGATGAGCTCACGAAGCTCTTTGTGAACGTCGGCAACGACCTGTCCGGCGCGTCGCATCTTCTCCAACTCAGCTTTCGACTTACGTACGATCATGCGGCCGCGCTTAGCACGCCGGTCCCTTGCGGAGCAATGACGAGGGCGATCTGCCCCATAACCGGCGGTCGCTTGCGGACCCACGCCGGCCCGCTGCCTCACAGCGGTGGGGCAGGGCGCTTGCCGCCTCGGCGCCCCCGAGTGGGCACTGGCGCTCATCTGGTAGGCGTTTGCTGTGGGTGACAACCGGGGTGCGCCCCGAGTTGAAGCGGCACGACCGCAATGGTAGCCATGCGCCCATGTCGGAGGCTCCGCCCAGATCCGTGAACACGCCACTCATCCCGAGGAGGGGGCGGCTGCGCTTGCTCGAGGTCGCGCGCGAGGCCATCTTTCAACGCCTGTCGCGAGGCTCCGTCCCCCCCTTCACCGTGCCTGAACCTGAGCTGCAGCCGACGGTTGGCGCGTTCGTCAGCCTGCATCTCGACGGGCATCTGCGTGGCTGCATCGGCACCCTCCAGACGGACCGGCCGCTGCACGAGACCATCGCCGAGATGGCGATAGAAGCTGCGACCAACGACCCACGGTTTCCTGCACTCACCACCAAAGAGCTCTCGCAGACCGACATCGAGCTCAGCGTCCTGACCCCGTTCTTTCAGATTGCGCCCGCCGACGTCGAGGTCGGTCGGCACGGGCTATATGTCGTCCGAGGCCCGCGGCGCGGCGTGTTGTTGCCGCAGGTCCCGACCCAGTACGGCTGGAACCGTGAGCAGTACCTCCAGCACGCCTGCAGGAAGGCGGGCCTGCCCGAAGACGCCTACAAGGAAACAGAGACCCATCTGCTCGCCTTCGAGGCCGAGGTCTTCTCCGACTCGTCGCTCGCGACTTGACCGTCATCAGGTCCGCGACCCGCTAGCGATCGCGGCGCCCTCGCCTCGTCTGCGCAACAGGGCGATGAACAGCGGCGCGAACACCGCGAGGAAGGCCAGGTTGCCCACGACGTTCAAAGGGTAGCCGCTGGCGATCGACGCTGCCGAGTCCGTGACCCACCACGCGACGACCCCTAGCCCGACCGCCAGCTCGGAGGGACGACCCGTGCCCAGCAACAGCAACGTCGATCCCCATCCCACCATCACGCCGCCGTAGATCGCCACTCCCAGCATAGCCGCGGGTCCGAACTCCGTGTGTGTCCCCGGGCCCGCCAATCGGTAGAGCCAGGTCACCGCGTCTGGCCACACGAGCCCCAGGACGATCAGCATCGACCCCACGCCAGCTACCACTGCTCCGCCGATCACCATGGTTCGCTTCACCGTCGTCGTCATCGCATGTCTCCAGGTTCGAGTTGCTCACCGGGCCGCACGTCGCGGCTCCATCGCCACTGTGGCCACCTACCTGCGCGACTTCGATTCCCTGATGGGGAAGTGCCGCCATTACCCGGCCTGCGCTATCGTTCCCGCATGACACAAGTCCAACACACGACCCTCTTTGGACACGCTTTGAAGCGCTGGCGCTCGAGCCGCCGCATCAGCCAGCTCGAGCTCGCCACCCGTGCAGCCACCCCGCCGCGGCACGTCTCCTTCCTCGAGACAGGCCGGTCGCGTCCCTCGCGGGACATGGTCTTGCGACTCTGCTCCGCCCTCGACCTGCCTCTTTCGGAGCGCAACACGCTGCTCGCCGCCGCCGGCTTCCCCGCCCACTTTCCGGAACGTACCCTCGATGACCAGGCCCTGGCCCCCATCCGCTACGTCATCGACCGGATGCTATCGAGCCACGCGCCGTATCCCGGCATCGTCCTCGATCGCTGGTACGACATCCTCGATGCCAACCTCGGCGCTCGGCGGCTGTTTCACGGCGGACTCCCCATCGACCCCGACGACCCACCCAACCTCATCGACCTCATCCTCGGGCCGCTGAGGTCGCTCGTGGTCAATTGGAACGAGCTCGTCTGGGACGCGATCTCCCGCCTGCGGCGCGAGGTTCACGACGCGCCCGACGATGCGCGCCTGGCCGAGCTGCTGACTCGCCTCGAAGCGGCCGCACCGCCCCACCAGCCGGCCGCGCCGAACCCGGTCCTCTACTCGCGTGTCCGGATCGGCGACGCCGAGCTCACGACGCTCTCCACGCTCGTGCGGTTCGGAGGCTCCCGCGACGTCACCGTCGACGGCCTTCACCTCGAGCTCATCTTCCCCGCTGACCCCACGACCGACGCCTACCTCCGGGCGCTGGGCACCCCAGAGCCGTCTTGAGGCGAGCCATTACTCGATGGTCAAGCATCTCGAGCATCGAGATAACGCGATGGCCTAACCGGTGCGCCGCGCGACCAGCAAAGAACGCAGGGGATGTAGTCCGTCCTGCTCCCAATCGAGCGGAGGCCGTTGCAGCTCTCCTGGTCGGCATATCCGCACACTCGGCGGAACCGCCATCGGCAGAGGCCCGACGACCGACAACGAAGACAAGTGCGGCACCATTGCCGCCACGGCATCGGCATCGAATGGGACCACCCACAACGCGCGCGCTCCTGGCGCCGAGCGGAACTCGTTCTGGCTGTGCGTCGCGATGACCGCGGTGGCCGTCGCGACGGGCAACTCTCCAAGCATCGTCGCCAACGTCACGACTTCGCGTCGAACTGCCGCCGCCGACCCCGACCCGGCCGCGAGCGGCAGCCCACCCTCGAGCCTGGCCACGACCGCGGCGAGCCGCTTCGCCAGCCGCTCGCGGTCGAGGGCGCACCAGATCACTTGCGGCGCGAGACACCCCGCTTGATCCCAAGCGAGCAGGTCGAGCGCCAACCCTTCGACCTCCGCGTCGCTCGCTTCGTCGGTGACGACGGCGGCCGACACCTTGTGCCCATGCCCCGCGAACCCCAGCCCATCGGGCACCCGCCCCGCAACCGCGTCGACGGTCGCATCCGAGCCCAGCACCACGACCGTTTCGACCTTGCCAATCGCCTCGTCCAAGGCCCGCTGGTCGTCCGACGTGAACGGTAGCCCGACGACCTCTGGGTCCGCCATCATCAGCGCCGCCCCCAGGGCCTCCTGACCCGAGGCTGCCTTCAGATAGACACGCGCGCCAAGCGCCCGCGCCAACAGGACCTGTCGCATGGCCGAGGCCGGCAGCGTTCGGGCCGCCAGGATCAAGACTGTCGATGGCCATCGCTCACGTTGCGATTCGACCTCGACCAGGAGTCGCTCAAGCTCGTCGGACCGCCAGCTCGCCAGCTCCGCCCGTAGACCTGCGAGGGCGACCTCCGGGCTGAACCCTTGCGCCACCGTTGCCGCAAGCAAAGCGTCTGCCGCAGGTCCCTGCCACAACGCCCGCGCGAAAGGCGTGAGCCCTGCGGGCGGCGTCGATGCCGCGAGGGCCTGCTCTGGGGTAGAAGTCCGGTCCACGCGCCGCTATTGGCGCCTCGGCACGTCCGGGTCAAGCGCTTCCTGTCAGCCACCTCTCACACCCAGGTGTGACGTCGCGCCCGCCGGAGCGGGCGAAAATCGCCGAATGGGCGCCCGGACTTGGCTCATTGCGGCCATTCGCAACGCCGGTATTCGTGGCACGTCTGTTGCTGCACCACGGCACGTACACCACCTGATCGCAGGACCGGGAAGGTCGGGAGTTCACATCATGTCTCCACGCTCCAACACGTCCATCGTCACCCCGGGCCTCCGCCCGCGGCTCAGTCGACCCGTCGAGATCATCGCCTGGTTCGTCGCCCTGGGCGCCGCCTTCGGAGCCAGCTTCATGCTGATCGCCCCGGACGGTCGCCATCTCGGATGGACGGTGGCCATGCTCGCCGGCACACCGTTCTCGGACTTCACGCTGCCCGGCCTCATCCTGGGACTCGTGGTCGGTGGCACGCAGTTGGCGGTGGCCATCTCGCTTCGCGCGCGCCATCCACGCGCCATGCAACTCGCCGCACTGGCCGCGCTGACGCTCATCATCTGGCTTGTCACCCAGCTCGTGATGATCGGGTTCTTTGGCCTTCAGCTGTTCATGCTCTCCATCGGCCTCGTTGAGCTGACGCTGGCAGCCCTCTCGCTCGCCTCACGCGAGCCCGTCCAAACGCCGGACAACCTCGCCCAGGCCAAGGATTTTCTCGCCCAGGGCAAGGTCGTGATCGTCGGACTCTCACGCGAGCCGCGCTCCTTCTCCCGCCAGATCGCCACCGCCATGACCAACCGCGGTATCGACGTCGTCGGCGTCAACCGCAACGCGTCGGACCCGCCCTATACCTACGCCGCTCTGGCCGAAATCCCCGACCTCGCCCAGCGCCCGGTGTTCGTCATTGCGCCTGCGTCGGAAGCCCTGGCCATCGTGGAAGACGCCATCGCCTCGAAGGTGCGAGACCTGTGGTTCCATCAGGGCGCCGGTCCCGCCAGCTCCACCCCGGCCGCCATTCAGCGCGCGCGCGACGCCGGCATCCGGGTCATTGCGGACTTGTGTCCGTTCATGGTCCTCGAGCCTGACCACTGGCTCCACGGACTTCACCGCGGCCTGCGCCTCCGTGCAGCGATCCACCCCCATTCAGCGCTTGGACCCATCCGCTGACCTGGCTGCATTGGCCGCGCCGCTCGGGTTCGAGACTCTTTGGGATCTCCTGCGCTTGCCTCGACAACGAAGCAGCGCGTATCCCCTCTGCAGGAGGTCGGCATGCCACCAGCTCGACTCGGCGCACAGGTCGGCGCCATCGCCACCGCCAGCATCTTCAGCGTCCTCGCACTCGCGGCGGCTGCATGCTCGGACAGCACTTCTTCGAACCTCGAAGACGGCGACGCGGTCACCGTCGACACACTCCAATCCGACTTCGTTGCCACTGACCTCTTGGACACCGACGGGCCCGACGCCGAGGTCATCGCGGGGCCGACCGTCGCTGACCGCTGCCGCGACATCTCCATTGCGAACGAGCGCGACTGTGGGTGCCTCGACACGGCGACCACGCCCCTGGACGACGCTGCCTTCGACTGCCTCATCTGTGGCATGCACGCGTGCCGCGATGTCTCGGGCGGATTCTACCAGGGGCTGGGCTTCACCTATCTGGCGAGCATGCGCTACGCGACCGACATGTGCTACTTCACCCTCACCGCCGAGGTCGAAGGTGAGGTCACGGTCTACGCGTGTGGCACGTACCCGGGTTTCGCTCCGTGGCCCGAGCTCTTGAACACGACGGTCTTTCCACCGGTCGCGTCCGACCGCTCACCTTACTGCAACGTCACAACCCGTTGCAGCGTGCTCGACCCATCGCGCCCTTGCCCTTCAGGTGTCCTCGGGTGTGGCTTCTGACGTCTCCAATACGTTTCGGCACCACATAGGATGAAACGTTTGAAGACAGATAGGACCGTTCGAACGAGCCTTCCCGGCCCTTCAGCGGGAGCGGGGCGGTCGCCTGACGGACTCAGGCGGCAAGCGCCTTCTCGAGCGCGATGAGAAAGCTCGTGTAGGCGTCGAGCGGGTAGTCGCCCATGTGGAACAAGCGGAAGTAGGTGCCCGACAGCTTGCCCTGGGCGGAGTAGATCTCGAAGACGCGGCCGTCGACCTCGGTCCTGGCGAGGACGTCCGCGAGCTTCGTGTAGCTCGTCTGTTTGGGGATTTCGAGCATCGTCCCGATGGACTGCAGGGGTTGCCCCTCGAAACGCGCGATGGTCAGTCCGAGCCGCTCGTAGCCGGCGCGCAGGAGCGTCGCCCGCGCCTGATAGATCGCGTGGCGCCCGGCAACGCCGCCTTCGTCGTTCAATGCTTCGAGCGCGGCCTCGACCTGAAGGACACTCATCGGGTCGATGGTGTACGGATGCGCGCCACCGACCTGGGCCTTCCACGTCTTGTAGAGCTCGAGGTTCGGGGTGCGGCTCGGGATGTGTTCCATCGCGGCCAGAAGGTCCTTGCGGACAATGGCCTGGGTCATGTTCGGGTGGCTGTGCAGGCCCTTGTTGCATGAGCCCATGACGGCCGCGACGTTCCACGCGGCGAGGTCGATCGGCTCGACGTAGAGCGAGCTGATCCCGTCCATGAGGAACTTCTTGCCCTTGGCCTTGGCCAGCGCTCCGACCTCGGCCACTGGGTTCAACGTGCACGTCGAGGTCCCGCCGTGCACCATCGCCACAGCTTCGACGTCGTCGAGCAGGGCCGCGACCTTGTCGAGGTCGGGGCGATGTCCGTAGGGCAGCTCGTAGTCGACGAACGGCTGGCCGATGGCCTTGGCGAACTCGACGATGCGGTCGCCGTACGCGCCGTTGCGGATGATGAGCAGGCGCTCGTCACGCGAGAGACATGACCCGAGGACCGCGGCCATCGCGGTCGACCCGCTTCCGGTCAGAAGGATCGCCTCGTGGGTCTCCCTCGCCCCGAGGGCATCGACGAGGCCATGTCGCACGCGCGCGAGCAGCGGCGCGAAGCGTGGGCCACGCGGCACGATGGGGTTCTTGCCGTAAGTGCGCGACACGGCGTTGACCCGCTCGGGCAGATGGAAGACGGCGGGCGTGAGGGAGACGATCGTGTGTTCGGTCGACATGCGGCTCGCATAGATGAACTCGTGCCAAACGTCACGCATGTCGAGGTGCCCATTGTCTTGCGCAGCCGCCACCGCGTGTTCTCGGCTGGCCTGGTTGGGTGGTGTAATGCTTTGTTTTGACGGAACAAATCAAACAACAACCGAGGCGTCACGATTTCGTTGGCGTCTCTGGTGGGACCTTTGGCATGCTCCGCCCCCGCGAGTCTCTCGAGGAGCGTCACTATGCGTCTGGTGTCCCCATGCCTTCGCCGTACCCTCGTCGCGGTCGTCCCGCTGCTCTGCCTCTCGCCGCACATCATCGGCTGTGACGACGCTCCGACGGAACGGCTCACCGCGCAGACCAACCGGCTGGCCCCGACCGCGACGGCACAGTCGGGCAACGTCATCGACCCGGTCACGCCAACCGACCCGACGGACCCGACCGGACCGACCGAACCGACAGGTCCGACCGACCCCGTCACGCCAACCGACCCGACGGACCCGACCGGACCGACCGATCCGACCGACCCAACGGACCCGACCGACCCGACCGACCCGACCGACCCAACGGACCCGACCGACCCGACAGACGGTTGCGAAAACGGCCTCATCTGTGTCGAGACCTTCCCCTTCGTCGACAGCCGCGACACCACGTTTGGCACCCGCACCATCGACCGCTACTCGTGCGCCCCGACCACGAACGAGTCAGGCCCCGAGCTCGTCTATCGTGTGGAGCTTCCAGACGACGGTCTCCTGGTCGCAAGCCTCGACGACCAGCCCGCGGGCGTCGACGTCGATGTCCATATCCTCGCCGACCTGAGCCCCGACACCTGCCTCGATCGCGGCCATACGACGGCCGCTGCCTACCTCGGTGCAGGCACCTATTACGTCGTGGTCGACTCCTGGGTATCGGCCACAGGCAGCGCCAAGTCCGGCGAGTTCACGCTCACACTCGGGCTGACACGCGCCGCCGACTTCGAGTCCTCGGGCCTCGACGCCGAAGTGCTGTCGCTCGGCCTCACCGCGTTCGAGCATGCCTGGAAGAACAAGCAGACCGAGCGCCTCGAGTACACCGTCATCGACTTCTCGCTGCACTCGGTCCACCCGCGGCTCTGGACCTTCGACCTGCGCGACGGCTCGCTGCTGTTCGCCGAAAGGGTCACCCACGGCGAGGGATCGGCCATGGAGTCTGACCCTGGCTTCGCCGACACCTTCTCGAATATCGAGGGTTCTCACCAATCCAGTCTTGGCCTCATGCGGACCGCCGGTCGTTACGACTCATCGCTCAACGGCCTCTCCATGCGGCTCGACGGCCTCGAGCCCGGGCTCAACGACCAGGTCCGAAATCGCGCCATCGTCGTCCACGGCGACAGCTATGCAACGCCGTCCTTCGTCGCGACCTATGACCGGATGGGCCTCTCCTGGGGATGCCAGGTCATCGACCCCACGAAGCTTCCGTCCTTTATCGATACCGTCGAAGGCGGCGCCCTCATGTGGTCCTACTTCCCCGACCCAGCGCTGATCGACAGCTCGACCTATCTGCGACGCTGATTCATTCGGCGCAGAATGACGCCAGCAAAAAACCTATCTGACACCAGCGTGTCGCGTATTGGACGAGCACGCTTCGACCCATTCGCTTCGCCAAGACCGTACAAAACGCGGTCGATGTCAGAAACCGCTCAGATAAAGTCCTACCTTATAGTCTAGACATTTAGTTCCGTTCTTTCTAGCCTCGACGCGCAGGCACCTGCCCAACGGTGCTGCGCATCGAGACCATGCATCACCCTTCCCGTCATGCAGGAAGCCGAACGCGGACCGGCTTCTCTCTGGCCCTATACGTGTGCGGCCTCGTCGCCAGCGTCGCTGCCTCTTCTTGCGAAGAATCGGCCCCACCGCCGCGCCAATCGGACGCATCGGACAGCTCGGCCGACGCCCGGTCCGACGTCGCGACCGAGGCTCCGCTCCGTTTCGGGACGACGGCCACCGACCTCTTCCAGGTCCGCCAGGTCCCCCACTTCGCCTTCACCCTGCCCGCCGACCGATGGGAGTGGCTCGAGAGCCACGCGCTGGATGAGACCTACGAGGCTTCGACCCTCACCTTCGATGGTGCCCCCGCAGGTCGGGTCGGCCTTCGGTTCAAGGGCGCCTCTGGAACGCTCTTGGGGTGCGTCGACGCCGTCGGAAACCTCAGCTGTCGCAAGCTCAGCCTGAAGGTGAAGTTCTCGCACTACGACGAGGACCGCCGCTTCTTTGGCCTCAAGCGCCTCAACCTGCACGCGATGAGCCGCGACGCCAGCCAGATCCGCGAGCGCCTGTCCTACGACCTCTTTCAGGCAATGGGCGTAATCGGACCACGCCACTCCTGGGCCACCGTATCCATCAACGGCGAAGACCACGGCCTCTACTCGATGGTCGAAGAGGTCGACGGTCGGTTCACCGACGAACGCTGGCCCGACCGGGGCGACGGCAACCTCTACAAGGGGATCTGGCCCGTCACCACAAGGGCCACGGACTACGACCTTGCCCTCCAGACCAACGAAGAGGTCGCCGACCCGTCCAAGCACGACGCCTTCATAGAGTTCGCGTCCCAGTTGCAGGCGGCCCTTCCAGGCCAACGCCGCCTCGCCGCCGAGCCCTTCGTCGACCTCGATCAAGTCGCCCGTCACTTTGCCGTGCTCGACGCCATCAACGGCTGGGACAGCGCACTCGCACTCTTGTGTCGTGAGGGCGAAACGACCTGCAACAACATCAATTACTACTGGTACCAGATCGAGAAGCGCCGCTACTTCGCGCTCATCCCCTGGGACATGGACCAGACCTGGGCCACCTCCTCCCTCCTCGCGTTCGTGCCGCACTGGACCGTCCGCCCCAACAACTGCAATCCGCTCGCGGTCCACGGTGTCGACGTCGCTGGCGCTCTCGCCCCAGGCTGCGACCCGCTCATCGCCGCCGTCGCCGAGGACCTGACCTCCTATCACGCCGCCCTCGACGAGCTCCTGGCCGGTCCCCTCTCGGCCACCACCCAAGTGACCGAGCGCGCCATCGACTGGTACGAATCGCTCCTCACCCCGTACGTCGCGGCGGACCCCAAGGGCCCAGGGGTTGCTGTCTTCCATGCCGAAGTCGCCCAGATCCGGAATAATGTCGATTTGTTGCGCCAGCGCCTCGTCAAGCTCCGCGCAGGCTCGGAGGTCTTCGTCGCCGGCCTCGAGAACTACGGAGCCACGACCTTCGAAGACCACGACCCGCTCGAGATGGCGCTCGGCGTCTATCTCGAGCACAACCCCGAGTCATTCATCCAGTACGACGTCGAGGAGGGCCACGCGCTCACAGGGGAGCGCGACCTTCGCATCACCTACGTCCTTCGAGACTCGACCACGCCCTACGGATTCTGGGCCCACGCCGCCCTCCGCTTCCGCGAGGGCCCGAGCGACCTCAGGGCCCGAACCAAGCTCTCGTTCATCGCGTCGGCCTCCGAGTTCAGAACCCTGCGCGTGACACTCGATTGCACCGGCTATGACACGATGGGGGCCACCGCGCGCCACGGCTGGGAGGTCGCACTTTCACCAGAGCCGACTCGCTTCGAGCTGTCGCTCGCCACTGCGCGAACACCCTCCTGGCTGCAGAGCTACAACGGCCCGACGCTTGCGGCCGTCCGTTCAGACGCCCGCGGACTCGTCTTTCAGCCTTTCGCTGTGGCCCCTACCGCTGACGGCTTCCTACCCGGTGGCGCCGACCCCGGCACTCTGCAGATCGACGACATCAAGTTCGAATGACCCGGTGAGCGGCGTGGACTTCACGCCACAGCCGGGCACACGTCGCCCAGCACACACGCCCCACACGCCGGGGCTTTGGCCTTACACACGTAACGTCCGTGCAGGACGAGGCGGTGGCTCGTGTCGATCCACGCCGCCTTTGGAAAGACCTTACACAGGTCGGCCTCGATCTTCTCGGCGTCGGTCTCGGTCGTCAGCCCGAGCCTCGCTGCGACCCGCGTCACATGGGTATCGACGACCATGCCGCTGGCGATCCGGAAAGCGCTGCCGAGCACGACGTTGGCTGTCTTGCGCCCGACCCCTGGCACGGTCACCAACGCATCGAGCTCGGTCGGGACCTCGCCGCCGAAGTGCTCGACGAGCACCTGCGCCGCCTTGACGATGGTCTTCGCCTTCTGCCGGAAGAAGCCGCTCGACTTGATGACCTCCTCGACCGCCTCGAGGTCGGCCGACGCCAACTGCTCAGGCCCTGGCCAGCGCATGAAGAGCTCGGGTGTGATGGTGTTGATCATCTTGTCGGTGCTCTGCGCCGACAGGATGGTCGCCACCAGCAGCTCCCAGGCCGACCGGAAGTCGAGCTCGACCACCGGGTTGGGTCGGTCAGCGGCGAGCCGATCGGCGATCACCGCTGCGTGTTTCTTGCGTCCACCCTTGGGAATACCACCGGTCTTCGAAGCCGCCATGGTCGCCCTTGTGGACCAAGGACTCGTCGGTCGCAAGCCAAACACAGGGAGGGTTCGCCCTTCGATACACCGCAGGTGTGGTTAGCGGTGAACGTTTTGGCGTGATAGGTTCCGCCACATGATCGATGGGAGGTGCATCCATTGTGGTCAGGCAGGCCCAGCCGGTAACCCGTGCGACGGACCCGTCTGCCGCGTGCGCAAAAACCACTTCATCCCCATCTCGCACACAACCGACCTGCAGCTCGATGATCCCCTGATCGGCCGCGTGGTAGGCGGCTTCCTCGTCGTCGGAGTCCTTGGCTCGGGCGGCTTTGGCAATGTGCACCACGTCCTGCAGTTGCCCTTGCGCACACGTCCCCTCCAAGGTGCGTTGAAGCGCCTGCGCCCCCCCGGCACCAGCGCCACCGCCGCCAGGAGTCACCAGCTCCTCGTCGAACGTTTCGAGTCCGAAGCCGACGCGCTCGCCTCGCTCTCCCATCCGAATATCGTGCGCCTGCTCAAGACCGGCCTCGAGGGCGACGTCCCCTTCCTCGTCCTCGAGCTCGTCACCGACGCCGAGACCCTCGAGCGCACCCTCGACGACCACCGACAACACGGTCTGACCCTACCGGAGCCGGATATCATCGCCGTGGTCGACCAGGTCCTGAACGCGCTCGAAGCCGCTCACGACAAGGGGATCATCCATCGCGACGTGAAGCCCGGCAACCTCATGTTGCAGCGCGTCGCCGGCTACGACGTCTTCGTGAGGGTCCTCGACTTCGGCCTCGCCAAGTTCATCGCAGAGAGCTCCGACACCCAGCGTGTCATGGGTACCCTCGACTACATGGCGCCGGAACAGCTACGTGGCCGCGACATCGGCCCATGGACCGACCTCTACGCGCTGGGCCTCCTGCTCCTGGCGATGACCACGGGCCGCCCGGCCTTCTCGGCCGAGCGCGCCGTCCTCATCAACGAGAAGCTCGACCCCGCCTATGACCCGGTCGCACGCGCCTCGGTCGACCGCGACATCGACGCCGCCCGGCTGATGTTCCTACGCAAGGCCATCTCGCACGACCACCGCCAGCGCCACCAGAGTGTCGCGGTCTTCCGCAAGGCCTTCCACGACGCCTTTGCGACCAGTCTCCGCCGCGAGCGTAAGCTCGTCCCTACCCGTGACCTCGTGTCCATGCAGGCTGAATCGCCCCGTCCTCGCGCCGGCAACCGCGGCGGTCAGTTGCTCCACCTCAAGACCGGCCCACGCCTTCCTGACACACGACCCGTCGACCTCGGCCCCGACAAGGCTGGCGGTGAAGCCATCCAGAAGGCCTTCGCTCCTTCCGCCCATGCGGGGCGTGAGCCTTCGCCGAAGTCCCCGCTGTCATGGTTCAGCCCCGACGCGCCATCGGGCTCGACCCCCAACGCGCCCACCGAGATCATCCGCCCCGAGCACCTGCCCTCGGCGAACAACTCCAAGGCGACGACCCGCCCGAGTGAACCGTCGCCTGCGCCCAGATCGGTTGCTCCCTTTCGCTTCGAGGCGCCCCAACAATCCGCCACCGAGACGGGTGACGCGATAGCGGCCCAGGCGCGGTGGCCGCTCATCGCCGACGTTGCGAAGCGTCGTTCGACCCACGAGACGAGCGCCGCCCAGGCCACGATCAAGAGCTTCTTCGATGCCCCGCCGAGCCCAGCTCGGGCCGCGCCCCGCACACCCCCGCCGCCGCCCCGGACGGTCGAGAACTGGCTCGACGTGGAGACCCCGCCCAGGCCCGCCGCCCAGAGTGCATCAAGCGGCGCGGATGCTTCGCAGGAGCCTTTGGGGGAGGCCAGGGACACCGGGGCGAACCCCTTGAACGCGCTGGATGATCCTTCAAATGGGGTGACGAACGAGGGTGGGCCGGGTGCCACCGCGCCGCGAATGCGACGACGCCCCTACGAGCCGCCCTCGGTGCGCGAAACGGAGGGCAAGCTCGCCTCGCTTGCTGCCATCGCCAACACCGAGGACTCCGGCCCCTCCCAGTAGCGCGCGTTCAGGCCCTCATGGGTCGGGCCCGCTGCGACCTCAGTCGTCGGGGAAGACGTCGGGTCGTTGCCACGGGTAGCCAAAGACCCCGGCGAGCTCGTCGTCGTGAATGCCGGCCCCCCACGGGTCGATGCAACGACCCAGGAACTCCATGCATGGCTCGATGACCCGCGCCAGCGCCCGACCGACTTCGCCGACGCACGAGGCGCTTGCGTGATAGGGGCCGCTACCCTCGTAGAGCACGAGGTTCGATCGGGCGAGCCGCACGCGTACACATTGGGCGAGCTGGTCGCGCCACGTGTAGACGAGGCCACGGTCCGTCGTCGGGCGGGTCAACAGCTGCCGGATGAGCACTCGGACGCCCTCTTCCCCTGCGTCCCCGGTCGTAGTCATGATCCCGTTCGACCGAGCGTAGGAGAGCCACGACTCCGGCTCCCTCGCGAACCGCATCGCCCACTCGACATACCAGTCCACAAACGGCGAAGGCCGCCTCGTGTCGCGCGCCGAGACGGTCGGGGTCACGAGCTCGAGGAAGTCGCCGCGTTCGATCGACTCCCAGCTCTCCCCCAACCCAAAGGCATGCCCGAGCGCTCTCAAGCGACCCAGCTCGAAAGCCAGCCGTCGCGATGACAGGTCATGCGGTGAACGCGGCCACGCCCGCGCCCGACGCTCCCAGTCGGCCGGTTCACCCCACGCGCTGCACACGAGCCATTGCTCGACAAAGGCCCTGCCATGCGTGCGCTCATCGGGTCGTCTCGGACGCTGGAGGGACCCGTTCTCGAGCTGGATGAGTCGCGCCCGTCGCTGCGCTGTATGGCTCTGAACCTTCATCGTCCACCTCCGCACGTTCGCGCAGGCAGCCGGTTGGGCGGCCTTCTGCGAAGTACGAAGCGATGATAGGGTCGACGACGTCGTCCGCGGCGCACTGTCCATGCGTTCAGCGATCACAAGACAGACACACAGGAGTCCTCATGAAGGATGCGTGGTCGCGACGGTTGAAGCTCCTGCACTATCTGATGCGCAAGGGCTTCGCGCAGACCGCAGACGTGGCCCGCTACCTTCAGATCGAGCGCCGAGTCGCGCGCGATGACTTCGATGCGCTGAGCCGACACGGCGTCCCGCTCTCGGCCTATCCCGAGGACACCACGGACCCGGACCGAACCTGGAAGATCGAGAAGTCGTGGCGCATGACCGGCCTCGAGGTGAAGCTGCTCGAACGGCTGGCACTCCTCCTCGGAAAGGAGGTCCTCGAGCCGCTGCTCGGCCCAAGCGAGCTCGGCGCCGCGATGAACCACCTCGAGCACGAGCTGGCCTCCGTGGCCGATGGGGTCGAGGCCACCGACAGCGAGCTCTTGCGCCGCTTCCACCTAGTGCAGGAGCCCTCCAAGAGCTACGACGAGCAGGGCCCGCTCGTCAGTGAGCTCGTGCAGGCCATCGCCTTCTCGTATTGCATCACCGTTCGATACCAGAACCCCAACGCTCCGGAGACCCGCCTCCACGAACGGATCAAGCCGCTCACCCTGGCCATCTATCGACGCGGCCTCTACGTCTTTGTGACCTTCAAGAACGGCAAGATCGGCCCCTTGTCGATCGACCGCATCGTCGAGCTCGAACCCCACCACGACGAGACCTTCGACTACCCCACCCGAGGAAAATGGGATCCGTCGCGGTTCCTCGAGCACCGCTTCGGCCTCACCCCTGGCGGCGGCCAGCCCGAAGAGGTCCACCTCCGTGTCCCCGTCGGGTCCAAGGTCTACGCGCTCGAGCGCCCCTTCATGACGGGCCAGAAGGTCACCGAGCGCGAAGACGGTGGCGTCGACATCACCTTCAAGGCCGACGGGGCCGAGCTCGCCAACCAGGTCCTCTTCTGGGGCGGCTATTGCGAAGTCCTCTCGCCCCCCTGGCTACGCGCCCGCGTCCTCGAGCTCGCCCAGGCCCTGGTCGCGCGCCACGAGGGCCCACCGAGCCCCGACTGATGGGGGAAGCGTCGGCGATCGCCTCGACCCGGGCGGTTGAGGGTCCTTCTTCGAGCCCTGTATCTCCGTGTTCTGCGCACCGGTTGACGGGCACGCGCCTTTGACCGCACAATCCCCCGGTAGCGGCAATGCCGCCGGGTCGGACCGCTTCAGGGAAAGACCACACAACACCACCGTGGGCCACGCCACGGGGAGAACCGTCGGGACCGCGCACGGAGCCGGGACCATGACGACGGACGAGGGTCGATGGAACTCGTTTGGGAAGAGGAAGGCGAAGAGCACAGTGTGGAGATCGGCCCCGATCGCCCATCCGTCATGCTCGGTCGCGTAGCGGAATGTGACATCCGGGTCGCGCGGACCTCCGTGAGCCGTCGGCATGCGCTGTTCACCTGGTCCAACGGCAGCGTGGTCGTCACCGACCAGGGCTCCACCGCTGGCACCTACATCGACGGCAAGAAGCTCACCCGCTCTCGCGTCGAGGTCGGAACCGTTGTGAACTGTGGCGGCGTCATGGTCCTACTCGACGAGCCGGCCGCCAAGAAACCCGCAGCCTCGGCGCGCAAGACATCTCGGGACGCTGGCGGTGACTGGGCTGCCGAGTCCACCCATGGCGGTGGGAGCGGCGGGGTGCCCGCCAAACCAAAGGGCGGTAAGGACCTCGACCTCGACTCGCTGTTCGACGGACCGATGCCTTCGCGACGCGGCGGCGACAAGCCCAAGGCCGATGCGTTCTCCGCGCCGGCCGCCGAGCCTCCCAAGAAGAAGAGCGGCTTCGACGCCAATAACTTCTTCAACTCCAAAGACGACGACGACGGCTTCGACGCCTTCGCCGTTCCAGCGCCTTCGAAGGCTCTGCCCGAGCCTGAGCCGGTCAAGGCCGCTCCGGCGCCCACTGCGTCCGCCAAGGCGCATCTTGCCTGTTACCTCCTCTATATCGATGACGACGGTGCCGACGCTGAGATCCGCGTCGAGCGTGATCGTGATCCGGTCCTCGTCGGCCGCCGCGAAGGCGCGAGCCTCAAGGTCCACAACCCGTCCGTCTCCGGCAAACACGCGACCATCGGCTGGAAAGACGAAGAGGTAGAGGTCCGCGACCTCGGCTCGTCGAACGGCACCTTCATCAATGGCGAACGGATCCGCCGCGGCGTCTTGAACGACGGTGACGTCCTACGCTGTGGCCGCTTCGAGCTGCGGGTCAGCTTCGTCGAGCACAAGGCCATCGCGCAGGCCGAGTACGAAGAGTGGGGCGACGACTGGGCCGATGACGAGCTCGATCCGGGCCAGCCCAACTACTACATCGTCTACCGCGACAACCGGAATCAGCTCACGGGCGTCATCATGGGCGAGCGCGAAAAGCGCTTGGCCGTCGGCAGCAAGGGCTGCGAGATCAACATCGAGGCACGCGCGGTCGAGGCCGAGCACTGCGAGCTCGAGTGGGACGAAGGTGTCCTGCTCGTGAAGGACCTCAAGTCCGAGACCGGCACCTTCGTGAACGACGAGGCCGTCGAAGGCGACGAGACCCTGCGCAACGGCGACGTCATCGTCGTTGGTCGCGCCCGGCTCCGCATCGTGCGTGGCACGTCCGACGACATGGAACCTCCCCGCCCCGAGAAGCGCAGCGATGGCGCTGACCTCTGGGCCAGACATCTCGAAAACCGAGATGACGATCTCGAGCTCCTCTTCATCGACGGCGAGGTCGACGATGACGGCGGGCGCCACGAGCTGTCGCTCTGGGGCAACGGCGAGTGCCGCATCGAGACGCATACGGCGGCCGATCGCCACACCGCGACCGGCATGATCGACCGCGACCTGAGAAAGATCCTCTTCGACGGCATCCTCAAGGCGGGTTTCCCCGACGCGAAGACGAAGCAGACCCGGTCGGGCGAAGTCCCGGCCGAGCTCAACCTGTTTCAGGATCGGGACGAGGCAAAGGTCAGCCTCAGCAAAAAACTGACGCAGCGCTCGCCCTCGTACCACGAGGTCCTCGAGGTCCTTCGAGCCATCGCTCTCGAGCTCTCCGCCCGCTGAGTCGAGGGCTGGCGGGGGCTTTGCCTGATCGGGTTGCTGGCTCCCCGGTCGTGCGTCGTCGGCCTGGGCGTTCGGACGTTCGCCTCAGCGACCGCTCTTCCGGAGCTGGAAGCGTTGTTCCGAGCCGTGGTCGCCACGCACGAGCTGTAGGTCGATGTCGATATGTCCCGGCAGGGTCAGCCTCACCAGAGGCGGCTTCTCGTCGATGCTCCACGGGAGCATGCACGGGGTCTTGCAGATCTGCTTCTTGTCGCGCAGCACATCCGCGCCCGAGGGCTCCGTGACGATGCGAGTACCCTTGGCGAGCTCGAGGTCTGGCAAAGCCGCCGCCGTCACATCGGTCGCGGCTCCATGTGTGTCGGTCGCGGCCGCGCCGCTTGGCGCCCCGTTCTGCCCGTCCTGCCCATTTACGGCGTCCTCACTGGTCGCGACTGCCGGCGTGGTCGTATCCGCGGTCGTGGCCTTCACGGGGGCTTCACCCGGCGGGTCGGGGACTGGCGCCGCCCCTTCTCGCCCGATGGGATCAGGTGTCCCAGACCCGGGGGGCTCGCCCTCCTTGGCCATTGCGATGAAGACCGCAGCGACCGCTCCGCCACCGAGGACGAGCGCCAGCAAGAACCACAACCACCAGCGATTCTTCGCGCCGTGGGCCGGTTGTCTCGCGAGCAGGCGAACACCTTCGTAGTTGGTAGATGTGTGGCCTTCGAGCGCTCCGGAAGCGCCCCCGACGATGTCGAAGCGGTGCGCTCCGCTCGGCCTTCGGAGCTGCAGGTCGGGCATCCCTCCGGCCCCCATGGACGTCTCGGTCGCGGGCCTCGGCACCGGGCGCGAGGCCGGCGTCTGTGCTGGCATCTGGGCGGGCTGGACCTCCATCGTGCGCGCGCCTTGCGCCTTGTCGAGCCCACCTGCGACCACTGCGACGGTGTGCTCCTCTTGAGGGGACGCCTCGCCGACGATACGCGCCGGGTCGTCGCGACAGGCCATCAGGACCTTCAACGCCTCACGCGCGTCGACCGGTCGTTTGCCCTGCTTCTTTTCGAGGCAGCGCATCACGAAGTCGACCATCGGACCGACGAGCGGCTGCTTGTCGACGGTCATCGGCTTGGGCTTCTCGGTCAGGTGCGCGATGGCGCAGTCCGCGGGCGACGGGTACTCGAAGACCCGCCGTCCGGTCAGCATCTCGTAAAGGATGCATCCGAACGAGTAGAGGTCGGTCGCCGGGGTGATGTCGCCGCTCTCGACCTGCTCGGGGGAGATGTAGCGCAGCGAGCCGACGATGAGGCCGGCCTTGGTCTCGATGGTATTCTGCGCGTCGCCTTCACGTTTGATTTTGGCGACCCCGAAGTCGAGCATCTTGACGAAGTCCTGGCCGCCCGCGGTCTTGATGACCATGGCATTGTCGGGCTTCACGTCGCGATGCACCACGTGCATATCGTGAGCAACGGCTAGGGCTTCGGCGATCTGCAGGGCGATCTCACAAGCGCGTCGCGGTGGGAGCGGAGCCTCACGTTTGAGGACGTTCGTCAGTGGCTCGCCGTCGATGTACTCCATAACGAGGAAGAGCCGACCGTCGTCCTCGCCGAAGTCGATGAGCCCGACGATATGCGGGTGCTGTAGCTGCGCGATGAGGCGCGCCTCGCGTTGGAAACGCGCGACGATGGTCTCGTCGGCCGTGCCATGCAGGACCTTGATCGCCACCTTACGCGCGAGGGGCTCCTGCTCGGCCAGGTAGACCGCGCCCATGCCGCCGCGGCCGACCTGCTTCTCGATGCGGTAACGACCCGCGAAGAGCTGGCCGGGTTCGATGTCGACGCTCGACGCCTTCGCTGGACGCGCGGCACCACCCTTGACGGGGACACCGGTGTGCGGCCGTTGGGGCACCGGCGTGGTGGTTGCCGCCGGCTTCTTTGGCTCGGGGCGCGCGGACATCGCGGGCTGTGAGGCTGTCGGGGGGCGTGGCACCTGGCGCGAGGGAGGCGTCGCGGTCGACTTCGAGTCGGCTGGTGCGGCTGGTGCGACGGGCGCGGCCTGGGCAGGAGTCGATGCCAAGGGTGGCAACGCGGCCGGAGGGCGCGGGATCGCCGTCATGGATGGTCGCGGCGGCGGTCGAGGGGCCGGGCTCGGTGGGGGCTGGATCGTCGACGGGCGGACGGGGCGCGGCGCCGGCGGAGCTGCCGGCCCTGGGCGAGCTGGGGCCGAGCCCTCGGGGGTCGTCGGGCCGGTGCCGGGGGACGAACGCGGTGAGGCCGCGGACGATCGCTGTCCCCCCGTCGCCTCATCATCCTCTTCGGACTGGCCCTGGTTCTTGCTCACCATCGACTCCCCTCGGAACGGAGCCGCAGGACGATACCAGCTATTTTGAATGCGGGACAGGGGCGGCCGTCGGCGCCGGCCTGGAGGTGTCCGATGCTGCGCCTTGCCGTTGCCAACTGTATAGTTATCGCCGTCCTCGTCCCCACAACGACCTTTGCCAACCCCGAGCCGAGTGACGACGCCGAGTACGTCGACGACTTCGATCGGGTCGACCCTGCGACCGACGACCCGGACGACCCGGTGGGGGGCTCCGACGACTCTCAGGCCACCTGCCCGCTCATCGATGCGGAGTCAGCCGAGCCTGGTGGACCTGCCGATGGCGACGCGGCGCCAACCGCCCGCCAGGACTCGCCGGGCCGCTCATTGAGCGCACTCGAGGCAGCGATCCTCGAAGAGACCAACCTGCTCCGCAAGGACCCACGCGGCTACGCCCAGAAGCTCATCCAGCTTCGCCCCAGCTATCGCGGCAAGCTCATCCATCGCGAAGGCCAGGCCTCCATCCTCACCCAGGAGGGCGTCGCCGCGCTCGATGAAGCCATCGCCGTGCTCGAGCGTGCCCCCAAGCGCCTGCCTCGTCTCGCCCACGCTGAAGGCCTCTCGCGGGCCGCTGCCGACCACGCGCGTGACCTCGGTCGCACGGGTGCTCTTGGCCATACCGGCAGCGACGGCGGAGGCCCCGACAAACGCGCCCGGCGCCATGGAATCTGGGATGGGATGGTGGCCGAGAACATCGCGTTCGGGCCGACCGACTCCGAGGAGATCGTGATTGGGCTGCTCGTCGACGACGGTGTTCCCGACCGCGGCCACCGCGATATCCTGCTCACGCAGGAGCTGTTCTTCGGCGGCGTCGCCTGCGGTCCGCACCCGGGCTACGGCACGACCTGCGTCATGACCTATGCCACCTCGTTCAAGTCCAATGGTGCCGGCAAGCGGGTCGCCGAGGCTGACGAGGAGCCCGCTCCGACGCTCCCTCAAGTGCCGCCCGAGCCCGCCTTCGACGTGGCCCCGAGCGACGACACGTCACCCGACACTCAGGCGCTCGAGGACCCGTGGGCTCCGCCGACCCCCGACACACGTTATGATGCCGATCGGGGGCTCGATGATGACAAGGCCGCTCACGACCCGGCCGCTGACGACGTCGAGCCGGATGGTGACGCGGCCGATGGCGTCCACGATACCGACGATACCGACGATACCGACGATACCGACGACTACGACCAACCGCCCACCTATGCCCCGCAGTACCAGCCCGGCCCGCGCTACGTGCCCGGACCTCAGTATCGACCCGGCGCCCGTTATTACGGCCCGCGATATCGACCTGGCGCCCGATACTATGGCCCGCGTTACCAGCCCGGTGGGCGGTACTACGGCCCTCGTTATGCGCCCGGCCCGCGCTACCGTTATTACTGAGCCTGGTTCTGCTTCGTGTCCCTACGGAGTCGGGGGTAGGGCCCTGACGATTCGTTTCACGAGGCTCGGGCCGGCATAGACAAGACCCGTATAGACCTGCACCAGGGCGGCCCCGGCATCGAGGCGCGCCCTGGCGTCGTCTGGGGTCATGATGCCACCGACCGAGATCAAGGGCAGGCGCCCTCGAGCGAGGGCGACGATGCGGCGTGTGACCTCCATCGAGCGCGCGGTGAGGACAGCCCCGCTTGCGCCCCCAGCTTCGGTCTTCGCGGCTGAGCTGAGCCCCTCACGACTGAGCGTCGTATTCGTGGCGATGATGCCATCGAGGCCGGCGTCCACCGCGACCCCAACGGCATCATCGAGTGCCTGGTCCGACAGGTCGGGCGAGAGCTTCACGAGCAGCGGTGTCTGGTCGCTGCCGAGCGCCTTTCGATGGGCGACGAGCCCACGCAGGAGTCGTTCGAGTCCGTCGCGGTGCTGCAGGTCACGAAGGCCCTGCGTATTGGGCGAGCTCACGTTCACGACGAGGTAATCGCACAGGGGTGCGAAGCGGGTGACAAGCCGCGCATAGTCGGCGAGCGCGTCCTCGTTCGGGGTGTCCTTGTTCTTGCCGAGGTTGACGCCGACGATCACGTCGGTCGGTCTACGAGTCAGGCGTTGTGCCAGGAAGTCCTCTCCGCGACTGGGAAATCCCATGCGGTTGATGACGCTCTGGTCCGCCTTCAGCCGAAAGACACGCGGCTTGGTCTGGCCCGGTTGGGGTCGCGGCGTAACCGTGCCGAGCTCGATGTGTCCAAAGCCGAGAGCCGGCAAGCCCCGCATCGCGAGCCCGTCCTTGTCCCATCCCGCAGCGAGCCCGACCGGGTTGGGAAAGGTCTTGCCCCAGAGGGGCACCGGTCGGGTCGGGGCCCCATACAAGAGCCGCAGGAGACCACGCAGCGGAGGCACCGCACCCGCGAATTGCAGCCCTCTCAGGGCGACGTTGTGTGCCCGCTCAGGGTCGAGCGAAAACAGGAGCGGTCTCAAGAGAGGCCACATCGTGTCAGGCCGACTCGATGAGAAAACGTTCGACGGCCCCGGCTTGATCGGCGTCGATGCGGCCGCTCGCAACCCAGCACCTGACCAGCTCGCGCAGTCCGAAGACGGCGTGCATCGACTTGCCGTGTTGGGCCATGAGCTCACGTGCGCCGCCTTCGCGATCGATGAGCACGAGCACGTCGTTCACCACGAGGCCTGCACCTTCGAGTCGCGCGAAGGCTTCGACCTTGCTGTCGCCGCGCGTCGCCACATCGTCGAGCACGAGCGCCTTCTGGCCGGGTTCGAAGACACCCTCGATGACAGCCTGCGTGCCGTAGTCCTTGGCCTCGCGCCGCGGGTACAGCATGGGCTTGCCGGTAAGGAGTGACACGGCCGTACCGAGCGGCATCGCCGCATAGGGGAGGGCGGCGATCTGGTCGAAGTCGAGCGTCGCCATGACCTCGGCGTAGGCCCGCGCGGCGAGCGTGAGCAGGTCCGGGAAGGCCACGAGCCGCCGCAGGTCGAGGTAGATCGGCGACATGATCCCGGACTTCAACCGGAACTCACCGAAGCGCACGCAGCCCCGATCGAAGAGCCCATCGACGAGCGCGCGATGGCGCTCGGTCATGCTGCTGGAACCCGTCGAGGCGACGTCATGCGACGCGTGCGAGGGCGCCGACATCGAGGTGACGAACGCCGCCGCAGCGGCCTCTGGATCGGGTGCCCCACTGATGGCGCGTGAGACCGGCATGAGCACCCGCGACCCGGCGGCCTTCATGACGACCTCGACCTCGCCGCCCTGGGCCCCGACGCCGGGCGCCAGGATCCAGCGGTCGGGTGCCAGGCGCCGCACTTCTGCCAGGACGTCAGGCGCAGTGGCACCGACCACGAAGCCGAGCGCCCCGGGGTGGGCAAGGGCCGACGCCCAGCCCTGCGATGCGGTGACGACGCGTGACCAGATCGGCACCAGCCCATCGTCCTGAAGGACCGCCGATGGATTGCTCGTGCGTGCCAGCAGGAACACAAAGAGCCCGGCTTCGAGAAACGGCGCCACCGCGTCCTCGCCCAGATAGGGCGACAGCGTCACGGCCTCGGCGCCGAGCCGCTTCACGGCCTCGACATAGGCCAGCGCCGTCGACCCGATGTCGCCGCGTTTGGCGTCGAGGATGACCGGCGCGACCTCGGACAGGCGCGGCACGAGGCGCTCGAGGGCACGTAGCCCCGCAGCCCCATGGGCCTCGTAGAAGGCGATGTTCGGCTTGTAGGCGGCGGCCTGGTGTCGCGTCGCCGCGAGCAGGCGCTCACCGTGTGCGATGAGGGCGGCCTCGGGCTCACTCGCGAGCAGGTAACGCTCCGCTCCGGTCATCTCCTCGGGGCGTGGGTCGAGCCCCACACACAGGGGCGCCCCGATCTTGTTGATGCGTTGCTCGAGGCGCGTAATAAACGTATTCATATCAAGCTTTTCCGAGAACCATCGCGAGGAGTGCCATACGCACGTACATCCCGTTTTCCATCTGCCGGAAGTAGGCAGCGCGGGGGTCTTCGTCGACCGTGTGGGCGATTTCACCGACACGAGGGAAGGGGTGCATGAGGATCATCCGGTCACGCGCGCCGTTCATCGTTTCGGGCGTGATGACGTAGGCGTCCTTCACCGACAGGTAGTCGCTCTCGACCTCGAAGCGCTCCTTCTGGACACGTGTCACGTAGACGACATCGCTCTCGCCCAGCACCCCTTCGAGGCTCGCGTGGGATGTGTGGCGCACACCTTTGTCCGTGAGCTCATCGGTGATGGCGGTCGGCATCTTCAGGATGTCGGGCGACACGAAGTTGAGCTTCACGTCGAACTGCGAGAGCAGCTTCGCGAGCGAGTGGACCGTGCGCCCGTAACGCAGGTCGCCGAGCATCGTGACGGTCAGCCCGTCGAGCTCGAGCCCACGCCTGGGCGAGAACCGGTCGAGCTCGATGGCGATGGTGAACAGGTCGAGCAGCGCCTGGGTCGGGTGCTCTCCGACGCCATCACCCGCGTTGATGATGGGCTTCCTCGCGCATGCGGCTGCCTCGGCGGCGGCTCCGACCTGATGGTGGCGCAGGACGATGCAGTCGGCGTAGGCCTCGAGTGTGCGGATGGTGTCGACCAGGGTCTCGCCCTTGGACACGCTCGAGTAACGGACCTCGTTGATGGGAATGACCGTGCCGCCGAGGCGCTGCATGGCCGCCATGAACGAGCTCGCCGTGCGTGTCGAGGGCTCGTAGAAGAGGTTGGCGAGCAGCTTGCCCTTGAGCAGGTCGAAGCTGCCCACACGCCCGACCATCTCACGCATCTCGTGCGCGACGCCGAACACATAGGCCAGGTCGACCGGCGCGAATTGCCGCACGGACACGATGCTCTGCCCGTACCAGGGGGCGTCGCGTCGGTCGCCAAACGGCAGGTGGGGGCTCGTCGGGCGGCCCTCGGGTGGACGATACGAAGTACGCGATGCAGGCGTCGGCGTCGTCATGCCCCTCTCCTTGGCTTGAGGCGACCCCACCTACCGCGCGCGTGATCCCGAGGTCAACCGAGCGTGCATGTCGGAGCGTTCCATCGCTGAAACTTCCTCAGACGTCGCTATACGTTTCCGACACCAGATGGGGATGGAAACGCATGCGACGTGATCGGATCGCTCGGGCCTCTCCGCCCTCCGCCAACGCCTCTGGGCCGACGTTTGGATGGGCTGCAGGCCCGACGGCCCTGGCTCCGGCGCTCTGAGGACCCTCGCCGACGTTTCCTCGTGACGTCAGGCCGGCCAGTCCTCGTCGTCGTCCTCGGCAGTGTCGTTGCCGTCGAGCTCGCGGAGCAACGAGTCGGCTTCGATGCGCGGGGCGTTGTGGCCCTGCTCGACGGCCAGCCGTTTGCCCTCGGTGAGCGCGCGCCGCGCTGCTTCGTGATCGTTGAGCGGCCCGAGATACAAGGCTCCAAGCCGCAACCATGCCAGACAATAATCCGGCTTGAGCTCGACCAGGGCCGCGTACTCGTCGCGCGCGTCGGAGAAACGCTGCGCCTCTTCGTAGGCCTGGGCGAGCGTCCAACGCGGCAGCTCCGACGAGGGCATCTTGAGCTTCAGCGCGCTGAACCGGTCGATCTTCTTGGCGAGAGCGTCATCCATGCCCGCATCGGTACACGCCACCAGACCACCCGTCCAGGGTGTATCCAAACGCACGTATCAGTAACGGCGATGGGTGAGCGCTAAGAGAGCGAGTCGCCCGACGACCGCGACCCGCTGCTGCTGAGCTTTCGTTTGGCCTGGCCGATCCAGTCTTCTTTGTAGACCTTCGAAGGCATGGCCCCGACCGCCTCGATGACCCTCTCGAGGATGGCGAGGTCGAAGGTGGCGATCTGGGCAAATGTGTAAATGCCCAATTCATTCAGTCGCTTACCGGTCACCGGGCCGATGCCCTTGATACCGCCGACGAGGTCATCGCTCTCGCCGTTCTTCGCCATCGGAACCTTGGTTCCGAACATCTTGAAGTAGGCCTCGGGCATCCCCGGCGGCGGGGTGTTGGCCTTGACCTCCGCTTCGGCGTCCGCCCTGGCCTTGGCATCGGCGTCCGCCCTGGCCTTGGCGTCCGCGTCCGCCTTGGCCTTGGCTTCTTCCGCGTCAGCCTTCGCCTTTGCTTCCGCTTCCGCCTTCGCCTTTGCTTCCGCTTCCGCCTTTGCGTCCGCTTCCGCCTTCGCCTTTGCGTCCGCGTCAGCCTTCGCCTTTGCGTCCGCGTCAGCCTTCGCCTTTGCGTCCGCTTCCGCCTTGGCCTTTGCTTCCGCTTCTTCCGCGTCAGCCTTCGCCTTCGCCTCCGCATCAGCCCTCGCCTTTGCGCCCGCTTCCTCCTTTGCCCTTGCGTCTGCGTCCGCCTTGGCCTTTGCATCAGCGTCCGCCTTGGCCTTGGCTTTTGCATCGGCGTCCGCCTTGGCCTTTGCCTTTGCTTCAGCGTCCGCCTTTGCCTTTGCATCAGCGTCCGCCTTGGCCTTCGCTGCCGCCTCGGCGTTGGCCCTGGCCTTTGCATCAGCGTCCGCCGTTGCCTTCGCTGCCGCCTCGGCCTCGGCCTTTGTATCGGCGTCCGCCTTGGTCTTCGCAGCCGCCTCGGCTTCCGCCTCGGCGTCGGCCCTGGCCTTTGCATCAGCGTCCGCCTTGGCCTTCGTATCGGTTTCCGTGTGCGCTTCTGCTGCCGTGTCCGCCTTGGCCTCGACCTCCGCACCCGGGTCGGCGGCCTCCTCCGCAGTCTCGACGAACGCCTCGACCTCGGCGCTGGCTGTGCTGCGCTTCTCCGCGTCCGCCTTGACCTTCGCGGCCCTCTCCGCATCTGCCTTGGCTCTCGCGGCCTCGGCCTCCGCCCTCGACTTCATTGCCTCGGCATCGGCTTTGAGGCGACCCGCGCGTTCCGCGTAGGCCTTGGCCTTCGCCGCGTCGACCTCCGCCTTGAGTCGCGCCGCATTCTCGGTGGCCGCCTTGGCTTTCAGCTCGGCCTCGCCTTTCGCCAACTCGGCTTTCGCGCCCTCAGCTTTCGCCGCCTCGGCTTCAATGCGCGCCTTCTCGTCGCCGACTTGTGTGGCACTCTCGGCAGAGGCCTCGACCTCGCCGACCACCTTCTCGGCGCCATTGGCCTGGGCCTTCACCTTCGTCTCGCCGTTCGTCGCCCGCTTCTCGGCGTCCTCGGCCCTCGACTCCGCGAGCACCGCCCGCGCCTCGGCCGAAGCCTTCGCCTTGTCTGCCGCGTCGAGCTCGACCTTCGCTTTGTCGGCGGCAGCCTTTGCGGTCTTCAGCTCGTCAGTAAGCCGGGCGAGCGCAGCAGGGTCCGAGGCCGCTTTCTTGAGCGTCGCCACCTCGGTCTCGAGCTCGGTCACACGTTGCGAGCGCGCGTTCAACTCGAGCTTGCAGTCTGCCTGAACCTGCTCGAGCGCTCTCACCTTGCGCTGTTGCGTCTCGACATCGAACTGCAGGTCGCGCGTCTCGTCGAGGGCCTTCCTGGCCTTCGAACCCCAGAGATACCAACCGATGGCCGCGCCAATGCCGAAGGCGAGCGCGAGGAAGAGGACTCCAACAGCTGCATTCTCGAACATGACGGCTCCGTTCGATAGAGGTGATTCTACAACCCAAGGTTGCAGCATCCGACCGAACGCGCAACTTCGGGGGCCCCCCTTTTTCATTTCATTGGGTTGAGACCCCCCAACGAATCTCTGAAGCAGCGACGCTTCCGCCCGCGCTGTCATATCCGTCGCGGCTGCGCACCCACAAAAAAATCCCGCCGAGGCACAGGTCCTCGGCGGGATCATCAATCAACGAACGCGGGCCTCAGGCCCACGACATGCTTCTTACGCGCTCTGCGGAATCTCGAACAAACCGGCCGCACCCATGCCGCCGCCGATGCACATCGTGACGATGCCATAGCGACCGCCGCGACGGCGCAGCTCGTGGATAATCGTCGCCGTCAGCTTGGCACCCGTGCACCCGAGGGGGTGGCCGAGCGCAATCGCGCCGCCGTTGACGTTGACCTTCGTGCCATCGATGCCGAGCTTCTCGAGGATGTAGACCGACTGCGAAGCGAAGGCCTCGTTGAGCTCGAAGAGGTCGATGTCGGCGAGCGTGAGCCCGGTCTTCTTGAGGAGCTTCGGGATAGCGAAGACCGGCCCGATGCCCATCTCGTCCGGCTCACAGCCGGCGACGACATAGCCGCGGAAGATGGCGAGGATCGGCGCGCCGAGCTCTTCGGCCTTCTCGCGCGACATCACGACCGAGAAGGCGGCGCCGTCCGAGACCTGCGACGAGTTGCCCGCCGTGACACTCCCCTTGGGGGAGAACGCCGGCTTGAGCGCATTGAGCCCTTCGAACGAGGTGTCCGCGCGCGGCCCCTCGTCGTCGACGAGCGTGCCGTACGGGATGATCTCGTCCTTGAACTTGCCCTCGGCGATGGCCTTGAGCGCCTTCTGGTGGCTCGCCACCGCGAAGGCGTCCTGCTTGGCGCGGTCGATCCCGTAGCGCGTCGCGACGGTCTCGGCCGTGTTGCCCATGCCGGTGTAGATGCTCGGCTGCTCGCTCACGATGCCGGGGTGAGGGGCTGGCTTGTGGCCCGACATCGGCACTGCCGACATCGACTCCACGCCGCCCGCCACGATCACGTCGGCCATGCCCGACATGATACGCTCGGCCGCATGCGCGATGGTCTGGAGACCCGAGCTGCAGAAGCGGTTGACGGTCTCGGCCGGCACGCTGACCGGGAGGCCAGAGTAGACCGATATGATACGCGCCATGTTGAGGCCCTGCTGGCCCTCGGGCATCGCACATCCGACGATGACGTCGTCGATGTCGTGGGGGTCGAGGCCCGGCACCCGAGCGAGCGCACCCTGGAGGGCCGCCTTGCCGAGGTCTTCGGGTCTCACATCTCGATAGGCGCCGCGGTTGGCCTTTCCGACCGGGGTCCGAACCGCGCTGACGATGACAGCTTCACGCATGATTATTCTCCTTTGAGATTCTGCGGTTGTTCGATTGGGCAAGACTCCCGGCGACACACGCCGAGAGTCCGACCCCGACCCCGATCAGTTCCTGAGCGGCTTGTTGTTCATGAGCATGTACTGCATGCGCTCGATGGTCTTCGGTTCGCCGAGAAGGCTCATGAAGGCTTCGCGCTCGAGCTCGATGATCTTGTCCTCGCTCACCGGGTTGCGCCCGTCGGTCTCACCACCGCAGAGCACGTTGGCGAGCTTGTCCGCGATCAACTTGTCGTGCTCCGAGATGAAGCTCGACAGCTGCATGCCATAGGTGAAGAGCTGGAGTGCCGCGGCCCCGTTCTTGCCCGGCAAATGCAGGTTGTTGGCCGGGCGCGGCGCCGTGTAGCCGCGGTCCGCGAGGTAACGCGCGAGACGCTTGGCGTCGTTGATACGCGTGTCCTGGTTCATCGCGATCTCGTCCTGGGGACGACCGAAGCCGAGCGAGAAGACCTCACCCGCGCCGGTCGCGACCTTGGCCATCGCGATCGCCTCGAAGGCGCGCTGGACGCGGCCGAGCGAGTCGAACATGTTGCGGTCGACCTTGGCCGGCGCGTCAGCGAAGAACCGCTTCAACAGGTTGAGCGTGCCGCAGCCACCGGGGATGAGACCGACACCGACCTCGACGAGGCCGAGATAGGTCTCCTTCGCGACGACCATGCGGCTACCCGCCATGGCCATCTCGCAGCCGCCGCCGAGCGTCAGCCCGTGCGGGTTGGTCACGACCGGCTTGGACAGATAGGTCAGGCGCTGGATGGTCTTCTGGAAGGCCTCGACGACCTTTTCGATGTCGGCGAACTTCTTCTGGTTGGCCTGCATGACGATCATCATGAGGTTGGCGCCAGCCGAGAAGTTCTCCGCCTCGTTCGCGATGACGAGCCCGTCGAAGTCACGCTCGACGATGTCACACGCGGTGTTCAGCATCGTCGTCAGGTCGACGTCGACGGTGTTCATCTTGGTGTGGAACTCGAGGCAGGCGATGCCGTCACCGATGTCGATGAGGGTCGCGCCGCGGTTCTTCTCGACCGTCTTGCCCTGGGCCTTGAGGCGCGAGAGCGAGATGTTGCCCGGGATGTCATTCTCGGGCGTGAAGCTGCCGTCCTTGACGATGAAGGTCGGGGTGACCGGGTCCTTCTTGTAGAAGGAGTCAGCCTCGATGGCCTTGTCGATCCAGGCGGGGAGGGGAAGGCCCTCGGCCTTGATACGCTCGGCCGTCTTCTTGACGCCCAGCGCCTGCCACGCCTCGAACGGGCCCTGCTCCCAGTTGAAGCCCCACTTCATCGCGCGGTCGATGTTCTGGATGTCGTCGGCGATGTCCCACGCGATGTTCGCGGCGTAGGCCAGGGTGCGTGCGAGCACGTGCCACGCGAACTTCCCGGCGCGCGAGTCGTCGGCGATGATGGCGTTCAGGCGCTCACCGACATCCTCGATTTTCGAGATTTTCTTGAGGCTCGCGAAGTCGGGCTCCGCTGACTCCCGGTACTCGAGCGTGTCGAGGTCGAGCGTCTGGATGAGCTTGCCGTCCTTCTTGTAGAAGCCGCCTTTGGTCTTCTGACCGAGGAAACCCTTCTTGACCATGCCGGCCAGGAAGTCCGGGATCTTGAAGGTCTCACGCTCGTAGTCATCGGGCAGGCTGTCGTAGCAGTTCTGCGAGACGTGCACGAAGGTGTCGAGGCCCACGACGTCTGCCGTGCGGAAAGCCGCCGACTTCGGACGCCCCATCGGCCGGCCGACGATGGCGTCGACCTCTTCCGGGGTGTAGCCGAGCTCACGCATGGACCCGATGGTCTTCATCATCGCGTACACGCCGATGCGGTTGGCGATGAAGTTCGGAGTGTCCTTGCCGAAGACGATGCCCTTGCCGAGGATCTTACGCGCGAAGCCAACGAAGGCGTCGATGTGCGCGGCGTCGGTCTGCGTGCCCGGGATGACCTCGAGCAGGTGCATGTAGCGCACGGGATTGAAGAAGTGGGTCCCGAAGAACACCTTCTTGAAGGCGTCGCTGCGACCCTCGAGCATGCCGTCGATGGACAGGCCCGAGGTGTTCGAGGTCACGATGGCCGTGCCATTCCAGTGCGCTTCGACCTTGGCCAGGAGGTCACGCTTGACCGCCATGTCCTCTTTGACGACTTCCACGATCCAGTCGCAGCCGCGGAGCAGCTCGAGGTCGTCGGTGAGGTTGCCGATCTCGATGAGCGAGGCGGCCGCCGCGTCGACGAAGAGGGCAGGGCGCGCGACGAGGGCCTTGTCGAGGCCGCCTTGCGACCAGCGATTACGCGCCTTGCGATCACCCTTTTCGGCGTCGGTGAGGTTGGGTGGAACGATGTCGAGCAGGACCGCGCGAATACCGCACGATGCGAGGTGAGCGGCGATGCCGCTTCCCATCACGCCTGCACCGAGGACCGCGACTTTCCGGATTCCGGGGGCCATGGGCGAACTCCTTGGGTGCTCTTGTTGGGGGCGAAGACTGCTCGGCCCCAGACCAGGATAGACCAGACCCCTTTAGGCTCCTGCGACGCCCGGGTCAAGGACTGATTGAATCGCCATTCATTCCGGCAACTGAACGACTGGTCGATAAAAAACGACGGCTGGCCGCATCAAGCGTGATCAAAGACGGATCAAAACGATGCGGCCTGGGTACTCCCCATCATGGGGAAGACATCACGAACGCCCGAGCTGCCCTTCGCATCATCCGCCGGATCGTTTCCACCTCAGGTGGTCGGAACCTCTTCTGCGCGTGTGGTCGGTGGGGAGTCGACCGAGGTTGGCGAGGGGAGCCCGATCATTGGTCGGCACGACCCCGCAGCGTTGGACCGCCTTGCGTCGACTGGACCGGCACCTCCTTCAGAAGCACAGCGCGAGGCCGAGCTCGACCGTCGTGGGCTCGTCGCCGTGGGTGTGCCGGGCAGTCGAAGTGCGCTCGCGATGAGAGGCACGCTGCCGCCGCATCGTGTGGCGGTCGTCGGCGCCCGTGCAAGCGATCCTTATGGACTCGCCCTGGCGCGACAGCTCGGGCGTGATCTCGCGCTCGCGGGCTTCGCGGTCGTGTCGGGCGGCGCGGAGGGGTGTGATCACGAGGCGCACGAAGGGGCCTTGGAAGCTGGCGGCGAGACGGTCGTGGTCCTGCCGGCGGGCCATGACCATCCCTATCCGGAGCGGCACGTCGACCTGTTCGATCGCGCGTCTCGTAAAGGAGCCGTAGTCTCACCGTTCTGGCCGACGACCACCATCGCGCGCCCACGCTTCTTGTCGCGCAACACGGTCATCGCCGAGCTCGCGTGCGCGGTCGTGGTCGTGCGCGCGCGTGCCCGCTCGGGGAGCCTGTCGACGGCAAGGGCCGCAAAGGCGCTTGGCAGGCCGGTCGCAGCCGTGCCGGGTGCCATCGGTGAGGCCTTGTCTGAAGGATGTCACCACTTGTTCGACGATGGGGCCGTGCCCATAACGAGCCGGCAGGGACTCGAAAGGTGGCTCCGGCGGGTGACCGGAAGCGAAGTTCGAGCGATGCGCGGGCGGTGGCCGACCCGGGCGACGGGGCAACCGGCGCCATGGCCAGTCATTGTGACCCCTTTCGATGAAGGGGTGGTCGAGCGTAATTACGCGCTCGACCCTGCGGCGGAGGCGGAGCTGACGATGGTTCTCGAGCGGATACGTGCGGAGCCGGGGCTTGACCTCGACGCGATGGCCGTGCGAAGCGGCTTGCCGATCGGGAGCCTGGTCGAGCGATTGCTCGACCTCGAGCTTCGGGGTTTGTTGGAGCGCATGCCGGGCGGCCGTTATCGGATCGTCGGGCGGGGAGTGTAGCGCGTGGGGAAGTCATTGGTCGTGGTGGAGAGCCCTTCGAAGGCGAAGACGATTGCCAAGTACCTGGGCAAGTCGTTCGAAGTCCTGGCGTCCGTCGGGCACGTCAAAGACCTCCCCAAGTCGCGGATGGGGGTCGATGTCTCGTCGAACTTCGAGCCCGAATACGAGACCATCAAGGGTAAGGCGAAGATCCTGACCGAGATCCGCAAGTCGGCCAAGAACGCCGACATGGTCTATCTCGCCCCTGACCCGGATCGCGAGGGCGAGGCCATCGCGTGGCACATCTACTCGGAGCTGAAGGTGCCCGAGGAGAAGGTGCGTCGGGTGCTCTTCAACGAGATCACCGAGAAGGCCATCAAGGCCGCGCTCAAAGCGCCGGTTCGTCTCAACGAGAACAAGTACAACAGCCAGCAGGCGCGCCGTATCCTCGACCGCCTCGTCGGCTACAACGTCAGCCCGCTGCTGTGGGACAAGGTCCGGCGCGGACTGTCGGCAGGACGTGTGCAGACGGTCGCGGTGCGCCTCATCGTGGAGCGCGAACGCGAAATCAGCGCCTTCAAGCCCGAAGAGTACTGGACCGTCGAGGCGAAGTTCGAGGCGAAGGAGCCGCCTGCCTTCTCGGCCAAGCTGCAGAAGATCGGCGACAAGAAAGCCGAGCGTGTCTCGGGCGACGAGGCCAAGGCCGCCGTCGACGCCGTCAAGAAGGGCGCCTTTGCGGTGTCCGAGGTCAAGAAGCGCGACCGCAAGGTCGAGCCGCCGGCCCCGTTCACGACCTCGCGGTTGCAGCAGGAAGCGGCCCGTGCGCTGCGCTTCACGGCGAAGCGCACGATGACCGTCGCGCAGCGTCTGTATGAAGGACGCGAGATCGGGGACTACGGCGCGGTCGGTCTCATCACCTACATGCGTACCGACTCGACGCGTATCTCGGACGACGCGCTGACCGAGGTGCGCGACTACATCACGAATCAGTACGGGACCAAGTACCTGCCCGAGAAGCCGCGTGTCTTCAAGACGAAGGCCCGCTCGCAGGACGCCCATGAGGCGATCCGCCCGACCACGCTCGAGCTGCCGCCCGAGAAGGTCCGGCCCTTCCTCGAGGACGACGAGTACAAGCTCTACAAGCTCGTGTGGCAACGCTTCATCGCCTGCCAGATGATGCCGGCCATCTACGCGTCGACCACGGTCGACATCGAAGGCCCAAAGAAGCACTACTTCCGCGCCACTGGCTCGATCCTGAAGTTCGACGGCTACACGTCGGTCCATCAGGAGACCCACAACCCCGAGGAGGAGGGCGAAAAGGAAGAGCAGCTCCCGCAGCTCGAGGCCAAGGATATCCTCAAGCTGCTCAAGATCGACGGCAAGCAGCACTTCACCCAGCCGCCCCCACGCTTCACGGAAGCGACGCTGGTGCGTGAGCTGGAAGAGAAGGGCATCGGCCGCCCGTCGACCTATGCCGCCATCATCTCGACCATCCAGGACAAGAAGTACGCGGAGAAGCGTAAGGACACGCGCTTCGCGCCGACGGAGCTCGGGACCATCACGACCGACTTGTTGGTCGAGAGCTTCCCCCGCTTCTTCGACGTGAACTTCACGGCCGGCATGGAAGAGCAGCTCGACGAGGTCGAGGAGGGCAAGGTCGACTGGAAGGGGCTCTTGGGCGACTTCTGGGGCAAGCTCGAGACGACGCTCGCGACGGCCAAGACCGAGATGCGCAACGTCAAACGCGAGGAGGTCCCGACCAACCTCGAGTGCCCGAAAGACGCGGCTCCGCTCGTCATCAAGTTTGGCAAGAACGGCAGCTTCGTGGCGTGCACGAACTATCCGGATTGCAAGTTCACGAGCGAGTTCGAGCGCCAGGACGACGGCACCATCAAACTCGTCGGCGACACCAAGACGGGCGAGAAGTGCACGAGCTGCGACGGCGGCGAGCTCATCGAGAAGCGTGGGCGCTTCGGTCGCTTCATCGGCTGCACGAACTACCCCGATTGCAAGTTCACCCGCGCCATCTCGACCGGTGTGACCTGCCCGTCCTGCAGCGAAGGCATCCTGCAGGAGAAGCAGAGCAAGAAGGGCAAGATCTTCTACGGCTGCAGCCGCTACCCGCAGTGCGATTACGCGAGCTGGGACCGCCCAATCGCCAAGAAGTGCACCGCGTGCGCCAACCCGTACCTCATCCAGAAGATGAATCGCAGCGGCCCGGGCAAGATCATGTGCCCGGCCTGCCAGACGACGTACGGTGGTGAGTCCGGCGAGGCCGGTGACGGCGGTGGTGGTGACGAAGAGCTGGTCGCCGAGACCTGAGCGGAGGTTGCCGATGGACCGCCCGGTTGTGAGTCGTAAGTCTTTGAATAGGCTTTGGATTCATTTCGGGCTGGTCGTGGTCGTCGGGCTGCTGGGGCTGGCTTCGTGTGGTCGTGAGGCCGCTCCGGCGGCGGTCGACGCCTCGGTCGAAAATCTCGATAATCGAGAGGTTGCGGCGGCAGGTGCAGAGACAGACTCACTCGAAAATCGAGTCGACAATGGAGTCGGAGGCGCGGCTTCGGTCGCCGCCGACAAACGGGTCGAAGGTGCGGCTCTGGTGGCCGACGACAAAGCAGTGGAGGTTCCTGTGAAGGTCGAGCTCACCCACGATGTCATCTGCCCCTGGTGCCGCATCGGCCACCATCGGCTCAGCGCGGCGATTGCACGGTACGGGCGCCCGGTGGAGGTCGTCTACCAGCCGTTCCTGCTCGACCCGGATGTGCCGCCCGAGGGCGTCGACTTGAGGGCGCGGCTCGCCGAGAAGTATGGGGCGGCGTCGCTCGACTCGATGTTCGACCGCGTGACCCAGATCGGCCGGGCCGACGGCCTCACCTTCGACTTTGTGAAGGTGACCCGCACGCCCAATACCATCGCCGCGCACATGCTGGTCGAGGCGGCGCCTCAGGCCAAGCAGACCGCGTTCCTCGATCGACTCCACACCGCCTACTTCGAGCGTGGCGAGGACATCGGGGACCGCGCGGTGCTCTTGACCCACTGGGAGGCGGCGGGGCTCGTTCGGGTCGACGGTGAGAAGGCGCTGGACGATGCGGCGCTGAGGCAACGCGTCACGACGGAGGCGCGGTCGCAGTCGCGCTCGGGTGTGCGTGGGGTGCCGTTCTTCCGGATAGGCGCCACGACCGTCAGCGGAGCCCAGCCCGTCGAAGCGCTCGTCCAGGCCTTGCAAGCCGCGGGGCGCTAACTCGGTCGACCTCAGCTTCGGATGGAGCGAAGGGCCACGACAGACGCGGGTGTGTGCAGCAGTACGGCAACGATGACGGCCGTGAGGCCCAAGAGCCACACGGTGAGGAAGATCTTGAGGATCTTCCTCCAGTTGGTCGTGCCGTGGCGCTCGACGCGCTCGATGAGGGCCTCGCGCCCGAGGGTTCCGAGGCTGGGCTCGTTGATCGATGCGGGCAGGTGGGTCATCGCGAAGAGCGCGTCGCGATGCGCGTCGATGAAGAGCCACGCTTGCTCGCGTTGGGCGGCAGAGCCGTGTGCCAGCGTCAGCAACGGGGCGGGCACGGCGCGCACCTTCCACACGAAGAAGCGGCCGATTCCGCTGAGGCTGCCGTAGATGGACAGCAGCAGATAGATCGTGTCGCGGCGCTCGCGGATGAAGACCTCGAGGCAGAGCCACATGAGAAAGGCGAGGCTCGTCAGGAGCAACATACGCTCGAGGAGGAGGAGCCGTTTGTGGTCGCGTCGGACCGCCTCCATCGAGAGATCGGAGGGCGTGGGCGACAGGCTCGAGTCGGAGGTTTGCGACGTCATACGCCGGGCTCATCGCATGGACGAGGCCGCGCCGGAAAGGTCCGTGTGCCCGGGCGGCGCGAAGGGCCATCCGGTTCTACGCACTCATTCGACGGTGAGGGTCGTGGGCTCGCTACGAACGCCGCAGCGGCCGCTCGAGGGGGCGAAGACCGTGACGGCGCGTTCGCCCAAGGTCGTCGTGAGACTGTACGGAACCACCGAGGTCAGGCGCTGTGTGGAATCGACGAACGTCCGGAGTCGCTCGCCGTCGACCCAGACTTCGGCGTCCGGGGGAAAGCCGTCGCCGAACACCGTCATGACGAAGTCGCGGACGTTGGCGTCGGTCACGGACGGTGAGATCGAGTAGATGAGCGGCGCGAAGAGGACGGTGAAGTCCTCGCCACATTCCGTCCGGTCGAGCCAGGTGACACACAGGGGGCCGGTCGATGCGCCGTCGGGCACGATGATCTCGAGGAGGTTCAGGTCGTTGACGATCTCGGCGGCGGCCCCGTTGATGGTCACCGAGCAGGTCCCGGCTTCGACGCACCCGGTGGAATCGAACGCGATGAGGACCGTCACCCACGTGCCCGCGATGCCTTGGGAGGGGCCGAAGCGGCTCACGAGGAAGGGGGGCTGGAGCCCGTCACCGACCTGTGAGTCTTCGGGAACGTTTGTCTCTGGGGTGGTCGTGTCGGTCGACGACTGAGTCTCGCCGTCGAGCGGGGTGGTGCCGGAGGTGGCATCCTGGTCACAAGCGACGGCGCTGGCCGCGAACAGACACGTAATCATGAGACGCTGCATGGTGGACTCCGGGGTTTGAAGACGTTTCTGTCATAGCGGACGACGACCCCCACAGGAATGCACACAAACGCACGTCAGATGTGCAATGATGCACAGCGCTGGACATTGGGTCCACTCGAACTGAACTCGCCAAGGGCTGGCCCAGCACTGGCCAGGAATGGGACGGCGCGCGACCATGAACTGGGACGATCTGCGTTTCGTAGTCGCTGTGGCCCGCCACGGCTCGCTGCTGCAGGCCGCCAAGGCTCTGGGCGTGGAGCACACCACGGTGGGTCGTCGCATCGATGCGGCCGAGAAGGCGCTGAGGGCGAAGCTCTTCGCGCGTAGCACCAGCGGGCTGCACCTCACACCCGAAGGCGTGCAGCTCCTCGAGCCGCTCCAGCGGGTCGAGGATGCGGTGAGCGCGCTCGAGAGGCGGGCCAGCGCGGAGGGGAGCGAGCTCATCGGAACGGTCAAGGTGACGGGGCCCGAGAGCTTTGGGATCGCCTGGCTCGCGCCGCGCCTGGCGACGTTTGCGCGCCAGCATCCGGGGCTGCATATCGACCTCGACCCGAGCGGGACGGTGCTCGACCTGGCGCGTCGTCAGGCCGAGATCGCGGTGCGCTTCTTCAAGTCGAAGGACAATTCGCTGGTGGTCCGGCGGGCGGGTGAGGTCGGTCACGGGCTCTATGCCGCCAAGTCCTATCTGGCGCGTTATCCGGTCCGCAACGCCGCAGACTTGAAGGGGCGTCCGCTGCTGACCGGGCCGGCTGCCGACGTCGAGGCGAAGTGGTTTGCCAGGCTCGCCAAGGACACGCCGCCAACCTTCACCAGTGTGCTCGCGGTGGCGTTGGCCGAGGCCGCCAGGACGGGTGCAGGGATTGCGGTCCTGCCACGCTTTCTGGGCGACACTATCCCCGAGCTCGAGTACCTGCCGATGCCGGACGAGCCACACGAGACGTTGTGGCTGACGGTCCATCGTGACCTGCGTTCGACGCCTCGCGTGAGGGCTGTGCTCGACTTCCTCGTCGCCGAGTTCAAGCGTGAGAGCGTAGCCCTACGAGGGCGATAAGGTGTGTGATGCTCAGTGGATGGGGGGCGTGGATGTTGCGCCGCTGAGTCCGCAGAAGTTCAGAATCAAGAACTGCGTATGAAGACATGGGTGGCCGCTGATACGGTGCCCTCATCACCTTCGTCTGGAAGAGGCATCACATCATGGAGAGACTTCTCCCCTTGTTCGTTCTCGCAGCACTCTTGTACGGCTGCGACGATAGCCCGTGTCTGGCCGAGGCTGATTCGTGTCCGGACGGCTGCTATGAGGTCCGGGCGGTTCAGAAGAAGCCGACCTGTGAGACCGGACGAGTCGTTGCGTGTTTCGACACTGGACCTGTGGTCATGACTGATGACATCGGCTGCATGACACGACTGAGCGACGGGCATGTCTTCACGCTGTCCTCGGGCACGCTTGCGGGCCTCCTGCGCGGAACGGATGAGTGGAGGAACTGCACCACGGACGAGTCTGGGGACCTCGGCCGAGTCTGCCGTTAGGCCAGCTCAGCCGCGGTCGGCCCGGCATGTTCCTGGGGCGGAGGTGCGGCTGACTCGGGTCGCGAGGTCACGCGTCGCCGAAGCGACGATTGGCCCAGTCGACCCAGGTCTTCACGAGACGCTCGAGGTCGGCGGCGTGATGGTCGAGGAACGCCCGGTCCGGGATCTTCACGGCGCATCGTTTGTCGGCGAGCCAGGTGATGAGCCCGGTCGGGTCGTCGAACAAGCGGGTGCCCGTCTTCGTGTCCTTGCCCTTGGGGCCTGTGTGCAGGATCAGCGCCACGCAGGCGTAGTTGCGCAGGTTGAAGGTGATGATGTCGTTGCCGTCCAGCGCGTAGCTGGGGTTGCTCCACTTGATGCCTTCGGTGAGCGAAGGAGACGCGCGTTTGATGAGCGCGCGGGTCGTCTCGACGAGGGCCGCGTCGGCGGTGTCGAGCTGCGCCATGAAGTCGTCGATCCCAAACTTCGGTTTCGCCATGGTCGCTCCTTCGAGCGGTGAGAGCAGGCCACAGCGAAACACGAAGTCGGGTTCGAGGATAGGGGCGGTGGGTGCGGCCCCAGGACGAGTGCACCGGGTGTCGCCTCAGTCGACGAGGTTGTCGAAGCTGTACTGGATGTAGACGATGGGCATGACGGGGGCGCAGTCCGAGAGCGAGGCGCAGAGCGTCACGTTGTAGAAGGCCGCGCGCAAGGCATCGAGCTGCTCGTCGACCTTGAAGACACGCTCGCAGAAGCCGCCGACCGAGAAGTCGGTGCCGCGACCTTCGGAGGTCAGCGCGATGCGTTGGTCGCATCGGAAGTCCTGGTCTGGAGCGCCAGCGCGTGGGCGGCGCAGGGCCATCGTGAAGCCGGGCAGGGTGGCGTTCGGGTTGGCCTGGCACATGAGGGTCCCGACCGTGATCGTGTCGATGGTGTCCTCGCCGTCGATCGTCGTGGTGTGGCTCAGCTCATTGGTCGCGCACAGGTCGGTGCCCGTGTTGACGCCGGCGATGGGGCGACGGGTGTTGAGGTCGTGGCGGAAGGTGAGGTCGAGGTCTTTGCGGGTCCCATCGCCGAGCACGACCGTCGCCGTCATCGAGCCGGACAGGGTGTTGGCGGAACGTGCCTCGATGGTGATCTCGCAGGGCTCGTCGGCGGCGAAGGTGGCCGGCGCGCCGTCGATGGCGATGCGTGCATTGCGGTCGTCACATGAGGCCGGGCCCACGCCGTCGAGCCCGCTGAGTGTCACGTTGACCTCGGGGCCGAGGTACTCGAGGACGAAGGCTGGCGCGGGGTTGAGCGGCACACAGTCGTAGTCGATCGAGACGCCGAGGTCCGACGTCGTGCACTCTTCGAGCATCTGGAAGACAGTGTCCCATGGGTTGAACGTGCAGTCGTGGCGCGAGGAGCAGGCGACACTCGTGACGCGTGACGTCTCGGTGTCGGCGCTGTCGATGACTGCGAGATTCTGGCCACAGAGCCCTCCAAAACCACCGCCGATGCTGGCGTCGCGAACGATGATGATACGTCCGCCCTCGTCGGGCAGGACCTTGGGCCCGCAGCTCAGGGTGACGGGCTGGTACTCGATGGCGCCAGCGGTCTTGGACTGCGCCTGAGCGAAGGCAAAACCCCTGCGGACATTGGGCGTGACGGTGTGGGTCGTGCCGCCGAGGGTGATGGTGGCGGTGGTCACGGCCGGTCCGACTGAGGTGTCGCTGTCGGCCGCGTCGTTCGTGCTGGTGTCGTTGTTGCTCGTGTCGGTCGTGGTGTCCGCTTCGGTGGTGTCGGTCGGGACCGCGGTCTCTTCGGTCGTGTCGGCCTGGGTCGCGTCGTCCTCGGTGTCGTCGGGCTGGGTCGTGTCACTACCGGTCGTGTCGGAGCCTGGCGTCGATGTGCCGTCGTCTCCGCAAGCGGAGAGGGTCAAGAGCGATGAGGAGAGGACGGCAAAGCCAAGGCGGCCGAAGGATCGGATCTTCATGAGGTTGTTCCCGGTGGAGTTGGTGACCGACGAGCCAGACCGCTCGAGAGTCGTGTTCGGGACACCAACCAGCAATCGAAGACAACCGAACGTATGACGGGCATATGAGGCGCCCGGCCAAATCTGCGCGATGGGTTCGCGCGCAGGTTCGGCGGGGAACGCGTCGCGGCGGACTCAGTTGTTGAGGGCGCCTGCGGCGATCCAGGAGCGGATTCGTGTCACGAGCCCCGGGTCGTCGACGAAGTAGCTCGGGTTGCTCAAGGGCATCCGGTTTCCGCAGGCGGTGCCGCTGATCTTGCGCACGAGGACCGAGTCGTCTGGGGTGCCGGGCCGGACACGTTTCAGGGACGAGCAAGCGCCGTTGTTGGCCTGCACATTGACGAGGTTCGTGTAGGCGTTTGCGGCAGAGAGGCTCATGCCGCCACTGTCGCCGTGGCAGCCCGCGCAGACGGCGAAGATGGGCTGGATGTCGGCCGCGAATGACGGAACGCGCCCAGCGATCGTCACGTCCGCCGTGACGGGGGGATTGACGCCGTCGTCGACGGCGACCCGCAGGACGAAGTCGGTGTCGGCCGCGAGCTCGGGGATAGAGAAGCTCGTCGTGCGCGAACCAGGCGTTCCGAAGACGCCAGCCGAGGCCGGGCTGACCTGCGTCCAGGCGTAGGTCAGGGTGTCGCCATCGAGGTCGGTCGCCGTGACCGTGAGGGCAACGGTGTCGCCAGCGACAGCGGCCGAGACGTCGCCTGAAGGACCGGCGGTGATCGAAGGGGGAGCGTTCGCGGCGATCTCTTCCGCAGCGTCTTCGGACGCGGTGTCGGGCTCGACGTCGGGGACGGCATCGGGCTCGACGTCCGGGGAGGTGTCTGGGACAACGTCTGGTGTGACGTCTGGCGCTGTGTCCGGGGTGACGTCCGGCGTCGTATCCGGGTCGGTGTTCGTGTCGGGGACGGTGTCGGGTGCGACGTCCTCGGTCGTATCGGTCGAGTCGGGCGTATTGGCCGTATCGATCGTGTCGGTCGTGTCGGTCGAGTCGGGCGTGTTTGTATCCGCGGTGGTCTCGCCGTCGTCGCCACAGGACATCAATGCAAGTGCCGCCATTACCAGAGGAAATCGCCGGAACATCATAGGACTCCAAGGGTTGCAGGCCGGTTCACCCGGCCGAAAGCACCCTAAAGCAAACCCTGAACCATTGAAAGCCCACACGATGGCGCTGGGGGTACGGCGAGTCTTCAGGCGGGTGGTCGCCCTTTGGCGAGGGCTTCACGACCTGCGGGCGTGAGGAAGTAGTTGACCATGTAGTCCATGGAGCCCGTCGTGCGCCCGAAGAGGCCGCGGTCGACCAGGGCGTCGAGCTCGGAGATCCAGGGGCCACCTTCGAAGCGGAGGTCGAGGCCGTAGCGCCCTTCGGAGGCGGCGACGAGATGTTCGAGGTCAGCGGTTGTGATGTCTTCGTTCATTTGGGGAGCTTCTCCGAGAAGTCGCGCACGTTGCGAATCGTCTCCTGCAGGTCGACCAGTGCGCGTTTGAGGTTGGGGTCGCCTGGCTCACGGCCGTCGACGAAGTCGGCGACACGTTTGGAGATGTGGCCGAGGTCATCGAGGATCTTGGTGAAGTCGGCAGGCGGTCGGCCGTTGACGAGCTGGCCGCGAGCGCTCTGGCCCTGGCCACCCGGCACGATGGCGAGCGTGGTCTCGCCGAGCAGCCCGCTCTGGGCGACCTGGTAAACCGAGTCGGTGCGGAGCATCGGCTCGAAGCGGGCGCCGTCGAAGACATCGATGCTGGCCAGCACCTTCCAGCCGGCCTGACCGAGCTCGCGGATCTCGATGCCCGTAACCTCACCCGCTTCGACGCCCGAGACGAGGACCGGGCTGCCGGCGCGGAGCCCATTGGCTTCGTCGAGGACGAGCGTGAAGCCGAGCGACTCACGCCCGAAGGACAGGCCTTTGCGCGGGACGTAATAGACCGAGAACATGAGGGCCGCGGCCAAGAGGGCGCCAACGACGATCCCGAGCCAGAAGTGGCTACGCTTCATGGGGCGTTTTCCTTGGTTTTCGAGATGACGGCGCGTGGGACCTCGCCGGCGAAGAAACGTTCGAGCTCGTTCGTGAGCGACGCGCGGGGGCCGGCCAGAGCGACCTGGCCCGCGTCCATGAAGACGAGGTGGTGGGCGAGCGACTCCACGTCTTCGCGTTGGTGCGTGACCATGACCATGGTGCGGCGCTCGGCCGACAGGCGTTGTAAGAGCTCGCGTAAGCCGCCCAGGGCTTCGGGGTCGAGGCCCGTGAGTGGCTCGTCGAGCAAGAGCACTCGGGGCTCCATGGCGATGGCGCGGGCGATGGCCAGGCGTTTACGTTCACCACCCGAGAGGGTCGCGACCTCGCGATCGGGCGAGAGCGAGACGGCTGCCAGACTCGACTCGGCTTTGGTGTCTGCGTCGCGCGGTTTCTGGCCCAGGGCGCGTAGTGGCCAGGCGACATTGTCGCGCACGCTGCGACCGGGAAAGAGGCCTTCGCGTTGGAAGACGAAGCCGATCCCGGGACCGCGGAGCTTGGTTTTCAATAGCTCGACTTCCGAGAGACCGACCAGCTCGACGACGTCGGTGACGGAGCGGAGGCCGTGAAGGAAGATCTGTCCGCTGAGGTTCGCGGCGCGTTCGAAGTAGCTGCCCTCGACGCGTCCGAGGAGCGAGAGCAAGGTCGACTTGCCGCTCGCCGATCGCCCCAGGATAGCTGTCGTCTGCCCACGAGGAAGGTTGAGGCGTGGGATGTCGAGCGCGAAGGTCGGTGAGACCTGCCAACGCAGGTCCTCGATACGAAAGGCGATGTCGGTGTGGTCCTGAGGGTTTGTCATCGCCGTCACTCGAAGAAGGCGAGGATGAAGGTGGTCATGATGTGGTCGGCGATGAGGACCGTGAAGCTCGCGGTGACGACCGCGGTCATCGTGTGGGTGCCGAGCGCGCCGGCGTCGACCTTGTCGCGTAGCCCCATGCGGGTGCCAAAGGCCGCGATGATGGTGCCAAAGCCGACGGACTTGATGAGGCCGAGCGCGAAGTGGACGGGTTCGAGCGCCGAGGTCATGCGGTTCATGTAGTGGACTGGCGAGAGGCCGAGCTTGGCCGAGCCGAGGATCATGCCACCGATGAGGCCCGCGAAGATGGCGGCGATCGTGAGCAGCAGCGTGCCCGTGATGCAGGCCCAGACCCTAGGTGCCAGGAGCTCACGATCGATGTCGAGCGACAAGGCACGCATGGCTTGAGCTTGCCCGCTCAGCGTGACCATGCCGAGCTCGGAAGCGAGGCCGGCACCCGCCTTGCCCGACATCAAGAGCGCCGTGAAGACCGGGGCGAGCTCGGTCACGAGCGAGATGGCGACGATGTCCGCGACGAGGTGGGCAGAGCCGAGCTCGGCCAACTGCATGCTGGCGTTCAAGGCGATGACCATGCCGGCAAACAGGCTCGCGATGGCCACGAGCGGGAGCGCCGACAGCGCGACCTTGCCGAGCTGCTCGACGTAGTCCTCGCCGCGCATCCGAAACGTGTTGCGGCCGGCACGCCCGAGCACCGCGAACAAGGCGTGGGCTTCGACGCCGAAACGCGCGAGTCCACGCCCGACGCGCCCACCCGGGATTGGCTTGGCGGCGATGTTCAAGGTCGCACCATGCCTGTGAGGGTCATCATGACGGTGCCGCCCTGACCCTGGCGGAAGCTGACCTCGAGGGGGGCCGACTCGCCGACGCGGATGGTGGGCAAGGGCATCGAGATGGTGCCGACGAGGCTCGTCCGAGCTGAGCGCATCCTCGTCCATGAGCTTGACGACGAGGACCCCGCCGGGGGTGGCGTCGAAGATGAAGGTGTCGCCCCAGATCGGCTCGAGCTCGCCCTCGACCACCGAGGTCCGGTGGCGCTGGCCTTCGTATTCGAGGATGACGTAGGGGTCGGACTCGCCCGGGCCGGAGTCGAGGTCGGGGAGGCCCTTGCCGCTCTCGACGGTGATGGCGATGCGCCTGGCGGCAGGACCAGGCGCCGGTTCGGCGTCCGCGCCCGAGCTCGTTTCACCGGTGGTCGCGACAACGTCGGGCAGGGCCAGCCCGTTGCGGTCGAGGTAGGCGTTGACGGCTTCGTCGCTTGGCAGCGCCTTGCCGCCACAGCCCGCGGTGGTCGACGTCAGTATGCCCGCCACGAGGCCGAGCAGGGTGACAAGCGGAGCCGCCAAGGAGGCTGAGGTGAGGGAAAGACCGTCGCGCATCGCGTCCCTTTATGCCACAGTGTGCCCATGGACGATACGTGGACGGAGTCCGCGGGATGGGCTCTTCCGCGTGTGACCACAACCCTTCCGGGGCCTCAGGGTATTTCTCTGGTCGACCTGCTCGCGCGCCACGAGAGCCCGGGCATCATGGCCCGGCGCGCGCGCCAGGGTGAGGCGCGTGGACTGTCGAAAGACCCCATCGTGTGGGCGCGGGCGGCGGGGGCCAACGTCTGGGATCCAGACGGCAATTGTTTTGTCGACCTGACCGCCGGCTTCGGGGTCGCGACCATCGGTCACACCCATCCGCGGGTGCGCGACGCCATCATCGAGCAGGCCGGCCGACTCCTGCACGGCATGGGCGACGTCTTCCCGAACGACCAGCGTATCCGCCTCATGGCGCGGCTGGCCGACCTGGCACCGAGCGGCTTGTCGCAGTGTATCCTGGCGGGTGGTGGGGCCGAGGCGGTCGAGGCCGCGCTAAAGACGGCGGCACTCGCGTCCGGCAAGCCGGGGGTGCTGGCATTCTGGGGCGGCTATCACGGGCTCAGCTATGGCGCGCTCGCGGCGACCGCGTACAAAGCCGACTTCCGGGCGCCGTTCAGCGGGCAGTTGGGGCAACATGTGCGCCACCTTCCTTATGGATGTGACCCGGCCCTGGTCGAAGGGTTCGTGGCTGGCGTCGCAAGCGGTGGTGAGACCATCGGCACCATCCTGGTCGAGCCTATCCAGGGGCGCGGTGGGACGGTCGTGCCGCCTGCGGGGTGGCTCGCGGCGCTGCGTGAGATCTGCGATCGGCATCGGCTGGTGCTGGTCTTCGACGAGATCTACACGGGGCTTGGCCGCACGGGTCGGTGGTGGGCGTCGGACCACGACGGGGTCCTGCCCGACGTCATGGCGGTCGGCAAGTCGCTGGGCGGGGGCATGCCGATCGGCGCCTGCCTCGCGCGGCCCGACATCATGAAAGCCTGGGGCCAGAGCGTCGGTGAGGCCATCCACACCTCGACGTTTCTCGGTAATCCGGTGGTCGCGGCCGCGGCGCTGGCGACACTCGATGTCATGGTCGCGTCCGACGTTCCGGCCATGGCGCGCGCTTTCGAGGTCCATGCGCGGGCCTTCTTCGAGGCGCGCAACATCGCCGTGCGAGGGCGCGGTGGCATGCTCGGGCTCGAGCTCGGCTCGCCCGGTGTTGCGGCCCGGGTGATGGGGCGGCTCGTGAATCGGGGCTACCTCGTCTTGCCGAGCGGGGTCATGGGGGACGTGCTCGGGTTGACGCCACCGCTCATGATGAGCGATGCGCAGCGCGATGCAGCGTTTTCGGCTATCGTCACCGCCGTGGACGAAGAGCGCGCATGAGGCGGCCAGGCAACTCTACGAGCGTGAGGGTGAGGCGATGACGGGGACCGAGGCATTGAACGACGTGCGCCACGCGCTGCATACGGACCTCCTGCGCTTTGCGCGTCAGAAGGCGCCGCTCGAAGCGAGCGATGGGGCTCTGTTCGACGAGTTGGCGCTGCGGGTCCTCGACTACCAGCGCAAGGCTCTGCCCGCGTATGGGCGGCTGTGTGGCGACCGGGTCTTCGCGCATTGGAGCGAGGCGCCGCTGGTGCCGACGGAGCTCTTTCGGGAGCTCGACCTGTGTTCGTTGCCGGTCGGGCCGAAAGACCGCGTCTTCCAGACTTCGGGGACGACCAACGGCAAGCGTGGGCGCCGGCGGGTGCCGGACCTGCATCTTTATGATGCGGCGATGGCCGAGCCTTTCATCCATTGGGTGCTGGGCGGAGACCGGACGCGGCGGCGTTGGGTGTCGCTCATCCCGCATGCCGACACGATGCCTGACAGCTCGTTGTCGCATATGGTCACAGCGCTTTGTGAGCCGCTCGCGACCGAGACCTTCTGGGGCATGGACCGGCACGGGCTCGACCTCGACGCCGCGCTGCATGGGCTGAACGAGGGCCTCGGAGCAGGGGACAATCCGGTCATCGTGTTGACGACGGCGTTTGCGTTGGCCGAGCTCATCGAGCAGTCGAAGTACCTCGTCAAGCTCGCGCCCGGGTCACGGGTCATGGTCACAGGCGGCTTCAAGGGTAAGAAGGAGTCCATTGGCGAGCCAGAGTTGTTCGCGTTGATCAAGAAGAAGCTCGGCGTTCCGAAGGACCGGGTGGTGTCGGAGTTCGGCATGACCGAGCTGTCGAGCCAGGCCTACGGGGTCGGCATCGAGGCGAACGGCAAGACGCCGCTGCACCCGATGGCGAGCCTACGATTCCGGCTGCTGGACCCCGAGACGGCGGCGCCTATCACCGAGGTCGGCAAGAGCGGGCTCGTCGCGTGTTTCGACCTCTTGAACCTCGACAACGTGTCGGCCATCCTCACGAGTGACCTCGGGCGATTGACGGCGGACGGCGCGCTCATCCTCGAGGGGCGTCGGCCTGGAGCGGCCCCACGTGGCTGTGGGCTCACGGCCGAGGAGCTCATCGCGAAGGTCGGCTGAGCGCAGGTCCGTCAGAGGCCACAACCATTTTGCGAAGCTTTGTGTGCATGCTATCGCCGGCCTCGGCGACGTAACTTCGCTTCATGCCTGACTTAGTCCGATCGCTGCCCGCTTCGCGTCGACACCGTCCCGGAAATCCAAGCCTTCCGGTTGCCTTTGACCTTCAATTGTGCGATCGATTGATTTCAGGACGAGTCAACTTGCGGAACTCGTCCTAGTCGTCACGACTGCTGCGGGGCAGCGAAGGAATCAAGATGATGCACACCAGGTACCCGGTGGGGCGCGCGCGTTTTGGACGCGTTCCTACTTCATGGCTCGGTTCCGGACTCCTTGCGGCGAGCGTGCTCGTCGGGGGCGCCGGCTGCGATGACAAGGCCGACAGCGGGCCGACGGGCTTCGAGATCAAGGTTGCGCCGTTGACCCTGCCGGGCATCACGGACGCCTGCTACTCGATCAACGTCTACAACTCGACCACGACCTTCGACGCCACGACCGCGGTCTGGTCGAAGACGAACGTCTGCGCGAGCGACTACGGCGACGGCTCAGGCAGCATCACCTACGTCGGCACCTGCGACGCCAGCGAGACCGAGAACACGGTCGAGCTCACCCTCGAAGGGCTCTGGACCAACGGTGCCTCGGACGCCGGGGGCAGTGTCGCTCTGACCAACGGTACCGACTTCATCAACCCGTGCACGGGCGCCTCGCCCGAGCGCACCTGCCGCCTCGTCCGCCCCTGCAATCCTAACGCCGACACGCTCGTCGAGTTCAACCTCACGATCATGCGCAACGCCGAGCAGGGCTTCTTCGATATCGCCGTCAACTTCGAGGACATCTTCTGCTCGGCCAAGGCCGACTGCGAAGAGCCCAACGGTGATTCGCTCGACCTGCTCTTCAATGGCACCGAGCGCGACAGCACAGCGGTCCTCGCCTTCGCCTGCACGGGCGGCGAGAACGCTGACACCCACCTCTACCTGAGCGACACGTTCATCGTGTGCGACGGCACGACCAACACGACCAACGCCACGACACCTCCGGGGACACACGTCGTCGCGCGCCTCAAGCCCAATGGCGGCCCCGGCAATGTGGCGAGCCCCATCCCCGACCAGGGCCTGTTTGGCTACGGCGTCTACGAAGGCCGTCACCTCGGCACCACCAACTCGGCCTACTGGAACCTCGCAGTCGGCTTCGACGACACCTTCTTCTACGGGTGCCCGGCCGGCTACATGCACCAGGGCGGCGAGTGCGTGACCTGTCAGTCCGACGCGAACCTGCTCGCGGGTGGGCTCGGTCGCAACGCCATCAAGGGCATGTGCGGATACTGCCCGGCGGGCAGCACGTACCTCAACGGCACCTGCCTCGGCTGCGCCGACCCGAACCAGAAGTTCTACCCCGACCTGAACAAGTGCGGCGGCGACTACTTCAGTGGCCTCGCCTGGACCGACGCGGTCGAGTTCCCCCCGGTCAACTGCCAGGACGGCTCGGCCTACACGGGTGGTGCCTCGTGCACCGACTTCACGACCTTCCAGCCGACCCCGATCGTCGCGGCGACGACCGCCATCAAGGTCCCGCTCAGCGCGAGCAACCCGCGCTCCTGCCACGCCTATGCCTGGGCGAGCGCCGCCGATGAGCTGTGGCCCGAGCTCTCGACGCCCGACGACACGACCTATCCAACCGTGCGCTACCGAGTCCCGCTCAACCCGCCGGCCGTGGCCAACGGCCCCGCATCCTCGAGCCTGTCCTGCGGCGCCAACCCGCTCAACGACGGCAACGGTGTGGTCGAAACCCAATACACGACCATGTCCCAGCCTGCGTGTTTCGAGAACGTGCTGACGACCGACTGGGGCAGCGCGACCAACACCGTCGACACGAGCCGCTTTGCGCAGTTCAGCAACTTCAGGTCGCACCAGCTCGTCACGCCGCTGCCTGACCAGGTCCCGCCCTGCGAGTACAACTGGGACACGTTCTTCGCCAAGGGTGGCTCGCCCGTGAACCACGAGTCACCGTCTCAGCAGGTTCGTGTCTTCAGCTTCGACGACCTCGATCTCGACGGTGAGCAAGACGCGGGTGAGCCCCTCGTCGGTGGCTTCACCTTCGCGGTCGTGACGCAGACGCTGATGGCGCCGACGGCCATGCTCGAGGGCGCTTCGCCCTACATTCGCACAGCTCAGTCGACCGCCTCGGGACCCGCCAACTTCCCCAACACTCACGCAGGCAACTACCTCGTGTCTGTGGTGGGCCGACCGGGAACTGGCCTCCCCTGTGCGGCCTTCAACGGCTACACCTCGCCGCAGGTGCTCACCTGGGGCACCAGCCCTCCCGCACCTTGGAATCCGCAGGGTGGGTTCTCGACCCTCTTCACCGTGGGCGGTCCGTCGCAGTTCGATGGCGACCTCTACGTGGGTCTCGATTGCCAGTGAGCTGAGCCTTCGCTCCCAAAGAGCCCCGTCCCTTCGTTGGGGCGGGGCTCTTTGCTTTTGTGGACCTCGACTTCGACGCTCGACAAGCAGAGCGATGACCGGGACACTCGCTGACGTGCGGTCCGACGAATCCACATCAACCACATCAACCACAACAGGGCACCCCAGGCCCTTGCCTTCGCGACCTCGGGTTGCCTGGCTGAGCTGGTCGCTGCAGAGCGAGCGGGCGCTTCCGCGTATCTTTGGAGACGGGCTCCTTCGACTCGGGACCGCGGCTGACAGAGCCCTCTCGACCCGCGCCTTTGCAGTGTGGCTAGCGGCCATCGTCGTCATCGGCGCCTTGCTCCGCATGTTCTGGCTCTTCCGCTACGGCTGGCAGATCGCCGACCTGCGCTGGGACGATGTGCCGATCCTGACGAGCGGTGACGGGTATTGGTTTGCGTCGGGCGCAGTCCAGCTCACGAGCGGGGGCATAGACATGCCCAACCTCCCCGGCGCGGCGTCACAAGCGCTCGTCGCGGTCGCGGCCGGACTAGCCGAGCTCCTGCCCGTCTCGCTCGAGAGTGTCCTCCTCTATTTGCCGGTCGTCGTCGGGCCGCTCATCGCGCTGCCCATCGCCTTCATCGGAAGGGCGCTCGGGCGGGAACGGTTGGGGCTCATCGCCGCGCTGTTGGCCGTGTGTTCGCCGATTTTTCTGAACCGGACATCCGCAGGCTATTTCGACACCGACGTCTTCGCGCTCCTTGTGCCACTGCTCGTGGTCCACCAGCTCGTGCGGGTGGTCCTCGCGCCAGGTGTGGCAGGTGTGGCAGGTGTGGCAGGTGTGCCAGGTGAGGACGATGCGCCAGGTGAGCCAGGTGTGGACCATGCGCGCCGCCCGATCCTCTGGGCCGGTCTCTGGCTCGCCCTCTATCCCTACGCATACGACCGCGGCGCCATCATCGGCGTCGCTCTGGTCCTCGTCGCACTGACCCTCGCGGCTCTCCGCCGACATCCCCAGTGGCTCGTCATGAGCATCGTCTTCACGGTCGCGGCCGCCCCGCTACCGTGGTTCCTGCGGCTCGGGCTGGTCGTGGTGACCTGGGCAGGCGCGCCGTTGGCCACGCGAGTGCTCAGACACCGGCTCGACCTCCAGCGCGCGAGGCCGTGGCTCATCGGACTCGCAGTCCTCGTGATGGCCTCCGCATTCATCGGGCTGCGCTTGTGGGAAGTCATCCCCGCCAAGCTCGAAGCCGCGCTGGGCGAGGCCTCGCAGGCGGCGACGACCGTGTCGGACATCGCGGGTGTCAGGGCGCCGACCTATGGCGAAGCAGCGAGCTTCATCGTCGAATCGCAGCCCGTCTCGTTGACGACGCTTGGCGCCAGAGTGAGCGGTCACCTCGCGCTCTTCGCCGTCGCGATGTTCGGGTTCGTGCTCCTGCTCTGGCAGTGGCCGGTCCTGCTCCTGCTCCTGCCTCTCGCCGGTCTCGGGCTCTTCGCGATGCCGGCGGGCGTGCGGTTTGGCATCTATCTGACACCGATCTACGCGCTCGGGTTGGCGCACCTCGTCGTGATGGTCGGCCGCGCATTATCTTGGCGTTCGAGACAATTCGCCGATGTCTTTCGGGTCGCTCTCGTGGTGGCCCTCGTCGTGCCCAACGCTCTCGCAGCGTGGCCGAGCTTCACACCGACCGCGCTCATCGCGCCTGAGGTCGCTGCCCTCACGGCTCTGAGAACGCAGAGCGCGCCGCGCGACGCCACGGTGACGTGGTGGGACTATGGGTATCCCGTAGTGTACTTCTCGCGCACGCGGGTCTTTGCAGATGGTGGCCGCCACGGTGAGGATGCGGGTCTTGTCGCCGAGATCCTGATGAACCCGTCGCAGCCCGTCTCAGCCCGCTTGGCGCGTGCCGCGGCCGAGGTCCAGGAAGAGCTCCGCAATACCGACTGGGCGCTCGCGCCGACGATCTTTCTGCGGGCGCGTGAACGTGGGCTCGACCTCGAAAGCTATCTCGCTTCGCTCGCGAGCGAGGCTCCGGCGTCGCCCCGGTTGGCATCGCATACCTTCATGTTTCTGCCGACGCGGCTCCTGACGCTATTGCCGACCATCGAGCGGCTGCGCCCGGAGACTCCGGGACACGAGCGTGAGCGGCCCTACTACCAGCTATGGCAGGGGGTCTCGGTCGAGGGTTCGCAGCTCCGGATCGGCCCGGGGATCTTCATGGACCCAGCCCGGATAGCGCTCATCGAGGCTGGCTCGGTGCGGCCGCTGAAGGCGATGATCTCGGTCGCCGGCAGCGGACCTGCACTCGAGGTGCGAAGCCGCGCAGGCTCACCAACAGCGACCACGACCGGGCTGTACCTGCACGACCACGCGCTCTTCATCGAGCTCGATGATGCGATGCTCAGGTCCACGGTGATTCAGCTGCTCGTCTTCGAGCGCGCCGACCCCGAGGTCTACGAGCTCGTCTTCGCCAACGGCGCGGCGAAGGTGTGGCGTTCGAAGCTCTGAGGGGGTCAGGCTTGTTGCCAACGTGCGCGGACAGCGAGCGGGCCTTCGCCGCTCCTTACCGCGGGGCTGCTCGGCGGAAGGACCAGGAGCTCGATGGGACGTGGGGCACGGCCGAGGTCGTATTCGGGGCTGTTCACCTGGATATCGAGTCGGTAGGTGCCGGGTGCCAGCATCAGGTTCTCGAGCGTGCAGACGAGGCGTCGCGACTCGGGTGCGATGGGTTGGCGAAGCGTCAGGAGGCGTTGGTCATCGAGCGTCAGCTCGAGCTCGAGGGTGGCGTTCTGAGCCATCCAGGCGAGCTCGACGATGACCTCGACCGAGTCTCCGGACTCGACCCATTGTTTGTCGATCGGACGCGCGACGAGGCTCGACACGAGACCTGTCGAGCGCACGGTCCGAGGAGCGTTCAGCCCGCCGAGGTATCGTTCGATGGCGGTCGCGGGGCGGTCGATGAGGACGACTTCGCCCGCGTCCATGAGCACCACGAAGTTGGCCAGGCGTTGGACTTGCGTGAGGTCGTGGCTCACGAAGATGACGGTGCGACCCGACTCACGCACGACGGTTTCGATGTGTGAGAGGCAGCGTTCACGAAAGGCCGCGTCACCGACCGAGAGGACCTCGTCGACGACCATGATCTCGTGGTCGAGGTGGGCTGCGATGGCGAATGCCAGGCGCACATACATGCCCGACGAGTAACGCTTCACGGGGACATCGAGGTAACGCTCGACGCCGGCGAAGTCGACGATCCGATCGAAGCGCTCGCGGATCTTGCGTTCGCTCATGCCGAGGATAGCGCCGTTGAGAAAGACGTTTTCGCGCCCCGTGAGCTCGGGGTGAAAACCTGTGCCGACCTCGAGCAGGCTCGTCACGCGACCGTTGACCCCGACCCAGCCAGACGTCGGCTCGGTGACACGGGCGAGCAGCTTGAGCAACGTCGACTTGCCGGCCCCGTTGGGACCGATGATCCCGCAGACCTCGCCCTGGCCGAGCTGGAAGGTGACATCTTTGAGGGCCCAGACGTCCTCACGATAACGTGTCGAACGCTGTGACGGCGGGCGAAGCGTGTGGGCCAGGCGGCCGAGCAGGCCGGGCTTCATGGGCGCGACCTCGGCCTGGCGCCATCGGTCGATGGTGTAACGTTTGGAGACGGCGTCGAAGCGGATAGCGGGTGGCATGGCTCAGATCCCATCCGCGAAGGAGGCTTCGGCGCGTCGGAAATAGAGGATGCCGCTGGTGGCGATGACGAGTCCGAGGCCGAGCGCCATGAGTGAGGGCACTGGGTCGAGCGGGCCGGTCGACTCGAGCAGCGACCAACGGAAGCCATCGATGACCCCGACCATCGGGTTGAGCGAATAGACGAAGCGCCAGCTCTCCGGAATGGTCGCGTGGATGAAGCCGACCGGCGACAGAAAGAGGCCGAGCTGCAAGGCGAAAGGGGTCAGGTAGCTGAAGTCGCGATAGCGCACGTTGAGGGCCGCGAGCCAGACGCCGAGGCCGAAAGCGATGAGCAGGGCGAGGGCCGCGAAGATGGGCAACGCGAAGAGGCGGAGGCTGAGCGGCTCGCCTGCGATGACGAGTGCCAGGATGAGGACCGTGAGGCCGACGAGGAAGTCGACGAGCCCGTTCACGAGTGCCGCCATCGGCAGGATGATGCGCGGGAAGTAGATACGTGTGACGAGCGGCGCGTTCTGGGTCACCGAGACCGAGGCGTGCAAGACACCCGTCGCAAAGAGCTGCCAGGGGAGGATGCCCGAGAAGACGACGAGCGGATAAGCGACCGTGCCGATGGATGGAAGTCCCGCCACGAGGCCGAAGATGACGGTGAAGGCGCCCGTCGAGAGCAGCGGTCGCAAGAGCCCCCAGGCGACCCCGAGCAGCGTTTGTTTGTGTCGCACCCGCAGGTCACGCGCGGCGAAGTGGAAGAGCAGATTGGCGTGGGCGATGATGGCCGCGAGGTAGCCGCGGCGCTGGGAGCCGAGCTCGACCACGGCCTCGAAGTCGTCGCGGGTCGCGGGCACGACGCCTGGTTGCAAGGGCGTCGTCATGGCGGCCCATCGCGGCGCGATTCGAGACGTCCACCCATCAGCGCATAGAGCTTTCCAGCGGCGTGGGCGAGGCGTTGAAGTCGGGCGTCGAGCGGGGTGGCAGGCCGCATGAAGGCGCGTGGATTACGCACGAAGCGACGTGCGAGGGCGAGCGGGTGCAACGAGCGCAGGGTCTGTTTTGTGTCGAGGCCGTGCAGGTCATTGATGGCGGTGTCGAGAATGCCAGCGCGGAACTGGCGCCGAAGGAGCCAGCCGAGGTTGGCGCGTTCGCGGGTGATACGCTCCTCGACGTGCACGGAGGCGAGGTGGGCGAAAATGGCGCCGCGTCGGTGGAGCCGGATGAAGAGCTCGGTGTCCTCGCCACCAAGGAGTGAGAGCTGCGGCAGGAAGGTCGGAGACTCGCTCGCGAGGAGGATGCGTGAGGCGATGAGGCCACCGGTCCCGAAGAGGGCGCGATCCATCGGGTCGTAATCGTGTGTGCGCATGTCCCCGAAGAGGGAGCGTGCCCGAGCTGGCACGTCGGGCTCGAAGCGTACTCGCACATCGAGGCGCAGGCCGTCGACGCCATTGGGGCGGGCCAGCCATGCGCCCCACAGGGCGTCGATGAAGCCCGGGGCGACGAGCTGGTCGTCGTCGAGGAAGAGCAGGGTGTCGCTCGTGGCTTCGGCGACGGCGCGATTTCGGGCAGACGATACTCCCGGTTCGGGCTCGACCAGATAACGCCAGGGGTTGGCCAAGGGATCGCGGGCGAGGGACGAGCCGTTCGTGACGCGGACAAAGGTCGGGTGAGCGCTGGCCTCGGGGTCGTTGTCGATGACGAGCACCTCATGGTCCAGCTGCGTCGGGGCCATGAGACAGGTGAGCAATTCGCCGAGAAAGACGGGGCGTCGATAAGTGCAGATGGCGATGGTCAGTCGAGGCACCGTGCAGGCCTACCACCGCCTTGGGGGCAGCGTCGAGACGAGTCGCCGCAGCTCGTCGGCGCGGCTCTTCCAGGAGGCATTGGCGACACTTTCGCGTCGGGTGGCGCGACGGGTGGCGTCGTCGGCGAGCACCTCGTGGTCGAGCCAGTGGATGGCGTCGGTCGCGGTCGTGACGAGGTGCAGGCCGGGCAGGGAGGCCGCTTCGTCCAGTGGGGTGGATGCGGCGGGCAGGCCGGCGGCGAGATACTCGCGCAGCTTCAGCGGGCTCGAGTGGGGTACGTGCTGGGCGGTCTTGAAGGGGGCCCATGCGGCCGACCAGTGGGCTGCGGCTGCGCCCAACGCACCATGCGCGACGGGCGGGCGGATACGGACGTTGGGGATACCGTCGAGGGTCGCGACCGAGGTGTCGACGCGACCGAGGAGCTCGAAGGTCCAATCGGGCCTGAGGCGGGCGACTTCGGCGACGAGTGACAGGTCGAGCCACTGGCTGATGCTGCCCCAGAAGCCAAGTGTGCGGCCGCTCGGGGGTGTGAGCGGGACCGCGTCGAAGACGTCGAGGTCGACGCCCTGAGCGAGGACACTCGAACGGGTCGAGACACCTTCTAGCAGGTGGGTGTTCGGAGCCACGACGAGGTCGGCGCAGCGAATGAGGTCGGGCTCGGACCGCGAGACGATGGCCGGGTCTGCGCCTTCGAAGTTGGGCCAGTCGTCGAGCCTCAGGTAGACGACGTTGCGACTGTTGATGAGCGGTGCGTAGAGCGCTGCGACCGGGTTGGCGATGAGGACGACCGGGTGAGGGGTACGGTGGCCGGCGAGCCGGGCGCCGCGCTTCAGCTCGGGTCGCATCCAGGCCCGGTTGAGGAGGCGAGCGCCGGGGTGGTCGTGCCAGGGGAGGATGACGGGATGGATGACGGCGTCGGGGCGTCGTCGCCCGGGCGAAGTGTCGGTTGTCGTCGCGGCCGATTGGGGGCGGGTGCCGAGAGCGGCGGCGAGGCGTTCGCGAATCCGCTGCACGTCGCGCCACGCGAGGCGAGGGGGCCGCATCGCGAGCGAGTCGAACCACAGGATTCGGTCGGTATCGGGCAGGTTCGCGACGAGGTGCTGGGTCGTCGACGGGTGTCGACCCCAGTCGTCGGCGAACACGATCCAATCCATCTGGCCTCCGCAAGGCTCCGCGTCCCAAGGCGGGTCGACGCGCTGGCCCCCGCGAGCCAATGCTTCGAACCGTATCGGAGATCCGTCGGGTTTCCAATCACGGAATTGACTGGGTAGACAATTGCGAGGTGGGCTCAATGGCCTGTATTCGTATCGGCCTTTGGGGTCGGGCCGAGGCGGCGCCGGGCGATGCCGCCTGCGATGGTGACCCAGGCTGACCGCACGGCCATGATGAAGCCGACGACGGCGACGCGCCACTGGCCGCGGACGAGGTCGCCCATCACCTGGATGGCCATGGCGGGGAGCGCGATGGCCATGATGAAGCCGGACGGGCAGGGCCAAGCCGAGCGAGCGACGGCCGAGCCGTCTCGAGTAGCTGGCGCAGGCGCCCATGGTGATCGTGGCGAGCACCTGGTTGGTGGCGGCAAAGACAGGTCACAACGACTTCGCGCCCGCTGCGCGATGATGCGCGGGATGATGCGCGGGATGAGGGCCAACGCGGACCGTATGGCGTGTGGCCGTATCGGGAAAGAGCCGAGGGGGCGGCTTGCGCGGTGAGAAGGAGGCGCAAGGGGCCGGCCTGTTCACGGCACGCGTAGAGATGGTATAGGTTGTGATACCGCATATCTGGAGGAAGGTTCAGCATGACCATCCCGTCGATCACTACGCATGAGCTCGCCGCTGTTCTTGGCTCGATGCAAGAAGGCCTGCAGATCGTCGACCGTGAGTGGCGCTACGTCTATCTGAACGCAGCGGCGGAGCAGCATGGCCAACGGCCGGGGGAGCAGCTCATCGGCAAGACCATGGCGGAGTGCTTTCCGGGCATCGAGACGACGCCGATGTTTGCGAAGCTCGAGGGGTGTATGCTCGACGGGGTGCCGGTCACACTCGAGAACGAGTTCCGCTATCCCGATGGGCAGACGCGGTTGTTCGAGCTGCGGGTAGCTCCGTGTGAGTCGGGGCTGACCATCCTGTCAATCGATGTGACCGAGCGCCGGAGCCTGGAGAGTCAATTTCGACATGCGCAGAAGATGGAGGCCATCGGACGGCTGGCGGGCAGCATCGCGCACGACTTCAACAATCTGCTCACCGTGATTCTCGGCCACGCGGGTGTGGCTCTCATGGATCTCGAGCGGAGCGACCCGCTTCACAGCGACCTGACCTCGATCAAGTGGGCGGGCGAGCGGGCGAGCGAGCTCACACGAAAGCTCCTGACGATGAGCCGGCAGCAGGTCATCGAGCCCCGCATCGTCGACTTGAATCAGCTGCTGGAGGATGCCGGGTCGATGCTCGGGCGCCTCATCGGTGAAGACGTCGAGTTGTCGATCCACAAGGGCGATGTCGTGCCGCGGGTGCTCGCCGACCCGGGCCAGCTCGAGCAGGTGCTGATGAACCTGGTCGTGAACGCGCGTGATGCGATGCCCGACGGCGGCAAGCTCACCATCGAGACGTCGGCGGTCGAGATCAACGAGGTCTATTCTCGCTCCCACTTCGGGGTACAGCCCGGCCACTATGCGATGCTGTGTGTGAGCGACACTGGCATCGGCATGGACAAGAAGACGCAGGCGCGGATCTTCGAGCCGTTCTTCACGACGAAGGAGGTCGGCAAGGGGACCGGGCTCGGGTTGTCGACGGTGTTCGGCATCGTGCGCCAATGCGGCGGCGCGGTGTGGGTCTATAGCGAGCCAGGGGAAGGCACGACCTTCAAGGTGTACCTGCCGCAGACGCGTCGCAAGCGGGTGCGGGTCATGACGATGAGCAACCCGCGGACGCTCGACGGAACGGAGACGGTGCTGCTCGCCGAGGACCAGGACGAGGTGCGGGTCATTACCCGCAATATCCTGAAGCATTATGGCTACCATGTGATCGAGGCGCGCGGGGCACACGAGGCCATCGCGCTCGTGTCACATTCGAGCGAGCCGATTCACCTGCTGCTCACCGACATCGTGATGCCGCAGATGAATGGGCGAGATCTTGCGAAGATCGTGGGCGCCAAGCGCCCCGGGATCAAGGTCCTGTATATGTCGGGATATACCGACAACAGTGTCATTCAGCATGCCATTCTCGACCCGGGCACAGCGTATATCCAGAAGCCGCTGTCGCCGGAGGGATTGGCGAAGAAGGTGCGACAGGTGTTGGACGAGCCCGCCGTGGATGCCGGTGCGAGCGTGTCATAGCGGGGTGATGGGTCGGGTGGTCTGAGCGACGCTCGAGCAGGCAATTGTCATGTATGGTACTCGAAGCGTCGCGGTGAAGTGCGCATCAACTCGGACGCGACGAGAAGACCTACGAGTGAAACAGACCCGGCTTTGACACCCGGGGTCGCCCGTTTCAGGGCGTGGGCGTCGGCGGTCACCCCGGAGTCTCGTTCGGGGAACTGGGAAGGTGTCTATCCTGATTGGCACCTGCTGCACCGGGCCGCGAACCGAGCCTTGTCACGCTCGCCCGCCGAGTGGTCGCAGGCGGAGGATGGCCGCAAGTTCCTGCTAGCTCGGGCCCGAGAGTACGGGGGGTAGGGCGGCTTCGAGTCGCTGTCTCCTCGTGTGCTCCCGTCATCGCGCCTACGTCGCGTGCAGCGGCGCCGGGAGTCACCTCGAGCTCTGAACCTAGGTGTTGAAAGCCAGGCCGGACCACAATCGCGACGGCCTGACGAAGGCGGATCGTGTGCTCGAGCCCGCCATCGTGTTCAGACGCAAGGCAGCCGTCAGGCCTGGGCGCGCTTCTTCTGGAACTTCTTCAGGTCGCCGTCGATGACCCAGTTCACCAGGCCGGGGGCGTGGCGCTTCATGAAGTGCGCGAACTTGCCCATGCCGCCGGGCACCACGTTGAGCTTGTTGCGGGCGAGGCCCTGCAGCAGCGGGAGGGCGACGGCCTCGGCCGGGAGCGTCTTGACGTTGCCCGAAATGGCTTTGGTCTCGGCCGGTTTGGTGAGGTTCTCGGCGGCGAGCTGGGGGGTGTCGGTGTCGGGCGGGTAGAGGATGGTGACGCCGACGTTGAACTCGAGGAGCTCTTGTCGGAGGCACTCGGCGAAGCCTACCTGGGCGAACTTCGACGGGGCGTAGGCCGCGTAGCCGAAGGTGCCCATGAAGCCGAGCAGCGAGCTGACGATGCCGATGCGGCCCGAGCGGCGCTGCGTGAGGTGGGGCAGGAACGCGCGGATGGTGTGGACCGTGCCGAGGTAGTTGATGCGCATCATGCGGTCGAACGAGTCGTCGTCGGTGTCGAGGATACGCATGCAGTGGGCGACACCGGCGTTGGCGATGACGACGTCGCAGTGGCCGAAGTGGGCGATGACCTCGGCGGCCGCGCGGCGCGAGTCGTCGGGGTTCGAGACGTCACACGCGATGGCGAGCGCATCGACGTTGGGGCCCAGCGCTTTGAGCTCGGCCAGGGCCGCGTCGAGGCGGTCCTTGCCACGAGCTGAGATGGCGACCTTGCCGCCGGCCTTGACGACCAGGCGCGCAGCCGCGAGGCCGATGCCGCTCGATCCGCCGGTGATGTAGACGACCTTGCCCTGATAGAAGTCCATACGACGTGCTCCCATAGTGGAGTCGGGGCTTAGCACGGGCGGGCCGAGGCGAAAAGTGTCGTGATCCAAGGGCTCTTGGGGTCAAAGTTCGTGGGCGAGTCGGCTCACGAATCCAGCACCGGACAAGCGTGCGGTCCAGCTCGGAGCCGGCCCACACGAAGGTCATCTGCAAGACCTGGCGCAAGGGGCGACTGTCGACGGTGGTACGGGTGTCGGGTGTGTTCGACGGTCGGCGAAGTGTCGGGTGTGTTCGACGGTCGGCGAAGTGTCGGGTGTGTTCGATGGAGGCGAAGTGTCGGGTGTGTTCGACGGTCTACTCGCCGCGCAGGAGGCGCTCGATTTCTCGAAGGGTTTCGGTGTCGTCGCCTACCATGCTCTTCATGGATTGGATCTTCTTACACACCACGGCGGCGATCTTCTCTTCGAGGGTCTCGTCGGCGTAGGCCCAATATACCTGGGCGAAGCGACCGTCGCGGTGGCAGCGGCCTTCGATCTGCGCCATCTGGATGGCCGACCAGCGGAGGTCGTGGATGATCTCGGAGCGCGGGACCTCGTTGTGTTCGCCCTGGTGGAGCGAGATGCCTTCTTCGACCGTGAAGAGGCAGACGCGGGTGTCGCCGCGTTGGAAACGGAGTCGTTCGGACTCGCGGTCGGCGGCTGTCATCCTGCCGTGGATGGTCGCGCATGGGCTGTCGAGTGCCGAGTCGAGGGCGTCTTTCAGGGTCGTGAGCGTCTCGAGGAAAGCGACCGAGATCGCGACCTGGTGGCCGTTCTCGAGGAGCTCGACCGCGAGCTCGATGGTACCAGGCACTCGCAGGAGTGAGCCCTTCTGGCGCAGGCGCAGGGTGGCGGCCAGGGCGCCGCGGGGGTTCTCGCCGCTGGGGGCGAGTGCCAGCTCCTTTCGGAACTCCGTCCAGAGCTGGTCGTAGAGTTGGCGGGCTTCACCCTCGAGGCCGATGGGTGTGAGGATGCGGTTGAGCTCGGGCCAGCCGGCGATGTCTTCGGGGCGGCGACGGATGCCCGCGGCGGTGCCCGAGTGGCCAGGGTCGAAGAGCAGGGTGCGGACTTTTTCGCAGTCCTCGGGGTTGCCGGCCCAGTCCCAGCGGCCGTAGGCGCCGCGGGTGAGGCCGAGGCCAAGATCCTTGCACCAGCCTTCGAAGTCTTTGAGGTTGCTTACCTTCTCGCCGGTCGAGGCGGCGAGCAGGGGGGCGAGATAGCTGAGCTCGAGGGGGTTCTGGCCGGCGGTGGCGGAGAGCCAGAGGATGAACTCGGCTTCGGCGCCGAGCTTTACGGCGAACTTCGAGCGAGCGGTCGTCGGGTTCTTCAGGCGATGGCTCTCGTCGAAGACCAGCAGGTCAAACGCCATGGCTTCGCCGTGTCGGGCGAGGCCCTTCTGGGTGCGGACCTTCTTCTTGGGAGCCGGCTTGCGGGTGCGCGCATTGACCTTCGGGGTCGGCAAAGCGAAGAGCTTCGGGAGGCGCTCGTAGTTGAGGATGACGACCGTCTTGCCGAGGTCACCCATGGCGAGGATCGTCCTTCGCCAGTGGGCCACGACCGCGAGTGGGCAGACGATGAGCACGGTCGAGACCGAGTCGGGGTCCATCTGGCTGATGGCCGACCAGGCGCTGATGGTCTTGCCGAGGCCGACGTCGTCGGCGAGCAGAAAGCCGGGGAGGCCGGCGGATTCCGCGGCGAGGATTCTGGCGACGGCCTCGCGCTGATGGGGGCGAGGTGTGAGCGTCGTGGTGGCTGGGGTGAGCCGGGGCGGATGGTCGGGGTCGAGCTGGTGCTGGACGAAGGCCTCGAGCGAGTAGGGCTGGGCCGCAAACGGGACGAGCTGGTCTGGGAGCGTTGGGCCGCGGTAGACGAAGACCTTGTATTGTTCGTCCCAGCGGGCGCCGGCCGACGACGCGACGGCGCGATACGAGAACGGGACGTCCAGCGCAAAGGCGCGGGTCGCTGCTACGGGTTTGGCGTCCGGCTTCTTCGTTGCAGCAGCCCCGAGGGGGCGGGCTTTCAGCGATGCGAGTGGGGCCAGCGAGACGGTCTTCTTCGGGCGCATGGACGGCGGGGTCTGGCGTGTCATGTGGCGGATGTAGCAGTGAACCGGCGGCCGGGCGAGATTGTCGGGCCGAAACGTAAGGCGGTGTCGAGACGCAAGGGGAGGCCGTTGGGTGTTCAGCCGTACATGCGCGACACGATGGCGAGGCACACGTTGCTCATGGCGTGGACCAGGATGGCGGCGCCCAGAGCGCCTTGTTTGAGGGCGAGCCAGCCGAACAGGAGTGCTGGGAAGAAGACGAGCAGGCGGTGTGGCCCGGGGATGAGGATGGGGTGCAGGAGCGCGAAGGCGAGGCTCGACAGCACGAGGCCAAGGCCGACGCTGAGGCCGAGCAGGCGACGGCGCTTGCCAAAACGCTGGTCGAGGCGAGGCAGGAGATAGCCGCGAAAGAAGTACTCTTCGGGGTAGGCGACGAGGCCCAGGTGGATGAGCAGGTAGGCCAAGAGCCACCAGTGGTTGCGGGACTGTTCGACGCGGCCCTCGTCGTCGGGGGAGGTGCGTTGGTGGCCGAGGCGGAGGTTGGCCTCGGGGACGGGTTGGCCGTTGTCGGCGATGCGCAGGTCGAAGTCCCAGCGCGGGCCGAGGTCGAAGAAGACACCGGTGTTGGGCGGTGGGGTGACGACGTTGTTGGTGACCGGCAGGGTGGCGCCGAGAGTCGCGCGACCGTTGAGGCAGCGGATCTGTCGCGCCTCGGTCAGCGGTGGGTCGGTCGTCAGGGTCACGGTCAGGCGGCGGCCCGGGGAGGCGGCGATCCAGAGCTGAGATTCCTGAGTCCAGACATTGACTTCGGGCGGTCGGCAGAGGTTGGCCGGCGCGTACTCGATGCCCTCGGACCAGCGCGCGAGACGGTCGGTGTCCCATCGGACCGGGCTGTCGAGGAGCTGGGTGTAAGCGACGTGAAAGCCGCCGATGAAGAGTGGAAAGACGATGAGACAGGTGATGAGTCCGAGGCGAAGGCCCGGCCAGATGGGACCGATGTGGAGGATGAGTCCTTCTTTGTCGGCGGTCGATTGGCGCAGGCGCAAAACGCGGATCGGGACCTCGAGCAGGACGAGTGCCAGGCCCACCTGCATGAAGCCCGAGGTGAACGGGAAGATGGCCTGGATGATCGCCAGGATGAAGGTCGCGCCAAAGACGACGAGGAGAGCGGCGGTCACTTCGTGGCGCGGGTTCTGCCACCAGCGTGGGGTGTCGCTCATGCGGGGGTCGGCGCTCGTGCTGCCAGGACTTCTACCGGGGTGCCGTTGAAGGCGGCGTTGCCCGAGATGGCGTCGAGGCGGTGTTCGTCGGTGAGGTCGTTGTGGCTGGCACCTGGATAAGAGGTCGCTACCGAGAGGCGGGAGTCGGTCGTGTGACCGAAGCCGTGAGGCATCGAGACGACGCCGGGCATGAGGGTGTCGGTCAGCTCGAGCTCGACCGAGACTTCGCCGATGGCCGTGCGCACGATGACTGACTGGCCGTGGGTCAGGTTGCGAGTCGCGGCGTCATCGGGGTGCATCATGAGGGTGCAGCGCGACTTGCCCTTCATGAGGCGGTTCGAGTTGTGCAGCCAGGAGTTGTTCGAGCGCAGGTGGCGGCGGCCGATCATCTCGAGCGGGGCCGGTGGTGTGTCGAGCTCACGTTCGAGGCGCGGCAGGTCGGCGACGATGAAGTCGGGGGCGAGGTCGATGCGTTGGTTCTTCGTCTTGAGGCGGCCGGGGAGGGTCTCTTGCAGAGGGCCGAGGTCGACGCCGTGTGGGTTGGATTCGAGGGACTTGAAGGTGAGCTTGCCTTTGCCAAAGGGCCACACGCCGCGCGGGCCGGTGCGCAGGGCGAGGTCGATGATGCGGGGCAGGCCGAGCTTGGATAGAGCCTGGACGGCGAGGTGTTGAGCGCGATTACGCAGGCCGGGACGGCGGGTGAGGCGGGTCGCGAGAGCGGAGAGGATCTCCCAGTCTTCACGTGAGTCGGCCGGGCGTTTGAAGACGGCGGGCGTGTACTTCGCAAAGTTTCGGACGGCGAAGTGATACAGGGCGATGTCGTAGTGGGCGCGTTCGAGAGGGGAGGCCGGTGGCAGGATCAGGTGGGCGTGGCGGGTCGTCTCGTTGAGGTAGGGGTCGATGGCGACGTAGAAGTCGAGCGACGCCAATGCGCGGCCGATGCGACGGCCGTTGGGGGCGGACAAGACAGGGTTGCCAGCGACGGTGACCAGGCCTCGGATTTGGCCCTTGCCCGGGGTCTCGATTTCATCCGCCAGGGTGGCGACGGGGAAGTCGCCGGCGAAGTCGGGGAGCTGTCGGACGCGGCTCTTCTTGCGGCCGAAGGAGGCCGGCGGATAGAAGCGTGCGAGGTTGAGGCCGTCGATGGCAGGGGTCGGGAACATGACGCCGCCGGGCGCATCGAGGTGACCCGTGATGATGTTCAGCGCGAAGATGAGCCACGAGGCCAGCGTGCCGTAGGCCTGGGTCGAGATGCCGAGGCGGCCATAAAGAGCGGCGCGTGGGGTGGTCGCCAGATCGCGGGCGAGGCGGCGCAGCGTGTCGGTGGACAGGCCGGTGCGGGTGGCGACACGTTCGGGTGGGAAGCGACGGGCGATGGACTCGAGGGTGGTCAGCCCGTCGGCGAAGGCGGCGCACTTGCCGAGGCTAGCAAGGCCTTCGGCGAAGATGACGTGGGCCATGGCCAGCAGTGCGAGCGCGTCGGTGCCGGGGCGGATGAAGTGGTGCTCGGAGGCGTGGCGGGCGGACTCGGTGCGGCGGGGGTCGATGAGGATGACCTTGCCGCGGGCCTTGATCGCGTCCAGGCGGTCGGTGATGCCGGGGGCGGTCATGAGGCTGCCGTTCGAGGCGGCGGGGTTGGCGCCGAACAGGATCAGGTGGTCGGTGCGCTCGAGGTCGGGGACGGGGACGAGGAGCTGGTGGCCGAACATCGGCAGGGCGGCGACCATCTGAGGGAGCTGGTCGACGGACGCGGCGGAGAAGCGGTTCGGGGTGTTCAGGCTCTGCATGAAGAGCGGCGTGAAGACCATGGCGCCGAGGTTGTGGATGACGGGGTTGCCCAGATAGAGGCCGAGCGCATCGCGGCCGTGGGTCTTACGAATGCCGTCGAGGCGGGTCGCTGCGAGGTCGAATGCGGTCTCCCAGTCGAGCTCGCGCCAGGTGGTGCCTTCGCGGAGCATCGGTCGGCGGAGCCGATCCGGGTCGGTGTGGAGGTCTTTCAGAGCCACGGCTTTGGGGCAGATGTGGCCGCGGCTGAGCGGGTCGTCGGGGTCGCCGCGGATGCCGGTCACGACGCCGTTTTCCTCGTCGACCAGGATGCCGCAGCTCGCCTCGCAGAGGGTGCAGGTGGAGACATGGCGGGTCATGGGTGAAATGCTCCTGATGATCGGGCACACGAAGGAGGGATCACGACGGCTTCGTCGGCGGGGTGCGCGAGGTTTGCATGAGCAAACAGAGGGTTTGACTTGGCGGCCACGAGGCCTCAGTCTACGCCCCTCGTGAACAGCCGGCCACCCTGGCGCCGGCAGGAGCGCGGAGCATGCACACAATCCCCGCATTCCGGAAGCCCCGAGCGAGGGCGGTCGCGGCGCTGGTCGTCCTGAGCGTGGCGTTGTCGCCCGTGGCACCCGTCATGGCCGCGCCGCCTGGGCCTGGCGGCAAGAAACGAGTACTGGTCGTGAAGACCCAGCGTGCGCCCGACGTGCCGAACATGGTCGTGACACGTGTGTCGGGCTACTTCGATACCATTCTAGGGATGGACGAAGCGCTCGACGTCATGACGGCGGCGGGCTTGGCTCCGGCGACGATGCCGACGGCGCCCGATGCGGGTGGAACAACTGGCAAGCTCGACCAGAGCGTCGAGCGGGGCAGCATCGATCGGGGCGACGAGGCCGCGGCCCAGGCGCTGCAGCTCACACAGAAGAAGCGGTGGAACGACGCGGTCAAAGCGTGGACCAAAGCGCTTACGCTGTACGACAAAGCCATCTCGCATCTCGACGACACCGAGCGCTATGTAAAGGCGCTCGCCGGGCGCGCGTATGCGTATTTCGGCGCGGGTTATGACGACAACGGCGAGGGAGATCTGGGGCGTGTGTTCGCTATCGACCCCGAGTTCCAGATCGACGTGAAGCTCGCGCCCAAGACCGCGCAGAACGTGGTCGAGCGGGTGCGTGCCCGCACGCGGCCCGCAGGGTTGCAGCTCAAGGTGAATGCGAGCGCGCCGCGGTCGGTGGTGTTCGTCAACGGGAAGAACCGTGGGGCCGCGCCGGTGACGATCGGCGACCTGCCGATGGGTGATCACCTGGTGCGCGTCGTGGCCGAGAACCATGAGCCCTTTGGACAGGTGGTGACGCTGCTCGACACGTCGGTCGAGGTGAACGCCGCCCAGACTCCGCGTCCTGGCGCGCCGGCGCCGACACCGTCCGATTTGTTGTCCGGCTCGAAGGACGTCGCCTCGGGGCTCGAGTCGTTCGCGATGACCGGGGACTTTGGTTCGGCGTACCAGGCGGCGGCGAAGAAGCTCGCGCAGACCAATCGGCTGGACGCCGTGGTCATGTCGTATGTGCGCAAAAACCAAGGTGATTACGAGCTCGCAGTGTTCGTGTGGGACGCGGCGAGCAACAAGACGGGTGCGGTCGAGACGACGCGCATCGCGGGTGACCTGAGCGCGCTGCAGGTGACTGTCCTCGAGGTCATCGAGAAGGGGACGGGGTTCCTCACCTTGATGCCGGCGAGCGTGGTCGTGACGAAGCGGCCGATGATCTACGAGGCGATCCAGGTGGCCGCCGTGACGCCCGACCCGGTGAGGCCCGACCCGGTGAGGCCCGACCCGGTGAAGCCCGACCCGGTAAAGCCCGACCCGAAGAAGCCCGACCCCGTGAAGCCTGACCCGAAGAAGCCGGTCGACATCACGAACTACGAGGTCCAGCCGCTGCGACCCAAACCCATCGTCACCGAGGTGCCGCCCGAGATCGACGAGGGCCCGGCCTTCTACGAGTCGTGGTGGTTCTGGACCATCGTGGGTGGGCTGGCGGCTGGCAGTGCCACGGCCATCGCGCTGTCGGCTGGGGGTAGCGAGGGCCCGGGTGGTTTCCGCGCGACCGTGACCTGGTGATGACCATGCATCTGCCTCTGCCTCTGCCTCTGAAATCGATGCTCCTCCTCGCGGGCTTCGGGCTCGCCTTTGGCTGCGACTCCGAAGAGACCCCCAGTGTCCCTGGGCTCGCGGTGCACCTGTACGGCCCATCGGGCGCCTCCGACCCCTTCGCCGGGGTGGGCTGGATGCGCATGGTCTTGTCCGGAGACGGCCTCGACACGCCGTTCATCCAGACCTTGCGTTACGAGCCAGGCGGCTCGGCCGAGCTGACAGGTGTCCCGTTCAGCTCACCTGGCCAGCGCCGTCGGCTCGTCGTCGAAGGGCTCTCCGATGCGGGTGGCCAGCCGGGCTTCATCATCTCGCGTGGGCGCTCGCCCTCGGTCGAGGTCCAGGCCGGCGCGCCGTTGCAAGAGTTCGACGTGTTGTTCTCGAAGGTCAACACCTTCGTTGCCGCCATCTCGACCTCGACGCTCGCGGCCCAGCGCCTCACGACACCGCGCGTCGGTCACGCCGTGACGATGACCCCCTCGGAGGTCGTCATCACCGGTGGTGGCACCTTCACCGCGGGCAACTCGCAGTGGTGGCAGGGGACGGGCTTCACGACCGTGCACACCTCGGTCGAGGCGATGAACATCGGCACACGTGAGCTCGGTCCACGCACGAACCTGCTCTTCGGCCGCACCTGGCACACCGGCACCTCATTGCCGTCGGGACAGGTCATCCTCGCCGGTGGCTATGGGTCGGACGGCGCACCCACGGGCACGGTCGAGCTCTACAATCCACCTGGGATCCTCAACGGCGAGGCCCTCGGCCTGCCGCCCCTCGCAGTGCCGCGCGCGGGACACACCGCGACTCTGCTCGATGACAATACGCGCCTCATCCTCTTTGTGGGCGGTGATGCCAACGGCACCTGGGAGCTCTGGGACCCTGTCGCAGGCACACGAGGAATCCAGCAGCTCCCCGATGGACTCGCCCGGCGCCACCACCAGGCGACGACCTTCTACCTGCCGGGTCGCACCGAGCCGGCCATCCTCATCACGGGCGGTGAGTCGGCGGTCAATGTGCACGTGACGGCGATGCTCTTCGACTCGGTCGCCCAGAGCCTCATCCCGCTCGACCAGGCCATGCCCGGCGGCGCCCGCACGCAGCACACCTCGGTCTATGTCCCCGACCGCAACTTCATCTACGTGTCGGGTGGCTTTGGTGACCCTCAACGCGGCACGACGGTCCCGAGCATCGACGTGTTCGACATCGGCCAGACCCGTTTCATCGAAGGTCAGAGCGGCTTCCGGATGCGCAGCGGCCGCGGCGGACACGCGGCCACGCTGCTCGCCGACAACCTGGTCTTCATGGCTGGCGGCCTCGGTGAAGAACCCCCTGGAACCGGGCTGCGCCCGCTCGGCAGCCTCGAGGTCATCTACGAGTTCATCGACACCCAGAGCTTCACGCTGCGCATCGAGGTCGCCTCGTCCTGGAATCCGAACGGCGTCGGCCAGGTCCCCTACCTGCCCTCGGACCGCATCGGGCACCGCGTCGTGTCACTCGATGGCATGGCCCTCATCGTCGGTGGGGCCACCTTCGAGAGCAGCTCCGCCTCCTTCCGCGCCGTCCCTGAGCTCTGGCTCTATAATCCGCAATGAACGGCACGCCGCCGATCTCGAGGCAAAAGGCGCGATCGTCGCCCTTCCCGGGGTCTTGCTAGCCTTTCGTAATGCTCTCGACGCTGTTATGGTGCGCCGCCTTTGTCAGGGCGCCGCCAGCGCCCCACCGACAGCTCGGAGTACCGGTCCGCATGTCGCCACAGCCAGCCCTATCGCCGGCCACACGTAGAGCGCTTCGGCTCCTGCCGTTGGTCCTGCTCTCCGCGGCCACTCTCACGAGCACTGCCCATGCGCAGGTCCCGCCTCAGGACGCGCTCGAGATCCGCATCAGCCCCGACTCGCGCAACCTCTTGCGCGGCGACGTCCTGACGTTCTCGGTCGAAGTGGTCAACAGCTCGACCATCCCGATCCTGCGCGACGGCTCGAGTGGTGGCGCTGCCCTCCTCATGGCGTTGCCCGAGGGACTTGGCTTCGTGCCGGGCTCGGGGCGCATCGAGCTGTCGGGTGGCCAGGTCGTCAACGCGCTCGACCCCGCCATCTCTCGGGCCCAGCCGCGCCTCGTGCAGAGCCGCGACGGCAATCCGCAGACCCTCAACCTCGGCGCCAACCAGTCGCTGCGTTTCCGTTACCAACTGCGTGTCCTCCCCAAGGCCGCCCCCTACGTCGCCACCGAACACCGCGCCTGGCTCGCAACCGCGAGCGGCGAACGCCTGAGTGTCGACGCCGTGGCGCGCCTTCGTATCGAACCCGACCCTGAGCTCGATCTGGCGTTCGTCGTGGGTCAGGTCTTCTGCGACGATGATGGCAACGGCAAGCGCGGCGAGGCGGAGCGCGGCGTCGGCGGTGCACGGGTCGCGGGTGACCATGGGCGCGTCGTCGACACCGACCGCGATGGGCGCTTTCATTTGCGGGACTTCCGGCCCGGGGCCCACCTCGTGAAGCTCGACCCCAACACCCTGCCGCCGGGCTCGACCGTCAAGGGCGACCACAAGCGCCTCTTCGACCTGACCGGTGGCCTCATCGCCAAACACGACTTTGCGGTCACGTGTGGCAAGCCCGACAAGGTCCGCCCGGGCGAGCTCATCCTCAAAGGTGAAGGCGGCCCCGTGGCGCCCGTGCCGCCCTCGAAGGACTGGGTCCTGCGCGGCCGTGCGAACGATCTGAGCGTCACCTGGGAGGGCTCGTCGCTCGCCCCTCGCCGCGTCACGCTCGAGGTCGAAGGCGACGGCATGACCTCGCTTGGCCGACGTCAACGCACCCGCACCCTGAACGTCCCGTGGCGCCCGGGTCAGGGACGCGCCGTGGTCTTCACCACGGGCTTCGAAGGTGAGCCGCTCGCCGCTCCGAAAGCTGCCTCCTGGCAACTCGAAGTCTCGGTCGTCGACAACATCCGACGTGAGCTCGTGCACGTCTTCTCCGGGGCGGGCCTGCCACCCGCTCGAGTCGACTGGGACGGCCTCGATGCCGAAGGCACGGCCAGCGTGTTGAAGCGCGGACATCTGCACGAAGCCCGCCTCATCGTCCTCGATGGCATGGGCGAGCGCCTCGAGAGCGCCCCGGTGACTATCGGCGCGTCGTGGTCGGCCGCCGGTCTCACCAAGGAGCTCCTGCGCGAGGTCTCACGCGAGCGCCTCCTGACCGCGACGGACGAGCCTACCGCGAACATGCGCGCCATCCTCGCGCGGCTGAGGGCCCGGCTCAACCGGACCCCGGGCTCTCGCCTCCTCATCGAGGTCCACGTCGGCCCGTCGGGCAACGAGGACAACGACCTCACGAAGACCCGGCGCGCGGCGTTCAACATCGGTGTGCTCGCGCGTAAAGACTTCGACCTCGGCCCCGACCGCACCTACGTGGTCGGCCTTGGCGCGAGCCGGCCGATCCGCCCCAACGTGTCCGAGCGCAACAAGGTCTTCAATCGCCGCATCGAGTTCGTCATCCTCCCGCCGGAGGACGAGAGCACGCTGGCCGCTCCGCCGAGCCCGACCTTCAGGCCGCGCGTCTACCTGCAGGGCGACCCGCAAACAGTCGAGTCCGATGGCAGCTTTCTGGCGGCGCTCCCGCAGACCGATCTCCTCGCCCTCTCTATGGAGGCGGCCGACGGCGCGCGTCGCACGGTTGTCCTTGGCCTGACTGCGCCCATTGCTCCGGTGGTCCCCGGAAAGCCGACGGCACCTCCGCCGGCCGATCCAACGGTGGATGCCGACGGCGCGCTCGTCGTTCCAAAGGCCGAGCCCGAGCCGGCCCCGGCGGCCCCACCTGCGGCGCTCGCCGAAGACCCGTTGCGTCGCTTCGGCGGTGCTCCCTTGCGCGAGGCACTCGGTGAGGGCGGGCTCGTCGTCGGTGGTGAAGGTGGACCCAACACCGTGACCGCGGACGACCTCGAGGTCGAGCTCCCGCCGGCCAACACGATCCTGCCGGCGCCCCGGATCTTCCTGCGCGGCCAGACCCACCCGAAGAACACGCTGACCGTGATGGGACAGCCGGTGCAGCTCGACTCGAAGGGGCGCTTCGCCGAGCTCTTCACATTGCCGACCGACATCAAGTCCCTCGACTTCGAGTCGCGTGACCCGTCCGGCAACGTCGCCAACCTGCGCCATCCCATCACCGTCAAGGACACCGAGCTGTTCCTGCTCGCACTCATCGACGGCGTCGGTGGCCAGCTCGGGGCGCGCCTCGAAGAGCTCGACACCTATGACAAAACGGCCAACGACACGCTGTTTCTCGCGGGACGCGGTGCGCTCTATGCGAAGGGCCGTATCTCAGGCTCGGCGCTCGCCAAGGACATCTTCGTCACAGCGCACGTCGACTCGACGCGCCGCCACGAGTTCTCGTCCTTCTTCGAGCAGGTCATCGACCCGACTCGCGACTACATCATCTACGGCGATGCGACAGACGACATGCGCGATGCCAACGCGCGTGGGCGCTTCTACCTGCGGGTCGAAGCCGACAACTCCAAGCTCGTCTATGGCAGCTTCCGCACCAACATCCGCGGCCTGCATCTGTTGCGTTATGACCGCACCTTCGAGGGCGCGCGTCTGGATGTCGACACCGAGCTCGCGGAAGGCTTCCGCACGCAGGTCAAGGGCTACGTGGCGGACGACAATCGCCGCCTGGTCCGGCGCCACGACGAGCTGCGCGCGACCGGCGGCAGCCTCTACTACTTGAGCTCGCGTGAGATCGTCGAGGGCAGCGACAAGGTCGAGCTCGTCGTGCGTGAGCAGGACACCGGCATGGAGCTCGGTCGCACGACACTCGTGCGCGACGCCCACTACCGCGTCGACTACCCGAGCGGCCGTGTCATGACGACGGGCCCCATCTCTTCGGTCGTCGACCCGCTCTTCCAGATCGCCGGCTTCCAGCCGTTCACCAACCGCGCCATCCTGGACGGTCACGAGGTGTGGCTCGACATCGACTACGAGTCGCGTGCGGTCAAGGCCTCAGGCGACCTCGCCTGGGGCGTGCACGCCAAACAAGAGGTCTTCGGGCGGGTCGAGATCGGCGGTGGCTACCTGCGTGAAGGCCGCCCGGCGGGTGCGTCTGGCGGGGACCCCGACTACGTGCTCTGGGGCGTCCAGGCCAAGGTCAAGCTGTCCGAGAAGTCGAGTGTCTTCGCCGAGTACGCCGAAGGCAAAGACAAGGATGGCGCGACCCGTGTGTCGATCGATGGCGGCATCGGCTATCGCGACCTGGACCGCGCTCCGAATGCCAACGCAGGAACGGCCTTCCTCGTCGGGGTCGACACGGACATGGGTGATCTCTTGGCGATCGAGACTCTTGATCTTCAAATCAAAGCCCACTGGCAGTACATCGACGCCGGCTACCACGCCGTGGGCCTCGCCTCGGAAGAGGGCACCGAGAAGTGGGGCGGTCAGGTCTCGTGGCGCCCGTTTGCCGAAGGACGCATCCACCTTCGTTATGATGGCGGCACCACGCTGACGGCCGACGACGAGTTCCAGGACGGCCTGCGCGCGGTCGTTCGTAACCGCGTGCTCGGCCGTTACGACCACGACCTCGGCCTCGCCAACCTCTATGGAGAGGTCGCATACGGGCAGCATCGCGACGACCTCGATGGTGTGGTGGTCGACACGACGGCGGTGGCGCTCGGAAGCAGCGTCCGGCTTGGACGCTTCAACCTCTTCGCCTCACAAGAGGCGATGTTCGGCGGCGACGACGCGATCATCGGCGACTCGTGGAGTGACCGTCTCACGACCAATGTGGGCGTCGACGTCAAGATCACCGACGACCTGAACCTCCGGCTCGGCGAGTCGATCAGGTGGAACGGCGACAACGCGACGCGGCTCGGCTTCACGACGCGCCTGTCGGAGAACGGTCGCGCCTACTTCGAAGAGCAGATCCGCCCCGGCGACCGCAACGGCCGCGTCATCGGCTCGACCGTCATCGGTGCGGAGCACGCTCTGGGGCGCGACGGACGTATCTACTCGGAGTACCGCCTCGATGGCGGCGTCGGCGGCAAGACGAACCGCGCCGTCATGGGCCTTGGGCGTAGCTTCGAGCTCGTGCCCGGCGTGAAGCTGAAGCTCGCTTACGAGCGCAGCCAGGCCCTCGACACCCCCGACCGTTCCGTCCGCGGGTCGCGTGACGTGCTGTCTGGCGGGCTCGAGGTGACAGGCTTCGACTGGCTTCACTACAGCGGGCTCTACGAAGTCCGCTGGGATCGGGACCGCCCACCCATCGACGGCTTCGACGAGATCCTGCAGGCGGTCGCCCGCAACGCCATCGACTTCAAGCTCGGCGACTACACCGTGCTCGGCATCTTCAACTACATGCTGAGCCAGGACCTCGAGACGCGCCGCGTCGCCCGTGAGGACCTCGAAGCGACGCTCGGCCTGGCTTATCGGCCGCTGTCGAACGACGACCTCATCCTCGTCGCCAAGTACTCGCGCCTCCTCGAGCGCCGAGCCGAGACCCTGGTGAGCCTCGTCGGCCAGACCGTTCGCAGCGACGACCGCCGCCAGAGTGACCTCATCTCGGTGGCCGCCATCGTCGAGCTGCCCTGGCGTCTCACGCTCACCGAAAAGCTCGTCTGGCGGTTCCACGCCACCGGCAGCGACAGCCCCGAGCTCGGTGTCCTCGACGGCGACGAGGACATGCTGCTCTGGCTCACCCGACTGGCCTTCAACGTCTTTGGTGGCTTGGACCTGGCCGGCGAGTTCCGCCTCATCGCCAGCCTGACGGACGGCGCCATCCGCAAGAACGGCGGCCTCGTCGAGCTGTCTTTCGATTTCCTCGAGCACGCTCGCCTCGGCGTCGGCTGGGCCATCGACGGCTATGCCGGCGGACTCATCCCGGGCGAAGAGGCCAACGACATCGACAACGGCTTCTTCGTGCGGATGACCGGCACCTACTGACGTCGCAATGCGTTTCCCGCACCACATAGAGATGGAAACGCATGCGACGTGATCGGATCGCTCGCGCACGCTACGGCCCGCTCCGTCGCGGGCCTGCGACGTGGCGCGAGCTGACGTTTCCTACTAACGTCTCCATGCGTTTCGGCACCACATGGGGATGAAAACGCATGGAGACCGATCGGATCGCTCGCGCACGCTACGGCCCGCTACGCCGCGGGCCTGCGACGTGGCGCGAGCTGACGTTTCCTACTAACGTCTCGGTGCCGTTCCCTCCCGCAAAGCAGCGTGGCAAGGCGAGGTAGGTAGCAATCCCTCGCTCGTTCTGGCTGGCCTCCGTGGCCTGACGACATGCGGTCAGCGCCGTTGAGGAAGCCCTCGCCCTTGGCGACAAAAAGTCCTTTTGAGTCGGCAGGGTGCAAGAATCGACGATTTTTTCGGAGGCGATGTCGAAGTCGGCGACCTCGTGTCGTCATCGCTGTGTTCGCTGGCCTGGCCCTCTTCCTTCATGGAGTCTCGATGTCCCTATCAATCACGTCCCTCTATGCCCTCCCGGTCGCAGTCGTCTATCTGGCCCTCTGGTTCCGCGTGACTGCCCTCCGCTCGGAAGCAGGTGTCTCCATCGGTGATGGCGGCAACCTGCGCCTCTTGCAGCGCGTGCGCCAACACGGCAACTGCGCCGAGTGGTCGTCCTTCGTGCTCATCCTCATGATCCTCGCCGAGAGCGTTGGTACGCCGCCGGTGTGGATCCACGTCTCTGGCGCGCTCATGCTGGTGGGACGCCTTGCGCACCCCTTCGGCCTGAAGATCGACAACGCCGGTCACCCGCTCCGCTACGTCGGCAACGGCACGAACATTCTGGCGGCTCTCAACGCGATGGTCTGGATCGGCATCCATGCCCTTGGCCAGTGAGACCCGAGGACCGAGGCCAAGAGGCCCTCAACCTGAACACGCCAACACCTAAGGATTATCTCATGAAATACATGATCCTCCTGCACGCTGACCCCCACCAGAACCCGGTGCCGGGTACACCCGAGTTCGAAGACATGATGGCTGCCTTCTTTTCGCTCGACGAGCGCATGAAAGACCGCGCGACCGTGCTTGCGGGCGAGAGCCTGCTCGGCGTCGAGGCGGCCACAACCGTGCGTGTGCGCAACGGGCACGTCGAGACGACTGATGGCCCGTTCGCCGAGACACACGAGCACCTCGGCGGCTTCTACCTCATCGAGGCCAAGACCCTCGATGACGCGCTCGCCTTTGCCGCGGCCATCCCGGTCGCAAACTACGGATCGGTCGAGGTTCGACCGGTCGAGACCTTCGAGTAAGGACAAGTCCATGCAGTATATGCTCCTGATCTACAATGACCCCGCGCGCGAGCCCGCCTATGGGACGCCCGAGTTCCAAGCCATGATGGCGGGCTTCTTCGCCGCCAACGAACGAATGAAGGCGGACGGTGTGCTCCGCGCCGGCGAAGGGCTACAGGGTGTCGAGACGGCCACGTCCCTGCGTATGCAGGGCGGCAAGGTCGAGACGACCGACGGCCCCTTCGCCGAAACCCGCGAGCATCTCGGCGGCTTCTACGTCATCGATGTCCCCGACAGGCAGGCCGCTCTGACCTATGCGGCGTTGATCCCGTCGGTCGACTTCGGGACCATCGAAGTGCGCCCCCTGATGGACTACAACCCGGCAGGTTAGTGCATGAGCCAGGTCGCCTCACGAGCCATGGCGGTCGCACGGACCCTGAGCGACGTCATGCGCTCAGACCGGGGGATGCTGCTGGCCACCCTCGCCTCACACCTGCGTGATCTGTCGCTCGCCGAGGACGTCCTGCACGACGCCGCGATCGCAGCGTTGACACATTGGGAGCGGAGCGGCCCTCCGGAGTCGCCGCAGGCGTGGCTTCTCTCGGTCGCGCGTCGTAAGGCGATCGACCGCTTGCGGGGCTCCGCTCGTGAGGGGCGAAGGCTCGAGTCGCTCTCCTGGCTTTCCGAAGGCACCCAAGACCCGGTCGACGACGCGGCACTTCCCGATCGTCGGCTGGGTCTCATCTTCGCCTGCTGTCACCCCGCAATCGAGCTGAAGTCGCGCGTGGCGCTGACTCTCCGCACGGTCTGTGGGCTGAGCACGGCCGAGATCGCACGCGCCTTCCTCGACGCCGAGCCGACGATGGGGCAGCGCCTGAGCCGCGCCAAAGCGAAGATCGCGGCCGCCGGAATCTCATTCGCCGTGCCTGACCCATCGGATTGGCCCGACAGGCTGCACGCCGTGCTGACGACGGTGTACCTCATCTTCACCACCGGCTACGTGGGCGAGGCGAACGAGCCGCGCGACCTCTGCGCCGAAGCGGAGTACCTCACCCGACTCATCGATCGACTCCACCCAACTGATCCGGAGACCGAAGGTGCACTCGCGATGATGATGCTCATCAGCGCGCGTCGGCGTGCCCGGGTTGGCCCCGACGGAGCCAGCGTGCCGCCCGCCGAGCAGGACCGCGGCTTGTGGGACTGGGCACGTATCCACGAGGGACGCGCATTGCTTGCGACAGCGATGGCGCGCGCGCGACCAGGGCCCTTTCAGATCAAGGCCGCGATTGCCGATTGCCAGACCTTCGAAGGCGGGCCCGACTGGCAACAGATCGCCGCGCTTTATGCGGCTCTTTGGCGCCACGAACCAACCCCCGTGGTGCAGCTCAACGCAGCGGTTGCCGTGGCCGAGGCCGGCGACCCGCAGAGCGCCCTGGCTGTCGTCGAGAGCCTCGCCGAAAGCCTGGACGGCTATCAACCGTGGCATGCCGCCCGCGGGGCGCTGCTCGTAATGACGGGTGATACAGCGGCTGCCGCGCAGGCCTTCCGCCGGGCCATCGCGGATGCGCCGGGAAAGGCCGATGCATTGTTCCTGGAGAAGAGGCTCAACGCGCTCGCACGCGACCGGGCGTGACAGCTGGCATGCCATACCTCGGCTCGACGTGTGGCACGCGAACTGCGGACGACGCTACTTCCGACCGAGAGGTGCCAAGCGGCCTCAGACGTCACCGGGAGCTTGCGGTTGGGGCAGGCTGAAGCCGGCACGGTTGGTGACGCCGACGAGCATGCGCAAGGCTGCGATGTGACTCGGCTCGCCGAGTGCCACGAAGGCGCCGCCGGTGCGAAGCCGCGTCTTGGGGGCGGGATGGTAGGTGAAGACCCCGCTGTTGCGGGCGCGATAGCCCAGGATGACGCAGCTCGTCCGGGCGTGGATCTCGAGCGCCCCGAGGTCGCGCATGTCGGGCGGCAAGTGTGTGATGTCGACGACCGCGAGCTGCTCGGGGTGACTCCAGCTCGCTTCGAGGCCACGCGTGAACTCGACGAGCTCAGGGCGCATGGTGCGGTGGGCGAGGTCGACGCCGCCGATCTCGCCCGGGTTGACGACGAGCGCCCCGACGGCTCGCAGACGGCGGGCCTCCGCGTTGTTGCCGACTCGCGCAACGACCCGCATACGGGGGTTCTTGCGGTGCACATTGGCCGCGACGAACAGGTTGTCCCGCAGCGGCTGCAGCGCCGTGATGAAGCCACGTGCCTCGCCCAGATCGGCCTTGTCGAGGGTGTGGCGAAGGCTGACATCGCCCAGGACCACGGTGAGGCGTGGATCGGGATCCAGCAGCGCGAGATGTTGCTCCGAGCGGTCCACCACGGTGACATCGACCCCCTGCCGCAGGATCTCACGGGCGGCCGAACGCCCCACTGCACCCGCACCGACGACCACCACGTGCCCATGCCGACGCGGACTCTCTGCGGCCGTGTTCTTCGAGCCGACTCCGGCCGCAGAGCCGGCGTCGCTGACGGTCGCAAAGCCCGCTGGGAGCGCCTGCTGGCCCCGGGCTTCGAGGCGTGCCAAGAGCCGCGACAGCGACTTGCGTGTGGCCAGCACGAACAACGCGTCGCCCGCTTGCACCACGTGCTCCGACGAGGGCCCGAATACGAAGGCCGCGTCCGCCGACCCTCCTGCTCGCCGCACACCGAGCACCAGCACACCCGGCTTGGTGTGAGTATCCAGCGCCGCAATCGGCAGGCCGATGAGCGGCGAGCGCGCTGGGATGACGACCTCGGCCAGCGCGCGTAGCTGCGCATCGCCCTCGAGCATGCGGTCGGTGAAGGCGGTCAGCTCGGGCAGCAACAGCTCGTTGGCAAGGCGCACGCCGGAGAGTGCCGGCGGATGCACCACCGCGTCGGCCGCGAGCTCGTCGAACATCTCGGCGTTTGCAGGGTCGACGAGGCGCACCATGAGGCCGATGGTGGGGTTGATCTGGCGCGCCGTCACACACAGAAGGAAGTTGTCGCGGTCGTCGGCGAGCGCCGCGATGAGCTTGCGCGCGCGGGCGACACCGAGCTCACGCAGCACCTCCTCGTCGGCGGCGTCGCCCACCATGAAGAGGATACGGGGGCCGCGCGTGTGCATGAGCGCCTCGACGCGGGAAGGCTCACGATCGATGCCCACGACCGGGTGGTTCGAGCGGTGCAGCTCGGCGAATGCGTGTGATCCGACGCGGCCGAGGCCACACACGATGACGTGGTCGTGCGCCCGTCGAAGCTGAGAGCGCAGGCGGCGGCGCCAGAACCCATAGAGGAAATCCCCTTCCACCACGAAGGCCGCGACGGCGGTGAGGAAGTACACGACTGAGGCGCCCCCGAACAGGATGAGTCCCATTGTGAAGATGCGCATCGTGTCGGTCTGGATGGGGATCACCTCTGTGAATCCGACCGTCGAGATGCTGATGACGGTCATGTACAACGCTTGCACGAAGGTGTGGTCGCCTTCGGACAGGTAGGCGTAGCCCCAGGTGCCGACCGTGAGCGCCACCCCCACGGCCAACGATGCGCGCAAGAGCCGCACGCGCCGCGCTCCCCGCTCGGCCATTGCCGCCGCGTTGGTGACCGAACCACCAAGCCTGAAAAGCGGGCTTTGCGAACGCGCGTCAGAGTCCATGCGGCGAACTGCCATCATGGCGCGACGTCTGTCGATGACGGCGCCGACGGTCCAATACCCAAGGAGTACAGGGTGTTAACGCCCTTCCGGAGTCGGGTCAGCGGGGGTGCTCATGGCGAATGAGCGCGTTGCCAAGCGCGACCTCGGGGACGCCGTCGCCGTCGATGTCGCCCTGCGTCAGGCCGCTGTGGTTCGAAGCGTCGCGTGTGCCGCTCCAGCGGGGATTGAGGGTCGTGAAGTCGACGAGGCCCTTGGCCGAGGTTGGAAGCGGTGCGAGCGTGAAGTCGTAGGTGTAGGTCTCGCCGACGAAGCGCTCGGCGAGGACCCAGGCGGCGCCGACACCATCGCCATCGAGGTCGATCGCGATGAGCCGAGTGTTGTGGCCGTTGTGTGCGAGGGTCAAACGCGCGCCATCGGACGAGCGTGTCCACGCCATGCCGCCGGCGTCCGGGTCGAACGCAAGCGTGTCGGCGAGAGCGTCGCCGTCGATGTCGATCCGCTCGCTGAGGTCGGGCAGGGCGGGGCTGTTCGCCTCGGTAAGCGGCATCGCCACCGCCGACAGGGGAAGGCCGTAGGCCACGCGCCCGGGTTCCTTGGAAATCGAGAGGACCAATGCCTGACCACGCGAGGCGGGCAGTACGAACGCGTGATCACCGAGGCAGACGCCAGGCGTCGCCGGCAGGATTCGTGAGGGCGCCGGGCCGTCGTCTTCGTCGTCGCCCACGGGTTGTGTGCCGTCGTCCGTGCTGCCGGGGCCGGCCGCGAGCGGGCCGAAGTAGACCAGCGTCGAGCGTGTACCAGAACACGCCTCTTCGCCTTCGCCGGGTGCCGTCACGAGGAGGTCGTCCTGGTCGTCGTTGTTGAGGTCAGCCACGAGCAACGTCGTGCCGAAGAGGTCCGCGAGCCCACCGCTCGGACTGCGCTCGAGCCGAAACGCAGACGAGCGCAGCTTGGCCACGCCGTCGAAGGGGCCGAAGTAGACCTCCGCCTTGTGGTCCCAGCCCGAGCCGAGGACGAGGTCGCGTCGGCCGTCGTGATTCAGGTCCCCGACGGCGAAGGTGAGGCCAGTGGCGTCGCGGGTGTAGCCAACCTCGGTGCCGGTGCCTGTGGGCCAGGCCGTGTGCACGACCGTACGTGCAGGTTCACGGGTGCTCACGACGACGTCGTCGCGCCCGTCGCCATCGAGGTCAGGGATGATGATGATGAGCTCGGCCTGGGCGGCGAAGTCCACCGAGGCCGGGAGACGGTCGGTCGTCGGAGGGGCGACGTCGGATATCTCGGAATTCGAGGTATCCGCCGTGTCAGGCGTGTCGGGCGTGTCGGGCGTGTCGGCTGTCTCGGCTGTTTCGGCCGACGTCGTGTCCGCGGTGTCGGTGGTGCCTGCGTCGCGGTGGCTCGACGCGTCGCACGCGAACAGGGCCAGCGCGAGGATAGGTGTAACGTCGATTCTCATGGGCGCTGCTGCTTGTGTAATGTCGGTTTGCTTCTGAGGCTATAGGCGAGCCTGCGAAGCCATACCAGAGCAAGATGGGTGCCGTTCACCCCGGCCGCGTCTGGGCGCGCGGACGGCAGCTCGACCCAGGGCGCAGTGCCCCTCAAACGCGCTGGTGCCCGGCGGGGTGTTCGTTGCCAGCATGGAATGGGCCGCGCGCGCGTTTCATCTTCCCAACGCCGTTGACGCCCACGATCACGGTCCTTGGGACCTTGATAGTTGAACCCCGTTCGCTTCCGCTCCACACTGCCCGCGCCATCACCAAGGACCCTGCATGCGGCTCCTCAACCTCCTCATCCTCCTCGCGCTCTTCGCCTCGGCCTCCGCCCACGCCGAGGACTTCGGCCTCCCGACCCAGCTCGCGACCCCGACCTACGGCGCGCGCGAGGCCAACCGCTCCGCGTTGCATTCGCTTCGTCAGAACGACTTCCCCGCCGCGCTCACAGCACTCGAGAAGGCGCTCGCCCAGAGCCCGACATTCCTGATGGCGCGCTACAATCTCGCGTGCCTGCATGCGCGTGACGGCAGGCCCGAGCAGGCTGCCAACCTCGTCGAACAGCTCCTCCGCGAGGACCTCTACACGTTCGCACCGCGCTACATCGGCGATCCGGACCTCGCCTCGTTGCGTGCGTCGCCTTTCGCCAAAGCCATAGAGCAGCGCATCGCCGCGCTCACACCCCTGTGGGAGCGCGTCATCGCCGAGGGCGTCCGCGGCCTCATCGTCGATCGCAGGAAACCCGGCGAGTACGAGCCCTACGAGAACAATATCGGGCTCATCGGCAGCCTCCGTATCGGCGTGCTCGACCCTCGAACGAAGCGCTTCTTCGCCACGGTGCCTCCGGTCTCGGATGCGGTCGGCGGCATCGTCGACCGCCGTTCCAAACGCACCTACGTCGTCGGCGCGGAGTTCTCATTCTGCCAAGAAGACCTCTGCCCACGACTCGCGCAGCAGTCGGCGCAGGTCTTCGCGCTGCCACCGGCTCGCGTCCCGCTCGGCACTCTGGTGAAGGGCCCCGGCGAAGACACCTATATGTTCGACTTTCGCGCTCGAACGGAGGCCGGTGGCATCTGGCTGGACCGAACCCGTCTGACCGGCGAGGGCAAGGGCATCATCTGGAGCTGGGTGGGCGACAAGGCCTTGCTGCCCGGCCCACTCGTGGAGCCCGCCGAGAAGGCTCATGGCGCGGAGATGAAGGTCGACGCCCGAGGCACCCAGACCTCGCAGCCGCTGCCCGACGGCTTCACGCTCACCGACGGAATCCTCATGACGCCGCGACACAAGATCGACCTCGGCTTTCGCCATCGCCGCGACACACGTTCGGTCGTCTTGCTCGCGCCCGATGGCAAGACCGCCCTTGTCGTGTCGAACCGCGATGCCTGCGTCTGCAGCTCTGAATTCGAGGGCACGGTCTTCTGGAGCGGGATCTCGCGTGTCGATCTGGTCCAGGGTACGGCGGTCTTGATCCAGCACCAGAACACGAGTGCCACCGCCGAGCTCGATGCGAGCGGCGCACTCTACGTCCAGGTCGGCCACGTCGTGACGCGCAGTGCAAACGTCGCCGCGTACGGTCGTGTGCCCGGCGAGTCGATGCCGGCCGGCTTCCTCCTGGAGTCGTTGCCGCTCGGCGGGGTCTATATGTGCTGTGGCAAGTGAGCGATGAACTCTGGCGTCCCGTCGACCTTCCACCACCAGCAGGCTCACCTCGGTCGTCGAGCGTTCGACAATTCGCCAGGGAGGCGAAGCCGACCCAGCGAATGGAACTTCACCGAATAGAATCAAGGTGAACTCCGTTCACACCGCGCTCGCAGCCACTGCAGGGCGGACGCTCATGCCGCGAGCGCTCGACCTGTCATCGGGATCCCAGGCTCATGATTCGAACCACCTCGGCGCTCATTCTTACGCTCCTGACCATCGTCGCGGCTGACCCGGCGCCCACACACGCCTGCAGCTCCACCGACACCTATGTCGGCGGTCTCGTCGCGACCCGCGACGGCAAACGCCTGGCGCACTGGCGCGTGACCGTCAGCGGTGGTGCCCCAACGTCCAATGACGGCGTCTATCTCACCGACCCCGATGGCCGAATCATCGCGCTCTTCGAGTCGGACGATGGCCCACGATACGAAGACGAAGACCCGGCCGACGGCCCGGCGTGGCGCCTCAAGTCCGGCCCCAGACGTCTTGCCCGCTTGATGGCGGGGGTCAAGCGCGCCGACCAGGAAGAGATGCACCGACGCCTCGCGGCCCACCTCGACATGAAGCCGCTCGGACCCGCGTTCGACCCGAAGACACCGCTCGTCGCTACCGACGAATGCGGCGCCTGGTTGTTGCGACTGCGCGACATGCAGACGCCAGAGCCGAAACCCGACGCGCCCGACGCGGACGCGCCCGACGAGGACGAGGACCCCTACGAGCGGAAGGTCCGCGCCCTCGCGCTCACGCCGCTGACCCAGGCGCAGCTCGATGCTTGTGATTTCTCCGTGGTGGTCTCCGTGGAGCAAGAGCCGTCTGGCGGATGCGGATACCAGGCCTTCAGCTGGTACAATCGCTGGACCGGCGCCAAGGTCCGCCGCGCCATCGCGGACCGGAAAGCGGCTGTGACACAAAGGGTTGCGCTGAATGAGGCTTTGAGCAGACCGGGCGGCGAGGCGCGGGCGGACGCGCTGCAGAAGTATCTGCGAACCTACCCGAAAGACAGCTGGGCGTGGCACGCGCTCTTTGTGACCTTGAAAGAGATAAAGATGCCGTGGTCAAAGGCGCGCCGGATCGTAGCCAAGATGCCACGTGCGTTGGACTACGACCCAGGTATCGGAAGCGAGCTCGAGAACAGATACGAGGACGAGCTCGAGGACCGCTACGAGCTCGAGGACCGCTACGAGCTCGACGACCGCGACGAGCCCGACGACCTCCGCGGTTCTACCGCCCACTTCCACCCCGGCGACTGGCAGGACCTGCCCGACTATCAGCGGTGGCGGCGCACAAGGACAGTGCTGGCCAAGGCGAGAGCCGTGCAATGGCTCGTGAGCGAGCGCCACGACTGTTTTGCCAACCCCGAGCTGGGTGAGTGCGGCATCGACGAGGATACCGGACGCTACTACAACCTCGAGCCATAGCTCGGAGCATCGCTCCCCTCGCTTGTCGCCCCTTCTTGGTAGCCCGAAACCGCCGAGCGACGAGGACGTGGCGTCGTGAGCCGCGCCGAGCAGAGACTCACCTTCCACGTGAATGGAACGCCGACCCCCGAGTCTGCCGGCGCCGGATTGGCGAACAACGTTCGCATATTGCCCTGCCGGCTTGTGGATTGGATGTGTGCGTGAGAAAGCGCGCGGAGCTCGATGTGTGGAGACAGGCACGATGAAGGCATTGTTGATCGTTGGTACAACCGCGCTGTTCGCGAGCTGCGCCGCGCCGTCGCACCACCGTGCGTTCGAGCCTGAGCTCACCGTGGGTCATGGGGCGGCCGAGCAGCGAGCCCAGGTCCAAGCGCTCGCGATCGCGGACCTCGAGCTTCGGGTGCGGACGCGTGAGGCGACGCGCGCCGACCTGGAGCGACGCGCACGCCTCGATGAGACCGCCGTCCAGAACCTCGAGGCCGCGCTCGCGGGCACATGCTCGGCCCCGGCCGCTACCAGCGCCACCGCCCCGGCCGCGGACCCGCCTCCGACGGTGCACCAGGTGCCCGTCGATGCCAACGACCCGACCCGCGGTTCGGCCAATGCGCCCGTGACCCTGGTGCTCTTCCTCGGGCTCGACACGCGGTGGTCGCCCGAGCTGCTCGGCATGGTCGACCAGCTCATGGTCGACCGCCCGGGCAAGCTGCGTGTGGTCTTCAAGCCTCTCGTCGGCAGCAACTTTCACAATCGCCCCCACGTCGCACAGAAGGCTGCGCTGTGCGCCCATCGCCAGGGCATGTTGTGGCCCTACCTCGGCCAGCTCTTCGACCATGAAGACGACTGGTCCAGCCGCGCCACCGAGGACGAGGAGCTCGATAACTTCGCGCGTTACGCACAGCGGTTGGGTATCAACGAGCCTACGTGGCGCACCTGCGTCACATCACACGCGACCGAGGGCCTCGTCAGCGCGAGCCAGACGCTCGCCAAGACGCTCGGCTTGCCCGGCCCGACCGTCTTCATCAATGGCTTGAAGCTCAATGTCTGGCGCTACGCCCAGCTCCAGCGCGTGGTCGACGAGGAGCTCGCCAAGGCCAGCGGCGAGGTCGCGCCAGCCAACGCGGAGCCGCGCGAGAGCACCGTGCACAAGCTGGTCGTCGACGCCGCGACACCACGCCGCGGTCCCACCGACGCGCCGGTCCAGCTGGTCGTATTCTTCGACATGAGGTCGGGGTACTCGCGGCAGCTCGCGCCGGTGCTGCGCCGCCTTGAACATCGCTACGCAGGCAAGGTCGCCATCGCGTACAAACACTTCCTACATTCGAGTGATTCGATTGCACGCGGGGTAGCGCTGGGCGCCGCCTGCATGCACCAGCAGGGCAAGTTCTGGGACTTCGAAGCCGTGGTCGGGAATATGGCGCATATAATAAGGCCAAGCGACCTCCCCCACCTCGTCACGTGGGTCGGGGTGTTCAACGACCCTTTCGAGAATTGCCTCACCAGCGCTTCGGCCAAGCAGGTCGTCGACCGCGACCTCACCGAGGGCATCGCGCTCGGCGTGCGCGACGCGGCGACCCTCTTCATCAACGGCCGCCGCTTCAACTCGCGCTCGGGCGGGAACACCTTCGAAGAGCTCACCGCCGTCATCGACACCCATATCCTCGTGGAGGGCTCGAAGTGAGCGCGACCCTGACCAATGCGACCTTCCTCGCCACCGCTTTGACCTTGCTGACCAGCTGCGCCACGACCCAGCTGGCCGCCGATCAGCTCATCGTCGACCTCGCGGCGCGCGACGAGGACCATCGCCAAGCGATCGCCGCGCTCGAAGCCCACGCCCAGCTCACGCGGAAAGTGGTGGACGACCTGGCACACACCCTCGCTCGGCGAGCCGCCTGCACTGGTGCGCCTGCGTCGAAGCTGGTGCGCGCTGCGCCGACCCTGGCGACGACCTCGGCGCCCAACGCTACGGTCGCGCTCATCGTGCTCGGCAACGTCGTACGCCCGTCCAAGCACATCGAGACGATGCTGACCGAGCTTCGCCGGACCTATGGCGAAGCGCTCCAGGTCACGTACATCCACGACCGCGAAGGGACCATTGCGCCGCGCGCCGCGGTGGCCGCGGGCATGCAAGGCCGCTTCTGGGAGCTGCGTGACCGGCTCATCGCCGGCACACCCGTCCCCTGGGGTACCTCCAATGAGGCCTTTCAGGCCGTTGTTCGCGCCTACGCAGTTGCGGTGGGTCTCGACCTCGCCGCCTTCAACGAAGACATGGAGTCGGCGCGCGTCGCGGACTTCGTGGCCAGGAACCACGCGATCGCCGAGGCGGTCGGCAGTAGCGACTTCTCGGGTAGCGACGCCCGCACGCACACGCTCTTCGTCAACGGCAAGACGCTCTTCGGCACGCAGCCGCGCGGCGACTTCGAGGCCGCCATCGACCACGAGCTCGCCGCGGCGCGCGCAGCGGGTCGCGCGGGCCCCGCCTGGATCAAGGAGCGCACCAGGGCGCATGCACCCGCGCTCTACGGCTACGTGTATGGCGGCATCGAGCCGCCCAAGGTCGACCCTGCCATAGCCCGCACCGGTCTCCGCGTGAGCGGGCCGGTGGTCACCGTGAACGGCGTCGCCATGTCTGCGGAGACGTTCTACGCAATCGTCGACGCGCGCGTCGCCAAGGCGAATGCGGAGTACGAGTCAGCGAAGTCCAGCGGCGTGACCTCGTCATCCAACAAGGTCTCCATTGCCGGCGTGGAGTGGTCGGTCCACCAGGAGTTCATCGACGACACCCTCCGCGCGCAGGCCATCGACGAGGCGGGCATCGTCGTGCCGCAGGCCGACATCGACGCCGGCGTGGACGCGTGGTTCGGCGGACGCGACGAGCCGCGAGAGGCCTCTACGGTCGCAAGCGTCGCGCAGCAAGTGCGATTGGACAAGGGGATCGAGCTCTTGCTCGACCACAAGCATCGCCTCACGGTCACCGACGCGGAGGCCAGAAAGGCGTACGACGCGCGTCCCGGCGCATACGTCGAGCACGAGGGCGCGCGCGTCTACGGGATCCTCATCGCGCTCCCAGTGTCGCCGTCACCCGAAGCGGACCAAAGCGCACTGACCCGCTCCAAGGAGGTCCGAGCCCGGCTCACGGCAGGCGAGGACTTCGCCACCGTTGCCGCGCAAGTGGGCGACGCCCGGTTGCCAAAGCTCAGAGGCGATATGGGTTTTCGGCGGCCATCCAACCTCCCCAGAGAGCTGCACGATCCGGTCGCGAAGCTCGCGCTCGGCGAGCTGTCGCAACCGATCCGCACAGAGCTGGGCTACTTCCTCATCAAGGTGACCGAACGTCGGCCCTTCCGACAGCTGAGCTTCGAGGAGGCCAAGCCGCAGATCAGCGCCAAGCTCCGCGAGCAGAAGCTCAGCGAAGAGAGTGGCAAGCTCCTCACCTTCCTGAGAAACATGGCGACCATCGAGGTAACGCCGCCCGTGCTGGCCAAGCGCCGCGCCGATGAGGCCGCGTTAGCCACGCGCGAGGGCCCGGACGGGCCAGCCGGCTGGGATCCGGTCGCTGACGACCAGATCGTCTATCGCGTGACCGTCGACCCGAAGGTCGATCCCATCACCGGAGCGGGCGACGCGCTCGTCACACTGGTCGTCTTCAACGACTTCCGGTTCCCGCCCAACGGCAAGCTGAAGAAGACCCTCGACCAGGTGATGAAAGCGTACGCGGGCAAGGTCCGCCTGGTCTTCAAGTCCGCGCAGGCGGCCACCGCCGAGGCGGCGCTCTGCGCGCACCTGCAAGGCAGGTTCTGGCCATTCTACGCCAAGCTCTTCGACAACCAGCTCGCGCTCGAGGACGCTGATCTGACGATCTACGCCGCCGCCGTCGGACTCGACATGGCGCGCTGGCAGGCTTGCGTCGACACACACGCGACCAGGCCCCTCATCGAGCAGCACGTAGCGCTCCGCGAGCAGGTCACGACGGGATGGGCGACGTTCGTCAACGGACGCAAGCTCATCGGGGCCGCGCCGTTGGCGATGTTCCAGAGGATCATCGACGAGGAGCTCGCCAAGGCCGCGGCACTCGCCGACGACACCAGCCTCGAGGGCGAGGCGCTCTACCGCCACATCATCGGCAACGGCGAGGTCTTCCCGCTCGGCAAGAAGGTCCACCACTTCCAGATCGACGCCAACACGCCGGTGAAGGGGTCCCGCGACGCCCGCATACAGGTGGTGGTCTTCAGCGACTTCACGAACCCGCACTCGCGGCGCCTGGCGCCCGTCCTCGACGAGGTGCAGAGCCACTACGGCGCCGATCTATCGGTCGCCTACAAGCACTTCCCGCGTCCCAACTCACGCGCGCAGGAGGCCGCGCTGGCCGCGACCTGCGCCCACGAGCAGGGCAAGTTCTGGCCGATCCACGACCGGTTCTACAAAGACCAGTGGGCGCTCGAGCACAACGACGACGCCGTGCGCGAGCTGACCAGGGACCTCGATGCCGTGCGCTTCGACGCGTGCTTCGGGAGTGCCAAGTACCAGGTCGTGCTCGACGTGAACCGGGCCGAGGCCAAGGTCGCCGGCGCGGTCCACCCGGCGACCATCTTCATCAACGGTCGCCGCTTCACCTGGCACAACTGGCCCGACAAGGAAGACTTCATCTCGGTCATCGACACCCACGTCGTCGGCTCGTCCTCCCCGAAGTGAGACCCACGAGGAGGCCAAGAGTCTCGATTTTCAAGAGAGTCGATGCGCTCGGCGGCTCGCGAGGCTCGAGTCGCACACCAGCGTCGCCTCGTCGCCTGAACGGAAGTCAGTCTCGCATCGCGCGTGTTTGTAGCGTAGGGTGAATGCCTCGGAGGCGACATGACGACTCATCGGCGACCCATTCTGTGTGCGCTGCTCGGGCTCCTGGTGTTGGGGTGTCAGGAACTGGCTCAGCCGGACGGCGACACGGACACTGACCTTGCGGAGACGAACCCGCCCGACACGGACACCGACCTTGCGGAGACGGACCCGCCCGACACTGAGCAGCCCGACACCACGCCCTCGATCTTCACCACCGGGGTCTGCCTCGAGGGGTGGTGTTTTGAGCAGCCACTCCCGTTCGGACCGCGTCTCCCCTGGCCCACCGGGTTCTGGGCGGCGTCGCCCGATGAGGCGTGGGCCGTCCTCGACAAGACGCTGGTCCACTGGAAGGACCAGCGCTGGACGGTCGTCGGCGGGGAGGCCGGGTCCGCCGATCCGACCACACGCTTCGCTGCTCCGCTCGATGGCACCGACCGCAACAACGTTGTCGTCGCGACGACTGACGGCGCGATGCACTTCGATGGCACCCGCTGGACCGAGATGGTCGACTGCCCGAAGCCCGCTTCGGTCTGGGTCGCCGGCCCTGGCGACGTCTGGATCGCGTCCATCGCGCCGGAGTACGGCGATCTGCGCGACACGACGCTCCATCGCTGGGATGGGTCATCGTGTGCCGCGTTCCAGACCTTCGAGTTCGCCGAGGTTGCCCTGCTCGACGGGGCGGACCCGAGCAACGGCTGGTTGGCTTTACGATTTCGAAGACAGTCCCCGCCGAGCGACGTCGAGAGACAACTCCTGCGGTGGGACGGTAGTGCTTGGAGCCCTGCTCTGGATATCGACCTCTTCAGCGCGCTGACCGCCGTGACCCCCGACCTCGCGTGGCTCAGTGCCTATGATGGGTTGTGGAAGTGGGACGGCACGCGGTGGGCGGAGACCGGGCTCGAGCACGTGGGCGACCTCTGGTTCGCGAGCGAGACCGATGGCTGGGCCACGACGGGCTATGGCGCGGCGCCGGCGCGGTCCGGGTCGGTCCTGCGTTGGGATGGCACGACGTGGACGACCGTGCGCACCGAGTCAGACTACCCGGTCTACCTCTACGGAGCAGGTCCAGACGAGGTGCTCGCGACGTTGGATGGCGGAAGGGGCGCGCATTGGAATGGCGAGACCTGGACGCCGACGCTGCCGGATACGGAGTCGCCCGACCTGATCGACCTCATCGATGTAGCGGTCGGACCGACGGGCGAGGCCTGGGCCGTCTCGGAGGGGGCGCTGCTGCGGAGCTCGGCAGGCGCCTGGCAACTCGTCGACACGCAGGGCGGAACCCGCCTCTGGAGCGGTGTCGCCGGCGAGGTGTGGGTCGTCGGCGCTGCGGGGCTTCGGCGTTGGGCCAATGGTTGGAAGTCGGAGGCACTGCCTCCAGATGTCGACGACGACGTGGTCTCGGTCTGGGGTGTCGCGCCAGACACCTTGTTCGTCGCGACACCCACCACCCTGAGCAAGAGGACCCGCGAAGGCTGGAGCTGGTCTCGCCCCAGACCGAGCGGCATCGGCGCTCTGCGCGCCGTCCACGGGTCCGGTCCCGACGATGTCTGGGTCGTCGGGTCGTCGGGCCTGGCTCGTGTCGCGGGCGAAGGGTGGGAAGTCGTCGACATGCCCACCTGCCATACCTCGTATGGCCCGTTCGTCGGCCAGCTCGACGCCCTGTGGGTCGAGGCTCCGGGCGGCCCGGTCGCCGTTGGCTACGGGACCTATGACGGGGGCGACGTGGTCTACGAGGCGATGAGTGTCGTGCGGCGCGGGGAGGATGGTTGGTCCTGCGACCTGGTCAGCGAGGGGCGCAGGTCGGGCCAAGTCGCGGCGTGTGACGGCGAGGTCTGGATCGTCGCCGACGGCCAGCTCGGCCGTGTTCTCCAGGGAGGATGGAGTTGGGTCCCGACGTGGCTCGGCGGGGCGCCTGCCGCTATCACGTGTGTACCCGGCGCGGGGTTCTGGATCGCCGGTCGCGGCGGTATGATCGCCCATCGCCCGCCGCCCGCACCATAGAGATCCACGCCTCAGCTCGGCGACGTCACGGCACTATCGGCTGGTCGGGGTCCAGTCCCAGGTCGCGCGCACGTTGCCGTCGGCGAACACGACCCCGCGCGTGGCGCCGAGGACGCCGGCCACCAGCTCGGCCTTCGTGGACAACGCGATGATGCCGTGGTGGTCCACCGCGTTCACCTCGCCAGGGTCACTGACCCCGTCCCCGTCGAGGTCGCGCCATAGGGCGAGGCCTTCGAGCTCTGAGCCGGAGAGCGCGCCGTCGTGGTCATCGTCGAGGGCTGCCATGGCCTCGTAGCCGTCCTGCCAGAAGGCCCACCACGAAACGCTTCCGAAGAGCTGGAGCCCGGAGGTCACCTGTCCCGAGCGCGATGGGTCCCACACGAGCAAGGCGGCGTCGGGGCCGACCCAACCCCACTGCCGCGCGAGCCCCGAGCCGTCGAGATCAAAGCGCACGGTCGAGTCCGCGACGAGCACGTCGGCGAGCGTGTGCCGGTCCACGAGCGGCACCACGATGGGTGTGACCGGCCTGTTCAGTGAGGCAAAGTGGGCCAGCGCGCTCTGGAGCTCGGCGAGCTCGGCCGAGTCCTTCTTCGGATCGAGGCGAGGTATGAGGAAGCTCGCGGCTTCGGCCGCGATGGGGCGACTGTTCAGGTTGAGATGGGTGAACTTCGACTCGGTGGCCCACGCTTGTCGGAAGGCACTTCGGTAGGCGGCGAGTGCCGGCGCGAGCTGGCCATCCTGCTCGAGGGTCCAGGCGAGGCCCAGGTGCGCCAACGCGTTGCCGGGCTGGAGGGCGAGGAGCTCCGCGTACCGGGCGCGTGCGTTGGCGAGGTGCCCGCGCGCGACGTCCATGAGTTGCCGGTCCGCCGCATCGGCTGAGACCCAGGTCGGGACCGTGTACTCGCCGGGGCCGAAGAACGGGTCGGGTGTCTCCGAGGTGATGAGCTCGAAGGTCAGCTCGACTTTGCTCCGTGCGCCCTTCGGAGGGAACCGCACCTCTTCGGTGATACGTGCGACGAGGCAGGCGGCGACGACCTTCTCCTTCAGGGTCGAGGTCACGACCTTCAGCTTCTTCGGGGCGACGGTCTCGGCCTTGCTGGCGGGTAGCTCGAAGCGGATCGAGACCTTGCCGGTGAGCGCCCCCAGGCCCTTCACCGCGCGGGCATCGCAACCGTACTTGGGATCGTAGGGGCGCATCTGACCGAGCTGCTCGATGAGGTTTCCGGTGTGCCCAGACAGATATGAGATGGCGCCACGCACATCCTCGTCAGTGTGTGGGCCGACGACCTTGGCCGGCTGCGCGGTCATCGTCGTGGGGTTCAAGACGATCGTCTGGTCGGCCTTTTCAGCCCAGGCCGCCGCATGTACGCGGGCAAGCTGGAGCAGCGTCGACGCGCGTTGCTCGGGTGGGAGTGTGGCAAGCGAACGCTCGAGGTTCGTGACGAGGCGGTCGGTGGGTATCCTGACCAGATCCGGCGGAAGCCAGATCGCTTTGGCAGCCGTCCCGATAAAGAGGTGAACGGCGAGGCCGAGGGCGGTCGCGAGCAGGCGCATACGTTGACTCCAGGACGGCGAATCAGGTGACGTGAAGGCGGAAGCCATTGACAAGGTAACCTATTCCTTCCCAGCTCGCGCCCGGTCGCCCGACCCGACAGCCTCGCCATCGGCCCGGTTTTCCCTCGGTGCTGCCGGAGCTTGAAGCGTAGGGAGACCATCAGCGGAGGCATCACCCACCCGGATGCACACCGGTCTGGCCCTCGGTGTCGACGCCGGCGCCGCCCTCTGACGGCAGGCCGTTGCGTTCATGACCCCAGGTCGTGTCGTCGGCGGGCAGGGGGTAGTCGCTGGTGGGATACTCGTAGGCGTCGGTGCCGCCGGCGTCCATCATCACGCCCAGGCTCGCCGCCCCGGGTCGTGTCTCGAGGCACTCGGCGCTCACGTTGCCCATGCCGCTGCCGTAGTCGCTCGACGCGCGGTAGGTGTCGTCGCCGACGTTGTCGACGAAGAGGCCGACACCGTTGCAGTTGGACGCGCCCGCCCCGAGCCCACTGATCGCGTAGGTGTCATTGCCGCCCTCGTTCAAGAACACGCCGATGCTGAAGTCGTGGCCTGCGCCCATGTGCATGAAGCGCGCGGGGCGCACGAGGTTGAACGCGTCGTCGCCGTCGCCATCGTCGCTGAGCAGTCCTATCGCGTAGTGCGCGGCACCCCCCTGCGCATAGTAATAAGCGTCATAGGCGTCGTCGCCCGCGCCGTCGCTCAAGAGGCCGGTGCCCTGCCAATAGCCCGTGCCCTGCGCAAACACGGACGCCTCGTAGGTGTCGTTGCCGGCGATGTCGCGCAAGACCCCGAGCCCGCCCGAGAGGTGGTTGTCGATGGTCGTGCCGCGCCGCCCGAAGCCCGCCCCCTGGCAGAAGCTGTTGTTGCCGTCGGTCGCCATCTGCGCCGAGAGATAGAGCCTGAAGCCGCCGGTGGCAGGGTCGCCGTGGTTGCACCGGTAGAGGTCGTTGCCGCCGCCGTCGACGAGCGCGCCGAAGCCGCCGACATAACCAAAGCCCTGGGAGGTCGTGAACGCGGAGCGCGTGTCGTCGCCGCTGCCCTGATCGACGAGCAACCCGATCCCGAACTGGGCCGCGCCCTGTGAGGTCGACTCCGCGAGGTAGGTGTCGTTGCCGCCAGCGTCGAACAACACGCCGACGCCCTGGTGTGCGTAGCCCTGGCTGGTCGTGAGCGAGCGGTAGGTGTCGTCGCCGTCGCCGAGGTCGAAGAGCATCGCCACCCCGTTTCGAGCGCCGCCCTGCCGCGACACATTGGACAGAGTGAACTGGCCATAGTTCGCATCGCCGCGATAACGGCCCGCCGCGTCGGCCGGGAGCATCGCGGGGTCGGGGGCCGGCGTGACCTCGGTGTAGCCGTAGGTGTCCTCACCCGCGAGGTCGATGGCGAGGCTCACCGGGTTCAGCGTACCGACGCGGTTCGCGCCCACCGGGCCGCGGTAGGAGTCGTTGCCGCCGGTGTCCACGAAGAGCAGCACGGCGCCCGGGTCATCCAGGTGTTCATGGTTGGTCGCGTCCGAGACCTGCACCCGACCGATAGGGGTCTCGACCTCGAAGTCCGTGCCGAGCAGGCCGGCATATCGTTGCAGGCCGGCGTGCTCGACAGCGAAGGCGAGGCGCGCGGCGGCGGAGAAGAGGCGGGGCGCGTGGACCTCGGCGAGCAGGTATTCACGCACTTCCGGTGTCTCGATGGCCGGCGTCGGCGCATTGAGGGTCAACAGCAGGAGGTTGCCGCCATTGAACTGCCAGAACGCCGCGGGGCCCGCGGTGGCGGCGGCATCTCGCTCGAGCTGGATCGCCGCGACGTCGCGCAGCGCCCACAGGACAGGGGTCAGCGCGGTCCGGAGCCCATTGTCGAGTGTCCCTCGTGGAGACTCACACGGGGTGTCCGGAGTCAACGCACAGATCGCCGCGACCGCGTCATCGAAGTCGCCAGGCAGAGTGTTGGGATCGAGCGGCTTGGCGTCGTCGACCGGCCTATCGAGCAGGCGCGCGGCATGTCGGATCATCGCGGCCACGGGGTGTGCGCCCTGCAGATACGTGTCGAGCACGTGTGCCACTTCGCCTTCGAGGCAGCCCAGGCGCGCAGGCTTTGCGCGTGCCGCTTTGAACCACGACAGGACGAACGGGTCGGCGAGGATGCCCGAGGTCTCGTAGCCCGACGCGTCGAGATCGGCCTGCGACGAGCCGAACGTCTCTCGCGTGCGCCCGATGCGAGCCAGCGTCGTGTCCAGCAGCGGCGTGTCCCCGTCGAAGCCGCAGGTCGGTGGGGTGACAACCGGGTCCCATTCGGCCGCGGGCTCGGCGACCTCCTCGGCGACGTCCGCCTCGGCTGCATCGCCATCCGCCGTGTCCGCCGTGGTCTCGCCCGCAGTATCCCCTCCGACCGAATCGAGCTCAGCCGCGTCCGCTGCGTCGGCGTCGCTCTTTGATGCGACCTCGGAAGGGCAGGCGGAGAGCAGGAGCCAGAGGGGGAACAGGGCAAAGGTGCATCGCATGGCACACGTCCCGGCAAAGAGTTGCCAGCCTACGCGACATCACCGGAGTTGTCAGGCCAACCCTTGGTTGTTGGTGAGGAAGTTGGTGCCCTCACGGCCGAGGGGACGGGGCGTCGCGGGTGAGCTTCCAGACATCGGAGGTCAGGTTGTTGCCGGTGACGACCCACAGGGCGTCGTCGTGCACGAAGATCGACGACGCGTGGCGCGCGGCCCACGGGGTGTTGGGCACCTCGAGCCAGGTCTGACCATCGGCCGAGTACCAGACATCGGACAGGTTTCCGACGTGATAACCGGCGATCACCCAGAGCTTGCCGTCCCAGGCGGCGACATCGTGGTACTGGCGCGGCTCCCACGGCGCCTCAACGAGATCCTGCCGCCAGGTCACCCCGTCGGCCGAGCTCCAGACGTCATTCTTGAACTCGCGTGTGGGCACCTCCGGCGTGTCGTAGGTGCCACCCCCGAGTACCCACATGCGCCCGTTCAAGACCGCCTGGCCGCCGATCATCCCGCGGGCCGACCAACCGGCGTTGTCCGTGATGCGTGTCCAGCTCGCCCCATCCTCCGAGCGCCACACGTCATTGTAGAAGACCGCGGCCGTGACCTCCGAAGCGAACTGGGGAAGCGTCTGCCCACCCATGACAAAGACCGCGCCGTCCTTGGTCACGGTGTGGAACAGGACCCGATTGTCCCACGGCACACGCTCGGTCACGCGCTCCCAGACCTTGCCGTCACCCGAGGACCAGACGTCGTTCTGGTAGTGGCCTCGACTCACGTCGCCACCGATGACCCATATCCGCCCAGCGAGTGATGCATAGCCCGCGGTGTGCCGCCCCTCCCAGGGTGCTTCGAGCAGCTCGAGCGTCCACTCGAAACCATCGACCGACGACCAGACCTCGCTGTTGGTCACAGCCGGAAAGTTGATAGGATCAAGCGGGTTCCAACCACCGAGCAGCCACATCCGCCCCCCGAGTCCGACCGCTCCGGCCCCATCGCGCGGCGCGAAGGCCGCCGCCGGGTTGACCGATGTCCACGTGTAGCCCACGTCTGCTCCAACCTCGCTGTCCGCGTCCGCATCCACGGCTCCGTCGCCCTCGGATGCGACGTCTATGTCGCCATCGGGCGCGACGTCTCCCGCTCCATCGGGCTCGACGTCGATGTCCTCATCGGCCTCGACGTCGATGTCCCCGTCAACGTCGGTGAGCCCGGGTGTAGCCTCGACGTCGGGCTCATCCGCGACGTCATCGAGCCCGGTGTCCGGCTGAGCGACCGTGTCGAGCGTGGAGTCGATCGGAAGTCGAGGGTCATCCCCTCCAGCGCAGCCGACCAGCGCCGACACGAGCACCGTATACACCGTCTTCACTATCGATTTCCTTCGGGTTTTGACGTGCACGCTGCGAAGCCCCGACAGCCACATGCCCGGCGTCGAGTCGACGCGTGTGGCCCCCAGGTGCGGCCGGGTGGTCGCAGCATCGAGGGAATCCTTTGCCGCTGCGACGCGACCCTCGCTCTTCTGCGAGTCAAGCCGCCAAGTATCTGGTAAATGCTCAGCGTAGGAGGTGTGCCAATCCATGATGACTTTCAGCGCTGACCCCGACGAGGCCCTTCGCGAGATGGAGGCCATCCTCTACTACCTCTCGGCCTTCGGATACATAGACGGCGAGTTCGACAGCGGCGAGAAGGAGTACATCGAGGAGTTCATCCTCGCGCTCGCCGAGTCCTACGAGACGGACACCGCGACGGCCGCCGGCCGTGCTCGCCGCTCCGCGCTGATCGACAAGCTCGACCGCAAGTTCCATCGCATCGACCGCGAGCTCGCGGGCATGTGGGACGAACCCACGGCCGAGGGCGAACGCGCGCCGACCTTCGTGCGCAATCGTATGAAGCTGCGCTGCTTCGAGATCCTCGAGCGCTTCCCGGAGGAGGACCGCAGGACCCTGATGAAGGCCGTCGACGAGATGCTCATGGCCGACGGCGTCGCCCACCCGGAGGAGGTCGAGTTCCGCGACGAGCTCCTGTCGATCATGGAGGGCACCCACACGAGCGGGACGCCGCAGCACTCCGAAGGCGACCGCGGCGACTGGGGCAACTACATCGTCGTCCACGAGCAGGTCGCGCGCCCCAAGACCAGCGGCAACCACCCGATGCTCACACGGCTCGAGCGACACTTCGCCGAAGAGCCCCTCGTCTTGAAGCGCCAGCTCAACGCCGACATGGAGCGTGTCAGCCAGGTCATGAAGATCTGGGAGCAGAAGCGTAGAGGCGGCCGCGGCCTCCTCGAGGGCCATCAGATGGTCCAGGAGCTCGGCGGGCGGGAGGCCTTCCTCGACGGCTGGGTGCATGTCATCCCGCCGACGCGCCCCGCGGGCTACGACATCACCGTGCTGGGCGACCTGCACGGCTGCTACAGCTGCCTCAAGGCGGCGCTGCTCCAGTCGGAGTTCCTGACCAAGGTCGAGAAGTTCACGAACGCCCCCGACCACTACCCCGAGCCGCTGCTCGTCTTCCTCGGCGACTACATCGACCGCGGGATCTTCAGCTTCGAGGGTGTCATGCGCGCGGTGCTAGGGCTCGTCGCGCTCGCGCCGCGTCACGTCATCATGCTGCGCGGCAACCACGAGTATTTCCTCGAGAAGAACGGCGCGGTATTCCCCGGCGTCAGGCCCGCCGAGGGCATGGACAGCTTGAAGGACCGAGCCCCGGTCGAGGTGCTCCAGGCCTACCGGCAGCTCTTCGAGGCCATGCCCGCGATGCTCTTCTTCGACGACATCCTGATGGTGCACGCTGGCATCCCGCGCGACTCGACCATTCGTGATCACTACCAGGACCTGTCGAGTCTCAACGAGCCGTTCTTCCGCTACGAGATGATGTGGAGCGACCCGTCGACCAGCGACTACGTGCCCGAGGAAATGCAGGAGGAGACGAACCGCTTCGCCTTCGGCCGTGAACAGGCCCGCGATTTCATGCATCGTATGGGCGTCAGGACGCTCATCCGTGGGCACGAGAAGGTCGATGTCGGCTACCTCGTCGGCTACAACGAGCCCGACCTGAAGCTCATCACCCTCTTCAGCGCCGGCGGCGCAGACAACTACGACCTGCCCGAGCGCTCGAGCTACCGCAAGGTGACGCCGACTGCGTTGACGATCCGCTATCGCGAGGGCCGCACCGACATCGAGCCCTGGGTCATCGACTACGAGAGCTATAACGACCCCGAGATGAACGAGTTCTTCAACGACGACCAGTAGCCGATCGCAGGTCGCGGCCGGGCGCCGCACCAGCCTCGCCAAGGGCGGGCGGGGCTTGGGGCGCAGCCCAAATCGGATCGTCTGGTCCGCGGCTCGCCGAAGGCGCCAGGCGCGAAGCGACGGGCAGACGTAGGTCAATACGTCTGCGCCGCAGCACTCGGACGACGGGCTATTCGTCGTCGACCCAGGTGCATCCGAAGTGGGTCACGCAGTCGACCACGTCCGTCCATGACGCGCACGAAAACGGGGTTCCCTCGCACTCGGGGTCGGTCCAGAAGCAGCCGGGCGCGAACGCGCACGAGAACGAGTCGTCGTAGAGCGGGCAGATCTGGGACGACCCGGTGCAGACCCCATCCTGCATCTGGCAACCTTCGAGGCGGGCACAGGTCGCGCCGGACTGAGAGCTGCACTGAGCGGCGACACCGTCGCAGCCGTTGGCGTCGTACGTGCAACCGAGCTGGCCGACGCAGATATCTCTGCCGGTAGTAGAAAACTCCGAACAAGCTTCAGCGGTTCCCTGGCACTGCCCGGTTGGTGCCGACGTTTCGGACAGGGTCGTATCGGCAACGTCCGAGCCGCTGACGTCAGGGGCGCTCGACGTGTCGGGTACGTCCGGGGTGGTGGTGGTGTCGGCGGTCCCGCCCCCGTCGGGACCGTCGGTGGCGTCAGCGCCGCAGCCGAGGAGCGACGTCGTGATCATGGCGACGGCCCACGTGGGGCTGATGGTGATTGATTGGCGAGACATCATGGCGACTCCGGTTGGGTGGAATGCGAGAACAGCGCAATGACTCGGGGCCAATTGCGATGCGACCCGGAATGGGTGACGCGGTAACTATGAACGTTAGCTATCGCAGGCTAAGTCAGGCGTCGTTACCTTGTAAACCCGAGAGTGCAACTCAACCGACTTGTCGTGAGGTCTTCGCGCCTTCGCCACACACACCGACCCCGGGCGACGCCTGTTGCCGCCGGCTTCGGCGCCGATTTCGATACCAACAATGGTATCCGATCGTCCGAACGACGCCCTCGCCCGTACCCCGAACCGGGTGTATCGCCGAACTGGCGCGCCGGTTGTGCGCCGCTGTCCACCCAGGGGCGTGGCGCCGGTCGCCGCTCGCGCCCACGGGGTTTCATGCCTTCCCATCGCCTACTACTCGTGGCTCTGGCTCTGCTCGGTGCGTGCGCCCCGGCTGACTCCGATGACGCTGACCTGGCGCGCGCGTTGCTCGCGCAGGTCGAGGCGGACGACTACCGGTCCTGGGCGCGGGCGCCTGGCTATCCGGGTCGCATGCCGTCCTTGGCCCCACACTCGAGGGAGGTCGAGGTCTTCATCAACGAGCCGGTGGTCGCGGCCCTCGAGAGCTCGCCCCCGGTGACGAGCTGGCCGGTCGGCTCGGTCATCGTCAAGGAGGGCTGGAACGGCGACGCCCTAACCCAGATCGCCCTCATGGAAAAGCGGCCCGACGGGTGGTTCTGGGTCGAGTTCCACGACGAGGACCCGGCCTTCGTCGGCGCCCCGACCTACTGCACGAGGTGCCACCAGACGGGCGACGACTTTGTCCTGACTTTCAGGTTCGAAGGCGAGCGCTGACGTTCCCCGATCCGTTCCCCGATCCGTTCCCCGATCCGTTCCCCGATCCGTTCCCCGATCCGTTCACCGATCCCGATTCCGGCCGCGGTGGGACCGACCCGCTATCCTTCAATCGCCATTGGTCGCAGCACCAAAACCCGACGGGAAGACGAGCAGCGGGCGGTTGGTGCGCTGTGCGAGTCTCTCCGTGATGCTGCCCACGACGAGGCGCTCGAGCGGACTCTTCTCGTGGGCGGGCAGCGCGATGAGGTCGACGTCGAGCTGGCGGGCCTCCTCGAGGATGGCCTCGGCGGGATCATCCGACTCGAGGACACGCAGGCTCGTGTGTTCGAGTCCGGCCTCCTTGGCGCGTTGTTTGAGGGCGTGGGTCGCCCCGTCGAGCAGCTCGCGGATGAGTCCGGGCAGGCGCGCCGCACTCTCGGGTCCGAGCTGTGTGACGAGTCGAGGCGGCCTCACGACGTGGACGAGCGCGACCGTCGTCTCGAGCTGAGTCGCGAGCTCGCCGACCATCCGCAGCCAATCGAGCCCGCCCGAGGCGACATCGACGGGCGCCAGGATCCGTGCCCCGCTGAGCGTCGTTCGCGCGCCCTCGTGCGTCGGCACCAGACAGAGCGGCAGCGTCACCGAGCGCAGCATCCTGAGCGCGGTCGTTCCGAGCATCGGCTCGTGCCCGTAGGCGCCGGTCCCGGCGACCACGAAGTTCGCGCCGAGTGTGGCCGCCTCGTCCTGCAGCGCCGCGGCCGGAGGGCCGGTGCGCCACACGACCGTCGCCTGACCTTCGTCAGCGTGGCGGGCGGCAGCCTCGCGTCGGTAACGCTCCGCCTCGAGCGCCAGCTCGGCCCAACCCGGGCCCAGGGGCGCATCCTCTTCGGAGTGCAGATAGACGAGCTTCGCGTCGAGTTTCCAAGCCAACGAGCGCGCGAACTCGGCGACGGGCTGGCAGTAGGGGCCAAGGTCGAGGCCGGCGAGCACGGTGTTGAAAGGCATGATGTGAAGCTCCGGTGGGGGTGTTTCACACACCCTTGAGTGTGCGTCATGACCCGTGTTTTGCGGGGTCCCCAGTGGATCGGCCCCGCGATCAGATGACCCGCAAGTTCTATACCACGACCTGGCTCGAAAGCCGCCCTACCGGCCACCCGAAGCTTTCGACTCGACGTCGATCGGGGCGCGCTGTAGAGGTCGCGATATGACACGACATACGGTGGTGGTGGCAGGGGCGACGGGGTTCGTCGGCCAGGCTCTGGTCGAAGCGCTCGTCGACGACTTCGAGGTCATCGGCTTGTCGCGCGGGGCCACGACCATGCCTCGGGCGACGATGCGTAAGGTCGACCTGCTCGATGCCGAGGCGACCGAGGCCGCGCTCGCTGGGGCACGGCTCGCCGTCTTTCTCGTGCACTCCATGATGCCGAGCGAGCGCCTCGTCCAGGGCGCCTTCTCCGACATCGACCTCATCGTCGCCGACAACTTCGCGCGGGCAGCAGCGCGCAACGGCGTGGAGCACATCGTCTTTCTCGGCGGCCTCGTCCCGCCCGGCGGCCCCCAGTCGAGCCACATCGCCTCCCGGGTCGAGGTGGAAGTCGCGCTTGCGGCCTACGGGGTACCGGTCACGACGCTGCGCGCTGGCCTCGTCTTCGGGCCCGGCGGGTCTTCTTCGCGTATCGTCTTCAACCTCGCGCGGCGGTTGCCGGTCATGGTGTGCCCGCGTTGGACCGAGGTCGACACCCAGCCCATCGCGCTCGACGATGTCGTCGGGCTCATCCGCTACGTGCTCTTCCATCCCGAGACCCGGGGCGAGACCTTCGACATCGGCGGCCCCGACGTCGTGACCTATCGGCGCATGATGGAGCAGGTCGGCGAGGTCATCGTCGGGCGCAAGGCCTGGTCGGTGGGCGTGCCGGTCTTGACGCCGGGGCTCTCGCGGCTCTGGGTGTCGATGGTGACGGGTGCCCCGAAGGAGCTCGTCGAGCCCCTCATCGGGAGCCTGAGCCATCCGATGGTGGCGCGTGACCGAAGGCTCCAGGAGCGGGCTGGGATCCCAGGGCGCCCCATGGCCGAAGTCCTGCCCGAAGCGGTTGCTGGCGATCGCGACGCTGGCAAGCCACTCGCCTTCCAGTCGCGCAAGCCATCGGGCGAGCCGCTCGTGCGCTCTGTGCAGCGAATGTCCGGCCACGGGATGAAGGCCATCGAGGTGGCCGATGCCTACTTCGCCTGGCTGGGTTCAGTCCTGCCCGCGATCTTCTACGCGCGCCGCGGCGATGACATCGAGCTCGGCATCAACGGGTGGCCGCGACCGCTGCTCGTCCTGCGGCCGCTGATGAGAAGCGATGACCGCGTCGTCTATCACATCGTCGCAGGTGCGCTCGTGGCGCAGCCCGAGACGACCACCGCTACCTTCGAGTTCCGCGAGGTGCTCGCAGGCAAGGCCGTGCTCGTGTCCATCGCTGGCTACCGCCCGAGCCTCCCCTGGTGGCTCTACGTCGTGACGCAGGCCCAGGGGCATCGCGCGGTGATGGCGCTCTTCAGCCGATATCTCGACAATCGAGATATCGCCAAGGCTCCCCATCAGGGAGCGTCATCGCTCTTCAAGAGGATGCGGGTGTGGCTGCGCACGTCCTCGGCGGAGAGCGCCCGGGCGTACGCCGCGACCCAGTAGATGTCGGCCAGCGGGCTCGAGGCAGGGCTCGTCACGGTGCGGTTGCCCACCGCGAAGAGCGCCGAGTTGCCCGGCGAAGCGCCCGAGCCGTTGTAGAGGAAGATGTTCGCGTTCTGGGCAATCGCCGGGCTCGCGGCCGCGGCGCGCAGGGCACCGTCGACGTAGAGGCGCAGGCGCTCCGACGCTGTCGCTCGTGTCGAGTCGAAGACGAGGTGCAGGACGAGGCGGCGCGAAGTGGCGATGGGCGGCGCATCCCAACGCCAGGTGGCGGTCGTGCCAGCGGCCGTCCGCACGACGGCTTCGACGGAGTCGTTGTCGAGGAAGGCCAGGCCAAACGTGTTGGTGTGGTCACCGTCGGCCACCAGTGCGACCCAGCGCTGAGTCGAGCCCGAGGTCGCCGGGTCGTTGTTGTCGACGACGATCTCATAGGTGAGGCTGCTGCGCCCATGAAGCCTCGACTGGAGCTTCGACGTGGCGCTCTGCGTTGGCGAGAGGTAACGACCGCCACTCGCGATGACCGTGAAGCGCGCCGCCCAATGGGAGAGCAGCTCGATGAAGTCGGGGCTCGTCGCAACCTGGCTACGTGTGAGGTTGATGGCCGTGTCGGCGTTGCTCGTGTCGAGCGCGTTGTTCTGAGCCTGATTGGCCACTCGTTCGTTCATGGCATAACGCAAGAAGCGGTCTGCGCCGAGCGTGCAGGAGGCCAGACCCGAGCCGAGCGGCTCCTCGATGCCGAGGTAGACCGAAGGCTCGTCAGCCAGGCCGACCGTCGGACGCATGATGACGTGCCGCCAGGCCTTCGAGGTGAAGTTGTTGCTCACGTTGTGCAGCACGAAGCGCAGCGTATCGAGCTCGGTTTGTGCGGTCGTGAACGGGATAGACGCGTCCTCGCTCAGCCCATTGCCTGCCGTCACCGCGTAGGACGGGCCGCCCTGCGACTCGAAGTCGACGGTGACGTAGACCTCGGTCAGGCCCGTGAACACGGCGCGCGACGAGAAAGCCACCGCGGTGGAGACGCCGCCCGCGGAGGTGGCGAGCGTGTTGACGGCGAGGCCGCCGATCGAGGCACCGCCGCCGTAGGCGAGGCTCACGCCGACACCATCATTGGGCCAGCGCTCGTCCTGGTCGGGCATGGCGGCGAGCGCCGAAGCTTTTCCGAGCTGCATGATGACGGCGAAGTCGTTCTCGGTGGTGCGCGTCCAGTTCATGCCGAGGCGCAGCTCGAACTGGCCGGTGAGGGACGCGGCCGAGATGGTGTCGAACGGGAGCGTGACCTGGGGCGTGAACTCGCCGTCGTCCGTGTAGTTGACCGTGAGCGCGTTGTTCGCGACGGCGAAGTCGGAGGTCACCGCCGAGGCATCGACCCAGCCCTGGCCAAGCGTGTCGGACGGGTCGCGGTCGAAGAGGTCGGCCGCGTGGAAGACGGCACCCGCGTCGGCGAGCGGGCCGAGCATCGCGTCGACGTTGTAGTAGACCTCGTAGGCGGTCGTGGCGGCATTGGCGTCGAGCGGGGCCTGGAGCGCAAACCAGAGCTCGGTGTCGTGTTCGTTGAAGGGCTTGAGCGGGTCGGCGACGCGGTCGAGCTCGACCGAGCACGACAGTGGGTCGCCGTCGTCACATGGCAGGGTCGGGTCACGATAGAAGACACGGACGTCGTCGCCGCTGGTGGTGGACCAGCCGGCGTCGACGAGCGTCTTGTGGTCGAAGGTGAGCTTCACCGGGTAGCCGACCGGGAGGGCTTCGTTCTTGGCGACGACCGTGATGATGCGGCGCTCGGCGCAGCCGACCTCGTCGCTGGCGCCACTGCAGTTGTTGTCGAGGCAATCGCCACAGACCTCGAAGGGGCCAGGTCCGGCCGGGCAGGCGAGGTCGCAGACGTCGCCCTTGCCGTCGCGGTCGCTGTCGATCTGGGTGGGGTTGTCGGTGTCGGGGCAGTTGTCGGAGCAGCCCTCGTTCACGGTCGAGGCGCACGGCAGCAGATCGGAGTCGGTGCAGACGCCGTCGAAGTCCGTGTCCGTGCAGGTGTCGACGCAGTCGGCGATCTGGTCGCCGTCGGCGTCCGGGAAGCCCTCGTCGACGTTGCCGTCGCAGTCGTCGTCGCCGCCATTGCAGGCCTCGGCGATGGCGTCGGGGTCCGAGTCGCAGACCAGGGCCGAGCCCGCCTCGTTACACACAACCGTGCCATCTTCACAGAGGCCCGAGCCGCAGGATTGGTTCTTCGGACGACCGACATCGGCCGGGTTCAGAGCCGTCAGGAGGCCCGTGAAGGTCTCGTCGGTCTGCCCATCGCAGTCGTCATCGGCGTCGTCGCAGAGCTCGGCGCGGCGATTCTGCACGACGGTGTCACAGACCATGGTCGCGCGGTTGGCCGCGTTGCAGATGACCGCGCCCCCGGAGCAGAGGCCCGTGCCGCACGCGGCGCCCAGCAGCAGGTTCGAGTTCGGGGCATATTGTGGGTCGGTATAGGTGACGGTGCCGCCGGCTTTGAAGGGTTCGTCGGTCTGGCTGTCACAGTCGTTGTCGAGGCTGTCGCAAAGCGTCTCGATGGCCTGATAGTTGTTGACCGCCGAGTAGTTGCAGGACCAGGTGCCCTCGGGCGTGCAGGTCGCGACGATGCTCTGGAAGCCAACCGCGCACACACCGACGTTGAGGCAGTTGGAGTCGGCGAGCGTGAGCCCTTCGTCGGTGTTGCCATCGCAGTCGTCGTCGAGGTCGTTGCAGGTCTCGGGAGAGTCGTCGGGCTCGGAGCCGTTGAGGTTGGTCGAGCACGTGGCGGTCGTGGCGTCGAGACACTCGACGAGGCCTGCGCCGCACTCGCCGACACCGTTGCAAGCCAGGCCGATGGCGGTGCCGAGGTAGGTGAAGCCCTCGTCGGTGGAGGCGTCGCAGTCGTTGTCGAGCGTGTCGCACGACTCGGTCACGACCTGTGAGGCCGAACCGTCGGGGTTGGTCGAGCACGTCGCGGTGTCCTCGCTTCCAACGGCGCACTGGACCGTGCCGGCGCCACAGGCACCGACACCGTCACAGGCCTGGCCGATGGCAGCCGCCGCGTAGGTGAAGCCCTCGTCGGTGGTGCTGTCGCAGTCGTTGTCGCGATTGTCGCAGCGGGTCTCGGTGGCCTGATAGTTCGGGACGGCGGAGTAGTCGCAGGCCCAGGTGCCATCGGTGCAGGTGGCAACGATGGAGCCCTGGTTCTGGCCGCAGACGCCGACCACGAGGCAGGGCGACTGGGCGAGGCCCAGGCCCTCGTCGGTATTGCCATCGCAGTCGTTGTCGAGGTCGTCGCAGAGCTCGGCCACGGCCTGCGAGGCCGAGCCGTTCGGGTTGGTGGAGCAGGTCCCGACGTTGCTGCCGTCGGTCGTGCACTGGACGACACCGGCGCCGCACTGGCCGATGCCATCGCAGGCCTCGCCCACGTCCTGGCCGGCAAACGAGAAGCCCTCGTCGGTCGTGCCATCGCAGTCGTTGTCGGCGCCGTCGCAGGCCTCGGTAGTGGCCTGGTTGTCGGGGCCGTCGGGGTTGGTCGAGCAGGTGGCGGTGGCGCCGCCGGTGGCGCACACGACCGTGCCCGCGCCGCAGGAGCCGACGCCGTCGCAAGCCTCGCCGACCTCGATCGACCCGTAGAGGAATCCCTCGTCGGTGGTACCATCGCAGTCGTTGTCGAGCCCGTCGCAGAGGGTCTCTTCGTCCTGGTAGTTGGCGACCTCGGTGTAGTCGCAGGTCCAGGTGCCCTCGTTGGAGCAGGTCGCGACGAGGTCGGCAATCCCGGTCAAACACACGCCGACCTGCTTGCAGCTGGAGTCGGCGAGGGTCAAGCCCTCGTCGGTCTCACCGTCGCAGTCGTTGTCGAGGTCGTCGCAGGTCTCGGGGACGAACGTCGTCTCGGTGCCGTTGGGGTTGGTCGAGCAGGTCGCGAGATCGGTGCGGAAGACCGCGCACTCGACGATGCCCGAGCCGCACTCGCCCAGGCCCTCGCAGGCCGCGCCCATGGACAGGCCCTCGTGCTCGAAGTCCTCGTCGGTGCTGCCGTCGCAGTCGTTGTCCTGTGCGTCGCAGACCTCGGCCTCGACCTGCGAGTCCGAGCCGTCCGGGGCCGTGCTGCAGGTGACCGTGCTCGTGGTCTTGCACTCGACGACGCCGACACCACACTCGCCGGCCGCGGTGCAGGCGCCGCCGACCGCGGTGCCCGCGAGCTCGAAGCCCTCATCGGTGGTGCTGTCGCAGTCGTTGTCCTTGTCGTCGCACAGCTCGGGCAGGCCGGGGCCGACGGTCGAGTCGCCGGCGCCACATGTCTCTTCGCAGTCGGCGATGGTGTCGTTGTCAGCGTCGGTACAGGTCTCGTTTGTGCCGTCACAGTCGAAGTCGAAGGTCTGGCCACACGGGATGCAAGCCGGCGCCGAGGCCCAGGGGTTGCTGCCGATGGAGTCGTCGTCGCAATCGCCAAACGGCGAGCTGGGGTCACAACAACCGGCGACGGTGCAGTCGAGGAAGCCGTCGCCGTCGGTGTCGCAGCCGTCCGGCAGGGCTTTGAGGCGCAGCTCGATGATACGTGAGGCGTCGAGGTCGACGACACCTTCGAAGCGGGTGCGGACGACCTGGCCCGTGCGGCCGACGACCTGGAGCGTCACGTCGGCGCCGTCGCCGAAGGTCAGGCCGTCATACTTCAGCGAGATGAGAACGGGCGAGCTCGTCGGGTCGAGGCCGGTGAGCGACGGGTTGAACGCTGGGTCGGCCGGGCTCGCCGGGTAGGTCGTGTCGCCCTTGGCGAAGAGGATGCCGAGGTTCTCGAGTGAGCCGCCGCCCGTCGGCGCGTCCGAGGTGATGCGGAGGTGGAGGTTCTTGACGACCTCCGTGTCACCGCCGCACGCCACGAGCCCGAACGAGGTGGTGCCGAGGGAACCCAGGGCGATGAGGCCAGTCGCGATGAGGGCGGTCCACGAGTGGCGTGGTTGGGTCGGCGGCGTGGGTGCGGACATGCGGTGCTCCTCGACGTGGCGGCCGCGAGCGCTCGGGATGAGGCGAGCGCCGGGCGTCCATCGCGTCGTTTGAACGCGAAGGCGGACAACGGCCAGTGGTCTCCCCCTTGGCCGCGTGAGAGACTAGCAGCGGTCTTCGAACGGCGCCACCTTTCCGCCTCACACAGTCCGATGGAGATCGGACGGAGCGCCAGTGGGTGGGGCTGAGGCCTGGGGCGGTGGTCTCCGTCGGGGTCGCCGCGCACCTTTCGAAAAAGCGACGCATTTCGTCCGTGTTATCCGAGCGGTCGAGGGCGCGTTGTGCAGGTGGTCGCACCAGGGTTGTGCACTTCATAACTTGAACACATCGCCATTGGTGCGAAGCCTCGACGCACGCGCTCGGACTCGCGAGCGCATGACAAGACCAGACCAGGACATTCAGGAACCCGAGTGACGCATACTCCCTTTCTCGCCGCCGCAACGCATACTCCGCTCATCGGGACAATCGCCATCGGGCTCGGGGCCGCGTTGATCCTTGGACTCATCGCAGCGCGCTTCAGGCTGTCACCGATTGTCGGCTTCCTCATCGCGGGCATTGCCGTCGGCCCACACACACCAGGTTTTGTCGGAGACCTCGACCTGGCCCTGGACCTGGCCGAAATCGGCGTCATTCTGCTGATGTTCGGTGTCGGGCTGCACTTCTCCCTGCAAGACCTCTTGTCGGTGAAAAACATCGCATTGCCGGGTGCCCTGGTGCAGGTCGGCATTGCAACGGGCCTGGGAATGCTCCTCGGTGAGATCCTCGGTTGGTCTCTCGGGGCTGGGGTCCTTCTCGGTTTGGCATTGTCCGTAGCGAGCACCGTGGTGCTGTTGCGCGCCCTCGAGGAACAGCGAATTCTCACGACGGAGCGCGGTCGCATCGCGATGGGATGGCTCATCGTCGAAGACCTGTTGATGGTGCTGGCACTCGTCCTCATGCCGGTCATAGCGGGAGCGTCGGGCGATGGCCAAGGCGCGGCTGCCGACCCGGCCGGTAGCTCGGTCCTCGAGACACTCGTCATCACCCTGCTCAAGGTGTCGGCCTTTGTCGCCTTGATGCTCATCGTCGGTCGCCGTGCCATCCCCTGGGTGCTCGACCGCATCTCGCGTAGCGGCTCACGCGAGCTCTTCACGCTCGCTGTTTTGTCGCTGTCGGTCGGCATCGCCTATGCGTCCGCGATGATCTTCGACGTGTCATTTGCGCTCGGCGCGTTCTTCGCAGGTATGGTGCTCAACGGGTCGGAGCTCTCACACGATGCTGCCGAGAAGTCGTTGCCATTCCGCGACGCGTTCGCGGTCCTCTTCTTTGTCTCGGTCGGCATGCTCTTCGACCCGTCAATCCTCGTCGAGGAGCCACTCGCGGTCCTCGCGGTCACCTTCATCGTCGTGCTGGGCAAGTCGATTGCGGCCTACGTCATCGTCCTGATGTTTGGCTATGGGACTGGCACGGCGTTGACCATCTCGGCGAGCTTGGCCCAGGTCGGCGAGTTCTCGTTCATCCTTGCTACGCTCGGGCTCTCACTTGGCATCCTCCCTCAGGAGGGGCTCGACTTGATCCTCGCCGGGGCGATCGTCTCGATCACGCTCAACCCGTTCATGTTCAAGCTCATCGCGAAGCTCGAGCCAAAGCTCGGCCGCATCGAACACATGTTGGGCTCAAAGCTGCGCGAGAAGCACGCGGCGGCCCGCAAGGTGCTGGATGACGCGGCGCCCTGTGACCACGTGGTTCTGGTGGGCTACGGTGGGGTCGGGCGACACGTGGTCGAGGTGCTGCGCGCTGCTGGGAAACAGGTCATCGTCATCGACAACGAACCGTCCACGGTGGTGAAGCTCGAGGCGGACGGGGTCGATGCGCGTTATGGGAACGCGGTGGCTGCGGGGGTGCTGGAGTCGGCCCTCGTCGGTGAGGCCAAGGTGTTGGTCGTCGCGGTCTCGGACGCGTACGAAGCGGGCGAGATCATCCGGCACGCGCGCGCTGCGAATCCCGACCTCACGATTGTCGCGCGGGCTCAGTCCGAGAACGAGGTCAAACACCTCATGGACCACGGTGCGACCTCGACCATCATCGGCGAACACGAGATCGGGACGGCGCTCTCGAGGCTGGTCGCGCCGGAGCGAGCACACGGCTGAAGCGGGATTCGGCTCAGGGCTTTGCCGGGGTTGCCGAGGGGTCTGACCGTGGTCGTCGCCCCGTCCTTGCCTCGTAGGAGACGCTCGTCACGAATGCACGGAGCTCCGATTGGCACTCTCGGAGAGTGACATTGTGACAGCTGCCGGACACAGGGTCTTACTGAGGTCTTTGCAAGGGGACTGACGAGATGATGAGATGACCGCGACCTTGTCTCGGCGCCTGAGTGGTGTTATAACGAACGTAGTAACGCTGCCTGGGAGGCCGTATGCAAGCACTCAAGCTCATCCAGATCGGTAACTCCGTCGGTGTCGTCCTGCCGAAGGAAGTCCTTGCGACGCTCAAGGTGGAAAAGGGCGATTCGCTGTACGTGACCGAGACGCCTGCTGGCATTCTCATCACGCCGTATGACCCGGAGTTCAGTGAGCAGATGGACGCCGCGCGAAAGGTCATGAAGAAGCGCCGAGCCGCGCTGCACGAGCTCGCGAAATGAGCCGCCCGCAAGCTTCCGAGTCGACCTGGCGTTGGATCGACGCCAATGTGCTGATGGCGGCCCATGCCGAGCAGCTCGCCGAACACGGTGGGGCTGAGGGCGTGCGCGACATCGGGCTGTTCGAGTCCGCCATGGCGAGACCTCAGAACCTGGCGGCTTACGAGGAGCCGGACGTGGCTGATATCGCTGCGGCCTACGGGTTCGGGCTGGTGCGTAATCATCCGTTCGTCGATGGGAACAAGCGCACGGGGTTGGTTGCGATCGAACTCTGTCTTGTACTCAACGGGTTCGAGCTCGAGGTCGACGATGCGTCGTGTGTGCTCACCATCCTCGCGTTGGCTGCGGGCGAGCTCAGCGAGGCGCAGTTGGCCGCGTGGATTCGGCAACACGTCGTGCCCTTGGGTTGAGGCGGACCGGAGCTCGGGTTCTGTGAACGCCATAGGAGCTGCTTCGAATTGAAGTGGCGGCCCGTGGAGGGCCTTTGGTGATCCCGCTGCCGACCGTGCGAGCGTTCGGTGCGGCAGCCTGGGATCGAACCGACCGAGCGTTCGGGATCCGATCGCTGGTGCGGCCGTGGCCGATCTGCCTCAGGTGCGCATGGATTGCGCCTGCGAAAGGTGTTTCGCAGGTGATCGTGTGAGTTGACTTCGATCTATCGGCGCATGAGTGTCCGCGCGCCCGAGGTGCCTGAGCTGCATGAGTCACGTGGCTCGGGGGTCGGACTCGGTCGCTAGGAGAGGCGTGATGCTCGGAGAGCGCAAAGACCAGGCGTATGGACAGGCCCCACAGACCCGCGATGTGTCGCGAGACCTGGTGAGCGAGGGTCGGTCATTGGCGCCTCTCGCGCTGGCACTTGGGCGCGGCGTCGACGCCATCGTGACCTGTGCCGGTCAGGGTGAACGTTGGTGGGACGAGCTCGCCGAGCTCGCGACCGAGCCGTGGGCGGCCGAGTGGGTTGCGGCGGGCGAGCGAGTCCTGACCGGTTTTGCGCGGTCCTCGGACGTCATGGCGAGCGGGCTCTTCGAGCGTGGGACGAGTCTGTCGCGCTGGCTCGCCGAGACGAAGAAGTCGGCAGCGCTCGAGAGCTATCTCTTGTCGGCCTCGGTCTCGATGCCGATGATCTTCCTCACGCAGGTCCTGCGTTGGGAGTCGCTCGTGCGACGTGGGTTGGGGGCCATGGCCGAGCGGCCGGTGGTCGCGGCGACGGGCTATTCGCAAGGCATCGCGGCGGCGGCCTTCATCGCCGAGCGTATGGGTGAGGGGCGGACCGCGACGAGTCCCGCGCGGCTCGAGGCGTGGCTCGGCTTCACGACGGCGTTGGGATACGAGGCGGCCGTCGGAACCCGTGAGGCCTTCGGCGACGAGGCGGCCGACGGCAACGTCATGGCGGCGGTCATCGGGCCGGACCGGGCGGCGCTCGATTGGGCCATCGGTCGTGTTGCCAAGGAAGGCAAGGCCGGTGATGTCGTCATCGGGCTCGCCAACGACCGCAAGCGCCATGTGCTCAGCGGGGCTCCTGCGGCCATGAACGCGGTCCGTATGGCACTCGAGCTGCGGGCGAAACGTGAGGTCGAGCAGCGGGCGGCCGGGCGGCATGGGGGAAGGATCCTTGAGGTGGTCTGGGAGCAGGTCCCGGCGTCGGCGAGCTTCCATCACCCGCGGCTCGCCGCGTCGGCAGACCGGGCGGTCGCACGGGTGGCCGGGTTCGAGATAGACACGGCGCGATTCTCGATGCCGGTCATCGACGCTTCAACCGGCAAGGCTTTGGACGGCGACGCGGTCGGCGCCATCGCGCACTCGATCCTGTCGCGCCCGGGGGCCTGGCAAAAGACATTGCTGAGCATGGTCGGGGCAGAGTCCGCGGCGCCGGGTCCGATGCGGGTCGTGCTCGACCTCGGGCCGGCTATCGGCATCTCGCGGCTCACGGCTGGGGCACTGCGCGGGACCTCGACGCTGGTCGTCGGGCTCGCCGATGTGGCGCGACGCGAAGACGTCTTCGGGACGCCGTGGCAGCAGCTGTTCCGCGACGAGAAGGTCTTGGACTTTCGGCGTTATCTGCCAAAACTCCTGCGCGTCGATGGGCGTGTAGTCGTGGACAACCGGTACTCGCGTGAGACCGGGACGCCGCCGGTCTTGTTGCCAGGCATGACACCTACGACGGTCGATGTGCCCATCGTCGCGGCTGCCGCAAACGCGGGCTACTGGTCGGAGCTCGCGGGTGGTGGGCAGGTCAGCGAGAAGATCTTCGCCGAGCGTGTGAACGAGCTGCGGGAGTGCCTGGCGCCTGGCGCCGAGGTCGTCTTCAACGCGTTGTTGCTCGACAGCTATCTGTGGAACCTGCACCTCGGCAAGGAGCGGCTGGTCCAGAAGGCGCGTGCCAATGGGGCGCCGATCTGTGGCGTCGTCGTGAGTGCGGGGATCCCCGACACCGAGAGCGCGGTCGCCCTGCTCGATGAGCTCGCCGCGCTCGGCATGCGCTTCAACGCGTTCAAGCCGGGGACACGCTCGCAGATCGACCAGGTCATCGCCATCGCCAAGGCGGCGCCGGGCCATGTCGTCTACATCCACGTCGAGGGCGGCAAGGCCGGTGGTCATCACTCGTGGGAGGACCTCGAGGACCTCCTGCTCGAGCGATATTGGCAGATTCGCAGCGCGGACAATCTGGTGTTGTGTGTGGGCGGCGGGATCGCCGACGAGGCGCGCGGGGTCGAGCTCTTGACCGGGACCTGGAGTGAGCGCCACGGACAGGTGAAGATGCCGGTCGACGCCATCTTCCTTGGGACGTTGGCCATGGCCTGCCAGGAGGCGACGGCCACGGCGAGCGTGAAGGCGGCGCTGGCCGGGGCGAATGGGACACTGGGCTGGGTCGGACGTGGGGTCGTCGATGGCGGCATCACCTCCGGACGTTCGCAGCTCGACGCCGACATCCATTATCTCGAAAATGCAGCGGCCCGTTGTGGGCGCCTGCTCGATGAAGTCGCGGGTGATGCCGCCAAGGTGCAAGCGCGTAGAGACGAGATCATCGCGGCGCTCGGGGCGACGGCCAAGCCGTACTTCGGCGACTTCGAGGCGATGAGCTGGCGGCAGATCCTCGAACGTATGGTGGCGCTCATGGCCCTCGGCCGGCCGGGGAGCAAGACCGCGCGTTACGAAGACGGCGTGTGGCTCGATGTGACGTGGCGCCTGCGGTGTTTCGACGTGGTGCGGCGAATCGAGGCGCGGCTCGCAGGTGCGTCGGGCGACGCTGGTCAGGTCGCTGGTGAGGTGGTCAGCGTCGTTGCGGGCCCCGAGGGGCTCGACGATCCGACGGTTGTCATCGCGGCTCTGGCCGAGCGTTATCCGGCTTTTGGGACGAGCCGCCCGCATGCGGTGGATGCCGGCTGGTTCCTGAAAGAGATCTGCGCGCGGCCGGGCAAACCCGTCCCGTTCGTGCCGGTCATCGACCAAGACGTGCGGCGTTATTACAAGTCGGACTCGTTGTGGCAGGCCCAGGATGAGCGCTATCCGGCAGACGCCGTGCTGGTCATCCCGGGGCCCGAGGCGGTCTCGGGGATCGAGACGTCGAACGAGCCGGTCGCCGACCTGCTCGGGCGTTTCGATCGTGCGGTCATCGCGGCCCTCACGGCGCGTGGTGTGGGTGTTCTGGACGAGCTTCCGCTCGAAGTCGCTGCGGCTCCGCGTGGGGCGAGTGTGCGGTCGGCCGAAGGGGTGACTGCGGGGGCGGCAACGGGTGCGGTGGTCGTGACCGTGGAGCGCGGTGGCGATGGCGTCGACTGGCTCGGTTGGGTGTCGCGCCGCTATGAAGGGCCGCTCGCGACACTGCTGTCCGCGGACAACCTGTTCGTCGGGACCCAGCGCGAAGACAACCTGGTTCGCCGCCTGATCGTCTCGACGGCCGGGGCGACCCTGACGCTGACGGCGAACGGTCGGAGGCTCGTACGGGTCGAACATGCGCATCCAGAGGCGGGCGCGACGAGGGTCGTGCTCACGCTGGAGGGCGAGACCATCCGGCTCTCGACGAGTGTCGAAGCCTACGAGGCGGTGCGGCCGGACTTCGAGCTCGTGATCGCGGTCGGTCGGTCGATGGGTGGGCGCGGGACCCACTTCGCATTCCACATGAAGGCAGGCGCCTTCGAGCGAGCGGTCGCGGCCTTGTATGCGCGCGTGCTCTTCGAGAAGCCTCCGGTCGCCGCCCTTGTGTTCGAGTCGGCGACCGAGGTCGTGACGCTGACCCGGACCGAGCTCGACGCGTATCGCCGCGTGGTTGGCCAGCGCTCGCCTTCGGGCGAGGTGCCGCATGGCCAGGTGTTCTCGGTGGCCTGGCCGGCGATTTACCGGACGCTGGCGTGTGACGAGCTGGTGAGCGGTCTCTTGAAGCTCGTGCATCTCGACAATCGAGTGGAACGCCTTGGTGCCCTGGTCGCAGACCTGCCCATCGAAGTCACCGCGCGCGTCGAGCGAATCGAAGACGAGAGCGACCACCGCAAGGTGTGGGTTGCCGCGGTGCTCAAGCAGGGCGGCGAGGTGAAGGCCCACCTGGTGTCTGGCTTCTATATCCGCGGGCGTTTTGCGACGACCCCGCATTCCGTGAGGGCTCGCGAACGTTTCGTCGCGACTCTGGAAATCGGCGACTCGGCCGAGGCTCGGTTCCTGGGTGAGGTGCTCGGACTGTCACAGGCCGACCTCGGAGACGGGGCGACGGGTACCGCGACGATCGAGTGTCAGCTCATCGAAGAGCGCGCTCGTAAGGGCGCGTGGCGCTTTGCGAGCGAAGGCATCATTTCGCTTGATGGAAAAGATATTCGATTCTCGAGTGAATCGGGTGAGCGGCTGACCAAGCACCCTGTTCGGGCGTTGGCCGAGCTCCTCGGGGCCGATGGCCAGAAGAAGACACCCACCAAGACGCTGGCCACGGCCGAGTCGGCGACGCCCGCGGCCATGGACGCCTTCGCGGCTGTCGGCGGGGACCACAACCCGATCCACCGCTCGTGGTTCATCGCCCGGCTGGCAGGCCTCGAAGCCCCCATCGCTCACGGCATGTGGACGGCAGGACGCCTCTTCGGCTTCGTCACCGACCAGGTCGCGGGCGGCGAGCTGTCGCGCATCGTTCGGTCGACGGCGAGCTTTCTGGCCCCCGTCCTGCCGGGCGAAGCGCTCGTATTGTCCGCCACGCGTGAGTCGGTCGGGCATGGTCTGACCCGGCTACGCGCCCAGGCGGAGGTCGTTCGCACGGACGGCGAGAACACTTCACGTATGCCGGTCGCGGCGGTCGAGCTCGACCTGCGTGGACCCCGCACGGCGTATGTGTTTCCGGGCCAGGGCATCCAGCATCGGGACATGGGCATGTCGGCGCTCTCGCGTTCGCCGGCTGCCAAAGCTGTGTGGACGCAGGCCGACCGCCATTGCCGAAAGGCGCTCGGCTTCTCGATCCTGAAGGTCGTGCGTGAGAACCCCAAAGAGCTCGCGGTCGGGCTCAATGGCTCGCGCCACACGCTCTTCCACCCGGAAGGGGTCCTACACCTGACGCAGCTGACGCAGGTCGCGATGGCGGTCCTGGCCTATGCGCAGGTCGCCGAGCTGCGTGAAGCTGGCGTCTGGAGCGAAGACGCGGTCGTGTGTGGGCACTCCGTCGGCGAGTACAACGCTATCTCTGCGGGTGTGAACGTGTTGCCGCTCGAGGCCGTCGTGGCCATCGTCTACCAGCGCGGCTGTGTCATGCACGGGCTCGTGCCGCGGGACGCCGAAGGCCGCAGCGCCTACGCCATGGGTGTCGTGCGTCCGCACTATGCGGGGCTCGACCACGCCGGGGCCGAAGCGCTCGTGGCCGAGGTCGGCAAGCGCACCGACTGCTTCATCGAGATCGTCAACTACAACGTCAAGGGCCGCCAGTACTCGGTCACGGGTGAGCTCGCGGCGCTCAACGCGCTCGCAGGTGAGCTTGCCAAACGCCAGGCGCCGGGCTCCAAACCCGCGTGGATCGAGGTCCCTGGTATCGACGTGCCCTTCCACTCGCAGCGCCTTCGCGACGGGGTCGCCGACTTCCGCGCGGGCCTCGATCGGTACCTGCCGCCGGCCGACCAGATCGACCCGGCCGTCCTCATCCACCGCTACATCCCGAACCTCGTCGCGCGTCCGTTCGAGCTCACGAAGTCGTTTGTCGAGGTCGTGCGTGACCACGTCTTCGGACCGTCGCGCGACGCGTTGGACGCCGTGCTCGTGGACTTCGAAGCGGCGAAAAACGAACCACATGCGCTGACCCGGCTCCTGCTCATCGAGCTGCTCGCGTGGCAGTTCGCGAGCCCCGTCCGTTGGATCGAGACGCAGGACATCCTGTTCGGTGAGTCGGGTGTCGAACGTATCATCGAGATCGGGGTCGGCACCCAGCCGACGCTCGCCAACATGGCGCGCCAGACCTCGACGCTGGTGCGTACGCGTCGCACGATCAGCATCCTCAATGTCGAGGCCGAGCGGGCCGAGGTCTTCGCCGAGGACGCCGACAGGATTATCGAAGACGTTGCCGAGGTGGAAGCGAGCCCCACGCCTACGGCAGCTCCGGCCGCTGCTGCGCAAGTCGTCGCACCCGCGGCCGTCGCAGCGACGGTGAGCGCGGCTCCGAGCGACAAGGCCTTCGATGTGGCCACCGCGCTGACCACTCTGCTCGCTCTGCAGGCCAAGGTGCGACCCGACCAGGTCGGCCCGGCCGACACCATCGACGGCCTCTTCGACGGTGTCTCGTCGCGCCGCAACCAGGTGCTGATGGACCTCGGCGCCGAGTTCGAGTGTGGCTCCATCGACCGCGCCCACGAGCTGCCGTTGACCGAGCTGGCCGCCGAAGTCAGCCGCCGCGCGCCTCGCTACAAGGCCCCGGGGGCGTATCTGGCAAAGGCCATCGACGAGGCCGCCAAGAAGGCGCTCGCCAAGGCCGGCGTCTCCGCGCGTGACCTCGGTACCCGGCTCGAGGCCGACTTCGGCTTCGGTCCTGGCCTCGTCGCGCATACGCTCGCGACGTTCACGCTCGCCTCCCGGAGCGGCGCTTCGTCGCGTGGTGGTGAGCTCGGAACGGTCGCTCCGCCGGGCGCGAAGTCCGACATCTCGGCCTTTCTCGACGGGCTGGTCGCGGAGGTTTCCAAAGCGACACGCCTCTCGCTCGGCCGCGTCTCAGCGGCGAAGTCAGCAGGTGGGACGGTCGATGCCGCGGCCGTTGCGGCCATCGAAGACCGCCTCTTCGGTGATGACGGGGTGCTCGCCCGCGCGGCTCGCGCTCTCCACACACCGACCGCAACCGAGGCCGTGGCACCGTCCGACAGCTCACGACTCGACGCCATCGCGGCCGAGCTCGGTGAGGACCTGCTCACGCTCGTGATGCCGAAGTTCGATGCGCAGCGGCACGTCGTCTTCGCTTCGAGTTGGGCGTCGGCCCATCGCGACCTGGTCGCGGCCATCTTCGAACGATTGAACGAACGTCTCGATGATCAAGGCTTCACCGCCGAGCTTCGGCGCCTCGCCCCTCATGCTGCAAGCCCGCGGCTCATCGCGACCGCGACCTACTTCGCCGAGCGGAACCCTTCGATCGCAGTCCTACTGCGTCGGTTCGTCGACGGCGTCGGAACCCAGGCCCCAATCGTCTCGGAGTCGCTCGCCGCGACCATCGAGTCGCCCGAGCTGATCCCACTCATCACGGGTGTCAGGTCAGAAACCTTCAGGGGGCAGACGGCGCTCGTCACGGGTGCGAGCCCGAGCTCCATCGCCATCGCGATGGTCGAGCTCTTGCTGGCGGGCGGTGCGCGGGTCGTCGTCACCACGACCTCACATGATCGCAAACGTTTGGCTTATTACCGCGAGCTCTACGAGCGCCATGCGGCCCCTGAGGCCGAGCTGCACGTGGTCCCGTTCAACCAGGCCTCGTTGCAGGACACCGACGCCCTTGTCGACTGGCTCTTCCGCGTCGAGACCGAGCAGGCCGGCGCCACGACCAAGGTGCTGAAGCCGGCGATGCGCCCGGATCTGGTCGTGCCGTTCGCGGCGCTGAAGGATCTCGGCACGGCCGACCAGCTCGGAGCCGCCGCCGAAGCGACCCTACGCGCCATGGTCATCGGTACCGAGCGCCTCATCGCGACGATCGGCAAACGGATGGCCGACGAGTCCGCCATCGCGCACATCGTCCTGCCGCTCTCGCCCAACCACGGGGCGTTTGGTGGCGACGGCGCCTATGCCGAGAGCAAGGCCGCGCTCGAGGTCATGCTCGCCAAGTGGACAAGCGAACGCAGCGCCTGGGCGCGCGGCACGACGATTGTCGGCGCTCGTATCGGTTGGGTCCGGGGGACCGGGCTCATGGCCGCCAATGACGGGGTCGCAAGCGGCCTCGAAGCGGCGACCGGCATCCGCACCTATGCCAACGAAGAAATGGCGGCGCTGTTGACCGGGCTCTGTGGATGGCCGGTCAGGAAGCTCGCCGAGACCCAGGCCATCATGGCCGACCTGTCGGGAGGCTTCGCGCGAGTCCCGGACCTCAAGTCGGCCGTCGACGAAGTGCGAAAGAATCTCGAAGATCAAACGAATCTCGATCGACGGCTCGAAGGTCTGCGGACCGACTTCGACGCCAAAGTCCGCCCGGCCAAGAAGAAAACCTCGACTATCAAGGTATTGCCGGCGTGGCCGCTGCCGCCGACCCCGGATGCAGGGCACACCATCGACTGGCCGGCAATGAGCGCCCGCCCCGAGGACCTCATCGTCATCGTGGGCTTTGGTGAGGTGTCGCCGGGAGGGTCAGCACGTACCCGCTTCGAGCTCGAGGTGTCGGACCGCCTCAGCGCCCCGGCCGTGCTGGAGCTGGCCTGGATGTGTGGGCTCATCCGCTACGAAGAAGCCGGCCGCGGTGGCTCGTGGGTGGACGTCGCGACCAACGAGGCGATCGCCGAGGGCGACATCGCCACGCGTTATCACGACACTGTGCGTGAGCGCCTGGGTGTGCGCCCGATCGAGCCGGCCATCGCTGGCTTCGACGCGGAGCGCGCTCCGGTGCTGGAGAGGATCTACCTCGACCGCGACCTGGTCTTTGGCGTCGGCTCTGAGAACGAGGCGCGGGCCTTCTTGTCGAGCGACCCGGACAAGACCCGGATCGCCGAGAAGAACGGAGCGTGGTCGGTGACGAGGCTCGCGGGCACGGAGATCCGAGTGCCCCGAGAAGCGCGCCTGTCGCGCCGTGTAGGCGGCCAGCTGCCGACCGGATACGACCTCGCGCGTTTCGGTGTACCCGCCGAGATGGTGGCCAACGTCGACCGCATCGCGCTCATGAACCTCATCGCCACGGTCGAGTCGTTCGTCGCCGCGGGCACCTCGCCCGAAGAGCTCCTGAGCTGGGTCCACCCATCGCGCGTCGGGACGACCCAGGGCTCGGGCATGGGCGGCATGAAGAGCCTCCATCGCCTGTATGTCGACCACCTGCTCGGCCGCGAGCGCCAGTCGGACGTCCTGCAGGAGACGCTCATCAACGTCGTCTTCGCTTACGCGACAAACGCTTATGTGGGATCTTACGGGCCCATGGCCCACCCGGTGGCGGCGTGTGCGACGGCGGCGTTGTCCATCGAAGACGCCTGCGACAAGATCATGGTCGGCAAAGCGGACGTGGTCATGGCCGGCGGCTGGGACGACATCTCCGAAGAAGGGTTCGTCGGCTTTGGCGACATGAATGCCACCGCCGAGACCGACAAGATGTTGTCGCTCGGCCTGTCGCCTGACCAGTTCTCACGCGCCAATGATCGTCGCCGTCGGGGCTTCGTCGAGTCGCAGGGCGGCGGCTCGCTGCTCATCGCGCGTGGCGACATCGCGCGTGACATGGGCCTGCCCGTCTATGGCGTCGTCGCCTATGCCGGGTCCTTTGGCGATGGCATCAATCGGTCGATCCCGGCCCCTGGAATCGGCAGCCTCGCCGCCGCCATCGGTGGCCAGCGCTCGCCGCTCGCACGCGCGCTGGGTCGCCTCGGACTGAAGGCCGACGACATCGCGGTCGTGTCCAAACACGACACGTCGACCGCAGCCAATGACCCGAACGAGTCGAATATCCACCAGACCCTGCAGGACACGCTCGGGCGCACGCAGGGCAACCCGCTCATCGTGCACTCGCAGAAGACGGTGCTCGGCCACAGCAAGGGTGGGGCCGCGGCGTGGCAGTCGATTGCGCTCTGTCAGATCCTGGCCAGCGGCGAAATCCCGCCCAACAAGAACCTCGAGTCGGTCGACCCGGCCATGAAGGCGCACAACCACCTCTTGTACACGGGGCGGCGTCTGCGCCCGGGCAAGGCTGTCCCGCTGCGGGCCGGTGTGCTGACGAGCCTGGGCTTCGGCCATGTCTCGGCCCTCGTCGTCATCGCCCACCCGGCGGCCTTTGCTGCGAGCCTCGGCGCCGATCGCGCGACCTGGGAAGTACGTCAGGCGGAGCGCCGTGAGGCGTCGCGGGTCAAGTGGGCGCGCGTCATGCTCGGCAAAGAGACGCTCTATGACAAGCGCGGCGAGCGGCGTTTCATCGCTCACGATGGGACCGACGCGCAGCGGATCGAAGAGACGGCGATGTTGCTCGACCCCGGTGCTCGCCTCGATGGTGAGACCTTCGTTTTGGCCAAGCGCCCAACGAACGAGGCCTGATGCGACGCTCAGCGACATCGGTCGGACACGACCTCGTGTACCTGCCGGCTTTCGGTGAGCAGCTCGCCGACCCGGCCTCGGGCTTCGTCGCGCAGACGTTCACCGCAGGCGAACGGCGCGCGGCCGAGTTGCGCGCACAGAGTCGAACGAGTCCCGAGGCCGATTCACCGCTCGATGTGTCGCCCCACCTCGCGGCGCGGTTTGCCGCCAAAGAGGCGTTCCTCAAAGCCTGGGACCAGACCTACTGGGGCGAGCCGCCGCCGATGGCCCCGCATGAGGTCGACTTTCGCGACATCGAGGTCGTCAGCGACGCCTGGGGTCGCCCATCCCTTCGCCTTCACGGCGCGGTAGCCCAACACGTCGGCGACCGGTTTCACGCAGAGCTCTCGCTCTCCCATGACGGCCCGTTCGCGAGCGCCGTCGTCATTCTCCACGAGGTCCGGTCATGAGCGATTTCTCACGTATCGCCATCGTCAACCGCGGCGAGGCAGCTGTCCGCTTCATCCGCGCCGTCCGCGACTACAATCGTGAGCGCGGCACCTCGCTCGTAGCCATCGCGCTCTATACCGATACCGATCGGCAAGCGCCGTTCGTGCGCCTTGCGGACGAGGCGTTTCCCCTCGGGCCCGCGCTGCGGCACGCCGCCGACGGCTCGCTGGTCAGCGCCTATACCGACCTGCCACACCTCATGGGTGCGCTCGACTCGGTCCGCGCCGAGGCCGTGTGGCCGGGCTGGGGCTTCGTCGCGGAGAATGCCTCGTTTGTCGAGATACTCGAAGGTCGAGGTATCACATTCATCGGACCTCCGTCGCAGGCGATGAAGCGGCTCGGCGACAAGATCGCCGCCAAGAGCGTCGCGTCGGCGGCCCAGGTGCCGATGGCGCCCTGGCACCTGGTGGCGGACGGTGAGTCCCTCGATGTGACCGCGCTGGCCGCGACCCGCATCGGTTATCCGCTGGTCGTCAAAGCGTCGGCCGGCGGTGGTGGGCGTGGCATCCGGGTCGTGCGTAAAGCCGAGGACCTCGGGCCCGCGCTGTTGTCGGTCATGGACGAGGTGCGGCGCAGCTTTGGCGGCGGCGGCATCTTTCTCGAGACCTGTGTCGGCGACGCGCGCCACATCGAGGTCCAGCTCGTGGTCGGGGCCGATGGGCGCGGGCGGACGCTCGGGATCCGCGACTGCTCGATCCAACGCAAACACCAGAAGGTCATCGAAGAGGCCCCGTCGCCAGTCGTCGGTGAGGTCATGTCCAATCGCCTGCAGGCCGCAGCCGTGCGGCTCGGCGAAGCCGTCGGCTATCGCGGTGTCGGCACGGTCGAGTTCCTCGTCGACCCTCACCGCGACTTCGCCCACTTCTTGGAAGTGAACACGCGGCTCCAGGTCGAACACACCGTCACCGAGTGTGTGACCGGCGTCGACCTCGTCCAGGTGCAGCTCGACATCGCTCGTGGGCTTGCCTGGGACGTGCATCAGCCGCCCGAGCCGGTGCGTGGGCACGCCATCGAAGTTCGTCTGAACGCCGAGGACCCGGAGCGCGGATTCGTCCCGAGCCCGGGCATCGTGCGGGTCTTCCGACCGCCGCTCGGACCTGGCATTCGTGTCGACTCGGGCATCACCGAGGGCGTCGCGATCGCTCCCGAGTTCGACTCGATGATCGCCAAGCTCATCGCTTATGGGCGCGACCGCGGCCAGGCGATGTCACGACTTCTGCGAGCGCTGCGTGAGCTCGAGCTCGTGGTCGAAGACGGCACGAGCAACAAGGCCTTCCTGGTCGAGCTGTTGCAGCGGCCCGAGGTGATGAGCGGCAGCGCCGACACGGGCTGGCTCGACCGTGTGGGACAGATCTCGTTCGAACACCCGCTGGGCTTCGAGGCCCTGTGCGCGACCGCCATCCTCGTGCGCCGCGAGGCCATCGCGCGCGCTGCGGCCGGCTTTCACGAAGACGTTCAGGACGGCATCCCATGGCCCGTCAAGACGGCTCCAGCGGAGGGCATCGAGCTCGGGTTGCGTGGGCGCTCGACGACCTTCGAAGCACATGCGCTCGGCGCCGACCGTTTCCTCGTCGGCCCTCCGGGGTCGCTCTTCTACGCGACCTTCGAGGAGCGTGGTCCTGGCAGCGCCGAGCTGTCATTGTATTCGGCCGAGCCGGCGGGTGAGGAGCCGACCGCTCGGGTCGGTCGTATGCGGCGGCACGAGGTCCTGTTTGCCCATGGCAAGACGGGCTTCGCGCTGGATGTGGACGGCACGACGCACCGCATCGAGCTCGCGAGCGGGGGCCGCGTGGCAGCGCCCGCACCGGCCCTGGTGGTGGCTCTGCATGTGTCCGAGGGGTCGGTCGTGGTGCCCGGGATGCGGCTCGCGACGCTCGAAGCGATGAAGATGGAAGTGCCGGTCGTGGCACGTGAGGCCGGTGTCATATCGGCCGTGCAGTGCCGCGTGAACGAGCAGGTCCAGGCGGGGCAGTCGCTCTTCCGGATCGAGAGCGCGGGTGTGGCCGCGAGCACGGGCGAGACGGGGCCGGCCTTTCCGACGCCGCCGCGACCGTTGGCGCGTCTCGTCGACCCGGAGTCGCCCAAGCGTGTGCTGGACCCGCGGCGCCTCGACACGCTGACCGAGAGCGAGGCGGCCGAGACGGTCGACCGGCTCGTGCAGCTGTTGCGCGCGCGGTTCCTCGGGTGGGAGGTGCCGCCTGCGGCGCTGGCCGACGCCGAGGCGCTCATCATGAGCGAGGAGCTGTTCCGTCAGGTCGCAGAGCCCAACCGGTGGAAGCGGCTGGCTGAGATCTTGTCGTGTTTCTCGGACCTCGAGCAGATCTTCGAGCAGCTGCTCGATGGACCTGATTTGCCCGGACCCGTGCGCGCGGAGCACCTGTTCTTCAGTCATTGCCGAGCTTTGGGCGTCGCGGCGGGGCCGACACATCCGGCCTTCGAGGTGGCGTTGCAGCGGGCCATGCGCCACTACGACATCACGACCATCGAGGCCGACGCCGAGACACGTGAGGCGTTCTATCGAATGGCGGTCGCGCACTCGGACGAGCATCGCCACACGCTCATGAATGCGGTCTTGCGGGTGATGTTGGCGCTGCATCAGGCGGGCGCGATATTCGCCGACAACCGCGAGATCGAGCTGTGGCTCGTGCGCATCGCGGAGACGGCGCGGTCAGACCGCCCGATGCTGCGCGACAATGCGCGGCAGGCGCGTTACCTGTTCTTCCGGCGCGACAAGAAGAACACGGCCAATGCCGGGCCGAGCCTGGCGACGCAGCTCTTGCGGCTGGGTGATCCCGACGACGACGACCTCGATCCGGAGGCGGCGGTCGCGGACCTGTTGCCGGCTTTCTACGGCGCAGAGGCGACCATCCGTTATGTGCCGCACGGGCTTGGCGTCGTGGCGCGTGCAGTCATCGGCGAGGGTGGGGTGCGCTCGCTCGCGGTGGTGATGGCGGCGGGTCTCGGGGCGCGTGCGCTGCATGCGATTGCGCCGGCGATGACAGCGCTTGCGAGCGGCGGTCGGTATGAGATCCACATCGTTCTGAGCGGCCAGGCGGGAGAGGATCCGACTGCCCTCATCCCGTTGATCCCGCCGTCCCCGGATGTGAATCGGGTGGCGCTGACCTACTCGGATGGGCGGCGGCTGCGGCATCGGAGCTGGGTGCCGAGCACGGCTGGGCTGGTCGAAGAGACGTGGCTACGCGATGTTCATCCTGAGCGCGCGCGACGGCTCGAGCTGTGGCGACTGGAAGGATTCGAAGTCGAGCGGCTCGAGACCGAAGAGGCGTTGTCGTCGGTCGAAGGAAGCGACGGTCCGAACAGCGCTGAGGGGCTGATCCTGGCGTTCAAGGCGCAGGCGAAGCTCAATCCACGCGACGAACGGATCATCGTCTTTGCCGAGGTCGCACGTGCGCCGCGGCTGACTGACGAGCCGGTCACTCGTATGCCGAGCAAGGCCGACGACCTGAAGGCGCTGCGTGAGCTCGACTTCGTGTTCTCCGAGTCGTTGCGGATCATCAGAGAGGCGCAGGCGCGGCGCAAGACCTCCGAGCGGTACTTCCTGAATCGCCTGGTCTTGCATGTGGCGCAGCCGGTCGAGGTGCGCCCGCAGGCGTTGTTGGCGATCGCGCGGCGGCTCGAGGGGGCGACGCGGGGCCACGGTCTGCAGAAGGTCGTGGTGCGGGCGCGGGTCATGCGCGACAGCGATGTGTTGTCGCGGGTCCTGACCTTCGCGATGCGTGGGCGGCATCGCCTCGAGGTGCATGAGTCGTTGCCGAGCTGTGCGCCGATTCGTGCGGCGTCGGACTATCACATCAAGGTCGAGCGGGCCCGAAGGCTCGGGGCCATCTATCCTTATGAGACGATTCGGGCGCTGCTCGGGACGATCGGGGCGGATGCGGCCGTGGCGCCACATCCGGACCTCGAGCGTTCGGGGGCGAGCTTCATCGAGCTCGACCTGGATAGCAGTGGTGAGAACCTGGTGTCGGTCGATCGGGAGCCGGGTGAGAACAAGTCGGCGGTGGTCGTGGGGTTGGTGACGCACCCGACGCGCAAGCATCCCGACGGCATGATGCGGGTGTTCATCGCGAGTGACCCGACGATGGCGATGGGGGCGCTGGCGGAGCCGGAGTGCCGGCGGATATTGTGCGCGCTGGACATGGCCGAGGCGCGGCGGTTGCCTGTCGAGTGGCTGCCGGTGAGCTCGGGCGCGAAGATCGCGATGGATTCGGGCACCGAGAACCTGGACTGGACGGCGCGGGTTCTGCGGCGGCTCATCCAGTTCACGCAGGCGGGCGGTGAGGTGAACATCATCGTGGCGGGGGTGAACGTCGGTGCGCAGTCCTATTGGAATGCCGAGGCGACGATGCTCATGCACACGCGTGGGTTGCTGATTCAGACGCCTGACGGGTCGATGGTGCTGACGGGCAAGAAGGCGCTCGAGGTGTCGGGCAGCGTGGCGGCCGAGGACGAGCGGGGCATCGGCGGCTTCGAGCGCATCATGGGCAAGAATGGGCAGGCGCAGGTGTTTGCGCGCAATCTGGGCGACGCCTATCGGATCCTTTTCGACCACTACGACTTCACCTACGTGGCGCCCGGAGAGGTGCGGCCGCGGAAGCTCGCGACGACGGACCCGGTCGAGCGGTCGATTCTGGAGAGCACGTACGAGGAGCAGGGGCAGCCAGTGGTGAAGGTCGGGGACCTGTTCTCGGACGAGACGAACCCGGGGCGGAAGCGGCCGTTTGCGATTCGTGAGGTGATGAAGGCGACCATCGACCAGGATGGTGGCTACCTCGAGCGGTTCGCGTCGATGGAGGGGGCCGAGACGGCGGCGGTCTGGGATGCACACCTCGGTGGGCACCCGGTGTGCATGATTGGCTTTGAATCCAAGAATCTTGTTCGTCGAGATAAACCGCCGCTCGATGGGCCGAACCTGTGGACGGGTGGGACGCTATTTCCCCAGAGCAGCAAAAAGGTCGCGCGCGCTATCAATCAGGCGAGCGGCAATCGCCCGGTGGTGGTGCTCGCGAACCTGTCGGGCTTCGATGGGAGCCCCGAGTCGATGCGTAAGCTGCAGCTCGAGTACGGCGCCGAGATTGGGCGCGCGGTCGTGAACTTCAAGGGGCCCATCGTGTTCTGCGTCATCGGGCGTTATCACGGCGGGGCGTACGTGGTGTTCTCGAAGGCGTTGAACGAGGAGCTCGTGGCGATGGCGGTCGAAGGCGCGTACGCGTCGGTCATCGGTGGGGCGCCAGCGGCGGCGGTGGTGTTCCCGCGTGAGGTGCGGCAGCGGACGCAGAAGGACCCGCGGGTGGTCGCGTTGCGAAAGGCGGTCGATGCAGCGCCCGAGGAGCAGAAGAAGGCGCTGGGGGACCAGCTCGAGAACCTGCTGACCGACGTGCTGCTCGAGCACCAGGGGCGGCTCGCGTCGGAGTTCGACAAGATCCACGACGTGAACCGGGCCGTGGCGGTGGGGTCACTCGATGCGGTGATTCATCCGGCGCGGGTGCGACCGGCCATCATCGAGGTGCTCGACCGGCGTCTGCGCTGAGCGCCGAGTCGCGAGCGGGCGGGAGCACCTGAGGAGTGCAGAGCCGCCCGGGATGCGGTCCTAAAATGAAATATGAAATGTCCCGACCCCTATTGGGGTGCCCGTAGCGACCCCTATTGGGGTGCCCGTAAGACCCCTATCGGGGGCCGTCAGGGGTGCGGGGCTAAAATGAAATATGAAATGTCCCGACCCCTATTGGCGAACCCTCTTGGGGTGACCGCGAGGGGGGCGGGGCAAATATGAAATATGAAATGTCCCGACCCCTCTTGGGGTGACTCAGGGGGCGAGGGTGCCGCGCAGGATCAGGTCGTCGATGGCGAGGCCGTGGTCGCCGCCGGAGTTGTCGATGTCGCGCCAGCGGACGCAGAGGGACGAGCCAACTGCCAGATTGAGGCCGGTCCAGCTGTAGGTCTTGGCGGTCCGGTTGGCGGCGGCGTTGCCGTCGAGTGCGGCGGCCGTCGAGCTGAGGGTGGGGCTCACGAAGTCGAGTGCGTTGAGGCGGGTCCAACCAGCGTCATCGTCGACGGTGGTCGCGAGGTCGGAAGCGACGGCCGCCTCGAGTGAGTAGGAGACGTCGAGCTGGTTGGCGTTGAGCTGCGCCACGCGCCACTGCTCGCCGACATAGTCGAGGGTCAGGTCGATGATCGGGCTGGCCTGGGAGTTGGTGTAGCAGAAGCCCCAGTGCTGGGTGCCCGTGCTTCCGGACGCGAGGCCACCCAGGGCGCGATCGGTCGCGCTGCTCGTGCCGAAGCTGTAGACGGTGCCCCCGGTTCCGCCACCGTTGCTGATGCCTCGTGTGACCACCGTCGACGTGATGGCCCAGCCGGGGAGAGCCGTCAGAAAGACGCTGGCTGCGATGTTGGTGACATTCGTCGCCGAGGTCGGGAGGGCATCGAAGTTCTGGGTGTAGAGCTCGATGGTGGCGGGGCCGCCCGGGTTGACGGTCAGCACGCCGGCTTGTGCCGGGGTATAGGGCAGGCCGTTGTCGGGGGTTGCGCCGTCCTGGTCGCAGTAGAGCCAGGTCGTGCCGCCGTCGCCCGAGAAGCGCATCGCGAGGTCGAAGGTGCCGGCCGTCGCGGGGACCAGCGTCGCGCGGTACTCGTCGTTGTTGGTGTCGTCGCCGCCAGGGCCGACGTAGCCGGGCGTCGGGATCCCAGACACACTCCAGAGCCAGGAGGCCTCCGTAGGAAGTGAGCCCGTCGGACCATAGCCGGCCTGGGCGAGCACACGGCCAGCGGCGTCGGGGTCGTTGGCGTTGCCGGTCCGGTCGGTGAGGCCCTGGATGTAGACGCGGCCATAGGTGAAGAGGTCGCTGCCCGCATCGACGGTGGCTGCCGCTGGGGCTTGCAGCTTGCAATAACCAACTGGCAACGGCGGGTAGGTGCACGTGAAGGTGGCGGTGTTGCAGGTGCCGCCGGCGAGGCACTCGGCGTCGCGTGAGCAGTCGCCGTTGACGACCATACGACCGAGCTGGGCCGGCTCGAAGACGAGGTTGATGTCGTTCTTGCCAGCGCCGTTGGTGTCGCAATAGGTCCAGCTCGCGCCGCCATCGAGGCTCACGCGATAGGCGTAGGCATAGCTCTTGAGACCGGTGACGCCGGGGGCGCGAAGCGACAGTTTGTACTCGTCGTTGTTGCTCGCCTCGTTGTTGAAGGTGGCGTCGAAGAAGACCCAGCTCTGTTGGGTCAGCGGGTTCGACCCGAAGGCGCCAAAGCCGAGCTGCGAGCGGATGCCGGTGGCCTGACCGCCGGCGGTGGTCAGCCCGTTGTGGAAGACCTGTCCATAGATGAGCGTCGAATCAGCGCCGGCGTCCACGGCGACCGAGGGCGGGAACTGGATGTTGCAGAAGTCGACTTCGAGCGGGGTGAGCGTCGGGTCCGTCGTGTCGTTGACGGCGGGCTCGTCAGTGCACGCGCAGAAGGCGGCGGCGGTAGAGGTGTTGCGCGGCGTCGGGACACCGACGAAGAGGTCACTCGACCAGATACCTGTGAGGCTGCAGCCGACCATGTCGCGATGGATGGCGCCGGTCGTCAAGGCCGCGAGCGGGGCATCAGGCGAGCAGTCGGTGTCGCCAAAACCGATGGCATCGAGCGTGGTTGCGTTGGCGGGACAGGTCGCAGCGACGCTCGAGACGGTGGTCGCGAGGACGACCGTGCCACTCGTCGAGATGGCAGCCGCGCCGACCTGGTCGGCGGTCGGCAGGGCGACACCATTGGCGCCGGCCGAAGCGAGCTGGACGAGATGGAAGCCCCCCGGCACGAGCGTGCCATGCAGCGGTGTGACGTTGACGGCGCGGCTGGCGCCCGTGCCGGTCACGACCTGCAAAGACCAGCCATCGAGGACCAGCGCCTCGGTGGTGCGATTCCGGACCTCGACGAAGTCGTGGCTGAAGGCCGCGCCAGTTGCACCGCCACCTGCGAAGACCTGCGAGATGACGGCCGCGGGGCCGCCGCAGAGGGTCGCTGGGTCGGTCGTATAGGTGAGGTCGATTGGGCCTGTCAGAGCAGTGCCGACGGCCGGGCGCAGGTCGGAGCTCAGGCGGAGGGTGTAGGTGACGCCGTAGGCGAGGGCGGGCTCGGCCGTGAGCAGCATCGTCGTGTCACCATTGGCGAAGCTGATGTCGAGGCCGACGCACGTGGTGAACCCGTCGGAGCTGAGCTGAACCGAGCCGACACACGCGCCGGTAGTGGCGACGGAGGTGACCGAGGTCAGGTCGAGGGCGCGGTCGAACGTGAGCGCGAAGACCTCGTCGACGTCGACGTTGGTCGCGCCGTCGATGGGGAGGCTCGAGGAGAGCTCGAGCGCGGGAGGCGGATTACACACGCCCGACTGGCAGCCGAAGTCGCAGGTCGTGCGCGTCGCCGTGGTGTCGTAGTCGCAGACCGCCGAGCCGCTGCAGACGCCGGGGGAGGCCGGAACGACACGCACATTGCCGTCGCAGGTCGGGGTGCGCACCTCGGTGCAGGGGTTGGGCACACACGGGTCGCCGGAGAGCCCGACCACGATGTCGTAGGTGGCACCCTGGCCGCCGCCGTCCGTCACGACCAGCGTGTAGGAGCCGGCGCTGGTCGAGACGTAGTTGAGGGTCTCGGTCGTGGTCGCGGAGTTGGACGTGGCGACGATCGACGACTGCGAATCGCGGAGCGTGAGTGTCAAGGCACTGCGCGCGTCGTGGGTGAGCTGGACCGATATCGTTGTGTTTGTGGTCACCGAGAAGCTGAAGAAGTCAGAGGTCGAAGGGCAGGCCACGAGATCGGTGGCGGTGTAGTCGCCGGTCAGCGCGAAGGGTGTCAGCGGTGACGTGTTGGCGAGCGTGTCGTCTGTGCACTGGGCAACGCAGGCGTTGGATGTGCAGGCCTCGAAGGGGACCTCGCAGTCGGGGGTGCCGAGGCAGTCGACGCAGGCGCCGTTGAAGCACTGCTGGCCAGAGGTCGCGCAGTTGGTGAGCGGGGTCGACGCGTAGGTGCAGGAGGCCTGGTCGTTCACTACTTCGCAGGTGCCCGGCGACACATAGGTGCGGACACTCGTCCCCTCGCAGAAGTTGGCGTCGGGGGTGGTGCACGGGTTGGGCAGGCATGGCGTGCCGCCGATGGTGAGGAGGCCCAACCGGTCGGCCGTGAACTCGAGGTTGCCATCGGAGCCCGCGCCGTTCGTGTCGCAGTAGGTCCAGCTCGCACCGTCGTCGAGGCTGAAGCGATACGTGTAATTGTAGGTGGTCAGGTTGGGCGCGAAGGGCGCACGGAAGGAGGCCTGGTACTCATCATCGTTGCCGGCCTCGACGTTGAAGGAGGCGTCGGCGAAGACCCAGTTGCGCTGGGTCAGCGGACTCGTCGTGGGGCGGCCAAAGCCGAGCTGGGCGCGGATGCCTTCGGCGGCTCCGGTGCCGACGTTGGTCTTCCCGGCTTCGTAGATACGACCATAGACGAGCGGGGTCTGGGCGCCTGCGGGGACACCGATCTGAGCGGGGAACTGCAGGTTGCAGAAGTCGGCTTCGAGGGCGGCGCTGGTCTCGTTTCGGATGACGTCATCAGCGCAGGCGCAGAAAGACGGCGCGGCGGCCGAGTTGAGCGGGGCGGGCGCGGCAATGGTGAAGTCGGTCGCGTTGGTGTCTGTGTCGACACAGCCGGCGACGTCGCGGTGTGCGGCCGTCGTATTCGAAAGCGCGCCGAGTCGGCCGAAGGTCCCACACTCCGACGCGTTGCCAAAGGCGAGGAAGTCGATGAGGCGCGCCGTGTCGGGGCAGGCGACCTGCGGGAGGGCAGCCGTGCCGGTCACGAGGGCGACCTTGCCGGTGGTGGCGCTGAGGTTGATGAGCCCGACCTGGTCAGGGGTCGGCAATGCGCCAGACGGCGTGGAGCCGGCGCCGAGTTGGACGAGGAAGCGGCCGCCCGGAGCGATGACGCCGCGCAGCGCGACCAGGTTGTTGCCGCTGCCCCAGGTCGTGCCGGTGGACGACGTGTACTGGAGCGACCAGCCATCGAGGGTGATGGGGCCGGCCGTAGTATTACGCAGAACAACAAAATCGTTGGTGAACTGGGCGCTCGCGTTGCCGCCGCCTCCGTAGACCTGGCTCATGACGACGACCGCGCCACCACAAGCTGTCGGTGCGGGCGTCGAGAAGGTGGCGTTGAAGGCTGTGGTCAGCGCGGCATCTGCGGTCGAGCGCAGCTCCGTCGTGACGCGCAGGCCGTAGGTGAGGCCATAGGTCAGGTCGTCGACCGGCGTCAGCGTGACGACCGTGTCGCCTGCGGACAGCGCGGTCGTGAGGCCGATGCAGGTCGTGAAGCCGTCATAGGAGACCTGCACCGAGCCCGTGCAAGCACCGGTCGTGGCCTGGGCGGTGACGGTCGTTGGGGTCAGCGGGTTCGAGAAGGTGAGGGCGATGTTGGCTGTGACGAGGACACCGGTCGCCGCGTCAGCCGGGGTCGTGGAGAGGACGGTGAGGGTTGGCACGTTGCAGGCGCCGTCGGTGCAGCCGGCGGGACACGTCGTGCGGGTGGCGGTGGTGTCGTAGTCACAGGTCGTGACCTCGCCGATGAACGTGCAGCCGCCGGGGCTCGCCGGGGTGACGAGCACATTGCCATCACAGGTGGCGGGGCGGACGTCCGTGCAGGGGTTCGGGGCGCACGGGTTCTGAACGACACAGGTGAAGTTGTCACAGACCTCGTTGGGGCCGTCGCAGTCGGGGGTGCCGAGGCAGTCGACGCAGGCCCCGTTCGAGCAGCGGCCGTCGGTGGTGGCGCAGTCGGTGCCAGCGGCGGTTGGATAGGTGCAGCTCGCAGCGGTGCCGACGATGGCGCAGGTGCCCGGTGCGGTGAAGGTCTGGATGACATCGCCTTCGCAGAAGGGTGCGCCGGTGGCGGTCGTGCACGGGTTGGGGTCACACGGGTCGTCGCCCACGAGGAGGCGCCCGAGCTTGGTCGGGTCGAAGCCGAGGCCGGGGTTGGTGCCGGCGCCGTCGCGGTCGCAATAGCTCCAGCTCGCGCCGTCATCGAGACTCACGCGGTAGGTGTAGGCGAAGGTCGTGAGCGCCGGGGGCACGGTCACCGGGGTCGCGAAGACGCCGCGATATTCGTCGTCATTGCCGAACTCCACGTTGAAGGTCGCATCGAAGAAGACCCAGTCGCGTTGGTCGAGTGGGTTCGTAGCGTCGAGGCCGAAGCCGACCTGTGCGAGGACACCGGGGGCCTGGCCCGTGGTCTGGTTCGTGAGCCCATCGATGAAGATGCGGCCGAAGATCTCGGGGACGGTTGCGCCGTGGTCGACGGTCATCGAGGCCGGGAACTGCAGGTTGCAGAAGTCGACGTCGAGGAGCGCGTTGCCGTTGGCGACGACGTCGTCGGTACAAGCGCAGAAGGCGGGGGTGGTGGCGGAGTTGTGTGGTTTGGGAGCGGCGACGAGCGTGTCGGTGTTGTTCGTGTCCGCGTCGCTGCACCCGAGGACCTGGCGGTGGACGGCGGTGGGTAGGGTCGTCGCCGAAGCGGCCGTCCCTTCGAAGCAGGTGGCGGTGCCGTAGCCGAGGAGGTCGATGGTCCGGGCGGCGGGAGGGCAGCCGTCGGGCAGGACCTCGGTCCCGAGTGCGAGGGCGAGCTTGCCGTTGGTCGAGCTGATGTTGACACCCGCGCTCTGGTCGGGGGTCGGAAGCGCGGTGTTGTTGGAGCCGCTGCTGCCGAGCTGGACGAGCCAGTACCCGCCGGCCGGGATGACGCCCGAGAGTGCCACACGACCCGACCAGCTCGCGCCCGAGGCCGAGGCGTAGTTCAGCGACCAGCCATTCAAAGTGATGGGCGAGGCCGTGCGGTTCTTGAGCTCGACGAAGTCGTGCGTGAAGACGCCGGGGGCGTCGCCGCCGCCGCCGTACACCTGGCTGATGACGACGCGGGGGCCGTCGCAGGCGGTGGCCGGACCGGTCGCAAAGGACTGCGTCACGGTAGCGCCGAGGGTCTGTGCGTTGCCGGCGGCGACATCGGCAGCGATGCGGAGCTGATAGGTGAGGCCCCAGGCCAGAGCGGGCGCCGGCGTCAGGGTCGCGACGCTGCTGTTGTTGGACAGGACGGCGGTGTCGGTCGCAAACGCGATGCAGCTCGTGAAGTTGTCGAAGGAGACCTGGACGTTGCCCGTGCATGGGCCGGCCGTCGTCTGCGAGGTCAAGGTCGCGGCGGCCATCGGCTGGTTGAAGGTGAGGACGATCGGAGCCGCAACGTCGACCCCGGTGGCGTTGGATCCTGGGGCGGTCGAGACCAGCTCGAGCGGGAGGTCGGGGGTCACACAGGCCAGCGCCTCATCGCTGCAGACCTGGTTGGTTTGCGCACAGTCGGTCGTCGATGTGAGCGTGTACGCACAGCGGACTGCGGTGTCGAAGGTGCAGGCGCCGATGGCTTCGTAGCGTTCGAGCGTCGTGCCGTCGCAACCATCGGGCGGTGCCGTGCACGGGTTGGGTGAGCATGGGTCCGAGGTGTCGGTCTCGGTGGTGTCGGCGTCGGGTTCGGTGCTGTCGGCCGTGTCTGTCGAATCGGTCGTGTCGGTTGTGTCGGTCGTTTCAGGGACGGTCGTGTCCGCGTCCGGGTCGGCCACGTCGGTGTCCGGGATCGCCGTGTCTGTGGTGTCCGTGGTGTCTGACGTGTCTGGGATCAGGATCTCCGCATCGACATCCGTCGTGTCCGACGTGTCCATGGGTGGGATGTCCTGGTTCGTCACGACGGTGCCATCGCACGCGCCGGTGACCGATAGCCCCACGGAGAGCGCGAGCCAGCCAAAAACTCGTTTGCAATGCAACGACTTGAGCGTGTTCATATCCCCTCACTTGTCGACGGCGCGCAGTCTAACAGGTCGCATCGCCGCAAAGAAGCAACGAACGAAGATGTTGCGGTTGCGTCGAGCTCCGTTCGGTGGGGCCTCAGAATTCGTAGGTGGCCCGAAGCGTGCGGGACCTGCATCGGCAACTTGCGATGGTGCCGGATGCGGGTTAGATGCGCTGAACACCGTGCCTCGTGGTCGACGAGCCGGCAAGACCGCCACCCCCCAAGGAGTCCTCCCTATGTCCACCGCCTTTGTCAGCGTGCCGCTCTTCCAGGGGATCAACGAGGACGGTCTTCAAGGGCTCGGCGAGGTCTTCGAGACCCTCGAGGTTCCGGCCGGCCAGGTCCTCTTCGCCTCGGGCGAGATCGCCGACCGCCTCTACCTGCTCATCGACGGCCAGGTGGCGTTGCACGAAGACGGCGAGAAGACCATCGACCTCAACCCCATCTCGCTCATCGGCGAGCTCGGCGCGATGGTTGCGCTCAATCGTCGCCTGACGGCCGTGACGCTGGCGCCCTCGATGTTCCTTGTGGCGACCGGCTCGTCCCTGCGCACCTTCTTCGAGCGCAACGCGACCGTGGCGGTGACCTTCTATCAGAACCTCCTGGGCATGTCGGCCGACAAGATCCGCCGCGACGAGCGCCGTATCGACGACATGCGCCGCAACCTCGTGAAGACCCAGAAGGCGTTGAAGGCGATGCGCGACCTGGTCCTCGACAGCCCCGCGACCGAGCTGTCAGAGCCCATCCACGACATGCTCGAGCACCTCATCTCGCAGAACCGCCGCGCCAACTATGTGGTCGAGCCGCCTTTGGCGCTGCCGGTCACCGTGCGTCGGCCCGATGGGTCGACCTTCCCGGTCCTGCAGATGTCGCGTCAGTTCCTGCTTCTGCCAGGGGCCGCAGCGCCGGGCGACACCGACGAATGGAAGGGTGTCCTGACGCTCCCGAACACCGAGATTCCGCTGACCGGCGGTGTCGAAGACGCGGGCCCGGACATCGTGCGCATCGACCTCGACCTGCTCATCGACGAATACTCGGCGAGCCTCGAGGACTACCTCACGCAGGCCCAGCTCCTCGACATCGTTCTCTGATGTCATGACCCATGCGGGTCGTCTGCATTGTTCATGCAACGACCCTCGGGTCCGATGGCATCGCCATGGTCCGACTCGCGCGTCGGTGTAGGCCGAGCGCAAGCCCTCCGTAGGCGATGGTGAAGAGGCCGAGTGCCACCAGACGCTCGGCAAGCGTCGGTGTGTCGACCACGGCCCGCCAGCCAAAGAGCAGTAGGCCCAGTGGCACCGCGACGACGACTGGCCACAGAACGATGGGTCGGAAGTTCCATGCTCGGGTGACGTGCCGCATCTCGAGGACCTGCAGTGTGCTCTGCGCGCTGTAGGCGAGGCCGACCGCGAGGGCCGCGCCCAGGAGCTCGAACCGGGGCACGAGCCATGTCAGGAGAGCGGCCTGCAAAGCTATCGTGACGAGCGTGTTGACCAGCGTCAGGCGGCTCGCACCAAAGCCTGTGACGACCACGCCGGCGAGGCTCGTCGCGCCGTTGAGTACCCAGAAGGCCGACAAGACGACGACCGCGTCGGCGCCGGCTGCAAAGCCCTCCCCGAAGAGGCCCATCAGCTCGGGCGCCAGCTCCATGAGCACCACCAGGAGCGGCAGTTGGGTGAGCAACACCAGGAAGGTCGCATACGAGAAGCCGGTCGCGAGGCGCTCGGGATCGGGGTGCAACGCGAGGCGTGAGCTGATGGCGACGACGATGGGGTCGAACGACCGGCGCACCTGCCGGATCGTATTGCCAAACTGCTGGACCGCTCCGTAGATCCCGACCAGGCGCGGGTCACCCAGGGCGGCGACCGCCCAGATATCCATTCGCAGCAGCACGGTGTTGGCGACCTCGGCCGCGGCCATCGGCCACGCATAGCCCATGAGCTGGCGGGGCGGCAGCGCCTGGTCGACGGCATCGTCGGAATCGGCGCCGAGTCGTCGCTTATAGAGGAAGAGCGCGAGTGTCGCACCGACGACTTGGGCCACGACGAGCGACAACGCGAGGTCGACCCCGAGCGGATGGATGGACAATCCCACCAGCACCATGGTCAGCGGCACGACCGTCTCGCGCACGAGCACCTGCGGCCCCATCGACCTTGCACCCATCAACGCGTGTAGGCGCAGGTCCGTCCATACCATCGGCACCAGGGCCAGCGCCATGAGGCGCAGCGAGGTCTCGGCCTCTGGCACCGCGATGAGCGCAGCCAGCGCCGGTGCGAGCAGCGTCGCGATGAGCACGGCCACAAGCGCAGCGCTCAGCGTCGCGAGCACGAAACTCGAGCGACCGGCGGTCCGCCGATGCCCGTCGGCACACCTCGGCACCCACCAGAGCATCGCCTTGTCGAGCCCGAGGATAGCCACACGAGCGGCCACCAGCACGATGGACTCTGACGCCTTGAAGACCCCGAAGGCCTCGGCGCCGTAGGCCCGGACGAGCAGGATGAAGAGCAGCGGATGGGCGGCTTTCAGGGCGTAGCCGCCGAGGTTCACGCCGACCGCGCGGCGCAGGTCACGCACGTCGGCGTTGGCACTCATGAGATGGTCACTGACCTGTCCCCTCGGGCGCCTGGGGAGGCGGCGAGCGAAGCCAGCGATGGCTCCCTGTACACGGACGAATAGACCGCGACGAACCGTCGTGCGGCCTCGTCCCAGCCTGCAGTCGACCGGCACTGTCGAGCCGCTGCGCCAAGCATCGCCGCCCGCGCCGGGTTTTCCTCGATTTCCGAGATAGCACTGGCAAGGGCTCTGGCGTCGTCGGGCGGCACGAGGATGCCTGTTCCTGGTGGGACGAGCTCAGGGATGGAGCCCGCCGTGGTCGTGATGAGGGGCGCACCGACGGCCATGGCTTCGGCGATGGCGTTGCCATAGCTCTCGTGCCGCGACGGCAATACGACCATCGACGCACCCGCGATGGCGTCGGCGAGCGCTGGCCGGTCGATCCAATCGTCGATCTCGAGGTCCACGTTTAGACGCCCTGCCAGCGCGATGAGCGCGGCCTTCTCGTCCCCACGCCCGATGATGCGCAGCTTGCGTCTGTGCCCGTCATGCCGATGCGGCCCAAGCGCCCCGACTGCCCCCATGGCGCCGACTGCATCGATGAGGACGTCCATGCCCTTGTCATGGTCGAGGCGCCCAAAACAGAGGATCGGCCCGTCGCCTCGAGGCGCCCAGGACCGCGTCTGGAAGACGGCGTCGATCCCGTTGTGCACGACCTCGACCTGGTCGCGCTCGAGCCCATACGCGTGAATGACGCGCTCTGCGGCATATTCGCTCGTGGGGCACACACGGTCTGCCGACCTCAAAGCGAGCCCGAGCAACGGGTACTTCGTGTGGGCGAGCCAGGTCCACGCGCGGCTCAGTGAAGTCGGGGCGAGTCGACCCTGGAGCGCCTCTGGGTAACGTGGATAACGCGGCGTCACCACGAGCAGAGCCCCTGCACTGCGGGTGATGGGGCCGAGCAGCGCGCCCTCTTCACCATTGGCGTGCACGACGTCGAGGCCGTCGCGACATAGTTCTGCGACCACTCGCGCGACCGTCAGCGCGTTGAGGGGTCGCAGCGGTGCATCGCGGCTGGCGTTACGGCCGACGAAGCGCGCGAAGCGTTGGTGATATGCGGGTTTCGGGTGTGGTCGCAGGGGCTCGTCGGGGACGGTCGTCCAGACGACAGTGACGTCGTGGCCGAGCTCCACGAGCGCTGATGCGAGCTGGTGTGTCGAGTGTTGACCCCCGCCGACGTAGCTCGACCACGGGCTGTAGTTGCTGGTCAGGGCGATGCGCATGTACGCCCCGCAAACTCGAGTACCTGGGCCACCTTGCTTGCGACGTGGACCCACGTCCCGTTGGCCAGGACGTTGGTGCGGCCTGCCTCCCCGAGCGTGCGAGCGAGCTCCGGTTCGGACAATAGACGGATCATTGCAGATGCGGTTTCCTCGGGGGCGTCGGGCGGGACCAACAAGCCGTCGACCCCGTGCCGGATGGCATCGGGGATCCCGCCCGTCGCCGCGCCGATGACCGGTTTGCCAAACGCATGCGCCTCTCTGAAGACAAGACCGAAGCCCTCGACCGACGGCCGCTCGTCGCGCGCGGGCATGATGAAGAAGGAAGCGAGGCCATAGGCCTGGGCAATTGTCAGGTCATCGACCGCGCCGAGAAAGTGCACGCGTCCGCGTAGACCCAGCTGGGTCGTGATTCGCTCGAGGTCGCCTCGCTCCGGGCCGTCTCCTATAATGATGTAGTGCAGGTCCGGGTGTGCCCTTGCCACGCCGGGCAGCGCCTGCAAGACCGTATCGACGCCCTTGCGCCGGATGAGGCGCGCGATGGTCAGAGCCACCGGTGCACCGTCGGGGATCCCATGTGCGCGGGCCAACGCCCTCGGGTCGGAGGCGTCTCCGAGCGCGAGCCAGCGCTCGGCATCGACCCCGTTCGGCACGACGTGGATTCGTTCTCGAGCGACACCCTGGGCGGCGACAAGGCCTGCCGTGAAGCGGCTCACAGCGAATATCCCAGCGAGGCTCTTCAAAGTCGCGCGGCGATGCCAGGCGTACAGCGGCGATAGCGGGCGCGGCACGAGTGACTTCAGGAGCTCCTGGCCGTGGGCTGCCGTGAAGACCGGCCGTTGCCGACCGACGGCGCGCGCGGTCGCGGCCAGACCCCAGGTCGTCGTCAATACGATGTCGGTGCGGTGCTCAGCCAAAGTCCGCCCGAGTGTGGGCAGCGCGATGAGGCGCATCCAATCGTGAGGGCCGGCGACACGCATGACCGGGTGTGGGGCGGTCCGATCGAAGGCAGCAGCACCCGGCCCATTCGGCGCGATGACGACGAGGCTCTCGACATACGGCACGAGTGCCGCCGACAGCGCCTGGCTATAAGTCTGGATGCCGCCGATGGCGGGCGGAAAGTCCTGGCTCAAGACCGCGAGGCGAAAGCTCATGGCGCTCGATTACGTCGGCGCCAGACGGCGAGCAAGTGACGTGTATGTGCCAGCGCAACGGATATGTCACATGTCGATGACCACCATTTCGGGCGTTGGCACCGGGGCATTTTGACGTGTAGACCCCGGCCCATGAATGACACCGAGCTCCATGAATTCGTCGCATCCAACCCAGGCCAGGGCAGCTTCGAAGAGTACCGCCTCATCCGCGACGTGCTCTCCCGCCGCGCCCCGGGCAACGTGCTCATCTTCGGGGTCGGCAAGGACACGGGCCTGTGGCTCGAGGCCAATCGAGGTGGGCAGACGGTCTTCGTCGAGCACGAGCCCGAGTGGATCCAGAAGACACGTGAGCTGCATCCCGGCGTCCGTGTCGTGCCCGTGACGTATCGGACGCGGCGGCGCGACTGGCGCAAATTGCTCGATCGTCAAGACATCCTCTTCATGGAAGACCTCCCCAACGACGTCCTCGCGACGGCCTGGGACGTCATCCTGGTCGACTCGCCGCAAGGCGGTCATGACAAACGCCCGGGCCGCATGAAGAGCATCTACACCGCGAGCGTGCTGGCCCGCCGTGCAGTCGATGTGGAGGTCCTCGTCCACGACTGCGACCGTGAGGTCGAGCAGGTCTATTGTGATGCGTACCTCGGGCCCACCCAGCTCGTCGGGCTCGAGCGTACGTTGCGCCATTATCGTGTTCGCCCCAATACCGCGACGCTGCGCCACGCATAGTTCACCGACACGTCACCGCGGACGGTCCAAGGCTGCGCTAGGCTCCGCGCCATGATGTCACACACGGTCGAGCTCCACTCTCCCCCGCCGTCCTTCGCTGCAGCCTCCGAGCTGCCGATCCCGGCCGTCGCCCACTTCATCTGGCTTGGTCACACCTTCCCCTGGACCAACGTCCTGGCGTTGGCGACCGCGTCCCGCAACGGTGGCTTCCAGCGCATCGTGCTCCACCTCGAGCAGCCCGACGCCATCGCTGCGCACCTCACCGAGCTCGCGAACATCCCGAAGCTCGTGGTGCGACGTCTCGACCCCGAGGCGGTCTTCGATCGGGCCGCGACCTCGAGTCGGATGTCCGACGGACTGTTCGAGTTGTACCGCCGCGTCCAGGCCCCCGCAGCGCGCGCCAACATCCTGCGCGCGGCCATCCTGCACGCGGAGGGCGGCGTCTACTTCGACATGGACACCATCACGCTGCGCACGTTGACCCCGCTCCGGGGCGACGCGGCCTTCTGTGGTCTCGAGAGAATCTGCCTGCCGATCGACATCAAACGTTCGTGGGCCCCGCACCTGCTGGCGCTCACCGGCGCGCGTATGATGGTCCGCGAAGCGTGCCGCATCGTGCCGCGTGGGTGGCGCCCCTTCCGTGTTGTCGAGGGGCTCTACCCGCTTGCCGCCAACAACGCCGTCCTGGGAGCCTCCCCGGGCCACCGGTTCACCCACGCGTTGCTGCGCCGCATGCTCGAGGTGCCGCGTGAACGCCAGATGGTGCGCTACGCCCTGGGCACACACCTGCTTCAAGAGACCCTGCGCGACCGCGCCGCCGCCGAAGTCGTGGCACATTCGCCGGAGGTCTTCTATCCGCTGGCACCCGAGATCTCCGAGCACTGGTTCAAGCCCCTGCCCGAGGTCGAACTCGACTCACTCATCGATCGCAGCGCCCGCGTCGTGCACTGGTATGCGTCAGTGCGAACCGAGGGTCACATCGAGAGCCTCTCGCGCAAGCGAGTGCTCAGCGAGCGGTTGAATCTGCCGTTCGCGGCGCTCGCCTGCCGCGCCATGGCCTGGTGAGTCGACGTCAAACACCGCTCGACACGCTGAGTCGAGCCCTACTTGCACTGAGTCGCGACCAGCCGAGTACGACCCAAGATGTCGCTGGGACTATCTGTCCGCGGATTCGCAGAGGTCGTCGGCCGTCGCGGGCTTCTTGTCAGGGCCGTTGCTGCACACCTTGGCCGTGTGATTCGCATTGGAGTAGACCAGTGGCTGTTGCCAGGCATCGACGAGCTGGTTGGCTTGCAACGACCTCGCGTCGACGAGGGTTTGAAGCTTCTCGGGATATTCGCGGTACCTGACGAAGCTGTAGTCGAGCGCGTTCTTCACCATCGTGAGCTGCACCCGGGTCGAGTCGAACTTGGCGGCCTCCGAGATCTCGAGCACGCTCTTGGCATCGCAGGCACCGACCGATGCAATGACGAGCAGGGCCGTGATCGCATTGGGGGGGACAAAGCTGCGGGTTCTCTTCAAGGGCATTCTCCGTAGATATCAGCGTCGACTGGCATCAACGACGCCACCCGCCGCGAGCCGTGCGTTGGGACGTCCAGTGTCAGGGGATTCAAAACTCCTGTCACGCGCGGACAGCGGCCGATCCACCGAATCACTGTTCGGGGTGAGGCTCGGAAGATGACCCGGGACCACGCATTCGAGCCCCGCCCTCGGGTCGCCACCCGCATGGTTTGTCACCTCGTTGAGAGCTCTGCCGCGCGCCGCTCGAAGGCGCGAAACAAGTGCAGCGTCTCGTAGGGAAAGCGCCCTCCGAGCGCTACGTACAACGGTCCGAGGGCCGTGAGCCCGTGTTCGTCGACGGCCTGGCGGATCTCGGCCTCGGCCTCGGCCGAGTAGAAGTCCTGGGGGTTCGCGTCGAGCTCGTCACTCTCGATGGCGGTCACGAGGTGCTGTGTGACGGTCGACACCTTCAGCCCGCGTGTGGAGGCCACGGCCTCGATGTCCCGCAACTTCCGGTAGAGCGCCGCGCTCTCGAGGGCTGTCGCCGGCGTCTCTTCCCGCACCTTGCGCTCGGGCACTGGCGCGGGCAATGGTCCGAAGTCGAGCCGCGGGTTCGCCTCGAGCCAGCGGGCGATGGCCCCGGTGAAGGTGGCCCCATAGTCGGCGAGCTTCTGCTTGCCGACGCCCGGCACCGCGAGAAAGCTCGCATCGTCGAGCGGATAGCTGCGCGCCATGTGGCGCAGGGCCGCGTCGCCAAACACCATGTAAGGTGCGAGCCCACGTGTGTCTGCCTCGGCCTTTCGCAGCGCGCGCAACGCCTGGAAGAGCCCCTCGTCGTGGGCGAGCTCCTGTTCCTTCGAGTCCGTCCTGGTGACCTGGACGACGAGCGGCCGCGTCAGCGTGAACGTCTGCCGCGACGTGAGCGCCTCGCGTCCGAGCGCGCTCACCGACACGGTCTGCCAGCGGTCGTCGCTCGTCGCGATGTGGCCACTCCGGATGAGCTGGCGGCCGATAGACATCCACTCGTTGGAGGACGTGTCGGCGCCGATCCCATAGGTCGTCAGGTTGGCGTGGCCGAGGTCGATGAGCTTCTGACTCTTGCTGCCGCGCAGAACGTCGACGACGTGTCTCAACCCCACGCTGCGACGTGCGTGTTGGTGAATCCGGATGATGCAGCTCAGCAACTTCTGGGCCTCGACGGTGGCGTCGAAGCGCTCGCGTGGCGCCTCGCAGTTGTCACACGCGCCACAGGAAATGTGCGGCCAGTCTTCCCCGAACCAGGCGAGCAGCTCCTTGCGGCGGCACTCGTGGCTCTCGGCATAGTCGGCCATCGCCTGGAGCTGGCGTCGCCCAAGCGCCGCGGCGTCCTCGGGGAGGTCTTGGAGGAAGTGCAGGTTCTGAGCGATGTCGCCCGGCGCGAAGAGCAGAAGGCACTCGGACGGGAGCCCGTCGCGGCCGGCGCGCCCTGTCTCTTGATAGTATCCTTCGAGGTGCTTGGGCATGTCGGCGTGGACGACGAAGCGCACGTCCGGCTTGTCGATGCCCATGCCAAAGGCGACCGTCGCACAGACGACGCGCACCTCGTCGCGGATGAAGGCCTCCTGGTTGGCAGACCGCGTCTGCGGATCGAGGCCTGCGTGGTAGGGCAGCGCTTTCACGCCCGCGTCCATGAGCGCGTCGGCCAGGTCCTCGGTGCGTTGTCGTGATCGGCAATACACGATGCCCGTCGCGTCGGGGCGCGCGTTGACGAAGTCGAGGACCTGAGAAGTCCCACCCTTCTTCGGAGCGACGACATAGCGCAGGTTTGGCCGGTTGAAGCTGGCCTGGAAGACCTCGGGTGAGGCGAGGCCGAGCTGGTCGGCGATGTCGCCGCGCACCTCGGGCGTGGCGGTCGCGGTCATCGCTATGAAGGGCACGTCGGGGAGCGCCCGTCTCAGCGAGCCGAGCTGTCGGTACTCGGGGCGGAAGTCGTGGCCCCACTCGCTGATGCAGTGGGCCTCATCGATGGCGACCGCCGAGACGCCCCAGCGACGCAGGTCCGCCGCGAAGCCCGGCGTCATGATGCGCTCGGGCGCCGCGTAGAGGAGCCGGAACGCGCCACTATCCAGACCCGACCTGCGCCGCGCTGCCTCGTCCGACGGGATCGACGAGTTGAGGAAAGTCGCCGTCACACCCGCGGCGACCAGCGCGTCGACCTGGTCCTTCATCAGCGCGATGAGCGGCGAGACCACGAGCGTCAGACCCGGCCGCAAGAGAGCCGGGAGCTGATAGCAGATCGACTTGCCAGCGCCCGTCGGCAGGATGGCGACGACGTCGCGCCCAGCGAGCGAGGTCTCGATGATCTCGCGTTGGAGCGGGCGAAAGTGATCGTAGCCGAAGGTGGCCTTCAGCGCAGAGAGCAGCGGGTCGGTCATGGGGTCATCGTGCCGAACCCGGCACTGGTCGGCAAGGCCTACTCGGGACCATCACCATCGGGGCGCGGCCCAAGACTCCGGCGTGTGAAACAGGGCGGTCGCAAAGTCGCGCTCTCTCAGGGAACCAGGAACCAAGGAAACCAAGAGCGGCGCGAAACCACGGGCAGTTCCTGGGTCTCTTCCTGGGCTCCTCGTTTCCTGCCTTCCTGAGAAGTCCTTCCTACTGCACGATTTCTTGGACCTTGCGATTGCCATGGCGTGTGAAAGCCCCGCGATTGTCACGCTCGTCGGCGAGGTGTAGTCTCCCTTCGTCAACCCACCGTTGCGGGCACTGACCTCGGAGACATCATGAACGCTCGAGCGACTCTCGGCGCGACAGCCTTGTTCGCCGTCTTGTCCGCATGCGATCCGGAGACCGTCTACACCCCAGCACCCAATGCGGCCGTGAGCATCAACGTCGCGCCGCTCGAGCTCTCGGGGGTCGGCCGCGCCGACTACGCCATCAGTGTCAGCACGACCGCTGGCCCGGTGTGGAGCCAGGCGCACATCGACTCGGATCAGTACGGCGACGGGCTCGGCAGCATCAGCTATGTCGGCCCCTGCGATGCCAGCGAGCCGGCCCACACCGTCACGCTGGTTCTCAATGCGCTCTACGACGAGAACAACGAGCTCATCGATCCCGACTCGTATCGCAACCCCACACCGATCTCGATGCCCGTGACCTGTCTGCCCAATCGCGACGTGCCGGTGAACTTCGACCTCGTGATCCTGCGCGACGCCCAACAGGGATTCTTCGACATCGCGGTGTCGTTCGACGACCTCTTCTGCTCGGCCAAGCTCGACTGCGAGGACGACGAAGGCAACGACCTCCACCTCCTCCTCGATGGCGACACACGCGGCACGACGCTGGTCCTTGCCTTCGCCTGCACGGCCGGGCCCGAGGCCGACGTCGACACCTGGCTCTACCTCGATGACCTCGTCGTCGACTGCACGAACAACACGTTCGACGCTGTGGTCGACCCGTCGCTCGGGCCTGGCAATGTCACCCCCTCTGGCAATGGCGGCGGGCTCTTGTTCGGCGCCGGCGTCTATCGCGGCGAAGAGCAGCTCGCTTCGAAGGGCTACTGGAACGTCGCACTCGGCCTCGACACGACGAAGCTGACGGCCGCAGGTACCTGCAGGCTCACGACACGCGGCACGGCGAGCGACGGCCCTCTGCCCAACAACTCGACCCGGCTCGGCGCGACCTGGCCGGTCATCACCTGGGACGCGCAGATCGTCGCTGGAGGCCGACGTGTGTGTGACCAGAACGCGGTCAACGCGCTCGGCAGCGCCGTGCAGACCGTCTACAGCGACCCGGCCGTCCCCCAGGCTTTCGACCACGGCTTCGAGCGCGGCAGCTCGACCGTCGTCACACCGGGCCTCTGCGGCGACGCGTGCTTCGTGTCCTCGGTCGAGCCAGCAACCGGCGTCGGGACGACCGGCGGCCAGGTCGTCCTGAGCGGCGTCTTCTCGCCAAACGACCCGACCTGCGCCGATTGCGACCTGCAGGTCCTGCCCGGCGGCGCCTCGTTGCCGGCGGTCTTCGACGTGTCAGCGGGGACCGTGACCTTCACCGCCCCGGCCGGCGCTAACGATCTCGCCGTCGCGCTGGTGGTCGGGCTCGAGCTCATCCCGCTCGAGACGCTCGTCGTTGGCAACGATGGCCTCCTGACGACCCAGACGACCACCTCCATCCCCGTGCCGCGTCGCGCACCGGCCGTCACGAGCGTGTCCGGTTGTCTTGATGATCAAGGTAACGCGGCGGCCGGTTGCTCGACGGCAGGAGGCGAGTTCCTCACCATCGTCGGCACCGACTACGGTCCGAGTGCGGCCGGCGTTGTGGTCACGGTCGGTGGTTTGCCCTGCGCCGGTGTCGCAATGATCACGCCCCACACACGCCTGGGCTGCACCCTGCCCGCGGGCAGCGGCTTCGACCAGGAGGTCGTCGTGACCGTGGCCGGGCGCCCCTCTTCGCCGAGCGGCTCCCTCTCCTACTTCGGTCCGTCCATTCTCGACGACAGCCTGCTGTGTGACTCGGGTTGCACCACCAGCGGGGGATCGCCAATCACGGCGACACTCGGAGACGATGCGCGTATCCGCTTCCAGACCCGCTTTGCAGGCACCGACGCGAGCGCCATCACGGCTGCGGTCGGCAACGGTTCGGTGAGCTTCCCGTGCGGCGGTCTCGTCGTCGAGAGCGCGAACGCGATGACCCAGACCCAGGTTCTGAGCTGCACCGTCGACGCGGGCGCGGTCGGCGCCGACCTCCGCATCACGGTCGCGGTGGGCGTTGCGACCTCTCGTCCAAGCAACGATCGTCTGAGCACGCCTCCACCGTCGATCCGCCCCAACACCCTCCGCCTCGGCAACGGCACACCCGGCTCCACCGTGACGGGGACCATGAACGGTGGCGACCTGATCGCGTTCGAGGCCGACCACATCGGCACACGTCCCGAGCTGGTCGAGGTCAAATACGGCCCCTCGGGTGGACCCTATCTGAAGGCCTGCACCGCGATGACCATCGACGGCGCGCTCGTGACCTGCACCACCTCCCCCGGCAGCGGCGACAGCTACGTCTTCACGGTGCGCGCGCTCGACCAGACCAGCCCCGAGGGCACCGACACCTTCGCTTATCCCGCTCAAGCCGAGGTCATCAAAGTGAGCGGCTGCCCCGTCGACACCTTGGACCGTACGCTCGACTGCCCCACCGCGGGTGGCCCGTTCCTCACGTTCACCGGCTCGGGGTTCACACCCGACCTGCGTATCCTCGTCGATGGCGTACCGTGCCCGGGCACCGTCGTATACAGCCCCATAAGCGCGCAGTGTGTCCTGCCGGCCGGCTCGGGCGACGCGACCCTGACCTTCATCACCGGGCTCGTCGTGAGCTCGACTCAGAGCGTCTTGTCTTATGCAGCCCCGACGCTCACCTCGGTCAGCGGCTGCACCGACCTCGGCGCGACGACCTACGCCTGCTCGACCATTGGCGGCACACAGCTTACGCTCGTCGGCAGCAACTTCGGGGCGTCGGGCGCACGTGTCACCATCGGCGGCGAGCCGTGCACGGGGGTGAACCATGACCCGACGAGCCCGCACACACAGCTCACCTGCACGTTGCCTGGCGGCGCTGGCATGAACCAGGCCGTGCTCGTCGACAACGGTCGTGTCTCGAACACCGGTCGCCTGTCCTACGCACCCTGAGGCCTCCGCCGTGACCCACCTCGTGATGGGATCTGGGAGGCAAGCGCGGCTCCCGCGATGGCGATCAACGGATGGGTTCACGCAGCCGGTAGCCGACGCCGGCTTCGGTCACAAGCCAACGCGGGCGCGCCGGGTCGACCTCGACCTTCTTGCGCAGCTCGGCCATGTGGACACGCACGTAGTGCACATGGTCGAGGTGGCCAGGCCCCCAGACCTCCTTCAAGATCTGCTGGTGGGTCGAGACCCGCCCGAGGTTCTTCGCCAGGTAGACCAGCAGCTTCCACTCGATGGGTGTCAGGTGGATGAGCTCGCCGCCACGTCGGAGCTCACGCCGCGCGAAGTCGAGGACCAGGTCATCGAGGACGAGGTTCGACTCGAGCGTCGCGTGGGTGATATTGCGCCGCATAGCCACGCGGATACGCGCCAGCAACTCCTGGATTCCAAACGGCTTCGTGAGGTAATCGTCGGCCCCCTCGTCGAGTGCTCTCACCTTGTCGGCTTCGCGTCCCCGCGCGGAAACGACGATGATAGGTATGCTCGACCACTCGCGCACCTCTTGCACGAACGCGAGCCCGTCCCCGTCCGGCAGTCCCAGGTCGAGGATGAGGACATCGGGCAGGTGCGACGGCATGAGCATACGCGCCTCGCCGAGCGACGCGGCCTCGATGACGGTGTGCCCTTCTGCCACGAGCGAGGCTCGGAGGAAGCGCCGCATCGGCGTCTCGTCCTCCACCACCAGCACTCGTGGTGCACTATTCATGGGCGTCCCTGGTCCTTCTCCAGGCCCTCGACCTCGGGGCCCTTCGTCTCCTCCAAAGGTAACATGACGGTCACGGTTGCGCCCCCTTCCTCACGATTGGCGATGCGCATCGTCCCGCCGTGCACCCGCGCGATGGCCAGGCAGATGGCGAGCCCGAGACCGGCGCCGGTCACGTGGGTCGCGTCGGCCCCACGATAGAATCGTTCGAAGGCGCGGACTTCTTCGCCGGGTCGGAAGCCCGGACCGCGGTCCGAGACGGCGATGGCGACGGCCTGCCCTTCGACCCGTGCATCGATCTCGAGGCTTGCACCACGTGCATCGTACTTGATGGCATTCTCCACCAGATTGCCCAGGAGCTGCCCGAACAGCACCGGGTCGACGAAGACGCTCGCGGCTTCCGGGGCGATGGTCGTCATGACGGCCCGATCATCGAGCTCACGTTCGTAGCGCACGAGCACCGCCCCGACGAGCTCGTCGGTCGGGACCCACTCGCGTCGGGGTTGCACCTGACCCGCTTCGAGCCGCGTCATGTCGAGCAGGTTCGCCACCAGCCGTTCGAGTCGGATGGCCTCCTCGCAGATGGCGCCGACGAGCTCCGTGCGCACGGGGGCTGCGAGCCGATCATACGAATCCCGAAGCGTCGTCGCGGCACCGGTGATCGTGGCCAGCGGGGTCCTCAGGTCATGGGAGACCGACGACAACAAAGCGCTTCGGATGGACTCGGCCTCCACCCGCATCGATGCGCTGCGCACCGCATCGGACAATCCGGCGCGTCCGAGGGCCAGGCCAATCTGACGCGCGAAGGCCTCTATGAAGTGGCGCTGCACGGTCGCCCGCAGGGCCATCCCGGCGTGACTCGTAGGGTCTGCCGGCTTGAGCACCAGCACCCCCGACTTGTGACCGAGCGGCATACACGCGACGCGTGAACCCGGCAGGGCCTCGCTTCCGATCCCGGCGGGCCGCTCGTGCTCGAGAGCCCAACGCACCACCGCCAGATCGGCATCGGTGAGCGGCATGCGGCCCAGATGCGCCAGAGGCGCGCGCCCGGCCGGATCACTGCCGAAGATGGCCGCCTCGACCTCGAAGACCACGGCCGCCTCACGCGCCGCTACGGCGGCGATGTCTGCCATCTGGTTCGCATCGCTGAGCTCGCGACTCAGCTTGAAGAGAGCCGCCGTGCGAGCTTCGCGTTCACGCGCCGCGATCTCTTGTCGGCGCAGGCGATCGGTCAGGGTCGAGATGAGGATCCCGAACGCGAACATCGTGGCGAAGGTCAAGAGGTGCCGCGTATCCGCGACATGAAACGTATAAAAGGGCTCGATGAAGAAGAAGTCGAAGGCGCCAACCGACAGGGCGGCCGCCGCGATCGCGGGGGTACGACCGAAGCGCACCGCGACCGCCATGATGCACATGAGATAGAGCATCACCACGTCGGGGGTAGCGAGCGAATCCCCTAGCCCCATCGCCGTCGCGGAGACCGCGGCGACGAGTCCGACGGCCTGGGCGTAGTGGCTGAAGCTCGACCGGGTCTGGGGCGCCAGCGCGGGCGTCTCGTTCGGGCCGGAGCAGGCGACGACGTGCACCTCGATGTCGCCCGAGCGGCGGACGAGGGACTCGACCAGTGACTCGCCGAGCAGCGCCCTCATGCGGGCAATGGGGCGTGAGAGACCGAGGTGTTTGCCCACGACGATGCGTGTGAAGTGGTGCTTTCGCGCATAGGCGACGATAGCGTCCGCAGTGTTCTCGCCCGAGATCCACGCGGTCTCGCCGCCGAGTGACTCGGCCAGGCGCATATTGACATCCACCCGCTCGCGGCTCTCGTCAGACAGCGGGGCGCGATTCGTCGCCTCGACGTGGACGGCCACCCAGGAGGCGCGTAGCCGGTCGGCCAGACGGCGCGCGTTGCGGATCACCTCTGAGCTTCCGGGTGAGGGGCCGACGCAGATGAGGAGTCGTTCGGCCGAGCCCCACGCGTCGGTGATGGAGTGTTCCTCACGCCAGGCCTGGACATCGGCGTCGACGCGGTCGGCGGTGCGGCGCAGAGCGAGCTCACGCAAGGCCAGGAGATTGCCGCGCTGAAAGAAGTTGAGGCGGGCCTGGCGGGCCTGCTCGTCGCGATAGACCTTGCCGGCGTCGAGGCGGGCAAGGAGATCGTCGGGCGGCAAATCGATGAGCTCGATCTCGTCCGCGCGGTCGAGGATGAGGTCGGGGACGGTCTCCCTGACGGTGACACCCGTGACCTCGCGGATGACGTCCTGCAGGCTGTCGACGTGCTGGACGTTGAGGCTCGTGTGGACATCGATCCCCGCGTCGAGCAGGTCGAGGAGGTCCTGCCAACGTTTCTGGTGGGTCGACGGATCACCACCGCGCGCGTTGGTGTGTGCGAGCTCGTCGAGCAGCAGGACGGCCGGCCGCCGGGCGATGGCGGCCTGCAGATCGAACTCCCGCAGCACGGTTCCGCGGTGCTCGACGAGACGCGGAGGGAGCTTCTCGAGCCCCTGTACGAGCGCCTCGGTGTCGCCCCGTCCGTGGGTCTCGACCCAGCCGATGACCACGTCGACGCCGGCCTGCTTGGCCCGATGGGCGGCCTCGAGCATGGCGTAGGTCTTGCCGACGCCGGGCGCCATGCCAAACCAGATCTTGAGGCGGGCTCGACCCTGCTTCGCTTCGGCGTCTTTCAGGCGGCCGAGGAGCCGATCAGGGTCAGGCCTCGCCTCGGGGGCGCCCTTTCCAAGGAGAGCCCCGCCGTTGGTCGGCGAGTTGCGTAGGCCTTCGGGAGTCATCGACGACCACTATCCGCCTGCGGTGCGAGAGCATCAAGGGCCATGTTGAGCGCCAACACATTCACGACCCGTTCTCCGAAGAGCCCAAAGAGGCGCGGCTCGACGTGCTCTTTCACGAGCGTCTCGAGTCGCTCTTTCGTGAGGCCGCGGGTGGCTGCGACTCGTGGGACCTGAAACAATGCAGCGGCCGGGCTGATGTGTGGATCGAGCCCGCTCGCCGAGGCCGTCACGAGGTCGACGGGCACCTTGGACGTCGTTGGCCCTAGAGCCGCGACACGGGCCGCGACGGCCTCGTGCAAGGCGGGGTTGGATGGGCCGAGGTTCGAGCCGCTGGCCCCCATTCCATCGTAGGGCTTGGCGGTCGCAGACGGTCGACCCCAGAAGTAGTGAGGGGCATCGAAGAACTGACCCACGACGGACGAGCCGACGGCGCGCTCGATTTCGGGAGGGCAGGTGCCTTCGGCTGGACATGGGGCGAGGACAAGGGAGCCGGCGCGCTGTGAAGGGGCGATAATGGCGGCGAGCCCGGTGGTCATGAGCGGATAGACCAGGCCGAGTGCGACCGTGAAGGCCAGCAGCGAGCGCAGCGACTGGGTGATGTGGCGTTGGATGGTCATGCCGGTCATGTCAGATCCCTCCGATGGCGGACAGCACGAGGTCGATGAGCTTGATGCAGGGGAAGGGCAGTATGAGCCCGCCGAGACCGAAGACGAGCAGGTTCTTGCGCAAGAGCACCGAGGACGGGGCCGGCTTGACACGCACACCGCGCAGCGCCACCGGGATGAGCGCGACGATGATGAGTGCGTTGAAGATGACCGCGCTCAGGACGGCCGTGGCCGGCGAGCCGAGGTCCATGACGTCGAGCGCGCCGAGCTCCGGGTAGGTCGTGGCGAAGGCGGCGGGGATGACTGCGAAGTACTTCGAGACGTCGTTGGCGATCGAGAAGGTGGTGAGCGCGCCGCGGGTCACGAGCAGCTCTTTGCCGACCCGGACCACGTCGAGGAGCTTCGTCGGGTTGGAGTCGAGGTCGACCATGTTGCCGGCTTCCTTGGCCGCCTGCGTGCCGCTGTTCATGGCGACGGCGACGTCCGCCTGGGCCAGGGCCGGGGCATCGTTGGTGCCGTCTCCGGTCATCGCGACCAGGTGACCACGGCGTTGCCACGAGCGGATGAGCTCGAGCTTGGCCTCGGGCGTGGCCTCGGCGAGGAAGTCGTCGACGCCGGCTTCGGCCGCGATGGCGGCGGCTGTGAGCGGGTTGTCGCCGGTCACCATGATGGTCTTGATGCCGAGTCGGCGTAGCTCGGCGAAGCGGTCGCGGATACCTTCTTTGACCACGTCCTTGAGCTCGATGACGCCTAGCGCTCGGGTCAGGTCCGCGACGACGAGTGGGGTCGCACCGCGACGTGCGACCTCGCGGGCGAGCTCCACGACCTGGGCCGGGAGCTGTCGTCCCTGGGTCGCGAGCCACTTCGCGACCGCGTCGCTCGCACCTTTGCGGATGCTGCCTTGAGGCAGGTCGACGCCGCTCATGCGGGTCTCGGCCGAGAAGGGCACAAACGTCATCGACTCGATACGCGAGGCGGTGGTCTTGATCTTGCTGCTGGCGAGCACGACGACGCTTCGGCCTTCGGGGGTCTCGTCGGGCAGCGATGCGAGGTTCGCGGCCTCGATCAGGTCTTCCAGCCGCACACCTGGAGCTGCGTGGAAGGCCACGGCCTGGCGATTGCCGAGCGTGATGGTTCCGGTCTTGTCGAGGAGCAGGACGTCGACGTCGCCAGCGGCCTCGACGGCGCGCCCCGATGTGGCGAGAACGTTCTTCTGAACGAGTCGGTCCATGCCGGCGATGCCGATGGCCGAAAGCAGACCACCGATGGTCGTCGGGATGAGGCACACGACGAGCGCGACCATGACGGTCACGGCGATCGGGTCACCACGACCCATGGCGGCGACGGCGTCTTCGGACATCGGGCGCAGCGTGACGACCGCGAGCAGGAAGATGATGGAGAGTGCCGCGAGCAGGATGTCGAGGGCGATCTCGTTGGGAGTCTTCGTGCGGCGCGCGCCTTCGACCATGGCGATCATGCGGTCGAGAAAGGTCTCGCCGGCATTCGCCGTGATGCGCACGACGAGCCAGTCCGAGAGCACACGGGTGCCGCCCGTGACGGCCGCGCGGTCGCCGCCCGACTCGCGGATGACGGGAGCGCTCTCGCCGGTGATGGCCGACTCGTCGACCGACGCGACACCTTCGATGACTTCGCCGTCGCCAGGGACGAGCGCACCGGCCTCGACGAGGACGATGTCGCCTCGCACGAGCTGGGCAGAGGTCACCTCGACCCGCTCGGCTTCTTTGCGCAGGGTCGCAATCGGCATGTCGCTGCGTGCGACGAGGCGGGTCGCCATGACGTCGCGCCGCGCTTTACGCAGGGTTGCAGCCTGCGCCTTGCCGCGTCCTTCCGCCATGGCTTCGGCGAAGTTGGCGAAGAGGGCGGTGAACCAGAGCCAGAGACTGACGATGAGGATGAAGCTGGCGGGCGCGTCGCCTTCGCCGGTGATGGCGGCGTGGATGAAGAGAAGGGTCGTGAGCGCCGCGCCGACCTCGACGACGAACATGACCGGGTTGCGGATCATCCGGCGTGGGTCGAGCTTCAGGAACGCGAGCTTGATGGACTGGCCGATGAGGCCGCTGTCGCGGGTGTGTTTACGAGGGGAGGGGGTGGCGATGGCGGATGGGGTCGTGCTCATGGAAGGACTCCCGCGGAGGTGAGCTGCAGGTGTTCGACGATCGGACCCAGGGCGAGGGCCGGGATGAAGGTGAGCGCGCCGACGAGGAGGACGACGCTGACTAGCAGGATGATGAAGAGCGGGCCGTGGGTCGGGAGCGTGCCGGTGCTGACCGGGACGGCGGACTTGCGGGCGAGTGAGCCGGCGATGGCCATGGCAGGGACCATGACCCCGAAGCGACCGATGAGCATGGCCGCGCTGATGAGCCAGGCGTAGAGCGGCTTTGCGGCAGCCAGACCGCCAAAGGCCGAGCCATTGTTGTTGGCGCCCGAGGAGAGCGCGTAGAGGATCTCGGAGAAGCCGTGTGGTCCCGGGTTGGCCGTGGCCTCGCGCCCGCCGGGGACAGCGACGGCGATGGCGGTCCCGAACAGGACCGCGCAGCAAGGCAAGAGGATGGCCAGCGACGCGAACTTCATCTCGCGCGCTTCGATCTTCTTGCCGAGGTACTCCGGTGTTCGACCGACCATGAGGCCGGCCACGAAGACCGCGATGATGGCGAAGATCAGGAGCCCGTAGAGGCCCGAGCCGACGCCCCCGAACACGACCTCGCCGAGCTGCATGAGCCACATCGGCCCGAGCCCGCCGAGCGGCGTGTAGCTGTCGTGCATCGAGTTCACGGACCCGTTCGAGGCCGCCGTGGTGGCCGTCGCCCAGAGGGTCGATTGGGTGACGCCAAAACGGGCCTCCTTGCCCTCCATATTGCCGCCGGGCTGGAGCGAAGTGGCGGCCTGGTCGACACCGAGCGAGGTCAGAGCCGGATTGCCCGCCTGCTCGGCGGCGGTCGTCGCGACGGTCACCGGGATGAAGATGATGAGCATGGCGAGAAAGACGGCGACACCCTGGCGACGGTCCTTGACGAGGTGGCCGAAGGTGAAGCAGAGGGCTGCCGGGATGAGCAGGATGGCGAGAATACTCAGGATGTTCGCGAGGTTGGTGGGGTTCTCGAAGGGGTGTGCCGAGTTGACGCCAAAGAAGCCACCGCCGTTCGTGCCGAGCTGCTTGATCGCGATCTGTGATGCGGCAGGGCCGAGCGCGAGGCTCTGCTCCTGGCCCTGGAGGGTCGTGACGACGGCGTGGCCGTCGAAGGTCTGAACGACACCCTGTGTGACCAGGATGAGGGCAAATATGAGCGAGAGTGGCAACAGCACATAGACTGTCATTCTCACGAGGTCGACCCAGAAGTGGCCGACGGTGTCAGTGTCGCGGCGCGTGAAGCCGCGAATGAAGACGAGCAGGACGGCCATGCCGGTGGCGGCCGAGAGGAAGTTCTGCACCGCGAGCCCGGACATCTGGGTGAGGTATGACATCGTCGACTCGCCAGAATAGGCCTGCCAATTGGTATTGGTCACAAAGCTGATCGCCGTGTTCATGGCGACCTCTGGGGTTGGTGCCGACAGTCCGAGCGGATTGAGCGGCAAGTCGCCCTGGATCATCTGGAGGATGAAGAGGACGGCGATACCGAGCCCGTTGAAGATGAGCAGGGCGATGGTGTAGCGCCGCCACGTCATCTCTTCGTTTGGGTTGGTACCGATGAGCTTCAAGAGCAGGCGCTCGAGCCAGCCCAGTGGACGCATCAGGATGTGGCGTTGGCCGTCGGCGACATTGGCGATGAACCCGCCGAGCGGAACGGCGAGGGCCGTCAGTATGAGGATGAAGACGACGATTTGTGCGGTCGCGGACGCAGTCATTGGAAGGTCTCCGGCGAGAGCAGGGCGACAAAGAGGTAGATGAAGAGCCCACATGAGATGAAGGCGCCGAGGACGAGGAAGATGGTCATGGGAAGGACTCCGATTGGGGGCGCGGCAGTCGGGCGCCCCCATTGTCTGGGTGGCTGGACGACGTCAGAGTCGCGCGACGAGCCCGAGGGTCAGGGTGGTCTGGGTACGCGCGCTTGCGGAGTCGAAGACCTTCGTCGCGGCGATGTCATGTCGCCCTTCGAGGCGGAGGCTCCAGATGTCTTCAGGGCTCCACGACAAGACGAGGGTCTGAGAGCTGAGCCAATCTGTCGGCAGCAGGATGGACGAGGGCGACGGCTCGTCGGCGTCGGCCTGCGGGAGCCACTCACGCACGAGGTCGGCGCGGAGCCCGATGGCGAGGCCTTCCGACAACGAGAGTCGCACGGCGGTCTGGCCGGCAAACCAGGTCGACACACCCAGGTCGTGCGACTCGAGGCCCACGTCTGTATGGATGAGCCAGGTGAAGGAGTCGGTCAGTGCGAGGGTCAGGTTGGCGTCGAAGAGGTGCCTCCAGGCCTCGCCTTCGGGGGTGTTCGAGGAGCGCTCGATGCCGCCGAAATAGAGGACACTCGCGTTCACGGCGTCCGAGGCGTAGGTGGCCTGGACCATGACCGACTTGGCGTCGTTGTTGTCGACGACCGAGTTCCAGCCATTGAACACACCAGCGCGAATCGCCCAACCGCAGCCGAGTGCCAGGCGCGCGTCGACGCCTGTGTGGTAGGCCGGCAAAGCGACGAAGGCATTGGAGCGCGACCAGAACCAGTTATCTCGATTGTCGAGGGATTCGGGACCGATAGGCGACAGGAACAGCCCCGCGCTGAGCGTCAGGGTTCCGGCGTCGTCGCCCGTTTGCGGGGCGGCGCCGTCGGGCACGATGCGGACGGAGGCCCAGGCTTCGCGGATGTGCCGCCAGAGCCCGGCGTCGGAGCCGACACCTCCGGCGCTGGCATCGAGCGTCGGCTCGCCGGCCCAGGCGGCAGCGCTTACCGTTCCCTCTTGGAGCACCAGGCGGCCAGCAAAGGTGGGCGTCGAGACGGCGGCGCCAAGTGTGACCGACTCGAGGGTAAAGCTATTGGCGCGCTGGTCGTAGCCACGAAGGTTGGTCGTTCGGGTGGCCGGGTTCGCTGGGTTCCACTGCAGGCTCGTCTCGAGCCCGCCGAGTGGCGTGACCTCCGCGGCCAGAGCGGCCGCCGGCATCGAGGTGACCGTGAGCGCGGAGAAACAGGAAAGTACGGAGCGCAAGGAATGGGTGGGCTTGACCATGGTGACCTCTCGAGAGGTACCGTAGGCAAGCCGACATCAAGACGGGATCAAGTGTCGGTCCCATCGCATCAAGATCGTATCAAGACGGACCGCGGTAGCGTTCCAGACCACTTGGCGGCGGCTCAGGTCGCGTCGGGTTCGCCAGGCGCGGCAGGTTCGCCTGGTTCAACAGGTCCCCAGAGCAGGGCGAGGTCGAGCGGTACGGCTTCGAAGGGCGGCGCGGCGATTGCTTCGCGCCCGCCAAAGACACCGACGAGCTTCCACTGGGCCGGCACGCTGCTACCCGACGTGGCGAGGTTCTCGAAGACCTCGAGGGTCTGTTGCTCGGGGTCGACGAGCCAACAATGGGCGACGCCCGCACGCGCATAGAAGGGCAACTTCAGCATGCGGTCGCGGCGCGCCGTCGACTTCGACAGGACCTCGCAGACCCAGTCGGGGCAGGTCTTGAACTGGGCGGTCGTCGGCAGCGTCGGCATCGTCTCGATGCGCCAACCAGCGATGTCCGGAATGAGCGGGTCGTAGTCGCGGTCGACGCCGAGGCTGAGCTCGGGTTCGAACAGGATGACCCATCGTCCCGGTCCTCCGAGTCCCATGCTGAACGGAGGGCCTATCAGCATCCCGAGGTTTGTAGTGGCCTGGGCATGGCGTGGCCTCGGCCGAGGGCTCACCACGAGCTCACCGGCGATGATCTCACCGTTGAGGTGCTCGGGCAGAGCCTCGATGTCGGCGTAGGTGGGGCGGCGCGGCGGCGTGTTCAGGAGAGCGACCATGACACGACTCTAGCAGCCCTGACGGGGCATGGGTAGGTCGGGGACATCCGGCTTTGGAGCCGCGGCCGTCCCGAATTCAGGCGTCTCCCTGGCCCCGCCCGACCTCGTTTGCGAGGAAACGGCAGGTCGCCTGCCGCAGGCCCGCGGCGGAGCGGGCCGTAGCAGGCGACCGATACGGCGACGTCCCACGGGCGTTTCCATACTTTGTCCTGGGCGTCCGCCCGTGGGACGTCAGTCGGCCTCGACTCCGCTCGGCTCTTCACCCGGCGCGAGGATCCGCGCGACCAGGTCGTAGTCGCCCGCGTCGACGATCTCGGCGCGCACGATGTCGCCCGGCTCGGCCCACCCCTCGTTGATGTAGGTGACGCCGTCGATCTCGGGCGCCTGGCCGTAGCTACGCGCCTCGAGCAGGAGCTCCGTCTCTTCGGAACGACCCTCGACCAGCACCTCGATGACCTTGCCGATCATCGCCTGCTGCATCTCGTTCGAGATGCTCTGCTGCAGCGTCATGAGCCGGTGATATCGATCCTCTTTGTGGATGGTCAGCACGTGGTCGGTGCGCTTGGCCGCGTGGGTGCCTTCCTCCTGCGAGTACTTGAACACCCCGAGCCGCTCGAAGCGCGACTCACGCACGAAGTCCATGAGCGTCTGGAAGTCCTGCTCGGTCTCGCCCGGGTGGCCCACGATGAAGGTCGTGCGGAACACGAGCCCTGGGATCGTCTCGCGCATCTTCTTGACGAGCGCCCTGGTGTCCGCCTCCGAGAAGCGGCGCCGCATGACGGTCAGCATGTTGTCGCTGATGTGCTGCAGCGGCATGTCGACGTACTTGGCGATCTTCGGTTCGTTCGCGATGAGCTCGATGAGCTCGTCCGTGAAGTTGTGGGGATACAGATACAGCAGTCGAATCCAGAGGATCCCCTCGACCTTCACGAGCTCACGCAGGAGCCCCGCAAGACTCGTCCCATCCTTGAGGTCATCGCCGTAATGGGTCAGGTCCTGCGCGATGAGGTTGATCTCTTTCGTGCCGCGCTCGGCGAGATTTCGCACCTCGATTGCGATGTCCGCAATCGGCCGGCTCTGCGCACCACCGCGCAGGCGCGGGATGATGCAGTAGCTGCAGCGCTGGCTGCAGCCCTCGGCGATCTTGACGTAGGCCGTCCAGCTCGGCGTCGTCACGACGCGTGGGCTGTAGGCATCGTAGTTGTAGCCGGGGCGCCCCACGATCGTGAGCGCCGGCCCGGGAGTCAGGATCTCGCCGTCCTCGCCCTGCTCCGACCGCACCTCGGACACGAGGTTCTTCGCCGCCTGCGAGGTCCCGAGCTTCTCGTCGAGCACCGTGCCGATCCGCCAGTGGTCGCCCGTCCCCAGGAACGCGTCGACCTCGGGGATCTCGACCTCGAGCTCCTTCGAGTAACGCTGCGCGAGACACCCCGCCACGATGAGCGTCTTCTTGCCGAGGTTCTGGTCGGCCGCGTCGGTCTTCACCCGCGCCAGGTCCAGGATGGCGTCGACCGATTCCTCTCGCGCCTCCTCGACGAACGAGCACGTGTTCACCACGAGCAGGTCGGCTTCTTCGGCCGTGTCCACGACGATGTAGTCGCGGTTGGTCAACTCGCCGAGCATGATCTCGGAATCGACCCGATTCTTCGGGCAGCCGAGCGAGACAAAGTAGAGCTTCTTCTGCGGAACGAGCGTCATGGAGTCTTTGGAGGCCCTTCGCCCGGTGCCATTCCGTCCAGCGCCTTCGTCAGGTCCTGGATGGTAGCGCCCTTGGGCGGCTTGAACTGGAAACCTTCGGGCTTGAGCTTGTCGTAGCTCGCGCCGCTGAAGGTGATGGTGCTGATGTTGTCGAGCGGGTCGACGAGCTCGGTCTTCGCGACCTCACCCGTGTCGAGCTTCACCCACAGAGTGAGCGACTTGTAGTTCTGCTGGCCGGCTTTCGGCACGAGCACGAGCGCCTGCAGCCCGTCTTTCGAGGGGCCGAGCTTCGCGTCGAAGCTCGCTCGCAAGTCACCCTGTCCAAACAGGAACTTGAGCGAGTCGTAGAGGTCGCTGTCTTTGATCCCCATCTTGATCGCCTGTTTGGTGGCGACCTCATAGGACCAGAGCACGTCCCCATCCGATACGTAATAGACCTTGTCGGGCTGCGTGTAATCCCAGCGCATCTTGCCCGGCTTCGAGAAGTACACGTAGCCGCTCTTCTTCAGGGGGCGCGCGATGTGGGCGCGCTTGACCTCCTGCTGGAAGTCCGCCTTGAAGTCGCCGATCTTGGCGTAGAACGCCTCGATGGCGCCGACGGTCTTGTCGAGCGTCGGGTCTGCGGCGCGCGCCCCGATGGTCGAGGTCGCGGCACCTGTCACCGTGAAAGCCAGCGCCAGGGCTGCGATGGTCAGCGTGCGGCGGAGCGGGTGTGTGCGGGTAGCAGCGGCGATTGACATGGTTCCTCGGGCGAGAGCTTTGCGGTTCCGCCCCGAGCCCTCGTCCCCGGACGCGCACACCGAACGAATGATCGGCTGCTGCGCAAGCGGCCGCCCCTTACACGAGACGACCAGCGGGTGTCAAAGGTCGGGACACCATGGGGCAAGCCGGTTTGCGGCCGTCTTTATTCCTTCTTCCCAATCGCCAAACCTTCTGCTAGCGTCCCGCCTCCGCGAAAGCGGGTGGCCCTGCAACGATGACAAATCGAAGCAGGACATCCGACGCGAGCTTCTTACACGACGACATGGCGTGTCCCCCGAGAGTACCCGGTCTCAAAACGGCCGAGCGGGGCGTCGCGCAGCGAACAGGAGAATCGGACGATGGCAGCTCCCAAGAAAGCTGGTGGTGGTGGCGGATCTGGCAAGAAGGCCAAGCTCGCCCATGAGAAGCGCGGAAATGAGGACGCTGGCGAGCGTGCACAATTCCGCCTCAAGAAGGTGGTCGAGCTCGTGACCGACAAGGCCGGCAAGGCTGGCGTCGTGGTCGAGCTCGATGAGAAGGGCACCGTCGGCATCGTCGACCCGATCTACGTCCTCAAGGGCGCCGACGGCACGCTCAAGGCCCGCGAAGTCGCGTGCCCGGCACTCTACGACGCCGTGGCCCTGCAGAACGCGGTCGCGCGTTTCCAGCAGTACTCGGCCTGATCGTATGGCCGGCTCCCCCGAACCAAACGGGTCGAGCTCGGTCACCGATGTCCCCGATGTTCCACACCCCCTCGGTGTGGAACCTGGGGCCGCGTCGAGGAGCGTCACGCTCGCCCGCCTCATCTTGATGTTTGCGGATGGGCTCGAACGCCTCGACGAGGACTTCGCCCGCACGGTGGCGCGCGCGCTCGACGCAAAGGCGCGCCATGTGCGGCTGCCTTTCATCGAGCGCCTAGGCCTCGAAGACGTCGTCGTGACCCTTTATATGGATCGCGACATGCGCCTCGTCGTGACCGGCAACCACCCGACGTCGTTCGGAGCGATCTCGGCGCGCTGGGACGAGGAGCATTTTCCCTTCGTCGAGGTCGAGCTCCTGCGTGATCCCCTGGACCTGGTCGACTCGCCCTACACGTTCGCCACACTCGACTTCAGTGTGCGCGGCAAGAAGGCGACGCTCAAGCGCACGATAGCCCCGCTGCCGGAAGGGCAGACCGTGACCATCCGCGCGCTCGCGACCATCGGCGGCTCCATCGAGTACCGGGTCGTCGCGATGGGACAAGAGGTCTCGGCCTCGCCTGAGGACCTTGCGCTGGCCTGAACCGGAGTCTGTCGTTCCGCTCGACCGACTCGACGACTGTTGCACGTCGCTCGAAACAGCGAGTTCCACAAACGAAGAGGGCGCCCCGCAAGGCGCCCTTCTCATTTGAGTATCGTTCGAGCATCGGAGCGCGGGCTGCCTTCCGGCGAACCCGCTCCCCGACCATTCAACGGCTTCAGTCGCAGGCCGCGTTCGTGCGGTCGTCGATGTTGAGGTAGCCGTTGAAGCAGTAGCTGAGCGCGAAGCCCGCGCCCGTCTCGGCGTTGTAGTCGGTCAGGCTGGTCGGAGTGGCGGCGCGGCGGTGGCGGCGCCACACGTACCACGCCGGGTCGAGCCCGCTCATGCCGCGGCCGATCTCGAAGGTGACATCGCCGGCGGCCGGCAGCCAGCCCCAGCTCCACGGAGGCTTGCCAAAGGCGTTCGTCGCGGCACCGGTCACCGACTGCACGAAGCGGGTCGAGAGCTTCGTATTGTTGCCCGGGCGATTCGCCTCGGCGCTGTAGGTGAAGGTGTCCGAGGTGAAGAGCTGGCTCGGCGTGTTCTGCGCGCGACGCGGCCACATCGAGTCCCACTGCGAGATGAGCTCGTAGCCGAAGGCCGCCACGTTCGTGCCCGCCTCCGCCATGTTGTTCGGCCACTTGTTGTCGGTCTTGACGACCGGCGTCGCGGTCGCGCCCAGGTACTTGAAGACGAGCACATCGCCATTCTTGACGCTGTCCGGGCGCTCGCACGGGCTGACCACGCCGGTCTGGTTCCAGCCCCAGTTGCAGCTGCGATGCTCGCCAGCGGTGATGAAGCTCTCGAAACGACCGCCGGGGAAGAGGGTCTCCTGCGCGAACGACGCCTTGAAGCCCCAGTCACCCGCGCCGCCCGCACCCACGATGCCGCTCTCGTCGGTGGCGAAGGCGTAGTTCTCTTCGCTCGAGGTCTCCTTCCAGAACGTGTAGGCGGCGATGGGGCGCTCGGCGACTTCACCGCGGGCCTTCTCGACGACGACCAGCACGCTGACCATCCCGTTGCCCGTGATGTGGGTCGAGGTCGGGTGGTTCACGTAGGGAAAGTAGTAGGAGTACTGGATGAAGTAGTGGGTGAACGACTCGGTGACGGCGTAATAGACGGCCGGCGTGACCGAGGTCGCAGCGACCGAGATCCAGGCGCGATTGTTCGACAGGTCCCAGTCGCCGTCGCCGTTGAGCTTGGCCGGGACCTGGAAGTGCGGGTCGGTCTTGTTCGCGACTGCCGAGTAGATGTTCGGCGCGTAGTTGGCGGCGAGCGCGAAGTAGTCGGCCTGGTTTGCGTAGGGCGCGGTCGTGAAGCGCGCCTCATAGGTGTTGGCGAGCGACAGCCCGACCGTGTCCTTGATGATCTGGCCGGCGACCCAGATGCGGTACTCGGACGCGAGCTGCTGGTTGTTCGTGGTCGGCTTCCACTTCACCGTCTTGCCGTCGGCCTGCAGGGTCGGCGTGCCCGGGATCTCGACGTTGAGCCAGTCGTAGAGCTTGATCGACTGCGGGGCGATGGTGTTCGCCAGCACCTTCTCGGAGAAGACGATCGTGACCTCGAGCGGCAGTGCGACGTTGCCTGCGTTGTCCGCTGGCGTCGTCGAGGCGACCGTGGGCGGCGTCAGGTCGGGGACGAGGTCGGGCGGGTTGGTGTCGGCCGTGGTGTCGCGCGTGTCCGAGATCGTGTCGGTGACATCGACCCTCGTGTCCGTCGGGACGACGGTATCCGGGATGTCGGGGAAGCCCCCGTCGGTGTCGAACAGCGGCGAGGTGTCGCCGGGGTTCGTGGTCTCGTCGTCGCCGCAGCCGCTGAGAGCGAGCGCCAGCGCGCTGGATGCCGCCAGCGTCAGGAGGCCGGAACGGCTGTTCATGCGGCTCATCACGAGTCCTCGCCCTGGGTGTGTCACGAGCTTCATTGCTGTTCTCCGTCGATGTCCTGCGGTCGGCCTCGAAAGCGCCCGCGGGTGCGCTCCCCCTTGTGGCAGAGCCACTGCGATGGTAGAGGGCGCAGCGCTTCGAAGCGAGGCCAATTACACAAGCCCTGCACAAGCGTCAATGGCCCGGACCCCACAAGCCTCGAAGCTTTTGCCCGGCCCGCCCCGGACCGCAACCAACCCTGTGCCTCACCGTTCTCTCCCGTGAGGCCATGGGGCCCCCTTCGAGCGACGCCGAGCGCAGCGAGACCAGTTGAGCCAGTCCCCACAGAACGCAAACGTGCCGCCGCGCCCCGCGAGTCGGCTCAGCGCCATGAAGCTGGCGGCGTTCATCGCGTTGCGCATCGCGCGCTCCAAACGCAGCACCTCGTTGTCGCTGGTCACCCTCATCTCGATCATCGGGATCGCGTGTGGCGTTCTGGCGCTGACCGTCGTCCTGGCCGTCACCAACGGCTTCCAGGCCGCCTTCCAGGAGCGCATCCTGGGGGTTTTCCCCCATCTGATCGTGACCCGCGCGTCCAGCATCTTCCGCGACTACGAGCCCGTCCTCGAGTCCGTCCGCCAGACGCCCGGCGTCATCGGCGCGACCCCGCTCACGGGCGACGAGATGATGGTGGCACACAACGTCTTTCGCGCTGGGGCCACGGTCCAGGGGCTCGAGCTGTCCTCGGTGCGCTCGGTCCTCGACATCGACCGCCTCATGCAGAAAGGCAGCCTCGACGCGCTCGACGAGGAGGCCAAGCTCGTCGCAATCGACGGCGGATTCCAACTCGTCGACCCTGTCGATGGCGCTTCTCTGACCCTCGTCCTGCGTAACGATCAGGCCCCGCTCGTGCTGGTGGACGAACGCACGACGCCCGACGCCGACCAGGTGCGCTTCAAGGTCCTCGACCTCCGCCCGCCCAATAGCGGTGCGGTCGAGCTCATGCCGCGTGGTGGCACTGCGACCACCGTCTACGAGATGAAGGACCCGGTCCTTCTCCGTAGCGAACCCGACCAGTGGAGCCGCGAGCTCGAGCTGCCCCAAGGCCTCTGGGAGCTCACCGCGACCGCCGAGAAGCTCGAGCTCACGGCTGGCCGCGCCTACGCCGTGGTCCTTTGGACCGAGGCCGGCAAGACCCGATCGATCTTCATGACCGAGCTGCCGACCTCTCCCATCGGCGAGCGTGAAGCTCTGGCCCGGGTCGTCGACGTCCGTCCCGAAGGCGCGCCTGTTCTGCGCCTTACCGCTGCCATCGAGAGTGGTGCTGCGCGACCCCTCGTCGAGTCCCGCCCTGGCTTCTTCACGAGCTATCTCGTCGCCCCCGCTCGCCTCCCCGGCGTGTTGCTCGGCAAGAGCCTGGCTGAACGCCTCCACGCCGACCTCGGCGCCGAGCTCTCGTTCGTGACCCCGCTGCGCGGCCTCGACAACAAGATGGTCGGCCCCTTCGGCATGCTCCCCTCGTCCGCCCGCTTCCGCGTCGTCGGCATCTTCGAAGCCGGCTTCCACGAACACGACTCACGCCTCGCCCTCATCAACATCGGGGTCTCTCAGCGCTTCATGAATCGTGGCCGCATGATCCGCACTATCGCAGTCCGCACGCCATCCCTCATGGAGGTCGACACCACCAAACGCGCGCTGGTCCGCACGCTCGACCCCATTCCGTTCGAAGACCTCGTCGAGCGCACGCTCGCGCTGGACGAGAAGCTCACCGCGCTCATGACCCTGGACGACGAGCGTCTGCAGCCTCCGACGTCCGACGCACCCTTCATCTCGGGCCTCCGGAACATGTCCAACATGACGGGACTCTTGAAGTTTCAGGGCTCGGGCGGGCTTCGTCCCAACCGTTTCCAGGTCTTCGATTGGCGCGAGAAGAACATCAACCTGTTCTCGGCCCTCGAGCTCCAGAAGGTCGTCCTGGCCATCTTCTTCTTCATCATCATCCTGGTCGGCAGCTTCGTCGTCGTCGGCTCTCAGATCATGGTCGTCCACGAGAAGACTCCCGACATCGCCATCCTCAAGGCGATGGGCGCCACCAGCGGCCTCATCCGGCTCGTCTTCACATTGCAGGGCCTCTTCGTTGCCGTCATCGGGCTCGTCGCGGGGCTCATCCTAGGCCTTGGCCTGGTCGGCCTCATCGAGGCCATCGACTACCAGCTAGAGGCCTCCATCTATCTCATCGACAAGCTGCCCGCTGCGGTCGATGTGGTGGAGCTCACCCTGGTCTCGCTCGGGACGCTGGCGTGCACGCTCCTGACGACACAAATCTCAGCGGGTCGGGCAGCCGGCAAGGCACCCGTCGCAGGGCTACGCCAGGTCGATTGAGCCCGTTCGCCGGTGTAATCGCTGAAGCTCTGTCAAGAAAACCACCCGCATTTCTGCGGTCCCACGGCAGCCCCTGGTTGACAGTCCCCTCCCGCTTGCTTACACCCACGCCTGGCCAGCGCCGCTCCACAACGCGGCGCCGCGCGGAGCCAAACGAAAGAAAGGCGGAAGGGGGTAGGAGATTCGGATGGACGAAGTCGGAACCAGACTGCGCGAAGCCAGAGCTCAGCGCGGACTCTCCCTCGAGGACGTCGCCATGGCGACCAAGGTCCCCAAGGCTTCGCTCGCCAACCTCGAGGCTGGTCGCTACGACCTCCTCCCCGCCCCCGTCTTCATTCGTGGCTTCATCCGCAGCTATGCTCGCGCCGTCGGACTCGACCCCAACCCGGTCGTCCGCGCCTACGAGAACCGCACCCTGCCTACTCCGCCCGCGCCCGGCACCGAGGTTCGCCTCTCCGCGGCTGCGGCCCGCATCGGGGCCGTCGGTCGCCGTCTGGGTTATGGCCCCGCGGACGAGCCGCAAGAGGCGTCGTTCTATCCGATCCAGACGGGCGGGCCACGGCTCGATCCCGAGTCGAAGCTCGTGCCGGTCCAGCCCGTCTCGATGCGTCGTGAGGGCGGGCTCAAGGGCGGCTTCATGCTCATCGCGGTCGCCGCCGCAGGCCTGCTCATCGCCGCATGGATCCTCGTGGGCCAGAAGCAGCCGACCACCGATGGCGCCGCCCAGGTCCCAACCGCTCCCGTCATCCACGAACGTATCGATGGCATGCCGAGCTTCGACGGTCCCGGTGGCGACCTTCGCGCGCCCGTCGTCAACCCGGCGCGTCCGGTCGAGCCCCGCAATGATGCTCCCGGCGCCCGCGAAGGCGCCGAGGTACTCGTGCGCGAGGGCCCATCGCGGGCCATTCAGTCGTCGACGGGCACTGGCGGAGCTCGCGCGTCAGGTGCTACCGGCAGCGGCTCGAACACTGTGAGCCCGACCGAGGGCGCAGGCACTGACGGCCCAGGCGGTTCCACCGGCTCCAACAACCGGGGCGGCGCGGTGCGCAACCGCTGAGAGCGGTGTGCGTGCGTGGAGGGGGACCGCCTTGCAGCTCAATCGCCAGCGCCTCCTCCACGACACCCTGCGCAAGTACATCCGGCGCCAGTCGCTCATCCACCTCGAGCGGCTGCTGGCGCGGACCCGTATCACCGACCTCGCTGCGGTCCTCATCGGCTTCACCGAGAAGGAGCAGCACCTCGTCTTCGAGCATATGCCGGACGCGGCGCATAAGGCCGACCTCATCGTGCACATGCAGCCGCCCTTTGGCAAGCGGCTACTCGATCCGATCGACCCGCTGAAAGCTGCTGAAATCCTTGGCGAAATGGCGTCCGACGACGCCGCGGACATCCTGTCGGACCTGGAAGACGAGCAGCGCGAAGCCGTGCTCGCCGTCCTCTCGATGAGCGAGAAGAAGGAGTACGAGGGCCTCATGGCCTACGCCGACGACACGGCGGGTGGCATCATGTTGCCCGAGTTCGTCGCGTTGCCGGCCGAGACGACGGCCGAAGAGGCACTCATCGCCTTGCGCGAGATGTCCGACGACGTCGAGATGGCCAACTACATCTATGTGGTCGGGGCCGAAGGGAAGCTCGTTGGCGTGCTGTCGCTGCGCAAGCTCGTCATCGCCTCCCCGCACAAGCGGATCCGCGACGTCATGGAGGCCGATGTCATCACGGTCAGTCCGGACACCGACCAGGAGCAGGTCGCGCGCCTGGTCTCCGATCACGGACTCCTCGCCATTCCGGTCGTCGACGATGACAACCGCCTGCTCGGCATCGTGACCATCGACGACGTCATCGGCGTGCTCGAAGAGGAGGCCGAAGAGGACCTCCTCAAGATGGCCGGCGCCGGCGCCGCCGTGACCAACCACGAGGGCTTCATGACCCACGTGAAGGCGCGCTTCCCGTGGCTGCTCGCGTCGTGCGCGGGCGGTCTGCTCGCCGCCATCGTCATGGGGCTCTTCGAAACGACGCTGCAATCCAATCACTTCTTTGCGCTCTTCCTGCCCATCATCCTCGGCATGTCGGGCAATGTCGGGACGCAGTCGGCGACCGTGACGGTGCGCGGCCTCGCACTTGGCCAGATCAGCGCCGAGCGCCGGTATGAACCCCTGCGTCGTGAGCTGCTCATCGGCATGACGCTGGGTGGGCTCTATGCGGTCATCGTGGGCGTCATCTCCGCGCTGATGGGCGAGACCCCGACCGACGGGCTCGCCATCGGCTTCTCGATGGCCTTCGGCATGACCGCGGCCTCGGTCCTGGGCACCGCCATCCCGCTCGTCATGTCGAGCTTCGGCGTCGACCCCGCGGTCGCGACCGGCCCGTTTGTCACGACCAGCCTCGACCTCCTCGGCGTCGCAATCTACTTCGGGGTGTCCATCCCGATGGCGCTGGCGCTGACCGCGTGAGTCGCCGTCCGACCAGCGGGCCAACCGAGCGACGCGAGCTGAGGGGCCTCATCCTGTCCGGCGCCGACTCACGCGATGACCGATTCATCCGGCTCCTGGGTGAGGACGACACGCTTGTGCCCGCAGTCGCCCGATTCGCTCGAAAATCGAGCAAAACAGGCTCGCTCTCGTCCCGCCTCCAGCCGCTCTCGCTCGTGGTCGTCGACCTGACCTCTCGTGGCGAAGACGACATCCCGACCGTCGGCGCCTCATTCGTCGAGAGGCCGTTCTCCGTCATCAAGGGCGACCTCCTGAGAACCGCGCTCGCCTCCTGTATGGCCGAGGTCGTCTTGCACATCCTCCCGGAGTACGCGCAGGAAGAAGGCCTCTACGCCCTGCTCACCAAAGCGCTGCTGCACCTCGATGACCCGCGCTCCACGCCGCGGCGCGAGCTGTTTCTCCTGTTCCTCTTGCGGATCCTCGACATGCAGGGAGTGCTACCGCCCTTCGACGACCTGCCCGAGCTCACGACGCCCGCCAAGGAGGCGCTGCAGGAGTGGCGGTCGGGTCGCTTCGTGCCACTGCCCCCGGGCGACCTGCACTCAACCGCGCGTTTCCTCGAGGAGTCCCTGTGCGCGTTGTCGGGTCGGCCGCTGCTCAGCGGGTCGTTGCTCGACGCAGCTCTCGCCTGAGCCCGGATTCAACCGGTACAACCGATACAACCGGTACAAACGGTACAAACGGTACAAAAGGGGGCCAGGCCATCGGGCTCGTCGCTACCCAGCGATCGTGTCCGATGTTAGCTTGTGGTCCGCATGTCGGGGGCCTGGGCATGCGCCGGCGTTCGAATGGTCATCAAAGCTCCATGAAAGACCCATGGGGATGAATAGCCGCTACCTCGCCCCGTTGAAGGCTCCATGTCGGCTTCGCTTCGTTTCGGTCGTATTCGTTTCCTGGTCGCCTCGGCAGTCATGGCGGCGTTGTTCGTCGGCTCGTCCGCGATGGCGTCGCATTACTCACTCGCGAAGGTCGACTTCGTGACCGCGAAGGAACGAAAGCTCCTCTCGCGGGCCGGCATTCTCGACACGCAGGTGCTGCTCGACTGGCTGGGCGACGACAAGAACCGGCGCTGGGTCGCTGACCAGACCGGGCTCGACGACGAACGCCTCCGTTTCCTCGCCGCGCGCTGCGACCTCCTACGCATCGTGGGCATCGGGCCGACCATCGCCGAGGCCCTTCAGAAGGCCGAGGTCCTCGATACGAGTGACCTCGCTCGCGACAACGCCGACGACCTGCTCGCGCGCCTCAAGGTGGCGACGCGTGGCTCGTCGATGGCGAACAAGCTGCCGGCCGAAGACACCCTCGAGACGTGGATCCGGGCGGCTAAGCGCCTGCGCGCTAGGATCGACTTCGACCCTTGGGAGGTGCCGGCGCTCGTGAAGATCGTGCGGACGGGGCGCGAGCGCGCGCAGCTTGTACCCGACGGGCAGGTCCTGCCGCCTCGGTGACCGCGTCGGCCGGATTGTCGACGGCAGTAATCTGGCCGCCCCACGAGCAGACCGGGCAGGCCACGATGATGTGGCCACGGGCTGGGCAGTGGGCACGACCGAAGTAGATGATCTGCAGGTGGCGGCGGTTCCACTCGTCCTCGGGGAAGACCACTTTGAGGTCGCGCTCGGTGTGTTCGACGGTCGAGCCGTCCGAGAGCCCCCAACGCGCCGCGAGGCGATGGATATGGGTGTCGACGGCGAAGGCCGGAAAGCCGAAGGCCTGCGACATCAGCACCGATGCGGTCTTGTGGCCGACGCCCGGCAGGGCTTCGAGCTCGTCGAAGGTGCGGGGGACCTGGCCGTCGTGGCGTTCGAGCAGCAGCCGCGACATGGCTTTGAGGTGTTTGGCTTTGGTCGGTGCGAGGCCGATCTCACGGATGAGGTGTTGAATCGTCTCGACCTCGAGGTCGGCCATCGCGGCCGGTGTCGGCGCCATTGCGAACAGGGCCGGGGTCACCTCGTTGACCTTCTTGTCGGTGGTCTGGGCCGAGAGCAGGACGGCGCACAAGAAGGTGAAGGGGTCCGAGTGGTCGAGCGGGATCTCGGGCTCGGGAAAGAGCTCATCGAGGATCACACCGATCTTCTTGGCCTTCGCCTTGAGCGCGCGGGAGGGTTTGGGAGGCGGGCTCATCCGAAGCACGAATTGCTGTCCGGGTTCGTGAGGTGGAGGTTGTCGAGGGTGCAGCGCCCCGGACCTTCGACGCGCAATGTAATGGCGACCGCGATGAGCTGAGTCGTTGCGGCCGGGCGGGTCTGGCCTTCAGCGAGATCGGCGAGCGCGAGTGGCAAGATCCGTGGGGGCAACGGCAGGTCGTCCGGGTTGGGCGAGCCGGCCTCGAGTCGGGCGCGATAGGTGAAGAGGCGCGGTGGCTCACCGGGCCCACTCGACCCGGCCGAGACGGTCACCTCGACGACGAGCTCGGTCGCCTGGTCGCAGGTGGCGAGCAGCTCGACGGTGACATCGCCGTCTTCGTTTCCGGGCAAGAAGACGTCGGGTATCAGGCGTGAGATCTCGGCCTGATCGGATAGCTCGAGGGCCCGCTCCGACTTGTGCAGAAAGGGGACCAGGCGGGCTTGTCCACTGACGAGATCCCAGTCGCAGGGAAGGCCCTCGCAGTCCGCGTGGAGCTCGTCGGCAAACAGGTCGGGACGCCCGCTATCGCAGGGGCAGGCCGTGAGCAACACGGTTGCCGCGAGGGCGACGCCGAGGCCGAGAAGACGCGTCACCATACCCACCCCACACGCAGGTCGACCGACGGGCTCCACTCGAACGGATGGCCAAGGTCGCTGGGCCCGAGGTCCGACTGCCAGACCATGGCGTGGCCGAGGCGGAACGCGAGCTGGATCGGCTCGACCCGCAGCGCCCACATGAGCGCGAGGTCGAAACGGAAGAAGGCCCCGACCTCGGTCTCGTTGCGCAGGGTCCAAAGCGTCGGGCCGGTGGCGATCCCGAGCTGGGCTCCAAAGATAACGCCTTCGCGTTCACAATTGCCGTTGTACTCGAGGCAGAGCGTCGGTTGCACGTAGGCGCCGGCCCCGACGCGGGTGAAGGACATCTCGAGCGCCGAGAGCTTCTGGCTCGAGAGACCCGGTTCGTCCCGCTGAACGAAGACCCAACGGACGTCGACGGTGCCGCCGACGATGAGCCAGTCGAGGACGTAGCGCTCGAGGGAGAGTGACAACGCGGGACCGACGGTGTCGAGGGTGTAGCCCGACGCCGAGAGCTGGTCGGAGAGCTGGGTGTCCTCGAGCAGGAGGAAGTGGGGTCCGGCGGAGAACCAGACGGCCCAGAGGGGCGCGGGCGTTTGCTCGGGCGTGGGCGCGGGCGCGGGCGCTTGCGTGGGCGCGGGCGTTTGCTCGGGCGCGGGCGTTTGCTCGGGCGCGGGCGCTTGCGTGGGCGCGGGCGTTTGCTCGGGCGTGGGCGCGGGCGTGGGCGCTTGCGTGGGCGCGGGCGCGGGCGCGGGCGTTTGCTCGGGCGCGGGCGTGGGCGTGGGCGCTTGCGTGGGCGTCGGCTCGTTTGCAAAGCCGTTGTCGCTGACAAGCGCGATAAGGCCCACGATTACGATTCGGTAGAGCAACGACACCTCCACGTCATAGCAGGTGACCGCCACCGAAGAAACCGCGAGTTCGTGCGCGCGGCCTTGCGTCTGCGGCCGCCTTTCGCCATCGTCCTTCGGGCGTCATGAGAGACGTCTGCTCGCCAGGTCGCTGGCCCGCGGTGGAGCGGGCGTAGCCTGGCGAGGGATACCGATCAGGTCGCATACGTTTCCATCCCCATGGGGTGCTGTATCGCAACGCGACGTCAGGAGTGGACTGTGAAGCTGAATCGACATCTCGCCGCGCTCGTAACGAACTCCGCGCTGGTTGCGCTCGTGGCCGGATGTGGGGATGCGTCGGTCGGCGCCACGCCGGACGCCGACGCGTCGAGCGACACCGATACGAACGACACCGCGGCCACACCGTCCTGGTCTCCATCGCTCCGCGGGCTCTCAGGGGCACTGTTGAGCATCTGGGGGACGAGCCACGACGACATCTGGCTCGTCGGCGCGGACAAGAACGACGGCACCGGCCCCATGGTCGTGCACGGCACCACGGGTTTCGCGCGCCTCGACCTGCGCCCGGTGGACCCGGCCGGAGGCCACCTGTGGTGGGTCTTCGGGCCCGACGCCGACTCGGTCTGGATGGTCGGGGAGGGCGGCCGCGCCTTCCGACACGACCGCACGACCGGCCTCACGACCAAGGTCGAGACCGGCACCGACGCCACCCTCTACGGAGTCTGGGGTGCGTCCGACGACGAGCTCTGGGCGGTTGGGGGCTACGTCTTCCCGCGGACGGGCGAGCCGACGCTGGTCCGACTCACCCCGACCGGCGGTGAGGTCGTGGCCGACCTACCGTCCGAGGTTCTGGGCAACGGCACCTTCTTCAAGGTGTGGGGCACGGCCAAAGACGACGTGTGGGTCATCGGTGAGATGGGGCGCATCGTCCACTACGACGGTGCGACGTGGAGCCGGGTCGACCTCGGAGCCACGCCCAGGTTGGTGACGATCCACGGGAGCAGCGCGGACGACATCGTCATCGTCGGCGGGGCGAGTCAGGCCGTCATCCTCGAGCACACGGCTGCCGGCTTTACCGACAAGTCCCCTGGCCCCTACGCCCTCTTGAGCGGCGTCTGGGTCGCGCCCGACGGGTCGGCCTGGGCCGCCGGCATGCTGGGTCAGGTCATGCGCCGCTCGGCCCCCGGAGCCGCCTGGGAAGCCGTCTCGGGGGTGCCCATCATGAAGGACTGGCATGCGGTCTGGCGCGACCCACGCGGCGACTGGTGGTTTGTCGGCGGCAACCTGTTGTCGGCGGCGCGCTTCGACGAGGGCACGGTCATTCGATTCGGCCCGCCGCGCACCGACGTGCCCACCGGGGCGCTCGTCGACATCGAGCCGGGCCGCCCCGACGACGGCCCCGAGCCGGTCGAGGTCGAGCCGGTCGAAGACGTCGAAGTCGTCGAAGTCGAGTCGGCCGAAGTCGTCGAGACCGTCGAAGCCGATGTGGTCGAGGCGCCGCCCGAGGTCATCGAGGACACTGCGGACATCGCGTCCGAAGTGACTGACACAATAGAACCAAGCCCACTCGAGATAGGCTCGCTCGACCACTCGAGCGGCGTCTTGACACCGTTCGTCGCCGGTCAGGATGTCAACCTCGTGCATGGTCCACAAGGCGGCTTTCACGTCGAAGCGGTCGTGCGTTTCCCTTGGGACTCCGACGCCGAGACCCTCGAAGCCCCGGTCGAGATGGCGGTCTGGGTCGATGGCGCGGTGCGTGGGCGCTTCAAGAGCATCGCCTATCCGATCCCGAGGCTGAGCGAAGGCGTCTACCAGACCTACACCTTGTATGCGAGCTTCTGTGAAGACCCGCCGCCGGGCGACTGCTTCATCCCGCTCTGGGACTCGGCACCCTTCGATGGCAAGGCCGCCACGCTCGAGGTCTCCGTCTCACCACCGGGCGGCACGCTGCGGCGCGAGCTGATCGTGAGGCTGCGTGACGTCCTGTAGGGTGTCTCGCGGCGTCGTGATCTGCGTCGTGGCCCTGCTTGTTGCTTGTGCATCTACGACCCCTGAAGACGACCCGTTGGCGCCGACGCGCACCTCGGGCACCTACCTGCGAACCCTGGTCGGGGTCGGGATCGACTTGCCGATCGCGATCCAGCTCCACGGCGCCGACCTCTTCGCTTTCCTCGACGAACATCGAACCTCGCTGCGGGTTTCTCTGGCGCGGGGCGACGGCTGGTTCATCACGGACCTCGGTCAGGTCCTGGGCCTCGACGCATCCGGCACCCTTCGGCTGGCCCACACACTCCGCGCAGGCCGCCCCGACCTCGACCCGATCCTGGCCGAAGCCGGGCCCTTCGACGCCGAACGAACGGGCCGATTGTCCGTTGCGTTGCGGGCCGCGGTAAAGGGCGTGAGCGCGCCCCAGAGCGTCGAGTAGCGCTGACAGAAGGCGTCGACTCGCGCCGCCGGACGCAGCAGCGCTTCAATCGAAGGTCGCGCACCCGAGCCACGGTGGTTCGATGTCAATGGCTGTCGCCCGACGCTTCGCACTGGGTTAGACTCTCCAAGCATCATGACCGACACCCACCGCGATTCACCCCTGAGCCTGCCTCGCATTGGACCCGAGCCGAGCGGTCCAGCCGATGTTCACGAATCGCGTTCGCGTGAGCTCGACTTGCTGCTCGCGACCATTACGAGTGGCACCAGGGTCACCGCCATCGTCGGCCTTCCTGGGGTCGGTAAGACATGGCTCCTCGATGCGCTCGCCGCGAAGTTGACGCGGCCGAAGGTGCGAATCGATTGGCCAGATCGGCTCGAAGCTCTCTTGCCCTCGGCGCTATCAAAGCTCGCAGGCGTGGCACCGGGAACCGTCCTGCTTCTCGACGATGCGCCCGCCGACGGACTCACCTCCCTCGTTGCGGCGCTGACCGGTCTCGACCTCCAGCTCGTCGTCGCCTCGCGCCGCCGTCCGACGATCGACGCCTCCCTCGTCGATGTCACATCGCTGGTCCTCCCGACGACCCCCGACTCCGCACCGACCGCGCCCGCGACCCGCCTGCTCGCCGACCTCATCGTCGCCGCCGACCCGGGCCACGCCCCGCAGTCCCTCGCCGACTGGGCGCTCATCGCCGACATCGCTACCACCGCCGACGGCTTTCCCGGGGCGCTGGTGCTCGCCGCCGAGGCTTCCCGGCTCATGGATCTCGCGACCCTCGCCAACCGGTCACGAGCCGAGCCCGTCAACATCTTTGGCCCCATCATCGCATCGATCACACGCGAGCTCGCATCCTCCGTCGACCCCGATCTCGCCGCCGTGCGTCGGCTCGCCGAGTGTGTCGACGGCGCGCTCCCCGTCACCGCCGAGTCGCTCGTCGAAGACCTCGCCTCCAATACCGAGCACCGCCTCGCCGGCCCCCTCGGACTGCTCGCTCGCCTTCGTGACCGGCACCTCCTCGTGCGTCGTGAGACACGCCTCGTAGTCCCGCCGCTCGTGCGGCTGGCGCTCCTCGCACTGCCCTCGAGCGAGCCTGGGTCGCACCCGCCGCAGACGGCCTTCGCCCTTCGACTGGCGGCCCACGCGGAGGGTGTCACGAGGAACGCCCTTCGTTATGGACGCTCCGCCCCGCTCGAGTGGATCGGAGCCGAGCGCAACAACCTGCGCGCGGCGCTGCGAACGCTCGTCGACACGCACCCAGGCCCCGCCTGGCACCTCACGAGCGCTCTGCTCACCGAGATCTGGCGTTGCATCTCGCCGCCCGATTCGACCCTTCGTCATGAGCTCCTCGATCTCGTCGACCGACTACTGGGCGGACTGCTTAGCCGACCGCTCGGCGACGAGCCGGACGACCGCGCGCCCATCGAAGATGCCCCCATCGAGGCCTTGTCCCAGGTGGTCCGCACGCTCTTCGACTTCCGCGATCGACAGCGGCTCATGCGTTGCGTGGCTGTTCTCCATCAACGTGCCCCCGGCAGCTTCGAGTGGTGTTGGGCCGTGACGGCAGTGGCCATCATCGACAACGCTCCGAACGTCGCCGAGCTCGCCCGGGCGTCCATCGCGGCGGCCACCGCCAGGCGCGACCCACTTGCCGAGGCGAAGGGCCACCTCCTCTGCTCGAGTGCCCTGCACCTCGTCGCACCTGACGAAGCCCGCCACCACGCCGAGACGGCCCTGGCGATGTTCGAGGCCTGCACCAACGACTGGGGGCGTGCGACCGCGCTTGGCAATCTCGGCTACTTCGCCATGATCCGTGGCGCCATCGACGAAACCCGCCGCTACGCTCGTGAGTCCGTCGCCGTCGCCGAGCTCAGCAGGGACCGCCGCAACCTTTCAAACGCGCTTGGAAATCTCGGACTGCTCGAGCTCGATTGGGGGCGGACCAGCGAGGCGCGTGAGCTGCTGAACCGCTCCTATGCGCTTCATCAGGAGTCGCTCCGGCCCGACTTCATGGCGGCCTGCCTCGTCGGCCTCGCGCGTGTCGTGCTGGAGTCCGTCGGCCCGACCCAAGTCTCCGCCGACGAAGCTCGCGCTCTCGACGATGCCGAGCGGGCGCTCCTCGAGCTGGAGCGTATGTTCTCGCCTTCCGACCGACGGTTCCACCACCTCGAAAGCGCTTTGGTGCGCGCCGAGCTCCACCTGTCGAGGGCTGACCCTAAGGCTGCCCTGGCGACCCTCGACGAAGTGTTGGCCTACCCCGAGCTGGCCGACCTCCCCAACGAGGCGTTGCTCTTGAACGCTCGCCGCGCCGCCCTCGCGCCGTCGACATCGGCGACCCATCGCGTCGCTGTCGACGACCTCTTGAGCCGCGCCGACCATGCCCCGCGCATCACCGCGGCCAAGGTCTATAGCGCTCTCTGGTGTCCGGACGCCGAGTGGGCCGACCTCGCACGCGACCTGGGACGGCTCGTCCGGGTGCCTCTCGCGGGCACACCGCCGCAGGGCCTCGGGCCGGCCTGGCACAACTCGGCCATCGTGCGGGCCGCGCTGCGCACCACGTGGCCGCTGTTGAGCGACGTGCGGCGCCAGGACATCGAGGCCGAGGCGCGCGACCCCGAGCAGGTCCATCTGGTGGTCTCGACCTCGACCGGTCGGCTTCGAATGCCGCGGCACACGACGTGGAGCGATGTCGGCAAACGCCCGCTGCTCATGCGCCTCCTGGAGCTGTTGATCGAAGGTCACGAACGCGGTGTGCTCCTCGATGAGGTGTCGCTGGGCGAGAGCCTCTGGCCAGGCGAGAGGATGTTGCCCGAAGCGCGTGCGAATCGGATCCAGAATGCCGTGTCACTCTTGCGAAAGGCTGGTCTCAAAGATCACCTCGAGCGACCGGTCGACGCCTATCGCATCGACCCGTCCCTGACCATCATCGTAGTTCGCGGGGCGCTGGACGCCCTCAGCTGAGGGTGTCGAGTCGGCCGACTGTTCTGATCGGACCGGACCGGTCCAATCGGTTCCCGAACGGCGTCTAGACACAAGTGATGAGATGCTCACGAGCGCATGGTGAGCGGACCTGGTGCAACTCGGGATGAATCGTCGGACGTCGCTTGACGGAACAGTTTGCCACCAGCAGATTCCTTCACTCGCACATGCTTGCCCAATGAGGGCGACGCAAAACCTGGAGGAAGACATGAAGACCATCCTGTTCGGGCTCGCCATGAGCCTGCTCGCACCTGTGACTGCACTCGCCCATCCGAACCACGTGACCGCAATCAGCCCCGAGGTCGAGCGCCGGGCCACTGCGACACTCATCGAGAATGTCGGAACTGGCACTCAGAACGAGTCATGCAGCTCCATCGGCGACGCCGATGACCGCCAGTTCTGTTATGCCAAGGAGAAGAACGACGCGAATGCGTGCAGCTCCATCAAGGACGGCGACAAGCGCCTGTACTGCACGGCGGTCGTGACGAAGCAGAAGAGCTCGTGCAGCTCGATTCGCGACAACGACATGCGCGGTCGTTGCCAGTCCGAGGTGAAGTGACGAACGCCAATGTTCGAACGTGATTCGACCGGTCAGAGCAGGGGCTGACCGTCGTTTCGTGTGATGATCATGAGCGCCGAGCGCGGCGGTTGGTCCGGTCCATCGGGCCACCGCCCACTCGGATGTTGGATGGCGATGATGAGCGTCTTGCCATCAGGCGTCGGCCCCAGACCTGTGACCTCGGCGCCCTTCGGGGCCGTGAGGAAGCGCCGCAGCTCGCCGGTCGAAGGGTCTGCGCACAGGAGCTGGTTATGACCCATGCCCGTGAGCAGGCGGGTCGGGGTCGGGGCGTCGGTCCCAATCCAGAGGTGGCCCGACGGCCCGAATCGCAGCGCGTCGGGGCAGGCGAAGGCGTCAGCGGCCAGCGGCTCGCCGGCACCCGAGGTCGGGTTCGCCCCGGCCAACACGAACAGGTCCCAGGTGAACGAGGTCGCGGTGGCGCTTGCGTCGCGCCAGCGCAAGATCTGGCCTGTCGCGTTGCCTTCGCGAGGATTGACGCCGTCGACCCCGGGTCGACCCGAGGCGCCACGCCCATGGTTGTTCGTCAGCGCGGCGTAGCCCTCGTTCGTGTCGGGATGGAGGGTGATCCACTCTGGGCGGTCCAGCGGTGTCGCGCCCAATACCGTTCCCGCGAGGCGAGCGAAGACGAGGACCTCGGCCTGGTCGGCAAAGCCCGTGTCGCGCCCGAGCGGGCTGCCGGCGAGCTTCGAGTCGTGGACGAGCGGCAGCCAGCGGCCCGTTCCGTCCGCGTCGAAGCGCCCCACATAGAGCGTTCCGTCGTCGAGCAGGTCTTTGTTCGCGGCCGGGTTCTTCGGGTCGAAGCGACGGCTCGGAACAAACTTGTAGAGGAACTCGAAGGCCTCGTCGTCGCCCATGTAGATCGCCACGGCGCCGTCGGCATCCATCCGGTTCGTGGCGCTCTCGTGTTTGAATCGGCCCAACGCCGTGCGTTTGGTCGGGGTCGAGTCCGGGTCGTAGGGGTCGACCTCTACGACCCAGCCGAAGCGGTGGGGCTCGTTGGGTGACAAGCCGCCGTCGAGTCGCGGCTCGCCCTGGAAGAAGGGGTAGGTCTCGTCAGGGCGCAGGCCGTAGCGCCTGGCTCGGGCAGTCGGCTCGGGCACACGGAAGTAGTCGTCGACGTTCTCTTCGCCGCTCAACATCGTGCCCCAAGGCGTCTGACCGGTGCCGCAGTTGGCGAAGGTGCCGAGCACGCGCCGCCCGAGCGGGTCGTCCGGGGTCACGAGCCAGGGCGAGCCGGCGGCAGGGCCGGAGAGTCGCATCGGTGTCAGGCCGGTGATGCGGCGCGCGAGTCGGGAGGGGGTGATGGCCCATTTTCCTTGGTCTTCGTGTATCTCGAAGATCGAGATGCCTTGGGCCGACAAAGCGAGCGCGACCTCTTCAGGGGTCATCGGTTCGGAGACGCCGCCCGGGAAGAGCGTCGAGAGCTCGGCGAACTCGTGGTTGAGCCCGACGATGATACGCTTGCCGATGCGTCCGCCGCGTTGAGCCGGGAAGAGCTCGAGGCCGTCGTGGCCCATGCCGGAGGTGGTGGCTTGGAGCGCCACCGTCGGTCGTTTGCGGTCGAGTGCGTTGGGGTGGCCGACGATGCCGATGGCGTCACCCCACCCGAGGAGCAGGTCGGCGCGATAGCCGGCCGGCACGACCACGGCGTCGGTGGTCGAGGTGGCGATGGGCGCGAACCTCAGGCCGCCAGCGCGCTTCGCGAAAGCGGGTGCTGCGACGAGGGTCGCGAACGAGGCGAGACCGGATTGGAGGAGTTGGCGGCGGGTCCACATGGCGCGCGCACTATGCACGAGTCGCGGTCCGTTTGTGCCACATTGATGCAACGTCGTGGTAAAGGCCGCGGGTCTCAACGAACGAGGTGTGGCTGTGGATGGAAAGACGTGTGTCGTCACGGGTGCGAATTCCGGAATCGGGCTCGAGGCCGCGCGATCGCTGACGGCGCTCGGCGCCGAGGTGGTGCTCGTGTGTCGGAATGCGGACAAGGCCGAAGCGGCGCGGGCAGACATCGCCCAGTCGACAGGGCGCTCGCCCAAGATCGTCCTGTGTGACCTGTCGTCGCAAGCCGAGGTCCGGCGCGCTGCGGCCGAGATCATCGAACGATTTCCGAGGGTCGACGTGCTCGTCAACAACGCGGGTCTCGTGCACTCGGGGCGGATCGAGACGGTCGATGGCCTCGAGCAGACGCTGGCCGTCAATCACCTGGCGCCCATGCTCCTGACCTCGCTGCTCTTCGACCGCATCGTCGCAGCGCGTGGCCGCGTCATCACGGTGAGCTCGGGCATGCACTGGCGCGGCAACATCGACTTCCACGACCTGCAGAGCAAGCGCCGCTACAGCCAGTTCACGGTCTATGCAGACACCAAGCTCATGAACGTCCTCTTCACGCGTGAGCTCGCGCGCCGCCTGGACGGCACCGGGGCGGTCGCCAACTGTATGCATCCGGGCGTCGTCGCGACGAACTTCGGGCCGCAGAAAGGCCTCTTGAGCAAGCTGACCAAGCTCGCGCGTAACTTCATGATCACGCCCGCCAAAGGCGCCGACACGATTGTATGGCTCGCGACCTCTGTCGAGGGTGGCCAGACGAGCGGCGCCTACTTCGCCAAGCGGAAGGTCGCCTTGTCGTCGCCGAAGTCGAAGGACATGGCGCTGGCGCGACGCCTTTGGGATGAAAGCGCGCGGCTCGTCGGGCTCGACTGAAGGTCGGAGCAAGGCCCTCGTGAGGCCCTGACTCAGGCCTTGAGGGCGTTGCGGCGCAATGCGATGAGGCCGATTGCCAGGCCACCGAGAACGAGACCGACGGGGCCGCCGTGGGTGCAGCCTCCGTCGTCACGTGGTTGCTCGGAGGGTTGCTCTACGTCCTCGGCCGCCGGCTCTGGGTCAGGCTCGGGGGTCGGCTCGGAGTCGCTGTCTGGCCCTGGCTCGCCTGGCTCTACAGGCCCGACCGGGGTGAGGATCTCGGCCAGGGCGGCCGTCGGGTCGACGATTCCAAAGCCATACTGGGTGTCGTGTCCGGCTTCGTCAGGGACCGCGAAGGGGGCCGGGCGCACGGTCCGGACGAGCAGGTCCGACAGCTCGAGCGCTGGGCGATCGGGGGCTGCCGCGATGAGGAGGGCGGCGACGCCGGCCACGACCGGGGCTGCCGCCGAGGTGCCGCCGAAGAGCGGCGTATAGTCGGACTCGTGGGCGCCATCGGGGCCGCTGATGTCGGTCGTGAGGCTGCCGGTCGGGGCCACGAGGTCGACGACGGGGCCGTAATTGGAGAACTGGGCGGCCTCGTCGAAGGCGTTGATGGCGCCAACGGTGAGGACACCGGGGATCCCATAGAGCTCGTCCGCGTAGATCTCGCGATGGTCATTGCCGGCCGCGAAGACGACGATGGCGCCGAGCCCGCCGCGGCTGTCGCTCATGAGGTCTTCGATGGCCATACGCAGGAGCAGCGGCACGGGGAAGTAGTCGACGAAACCCCAGCTGTTGGAGCTCACGGCGACGTTCCACTCGAGCTGCTCGGCGAACGCGTTGATGTCGGCCGACAGCGCGACCAGCGTGCCATTGTCGGGCAGGAGGCGAACACAGCGCAGCCGGCAGGTCGGGCAGACGCCCGCGATGCCGACGCCATTGTCCCCGACCGCCGCGATGATGCCGGCGCACGCCGTACCGTGTTCGTTGCCGTTGCCGTTGGGTTGAAAGCCCGGGTCGTCGTCGTTGTCGACGAGGTCGAGACCCGACAACATGTTCGCGGCGAGGTCGGGGTGGGCCGTGTCACACCCGTTGTCGACCACACCGATGACGACCGACGGGTCGCCGACCCCTTGAGCCCAGGCCGTGTCGATGCCGATGGTGTCGAGGTACCACTGGCCTCCGCGGCGCGGGTCATCGGCCGGCGGGGTGAAGGCGAAGCGACGGGCGAGTGCCAGGTCGGGTGTGATGTCGAGGGTGTCGGCCAGGCGCGCGGCCAGCGCCAGGCCGTCTTCGGATGGGCGCGCCGAGCGGACGAGATACAGGTCTGCCGACGCCATGAGCGGGCGGACTACAATGAGGTCGGCGAGGTCGCCGAGGTCGGAAGCACGCTTGGCCGAAGCCGGGAGGTGGGCGATCGCGTGGGGTCCAATGCCAGCCGTGGCAAAGCGCCCATCGGGCCAGGTGAGGCGGACCCTGCCATCGGGCTGTCGCTGCGCTGCCACGCGGTTAGTGCCGTCGCGATAGACCTCGGTCTTCGAGACTGGTAAGCCAACCGCTTCGACGGCGGCGCCGCCCGGTGATGGGTGGGCGAGGAGCAGCGAAGCGAGGAGTGCGGCGACCATGGGCGAGACCATGGCGCAACGCTGGTCGCGAGACAAGCATTCGAGCGCCGGGCGCGAAGACGCCATGGGCATACGACAGACCGACATACGGGGACGGGCGATGAAAGCGACGGGTTGGCGTTTCAAGGTGGGTGGGTTGGTCGTCAAGGGCGGGCGCCTGGCGTTGATCGGCGCGGGCTTCATGTTCGTGTCGCTCGCGGCGTGTGGCGACGATGCCGAGCCGGCAAACCAGAACGACACCGCGGACGTGACGCCCGACGCCGTCGAAGAGGTGGGGCCCGACGTGATCGAAGAAGTGACCCCCGACACGACCGACACCATCGAAGAGGTCGCGCCCGAGGTGACCGCTCCGCTCTGCGAGTTCACCGAGCCGGCTTGCAGCGACGAGCAGATCGCGACGCTCCAGTTCTCCGACGACCGCGACGGCGGGCCCATCACCGAAGAGGGCACGACCGCCGGCGAGTTCTCCACCCATATCGACGCGACAGCAGGCGGCTTCAACGGCACGCTGGGCTACACCTATGCACGCTTCACCGAGCAAGGCCTCGTCGCGGTCGACCTGTCGGACGAGGAGGCCCTCGAGTCGTTGGACTGGGACATCGCGTTTCGCCGCTACATCGCGCGCCTCAACAGCGGGGTGAGCGGGCCCTCGTGTGTCCTGGGCGGGCGCACAGCTCCGGCGACCACCTTCGAGGGGCTGACCGCCGTGCCGGGGGCGCTGACCTTCCGGGCCGAACAGTACTTTACGGCCGACGGCTGCGAGTATGTCCCGGAGACCTCGGGCATCGGGTCGCCGCTGACGATCCTGTCGAGCTACTGGAACTACACGGGCTGCGTCACGATGACCGGCAACATCTACGTCGTGAAGCTGCGTGATGGGCGGCATGTGAAGCTGCAGATGCAGTCCTATTATTCGCCGTCGGTGCAGGCGGCTTGTGACGCGAACGGGACGGCGCCGAGCCCGAACGGGGCCGGCAACATCCGCATGCGTTGGGCTTTCATCGACTGATCTGGTGAGGGGCCTCGAGGGTCGGCGAGGTGCGCGGCCCCGGCGTTCCAGGGGGCTGAGATGGCGAATCTCTCGCGACGCGCGGCTTATGGTGTGGGGCTCCTCACGGGCTTTCTGGCGTTGTCCGGATTCAGGCCGGACGACCCCGACAGCACGGGGCTCTTCCGCTTCGAGCCGGGCCACGATGTCGAAGCCTTCGATGGGCTCGGCGGGCGGGTGCGGGTGCACTTCACCCGCACCGGTCCCGACGCAGTGAGCCTGGTCGATACAGACGACGGAGGCGTGCCCGACAGCGTCGAGCAGGTCGCGGCGGCCTACGAGGAAGTGCTCGCCTTCTTCGCGGCGCAGCGCTTCCGCGAGCCGGTCTCGGACCTGGACAACCCGCTCGGCGACGGGGGTAATGACCGCCTCGACGTGTACCTCGTCGACTTCGCGGGCCAGTCCGACGGCGCCTTTGTGCGCGACCGCTGCGAGGCGTCGACGTCCATCTGCAGCGGCTACATCGTTCAAGAAAACGACTTCGCCGGGTACGGGTACCCGAGCTTCCGGGTCGCCAGCCGAATTCTCGCCAGCCACGAGCTCTTCCATGTGGTCCAGGCTGCCTATGACGCCGACCAGGGCGCCAACTGGAGCGAGGCCACCGCCACCTGGGCGAGCGAACACTTCGACCCGTCGCTGACCGACTTCGAATACTTCGTCCGCGGGTGGTTCGACAAACCCGACCGTTCCATCGACCAGGAGCCGATTGGACCTGTCGACGGCTTCTCCTATGGGCTGGCGATCTTCGCGCAGTACCTGTCCGAGCGCTTTGGCGACGACATCATCCGCGAGCACTGGGAGGACCTGGAGGACGGGGCCCAAGGGGTCGCCGACCCGAAGTGGTTGCCGGCGCTCATCGCGTTGCTGGAGCGTGAGCACGAGACCACCTTCGCCGACGCGTGGGTCGAGTTCGCTGAGTGGGTCATCCGCAGCGGACAAGGGCAGGTCGAAGGCAGCTTCACGAACGTGTCGAGCTACCCGAGAGTGGCGCGCGAGATCGTCCAGTTTCCGTTCGAGGACGACCGCTTACGTGTCTATCGGTCCTCGCTCCAGGTGTGGGCCGGCGGCCCGTCGGGGCGAGCCGAGGTGAAGGCGGCTCTCGCAAGTGAGGACCCGACCGAGCTCGCTGAGCTGACGCTCATCCTGGCAGCGCGAAAGGGAGCCGTGGTCACGAGTGTCCAGGCGGTGGCGGCCGAGGGTGAAGGTGTTGTCGAGGCGAGCCTGCCGGTCGCTGGCGCCGACGAGGTCATCGTGGTCGTGGCGAGCGCGGCGGTGTCGGGCCAGAGCAAACGACCGGGTCTCTGTATCGGTGACGGTGTCGAGGTCGCGGCGTGTATCGCGGCGCGCCTGCCGGTGGAACCCGGTCCCGAGGTCGTGGAGGTTGTCGAGCCCGTCGAGTCCAGCGAGCCCGTCGAGCCCGAGGTGGTCGAGACGGACGTCGGTGACGTCGCGGATGGTGAGGATGGCGAGCCCGTGGTCGAGCCCAGGCGTGGGGATGCGGACGGATGTGGCCAGGGCCCAGCACCCTTCGTCGGTGTGTGGGCGCTGCTCGCACTGGTGAGGCGGCGGCGTCGACATGGATTGCGCGGCTAGGGACGGTTCCTACGCACCACCTCCGCGACGAGCGCTCGTAGCCGAATGGGGTCGAAGGGTTTGTCGAGGCGCTGGTCGGGGATGGTGTCGAGGAAGGCTCGGGCCGCGGCCGTGAAGGCGCCACCCGACAGAAAGACCACACGATCTGTCAGGTCTTGGCCGAGCTCGGTGAGTGCCGCGTAGAACTCCATTCCGGTCATCTGCGGCATCATGAGGTCGCATAGGATGACGTCGAAGTGCTGGCCCGCGCGCAACCACTCGACGGCCTCGTCGGCCCGCGTCGTGGAGGTGACCTCGTGTTGGTTTCGCAGCACACGACGAATGCTCGAAATCATGAGCGGCTCGTCATCGATGACGAGCACACGCGCCTTCTGGTCCAGCAAGGGGCTTGGAGCCGGCGGTTCAGGTACGGTGGCGATGGCATCCCTCCTACCGGTCTGCAGCAGGACCCGGAAGGTCGTGCCGACGCCTGGTTCGCTCTCGACTTCGATTTCACCACCAAAGCCCTTCACGATGCCATGGCAGATTGCCAGGCCGAGTCCGGTCCCGACGCCGGGCGCTTTGGTCGTGTAGAAGGGGAGGAAGATATTGCGCAGGTTCTCGGCCGGGATTCCCACGCCTGAGTCGGAGATCTCCACCGCGACCATGCCGTTGGCCGTGTGACGTGCCGAGACTCGAACCGAATTTCCCTCCGCATTGCCTTCAGGGATGGCCTGCGCCGCATTCACCAGGAGATTGAGGAAGACCTGTCCGAGTCTGGATTCCGAGCCTACGACGAGGCCAGCGTCGTCGTAGTCCTTGACCAGCTGGGCGCGGTGACGGACCTCGTTCCACCCCATTCGCAGCGTCGAATCGAGGACCTTCTTCAGGTCGACGGACTCGGTCTGCGACTCCTCGTCGCGCGAAAACACCTTGAGGTCGCGCACGATGACCTTGACGCGGCTGGCCGCCTCGGTCGCATCGGCGAGCATATCGCGCAGCTCCTTCGCGGCGTTTGTGTCCCCGGCTAGGGCGCGGTCGAGGACCTCGGTCTGGGCGAGCTCGAGGTTGGTCATCACGCTGGTGAGCGGGTTGTTGATCTCGTGGGCGACGCCAGCCGCGAGAAGCCCTACGGACGCCATGCGGTCGGACGCCATGAGATGGGTGCGTGTGGCCTTCTCACGTGTGACGTCGCGAAAGACCGAGACGCGGCCGCGGGTCTCGCCCTTGTCATCGCGCCATGGGCGGGCCGAAGCGGACAACCAGACTCCTTCGGTTGTGTCGGGGAAACGCGCGAAGACCTCCACACCATCGATCGCTACCGACGGGTCGGTACGTGTGGTCGGCAACAGAGGTGATGGCACCCTCGTTGTGTGGTCGCTCTCGAAGATCCCCTGGCGGCCCCGCGGCGCTCCTGCCTCCTCCGCCTCCAGAAGCTTCACGAGCTCGCTGGCGTTCGAGTTCCAGCGGATGACCTTGCCCGTGGCGTTGGTGACGACAAGGCCATCGCCGATGCTCTCGAGGATCGACTCGAGCAGGGACGCCTGCTCACGGGCCACCCGCTCGGAGCGTTCCTTGTGGCGGAAGGCCTCGGCAACCGCTAGGGCCTGGCTGATTTGCCCTGCGACGGCCTCCGAGAACTTGACCCGATCGTCGTTTTCGAGCTCGCCATTGCGGCTCAGCATGAACAACGCGCCAAGCCGCATTCCCTTGTAGTGCAGCGGTGCAAGGACGCCAGTCCCGGCGACCGCGCGGCGTAGCACGTTCATGACACGTTGGTCGCCCAGGCCGCTGAGGACCAGGGTCGTCGTGCCGGCCATGACGTCTTTCAAGAGGTCGGGCTCGCCAAAGAACGTCTGCAGCTCGCCGTCCTTGGTGAGGTCCGAGAAGCCGAAGCTCAAGACGCGCATTCCCTCGATTGTCGAGAGAAACAGGGCGCCCAGCGAGATACCCCCGGCGTCGAAACAAGCAGCAAGTGTGAGCCGTAATGCGGTGTCGATGTCCTCGTGGCTGGCGAGCGCCTCGGCAATCCCACGGATGACTGAAATCTCGGCCGCCAGAAACGTGCAGCGCTGGCTGATACGTTGGTTCAAAGCGACATGGCGCTCGAGCTGGCGTACCATACGGCGGGTGTGCTCCGCGTCGACCTCTTCCGGCGCCCCTTGCAGGTCGGTTGGGCGGATGAAGACACTCGTTCCGAGATTGTTTCGAAGGCAGGCGAGGACTTCGCGGAGCTCGGGTGTACGAACGATGAGGTCCCGGGCACCCGCGCGTCGTGCGAGGTCGCGGTCGGTGGCCTCGACGTAGCTGTTGGTCGTCAACACGACCGGGACGTTTTGCAACTCTGGGTCGCGCCCGATTTCGATGCACAGGCCAAACCCATCGAGGTTGGGCATCAGCACATCGGACAGAATCGCGTGTGGTTTGCGAACCCGCGCTCGCATGAGTGCGTCGCTGCCGTCGCCCGCGGTCTCGACGTCGAAGCCGGCCTTCTGCATCTTGAGGCCGACGAGCTTTCGCTGGACGGGGTCGTCGTCGACCACGAGTAGCCGTCGTCCGAGCCCGAACGGGTCGGTGGCGTGGAGGGTCAGGTCGGGAAGGTGAGAGCGGACGATCTGGACGAGGCGCGAGGGCTCGATGGGCTTGGAGATGAGGTCGTCGAAGCCAGCGGCGGAGATCCGCGACTCGTCTTGCGGGGTGAGCATGCCGGAGAAGGCGAGGATGGGGACTTCCTGGCCTCGCGGCAACGAGCGCAGGTGGGTGACGAGTGCGAAACCCTCACCATCGGACAGTCCCAGGTCCTGGAGAACGAGGCCGACCTGCTCGCTCGTGAATAGGCGTATGGCGCTCGCACAACTGTCGGCCTCGAGGACTCCGAATCCCGCGTTCTCGAGCGTGAAACGCACCATCTTGCGAGTGATGGGATTGTCTTCGACGACCAGGATCGTCGCGCGACCCGATTGAGAGCTCCGCTCGGTAGAGGGCGGAGCCGCGGGGATCACGACGGGTTTGGGTACGGGTCCGCCGATGAGCGCGTGGAGCTGAGCCGGCAACGCGCGGGTGTCGATGGGCTTGGTGATGTAGCCGTCGCAGCCGGCTTCGCGCGCGCGCTCCTCGTCGCCCTTCATGGCATAGGCGGTGACCGCGACGATGACGACGTCCCTGGTCCTGGGGTCGGCTTTGATACGGCGCGTAAGGGTGAGTCCGTCTACATCGGGGAGCTGGATATCCATGAGGATGAGGCGCGGCACCTCACGCTCCAATGCTGCCATCGCCTCGTCCGCGTGTCCCGCAGTCGTCACTTCGAAGCCGCTCGAACTCAGCAGAAATGATAAGAGTTTCAGATTGGGTAAGTGGTCGTCGACGACCAGGACCTTTGTCTTCTCGGTGGTCATTTTCCCCCTCCTCCGCGCGGTTCGATCTGCGGCCGCTGAGCCTTCGTGGTGCCCCGCACACGCGCCCGGGGTCCGTCCTGATCGTCACTCGGGCGTGGCTTGCGACCGAGTGGGCGAATAGGAAGGATGGCGTGAAACGTGCTGCCCTGGCCGTGCTTGCTGGTGACGCCGACGTAGCCGCCCTGGGCTTCGACGAGTCGTTTGGTGAGGGCGAGTCCAAGCCCTGTGCCACCGTGTTTCTTGGATGCACCGCCGTCGAGCTGCTGGAACTCGACGAAGAGTCGGTCCAGGTCCGACTCGGAGATCCCGATACCCGTGTCTTCGACGGCGATGCGGAAGAAGTCGTTGCCGTCGGGCGCACAGTGGACGACGACCTTGCCGCCCGCCGGCGTGAACTTGAGGGCGTTGGAGACCAGGTTGTACAGCACCTGCTTGAACCGCCCGGGGTCGATCGTGGCCGCGTCGATCGACGGTGATAGGCGGGCGGTCAGCTCGAGGACCCGCTCGGCGGCCGTCGCTCGTAGCACTCCCATGACCTCGTAGATGAGGGCGTGAAGCGAAGCCGGGACCGGCGTGAACTCGAGCTTGCCGGCCTCGACCTTGGACAGGTCGAGGATGTCGTTGATGAGGGCGAGGAGGTGCCGGCCGCTCGTCAGGATGTCGCCCAGGAACTCGCGATGCTCGGGCATGTCGGGGCTGACCTGGCCATCGTGGAGCAGCTCGGCGAAACCGATGATGGCGTTGAGAGGCGTGCGCAGCTCGTGGGACATGTTCGCGAGGAAGCTCGACTTCGCACGGTTGTTGCGCTCGGCCTGATCCTTGGCGATGGCGAGCTCGCGGTTGGCCGTCTCGAGCGCGGCCGTGTAGCTGCTGATGCGGGCCTCGGCGAGCTTCTGCTCCGTGCGATCGATGACGAACGCAACACTGGTGTCCGAGGTTGTCAGGAGGACCATGCCCATCGTGATCGGCAGGCGGGTGCCATCGGATTTGAAGAGCTCCTTTTCGAATGGAGGGACACTGCCCCGACGCAACAGCTCTTCGATGGCTTCCGCGTCGCGTTCACGCCACTCGTCCGGGGTGAGTGTGATGTTGGCGAGCAGGCCGGCCTCGAGCTCGTCTCGTGTGTAGCCGAGCATGGCCAGAAAGGCGTCGTTGGCGTCGGTGATCCGTCCGTCGAGCCCGCCGAAGATGACGCCGAAGATGTTCGAATGGATGAGCCGCAGGTAGCGCTCTTCGGCTTCGCGTCGAACGAGCTTTTCGCGGATGCCGCGGTTCTCGTCTTCGAAGTGTTTGCGTCGGAGCTGGGCACGAAGACGCGCCTTGAGGACTTCGAAGTCGGCCGACTTGGCGATGTAGTCGTCGGCCCCCGAGTTGATGCCTTCGATCATGGCGTCGCGGTCGTCGCGCGCCGTCAGGATGACGAGCGGCAGGTCGCGCCACTGCTGCGTGCTCTTGATGCGACGACAGGTCTCCTGGCCTGAGATCCCGGGCATCGTCAGGTCGAGCAGGATACAGTCGACGCGCTCGACCGGCAGCACCATGAGCGCCTCCTCGCCAGATGTCGCCGTGACGACCTCGTAGCCCTCCTGTTCCAGTTCGTCGCGCAATGCCGCGAGATACGTGAGGCTGTCATCGACGGCGAGCAGGCGTTTCTTGCCGAGCAGGCTCGGGACCGCGAGTGCTGCCGAAGGTGGGGCATTGCGCAGGAGGGCCGTGAGGCGCGCGAGGATGACCTCGATGTCTTCGCTCTTTCGGACGTGGGCGTCGGCGCCGGCCTCGAGGCTCTTGAGCTCGTCGAGGGCGCCTTCGGCCGCGGTGAGGAGCAGGCAGGGGATGGTGCGCAGAGCGCCGTCGGACTTGATGCGTCGCACCACGGTCGCGCCGTCGATGCCCGGCAGCACTCCATCGATGATGACCACATCGGGCCGCAGGGTGCCGACCCGCGCGAGCCCTTCTTCGCCCGTGGCGGCTTCGAAGACGGTGAAGTCGTGGTCGGTGAGAACCTCGGTGATGCGGTGTCGGTAGGTCGGGCTGTCGTCGATGATGAGGACACGGCGATTCGGCGTTTGCGTACGGCCTCGAACGAGTGTCTTCACGCGGGCGATGACCTGTTCGAGATCGTAGGGCTGTCCAATACACACGTTTTCGTCGAGGCCGTGTCTGCGCAGGCGCGGTGCGAGGTCCGCGGCATTGGCCAATAGGATGGGTTTGACAACCGATTGTGAGGCAGCGAGCTCGACGATGAAGTCGATCCCGTCGCCGTCGGGGAGGGTCGCGTCGATGATCGCGATAACGAAGGATTGGGCCACGAGTTGCGCCCTCGCCGCTTCGATGCTCGCGCAGGGCGTGGCCGAAAAGCCCGCTTCTTCGAGGGCCTCCGCGAGATCCATCCGGATGGTCAGGCTGTCGTCCACGATGAGGATCCGCGCCGTCATGGGGCCTCCTTCGGCGACTTGTCGTTCGACGTCAGCTTGAGCAGGGCCGCGGCGATTCGGTCGATGGGCAGGACCTGTTCAGCGGCACCCCGGGCGATGGCCTCGCGCGGCATCCCAAAGACGACCGAGCTCGCCTCGTCCTGGGCGATGGTGAGCCCACCGGCTTGACGAATCGCGAGTAGTCCTTCGGCGCCATCACGCCCCATGCCGGTCAAGAGGCAGGCCACACACTCGGGTCCGAGCCGCGCCAGCGAGAAGAAGAGGTTGTCGACCGAGGGACGACACGAGTGGCGCTCGGGGCCGCGGTCAAAGACGAGTCGGTCGCCCGAGAGCACCAGGTGGACATCGGGTGGCGCGAGGATGACGCGACCCTTTCCGGGCAAGGGCAAAAGCTCGCCGTCTTTGGCGTAGGAGACGCGGAGCGGGCTCACGCCATCGAGCCACTCCGCGAGCTGCGGCGCGAAGAGCTTGCCGATGTGGATGACGATGAGAATCGGGATCGGGAAGTCGGGCGGGAGGCCATTGAGCAACGTGACGAGGGCGGCGGGGCCACCGGTCGAGATGCCGATGGCGATGACACGCGGAGCCGAGCCACCCGAGCGGGCCTGAACGATGGGTTGTGACGCGCGTTGGGCGGCCAACGCCAAGCGGGCACGCGGATGGGTGATGACCTTGATGCGTGAGACGATGCGCAGCGTCGAGGTGAAGCGGCTCTCCCAGTCGGCGTCGAGGACCTCGTCGCCAGTGGGCTTGTCGAGCACATCGACCGCCCCGGCCGCGAGCGCATCGTAGGTCTTGAAAGCCTCGCCCCGGTTGATGGAGGACGACACGATGAGGATAGGGGTCGGGCAATACGCCATGATGTATTCGGTGGCGGCGAGCCCACTCATGATGGGCAGCATCATGTCGAGCGAGACGACGTCGGGTCGGAGCTTCTCGCAGAGCTCGATGCCGCGTTTGCCATCTTCGGCCTCGCCGACGACCTCGAAGCCGGGGGTCTCGCTCAGAACCTCGACGATGTGTCTTCGCACGGTCAGGGAGTCTTCGATGACGAGAACGCGGGTCAACTGCATAGGTTATCCAATGAGCCTGCGCATCGTCGAGAGGAAGGCGCCCTGGTCGAATTCACCTTTGGCGATATAGGCTTTGGCCCCTGACTGCGCGCCGCGTCGGCGGTCGTCGGGGCTGTTGCGCGAGGTGACGAGCACGACCGGGGTGTCGCGCAGGGCGGGGTCGTTCTGGATGGTGCTGGCGAAGCCAAAGCCGTCGAGGCCGGGCATCTCGACGTCGACGATGAAGATGCCGTAGCGCCGCTGGCGGGCCTTGACGAGGCCCTCTTCGGCCGAGGTCGCGAGGTCGACTTCGTAGCCGGCCGATTCGAGGATGGTCTTTTCGAGCATACGGGTCGTCAGCGAGTCGTCGACGACGAGCACGGGGAGGGCCGCCGATTGCTGCGAGGCGGCAACCGAGCCGAAGGAGCGCCTGCCCGCGAGGACGAGCCCCTCGGGGTCGAGGACGAGTTGGGGGTCGCCGTTGGCGTCGAGCGTCGCACCCGCGACGACGGGGTCGACGCCGATAGCAGGAGGCAATGCGCGCACGACGAGCGTGCTGGTGCCGAGCAGGCGATCGACGCCGACCACGACAGCGTTGTCGCCGAACTCGACGATGAGGGCGGCCCAGACGCGTCGGGGCGCGGGCGTGACGTCAGCGCTTGCGAGAAGGCGTTCGAGCGGAACGAAGGGCAGTACGCGGCCGTCATGGATGACCGATCTCTGGTCCGAGGAGCGCGAGAGGATGCCTTCGTCCACGGCGAGAGCGTGGCGCACGGAGTCGAGCGGAAGTGCGACGATGCGGCCGTCCGTCTCGACGAGCAGGCCCTGAATCGAGGCGACCGAGACCGGGACGCCAAGGGCGACTGTGAGGCCCGAGCCCGGGGCGCATCGCAGGGTGAACGAGCCCTTGAGCCGGGAGACCGTCGCGCGGACGACGTCCATGCCGATGCCGCGTCCGGCGATCTCGGTGAGCTCGCGCGAGGTCGTGAGGCCGCGCCCCTTGAGGAGCTCGAGGGCGCCATCGAGGGTGAGGTCGGCTGCTTCGGTCGGGTCGATGAGACCCTTGGCGAGTGCGGCGGTGGCGACGCGACCGATGTCGACCCCGCGGCCGTCGTCCGTGCATTCGAAGGTGATCCGGTTGGCCCGTCGAGAGACCAGGAGCCGAATGGTGGCGCGTTGGGGTTTGCCTTTCGCACGCCGCTCGTCCTCGGACTCGATGCCATGCGCGACGGCATTACGCACCACGTGCAAGAGCGCGTCACGAATGGCGGCGAGGACCGGAGCGTCGAGGCGGACTTCGGCGCCGCGGACTTCGAAGTCCACGACTTTGCCGAGCTCGCCAGCGGCGTCGCGGACGGCGCGGTCGAGTGCTGGGACGATGGTCTGGGTCGGTACGAGGCGAATCGTGTGGGCGACCTCATCGACCTCGGCGATAGCGACCTGGACGCGTTCGATGTCGCGCGACAAGTCGCGCACGAGGCGGGCGAGCCCGAGGTCGAGCTCGTCGCCGAGCGAGAGTGCGCGGCGAGTGGGAGTCGCGCCGACCTGGAGCTCGGCCAGGTGAGAGCGCAGGAGCTCTCGGAGGTGGTGTCCGGCGCTCAAGTGTTTCGACAAGGCGCCGACTTGCACCGCCGAATCGGTGACGCCGTGCAGCAGCGCGTCCATGTGATGGCGCTCGACACGCACAGCGTCGAGTGACTCGTCGACGGGTTGGGTCGGGCGCGCGACGGCGGCGCGTGGCGCCGGTTTCGCAGGTGCATCGAGGGTCTTCAGGAGGTCGCGGATCTTGTCACACATGCCGAGCAGCTCGCTCGCCGTGGTCGCATCGAGCGCTTCGTTCGAAGTGTCGCGATGGCGGACAAGCAGGTCTTCGAAGCCGTGCGCGAGCTCGCCGATACGCGCCTGCTTCACGATACGCGCGGCGCCCTTGAGGGTATGGGCAAGGCGCAGGAGACGAGCGACCAGATCAGGCGGAGCGGGACCACGCTCGAGCTCGAGGATGCCAGTGCTCAAGCCTTCGACGAGCTCATGGGCCTCGACTCGAAAGAACCGGTAGGGGTCCTTCGCCATCAGCTCCTCGTTGCGGGTTTGATGAGGGCGACCAGGTCGCGCGAGAGGCCTGTCAGCTCGCTCGCTGTCTGCATCGTCTGAGTCGCACTTGCCTCGGTTTCGCGGGTCGCCTGCGCGACACTGGCGATGGCGATATTGACCTGCTCGACGGCGGTGGATTGTTGCTTCGTGCTCAGCCCGATCTCTCGCGCTGCTTCGGTCGTCGTGGCCGCCGATTGTGCGATGCCCTGCAGGGCTGCGGCTACGTCCATGAATTCGCGTGCGCCTGCGTCGACGGCCTTCGTGCCGCCTTCGGTCGTCATGATGGTCGTGTTCACGGCCGCGCGGATCTCTTCGATGAGCCCGCGGATCTCTCGGGTCGACCCGCCAACCCGGTCGGCGAGCTTTCGGACTTCCTCTGCGACGACGCCGAAGCGGCGACCGTGCTCGCCCGCGCCCGCCGCCTCGATGGCCGCGTTGATCGACAGGATATTGGTCTGGTCGGAGAGCTCGTTGATGATGTCGAGGATGCCACCGATCTGCTGGGACTTCTTTCCAAGGTCGAGCATATGCATGACGATGAGGTCGACCTGCTTCTTGATGATGGACATCGACTCGCTGGTGCGTCCCGAGACGTGTTCGCCTTGTCGGGCCGAGCGGGCAGTTGCTTCGGCGATTTGCGCAACGCGTTGCGAGCTGTCGGCAATCTGGCGCGAAGTCGTGAGCAGTTCGTTGATCGTCGTCGTAATCTCCGCCATGGCGGTCGACTGCTCTTTGGCGCCCGAGGCCTGTTGGTTGGCCGCTGTCTGGAGCTCCGACGAGCTGCTCTGGATGCGTTGGACGGCGGCGCCGATCTGCTGGGTCAAGGTGCGCGTCAAGAACCAGGAGGCGATGATGGCGATGAGCAAGGCCAGAATCGACGATGCGACGAGCAGGATGACCGAGCGGGTGGCGCCGGCGTCGGCTTCTGCGAGCGAGTGGTCGAGGAGGATACGTTGGCGCTCGACAAAGGCGCCGACGTGTAGCCGGAGCTCGCGCATGGGAAGGATGACCCGGGACGAGAATTCCTGAGCGACGGAGCTGATGTCCGCGTCGGCCGAGCGCTGCTTGAGCAGGGTTTCGCTGCCCTCCTGCAGCACTTCCTCAGCGCGTTCCACCTCCGAGAGGATACGAAGCGCCTCCGGGTCTTCGGAGCGCTGGCGAAGCTTGCCGAGGTAGTCGAAGAACTCGGCGCGGGACTTCCGATAGTTCTCGAGCGAGGCATTGTCACGCGTGAGGATATAGCCGCGCAGCGAGGACGACTTCTCTTCGATGACCGCGTTCATGCTGGCGGCCAGGGTGAGGTTGTCGGCATCGTCTGTCAGGACGGCGTCCTTGGCCTCCGAGACGTCACGAAGGGCAAGGACGGCGATGGTCGCCATCGAGCCGACGAGCAGCACCATGAGCGCGAAGCCGGCTCCGATTTTCTGTCCGATACTGCGGGTACGAGTCATGCTCAGATATCCTGGGTTGAGTCGACGCGTCCAAAGACGTCGAGTTTTTGAACGAGCGACGCCATGTCGATGATCGGGCGGATGCCATCGTGGGTCGGGACGACACGATTGAGGATGCCGCCCTCTGCCTTGGTGATGATGTCGGTCAACGGCAGGCGCACGTGCCCATCGAAGGCCTCGAATGCAAGCCCGATGGCCGTCGGCGAGGGGGCCATCGCGAGCCAGCGCGGTGTGCCGCGCGGGCGTCCATAGCCGAGGATGTCGGCGAGCCCGTGTACGACCACGAGTGAGCCGCGGACGCCGGCGAGACCCAGCAGGGTCGGGCTCTTCGAGGGCAGAGGGACGACCGAACGATCGGTCAGGACGGCGCCGACGTCTCGGAGGCGTAAGGCATAGGGGTCTCCTCCGACGCGAATGAGGAGGAGGTCCTCGGTGGCGGCATCGGCGAACACCGGAGCGTGTGCGAAGGATGCGTCGAAGTCCTTGCGGAGCTCGTCGGCCTCACTCGTTGAAGGAAGGGGGCGATTCGTCATGGACCGACCTTGGCGAGCTCGCCCTTGCAGAAGGTGAGCAGCGCGTCGCGCGAGAAACCACCTCCAAAGAGGAGGACACGGGTGTCGGTCTCGGCCGTGAGCAGCGACAGGGCGCGGGCCAGCGAGTCGCGTGCAGCGGCCGCGCGACCGTTGCGGGCGGCGATGAGCCCGAGATGGAGGTGGGGCATCGCGAAGGTCGGGTCGAGGTGGGCCGCGGTCTCGCCTTCGGCATTCGCCCCGACGTCATCACCAGAATGCTCGCGCGCGAGGGCTTTGAGATAGTGGGCGCCCGCGTTGAGGTCGTCGAGCTCGAGCAATCGTGTAGAGAGCGCGTCTGCCTCGTCGAAGCGACCACGATTGGTCTGGATGACCGCCTTCAAAAGGAGCACGTCGAGGTTGTTCTCGGCGTCGCCAGGAAGCTTGGACAGTTCGTCGAGGGCGTCGCCAAAGCGTTCGTGGCGCATGTGGTCGAGGATGGATTCGAGCGACTGGGGTCCAGCGGCATCCGTGTGGGTGATCAGGGGGAAAATGGTAGTGTTGTTGGATGGTTGCGGTTCATGTGTGTCGAAGGTGAGATGGTCGACCCGGGCGGTGGATTGACGGATGGACTCGAGCCAGTGGTCCGACGCAGGGGCGTGGGGGGGCGAGTCTGGTCGTGTGCCTGAAGTAGTGGTCCTGACCCCGGGTTTCGGGTCGCCGACCTTCTGGTAATAGAAGGTGTCGTGGGTGTGGCAGAGGTGAAAACGTTGCGACAGGCCGCGTAAGGTCTCGGCGTGACCGACGAAGAGCCAGCCTCCGGGAACGAGTGAGGCGGCAATGCGGTCGACGACGCGCCGCATGGCGTCCGGCTCGAGGTACATGATGACGTTGCGGCAGAAGATCAGGTCGTAGTGCTCGCCCCGCCAAAGGTCGTTATCGTCGGCGAGGAGGTTCTTCTCGGCGAAGGTGACCATCTCCCGGACCTCAGGGAGGAGGTTCCAATCGGTGCCTTCGGGTCGGAACCAGGCTTGTCGTTTCGCGGCGGGGGTCGCGCGTAAGGACCACTGTGAGTAGCGAGCGCGACGGGCCTTCTGGAGCATCGCGGGGCTGGCGTCGATGCCCAGGATCTCGATGCTCCACGAAGAGATGTCGGGCAGGGCCTCGCGCAGAGCGATGGCGATGGAATAGGGTTCTTCGCCAGACGAGCACCCGGCCGACAGGATGCGTAGGGTCCGAGTCGGCTGACTACGATAGATGCAGGCCTCGAGCACCCCTTCGGAGAGGGCGCGAAAGCTGTCGGCGTTCCGAAAGAAAAAGGTCTCGTTGACGGTCAGGAGGTCGGCGAGGGCGCCGAGCTCGGTGGGGAGGTCGTTGGATTCCAGTCGGGCCAGGTAGCCCTCGTAGTGACCGGCGCCCGTAAAGATGCGTCGTTGTCGCAAGACGTCGGCCAATAGCGAGAGGCGATCGTCGTCGAAGATCAGGCCCAGGCGCGCGCGAATCGTCTCGCGGAAGGCCTCGATGTGCCTCGGCTCGGGCGGCGGGATCATGGGGGCACGGCTTGACTTCGAGGATTGGATTCGGTCGTGAAGAGTAGCCAGAGGTCGTCGGGGATGAGGCGGGCGTCGTTCAGCACGAGCATGAGGGCATCGTCGTGGATGCCATGCGCGTGGACGGCATCGGCCGACGTCGGGGTGGACAGCAGGGGAGGCATCGCGTGGAAGGCCTCCGGATCCAGGTCGCGGAGCCCGATGACGGTGTCGACGTGGACCGCGAATCGGCGTCCATTCACCTCGAGGAGGACCAGGCGGGCGTTCGGGGCGGTGCTGGGTGTGCCGATGAGAAGGGCCGCGAGGTCGAGGACCGGTACGGCGTGGCCGCGGACGAGGCTGAGGCCGCGAACCCAGCCGGGCGTGCCCGCAAGTGGGTGGAGCGCGAGTGGGCGCATGGCTTCACGCACGACGGAGAGTCGGAGCCCGCACCGTCGACCACCTGCGACGACGATCAAGAACGGGGCGGCGCCACCAGGACGGGCTCCGAGCAAGGCGATGTCAACGCTCGCGCGGCCGTCCTCGTGACGTTTCTGAAAGGGTGGGCTGGCTGGCACAATGTTACCCTTTGGACGATAACGTCCGCGCGACTGTACCTCGGTCGGGTCGAAGGTGCGAGCGCGCGCGCAAATCGACGACACATTGCGAGACATGGGCGCTGAACTCAGCGTCCTGCGGGTGTTCCCGGCGTTGCGGGACCGAGCGCATGATGTATCCCTGGCGTAACTTCGGATGTCCACTTCACAATGGTATCCGACTTCGGACCGCTTCACACTCCCCCGTCCGACCTGCTACAAGGTAGCCATGACGTCTGAAGACCAGGGACAGGTCGAGCGCAGCTTCTTGTTGGCCCTGCTCGAGCTTTCACAACACGAGGACCCGCGGGCGCTCCTCGACGAGGCCCTGCAGCTCGTGGTCCGGGTCAGCCATGCCAACCATGGCTACATCGAGATCGACGGTCTCCATGGCGACGAGACCACACGCTTCTCGGCGACCAGCGATGGGCTCGACCCGTCGACCGTCAAGAGCCTCCTCTCTTCGACCATCATGCGTGCAGCCCTGTCGGAGGGCCGCACCATTGCGACCCGCACGGCGTTCTCCGACGCTCGATTCGCAGGCGCCCCATCGGTCAAAGGGATGCGCATCGACGTGGTCGTATGTGTGCCCGTCGGGTCCAAGCCGCTGGCGGGCGTGCTCTATCTGCAGGGCACCTCCGACGGTCAACCCTTCCCAGCGCACGTCGTCCGACTGTGCGAGATCTTCGCTCGCCACCTCGCGACCATCGCGCCCGCCCTGGTGCGAAAGCTCGTCCAGAGCGGCGAGGACCCGACCCTCCGGTGGCGCGCCAGGCTCGAAGGCTCGGACGCCCTCATCGGCTCGAGCCGGGCGCTTGCAGACCTGCTGAAGACAGCCGCGAGTGCCGCACCCCGGGACATCGGGGTCCTCATCACCGGGCCATCCGGGTCGGGCAAGTCTGTCCTCGCGGCGCTCATCGCCTCGAACGGTCCACGTGCTCGTGGGCCCTTTGTCGCTCTCAACTGCGCCAACATCGAGAGCAACCTGCTCGAGAGCGAGCTCTTTGGCGCGATGCAGGGTGCGCACTCGACCGCGAACCGCCGGATCCTCGGCAAGGTCGAGGCGGCCGACAAGGGCACTCTCTTTCTGGACGAGATCGCCGAGCTCTCTGCGACCGCCCAATCGAAGCTGCTCCAGTTCCTGCAGGACGGGACCTTCTTCCCGCTCGGCGGGTCGAAAGCCAAGCACTCGGATGTGCGTGTAATTGCGGCGACCAACGCGAACCTGCTCGACCGCGTCCGGCTCGGCACCTTCCGTGAGGACCTCTACTACCGGCTCTGCGTCATCGAGCTCGTCGTGCCACCGCTCGACGAGCGGCGCATCGACATCGCGCCCATGGCCGAGCGGTTCGCGCTCGAGGCGGCCTCGCGGCTCGGACTGCCGTCGCGGCGGTTATCGTTGCGCGCGTCGATGGCGCTCGAAGCGGCCGAGTGGCCAGGCCACGTGCGCCAGTTGAAGAACGCGGTCGAGGCGGCCGCCGTGCGAGCAGATGCGGACGAGTCGGTGGCGATCGAAGCGGCCCACGTCTTCCCTACCATGTCGGTCGGAGGTCACCGCGCGGACTACCATGCGTTGATCCGGGACACGCAGCGCAAGATCATCTCGGACGCGCTTGTGGCCCACAACTGGAACGTCGCGGAAGCGGCCAACGCCATAGGGCTCGGTCGCTCGTCGCTCTACCAGCTCATCAAGACGCTGGGGCTCGAGCGGACCTGACAACGCTCGCGCCGGGCAGCGGTACGAGCATCGCCGCGAAGCGAGCGGGGTCGGCGACGCCAAGCGACGAGAGCGCCCCATGCGCCTCGGCCATGAGGTTCGTATCATTGTGCAGGCGACCCACCAGGTGTCTGGTCGCCGCCGCAAACGCCAGCATGTCGCATCGGGCCAGCGTGTCGGCCGCGCTTTCGAGGTAGCCGAGAGCCGCGGCAGCGTCGGCCTCACCAAAGCTCGACATGGCTTTGATGAGCGCGCTGAGACCGCCCGCGGCGGCACTCGTCGACTCCTTTTGTAAGAGCGCCAGCGAGCGTTTCAGCGTCTTGCGCAGGCGCGCCGGAGGGAGGCCCGCGGCAAAGGACAAGGCCGCATGCATGTAGGTCGACTCGACCCGCATGACCTGCATGCCGAGCTGACCAGCGCGTTTGGCCTCGACGCGCCCTGCCTCGAAGCGGTCGACGGAGCGCGTGTCGACGCTGCCCTCGTAGAGCGAGGCATAGGAGCCAAAGCGCAAAGCTATCCAGTGCTGGTACTGGAAGTCGTCGCTCTGCCACTGGTTCATCGCGCGGGCGATGGCCGCACGCGCTTCGGCCGGGTCGCCTCTGGCGAGGAAGAGCGGCGCGAGATACAGGTCCGATTCGACCCCGAGCGAGATGTCGCCACGACGCTGCCCTTCGCTCGAGTACAGCTGGACCCGGCGCGCGAGGTCGTTCATGTCGCCGCGATAGAACGACGCGAGAAGGGCCGTGGTCTTGGCGATGCCGAGCTCCCAGGTGACGCCGACACAGCCGTCCTCGAAAGCGCGGATGCTGGCGTCCAGAGCGCTCAGGGCCGTGGCCCAGCGCAACCGGCAGACGTCGATGACGCCGCGCACCATGGCCGCGAAGACCTGGTTGTTCAGGTCGTCGTTGGTGCGTGCCAGGCCCTCGGCGGCCTCCAACCAGCGGTAGGCGCGGGTGACGTCTGCAGGCTTTCCTGACAGGCCGGTCGCAAAGCCGAAATAGGCCATGCCGAAAGCGGCCCAGGTGTCGTGCCCGTAGCGCAGCGCCAGGCGGGTTGCCTCGAGCAGATAGCCGGGCCCACGCAGCGCATCGTAGGAGCTCAAACCTTTGCCTATGGCGGCGCACAGCTCGATGCGCTCGAACATGAGGCGCGACCGCGCATCATCCTTCTTGGCCCCTTGGCGTGTCCGTGGCCGGGCGAACATCAGCCGCAAGAAGGACCACAACATCGCGCGTCTGGCGTGACCGCTCGTCGCATGCCAGGGGATTCCGGACCTCTCCATCAGCGCTTTGGCAAGCGGGATGCCGTCGGCCAGGTGGCCACTGACGAAGTACTGGGCCACGGCAAAACGACGCAGGTCGGTCGCATCGGTCGTCGCCTGCTTGATGAGCCTCTGAGCGACGTCACCCGCCTCACGTGCGTGCCCGCTATTGGCGAGCGCGTCCATCAGGCGACGCTCGTCGCGGGCCCCCTGGACATCGTCTGCAGAGGCCAGCGACAAGGCGAGGCGATAGAGGTCGGCGGCGCGCCCGAAGGCGAGGAGCTCGTAGGCGCGGTCCGCCGCTTGTCGCGCGTACGGCAAGGCGAGCGGGGGCTCGTCCGAGACAGAAAGGTGGCGTGCGATGCGCTCTGCGTCGAGCTGGGGTGAGCGCTCGAGGGCGCCTGCAAAGCGGCGGTTCAGCAGCGCCTGCTCCCTTTGGTCGAGCATGCTCATGACGGTCTTGCGTGTGCGGTCGTGGTAGACGTCGATCCGCAGGCCAAGGCCATTGCCACTCGTGCGCAGGAGTCGCTCCGAGCGCAGCAACGTTACCGCGCGGGGAACGTCTGCACCGCTCGCGAGTGAGAGCAGCTCGGGCGTGACGGGACGCCCGGAGATACACACCAGTTGCAGCAGATCGAGCGTCGGCGCGTCGAGCTCCGCCGCGCGACGTTCTTTCTGAGCGGCGAGGGTCTCGAGGAGAAACGGGCTGCCCGCGGCTTCGTCGACGAGGTCGCGCAGGGTGTCGGTCGACAGGCTCGGAGCCACCGAGCGTATGAGCTCCGCGCTCACGTCATCGGCTAGCGGGTGCACTTCGAGGACATGGGTGCGGGCAGCGGGGCGCTCACGACGCAGGAAGGCCTCGAGGAAGCCGCCGCCGCGCTCGTCGTCGCGATAGGCCATGACGACCATCAGAGCGATGGAGCTGCGTTCGATGATGACGTCGAGCAGAGCCGCGCTATCGGCGTCACCCCAATGGAGGTCGTCGAGAACCAGCACGAGACGGCGCTCACCGACGAGGGCAGACAGTGTGGTCGCGACGAACTCGTAGGCCAGTTGGCGGGAGGCTGCGTCGTCGCCCGCGACGGGTGAGAGGCGGCGTAGCGCCAGGTCGATGGCGTCGGTTCCTGCAAGGACGGCTGTCTCACCGGCGGACGCGCGAGCGACCTGCTCCAGGGCTTCGTCCAGCACCTGGTAGGGGGTGGCGTCGCGTTCGTAGCTCCTGCTCGCGAGGACCCAGTTGCCCGGGTCGGAGGCCGCCCTGAGCGTCCAGGTCTCGAGCAGGGTCGTCTTGCCGATCCCAGCGGGGCCGAGCACATGCACGATGGTGACCCGGCTGCGCGAGACGCCCGAGAGCTCGCCATCGAGCTCGGCGAGCTCGCGCTCGCGGCCAAGGAGCGGTGATGCTTCGGGCGAGTGTGTGAAGCTCGGCGCTGCAGCGGTGGGCTCGGGTGAGCCGAGAGAGCCCGCACGCCCGAGGTACGCGACGACTTCCGAGAGGCCGGCGCGTACTGCAGGGTCACGCTCGAGGAGCTGCTCAGTGAGGCTGACCAGCCCGGGTGGAACGGGGTGGATGGGTTCGATCGGAGGTCGATCGAACGCGATCTTGAGCGCGACGTTGTGGGCCGGGTCGTCGGAGAACGGCAGCCCGCCCGTCACCAGCTGACAGAGCATCGAGCCCAGAGCATAGGCGTCGGAGCGATCGGTCGCGGGGAGGCCGCTCAGTACTTCCGGGGCCGCGTAGACGAGGCTTCCGGAGAAAGTGCTGGTGGCGCCCATCGTGTCCCGCTGGAGCCTGACGAGTCCGTAGTCCAGGACGAAGAGGTGACCGCTGGTATCGACCAGGACGTTGTCTGGTTTGATGTCGCGATGGACGAAGCCGCGAGCGTGGAGGGCGCCCAGGGCGTCGCATAGCTGACCGAGGAGCGCGTTCAGGGCCTCGAAGCGGAACGGGACCGGGTAGCCCTCGAGGAAGGTCGTGAACGGGCGACCTTCGATGACCTCCATGACGAGGCCGACCTCGCCCTCGTGTTCGATCAGCTCGAGGGGGAAGACGAGGTTGGGGTGGACGATGCTCGAGACGCGACGGAACTCTTGTTTGAGGGCGTGCCGATCGTCGGGGCCGTCGGGGCGCACTGTCTTCAGAGCGAGGCGGCGTGAGGTGCGGGTGTCGATGGCACTCGAGACTAGTCCGAACTGACCCTCGCCCAGCGAGCTGAGCCGAAGGTAGGGCCCAAACGGGTGGCCCCCCGGAGCTGAGCTCGCGGCCCGTTCATCGTCTCCGGTGCGGTTTGCAGGCAAGTTGGCTCGTGTGGCGGCGGTTTCGCTTGAAGACCACTGAACATACGTCAGCGCCGCACCCCGATGACCATCGGGCGCACTGCCGACCGAACGCCGGATGACTACATCACAAGTGTTGAAATTGGTAGTCCATCTGCCTGATTCTCAAGACATCTCGAATTCTGGTCGGGAGCCCGTCATGCTAAGCCTTCATACGCCTCGTGTATCTATGTCAAGTTCATCGCGCCTTCGTCTCGCCTGGGGTCCGATCAGCCGGGCGCTCGGCGCGCTACGCCTCCTCCTCGAGACCGCAATCGACCCCGCGCTGAGCCTGCGGGATCCGATCACGAGCGGCCGGATCCCGGACGGCCGCGAGCCCCACCGATGGTCACGAAGGCCGGCCACACCCGGGGAGCTTGCCCGCGTGCTCGCCGAGTGCGGGGCGGCGGGCTTGCCGCTCAAAGCATCCGCGGCGAGGCGTGCGATGTCGGATATCCGCATGACCTCGGGGGTGCTCCTCGACATGAGGGGACGACAGGCCATCGGGGCACCTGAGTTAGAGTCAGCTGACGGCTCGGCCGGCAAGGGGTTGTCCTTGAGCTTCGAAGCGGGCGCGTCGGTGAGCGCGCTCAACAGGGCTCTCGGGGCCGACCGGGCCGACCGTGTCTCCTTCGCGCTGTTGAATCAGCCGGGCTACGGCGAGCTCACTTATGTCGGGTGTATGTCGGTCGGCGGTCATGGCTCCGGCGTCGGGGCCGGGGCGCTGGCCTCACAGGTGCGCGCCCTGTCCATGGTCGGCATCGGAAGCGACGGGGCGATGCGCGCTATGGAGCTCGACCAGGGCCACGCGCACTGGCGGGCCGCAACCGTGGGGCTTGGTCTGGTCGGCGTCATCGAGCGCCTCACCATCGGGGTCCAACGGGGCTTCCGGATCCGGGAGCTTCGCGCCGCGACGAGCCTTTCGGAGCTGAAGAAGCGCCTTGACGAGCTCGTGTCATGGAACGAGAGCACAGCGCCCGATGGTCGCCTCGGCGTCCCTCACAGCTTCGAGATCTGGTTCAATCCGTACACCGGTCGTGCGGCCCTGGGCCAGCGCTGGATGACCATGGATCCGGTCGTCGGTCGACGCCCATTCGCCCAGCGCACGAGCGGATTCGGCGCGCTCGAGGTGGCCTTCGACCTCTTCGATTCCTATGGCTCGGCCGGCCGCTTCGGGAGGTCGGACCTGGTGGCGGAGGTGCTCGATGCGGCGATCGACGGGGTGATCCACGAAGAGGGGCGTCATCTCGTCCTGACGGCTGCCGACGGGCTCGACTTCGCGGCACCCAATCAATACGACACGGTGGCCTCCGCGGTCGGTGTTCCGGCGGAGCGCTGCATGGACGCGTTGGCAGCAATCACGCGGCTCTGCGACGAGCTGCGTGAGGTCTCGCCGAGCGCGGGTGGGCCGCTCTATGTGAGCTCGCCCATCGGTGTTCGGTTCGTGCGGGGCGAGGGGGACAAACGGCCGTACCTGGCTCCGCAGTTCGAGGGGCTCACCGCGATGATCGAATTGCCATGTCTGGCGACGGTGCGTTCGTCCGAGCGTGTCCTGTCCAAGATCGTGCGTATGCTCATGTCGGACTTCGGTGGTCGGCCGCATTGGGGCCAGTTCCTGCCATCCTGGATCCGCGGGGCCGACATACGACGCGTCTACGGCGACGACGCGGTCGAGGGGTTTCTCGCGGCGCGGCGTGAGCTGGATCCGAAGGGCCGACTCGACAACGCGTTTGCGGTCCGAATGGGACTCGTCGCCTAGGCAGCGTGTCGACCTGGCCGTCAGGGCTTCCACGGGCGAGCTTCGGACAACACCTGGAGCGCCGAGGTGAAGGGCCGGCTCACGAGGATGGACGCGGGCGCGAGCGTCGTGGTCTCGGTGAACAGGCCCCGAAAGAAGGGGTGGGCGTGGAAGGTGAATTCGGGAAAGACCCGACCCGGATCGAGCTGCTGGACGAGGCCGAGAAAGGTGAAGTCGTTGTCGTAGATGTGTTCGGCCACGGGGTCGCGGCGCACGACCCGGGCGGCGATGGGGAGTGGCGCGAAGTGCGCCTCGCGGAGCTGGGACTCGTCGAAACGCATCGTGCAGATCGGCGCCGACGATGGACCGTCTCCTTCCGAGATGGCGATTCCGTAAGTGCCAATTGGTTTGAATCGGAGGTTGTCACATTCCCAGACCGGATAGTGATCGACCTCACGCGAGTGGCTTCTGTAAGCCGGGTCGCTGCCGGTCAGGTGTGCGGCGGAATAGGTGAAGGGCAAGATCGTGGAGTGGCCACGCGCATCGAGTGAGGGTTGCAGCTGCACCCCCCAGGTGAGCTCCTCGAAGGCCTGCAAGCCGCGCGGGTTGGAGCGGCCTGCCAGGTTCCCGGGGCGCATGCGGATGTAGCCGATGTGCATCAACGAGGTCTTACGATCGACGCCCGGGCAGAAGAGATGGTGGTCGACCTCCTCGGCGAAGGTCTCGAGGCGCTCACGGGGGAGCTCGAAGAAAGCGGCGAGCTCGTAGTCGACATGATAACGGACGCCGCGTAGCCAACGCGTCGCGGTGGTCCGGATGGTGTCGAGTGTGACGGCGGAGCGTCGCCGGGCCGCCCCGATCATGGTGTTGATGGCGTTCAGGTCGAGCGGTGGGGCGAGCGACATCAGGAGGTCCTCCTCAGCGGCGAGGTGAAGCGGCGCAACCCACGCTCGACGAGGCCGGCGATGCGGAGCGGGAGGGCGGCGGTTTCGATGAGGCGCATGACCTTCGTCTGGAACTCGTCGCTCGACATGCGGTCTTTGGGTCCGACCTCGAAGCGTTCGGTCGGGTCGACATGCAAGCCGCCACGGTAGAGCAACGAGGTGAAGCGACGTTCGACGGCGGCCAGCGTGCGGCGGCCATAGAGGTTGTGCGCGCCTTCATAGTGTTGCGCGTCATATTCGGCTTCGGTCGTGACGTAGCCGCAGAAGTCGTTGGTGAGCCCGATGGCGCTGGCCGAAACGAGTCCCAGACCCACGCGTGCGGCGCGGTTGAGCAGTGCACGCTCGAGCCTGAGTGCGGCGACTCCTGTGACCTCGCCGGGGATGGTGAAGAAGGCGTGGTTGCCGATGCGGACGAGGTGGAGCGGGTGCTCGGGTGCGGGTGCGAGGTCGCAGAAGAAGCGCCGGATCACGGGGTCGAAGGCGTAGAATGCCCGTTGTTTGGGAGCCTGGTCGTGGTGGAAGCCGAAGACACGTTCGAGCTGCGCCCACGGGATGAGGGAGGTGCGGGGCTCGCCGAGGATCGGCAGATACCAGGGTGAGCGCGACTCATCGCAGCCGTTGATGACGGGTTGGCCGATGGACCAGTCGTCGAGGTGGTCGTCGCCGGGGCGCCATCGGTCGAATCCGAGCTCGATCCGTTGGTCCGTGGCCAGGGCGGACGCCTCGTCACGAAGGGCTGCCCAGGCAGCGCCAAAGGCCTCGCCGATGCGCTGGGTCAGGGGCAACCCGAGAGAGCGGAAGGTCCTTCCGACCGGGATGGCAGTGACGTCGCCGGCCGCGCCCTGGGCGACCGAAGCCCAGACCGGGCCGAGAGCTCTGCGGAGGGCGGCGACCGCGACCCCAGCCCAGTCGGGGTGGTAGGCCTCGAAGTCTCGCCCGAGCGACGCATTGTGTGTGGTCGTCGTTGCGAACGTCGCGATGAGTCGACCTTCGAGGTCGAAGGCCCAGAGCGACCAGAGGCGTGGGTCGACGCCGAGCTCGTGAGGGTCGGTGGGGGCGTCCGCTTCGAGTGGGACACCGAGGCGTCGACGCCAGGTCGAGGCCCAATCGGAGCTGGGCGGGAAGTTGCGGAGGTAGGCGTCGAGGCTGCGCAGGCGACCTATCCGAGGGGCGGTCGACCGAAGGATGGTCAGCTTGCACGGGGTGGTCGGGACCGCTGCCCCGATCGCCGTGATGATGGCGTCCGCGATGTGGTTTGCGATGTCCTCGCGGAACCCGCCCGGCGACTGCCCAAAGGCGTCGTAGAGCCGGTTGCCCGAGAAGTGACCCGGTGCGGAGTGGGTATGGGTGCCGACCATGAGGACCTGGTGGTCGGCCAGCGACAAGGCGTCGCACACACGTTGATGGACGTAGGAGGACCCGGTCCAGAGGTCGACGAAGACGAAGTGGATGCGGGTGTCGGTGGCTTCGTCGTGGAGCGAGAGGACACGCGCGAAGAGGCCCGCAGTGCTGTCTTCGTTGTGGATGCCGGTGCCTGCGAGGGGGCCATAGCCGGCGAGACCCAGGCCATCGGGAAAGGCGAGCGGAACTTCGCCGACTCCGCACTTGAGCGACATCGATTGCCTCGTTCGAATAGGGGGGGACTGGACTCGATGCGCTTCGGCATCCGATTGGATCGCTCGGGCGCGCCTTCCCGCTCAGCCGCATGAGCCGGGAGGTCGCCCTGACGGAGCCCGAGGCTAACACCGTCCGTTGGGTGTCCGAAATGGGCGGCCCGGGGTGGACCTGTGGGCCGTGTCTGTAACTCCGGACGGATTTCAGGGTGTTTGTCCGGAATCCTGGACAGACCGGTGCCACGGGCGACACAAAGGTCATCCAAATCCACGGCGATCTCTATACGAAGGCGTGGCATGCGCTTTGCTGCGAAGAGCCCCCATGACCATGGCCTCAGAAGGATTCCGCGGACGCAATACATCCGAGTTACGACTGCTCGAGGACCTCTGCCGTCGCCTTCGGCTCGACGTTCTGATCCTCGATGAGCGCAACGAGCCCGTGCTCGTCCTCAATCGTGGGAATCAGATCCTGCGCTGGCTCAACGAACAGGGTGGACACGAACAGCTCGAACAGCTCGTGCGTGTCTCGAAGTCGTATGAGGTCGTCGTTCAGCGGGGCGAGGAGCCTACGTGTCCGAGCTTCGAGCTGGTGGCCTTTCCAGTCGGGTCGCACACGATGCTGCTGTGCGCGGGCCCGGCGCACCCGCGATTGCCGACCTTCTCGGGTCTGCGCTCGCTCTATGGGATGACACCCAGCGAGGCCTATGTGGCAGGGGCGCTCGCGGCCGACCAGAGTCCCAAGGAGATCGCCAACGACCTCGGTCTGTCATTGTCGACGGTGCGCTCGCACCTCTTCGCGGTGCGGACCAAGATCGGAGCCACGTCGCAGACCGACCTGCTTCGTCGTCTGCTCAACTCGGCTGCCGTCTACGGCATCGGTGTCCCTGAAGACGCGCCCTGAGTCATCTCGGTTTTCGAGCTTTATTCGGCGAGTGAGTTGCGCTCGAGCGACTTACGAGCGGAGGGTTCGTCAGGGGCATCGGCGACTTCTTGCCGGACGAGGACGGCGCGCTCGACGAGGTGGTCGCCCTGTTCGAGTCGGACGATGAGCCCGGCGACCGTCCCGGAGCCCAGCGCAGACGGGGCGGTGAGGCGTTCGGTCAGAGCCGCGACGTCGGTCTTCGTGCGCGCGAGCTCGCTCGGCTTGGCGAGTGAGAGCTCCTTGGCGAGGACGTTGCGACGGTCCGCGGTCCAGGTCTTTCCGGACTCACGTTCGACGACGTCGGTGAGGATGAACCAGTCGGGGAGCCCGTCATGACGGACGGCGTGGGTCGCAGAACACCAGGCGCCAAAGAGCATGAGGCGGGTGCCGAGGTGGCGGACGATGGGCTCTTCGCGTTCGGCGAGCCAGCCCCAGAGGGAGTGGAACTGTGGATGGGTGGCCGGGTCCAGAAGCTTCTGGTGGCGGTAGGGCGAGAGCGTGTCGCCGTCGGAGGCGAAGCCCAGCACGGCGCCATCGGGGTACTCCTCGATGAGGACGGGGCGGCTCAGGATGGCGCGGGCGACGCCGGGTGCAAGGACCTTGTCGTGTGGCTTGGAGCGTCCGAGCCAGGCGAGGTGAGGGGAGGGCGGCGGGTTGAGCTCGGTCGGGGACTTCATGGCGCGCATGATGGACCGGGTGACACGATTCGTACATGGGCGAATCGGTTCCGAGGGCGACGGGCGGCCAAGGCCTTCACTGGCGGATGTAGGCTTCGTTCGACGGGCCGCTGCGTGAGGTCATCTCGACCTTGACCAGGCCCCGGTCGGGAGCGAAGCACCAGGTCGTCCCAACCGTGCCGTACATGCCGTCTTCGGAGTCGTTGCGGCACCAGGCCGTGCCGTCTTTCGAAACTGATTCCGACTTGCCGGCGACGTTCTTGTCGGGGTCGCCTTCCGTCGTGTTGTTGTACTCGACGGGCGCGCTCTTGAGGAAAGGTTTGGTTTTCAAGAGATCAGCGATGGCCGCGGGGCTGGAATCGCTCGTGTACCAGAGGCCGTCCGCGGTCGCGACCCAGGTACGGTTGAGCGCGGGTTCGACATCGAGGGTGCCCTTCCTCTTGCCGATGACCGAGCAGTTCATGTGGGCGATGAAGGCGTCACCCACCTTCGCCGGGTGGAGGTTGCAGTTCAGCGTGGCGGACAGCTCGGCGACCGAGCCCGCCTCGTCGTGGGTGTCCACCGTATAGGTCCACGCGAAGTTGAGCGGCTGGGCGTCGTCGGCGAAGTGCGGGCCGTATAGCGGCGAGAGCCCCGACGGGCCACGGGATGCAGCGGTGGCAGCGTCCGCTTCTGGTGTGGGGGGCGGACTGGCGTCGGGGGCAGGCGTCGGGGCGACATCGGGCGCGGGGGCCGCCGCCGGTGCTGCGTCTAAAGCCGGTGAAGGGGCAGGGTCCGGGGCAGGTGTCGGTGCCGTTGGGGCGGCTTGTGCCGTGGTGGGCGCCGGTGCAGGCGCCTTCTTGTCACAAGCGATGGCGAGGAGCGGAAACACGACGAGGGGGAGGTGACGAAGCATCATGTTTTCAGTGTGCTTCAGTCGCCGCCGACCCGCAAGCGCACCGCGAGACCGCCACACCACCACATCGCCGGACCGCCACATCGGGGGCACCAGGCTGGACGGCGGTGGGGGTTTCATTCATGGTTCAGTGCATGAGTGAACCAGCATCGAGGCGACGGCGACTGAGAGTGCCGGGGGACAGGCGACGTGCAGGGTCTGGCGCGGAAGCGACGCCCGAAGACTGGCATGTCGATCCGGGGGAGGCACGCGAGTGGACGGCGCCAGAGCTGCAAGAGGCGCTCGCCGAGGTGGTGGCCCGCGCGGTGGGAAGTCGGTTCGAGACGATGGCTTTGGTGGTGCCGTCGGAGGCCTTCTTCCCTGAGCCGTTCGAGCCGACCCTCGGTTGGTACAAGCGGGTGACGAGTCGTTTCATGGGGCTTTGTGGGCTCGGGGGCTACGAGCTCGTGGTGGACCTCTTCGATGCGGGCGCGCTCGAACGATTGGATGAACATCCGCGTGTCGGTCGGCTCGAAGGGCATACCGAAGCGCATCGCACGGTGGCCTGGTTCGCTGGGTTGGACGTCCCTGCGACGGGGCGACCGCAGTGCCATTTCGGGCTCGACCTGCGGCAATTGCGTGAGCCCGAGACACTCGTCGCGAGTATGGCACACGAAGTTGCTCACGCGTTTCGCGCGCACCACGGACTGACCGAGCTTGCGGCTGCAAACGGAGCCAGGCTCGGAATCGCCGACCTCCACCGCTATGAAGAAGACCTCACGGACCTGACGACACACGCGCTCGGCTTCGGGGTACTCACGACGAATTCGGCGTACCGCTATCGACAGACCGGTGGCTATGAAGGCACCTCGGCCTGGGTCGCGTGGAGCCACGGAAGTGCGGGCTATCTGTCGCACAACGACATGAGCTACCTGCTCGCGGTCACGCTCTTGTACCGCGCCAAGCTGGCGGGAGCCACGACCTCGAAAGAGGCCGGCGGCATCGTGAAGTGGCTCGAGCGTAATCAAGCAGCGATGGTGAAGAGCACGCTGCGAGAGCGTCCCGACCTCGAGCCCTTCGAAGCCCGAATGGCGGCTGTCGCGGCTCGGAAGGCGAGCAGGGGCGTGACCGGGGTGGCCGAGGTCTTTGCGCCGTCCCCGTATGCCTCACACATCCTCGATGAGGTCGATCTGCAGCGTGACCTGCTCGAAGAGGACAGGCGCAACCACCTGTCGCGTCACACCGGAATGCCCGTCTTTCGTGTTCCGAAGGACGTCGCCATGGACTTCCGCCCCTTCTCGGATGGGCGCAAGAGCTATCTGGTGACGCGGTTGGCGTGCATAGGCGTCGCGGTCGGTATCGTCGCGGTGGGGGCTTGGGTTTTCGGCAAACCGAGCTTGTCACTCTTCCTCGGATTAGCACTCGGCTTCGTTGGAGACGCGGCCATCCGCCAGGCGTTCTCGAAGACCCTGGACTTCTGCTCGGAGCCCGACTGTGAGTCCCTTCAGCCCGAAGACACGGTCATTTGCCCCGGGTGCAGCGGGACCATCGCTGGCACCATTGCGAACGCGGACGAGCGCCTGGCCGCGAGGGACAAGCTCGGCTTGCGGTGAGGCCATGCGTTGGGCAGCGCGGTGTTGGTCGGGGGGAGTGTTGCTCAGCGGGCGGGACTCGCGTCGGCGTTGCGGGCAGCCGCGGCCTCGATGAGAGCGGTCACGCGCTGACCGACAACGAGGCCGTCGAAGGCGTCGAGTGCGACGACGACCTCGAGTATCTTCGTGTCATTGAGCTCGGTCGGGTCGTCGGTGCGGACGTTCTTACGGCCCATGCGGCGGCCGAGCTCGCGGACTTTGCCGGCGAAGACCTTGTCGCCAAAGGCTTTTGCGATGACCTTGACCGGGTCGCCAGTGCGGATCCGGGCGAAGTCGCGTTCGTCGATGTCGACCCGCACTGTCAGGTGCGACGTGTCGCCGAGCACCACGGGAGCGGTCGCGCCGGGCTGATAATAGGCGCCGGGGCGCACCTTCACCTGGAGGATCTCACCGGCCATGGGGGCGCGGATCGTGAGCTCGTCCAAGCGCGCCTGAGCTTCGAGGAGCCGGGCCTCGGCCGCTTTGACGAGGGCCTCGGCCTCGGCGATGTCCTCGGCGCGGCTGCCGTTTACGACTGCGGCGCGACGCGCTTCGGCGGCGTTGGTGGCGAAGCGGTCGGCGTCGGCCTGACGTCGGGCGCGGTCGAGCTCGTCGGCGGTGGCGGCGTTCGAGGCGGCCAGCTTTTCGAGGCGTTCGAAGACGCCGCGTGAGAGGTTGGCGCGCGCCTGGGCCTCACGGACCTGGGCGATGGACGCGCGGATGTCCTCGGCGCGGCTGCCGGCGAGCGTCTTGTCCCGCCTCACTTTGGCGGTCTCGAGGTCGGCTTCGGCGATGGCGACGGTGGCCTTGTGGACTGCGTCGTCGAGGCGCAGGAGTGGGGCATCGGCTGTCACCTTGTCGCCCTCTTTGACGAGGACCTCGGCGATGCGGCCGGCGACCTGGCCCGTCACGCCGACCTCTTCGCGGTCGGGTTCGATGACGCCGTTGCCACCGATGACGGTCGTGCCCACGGCAAGGCCGGCGCCCGACGTCATGACCGGGTCGCTGAGGTCGGTGCCGGCTTCGGGCGAGTCGGCCGGGGCGACGATGACGCGCTCGGCGATGGTGCGGTCGAGCGGGCGGGGTGTGGTCGGCGAGTCACGCGTCACGAGGTTGAAGATCGAGTAGCCCATGCCGCTCAGCAGCAGGACCGACAGGGTGATCCAGAGGATTCGTTTCATGAGTGGACTCCGTGCTGATTGACGTGGGTCTGGGCGCCGGACACGCCGTGGATCTCGCCTTCGACGATGCGGCCGTCCTCGATCCCGACGATGCGGTCGGCGAGGTGGAAGATGCGGTTGTCGTGGGTGACGATGACGACGGTCGAGCTGTGGACTTTGGCGAGCTCCACCAGAAGCTGCGTCACGTCGTGGCCGGTCGTGGCGTCGAGTGCGGCCGTGGGTTCGTCGGCGAAGACGAGCGGCGGGTCACCGGCCAGGGCGCGGGCGATGGCGACGCGTTGGCGCTGGCCGCCCGAGAGCTCGTTGGGCCGGCGTTTTCGTTTGTCGGCCAAGCCCACCTGGGCGAGCAGGTCGTCGGCCTCGGCCCTGGCCTGGCGTGAAGAGCGGCCGCGCAGGCGCGAGATCATCGCGATGTTGTCGCGGGCCGAGAGCGAGGCGATGAGGTTGTGCCCCTGGAAGACGAAGCCGATGACGGCCGAGCGGAAGGCGGGCAGGTCGCTGTCTTTCAGGCGGGCCACGTCCTGGCCAAAGAGGCGGACCTCGCCCGAGGTCGGGCGAAGCACACAGCCGAGGATCGACAAGAGCGTCGTCTTGCCCGAGCCGGACGGGCCGACCAGCATGACGAGCTCGCCGCGTGCGACCTGGAAGTCGACGTCGGTCAACGCCTGGAAGGCAAGCGGGCCCGTGCCGAAACGTTTGATGATCTTTTGGGCGTCGATGGCGAGGGTAGGGGTCGGTGCAGACATGACTTGATGATCGAGATGCTTGGTGGTCGAGGAAACTGGAGATGTCTGGGTCATTGGGGTGTCCTCCGCATCGCGCGAGCGCTCTGGACCGGTGCGCCGCGGGCCTGCGGCGAGGTGCGCTGCCGTCTCGAGATCCTCATCGGAAGACCATGCCGGGCTCGAGCTTGCGGACTCGCCGCAGCGCGAGGAACGATGCGACCATGCAGAGCGTGATCATGATGGCGGGTGTCGCGAGGATGAGCTCGATCGGAACGATCATCGCCAGGTTCGCCGACCGGATGCCTTCGGCGGCGAAGCCCACCATGCCGAGCCCGATGAACGAGCCCAGCGTCGCATAGAGGATGGACTGCACGATGAGCAGGCGGGACAGGTCGCCATTGGTGGCGCCGATGGCCTTCAACGTCCCGAACTCTTTGAGGTTGTCGAGCACGGAGGAGAACATCGAGAGGGCCACGATGATGAAGCCGATGAGGAGCCCAAAGGCGGTCGAGGTGCCAAAGGTGATACCGAGTTGTTCGCCGAGCAGGGTCGCGACGATGGCGTCGTGGAAGGTGGCCTTCGTCATGACGCGGGTGTCGGGGAGGCGAGCTTGCAGCGTGGCCGCGACCTGGTCTGGGGTGAAGCCGTCAGCCACATCGATGAGGACGAAGTGTTGTTCTTCGGGGCCGACCTCGAGCATGGAGCGAGCGAGCTTGGCTTCGACGAAGGAGTACGGTGGGCCGAAGGGCAAGAGCCCCCAGGTGAAGCCGACGGCGGTGAGCGCGTAGCCGTTGACCTCACGCACGCTGCCGAGGTTGACGTTGCCCATCTTCTCGCGGCGCGCGTCCTCGAGGAAGATGCCGTTGGGGAGCGCGATGGTCTCGCGGATGCCGGCGACGATGTTCCAGGGGCCGCCGAGCAGCGGGGTTTCGGCGCTCGCGGGTAGCTCCAGGCCGATGATGGTGAGTGGCTCGGAGCCGCCCCAGGGGCGCTGGATGGACCCGGTGCCGTAGATGAGGGGTGCAGCGGTGGCGACGCCTGGGGTGGTGAGGGCCTGGACGAGGATCGATTCCGAGAGGCGCTTGCCGGGCTGGAGTTGGTTCGTGCCCGGCGGGGTGATCCAGATGTCGGCCTCGGCGTTGTCGACGAACATCGTGTTCTTCTGCAGCAGCCCAAACAGGATGCCGAGCTGTTGGGCCGACAGGACGACCGCGAAGACGACGCCAAGGGTGGTGCCGACCAGCTTGGGCTTGTCGTGGAACATCATGCGGAAGGCGAGCGCGATGGTCGCAAACGTGCGCGCGAGCATGCCCTTGCGGGCGCGTCGGAGGCGGTCGGCGATGGGTGAGGTGGGGTCGATGCGGTGACGTCGAAGGTTCATCATGGACCTCCGGAGGGAGTGGGAACGGGAGTGTCGGCGTGGCCGCTGGTGTCGATCGGGTCGATGGGGTCGAGTCCGGCGGCAAGCATCAGCAGGATTTGTGTCAGGCCGAGCTCGGCTTCGGTGCGGGCGAGCTCGAGGCGTGCTGACAGCCGGTCGCGCTCGGCGATGGCGAGGTCGAGCGGGGTGGCGGTGCCCTGGAGCAAGCGTGAGGAGGCTTCGCTCACGGCGAGCTCACGGGCGGCGACCTCGGCGCTGGCGGCGGGGACGCGTTGGCGTCTGTTGTCATATTCGAGGTGGAGGCGCTCGATGCGGAGTCGGGCTTCGCGGCGCGTGACTTCGACGCGGAGCTCGGCGGCGCGGGCGCGGGCCATGAGCTCGTCGTCGCGGCGAAGCGTCGGGAGGTCGAGGGCGAAGCGCGCGGTGACACCGGCCGATAACGTGTTGGCTTCGCCGAAGCCCGAGGCGTTGGTGAGGCGGTCGGCGACGAAGACATCCACCGTCGGTACGAGGTCGAGGCGTGCGGCTTCGGCTTCACGGCGTAGAGCCGTGACCTCGGCGTTCGCGGCGCGGATGGACGGCAGCGTATCGACGGCGGCGAGGAGTGAGGGCAGGTCGTGGGCTTGGATAGGCGCAGGGGTCGGGGCGATGGCAATGGCATCGCTGGCTAGCCCGGTGAGGCGCGCGAGGTCTTTGCGGGCCGACTCGAAGTCGAAGTCCGCGTCCGAGATGGAGCGACGAGCGCGCTCGACGTCGGCGGTGGCGGTGGCGAGCTCGAGGGGGTTTGCGAAGCCAGCTTCCTGGCGTGTCGCTATGCGGTTCTTGCGGTCCTGCGACGAGAGCAGGTCGGCGTCGGCGATGGCTCTGCGGGCGGCCGCGAAGACGGCTTGATAATACGCGGCGGCGACGAGCTCGTCGGTACGACGCGCCTGGTCTGTCTGGGTGTCGCGGGTCCCGGCCACGCGTAGATCGGTCGCGTCGAGGCGGGCGCGGCGACCGAGGTCGAGCAGCGGGATGGTGAGGCGGACGTTGGCCTCGAGCTGGTCGAACGGGGTGATGGTGATGGTTCGGGTGCCGGCCCCATCGGGGAAGGTGACGGTGGCGTCGTGTTGGTTGCGTGTGTAGCCGACGGTGGCTTCGAGGCGAGGCCACAGGGCGCCGGATTCCACGTCGCGGGCGCGCTCGCGGGCCGTCACGTCAGCCGTGCTAGCGGCGAGCGAGGCGTCGTGGGTGCGGGCTTGGCGAATGAGCTCCGCCAGGTCGGGTGTGGGGGCCGCGTGGGCCGTGGGGTGAGTGAAGTGGAAGGTGAGGGCGGTGAAGGAGGCAAGCGTGATGGCGAATGCGAGGGTAGGTGTCATGGCGTGGGCTCGCGGTCGGGTCGGGGAAGGAGGCCCGAGAGGGCGGCAAGGAGCGTGGCGCGGACGCGATCGGGGCCAAGGGTTGGGTCGCGACCGGTCCCTGCATCGAGGCTGGCGTGAAAGTGTGCGACCGCCATGACGAGGTCGGCGACGGCGTCGGGCGCGAGGTCGGCATTGATGCGGCCAAGGCGCTGCTCGGCGCCGATGAAGCGCGAGAGCAGCAGCATCGAGTGGTGAGGGCCCTGGTCGCGTTCGCGCTGGAGCGCCAGGAACCGTTGGTGGAACTGCGGGTCGGCGTGAAGGGAGGACCAGATGGGGCCGGCCTTCAGGACGAAGTGGTAGTTCGAGACCGCCAGCTCGCAGAGGAGATCCTCGACGGAGCCGAGCCCAATCTTGGCAGGGAGCTCGGCCGTGATGGCCGAGTAGGGCGCGACCAGGTCGTCGATGGTGGCGAGGAGGAGCTCTTCTTTTGTGGCGAAATGTTTGTAGAGCGCGCTCTCGGACACGCCTGCTTCGCGAGCGACCGAGCGGGTGCTCAGTCGCGCGAGGCCGTCACGGCGCAGAACGCGGCTCGTAGCGGCCACCAGCAAGTCCCTCGTTGACATCAGTTCTCCGGGTGCACCGCGGCGTGCGGTAAGCAGTCGCTCACCAATAGTGAGCAAGCGCTTCCCGGTCAATGGGGCTGTCCAGATTTATTTGTTACCGATGGCGTGCAGGCCGAGGCCATCATGCGTTGGATAAGTCTGCGACCTGGCGAAGCTGGCGGCGGCAAACAAGCCTGCGATGAAACGATCGAAAAGTTGGCGGGCCCCGCCGGGTTCTTGCGTATCGCCAATTTGACCGCTTGGACCGACCGATGCGTGCAAACGCCCATTGCGGTCACCTCAAACCACGTCACAGCGCTTCTTAAACTTAGATGCCGCCGGGATTCGTCACATGCCGCAAGTCGCCAAAGAGACCAAAGAGTCGAAGAACAACGCCCGGCGCCTCGAGGAGGGCAAGAAGAACCGCCACGAGAAACGCCCCAAGCAGGGTGCGGGTTTTCAGAGCCAGGCCAATGCGCTCATGCCGGGTCGTCAGCCTGGCTTCGATGCGCAGGCCCGAGCCTTGAGCCCGGCGCTGCAAGGGCAGATGCCCGCCCTGCCTCAGATCCCAGCTCGGATGCCGCCGCTGCCCCAGCGCCCCGGCATGATGCCGCCGCTGCCCCAGCTGCCCGGCATGATGCCGCCGCTCCCGGGCTTGCCGCAGCAACAGGCCGCTCAGGCGCCGGCGCGTCCGACCACCGCGGCCCCGACGCAACGACCGGGGAACGGATTCCAGGTGCCCGCGGCCGCCCCGGTGCTGACCGACAAGGACGAGAAAAAGGACTTCTTCGGGCAGAGCACGGCGAAGAAGCTCAAGGCCGGCACCAAGAACGAGGTGTCGAAGGTCGAGTACAAGCAGGGGATCGGCGGCGGCACCGAGACCAAGGGATTCTGGAAGGTCGGCCAGACCGAAGGCGCGAGCGCGGCGGGCAAGACCGGGATCGACAAGGAGGCGGGCCAGGACCAGATGCGGCCGAGCAAGAAAGACCCGACGAAGATGGTCAGCAACTTCGAAGCGGTGGAAGCCCAGGACCCGCGTATGGCTGCGCGCGCAGTCGCCACCTCGCGGCTCGACAAGGCGCTGGGCACGAATGTCATCGCGGACGAGGCCTTCGCCCATCACAAGGGTCAGCTCGGCAACGTCTCGGCGATGGTCGGCGGGCGTGCACTCGTCGAGAACAAGACCGACAAGAAGGGCGAGCTCGTGAGCCAGGACCTCGCCCAGGTCGAAGACGCAAAGTCGGCCGAGTACCAGCGCGCGATGGCGAACCTCGGGGTGGTCGACTACCTCAGCGGCCAGGTCGACCGCCACGGTGGCAACATCTTCTACGACCCCAAGACGGGCGGCGTGAAGGGGATCGACAACGACCTGTCCTTTGGCCAGTGGGACCACCAGAGCGCGTCGGGCACCGGCTACGGCGCGGCGCTCTGCGGGCTGCCCAAGCAGATCGACGCAGCGACGGCCAACGTCATCCGCGACATGAGCGAAGACGATTTCCGAGCCTCGATCGCGCCGCAGAACGGCGACCCCCAGGGGTTGCACAAGGCCGAGATCGACAAGGCGGTGGAGCGTTTCCACAAGATGAAGCTCCACATCGCCAACCTGCGCAAGCAGGGGCTCCTGGTTCAGCAGTGGGACGACCAGACCTACGCCGACGCCTGCAATGACGTCGATGGCAGCTATCTCGGAAAACACGAGGACATGGTCGCGACCGCCGGACAAGGCCGACTCGGGTCGGCCGAGGGCAGCGCCGAGACCGTCACGAAGGTCGGCCGCCAGCAAGACCGACGACCGACCTGATGAGTCGAGGATACCTTCAAGGTCGAGAATCTTGACCTTGAAGGTATCGCCTCAGCTCGTCCACTCTGCTGTATGGATTTCGAGTCGAAGTGTGCCGACGCCAAAGGTCAGGCGGGGCGGATACGATCGTCGGCGACCCGGCCCAGGACATGAAGCCCGAGGCCACCGAGCGTCGATCGTGTGAGCGACGTCGCGAAGCCGGCTGCGGCGAACAGGTCGGCCAGGCGCTCGGGGGTCATGCGCGTCTGCGTCGATGACACGACGCGCCACAGCGCCATCGACGTCGCGAAGCGGACCGTCGCGCTCGGAGTCGCAGCGAGCTCACGCAGCGGCGCGTCGAGCGAGGTCAGAGCGGACAACAACGAGGCCGTCTCGGCGGGCTCCATGAAGGTCGCGACGCCGCGTGGTTTGAGCACACGCGTGACCTCGCGCAGGACCGCAGCCGGGTCGGGCAGGAGATATAGAAACGAATGGCCGGTCACCCGATCGAAGCTGGCATCGGGAAACGGAAGGGCGGACGCATCAGCGACGAGGAAGTCGACCGGCAGGTGTGCGAGCTTTATGTGGTGACGATTGGCGCGGTCGATCATCTGCGGCGAGAGGTCGAGCCCGGTCACGCGGCTCCCGGGTGGGAGGTGCTCGGCGAGGACGAAGGCCGACACGCCCGGGCCTGTACCGAGGTCGAGGACACGTTCGGGGCTGGTGGGTGGGTGCAGGTCGAGCAGCCGGGCGATCTGGCGGCGCCAATGGGGCTGGGCCGTGAGCACGTCGTAGGCGCGAGCGCCGACCCCGAAGATGAGGCGGCCGAGCTTGTCACGAGAGGGGTGGGGGAAGGCCATCTGCGTGCTCTCAGTTCGACGTGAGGGAGGCCCGGACCTTGTCGGGCCAGGTCGTTGGGTCGGCGAGGTCGCCGTTGGCGAATGCACGCGTGAAGGCGAGCAGCGCCGAAAAGAAGTGGGGTACATCGCTCGAGGCGCGGGCGTTCCAGCCGACGAGGAAGAGCCTGAAGGCGTCGCGTTCGAGGGCCGCGCGGCGATGGAGAAAGGCCAGCGTCGCGAGGTCGGAGCGCTCCTGCGAAAAGGCATTCGGCGGGCAGATCGCCTCTGGCGTGTCGACGAAGATCCCGAGCGGGGTAATGGCGCTCGGAAACAAGCGGCAGGCCATCGGGCGTAGGCCATAGACCCCACAACGAGAGCGGCCACCCAACGTCACGAGAAAGCCGCAGCGGCGCGGGTCGAGTCGTGGGTCGGGAAAGTCGCGCGTCGCCTGCAGTGCTTCGCCCGTCCGGCGCAAGCGCAGGTCCCAGGCGCAGAGGTCGCCCAGCATGATGGCGTCCGCACCGGCCTGGTCGGCTCGGGTCGGTCGTAGCTCGGCGATGTCGTCGATGGCGAGGCCCATCGACATGAGCCTGACGAGGTCGAAGCCCGTGAGCTCCGGGTCGAAAGCGACACAACACCGCGAGGTCGGGCAGGTTGCGCAGCCGGTACTCGAGCGCGGTTCGGGGAGGCTCACGGGTCGGGCTCCGCGGCCAGCGACAGCAACGCGTCGAGCGCCATCGAGTCCGCAAGTTCATGGTGGCGCGTCGCAAGGCGCGCCTGCCAACGCGAGACCCGTCCCGCTTGTGAGGCGGCAGCCGACTGTGTCTCGGCGGCGAGCTTCGAGTCGAGGAGCTCGTCGTCCGACCAGGCTCGCCAACAATGGGTCTGTGGGCCCGGCTCTGTCGGATACCGCCGGCACGCCAGCGGTGCCAGGGGCCCTAGTCCACAAAGGCGTTTGTGGGTTGCGAGGTGGAGCAGGAACACGCAGGTGCCGGCGCGGCGAACGAGCAGGACCGTTGGGTTGGCCGAGTCGCCGGAGAGCTCTGCAAAGAGGGTCGGGGGAAGCTCGAGTGTGCGCGAGATCGCACCGAGCTCGGCGATGGTGATCTCGACCGGGCGAGTGCAGCACTCACGGGTCATGCACGCTCGACAGATCGTGGCCCTTGGGGACTCGTCGCCGGGCCCCGGAACGCTCATCGCCCGATCGTTCTCAAAGGGCTGCCCAGAGGCCGACCGGGGCGCCCGTCGGGTCGAGAATGATGACCCGTCGCCCGCCGTCCACCGCGGCCGGGTCCTCGTATACGAAGCCGCCCAGCGCCTTGGCATCCGAGATGGCTTTGTCGAGGTCGTCGACCCGGATGAAGAAGGTCCAGTGGGGGGATACCGGGCTGCCCTGCGGCATGTCGCGGAGCAGGCCAAAGATACGTTCGTGATGGAAGAGAGCGTGCGCGACGCCCTCGTCCGTGCGGTCGTGAGGGGCGCCGATCTCCCAGCCGACGAGCTCGCGATAGAACGCGGCAGCGCGTGGGCGGTCGTTCGTCAGCAGCTCGAGCCAGGCGACGCGCCCAAGCTCCGGCAGGTCATCCGAAGCCGCCATCGGCACGTCCTCGTGCACGTTGAGGACGGCGCCCGTCGGGTCGGTGATGATGGCGAAGCGCGGGTCGGTCGACGCCCTGTTCGGGTCGTCGTCGGACAAGACGTGAAGGTCCCCGCCATGGTCACGCGTGACCTCGATGGCGCGGTCCAGGTCGTCCACCGCGAGGTAGCCGATCCAGTGGCTGCGAGCGCCGCCGGCCGCCTCGATGGGGACGAATCCAAACTGCAATGATTCCGTGCCCTTGGGGGCGAGGAACAGGGTCGACGAGCCGTCGTCGGGGCGCAGGACATCGCTGCCGAGGAGTGAGGCGAAGAACTCCACGCTGCGCGTGAGGTCGGTCGTCATCAGCTCGCACCAGAAGAATCGTCCAGCCATGGTTCACCTTCGAGTTGGTCCGGCGGGTCGTGCCCCCGAAGCACTCGATTCATGCACCAAGCCGGACGATACGACAAGGCGCCCACTGCATGTTCGCAGGGGCGCCCTGAGGAGGACGGTCACGGGCGGTTCACCCGTGGCCGAAGCTTTGAAGCGGGCGTGGGTCAACACGCCCGAGAACCATCACAGCGGGCGGAAGACCTGACCAGCGTGCAACATCCAGCAGCCGCTGTCCTTGGCACACTCGAAGCGAGCGAGCTTCGTCTGCACGCCGTCCAGGATGACCCAGTCGTCCTTTTCTGCGCCGACGAGGTAGATGGTGTCGCGGACATAGCGCGAGGTGAAGTTCACGAACGAGAGGTTCGAGCCATCCTGCACCGGGACGGCGTTGCCCCAGTACTGGCCCTCGCTCTTGGTCCAGGTGGCACCGAAGTCGTTCGAGACGCGGTCGCGGTAGGTCAGCGTCGTGCCCGCCAGGGTCAGCGTGTCGACCGAGCCCTGGTGGCTGACTTCACGCGCGACGTAGAAGTGGCGACCACCGTCGTCGGACTTCAGGAGCAGGTTGCCGCCCTGGCGATCCGACATCGTCACGGCGACGACCGTCTGGCCGTCGGCGGCCATCTTCTGGATGGGCTGCGGGGTGCCGGTCGCGACGGGGGTCCACGAGTCACCGCGGTTCTCGCTGCGGAAGAGCTCGCCGCGCTGTCCGACCGCGAACAGGATCCCGCCAGCCTCGGCCGTCTGACCGACCTCGTGCAGCGCGACCATGTTCGCCGTGACCTTCTTGCCGCCACCAGCGACATTGCCGACATCCAGCATCTGCCAGCTGTCCGGGGCGCTCGCAAACGCGCGGGCGATGGTCCCGTTCGAGCCGACCGCGTAGAGGGCCTGGCCGCCCTGGGTGATCTCGACCGAGTAGATCGTGCCGGCCTCCTTCGGGAGGAGGTGGCGACCGAAGGTCTTGCCGCTGTCGCTCGAGAAGACGACGTCCTTGCCAGAGATACCGAGCACGATGGCGTCGCGCACGACGAAGGCCGAGAGGCCCTTGATGGCGAAGCCCGACTGGGCGTTCCACGAGGCGCCGCCGTTGGTCGTCGTCATGACGAGGCCGAAGTCGCCCCAGGCGAGGCCGAGGTCACCCATGAACGTCACGCCACGCGCGTTGGGCAGGCCCACCGGCGAGGTGACGGTCTTCGCGAAGGTGCAGATCTCGCCGGCCGCGGGCATACGGGCATCACACTTGCCGGCCTTGGCCGGGGGCACGAGCTCGGCCAGCGGTGCGGTGTCGACCATCTCGGCCCACGACGCGCCACCATCGGCGGACTCGACGGCCTTGGCCCCAACGGATGCCACGAGGCGCCCGTCGCCGAGCTTGGCGACCTGCTTGAAGCCACCGGTCTGCGGGGTCACGACAGTCGCGAACGTCGCGCCGCCATCGGTCGAGCGCGCCATCGCGCCGCCGTCGCCAGCGAGGATCACGGTCTGGCCATCGACCCAGGCGGCCTTGTAGGGCTTGGTAAGCTCGGTCTGGGCCGAGGCCCAGCTCTTGCCGTTGTCGCTCGAGGTCGCGATGGCGCCACCGCCGCCGTAGGCGACGAGGTTCGAGCCGGCGGCCACGATGCCGGTCGCGGCGAACGGGGCCTTCGCGGCGATCCACGAAGAGCCGGCGTTGGTCGACGTGAAGAACACGTCCTTCTGCACGACGACGACCGCGTTGCCAGCCCCGTGGGCCTGGCCCTTGACGTCGCACACGACGCCGGTCGCCTTCTCGACGCGGCCGAGCGTGCAGTTGCCCTGAGCGGTCGGGAAGGTCTTCATCGCGACGACCGCGGGGGCGGTGTCGGGGGCCCAGACGGTCCCGTCGAGCGAGGTCAGCGGGACCTTGCCCACGGCCGCGTAGAAGGCGCCGTTGGCGAAAGAGACGTCCTTGGCCTTCTGCTTGTCGGGGAAGGCGTAGAGCTCGCCCGTCTTGCCATCGAGACCGTAGCGCACGAAGAAGCCGCCGCTCTTGGTGAGGGCGATGATCCCGTTGTCGCCGACCGCGACGGCGATGAGGTCCTCGTTCGTGAAGCGCGCGAGGTCCGTCCAGGTCTTGCCGTCCTTCGAGAGCGAGGCGTACCCGGCCTTGCCGACTGCGAGGAACGGGCCCGAGGCCTTGCCGGCGATGGCGAAGACGAGCCCATTGTCGTGGCGCATGAAGCCCCACGAGGTCCCACCATCGGTGGTCACACCGACGAGGTTGTCGGCCGTAAGGGCCATCGACTCATTTGCCGAGATGAGGCGCCCGAGCTTCACCGTCGACCCGACGAGCGCGTGCACGGCGCCCCAGGCTGCGAACTTCGAGGCGGCGCCGGCGGCGGCCGCGCCCTGGAGGTTCTGCGCCTCGACCTGGGTCGGGGCGGGAGCCTCTGGTGGAGCGACAGGAAGAGACACGACCGGAGCCGGCAAGGCCTGGGCGACCTGTGACCTCGAGCTCTCGGGCTCGGTCGTCTGGCAGGCGATGAGAGAGGACAGGGCGGCGGCAGTGGCGACCCGACGGATGAGCTTCATGAGTGACCTCCTCGAACCCGATCGCAAGACGGCGACTCATGGACGCGTGGCTGTTCACGCAGCTGAATCTGCCGCTGATCGTTTCGGCGAAGTCCTAGACCCAGACGGCCCTCGTGGTCAACCTCCGATGATGTGACCCATGCGTCGTTGTTTACGCCGAGGCCCAGCGACTACTTCTTGTCGCAGGTCGCGTCCTGGCTCGGGTCGCGTTGGCACGACGAGGGGTCGGGCCCGTACTTGTTCAGACACTCCGAGCTGCACGCGTTGTCGCAGCCCGAAGCCATCAGGCATGACGAGAGCTGCATCGGCTCGCCGAGGCACTGCGCCGCGGCACCCGCATTCGGGCACAAGTGATAGGCGCCGTTGACGCAGCAGTGTCCCGGCGTGTCATCACCGGCGGCGGTGGCGACGGCCGCGAGCGGGCGTTCCTTGGCGCCGGTGACGGCCTTGTCCGCGGCCATCATGGACTCGAAGGCGGAACAGCCGGTCAGCCCGGCGAAGGCGAAAACTAAGAAGTAGCGCAGCTTCATGTGAGTGTCCTCTGTGACGGAGAGGGGCGCCGTCGCCCCAAGTGCGACAACCCGCCGAAGCGTAGCAGATTCCTGCTAACTTCCAACGGGTTGTCGGACTTTGCTGGGACGACCGACGGACTCGGTCGCCCCTGAGCACTCACTGCAGCCGGACCGCTGAGATCAGGCGTCGACGGTCACCGGCTTGCGCAGGATGAGCGCCTTGAACTCGTGCGGCACGAGACCCATCAGGCGGTCCTCGATGCGTTCGAATCCGATTTCCCCGATGTCGCCCGGCGCGATGGTATCGCCGATGAGGGCGTTGAACATCGGGCGTGTATAGCCGACCTTCTCGAGGTTGATGCCGTACTCGGCGAGCAGCCCTTTGAGTGCCCGGAAATAGCTGCGTGTCGTCTGCAGACCGTCGACGTCGCGCTGCATCTCGAGCGTGTCCATGACGAACTCGAACTCCGTCTCGAACCCGGTATTGCGCGAGACGAGTGTCAGCTGACCCCAGTGGATCGACAGCTCGGGGTGGTCGAGGTGCGTCGACAGGATGGGCCACTTGCCCATGTCGCCGAACTCGGTGATCCACGCCGTGGCGTTCGGCTTCATGATCTCGAAGAGGCGCTCGACCAACTGCCAGGCGCCGATGTTGAGATAGAACGGGTTGGGCGCGTCGCCGATCGGGATGCCGTGCTTCTTGATGAACTGGCCCGCGACGCCGCTCGCCTCGAGACCTGCCTCGAACTTGTCGTCGTCGATGTCGCCCTCGCCCATGCCGAACCGGTCGTGGTCGAGCTTCACGGCCATCAGGTCGCCGATCATCTCGTTCGAGAGCACGAGGTCATAACCCGTGTCGGGGAACGCGTCGGTCAGGCAGTCGCCCATGTGGACCGTGACCGGCAGACCTTCACACCGGGTGCGCTGCGCAGCAGCCAGCGCCGGGGACAGCTCCATGATGTGGTAGGTCACGTGCCGACCGGCCGCCTGCAGCGTCTCGACGAAGGCCTTGGCCATGAAGCCGAGGCCACCACCGATTTCCAGCACCTTCACCTCGCCGTCGGGCACGCGGCCCCGGCTGATGAGGACCTCGGCCAGCTTCTGCCCGTAGCTCTTTCCAGCGAGCGCCGGATGCGGCTCGCGGAAGAGATGCGCGAGTGTCGTCTCCTCGTGGTCGAACTGGTGGTCGGCGTCATCCACCTCGGCGCGGTAATAACCCTCGGGCGAGAAGTACGCCTCGAGCGCACGCGGCAACGGGTCGACGCCCGGCTCGTAGCGCGCATAGGGCATCGTCGACGTCAGGTACGGCGGCTTCATGGTCGGCTTCTTCTTGTAGAAGCGCATCCCGAGCGCCGACAACTTGAGCGCCTGCACGCTGTGGTGGCCGAGCTTCTTCACCATGCCGAGCACGACGTCGGCTGGCACCTGTGCGTCGAACTGCACGGCCTGCAACGTCTTTTCGCCATCGATCTGCCACCACACGGCGGCCTCGGCGGCACTCAGCCGGCACTTCATCGGCTCGTGGTCACCCCACGCGCAGTAGAAGGTCATGCCGCCGTCCGACTCGCGCTTCCACACGTTCCAGCGACCCTTGACGGGGATCATCCCCCAGAGGTCGTTGACCTGGTCGTGGTCCGGCTTGATGAGGCAACCGAACTGCAAGAACACACCGACGAAGGCCTCCGGGGTCTGCTCGTCGAAGGCGTTCGCGTACGTCTTGCACACCTCGTCAGGGCGGATGGGCTCCTTGAAAGCATTTAGAAAATCAAGGATATCCGGGCTCATCTTGATGATGTAGCCGTAGAGGTCGTGATAGACGTAGACCTCGCCCATGTGCGCAAAGGTGGTCGTGTAGGGCGAGCGAATGAGCAGCCTCGAGTCGCCGTGGCCGTGATCGATTATGGGTTCTGGGGCAGACACGTCTTCTCCGCGGAACAGATGTAGCCTTCCGAGGACCGGCAATCGGCCCCGGTGTTGCAGGATTTGGCGCAGAAACTCTGGCCGTTGACGGAAGCGCACTTCGTGCCGGCATCACAGCTCCCACACCCGACCTCGGCGCAATAGCCGCCGCGGTTGGGGAGGAGGCAGCCGTAATTCGATGCGCAGAACGAGTGGTCGAGGCAATTGGAGCCGGTCATTCCGCTGCCGGAAGCGCCACAGAAATTGCCATCGGGGAAGGTCTTGCACGCGTAGTCCGCACGGCACTGGCTGTTGGAAGCGCAGCTGTTGACGCAGTACGTCTCGCGGCACGAATAGCCGGCTGGGCAATCGACGTCGTCGAAACACAGGTCGGAAACGCAGAAGCCCGACGAGGTGTCGCAGACCTCGCCGAAGCCACACGTCATGAAGGTGCAGCCCGAGGCCCCGGCACTCACGTCCCACTCGAGGCCGTAACGCGCCCCTGCCTCGCCAATGACCTTGAAGTAGTGGGTGCCGGCCGCGCTCGCCGAGAAGATGACGAGGCCACCGTTGGCGCTGGGCGTACGGGATGCGAGCTGCGTCGTGCCGTTGGGTGCGTAGGCGACGAGGCCCACTGCACCGCTGTTGTCGACTACCGTGAGGTCGATGAGGACCTCGGCCCCGGCCGCGAGCGGCATCGAGAACCAATCCTCGCCGCAGCACACGGTGAGGTCGGTGAGCGCCGGCCCATCGATGGCCAGCGCCTCGGCGCTGCCGCGAGTCGGGTTACCGAGCGCGTCGTCGTCACAGCCGCCGGTCGTGTCGACGAAGACCTCGTAGGGGGACAACGCCGAAGCGAACGGATAGCCAGACACCTCGAGGAGCCAGGTGCCAGGCTTCTGCGCCGAGGCGAGGTCGATGATCTCGAAGTCGTCCTCGGTGATGGCAGACGCGACGGGTTCGCCGTCGCCACTTGCATTGTCGAACAGGTAGAGGTCGAGGTCGGCCTCGCCCGCAATGTCTAGATAGACCTCGACGCGCTCGCCGCAGGCCGTCTGCAACGTCCAGAAGTCCGCGTCGCCCGGGCAGATTTGCAGCGTCGCGCTCTGCGCCTCTTCGGTCAGCGGACGCGCCGCGGAAGGGGCGTCGTTGTCTTCGAAGGTGTCGTCCGTGCACACCGTCGCGGTCGCGAGCGCCACATCCAGCGTGTACTCGAGCTTGAGTGGCTCGAGCCCGTAGCCGAACACGACCACGTAGACGGTCATCGCCGAGGGTGCCGCATACCGCGCCTCTTCGACCGACGTGACGCCTTCGCTCACGGCCAGGAAGTTCTCCGAGGCATCGACGAACGCCAGGTCCACGTCGCCGAGCGACGCATCGAAGTTGAGCGTCACCCGCAGCTCCTCGCCGGCCGCGACGGCCACTGCGAAATGGTCGCTGTCGTAGGTGGTCTCGGTCTCGCAGAGCCCGGCGTTGATGTTGCCGGCCGCGATGGTCTTAGCCGACGCGATGTCCTCGTTGGGCTCGTAGCTGTCGGGTGTGCAGGTCGTCGTCGTGCCGGACACCACACTTATCTTGACCTTCAAGACACTCACGAAGACACCATCGGTCGCCGTGAACGCGACTTCGAAGGTGCGTCCGAGCTCGCTCTCGGGGGCGATGTATCGGAAGTTGGCGCCGTCCAATGTCGCCCCGGCCGGCAGGACACCCTGGGTGCCATAGGTCACTGCATCGCCGTTCGGGTCGGTCGCCGACAAGGTCAGCGTCAGGGCCTGCCCCACCCGCGCCGTCTGCGAAGGGATGGTCTGGAAGACCGGTGGCTTCGGGACCGTCGCACTGCCGTCGTCCACGATGAAACGCACCGCCATCGAGTCGGACGCGGTGCCATCGCTGACCGTGAAAGTGACACGCACCGGAGCGGCGGCGAAGGTCGCGGTCGGGGTCCAGGTGAACGAGCCCGTGCGCGCGTCGAGGGCTGCCCCGTCGGGGAGAGTGCCCTCGTGGCCATACGTCAAGCCGTCGCCATCCGGGTCGGTCGCGACGAGCTTCAACTCGTACGCGGTGTCGACCGGGACGACCTGGTCCCCGACGTCGACGAACTCGGGTGGGTTGGTCGTCTGCCCGTCGACGACCTCGATGCGGACCGTCTCGCGGTCGTAGTCGGTGCCATCGGACACGACGAACGTCAGGAACACGACGCTGCCGGCTTCTTTGGGGGCCCACTCGAAGCGGTTGGCTGTCTTGTCGAAACGCGAGCCTTCGGGGAGATTGCCAAAGACTGAAAACGTCAGCTTGTCACCGTCGGCGTCGCGCGCGGCGAGCGTGATGGAGAGCGTCTTGCCGACCGAGACCTTGCGGTCGCCGACACGCTCGAGCTCGGGCGGGTTGTTGGCGCCCGGGCGCCCGTCGTCGGGTTCCGAGGTGTCGTTGACGGTGGTGTCCGGCTGTGAGGTGTCGGGGCCGACATCGGTCGCGCCGCCGCCGTCACCACATGCGAACGAGAGCCCGGCCAGAGCGGCGAGGGCGACAAGGACGTAGTCGTTGGGTCGATGGTTCATGGGCTCGCGTGACAGCAGACCCGACCGTTGTATTGGCTTTCAGGTGCGGGGGGAAGCGAACAGCGCCGAATGAAGCGCCGAAACGGCGGCATGAACCAGCGGTCGGGGCAGGACGAAGGCCAGCTCGAGGGGGCCAAGGGCCGTGTGCACGTCGGTCGCATTCAGAGCGCGCAGGACGCCCATGGCCTTCGTCACGACATCGGGCGCTTCGCCGAGGCCCGGGCCGACCAGCGTCACCGAGCCCCGGTCGTCGCGGATCGATGCGCGTGTGCCAAATCGCACAGCGAGGGCATCACGCAGGACGTCGAGCCGGTGGCAGTTTTCCGGTGGGATCTGGGCGTAGATCGACCCGTCGTGGCCCGTCGAGACAGCGTGTGGCAGCGCGTTGACCTTCGTCAGGACCTCGATCAGTGCGAGCTCGTCGCCGATGTCACGCGGTCCACCCGACGCCGTGATGAAGACCTCGAGCAAGCGCTCACGATGGGCGATTGCGGTGAGAAGCCTGGGCTCCGAAACCGGGTTCTTACGGACGACCGTGCCGGCGTCGTCGCGTGGGGCGGCCGTCGCTTTGGCGAAGATGGCGACGCCGTGGCGCGAGGCGTGTTCGACGCAATCCTGGTTCAGGACCTTCGAGCCCGCGCGCGCCAAGGCGACCATGGCATCGTGTGACAGCTCGGGGATCCGTGTAGCGTCAGGTGCGAGCCGCGGGTCGGCGGTGTAGACCCCATCGACATCGCTGCAGATCTCGCAGTACTCGGCGTCGAGCGCGGCCGCGAGCGCGACCGCCGTGGTGTCCGTTCCACCGCGACCGAGCGTCGTGATCTCGCGGCTGTATGACACGCCCTGGTAGCCGGCCACGATGACGACCTTGCCCTCGTCGAGCTCGTCGAGGAGCCTGAAGGGGCGCACCTCGACGATGCGCGCGCGGTTGTGGCGAGTGTTGGTGATGATGCCGGCCTGCGAGCCGGTGAAGGACACTGCGTCGATACCGAGCTCACCGAGCGCGATGGCGAGCAGCGACACCGAGACACGTTCACCCGTCGAGAGCAGCATATCGAGCTCACGCGGGTTGGGGTTGGTCGAGAGCCCCTTGGCTTGTTGCAGGAGCCCGTCGGTGGTCTTCCCCATCGCGGAGACCACGGCGCACACGCGTTTGCCATCCTTGACGGTGTCGGCGATGCGACGCGCGACGGCCTGCATCTTCTCGGGGGTCGCGACCGAGCTGCCGCCATATTTCTGGACGACGACAGGGGCGGTGCGTGGGTTTGTGTGGCGCGGCTCGGGGGTGCTCCCATGCGGTCTCGAGACGGCGATCGCGGCCTCGGTGGTGGTGGCGTCGACAGCAGGGGAGGGGGTTACGGGGCTCGTCATGGGGAGCTGATGCCGGAAGCAGGCAAACGCGTCAACAGCGGCGGCGACCCTTGCCCGCGGCGCCTGGATGTGGTTTGACAACCCTTCCGCACCCGAGCGGACCGCCGGCGCAGCTCGCCGCGACTCGACCCCGGGTGCCGGCGCATGTCAGTCCACTCGCGCACCGGGCTCGTTGTCTAAGGTTGGGCGAGGGACCACGGTCGACCGAGGTGGGGATGAACGTCGCGCTCGCATCTAGCGAAATCCAGGCCATCGCAGCGCCCCTCGTGGCGGTCGCGGCTTATGCCGATGATGGCAACCGCGGGCCTGGCTATGACGCGCTCGACGCGCTGACCCAGGGGCGCCTCACGTCCATCGCTTCCGAAGAGGGGTTCACGGCCGAGTCGGGCAAGAGCCTGCTCGTGCACACGCCTGACCTCGCGGCCAAACGAATCCTCGTCGTCGGCGTCGGCAAGAAGGCGGACGCGACGGCGCACGAGCTCCGGAAGTTTGCCGCGCTGGCGACCGAAGAAGCCGAGAAGCGGCATCTCGGGTCGTTGTCGGTCGTCGTGCCGGCCGACCTGGTCGACGCCGCAGCAGCGGTCGCTTCGATGTCGTCGGGTGTCGTGCTCGGGGCCTATCGCTACACGGAATGGCTGACGGACCCGAAGGAGACCGAGCGCCACCTGAAGGCCGTGACGCTGGTGTGCCCGGGTGCTGACCTGGCGCCGCTCGAAGCCGCGCGTGTGCGTGCCGTGATTGCGTCCGAGGCCGTCGCGTTCGCGCGTGACCTCGTCAATGCGCCGCCAGCTGCGATGACTCCGCAGAAGCTGGCCGAAGCGGCTCAGGCCGTGGCCAAGGCCGAGGGCCTCGAGTGTGTGGTGTTCGACGAGGCGGAGATCCGCGCGCGCAACATGAACCTGCTCGCAGCCGTCGGCGGTGGCAGTAGCGAGGGTCCGCGCTTCATTCATATGACCTACCGCCCCAAGGACGCTACCGACGCGACGCCGCAGATAGCACTCGTCGGCAAGGGTCTCACGTATGATTCGGGCGGCTACAACATCAAGCCGACCGGCGCGCTCGAGGACATGAAGATCGACATGGCCGGGGCGGCCGCGGTCATCGGTGCAATGAAAGCGCTCGCCGCATACGACGTGAAGGTCATCGTGCACGGCATCGTGCCCTCGGCCGAAAACCTCGTGAGCCACAACGCTTACAAGCCCGGTGACATCATCCGGTCGCACAACGGCAAGACCGTCGAGATCATGAACACCGACGCCGAGGGGCGGCTCATCCTCGCCGACGCTTTGAGCTACGCCGAGAAGCTCGGTGTGCAGAAGATCGTCGACCTCGCGACGTTGACGGGCGCCATCATGATCGCCCTCGGGCCTTTCACGGCCGGGCTTTTCGCCAATGACGATGCCTTCCGCGCTGCAATCGAAGCGGCGGCAGGGCGCGCGGGCGAGGACTTCTGGGCGATGCCGCTCACGAAGAAGCTCAAGAGTATGTTGAAGAGCCCCATCGCCGACTTGAAGAACATCGGTGAGCGTTGGGGCGGCTCCATCACCGGGGCGCTCTTCCTTCAGGACTTCGTCGGAAAGGCGACCTGGGCGCACCTCGACATCGCCGGGCCCGCATCCAACGACAAGCCAGAGCCCGGAGTGCCGCGCGGTGGCACGGGCTTTGGTGTACTCACCCTGCTCGAGCTCGTTTCCGCGGAGGCATGAACCATGGCTGGCAGCGTCAACAAAGTGATCCTCATCGGCAACCTCGGGGCTGACCCCGAGGTTCGCACGACACCCCAGGGCCAGATGGTCTCGACCATCTCGATCGCCACCTCTGAGTCGTTCACCGGCCGCGACGGCGCGCGCCAGGACCGCACCGAGTGGCACCGCGTCGTCCTGTGGGGCAAGCTGGCCGAGCTCGCGCAGCGCTACCTTCAGAAGGGGCGCAAGGTCTACATCGAGGGGCGCATCCAGACCCGCTCGTGGGATGACCAGCAGTCGGGCCAGAAGCGTTATTCGACCGAGGTCGTCGCCAACCAGATGGTGTTCATCGACAGCGGCGGACGCGGTGAGCCGACCAGCGCCGAGGAGTTCGGCGCCAGCGGCGGCGGCGGTGGCGGCTACGGCGGTGGTCCTGGCGGCGGCGCTGGTGGCGGTGGCTACGGTGGTGGCGGCGGTTACGGTGGTGGCGGCGGTGGCTACGGTGGTGGTGGCGGCGGCGGTCAGAGCCGCGGTGCAGCACCAGCCCGACCTGCGGCGGCTCCTCCTCCTCCTCGATCCGGCGGCGCGCGCGCCCCCGATCCCGGCCCCCCTCCGGGCCCAGCGGGCGATGACCCGGGCTACTTCGACGACGACGTGCCGTTCTGAGCTGCTGGGTCACTGCCGGGCTTTGGCAGTGACCCAGGTCCGAGCATCGGGCGACAGCGTCGCTCTAGATCCTAGAGCCGCTCGAGCAGCCCTTTGATCTCGGCTGCGCGACGACCGGTCGGCCAGGCATCGAGATAGCGCTCGTAGAAACGTTTCGCATCGTCCTTACGACCGAGCTCTTGCGACACCGACCCGGCCATGAGCAACGCGTTCGGGTGGCTGGGCTCGGCTGCCAGGACTGCCTCGAAGTCCTTCATCGCTGCGGCCGTCTGGCGCAGCTCGAACGACGCGCGCCCTCGCCCGAAGAGCGCTTTCGTATTCCCCGGGGCCGCCGCGAGAGCTCGCTCGTAGGCCTGCTTCGCATCCCCCCAGCGCCGTGCATCGAGGTGCTTCTTGCCGTCGATCAACGCCTGCTCGATGACGCTCGTCGGCACCGGCTCCGCCGCTGGATCTTTGGGTGGCACCACCGCGACGGGCGGGTCGGGGAGCTTCTCGACCGGCTTTGCCGCCGGGGTGTCGTTCGATCTCGTCGGCTTCGCCGGCTTGGCTGGCTCTGCGACCACCTCGGCCACGACGGGCGGCTCCGGCTCGACGGGCGGCTCCGGCTGGACCTCGGCGACCTTCGGCGGTTCAGGTGCCGCCACGACAGCAGGCTTCATCGCCCCCGTCTGCGAGGCCTTGTCGAGTCGTTCGATGAGCATCGCCCCAGACAGCGGGCGTGTACCTTCAGCAGCCCTCGCCCTCGATCGCATCGATTCGCCAGCCGTGTCCGGCCCAACCGTCGGCGCCGCGAAGGCCCCGAGCACATATCCGGCCACACCGACCGTGACGATGCCTGCGAGGATGACGAGGTTCAGCCTGCTTCGCCCTCGGCCCCGCCCCATCGGCGAGTCGCTGTCGAACCAGGTGTCGTCATCGTCGAGGTCGTCCATCTCCGCGTTGCGTGCCATACGCCCTCCCGAGTCAGGCTTTCGTTGCCTCGCGTCCGACTACGGAGCCGCGTGGACCTGTCCTTACGCACCACGGGCCTCTTCGTTTCAGGAGCTAAAAACCCGCTGATGCCGTTCTTGGTGACCGCCGCGCAAAGCGACGCGGGACCATAACAGTCCCTGACCATTGCTTCCAGTTGCACGAACGCCTCGCATTCGCACATACATCCCTACCTTCGACCAAGGCCTTGCTTGACGCTCGCGCCGTCGCGGTCGATCATAACGCGTGCCCGAGCCGGTTTGACTCGGCCAACGAGGTCCGATGAAGCTCCCGAAAGCCCTGCGCGCGATCCCGGTCATCGTACTGGCCCTGGCGGCCTGCGACTCGACCATCACCGAGTCCGACCTGCAGAAGTGGACCAACAACGACGTGGGCTTCGAGAAGATCACGACGGTGATCCAAGACGTGAAGCAGCCGATGCCGACACGTGTCCGCGCGCTCCAGGTCGTGATCGAAAAGGGCCACGAGATTCGGGTCCGCGGCATGATCGACCCGATCGTGGACGAGGCTGATCGCCTCGCCCTCGCGCGCCAGCTCGTCGATGAGTTGATGAAGCACGTGAAGACCAAGTCGACGGCCCAACTCCAGGCCAAGGACGCCGCGATGACGCTCATGCGTTACCTGCCGCCCGAGCAGGTCGACGCCGTGCGCAAGATCGTCGCCGAATGGGCCTTCGCCGACATCAGCTGGGACACGCCTGCGGATGAGCTCAAGAAGAAGCTGGAGTCCCGCATCTCCGCCGGGCAGGTCTCCGACCTCGGGCCTTATGGTCTCGAGCCCGCTGCCATCCTGCTCTCGCACGGCTTCGTCGCCGAGCAGATGGTGCGCTACCTGTCTGCAGCGAAGACTACAGAAGCGACTCAGCTACTCCTGAAGGGCTTCAAGAAGTACCTGCCCGTCTACGGTCCGAATCCCTTCTATCTGGACACATTGCGCAAGCTAGAGGACCCCTCGGTCGCGGTGCTCATGCTCGAGTTCTACCAGAACAAGGCGTTCGAGCAGGAGGTGCGCGACGCCTACTTCGGCACGGCCGTCGCGATGCTCGAGTCTCCGAAGATCAAAGACAGCGCCGAGGCCAAGAAGCTCATCGCCGACCAGTTCCTCACCCTCGCCAAGGGCGGCACGGCCGAGGATCTCTGGTTGTCCGTAGCGAACGTCGGCACGCTGACCGGCGCCGACCGCCTGCGCGATGTGTTCGCCCTGTTCACCGAGGACCGCAAATATCGTGAGGCTGCGGAGGACCCGGCGAAGTCCGTCCTGGACTTCTGTTTCGACCTCGAAGCGTTGCAGAAGCCCGACCTCGTCCAGCCGGTCCTGAAGGATATGCTCACGAGCGGCAACCGCATCCAGAAGGCCATCGCCATCCTCTGCGCCAAGACCACTCGCCTTGAAGCGCTCCGGCCGGAGCTGACAGCGATGGCGGCACTCCTCACCAAGCCCGAGGACCCGTCGGCCGCTGACCTCCTCGGCGAGATCGAGACCGGCACGCCGCCGGTACGCGGCCCCATCACGCTCGGGTTCCTCGCCCAGAATGCGAGCGAGGGCCTGACCATGCTCGCGGCAGCCGAAGCCGATCAGAAGGCCGGCAAGCTCACAGCCGAGCAGCTCTCCTCCAAACGCTTCATGATCATCGTCGAGTTCGAGCTCCTCGGCGAGGCCTATTCCAAGGTCATCGTCGAGCGGTATGACACGTGGCTCGCCGAACAGGCCGCTGCCCCGACGCCGACTCCTGCGCCGACGCCGACTCCCGCGCCGACGCCGACTCCCGCGCCCACCCCGGCACCCGCGCCGACCCCGGCACCCGCGCCGAACCCTTGAGCCTCAGGTCGTGGTCCGGCTCCATGCTCGTTGAGCTGGAGCGGGACCGCACCTCACCTCACGGGGCGACGGTCGCCTCGAGCAATCCGTCCTCGGCCTCGAGCGCGACCACATCGTAGATGACCACAGCGTCCTCGTGGCGCTGCGACGGCCGCTCGTGGTGATAGCGCATCAGCGCATCGGTCAGGGGGCGCAGAGTCCCCTTGTCGAGCGCGCTGACCGGCACGGCGTTCCACATCCGACAAAGACCGACCGCGATGGTCGGGTCCTCCATAGCATCGATCTTGTTGAAGGCCAGGATGACCGGCGTATCGAACAGCTCGAGCTCGCGCAGGATCTTGTCCACGGCCCCCATTCGCTCGTCCCATCCGGGCTGGCTCACGTCGACCACATGCACGAGCACATCGGCCTCGCTGAGCTCCTCCAACGTGGCCTTGAATGCTGCGACCAGGTCTTCGGGCAGGTCTCGGATGAAGCCCACCGTATCGGTCAGTACGTATTCGACTTCGTTGGGAAACCTGAGGCGCCGCGCCGTCGGATCGAGCGTCGCGAACAGCTTGTCCTCAGCCAGCACCGTCGCTCCGGTGAGCGTGTTGAGAAGCGTGGACTTGCCGGCATTGGTATACCCGACGATCGCCGCCACCGGCACATTGCCCTGCCCACGCTTGTGCCGTCGCTGCACACGCTGACGACCGAGCTCCTCAATCTTCTTCGACAGCAGCGTAATCCGGTCCTTGGCCCGCCGTCGGTCGATCTCCAGCTTCGTCTCGCCCGGACCGCGTCCACCCACACCGCCGGCCAACCGACTCATCGCGATGCCTTTGCCCGCGAGTCTCGGCAGGGTGTACTTCAGCTGTGCCAGCTCGACCTGCAGCTTACCATCGAGGCTCTTGGCCCGCTGCGCGAAGATGTCCAGGATGAGCTGGGTCCTGTCGATGACCTTGAGCTCCACGCTTTCGGCGATAGAACGCGCCTGCGAGGGCGTGAGGTCCTGGTCGAAGATCACCATGTCGGCATCGTGGTGCAGCGCCGCGAGCGCCAGCTCCTGCAGCTTGCCCTGACCGACGACGTACTTCGGGTCGGGCTTGGGCCGGCGCTGGACGATCGACTCGACGAGAGCCACCCCGGCCGTCCTTGCCAACTCGGCGAGCTCGCCCAGGCTTCTTTCGACCTCCGAGCTGCGCGTCGACCCCGGCGTCACATGCACGGCGATCGCCCGGACGTGTCCATCCAGAACCTCGACACCCTTCTGAGCGTTCGCGAACCGCCCCTCGAGCTCGTCGATGAAGCGGGCGAAGTCGAATATCAGGCGATGGAGCTGTTCCGGCTCACGCACCTCGAGCAGCGCCCCGTCGTCCGTGGGTGGCACGAGGTGCGCCATCTCGATCGTGCCGGGAACCCCGCCTGACTCCACCTGGATGGCGGCGATCAAGTCGAGCTGTAGCTTCGAGAGGTCGGTCAGGTCGTCTTTGGTCAGTCGCTCGCCACCGATATGGGTGTGGACGAGCCGCACACCCCTCAAGCGAGACCGCCCGGAACGCTGGCGGCCGAGGTCCGGCAAGAACAGCCGCTCGTGGTCGCCCACGATGACGTGCTGGATGCGTCCGCGCCTATCGATGATCACGCCGACCTGCCGCCGCAGCTCGATGGAAATCTCGGCGAGGAAGGTCGCGAGCTCGAGAGTGATGACCTCCGAGGGGGGGACCTGACGTCGGTAGACCCGCTCCAGGGCGTGCTTCTGTGCCGGCTTCAGCCCGACGAGATGACCTGACACTGCGGTGGAGATAAGCGACCTCCTCGGGGGATTCTAGCGCGCCGGCTGTCCTGCATCGTCGCGCAGGACCCTGTGCGAGGACTGTTTACGCACGTTGTCCCAGGGGGTCCAGGGTTCGCTGGAGGAAACCACCGCACGCCCGCCTCGCCCTTGAGGATAGTACCATCCACACCCCTCCAGAAACCCGCGGTTCCTTTGCGCGAACGGGCGAATTATCCAATAAAGCCGATGGCTTTCTAAGCCACCTTCGACTTGTTGTGAGGCGAGCTATCGAGCATAGTCCGCCCTCGGTTGCCGCGTCGCGACGGCGCGGGCTAAGCCAGCCTTTCCCTTGACATCGGGGGACCCGGCTGCATATACGCCCGCTTCCGCGCTCCGCCGGCCCCCGCACGAGGATGGACGTGAAGAACAGGCTGCTCGATACCCGCATTCCCAGACCCCTCCTCAGGGCAACCTGGCTCATCCCCACGGTCGTGGGCGCCCTCTTCGCGACGAACGCCATCGCCGCACCGGCCGAAAATGAGGTCGGTAAGGTCGACGAGGACACCAAGTCCGGCGGCGACACAGCATCGGCTCCAGGCTCGGCCGCGGTCACGCCGGCCCCGACAGCCCCTGCGGCGACGACGACCGCACCGACCGTCCTGACGACCACGGGCGAGTCCCCCATCATGAGCGGCGCCGACTTCGGCGGGTCGCTCACGCTCGACACCTCGGTCGGTATCGGCACCTTCGTGTCGGACCCGCAAGACAACCCGCTCGTCGTGACCTCGCTCGCGCCGAGCGCGTTCTACCGGCTCACCCCGGAGCTGCGCCTCACGGCCGGACTCAGCCTCACCTGGTACCAGGTCCTCGGCTTCGACACGGCCCTGCCCGAGAACGAGTTCCTGCTGAGCGACATCTCCATCGGTCTCGCCCACTCGCGCATCTTCAATGATGACGACTCGGGCTTCAACATCTCGGGGTCGCTCCGCCTCGGCCTGCCGACCTCACTCGCGAGCCAGTTCCAGAACCGACTCTTCTCGCTCTCGGCGGGCATGAATGCGTCGCTGCCCGTCGGCCCGATCGTCTTCTCTTATTCGCTGGGCTTCTCGAAGTCGTTCAACCTGACCGCGACCCCGACCCTCGACTGCGATGACTTCGAGGACTCCGAAGAGTGCATCGAAGGTCGCGACGACAACCCGAACTTCGGCTTCGAGAGTGAGCGGCGCGGACCCGAGGTCTACCTTCGCGGCGCCGGTGCGACCTCCTTCTCGGTCACCAACAGCCTCAACATCTCGTGGGCCATCATCGATGAGCTCTCGCTCTCGCTCGGCCTGTCGCTCTCGAACTCGTTCGGCGTCCGCTCCTTCCCCAAGGACAGCCTCTCGTCTGAGAATGCGACCTCGGGCCGCTCGCAGCGCGACCGCCTCATGAGCTCGCTCGGCCTCACCTACGTCGCCAATCGCCACCTCCTTTTCGGCCTCTCGCTCATGACCGACACGTCTGAGCCCTTTGGCGCCGCTGGCGACGACTTCCCCGTCATCTTCGATTTCTCGCGCGCGTCCGACAACATCACGAGCATCAACTTGTCGGTCACCGGTTCCCTGTGAGCACGTTCAATTCCGTCGGCCTTAGTTCCGAGCAGCATGACCGATTGTCCCGTCGGTCAGTGGAGGTTCCTGCAATGTCTTCTGGTTCCCGCACCAACGATTGGCCGCGTCCCGCGACGGCGGGCGGCCTGGCCTCGCCAGGCATCTCACAGAGAGCGCGCTCGCTCGTGTGGTCCATCACCGCCGGCCTCATCGCCGTCACCGGTCTTGGCTCCACCTCGGGCTGCGTCGAAGATGTCGGTCTCGTCGACCGTACGTCGCCTTACAAGATGGACAAGTCCATGTTTGAAGGCGTCTGGATGTACATGCAGACGACCATCGACGTGCCTTACAGCTCGGCGGTGAGCTTCGCCGGCGAGCAGCCGTTCCTCGGTGGCACGAAGAAGATCATCTTCGACATCCAGGAGAATTGGCTCGTCGCGTACCCCACGGTCGAGACGATCGAGGGGACCGAGAAGGACTGGAAGAAGCAGTCCATCCGCAAGTACTGGGACTCGGAGAACCGCGACCAGTTCATCGAGCTCTACGTCGGGCAGCCCGTCGCGCGCTGGCCCATCGAGAGCCACTTCGACGTTCAGCGTTCGTACAACACCTTCAACGGCGCCCAGTCCAATGAAGTGGTCGAGAACACGAGCGACCGTCCCTGGTACATGCGGGACTACATCCGTGTTTCCTGGCACCGCCAGGGCATCCAGGACTTCTTCTTCAGCCTCAAGGGTGGAGGCGACAGCTACTTCGTCGGCGAAGAGCGTCCGTGGGACCCGGACGAGTTCTACAACGACCCCAACGGTGGCTACTTCGATTACGTCATCCGCACGGTGACCTGGTCGCTCGCGCAGGACCGCTGCAACATCTACGACCTGAGCCAGTTCGACTGCGCCCAGACCGAGGTGAAGGTCCGCCACGCGTTCCGCCGCTTCGACCCGCGCCGCGACTACGAGCCGCTCCGCTACCACAATGACGAGCACCAGGACCGCTTCGGCTACTTCGCGACCGATCGCTACGCCTATGACTACGACTGGGGCTCGACCTACAAGGGCTCCGTATCCTTCGCCAATCGGTGGAACCTCTGGGACAAGAGCTACACCTTCCAGAAGCCGAAGGACGAGGCCGGCGCCGACGTCACCGTCGAGTGCATGGTCGACCGCGACTGCAACCGCGATGCGGGTGAGCGCTGCCAGAAGGAAGAGACCTGGTTTGGCGCTGGCTATTGCGCCGTTCCGACCCCGATCCCGTTCAAGGAGCGCGGTCAGCGCCCGATCATCTACCACCTCAACGCCGACTGGCACCCCGACTACAAGTCCTTCGCGTACGCTTCAGCCGATGCATGGTCGGACGTCTTCAAGGACGCCGTCGCCTGGCTCCTCATGTACGACGAGAAGGGTCTTGGCCGTCCTCGCGCATGCACCACTCACGCCGAGTGCGCCACCCCTGACCTCGTGAGCGACAAGCTCGTGACCGTCATCGACGAAGGCGTCGTCTGCCACACCGACGCCAACTGCGGCGCCGGCACCTGCGGCGGCGACGGCTACTGCGCGTCCCCCGTGACCTGCAACGCCAACACCCCCTGCGCGCTCGGCCAGACCTGCTCCGGCGGCGTCTGCCTCAACAACGGCGCCCCCGTCAGCGAGCGCTTCGCCACGGCGGTCGTCCGCTCGTCGACCCTCGTCTTCGGCGGCGACGCGACGGTCCTCACCCATGACAACTTCCCCTCGCGTATCCGCCAGCAGCTCCCGGCCGGTCACGCGTGGGTCCGCTTCGTCCACCTCGCTCCGAGCGCGGGAGACGTCGGCGTGTCGCTCAATGGCGTGAGCATCCCGGGCGGCGGCTACGACGCCACCCGCGACCTCGACATCGACGACCCCGCTTCGGCCAATTTCTACGCGGCCGTCCCGGCCGGCTCCTCGATCGAGGTGACCGCCACTTCCGGCGGCGCGGCACTCGCGAGCACGGTCACCGACATCGTCGCCAACTCGCACTACCTCGTCATCTTCAACGGCACTGACGTCGTCACCGTGGGCGAGAGCTTCACCCGCACGACCCAGGGCGTTCGCGCAATCCACGCCGCGTCGGGCCGCCCGGCCATCGACCTCGGCGTCCAGGGCATCCGCCTTGGCACCAACCTGAACTACCGAGAGAGCACTGGCTACCAGTCGACGTCAGGCAACAAGCAGCGCGCGACGATCTCGTGGGCCGGCGGACGCGGCGACTTCTCCTGCTACCAGGCCGAGACCATCGGCGTGTGCGCTGGTTGGGGCGCCACCGTGACCGAGGCGGACCGCTTCCGCATGGTGCAGATCAAGAGCGAGCTCCCCGAGATGTTCGTTCTCTGCGAGAACAAGTTCGACCCCATCGCCGGCCTGCAGACCGTGCCCGATGCGGACAAGGCGACCTTCTACGGGGACGCGCGCTACACCCGCGGTACCTACAATCCGTGCAATGACGCGACCCTCGTCCCGCACCCGACCGAAGCCAAGAAGATGGGCGACTCGCGCTACTCCTACTTCTACTGGGTGAACGAGCCCCAGCGCTCGGGTCCGCTCGGCTACGGCCCGTCGCAGGCCGACCCGGACACCGGCCAGATCATCGTCGCCCAGGCCAACATCTACGGCGGCGCGATGCACACCTACGCCCAGTACGCGAAGGACATCATCGACCTCGTCAACGGCGACCTCACGTTGGAAGAGGTCGTCACCGGTGACTGGATCCGCGAGTACCTCGCCAACGTCGACGACGGCAACGCCAACACCGGCTCGATCTACGGGTCGCTCTCGGCTGGCGACCATGCCGGTCACGAGCACGGCCACGAGCTCCCGACCGAGTTCGAGCAGGCCCCGGTCGACCACCTCCAGACCGTCGACACCGACTTCCACCGCGCCATGCAGATGCGCCTCAAGGCGCCGGCTCGCTTGCTCAAGGACTACGACTTCCCCGAGCTCCTCGAGCTCCAGAAGGACCCGGCCCGCTTCCGTCTCGGCCTCGAGGCCTCGCTGCCCAAGGTCGACCCGAAGTTCTTCCACGACCGCCTCAACCGCGTCTCGGGGACCTGGATCGAAGACCTCCTGATCAACGACGAGATCAAGCTCGCCTCGAACCACATCGACCCGAAGGGCACGATGAGCAACGGCGACCTCAGGAAGGCCCTCTCGCCCACGACCTGGTCGACCAAGTACGCACAGCGCAAAGAGCACGAGCGCATGCAGCTTCTCGGCAAGCACTGCCTCTACCTCGCCGAGTTCGCCGACGACGCCATCTACGGCATCGCCAAGGACTACAAGAACTCGGGCAAGACCCCCGAAGAGATCAAGAAGGACCTCGGCGGTCGCATCCTGCAGGGTGTTCTGGAGCACGAAGTCGGCCACACCGTCGGCCTTCGCCACAACTTCTCGGGCTCGACCGACGTCTTCAACTTCCACGACGAGTACTACGGCATCCGCGAGAAGGAGTTCATCCTCTGCCAGAACGACAACTGGTGCGATGACCTCGGCGGCGAGACCTGCGCCATCAAGGCGTGCCAGGCCGACGGCGACTGCCCGGCCGGTACCCTCTGCTCGGCGAACCGCTGCTCGGCACCTTCGGGCGCCGGCCTCTCGACCCTCGTCCCGACCGGCACCTGCGCTCTCTCGGTCGAGTCGGTCCCCTCCTGCACCCGCGACCGCGAGTGCGGTGAGACCGCGGTCTGCCACGAGAACCGCTGCTACGAGCCGCACGCCCAGTTCGCTCCCCGCCCGTGGATGACTGACAACGAGAAGGCCAACCGCCGGACCGAGTTCCAGTACACCACCGTCATGGACTACATGGGCCGCATCAACGGCGACATCCATAGCCTCGGCAAGTACGACTACGCCGCCATCCGCTTTGGCTACACGCAGCTCGTCGACACCTACACCGACTCGTCCAAGGTCGACGCCCGTATCGCTCGCACCGCCGAGCTCTACAGCGCCACCCCGGCCCAGTACTCGTTCTTCAAGAACGCTCGTGAGTTCTGGCCGACACGCGGCACCGGCACCTTCCACCCGTTCAACTACCTGACGCACTACATCGGCGTGGAGCAGAACCTGAACCGCACGCCGCTGCCGTACCACCACGTGAAGTACCAGCGCGAGATGGCCATCAACGACGTGCGCGAGTACATCGATCTGCAGTACGTCGAAGTGCCCTACGCCTACTGCTCGGACGAGTACCGCGGCAACATGGGCTGCTACTACTTCGACCAGGGCATCGACATGGGCGAGATGGCTCAGAGCGCCGTCGAGCAGCTCAGCAACTACTACGTCTTCGACGCCTTCAAGCGTGAGCGCCTCTACTACGGCTCTTACGGCAACCCGATGGGCTACTACGCCCGCATCATGGACCGCTACCTGCGCGTCTTCGGTGACGTGGGCATGTACTACGCCCTCTACGACAACTACTTCTTCCGCTACTCCTGGTACGAGTCCTGGAAGCAGTCGCCGCTCGGTGGCCGCACGATGGAGCTCGCCGCGAAGGACACGTTCGCCCGCCTGAAGGACACCCTGTCCTCACCGGCCCCGGGATCCTACAAGTTCGACGCGACCGTTGGCGCCTACGTCAACACCAGCTTCAAGCAGGACGAGCCGGGCTCGGACTTCAGCATCCCGTTCGGCGTGGGGCGCTTCCCGTACACGCAGTTCGGCAGCGACCTCGGCTACTACTACTACCAGCACCCCCTCTGGTTCGGGTCCTTCTGGGAGAAGCTCGCGGCCATCGTGACGCTGACCGACTCGACGGCCTACTTCGTCGACACCTACGTCGGCGAGCAGATCAATATCGGCGTCGGTACCTCGCTCGGCTACAACACGGTCTTCGCCGACGACCTCAACAACTTCCTCGGCGGCGTCGTCGCGGGTGAGCTCGACTTCTACGCCGGTCGCAACATCCAGGGCCGCTACGTTCCGCCGAGCCTCTCGGGCTCCGCCTCGACGAGCGCCCCGGTCGTGCCGGCGCTCAACAACTTCACGCTCAAGCTCTACGCGGCTCTCTACGGTCTCGCCTTCATGCCGGCAGGCTTCGACCCGCAGTTCATCGACCGCATGGCGGTCTTCCTCGAGGGTGAGGCTACCCAGTTCGAAAACGACCCGGGTGCCGAGCTGACCGAGATCCGCTTCGAGGATCCCATCGGCGGCAAGGTCTACGTCGCCTACACCACCAACTACGGTGACCTCGGTGAGCCGAAGGTCGACGTCGCGGCCCAGCTCCTCTTGAAGGCGCAGGACCTCGCCGACGACTGGAGTGTCGAGTCCGACCCCGTCACGAAGGCCCGCCTGCAGAAGGAACTGGGCGAGGTCCGCGAGGTCCTCGACGTCCTGCGCATGCTCAACCATGTCTATGGCACCAGCACTCTCGGGTTCTGAGAAAGGAAGGAAGACGACCATGCGGGTCAGCAACAACAACAGCACCTCGAATCCGAGTTTCCGTTTCTCCCGGCTCTCCATGGCCCTCGCCTCGCTCGTCACCGCCTGCTCGCTTGCAGGTGTGACGCAGGGATGCGCGGACCCCGAGGAGATCAACCGGGTCCAACCCGACCTCATCAAGAAGACCGACCTCCAGGGCGAGTGGTACACACTCGGCACGATCGTGCGTGCGCCGTACGCGTCGCATTACGTGTTCCCTGGTCTCCAGGGGAGCCTGGAGCGCGGCATCTGGGAAGTCGAGAAGGACAGCCTCGTCTTCTATCGCACCTATGAGGCCGTGCGCGGCGCCGACCAGCAGGGCGTGCGCAGCGACGTCGACGTGCCGCTCCTCGACAAGGACGGCAAGGCCATCACCTACCAGAAGACCCTGTCTGACGGGACGGTGGTCGAGGCGACGCGTTATGTCTACCGCGCCGCCCCGATCAAGAAGTACGCGCTTCGTGGTCATTATGACGTGCGACGCCAGTACAACACGCTCACCGGTGAAGAGAGCAACGTCATCGTCGAAGACGGCAGCGAGAAGTTCTGGTTCGAGCGCGACTACATGCGCGTCGACTTCGGGACCAACACCGCCAGCAACTACGCCGACATGGAGTTCGGAGCTCAGCTCCCCGCGACCATGACGGTCTACGAGGGCGAGTCGGCTCCCGAAGAGCTACGCATTCGCATGCAGCCCGGCTACATCGACTTCGTCGTGCGCGGCCTCGTGACCGCACCGCGCGAGTACCTCGATGGCTGGGGCTACGTGCCGACCTGCCTCTTCTACCCCTGGTTCAACAGCGCTTACTACGAGTGCGACGAAGAGGAGATCCACATCCGCTCGTCGTTCATGCGTGTCCAGGAGAACAACACCTACAAGCCGCTCGACTGGAACGACCACCTCCTCAACAAGTTCGGCTTCTACCGTTCGGCCCGTGGCCAGTTCGACGAGAACTTCGGTGAGACGTTCACGGGCGCTGACCGCTACATCCGTCGCTTCCGCATCTGGAAGGAGTACATCGAGGGTGCCGACGGCAAGCTCGACTACTCCAAGATGGAGCCCAACCCGGTCGTCTACTACCTGTCCGAGAACTTCCCGCGCGAGCTCATCCGCGGCGCCAACGACCTTGGTCGCCAGTGGAACGAGCCGTTCCAGCTCACCGTCGAGCAGCGGTTGAACAAGGAATACACGGTCACCCTGCCCGACGGTCAGACGACCGAAGGCCGCATGTTCGTGGTCTGCGAGAACTCGCAGGCCGAGGCCGACGCCGCTCGCGCCGTCGACCCGAACGCGCCCGTCGCCGAGACCAACTCGTTCTGGTGCAAGGACATGGACCAGAAGAAGCGCCTTGGCGACCTGCGCTACAACATCCTGTCCTCCATCAACGAGCCGGTGCAGTACGGCCTCTACGGCTACGGCCCGATGCACGCCGACCCCATCACGGGTGAGACGGTCCACGCCAACGCGTTCCAGTACACCGCCAACCTCCGTCAGGGCGCCCGCACCGCGGTCGACATGATCGAGTATGCGGCCGGCGTGCAGAACTTCCGCGACATCACCGAGGCCCGTCACATCGAGACCGCGATGCGCGCTGGCCGGATCGCCGGTACCCAGGGTGCCCCGCGTAAGCTCTCCGGTGACGCCTCGGCGTACGTCGGTGAAGCGGCCGGCGTCGTCGGTGCCGAGGTCTCGGCACAGATGGCAGCCTCGGGCTTCCAGGCGACCGACCTCGACCTCGCGTCGGCTCGGATGAACCGCCTCCTCGGCTCGGACGAGTACAGCAGCGTGTGGCTCAACGAGGACATGGCCGCCATGGTCGGCATGCCGATCCAGAAGCTCGGCACCGTCACGGGCGCCGACGCCAAGAAGCTCACCGACCTCGTCCACCCTGCCAACCTCGGCACCGACAAGATGCTCGGTTGGAAGATGGGCCTCGACCTCGAGCGCGGCCGCCAGGCCATCTGCATGCGCGAGTTCTTCGACGACTCGTTCCGCGGCCTCGCCTTCGAGTACAAGGCTCAGTACGACACTGCCGTCTGCGAAGGCCTCAAGGCCGAGATGGATGCGGGCGCCGACCTCGTCTTCAACTTCACGAACTTCCAGAAGCCGACCTCGGTCCGCTGCGAAGACAACTCCGGTTGCACCGCCAATCAGGTGTGCCAGTTCGTCGACCAGGGCGAGGTCTCGGGCAACTTCTGCATGACCCCGTGCAGCGCTGGTGCGCTCTTCGACCAGCTCCGCGAGGAGATCCGTCGGGCCAACCAGATCAACCCGTTCGTCTATTGGCCGCCCAATGCGCTCTACACCGACACCTCCGATGCCCGCGTCGCGGCCAGCCAGATCGCTGCCCGCCGTATCGTCGAAGAGATCCGTGAGAAGACCTTCCTCGACGTCTTCGACCGCACCTGGTCGACGGTCGCTATGCACGAGGTCGGGCACAACGTCGGCTTCCGCCACAACTTCGCCTCGTCGACCGACGCCCTCAACTTCTTCCCGAAGTACTGGGAGCTCAAGGGCCGCGAAACGGGTAACGGCTGGGACCCCTTCGTCCTCTTCGACACCGACACCCAGAGCCAGACCGTCAACAAGATGCGTGAGTACCAGCAGTCGACCGTGATGGAGTACTCGAGCTCCTTCAACGCTCGCTACCAGGGCCTCGGCAGCTACGACACCGCGGCGATCCTCTACGGCTACGGCGAGCTCGTCGAAGTCTTCGAGAATCCCCCGGCGTTCGAGACCTGGTCGCAGTACCTGGACGACCCGGTCAACAGCAACCCCGACCAGTTCCCGGTCGAGTCGCGCCGTGTCCAGCCGCTCGCCAAGGCCCTCGAGAAGGTTCACCACACGAACTATCCCGACCTCTTTGGCGGCGTCGACAACATCCTCAATCGTCGCATCGTCGACGCCGAGTCGGTCGCCGACCTCACGCGTCCTTGCTCGCAGCACACGAGCCCCTATGACACGACGGCCTGCGGCGGCGGCTCCTTCTGCCAGCCCTTCCCGAGCGGCTTCTTCTGCACGAAGCCCGACATGGTCGAGGTGCCCTATCGCTTCTGCAGCGACGAGTACAACTGGACGAGCCCGACCTGCCAGACCTGGGACGAGGGCATCGATCCGTACGAGATCATCAACAACTCGATCGCCGACTACGAAGCCTACTGGCCGTTCTGGGCCTACAAGCGTGACAGCGACCTGTTCAACCCGGGCACGTCCTACTGGGGTCGGGTCGTCTATGAGATGTACGGCTACCGCAAGCAGTTCGAGCACTGGGCGCTGAGCTACGCACGCTACAACCACAACAACTGGTGGGAGAACAAGTTCGGCAAGCCCTGGCACCTCGACGAGAACGGCGGCCTCGGTGCCACCCTCGCGGCGAAGATGATCTTCGAGCACCTCGCGAACATCTTCGGTCGCCCGAGCGACGGCTACTACGGCTACAACCGCAACCGCGGCACCTACGAGCCGGTCGTCGACAACGGGTCGAACCAGTACTCGAACATCTTCCAGGTCCGTGAGGACGTCGGCGCGCGCCCGATCTACCCGAGCTACGACTTCTCGGGCTACATCTACACCCCGTATCGCGCCGGTACCTTCTACGACCGTCTCGCGGCGCTCATGTTCATGAGCTACCCGACGACGATGTTCACGGTCGGCGTCGACCGCATGTACGACACGAAGCGCTTCCGCCTGAACTTCGCCTCGGTGTGGCCGCAGCGCGTCCACAACCTGTTCGCGGGTATCATGGCGGGTCGCCCCGAGATGTACGGCTGGTGCATCGAGCACAACGGCGTTCCCCCGAACGAGGGTGGCAACGGCACGCCTCGCGGTGTGAAGTCGCGCCTCTGGTTCGGCACCCAGGCCGAGCTCGACGCTCACTACGAGAACTGCGTCCCGCTCGACCCGGAGCCGCTCTACGACTTCCCGACCACGCAGTACCGTCTGCCCGCCATCGCTGCGATCTACGGCTTCGGTTGGATGAGCGGGACCTACGACCGCTCCTTCATCGACCGCAATCGCATCTGGCTTGCCGGTGATGGCAGCGACGTGTCGATCCCGCCGGCCTTCGAGACCGTGACGCACACCGACCCGTTCTCGGGCAAGGTTTACACCGCGGCCTTCGATCCCACGGAAGAGGACCCGACCGCGGCCCTCGATGTCCGTGACATCGTCCCGGCCGATGACTTCGAGACGCAGACCGTCCGCTTCTGGCCGGCCGCTCGGATCATCGTCGACGCCAACCGCCGCCTCGAGCGCCTCCTCCAGTCGAACACGGCCGAGTCCGAGCGCTCCTACCAGGAGTCGATCGGTCGTCTCGAGATCCTCCGCGGTCTCTACCGTTACTTCGACTTCGGGTTCTGATAACGGCCGCAAGGCCTGAACCCTGACAGACCCGGGCTCCGCAAGGACCCGGGTTTTGTCGTTAAGCCCAACCCCGATCTGGGCCCTCTGCCCTCGTCGCGACAAGCCAGGTCAAGCCCGCGCCAGTAGCCGATCGAGTCAACCGTCCTGGAACCTGATGGTCCCGTTGCGGTCTCCGTCCAGCCCCACACGCTAATGGTCGGAGCCGAAGCCAAGCTCAGCACAGCCACGATCTCCGAGCGTGATCTGGCGCTCCGACCCGGCGCACGCGCTCAGCTGGTCGCGTCCCGCCGCACGCGTACAACAAGCGTTCCGCTGCCCCCAAGCCAAGACGGCGCCTCACGAAACTCCAGCACCATTGGGCGCAGATCATCACGCAGCCAACGTTCGACAGCTGGCTTCAGCACCGGCTCTCCGCCGTCGCTATGGACCCCGCGCCCACACACGATCGCGACCAGCTCCCAGCGCTCACGAACGCTCTCGTCGAGGAAGAGGCGCACCCGCCGCTCGGCCTCTTTCTTCGTCCTCCCATGCAGATCGAGCTGCGCGTCCAGCTCCAGTTCACGTTTTCGAAAGCGCTCCGCAAGAGACTCCCTGGCCACATGGACCTTAGCTGGACCTGCGCGCTGAACGTGCGCCTTCGTCTCCTTCGCAGTGGCCTCCTCGGACGCCGCCACGACCACCCCGCCCGTCATCGCCTGCTCGAACAGGGCCCGCTCAGCCTCACTCGCCAGGTAGGCTGCGTTATCTACCCGCCCAAACCGATCCGGGCGCACCGCACCGCCGACAAGCTCTTTACCCTCCGATCGCAAAGCGGTCGCATCATCGACCCCACTCGCGTTCAGCTCCGCGTCCCCAGCCTTCCTGGTCTTCGCAGGCGCCCTCTCGAGCTTGGCCGGACCTCGCCCGTCACGCATCAGCGCATCGAAGTCCAGGTCATCATCGGGCAACAGCGGCACGACCGCTGGCGTCGCCTTCTTCTCGGGGCGCTTGGCGGGTTGCCCCTTCACGCCCAGCGTCTCCATCGCCCGTTCGAACAGCTCTTGATCGTCGTGCTTCGTCTTCATCGCACCACCATAGTCCCGTGCGGCCGTGCGGCCAACGCAGGTTCCATACAGGTCCATGGACATGCCCCCAAAGCATGGCCCCAATGCACCCCGTTCGATCACAGATCCGCTCGCAGACCGCCGACACACACAGGCCACGATTGACTCTGAGAATCTCGCATGCTCGGGTCCCGCCGCCGCGGCCCGATCCCTGACGCGGCCGGAGCACCCATGACGCGCCTCTTCGGTGTCAACGCAGTCCAGGACGTCCTAGAGCAGGCGCCCGACGCCATTCGTGGCATCCTCCATCAGGGACGACTGGACCAGGAATCCCTGCGGCTCCTCGACCGTGCGCGTAAAGCCGGCGTCGCGATCCGTGAGGCCCAGGGCGACGAGCTGCGTGTGCGATCAGGCGGCCGGGGAGGTGCCAGCATCGCGGCCGATCTCAAGATCGCCAACGCCCCCGATCCGAAGTCCTTCGACCCCGACACGACTCCAATCCTGCTCGCCCTCGACCAGGTCACCGACCCACACAACCTCGGTGCGATCCTACGCTCCGCAGCGGCCTTCGGGGTCGGCGCCGTGATCGTCCCCCGTGACAACTCCGCTCCCCTCAACGACGCGGCCGTGCGGGCCTCCGCAGGCGCCGCCGCCCACGTCGGAGTCGTTCGGGTCACGAACCTCGCGCGCACCCTGGCGGACCTCCACGACCAGGGCTACTGGCCGTGTGCCGTGTCCCACGATGCGACCCAGGACGCATGGCAGGCCGACCTGGGCTCACTTCCCCTCGTCCTGGTCCTGGGGGCCGAAGGCGACGGCATCCGTCCGCTCGTTCGCCGCGCCTGTCCGCTCGCCATCCGACTACCCATGACAGGGCTCATACGCTCGCTCAATGTCTCTGTCGCCGCTGGTATCGCACTCGCCGAGGTGGTACGTCAGCGCCAGCAAACGCAGGGTCTACGCGACTCTGAAGGCTCGTGAGGCGCGTGCGATATCGTCGTTGACAGCCGCAAGGGTCTCCCCTATAAGGCGCTTCCCGTTGCGCGGCGCCGTTCCCAATGGCCCGTGCTGACGTAGCTCAGTTGGTAGAGCAGCTGCCTTGTAAGCAGCAGGTCGCGGGTTCGAGTCCCACCGTCAGCTCTCCAGTTTCCCGGTTCTTTTCAAACCAAGCCAGCACCACAGGTCACCCGACCTGAGACTGGCGGATATCGTTGGGTAGTCTTTGTGGAGGGGTTCCCGAGTGGTCAAAGGGAGCAGACTGTAAATCTGCCGCCGTACGGCTTCGAAGGTTCGAATCCTTCCCCCTCCACTCCTCGCTTCCGACAAGGCCCGACCTGACCGTCGAAGCCGTGTCGGCAGCGACTCGTTCGCCTGCGGGAATAGCTCAGTGGTAGAGCATCAGCCTTCCAAGCTGAGGGCCGCGGGTTCGATCCCCGTTTCCCGCTTCCCCGTTTGTCTCCCAGTCGCCTGCGTAGCTCAGTGGTAGAGCACTTCCTTGGTAAGGAAGAGGTCGTCGGTTCAAGCCCGATCGCAGGCTCCACGTAGACATGCCTCGACACGCCCCCATCCGGGAGCGACGCCTCGAGGCCCGGCGACCCAACGATGTCCTTTATGACTCCTGAAGTCCGCTGAGCAGCGGCTCATCGGACTCCCGAGAGAGAACCGAGCCGCACTGAAAAGTGCCTTCCGCCTATGGCGGCAAGGTCTCGCCAATAAAAGAGGCACACGACATGGCAAAAGAGAAATTCGTTCGTAACAAGCCCCACTTGAACGTGGGAACCATCGGCCACGTCGACCACGGCAAGACGACCTTGACCGCGGCGATCACGAAGGTCCTCGGCATGAAGGGCAAGGCCAAGTACACGGCCTATGACCAGATCGACAAGGCCCCGGAAGAGAAGGCTCGTGGCATCACGATCTCGACCGCTCACGTCGAGTACGAGTCCGACAAGCGCCACTACGCGCACGTCGACTGCCCGGGTCACGCCGACTACGTCAAGAACATGATCACCGGTGCGGCCCAGATGGACGGCGCGGTCCTCGTGGTCTCGGCGGCGGACGGCGCCATGCCCCAGACGCGTGAGCACATCCTGCTCGCTCGCCAGGTCGGCGTGCCCTACATCGTCGTGTTCATGAACAAGGTCGACATGGTCGACGACGGCGAGCTCCTCGACCTCGTCGACATGGAGATCCGCGAGCTCCTCGACAAGTACAACTTCCCGGGCGACAAGACCCCCGTCATCCGTGGCTCGGCTCTCAAGGCGCTCAACGTCACGAAGCCGGAAGATCCGGACGCGGCGTGCATCATCGAGCTCATCACTGCGCTCGACACCTACATCCCCGAGCCCCAGCGCGATGTGGATCGCGACTTCATCATGCCGATCGAAGACGTGTTCTCGATCTCCGGCCGCGGCACTGTCGTGACCGGTCGTATCGAGCGCGGCCGTATCAAGGTCGGTGAGGAAGTCGAGATCGTGGGCATCCGCGACACCGCGAAGACCACGGTCACCGGCGTCGAAATGTTCCGCAAGCTCCTCGACTCCGGCCAGGCTGGCGACAACGTCGGCTGCCTCCTTCGCGGCACCAAGAAGGAAGACGTCGAGCGCGGCCAGGTCCTCTCGAAGCCGGGCTCGATCAAGCCCCACAAGAAGTTCCGCGCCGGTACCTACATCCTCTCGAAGGAAGAGGGCGGGCGTCACACCCCGTTCTTCAACGGCTACCGCCCGCAGTTCTACTTCCGGACCACCGACGTCACCGGCACCTGCAAGCTGGACGAAGGCATCGAAATGGTCATGCCGGGCGACAACGTCAACATGGAGATCACCCTCCATCAGCCCATCGCCATGGACAAGGGCCTCCGCTTCGCGATCCGCGAAGGTGGCCGTACCGTGGGCGCCGGCGTCGTCGAGACCATCCTCGAGTGATGATTCGCTCATGAGGTCGCCGGACGAATAGCCCGGCCCTCTGAGCTAACGAAAAGGCCTCCACTGGAGGCCTTTTTCGTTTGTGCAAGGGTGAGACTGCCGATCACCCTTGACCGGCTCGAACGCCTGAGGGTATACGCGCCCGCCCGACGGGCCGACGGCTCGTCAATTGGACACCATTCGCGGTGTCCACGAAGTCATCCGAGCAATGCACCAGAGCAATGCAAACGAAGACCTCGATATCGAAATGACGCCCGGGTGACCTGGTCCCTTCCTCTGATGGTGGGGGCCCGCGACACCCAGGCAGAACGAACACAGGGGCCGGCGCCAACAACGCCGACCCGACGGGAGAATGAGCATGGCCAAGGCCGGAAATCGCGTTTTCGTGACCCTCGAGTGCACCGAAGCACGCGCGCTGGGCGTCTCGCCGAGCCGCTACACGACCACCAAGAACAAGAAGACCACTCCCAAGCGGATGGAGCTCAAGAAGTACAACCCCTTCCTGAAGCGCCACACCATCCACCGCGAGACGAAGTAACGATCAGCCGCGCGGGACGCCCGTCGGCGCGAGTTCAGCTCAAGCTGATCTTGCCGCTTGACAGGCTCTGCGGCCGATCACTATTGTCCCCCGGCTTTGTCCCCCGGCAACCCTGCCAGGGTCCCAACCAGGGGCAGCGACGCTCGACGGACCACCTGACCCCGAGCGTGATTCCAGATAGGCGAGTAGCTCAGCTAGGTAGAGCTCCGGACTCCAAATCCGGCGGTCGCAGGTTCGATCCCTGTCTCGCCTGCCACCTTTCGAGGCGGCCTCCATTCTGTCTGCGCGGCGAGTGGCGGACGCCATGGGCAGCAATGAAGACGCCATGAGTGTCGCACGCTACGTCAATCTCTCCTTCGTCGCGATTGGACTCATCCTGTATGTGGTCCTCGGCGAGCTCTTCTCGGCCCTCATCGAGGTCGCCGGATCGAGCGCCAACTTCGCGATCCTTGGCTCAAACTTCCGCCTCGGGCAACTGCTCGCGATGGCCGCCTCCGTCGGCGTCGCTCTCTACCTTCGCCGGAACGAGAAGGTGCACGAGTACGCGATGGAAGTGGGTCAGGAGCTTTCAAAGGTCACCTGGCCGACCTGGAAAGACACCAAGCGCGCGACACTCGTCGTCATCGTGACGACCCTGGTGATCGCGAGCATCCTCGGTCTACTCGACCTTGTCTGGGGCGCCGTCTCGCGCCTCTTCTACTCCTGAAGTGACCCCTCAACTCAGCCCCGGGAGTAGCCTCGTGGAGACCGAAATCAAACTGCACTGGTACGCCCTTGGTACCCTCTCCGGCATGGAGAAGAAGGCGCGCGAGCTCCTGCTCGAGGGCATCAAACAGCACGGGCTCCAGGACCGCTTCGGCGAAGTGCTCGTCCCGACCGAAAAGGTCGTCGAGCTGGCTGGCGGAAAGAAGCGTCAGCGTGACCGCCTGATCATGCCCGGCTACATGTTCGTCCAGATGCTGCTCGACGACGAGACCTGGCATCTCATCAAGAACACCCAGAAGATCATCGGCTTCATCGGCGACGACAAGAACCCGAAGCCCATGCCGGAGAAAGAGGTAGCTCGCCTTCGTCAGGACAACGAGGAGGGCGCTGTTCGCCCCAAGGCCAAGCAGTCCTTCGAAGAGGGTTCCAACGTCCGGGTAATCGATGGACCGTTCCTCAACTTCAGTGGCGTCATCGAAGAGGTCATGCCGCAGAAGCAGAAGGTCCGCGTCCTTGTGAGCATCTTCGGACGGGCCACCCCCGTTGAGCTCGACTTCATGCAGATCGAGCGCATCTGAGCTTCCATCGCCGGCCCGCTTCGTTTGATCGAAGCGTCCTGGCGAGTCGATAGGCGAACTGTCGCCACCCATAAAAGATACGCGAACGTCGAGGGACGTCGCCAAACCAATCATCCGCTGATGCGGATCATCACGCTGCAAGAGCGGCAGCCGCCCCACCGGGCAATCGGCACAGATGACCAGGCTCATCGAGGCCGGCGGAGAATGTCACCATGGCTAAGAAGATCACCGGCTACATCAAGCTCCAGGTCCCCGCAGGCAAGGCGAACCCGTCGCCCCCGGTTGGTCCTGCGCTCGGCCAGCACGGCGTCAACATCATGGGCTTCTGCAAGGAGTTCAATGGTCGCACCCAGAAGGACCTGGGCATGATCATCCCGGTTGTCATCACGGTGTACGCCGACCGCTCCTTCACGTTCATCACGAAGACCCCGCCGGCTTCTGATCTCATCAAGAAGGCGCTCAAGATCGAGTCCGGCTCGGGCATCCCGAACCGCATCAAGGTCGGAAAGCTCACGAAGGTGCAGCTCAAGGAGATCGCGGAGAAGAAGCTCCCCGACCTCTATGACTACGATGTCGAGACCGCGATGAAGACCATCGCCGGCACGGCTCGTTCGATGGGGATCGACGTCGAGGCCTGACCCGGCCAGACCTGGACGGATCGCCCCGATCGGAAACGTCCCTGAGCGCACCAAAGTGGTCCTCTCAGACCACACCTCGTATGGCCCTGCATGGCTGGCGCCACGACTCGCCCCGTCAATCTGACCGGATGAGGCCCCGTGACCGATGCAGCATGACCCCACACGAGGTCAATTATTGATTTGTGCACCTGAGGACGACCTGGGGCTTTTCTTTCTGTGCGGGCTCTGCTATGGAGCGCGCCCCCGGGTGCCCGGGACCCTATGAACACTCGCTGGGACTCAAATCCCAGCCACCGAGGCAGGAGACATGCCACCGAGCATGTCGTCAGCACTGCCAGGAGAATCCAATGCCCAAGTCCGGCAAGAAGTATCGTTCGGCTCGCGAGAAGATCAAAACCGACGTCAAGTACGAGCTCGCGGAAGCGGTCAAGCTCGTCAAAGAGACCAGCTACTCGAAGTTCGATGGGACCTTCGAGCTCGCAGTGAAGCTCAACGTCAATCCCCGCCACGCCGATCAGATGGTCCGCGGCGCCGTGGTCCTGCCGCATGGCACGGGCAAGACGGTCCGCGTGCTCGTCTTCGCCAAGGGCGACAAGGCCCGTGAGGCTGAGGCTTCTGGCGCCGACTTCGTCGGTGGCGACGATCTCGCCGAGAAGATCAAAGAAGGCTGGATGGACTTCGACAAGTGCATCGCCACGCCGGACATGATGGGAACGGTCGGTAAGATCGGTCGTATCCTCGGCCCCCGCGGGCTCATGCCCAACCCGAAGTCGGGCTCCGTGACCTTCGATGTGGCGCAGGCCGTGTTGGAGGCCAAGGGCGGTAAGGTCGACTTCCGCGTCGAGAAGGCCGGCATCGTTCACGCCGGTATCGGCAAGGTCTCGTTCTCCGCCGACAAGCTCGTCGAGAACGCCAAGGCTCTGTTTGATCGCCTGATCAAGCTGAAGCCGGCCTCGGTCAAGGGCTCGTACGTCAAGGGCCTCAGCGTCAGCGCGACGATGGCTCCCGGTGTCCGCGTGAACTTCAACTCGCTCATGGCGAGTGACACCAAATAATCATTCGGGGTGGCTCCGGTTCGCCGAAGCCTCCCGTGGTGAGCGGTGCTCGGTCGTCATTCGATGACCGGGTGTCGGACCACACCAACTCCAACGGGGGAAGGTGTGGGTGTCTCTCGGGCTGAACATCGGTCCGGGAGACGACACAGCAGAGATCCGGGTCCGTCCGGTTGCTGGTCGTCCTAGAAGTCGGTGGCGAAAGCCTTGATGGGGAAACCCGCCGGCGGAGGCGAAGAGCGGTTCGAACGGGCAAGCAAGCGTCTCGGGTGAACACTTCGGTGGCTCCCCAGAACGGTTGGCGGCGGTCGGCCAGGACTCTCGACAAAGACCACCCGGGAACACCCGGGTGGATGTGCGAGGAGAAGAAGATGAACCGACAGGAGAAATCCGAGGAAATCGGAGAGCTGAAGAAGCTCCTGGACGGCGCGCAACTCGCAGTCGTGGCGGACTACGCCGGACTCACCGTCAGCAAGATGGTCGGGTTCCGAAACGAGCTCCGCAAATCCTCGGGGCATTATCGCATCGTGAAGAACACGCTTGCGAGGATCGCCACCGAGGAGACCGACCTCAAGGGGCTTCATGGAAACCTCAAGGGGCCGGTCGGCGTCGTCTACACCAAGGGTGACGTCGCTGCGACTGCCAAGGCCGTGACCGAGTTCGCCAAGACCAATCCGGAGTTCAAGATCCGGGGTGGTGTCCTGGCGGGTGGTGTCGCTGTCGACGTGAAGGGCCTCGAAGCCCTCGCGAGCCTGCCTGGCAAGGACCAGCTCAGGGCCATGTTGCTCGGTACCCTCATGGGTGTTCCGCGCAAGGTCGTGTGCTTGTTCGCCGCCGTTCCGAGCGGGTTCGTTCGTGTGTTGGACGCCCGTAGGCGCCAGCTCGCCGGCGAAACCTGAAAGCCACTCCGTTCCACCTCGGCGTGACGCGTCAGCATCGCTGACCGAGTACGACCGCAACCAATCGACCGACGCTCACTACGAGCCCACTCTCAAAGGATTCTGCAATGTCTATCACCATCGACCAGGTCAAAGACTTCCTCGGCAAGCTCTCCGTTCTCGAGCTCGCTCAGCTCACCAAGGACCTCGAGGCAGCCTGGGGCGTCTCGGCCGCAGCCCCCATGGCTGTTGCTGCCGCCGCTCCGGCCGCCGCTGCGGCTCCGGCCGCCGAAGAGAAGACCGAGTTCGACGTCGTCCTCAAGGAGGCCGGCGCCAACAAGATCCAGGTCATCAAGGTCGTGCGCGAGCTGACCGGCCTCGGTCTCAAGGAAGCCAAGGACGCCGTCGACGGCGCCCCCTCGACCCTCAAGGAAGCCATCTCCAAGGCTGACGCCGAGGGCATGAAGGCCAAGATCGAAGCCGCTGGCGGCAAGGTCGAAATCAAGTGAGTCAGCTCCGGTCGGGGGTCCCCGGTTTCGGGGTCCCCTGACTGGACTGCCCATCCGGCCGGGTTTCACTCGCCGCGATGGTCGCCAAAACGAACGGACAGACCAGGCGACGGCCAGGTGGGTCCGGGGTAGTAGCCTCGAGAACATAGCGTCGCGACCTGCGCGACGAGAAAGACGCACCAGTGGCGTCATGAAACGACGAGGGTCAGAGCGCGGTAGACGACGCCGACCCCATCAGAAAAGATACGGGAGGAGTGATGGTTGCGCGCACCCTGAAGGATCTCCGCATTCGCAAGGACTTCCGCAAGGTCAAGAAGAGCATCGACATCCCGGATCTGATCAGCATCCAGAAGAGCTCTTACGAGAAGTTCCTGCAGAAAGATGTCTCGCCCGAGAAGCGCGAAGATGTCGGCCTCCAGGCGATCTTCAAGAGTGTCTTCCCCATCCGCGACTTCAACAAGACGGCGGAGCTCCTCTTTGTGAGCTACCACCTCGAAGCGCCGAAGTACGACACGGATGAGTGCCGCAGCCGCGGCATGACTTTCGCGGCGCCGATCAAGGTGCTCATCCGGCTTGCGACCTTCGACACTGATGAAGCCGGAAATCAGACGCTCCGCGACGCCAAGATGCAGGAGGTCTACTTCGGTGAGATCCCGCTCATGACCGACAACGGTACGTTCATCGTGAACGGTACCGAGCGTGTCATCGTGTCGCAGCTCCACCGCTCACCGGGCGTCTTCTTCAGCCACGACAAGGGCAAGACGCACAGCTCGGGCAAGCTTCTCTACTCGGCCCGCGTGATCCCCTACCGCGGCTCGTGGCTCGACTTCGAGTTCGACCACAAAGACCTCTTGTACGTGCGCATCGACCGTCGTCGGAAGATGCACGCGTCGGTCCTCCTCAAGGCACTCGGCTTCACCACCGAGCAGCTCCTGCAGGAGTTCTACAAGACCGAGAAGATCCGCATTGCTGCCGACGGGCGCTTCTTCCGTCAGATCGACTTCGAGCTCCTGAGCAACCAGAAGGTCTCGCAGGACATTGTCGACCCGAGCAACGGCACGGTCATCGCGAAGAAGGGCAAGAAGCTCGGCCGCGCGATCATCCGCAAGATCCGCGAAGCCGGCGTCACCGAGCTGGAGATGGTCGAGGAAGACCTCTACGGCAAGGTCTTCTCGACCGACATCATCAACATGGAGACGGGCGAGGTCCTCTTCGATTGCAACCAGGAGATCAACTCCGAGACGGTGCAGTCGATCAAAGAGGCGGGCATCGACGAGTTCGAGATCCTCTTCATCGACCCGCTCACCGCCGGCCCGTACCTGCGCGACACCCTCAAGGCCGACAAGATCACGACCGCCGACGAAGCGGTCCTCGAGATCTATCGCCGCCTCCGCCCGGGTGACCCGTCGACGGTCCAGCAGGCCCGCCAGTACTTCAACAACCTCTTCTTCAATCCCAGCCGCTACGACCTCTCCGAGGTTGGCCGCGTCAAGATGAACCACAAGCTGCACCAGGGCGACGGGTCGATCAACGACCCCATCCTGACGCACAAGGACATCGTCGAGACGGTCCGGTACCTGATCGAGCTGAAGAACGGTAAGCAGAACTACACGATCGACGACATCGATCACCTCGGCAATCGCCGCGTGCGTGCTGTGGGCGAGCTCATGGAGAACCAGTACCGCATCGGTCTGGTCCGCATGGAGCGCGCCATCAAAGAGAAGATGTCGGTCTCGCCCGAGCTCGAGACGGCCATGCCTCACGATCTCATCAACGCGAAGCCGGTGTCGGCAGTCGTCAAAGAGTACTTCGGCAGCTCGCAGCTGTCGCAGTTCATGGACCAGACCAACCCGCTCTCCGAAGTCACGCACAAGCGTCGTCTGTCGGCGCTTGGGCCTGGCGGTCTGACGCGTGACCGCGCCGGCTTCGAAGTCCGCGACGTGCACACGACCCATTACGGCCGTATCTGCCCGATCGAGACGCCTGAAGGTCCGAACATCGGCCTCATCGCATCGCTCGCGACCTACGCTCGCGTCAACAAGCTCGGCTTCATCGAGACGCCGTACCGCGGCGTCCAGGAGGGGAAGGTCTCCGACGCCATCAAGTACTACTCCGCTCTCGAAGAGGAGAACCACGTCATCGCCCAGGCCAGCGTGGACGTGAAGGATGGCGCCTTCACCAGCGAGCGCGTCGCGGCCCGTGTGCACGGCGAATACGAAGAAGTGGGTGCCGATCAGCCGACGCTGATGGACGTGTCTCCCAACCAGCTCGTGTCCGTCGCCGCCTCGCTCGTGCCGTTCCTCCAGAACGACGACGCGAATCGCGCGCTCATGGGAGCCAACATGATGCGGCAGGCCGTGCCGCTCCTGCGTACGTCGGCCCCGCTCGTCGGGACCTCGCTCGAGCCGATCGTGGCCGCCGACTCCGGCGTGACCGTGGTCGCCAAGAACGACGGTGTGGTCGAGCAGGTCGATGCCGAGCGCATCGTGATCCGGCCCGACGTGCTCGACCGCGAGCTCGACGCGACCCCGGACATCTATCGCCTCATCAAGTACCAGCGCAGCAACCAGAACACGTGCATCAACCAGAAGCCGATCGTCCGTAAGGGCGATCGCGTGAAGGCCGGCGACGTCATCGCCGACGGCCCCGCGACCGAGCTCGGTGATCTCGCGCTCGGCCGCAATGTGGTCGTGGCCTTCATGCCTTGGGGCGGCTACAACTTCGAGGACTCCATCCTCATCTCCGAGAAGGTCGTCAAAGAGGACCTCTTCACCTCGATCCACATCGAGGAGTTCGAGTGCACCGCACGCGACACGAAGCTCGGCAAAGAGGAAATCACGCGCGACATCCCCAACGTCTCGGAAGAGGCGATGGCTCACCTCGACGAGTCCGGCATCGTCCGGATCGGCGCCGAGGTGAAGACGGGCGACATCCTCGTTGGCAAGATCACGCCGAAGGGTGAGTCGCAGCTCTCGCCGGAAGAGAAGCTGCTCCGCGCCATCTTCGGCGAGAAGGCCGGCGACGTCCGCGACACGTCCCTGCGTATGCCTCCGGGCGTCAAGGGCACGGTCATCGACGCGCAGGTATTCTCGCGTAAGGGCGTCGAGAAGGACAGCCGCTCCGACCAGATCGAGCGCGCCGCCGAGTCCCGCATGCGCAAGGACATGGAGGACGAGGTCAAGATCCTGCGCCGCGCCGCGATGGGCCGGATCACCAAGCTCCTCGATGGGGCCGTGACGTCTGCTAAGCTCATCGGCGACGACAAGGACGTGCTGCTGGCCAAGGGCGCCAAGCTCACGGGCGAGCTGCTCGAGAAGGTCCCCCACAAGTACTGGCGCGACATCCAGGTCGAGGACGGCGACAAGCTGCAGCAGACCATCGGGCGCATCGTCCAGGGTCTCGAAGACGCGATCGGCAAGGTGACCGATCACTTCGAAGGCAAGATCGAGCGCCTCAAGAAGGGCGACGAGCTTCCTCCGGGCGTCATCAAGATGGTCAAGGTCTACGTCGCCATCAAGCGTAAGCTCCAGGTCGGCGACAAGATGGCCGGCCGCCACGGCAACAAGGGCGTCATCTCGCGCATCCTGCCCGAGGAGGACCTCCCGTACCTGCCCGACGGCACGCCCGTCGACGTCGTGCTCAACCCGCTCGGCGTGCCTTCACGCATGAACGTGGGCCAGATCCTCGAGACCCACCTCGGGTGGGCGGCGCTCGGTCTGGGCCAGGCCATCGGCAAGATGGTCGAGGACAACACCGCCCCGAAGAAGGTCCGTGAGTTCCTTCAGAAGGTGGTCTTCAACGACCCCGACTCGTCAAAGATCGTCAAGGGCCTCTCCGATGCCGACGTCAGTCGACTGGGCTGGATGTTGCGCTTCGGCGTGCACGTCGCGACCCCGGTCTTCGACGGCGCGACCGAGCCCGAAATCCGCGACCTCCTCGAGAAGGCCGGCCATCATCGTTCGGGCCAGACGGTCCTCTTCGATGGACGCACCGGTGAAGCCTTCGACGAGGATGTGACGGTCGGCGTCATGTACATGCTGAAGCTCCACCATCTCGTCGACGACAAGATCCACGCCCGGAGCATCGGGCCCTACTCGCTCGTCACCCAGCAGCCGCTCGGTGGTAAGGCGCAGTTCGGTGGTCAGCGTCTCGGCGAAATGGAGGTCTGGGCCATGGAAGCGTACGGCGCTGCCTACGGCCTGCAGGAGTTCCTGACCGTGAAGTCCGACGACGTCGTCGGCCGTACACGCGTCTACGAGGCCATCGTGAAGGGCGAGCACACGCTCGAGCCCGGCCTGCCCGAGTCCTTCAAGGTCCTCCTCAAGGAACTGAAGGCGCTGGCGCTCGATGTGGAACTTATCGAGGACGAGCCCCCGACCAGCGGACGCGCTGGCGGAGCTCGGGCCTGAGTTAGTTGTTCGCGGGAAGCCTGGTTTTGCCAGGCCGACCGCGAGCTCGGATCGGCGGGGGCCCAGCAGGTAGCCAGGCCGTTTTCCGCCAGGGATATTTTTCGGAGGCACGCGTGGGCATAGAGGCCTGGGCGTGAGGAGTCAGACACCGTGAAAGACTTTTTCAACTTCTACGAGAAGCCCAAAGATCCGCTCAGCTACAGCGCCGTTCGCATCGGCCTGGCGTCCCCGAAGAAGATCCTCGAGTGGTCCTTTGGCGAAGTGAAAAAGCCGGAGACCATCAACTATCGAACCTTCAAGCCTGAGCGTGACGGCCTCTTCTGCGCCAAGATCTTTGGGCCCGTGAAAGACTACGAGTGCATCTGCGGCAAGTACAAGCGCATGAAGCACCGCGGCATCGTGTGCGAGAAGTGCGGCGTCGAAGTGATCCAGGCCAAGGTTCGTCGTGACCGCCTCGGCCACATCAACCTCGCCACGCCCGTCGCCCACATCTGGTTTCTGAAGTCGCTGCCGAGCCGTATCGGCAACCTGCTCGACATCAGCCTGAAGGACCTCGAGAAGGTTCTCTACTGCGTGGCCTACGTCGTCCTCGATCCCGGCGAGACCGAGCTCGAGGTTGGACAGATCCTCTCCGAGGAGCAGTACGAGGACATCATCAAGGACAAAGGCGAGACGGCCCTCGAGGTCGGTATGGGCGCCGAGTCCATCCGTGAGCTGCTCGAGTCGATCGACATCGAAGGACTTGGATCGGAGCTGCGCGCCGCGATGCGTGAGGCCCGCTCCGAGGCGAAGCGTAAGAAGATCGCCAAGCGCCTGAAGGTCGTCGAGGCCTTCAAGGACTCGGGGAACGAGCCCTCGTGGATGGTGCTCACGACGCTTCCGGTCCTGCCGCCCGACCTGCGTCCGCTCGTCCCGCTCGACGGTGGCCGTTTCGCGACCAGCGATCTCAACGATCTCTACCGTCGTGTGATCAACCGGAACAACCGCCTCAAGCGCCTGCTCGAGCTCAACGCGCCCGAGATCATCATCCGCAATGAGAAGCGGATGCTGCAGGAGGCCGTCGACGCGCTCTTCGACAACGGCCGCCGCGGCAAGACCATCACGGGCCCCAACAAGCGCCCGCTGAAGTCGCTGTCCGACCTCCTCAAGGGCAAGCAGGGCCGCTTCCGCCAGAACCTCCTCGGCAAGCGTGTCGACTACTCCGGCCGTTCGGTCATCGTCGTCGGCCCCGAGCTGAAGCTCCACCAGTGCGGTCTTCCCAAGAAGATGGCGCTCGAGCTCTTCAAGCCGTTCGTCTACAACAAGCTCGAAGAGAAGGGCTTCGTCACGACGATCAAGAGCGCCAAGAAGCTCGTCGAGAAAGAGAAGCCGGAGGTGTGGGACATCCTCGCCGAGGTCATCCGCGAGCATCCCGTGCTCCTGAACCGCGCTCCGACGCTTCACCGCCTCGGCATCCAGGCCTTCGAGCCCGTGCTCGTGGAAGGCAAGGCGCTGAAGATCCATCCGCTCGTCTGTACGGCCTTCAACGCCGACTTCGACGGTGACCAGATGGCGGTGCACGTGCCGCTCTCGGTCGAGGCACAGATGGAAGCCCGCGTGCTCATGATGAGCACGAACAACCTGCTCTCGCCCGCCTACGGCAAGCCGATCATCAATCCTTCGCAGGACATCGTGCTCGGTCTCTACTACATGACCCGGCCCCGCGAGTTCGCTCGTGGCGAAGGCAAACGCTTCTCGAGCCCGCTCGATGTGCGCGCCGCCTACGACTCCGGCGTCGTGGCCCTCCAGGCCAAGATCAAGTGCCGCTTCAACGGCGAGCTCTACGATACGACGGTGGGTCGCGTCCTCTTGACCGAGGTCGTCCCCGACGAGATCCCGTTCGAGGCGATCAACAAGACGCTCGGCAAGAAGGAGCTCGGCGGCCTCATCGACCGCGTCTTCCGCGACGCCGGCTCGAAGGCCACGGTGCTCCTCGCCGACGCCCTTCGCACCTACGGCTACGAGCAGTCGACCCACTCGGGCGCCTCCATCTCGATCGAGGACCTCCTCATCCCCGCCGAGAAGAAGACCGAGCTCGCGTCGAGCCAGCGTGAAATCGACGAGATCTACAAGAGCTACAACGAAGGTCTCATCACCGACGGCGAGCGCTACAACAAGGTCATCGACATCTGGGCCGCGGCTTCCGAGAAGATCGCCGACGCCATGATGAAGGGCATCAAGAGCGAAAAAGTTCGTTCGCCCGACATCGACAAGAACGGCAAACGCGAAGAGCGCGAGCAGGCTTCGTTCAACTCGATCTTCATGATGGCCGACTCCGGCGCCCGTGGTTCGGCCCAGCAGATTCGCCAGCTCGCCGGTATGCGTGGCCTCATGGCCCGCCCCTCCGGCGAAATCATCGAGACGCCGATCACCGCGAACTTCCGCGAGGGTCTGACCGTCCTCCAGTACTTCATCTCGACGCACGGTGCCCGAAAGGGTCTGGCCGACACGGCGCTCAAGACCGCCAACTCGGGTTATCTCACGCGTCGCCTCGTCGACGTCGCCAACGACGCGGTCGTCATGGCGGTCGACTGCGGCACGCTCGACGGTGTCGAGATCGAGCCGATCCTCGAGGGTGGTGAGGTCGTCGAGCCGCTCTCCGAGCGCATCCTCGGCCGCGTGGCCCTCGACGATATCCTCGACCCGATCACGGGCGAGGTACTCGTCACCTCCAACGAGGAGATCAACGAGCTCCTCATCGAGAAGATCGAGAACGCCGGGCTCGACAAGGTCAAGATCCGCTCGACCCTGACCTGCCAGACCCGCGGCGGCGTGTGCGTCCTCTGCTACGGCCGCGACCTCGCTCGTGGCAAGATGGTCAACATCGGTGAGGCCGTCGGCGTCATCGCTGCACAGTCCATCGGTGAGCCGGGCACGCAGCTCACGATGCGTACCTTCCACGTCGGTGGTGCGGCTCGTGCGCGTGCCGAGCAGTCGACCCTCGAGATCCGCAACGAGGGCACGATCGTCTTCAAGACGCTCCAGACCGTCGCCCGTCCGGACGGCACGCTCGTCGTCATGAACCGTACCGGTGAAATCGCCGTCGTCGACGACAACGGCCGCGAGAAAGAGCGTTACCCCGCGACGTACGGTGCTCGCCTCTCCATCAAGGAAGGCAGCCGCGTGACCAAGGGGCAGACGATCGCCGAGTGGGACCCGTTCGCCAACCCGATCCTCACCGAGCACGCGGGTATCGTCCGCTTCAACGACATGGAGGACAACATCTCCGTGCGCGAGGAGCTGGATGAAGTGACGGGTATGTCCCGCAAGGTCATCGTCGAGTCGAAGACCGACCTTCGCCCCGCGATCGAGATCCGCGGCCTCGACGGCAAGGCCATCAAGGACGCCAAGAAGGGCTCGGGCGGCATCATCTACATGCTCCCCGTCGGCGCCAACATCTCGGTGACCAACGAAGCGGTTGTCTCGGCCGGTGACATCCTCGCCAAGATCCCGCGTGAGACCACGAAGACCAAGGACATCACCGGCGGTCTGCCGCGTGTCGCCGAGCTCTTCGAGGCCCGTAAGCCCAAGGAAGTCGCCCAGATCGCCGAGATCGACGGCTTCGTCTCCTTCGGCAAGGACACCAAGGGCAAGCGTAAGGTCCTCGTGACCCCCGAGGTCGGTGATCCGACCGAGTACCTCATCCCCAAGGGCAAGCACATCTCGGTGCACGAGGGTGACTACGTGAAGGCCGGCGACCTCCTCATGGACGGCTCGGCCAACCCGCACGACATCCTGCGCGTCAAGGGTGAGAAAGAGCTCGCGAAGTATCTCGTGAACGAGGTCCAGCAGGTCTATCGACTGCAGGGCGTCAAGATCAACGACAAGCACATCGAGATCATCGTCCGCCAGATGCTGCGCTGGGTGCGGATCATCGAAGTCGGAGACGCGAACTTCCTGGTCAACGAGCAGGTCGAGCGCTGGCGCTTCGAGGCCGAGAACAACGCTGTCATCGCCCGCGGTGGTGAGCCGGCGACTGCTGAGCCGATCATGCTCGGTATCACCAAGGCCTCGCTCTCGACGGACTCGTTCCTCTCGGCGTCGTCCTTCCAGGAGACCACCAAGGTGCTGACCGAAGCCGCCATCAGCGGCAAGATCGATCCGCTCCTCGGCCTGAAAGAAAACGTCGTCATGGGCCGGCTCATCCCGGCAGGCACTGGTGTTCCCGTGTACGACCGGATGGGCGTGCAGCTCCGTCCCGAAGCCGATGCGCCGGACTTCGTGCCGCGCCGCGCCGGCGCCTGATCGACTTGCCTTTGGTTGTGCCGGGCCGGCTACCTCCGGTCCGGCGCAACGCCTCCTCGAACGCGGGCGTAGTTGACGAATCCTCATCCGCTACGCCCACTTGACACAAAACAAAGACGACCACGCTTGAGCCTTGACAGGCCAAAGCACCTCACCTACAACGCGCGTCCCTACGGGCTCGCCCAAAACGTGCCCCCATAGGGTCCAACTTTCATTCGCGGGCAGCCAGGCTTCGCCACGGCTTCGGCGAATTAGGTAGAACGAACATGCCGACAGTGAACCAGCTCGTCCGGAACGGACGGGAAAAGCAGCGCAGAAAGACCTCGGCCCCGGCTCTCGAGAGCTGCCCGCAGAAGCGCGGGGTGTGCGTGCGCGTCTATACGACCACGCCCAAGAAGCCCAACTCAGCGCTCCGCAAGATCGCTCGTGTGCGCCTCACCAACCAGATGGAAGTGACGTCGTACATCCCGGGCGAAGGTCACAACCTGCAGGAGCATTCGCTCGTGCTCATCCGCGGCGGTCGTGTGAAGGACCTCCCGGGTGTTCGTTACCACATCATCCGCGGCACTCTCGACGCAAGCGGCGTGAACAACCGCAAGCAGAGCCGCTCCAAGTACGGCACCAAGCGTGGCAGCAAGGCCGCAGCTGGCAAGACGCCCGGCAAGCCCGGCAAGAAGTAAGAGGAACAGGACATGCCTCGTAAGGGTGAAGTCGCCAAGCGTACGATCAATCCGGACCCCAAGTTCAAGGATGTGGTCGTTGCCAAGTTCATCAACATGCTCATGTACGGCGGCAAGAAGGCCGTGTCTGAAGGCATCGTCTACGCCGCGCTCGACAAAGTCAGCGAGAAGGCTGGGGACGAGGCTCTCAAGGTCTTCAAGAAGGCCATCGACAACGCCAAGCCGCAGCTCGAGGTCAAGTCGCGCCGCGTCGGCGGCTCGAATTACCAGGTCCCGGTCGAAGTGCGCCCGCAGCGCAAGCAGACCCTCGCGATGCGCTGGATCATCGGCTTCTCCCGCAACCGCGGTGAGAAGGGCATGATCGACCGTCTCGCGAATGAGATCCTCGACGCGGCCAACAACCGCGGCAATGCTGTCAAGAAGAAGGACGACACCCACCGTATGGCCGAGGCCAACAAGGCCTTCGCTCACTACCGCTGGTGATCGGCAACCAGCGTACGCGCTGGGAGCTAACGAGGACGCGCCCACGGGTGCCTACCGCTGGGTGACCGCGCCCTACGGAACATGACTTCCTCCCGAAGAGGCGATATCTGACACCAGGTATCGCCTTTTTGCTTTTGTCGCCTGGCCCCTGCTGAGGATCTCCGTGCATCAGCGACGCAATATCGGAATCCTCGCTCACATCGACGCTGGCAAGACCACCGTCACGGAGCACCTCCTGCACCTGGGTGGTCTCATCAGGCGTCCAGGGTCGGTGGATTCGGGTACCACCGTCACCGACTGGATGGTCGAGGAGCAGCAGCGCGGCATCACCATCACCAGCGCGGCGTCGACGTTCCGGTGGCGCGACTGCGATGTGACCCTTGTCGACACACCCGGGCATGTCGACTTCACGATCGAGGTCGAGCGCACCCTGCGTGTCCTCGACGGCGTCGTGTTGGTCATCTCAGGACCGGACGGAGTCCAGGCCCAGACGGAGACGGTGTGGATGCAGAAGGTGGGCGCAGGCCTGCCCGCGATCTGCTTCGTCAACAAGCTCGACGGCGCGTACTTCGACGTGGACGTCCTCCTCGCTCAGATCGCCGATCGCCTCCACGTCACCCCGGTTCCCCTCCAGATTGCGCGCCGCAACGATGACGGCTGGTCCGTGATCGACGTCTTCGACAAAGTCGATGCGACGAACCCGCGCTGGGAATGGGGACCCGATGGGCCCTACCAAGGTATCTCGATTGTCGAGGAATCAAGAGACGACCTCGATGAGGTTGCCCGTCTCGAAGCTCTGGACCGACTCGTCGACGCGATCGCGAGCTCCGACGACGGCTACGCCGAGTTGGTACTTGCGGATCAAGAGCCCAACCGTGAGCAGCATCACGTAGCTCTCCGCAAAGCCGTTGCGGGCCGTGCCGTACTGCCGGTCCTGTTTGGTGCAGCGCGCCATGGCCTCGGTCTCGCTGCTCTAGCGAACGCGATCATCGACCTCCTGCCCGCGGCATCTGATCGGCAGGTCGAGGCCTACCCGGTACCAGCGAGCGGTACCACTGACGTGCACCTGCCCTCCCACTCGATCAAGCTCGACGGGCCATCGTGTGTCTACGTCTTCAAGACAGAGCCTCGGCGAGGGGGCCTGAGGCTGGCCTTCGTCCGGATCTTCGGGGGAACGGTCAAGACCGGCGACATACTGATCCGAACGCCCGACCAGACCACCTTTTCACCGCGCCAGTTGGTGCGCGTGATCGGGCGTGATTTCGACGAGGTGGCCCAATTCGAACAGGGTGAGATCGGCGCCCTTCTCTTCGGACCAGAGGACGCTTTTCCACGAACCGGCGATACCCTGGGACTGCAGCCGCTACCATTCACGATCGAGCGTCTCCACCCGCCGGAGCCGGTCCTCGAGATCGCGGTGGAAGCACCGGATTCGGATGCCCACACGCTGATGCTGAAAGCGTTTGCAGACATGTGTGAGGATGATCCGTCGCTAAGGCTCGGGACGGATCGCGATAGCGGCCGCGCTCTGCTAGCCGGTATGGGGGAGCTGCACCTCGAGATCGCGATCGAGCGTGCTCAGCGCGAGCTGGGCTTCAAGCTCCTGACCGGACAACCCAAGGTACGCCGACGCTTCATCCTCACGACCGTCGCCAGTGGCGAAGCGATCGTGAATCACCCGGCGGGGCGAGCGCGAGCCCGGATCACGGTCTCCGTGGTGCCTCACGCGACCCTCGCTATCACTCCGATCGAGCTCGAGCGCCCAGACTGGAGCGGAGCCGTCCTCTCGGGGCTCGAGGCGGCGGTCGGCATCGATGGTACAGGTCCCCACCCGCTCCTCAACGGGCAGGTGAGCGTCACCGAAATCGACCTGCACGGGACGGACGTCGTGCCGATCATGCTTCGCGACGCAGCTGAATGGGCAGCTCTGCGTGCCTTGGCTCTCGGGGGGCTGGTTCCTGCCGAGCCATGGGTGCGGCTCGACGTGATCGCACCCGACGCCGCGATCGGGCGCCTGGTCGGTGATCTGGCACGCCGCCGCGCGCGTGTGAAGGGCTCAGAGTCGCGCGGAGCCGCGCAGATCCTCACTGCGGAGGTCCCGCTCTCGGAGTTGATCGGCTTTGCGAGCGACCTGCGCAGCATGACCGGGGGGAGGGGGCAGTTCTCCCTGGTTCCATTAGGCCATCGCGCCGTCGACGTTTAGTTCAACGATGGAACTCACTGAAGATACACACGATCACGACCGACTCGTGGGACCCGCCCGAATGATCGCGACAGGGATTCAAAACAGGTTGGTATTTCCCGTTGACAGCCCAACCAAACGCCCTGTAGAAGCCCGCCTCCGTGAACACGGCGCCTACGCGCCACCAAGCACGGCGTCCGGAGAGACTAATGGCTCAGCGCATCCGAATCCGCCTCAAGGCGTACGACCACAAGCTGCTCGATCAGTCGGCAACCGAAATCATCGACACCGTCGTAAGGACGGGGGCGAAGACGGCGGGACCGATCCCGCTGCCGACCAAAATCAACCGCTACACGGTCCTCCGCAGCCCGCACGTCGACAAGAAGTCGCGCGAGCAGTTCGAGATCCGCACCCACAAGCGGTTGCTCGATATCCTCGAGCCCACCCAGGCCACACTCGACGCTTTGATGAAGCTCGACCTGTCGGCAGGTGTGGACGTCGAAATCAAGACCTGACAGAGTGTCCCTCCCTGGGTCGGTTGCCAAATAGGCGCTCCGATACCCCCTCCCGACGCCAATCGGCGCTCCGGAGGCAGCGGCCGCGCTCGATGCGGTTGTCGCTCCGCCAGACCAAAAGTCAGCGGTAGTCAGACAGTCCCCACCGAATACCGTCGCGCAGAAGATATAGCATTGACCATCTAGGCAGGTGGTGTTACCACCCGCCGCCTTCGCGCCCCTGGCATCGATCAGGGGCGCTCATCGAGGAGCCGACGCAATGCCCGTCGTACCCGTGTATAACCTTGAGCGCAAACAGGTCGGAACCTTCGACCTCAGCGACGCCGTCTTCGGGACAGAGGTCAAAGAGCACCTCTTCCACGAAGTCGTCCGTGCGCAGCTCGCCGCAGCCCGCCAGGGCACTCATGCGACCAAAGAGCGGAGCGAAGTCTCAGGCTCGGTCAAGAAGATCTACAAGCAGAAGGGAACCGGCCGGGCTCGCCACGGCAACCGCAAGGCCGGCATCTTCGTCGGCGGCGGAACCACCTTCGGCCCGCATCCGCGCGAGTACATCCTCAAGGTCAATAAGAAGGTCCGCGCCGCGGCCCTTTGCTCGGCGCTCTCGCGCCGTGCGGAAGAGAATCAGATCGTCATCATCGACGACATGACCCTTCCAGCCATCAAGACCAAGCAGGTCGCCGGGCTGCTCAAGCGCTTCGAGGCGAAGAAGGTGCTCATCGTCGACCTCGACAATGAGAACCTCCAGCTCTCGACGCAGAACCTCCCGAACGCGCAGTTCCTGGCTGTCGGTGGCATCAATGTCTACGACATCCTCAAGCACGACACCGTGTTCCTGAGCAAGGCGGCCGCACAGGCCCTCAACGAAAGGATGGCGTGACATGTCGAACTCCATCTACAAAGTGCTCAAGCGTCCTCTCGTGACCGAGAAGACCAACGCGCTGCGCGACGCCCACAACGACTTCACCTTTGAAGTGGCGACCGACGCCAACAAAGTTGAAATCCGCCAGGCCGTCGAAACTCTCTTCACCGTCAAAGTGAAGAGCGTCCGCACCGCCATCATCCGCGGCCAGTACAAGCGCACCAAGCGCGGCTACGGCCAGAAGCCCAACTGGAAGAAAGCGATCGTGACCCTGCACGAGGGTCACACGATCGAGCTCTTCGAAGGCGTCTGAGGGGACTGCGATGTCAATCAAGCGCTACAAACCGACCAGCGCCGGCCGCCGCAACATGAGCGTCGCTGGCTTCGAAGAAGTCACCAAGACGACGCCCGAGAAGGCGCTGCTCGAGCCCATCAAGAAGAGCGGTGGGCGTAACAACCACGGTCACATGACGATTCGCCACCGCGGTGGTGGACACAAGCGCATGTACCGTGTCATCGACTTCCGCCGCAACAAAGTGGGCGTGCCCGCAAACGTTGCCGCGATCGAGTACGATCCGAATCGGACGGCCCGCATCGCCCTCCTTCATTACCTCGACGGCGAGAAGACCTACATCCTCGCGCCGAGCGGACTGAACGTTGGTGACCAGGTCATCTCGTCGCGGAACGCCGACATCAAGCCTGGCAATTGCCTCCCGCTCGAGTTCATCCCGACGGGTACGATTGTGCACGCCATCGAGCTTCGTCCTGAGAAGGGCGCTCAACTCGCACGGTCGGCCGGTGTCTCCGCGCAGCTCATGGCGAAAGAGGGCAAATACGCTCTCCTCCGTCTGCCCTCGGGCGAGCTTCGCAAGGTCCTGCAGACCTGCCGCGCCACCATCGGCGCAGTGGGTAACGAAGAGTACCAGAACATCCTCTGGGGCAAGGCCGGACGCGCTCGCTGGAAGGGCCAACGCCCCCACGTCCGCGGCGTCGCGATGAACCCGATCGACCATCCTCACGGTGGTGGTGAGGGTCGTACCTCCGGTGGTCGTCATCCGACGACACCCTGGGGTAAGCCGACCAAGGGCTACAAGACCCGCAACAACAAGAAGACGGACAAGTACATCGTCCGCCGTCGCAATTCGAAGTGAGGTAGGGCGATGCCGCGCTCAGTAAAGAAAGGGCCGTTCGTCGATCTCCACCTGATGAAGAAGGTGGATGAGTGCATTCGGACCAACAGCAAGAAGGTCATCAAGACCTGGAGCCGTCGGTCCACCGTTCTTCCCGAGATGGTCGGACAGACCTTCGCGGTGCATAACGGACGCAAGTTCCTCCCGGTCTTCGTGACCGAGAACATGGTGGGTCACAAGCTCGGCGAGTTCGCGCCGACCCGCACGTTCTACGGGCATGCCGCCGACAAGAAATCCAAGAAGAAGTAAGAGGCGTACGCCGAGGTCCCAAGGACCCGTCGTCCCGAGGAGAGCCCCGTGGAAGCCAGAGCCACTCTCAACAATCTACGCGTAGCACCGCGGAAACTCCGCATCGTGCTGAACGACGTAAAAAAGGCCGAGGACGCTGAAATCGCCCTCGCTCGCCTGAAGCTCGCAGATAAGTACGCGGCGAAGACGCTCCACAAGCTACTCGCCTCGGCCGTTGCCAACGCCGGTATCAAGTTCGGCGTCAACGAGCCCAACCGCCTTTATATCAAAGAGGCGTTCGTCAACGAAGGTACGACCATGCGTCGTTTCCGCCCTCGCGCAATGGGGCGCGCTACTCGCATCCGCAAGCGGACCAGCCACGTCACGATCGTCGTGGCTGAGCTCGCATAAGGGGACTGACTGTGGGCCAGAAGGTTCAACCAGTAGGATTTCGTCTCGGTGTCACCAAGACCTGGGCGTCGAAGTGGTATGCCGAGAAGGGCTACGCCAAGTGGCTCGCCGAAGATCTGACGATCAAGCGCATCATCAAAGAAAAGATGGTGCATGCTGGTATCGCCAAGATTGAAATCGAGCGCTCGTCGACCAAGTGCACGGTAAACGTGCATACGGCCCGGCCCGGCATCATCATCGGCAAGAAAGGCCAGGGTGCGGAGCTCCTCAAGGGCGACATCCAGAAGCTGACCGAGTCGAAAGTCTATCTCAACATCCACGAGGTCCGGAAAGCCGAGACCGATGCCCAGCTCGTCGCGGAGAATGTCGCGACGCAGCTCGAGCGCCGGGTTTCGTTCCGCCGGGCCATGAAGAAGGCCGTGCAAACGGCCATGAAGTTCGGGGCCAAGGGCATTCGCCTCAACGCCTCGGGCCGTCTCGGTGGAGCTGAAATGTCGCGTCGCGAATGGTATCGCGAAGGACGAGTTCCGCTTCACACCCTGCGCGCCGACATTGATTACGGCCTCGCACTTGCCAAGACCACGTACGGCATCATCGGTGTCCAGTGCTGGGTCTACAAGGGCGACGTTCTCAAGGAACGCCGCAAGCTGGCGCAGCGTCGCTGAGCGCCAAACGCGCTCGCTGAACTGCCCGACTCCGAACTGAGGAGCCCGAGAGATGCTCTCCCCGAAACGAACAAAATTCCGCAAGATGCAAAAGGGCCGCGTGCGCGGCCTGGCGCGAGTCGGCAGCGACGTGAGCTTCGGCGATTTCGCGCTGCAGGTTTGCGAAGCCGGTTGGCTCTCAGCCCGCCAGATCGAAGCGGCCCGTATCGCGATGACCCGTTTCATCAAGCGCCGCGGCCAGATCTGGATTCGCATCTTCCCCGACAAGCCCATCACCAAGAAGCCCGCCGAAACCCGAATGGGTACCGGCAAGGGCGCTCCCGAGTACTGGGTGGCTTCTGTCAAAGCCGGACGCGTTCTCTATGAGATGCGTGGCGTTGACGAGGTGACTGCGCGCGAGGCTTTCCGTCTCGCCGCCGCCAAGCTGCCCCTCCCAACTCGCTTCCTGAAGCGCAATGAGGTGGTGGTATGAACGCCGCAGATCTGAACACGCTCGACCTCACCACCCTTAAGGCGAAGGTCAAGGAACTCGAGGAGGAGGTCTTCCGGGTCCGCTTCCAGCACGCGACCTCGCAGCTCCAGGATTCCTCGAAACTCCGAAATACGCGGCGCGAATTCGCTCGCGCATTGACGGTCCTCCGGCTCAAAGAGCTCGGGAAGTAACGGCCCAGGCCGACCAAAGGACGAGAGACGATGTCGACCCAAGGCAACAAAAAGACCCTGATCGGGCTCGTGTCGAGCGACAAGATGACGAAGACCGTCGTGGTCGAAGTGACCCGGCGGATGCGGCATCCGGTCTACCACAAATACGTGCAGAGCCGTCAGCGCTACAAGGCGCATGACGAGACCAACGACTGCAAGATCGGCGACCGCGTCCTGATCGAAGAGTGCCGTCCGCTGTCGCGTGACAAGCGTTGGCGCGTGAAGACGATCATCGAACGCGCCCTCTGATACTCCAGCCCGCGGGTGTACTTCGGTATCGAAGACCCTGAGCGGATACGCGCCACGCGCGGACCAGGAAGACGACAATGATCCAAATGCAATCCAATCTGGTGGCCGCCGACAACAGCGGTGCAAAGCGCCTCCAGTGCATCAAGGTGCTCGGCGGGTCGCATCGCAAGTACGCCTCCATCGGCGACATCATTGTCGTCTCGGTGAAGGAAGCGATTCCGAAAGCCAAGGTAAAGAAAAAGGACGTGGTCCGCGCGGTCATCGTGCGGACGTCCAAAGAAGTTCAGCGAGCCGATGGTTCCAAGATCCGCTTCGACGAGAATGCGGCGGTCCTCATCAACAACGCTGGTGAACCCATTGGGACCCGCATCTTCGGACCCGTGGCACGCGAGCTGCGCGCCAAGCGTTTCATGAAGATCGTATCCCTCGCGCCCGAAGTGATTTGAGGAGACCTAGAGATGCAACGCATCAAGAAGGGCGACAAAGTCCGCATCATCGCGGGCAAAGAAAAAGGGAAAGAGGGCAAAGTCCTCGGCTTCACCAACGATGGCGCTCGCGTCCTCGTTGAGAAGCTCAATCTCGTAAAGCGCCACACACGGCCGACGCAGAGCAACCAGGCCGGTGGCATCATCGAGAAGGAAGCTGGCATCGAAATCACCAACGTGATGCCCCTCACGCCTAGCGGCAAGCCCACGCGAGTCCAGTTCAGGACAAACGCCGAAGGCAAGAAGGTCCGCTACAGCGCCAAGCACGACGAATACCTCGACTGACGGAGAGCCTGGCATGTCCCGCCTTCTCGACAAGTACAAGAAAGACATCATCCCGGCTATGACGCGGGACTTCGGCTACAGCAATGTGATGCAGGTGCCGAAGCTCACCAAGGTCTCCGTTAACATGGGCCTTGGCGAAGCGGTGCAGAACCCGAAGATCATCGACGCCTGCCTCGAAGAGCTCGCAGCTCTGACTGGACAGAAGCCCATCATCACACGTTCCAAGAAGGCAATCGCCGGCTTCAAGCTGCGCGCGGGTCTTCCGATCGGTGTGACGGTGACGCTTCGCCAGGAGCGCATGTACGAGTTCCTCGACCGGTTGTTGACCCTCGCACTTCCCCGGGTTCGTGACTTCCGTGGCATCAGCCCCAAGGGGTTTGATGGTCGTGGAAACTTCACGCTCGGTCTGAAAGAGCAGATCATCTTCCCCGAGATCAACTACGACAAGGTCGCAAAGGTGAAGGGGATGAACATCACCGTCGTGACCACCGCCAAGACCGACGACGAGGCGCGCAAGCTGCTTACGTACTTCGGTATGCCGTTCCGGAAGTGACGAGGAACCGACCATGACCATGACCGATCCGATCGCCGATCTCCTCACCCGGATCCGCAACGCGCAGCAAGCCGGGCACGAAGCCTTCAAGGTGACCCTCTCGAAAGAGAAGGTTGCGATCGTCAAGATCCTGAAGGACGAGGGCTATCTCGCTGACTTCTCTGTCATCGCCGAAAAACCGCGCGATGCCATCGAGGTCAAGCTTCGCTACAGCCGCGACAACCTCGGTGCCATTCATGGCATCAAGCGTGAGTCGACTCCGGGCCGTCGCGTTTACGTGACTGCTAAAGAAATCCCCCAGGTCCGCTCCGGACTCGGTCTCGCCATCGTCAGCACCTCGAAGGGGGTTATGGCGGGTCATGTGGCGCGCGCCGAGAACGTTGGCGGCGAGCTCATCTGCACCGTGTGGTGAGATATTTTCCGGGTGTCAGGTTGGCGAGTTCGCCTTCTTGACATCCTCCCCCGATTCTCCGCATCCGACGTCTCCGACGTAACGCGACGCCAGAGGAAATCAGACATGTCACGCATCGGAAAAATGCCGATCGAAATTCCGCAGAAGGTCAAGGTGGTCATCACCGGACCAAGCGTCAAGGTGGAGGGCCCTCTGGGCGCCGCCGAGCGCACTTTCCGCGGCGTCAAGTTCGTCAGCGACGGCAAGAAGATCGACGTCACTCCAGTCGACCAGAGCCGCACCGCTCGGGCTCTCTGGGGGCTCTCACGCACTCTCCTCAGCAACATGGTGACCGGCGTGTCGAAGGGATTCTCACGAGTCCTCGAGATCAACGGCGTCGGTTATCGAGCTGAAGTGAAGGGCAGCGAGCTCACCCTGACGCTCGGGAAGAGCCACCCTGTCATCTTTGAGCTCCCCAAGGGCATCAAGGCTGAGGTGGACAAGCAGATCATTCTCAAGCTCTCCGGTACGGACAAGGAGCTTCTCGGCCAGACGGCCGCGAAGATTCGTTCGTTCCGACCGCCTGAGCCCTACAAGGGCAAGGGCGTCAAGTATCAGGAAGAGACCATTCGTCGTAAGGCCGGCAAGGCCGCGAAGTAAGGGCGACATCCATGAAGACCGAAAAGCGCACCCCGCGCGAGCGCCGCAAGTTGGGCATCCGGAAGAAGATCACGGGCACGACCGAACGTCCCCGGATGAGCGTCTTCCGTTCGAACAAGCACATCTACGTCCAGGTCATCGACGACTCGACCGGGAACACGTTGGCGTCCGCGTCAACGCTTTCCCCCGAGCTCGAAGGGAAACTCGAGGGCGACAAGAGGGAAGCAGCCAAGCTCGTAGGCGAGCTGGCGGCGAAGAAGTGCCTGGCCGCCAAGGTCGAGGCTGTCGTCTTCGATCGAAACGGTTTCATCTACTCCGGCCGCATTGCGGCGCTCGCTGATGGCGCGCGCGGTGGCGGACTCCGGTTCTGACCAGTCTCACAGACGGGAGTACGCACGTGGCACGTGAGAAGGGCAATCGTGATAGACGCGACAAGGAAGAGGCACAGGCGGGGAGCGAGTTCATCGACCGCGTCGTGGCCATCAACCGTGTCGCCAAAGTCGTCAAAGGCGGACGTCGGTTCAGCTTCTCGGCCCTCGTGGTCGTAGGAGATGGGCAGGGGCGCGTCGGAGCGGCGCTCGGCAAGGCCGGCGAGGTTCCGGAGGCGATCCGCAAGGGCAAGGAACAGGCGATCAAGTCGATGTTCAAAGTGCCCGTGCTGAACACCACCATCCCGCATGAGACCCTCGGTCACCACGGCGCAGGACTCGTCCTGCTCCGTCCGGCCTCCGAGGGTACGGGCGTCATCGCCGGCGGTGCGGTTCGCGCCATCGTCGAGGCGGCTGGCATCCACAACATCCTGACGAAGTGCATCGGGTCGAGCAACTCGCACAACGTGGTGCATGCGACCATGGATGCGCTTCGCAATCTCTCGTCCCTCGAAGAGGTGGCGAGCCGTCGCGGTCTGACTCTCGATGAGATTCAGACCCGCCACGTGGCGAGGTGAGTCATGGCTAACGCCAAACCCAGCAAAACAGAAAGCAAGAAGGTCATCGTTCGGCTCGTTCGTTCGAGCTCGAAGGCTGACATGTACCAGACGGCCAACCTCACCGGGTTGGGTCTGCGCAAGATCAACGATGTGTCCGAGCTCGAGGACACGCCGTCTGTGCGCGGGATGATTGGCAAAGTCAGCCATCTCGTCACCGTCGAGCAGGTCTGAGCAGTCGCCCTTCGGGGCGATCGTTCGTTGAGGGTTCAAGAGGTGAGGTGATGAGGACGGGGTGCCGCGGGGCACTCGCTCTCACCGGAAATTCTCCTGGACCAGTTGATTGAACACCGTCGGTGGTGCTCGTGGCAGAGGGTCACGGCCGCCGACTCCCGTTTCCGAGTGTGGTTGGGCTTGCATGGGTAGACGATACCCTGTAAAGGCCGCCCCCGGTACCGAGGTTTCGCCGAGTTGGGCGTCGACCGCTCATTCGTCGCAGAATCCCAGAATCATCTTCCGCGTGGCGTTCACGGCGCCACACCGGACATCGAGGTCTAGCCATGAACGAACTGAAGAACCTCTCGCCCCGCCCGGGTAGTCAGAAGGACCGCAAGCGCCTTGGCCGTGGGCCGGGCTCCGGACTCGGCAAGACGGCTGGTCGCGGCGTCAAGGGCCAGAAAGCCCGTACATCGAAGGTTCGCCCTGGTTACGAAGGCGGGCAGACGCCGCTGATCAAACGAATCCCGATCCGCGGATTCAGCAACGCGCGTTTCCACGTGAGCTACTCGCTCGTCAACGTCGTCGACCTCAACGAGTTCGCGCCTGGCACGGTCGTGACCCCGGAGCTCCTCGCGGAGTCGGGTCTGATCCGTAACACCGTTGGTCTGGTCAAGATCCTTGGAACCGGCGACCTCGGGGTGAAGCTCACCGTCCAGGCGCACAAGTTTTCCAAGGGTGCCGAGGACAAGATCAAGGCCAAAGGCGGAGTTGCCGAGGTTCTCTCCTGAGTTCGTAGGGGTAATCGGTGGCAAGCAACATCGCCAATCTCGGCAAAGTGGCGGAGCTCCGTACGCGGCTGCTCTTCACTCTGCTCATGCTCGCTCTCTATCGCATCGGCGTCTTCATCGCGGTCCCAGGAGTTTCCAGGGAAGCGGTTGCTGAACGTGTCGGCGGTGGTGACGGTCCGCTTGGGCTCTTCTCCATGTTCTCTGGAGGAGCGCTCGAGCAGTTCTCGGTCTTCGCTCTCGGCGTGATGCCTTACATCTCGTCGAGCATCATCATGCAGCTGCTTACGGTCGTCGTCCCGAGCCTGGACAGGCTCAAGAAGGAAGGCGATGCGGGTCAGAAGAAGATCAACCAGTACACACGCTACGGCACGATCATCCTCGCGGTGATTCAGGGTCTTGGCCTCTCGGCCTTCATCCAGGGTGCGGACAGCTTTGGCTCGTCGAACCCGGATGCTGTCCTTCAGCCGGGCTTCTGGTTCACCTTTGTGACCGTCGTGACACTGACCACCGGCTCCGTCCTCCTCATGTGGATGGGCGAGCAGATCCAGGAGCGCGGCATCGGCAACGGCACGTCGCTCATCATCTTCGCGGGCATCGTTGCGCAGCTCCCCGCGAGCATCGTCCAGACGATCTCGACGGCGGGCACGCCTGGTGGCCTGCAGTTCCCGATGCTGTTCGTGATCGGCATCGTCATCCTCGGCGTCATCGCGGCCATCGTCTTCTTCGAACGTGGCCAACGCCGGATCCCAGTGCGCTACGCGAAAAAGGTCGTCGGTAAGCAGCAGTACGGTGGCCAGAACACCTATCTGCCTCTCAAGGTGAACACAGCCGGCGTCATCCCGCCGATCTTCGCAAGCTCGCTCCTGATGTTCCCGACGATGATCGCGGGCATCTTTCCGGGGACGGGCGTGCAGGATTGGCTGAACCAGAACCTCGCGATGGGCACGATCCTCTACAACGTGCTGTACGTGGCCCTCATTGTGTTCTTCTGCTTCTTCTACACTGCGGTGGTGTTCAATCCGATTGACGTCGCCGACAACATGAAAAAGTTCGGTGGCTTCATCCCCGGTATTCGCGCCGGCAAGAAGACCGCTGAGTACATCGACAGGGTGCTCTCGCGGGTCACGACCGGCGGCGCCATCTACATTTCCGCCGTCTGCGTGCTCCCGGTGGTTCTCCAGGCTGAGTTCAACGTCGGGTTTGCGTTTGGCGGTACGGGGCTTCTGATCGTGGTGGGCGTTGCACTCGACACCGTCCAGCAGATGGAAAGCCACCTGATCACACACAACTACGAGGGCTTCGGCGGCCCGGGTGGTCAGAAGGTCCGTGGACGTCGCGCCCGCGGCTGATACGGCTGAGTAATAGGCGTGGCCATGGTGGCCTTGGCGGGCGTTTGGTGTCCGTCGGCAACATGGCCGCGCAAGTGGTGTCGACTGGGTGGAGCCTACGGTTCTCCCGGCGACAAGAGCAGGCCCGGACTTGTCCGGGTGGCCCGATTCGCTCGAGATGCTTCGGCTTATCGAGTGCGGTCGAATTCCGAAATCTGGCGCTTGCAAACGCGAGACTCGTCAGGTATCCATCCGCGCCCTTTGGCGCCACAGGAGCGAGCCATGAAGGTTCGAGCGTCTGTCAAATCGATTTGTGAAAAGTGCAAGGTCATCAAGCGACGCGGCGTCGTTCGGGTGATCTGCGAGAACCCGCGTCACAAGCAGCGGCAGGGATAATAGGCAATGGCACGCATCGCAGGCGTAGACCTTCCTCGCCGGAAGCCGATCTGGATCGCACTCACCGCGATCTACGGCGTCGGGCAAAAGACCTCTGTCGAGATCTGCCAAAAGGCAGGCATCGACATCACCCGCAAGTCGGATGCGCTCAGCGACCAGGAAGTCGCCCGCATTCGTCAGGTGATCACCGACGGCTATCGAGTCGAAGGTGATCTGCGGCGTGATGTGTCGCTCAACATCAAGCGTCTGATGGACCTTGGCTGCTACCGCGGCCTTCGTCATCGTCGCGGCCTTCCTGTTCGTGGTCAGCGCACGAAGACCAATTCGCGTACCCGCAAGGGTCCGAAGCGCGCTCCGATCAAGAAGAAGAAGTAATAGGTTCGTGCACCCCTCGGGGGTGCGCGGTCTTCCGAGAAACAGGCGCAGTAAGCAGCGCCGCCGATGGCCGTCTAACGCGGCCATCGACACGCAAGGGGTGGTTCACTCCCCCCAGCAGAGGAATCCGAGCGATGGCAACTCCGGGCCGCAAGAAGGTCAAGAAGAACATCCCGACGGGTGTCGTGCACATCCAGGCGACGTTCAACAATACGATCGTCACTGTGACCGACGCTCAGGGCAACGCCGTGAGCTGGTCGTCGTCTGGCAAGCGGGGCTTCAAGGGCTCGCGTAAGTCGACGCCCTTCGCAGCGCAGCTCGCGGCGGAAGACGCAGTGAAGACGGCGCAGGAGCACGGCATGCGTACCGTGTCGGTTTTCGTGAAGGGGCCTGGCTCCGGTCGCGAGGCGGCACTTCGCGCGCTCCAGAATGCAGGCTTCAAGATCACGTCGATCCGCGACGTGACCCCGATCCCGCACAACGGCTGCCGGCCGCCCAAGCGTCGTCGCGTCTGAGATGAGCCACGGGGCGACTGGAGTGCGTGGCACTTCCAGTCACCCGACGCTTGCGTCTCCTGGCGTGGTGAGCTGCCCGACTCGGTCGGGTGGGCACCTGGTCTGTGTATCGTTGGCAGGTTGAGGCTGCGTTCAACACGCGGTCGCCTGAGGTAGGACCCCAGGGTCCCAAACGAATCGAGGTCGAGATGGATTATCGCAATTGGCGTCAGCTGATCCGCCCCAAGAAGCTCGAAGTCGACCATGAGTCGCTCACCCCCAAGTACGGCCGCTTCGTTGCGGAGCCGTTTGAGCGTGGGTTCGGCATCACCGTGGGCAACTCGCTGCGGCGTATCCTGCTCTCGTCGCTGCGTGGCGCCGCGATCATCGGGGCCGAGATCGAGGGTGCGCTGCACGAGTTCCAGAGCGTCCCGGGTCTCTGCGAAGACATCGCGGACATCATCCTGAACCTCAAAGAGGTCCAGCTGAAGATGCACGTCGACGGGCCTCGCACCTTCACGTTCGTGAAGAGTGAGCCGGGTGTTGTGACGGCCAAGGACCTCGGCGTGAGCTCGCAGATCGAGATCATGAATCCCGAGCAGCACATCTGCACGGTGAGCGAGGGCGGGAAGTTCGAGATCCGGTTCATTGTCGACCACGGCAAGGGCTACAAGCCCGCCGAGGAGAACAAGGCTGAGGACTGGCCGACGAACATGATCGCGGTGGACGCCATCTTCAGCCCCATCCGCAAGGTCAACTACCGCGTGACCAACGCGCGTGTGGGGCAGCGCACCGACTATGATCGGCTCTCGCTCGAGGTTTGGACCAGCGGCGCTGTCCTCCCCGAGGACGCAGTTGCTCTCGCCTCCAAGATCCTGAAGGACCAGGTCCAGATCTTCATCAACTTCGATGAGGAGATCGAGCCCGAGGAGATCCACGAGGACAAGATCGAGCCGCTCAACGAGAACCTCTACCGCACGGTGGACGAGCTCGAGCTTTCGGTGCGGTCGGCGAACTGCCTGCAGAACGCGAACATCCGCTTCATCGGTGAGCTGGTTCAGCGGACCGAGGCAGAGATGCTCAAGACCAAGAACTTCGGGCGCAAGTCTCTCAAGGAAATCAAAGAGATCCTGACTGAGATGGGCCTCGGACTCGGCATGAAGCTCGAAAGCTTCGACCCCGAGAAGTACTTCGCCGCTCATCAGAAGCACTGATGTTCGGTCTGGCCTCGCTCTGGTGAGCAGTGCCAGAGAGAATCCAAATCCTTCTCTTGACACGCAGGTATCTTCGCGTGCAGGAGACCTCCCCGGTTCGGCAGTGGTTCGACCGGTGAGTGAGTAAGGTCAGGCCGCGAGGCCGCACGGGAGTGCGCAGATGCGTCATCTTAAGAAAGGTCGAGCCCTCAGCCGTCCGACGGATCATCGTCTGGCGATGCTGCGTAACCTGGTCACCTCGCTCTTCGAGCACGGCAAGATCAAGACGACTGAGGCACGTGCGAAGGAGCTTCGTGGTGTCGCGGATCGTATGATCACGCTGGGCAAGCAGAACACTCTGCATGCCAAGCGCCTCGCCGCTCGTTTCGTGCAGACGCGTGTCGCGCTCTCGAAGCTCTTCGATGAGATCGCGCCGGGCTACACCGAGCGCCATGGTGGCTACACGCGCATCATCAAGACGGGCACCCGGCACGGTGACGCGGCCCCGATGACGCTCATCGAGCTCATGCCGGCCGGCGCTCCTGAGAGCAAGACGGGCAAGTCGCCCGCAGCTCCGAAGCTGGCCTCTGCGGTGACGCCGCAGAGCAAAGAGAAGTTCGGCGGTTGATATTCGTGGCCGTTTTCGGGTTCCGGAGGCGGCCAAGAAAAGCGCGTGTTGGGCAAAAAAACCTGCTTGACACGACGGCAGACCGCCTTTACAAGTCTGCTCCGCGTCAGGGCGCAACACCCTGATTGCCCCAGCGGACCAAGGCTCTGCCGGGCCCATCCGGGCTGGTCGGGGATCGTCCAATGGCAGGACTCCAGATTCTGATTCTGGCTATCTAGGTTCGAATCCTAGTCCCCGAATACCGATTCAGTCTGAGGTCGATGAGAATCGTACTCAGAGCACAACCCGCAGGACCAACGGTTTGCGGGGTTGACAGTCAGATTGGCAGCTCAGCGTGAGGCTCGGAAACGGGGTGAACGCTGGTCTGGCCGTCCGCACCTAATGGAGCGTTCGTCTAGTGGCCTAGGACGCTGGCCTCTCACGTCGGTAACACGGGTTCGACTCCCGTACGCTCTACCAGTGTGGACTCTCCAAGCCCGCCTCTCTCGCGAGGGGCGGGCTTGGTCTTTTTCCCGGTGCTTTCATGGCACAGGGTTGTGGTGATGTTGATTTGGGGCGTTCGTCCAGAGGCCTAGGACGCTGGCCTTTCACGCCGGTAACACGGGTTCGAATCCCGTACGCCCTACCAAATCTCACCCGCGTCGACTGACACCTTCGGGGTCTGCTCGAACGCTCAGCAACCCTTCAAGACACCCTGCTACGGCGGGGTGTTTTGTTTTTGGGATACGTCGCAGTTCGGCGTGTCGCCGGACTTGTGGGGAGCCCGACTCTGACCGAGCGGTGCGTGGACCTGGAGTGCTGATGCAGCCTCACGGGCTCACCTTCACCGTGCGTTCGTGAACCGGGTCACTCGTCGGTCGCGCCAGCGAGGATCCAGGCCCGGATGGCTTCGAGGTCTGCCGTGGCGAGGGGGCGCCAGCCCGAGATGGGACTGGTCGGCATCGGACTGCCGTCGATACCGGCGGTATTGACGAGCTTCATGTAGAGGTAGCTGCGTTCGGGGTCGCCCGGCTCGACGAGCAGGAGGTCCGGACGCCCTGTTGAAGGGGCGCCAAGGGCGGCGTACACGTCAGGCCCGGTCAATGGCAGGTCGGCGTTGGGTGTCTCGGCGTCGTGGCAGCCGCCGCAGTTGACTTCGAGGATACGCGCCACCCTGTCGGACCAGGTGACCGCATTGGCTTCACCGTAGAGGTCGAGGTTGGTGGGGTCGCTCGAGTAGGAGCAGCTCACATAGTCGATCGGACCGTCGAGGCGTGTAGGGACCCCGTTCAGGCCCTCGATGAAGCAGAAGAGGGCCAGCATCTCGGCGTTCGACAGCGGTTGGTTGGCGAGCGGCATACGGGTGCCGGGGACGGCGGTGCCTTCCATCGTGCCGCGCACGCGCCCGACCAGATAGCTCGATTCAGGGTCGCCAGGGACCATGAGCGCCACCGGGTCGGCGACCCGCGCGCCGAAGACACCGTTCATGTTGGGGTCGCCTTCGACGACACCGACGTCGAGGAGGCGCGTCACCTCGTCGGCCTGGTATTGGTTGACCTCACCGACGATGCGGCGCCCGCCCTCGAGGATCCACCAGCGGGTGCTGAACGTCTGATAGGCGATGTCCTGGACCAGCCCCTGGTCGTCGACAAACGTCCTGATGAAGCGACCACCCGTCCAGACCTCCGTGCGGTCGGTGCTGATCGGGTCGGCGAGTACGAGGTGGAGGCCAGGTGACTCCGCTGTCGGCGGGCTCTCGTTCGAGAAGCTCGGTTTTTCGCCTGGGATGTAGTGGAGTTGGCCGATCTCCTGGGGGCCGGACTGCACGGCCGACGAAGGGAGCTCGAAGCGGTCGCCAGGCCTCTCGCATCGATCGAAGATGCCTTCGCGGGTCCCTGCTTGCACGTTGCACGGGGCCTCGATGGCGGCGAGGAAGTTCGCAGCGGTGTGGAGGTCGGGATACTCCTTGGTATTGTGGCAGACGCCGTCGTTGGGGCTGCAGGTGCGTCGGATGACCTTGACGTGCAGGTCGAGGCCAGTCGGGAAGCGTTGCTGGGCTTCGCCAACGATCGGGTCGTTGCCGCGATAGACCGGGACGTCGCCCGTGGCGGGGTCGCGATTGGGTCGGTCGGGCGTGAAGCTGAGGGACTCTCCAGCGGAGGGGGCCTTCGGATATCCATCGTCACAGGCGACGATGGAGAGACCCGCGACGACCAGCCCAACAAGGCTGAGGTGATGCGCCAATCCGTTCACCCGCGCTCCCGCCTCCGGACCCGGTCGCCTCGGTGTGCAGGTATCTTGATGCTCAAGGTAATGGCCCATCGGTGTCTTGCCTCGGTGGTTCATCTCTCGATCCTTCTGGGAAGGCGTTCGGCTGCTCATCCGACGAACAACCGCTCGTAGGGGCGGTCCGCGAGGAAGAGGTCTTCGTGTTCGCAGCCGAGCACGTCGAGCAGCGACTTCATGACCGATCGGTAGCTCACGACGTCGCCCATGGGGCGCAGGTCGCTCGGACGTGTCTCGCCCAGTCGCGCTCCCGGAAGGGCGACCGGGCCACCGAAGAAGGGCATCGACATCCAGCGGGTCTCATAGTCCCCGTTGTGGTCGCTGCCTCGCGCCGAGTTGAAGCGGTTGCCGCCAGATGTGCGGCCAAACTCGCTGCCGAAGGCGACGATGGTGTGGTCCCAGTAGGTTCCACCTGCCGGGTGCTGCATGCGCTGCAGCATCGCCACGAGACCAGAGATGATACGACTCACCTCGGCCATGCGACCGGGCAGCTCGTTCTCTTCGCCCGAGTGCATGTCGTAGCCGCCCTGGTCGATGTAGACCGCAGGGCAGCCGAAGTGGAAGAGCCGCAGGGCCAGGCGGATGTTGCGGCCCGCATCGCTGTCGCCAAAGGCCAGGCGTAGCTCGTCGTGGGTGACCCCATCGATGGGGGTCGTGCCACGCGAGGTCTGAAGCGTCTCGCTCTGGAAGATTTCGGCGAACCGCACCGTCGCCTTTCGTGTCTCGAGGTAGGCGTCGACGACCGCCCGCGAGTCGCCGCGAAGGCGATCGCGTTGACGTTCGTCCTGCATGCGCGAGAGGTTACGCGCCCAGGGCGGCACCCGGTCCTCGATGGAGAGGCCGAACCCGTCGAGGCTGCCGCTCTGCACGACGGGGGGGCGATGGGCCGCAAAGACGCCAAGCCCGCGCGCCATCCCCGAGTCGCCGAGGCAGAAGGCGGGAATGGCGACCTGGCCTTCGGCCGTGGCCGTCGTGAAGCGCTCACGCAGGCCGTAGTTGATGAGCGTGAAGAAGCCCGCGGCCCCGCCGACGCTACCGGTCCAGTAACGTTCGAGCCCTGAGCCGTGGTTGCCGTCCGCGCCGCCGGCGCTCGGTTCGTGGTCGACACAGGGGACGACCGTGAGCTGGTCCGCGATCTCCGGCACTGGGCGCATCCCGAGGGCGCGCCTCGCGGCACCCTCATCCCCGTCGAGGAAGCTCGAGCCTTCCAGGAGCTTTGAGACGCCCCACTCGCACCCGGGCGCTACCCCGCTGGCGAGGCCGAACGGATTGTATTGTGTAGCGACGTCCGAGTTGAACGCGGTCGTGAAGCGGAAGCCGCCGCGCAGTCGGATGTAGATGAGGTGGCGCGCCTGGCCAAAGACCGGGGTGCGCGCGAAGGCGTGTCTGTCGCGCCCGATGAAGAACGGCGCGGCGGCTGTCAAGGCGGCCGCTCCTAGAGCGCCCGTGATGAATCGGCGTCGAGAAAGTCCCATGGTTTCCCCCCTTGGACTCAGTAGAACAGCATCTCGGCGCTCGACAGGAGCGCGAAGCATAGTGGGCGAGCGAAGGCCTCGGCAGTGCACGGTTTGGGAGCGCACTCTGCCGATGCACTCTCGACGGCGGTGACCTCTTGCGGCGACGGCGTCCGGGCGAAGAAGCGGCCGATCTGGTGCCTCAGGATGTCGCCCGCGGTGGTCGTGTCGAGCTGTCGTTGGGCCGGCATGCCGGTCGGCAACAGGGCATCGATCGAAGCCGCGCCGTCGGCGCGCTCGAGCAGGGCAGGGTTGCAGAGGCTCGTGACAAAGCCCTCCTGCGTGGCAGTCGTAAGGACGCTGACGGTCTTGAAGCGGCCGCCCGCGAGGTTTTCGGGACACCCACCGAGGCTGCGCGCGAGGTCGCGGTAGTCCTTTCGAACGTCCTCGCCGTTGGCGGTCAGCGGCCAGTCGGAGGACTCCACGATGGCGAAGCCGCCGATCGATTGTTCGCGCAGCAGGCGGCCAGGGTCTGGCAGGCGGTGGTCGCAGGCCCCGAGCTCGACTGCAGAGCGGCTCTCGAGCGTGTCGATCCAGGTTTCGACTTCGGCCTGTTTGAGCGGTCCCCAGGTATAGCGGTAGGACTCGCTGATGGGGTCGACGACACCGTCGGTGAGCGCTGACTGCAGGTAGATTGTCGATGTCAGGACGGCGAAGTGGACGCTGCGGATGTCCGCGCCGTACTCGAGCAGGAAGTCGACCAGGTTCTCGCGCACCTGGGGCGCGATGAAGCTGACGCGGTAGCCCAGGTATTGCTCGAGCACGTCGTCGACGGCCCGCTCCCAGAAGGCTGGTTCACGAGCGATGATACGACCGGGGAGCTGAAGCGCCTCCCATTCCGATGCCGTCAGGAGCCCGCTCCAGAGGCGGCGGTCATCGCGACCGAGGGACCTCACGTCGGGCTCGAAGATGAGCTCGTGATAGCCCCAGAGCACTGACGCGCACTCACCTGCGCGCTCGGGGTCGCGCTTGCCATCTTCGTCCAGACAACGGAACTGCAGGTAGCTATCGGGGACCCGACCGAAGCCCGGGTGGTCGTAGTAGTCGTTGGACCACAGCACGTAGAGGCGGGCGAGGTCGGCTCGCTCGCTCTCGAATGGGGGGCGTCCCATGAACAGTCGGAAGGCGGCCTCGGCGCGGTCAGCGGCCGTGGCGTAGCGACGCGTGAGCACGGGATGGGCTGCGATGATGGCCGCGAACTGGTCGTAGGGGACGAGGCCCCGGTACAGCTTTCCGACGAGCTCGTCGGCGTCGTAGATCCGGACCGGAGAGAGGGCTTCGTTGTTGTAGAGGAGGCGATCGGCCCAACGGCGCTGCTGGTTCTTGATGAAGTCTGGTGAGGCGAGGAGGTTTGTCACGACCTCGCTCCATGGGCGGCCGAGACACTGACTCTCGACCTCGCTCAGGTCGGGGAAACGACCGAGCACATCGGCGAAGATGCGGCGGCATGCCTCGGCGTCGTTGATCGGGCGGGTTGTCAGGCCGACGCCCCAAAGGCTCGTGCAGATGCCCGCGTTGACGGGGTTGTCGAGGCGCGCCTCGTCGCAGTGCGCGCGGCACGCCTCGTCGCAGTCGGGTGGCTCAGGCCCGAGCGGTGCGGTCACTGCGCGTGAGGTGGGAGTCGGGTCGTCACCGCCCCGGAACGGGCCCACATTCCATGGCGACTCGGCGCCCGCCATGACGCCCGGCCCACGAGCAGGCTCACGCGCGTCGTAGCGAGGTGCATCGTCTTCGCACCCCAGAAGCGTCGCCGCACACAGCCCGAGTACGGTCCCCGCGCGGAGCCCAACAAGCGGAACTCGATTCATGTCCCCCCCTCACTCGAATCCCACAACGGCCCCCGCCGCTGCGCGCCTTCGCACGAACCGTGATTCGTGCAGGCTGTCCCCTTACAACCGAAAGCTACCAGCGAGGCCCTACGGTGCGCCAGTGACGGGTCGAATTTTGTCCGAACACCGCGTCATAGCGAGACTTCGAGTCCGAGGCCCAGCTCGAAGCGAGTGCTCGAGATGCTCTCGTCGCGCGCGTAGCCGACACCCGAAACGGTTTCGTCGAGCCCGAAGATCGACAGGTGGGACCAGCCGAGCCCGACGTTGAGCGCGATGTTCACACGCGTGTGAATGGCGTAGCGCGCGCCGATCGAGGGCAGGATCGTGACCCCGACCCGCGGCCCCGCGCCGGCGGAGACACCTTCGGCGGCCAGGCGATCGATCTCGTCGGCGAGCTCCCCCTCGGGGAAGGCCAGAGCGAGCGCGACGCGGAGGCCGACGACAAAGCTGAGCTCGTTCGTGATGAGCGTCGACCAGTCACCGCGCGCCCCGAGCTCGAGAAGACTTCCGACGACCTCGACCTCCTCGTCATCGTATTCGCTTGCGTAGCGGCCGAGGTAGCGCACCTCGCCCCCGATGCGGAACCCTTCCCGTGCGGCAGAGTCTTCGCCGAGCTGGTGCATGTAGTAGAGCGCGATGAACCCGAGGTCGACGTTGCCGACATCGTCGCGTGAGGTGTCGACGGTGGGGCCGAGGCGGACCTCGTCGGACCTCGTACCCGAGTCGAAGAAGAGCCCACCTTCGATCCCGATGCCAGACTCGCAACGGCCCGGGCTCATCGCACCCATCAGCACCGCGACCAGCGACGTGAAGGCCATCGCGACCCGCTGGACGATGCCTACTCGCGACGTCTCCATCGCGCACACAACAGAACACCCGCCCATGAACGGGCCTTGTGCCTTTCCCCCATCCACCACGCCACACCCCCATGCACGTGTTTGCTCCGAGGTGATCGCTCGACCCCGAAGTCGGGATGAGTCTACCTCCGACCTGGGTTGTTTGGCCACCTCAGGGTGGGTGGGCCGGTGGCAGTTCTGACTGCGACGCGCCCGAGAGGAACCGGCTGAAGTCTGATGTCAGACACCGCTCAGATCTAAACCGCTCTGTAACCATCGTGTGTCTCAAACGTGTCCAAGACATACGTGGACCATGGCTAGACACGACTTTCCCTTGCCTCGAGGAGTGTGGTCGCGATAAGTAGGACTCCTAATCGCGCGAAACGCTCGAAAAAGCCCACCCCGCCTCACGGCGGAATCCCACAAAAATACCCCGAAATTCCGCTTGCGGTGGCTAGTCCACGCCTGCGGTCTTCACCGGCTACAGCGGTTCCACATGAACCGCTCATTGCTGGCGCTCACTCCATTCTATGGCGGTCGTGCGCCGGCCCACCAAGGCTCTATCTATGTCCACCAGCTTCTCCAACGACCTCCGCCACGCTGGCGTGCCTTTCAACGGCTACCGCGAGCTTGCGCAGCCCATCCAGGATGCTCAAAGCGCCTCACGTTGGCCGTTGCTCGCACTGACCGACCAGGTCCTCGTGGCGCAGCGCTGGAAGCGTAACGCGATGACCCGCCAGGCCGCCCCGTCCAACGTGACGTCGCTTCCTGCTCGCCCGGCGACGGCCGAAGTGCCGCAGGACTGGTTTGGTGCTGCTCCGCAGGCTGCTCCGAGCGCGCCTGTTCGTGTTGGCACGCGTTGACGTTGGTAGCCTGAATCCAAGCAGCAGCCCCGGCCGCTGCTAGAGCTGTTGAACGATGCACCACATAGTTCTCCTTTCTCCGAAGGGCGGCACCGGAAAGACCACGATCGCGGCTAATCTCGGGCGTCTACTCGCCGAGCGTTATCGCGTCATGATGGTCGACGTCGACCCGCAGAACTCCCTCGGACTCCTCTTCGGAATGCCCGTGGGAGAGGGCCAGGGTATCGGTGTCGCCGACTTCGGGCATCAAGCCCTCGTCTCGATGCTGCGGGCCCAGAAGGCGGAGGTCCCCTACATCCCCTTTGGACGTCCTTCGCCCAGCGCCATGGCGCAGCTCGAGAACCAGGCGCGCCTCGATCCGAGCTGGCTCGAGAAGCGTCTGCGTGAGCTCTGTCCTGGCGGGTACGACGTCGCGGTCATCGATACACCAGCGGGCCGCTCCGTCTTTACGACGCAGGCTCTCTCGCTTGCGACGACCTCTCTTGTTGTGCTCGAGGCGTGTGCGCTTTCGTACGCCACATTGCCCGAGGTCGAAGCGCTGCTCGAGGACGCGCAGAAGCGTCCCTCCTATAGAGGCACGGGCTACGTCGTCAACCGGCTCGACGCTCGTCGTGCGCTTTCACGCGACGTGCGGTCCGCTTTGGTCCAGTCGGTCGGATCGCAGTTCATCGATGTCGCGCTCGTCGACGACGAGCATGTGCGTGAAGCCACAGCGAGCCGCGCCACCTGCGTCGCCTTGTCGCCTCACGCCCAGTTCTCCTCTGCGCTGCGACAACTCGCGAACCACCTCATCGAGGTCATTCGATGAGCCGTTCTCCGGCACTCCCGGCCACCGACACCAACCCGGCGGCCGCCCTTCCGGCTAGCGCCAAGCGGGGTATCTGGTGGCCGGTCAGGCTGCTCGTCTGGATCGCGATGTCGATCGTGCTGTCGGGCGTGGTCATCGCTCCGCTCGACACCTGGTCGCAGACGTTGTTCGCGACCTTTGCCTTTGCATTCTGTTGGCTGATGGGGCGCTGGGACGGCCGTTGGGTCACGCTCACGCTCGTGCTCATCTCGGTCACCGTCTCGCTGCGCTACCTCTATTGGCGCATCACCTCGACGGTCGGCAACGAGAACGGCCTGGACATGGTGCTCGGCCTCATCCTGCTCGCGGCCGAGGCCTATGCCGTCCTGGTGCTCATCCTCGGCTACGTCCAGACCGCGTGGCCGCTCGAGCGCAAGCCGGTGTCGCTGCCGGACGACATCGAGAAGTGGCCGTCCGTCGACGTCTACATTCCGACCTACAATGAACCCCTCTCGGTCGTGCGTACGACGATCCTCGCAGCCAAGGCGCTGGACTGGCCTGCGCACAAGCTGAACATCTATCTGCTCGATGACGGGCGTCGCGACGACTTCCGAGCCTTCTGCCAACAGGCCGGCGTGGGCTACATCATCCGCCCCGACAACAAGCACGCCAAAGCGGGCAACATCAACCACGCACTCAAGAAGACCCGCGGCGACCTCATCGCCATCTTCGACTGCGACCACATTCCGACCCGCAGCTTCCTCCAGCTGACGGTGGGCTGGTTCCTCCGCGACCAGAAGCTTGCGCTCGTTCAGACGCCCCATCACTTCTACACGCCCGACCCGTTCGAGCGGAACCTCGGCACCTTCCGAAGCGTGCCGAACGAGGGCGAGCTCTTCTATGGGGTCATCCAGAAGGGCAACGACCTCTGGAACGCGTCCTTCTTCTGCGGTTCATGCGCGGTGATTCGGCGCGCGCCGCTCGAAGAGGTCGGCGGTATCGCTCCCGAGACCGTCACCGAAGACGCGCACACGATGCTCAAGCTGCATCGCCGTGGCTACAGCTCGGCGTACATCGACCTCCCCCAGGCGGCCGGCCTCGCGACCGAGAGCCTGTCGGGACACGTCGGCCAGCGTATCCGCTGGGCCCGTGGGCTTGCGCAGATCTTCCGCATCGACAATCCGCTCCTCGGGCGCGGTCTCGGGCTCCTGCAGCGCCTCTGCTACGTGTCCGCGATGCTGCACTTCTTCTATGGCATCCCGCGGCTCATCTTCCTGCTCGCGCCGCTCGCCTACCTCGTCTTTGGTGCTCAGATCTTCAACGCATCTGCCGAGACCATCCTGGCTTTTGCGTTGCCGCATATGGCCCACGCCTACCTCACGAACTCGCGTATCCAGGGCAAGCACCGCCACTCGTTCTGGGCCGAGGTCTACGAGGCGTCGATGGCGACCTACATCATCTACCCGACGACGCTGGCCCTCATCTCGCCCAAGCTCGGCAAGTTCAACGTGACGGCCAAGGGCGGTGTCGTCGAAAAGGACTACTTCGACCTGCGCATCGCGATGCCCTATCTCGTCCTCCTGGCCCTCAACCTGCTCGGGGTCGGCATGGGAATCTGGCGTATTCTGCAGCCTGGCGCCGAGACCTCGGCTATCGCCATCAACCTCGCGTGGAGCGCTTACGCGTTCCTCTTTCTGACAGCGACCATCGCGGTCGCGTGGGAGCGCCGCCAGCGCCGTGTCTTCCCACGCGTCGACGCGCGCCTGCCGGCGACAGTGCGGCTCGCCGACCAGAAGGTCATCGCGTGTGAGACGGTCAACCTGTCGACCAGCGGCGTCGCCATCGTGTGCCCGTCCGAGCTGCCCATCTCCAAGGACGACATCATCGACGTCACCGTGCTCATCGGTCGCGACGATGTCCCGGCTCAGGCGCGAGTCGTTCAGAAGCATGGGCGCGTCATCCGCGTCGAGTTCGTCTCGATGTCGCTCGAAGCCGAGGAGAGCCTCGTGCGTGCGACCTTCTCGCGGCCGACGGCGTGGGCCGATTGGGCAAAGGGCCGCAAGATCGATCACCCGCTGGTCGCGTTGTTCACCGTGTTCTGGCACGGGCTTCGGGGCGCGGCGCGGCTACCAGGCATCTTTGCGTCGCGTAATCGCGCGGGCTTCCTCATCGGCGCCTTGTTGCCGCTCTTCGCGCTCGCCTCCGAGGCGCGCGCGCAGCCCTTTCCCGACCCGGACACAACGTCGGCGCCGGACGCTCCCCCGGCGAACGAAGCTCCTCCGGAAGACTTTCCGACGCCCGAGCCCCCGCCCGCCGAGCCCACCCCGACGCTCGACCTCGAGCCGGTCGAGGGCACCATCGACCTGCTTCCCAAGACGACCTGGTCGCTCGAGCACCTCGGGTTCGACAAGGCGGTGCGTAAGTACAATCGTCGCAACTCGGTCCGGTTCCCGTTTTCGGCTCGGGGTGACGAGGTCTTCACGAAGGCCCGCCTGTTGCTCGAGTTCGACCTGGGCGCCAAGCTGCCCACCGGGGTCAAGAGCCTCAAGGTCCAGATCAACGACGAGCCGCTGGGCATCGTCCCGCTGGGAGCGACCCTCCCAAGAGAGGTCGAGCTCGAGGTGCCGCCGCAGCTGCTGGGTGAGCGCAATGCCTTGACGATCGAGCTGATGCTCGCAGACGACGCGACCTGCCCGGTGCTCGTCGCCATCGGTTCGTGGGAGTTCCTTCGTGGGGGCCGCATCGACGCGAGCTCGGCCCCCCTGCCGCTGCCGGACGAGCTTGCGATGTTGCCGCTACCGTTCTTCGACCCCTTCGCAGACGCGGTCACGCCTATCCACATCGTGTTCCCGACGGCGCCTCAGGCCTCGCTCACCGACCACATCGCGCACATCAAGGCGGCGACTTTCGTCGCGTCCTACTTCGGGATTCGTGGCGGCGCGCGCTTCAAGTTCGTGCCACACTTCGGCGAGCTCCCCGAAGAACACGCCGTTGTCCTGATGTTGCCGTCAGCCGCTCAGCTCGTGCCGAGCCTTGGCACCATCACGGGGCCGATGGCCGCGATGCGCAACAACCCCAAAGGGGGCAAGCGGCAATCGAAGCTGCTCGTCATCGCCGGCCGCACCCCGGAAGAGCTCGAGCTCGCAGCGCGCCGTATGCTGCTCGATTTCGAGGCGACCAAGGACCAGGGGCCAACCGTTCGGTTCGACTACGCGCCCGAGGTCGAGCCGCGCAGCCCCTATGACTCGCCGCGCTGGTTCGCCGCCGGGGCGCCGCTCTCGTTCGAGCTCGTCGCGACGCCGGCGCAGCGCACCTTCCGCGGGGCGCTTGGCGGCTCCATCGGCATCGACTTCCGGATCCCACCCGACGTCTTCACGTGGCCGACGCCCTACATCGAGCTCGACCTCGAGTGGCGCTCCAAGGTCCCGCCCGGCGTCGACGCACCCGAGCTGAACATCGACATCAATGGTCACTTCCTCGCCCGCATCGAGCTCGCGTCCGACCCCATCGCAGCCGAGCACCAGGTGCGCCGCGTGCGTGTGCCCACGACCGAGCTGCGCGGCTTCAACCAGCTCCACGTCCACGTCGTGCCGCCGAGTGACGCCTGCCCCAATCCAGATGCCGAGATTGTCGAGGTCGAGCTGCTCGGGACCTCGACCCTTCACCTCGAAGGTCATCAGCGCTTCCGCCCGATGCCCGACCTCGACATATTCGTGGACGACGGCTTTCCGTTCACACGCATGGCCGACCTGGGCGAGACCCTGCTCGTGCTGCCGGCCTCGCCCCTGCCAGAAGAGCTCGGCACGGCACTTTCGTTCGTCGCGCACACGACTGCCATCACCGGTCACCCTCCGACCGGACTCACCGTCGTGCTGACAAACGCTCCCGATTCTCTCGAAGCTCGAGACAAAGACATCCTGGCCGTCGGCGTCATAGGTCGCCTCGGCGGCTTCGCCCCATGGGAGGATCGGCTGCCCATCCGCGGGATCACGGGCCAGGTCTCGGACATCCAGCTCCCGTCCGTGTCGTGGACGAAGGAAGCCCTGGCCTTTCTGCAAGGCGAGCCGCTGAGCGAGGACCTGAAGCGCTTGGCCCGCTCGCTCAAGCCCGGCGAAACCCGCGCATATACGCTGGGATTCGAGTCACCGCTCAAGAGTGGGCGCAGTGTCGTGATGGTCACGGCGGATGCGGCGAGTGCTCTGCCGAGCATGCCGGAGCTCAAGGGCTTTGCCGACGCGCTGCGCCCACAAGCCGATGTCCTGGTCATGACCGATGGGCGGCGCGCGAGCTTCCGCATGTTGTCGAGCTACGACATGGGGAGCCTCACCCCGTTCAAACGGTTTCTCTGGTTCATCGCGAGCCATTGGATCCTGCTGCTGCCGACGCTCTTCGTGACCGCCATGCTGTTCGCGTGGGTCATGCGACGTCGACTGCTCAACGTGGCCTATCGCCGCCTCTCACATGAGGACAGGGCGTGAATGGAAGGCACCCGCACGATGCGCATGACCGCCCGCGCCGAGACCGTTTGAACGGGTCCTGGTCGCGTCTCGCCATGTCGCTCGGCGTTGTCACGACACTCGCACTCGCTTCGACGACCTCCGCCTGCGCTTCCGGCCCCAGCAGAGGTCCGACCCCCGTCGAGCCTGATGTCATCGTGCCCTTCGACCCGACGCGACCCGATGGTGGGGACGGCTTGATAGACCCGGCCGACCTCCCGCCGGTCCCCAAGACCACCTGCCTGCCGCGCGAGTGGCCGCTCTGGGAGACCTACAAGACCCACTTCGTCGAAGCCGACGGGCGTGTCGTCGACCACTTCGCCAGACACTCGACGAGCGAGGGGCAGGCCTACGGGATGTTCCTCGCGCTCGTCGCGCGTGACCAGAAAGCCTTCGCGAAGATCTTTGACTGGGCCAACCGCTTCCTCGCCAAGGGCAATCTCGGCGTGCACCTGCCAGCCTGGAAGTGGGCCGAAAAGGGCGGCCGTCAGCAGGTCGTCGACCCGAACGCCGCCAGCGACGCCGACCTCTTCATCGCGTACGCGCTCGTCCACGCGGCGAGTGCCTTCGGCGTCGATGAGTATGCACGTGTGGGCGGGCGACTCCTGGCGCTGATCGAAGCGCGCGAGGTCGTCGACATCGCAGGGCTTGGACCGATGATGTTGCCGGGCCCCATCGGCTTCGAGATCGCGCAGGGTTTTCGCCTCAACCCGAGCTACCTGCCGCTGCCGCTCGTGCGTTGGGCTGCTTCGATGAGCAAGGACCGCAAGGATGCGCCTTGGACGGCGATGATCGACGCGACGGTGGTCATGGCCGAAGGCTCGACCCCGAACCGCCTCTACGCCGACTGGATCATCTGGGACAAGAACACACGCCGCTTTGTAGGTGACACGGTGCTGCCTCCGCTCGGTAGCTATGACGCCATTCGCGCTTATCTCTGGCCCGCTGTGATGCCGGCCGAGGACCCGATGCGTGGCCGTCTCCTCGCGCGTGGAAGCCGGCTGCTCGAGCTCGTGCGCACGACCGGCTTCGTCCCGGAGAAGGTCCATGCGTGGTCGAGTGAGGCGGCAGACCAGGTTGCGCCAACACCCGGCCCCGTTGGCTTCGAGGTCGTGGCCCAGGTGTTCGCCACCGCCATGGGGGATGAGCGCCTCGCAGCCTCGCTCGCTCGCTCCATCGCTGAAAAGAAGCGCCCCAACGGCCTCTACGGCGACCCGGCCTTCTACTACGACCACAATCTGTTGTTGTTCGCTCAGGGCTTTCTCGAGGGGCGCTACGCGTTCCGGGCCGATGGCGGACTCGTACTCCCACGGGAGGGAGACCTATGCTCGACCCCATGAAGCACCTCGCGATAGCAGCCGTGCTGCTCGTCGCGGTGCCCTCGCAGGCCCAGGCCGCACCAGACCCGACCGCCGACTCCGATGCCCTCGAGCAACTCCTCGAAAACGTTCGCTATTGGCAGGCCCGAGGGCGCGCCGACAAGGCCGCCGAAGCCTGGCACAAGGTGCTCCGCTCGGTGCCGACGCATGCCGAAGCGCTCGCTGACCTCGCCTTGTTCGCGGCGCGTTCGGGCAAGAATACGGAGGCGCGCGGTTATCTCGACCGCCTGAAGAAGGCGCACCCAAATCACTCGCGTGTGCCGCAGCTCGAAGCGGCGCTCGGGCTCGGCGCGAAGTACGACGACTTTCTCACCCAGGCACGCGCTGCAGTGCGTGCTGGTAAGGTGGCCGAAGGGCTCGAGCTCTATCGGAAGATCTTCGCTGGTCAGGCCCCGTCGGGTCCCGTCGGCCTCGAGTATTATCAGACACTCGGCGGTACTGCTGGCGGCTGGGAAGAGGCGCGAACGGGCCTCGAGCGGCTGGTAGCCGACAACGCCAGCGACGCTCGATATGCGGTTGGGCTTGCGCGTCACCTGACCTACGTCGAGGCCACCCGACGCGACGGTATCGACCGGCTGGAACAGCTCGCCGATGGAGGGGAGGGGCGCAACGCGCGCGCGGCGTGGCGTCAGGCGTTGCTCTGGCTGCTCATCGGGCCCAATGACTTTCCGCGCTACGAACGTTACCTGCAGCGCTTCCCCAACGATCAAGAGGTCAAGTCGCGGGTCGATGACGTGAAGGCAGGGGTCGTCGCGAAGCAGGCTGCCGACGCTGGTCGTGACCGACTGAAGGCCGGCTACACGGCGCTCGACTCCGAGTCGGTCGACGAGGCCGAGAACATCTTCCGCCGCGCCGTACGCGCGAATGCACGCGACGTGGAGGCGATGGCCGGACTCGCGAATGTGCTCTTGCGCAAAGAGCAATTCGAAGAGGCCAAGGCGACGCTTCTGCGTGTCAAAGACGTCGCTCCGAAGCGCAAAGAGCTCTGGGAAGAGGCGCTGAAGAGCGCCGAGTTCTGGAGTCTCGTGCGCAAAGCCGAAGCCCTGCGCGCCGAGTCGAAGCCGAGCGAGGCCGAGGCCCTCCTGCGTGAGGCCATGGTCAAGCTCCCCAAAGAAGCGCACCACGCCCGCCTCGTGCTCGCCAACGTTTTCGTCGACGCCGGGCGCTTCGATGAGGCGCAGGCCGAGTTCGAGGCGCTCGTCGCAGCCGACCCGAAACACGTGCCCGCGATGAAGGGGCTCATCGAGCTCTACCTGCGTGAGGGCGACCAGGAGAAGGCGCTCACCGCGAACGCCGCGCTCATGGAGATCGACGCCGAGGCCGCCTGGAAGGAGAACTGGATCCGCGCCGAGATGCTGCGTCGCGAAGCCGTCGCGCAGCGCAAGAAGGGGCTGCTCGCCGAGGCCGAGAGCCTGCTGGACGCCGCGCACGCGACCGATCCGCAGAGCAAGAACGTGTTGCTCGAGCAGATCTACACCTACCTCGACCTGGGCAAAGCTAGCGAGGCGCGGCGCGCGGTCGACGCGGCCAAGCGAATCGACAAGGCCGACAAAGAGGTGAAGGTCGCGGAGGCCTGGGTCTTCGCGAGCGAGCAGCGCTTCGAAGAGGGACTCGCAACGCTCGAGTCGCTCAAGGACGCCGACCTCGATGCCGGCACCCGCTCGCTGAAGCGCCGCCTTCGGGTCGAAGGTGACGCCGCAGACGCCATCAAGCAGGCCGGTCGCGGCAAGCTCATTTCGGCCCAGGCGCGACTCACCGAGCTGCAGCGCAGCACCCGCGACGAGCCGATGCTGTTGGGCCTCGTGGCCAACGCGTGGGCGGACATCGGCAAGTTCGACCAGGCGCTCGCCATCATCTACGACGCGCTCACGACGGCGAAGGCCGAGACGCCGACCCTCAAGCTGCAGCTCGCCAGCATCCTGCACAAGGCCGACCGCGAGGCCGAGCTGCTCGCAGTCCTGCGCGAGCTCGAGGGCGAGAGCGAGCTCACCGTGCCCGAGCGCCAGGGGCTCGCCAACCTCAAGATCGCCTACTCGATCAAACGCGCCGACATCGCCCGCGAAGGCGGCTTCCTCGCGCGCGCCTTCAACCTCTTGCAAGAGCCCCTGCGCGAGCACCAGAACGACCCTCGCCTCATGACGGCCCTTGGCCGCCTGTTCATCACAGCCGGCGAATACGAGGAGGCCGACGAGCTCTTCCAGCGTGTCCTCACGATGACCCCCGACAGTATCGAGGCACGTCAGGGGGCTATCCAGACGGCCGTCGAAATGGGGCGTAAGGACGCCGCCCGTGAGCTCGCCGAGCAGGGCGTTCGCCTGTCCCCCGACGACCCGCGAATGCATCTCGTGGCAGGCCGCATGCACGTCCTCATCGGCGAGGACGGGGACGCCGTCGACGCGTTCGAACGCGCCCTCGCCCTCGAGGAAGGTCGTAGCTCCCCCGAGCTCGAACCCGATACCCGCGTCAGCAAGCTCTTGGCCGGGGCCGAGGCCCGCTTCGGTGGCAAGCGCCGCTCGACCCCGCAGGACATCACGCTTCGAAGCGAAATCATCAGTGAAATCGAAAAACTCCAAGCGCGTCACTCGGTGCGGCTCGGGACTTCGGTGAGGGCCCGCCACCGTCCCGGAACGTCGGGGCTCGGCAAGATTCTCTCCATCGACTTCCCCACCTGGGTCTCGATCCCGACCGGCTATCGTGGTCGCCTCACCTTCACCGCGACTCCGGTCCTACTCGATGCCGGTGTCTTCGACCTCGGCAATGCATTTACTGGTGAGCACTTCGGCACTGCTGGCGTCGACCTCACCGAGCTCGAGCGCACCGGCGAGTTCGCCCAGACCGCGACCGGCGTCGAGCTTTCGCTACGCGAAGAAATCGGCGCCTTCCGCTTCGAGGTCGGCTCGAGCCCGCTAGGCTTCCTGCGCCAGACCGTCGTCGGCAATCTCGCCTGGAACGAGAGCTTTGGCGACTTCGGCATCCGCATCGAAGGCTACCGCCGCACCGTCACGGAGAGCCTGCTCGCCTGGGGCGGCACAACCGACATCGCGACCGACACCGTCTGGGGCGGCGTCACGCGCAACGGCGGCCGCATGGACCTTGGCCTCACGATCGACAACGTGATCTGGTATGTGGTCGGGTCGGGCAACTGGATCATCGGCGAACGGGTCGCGACGAACTGGTCTGTCGAAGCCGGTACCGGCCTCGCCTGGAAGGTCTACGACTGGGAAGGCGTGTCCTTTGGGACGGGCATCGACATCACGACCATGTTCTTCGAGAAGAACCTGCGGCACTACACCATCGGGCACGGCGGCTACTTCAGCCCCCAGGCCTTCGCATCGGTCGGCTTCCCCATCACGCTGAAGCAGACCACGGGCGACCTGACCTACGACGCCCGAGCCAGCATCGGCCTCGTCTGGTTCCGCGAAAAGGCGGCCCCCTATTACCCGACCGACCCGAGCCGTCAGAACGAGCGCGACGAGCTCGTCGACGCCGACGACCAGCCCGTCGAGAGCTTCCACGAAGGTCAGGACGGTCTCTCGTTCAGCTTCAACCTCGATGGCGAGCTGGCCTACGAAGTCGCGCGTGGCCTCAAGCTCGGCGTGCGGGCAAGCGTCCATACCGGCCATGATTTCCAAGAGTACCAGGGCGGCGTCTTCCTCGGATACACCTTCCAGCAGAAGGTCGCAGGGCCCGGCGAGCAGACCCCGTTTGGAGTCGAGTGATGCGAGTACACACTTCGACCCACATGGCACTCATGGCTCTCGCGGCGCTCTCCGCCTGTGAGGTCAACTCCGACCCGCCCGAGCGCGACGCCTCCGACGTTCGTGAAGAGGCGAGCCTGCTGTTGCCCACGACGACAATCGATTCCACCAGCGAGCTCGCCGGCGTCGAACGGGTGCGCGGCCACCTCGTGCTCGACATCGCGAGCGGCCCGATTCGGCTGCCCCTGCTGACCGTCGTCGAAGGCGACCTCATCCTCGTAGGCACCCCCACTCGCCCGGTCTCGGCCGACCTCGTGCTGGCGTCGCTCGTCCGCGTTGGTGGCAGCGTCCGCATTGCCTACACGTCATCCACCGCCGCCATCCTCATGCCCAAGCTCGTCGAGGTCGGCACCCACTTCGAGCTGTCCAACGGCTCGTGGTCACTCGACCTGCCGGTGCTCGCATCGATCGGCGGCGACTTCCGAATCCAGGACGCGGCCATCTCCAGCGGCACGGTCGACGCACTTCAAACGCTCGGCGGCTCGCTTGTCCTCGCCGACACCGCGTTCACCGCAGACCTCGACCTGTCCGGCCTCGAGTCCGTCGCCCGCGACCTCGTCGTGCGGGGCGGCGACGTCCGACTCCTGGCCGACCGCCTGCTGTCCATCGGCGGCGACCTGCGCATCGAGCGCACCGTTGGCACCCTCGACCTGGCCGGCCTGCGCACCGTCGACGGCGACGCCCGCTTCGAGTCGTCCATCCTGGAAGTGCTCTCCATTGCCGCGCTCCGCCGCGTGGGCGATGACTTGATTTTCGAGGATTCGAGCGGGGCCGGCTTCGTGGCCTTGGACCTCCCACTGCTCGAGTCCGTGCCCGGTCGCCTGACCTTCGACAACATCGAGGGCCTGACCTCGGTCTCAGCGGCCGCCCTGCCGCTCGTCGGCACGTTGTCCGTCAACCGCAACGCCAGCTTGTCGTTCCTCGGCTTGCGCCGCCTCGCCCGTATCGAAGGCGACTTCGAGCTGACCCACAACGGCGAGCTCACGGTCGTCTTCGACGCCTTGACCTCCGTGGCCGGCGACCTCGACATCGCCGACAACAGCACCATGAATGGGCGCTTGCCCAAGCTCACCGACATCGGCCGCGACCTGAGGCTCGCCTCGCAGTTCACGCCCTATATCGGGCTCCCCACGCTCCAGAGCGTTGGCGGCGACGTGATCATCGAGTTCATCTTCGGCTCGGCCGACTTCGACGACTTCCGCCTCGCAGCCCTGCGCCAGGTCGGCGGCACGCTCACGGTCCGCATGACCGACTCCATCGACAAACTCACCTTCGACGCCTTGACCTCGGTTGGCGCATCGGTCGGCGACATCATCGTCACCGACAACCCGGCCATTGTTGGCCTCAACCTCGTCAAGCTCACGACCGTCGCGGGCCGCGTCGAAGCGCGCAACAACCCGAGACTGCCCGAGCAAGACCTGCTCACCGAGCTGCAAGACGTGCAGACCGGCTCGAGCCCCGTCCTCTGCGGCAACCTCGGAGGTGAACCATGTACCGATTGATTGCCCTCGCGCCTGTCCTCGCACTGGGCCTGGCCTTCACCAGTGCCCCCCTGACCGCGCACGCGGCGCCCCCCGACGGCCTCGTGCTCTCGCGCACCACCATTGCCGAGAACCTGCCCGCCGACTCACTCATCGGGACGTTCACGACGCTCGACCCGGACGCCGGCGACACCCACACCTACATCCTCGTCGAGAACCCGCTCGACCTCTTCGCCATCGTCAACAACCAGCTCTTCGCTACCCAGACCTTCGACTTCGAGGCCGGCTCGCAGCGCCAGATCCGCGTGCGCGCCACGGACTCCACCGGGACCTGGCTCGAGCGCAACTTCACCATCAACACGCTCGACCGCAACGACCCGCCATTCGGCGCGACGCTGTCCGCTACGGGCACACCGGAGACGACGGCCATCTTCGGCCTCGTCGGCACCATCAGCCAGTTCGGCGACCAGGACCAGAACGACGCCTGGACCTATCGCCTCGTCGACGACGCGATGGGCCAGTTCATCCTCGAGGGCAATCAGCTCCGCGTCGCCATGCCGCTCGACTACGAGACCGACCCGCTGCTCGTCATCATCGTCGAGGTCACGGACCGCGCCGGTTTGAAAGCCGAAGCGGCCATCGCCATCAACGTCTGGGACCGCAACGAGGCTCCGCTGAGCGTCTTGCTCGCCCCATCCAACGTCGCCGAGACCGCCCCGCTCGGCACGGTCGTCGGGACGCTGTCCGCCTTTGGCGACCCGGACTTCATCGACACACACGTCTTCAACGTCGTCGGCGGTGACAACGCCTTCGTCGTCGACGGTACCAACCTGCGAGTTGCGGCCACGCTCGACTTCGAGACCGCGCCGATCCGCACCGTCCGTATCCGCGTCACCGACCGCGGTGGACTCTTCGCCGAGACCACCCTCAGTGTCTTCGTCGAGGACCGGAACGAGGCTCCCACGGGTGTGCGCCTGACCAGCACCGGGCTACCCGAGAACTCCGCCCCGGGCGTCGTCGCGGGCCAGCTCGAAGGCGTGGATCACGACGTCGGCGACGACCACCTCTTCGAGCTCGCCGACACCGCCGACAGCACACGCTTCGTCATCGAGAACGACTCGCTCGTGGCACTGGTGCCCTTCGACTACGAGACGAAGAAGACCGTCAACGTCCCCATCCGGGTCACCGACGCGGCGGGACTGACCTCGGTCGTGACGCTCGTCATCAACATCCTCGACGTCAACGAGGCCCCGACGGACATCACCCTCACCAGCGCCTCGGTCTACGAGACCTCGCCCAACAACGCCATCGTCGGCTTCATCGGCGTCGTCGACGCGGACGCCAACGACACCCACGAGCTCTACCTGCTGCAGGATGGCAACGGTGCCTTCCGCATCGACAACCGTATCCTGCGCAAGAGCGGCCCGCTCGACTTCGAGACCGCCCCCAGTGTCGACATCACGATGATCGCCTTCGACCGCGGCGGCGTCTTCTTCGTGAAAACCTTCACCATCGAGGTTCTGGACGTCGACGAGCCGGCCACCGGCATCGCTGTCGACCCGGGCTCGGTCTCCGAGAACCTGCCAATCGGCTCGCTGGTCGGCGACCTCGTCCCGGTTGGAGACCCCGATGAAGCCGAGGGCTACCGCTGGGTCCTCGTCGAGAACCCTGGCAACCGCTTCGCCCTCGTCGACGGCCAGCTCGTGACCAATCAAGTCTTCAACTTCGAGGTCTTGCGCAGCGTTCAGCTCCGAATCCGCGCTCTGCCGCCAGTGGGCGTGGCCCTCGAGCAGAACGTCACCATCGAGATCCGCGACGAGCCCGAGCCGCCGACGGGGATCACCATCAGCGGCAACGTGGTGCAAGAGAACCGCAACGCCGGGACCTTCGTAGCGACGTTGTCGGTCGTCGGTGACCCCGACGCCGCCGAACAACACACCTTCAGCCTGGTCACGAACCCCGACGACGCCTTCAGCATCCAGGGCAACACCCTGTCGACCGGCAAGCTCCTGGACTTCGAGACCACGCCGCTCTACGAGCTCACCATCCGCGTCACCGATCGCTCGGGTCTCTTTGTCGAGGTCCCCTTCGAGATCCGAGTGATCGATCTGAACGAGCAGCCGTCGGGCGTGGCGTTGTCGAACCGCACCATCACCGAGAACTCGCCGGCCAACAGCGTCGTCGGCCAGTTGAGCCCGGTCGGCGACCCCGACATGGTCGACCGCCACGTCTACCAGCTCTCATCCAACCCCGACGACCGCTTCGACATCGTCGGCGACACCCTCATCGCGCGCCTCCCCTTCGACTTCGAGACCCCGCCCACCAGCTACCGCATCGTCGTGCGCGTCAGCGACCAGGGCACCCTCACCGCCGAGACGGCCATCTTCGTCAACGTCACAGACGTGAACGAGTCGCCGAGCCTGATCATGCTCGCCAACCGCACCCTCCTCGAAAACGCCCCGGCCGGGACCGTCATCGACACCATCGCCGGCGGTATCGACCCCGACAACGAGGATGTCGCGATCTTCGAGATACTCGAAGGTGAAGGTTTCGCGATCGACGCTCAGCGCCGCCTGGTCACCACGCGCCCCTTCGACCACGAGACCGAGCCGAGCATCGACCTCGTCGTTCGCCTCACGGACGGCGGCGGCAATGAGGTCGGGGGCGCCTGGACACTGGCCGTGGGCGACGTTCACGAAGCGCCCGAATCCGTTGGCCTTTCGAACACGGCCATCGCCGAGTCGGCCGCCGTCGGCGACGTGGTCGGCACGCTCAGCGCCGTCGGCGACCCGGATGTCGGCGACACCCACACGTTCACCATCGGCTCGGACCCCGACAATCTCTTCGTCATCGACGGCGACACCCTTCGTCTGAACGCTCTCGTCGACTACGAGAAGTCAAAGCAGCATGAGGTCACGGTGGTCGCGACCGACTCGACCGGCCTCACCGCCACAACGGTCCACGTCATCGATGTCCTCGATGCCAACGACCGGCCCACGACGCTGCCCGCGATGACGCTCGAGTCGATCCCCGAGGACGACAAGGAGCTCCTGGGCTTCCTGGTCAGCGACCTGATGGCCGGCCTGTCGGTCGACGATGTGGACTCCGATGACCCCTGGCTCGAAGTGGTCGCCCTCACGACCGAAGGCGACGACGCGACCGGCTCGTGGCAATGGCTGGACGAGAGCTGGATCATGCTTTCGCCCGGCGACCGCCTACCCACCGATGGGCGGATCCGCTTCGTCCCGGACGCTGACTCCAACGGACAGGTCACGCTCGTCGTCGTGGCCTCGGACGCCGAGCTCGATAGCGAGCCGGCCTCCATCGCGCTGGACGTCCGCCCCGTCAACGACCCGCCTGTCCACACCATCGGGGCAGGCCCCATCACCACCTACGAGCAGGCCAAGACGCTCGTTGCGACCGCGCTCGGCGAACCTCTCACGGTCGCCGACGTCGACGCCGAGGTCTTGCGAGTCACGCTCACGGCACCGCGCGGCATCGTGACGCTGCCGACGACTGGGCTCGTCGTAAACAGCGGCGCCCCCGGCACGACGACGGTCACCGTCGAAGGCCCCGTCGCAGACCTGAACTCGGCTCTGGCCCTCCTCGAGCTGACCACGGCGTTGCGCTTCACGGGCGAGACCACGCTGGTCGTGAGCACGGACGACCTCGGCGCGACCGGCGAGGGCGGGCCCCAGGTCACGTCCGACACCATCGCCGTCCAGGTCGGCTCGGCTCCCGACCTCGCGGTGGTCGTGGACACCACCGACCTCGCATCGGGCGCGGACCTCGCCCTCGAACGGGTCGGAGTCTCGGCCTTCCATCACGTCACCTTCGTCATCGAGAACCGCGGCAGCGTCGAGCTCGTACTCGACGAACGCCTCGCGGACCAGCCCGCCGATACACGCGGAAGCCACGGCCTCACCATCGTCGCGACCGACAATGTGGACGCCTGGATCTCGGTGAAGCCGGCCCTCCGGATAGCACCCGGCCAGGCCTCGACCGCGGTCCTCACGCTGCGCCCACGCGCCGCCGGCTCCGTCTCGGTCGAGCTGGCCATCGGGTCCAACGACCCCGAGCCAGAGACCTGGACCGCGACCCTTGGCGCCAATGCCGTCCCGAGTCCGGACATGGAAGTCAGCGACGGGGTGCGCACGATTCAGAACGGCCTGCCACATTCCATTGCCGACCTCGTGCCCGGCCAGACGCGAAAGGTCGAGCTGACGCTGGCCAACACCGGCGCTGCCCGTCTGGAGCTCGGGGACACCGTCATCGTCTCGACCGAGTCGATAGCCGCCGCCGACATCATCATCGAGGAGCCCTTCCCGCTGCTCGACGTCGGCGAGACCGACACCCTCTCGATCTACCTCACCCCGGAGGAGGCCGGCCGAATCGCGCTCGTGCTCGCCGTGCCGACCAACGACCCCGATGCCCCGATGCAGGTCATCCACCTCATCGCCGACGTCGTCACCGCACCGGCCGCACGCCCCGCTCTCGAGCGTGTCCCAGGCGTCTTCATCCCGGCTGGAAGCGAAGACATCATCGGCTTTGGGCGGGTCGGACGCGACCTTGGAATACCGCTTCGCCTCGTCAACCTCGGTGGACGCACGCTGACGGCGCCGACGCTCGGCTTCCAGAACGCGAGCAACCTCGTACCGCGCCTCGCTGCCGATGTGCCTGAGTCGCTCGACCCCGGAGACGTGGTCGACTTCTCGCTCTTCGTGCGGCCTGAGGCCCCCGGCGAGTTCTCGGTCTCGCTGACTCTGGGCGAAGAGGTCTGGACCTTCCGCGGCACCGCCATCGGCGCGGCCGACACGACGCCCGCCACGGCGCTGGCGCTCTATCGCCACGGCGTCGGCAAGGTCGAGTCGGTCGACGCGCTGGGCCCGGTCACGGTCGGCGAGGTCTCCACGCATGCGTGGCTGCTCGTCAATGAGGGCCCAGACCCGCTCATCCTCGAGAGCCCGTTTGCCCTGGCTGCGCTCGAGAACGTCGACGCGCTGCCGTTGCGCCAGCCCGTCCCGAACCTGCCCGCTCAGCGCGCCACGGTCGTACCCGTGTCGGTCGCCTCGCGTTCGTCTGGGCGCCTCTCCTTCGACCTCGAAGCGGCCGAGCACCCGGTCGTGAAGGTCGAGTCCGGAGGGCAGGTCGGCCTCATCGGGCTCGAGCTCGCCAACGGCCAGCGTATCGCCCCCAACAGCGTGGTCCAGCTCCCCCTGCAGCGCGTCGGCGAGGGGCTGACGCTCAACGTCTATGCGGTCAATGACGGCAATGGCCCGCTCGCGGTCGACATCGCGACGCTCGAAGGTGGGACCCCGTGTGTGAGTGTGGCCGAGCCCGACCGGCCGCTGCTCGGCCGCGGCGAGCGCGCGCTCCTGAAGGTCCGCATCGAGCCCGTCGCAGGTGCGTTCGCATGCACCCTGACGGTCAACAGCGACGACGCATCGCGGCCCATCTTCGAGGTCGCCTTCGTGGCCCGCGGCACGACGGCCGGCAAACGCGACGAGGGCTGCGGTCAGGGGCCGGTATCGCCGGGCACCGGACTCGCCGCAGCGCTCGTGCTGTTCGCCCTACTGCTGATCAGGGCAAGAGGGTCGCGCGCTTCGCTTTGAGGGCGACACAGTCATCGCCGTCGGTCGCCTTGACCATGACGAAGTGGCTGCGGTTCGCGTCCGGGTGGGTCACCGGCTTGGGGTCGATTGACGACAAGGACTCCGGGTTCGCGCCGAGGATCACCTGGTCGGTACTCCACGCGGTCAGCCCGCTGATGCGCGTGTCGGACTCGAGCGCGCCCGCGAGCGCCGCCTTGTGGCGGTGGATCACGTAGAGGCTCGCCTTGCAGCGTGCCCTGGATGACCAGCGTGATGCCGGACTTGGTGTCCTCATCCTGGTCGAAGACGCGCTCGTCGGCGCCGTCGACTGGCATCGTGTCCGTGAGCGGGTTCGTCAGGTTGACGCCGCGTGTGGTGATGCCCTGGGTCGTTTCGAATTCGAAGCCGCCGCCGTTGGCCGTGACGGTGACGTCGCGCTCGAAGCTGGTGAGGCTCGCGAGCAAGGCGTCGCTCATGCGGGTCGTGTAGAGCTTCGTGTCGTCCTCGGTGAGCCAGTCGCAGAGCTCGACCGTGAGCTTGCCGTCGGCGATGACCGCCCGGTAATAGCTGACGGACTTCTGCTCCATGACGGCGCCCAGTACTTCGACCAGCGCGCTCTGGGTCTCGACCATCGCCCACGTGCCGTCGATGTTCCCGGTCATCGCGACGGCGTCGGCAGATGTCTCGGTTTCCGAGATATCTGGATTGCTCGTATCGGCTGTGTCCGCTTGGGGCTCGTTGCCGTCATCGCCACATCCGCCGAGAGCCAGGGCCCCACACACCGCGCCGATAGTCCACGTCTTGTTCATCATGTCTCTCATAGTCCGACCTTGAGTGAGACCCCAGCGCCGAGGATCCACCCCGAGCTCGTCCATCCGGGCCACCCCGGGTTGTTCGTCTGGAGCCCTGCGGCTTCGGCAAATCCCTGCCCGGTCAGGATGTCTTGCGCATCGTCCGGGAACTCGTCGCGCACCGGGAACGCCGCGTCCGTGCGCTTGTTCGTCTCGCGCTCCATGAGGCGGTGGACCTGCACGCCGATCTGCCCCTTCAGCTTGGTGCCGAGGATGTCGATGTCGGCCTCGAGCCCGGCGGCGATCCCGAGGCGGTCCTCATCCACATAGTTCTCCGCGCCGGCCTGGTCGGGCACGGGGCTCGGGGTCCAGCCGACATCGAGCGAGAAGGCCGCGCCTGAGGTCTCGTAGCGGCTGCCCAGCGCCACCGAGAGGGTGTCGTCCCACTCGACGTCGGGGCGCTTCGAGATGCGGTCGACGTAGCCCGACCACTGGCGCCAGCGCACCTCGGTGCCGAAGCGCCAGGCGCGTTCGTCGTCGACGGGGAAGGCGATGGATGCGCCGAGTGCGAGCGTCATCGGGTCGTAGCCGTTGGTGAACTTGAAGGTCTGAGTGACGGCGTCTTCGCCCTCCGGGTAGTCGTAGTTCCAGAACTTGAGGCGGTTGGTGCCGCTCGTCTCGGACTTGGACGTGGTGTGGAAGCTGGCGGTGAAGCGCAGCTTGTCGCTCGGCGAGATGGCGACCGACAGGTGCGGCGAGAACGTGGTGTCGACGGCGGTGTCGGTGGTGATGAGGATCTGGCTCTGGTCGCCGGCGTCCGGCACGTAGACCGGGTTGACGGTGCTGGTCGACAGACCGAGCGTGAGACCTGCGCCCCAGGACAGCCAGTCGGTGATGGTGCCGCCGAGGCCGACGACGATGGTCATCATGCCGAGCCGGTCTCCGTAGAGCTCGTGGCTGACCGAGTTGGAGAAGAACTGCTCACGTTCGTCCGGGAAGTGCGCGGACTGCTCCTGGAAGGTGGAGGTCGGCAACATCGCGAGCAGCCCCAACACGAGGCGCTGGCCGAGCAGGCGCTTGGCGATGCCGACGGTCAGGTAGGAGCGCAGCCCGCCGCCGTCCTCGTTGGGGCGGTCACCGAGCGTCGCGGTCGGGATGGGGCGGAAGCTGAGTGGCACGAGGGTGCCGTCTTCCCCGCGCTCCCAGGCTTTGTACACGTTCGAGCTGATGTCCGCGGACGGGTCACGCCGCATGAGCGAGGTGTCGAGGTCGTCCGAGAGCAGCAGGAACCCGAGCGAGAGACCCTCGTCGATGAACGGCAACAGCGCTGGCGAGAAGTACGCGGCCTCGGCACCCGTCGCCATGATTCGCGCCGTAAACGGATGCAGGCCTACGCCGAGTGTCTCGAGCGCCGGATTGGCGTTTGCCACACCGACAGGCGCCAGCAGCGCGGCTGCCAGCAGGGGAAGGAAGAGAGGGACGAGACGCGACGGGGCCCGGGAGTCCAACATGGGCGCAATCTCACTGCCCTCCCCTCTGGCGTCAAGTGAATCGTCCGGAGGGGGCCGGCCTCGACACGCCGCCCTGACGGTCGTGGGGTGCGGATGGGGGCCCATCGCACTGAAAACGCGTGCAGGCAGTGGCCAGGGGGTAGGCGGTCGTCCGCACGAGGTGTTTACCGCCATGGTAACCACACCCTCGATATGGCACCGTGGCGCCCATGCGTATCGCATTCGCCGCCTTCGTCCTCACCGCGTGTATCTCGAACCCCACCCCACACCCGGGCGTTGAGGACGCGCTCACGGACCTCAGCGCGAACGAGGCGGACAACGACACCGGAGACGTAGAGCTCGTCGTCCCACCTGAGGACGACTCCGACTCTGACTCGGCACCTGACACGGACCCGGACTCGGGCGACGCGGCGACCGACGACGGCGGCCCCGACGCGCCCGACTCCATCGCGCCCACCAACGCCTTTCCTCCGGCAGACCGCACGGTCGTCATCCGCTCTCTCCTGGTGCGGGACCTCGACGGTGACGGCGCCGCCGACCTCCTCATCGCCTCGTCCCCGCAGAACGACGCCCAGTGGGGCGTCTACGTCTTCTTCGATGCTGATAATCGCAGTGATTTCAGTCACTACGATGCCTTCGTCCAAACCGCCCCGATACCCGACGGTTTGCTTGTCGGCACCCTCATCGGGGCCACACAGAACCTCATCGTTTTTGGTCAACGCGGCGACCGCGGGCTCGTCGAAGTCTACCCACTCACGGCTCGCCAGTTCGGCGCCCCACTCACCCTCGAGACCCCGTTCGTCCCGGCCGGTGGACTCACCCCGACCTCCGCCGCTCCGGTTGGACTCGCCATCGCCAATGCCAATGGCGACAGCGTCCCCGACCTCGCCGTCCACGACCTCGACGAGCTGCAGGTCGTTACCCCGACGGCCTGGTCGGCGCTCGGGACCGAGGCCGCCATCTGGACCCCCATCAACTCCGCGGAGCCCTGGTTGGCCATCCTCAACGTCGCCTTCCTCGAGGGCGCGACGCCGCGAGTCGGCGACCTCGTCGTTTCGCAACAATGGGGCGGAGTCCACTACTTCGAGGTCTCGGACTCAGGCCTCGACCTCAATGACAACATCGTCGCGACCGGCGTCCTCCAGTACGGCACGGCACTCCTCGACGTCGACGCCGACGGCATCACCGACTCGCTCGGTTTTTACGACCGCCTCTTGTCCGTTCGCCGCTTCGCGCCCCCGACCGTCGTCACCTCCGTCCTCGAATCCATGCCGCTCACTGGCAATCGCCTCGACGACCTCGCCGCAGGTGACGTCGACAACTCGGGCACGCTGGACTTCGTCCTCCTCGAAGAGTCGACGGCGAATCGTTCCGATGTTCACGTGTTGCGCGGTATCACCCTGACCGCTGGCGAGATCCGCTCGGCCGCGTGGCGGACGACCGCGATGTCGCTCGGCCAGGACCCCTACCGCCTCACCGTCCTCGGCCCCCCGAGCGCTCGTCGTGTGTGGCTCTTCGACCTCGATGGTACTCCACGATGCCTCGCCTGGAGCGCCGCTGACGCCGCCTTGCGCCCTTGCCCGTGAAAGGGCGACCGCGTCGATTCGCGCTGCTTGGGCTGCTCGCACACCGTCGTCTCCAGTGATAGGCTCCTATCCGATGGCTTCTCGCGATGTCCCACGCGCAGTGAATCACGCCGACACCGAGACCCTCGAGGTGCGGTCGGGCGGCACGCGTTCCGCGTCCATCGGTGCCCGCCTGGTCGTCGTCCATCCCCCCGACCTGGCCTCCGAGATTCCGGTCGGCCCAGGGCCGGGTACGCTCGAGCTCGGCCGCGACGTCATCCCTCACAGCACCGTCTCCCGCCGCCACCTCGTCATCGACCATCGCGCCGGCACCCACCACGCGAGTGACCCAGGCTCGAAGAACGGGGCCTGGCTCGACGGGGTGCCGCTCGGGCCTCACCCTCGGCCGTTGACCGACGGTGCCGTCCTGCGGCTCGGCGGGGTCGTCCTCGTCTACGAACAGACGCCGGTCCTGCCAGCCACCTCGACCGCGCCAACGCCAGCGCTGTCCGCGGTGCACGACGCGGTCCCGGGCCGGTCGTTTGTGGCGCACCACCTGCGAGACCTCATCACGCGTGCGTCGAAAGACCCCTCCCCGGTGCTCGTGCTCGGTGACACCGGCGTCGGCAAGGAGCGGGTCGCCAAGGTGCTGCACACACTGTCGGGTCGCTCGGGCGCCTTCGTCGCTGTCAATGTGGCAGAGCTCTCAGAGCGCCTCATCGAGTCGCAGCTCTTTGGCCATGTCAAAGGTGCCTTCACGGGTGCCGAATCGGCGCAGCCGGGGCTCTTCCGCGCGGCGCATCGCGGCACCTTGTTGCTCGATGAGATCGGTGAGCTTCCCCTCGAGCTCCAGGCCAAGCTCCTGCGTGTCCTCCAGGAGCGTGAAGTGCGTCCGGTGGGCGCCACCCGCGCGGAGCCCGTCGACGTGCGCGTCATCGGCGCGACCCATCGCAACCTGGCGACCGACGTCGATGCCGGCCGCTTCCGACGCGACCTCTGGGCGCGCCTGCGCCTCTGGGAGCTGCAGGTCCCGCCGCTGTCCGCCCGCCGCTCTGACATCCTCGAGCTGACGCAGCGCCTCTACACCCGCTATCTTGCCGACAGGTCGCTGGCCTCACGCACGCTCCACTTCGAGCCCGAGGCCGTCCAAGCGCTCCTGCTCGCACCACATCGAGAGAACCTTCGCAGCCTCGATCGCCTGGTCCACGCGCTCGGTCCGTCCCCTCGACCCATCCTCGGCCTCGCCGACCTCGAGCCGCACCTCGACGCCCGACTGCCCGTCGCGTCTCGACCCGACCTTGAGGCGTCGCCCGCCGAGCCCTCGCCGTCGGCCCCACGTTCTGCCGAAGAGCTTCGTGAGGCGTTGGCCACCCACGGCTCGGTGCGTGGGCTCGCCAAGCATTATGGCAAGGACCGCCGGCAGATCTACCGCTGGCTCGACCACTTCGGTCTTCGCGACGCGGTGGGCTCGCCGCAGGAACCCGAGGACAACCCGTGAGTCCTCCGCCCGCCCCAGCGCGTGACCCGGCCGCTGACCCGCTGGTGGGCCGCGTCTTCGCCGGCCGCTTCGAGCTGCTTCAACGCCTCGACCAGGGCGGCATGGGTGCTGTGTATCGAGCGCGTCAGCTCTCGGTGGGACGTGAGGTCGCGATCAAGGTCCTGCACCCGACACTTGCCGGGCGCGACGACGTCGTTCAGCGATTCAAGCGGGAAGCCCGCACACTCTGCCAGGTCGACCATCCGGCGATTGTGACCCTCATCGACTTTGGCGAGTCCGAGACCGGCGAGCTCTTCCTCGTCATGGAGCTGCTCACCGGCGAGACACTCGGCGCGATGCTGCGACGCGAAGGGGCGCTTTCACCGGAGCGCGCCATCCACCTGGCCCGCCTGCTCGCCGAAGCGCTCGACGCCGCTCACCAACGCAACATCATCCATCGCGACCTCAAACCGGAAAACCTGTGGCTTCCGAGCTCATCGACGGGTTCTGAGCGTCTCAAGGTCCTCGACTTCGGGATCGCCCGCTCGGTGGATTCTCAGACGACTCTGACCGGGCCGGGTGTCATATTCGGGACACCTGCCTATATGGCACCCGAGATGATCGCCGGCCGCGTGGTCGGACCGGCCGCTGACCTCTATGCCGTCGGGTGTATCCTCTTTCAGATGTTGGTCGGCCATCCCCCGTTTGTCGGTGCGCCGGCCGGGGCCTCCGTCCACTCGGCCCACTCGGCTTCGACCAGCGAAGAGCTCGACGATCGGTCCTTGTCGATCGAAGCCATGTTCGCAGCCCACCTCTTCACCCCGCCGCCTCCGCTGCCGGACGGTATCCCCGGGCCGCTCCGTGAGCTCGTGCACCGCCTCCTGCAGAAGGCGCCCGAGGACCGCCCAAAGTCCGCAAGAGAGCTCATCGACGCTCTGGACGCCGTCCGAGAGGATGCTGCCGCGCCTCGTGTCCTGACCACCATTGATCCGTCGCCGTCGGTGGCATCGGTGCAACCACGCCGATGGCTCGTTCCGTCGATCGCCGTTGGGGTCGTCGCGTTGGTGGTCAGTCTTGTTGTCATTCTCGATGTCACTTCCAAGTCGGCGTCGTCACTCGCGGGGGTGGACACGCCCACGCCCACATCCGCGTCCACGCTCAAGCCCGAACCCGCGCCCGAATCCACGCCTGGGCCCGAACCCGCGCCCACGCCCACGCCCACGCCCACGCAAGCGCCCGCGCCCACGCCCGCGCCCGCGCCCACGCCCTCGCCCGAGCCGTATCGGTCGTCCCCTTCGCCCTCCGCCGAACCCTCTGGGCCATCCTCCGGAGGCCCGACGGGCCTGGCTCCGGCGCTTCGGGACCGACCTGCCGTTGGTATGCCCGCAACCACGCCCACGCCCGAACCCACGACCATCACTCTCACCCTCGAGAGCACCCCGCCCTCGACCGTCACCCTCGACGGTGCGCCCGCCGGCACGGCTCCTGGCACTCTCGAGCTGCCGCAGAGTACCAACGCTCGGACGCTCCGCTTCGCCCGCGCGGGTCACGTTCCGACGACCCGACGCATCATCCCCGACCGCCACCAGACCCTGCGAGTCAGGCTCCAGAAGGTCGAAGCCGATGAGTGGCTCACACCATGACCCTACTGTCCGTCCTCTTGGTCTCATCGCTCATCGGCGCTCCACCCGCCCCGTCCTCGCCTCCCGAGTCCGACCCACGCGCGGCCGCCGACGCCCTCGTCAATGAAGGCATCGCCCTTGGTGAAGCCCAACGTTTCGATGAGGCGATCCTTCGGTTCGAGGCGGCCGACCGCCTCTTTCCGCGGGCGATCCACATCTGCAATATCGGGCTCGCGCACTCTCGCGCCAATCGCCCCGAGAAGGCACAACACCATCTCTTGCGGTGCCAGGCACGTGCGACCGAAGCGCTGCCTTCATGGGTCGCTCGCCGCCTCACCGAAGCCCGCCAGAGCCTCGAGCGTGGTGACTTCGCGCCCGTCGAGTTCGTCGGTCCGCCATCGACGTTACGGGTCTCCCATTATGGTGAGGAGACCTTCTCACCGCCTCTGACCTTGTGGCTGCCCTTTGGGATCCATCGCGTCACCGCGATCACCGAAGGTTTCTTCCTGACGCATTCCGAAGAGCTCACGGTCACCTCACGCACACCGTTGCGTCACGTCTATTCGTTCACCCCCAAACCCCCACCCGAGCCAGACCCGCTCCCAGACCCGGACCCGCTCCCCGACCCGGAACCCGACCCCGTCGGGCGCCCCGATCCCGAGCCGCCACCTCGCCCCGCACCCTCCTCCAATGCGCCCGCGATCGCACTGACCACCGTCGGTGGCGTCGCCCTGGTCACCGGCCTCATCTTCTATCCAATCGCGCTCGACGCCCGCGACGAGGCCTCCACCAAACCCAAAGGCACTCCCTACGATGACGCCTTCGCCGACTTCGAGCTCAAGCGTGGGCTCGCCTACGGCCTGACGATAGGCGGCGCGGTCCTCACGACCGTCGGGATCGTCCTGCTCGTGACCGCGGACGACTCGACCCAGGTCAGCCTGACCTCGACCCGCGGCGGCGGTCTCCTCCAGACCACACTCAAGTTCTGAGCCTCGTCCCAGGGTCCCAGGGTCCCAGGGTCCCATGGGACACCCCTGCTGTCCCATCCCTGTGTCACCCCCTGCCGCTGCCGTAACCATCCAATAACAGGTCACAAACTCACTGGCACACCCCTTGCGCATGCAGCCCTCGAGTCGGTCGAGATTCGACCGCCGTTAGCCTTCCACCGCAAGGACTCCCCATGAGACTCATCCGAATCCTGTCAGCAACCACCCTCTCGCTCTTCGTCGCGTGTGCCTCCGACACACCGTCGTCGGCCTCGAACCCCCGTCCCTCCGCCGCCGCCGAAGCCGCGCGCACGATCACTTTCAATGGTCGCCCCGCCACCACGCGTGACCTGCAGATCCTCGCCAGGTTCGAAGCCCAATGGGGCGTCCAGGTCCCTTCGGGCGACTATTGGTACGACAACACCAGCGGCGCCGCCGGCCTCTGGGGCGGCCCCACCCGCGGCTTCCTCGGACCCGGCCTGGCCCTTGGCGGCCCCCTGACCCCGAACGCTTCGGGCGGTGGTAACGGTCGCCTCACCGGCGTCTTCATCAACGGCCGCGAGCTCCACCCGCTCGACGTCCAGGGCCTCACCAAGATGCTCGGCCAGTCCCCTTGGCCGGGTCAGTGGTGGGTCGATGGTCAGGGCAACTTCGGGGCAGTCGGCCAACCCCCGATTGGCAATCTCGTCGCCGCTGCCAACCAGCGCAACGCTGCTACGAGGGGCGCCAACCCGTACTACAAGAGCGACATCCAGAAGGGCTCCTCGACCTTCGTCGGCAGCGGCTGTGCCGCCGTCACCAATCGGCTCCGAGCCTCCGATTCCGACTCGACCTACTCGTACTACGTCGGCTGTGAGTGACTCGCGCCCGTAGCTGAGCGTCTCCTCTGGTTCGCCCACGCCGCCCTGGGCGGACCATTGTCATCGTGTGACAAGCTCGAAGCGGGTCGCCCCCGCTGGAACGACGATGGCCATCCCCAACGCGCATAGGGCCCGGACCGCCTTCACCTCGATGAGGGCCCTGCCGTCGACCTTCAGAGTCCTCTTGCCATCGACGACACACCGCGCCTTCTGGGTCTGGCGACAACCCACGAAGCAGTCGACGATACGAAAGCTGTGCCCAGCCCCGAGCTCGAATGTCTCCACGTCGGGTCTCGATTCACGCGCGCTGCGATAAGTCCCCCATAGATCTCTTACGCTCGCGCCGCGCCTCTCGCGACTCAACGCCATCAAGGCTTCGAACGACCCTGGCAGTCGGACCCAGGTCTTCAGCTCCCCGCTGGCGTCCGTCTCGAAGCGGTCCGCGCCGAGGACCTTCAGGTGCAGCGGCGACCACGCCTGTCCGTCGAGACTCGACATCCAATCCAGCCCACCGTCAGAGCGTTTGGACGACCGAATCGAAAGCGCGACGACCTCTTGTCCGTGGTCGACGTAGAGGCGACTGCCTTCCCATCGCAGGCTCGGTTCACGATGGGTGGCATAGCGGGTCTCACCGTCGATTCCGCCGACGAGCCCGGTGCGCCGGAAGGTCTCGGCGAAGTCCTCCGCGAAATAGTGGCCATGAGCCGGCCCGGTCGGAGGCGCCCCAAAGACCGCGACGACATACAAGAATGCGAACATGATGCCCCCCAGGCGTCCAGAAAATCCCAGTCACTCGCACATGTCGGGGACGCCGTCGGTATTGGCGTCGAATCCCCCGTAGCCGCGATTCCGCAAGACGGTCACACCTGCGAACCACGGCTGATTGGGCACATCGAAACGAAAGCCGTAGCTCGCGAATGCGGCATCGTCATCGCCATCGGCGTCGAAGTCGCCGACCGCGCCCGCCACCGTGCCATACCCACCCGCGGTCGAGACCCCGGCGAAACGCGAGGTGAACAGGCCCGTCGCGTCATTGGCGAACATCGAGACGGGTTGTCCCGACAAAGACCCGACGACCAGGTCGACGTCGTTGTCGCCGTCGAGGTCGCTCGCACCAAATGTCCCAAATCCCGGCAGTGCCGGCCCAACGACGAGCCCACCCATGCCATCGCCCTGCCACATGGCATTGCCGTGGATGAAGTCGACGTGCATATCACCGTTGAAGTCAGCAACCGCAAAGCCGTTGTAACTATAGTCGAAAACGAGCGGGTTGGCGTCGGCCACAAACGCCCCGAGCCCGTTGTTGCGGAGCACACGTGGACCTGCGGCATGCACGACGAGCTCGGACGCTCCGTCCTCGTCGAGGTCGAGGGCCACGAGTGCCTGCACCTGGTTGGTGAGCGCAACCTCGGTCGCCGTCCCGAAGCCTCCGCTACCCGGGCCCCCCGAACCTGGAGACCAGTGCGCGATGGACACACTCGCATTGGCCCAACCAAACCCCGACGACACACCAGCGTTTCCGACCGCGAGGTCGAGGTCGCCGTCGTCGTCGAAGTCGGACAGCACCACCACACGCGGGTTCATTCCGACCGTCACGACCGGGCCCGCGCTGAAAGTGCCATTACCGCCATTCAGGCGGACCAGGACGGTGTCACTCTGCTCGTCGGTGATGACGACGTCGAGGTCTCCGTCGCCCTCGAGGTCACCCAGCGCCAGGCCGCCCGACACCGGGCTCACGTTACGCTCCACCCTGAAGGTTCCGGCGCCATCGTTGGTCATCAGCACCGTGCCGGTCTCGGCCGTCGACACCAGGTCGATGTCGCCATCGCCATCGAGGTCACCCGCCACCAGGGCGCCGTAGGCCCCCGTGGAGTAATGTGCCACGAGCGCAAAGTGTGAGGCGATGTCACATGCGTCGGGAATGCCATTGGTATTACAATCGACGTCAGGTGGGGCTGTGCAGCTCGTGACGACGGGGCTCGCCGCCGGCTGCGCGCTCAGGTCGTAGACGACACCCGGCAGAGACCCGCCCGCCGTGGTCGCGCCGCTCGTCGGGTCGATCGTATAGAGGCGTGTCTCGGCCCCATCGGTCGCGGTCGCCCAGAGGGTGCCGGACAAGAAGGCGAGCCCGAAGACACCCGTCGCACCCACCGGGCCGATGGTCGCGCTGATGGTGTTCGTCAGCGGGTCGAGTGTCACCAGCCGATCATTCGTCGCGGTGTCGATGGTTGCATACAACGTCCCCGCATCGTCGAAGACGAGCGCATGGATGTTGTCGGCAATGGGCACTCCGACGCGGGTCGCCGCACCCGTCGCCGTGTCGATGCGTAGGAGCTGACCGGTCGGCGCGAAGGTGGGGCTCGGCCCGTGCTCGACCCCGTAGAGCATGCCGTCGATTGGGTTCATGGCGATGGTCGTCGTCCGCAAGGTGGTCGCGCCGACCGCCCCATACGGGCCGATCGTAGTCGGGGCCGCGGTCAATGGGTTCGCCCGCGCAAGCGACGTCAAGGTCGCGATATAGAGCGCATTGGGACCGGCGGCGAGCCCGAAGCCAAGGACCCCGGCCGGGCGCCCGATGAGACCCATCAGGCCACGAGCCGGGTCGAGCGCCATCAGCTCGGCGCCGCGTTGCGCGAAGAGCAACGTCCGCGGCAGCGTCGTCGGTCGGCTGGTGTCGAGCCTCGGATTGGTATTGGCGACGACCTCGAGCCCATCGCTGAAGCCGTCGCTGTCCATGTCGTCGACCCGTGGGTCGAGGCCAAGTGCCACCTCGGTCGAATCGAAGAGGCCATCGCCATCGGAGTCGTCGTTTTGTGGGTCGGTCCCGGCTGCGACCTCGGTGCCGTCCAGCACCCCGTCGCCGTCGGTGTCGGGACTGTTCGGGTCGGTGCCGATGATGGACTCGTCTTCGTCGGTGAGCCCGTCGGCGTCGCTGTCGGTTGCGATGACGAGCACGGTCTTCTGCAGGAGTGTCGGCGTCAGGGCGTTGAACGCGCCGTTGGCCGGGCTGACCCTCCCCGCGACGATGGTATTGAAGCCTGGGAACAGGACGACGGTGCCCTGGAACGCTCCCGCGACGACCGACGTGTTGACGATGGCGGTCTGCCCGCCCTGGCCCGTCACACGGAACCGGATGTCGCCGCCAGCGGCCTGCGCGCGAACGACGTGAACGGTGCGGCCGGTGACACCATTGTCCAGAGTCGCAGGGTCGAAGATGGGCAGGCCGCGCTCGTTTCCGGGGTCACTCACGCTGCGGCCCGACACTCGCCCGCGTCCGCCGACACCGGTGCGGAAGAAGAAGCGGCGAAGGGTGGGCTCCTCGACCTCGAGATAGCCACCGAGTCCACCGCTGCCCGACTGACTCGTGACCGTCCCCGCTGCCCCGCGTTGGATCGGCCTTGCCGCCGCCACCTGCAAGAGGCCGCTGCCGCCGCCACCGCCACCACCGCCGCCATAGCCGCTCGACTGGCCGAGCTCGATCCCGATGAACGTCGCCGTCCCGACCTGGGACCCGTCGCCACCGTCGCCGCCCGCGGTCGACAGCGTGCCATCGATGAGGAGCTGGCCTGCGCTGAGGATCTGGATCCCACGTCCGGGCTCGCCGCCCGCGCCACCGCCCCCGCCGGTGATCGCGTAAACGACATAGTCATCCGAGCCTCCGCCTCCCCCACCTCCGCCACCCCCACCGACGGCTGCACCCGAGCCGCCTCGCCCGTGTCCGCCGTCTTCGCTCAGCGCACCGATGTCCTCCACGATGGCCACGATGTCGGTGATGAGCACGATGCACGAGACGAAGTCGCCCAGCACACAGCTCACGAGATTGACGACCGCGCTCACGATGGACTCGAGGAGTCCGATGTCTTCACCCGCGGCCCCACCTTCGCCATGGGGGCGTCCATTTATACGTTCGCAACCCGGCTGGCTGCCCCAACACGGCGTGCCGTTTCGGCCGCGTGAACGGTGGTCGTCGTCGGCGCCGCGGCCGAATCCGCCCGAGCCTGCGAAGCCGGTAGAGAGGCCTGCGACCTGGCCTTCGGCGTCCTGGCCGCGTGCCCCCGCCGCATCGAGCGCGCCGCTGATCGCCACATGGCGTGTGGCGGTGACATCGAGAATGCCACGTGCCACATTGACGGTCCCGGCAATCTCGATGGCTGAATATGTCGCGGGTGTCGGGTCCGTGAGAGTGCGTGTGGTGTTCGCCGGTACCACCCACTCATCGAGCCCGGTGACGGTGAAGTCGATGCTCGCTTCGAGGCCTTCGGGGTTGATGAGGACGAGCGTATAGGTGCGCGTCGTGTTGGCGCCGAGGTCGCGCAGGACACCGACATCGAGGGTGAGGCCCGCGTCGGTCCCGACCGCGCGTAGACCCGTCGCGACGATGTTGGTCGCGGGCTCGTCGTCGTGTCGGACGACCACACGCAGGTCAGGGGTGAGGCCGGTGCCGGTGAGTCGAATCGGGACACGAAGCCCTTCGGTCAGCGTCGTGGGGGTGATGGCGGTGAGTGCCGGGGCCGGGGCACCGCTGGCGAGTGCGGGGGCGTCGACCACCCAGGTCGAAAAGTGGGGAACCATAGCCGTTGCGAAATTGCCGCTCGCGTCGACGGTGGCGGGCACCGATGTGCCATAAGTGCCATCGACATAGTGGCGTAGATTCAGCGGTGCACCGGGGGCCATCGCACGGTCGAGCGCGATGGTGAGCTCGGCCGGGGTCGCGAAGGTGAGGCCCGAGGGCGAGAAGGCGACGGCCGCTTCGATGCGGCGACCGGGGGCGGCGGTGGGTCTTGCAGAGGGCGCGAGTGAAGTGACGGAGATGACGGTGTCGGACCCGATTGCACCGGGCGGGACCCTCAGGGTGGCGTTGTTGTCTTCGGCGGTGAGGTGGCCTCCGGTCGTCAGGATGAGGCCTTCGCCGAGCAGGGTGGGCGGCGGCAAGACGGTGATGGTCGTGGCGCCGCTGGGACCATTGCCGGGTGTATGGGCGGATATGATGACCGGGCTCGCAGGCGGTGATGGAGGCGCGTGATAGAGGCCATCGGCGTCGATGGTGCCGCGTTGTGTGTCGCCACCTGGGCCGCCCATTCCGTCGACTCGCCACTCGACGGGGCCACCTGCCGAGACGACCGTGGCGGTGAGTTGGAGTGTGCCGCCGGCGGCGACGGTGGAGGTCTCGGCCGACACGCTGACCGACGGTGGGACCGTGAACGTCGAGCTCCCGAGGCCGTCGGGCGAACGGATGAGAAGTGCGCCGCTACTGGCGCCCTCCGGGACGACGGCGACGAGCTCGGTGGGGGATGCGGAGAGGACGTCGGCGCGCACACCGTCGAAGGTGACGATGTTGTCAAAGGGTTCCGGGGAGAAGCCCTTGCCGGTCAGCAGGACCTCGGTGCCGGCGGGTCCGGCGGTGGGCGTGGTGTTGGTGATAGCAGGGGAGGGGACGCCGTTGGTGGCAACGACCGTGAGCGTAATCGTTGCGGGTGCGCTGGCCCGGGCGCTGGTGTCGAAGAGGGTGAGAGTGACAACATATTCGCCGAGCGGGTCGGTGTCGCGAAGGCGTAGGGGCCGGCCGCTGGCCTGCCCGGTCGGGCCGGTCAGGCGGTCGATATCCCAGTCCACTGCGGGGTCTTCGAAGATTCGGGTCGTGCCGTCGGGCGACGTGATGGCGACGCGGACCCGCTCGATGTCGGCATCCGGGTCGGCGAATACGAAAGTGACACGCGGCGTCGAGAACGTGTCTGGGCCGGTGGGGCGTGAATAGGCGAGGCCCGCTGGCAGTGCGAGCCCGGTGAGCGTCGGCGCGTTGGTGCTACCAGACGCGCCACGGATCTCGACGACGAACTCGATCGGGGGTGCCGTGGCGCCAGCATCGTCTTCGAGGACCAGCGCAAAACTCGATTCGCCGTAGGGCAGGGCGCGTGTCGGGATTGGCAATGACACGGTGCCGCCCGTTCCGTCCATGCCCATGAACGTCGGGTTGAGGCGGACGGTGGCGGTGCCCAGCGCGTTGCTGCGGGTCGCCACGACAGCCGCGAGGTCGGCGTCGGGGTCGCTCCAATCAAAGGTGAGGAGCGCGGGTTCACCGGCGACGACCGACGACGGCACCGCGACGTTGGTGACCGACGGAGCGGTATTCGGGACGATATCCGGGGACCCCACCTCGCCGTCGGAGGCGTCGTTGTCGGCCGCGTCGCTGTCCGGCCCGCCGTCTGGCGCGTCGAGCATGTCGCTGGTCTCGGCGTCGAGTCGAGTGTCATTGCCGACTGCCTCATCCGAGCCGCAGCCGCTCGTTGCCGACGAAACCCCAATGAGCGTGAGTGTCACCCAGGCGAGTCGAAAGTCGTGTCCCATCGTGTATCTCCAGGTACGGTTGCCGAGGTGCACGATGCAAATGCGAAGCCAGGGCTGCGGCACCCTGGAGTGGTTTGCCCACCGTGCGGACATCCGGCTCGCACCCCGACCATTGACGATGCTCGGAGCCTACGACCGCCAGGTCCCGCATGCAATCAACCGGCAGTGTCGTATCATTGCGCCGCCCCTGGGACGTCTCATGGGACGTCCCAGGCGACGCTCTGGTTCGCGTTCCTATCCAAGGTAGGCGCCTCGTGCGCGACGGCGCAGGGAGATCACACCGCGGTTCGTGCCGACGACACCAGAGGTGCCGCTCACTGGCAGAGGCGACCTTTCAGCAGGTCGTTGCCACGCCCGACGGTCATGTGGAGCGTCGTTTCTTCCGGGGCGCTGATGAACTCGTCCTGGCCGGTGGTGCCCAGGACCCATAGCCCGTCGCCCTGGCGTTCGAAGGACTGGTTGCGCTCGCTCGCCCGCTCGCCACCGATGACCCGCGCCACAACGGTCGTCCCAAGCCGGCTGCGCGCTGGCAGATTGCCATACAGGCCGAGCGTGTAGTTTCCGGCGGCCCCACGCAGCACGACGATAGCGCCCTTGGGCACAGCCGAGGTCTTGAGGTCCCGCGGCGTGAGCGTGTCCTGGATCAGCCTGCCGTCGACGTCGCGGAACGGCACGTGGTAGCGGCCGAGAGCGTCGGGCAGGATCTGGGTCCCGCCTGCGTAGACGATGGGAGTCGAGGGCGCTTGTCTGACGGGCTGGTGCGCCGTGACCTCGAGGACCAGGATGGGCCCGCTCGCGGCCGCGTTGTTCGTGAGGACACGTCCATCACACGGCAGGTAGCCACACTCGCTCGCCTGCGCCGCCCCGACGGTCGCGGTCTGTAGTGCTGAGGTCATGAGGCGCTGCTTGACGAAGCGGCGGGCGGCCTGGGTCACACAGCTCACGTAGCGGGTGTTGTTGCGCCACTCGTCGTTCGTGCCGCGTGGGCCGGCGCATGGGCAGAGTTGCTCGATGCTGCAGCCGTTGGTTGGATCGACTGCGACCTCGCCCGTGCCTGGGCACTCGTCTTCGAGGTCGAGCACGCCGTCGGCATCCTGGTCGTCTTCGCAGGCATCGCCGACACCATCACCGTCGAAATCGACCTGCTCGGGGTCTGCCACCTCGGGGCAGACGTCCTCGGCGTCGGGGCTCCCGTCGCCGTCGCGATCCGCGTCGCACCCGTCGCCCAACACGTCCTGATCGAGGTCGCGCTGATCGGTGTTGGGCACTTCGGGGCAGTTGTCGGCGCCGTTGAAGACACCGTCGTTGTCGCGGTCGGGGTCACACGGGTCGCCGATCCCATCCTGGTCGAGGTCGTCTTGCGCCGCGTTCGAATCGTGTGGGCAGTTGTCGACACCATCGGGGCTCCCGTCGCCGTCGTCATCGAGGCTGCAGGCGTCGCCGACGCCGTCTTGATCCAGGTCGCCCTGGCCGCCGTTCGAAACGCGCGCGCAGTTGTCTTCCGTGTTGGGGACCCCGTCGCCATCGAGGTCGACGTCACACGCGTCGCCGATCAGGTCCTGGTCGACGTCCACCTGATCGGGGTTGGCGACGAAGGCGCAGTTGTCGTTCCCGTCGGGGACACCATCGGTGTCGAGGTCGTCCTCGCAGAGGTCGCCCGTCCCGTTGCCGTCGAAGTCCGCTTGCAGCGTGTTGGCGACGTCGGGGCAGTTGTCGTCACCGTTGGGAAGACCGTCGCCGTCGCGGTCCGCGTCGCAGGCGTCACCGATGAGGTCCAGGTCGAGGTCCGACTGCGACGGGTCAGCGGTGGTGAGGCAGGTGTCGTTCGTATTCGGGATACCATCGCCATCGACATCGTCGTCACACGCGTCGCCGGTCCCGTCCTGGTCGAGGTCGGCGAGGCTCGATGTCGCGAGTCGCGGGCAGTTGTCGCCCGCATTGGGGTAGCCGTCGCCGTCCACATCCGGGTCACAGGCGTCGCCCTCGGGGTCGTTGTCGAGGTTGGCCTGGTCGAAGTTCGGGCCTCGCGCGCAGTTGTCGGCGAGGTTCGGGATCCCGTCGCCATCGGCGTCGTCGTCACACGCGTCGCCCACCGCATCGGCGTCGAGGTCGGCCTGGTCGTTCGCTGCGAGCGGGCAGTTGTCCCCCGCGTCTTCGAAGCCGTCATTGTCGTCGTCGGCATCACACACATCGCCGTCGCCGTCGGAGTCGGTGTCATCCTGGGCGCCGTTCTTCAAGAGCAGGCAGTTGTCGACCGCGTTGGGGACCCCATCGCCGTCGCCGTCGTCGTCGCAGTCATCGCCGATCCCATCGAGGTCGAGGTCGTCCTGGCCGTTGACCAGCAGCGGGCAGTTGTCGATCGTGTCCTCGACACCATCGCCATCGTCGTCGCTGTCGCACGCGTCACCCGCCAGGTCGGCGTCGGTGTCGAACTGTTCGCCATTGTGATCGTCCGGGCAGTTGTCCCGGTCGTTGGCGACGAGGTCGCCGTCCCGGTCGTCATCACAGGCGTCGCCGGCCCCGTCGCCATCGCGGTCGGCCTGGTCGACCTGGATGGTCAGCGGGCAGTTGTCCCCCGTGTCGAGCCACGGGTCATTGTCATCGTTGGTGTCACAGGCGTCGCCCGCGAGGTCACCGTCGGCGTCGAGCTGGTCGGGGTTGTGGACGAGGCGGCAATTGTCGGTGTCGTCGGGGGCACCATCGTTGTCGTCGTCGCTGTCACACGCATTGCCCGCCCCATCGAGGTCGAGGTCCGGCTGGTCCGGGTCGGCGACCGAAGGGCAGTTGTCGTCCCCGTTGTCGACGCCGTCGCCGTCGAGGTCCGCGTCGCAGGCGTCGCCGTTGCCATCGCCGTCGGTGTCGGCCTGGTCGTCGGCGATCTCCGGGCAGACGTCGGCCGTGTCGGCCGTGGCGTCGTTGTCGTCGTCCGTGTCGCAGTTGTCACCCGCGCCGTCCTCGTCGAGGTCATCCTGGTCGACGTTGGCGACGAAGGGACAGTTGTCGGTGGCGTTGGCGAACCCGTCGTTGTCGATGTCGAGGTCGCACGCGTCACCGAGCGCGTCGTTGTCCGCGTTGGCCTGCGATGGGTCGATGACCAGCGGGCAGAGGTCGGTCGTGTCCGGCACCCCGTCATTGTCGTCGTCGGGGTCACAGGCGTCGCCGAGGGTATCGCCGTCGAAGTCGGCCTGGTCGTTGGGCAGGTCCGGGCAGTTGTCGGCAGCGTCCGCGACGCCATCCTCGTCGCGGTCGTAGACGCACCCGACGGGGACGTGTTGGCAGGTGTCCGTCACCGGGTCACACGAGTCGACCGTGCAGGCGATCTGGTCGTCGCAGGTGCCCCCGCAGGGGTTTTCCAGGACCTCGATAGCGACCTCATCGGAGCCCACACCTCCGAGGCCATCGTCGACTACGAGCGTCGCCAGATAGTTGCCCGGCGGGAGCTCGAGCAGGGCCGATGCCTCGGTCGATACGAGCTCGCCGTCGAGCAGCCAGGCGAAGGTGAGCGGGTCGCCGTCCGGGTCGCTCGAGGCGGAGCCGTCGAGTGTGATCAGAGCAAAGCCAGAGGCGTCCTCGGTGGTCGACACGTCGTCGCCGGCCTGCGCCGTCGGGGCGACGTTGTAAGGCGTCACGGTGATGGTGACTTCATCGGTCGCGCTCTCGTTTGAGCCGTCCGTCACGCGTAGGGTGAAGGTGTGGACGCCGGGGCTCAGCGCAACCGCAGTCGTCGGTGTGGTCGCCAGTGTCGCGCCCTGTTTGAGCCAGGCCCAGGCGGCGATTGGGCCGTTGGCGTCGCTCGAGGTCGAGCCATCCAGGGTCACGGCAGCGACGTCGCCGGCCCCGGCTCGAAGGGTCCTGTCAGCGCCGGCGCGCGCGACCGGGGGCGTGTTCGGGTTGGGCAGGATGTAGAGGCCGAGCTCGGCGCTCGCGGCGAGGGTATCCCCGTTGAAGATGCGGAGGTCGGCGATATAGGACGAGGGGGAGCCCGGCGAGAGCGTGTTGGGGATGTCGACGCAGACGGGCACACGTGTGAATGGGGGCACGGTCGTGAGCACATCGGCCCCGAAGGTGCCGACGGCGGCGCCGCCGTAGGTGCGCACTGCGAGCTCGAAGCGGCTGTAGTTGCCGGCCGTGTTGCCCTCGTTCAGGACGTCGATGCAGGTGGCGATTGGCATCCGGCCGACGGTGTCCGGCAGCGAGAAGTAGCGCCGGATGCTCAGCGAGACGATGGGGTCGGTCACGACCGTGAGGCTCACGTCGACCACAGCGCCGCCGCCGCTCGCGACGTTCGGGTCGGTGTTGAACCGCAGGGTGATACGGCCGGTATAGGTGCCGGGCACAGCGTCGAGCGGCACGTTGACGACCGCCCTGAAGGTGGCCTTGGTCTGGCCCGCGGGGATCCTGAACGGAGGTGGCGGGTCGTAGGTGATCCAGTCGTTGGCGACGGCCGCCGACTTCACGGGGTGGACCCACTGATCATATGCGACGGCGGTCGAGACGGCGTTGATCTCCTGGGCGTAGACCGAGCCGGGGAGCAACAGCGTGTTCCTGACGTAGGGCGGCGTGACGCCGGCCGCGTGGACGGTGCCGATGGCGGATGTGAGGGCGAGCACGAGCAGCGCCGTCCTCAGCGCGAGCGAGGATGCCGACATTCGAGACCTCCGAGTGGAGGCGGTCCTCGTGGCCTGCAACCCGCGAGCGCCTCCGTGACAGTGAGAGGAGCGTGCACCGCTCGGTCAAACTTGTCAAAGTGCGGGCGCGTAAGTCTTGGTGACGGCTTTGAGAACGGAAACGGGGCGAGCTCAGCGCACGGGGGCGGCGTCCGGGGGCGGGAGGCGCGAGCCGCCGAGCAGGAACTTGAACGCGATGCCGGCCGAGAAGAAGTTGGTGGAGACGTCGTCGGGCCCGTTCACCCAGAAGCCGATGCCGGCGTTGGGTTGAATCGCGAACGAGTCGCCGAGCGCGATCTCGAAGCCGACGGCGCCACCCAGCAGGTGGCTCGCGGGCGAGGTCTCGCCCTCGGCGAACAGGTAGAGCAGGGTATAGCGCGGGGCCAGGCTCAGCGTGAGGTGGTCGTTGAAGACGAGGTCGAAGAGGACCGGGAGGTCGAACTGGAAATAGCCGGCGCTCGTATTGTCGCCCTCGTCACTTCCAGCGCTGAGAAAGACGCCGCCGATCGTCGGGTCCAATGCGATGCGGAGTGCCGGCGAATCGAGGAGGCCAACCTTCACGTCGAGGTTCAGGTTGCCCATGTTCGAGATGCGGAAGCCGAAGTCGACGATCTCCGCGAGGCCGGCGCGGACACCCAGGTCGAGTGTGCCAGCGGTAAAGGTGCCGGTCTCGGACGAGTCGAAGAAGGCAGCCGACATGCCGGTGACGGCGGGTGCAACCGTGATCTCGACGGTGCCCTGGTCCAGGACACGGGCGGTCGTGAGGTTGGCGACGTTGGGGCAGCCGGTGAGCGTGAGGGAGGCCAGGGTCGCTGCGAGGGTCGTGAGCTGGAGGGCGCGGGTGTGCATCGTCGGGTGTCCTTGGAGTCCGGTGGGTGCACGGCTGGTTCACGCGCGAGGGCGGAGAGGATGGTGCCGTCGTGCGAGCATTGGGCTGGGCTGTATCGCAACCGCGCCCGACGACCTTGCATCAGCCATACGGATTTCGCCAGCCACCCCCGGCGTGTCTGGCCTGCGCCTCGTGATGCGTGTACATCAGAATACACCCCAGTCCATCGGTTTGATGTGTTTTGAAGGCCGCGGACGCGTCGCGGACATTGACGGTTCGGACCCAGGGTCACGGCGGCCGCGGTCCATGGAATAAGGCATTGCATCCGTGTCGGGTCACCCGTAGACTCCTAAGCCGGCCCGCGTCGCTGCACCTTCGCGAAGAGGGCCGAGCGACGGAATCCATCGCCCCAGGGAATCATCATGCGCACTCTTTCAGTATACGTTCTCGCTGGCTTCATCATGCTCAGCGCCATGGCCTGCGGGGATGACCCGGTCGCCTACAGCGAGACCGTGTCGGTCAAGCTCTCAGGCATCAAGAACGGCGATATCCAGAACCAGACCGCCAGCGAAGACAAGAACATCAACACCGAGAGTGGCAACCCCTACGCCGAGTTCCTGAAGAACGCGCGCGCCGAGTTGGGCGGTCGGGACCCCGGCTACATCGAGGTCTCGTCGGCCTTTGTGCGGGTGCATGCCGACTCCAAGAACGTCATCGCCTTCGAGCAGGTGTTCACCGACCTCGAGCTGTTCCTCGCCAACAGCCAGACGACCATCCCGGCTGGCACCCGCGCGACCCCGACGGGCACCTCCATCGAGATCAATGTGCCCGACGACCTCGACTACGAGCCCGTCGCGGCCTCGATGTTGGGCGGCGACTTCAAGGTCGGCGTGCGTGGTGGGACGGTGGCGACGCCTCCGGTCGACTTCGACATCAAGCTTACCATCGACCTGAAGTTCACCGCCTACGAGTGAGGTCGACCGGGTCGCGACCGGGCCGCGCGACGGCCATGAGTGAGTCGACTCACGCCGTCCTGCGCCACACCCCGTAGACGAAGGACTGGGTCGAGCCCCACGGTGTCGTGTGCAGGTCAGCGGCCTCGGCGATGCGTTCGAACGACGGGCCGAGGACAGCCTCGAGCGTGTCGACCGAGTAGCGGATGACCGGCAGGCCGCTGCACTTCTCGGGGCCGTTCAACGCGAAGGTCGCCATGATGATGAGGCCGCCCGGCGCGAGCGAACGACGTAGTCTCACCAGATAGGCGTCGCGTTGGGCGGGCTCGGTGAGAAAATGGAAGACGGCGCGGTCGTGCCACAGGTCGAACGCGTCGGGCGCGAGCTCGAGCGCCGTCGCGTCCCCCTGAATCCAGGTGACAGTGTCGGCCGCGGTCCCCAGGCGCGCGCGGCTCAGCTCGAGCGCCGCCGCCGACAGGTCCGCCACGCTGATGTGGTGAAAGCCACGAGCGATCAGGTCGTCGACCAGCGTCGAGGCGCCGCCGCCGATGTCGATGACCCTGGCCTCAGGGTCTACGCCTGCCGCCGCGATGAGCTCGAGGGACGTATCGAGGTGGGGGCGATGCCAGCTCACCCCGGCGCTTCCCTTCTGCGCGTAGACCTGTTCCCAGTGGTCGCGTCTTGTCTCGTTCATGGGCAGTGGCATCCGCCAGACAACCCCCGAGGGTCAAGCACAGCCAGTGCGAGCCATACAACTACGCCTCTGGCAAGTCGCTCGTCGCCCGAACCCCACGCGGAAGGACGATGACGCGGTCCGCGTCGGGCGCGCGGTGTCGCGCTGCGACGGCCTGGGCTTGCGCCCATGTCTCGCAATGCGCGATGAGGTAGAGCGAATCGCCGTCCCCCGGGATGGAGAACCAATCCACGCCGAGCACGTTGTAGCCGGTCTCCGGCGTGAAATAGCGGTCTTCTTCCCGCGACTTGTCACATATTCCCATGACACTCTCCTTGGTCTTGGATCCTGGTGTTCAGGACACGATGCGCCGAGGATGCCATGGCGCCGCACACGCGCGCCGCACTGAACACATGTGCGGGTCGGGTTCAGCGCCCCGAATCGCGAGCCAGCGTCGTCAACAGGCTGCCGTCCTTGCTGACCACGAGGCAGAGCACCGTGCGGTCCCCGACCGACCACGACGCAGGCGAGGGCGAGACGGTCCGCAGGTCGAACTCCGAGGCGAAGTACGAGGTGCCGACGAAGGCCTCGAAGATCGGTCGGCAAGCGAGCTGGGTGTCGAGCCGCAAGGCCGAGGCCCCCGGGTACTCGGCATCGGTGAGCGTGTAGCGCCCGGCCACTTCGACCGCATGCGGCAGGCCACAGGCATTCTTGTCGAACTCACGCACGAAGGCGTTGTCGTCGACGAAGGTCGCGCAGGTGCCATCCTCGATGGCTTCGATGGTCACACGTTCTACCTTGGGGACGACCTTCGCATCGTCGCCGCAGCCGGATACTGCAGATGCCATGACGAGCGCAAAGACTGGGGAAAGTGCGATTGCTTTGAGTCGTGTGTTCATGGGTGCCCCGCGCCTTCGAAGGTGGCGTTTACCAGTCCGTAGAGGTCCCCGCCCGAGCCCGCAGCTTCGGCCGGCATCTCGACGTTCTTGACGTAGCCCGCGGTCGTCACGTCGGGCTGAACTATGATGAGCGGGTCGCCGCGTGCGCCGCTCGGCGTGATGCGCATATGCTCGCCCGCGTACTCGTTGACGAACCCCTGGGCCTGCGCCCAGTCCTTGAAGTCGCCGGTGTTGAAGGTCGCTCCGTGCTGCATGTCGAAGCCCTCGCCTCCCGCTTCGACGAGCTTGTCGTAGAGCGCCTTGTCGATGGGCCTCCCGTCGGGATAGCCGATGTGGAGCAGGTCGATGTCGCTGTAGACGGGTTGGTTGTTGTGGGAGAAACGCATGAGTCCGTCCGGGTCGAGGTAGGCTTTGGTCTTGATGACCTTGCCCTTGTGGAGGACCTCAAAGCCCTCGCCTCCGTTCTCGGCGTTCAGGTCGAAGAGCTTCTGCTCTACCGACTTCCACTCGGCCTTGCGCTTGTTGTAGCGCGCGACGATGGCGTCGACCTCCTGGCTGCCCCACTTGATCTCGTCTCGCTCCATGGCCTCGAGGATGGCCGGCCACGGATCCTTCGGCTCGCGCAGGCACACGAGCCCGTCCTTGCCCGCATAGTCGTCCCAGCCGAGCCACTTGATGTCGATGTCGTTGACCGACTTGAACTTGATGGCCATCGGCTTGGCGTTCCAGCCCTTCGCAGCGAACTCCGCGGCCGCGGCGGGGCGGGGCCTGACGAAGAACGCGACCCCGTGCTCCTTGGCCATCCGCTGCATCCAGCTGTGCTCGCGCTGGTTGATGCCCGCCTTCAACACGGTCGACGTCGGCAGGCTCACGCCCGTGGGCAGGTCGCGGATATCGTCGACCTCGAGCTTGCGAAGCTCCGCGTCGGGGATCTCGATGCCACGCTCGACCGGGCCCGACTCGGCGCGCAGGGCTCCGAGCGTCTCGCGGGCGACGGGCTTCTTGATGAGGAAACCCAGGAGCTTCGCCCCGACCCGCTCGACCGCCATTTCACCGCCGACGGTGAGGGCGACCGTGGTGCCCGACTCGGTCAGCAGGCGCGCGACCTCGCGCGAGTCACCCTTCGAGACCGCGACGTCGACCTTCTGCAACCATCGCCCGAGCGGGTCGCAGATCCCCTCGGCCAAGGCGTTTGTGGCGGCGATCTCGGCGTCAGCAAGGTCGACGGCCATGCCCTTGAGCGAGCGCGTGTGGAAGTATTCGACCGCCGCCTCGGCGAGCTGCTGCCCCTTCTTCGTGAGCTCGTACTTGCCGGTGACCGTGTTGACGACCAGCTCGCCCGTGCTGATGAGCCCGTCGCCAGCCGTCTGGAACGCGTCCAGCACACCTTGGCCGCCGCCGACGACCGAGCCACCGATGGTCGAGGTCTCTCCCCATTCGTTGATGCCCTCGACGAGGCTGAGCGTGTCGTCCCAGTACGTACGCATCAACTCATTGAAGAACGAGGTCCAATAGTTGTTCAGGTCGAGGCCGCCGTCTGCGAACTCGCTGTGGCTCACCTCGGTGAGCTGCCCTTCGAGCTCCACCGAGCCGGTCATCGTGACCTCGACGCGGTACTTGGTGACGCCATCCGCCATCGTCGAGATGCCGTACGGGATCTGGAACTCGCGCGACTCCTCGGGCTCGAGGAGGGCGATGCGCGGCGACACCGATTCGTCTTGTTGGCGCAGCTCGCGTTCGACCTGGCGCACGTCCGGGTTGCCGTCCAGAGTGAAGTCGATGTCGACCACGTCGAGAGTGCCGATGTTCGAGATGACGCCGCGGATGAGACCGAACGACCCGGGCGACGGACTGCCCGGCGACAGGCGCACGTCGGTGACCTCGATCCCGCCCGACTCGATGGCGATACGCTTCTTGCCCGACGCATACAGGAGCGTGTCGGAGTGGGGGTCACGCGCCGAGACGAGCGCCCGCAGGTCGACCGGGCCCTTGCCGGTCGCCACATAGGTCCAGGTCAGGGTCGTGCTCTGGCCGGGCTCCAACGAGAGCGGCGAAACGCGTGGGTCGGCCCCGTCCACGGTCGTCGGTCCCGAGACGTGGTCGACGATGTCGAGCGGGCGCGTCTCGAGCGGCTCGGACTTGATGTTCTCGATGGTCACCGTGTCGGAATTGGTGACCGTGGCCGTGGCCGTGAATTCGTCCCCGACCTTGGTCGAGCTCTTGACCGAAGTGGTCAGTTCGACGTCGAGCCGAGCTGGCACATAGACAGACACTGTCTTGGTTTTCGAGACATTCGCGCTTCCGAGCCAGGCCTGGGCCCCGCCCTCCATGATGGTCGTGCCGGCCGCGATGGGCTCGACCTCGAACGTGAAGGTGATCGTCTCGCCAGGTGCCAGTGTGGCCGGGACTTCGGGGTCGGGCCCGGCGATTTGCACCAGGTGTTCTGGGTCGAGCCGCAGCCCGTCGGGCCCGATGAGCGCGAAGCGAGAGACCGCCTCATCAAAGGCGTTGGTGACTGCGACGGTGACCGTGAACGGCTCTTCGACCTTGGGCGACGGCGGGTCGAACGCGATGTCGACGCCGAGCGTGAATTCGACCGTGATCGCTACGGTGGCCTTCGCCTCGTCGCCGGTCTGGTCACGCGCCGTGAGCGTCACGCGGTAGACGCCGGGCTCTTCATAGCGGTGCTCAGGCGTCTGCCCGGAAGCGGTCTTGCCGTCGCCGAAGTCCCAGCGATAGGTCATCGACTCGCCCTGGGTGTGGAACGAGTCGTTGGCGAAGCGCACCGTCCCGCCCGCGTTGAAGCTGTCGCGGAAGGCCGCGACGGGCCCCAGATCACGCAGCTCCCCGTCGATGGGCAGGTAGAACTCGGTGGTTCTCGCGCTGCCCGTGTCGTAGCCCGTGGAACCCTCCATCCGGTAGATGGTCGCACGCAGCTTGACCCAGGTCGGCCCAAAGAGACCGTCGGGCCTGGGGCCGAGGTACTGGACCTCACACTTCGTGGAGTTGGGTCCGAGGGCCGCCCAGATCCTGTCGGGTTGTGTCGCGGGTCCGCCGTAATAATACACGTCGAACGCGGCTGCCCCGCCGCAGGTCCCGCCCGGGCCGTTGCCGATCTGGAAGAGGTTGCCTGTGGCGGTGGTCCCCGGGGCGAACAAGACCCGCGCGCAGCTGGACTCCTCGCGGAAGCCGCCCGAGCCGACCGGGATGTAGGCGCAGCCGACGACCTCGATGGCGTCGACCTCATTGTAGCAGGGCGAGGGCGACCAGTTGCCGGTGCCGTTGGCGTCCCAGGTGTTACACGCGGGGATCTGCGGCTCGACGTAGGCGCCGGTACTCGAGTTGAAGCTCAAGCGGCCAACGGCCGTGCCCGCGACGTCGGGGCTCTCTCTTGGGCACGCTCCGGTTTGCAGCCCCTCGTCGTCGACACACGGCGGCAGCGGAAGATTCGGCGCCGGCGCCGCGTACGCGGTCGATAGCAGCATCCAGCCCGCGGTCACGTGCAGCAGACCACGCATGGTGCGTCCGCCGGCATGGGGGCCCGGAGATCGGGAGTCGGGTGTTCATGGGGACCTCGATGGAGGTTGGGGGCCGACGCGGGCCAACCGGTCATGAGCGAGCGCGTGTCGGGGTCCAGTCCCGGAGACGTACCCCAGGTCGTGAGCTCAGTCACCCATCGGGCATGCTCAATATCGCTCGCTCTCGGCTGCGCTGGCCGCGAGGCTTCAGAACGACTATGGTCTCACGCCATGAGTCTCCGCGCCGCGGTCTCCACCCTCACCCTCGCCCTGCTCGTGTCGTGTGTCGACGCCACGCCGCGCAGCGGTACGCCTGACACCCTCCCCGACACGGTCTCCGACACGCTCGGTGACACGGTTGCGGACATCGGCCCCGACGCCGAGGTCGAGCCCGAGTGTGTCAACGACGAGGACTGCCCACTCAGCGACGTGGCTTGCGTTCGCCGCGCTTGCGTCGGCGGCACCTGCACCTATCCCCGCGCCGCGCCGAACTCCCCCTGTGACGACGGCAACCCGTGCACGTCCGACGGCAAATGCGCGGGCACCAACTGCCGAGCCGGAGAGCCACTGGCCGACGAGACCTCGTGTGACGACGGCCTCTCCTGCAACGGTGTCCACCTCTGCCACAAGGGCACCTGCGAGCCGGCACCCGCCATCGCCTGCGCCAACTCGAACAACCCCTGCACCAAAGAGGTCATCTGCTCCGAGGACCACGCAGGCGCCTGCATCGAGGTCCCGCGCGACAACGGCACCCAGTGCGAAGGACCGCTCGAAGCCCCCGACCGAAGCCTCTGGAATTGTAGCCAGGGGGCCTGCGTTCCGCCCCGCATGGTCTTCATCCCGCCCGGCCGATTCACCATGGGATGCGACGGCCCCGGGTGCAACAACGACAGCAGCCCGGCCCACGAGGTCGACCTCTCGGGCTTCATCATCGAGGCCCACGAGACCACCGAGCGCGAGTTCCAGGCCTGCCGCCGCGACGCCCAGTCCGCCGTCCAGTGCAAGGACCGCGTCGGCGAGGCGCTGGGCCAGTTCGCGGCCGCCCCCGACGAGCCCGTGCGCCAGCTCGTCTGGTCCAACGCCGAGACCTTGTGCAGGTACAAAGGTCGACGCCTCTGCACCGAGGCCGAATGGGAACGCGCGGCTCGTGGACCCGACGAACCTCGCATCTACCCGTGGGGCGGCGAAGCCCCCGACTGCACTCGCGCCACCTTCTCGAGCGGCGGGGCCGGCTGTGGTCTCGGCGGACCGAGCCCGGTCGGCATCAAGCCCAAGGGCCAGAGCGTCGAAGGCGTCATGGACCTCGCCGGCAACGTCCATGAGTGGGTCGCCGACTTCTACGGCAGCAACGTCTACGCGACCCGCCCCCCGCTCTCCAAGGACCCGATCCAGTCGACACCAGTGGGGGGCGTTCAGGCACGGGTCTTTCGTGGCGGCGGCTACCGCTCGGCCGCCCTCGGGCTAAGGTCACACCTGCGCTCGTCGCAGGACATCGATGCCAGCGACATCGACCTGGGCGTCCGCTGCTGCGCCGACTGGGGGCCGCGATGACCAGGGTGCTCGCTGCCTTTCGGCCGTTGATGCCGGCCCTGCTGGTGCTGTCGACTATCGCAACACCCGCGCTCGCCGACCCGCCCATCGTGCTCGTCGACCCTCCTCACCAGACCGACACCCGCGGACCGGGCCCGTGGCGTCCCTTCGACCCGGACGCCATCACGCCGGCACCAACACGCCGATTGCCGTCATGCGCCAAGGCAAACACCTGCGACGCTGTGTCGGACCTGTGGTTCGAGACCCGCGCCGGGTTCGTCAACCGGTTCGCAATGACCGACATCCGCGACGCCGCCACCAAGAAGGAACGCGACCCGGCAAGGCTCGTCGCCGGCCTGCTCGAGCGCGGCCAGATGAAGCTGGCGTCGTTCGAAGCGCCGTTCATCAACCTGGCGGCCGAGGGCAAGCTCGAGCGTCGCGAGCCCACACCCATCTTCGCGCTGGCCGCCCGTGTCCATTCAACCGCGCGTGATGCCCTTCTGCGCATCTCGGTCAACGGTCGCGTGACGGTCGCCCTGAACGGCAAGACCATCTTCGACGAGTCCGGCGATCAGTTCATGCTCGTCGACCATCGCACCGTCCCCATCCACCTTCGAGCGGGCTGGAACGAGCTGGCCATCCGCCTCGAAAAGGTCTCGCCCTACGCCCTCTCCTTGTCACTTCGGCTGCGCGGCACCGACCATATGCCACTGTCCGACCTCGTCTGGTCGACCCCACTCTCTGGCGCCGCAACGACCTCGCGCTCGGACCTCTGCGCCGCTTTCGCATCGGCCATCGAACGCACCATCACCGTCGATGGCTGGACCCTCACAGGCGTCGCAACTGCACAGGGCCTATTGCCCTGGCCCGCCCCCAAACAGGTCACGCTCACCCGCAACGGCACAACCCTCGCCGACATGGCCTTCGACCCCGACGCTGCCGAGTCCGCCCTGTCCATGGCACTTCCGGCCGACGCCGACGGCAAGGTCGCCCTGCTCATCGACGGCCAGGCATGTGCCACTCTCGACCACGACCCGCAGCCCGCCCTCCGACGCCGCTACCTCGAAGCCGTCTATCAGATCGACGGCCTCGCCGACCGCACACTCGGCCCGGGTGGCCGCGACAGCCTACGCTACCAGGCCGACGACGTCCGCGACCTGTTGTCCGGACCACGCGCCCGACGCCAGACGTTTCCCCGCCCCGCCGTCGCCTTCCAGCAGCGCCGCCTCGAGCCTGCCCTCACCCACCTCGAGCGCCTCATCACCAACGCCCGCAAAGACGTCCCGCCGTTCCAGAAACCCGGCATGCACATCCGCGCCTATCGCTCGGACTTCGATGGCACTCTCCAGCGCTATGTGGTCCATGTGCCAGCCTCTTATCGTTCGACCCCGAAGTCCGCAAACGACCTCGGCGCCCCGCTCATCATCCTTTCGCATGGGTTGCACTACTCGCCCGAAGACATGATGCGCATCGCCTTCGCCAAGCCGACTGGTCCGAACGAGGCCTTCCGCGCCGGCCACATCTACACCTGGAACCCTCCCGACGCCCCGAACGGCGCCATCGTCGTCGCGCACGACGGCTATCGCAACGGCGGCCAGCGACCCCCGGGCGAAGCCGACGTGCTGCGTGTCATCGCCGAGATGCAATCGGCCTACCGCATCAATCCGCGCAAGATCTCTATCTCGGGCTTCTCGCTCGGCGGCTCCACCGCCTTCTGGGTGCCGTTCCACTCGCCGTCCGTCTTCTCCGCCTCGGCCCCGCTCTGCGGCTACCCCAACATCCACGAGTACCGCTCTGTCAAAGCCGCCGCCAAGCGCCCCTGGGAGCAGCGCCTCCTCGACGAAGAAGGCGTCGTCGCCTACGCCGAGTCCGGCCGCTACCTGCCGCTGTGGATGATTCACGGCTCGATGGACAACCCCGCGCGCTCCGAGCTCATCCACAACCGCTACAAGACCCTGCGCTACGCAAGCCAGCTCGACATACCAGCCCTTGGCCACAACGTCTGGGACAAGGCCTTCGAAGACGACAAGCTCCTGCGCTGGTTGTCCGCCCGCTCACGCCCGGAGGTCGCCCCACAGCCCGTCCTGCGCACCGCCCGGCACCGCTTCAACGCCGCCCACTGGCTGCGTCTCGATCGTTTCGACCGCGGCCCACGCGGCGACAACGACGCCCACTTCGCTCAGCTCGAAGGCCAGCTCAAAGGTGAGCGCCTCCAGGTCTCGACGCGCGGCGTCGCGGCCTTAACGTTGCTCGGTGAATTCCTCGGCCCCCGCGCCGAGCGCCCACAGACCCTCGTCGTCGACGGGCGCAACCTCGGCGAGCACGTCGTGGGTCGCGAGTTGCACCTCAGCAAGAGCGACACCTGGCAGGTCGTCCCCGAGGTCGACCGCCCCACCGACGCCAAACGCCCCGGCCTCGAAGGGCCCATCGGCGACGTCTGGTTTGGCCCGGCACTCGTCGTCTACGGCACGCAAATCATCTCGGAAATCGAGGCAAATCGTCTGGCTGCCGAGCGCCACCGCATGCACTCGCCCTGGATAGCACTGGCCCTCCCGGTCAAGGCCGACGTCGACGTCACCGCTGAAGACCTCACAAAGACCAGCATCATCCTCATCGGCCGGCCGGCTTCGAACAGCATCACCGCACGCGCCGCCGAATCACTCGCCGCCGCCGGGATCCGCTTCGAGCCGACCGCTATTGCACTCGGCGACCGCCGCTTCGAAGGCCAGGACCTCGCCATCAGCGTCATCCGCCCGAGCCCCTTCAACCCCGACCGCTACCTCGTCCTACACGCCGGCTTGTCCGCCGAAGGCACGTCGTCGTCTCGCTACCTGCCCGAGTTCATCCCCGACTTTCTCGTCTACGGCAGCGGCATGCGCCACATCTTCGGCGACCGGATCCTGGGCCCGCGCGAGGTCATCGCCGGCGGCTTCTTCGACTCGAACTGGCGCCTCACCTCACCCGTCACCCCACCCGCCGCCCCCAACCTCGGCAAGAAGAGCCAGAAGCTCTAACGAGACGTCGTTTGGATCTGCACGCACTCGCCCACGCCTTCCGGCTCGGGCAAATCGAAGGCCCGCACGGCCCCATCACTGCAGCACGCGCGATGCTCACGCGTAAGTCGCTGCTCGTCATGACCGACACCTCGGTCCTCAAGCTCAGGCGCCCCCGGCTCGTCGACGGCTACGACCAGTCGCTGCTGTCGACGCGCTACGGCATGACCGCACGTGAGCGCTGGCTCGGCCGACAATTGTCGCCGTCGACCTATCTCGGCGACTGCGTCATCCGCCTCGAGTTCGACGGTGACACGCCCGTCATGCGCCTCATCGAAGGCCTCGTGGAAGGCGAGCCGGTGGTCGCCATGCGCCGCCTCCCCGATGAGCTCCGCGCCGACACGCTGCTCGCCACTCGTAATCTCGACCCTCGGGCATTGGACCCCGTCGTCGACGCGCTCGTCGCCTTCCACACGAACGCCCCGGTCCATCGCACGGAGCCATTCGGCTCGGCTTCACGCCCGGCCGAACGACTCGCACAGTTCGCCAGCAACATCGATCACCTCTGGCCGAGCGAAGGTCGACGCGACGACTTCCTCGCCGACACGCTCGCCCATATGGTGGCCGCGACCCGCACACTCGAGCACCGAATCATGGAAGGCCGTGTGCGCGACGTTCACGGCGAGCTCACGCTCGAACACCTCTTCCTCGATCCCGACGCCGCAATCTTCGCGAGCCTCGACGACGGCTATGCGATCTGCGACCCACACGACGGCAGCGACGCCGAGCGCGCGCTGGACACCGGCGAAGAGATCATGCGGCTCGCCCTCGAGCTCGAGCTCGCGTGCGGCCGGTCATTCGCCGACGAGGTCGTCGAGCGCTACGCGAGCCTCACGATGGACCTCACCTTGCGCCGCGTCGCGACCTTCTATCGCCGCCTCGCCGCTGTGCGCCTGGCCAGCGTCATGGTCGATGAGGGCGCCGACCTCGAAGGTGGCGGCGACCCGGCCGAGGCCGACGAGCGCGCTCGTCAGGTCCTCGCCTGGGTCACCGACAACCCCTGAGCTCGCCGATTCTCAGCGTCTCACTTCGCCTGCATCGAGGTGCACGCCTTCTCGAACATCGCGAGTGTGCCTTCGAGGTTCGGGACCCCCTTGCTCCGCGGTTGCACCGCGCGGCACGAGACCGTCTTGCCACCTTCGAGCGGCTTGACGAAGTATAGCTCGGCCGTGCCCTTGGTCGAGTTGTGGCCCGCGATCAGCATGCCTCCGGCGACCTCGACCCGCTTGGTTTCGACCATCGGCTTGTCTTTCGTCCCGTACGAGAGGGTCATCTTGTCGAGCGTCTTGGGCGGGATCACCTCGAGCTTGAAGCTGAAGGACGGAAGGCTGAAGTTGTCCTTGCGTGGCGAGACGAGCTTGGTCGGCCAGTCGGCTTCGGGCACGAAGCCGGTGGGAACGGTCACCGAGATCTTCTGGCCCTCGAGCGCAACGTCGATCGGCGCCAGCACCGCCGCGCTGAAGTCATCCTCACCGCCGCCATCCCCGCCACCGCCGTCAGCGCCCTTCTCACCACACGCCGCGCCACCGAGGCCCATCACGAGGCCCAGAACGCCACCCATCATCCACTTCGAAACCCGCATGTCGTCTCCATTTGAGCATGTCTCGGGCTCAGTGGCCGCGTCAGACGTCGCGCGACCGCAGTCCCAGAAGGGCAATACTGCCCGGTACGCAGAAGACCGACAACCTCGCAAAGTAAACGCCATTCGCACAAAAAAGCCCCAGTCCTGGAACCGGGGCTTCGTGCGTCGAGCGAGCCTTTCAGGCCCGTAGCAGCGTCACGGGATCGTCTTGATCCGCCACTCGTTGTTGGCGTTCGGGTCACGTGCAAGCCGGAACGGCGAAGGCACTTCGCCCTGCTCGTTCACGACGAAGACGCGGTGCTCTTTGTCCGGGTTGTCCTCGTTCGTGTAGTCGAGCTTGTAGTCGGGCTTGCTGTCGTCGGGCGTAAAGAGCTTCACCTTACGGCGGAAGGCCGCAAAGTTCATATTGAGGAAGTTGTCCTCGGAGGTCCGCAGCTCCAGCAACGATGAGTGCAGGAGCGGACGCACTGCGTTCCACGCCTCCATCGTGTCGGGCTTTTGCGCGCCCTCGATGAACTTCCAGACCACCCACTCCTGCGATCCCTCGGTCGGGGCGTCGATCGTCTTGGCCGGCAGGAACTTGCAGCCCGCGAGCACGAGCCCGGCGACGAGGACGAGTAGGAGGGCGAGTAAGGAACGCTTGATGGGGTGCTTCGTCGTCATAAGGAGGCCTCGAGTTGCGGAGCGTGGCGGTCCGGCGACCGTTCGACAACGGTCAACCTTTCACGGGAACGCGCGCACCCTAACAAGGCTCATGCGTTCCGTAAACCCTCGGTGTCAGTGTCCCCAAACCGCTGCAACATACCGAAACGACGCCAGAAAAAGTAAGACCGCCCGACCGTGTTCCGTGCGGGCTGGAACAGGTGGGCGGTCTTGAGAGGCTACGGACGTAACGAACCAACTGACGAAGGCTCATCGTTTCCGCGCCGTAGTTCCAAGCGACCCCTTCAAAACGCAAACGCGTCGCGTCGAAGGCGTGGCTCTGGCGATTTTTCAGTCGGGGGGCCGGACTAGTTCGCCGCGTGCTCCCGATAAGACACGCCGCGAGGTCGGAATGCAGAGAGGGTAGGGGAACACCAACGAAGATGCAACAAATTCGATCCCACCTGGTCACGAAAAAATCGCAGTCCCCTCAGAAGTCCCGAGGACTCGGGCCATCGCAGCTCCCGACCGCTCCGAGCCCGACGCCCGCGCGCCGCCTCTCACAATCGTTGCCGTAGTTCACCCCATCGCACCCACAGACAGGGGCAAACGCGGTGAGGCAGCTCGTCGGCGCCTCGACGCAGATCCCCTTGCTCGCCGTCGGCCCGCTCTCGCACTGCGCCGCCTCGCGCTCACACGTCTCGCCGGCGTTGCAGTCGGCGTTGGTCTCGCATGACGCCAACTCACAGGTGGCCTCGCTGGCCACATCCACGTCCGCCCGATCCGCGTCACATCCGCTGCCGTATGTGGTCCCATCGCAGCCACAGACGGCGTCGGTGTCGGTGCGCGGCGCCGCGGCACAGCTGAGCTGGACGGCCTCGCAACCCGACGCGCAGAACCCATCGAGGCAGGCGCTCGCCACACGGCATCCGTCGCAACAGGTCGCCGCGAGGCTCTCCTTGTCGGCCTCACAATCGCAGGCCGTGCGGCAAGTGATGGCGCACACGTCGGGGCAACCATCACCCGAGCGATCGACGGCAGCCTCGCCAGCCGGGCACCCGAACAACACCTCACACGCGCATCCCCCGACCGGTGCCGTGCGCCCATCCGAGCAGATGCATGCGTCCGCGCACTGGTCGCCGTTCGTGTCTACCGCCATGGCTCGCGCCGGGCACACGAGCAACTCGCACCCCACGCACCGGTCAGGGCAGCCCGCGCCCGGGCTCGTGTCCGCACGTGTTCCTTCCGGGCAGACCTCGCGGCGGTCATAACAACCGTCCTGCTCCACATCGATATAGAACGTCGACGGGTCGAAGGGCTCGGCCCGACAGTTGTCGAGGCACGCCGCACACCCGGCCGCAGTCGGCACCGAACCATCCGCGCACACACATGTATCGGCGCATCCATCGGCGTCGGTATCGGACGCGCGTGCGTCGTCGGGGCAGGCCGGCTCGGCAGGGCACGGGCAACTCTCGCCCGGTGCAACTGTCTCGCCTCCCTCACACACACAGCGGTCCGGACAGAGGTCATTGTCCGTGTCGACCGGTTCACCCTCGCGGCAGCTCAAAGGCTCACAACACGCCTCGGTCCGCTCGCCCACGCAGCCGCGACCGACGCAGCGATCGGCGACCGTGCAGCTCACCCCGTCGTCACAGCTCTCGCCCTCGCGTGACCCGTAGACACACACACCGTCCTGGCACGACTCGTTGGTACACGCATTGCCATCATCGCACTCGGCATCGGTCGTACACGGCCCTACACACGTCGAGGTCGCCGCGTTGCACCGGCCGCTCGAGCAGTCGCCATCGGCCATACACTGCACACAGATGAGCTGCTCGCGGTGGCACACACCGTCGCACTGCGCGTCGTCAAAACATCCCACACACACCGAGCGGCTCGGGTGGCAGACGCCGCGCGCGCAGTCGCCGTCCGCGACGCATTGCACACAGACCCGGTCCACCGGATGGCAGCTCCCGGTGCCGCACTGCGCATCCGACAGGCAGCCGACACAACGTTGGGTGGCGGGGTCGCAGACCGTCCCGACACCACACGCACCGTCGGCTCCACACTCGAGCGGCAGCCCCTCGGCGCCCAGCGACGGCGTCAGCGTCGGCTCCTGCCCATCGTCGTGGCAACCTGTGAGCAGGCCCGACGCAAGCACACCCAAGAGCAACACGAACGTCATCTCGCAGGTCTTCCCCCATGCTTTCATCGACGACCTCCGCCTTTCTCTTCGGGGGCGCTCGTGTCGCCGTCGATCTTTGTGCAGACCCCTTTGTCGCGGTCACAGATGCCCGACTCGCACTGCTCGCTCGCGAGGCAACCGACACAGGCGCCGCTCGTCGTATCGCAGCGACCCGTCGCGCACTGCGAGCCTCTCGTGCATCCGCAGACGAAGGAATCGGCAAGGCACGCGCCGAGCCCACCGCAGTGTACGTCCTCGGTGCACTGCACGCAGAAGCCGGCCTCGACGAGGCACACGCCGACGCTGCAGTCCTCATCGCCAAAGCAGCGCGCGAGTGGTCGGAAGTCGAACTTCTGGCAGGCCCCGGCGGCGCACGAGAACTGTCCGGGACAGGGATGTGTGCGGTCGCAGGCCGCGCCTTGGATGGGCGCCTTTTCGATGCAGCTCGCTGCCAGGAGCAGGAGCAGCGCGACGAGCGCGACTGGGATCTGGCGTCGACTCACCATGTGGCCCTCAGTCGGACACCCTCGGGCGCGAGGTCGACGGCGAGTGGGGGCGACCAGGCCTCGACCCTTGTCGGCTGATCGAGTGCGAACAGCAGGATGCTCGTGACCACCGCTGCGCTACCGACGCCATACAATAGATAAGAGCTGGTCGCGAAGGTCTGCGCCTCGTCGTTGAGCGAGACGCGTCGGCTGGCCCAGGGCGAGCCGAAGGCCTCATCCTCCAGGTCGAGCGCACGCATGTGCAAAGCAAAGCCGCCGACGATGGTCGCGAGCCCACCGCCCAGGCTGGCCCACGCGGCGCCGTTGTTCCACCACGGGGCGTCGACGATACGCATCAGCTCGAGCTGGTCGAGGTAGTCGGTGCCGAGGTATCTGTCGGCGAAGGTGCGGTCGAACGGCTCATGGAAGAGCGTACGGTCGAAGTACTCCGAGCCGGCACCGCGGGCGCTCATGGTCGAGCGCGCACGCCGTTCGAGCGTCGCCAGCGTCACGTCCCCGCTGGTCGATTCCGGAACGATCCACTCGGCGTGTTCGCTAGCCACGATGAGCTCGCCGGGTCGCGTGATGGCGAGCCAGAAGCTCGCGCTCTCGCGGGTGCGATGGAAGTCGGCGTAGCGCACGAGGTCCTGGTCGACGACATGGGCCTTGCCCGTCACACGTGAGTCGATGCGTACGCGTCCACGCAGGCGGGTCGTCCGTCTCAGGTCGATGAGCGCCAGGTTGGGCTCGGTCAGCGGCGGCCTGATGTAGGGCGTGACCTTGACCGTCGGGTTCTTCACGCGCGCATTGGCCGAGGCGATGAAAGCCGCGAGCTCGGCGAAGTTGATGCGTTGGTCGTCGTCGAGGTCGGCCGCGCCGAGCATGCCCGAGCGCACCTCGTGCGAGAAGACGCCCGCGAGGAAACGGCCCCACTCGTGGGTCTCTCCGATGGCGCTGTTGGCGAGCACGAGGCCTACGTTGGGGTAGCTCGCGAGGTCGAGCCGCGAGGCGCCGGTCGGTCGCCGCTCGGCGGAGATCTCGGCCGGGCGTCCGCGGCCGTTCACCATGAGGCCGGCATTACACGCGTCGATGACGAGGATGACGGGGTCGTCCCGCGTGGGCTCGAGCACCCGATGGAAGAGGTCACGTGTCGTGAAGCGTCCGTCGGCGAGGTGCACATAGCCGCGACCCTCGGCGTCGTAATTGCCATGCCCCGAGTACACGAAGTAGAGGACCGGGCGCTTGCCCTGGGCCTTCGCGCGCATCATCGCTGACCGGATATTCTGTAACGAATCCAGCACGTTTTGACGGGTTGGTGCGAGTGCTGAAGAGCCGCCGAGGAGCTCCTGGGTCTCGAGGTCGGGGGTCGTCAGCAGCACGGCCCGCTCGGTCACGGTCGACAAGAGCTCATGGTAACGGATGGCGTCGTCGTCGGCGTAGCGCAGCGCGTCGAGGCCCGGATCGTCCGAGTGGTTGTAGCCGATGACGAGGGCGAATCGGACCTCGACGCTCGAAGCGTCGGGTGCCTGCGCGTGGGTCGGTGACGGGGCGAAGAGCAGCGGGAGCACGAGTCCAGCCACGAGCCCAGCCCACCGGGTGGCACGCGTCGGGCGAGTCGGGCGCGGCCGCAGGCTGGCCCGATCGTGCGGCTCTGAACGAGGATCCTCGTCTGGGCGGTGCCTCATGGGGCCTCCTCTTTGGGGCCTTGGTGGTCGTTCGGTGTCGTGGGCACGGTCTGCCCGCCTGGGTCAGCGGGGCTCGTGCGTGGGGCGATGCGGGTGTTCACGACCTGCACGACGTCGGTCGCGGCGAGGCCCAGGCGAATACGCAGGTGGACCTCGAGCTCGAAGAAACCCGAGTCTAGGCGAGTGGTGAGCCCCGATGGAAGCGCCTCGAGCGCGCTCCTCATGGCGTCCACGGTCAGTGGGCTCGCGGTGAAGAGGCCCATGATCACGAGCTCACCAGCGCTGTCCATGCCGGCTTCGGGGACTCGGCTCTCGAAGGGAAGGGAGGTCCGGTCGCCAAGTCCTATCGGCACGCTCGCCCCATCCGCAGGCAGGGGAAAGAGCCAGACGATGCCGTCGCCGCGCAAGGCGACGACGAACAACCAGCCCAGGTCGCTTCGCTCGTTCGTGTACGAGAAGCGCATCCAATCGCCGACCTCGACCGCGCCCGAGGCGATGACCTCGTACTCCGAGCCGGCTGCGTCGATGCCGCCGACTCCCAGTCCGACACGTGGCTCGAAGAAGCTCGCATCGCCACCGCGGACACCGACCCAGTCATCCTGAGAGGGAGGTCTCGTGACAACGACCATTACGAGCGCGGCCATCACAACGATGGGCAAGGTGAGCCACCAGCGCCGTGCGGGGCGGACCTCGACCTGCTCCATCACCAGCGACAGTGTGCGCCGTTCTTCGAGACCTGAACGTTCACCAGCGGTTCCGACCATCGCGCGATGCAACGCCAGCCGCTTCGCCCAGCGGCTGGCCGCCTCCGGGTGCGCCTCGATGAGCGCCTGGCGTTCCAGATCGTGTGTCCGCCCAAACCGTCGCGAGGGGGCGAGGTAGCGGTCCGCGAGCCGGTCGATGGCCCTCGCCGCCGCTTGCGGGTTCGCCACCGGACGACGCCAGAGCCGCTGCCAGACGCTGGGGATCGACCGAGGCGCATCGTGCATGCCGCTCATAGGCCGTGCTCCTTCTGGAAGCGGGCCATCTTCTTCTGCACGGCGGCGATGACCTTACGCAGGCGGTATCGGGTCACGTCGAGCTCGACCGCGAGCGTCTCCTCGGCTTCGCCGCGCCCGAAGTAGCCATCGAGGATCGCGCGTTCGAGCGGGTCGACGAGCTCGGCACGAAACCTCGCCCCCAGCGCTTTGGCCTCTGCCTCCAGTAGCAACTTTTCGACGTCCGCCTCGTGCGCGGGCCCGCTCTCGGTATCGGTCTCAGGGGTGCGCGCGAAGCGGCGGTCCTTGTCGAGGAGCTGCCGCACGACGTTCTGGGCGAGCCCACGCAGGAACCGCGCGTAGTCGTTCACACCATCGTAGGCCAGCCGCGCCCGCTCCTCGAACGCCACCACGAAGATGGTCTGCACCGCGTCGTCGCGTTGCGCTGCTTCATAAAAGCCACGAAAACCACCAAACCCCTGGGTCACGATCGTGTGGACCAGCGGTACATAGCGGCGGTAGACGGCTTCCATCGCCCAGCGTTCACCTCGGCGGAAGGCCTCGCGGCACCGCCCATCGTCTCTAAGGAGGTCATCGCCCATGGATACACCTCCCTGGGCCCGACTCCTTTCCGCGACGCGGGCTTCGTCGTCGAAGAAGTAGTGTTAAATGTGAGGCCCGCTGGTACCGCATCGGTGCCCGCGTTGTCGACGAGGGCGACCTCGGCGTCAAAGGGGACGATCACAACAGAAACGGTGATGCGGGGATACGGTCGACATATCGGGCCGCATGGCCTAGGGTCGGACGCATGTCGCTCTCGTTTGAAGAAGCCGTTAGTCAGCCTGCTCCCCGCTTCGCCGCCTGGGATATCACCCCGCGCGGGGATGAGGCTCTTGTTTCCATCTTCACCATCGACCGCGCAGGTGGTGGCGCGACGCAGGTCGCCTCGAAGCGTGTGCGCGCCTCGGAACGCGATGCGGTGACCGCGGGTCTCGTCGAAGCGGGCCTCGCCGTCGGCGGGTTCGACTTCAACTGCGACTTCGTGTGGGTCGACCAGCCGACGGGCTTCGTCGTGTACGACAACCGCGCTCGCCGCCTGCTCGCCGACGCCACCCACCTCCACCTCCTCTTCGATGAGGTCGTCCGAAAGGGCGACCTCGCGAGCATCGAAGCGTTCGCTGGCGACGACTTCATCGAGCGGGGCGTGCGCGCCACCACCGCCGATGGAACGCGCCTCGAGCTCGTGGTCGAGCACGCCATGTCGGCGGCCTCCGACCCCGACTACGATCGCAACGACCTCCTCTTCGAGACGGGCTGGTGCGAGGTCGTGGGGCGCAAGCTGGCGGAGTGGGCCGACGTCCCGTTCGAGAACCGGATCTGATTCTGATCTGAATGTCTGAGCCAGCCGCGTGCGCCTCAAAGCGCGCGCTGCGTTGACATCGCGCGGTCGGCTCGGGTTGAATCCTTGCCATGGCGTGGTTCGCCTCGCGCCCTTCGATTCCCTCGGGAGGCTGTGTGCTCTATTCGGATCCGGACTTCATCGCGCTCAACGCCCGCTTCATGGACGCAGTCCTGCGCCGGTGGGAGATGCTGCTCGAGCACGCCATTCACCTGCGCAACGGCGGTCTGACCGCTGAAGAGGCCGAGCAGGCCTTCGATTCGATCCGTTCCTCCTCCATCGAGAGCGACGAGGAGCTCGCTGAGTTCCGGGGTGAAGCCACACGCGAAGGCTGGTCGTTCCCGCTCGACGACATCGCGATGGGTTATGGGCTCGACACACTCGAGCGCCAGGTCCTCGAGCTGGCTCTCATGCCGCACCTCGACCTGTCGTTCCGGCGCCGCCTCGCGCGCTTCAACAACAACATCCTGCTCGACTTCGTCGACGTCGACCTGGCGCTCATGCTGCTCTTCTCGACGCGCACCGAGCGGCTGACGGCCCGCCGCTACTTCGCGTCCGACTCGAAGCTCATCCAGAACAAGCTCGTGAACCTCGAGCGCGCCAAGGAGCCCAAGGGTGACGGCGCCCTCGCGCAAGAGATCAAAATCCCCGAGCGGCTCGCCGACTACGTGCTCTGCCGCCGCAGCATCGACGCCTCGCTGCGTATCTTCGCCGAGCTGCGCGACCCCAAGGTCACGCTGGCCGACGTCTCGCTCGACGCCGAGGACATGAAGGAACTGCGCGAGGTTCTGCGCCACTTCGCCAACCCGACGGGCGAGTCGCAAGCCTATGCGAGCGGCCCCTTCGTCGGCACCAAGGGTCTCGCCGTCGCCATCGTCGGCTCACCCGGCACGGGCAAGACGATGCTCGCCGAGGCCATGGCCCACGAGCTGAAGCGCCCCATCATCATCGTCGACTCGGCGACGCTCGGCGGCGACAACCGCAGCTTTGTGGCCCTCATCAACGACCTCTTCGCGGAGGCGCGGGTCCAGGGGGCGGTGCTCGTCTTCGATCGGTGCGAGTCCATCCTCCAGAAGATGAGCCCCAAGATTGCCCCCCTCGTCTCGCAGTTCGAGAAGAACCCGGGTCTGACCATCTTCACGACCAACCGCCCCGACGAGGTCGACTCGAGCCTCGAGCACTACATCGGCTTCCAGCTCGTCCTCGGCATGCCCGACGTCGACCAGCGCACACGCATCTGGGCGACGCACCTCCCCAAGACGGTGCCTATCCACCCCGACGTGGACCTCGACGATCTGGGCACACGCTTCGAGCTGACGGGTGGACAGATCGCCAGCGCCTGCGAGCTCGCCGAGCAGCGTGTTCGCAGCTCTAACGACTTCCCGGTCGTGACCCAGATCCTGCTGAAGAACTGCGCTCAGGCCCAGATCCGCGCCAACATGGATGACCTCTCGGTGCGCAGCCGCGTGACGCTGACACTCGAGGACCTCATCCTGCCCAAGCGTGAGATCGCCATGATCAGAGAGGTCCTGACGGCGTGCAGGAACCGCATCTTCGTCATGACGAAGTGGGGCTTTGGTAAGCGCCTCGTGACCGGCAAGGGCATCGCCGTCCTCTTCAAGGGCGACCCCGGCACGGGCAAGACGCTCTGCGCCGAGATCATGGCGTCCGAGCTCGGGATGAAGCTCTACCAGATCTCGATTCCCCGCCTCGTCAGCAAGTACGTCGGTGAGACCGAGAAGAACATCTCGAAGATCTTCGCCTCGGCCCGCGCCAACCACAGCATGCTGCTCTTCGACGAGGCCGACTCGCTCTTCGGCAAACGTGTGACCAACGTCGAGAGCTCCATCGATCGCTTCTCCAACATGGAGACCAACCTGCTCCTGCAGGAGATCGAGCGCTTCGAGGGCATCTGCATCCTGACGACCAACCTCGACAAGAACATCGACGACGCCTTCGCGCGACGCATCATGTTCAAGATCGACTTCCCCAAGCCGGACATGCACCACCGGACCCTCATCTGGCGGAAGCTCGTCCCGAAGGACTGCCCGGTCGCCGACGACATCGACTACGACCGCCTCGGCGAGAGCTTCGAGCTCGCGGGCGGCAACATCAAGAACGCCGTCGTGCGCGCCGCCTACCGCGCGGCCGAGCGACGTGACCAGATCACCTGGGACGACATCGAGTTCGCCGCCGAGAAGGAATGTATCAACGCCGGCAAGCTCTTCCGTTCGTCGAAGCTCCGCGACTGGGGGTGATACGAGATGGTCATGCAAGCTCGAGAACAAGTTCGTGAGGCCACCTATCAGGACGTCATCGACGCCCCCGAGCGGATGACCGCCGAGATCCTCGATGGCGAGCTGCACCTGACGCCGCGCCCGCGCCGCCGCCACAGCCGTGCTCACATCCGGCTGGCCAGCCGATTGCGGCCCTTCTTCGATCCGGACTCATCCGATGAGCCGGGCGGATGGATCATCGACATCGAGCCGGAGCTCCTCTTGGCTCGCTTGCGCGACAACCGGCGTGAACCGGTGGTGCCCGACCTGGCAGGGTGGAAGGCCGAGCGCCTCCTCGAGGCCGATCCCGACACCTGGCAAATCGAGGTCCCTCCCGACTGGGTCTGTGAGATCCTTTCTCCGACGACCCAGCGCAAGGACCGCGTCCTCAAGATGCCGCTCTACGCGCACAACGGCGTCACACACGTCTGGCTCGTCGACCCGACCGGACACACCCTCGAAGCCTTCGTCCTCGAAGAGGGCCGTTGGGTGCTGCTCGGAACCTGGTCCGACGACGACAAGGCGCGGGTCGCCCCGTTCGACGCGGTCGAGCTCGACCTGTCGCGCCTCTGGTTCGCCGAGCCGCCGCCCGCAGGGCCCTGACGACACGTGTCCCCACAAGAGACCATCCTCGTCGTCCTCATCGCCGCGCTCTCGCTCGCGGCCGTCTACCTGCTCTTGCGCCTGTTCTCCGCGCGATATGGCAAAGGGCAGGGCGAGAGCCGCGACGGCATCCGTATCGAGCGTCGCCAGATCGGCACGAGCTGGCACATATCTCTAAAATCAAGAGACTTTCCGACCGGGCTGCGCATCGGTCGTCCGCCGAGCCCCGAGCCCTACGACCTCGTCAACCTTCGCGGCGGGCGCGACGGGTGCGACGGGCTCGCCGCCTGGGGCCCCGGGGCCAAGCGTCGGCTGCGCCCCGGTACGACTCTCAACGCCGCCTGGAACCATGCCGAGGGTGCGTGGAGCCTGGCCAACGGGACGCTCGACGTCTGGGTTCGTGAGCCGCGATCCGCCGACCTGCGCCGCCGCCTCGACGCCCGGGTCGAAGAAGGCCTTCGCCTCGCGGCCCTGCTGCGAACCGGCGAGGCGCCCTGAATCCCTCTCGAGCTCGACCGCCCGACGTGTCGTCCGCTCAACCGCCTCGAGCTTGGCGTTCGCATGTCGTCCCGACTTTGCGTATGGTGTCGCGCATGTCTTTAGCCTCTCGCATCGCCGCTCTCTTCGTCCTCCTCGCCCACGTCGTCCTCACCTCGGCCTGCGCGACCACGCCGACCGGCCCGGCCGGACCACCCGACCCTGCGACCGACCTCGCGCCGACCGAAGGTTTGAGCCTCGTCCCGGCGGGTGAGCTTCGCCGCTCGGCGACCTACTCGATGCTCGCGGTCCTCCTGCCCGAAGGCCGCACGCCCGAGGACGTCGTCAAAGCCATCGCGACCGCTGCCGCCAGCCACGAGCGCCCACTCACACGCAGCACGGCCGAGCTCCTCGAAGGCTCGGTCCTCGTCGACGTGGTTCCGGTCCAGACCATCCTCAGCTTCGACGTCATCGACTTCGACGCGCTCGAGCTCGACGCCGCCGAGGTCGCGCGGATCAAAGCCACCAAGACCGCCATTTCGATGGTGGTCGCCGGCCCGGCCGAAGCGCTTGCCGTCGTGCAGCGCCAGGCGGCCGACATCGCTCGCGCCGCGGTCGAAGGTGGTGGCTGGCTCTTCGATGGGGGTACCTTCCAGGTCTTCTCGGCCGAGCGTTTCCGAAACTTCCGGCCGCAAGGCTTCCCCCTCGAGGTCGAGCGTCTGGTCACGGTGATGGTCGACGACAGCACCGCCGCGGTCCGCCTCGAGACCCTCGGGATGGAGCGCCTCGGCCTGCCCGAGCTGCGTATGGTCGATGTCCCGCGACCGCAGGTCGATGGCGCGGTGGCCCTCTTCAACGCCGCCGCCCAGATCCTCGTCGAGCAGGGCAGCCTCGACACCGCCGGTGAGCTCGTCATCGACCTGACGTCGGCCCGGATGCCTCATCTGCGTGAGGCCCATGCCCAGGCGACGGGCACTGGCGGTGGTCAGCCGCTGACACTCAGGGCGTTCTGGGACCCGACGCAGCGCCCCGCGGACAGCGACCCGGTCATCCGGCTCGACCTCGCAGGCAACGCTCCGGACCGCGGCGCGGCCTTCGCAGCCGCCATTGCGCGGGTCTTTGGCAACGACACCTCCGACTGAGGTCGGCTCAGTCGATTGGCCTGCTCTTTCGACCGCGCCGCCTCAACCACACGAGCCCGAAGACCCCCGTCGCCAGAGCGACCTGAGTGGCGTGGCCACCCGAGACCTCGACCTCGTTGTCGACGTCGGGACTGTTGGCCGCAAACGTGATGACGAGGTCCTCCATCGCGTCGCGTGGGATGTCACCGTAGAGCCGCGTGAGATAGCTCGTGTCCTCGCCGACCAGCGCGCCAAGAGCGGAGGTCAGCGCAAGATCGCTCCCGATGTCGCCGGCGAACTCGACGATGGCCAGCCGCCCGCCGGCCTCGGTCGTGAGCTTTTCGACCGCACCATCATAGTCGAGGCCGCCATCGCGCATGGTCGTCGCGACCCGCGACACCTCGACCGACCCGTAGTTGGCGATACGATAACGTTTGTCCGCCAGCACCCAGAGCACAAACGGAGCGGTGTCTGGAGTCGAGAGCTGGCCGACCCGAAAGGCATAACCAAGGGCCGATCCGAAGGGGCGCTCGTAGCTCACGACGAGCGGCTTCAGGTCCACCGTCGCGGCTGTCGGCGCGAGCTTGACGGCGACGAACACGCTGGACGCGACGTAGCCCTCGATGGCGGCAGCGAACCCCGTAGGCACGCGGTAGCCGTTGTCCGTGAGCCAGGCTTCGAGAGCGGTCGTGTCTTCGCCGCCGATGATATCGTAGGTGTAGTCGCCGAGCTCGCCGCTGCCGAAGTGTTGCACTCCGTTCTGACCGTCGCGGAGTCCGCCGCCCGCGTCGGCGCTGCCGCAAAATCCGCCGCCCCCGCCGCCGCCCCGGTTGATGGTGACCGACGGCCGTGTCGCCGCCTCGAGCGCTTCGAAGACGGCCTTGTCGCCCAGCGAGAGCGTCGGGTTCTTCGGGACCGGCAGCACCCACGAGAAGTCCGCGCCGCCGGTCTCGGCGACGAGCTGCAGGTGCAGGTCGATGCGGTTGGGCCCAACGACCATGAGCGCGCGTTGCGCATCGAGCGCCAGGTTCTGGTCCGTCTCCGATGCGAAGAAGGCCCCGCACGCTCTGGCCTCGCCCGCGTGTAAACCAATGTGAGCCAAAACGAGCGTCAGCCCGCCGACCGCGACGCCGACCCAACGAGACACACGACGTTTGGAAGAGTCCATGCCGTTGTTCGTATCGGTCCTCGTGACTAAGCTCAAGCCCATGAAGAGTGCCGACCCCGCCGACACCCCGACCGAGCCGGTCATCGTCTACACCGCCGCCCTGTGCGCCTATTGTTCGGCGGCCAAGCGGCTGTTGCAGAAGCTGGCGATCCCCTATCGCGAAGTCGATCTGACCCAGGACCACGATCTACGTGAGCGGCTCAGCCGTGAGAACGGCGACTACCGCACCGTACCGATGGTCTTCGTCGAAGGGCGTTTTGTCGGCGGCTATACCGAGCTGTCCGCACTCGCCAGCAAAGGCGGACTCCAGCATCTTGTTTGAGTCGGATGGTGAGCGGGTCGCGCCGTCGCAGCCTATCGTGCAGACAGCGCGCTCACTTCACTGGCGCTCGAGGTTCTGTCCGAGCACCTCGAAGCGACGGCACTCACGTGCACGCATCACGGCGAGGCCCCAGGTGACGAGAGCGAGACTGCCGGCGGTAATCCAAATGATCTCCATGAGAGGACACTCCAAATGACGCGCGACGCACCGTGCCGAGGGCTCGGTCGTCTGGTCGCGGGTTGTAATGGGATCGGGAGGCGAGTCGCCTCAGACTAAGGGAGACATCGGTCCGCCCCTTCGCGAGTCTGAGATCGATTTCACGCTCCGCTCACGCGGTTACAGTCCGCTCCATGCCTGGCCCTGCCCCAGGTTCATCGGGTGTGCGCGCGGTCCCATCGCATGCGCCCCCATGCTGCTCCGGCGAGGCGGAGCTGTGCGTGATCCGGTGATGAGGACAGGCCCCTCAGTCGATCGCGACTGGATCGTCCGCAAACTCGGAGGGGTGGATGGCCGGGTCGGCGGGGGCCCGCTCGAGGTGGACCATGACGAGGCGCTGGTGCTCGACCTCCTCCTCGTGGAGCTCGGCGAAGAGCGTCTTGACGTCCGGCTCGGTGACCACAGGCAGCGCCGCGGCGAAGAAGGCAGCGGCCTTCTCCTCGGCTCGCAGCGCGGCAGACAACGCCTCACGCACGGTCATGAAGGCGCGCGCCTCGTCGTACTCGGGTGCCTCGATGTCGAAGAGCATGGCCCGCGTCACGCGTCTCGGCGCGTCTCCGAAGCGCTCCTTGCGTTGGGCCGCAAGTGCTGCCCGATGCTTCTCCTCGTTGCCCTCCATGAACCAGAAGAAGCGCGCTGCCTCTGGTGAGCGATGCAGCTCCATCTGGTGGGCGAACTCCTCGTAGCGCTCGCGCGCCTCCTCCTCGATGAGGACGGCGAAGTCCAGCGCGTCGAGCAGCGAGAGGCTTCCGAAGTCGAGGCCGCGTACGTTGGATGGCATCATGGTGTTTCTCCTCAGTGCTGCGCGAAGAGCTCGAGGACCTGGTCGCGCGTCCGGCCGTCCGCTTCGTGTCGTTGCCGCTCACGAACCAACGCGTCGTAGGTCGGCCGCGGGGCCGGGTCGCGGTAGAAGACGCCTGTGTGCAGTGCCTCGCCGTACTGCTGTGCGAGCCCCATCGCCGCAAGCCGATCACTCGGGTCGTGGCCCAGGCTATCGAGCGTCTTCATCACCTGCTTCTGTGCCTTGGCCTGCTGCGACTCCTGGCCATAGGTCACACACGGCGACTGCACGTTCACGAACGAGAAGCCCGGGAACCGGATGGCCTCCTCCACGAGGGCGGCAAGCCCTGGCATGTCGACCGGGGTCCCTTGCGCCACGAACCCCGCCCCGTAAGCGAGCAGGAACAGCAGCGGGTTCACTGGGTTCTCGAGCGAGCCGAGGCTGGACGTGACCGTGTGCAGCCCGCGCGGCGAGGTCGGCGAGAGCTGGCCCTTGGTGAGACCGTAGATCTGGTTGTCCATCACGATGTACGTGATGTCGAAGTTGCGTCGCACCGCGTGTGCGACGTGACCGCCGCCGATCGAGAACCCGTCGCCGTCACCACCCGCGCACACGACGAGCAGGTCGGGGTTCGCGAGCTTGATGCCCTGCGCGATAGGCAGGGAGCGGCCATGCAAAGTATTGAAGCCGTACGCAGTCGTGTAGCCCGGGATGCGGCTCGAACACCCGATGCCCGAGACGAAGGCCACCTCATGGGGAGGCCGGCCGACCGCTGCGAGCGCCCGATAGAGCGCCTGGAGCACGCCGAAGTCGCCGCAGCCCGGGCACCAGATGGGTCGCAACGCGCTCTTGAAGTCTTTGGCTTGAAGGACGCTCATCGACTCACTCCTGAGTAGGGTGCGGCTCGGGGCCGCGCTGTTGGAGCGACAGCGCAAGCTCTTGCAAGCGCTGGACGATCTCAATGGGCTGGAAGGGGTGCGCCCCACTGCGGGTCATCGACTGGATGCCGCTCGGGAGGTCGATGAACATGCGCAGCACCCGATAGAGCTGACCCTGGTGGGATTGCTCGACCACGAGCCCCGCGTGCGCCGACGCCAGGAAGTCGCGGTAGATCTCCTCGGCGACCGGATACACGAGCCATGGGACGAGCAGCTTGACGCGGAGTCCCTGACGCCGCGCGAGCGCCACGGCTTCACGACAGACCCCCGCGATGGAGCCCCAGCTCACGACGGCAAGCGGCGCGTCGGAGTCGCCCTCGACGCAGAAGAGGTCGCGGCGTTGCTTCAGCGGCTCGAGCTTGCGGAACCGCTTCGCGTTCATACGCGCGTGGATCTTGCCGCTCACCGTCGGGTCACCGTGCTCGTTGTGTTCGATGCCGGCCGCCAGATAGTTGCCGCCAGGCAGGCCTGGGTGGCTGATGGGGCTGATGCCCGACTCGGTCTCGAGGAAGCGCTGGTAGTGTTCGAGCTCAGCGCCCTGGGGCCGGCGCCGCTCCTCGACGGGGATGGTTCTGGGGTCGAACGGCGTCACAGTCTCTTTGCGTTGGGCTATCTCCTGATCGGACAGGATGATGACCGGGGTCTGGAATCGCTCGGCGATGTTGAAGGCCTCGACCGTCACCCTGAAGGTGTCGGCGACCGAGGTCGGCGCAAGCACCGGCCTTAGCACGTCCCCGTGCGCCGAGAACGCCGCCTGGAAGAGGTCGGACTGCTCGGGCTTGGTGGGCAGCCCCGTCGATGGCCCACCGCGCTGCACGTTCAGGCAGACCAGCGGCAGCTCCGCGAGGCTCGCGAGTCCGAGCATCTCCGTCTTGAGCGACATGCCCGGGCCCGAGGTCGCGGTCATCGCCTTCTTGCCCGCGAACGACGCGCCAACTGCGACGCCGATGCCGGCGATCTCGTCCTCGGCCTGCAGCACCGCGCCCCCATATCGCCAGAGCTCTTTCGTGAGGTGCTGCATGACCTCGGTCGAGGGCGTGATGGGATACCCGCCAAAGACCTCGCACCCCGCATAGATTGCCGCGGCCGCGCACATATCGTTGCCGTCGAGCTTCAGGTTCTCGCGAGTGTGCTCGGGTCGCGTCATGCGCCGCGCGACCTTCAGCGGATGCTCCTGGGCGTACCGCTCGCCGAGGTCGAACGCCCTCGCGTTTGCCGCGAGCAGCGCCTCGCCCTTCTCGGCCCAGCGCTTGGCCATGCCCTTGCGGACGGCTTCACGCGCGAGGTCGAACCAGCCCGAAAGCAAGCCGAGCACCACGCTGTTCTTCGCCTTGTCGGTGCCCGCAGCCTCTTTGGCCATGGCCCCGATGGGCACGGCGAAGACCTCGTGCGGGCGGGTCCCCGGCAACGGAATCTGGTCGACCGCGACCCCCGTCGCCTCATCGTAGATCACGACCGTGTCCGCCCCGACCGGGAGCTCGGCCCCGAACTTCAGGAAGTCTTCCCAATTCAGCGCCACCGCCACATCGAGGAGTCCACCCGGGTTGTGGAGCGTGGAAGTCGAGATTCGCACTCGACACGACGACTCTCCACCACGGATTTGTGAGCCGAAGCTCTTGGTCATCATTGCGTGGTAGCCCTCGGCTGCAGCCGCCGAGAGAAGTGACTCTCCCGCGCTGATGATGCCGTCGCCCCCAGAGCCCGCCATACCGATTACGAGGTCGGTGGACATCGTCCTCACCTCCTTTCGGATCGAGAACGTCCCACCGAGCAACGGCGAACGCAAGTGCAACAATGCGATGTCGACGATATTGCCGCTGGCAGATATCGGGTGCAATTAAGAGAAGGCTCTGTCTCAAGGGCCGATGGAGGATGCCGCCATGAAACTCTCCGAGATCCGAAACGCGCTCGTCGCCGAACACGCTGCGCTGAAAGAAGAGGCCGCTCACATCGATACAGAGGTGAAGCGCGTGCTCGCGGGCGAGCCGTCACTGACCGACCTGGGTACCGCGATGGACCGCTTCGCAGCACGGCTAGCGACCCACAATCGACAGGAGGAGTCACTGCTCCGCGCGGAGCTTCGGAACATCGACGCGTGGGGCCCCCAACGCGAAGCCCTCATGGATGAGGAACACGCCGCCGAACACGCCGACCTCGCTCGAGCGCTCAGCGACGCGGGGCGCCTCAGTGACCCGCAAGAGGTCGCGCGCCGAGTGAGCGCCATGGTGGAGCGGGTCCTCGAACACATGCGCCGCGAGGAGAAAGAGCTCCTCCATCCTGACGTCCTCCGCGACGACGTGGTGACCATCATGGGCGCCAGCGAATAGGCGCTGTGGTGTCGTCGGGACTGCCAGCTGGGCGCTCAGGGAGCCGCAACGCCGGTCCAAGGGTGGCTCTTGTGTCTCCGCACCCGATGCGGGCGCTCGGTTCAGTCTTCCTGAAAGTGGCAATTTGCACACCCGATTTGGTGGCATTTTGCCAATTTGTGGCTTTTCTGGCGGCCGCGGCGCGTGTGTCATTTGTCACTCCCATTCGACGCAATCGAGGATCTTCGCCCAGATTGCTGCGATCTCTTTCAGGCTTCTCCAACGCGGTCTAAGGTCGTCGACGCCATGGCTGATTACGCACATCTCGCTGGCTATCTCCTCCTCGGTGTCGTCCTCGGCGCGGTCGTCCTCGTCCTCCCGCAGCTCTTGAGCCCTCGTTTCCTGGGGCGCATGACGGAGAACACCTACGAGTGCGGCGTCGACACGGTGGGCAGCGCCTGGATGCGCTTCTCGATCAACTACTATGTGTTCGCCCTCATCTTCGTCGCGTTCGAGGTGGACATCCTCTACCTGTTTCCCGTGGCGCTCGCCTACGAGGAGTCGGGTTGGCGGGGCTTCGCCGAGATCGCCGTCTTTCTCGCCATCCTCTCGCTGGCCATCCTCTACGCGTGGCGCAAAGGGGTGTTTCTATGGAAGAGCCAAAGGGCTCCCGGGTCCCGCTCGAAGCACTCTCGCTCGGTAAGCGCCGCGACCACTCAGGCCTGACAGGTGGCGCCACCCTCGTACGCGAGGGCGCCACTTCTGACGACATCCCGGTCGAGGTCGCGCCGTACGTGCGTTTCGGCCTGCTCGAAGACCTCATCAATCGCGCCCGCGCCAACTCGCTCTGGCCGCTGACCTTTGGACTCGCCTGCTGCGCAATCGAAATGATGGCCGCGGGCGCCTCGCGCTACGACCTCGACCGCTTCGGCTCGGGCGTCTTCCGCCCGTCCGCGCGCCAGGCCGACGTCATGATCTTCGCCGGTACCATCTCCAAGAAGATGGCACCGGTCATCCGCCAGCTCTGGGACCAGATGCCCGCCCCGAAGTGGGCCATCGCCATGGGCGGATGCACCATCGACGGCGGCCCTTTCAAGTACCAGAACCAGTACGCCATCGTCGAAGGCGCCGACAAGCTCGTCCCCGTCGACATCTACATCCCCGGCTGCCCGCCCCGGCCCGAGGCCCTCATCGCCGGCATCTTGAAGCTCCAGGAGAAGGTCAAAGCCGGCCGGAGGTTCAAGGGATGAGCACCGACCTCCAACCTCTCACGGACCTCGGTCTCACGACCACGACGCCCGACAAAAGGACCGGCTTCGCCTTCCGCCACGTCGCCACCGCCGACACCATCGTCGAGCTCTCGCGGCGCTTTGAAAAGGCCGGCTTCGTCCTCGAGGTGATGAGCGCCGAGGACCGCCGCTTCGCGCTCAACGAGGGCACTCCCAAGATGCGGCTCGTCTACAGCTGGAACCGCTTCGACGGACGCCCGAACGAACGCCACCTCGTCGTCTGCGACCTTGCCCCCGACACCCTGGCGCCATCCATCACCGCCATCACACCGGCCGCCGACTGGTACGAGCGCGAGGCCTTCGACATGTACGGCGTCCGCTTCGAGGGTCACCCCGACCTCAAGCGGATCCTGCTCCCCGAAGACGCCGACTTCCACGCTCTCCTGAAAGACTTCGGGCAGATGGAACCGACCGAGGAGGCCGGGTGATGGACGCCGTCTCGCACCCCGACCACTACATCCTCAACATGGGGCCTCAGCACCCGAGCATGCACGGCGTCTTGCGGCTGCGCCTCGAGATGCTCGGCGAGCAGATCATCGAAGCCGAGCCCATCATCGGCTACGCCCACCGGGCCCACGAGAAGATGGCCGAGAACAGGAACTACCTCATGTTCCTGCCCAACACCTCGCGCGTCGATTACCTCAGCGGCATGATCTACAACATCGGCTACTGCCAGGCGGTCGAGAAGCTCCTCGACATCGAGGTCCCCGAACGCGCGCAGTACATCCGTATCATCGCGTGTGAGCTCAACCGTATCTCGAGCCACCTGCTCTGGATCGGCACCTACGTCATGGACATCGGCGGGCTCACCCCCTTCCTTTATTGCTGGGACGACCGCGAGCAGATCCTCGACCTCCTCGACCGCGTCACGGGCTCACGCCTGACCTACTGTTATGGTCGCTTCGGGGGCCTCACCGCCGACGTCGACGACGTGTTCGTCGATGGCACCCGGCGCTTCATCGACCGTATGCGTGTCCGCCTCGTCGAGTACGACAAGCTCGTGCGGCAGAACGTGATCTTCTTCGAGCGCTCGGCGGAAGTCGGCGTCATCGACCAGGACACCTGCCGCAGCTATGGCGTCACCGGGCCCACCCTGCGCGCCGCCGGCGTGGCCTACGATGTGCGCAAGGCCGAACCCTACGGGATCTACGACCGCTTCGAGTTTGCCGTCCCGACCGCGACTGCCGGCGACTGCCTCGCGCGTTATGACGTGCGGATCCGCGAGATCGAAGAGTCGCTGAAGATCGTCGAGCAGGCGGTGCGCGACCTCCCCGCCGGGCCCATCATGCCCGACAAACCGAAGAAGAAGTTCAAGCCCCCCGAAGGCGAGAGCTACTTCGCAGTCGAGGCCGCGCGTGGCCACTTCGGCATGTACCTCGTGAGCGATGGCAGCGAGACCCCGTTCAAGCTCAAGCTGCGCACGCCCTCCTTCTCCAACCTCTCCTCGATGCCCGCGGTGCTGCGCGACACGATGGTGGCCGACACCATCGCGATCGTCGGCAGCATCGACATCGTCCTGCCGGAGATCGACCGATGAGCCCGCTCCCCGAGACCCTCGTCGAGAAGGTGGGAGACGACACGCTGGGCGTCCTCCTCGGCGTCGCTGGCGTGATGGTCCTGCTGACGATCAACGCGCTGTTCCTGGTCTGGCTCGAGCGCAAGGTCTCGGCCTGGATCCAGCGCCGCATGGGCCCCACCGAGGTCGGTCCGTTCGGCGCGTTCCAGACCATCGCCGACATGGTGAAGCTCCTGACCAAGCAGCTCATCACACCGCGCCACGTCGACAAGCCGCTCTACCACCTGGCCCCGCTCGTCGTCTTCGTGCCGGTCGTCGCCGCCGCCTCGCTCTTTCCCTTCTCGCAAGACCTGGTCCTCCTGGACCTCGACATCGGCCTGGTCCTGGTCTTTGCGTTTGGCGGCCTCTCGTTCATCGGCATCTTCATGGCCGGCTGGGGCTCGAACAACAAGTACGCCCTGCTCGGCGCCATGCGCTCGGTCGCCCAGAACATCAGCTACGAGATCCCACTCATCCTCTCGGCGCTCTCGGTGGTCCTCATGGCCTCGACGATGGACCACGGCATGGTCGAAAACGGCCAGCCGCTCCACGTCAATGGCCTGTCCTTCGCGCACCTCGCAGCCCTTCAAGACGACAAGGGATTCTGGTTCATCCTGCTGCAGCCGGTCGCAGGGATCATCTACTTCATCTCCGCACTCGCCGAGACCAACCGCGCCCCCTTCGACATCCCCGAGGCCGAGAGCGAGCTCATCGCCGGCTTCCACACCGAGTACTCCGGCATGCGCTTCGCGCTCTTCTTCTTCGCCGAGTACTCCAACGTTTTCATCGTCGCCATGGTCGCAACCGTGCTCTTCCTCGGCGGCTGGAGCGGCCCGCTGCTGCCCGGTCCGGTGTGGTTCTTCCTCAAGGTGTACGCGCTCGTCGGCCTGACGATGTGGGTGCGCTGGACGTTTCCGCGGCTGCGCTTCGACCAGCTCATGAGCTTCTGCTGGGCGTTCCTCATCCCACTCTCCATCCTGAACCTCCTCGTGACGGCGTTCATCGCCAGGGTGGTGTGAGATGACCTCGCCCTTACCCAAGGCTCCCAAGGGTCCGATTCGCAGGGTGTTGAGCGGCATCAGCTCGCTCGGCTCGGGCATGTGGGTGACGCTCAAGCACCTCGGGCGCTCCACCGCCGGGCGTAAACGTGTCACCGAGCTCTACCCGCACAAGCTCCCAACGCTGCCCCCGAACTATCGCAGCGCCATCAAGCTCATTCGTTTTCCTGAGACCGACTCGCACGACTGCGTCGGGTGCAAGGCGTGTGAGCGGATCTGTCCCTCACACTGCATCTCTGTCGATGGCGACAAGGTGGACGGCATCAAGAAGAAACGCGCCACCCACTTCGACATGGACTTCGCGTTGTGCTCGCTGTGTGGCCTCTGCCTCGATGTCTGCCCCACGACCACGCTCGAGTACTCGCGTGGCTTCGACGATGCGGGCTACACGCGCCACTGGAAACACGATCTCCTCGCGCCCTTCGAGCGCAACGAGGCGGCCTTCGTCGAGGCGCAGCGCGTCCGCGAACAGAAGGAGGCGGAAGAGAAGGCTCGCGCCGCCGAAGAGAAGAAGAAGGCCGCCGAGGCCGCGAAGCTGAAGAAGGCCCAGGCCGACAAAGCGTCCGACACACCGGCCGCCACACCGGCCGCCACACCATCCGACAAGCCGGCCGCCACACAGTCCGACAAGCCGGCCGCGACACCATCCGCCACACAGTCCGACAAACCGCCCGAGACACCGAAGGAAGGCAACGCATGACCGCCGCCACGGGATTGCTCATGTCCATGGCCGTCGCGGGCGCGCTGCTGGCGGTGAGCCTGAAGAACGTGCTCCACGCCATCTTTGGCCTGGCGATAGCGCTGCTCGCGATCGCTGGCCTCTTTGTCGTCTTGAACAGCCCGTTCGTCGCCGCGATGGAGGTGCTCATCTACGTCGGCGGCATCTCGGTCGCGATGGTCTTCGCGGTCATGTTGTCGACCGTCGTGCCCAAACACGCCGCCGAGACGCCGTTGCGCAGGGGGGCTGCCGCGCTCATCGCAGTCTTGTTCATGCTCGGGGTCGGCGCAGTCGTCGTCGGCGCGGACCTGTCGTTGGTCTCGCCACGCGCGGTTCCGGACGAGCTCTGGTCGGTCGCCCACCTCGGTCGGTGGTTGCTCGACGACTACAACCTCGTCTTCGAGGCCCTGTCCGTCGTGCTCTTGCTCGCCATCCTCGGCGCCATCGTCATCTCGCGCCGCGATAAGGAGGACTCCCCGTGAACCTCGAGGCCTTCGTCCTGCTGTCGCTCGTCCTTTTCACCGCGGGGCTCTACGCGGTCATCGCGCGGCGCAACCTCATCGGCATCCTCATCGGCGTCGAGCTCATGCTCAACGCGGTGAGCCTCAACTTCATGGCGTTCAACCGCTTCCTCGCACCCGACCCGGCCGTCGGCCAGGTCGTCGTCCTCTTCATCATCGGGCTCGCTGCCGCCGAGGCGGCCATCGCACTCTCCATCATCCTCGCGGTGTATCGGCAACGAAAGCAGATCGACGCCGACGACCTCGACGAGCTCAAGGGCTGACCATGTCCCACTCGACGCTCGTCCTCATCACCCTGCTGGCACCACTCATCGCCTTCGCGCTGACGATGGTCGTCTTCCGCACACGCCACAGCATCGCGGCCGCCATCGTCATCACCGCGGGTCTAGCGTCCATGGTCGGGTCGCTCTGGCTCTTGTTGTCCGCTGGCACCGAGCCCGAGCTCTACACGGCGCGCTGGTTTCCCATCGGAGGCATCGACATCGCGTTCGGCGCCCTGCTCGATGGCCGCACACTGCTGATGGGCGCCATCGTCGGGGTCATCACCTTCGCGGTCCTGATCTACTCGCTCGGCTACATGAAGAACGACCCCAGCAAGGGCCGCTTCTTTGCGAGCCTGGCGCTCTTCGAGTGGTCGATGCTCAGCTTCGCCTACGCGCCCAACCTGCTGCAAGGATTCATCTTCTGGGAGATGGTCGGGCTCGCGAGCTTCTTGCTCATCGGCTTCTGGTACCACAAGCCGTCGGCCGTCGCCGCCGCCAAGAAGGCGTTCATCATGACGCGGATCGGCGACGTCGGCATGTTCATCGGCCTCATCCTCCTGTTCTCGAGCACGGGCACACTCGACATCCTCGCCATCCAGGAGCTCTTCGGCGCCCCGGGCAACCCGGCCAACGTCTCGCCGCACACGACCGAGCTCATCGCGGGACTCCTCTTCCTGGGTGTCATGGGCAAGTCCGCGCAGTTCCCGCTGCACACCTGGCTGCCCGACGCGATGGAGGGCCCGACGCCGGTCTCGGCACTCCTGCACTCAGCGACCATGGTCGCCGCCGGCGTGTTCCTCTTCGCGCGTTTCCACGAGGTCTTCCTCGACGCCCCGACCGTCATGACGGTGGCGCTCGTCATCGCCACGGTGACAGCACTCCTGGCATCGACGATGGCGATGGTCGCGACCGACATGAAGAAGGTCCTGGCCTACTCCTCGATCAGCCAGCTCGGCTTCATGATCATGGGGCTCGCTGCCGGCAGCCTCTATGCCGGCCTCTTCCACCTGACGACACACGCCATCTTCAAGGCGCTCCTCTTCTTGTCGGCCGGCGCCTTCATCCACCACTTCGGTACCAACGACATCGTGGCGATCGGTCGGGCCGGTGGCCGCAAGCTCAAGTTCGCGACCGCGGGCCTCGTGGTCGGTGGCCTGGCGCTGGCGGGTGTCCCGGTCTTCGCGGGCTTCTGGTCGAAAGAGGCGATCCTCCACGCATTACACGGTCCGGGCCTCACGCTGTTCCTGGTCGCCGCGTATCTCGGGGCGTTTCTCACCGCGTACTACACCTTCCGGCTCATCTTCCTCGTCGTCCTGCCAAACGCTGGCTCGGCCGCGATGGAGGACGAGCCTGCACCTCCTGGCGGTCACGGAGCACACGACCACCACGGCGCCCACGGCGAGCCGCTCACCATGGGATTGCCCATCGCGGTCCTCGCAATCCTTGCTGCCATCGCTGGTTTGCCGTTCATCGGCGACGCATTGGGAGCCCTCATCGGCCGCGCGGACGAGGTCCTACATGTCTCGATTGTCGAGATGATCTTGCCGGTCTCGATCGTGCTCGCCGGCGTTGGGCTCGCCTGGATCGACTTCGGCATGAATACCGCCCCGCAGCGTGGGATCGTCGCCTGGGTGCCGTCTGTCGAGAAGGTCTTCAAGAACCGCTGGTACCTCGACGAGCTCTACCAGAGGACGGTCGTGGCACTCACCGACACCATCGCACGCGCGCTTTTCTTCTCGGAGACACGCGGCTTCGACGGCGCGGGTGACGGTGTCGCGAACACGACGCTGGCCATCGGCAAAGCCACCGCGAAGACCCACACAGGGCGCCTGCCGATCTTCATCGGCACCGCGGTCGTGGTGCTCGCGGTCGTCTCAATCCTCCTGGCGCTGGGCTGAGGGACACATCATGGGAACCCTGACGCTGCTCCTCATGACCCCGCTCGCCGCGTTCCTCGCGACGCTGCTCCTACCCGCGCGCCACACACTCGCCATCAAGGTCGTCAACGCTGTCTCTGCGGCGGCTTCGCTGGTGCTCGCCGTCGTCGTGTGGCTCGCCTACGACAAGGCCGTCGGTGGCTGGCAGCTCCTCGAGACCGTGCCCTGGGTCAAAGAGCTAGGCATCAGCTACTCCGTCGGTGTCGACGGCATCGGCGTGGTCCTCGTGATGCTCAACGCGGTCGTCTTCCTGACGGGTGTCTTGAGCATGTGGACCTTGACCCTGCGCGTCAAAGAGTACTTCGCCTTCATGGCCTTGCTCGTGTTCGGAGTCTTTGGCGTCTTCGTCTCGCGCGACGTGTTTGTCTTTTTCTTCCTCTACGAGGTCGCCGTCCTGCCGATGTACCCGCTCATCGCGATCTGGGGCTCGACTCGCAAAGAGTACTCCGCGATGAAGCTGACCCTGTACCTCATGGTCGGCAGCGCCTTGTTGTTCCCGGGCCTCATCGCCTTGTTCGTCGGGGCCGGCAGCACGAGCTGGGACATCGGTGTGTTGGCCGCTGGGCTCGCAGATCAGAAGGACCTGCAGGTCTTCCTCTACCCGTTCATCTACATCGGCTTTGGGATCCTGGCCGGCATGTGGCCCTTCCACGGATGGTCACCGACCGGTCACGTCGCAGCCCCGACGGCCGTCTCGATGTTGCACGCGGGTGTCCTGATGAAGCTCGGTGCGTTTGGCATCCTACGCATCGGGATCGGCGTCCTGCCCGAAGGTGCTGCCTACTGGGCACCGACATTCGCGGTGCTCGCCACGATCGGCATCGTCTATGGGGCGTTTGTCGCGATGAAGCAGACCGACTTCAAGTATGTGATCGGCTTCTCGTCGGTCTCCCATATGGGCATCGTGCTGCTCGGTCTCAACACGCTCGGCCAGGATGGCATGACCGGCGCGGTCTTCCAGATGTTCGCGCACGGCGTCATGACGGCGCTCTTCTTCTCGAGCGTCGGGTTCATCTACGAGCAGACCCACGACCGCGACATCCGCAACTTCGGTGGCCTGTCGAAGCAGGTACCGATCGCCGCCGGCTTCTTCATCGTCGCCAGCCTCTGCGGCATGGGTGTGCCCGGCTTCGCGAGCTTCTGGGCCGAGCTCCTGGTCTTTGTCGAGGCGCTCTCGCGCTGGCCCGTGCTCGGCGTCGCGGCCATCATAGGCCTCGTCTTCACCGCCCTCTATGCGCTGAGAGTCATCGGCACGGCCATGTTCGGGCCGGCCAACCCGCGCTGGGACCACCTGAAAGACCAGGGCGCGTGGGCCATCGTTCCGCGGGCGACACTCGTCGCCGTGCTCGTCCTGTTCGGGTTCTTCCCGAGCCTCATCATCGACCTCATCCACGCCTCACTCGGGAGCCGCTGAGCCATGGGTGACCTCACATTATTTCTGCCCGAGTTGATGGTGCTGGCGACAATACTCGCGGCCTTCCTCGGCACCATCTTCGCGACGCGTTATCGGACCGTCTGGGCCGTGACGACCCTCTTCGCGGTCGCCGCTGTCGCGCTCTCGGTGTGGTCGGTCGGCATGACCGGCGAGCCCTTCTTCCCCGGCTATTACCGGGTCGACCTGTTCTCGCAGCTCTTGAAGGTCGGCCTCTCGAGCGGCCTGCTCTTGACGCTGCTCAGCGCTGATTCGCTGCCGAGTGTGCGTGAGTCTTCGCGCAACGATGTGCCGATGTTCCTCGCCCTTGGCACGCTCGGGCTCATGATGCTCGTGTCGGCGACCGAGCTGCTCACGTTGTATGTCACGCTCGAGCTGTCGGCCTACGCGCTTTATGTGCTCGCCTCGCTGCACCGCGACCAGCGGCAGGGCAGCGAGGGTGGTGCCAAGTACCTGCTCTTTGGCGCGGTCGCTTCGGCCGTGACCCTCTATGGGTTGTCGTTCTTGTTCGGCGCGACGGGCTCGACCTCGCTCATGGCGATAAGCTCGGCCGCTTCGAGCCCGCTCATCGTCCTTGGCCTGGTCCTGGCACTCTCGGGCCTGTTCTTCAAGCTGGCCGTCCTGCCGTTCCACGCGTGGGCGCCCGACACCTATCAGAGCGCCCCTCACCAGGCCGCGACCTTCATCGGCACGGCGAGCAAGGTGGCGGCTATCGGCGTCATCGCGCGCGTCCTGATGCTCGGCCGCGACATGCCCGAGGTCGAGACGCTGCTCGTGGTGCTCGCGGTCGCGTCGATGACGATCGGCAACTTCGCAGCGCTCGTGCAGACCGACCTCAAGCGGCTCCTCGCGTGGTCGACCGTGGCGCACGCAGGCTATGTGCTGCTCGGTCTCATGACGCTGAACGACTTCGGCGCGGCGGCGGCGGTCTTCTATGGCCTCGTCTACATGCTGGTCGCGTTCGCGACGTTCCTGGTCGTCTGTGTGGTCGGAGGCGATGGCCACAACCCGACGCTGACGAGCCTTGCTGGCCTCTATCGCCGGGCTCCGCTCATCGGCGTGCTCTTACTTGCCGGCCTCTTCGGGCTCGCCGGTGTACCCCCGACGCCGGGCTTCACGGGCAAGTGGTTCTTGTTCTCGGCGGCCATGGACGACGGTCACTTCTGGGTGGTCCTCATCGGCGCCGTGAACGCGACCATCTCGCTGTACTATTATCTGCGCGTCGTGAAGGCGGCCTACCAGACGACCGACGATGCTCCCCCGCTGGTCGTGTCGCTCCCGAACCGGCTGGCCGCGTGGCTTGCGATGGCGGCCATCGTGTTTGTCGGTGTCTACCCCGGTCCGCTGTGGACACTCGCGCAGGGCGCTGCGAAGGCGCTCGCCGTGCCCTGATCCGACGACGGACCACGGCCTCGAGCGTGAGGCCGAGTCGACAATCAACCGTCAGCGCAAGGGGTGGACCCAACGTTCGAAGCGGTAGCCGTCGAGTCGTTCGACCGACGCGAGGCGGTAGCCTTCGGGGACCCCGCCCCAGCGAAGGTCGCAGTCGAAGTCACCGTCGACACGGGTGAGCTCGATAGCGCTCGTCTCGGGCTCCGCCAGCGCGAGTGCATAGACGGCCGCACCGCCTATCACCCACAGCGCGCTGCAATCGTTTGCGGCGTCGAGCGCCTCCTGCCACGACGACACACAGGTCGCCCCTTCGAAGACCTGGCGTGTGCGTGAGAGCACGAGGTTCTTGCGGCCCGGCAGCGGCCTGACCTTTGAGGGCAACGAGTCCCAGGTCGTGCGCCCCATGAGGACGGCGCAAGGCTCTGGCCCCGGTCCGGTGGTGAGCGTCTTGAAGCGTCTGAGGTCGGGTGCGATGTGCCACGGGATACGGCCATCTTTGGCGATGCCGTCTTTGTCATCCGCGGCGACGATGAGGGTGATGTCCATCGTTCAGACCGCGATCGGGAACTTGATGAAGGGGTGGTGTTGGTAGCCCTCGAGCACGATGTCGTCCGCGGTCAGGTCCATAAGGCTCGGTGCGCTGAGGTCGGGGGTCTTGAGGAAACGCACGGTCGGCAGCGCGAAGGGAGTGCGCTCGAGCTGCGTTCGCACACCGTCGACGTGGTTCAGGTAGATATGGGCATCGCCGATCGTATGGACAAAGACGCCGGGCACGAGCCCCGTCGACTGGGCGACCATCATGAGGAGCAGGGCGTAGCTCGCGATGTTGAACGGCACACCGACGGCGAGGTCTGCCGAGCGTTGGTAGAGCTGCAGGTCGAGGCGTTTCGGGGCACCCGTCGCCGGGTCGTGCGACACGTAGAACTGGAAGAGGGTGTGGCAGGGCAAGAGCGCCATGTCGCCGAGCTCAGCCACGTTCCAGGCCGACACGATGAGGCGGCGCGACGTCGGGTCGCGGCGGATCTGTTCCACGATGGTGGCGATTTGATCGATGCCCGGCGCACCGTCGGGGTCGTCTTTGGAAGCGCCCCAGCGACGCCACTGGTGGCCATAGATCGGGCCGAGCTCACCGTCTTCTCGGGCCCACGCGTCCCAGATGCCGCAGCCCAGCGTCGCAATGTTGGTGTCGCCGCGCAGGAACCAGAGGAGCTCCTTCTTCACCGACTCGAAGACGACCTTCTTGGTCGTGACGAGGGGGAAACCATCGCGCAGGTCGTAGCGGGTCTGCATCCCGAATAACGAGAGGGTGCCGGTTCCGGTGCGATCCTTACGCACTTCACCGTCGGCGAGCACACGCCGCAAGAGGTCGAGATAGGCCTGCATGACGCCTCCGAGAGGGGCCTCCGCCCCGGGTCTGCGCGAGGTCATAGCTCGATCGTCCGACGCTGGGTAGCGCGAGTTCCGGCGCCTCGGATTGTGTTGTGGCAGAGGGCTACCGGGTCGTTGACGGCGTTGGCTCGACCAACCGAAACAGGCACAAACCCGGTCTTGAATCAGCAGCAATGCGCAATAGTTCGTTGCCTCAAGACCTCGGGTGCGAAACGGACTGCGCACCTTGACTGCGTAAGTCGCTTCGCGATGGCGCATCGCAGCATGCATAACTTGCTTCCTTTCATACGGTTCGCTACAGGCATGCTACTTGCGAGCAAAGCTAGCGCTCGGTCGGTGTCGACTTCGTGTCGATCAGGTTCGGGCGCCGCTCTCACGAGTGGAGGAGACGAGATGAACACTCCAATGAACGGTCCTATGGCCAGCTTCAGCCCCCGCCCGATGGTCCTCGACGAGCGCTTCGACATCAGCGTGAGCCGACCGGTCGCCCGCTGGATGGCCAAGCACTTCCACCACTACGGTTTCTCCGCCGACCAGGTCTCCGTCATCGCCATGGGCTTTGGCATCACGGCCGGTCTCGCCCTGACGGGTGGCGGCCTGTGGCCGGTCCTGGGAGGCCTGCTTCTGCTCGCGATGGTCGTCACCGACTGCGCCGACGGTGAGGTCGCTCGCCTCGCCGGTCCATCCGACAAGCCCTGGCGCGGCCGCATGCTCGACGGCATGGCCGACCTCGCCACCATCCTCAGCGTTCACGTCGCGATGATCATCGTGCTCGCGCGCTCCGGCATCGTCATCGGCGGCCACGCGTTTGGCACCTTCGAAGCCTTCGTCCTCGTGATCCTCGGCTTCTTGTCGTTCTCTTGGAAATCAAGCGTTGTCGACGACATCAAGCAGCGCCTCAAGCCCGTCTCGGTCGACCGCGACCTCTCGCGCTACGTCGACCAGAAGAAGACCCTGTTCGAGAAGTTCCTCTTCTACTGTCTCGTGAACTACGTGAGGAGCGCTGCGCGCCTCACCGGCCAGGGGCGCCCAGGCGGCTACGATGTCTTCCAGCTCGTGGCCATGGTCGGACCGACCCATCACCTCGTCGCCATCGCGATCGCCGGCATGCTCTCGCCGCTCGCACCGACCGTCTTCCTGACCTACCTGCTCATCACCATCGGCCCGGGCAACCTGTTCCTGTGGGCGGTCCTTCACCGCGCACGTCGCCGCGAAGCCGCCATCTGACACGTGCCGTAGAGCTCCATCGGAGCTCTCCCACCGCCAGAGGTTAAAAGACAAAGGGCCGCATGTTGCGGCCCTCGTCGTTTGTGGCAGCGACCAGGCTCTCGACCTGGTCACGGGTCGCTCAGAGCGAGCAGATGCCGACGCGCCACTTCTTCAGGTTGTTGTCGTATCGAACCTCGCACGGGGTCGGCATCGAGTCCGGGCTATTGTTGAACACGAAGATCCGATACTGCTGGTTTGCAATCTCCTCGACCACCCGCTCGACGCGGTAGATGGGCTTCGGGCCCTGCTCGAAGATGAAGAGGTTCACCTTGCGGCGGCTCGCCGGGTAGTTGAGCGTCTTGCGCGATGCGAGGGCGTGCTCGACCTTCTGGTCTTCATGAAGCAGGCTCTCGAAGAGGGCCCAGCCCTTGTCGAAGTCGGGCTCCAGGCTGGCCACGAGCACCTGCTGGATGAGCCATTCGGGCGAGTCGGGCACCGGGTCGCGCACGACAGTGCCGGGCGTCGCGGTGACAGCGGTGGGTTTGTCGCCAGCCGCGGCCGGCGTGCCCGGGTCGGCCGGCGCCGCGTCACCCGCGGACGGAGTCGGCGTCGGGGCAGGCTGGCTCGGAGTCGGTGTCGGAGCCGGCTCGCTCGGGGTCGGGGCCGCCGTCGGGGTCGGAGCGGGCTCTTTGTCGGGCTGCTTGTCGGGCTCGGGCGCCTTTGTCGGCTCGGGCTCCGTCGCGGCCGCGGCCTGAGGTGCGACGGGCTCTGCCTTCTTGTCGCACGCGGCGAGGGGGGCCAGCGCGAGCAGCGCTGCGAGTGGGAGCGAGGTCCAGTGGTGGGCACGTTTCATCGAGGATCTCCTGAGGGCAGAACGCAGACAATGGATTCGGCCCGCCGGGCCGCGGCTTGATGCCGTCCTGAGCCGAACGACGTGTCTACGGATAACATGGCGGTCCGGTCTCGTCACCGCGCGGTGGCCACTTTGACGAGCGCCCGGGCCGTCACGCGATTCGTAAGGCGCAATGCGGCGCCGCGCTCAGCGCCAGATGCTGCCGAGACCCAGCCGGATCCCCAGCTCGATGGCGTCCTCGAGCGCTCCGTCGTCGGTCCCACGCACCGAACGCCAGACGAGCCCACCGACCACGCCCGGAAACAGCTCCGCCTGCCAGGTGATCTCGAACGGGGCCCCGATGACGAGTGGAAACCGTGATACGAGTTGGAACGCGGCAATCCGCAACGACCACGGCAAGCCGCCGTCATCGTTCAGGTAGCCCCGCTTGAGCTCGAAGCCGAGCGTCAGGGCGCGGTTGTCGATGAGCGCCTCGTGGCGCTCGAGCCAGCCCAGCGTCAGCACGAGCATCAAGTCGGAGTCCGCCCGCAGCCCTACCCCGACGTCGAGGGACGCGCCCCACGCGACGCCATCGCCGTCCATGCCGACGTTGCCGATGAAGCTCGCGGCCAGGCCGTTCTTCCACATCACGCCGAAGCCGGACTCGACGCCCACTGCGCCGCTCGCCTCGTTGGCGCCGTCATCGTTGGGGGCGAACTGCAGCCCGGCCGTGACCACGCCCCACTGGTGTCGCACGAAGGCCGCGTCGCGGCGGGCAAGCCCAGAGGGCAGGGGGCTCTCGGTCAGTCTCGTGGCTCGGGTGAGCGCCGTCAGGAGCGACCGCAGAGATTCGATGGGTTGGAACGGGCGTGAGGCGATCCGCACATCCAGCAGCTCGCCCGACGACTCGCGGCAGAGCGCGACCGATCGGAAGCCGATGACCTCGGCGCCGGCGACTGTGGCGAATCCCTCGGTTTTCGAGCTATCTATAGATGTTTCCGGTGATGTTTCCGGCGATGTTTCCGGCGATGTTTCCGGCGATGTTTTCGGGCGCCGCCAGGAGCCGGTCACGAGCCGTCTCGCGAACGCGTCGCAGTCGGCGAGCTCACGTCGTGTGTGTCGTCGGATGACGACCTGCACCTCGGGGAAGGCGGGCACGGTGCGGACCAGGGCGTCGAAGTCGCGGCCCTCGACCGGCTTCGCGACCTTCCAAAGGCCATCGCCCGGCAGATCTATAGAGAGTCCAACGGTGTCGAGTGCCACTCGCGTCCCGACGGGCGAGGTCGGCGCGGGCAAGCGGGATGAACCACCCGACGTCGGGCGGCGCAGGGCCAGAGATCGCGCCAGCGCTGCCAGCAGGGACAGCTCCAGAGGTGACGGTGAGGCGAGTCTTTCGACCTCGATACGCACGTCGTCGAGCGTCCGACAGAAGCGGGGCCCGTCCTGGATCCAGGTGGCCCCGTCGACCTCGATCGGGAACGGCGAGGTCATCGGGCAGTCGCGGTCGGTGCGGCCTCCGCCGACGATCCGGTAGCGGCTGCCGTCATCGGTGCTCAGGACGTCCGAGCCGCCCTCTGGGCCCCACTGGCTCGCGACCGACCAGCCCTCCTCGAGCTCGACCTGTAGCCCGAGGACCGGGAGATCGACCGGGACGACGACCACCCTCAAGGTCAACGCCCACATGGCGAATCGCCCCAAGGTGATAGGCGGCCGAGACTGGGGATCACTCGTCAGGGGTTCCCCTCCCACCGATTCGGACGTATCACGTGGCCCCCTAGCTCCGCAGGAGAACCGCACTATGTTCACGACCCCGTTCGACAAAGCAAGAGCCGCCATTGCCTCCGCCCAGGCCGGCAAAGCCGAAGCCGACGCGAAGCCCGCCGTCGACGCCATGAAGGCTGTCGTCGCCGCCGTCGAAGCCGCCAAGGCGCAGGACCTCATCAAGCAGGCGGCCGCCAAGGCGATGGCCGTGGCCCACTGGAAGAAGATCGAAAACACCATGGAGGAGGCCCTCGAGCACGCGGGCATCTCCGGCATCGACGCCCAGATCGACGAGAACGGCTTCTGCCGGCTCTACGGCCAGGTCTCCAGCGAGGAGGACAACCAGACGGCGACCGCCATGGCCGAGCAGTTCGCGGTCACCGGCTTCGACTCGCAGCTCGTGGTCGTTCCAGCACCTCCGCAGGAGATGAGCGCCACCGCCGAGGAGCTCGCGCACATCGATGAGCCGGTGAAGTATACGGTCAAAGCCGGCGAGAGCTGGTGGGGCATCTCGGCCCGTGTCTACGGTGACGGCCTCCTCTGGAAGTCGCTCAAGGCCGCGAACAACAACCCGAAGATGATCCACCCGGGCACCGTGATCACGCTCCCGCCCAAGGCGACGCTGTCGCGCTGACCGCCGGTCCGAAAGGGGGCGGTGACATCGTTCTGACGTGGCCATGCGTCTCCCGCACCAGGTTGATCGCAAGGTCCAAGACATCGTCAAAAGGGAGAGATTTCTCAGGAAAGCAGGAAACGAGGAGCCCAGGAAGAGACCACTGAACTGCATGCAGTTTCGTCCCGGTCCTGGTTTCCTTCGTTCCTGGCTTCCTGAGAGACCGCGACTTTGCGTCCGCACTGCGTTCCGCACCGCTCTCCCTTCCGTCCACCGCCCACGCCATGTACTATCTCGCGGCTGTCGCCCCGAGGTACCCCATGTCTGTCACGCGAGCTGCTCGTCGACTCTCCCCACTCGCCCTGGCGATGGGCCTCCTGTCGCTGTCCTGCTCTGGAGGTGACGCGGGCAGCACCGCGGACACCGCGGATACCTCGGTCGCTGAGGTCCAGTTCGACACCGTCCTTCCGGATGCGACCGCACCCGACGTCGACGCCGACGTGGATGTGAGTGAGACGACGCCTCCCCTCTGTGCGACGGCAGGTGGCTTTGGCTGTCCGTGTGTCGGCAACGCGGACTGCCTCGATGGGCTCTGCATCGAGGGACCCGACGGCAACCTGTGCACGCGTCAGTGTGTGACGGAGTGCCCCGAGAACTATGACTGCCTGACCACCTCGGTGGGTGGCCCAGACCCCGTGTCACTGTGTGTGCCCCGCCATACGCGGTTGTGCCGACCGTGCACGGCTTCGAGCGAATGTCAGAACCCGCTCGACCCGTCGCCCGCGGCATGTATCCAGAATCCCGACCCGTCCATCGGTAGCTTCTGCGCGACCTCCTGCGCGCAGGTCCCTTGCCCCACCGGCTACAGCTGTGAGGACGTCGCCGTGGGCGAGGCGACCGCGCGGCTCTGCCTCAAGACCGAAGGCGAGTGTGAGTGCCGGGAGAGCTGGGGGACGCTGGCCCTGATGACGACCTGCGAGCAGGTCAGCGCGGACGGGGGGTGTGTGGGCGTGAGGTCCTGCGGCCCGGCCGGGTTGTCTGCATGCAGCGCCGAGGTCCCCGCTGTGGAGGCCTGCAACATGCTCGATGACGACTGCGACGGGTCGACCGACAATATCGAAGGGGTCGCATGTGACAACACCAATGTCGAAGGAACCTGCTCGGGCGTCACTGCCTGCAGTCCCTCGGGCGAGCAGTACTGCGCGGCCCTGGTACCGGGGGCCGAGCTCTGCAATGCCATCGACGACAACTGCAATGGACAGACCGACGAGGCCTGGACCGATTGCCTGGCGGCAGGCTGTGTCGAATCCGACGGCGTCTTCTTCGAGACCGGCGCCCCGAGCTGCGTGAGCGGCGATTGTGTCTACTCCAACCCCAGCCCTTGTGGGCTCTTCACGTGTGCGAACGGGGGCGACGCGGGCGATGTCTGTGCGACGGCGTGTGCGGACGACTCGGTGTGTATCGCGGCCGCGCACTGCGACGAGGCGACCAACACGTGTGTGCCGGATATCCAGGACGGTTCGGCCTGTGTCGACCAATCGGATTGTGGGAGCGGTCACTGCCAGAACGGGTTCTGCTGCGCCGAGGGGGATTGTTGTCGGCAACCCACGGATTGCCCCGATGGGTTCCGCGAAGCGCCGCGTTGTGACGACGCGAGTACGTGTCAGGGCAATCGCAAGGACGCGCTCTGCGTCGACTCCATGTGCGGCATCTCGGGGCCCGTCGGGGACGACTCGGGATGCACCGTCGAGACGACTGCGCTCGACTGCAGCCCCAATACGCCGCGCTTCTGCACCGGCACGCAGAGCCAGTCCGCGCCCAGCTGCCCCAGCACCTGCACCACCGACGCCGAGTGTGTCGACGGTTACCACTGCGATGGGTCGTGCCTGCCCGACGTGGTCGACGGTGGGGTGTGTGACGAGCCCTCGGATTGCGCGGGTGGGCACTGCCAGAACGGGTTCTGCTGCGACTCGGGAGATTGCTGCAATGTCGCGAACGACTGCCCGGCGGACTTCCGCAATCCAGCTGCGTGTGTCGACGGTGTGACGTGCCAGGGCGAGCGCATCGATGCGGTCTGCACCGGGACGAAGCAGTGCAGCTCCGCCATCGTGCAGGACGACGCGGGCTGTGACGTGAACGTCCAGGCCAACGCGTGTGGGCCGTATCGGCCCATCTACTGTAGTGGGACGAGCCAGCAGTCGCCGCCCCAGTGCCCGTTCGCCTGTGTGGGGGACGAGGCATGTGACTCGGGTTTCCACTGCGATACCATTTGTTTGCCCGACCTGCCCGATGGCAACTTCTGCGACGAGGACACCGACTGCGCCTCCGACCACTGCCAGAACAATGTGTGCTGTTCGGGTGGCGATTGTTGTGTGCGCGCGGGGGATTGTCCGGCCAGCTACACGGGCGTTCCCGGTTGCGATTTCCCCGCCAGCTGTCAGGGCACGAAGAACGCTGCGGTGTGCACGGGGTTCGTGTGCAATACGGTCGTAGGGGCGCCCGACGACTCGGCTTGCACGGCGGCGGTCACGGCCAACGATTGTGGACTCTATCCGTCGGTGACGTGTAATGGCAGCGTCGACCAGAACCAGCCTGCCTGCCCGAACCGATGTGACAACAACAGCCAATGTGACAGCGATGCCTATTGTGATGGCAATATCTGCCGCACCAAGAAGCCCGACGGACAGAGCTGTGGCGACGGCGCTCAATGTGTCAGCGGTCATTGCCAGAACGGCTTCTGTTGCGCCAGCGGTGATTGTTGCGCGAGCGCTGGCAACTGCAGCCTCGGCGTCTACGGGGCGCAGAGTATCTGCGAGGATCCTGCGACCTGTCAGGGCAGTAGACGCGACCCGGTCTGCGTCGGGTTCCAGTGTGCACAGGGTGAGGCAGCGATCCCGGATGACTCGGGATGCGGCGGAGCGGAGTCCAACAGCTGCGGCTATTACGACTCGGTCTATTGCACGGCCGCGGTCACCCAGAACCCGCCGGTGTGTCCGGCGACCTGCAGCGGCAACAGCATCTGCGACGACGGGGCGAACTGCACGGACGGTAGCTGCGTGCCCGACGAAGGTGTTGGCGGGCCCTGTGTGACGAGCAATCAATGCGGCAACGGACTGACCTGTGTGGATGGGGTCTGTTGCACCTCGACGTGCACCGGCGGTTGCCAGGCTTGTAATGTGCCAGGTGCCCTCGGGCTCTGCCAGGACATCCCGGCTGGCAATGACCCGGCGTCCGAGTGCAGCGGTGTCGGCTGCACCGGTTATTATTGGGGCTTCGAGGGGCGCACCTGCTATGGGCGCGCGGCCGTGGCGGATGCGGGTGTGAGCTGCAACGGTGAGGGCGTCTGCGAGGGTCCGGCCGATCTTTGTGGAGCGGCAGGCCGTGGGACGGAGGCTCTGTCCTGCCACCCCGAGTGTCAGGTCCCGACGTCCGATACATGCACGGGCACGACGCCGGGAGCGTGCTCGAATGTGACAGGTGGCACTCAGACGTGTGGTCGGGGGGCCTGCGCCGTCACGGTCGATCGATGCCAGAACGGAGGTCCCAGGGCTTGTGTCCCAGGTGCTCCGAGCGCCGAGGTCTGCGACGGCATCGACAACGACTGCGACGGGCTCACCGACGCCGCGGACGCGGACATGGTGCGCATCGCCTGCAACAACCAGAACGGCGTCTGCAGCGGCAGCATGAGGCCCGCAAACCTTTGCGTGGCGGGGCAATGGCAGCTCTGCACCAACGCGGTCTACTCGGCCTATACGGCGCAATATCAGGCGGGCGCCGAGGCGGGATGTGACGGTCGCGACAACGACTGCGATGCCCAGACCGATGAGGACTTCACGTACACCGCACTCGACGGGTCGCAGGTGGTCGGGGCCGGCAAGAGCTGCGGCGTCGGTGTGTGCGCCGGTGGAACGACGGTGTGTGGCCTGAACAATACACTCATCTGCAATGGGGATGTACGCATTGTGCCCGAGGTCTGCGACGGCACCGACAACGACTGCGATGGGCGGCTCGATGCGGGCGACTCGAGCCTCATACTGGTCGCCTGTCAGAACCAGGCAGGGGTTTGTGCGGGCTCGATAAGGTCTGGAAATCTATGCTTCAATGGGGCGTGGCAGAACTGCAGCGCGACGCAGTTCTCGGCGAACTCGCCCTTCTATCAGGTGAGCGAGACGCTCTGCGACGGACGCGACAACGACTGCAGCGGGCTGACCGACAACAACCTGAGTCCTCCGCTCAACGGCAACCAGAACGGCTCCTGTTCGGGTTCGAGGCAGACCTGCAACGGCGGTGGCGGCTGGGTCGACAACTACAGCTCGGTCCCGACCTACAATCAGAGCGAAACGCCCGATGGCAATTTCGCCGACGAGAACTGCGACGGCATCGATGGTGATGTGCGGCTCGGCTTGTTTGTGTCCGTCGGAGGAACGGGTGCGAGCTGTACGCAGGCCGCCCCTTGCTCGTTGGCGCAGGGCCTCACGGCTGCAAACGCCCAGAAGCCCCACATCTATCTCGGGCCTGGAAGCTACGTTGGCGCGACCGTGGCCATCGCCAAGAACGTCAAGATCTTCGGCGGCTACAATTCACTCTGGGCGCGCGCCGCGCGTGGCGGTGTCCTCAACACGGCGCGAATCTACGGCGGGATCTCGGGCGTCGAGGGCAACGCGATTACGCTGCTCCTGAGCGGGGCCGGCAACACCATCGGGCTCTACGACCTCTTCGTGCACGGACCCAACGCGAGCGGCACCTACAACGGCCGAGGTCGGAGCTCATACGCGATTCACGCGAGCAACGCCTCGGTCATCGTCGAGCGTGTCGACATCGTCGCCGGCAACGGAGCGGCTGGCGCGGTCGGCAATAGCGGAACGAGCGCGTCCAACACCGCGGCCTCTTCGGGAGGGCGGGGGACCGACGCCTATTCCGGGTCCTACCTGGGCTGCGACCTGAGTGGTGTCTCTGGTGGCGGCGCCGGGACCAACACCTGTGACGCCAGTTACGGACTTCCCAATGGTGGTGGTGGCCGCGGTGGCTCGCCGGACGAGGACAATGACTGCGGACCTTTCGGCTGCTGCTGCTGCTTCAACAACCAGCCGGGGACGGCCGGAACGAACTCTGCTGCTGCGAGTGGCGCAACGGGGCGGGGTGGGGCGCAGGGCGGGACGTGTGGTTCGGCGACGGCAGGCAACGACGGCAGCAGCGGCGATGGCGGCGGCGGTGGCGGCGCGGCGGTGGCCCTCAACCGCGGCTATCTCAGCGGCGCCTTCTGGTGGGGCTTTGGCGGCAGCGGTGGCACGCTCGGGCGCAACGGAATCGGCGGTGGTGGTGGCGGCGGAACGGGTGCATGTGACAACGGCGTAGACCAGTCGGATACGTCGGGCGCAGGTGGCGGCGGTGGTGGGGCGGGTGGCTGTCTTGCCCCAGCTGCAGGCCTCGGAGGCAACTCGGGAGGCGGCAGTTTTGGCATTTTCGGATATCAGGCCTCACTGACCGTGCGCAACTCCGTGATCTCGCGCGCAGCGGGTGGAGCTGGCGGTCAAGGCGGAGCCGGAGGCGCTGGTCAGCCTGGTGGTGCAGGCGGTGGCGGCGGGAGTGGTCGCACCGGTACTAAAGCTGGCGCCGTCGGCGGGGCGGGCACACGCGGCGGAAACTCCGGCGCCGGTGGTGGCGGAGCTGGTGGTGTCTCGTTTGGGATCTTCCGCTATCAGGGCACTCTCGACGAGAGCGGCAACACGAACTCAGGTGGGGCTGCCGGTGCAGGTGGGTCTGGCGGGTCCGGATCCACTGCGACACAGAACGGAGTCTCGGGGACCTCTGGCGCGCTCGGCGGTTCGACGACGTGTTCCGCGCCGGGAGGATGCTGAGGCTTGTTCCGGCCGTGAGCGGCGCGCAGCCGTTGTCCGGCTGGACGTTCGTATCGGTCCAGGCCGGTCGGTCGGTCCGGTCGGTCGGAGTCGGGTCGGGCCGGTCGGAGTCGGGTCGGGTGCAGCCGGTCGGTAGCGAGTACAACTCACCAGGCGACGCCGACGTGCCCTGAGCATGGCTCGTCATATTGGTGAGTTGTCTTCATCGTGCATTGCGGTGCTCGTCTCTGCTCGTGTTCCATCGGGATGCGACCCGACACACGAGCCCCGGAGATGCCATGAGCAACGCCCTCATCCGTTCTGCCGCCCAACGCGCCATCAAGGTCATCGACGACTCCGAGCCGAACAAGTTCGGCGGCAAGCTCGAGAAGGCCAAGCTCAGCATCTTCAGGGTCTCGACGGACAGCCCGACGGCGACACCTGCGGGTGAGCTCGAGTGCTATGTCAACCCGCACACGATCAAGATCGACAAGGAGGTCGAGTTCAAGGATGAGCCGGCCGCGCAGAGCCTCGTCAGTCTGAAATACAGCCACACCAAGCCACTCTGCCTCACGCTCGGCGAGCTCTGGTTCGACTGCTACGACACTCGTGAGTCGGTCCGCCTGAAGTACATCGACACGCTCGAGTCCCTCATGGACTACAACCCCGAGAGCCACGTGGTGAATGCCGTGGTGTTCACCTGGGGCATGTTCTCCATGGCGACCAAACACATCGCGCTATATGTGTTTGCCATCTCCAAGCTCGAGGTCGAGTACAACCTGTTCCTGCCCGACGGCACACCTGTGCGCGCCAAAGCGATGGTGCACCTGCGTCAGCTGACGACCGCCCAGGACATCATGAAGCTCTTGACCAAGCAGTCGCCCGACCACTCGCGGATCTACACCGTCAAGAACGGCGACACGATCCAGGGCATCGCCTCGATGGCGTACGAAGACCCTCGGGAGTGGCGGCGTATCGCCAAGAGCAATCGGATCGACGACCCGATGGACCTGCGCCCCGGCCTGCAGCTCGTGCTGCCGCCCATCCTGAAGTGAGCGGCAATCTTCGTAGCCGGGTCCGACCATGAGTATCCGCTGCACGGACTTGTAGGTCGGTGCCCGAGCTGGTCTTCAATCCCAGGTCCCCCCTCCGTCTCATTGAACCTGGCGCCGCCGCCAAACCCGAGAGGTCGTGATGCAATCCGCGAGTGCCAAGAAGTCATCGCCAGCCACAACTTCGAATGCCGCGAAACCCCCGGTCGCGCCATCGTCGTCAGCACTCAAGCAGTCCCTTCGGGGCAAGACCCTCGACGAACAGGACGCGGCGCTCGCACCTCCTGCTCCGGGCGCCGATCGCAAGTCCGACCCGCGACTCGAGGGACCGGGCCAGGCAAAAGGCGCCCAGGCGCCGGACAAGAAGGTGCCGGGAACCCGTGCCGCGCCTCACTCGATGCAAGCTCCGGGCAAGGGCCAGTGGTCGCTCACCGTGGAAGGCAAGAGCGCCCACTTCATGCAGCGGGTCCAGGTCGAGGGTGCCAAGGCCGACCTGCCCACGGACACACATCCGGCCATCCGCGAACCCGTCGACGTCGAAGCCGAGGGGCCGTGGTCTGTCAGGGTCGAGAACAAGGTGCCCGAGAAGGACAAATCCGACTGGTTGAAGCCGCTGCCCAAGGGGTGGCAGCCCTCGACCCACCAGATGGTGTCCAAGTGTCCCGACCACATGCAGGTCGCGACGGAGGACTTCAAGGACAACGACTTCAACGATCTCGAGCTGAGCGTCGTCCGTAAGCCCGAAGCCGATGAAGCCTATCTGGTCGAGTCGGAGACCAAGGTCGTCGGCTATCAGACCGTCTACGACCTGATCATCGGGGCCTCGTCTGACGGTCGCCTCGATGTCATTCTCGACTTCGTGGTCATCGGCATGGACGAGCTCGGCTCTCTCGACGCCGAGACCCTGACTGCGATGGCCGACAACTTCACGAGCTTCTCTGGCAAGCTCGCGTCGTCGCCGGAGCACGCCGACAAGAAGGCCCCTCTGCTTGCCGAGGTGAGTGCCTGGCAGACCGCTATCGCACAGGCGCGCGCCAAGACCGGCGCTGGGACTGCCAAAGCCGCGGACAACGAACCGAAGGCGGTGCCCCCGGCACCGTCGAAGAACTCACCCAAGGCCTGAGTTCGCTGAGTGACGGGGCCGCGGTCCGAAGCGCTAGCCAGTCCTCAACGCCAGGTGTCTTCGGGCAGGCTTCCAACGTCGTTGGGACCCGCGTCGGCGTCGATCGGTGGTGTGCCATTGACGTCACCCGCGGGTGCGTCGGGAACGTCGGCCATGACTTCGATTTCCCCGTCCAGGTGCGAGCTGTCGATCCGCGGGGAGTCGTGGACCTGGGCCGTTGAGAGGTCTGTGGCGTCGGCACATCGATGAGGGTGTCGCCGAGGTCACGGCCTTGTCCTCGAGGTTTCGGGCGGCGGCACACGAGCCTTCAATCCACTGGTCGGGACCGCTCATCGACTTCACGCCCCCCGTGGGGGGCTTGTCGACCCTGAATCTCCCCGAGCCGATGACACCCCTACTTCAAGCCCTTCTGTTGGCGAGTCTTCTGGTTCACCCTCACCGCGACGGCCGAGTAGACGATATCGATGCCTTTCTGCAGGTCGGCGGCTTTCTTGACCTTGAACTTCTCGAGCACTTTCCCCTCGACCACTTTGCCCGCCCCGGTCATGACGTTGTAGGGCGTGGCCGCCGCGAAGAGTTGTTTGATCTGTGCGTCTCCCAGATCGTTGAGGCCGACGGGCAGGCCGAGAAACACACCCGCCGGGTGTTCGATGGCGAGCTTCGTGAGCTCCACGATGGTCTCGTCTGCCGATGCACCTTCGTTGAACGCCATGATGACCGCTGCAGTGATCCCGCCCTGGATGGTTGGATCGGACACATCGGGACGACCACCGATCTTGTTCATCTGGACGCCGGCGCCCGCTCCGCGGGTTTGCTGTACTGGCTCGGCCTCATTGCGCTGGACCGGGCTTGCGCTCGTCGACTCCTTCTTCTGGGTCGGCTTCTTCTCGCCCAGTATGTCGCGAAGCGACGGTGCGATGTCGCCGGCAATTTGATCCGGCGTCTTCTTTCCGCCCTGGTTTGCGTCGGTGCAGTAGCGAGCGAAGGTGGCATTATCCATGCCCGAGACGTCGACCCCGTGTTTCCGGAGAAGGATCTCCGCGACCTTCTGTTTTTCGGGCGAGAGCTTCACTTCCGTGAACCAGGCCTTCAGGTTATCCAAGAACCCCTTGGCCTGCACCTGGCGCGACTGCTGAACGCCTCCAGCGCCGCCGGAGGAACGGCCGCCAAGAAGGTCCTCGGCGCTCTTGCCCTGGACCACCCGATCGGCCACCGCATCGGCATGTTGTTCGTAGGAGTCGCCGACCTGACCGACCCCGCCGGAGAGCTGAACGCCCGAGCGCTGCTGGACGATGTGCGCGGCCTCGTGGGCGGCCGTGTGCAAGTCCGGGTTGCCCTTGAACGCGACCGAGTTGCCGGACGCATACGCCTCTGCCCCCATCGAGTCGCAGGCTTCGCTTGCCTTGCCGCCGACGTGCGCGGAGATGCCCGAGACGTCGTGGGATCCGAACGCGCGTTGGATCTGGCTGCCGTAGGGCAGACCACCGCCGCCGCCGGATGTGCCGCGTTGCGCGGCCGCGTGGACCGATGCCGTGTCCTCCTTCTGTTGGACGGGTGCCAGTCGCTGGACCGCTTCGTCGAAGGTCAGTCCGCGCAGAGCGCTGCGTTGGACCTCACGCTCGGGCGAGGAGGTGATCGAAGGGGATTTGGTGGTCGAAGCCGAGCCATCTTTTCGTTGGATACTGCTGCGCATGGTGGGGCCCTTTCTCGCGTGGTGACGAACGCCGAGGTGTCCTGACAGTAACGAGAAGTGCGTGCGACTTTGAGCCCTCTTGGAGCGATGCTCGCGAATTGAGCACCCTTTCTCCGTACGAGCGCGTTGGATCGATGCGGGAATGTGTCATTCAACGCCCAGGGAGAACACCTGCTCATTCTGTGACCCAAGGGGCTGTCTGCGTTGACGGACCACCCCGGCCAGGAGGAAGCACGGCGGGTCACACACAGGAGCGCTGGCCCATGTCTCCCTGCCCATCCGACATCTGGATTCGACTCGTTCTTCCGCTCCACGTGGTTCTTGTCGCGTGCGCCGAGCCGGGCGGTAATGGCTTTCGGGTCTCGCTCGACGTCGACGCGGCGAGCGTTCCGGATACGACCGTCCAGGTGGATGGAGCCGACGAGGTCGACACAGGCGGGCCATCCGAAGAGGTGCTCGCCGAGTGCCAAGACGGGCTGCCCTGCACCGACCGCGACTCGTGCACGGTCGATGACATCTGCGTGAGCGGGCGTTGTGTCGGCTCGCCGATCACCTGCGACGATGACGTCACCTGTACCCTCGATCGGTGCGTCAACGGTCAGTGCCGTCACGAGGTCGCACCCGGGTTCTGCCGCCTCGATGGCGCTTGCTGGAGCGACCAGCAGAAGAACCCCAGCAACGCTTGCCTCATGTGTGACTCGGACGCCTCGCGCGGGACCTGGACCTCTCGGGATGGCCTCAAGTGTGACGATGAGGACACTTGTACGACCGGCGACGAGTGTTTCGAAGGGGCCTGCCGAGGCGAAGCCATCGCGTCCGAGCTCTGCGATCCGACCGACCCGGTCGACCCGGTCGACCCGGTTGACCCGGTCGACCCGGTTGACCCGGTCGCGTGTCAAACACACTTCGACTGCTACCCCGACAGGGTCTGCATCGCGGCCACCGGCGGCAATGTCTGCGCGCAGCCCTGTGGCGACTCCAGCACCTGCGCCGCATCCGAGGTCTGCCGCAAAGTCCCCGGCACCGCCAACATCGGCTACTGCGGCGTCCCGACGGGAATCGCCAGCGGCGGTTCGTGTACCACACACGCCGCTTGTCAGAGCGGAATATGCCACTTGGGAATATGCCAGGACTTCTGCCTCTCCGAGTCGGGCTGCACCACCCCCGGTTCGTCGTGCCGACTCATCCGCGATGCCGGCGCGGGCGCAGGCGCCGACCAGACGACGAGCGCATGTGTCCCCGACGGCCAGACGCTGCCGATTGGGCAGGCCTGCTCCGACGGCTTCGACACCCACTCCGGCCTCTGCGCCTCGCAGCACTGCGACCTCATCCCCTACGGGACGGTCGGACCCAGCGCACTGCTGCCGTGTTCGCCCCTCTGCCAGCGCGAGCAGGACTGCGTCTTCGGTCAGGAGTGCGGCGTCGTGACTTATGCCGACGCCGCTACGCTTGGCACCGTCGGCTTCCACCCCCAATATCTCACCCCCACACGCAGCGCCGTCACGGCCTGCTACTCGCGGCAAGCCGCCACCGCAAATCTGGGCTCGGGTATGGTCTGCACGAGCCCGACCCAGTGTGCGAGCAACAAGTGCCTCCACCTCATCCCCGGGGACCCACAGCGATACTGCAGCGGCTTCTGTGCGACCGATACCGACTGCCCACCGACCATGCAGTGCAAGCCCGACACCATCACGCTCGCGAGCGATTGGCTGCAGACCCCGTGGATCACGACCCAGCCAGCGACCACCCAGATGCACACCATGGTCCGCGTCTGTAAGTTCCGCTGATCGGGATCCGGCCTTGTCGCCACTGGCGGAACAGGCTACTGCCCGACTTGCGCCACGTACTGTCGCGCACTGGAGGACGACGGCGGTGACGGCGACCATCGAACACCATGGTTTCCACGACAAGGGCGCCGACATCGTCGTCATGCGTATGACCTCGGAGTGTGACCTCAGGCCCCCAGCAGGGCTCGTCACCCACGAGTACTCGGCGCTCGTCTATCACCTCGGCGAGCCGACTCACCTGGTCTCACCGATTCCCTTCACCGTGTGCGCCGGCGACGTCTGCATCATTCCCGCAGGCGCCCCCCACCGGCACGCGGACGCCCGCGGCACCCGCATCGGCGTTGGCTTCTGTCGGGGTTGCCTCGAGCTCGACAGCCCCCGCCTGTGGCTACCATTCGACCGGGTGCGCGCCGGCGCGACCCCAGTCGTCACCATCCCCGAAGACCGCCGCCCGCGCTTCGAGACCTTCCTTGACGAGCTGACCGTCGCGACGACACGCGATATCCCCAACACGCTTGTCTCCAAGAGCCTGCTCGTCGTCATCCTCGATGAGATCCAACGCGCGACGACACTCCTCGAACCCCTCGAAGGCTCACTTGTCTCGGACGTCCTGCACTTCATCGAGCGCCGCTGCCTGACACCCATCTCGCTTTCGGACGTAGCCGCCGCCGTCCATCGCAGCCCGGCCCATGTGACGACGACCCTGCGCAAAGCGACCGGTCGGACCGTCAACGAGTGGATTCTCGCTCACCGCATGTCCGAAGCCAGGCGTCGCCTGCGCCACACCGACGAGCTCGTCGACATCATCGCGGAGCGTGTCGGCTTCTCCGACACGACCCACTTCATCCGCTCTTTCCGCCGCCACCACGGCCAGACGCCGGTTGCATTTCGTAAGGCGACGCTCGAGCGCACGACTTGAACGACGGCCTGGTCGGCCGTTCTCAGCCAGCCATGACCAGCTCGTGATTCAACGCCGCCGCCGCACGTTGACCCGCCGCCGCCGCCCCCAAGGCGCTCTGCATCATCGTGGACAAGTCACCGGCCGCGTAGATCCCCGCCCGCGAGGTCTTCCCCATCATGTCCACCGCGACGAGCCCCATCTCGTCGAGCGTCAAGCCCAGCCCCGTCACAAGCTTCGTCTGGCGCTGCGGCGGCCTCGCCATCAACCCCTTGCACGGCACTCGAACACCGTCCTCGAGCTCGACCGCGGCCAAGGTCGGTGCGCCGCCATCCCGATTCGAGACGAACGCCTCGAGCCGACGCGTTTCGACTCGAATCCCGCGCTGCGTCAGCGACGCTCGAGTCTCTGGCGCCAGCTCGAAGCGCCGGTCCGTGAACACCACGACGTCCTTGGTCCAACCAGTCGCGAGCACCGCGTGGGTCGCCATTTCGGGCGAGCTCGCCCAGAAACCCCAAGGCTCATCCTTGAGCTCCCAACCGTGGCAATAGGGGCATTGGAAGATCCCTGCACCCCATAGCTCGCGGAACCCCGGCAGGTCCGGCAGCTCATCCACCATTCCGACACACAGGATGACCCGACGGCATGCGACCACACCATCGTCGAAAACCACCTCGAAGTTGCCGGACTCCCCGCGCACCTCGCGCACCCATCGGCCCTCGAAGGTGACCGCATATTTCGTGAGCTGTTCTCTCGCGACCCTACGGAACTCCGCCGGAGTCACGCCGTCACGGGTCACAAATCCGTTGATGCGAACCGCCGCAGCGTTACGCGGCACGCCCGCATCGACGAGTAGGACCCGTCGGTTGCCGCGTCCCAGCATCAGGGCCGCCGCACTTCCCGCCGGCCCACCACCGATGACCACCACATCATAGTCCGACATCTTGCCTCCGCTTCCTGTTTCGCCGATTTCGTCGTTCTCGCGAATTCGGGTTGCTGTGGCACAGCCCACCAACCCGATCGCCGACAACGCGCTGACCTGCAGCCATTCCCGGCGTGTGAACTCCATCTTCCGCATGTTCGTCGACCTCGTTCGTATGCCGATGTCGAAACTAGGCCCAAAAGGCCCGGTCGAACACGGCTCGGATTCCGGTCGAATCGGACGATGTTTCGATCGGCGTAAGGTCAGGGCAGGGTGACGATGGTGCCGTCGTTCATGTTGCCCTGGTCGTCGGTGAGGTAGATCCGGATTCGTGACTCGGTCGGAAACAAGAATGAAAGCGAAGACTTGGGAATGGTATAAGAGGTCGTGAGCTGGGCTCCGAGGAGCAGGGCCCCGCTCGCCATCTGCCAGTCACCGCTGACGTCCCGCGCGTAGCCGACGACACGCAGGCCGGCCGGCGTCGTGATACGAATCTCCTGACCGACGAGGCTCACCTGGGGTGACGTCGAAACGGTGTAGGCGCGATTGTCGAGTGCTGCATAGCGATGCCAACGCAGGCGCCCGATGTTCGGCGTGGAGAAGATGGGCTCGTGTTGAGGGTGGATGACTGGGATCGCCTGCGTGACGACCGAGGCCCGCTCCTGGGTCATGACGAGCCGGTTCACGTGGTCGAAGCCGCGATTGACGATGTCGCCGTAGTCGACGGCGTGTGGCAGGTCCATGGCGTGGGCGACCTCGTGCAGGATGGCGCCGATCCCGGTCGCATAGTTGGCCCACATCGAGCGGCGAAAGCCCGAGTCGTCGAAGAGCGGTGGCTGTAGCGACATCACGTCGCGTGTGTCTTCGAAGCGCTCGACCAGATCATCCAGCGACTCGGCGAAGGTGTGCAGCGTCCCCGAGCCGAACAACGCGACCCCTCCGCCGCCGAGTGCCGTGTGTGCCAGCGCGCGATTGTTGGCCGCGTCATAGCGGGTCATGCCGAGCACGATGACCGTCTTGCAGTCGCCGCAGCTCGGGAGCTGTGCCATGTTGGCCCAGATCCAAGACCACATTTGAAGACCATCCATCGCGTGCCATTGCGCGGTCGTTGCGGTCGTCGACCAGACGTGGACCTCGGGCTCGTGCGCGACGTCCCGCATCAGGTTGAAGGTGTGACGACCAAGGCCGGCCGCGTACATCCGGTCGGCCAGCATCGACTGCATCAACCGCCCCGTGAATGCCAAGCGGCGTTTGGCCGAAGCGAGGAAGTTGCTCTCACCGAACGGTGCGTCGAAGCGACCGTCGCCATCGCTCGCGACCGCGTACACCATCCGCATCCGACGTGGGTTGGTCTGAGGCAGGTAGTCGAGCTCGAGGTGGGTGAAGGCGTGCTCGCCGCCGACGACGGACTCGAGCGTGACCCAGTTCTCGCCGGGGGTCAGAGGGGCGAGCGCCTTGAAGCGACCGTCGGCGACCGGGAAGACATGGGTCGTGTCGGCCCGATGCACGACGATGTCGTCCGACGCGTCGTCCACGTAGCCTCGCAGGATCGGCAGGTCGTAGCGCACCACCTCGTTCGCAGTGAAGTTGTCGATGTACGGCGCCGAGATCTCGGTCGTGATGCGCGCGTTGGCTGCGCTCACGATCTGGTTGCCGATGAGCTCGATGATGTCCACGACCAGGTCGCCGTCGGTGTCGTACGGGTAGTCGTCAAAGATGAACCCGTTGAGGAACGTGCGCCCGCCGTTGGACTCGACGATGACGCCCTCGGTCCCGGCGCGCGCCCAGATCCGGCCGGCCGTAGCCGTCAGCGGAGCCCCATTCCAGCTCCAGTTGGACCCGAGATCCGGCTGGAACCCCGCTCGGGTCAACGTGTTCGGCCGCGCGAAGACGGGTACGGTCCAGGTCGGACTCCAGGCCACGGGCGCTGTCCGTTCAGCTCCCCAGGTGGCACCCATGGTCGCCGGAACGCTCGGACCGGAGACATTGCCAAGACGCTGGCCAGCGATGATGGCGGCGCCACCGCGGCCGACATGGTCGAGCAGGGCTTGTGCCCATGCACCTTCGGGCCGCGCATCGGGCATGTCCAAGATGACCATTCCGAACTCGCCGGAAGCCAAGCGCGAGGTGACATCCTGGATCTCGGCGACCTCGAAGTCGCACCCGCTCCGAACGATGGCCTCATGCGCAAAGCGCCGGTCGCTGTGGAGGTCGAAGATCAGGATGCGCGGGACCCGGGGGCACTCATCACATGCGTCGACCCGGCCATCGCCGTCGGTGTCTGGGCCGCTCAGGCAAGGGTCGACCGGCACGTCGGGGGCAACGTCGGCAAGTACCTCGGCGGTGTCCGCGTCCCCTGCATCGGGTCCGCCCACTTCTGAGTCGGTGGAGGTGTCGGTGACCTCGGCAGTGTCGATGACCTCGGCTGTGACCTCGGCTGTGTCGGATACGTCCGAAATGTCCGAAACGTCGGGCCCACCATCCGTGTCATCCGGGTTGATTCCATCAACATCGGTGTCGACGGAATCGGCGTCATCAATCTGATTGGTGTCTTGGCCATCAAGAATGTCGAACGTCGAGCTATCGCTCACGCTCGTCTCCGGGAAGAGCACACCGGCGTCGCCATCGCCCGCATCGGCCTCGACGCCCGGCGAGTCCGACTCGCAGCCGGCGACCATCAGGCAACACACAATCAGAGCTCTTGTGATCAAACGGCACCTCCCTGCGGACCACAGTGACGTAGACGCCGCCCCGAATCCAATGAGCACCCTTACCTCATCTTCGCTCGAGCGCCGCCGGACTTCTGAGCACTCCTCGTCATTTGTAGGGCACTGGATTGCGGACGCCATCGCGAATGCGTCACCTCTGCTTCCGAGGCCGCGCACGAGCCTCTCCTCACACGTCACCATCACCGACGAGGTCCCCATGCGAGCTTCCCCTTCCACCCGCGGTGTGTCCCGCTCAAGGCACCTCGCCCTCCACCCACTGGGTGCCGTCCTCGTGGTCGCCTCGTTCGCGGCCTGCAGCGATGACGATCGCCAGAGGGTTGTTGACGTCTGGGACCAGTCCGACGGCACGGTCGGGGACACCAGCAATCCGACCTCATTCAGCGGCGAGATCACGAGTCCTGCAGAAGGCGCCGTCTTCGGCGAAGGGACACCGGTCCCGTTCACGCTCAACCTCACGACCAGCGGCTCCACCCGTTGGGCCGGCTACAAGGCGTCTATCGCGTTTGGCTCCGAGACGAGCGCGCTCACCGACCTGCCCATCGACGCGAACGGCAGCCTGACCCAACAGCTCGAGGCCGGGCCCGGTGCACACCTGCTCCGCGTGACAGTCACCTCACCATCGGGCGAGACCGTCCTGCTCGAGCGCAACTTCTCCATCAACACGCCGCCGCCAAAGCCGACCCTCGCCTGGGACGACACGAGCTGGCCGGGCACCAGCCCCACCACGGTGAACGACCTCGTGGTCCTCGCCACAGGAGTCGAGGACCCGACCTTTCAGGGTGAAGGCGTCACGGTCGTCTATCGTTGGAACAAGGTCGGCGGGTCCACCGCTCTCCCATCGTCGACCAACACCCTCTCGAACATTCACACCACGCGAGGCGACCAGGTCGAGGTCTTCGTCAAGCTCAACGACGGCTTCGTCGATGGGCCCGAAGCGCGCCTCGAGACGACCATCGGCAACGCCGCGCCGACCTGCACCGGCGTGTCCATGAACCCAACGGCCGCTCGCGTCGACCAGGCCATCACGTGCGCTTGTGTCGGATATGAAGATGCCGACGGCGACGCCGACGCGAGCTCGTGCACCTTCACCGACCTCACGTCGGGCGATACGCTCGGCACCCCCGGCGACTGCATCTTGCCAGCCGGCTCGCTGGCCTCCGGAATGGAAGTCTCGTGCACCGTGACCCCGCACGACGGCACAACCGCCGGCACCCCACTCACGACTCCCGAAGGCAACGAGGTCCTCGTCCTCAACTCGGCTCCGTCCGCCCCCGTTGCCACCCTCACCCCCGCCGAAGGCAACGCCCTCACCGAGTTCAGCTGCGCCTTGACCACGGCCGGCGTCGACACCGATGGTGACTCTCTCACCCACACCGTGAGCTGGACCGTGGCCGGTGCGCCCGTCGCCAGCACCGCGACATCTGCCACTGGCGCCACGCTCGGCGCCGCCAAAGGCCAGGCCCTCTGCTGCCGCATCAGCGCGTCGGACGGCTCAACACCAGTCGCTTCGGCCCCGAGCTGCGTCACGCTCACCAACGCCCCGCCGCCCGAGGTCAACGTCTTCACCCGCGTGCGTGGAGGCGGCACGGCGACCCGTCGCAGCATCCTGGACTGCGAGCCCGAGGACACCACTGACCCGGACGGCGACCCCGTCACCATCACCTATGCGTGGTACGTCGACACCAACGCCATCCCCAACGCCACGAGCTCGAGCCTCGCTGCCGACTCCATCCCGCGCGGCTCGGTCGTCTCGTGCCAGGCGACGATCTGCGACGCGACGGCCTGCACTGAGCCCATCGCTTCCAAGAACGCGTTGCAGATCAACAACTCACTCCCCGAGCTCGGCGGCGTTGTCATCGTTCCCGACCAGGACGAAAGTCACCCCGGCGAGACCCTCACCTGTGCCTTCTCCGGCTGGGACGACCCGGACGGCGACGCGGTCGACGTCACCTATGAGTGGGTCCTCGTCGTCAACGGCGTCGAGACCATCATCGAGTCCGCGACCTCCGCCGACCTCGAAGTCGAAGTCACGATGCCCGCCGGCTCACAGCTCATCTGCCGCGTCACCCCGTGGAACGACACGAACGCAGGCCCGACCACGTCCAGCAACCCGCGCCCCGTCGGCGAGGCCATCCCGCTAGCCCCCGTCGTCGCCGTCCTCGCACCCGCTGGCGCCGACGGCCCGCTCACCTGTCAGACCACCGAAGCCGCGCGTTTCATCCCCAACGGTGCCACCTGGACCTGGCGCTGGTCGCGCAACGATGAGACGATCGACGTCCCGTCGAGTACGACGCTGGCGGCGGATCACATCGACGACTGCGACCTCGTGCGTTGCTGGGTCGAGATCCGCGCCACGGGCCTTACCCTCGACTCCAACCGCGCTTCATCGCTCATGCCGCTCGGCCTTGACTGCGACGACGGCAACGCCTGCACCACCGCGACCTGCTTGATGGGCGGCGGCTGCAATCAGGTCTCGACCGATGGCGGCGCGTGCGATGATGGTGACGCTTGCACAGACAACGAGATATGCCAGAGTGGCACTTGTGTTGGCACTCTCGACATCTGCAAAGAAGACCGCCTGTCCGTGGCGACCGCGGCAGTCTGGGACACCGTGTTGTCGCCGACGCCCGATGGCGGCTACCTCTCCATCAACGGCCTCGCGATGCGCAAGACCGACGGCAACGACACACGACTCGGTGAGCAGGTCGACGGTGCGGCCCTTCACGGCGGCGCGATCTCGCCCACCGGCCGCGTCGCGCGTGTCCGCTATGCGGGCGCCACTGGCGTGTGCAGCGTCAACGCGAACTACCAATGCTTCTACTTCACGACCCGCGTCTTCAACGCCGACCTCGTCACCTTCACCGACCTCCCGGTCGACGTGTGGTGTGGATGTGGCGCCACCCTACCGATCGGCGGCACGACCCTCGCGCGTAGCGACGAGAGCTTCGCGGTGTTCTACGAATACCCTGCCTCGGTCTCCCTCCAGATCGTCGACGCGGCCCTCAACCGCACCTCCATCGGCTCGGTCGCCACATCGATTTATGCTGGTGCCGCCAATCAGGATCTCGGCTGGCACATCGCCTCCGTGCCCGACGGCACCGACGCCTTCATGATCGCGTGGGTCGCCTCGAACCGTAAAGCCATCTATGCGCAGCGCTACAGCGCTCTCGGTGCTGCCGAGTTCTCGGAGCCCATCGTCATCGCCACGACGCTCACCACCTTCGACGCCGTCAGCATCGCACCCATGGCCAACGGCCGCTTCGTGGTCGCATGGCAGGGCGACGGTCTCGACGGGGCAGGGCAGGGCATCAGGGCGCAACGTTTCGACGACTCCGGCACCGCACTCGGCTCGCCCACCGTGGTGAACGAGGTCGCGACCGGCAACCAGCTCCTAGGTGGGGTCACGGCCTTCTCGAACCTGCGCTACGCGGTCGTGTGGCGCGACGGCTCGACCCCCACCGCCCGCTTCATGGCGCGCACCTTCACGGCGGCGGCCGACGGCGGCGAGCAGTTCGTCCTGAACGAGTCGACCACCGTCGGGGTGGGTGTCCCCTCCGTCGCCGCCATGTCCAACGATGACTTCGTGGCCACCTGGCGCGACGGCAGCAACGTGACCTGGACGCGGCGTTATCGTTTCGATGGCACCTATCGCCAGGGCGCGGCCGAGTTCCAGGCGAACGACTCCTCGAGCAACCAGCAGGAGACGCCAGCCGCCGCCTCAGCCAGCAACGGCAATGTCATGACGGTCTACGCCTCACAGGTCATCACGGCCGGCAACTTCGGCTCGGAGATCATGACACGTGTCTTCGACGAGGACGGCCTCGAGGTCGCGCCCGAGCGGATCGTCTACGACTCCGTCATGAGCTACGCACAGACCCAGCCCACCGTGGCCGGCTCGGCAGCGGGCTTCGTCGTCGCCTGGAACAGCGAGGAACAGGACGGCGAGGGCGACGGCATCTTCGCGCGGCGCTTCGACGTCGACGGTGCGGCCATCGATCTCACGACCGTCCCCGTCAACACCACGACGGCGGGCTATCAGCGCCAACCGGCCGTCGCGATGGCGACCAGCGGCACCTGGGTCGCGGCGTGGAATGGTCAGTCGACGACCGCCGGCTCGACCTCGGATGTCTATGCGCGCATCTTCCCGGCCAGCGGCTTGCCGGGCTCCGAGCTCGTCCTCAACAGCACGACCACCAACGTCCAGGAGCGCCCGGCGCTGGCGGTCCTTCCCTTCGCCAACGACTTCGTCGCGGTGTGGCAGTCGCGCAGCCAGGACGGCGACGGGCTCGGCATCTTCGCGCGTAAGTTCGGCCTCGACGGTACCGCCAAGACAGTCGAGTTTCCGGTGAACTCGCGCACCGCTGGCGACCAGCGCAACCCGACGGTGGCGGTCTCGCAAACCAACCAGGTCGCCATCTGTTGGGAGTCGGTGGGCCATATCACGGCTGGAAAGCCGGCGGTCGCCTGTCAGTACCTGCGGACGGCCGACCTCCTGCCCGTCGGTAACGAGTTCCTGCCCTTCTCGTGGGCGGACGAGCAGGCGTCGCCGACGATCCGCTTCCTCGCGAACGGGCAGCTCGCTGTGGCCTATCATACGCTCGGGCTCGACTCGGCGAGCTATGCCGTGCAGCTCGTTCGGGTCACCAATGCGGGTGTCCCGGTGGGACCGCGGCTCAACGCCAACCGCATGTGGGCCGAGAGCCAGAGCCGGCCATTCGTGGTGCCGCTGGACGATCGGTTCTTCGTCGGTTGGCAGAGCCACCTGCAAGACGGGTCAGCCGGTGGCATCTACTTCCGGATCCTGCCGCAGCCGTGACATCGCGCGGGTGGACGGCCCGCGCGTGCGTTACGAATTGTAGTCCTCGACCCGCCTCACGGGTCGGGGGCTACGCGTTTCGGCGTACGAGGGTTTGACGTGGAGGGGGGCCAGGGGCTAACCCTGTTTCAATGAGGCGCGTCTACCGCGTCTCACCCCCCGTTATGAGATCCGACGATACCTTCAATCGCGGGTCGCAGGATCCGATGGGCAGCGTCGATGCCCCGTCGAACGGCATGCGCGCTGCGGAGCGTGTGGCCGGCGATCCCGCGCGCACCGAGGTCACCGACGACCAGGCGGCCGAGTCACCCCACACCGGGAAGGCTGAAGGCCAGGCTCTGCCCGACCGCATCGGACCCTACCGGGTGGAAGCGCTCATCGGGCGCGGCGGCATGGGCGAGGTCTACCGGGCCTGGGACCCGCGGCTCGAGCGTAAGGTCGCCGTCAAACGTATCTTGTCGGAGGCGGCCAATCCGAAGGCTCGCGCCCGGTTCTGGCGCGAGGCGCGAGTGCTCGCGGCGCTGAAACACGACAACCTCGTGGCGCTGCACGACATCGGCGAGGACGCGGCCGGCCTCTACCTGGCCATGGAGCTCATCTCGGGTCGTTCGCTCTCGGAGGCCCAGGCCGCGCGCTGGCCGATGGATGGTGCGGTGGCCCTGGTGCGCGAGCTGGCCGCGGCCGTCGGGACGGCGCACGCAGGTGGCATCATCCATCGGGACATCAAGCCCTCGAATATCTTGATCGAACCCGATGGCACCCCGCGGCTCATCGACTTCGGGTTGGCGCGGCGCGGCGACGAGGACGAGGTCACGAGCAGTGGGTCGCTGGTCGGCACCTGGAGCTGGATGGCGCCCGAGCAGATCTCTGGCGAGCCCCTCAGCCCGGCCGCAGACGTGCACGCGCTCGGGGCCTTGCTCTTCACGTTGCTGGCCGGCGAGGCTCCGTATCAGCGCGAGTCGCGTGAGGCGACGGCGGCCGCGATCCTATCGGGTGCACGGGCCAACCTGGCGACGCTCAGACCCGACCTGCCGAGCTCGCTCGTGCAGCTCATCGCCACGGCTCTCATGCGTGACCCTTCCCGCCGCCACCGCGATGGCCGGACGCTGTCACTGGCCCTCGAAGACCTGCTGAAGAACCTCGACCTCGCGCCTGACCACGAGGTGATTCGGAGCGCCTTCGAGAATGCGCGCGCCGCCATCCAGAACCCTGGCTTCTCGACCGGCCTGGCGTCCAGGATCCGCCATACACGTCCCACGCGCAGTTCGCGCCCGGTCCTCATCGGCGCTGGTCTGGTCGCCGGCCTCGCGGCGATCGCCTTCGTGGCGATGGGGCCGCCGAAGGGCGAGTCGCCTGCGATCGATACCCCGACTGCTCCACAAGCCAGCCTTCCGACTTCGGTCGAACGTTCGAACGACGACGCCTCGCGTCTCGTGCTCGATGCCCTCACCCAGAAGCCGCGGCGTGTGGTCGCAGTCCTGCCCTTGCGCGATGTCGGGGCGGCCGATTCGGCGAATGGCCGCTCGTCGCTCGGGGCGGTGGCTGCGGAGCTCTTGCGGGATGACCTCGGCGCTGCGTCGCCTGGGCTCTCGATGCTCACCTGGCGAGAGCTCCTCGCGCGCAGCATCAAGCGACCCGAGGACCTCGTGCCGTCGGACCTGGACGCGGCGGTCGGCTCGAGCCGGAGGGTCGACGCCGTCATCGACGGGCAGGTCGAACGCCGCAACGGACTCGTGCACATCTCGTTGGCCTTGCGCACGACCGACGCGACCAGCTCGCAGGGCAAGGGCGGGCCACTCGCCACGTTCAACATCTCGGCTCCGGAGACCGCGCTCCATGGCGCGGTGCGCGCGCTCGTGCAGCCCATCGCCAAGGAGCTGGGACTGGTCGTAGACCCCGCGATGCTGCCCCGCGGTGGGCTTTCGCCGCGCGGCTCCGCACAGGCCACAGGCCTCCTCCTCGAAGCCGAAAGGGCACTCCACTTCGAGCATTGGCGGGCGGTGCGAAAGCTCATCTCCGCGGCTCTCGCGGAGGACCCGGAGTCCCCGCGCGCGCTCCTTCATCGGGTTCAACTCGACGTCGCTCTGGAGCGGCCGGACGAGGCGAAACAAACCCTCGTAGAGCTCTTTGCCCGAGACGACCTCTCACCTCGCGACCACAGCCTCGCCTCGATCTTCCATGCCCGCTACGTCCAGAAGGCCAGCCACCTCTCCGAGCTGATTCAGGCTCACCTCAGCCGCTTTCCGCATGACCTCGACGCGCGCCTCGAGCTCCTGCGCGAACGGTTCCGCGCCACCGGCTCAGCACGACTGCTGGCGGCCATCGACTTCGCCGACGAGCTGCTCGAGACCTCGCCGAACGCCACCCAGGCGGCATCGAAGTTGGTGCGCGCCCTGACCTGGATGGGCCGACCCGAAGAGGCTCGTGCGCGCCTTCGGGCTCACGGCATCGAGCCCGGCGGCCCGGATGCTCCGCGCGCGACCGACTTCGTCTTCGCCGAGCTCGACCTCTACTCAGGTCGCTATGATGACGCGCGCCGCGCCTTCGAGTCCATCCGCGAGCCGGACGGCGACCTCACCTATTATGCGGCGAACATGCGACTCGCAGCCCTCATGCTCGCCGACCGATGTGACGAAGCCGTCGAGAGCGGGGCATTCCTGCTGCGCAATGCAACGAGTCCCCAGGGCGAGCTCGGGGTCGATTGGACCTATCTCCTGTCGGTCAACGCACTCATGTGCGCGGGTCGACCCGCCGATGCCTACAACGCCGTTCTCGAATGGCCGCAGCGCACGAATGGGACGAGCGGTTCATACAGCTACCGCGCCATCGCTCAGCTCGCGCGTGTGCTCACCGCCCCGGACCAGGCGGCCGTTGCACAGGAAATCATCGAATATAATCAAGACTATGGCGGCACCTATAGCCTCGACTTCATCATCGCCACCTTCTCCGCCGACCCCGAGTCGCTGAGGCAACACATCCAGGCCATGCGCGACTCGCAGCTCGGAGGAGGAGGCACATTCGGGGTCCAGATTCGCGCCCGTATGTTGCGTGCCCTCGAAGCCCGTGAGCGCTTTATCCAGGGCGATATCGAGACCGCCCTCGATGCCTTTGCCCGGCTCGCGTTCTTTGCCGACAACGAGATGGTCAGCGAAGGCGATGTCTACGAACGTATACGCTGGATGGGGGTGTACGCGAGTCACCTCGAGCAGGCCGGTCACCTCGAGCTCGCGCGCGAAGTCTGGCACGCGTTGCGCGCTTCGGGCTTCGGACGCGTGTTGTCGATGGAGATGAGCTATCTCGCCGACGTCCGGTTGGCGCGCCTGAAGTGAGGCGTATTCAGGGAGGCGGCCCCAGAAAGTCACGGAGCTGTACCGCAACGCCAAGCAGTGCGTTGTTGCCGCGGAGACCGAGTTTTTCGCAGATCCGCGCGCGGTGATTCTGCACGGTCCGGACGCTCACGAAGAGTGTCTTGCCGATGTCACGGCTGGTCTTGTTCTGCGCGAGGTGCTGCAGCACGACACGCTCGGACTTCGTGAGCTGAGGCAGGCCCGTCGCTACGGATGCGGGCACGTCAGCCGGCAGCATCGGCGCGGCGCTGGAAGGCGCGGTTGCCGGTGCGGCAGCCGCTGTGTTCGGCGTCGCGGGCGAGTCGCTGGGGGAGGCCACGAGCTCCGGTGGTACGATGAGCTCCTTGCCATTCGACAGCGCCAGGGATCGCACGAGCACGGCGCGTAACACGGGCAATCCGCCATCGATGGGAAGCTGGCTGATGACCTCCATCAACGGCAACGAAACCATCGGGGGCTCGGAGTGACGCGCGCGGAACAGCGCCTCGCTGTCGATGATCTCGCGCAGGAGCGAGAGTGCCAGAAATGGTAGATCGTCACGACGCTCGTCGAGCGGCAACGCGCGCACCAGATGGTGGAAGGCGCCGCGTAGCGAAGAGGGGAGGGTGTCGAGTCGTGTGGTCGTTGCGATGATGCGCCCCTCGAAGGGGCGAGGAGCAGCGCTTCCTGCAAGTGCCACACGACTCTCGAGGAGGACCCGCACGAGCTCGGAGGCGAGCGTTGGCGCGAGCGCATCGAGGCCGTGCAAAATGACATCGGTCGGCTCGGTCTCCGCGAAGAGGCCAGTCGTTCCAAAGAGGGCCTGACGCTGCCCATCGGTCGGGATGGTCGCCAGATCGAGGCTCAGGACAGGTCGTGCACTCGCGCGCTGGGCGGCGTCCGCAAAGAGGACGAGACCCGCACCGGGGGTGCCGTGAACCAGCGTCGGAGCCCGATCGCGGGCGGCGAGCGCGAGCTGGTCTCGCAGCTCCCAGAGGCCAGGGCTCTCGCCGACGAGCCCCAGCGAACAAGGGCCACCGAAGCCGGGAAGGGCAGGGCTCGCGTGATTGAGCGCCGGCAGGACCGCGGGGCGTTCGACGAGCATCAACAGCAGCTCGCCCTGGATCTGGATGACCGGGCTCGCGCCGCCTTCGCGTCCGACTGCCGCGGCGAGCGAGCTCGAGACGCGTGGGTGTCCGGCGACGTGAATGACGGCCTGGTGGACCTCTTTGCCACGCACCCGAATCGCACGCCGCCCGAGGTTCTCGACGGCTATCGACCGCGCATCGAGTCGCTGAAGCCGAAGGTGTGAACGGGAGACCTTGGACGAACCAAGCGGCGGAGTGATGCCATTGTGGCCGGGTCGCTGCCGCACGAGGCGCAAGCGGTGGTGGGCCGCGTCGTCCGGCGGATCATCGCCGCGCCCAAAGACACAGACACGGCGGTCGCCGGGCGGCAGGAGGAGGACCTCACCCGCGCGCCACGGCTCGTCGCGCGACCAGAGGACGACGAGGCCAAGCCCAGGCTCACGCCCCGAGGCGACCTCTCCCGCATTGCTCGTGCTTTCTTCGGTGGTAGCATCCCAAGCCATGACGCCACCTTAGCCCAAAGCCCTGTCCCATCCCAGCCCCCCGCAAGCCTACCCATGCTCAATCCTCTGAGCAGGTAAAGCACCCCGCGTGAGCACGCCTACTCAGAAGCCAGTCGCGTTCCATCGCTTTGAAACGGGGCGCGCCAATGTGATGCGACGGCCGAGGTGGAGCCATCAGGTCGGTCGTTTGTCGCCCTCGGTCCTGCGCGGTACACTCCGCTCGTCGACCTCAGGGGAAGGAGGAACTACGGCCATGAAGTACCTCGGTATGGTTCCGATCGTCCTGTGTTTTGGATATGTTGGCTGCTTTCAGCCGGCACTCGATCAGGACGCCGACGACGATGTCGCCGATTCCATTGCGCCCGGTCTCGATGTCCCGGACAACATCCAGCCCGACGTCCCGGACATCGCCCCCGATGTCCCCGACACGGTCCAACCCGACGTCGACCTCACGACCTGTGATGGCCGTCTTCAGGGGAGCCCATGCGACGACGCCAACCCCTGCACCCGCGATGACCAGTGCACGTCTCGAGGCTGCGAGGGCATTCCGTTTGCGTGCGACGACGGCCTCACCTGCACTGAAGACCGATGCGACGGGTTGGGCGGGTGCACCTACCCGCTGAGCGATGGCACCTGCCTCATCGGTGGGACCTGCTTCGCCGCCGGCGACGTCAAGGCCGACGACGCCTGTCGCATATGCGCCGGGGGACAAGCCTGGTCTCCCAATGACGGCGGCCCCTGCGAGGACGGCGACACCACCTGCACGCTCGACGACACCTGTGACGGCCTCACCTGCGCCGGCGGCCCACGTCCCAGCGACGCCGCCACGGACTGGGCCATGCGCCCGCTCGTGACGACAACACCATCGACTACACAAGCTCTCGCGGTCGGCCGCGCTACGCTCGACCCTGTCTTCCTCGTCACTGCGCGTGGCCCTGCACAAATGCCCGCCGTCGGTGGCGACCGACTACTCCTTGGCGATTCGGTCGCGCTCATCCGCCGCTCGAGCTCGGGAAACACACCATTGATGGTGCTCGACGGTTTCGACCGAGCGCGTGTCTCGGCCCACGCCCCGAACTTCACGCACAACATCTTCGCCCTGGCCGTCGACTACGAAGGAGCGGGTGACCTGACTGCCCTGGATGGCAGTACCCAGGAACTCACAGGTCCAGCAACCAGCATCATCCAATTCGACACCATGAGTGGCACAATCGCACATCGCCGCGAGTGGGACTATCCGGTCGAATCGATGGCACTTCGACTCACTGACGGGCTCATCGTAGCCTTCGAGTTCACCGGCACTTTCACGTTGCAGGACCGGCAGGATGTCGCCTTCGAGAACCTGAACGATCCGACCCGGAGTCTCCACGACCTCGCTCTTGTCTCGATGTCCCGGAGTGCGGCCACAAGCTGGGCCGTCCACCTCGGCACACTGGATTTCTTCGGCAGGGCGCACGTCTGCCGCACTGCATCGAACGGCGCCGTCGTCACGGCCGCATTCACCGATGAGGTGCTCATCCGCCATGGCTCCGCGACCTCGACCGTCGAAGCTTCCGGGTCGTTTGCTACCTACCTGGTCGCATGGGTGGACGCTGACGGACGGGTGACCTCGGCGACGGCGCCGTTCGAGTTCACCTCCGATCCAGAGGCGGACGGCACAATCCTCGGAGGGCCTTTCATCCTGTCCTGCTCCGACACCGACGCCCTCATCTCCATCAATGGCGCACTCGCAGCATCGCCGACCTCGATGCCCTACGCGCTCGTGCCGGCAGCTGCGAGCGGTAGCTCGGCCATGCTCCTTCGTCTGAGCTCGGCTGGCGCGCTGACCCAGCGGATTGCGTTCACCGCCTCGCAGCCGACGGCGGCCTTTCAAAGCGCAGCCGACCTGCTCATCGCCTGGGTCGGAGGGGAGGGCTCGAGTATCACCGACTCCGCTGGCGCAACGACGACGCTCTCCGATGAGGTCAACTTCGCTCCGTCGGGCCTCCTGAAACTCTCCGCGCAGGGCGAGCTCGAATGGACCCACAGCCTCACCAGGCAGTCGGTCGCGGTCGTGAACGGCCTCATCGAAATCCCTCAGCGGGGCATCGTCGCAACCGGCACGAGCCTCTTTGTCGACACCACACTCATCGGAGCCGACGGTGAGTTCTCGCTCCCAATCGGCTCCGACTCCAGTGGCTTCGCCGTCGGCTTGAACACCAGGGGTGGGCTGGTCTGCAGCCAGTGAGTCACTGGAAGCAGACGCCGATTCCGCAGGCCGGGACACATGTTCCGGCGCAAGCGCCGCCGCACGAGCTGCTGCCGCAGGTCGTCTGAGACTGGTCTCGCACCGTGCAGCTACCCTGACTGTCGCACCGCTTGGCGACCTCTTCTTCGAAGAGCCCAAAGCAGCAGCCGAAGATGGAACCGATGGCGTCGACGCAGGGCGGACAGATATCCTCACTTCCACACACGGTGCCCGGCGGCTGATTCGTCAGCGAGCAGGTGCCGTTCAGGCACTTCGGCTGCTTGCACGCCGGGACACCCCCGCCGAATGTACACTCGAGCCCTTCACGGATAGGAGTTCCGACGCACAGGCCATTGCTGCAGGTGCCCTGGGTGCAACCGCCGGGCTGTGCAGCGCCGCCGCACGAAATGCCATTCTGTGCTGGGAGATGGGTACACCCCTGGCCGCGCACGCAGCTGTCGACGGTGCACGCATTGCCATCGTCGCAGGTGTCCCAATTGCCAGCGACACATAGCCCTTGATTGCAGGCGTCACTCTTGGTGCAAGGCTCGCCGTCCTCGCAGCTCGCGCCGTTCGCGAAGCTCGTGAGACATCCGACGACCGAATCGCATGTCGACGTGAAGCACGGGTTGCCGTCCCCGCAGACGAGCGGGTTGAACCCGACGCACGCCCCGTCCTGGCACTTGTCGACCTGCGTGCAGACGCTGCCGTCGTCGCACAGGGACGTGTTGTTGTTGGTGTGGGTGCAGATGAGCTCGCCACCCGCGCCGGTTGCACACAGGTCGTTCGTGCAGGCGTTGCCGTCGTTGCAGGCCTCCTCGTCGGTCGAGCCGTCGCAGTCGTCGTCGATGCCATCGCAGTTGTTGTCGAGCTTGGGTGCGTTGCCCTCGCAGGACTCGACGCCTTCGATACACGTCCCGACTCCCGGACACGTCCCGATGTCGTTGGTGATCTGGCAGACGTAGCCCGGCGGGAACTCGTCCGTGACGCTGTTGCAGTTGTCGTCGAGACTGTTGCAGCTCTCGGGGAAGGGGGTCGCGGCGTCGCACAACGACAGCCCGCTCTGCAGGCAGAAACGAGTTCCCTCACACTTGCCGTTGTCATTCTCGTCGAAACACACCGTGGCCTTCTGCAGCTGCTTGGCAAACGGCGAGCAAGTGCACTCGGCCCCGTCGACCGGCACACACTGCTTGGCCTCCTGGCCGCCGCCGACTGGCACATTGCGGCACACATAGCCGCCCGGGCAGTCCGGGTCCGTGTTGCACCCGGCCCCGCAGAAGCGCCCCTTCGCGCCATACGCCAGACAGTAGTTGCCAGCGGTGCCCGGCGCGTTGCAGTCCGCCGCCTCGCGGCACGGGTCGCACAGGTTCAGGAACTTTGGCGCGCAAATGAAGACCGCGTCGACACCGGGGGCCTCTCGGCACTCGTACCCGCTCGGACACGCTTCGATGCAGGTCTGCGTGCACTGACGTCCGTCGGCCGTCTGGACGCACCACCCACTGTTGCAGTCGAGCGCCTCGTCGCACGCATACCCGAACTCACCAGGCTTGGGCGGCTCGACCACCTCGGCGACGTCGGGCGCCGCCGTCTCTTCCACGAGGTCGACCGGCACCAGGTCCGGCACGAAGATCTCGATGTCCAGCTCCGTGTCCCCGTCAGTCGTCCCCTGACCGGCGTCGCTACCACACGCCCCAACCGCCAGCCCCAGGCCGACCAGACACGTCCACGTCCACTTCTTCATCGCCGCCTCCGCCTCGCAAGGACGGCGACTCTATCACAATGAACCGGTCGTTTCCGCAACTGCCTTCGACATTCACTCACACAGGGCACGCGCGCGACCGCATCAACCCTTATCGACGACCCACACGCCGACGTCCCGCCAGCGCCCGTCGAGCCACGTCGCCCGCCGCTCAACCCGCTCCAGCGACCATCGCCGCTCGTCGCCCGCCATCAGACGCTCGAGCGCCACATCGTGGCTAGCAATGGCCATCTCGATGCGGTCGAAGCGGCGCGGGCCAAAGCCTTCCGCCAGGCCCGCCTCCCGCAGCGCAGTCCCGACCCGCCGGCCGCGCATCGTCGGCGCCACCAGGACCTGCATCGTCGCGACGTGGCAGCCCCGAGCGAACTCGCGGGGCACGAGCCTCACGACCCCCGCTGCGTTGTGGCTGACCTCAGCCAGAAGCAATGATTCGTTACCGAACACCACAGCCGACACGAAGTCGCGACCGACCTGTTCGAGGTCATCCCCGAGCTCGTCAGGCTCGATGGGCGCCGACGGCGCATCACCGAGCGCCGCGTGCATCAGCATCCCGATGAGCAACGCATCGTCGTAGCCCGGCACCCTCACCTTGGGCGCGAGCGGTGCCCGGCCGCGCGCTTTCACCGTCGCGACACGGTCCAGGTCCCCGTGACCTGCTTACGCACCAGCACGCCGTCGAAGCTTCCGAAGCCGCGTTCGCCGTCCAGGATCTCCCCGGAAATACGGACGAATTCGTTGCCCTCGTTGCCCTGCAGGCGAATGCCCGCCGCGTTCGAAGCCCCGACCGAGTTCAGGTCGAAGGGCACCAGCCCATCCCCGGTCCTCCGGATGAGCGCCTCCACGATGAACCCGTTCACCACCGTGAGCTGGATCTCCGCCTCGCTGCCCGTCCCGAGGACCGGCCCGCGGTACATCCCGTCGTCGAGCCGCTTGGCGCGCTCGCCCGGCAGCCGAACGGCTTTCTCGGGTGCGACCACCTTGGCTGCCTCGACGTCCGCGGTCCCGGCCTGGGTCGCGCCGGCATCCGGCCCATCGACCTTGTTCGGCTTGTTCGCGCCGCCCGCATCGGGCGCGTCCGCGACTGGCTTGGGTTTGGGCTTCGGAGTGGGCGTTGGCAAGACCAGCGGTTCGGGCGGGACATCAGCCTGCGCCGTCCCGACCGTCATCCCCATGACGACGCCGATTGCGCCGACCGCCACGAACCCAGCCAGGGCCATCCCCGATACAACCGTTGCGATTCGCATGCCCTTCAATCCTGGTTTCGGCCCGTCTTCTCGCCGCGCTTCGTTCGATTCATGGCGCAGCCCGCCCGGCCCTGCAAGCCCGTTCTCACCGGGCGACCGCGACGCCGGCCGAACCCACGTCCAGCCGGCTCAGCGCGCGAGTCCCTCGACCACCGCTCGCTCCGGCACCAGCTCGGGCACCAGGGCCACGATGGGTCGCGCTTCGAGCACCAACGAGAACGGCTCGCCATGGACCACCCGCACCCCGATGTCGAAGGTCCCATAGAACAGCGGCCGCATCGCAGCCGCCACCGGCGGCGTCTTCGCGCTCTCCCAGAGTCCCAGCACCTCGCCCCACGCAGCCTTCGCCGCCTCACCCTCGCTGCCGGCCGCCACACACGCGCTCAAGAGCTGCGCCGTCGCCGGCCGCTCACCTTTGTCCGCCCGCGCACACAAGGTCGCCCCGCCGGCATCGTCGCCGACCAGCTTCTGCGCCAGCCCACCAGCGAGGTGGGCCATCGCGCCGGACTGCAGTGACCTCGCCTCGAGCCACCGCGACACCGCCACCTCACCCTGACCCGCCCATTGGCCGAGCGTGCCAAGCGTCAAGGCCCGCGCCTGCAGCACGAGCCGCCCCGCCACCGTCGTGCGCGGCAGGTCCCACTCGAGCGCCCCGAGCTCTTTCTGCGCCTCGTCCACCTTCAGCTCTTTCGCACCCGAGAAGACCACGGCCGATATCTCCCCGACCACCTCGGCCACCTTCAGCTCGGCCTTCTGCACTCCGCTCAACGACTCACGTTTGACCTGGCCCATCGCCTTGAGCGCGCGTGTCACCCGCTTGCCGTCGCGCTCGCGCAACGCCATCCCGAGGTCGACCCGCGCGAGCAGGCTCTCGAACGCCGTCAGCCCGGCGATCGCAGCTGCGTTCCGGCTCTTGGCGACCTTCCTGCGAAGCGCATCCACCTTGGGCTTCAGCTTCTTCAAGCCCTCGTCCAGGCGGTCGTTTCCGACCATCGCGATGAGCACCATGCTGAGCCCATCGACCTCTTCACCATGGTTCTTCAGGACCTCGGCGACGGCCTCGTCGAGCGCCTGCTGGGTCACTGCCTTGTCGCCAACGCCGCCGAGCCAGCGCGCCAACAACACCATGACCCGCTCACCACGCTTCACGAGCGGCGCCAGGGTCGACGCCTCGAGCTCTGCCAACACATCGCCGTCCACCGTCACCGCCGCTCCGAGCGACCGACGCACATCCATCGCCGCGCGCATAAGGACCTCGAGGTCGCCCAGTCGCGGCGTCATCCGACCACCCGCCCGCGCCTCTCCGAACAACGAACGCAGCGTCTCCCAACGCTCGAGCCTGAAGAACAACTCGGCCGCCACGGCCGTCCCGACCTCGGGCGCCACTTTCATGAACTGTCGCGCCAACCCCTCGGCCGCCCCGGCCCGGTCGAGCCGCTGGTACCGCTCAACCTGCGACCACACCTCGTCGGGCTTCACCTCGTTTGTCTCGACGCGTCGCTCGAAGTCCTTGGTCGCCACCTCGTCCGCATGCCGCTCGATGCAGGCCTCGAGCTCGTCGGCGAGGGCGGGCAGCTTGTCCTTCACCGAGGCCATGAGGGTCTTGACCCGTCCCTGGATCGACGGGTCCGCCACCCCGAGCAACGCCTCACACATCGAGCGTGCGAGCTCTGCATCGGGTGCCTTCGCGAACAGATTCGACAGTCGTTGTGCCGCCGGCGCGAACTGGCCTTCGTCGAGCTCGATGCGCCCCATCTGCTGGTCGGCCTCGGCGTCAACGGCCTGTTGTCCAGCGAGCCGCTCGTAGGCCGATCGAAACCACGTCGCACCATAGGCCCGCATGCCGCGCATCGCCTGGATGAGCAGCTTGCCACCGCCGCTGGGCTCAGACTCCAAGGCGTCGATCGCAAACCTGAAATCGTCGCGCGTCTCATAACGGCGCCCAACCGCGTGGAACGCAAAGGCCGTCGCGCGCTCGACCTGGATGAGGTTCACCGACGGCTCGCTGACCTCGACCAACATCTGTACCGCCGTCCCGAGCCGCACGAGCAGCTCGATGTCGCCGAGCTGATCGATCCCCTGCGTCTCGGTCGTCAGGATCAGCCGCTGGCCGACGGTCGATACTAGCTGTGCGAGCCCATCGCGGCCGGCCGTCGCCATGTCCGCGCGCATGAGCCGCCCCATCTCGGTCGTGTCCCAGAGCCGCGGCACCGGCTTGGCTTCGACCCCGGGCGCGAGCACCATCCACAACGACAAGCAACAAACGGCAGATACGGCGGTGAGCGACGTCTTCATCGCGCCACCCTAACGCCATGCCCGCGACTACGCTACTGCGCTCGACGTGTGGGCGAGTAGTGGACCCCGGCCCGGCTCACTGCGGCTCGGGCACGTTGAGCGGCCCGTTGACCACCGACCACGATCGCCAGCGATACGGCGTGTGGATCGACTCGTCCCAGAAGCCCATGTCGAAGCCAGGGACATAGACACGATAGATCTGCACAAAGCCGCTCCCTGGCCACAGAGCCTGCAGCCCCCACGCCGCCTCGAGGTCGGGCAGCGGGATGGTCGTGCGAGGTCCGTCGGCCATGATGCGCCAGAACGGAAAGCCCGACGAATGCAAGAGCCTCACGAAGTTGAAGGACGCGTCTGCGCCCGGATCCAAGAGCCAGCTCAGCGTGAGCGAGCCCAGGTTGCCGAGCGCGTTGGGGTTGCTCGGTCGCGCCATCTGCATGAACGGCCCGACGATGAGCGTCGCGAGCCCGGCCGTGAAGACCCTGCCGCTACGCGTCTCGGCGACGGCCCTCAAGTCTGCGTGTTCGATGAGCCCGGTGGGCCGGGTCACGAGCGTCCCGTCCACATCGGCCCGCCAGCGCGTGCCATCCCATCGCAAGACCTCGCCCGCATCGCCGACCGCCCAGGCGCGGTCGCTCGCCGTGACGAACAAGCCATGCAGGTTCCGCGAGGTGACGGGCAGGAGCTCGAACCAGACCGTCCCATCCCAGCGCAGGATGCGGCCCCCATCGCCCACGGCCCACACGAGCTGGCCGCTCGACGCGACCACCTTGCGCAAGTCGGCGCCCGGCTTGTCGAAGACCTCGAACGCTCCGTTCGCCCCCCCATTCACGGATCGTCGGATGAGCCCGCCGCTCCCGACGAGCCACGTCGTGTCGCCGACGACCTCGATGTCCAGGACGCTGCCCGGCGTCATGTCGCTCACGACGGCTGCCGTCGTGCCGTCCACGCCGCGTCGATAGACACCGCGCTCGCCCCACAGCCAGACCCCGTAGCCGTCGCCATCGACGTACCCCTCGACGCCCCACCACACGGCCTTGGCCACTTCGGCCGGCATCGGGATCGGCAACCAACGAAGTCCATCCCAGCGCATGACAGCGCCGTAATCGCCAACGGCCCAGACCTCGGGCATGGCCTCTTCGACAGCCGAAGGGGCTGCCCAGACCCCGCGTAAGGTCGCCTTGGTCGGCGTCTGCTGAAGCGCCCAGAAGGTCCCGTCCCAAGCGACGACCCGCCCCTCTTCACCGACGGCCCAGAGCCGCTCACCACCGGGCGAGCCGGCCATCGCCAACAAGCCTTCCTTGATGCCGGTCCGCCGATGTGAAGCTCCGTCGGACGTCACCTCGAAGAGGGCGTCGGCGAAGAGCTCACGGATCTGATCGTGCACCACAAAGCTGCCGATTCCATCCTGCTCTTCGTCGGGCACGTTCGCGAAAGCCTCGCCGTACACCGTGAGCGAGGCATCGTAGAGGCTCTCGGCGAAGGCCACCGGGAAGCCCGACAAATCGAAGACGTTGACGTCGATCCCATTGCCCTCCTGCGGCATCAGGAACACGCCGTCCGCCCCGAAGTTCACGAATACACGCGCCCTGTGTTTCTCGGTCTCACGCCGACCGACCGGGGCCCCATCGAGCCGCAGCCTGAGGTCACGCGACAGCGGGATGTCGAGCGGCACATCCTGGTCGTTCACGATGGTCCCGGGCATCGCGAAGACGTGTCGTCGCACGCCCATCACGACCGGCGTGAAGACCTTCGTGACCGAGTCCTCCATGCCACCCAGGCACACGACCGCGTACTCGCCAGGGCGGGCCACGATCTCGTAGTCGCCGCGCGCGTCCATGCCGACGAGCGCTCCACGCGTGACCGAGAACACGTCGGGCATCGTGACCTGGCACTGCGCCGTGCGACGTCCCGGGTCGGGTACACACTGGACGCCACTGTCGACGCCGCCGCACACGAAGTTGGCAGGACAGTCGAAGTCGGACGTACAGGCCTTCGTGCAACGCGCGCCCTGGTCGCCGAGCAGCGTGCACAGATTGCCGTTGCCGCCGCACTCCTCGTCGCTCGCGCAGGGCGCACACAGCGCCCCGTTCGCTACCGAGATTCGCGCGTCGCAGTCGCCCGGTGGCGTCACGATGTACTTGTCGAAGCCCTTCACCGAGCCGCGCAGCGTGCCGTCGGGGAGGGGGGCCGGGCCGGGTCCACCGCCACCTCCGCCGGGGTTGCTCGGGCTCAACGGGATGAGTACGAGCGTCGCGTCGCGCGCGTCGAACTCGACGATGGACGACGTCGTGTACTCGTCCTTGCTGGCGGTCACCATCTGCATCGGGCCGAAGTAAGCGTCCGAAAACGTCAGCTGGCCGCGGTCGTCGGTGAGCCCCTGATACGGCCCGTCGATGTCGTCCCAGAGCATGACGAAGGCGTCGGGCACACCCTCGCGTGTGACCGCATCGAGGACCGTCACATTGAGCGCCTCGGGGATGGTCCCGCCCGTCGTGCCGCCGAAGCGCTGGCTCGGGTCGTAGTACTCGAAGGGCATCGCGAGAAACCCTACGTCGCCGCCGCGGACGTTGACGTGTCCCGGGTCGCCGCGCGGGGGGCGCACGATGGCGACGTGGTCGTCGACGAGCGTGAAGTCATCACCGGCAATCCCACCGAAGCGTGGCTCGGGCCCGGTCGTCATGAAGCCCTCGCCGTAGACCCGGACGATGCGTCCGCCCGACTGCGCCCCGAGCTCCGGCGAGACGGCCCACATCTTGGGCGAGTCCGAACGATAATCGTAAGCGGCTGGCAGGATGTGTTCGCGGCCGTCCTGGACGAGCACCACATCCACCGACCCGGGCGAGGCCTCGGATATCTTGACTGTCAAGCCATTGCCACCGCCGGAGCGATAGCTCGCGATCTTGCCGCCGACCTTGACGATGGCCCGCCGGTCGAGCCCACGCCCGACGAGGACGAGGTCGCCGCCGCTGGTCGGCCCGAACTCGGGTTGGACCCGCGTCAGCTCGAGCGGCTCGAGGTACTCGAAGCTGAGCGCGTTGGCCTGGACCCCGTTGCGGCTCACGACCAGGGTCACTTCACCGACGTCGCCTGCGGGGGCCTCGGCGATGACCGTGCCCGAGTCGAGACGGACCTCGGCGACCCGGGCTTCGACGGTGCCGAAGTGGACCTTCACGCCGTCGGCCGAGGTGAGGCTGCGCACCGAGATGGCGACCATCGTCCCGCCAGCTCGACTTCCGCTCTGGGGGACCGCATGGCCCGCCCACAGGACGCCTGGCAGGCGTGTCTCGTCGACCTGGAAGAAAGCGCCCGGCAGGGCCGCCGCGACCTCGGCCGTCGACCCCGGCGCGATAGTCACGTCGACGGCACCGTGTGCACCCGGAGGCGCCCTCACGACGAGTGGTTCGTCTGGCCGACCGACGCTGGGGCCGGACACGTTCTCGGCCGCGATGCCACCAAAACGCACGACGTTAGCGAGTGACAGGCCGCGCCCCTTCAAGGTGACGAAGGTCCCGCCGGTCGACGGGCCGGACACCGGGTCGAGGCCGGTCAGCGTCAACGGCACTTCGTAGGTGAAGGCGCGCACGAGCGTTCGTTGTTCGAAGCCATTGGTCGCGATGACGTCGACAACGCCGGCGTCGGCGAGCAGGCGTGCCGGCACCTTGCCGAGGATGGTGGTGTCGTCGAGGCGACGGGCCCCTTCGAGCATCCGGCCGCCGACGAGGATACGTGTGTCGTTCGTGAAGCCGGCGCCCTGGACCTCCACCTCGATGCCCCCGTCGATGCTGGAAATCGTGGGGGCGATGCTGTCGATACGGATGGGGCCGCGATAGAGGTAGGCGGACTCGAGGGTATCCGACTGGCCGTCGGGCAGCTTCACGGTGATGTCGACGAGGCCCGGGTCGCGCCCGGGAACGGTCACGTTGAGCTGGCCTTCGTCCAGCACCAGGACGGCGTCGCCCTTCTGGTCACCAAAGAGGACCTCGGCCCCCGGTGTGAAGCCAGCGCCATAGATGGCCACACGCTCCCCGCCCGCGGGCTCGCCCACCGACTTGAAGACGCGGTCGAGCTCGAGCGGGACGAAGACCTCGCCATCGGTCGTGTCCGCGTCGGACACGGTCGAGTCGGGCAGGTCCGGACACCCCGCCATCAGGAGCAGGCCGAGCGGGAGCAGCGATAAGAGGATAGGTGGCTTCACGTCGCCTCGTGGGTCGCCGGGCCGTGCCAGACCGCATGGTTACGCGCGCCGGGCCGGTGGGACTGCCCGACAGTAGGGGCCGGCCCCCTTCGCTTCAAGTGCGGGGAGCGTTCCCTCGTAAGAACCCCTCATGGCCGCGGAACATGCGACCGTCAGGGCCTTCGAAGCCGACGAGAGCCATGGGGGTTGGCGCTCAACCGGGTTGACGAGGATCGGATGGGGCGGGATAGTGCGCCCGTGGACGAGCTACAGACACAGACACGAACCCAGCAGCAGCGTATCCTCGAGGCCGCGCGAAACCTATTTCTTTCGCAAGGTTATAACGGATCCAACCTGCGAGACATCGCCCGCGAGGCGAAGGTTTCCATGGGGGGCATCTATCATCACTTCGCTTCTAAAGAGGAGATCTACAAGTCGCTCCTCCTGCAGAGCGACGTGGCGCAGGACATGTTCCAGATCTTGCGCCTCTTCCAGGCGCCCGAGTTCCCCGAGAACCTCGCGGCCGTGGGCGACGCCATTGCGAAGACTGTGCGTAAGCACAAGGACAGCTTCAAGCTGTTCTACATCGACGTGCTCGAGTTCCAGGGCAAGAACGTCAAGCCCATCATCCAGCAGTTCCGCGACCGCTTCACCGAGCTCTCCGAGATGTTGCTCTCTCGTCGCGCCAAAGACCTCAACGACATCCACCCGGCTATTCTGATGCGCACCATGATCGACGTCTTTGTCCACACCCGCCTCGAAGAGGTCATGCTCGACCAGTCGCTCTCCGAGCGGCTCTCGTTGTCCGAAGAAGAGGTCACCCGCCAGATGGCCGAGGTCGTCCTTCACGGCGTCCTGAAGCGGGGCTGAGATGACCACTCGAAAGACCAACGCCGTTTCGCCGGCGGACCTCGCTCTGCGCCTTCCGACCATCCAGGGGGCCCAACATCACTGGGAGGCTCTCAGCCTCGATGAGCGCTGCCGCCGCGTGCGGTCGGTCGGCGCCGTCTTCGCGCGTCGCTCCGAGGAGGTCGCAAGCCTCGTCGTGGCCGAGACGAAGAAGAGCCCGACCGATGCCTGGTTCGCCGATGTCGTGCCGAACCTCGACCTCTTCGACTACTGGACGACGACCGGTGCCGAGGCGCTCGATACGCGCAAAGCTCCGATATCCCAGCTCAAGTTCCCCAAGAAATCCGGGATCTTGCGCTACGAGCCCAAGGGCATCATCGGGCTCATCACGCCTTGGAATTATCCAGTGGCCCTGGCCCTTCGGACCCTCGTGCCGGCGCTCGTCGCGGGCAACGCGGTCCTCTTGAAGGCGAGCGAGCACACGCCAGGCGTCGGGCCTCTTCTGGCCGAGATCTTCGCAGAAGCGCTCGGGCCCGACCTGGTGGTCGCCGTGGGTGGGGCTGCCGACGGGGGTGAGGCGGTCATCGACGCCTGTGACCACGTCGTTTTCATCGGCTCGGTCGCGACGGGCAAGAAGGTCGCGATGCGCGCAGCGGCCACGCTGAAGTCGACCTCGCTCGAGCTCGGCGGCAAGGACGCGGCCATCGTGCTCGCCGACTGCGACTTCGACCGGACGGTCGCCGGTGTCTTCTGGGGCGCCATGGCCAACTCCGGCCAGAACTGCGCCTCCATCGAGCGCTGCTATGTCCAGCGCACGATCTACGATCGGTTCGTCGCAGCCCTCGTCGCGTTCGCGGCCAAAGTCGACATCGCACCGCTGACGACGGAAGGGCAGGCGGCCATCGTGGCCAGCCACCTCGAAGACGCGAAGGCCCGCGGGGCGAAGCTCCATGGCGGTGGCCCGGGTCGTGCGACCATTCTGACCGACGTGCCCGAGGACGCGCTCATCGCGACCGAAGAGACCTTTGGCCCGGTGTTGCCGGTGTGGCCGGTCGAGTCGCTCGAGGGAGCGATCCCCAAGGCGAACAAGAGCAGCTACGGCCTCACGACGAGCATCTGGACGACCGACCTCCAGCTGGCCCAGGCGGCGGTGGGTCGCCTCGACTCCGGCGTCGTCACCATCAACAACACGGCCTGCACGGCGGCGATGCCGTTTGCCCCCTGGTCGGGCCGCCGCGACTCCGGGACCGGCACGACCAACTCGCACCTGGCCATCTACGAGCTCGTGAAGCCGAAGTTCGTGCTGACCGACGCGAACACCAACCCCGAGGTCTGGTGGTTCCCATTCGACGCCGAGTCGGTCGCCCTCGCGCGCCAGACGGTCGGATGGCTCACCGCGACCGGTGTCTCGAAAATCAAACAAACCGTCGGGCTCCTGTCGGCCATGAAGCGCCGTATCCAGAGCCAAAAGGATTTTGGCAGCCGACCCTGACGTGGCCATGCATGTCCCGCTGAGGTAGCTGCCTGCGCGCATGGGCAGGAAGCAGGCGACCCGAAGTCGTCGTTGTCTTCCCGGTTAACGTGTGGTTCCCTGGCAACTGTCAGGGTGGCCTCACCTGCCCTGGACTACACCGCCCCGCGGGGGGCATGCGGGGTCCTCATGACGAATCGGCTGTTGTCCGCAGCAAGCGGCAGTGCGTGTACTCTTGCTCCATCTGCGGCTCGTTCCAGTGGGTCCACGCATCGTTCATCGTGGATCTCGTCCGCCGTGACGCTGGTCGCCTTCGGCGCGCCTTTCGTGGCGGGTTGTGACGACGGCACCGGGACCGTCGAGCCGGGCCGCTCGGTCGAGGTCGCCATCGCGGCACTCGACCTGACCGGCGTCACCAACGCCTGCTTCACGGTGAGCGTGCACAACGGTCCGCCCACCGCCGGCGGTGAGCTCGTCTGGAGCGAAGCGGGCATCTGCGCCGACGACTACGGCGACGGGACCGGCTCCATCAGCTACATCGGCCCGTGCGACGCCGACGTCCCCAACGACAACGTCGTGTCGCTCGTGCTGCAGGGCCTCTATGATGGAACGCCGCCAAGCCCGCTCGACGCCTCCGAGTTCGTCAACCCGTGCCCGGCCGAACGCCCGTGCCAACGCAGCGTGACCTGTCGCGAGAACGCCGACGCCCTCGTCGAGTTCAACGTCACCGTGCTGCGCGACGCCAGGCAGGGCTTCTTCGACGTGGCTGTGAACTTCGCCGACGTGTTCTGCTCGGCCAAGTTCGACTGCACCGACGGCGACGGCCCGCTCGAGCTGCTCCATGACCCCATCACGCAGGAGCGTGGACCGACCGGCGTCCTCGCCTTCGCGTGCACGAGCGGGCTTGGCGAGACGACCTGGATGCACCTCGACGACATCGTCATCACCTGCACAGGTGGGACCACCGCCGTCGACCCGAGCTCTGGCGTCTGCGACGACGACGTGACGTTCAGCGATGCCACTTTCGGCTCCCCGTTGTGGGTCGACAACTTCATCGCGGGTGGCGTCGAGCCACTCGCCAACAGCGGCACCATCGAGGCCGCTCAGGTCGTGGGCGGCGGCAATACCGGTGCCGACCCCGATCCGTTCCTCGTCGCGACCATCACCAACCGCGGCAACAGCACCGTGCACACCTACGCACTCATGCCGACCGCAACCTGGAACCCATCGGTGGACGGCCCCATCACCAACATCAGGGTTCAATACGACATCCGCCTGCGCAGCATCATGGGACGCTTTCGTCCGAACGGCGATCCGATCCCCGTCAGCCCGAGCCAGGCGGGCAACGCCCAGTTCGCCATCGTGCAGAACGGTTTCGTCTATGCGCCGTCGCTAGGCTTCGTCTGCCCGGACCAGACTGGCTGCGACAGCTGGCGCACCCGCAGCGGCGTCTGGGACGTCGCAACCCAGATCGGGCCCCTCAGCAACTCGATTCCCGCGGGCGCCCCGCCCCTCGACCTCACCAACGGTGGCCCGGTCACCTTCGGCGTCCTCATCGGGCTGACGGGCGGCAACCCCGACTGGGACTTCGACTACATCTATGAGGTCGACAACTTCGAGGTCAAACTAGCCGCCGACTGCGTCGAACCCGAGCCGGGCAACGCGGGTCCGGTCCTGCCTGGGACCTTCCAGACCGCGGTCTACTGGGGCCGCGAGGCCTTCAGCGGGCTCGACAAGTGCTATTGGAACGTGGCGCTCGGCTTGAAGCTCGGCGCGGATGGCCTTGGCAACAACTGCGTGCTCGAGACGCGTGGCAGCGCAAGCCCGGCAGCGTTTGTGGGCGGTGCCACGCCTGTCGACTCCACGTGGCCCTTCATCCACTGGCAGGTGCCCATCACGGGTCCGACCGGCGCGCTCGTGTGTGGCTCGCACGCAGTCAACGTGCCGGCGAGCGGGGTCAAGACCGAGTATACCAGGGGCACGAGCGAGGTCTTCGATCAGAGCCGTGAGTGCTCAGCCGGCGCGGGGCCCCTCACTCCGTGAGCTCGACGCGTGGACCGCGTGCTTGCGGCGCCACACACTCCGTTGGCTCACCGGGACGTGTGTCTCGAAAATCAAACAAACCGTCTGGCCCGGCGATGAAGCGCCGCATCCAGAGCCACAACGATTTGTCGGTCGACCCCGAGGGGGCGTGGAGTCGACAGTTCAGCGGATGATCTTCGCCATCGCCTTGCCCTTGGCGAGCTCGTCGATGAGCTTGTCGAGATAGCGGATCTGCTGCATCAGCGGGTCTTCGACGTCTTCGACGCGGACACCACAGACGACACCCTTGATGAGGGTCCGGTTGGGGTGCATGGCGGGTGCACGCGCAAAGAAGGTCTCGAAGTCCGTCCCCTGGTCGAGCTGCTCCCGGAGTCCGTCGGGCGTATAGCCGGTGAGCCAGCAGATGAGCTGGTCGACCTCGTCTTTCGTGCGGCCCTTACGCTCCGCCTTCTGCACGTAGAGCGGATAGACCGCAGCAAACTTCGTCGTGAAGATACGATGTCCCATCGTCATTCACCTCGTGACCCGAATCAGGTATCTCGTGCGACGGTCGCAAAAGCGACTGCCGATTCCAGTCTTTATCGCCGGCCGGTGAACCCGATCTCGGAGAAGAACTTGGCCATCTCGTTGAGGTACTCGGTGCGCTCGACGTGGATGACGTGGCTGCCGGGGAACCAGTGCAGGCGCGGTCGGTCCCAGTGGTCCCAGAGCAATCGGGTGTGGGTGGGCGGAGCGAGGCGGTCGCCGACGCCACCGATCACCATGAGGCGCTGGCGCGGGATGACGGGCTTCCAGGTGAGGGGGCAGCTCACCGCGAGCATCCGCCGGGCCTGAACGAGGTCGAGGCCGAGTGTCTTCAGGGCGGCGCGCACGATGGTGCCAAGCGGCTCCCACTCGAGGACGAGGTCGGCGAGTGACGCGACCGGTACATTGGGGATGGCGAACTTCAGGCGCGGCTCGGTGGCGGCGAGCAGGGCGGTCGTGAAGCCGCCGAGCGAGATGCCGGTGACCCCGATGTCCGAGACGCCGCGGTTGTCGCCTAGATAGTCGAGCAACACGCGGAAGTCATGCACGCCCTGGGCGAAGGCCTCGTTGATCCGGCTGATGCCGCCCGCGAAGAACCCGTGGCCCGAGAATGGTGAGAACCGTGTCTGGCGTTTGCCATGAAATGGCAGATTGAAGAGTGCCACATCCAGCCCGAGCTTCTCGTACATCCACGGCAGGCCAAAGAACCACTGGTTGAGGGCATAACCCTCGGCGCCAAAGCCGTGGATGGCGATGACGGTTGGGCGTGGGCCGTCGCGATGGCGCCAATAGCGAACATGCGCGTAGCGGTTCTTTTCGTGGCCCTGCCAGCCCTTTCGAAGGCGGGGGTTCCGCGGCTCGAAGGTGCTCTCGTAGCGCAGGTTCTCGCAGATGCCGTCCTTGGGGTTGAAGCTCGTATTCGTCGTGCGCTTCACACGTACGGTCACCCGAGAGTCGGGCTTGGCAAAGAAGCGCTGGGCGTCGTTGCTCTGAACGTACTGCTGATAGAAGTCATCGTCGCCGCGCGAGCGACGCATCTCGAGCGGGTTGAAGCCAGACGGTGCCGCGAGCAGCGACAAGCCCAGAGCGGCGCCGGTGCGGATGACGACGTCGAGGGCGGCCGTGGTCTGCACCTTCACCTGGTCGAACCACGCGAGGTCGAAGTTCTCCGAGCGCTTGTAGAACTCGGGCTCGAGGCTCTCCCACCACTCGCCGGGAGGGATCATCGGCGGGGCTTCGAGGCACGTCGTGTGCGCGATGTCGGAGACGACGGCTCCACGGGTGCGCGGACCGAAGCGCGGGCGCGCGGAAGTGTTTTCGGTGTCGACAGCTTGGGCGCGAGCGGTGCGGTCAGACGTCATGGGGTAGACTGCTCTTTGGGGATCGGAAGTAGGCCGAGGGGGTGGCCCACAGGAAGTTGGACACACGCGACAGATAGATGTCGGCGTAGCGTTCGATCTGTCGGGCGATGTGGCTCTTGTCGATGCCGGCGCGCATGATCGGACCCCACTTCGGATGGGGGAGTTTCGCGGACTCTTCGGCGAGCGGGCCCGCGAGTGAGTCGATGGTGGTGAGCAGCGTGCGCAGCCGCTCGATCTCGCCTTCGACCTCGTTCTGCGTGGCCTCGATGAGACCGGGGCGGCCGCGTCGTTTGCGCTGCAGGTCGAGCCGCGCCATGGCGATTCGTTCCTCCAGCACTGTCTTCTCACGCATGAGCGCGCCAAGCCGCTGGTCGTGCTCGCGCAGTTTTTCGATGGCGCCGATGTCGTCTTCGATCTCGCGCAAGACGAGAGCTGTGCGCCACCGGACGGTGCGCTTGCTGGCGTGGACGTCGGCGAAGATGTGGTCACCGACGTAGAGGATGTCGGCGCCTTGAAGCCCCAGGGCGGCCTCGACCAGGGCCGCGTTGCCGCCGTAATAGGCTTTGCCTTCCGTGGGCTTGGCGCCCGGAGGCAGCGGTCGGAGGTCGCCGATTTCGTTGATGACCTCGTAGGCGGGGGCGGTGCCGAGGAAGAAGTCGGGCTTACGCGCCTGGACGATGACGAGGTCGAAGAGGTCGCGCCACGTCATGCCGCTCGGGAGCTGTGGGTCGAAGACCCAACGCATCATGGCCTCGGTGTAGTGCCACTCCGAGTTGGTGATGAGGACGAGCTTCTTGCCGGCGTCGCGCTGGTCGATGAGGGCTTGTGGCAGGTCGGGGTCGATGTCGACGAAGGACGTCGGGTCGTTGATGATCTCGGCCTTGAGCTGGCCTTCGATGTGGGTGAGGTCGAGCGCGCGTTGGACTTCGCGGTAGAGCTCGGCGTAGCCCATCGGGGTCGACGACACGTCGAGCTTGCCTTCGTCCAGGAGCTTGACGCACTGGCCGTAGAGGCACCCGACCGAGATGGAGAACAACGTGTTGAGGAACTCCCAGCGCGTGTCGCGGAGGTCGACGACGGTCCGGCCGTAGAGCTCGCGCAGCGACTGGAAGTCGATCATCTCGAGGCCGTGCGCGGCGGTCTTCACGAAGCCGAAGCGGTCGGCTTTGACGATGTTGCCGAGCTCCTTGTCGATGATGAGGGCGCGGCTCACCGAGGCGCCGTCAAAGCGCAGGTCTTCGACGGGCCAGCCCTTCTGGACGAGGCGCTCGCGGGCGTGTTCGTAGGCGCGCTTCTCCCACACGTCCACGTGGTAGTGGATGAGGGTGTAGTCCATGTCGTAGCCGATCGCCTTGATCGCGCGCAGGTTCAGCGTGCGGTTGCAGAAGATCTGGCGGGTTCGGTCGGGCGGCGTAGGAATGGAGAGGCTCATCTCGCACAAGGTAGTCGATCTCTTTGGGGTGGTCACAAATTTGTGGTGCCGTTGCGCGAGGAACGGCGAGGCGCGGAGTCCTCGGTTGTAACCTCGCGCAGGCTTTGCGAGCGGGCCCTTGTGAGCGAACCCGGTGCACCTCGGCGCCTCGGAGCATCAGGGGCCTGAGTGAGCTCGAGCGCGTGCCGTGGAGGCTTGAACGCGCTGCCCCCTCGACGCGGGCCGAAGCCTTGCGCCCGGTTGCCGCCTTCGTTAGGGTCGATGCCGGTCGTGCCGAGCGACCTATTATGATCAACTGAGCACTCATCATCCGCAGCCAGGTGGCTCTGGCCACTGCCTTTGGCGCTCCATGTGTTGGTGCATGGATTCGCCGTCGGTCCACATGTCTCGCCTCGATAATCGAGGGGTGTCGGACGTGTGCGACGCGATGAAACCCTTCGTGCTCAAGAGTGTCTATGCAACCCGTCGTCTATCACGTCGCCATCTCGGCGGACGGCTTCATCTGTCGCCCCTCGGGGGCCTTCGACTTCTTCCCCAACCACGCAGACGCGACCGCGGACTACCTCTCCCGTCTCGCGACCTACGGCACCGTCCTCATGGGTCGCCACACCTACGAGGTCGGCGTCGCGATGGGGGTGACAAACCCCTATCCGATGCTCCAGAGCTATGTCTTCTCGACCACACTCGGGGCGAGCCCGGACCCGCTCGTGACGCTCGTCAGCGACGATGCCGTCGGTGTCGTGCGTGGGCTGCGGGCGCGCGAGGGTGGCACCCCGATCTACCTCTGTGGCGGTGGCGTGCTCGCAGGTCACCTGTTCCGCGCCGGGCTCGTCGACGAGCTCATCCTGAAGGTCAACCCCGTCCTCATCGGGGCGGGTCGGCCACTCGTCGAGTCGCTGGGGTGTGACGTGCGACTCGTGCATATGTCCACGACTGCGTGGGCGTCGGGTACGGTCGTCACGCGTTATCGGGTCGAGCGCTGAGCTTCCAGGGGCTGGCCGGGCTCGGGGTCTGAGGCGCTCCGCTGCGTCGCAGGCCGTCGATGAAGCTTGCCGCAGTGGACGTGGGCGTTTGGCACGAGTCCATTGCGGCGGGCGTCTTCGCGCTGGGGTGGCGTCGCCCTTGCCCGACTGCGGAGACTCGGCCAAGGTGCGGCCGGAGGTGGGTCATGAGCGACGAAACGAATGAGCCCGGGACAGGGACAACGGGACCGACGATGATCGACGTGCCGGTCCGAGGCCTCCACTGCGGGGGCTGTGTGGCGCGCCTGACGAAGGTGCTGGAGTTCCAGCCGGGCGTCGCCAAGGCCGAGGTGAGCCTGCTCGACCAGCGTGCGCGCCTGACCCTCGAGACGCCGGACGCGCTCGCCACGGCGCTCACCGCCATCGAGGGGGCCGGGTTCTATCCGGGGCAGCCGGGGCCGGTGGTGGTCGCGCCATGATGTCTTGATACCGACTTGGTATCGATTACTTGGGCGTGTTCCCGCACGGGAACGGTGTCGATTGGCCCGTCCACGCGTAACGAAGCGGTCCGCCCTTGGGATCCTTGGCGAAGCCCATTCGGAACAGGCGGCAGGCGTGCTCTGAAGGTTCCTTCTTGGCGCGCACGATGAGGGCGGCCTCGACCTGCAGCTCGGTGATGCGGCCCGAGTACTTGTTGCGCACGGGCAGCCACTCTTCGGAGATCACCGAGGCGCCCAGCAGGTGCTCGTTGTCCCAGTCGGGCTTCTCGCCCATGGCCTTGATGATCTTGGGGACCAGGGCCTTGTTCTCGGGGTGTGGCGACTTGCCGAGGCGGGTTCCGAACTTGGAGAGATAGGTCGCGACGCCGCCTTTGGGGACGGTGATGGTGAGCTTGCCTTCGGCGACGATCGGGTCCTTGTCGGATGCGGCCGAACACATCATCGTGATGATGATGTGGAGCTCGTTGTTACCCTCGACGAGCTTTGGGATCACCTCGGAGTTGAAGACCCGTACGACCGAAAGCCCCGCGACCTCGCGGTCGGGGGTCCAGACCGAAGGCGTGGTGAACGCGAGCTCGAGCTCGTTCGAGAGGCTCGCGACCCCACGTTCGTCGAGGTTTTCGACCGCGTAGAGCCCGAGTGAGTTCCAGTAGGAAGGTGCGTCGCCCGCCGACTCGCCGTTGACCGACACCCGCAAGACGTTTTTCGGGCGCTCACACGAGGGCATCAGGTTGCGCGGCGACTCGGCGGCGAAGTAGCGGATGTAGAGCGGGGTGCCCAATGTCCACGACGTGAAGGCGGCGCTGTCGTCGGTCGCGTCCATCGGGATCGGCGCCTTGCTGAAGACGACCTGTCCGGCGCGACGCTCGTGGACCGGACCCTCATACGGACCCGGGTCCACGTAGGCAGGGGCGGTCCGCGCGGCCGGGCCTGCCGAGTCTGGCGACTCGCTCGGCGCCTTCTTCGAGCCGCTCGGAATGACGCCGCCGAGCATCGAGCAACCAGCGAGGCTGCTGGCCATGGCGAGGGTGACGACGATGGACATCGAACGCATGATTTCGCTCCGGGGTGAGGGTGCCGCAAACGCGGACGCCGGACCCTATGGAGCATCTCGGTCGCAGGGGTAAACCGCGTTCGCAAAACTCAGTCGCGGCGTTGGCACGCAACTCGAACAGGAGCGAGGCTGGCGTAGCCTGACAGCCTAGCGGGGCTCAGCCGGGCAGGGGTCGAGCGGCGTGTAGACACATCCGGTAGCCACTTCGCAGCGGTCGGCCGTGCATGCGTTGTCGTCATCGCAGGCGACGGTCGAGCCAACACACTTGGCGTTCGGAGCGCATCGATCATTGGCCGTGCAGCGGTTGCCGTCATCGCATGCGCCTTCACGCACGATGTTCTCGCAGCCGAGTCGGCGGTCGCAAGAGTCGGTCGTGCACACGAGGCCGTCGTCACAATTCAATGGCGTTGCCCCGACGCAGGCGCCTGATCGACACGCATCGTCAGAGGTGCAGGCATCGAGGTCGTTGCACGGCGTGCCGTCGAACTTGTTCGAGCGGATGCAGCGACCGGTCGACGTGTTGCACGAGGCGAGCTGACAGCTGCCCAGCGGCCCGAAGTAGTCCTTGCAGTCCGAGGTGTTGGTGCACGTGAAGACCTCGACCTCGGTCGTTTCTTCCGGGGCGTCGGAGCTCACGTCGTCGACGGAATCGGTCGAATCGGGGGCGGAGTCGGAGATGTCCGATGCGTCGACGAGTGTGTCGGCGGCGGGCGCCGAGTCATCGGAACAGGCTACGATGCTGACCCCGAGAAGGACCAGCATCGCGCCGTGAACCGAGGTCGCGCCGCGGGCGACGCACCAGCTCATTCGCAGTCGACGGGACCGTCGAAGCCATAAGTGTAGTCGAAGTGGTCGACCACGAGCGCCTTGACGTTGTCGAGGTCATCCCAGCCGCGGCAGAACCAGCCGTCGAGGAAGTCGGTCAGGTCGACACCCGGCTCGCCCCGGTCTTCGTACGTGGCCGAGGGAAGGTAGGAGAAGACTGCGTCGTAGACCGCCGCGCGGTAGCGGTCGACGAGGTCGTACTCTTCGTTGGCGGAGTCGGCGAGGTCCCACAGCACGGCGGCGATGAGGTAATGCGAGACCTTGACGCCGCGCTTCGAGATAGCCCAGGGGGTCGGCATCGCCTCCAGGTCGTCCACGATGTAGACGCCGAACGGGCGACTGTTCACGTAGTGGCGTGAGCCGAGGACGTCGGACGCGAAGAAGTGGGCTGCCCCCTCGGTCCAGGCGCGGCGTGCGTCGTCAGGAAGTCCGTCGACGGTTCCACCAGGGTGCGAATCACGCGAGAGCTGGTCGAGCGCGAACTTGAAGAATTCCTTCAAGATGACCATGTCGTCGAACTCGTCGCGGTCGGTGTCCTTGCCCTGGACGGACACCGAGTTGAGCTCCGTGCAGTCGCCGTAATCGTAGAGGTACTGGCTGCAGAAGATGGTGTCGGTGGTGTCGGTGCCGGTCGCCCAGAAGCCACGCAGCAGACCGAGCTCACGACCCGTCAGGATTCGGACGAGGTCGTAGCCCTTACGCATCACGTCGAGGATGTTGAAGGCGCCCGACTTCGAGTCGAGAGCGATGTCGACGTCCTGCACCACGACCTCCTGGTTGGGGTAGAGGATGACCGGCGGCGTCGTGACCTCGTAGAGGCGGTTGAACTTCGGGTGGTCGAAGACCTTGATGTCGCGCAGGCCCTCTTCGGGGTCGGTCTGCGCTTTCACGGCGACGATGAAGCCGGGCACCTCCGGGAAGGGGATGCGGTAGTTGCCGTTACGGTCGGTCACGCCGGTCGCGATGACGTCATTGGTCTGCAGGCGGCGCAGCTCGACGACGACGCCCTCGAGCGTGCGCCACTGGAGCCCGCCGAAGCCGTTCTTGTCGAAGATTCGGTCCTGGTAGCGGATGCGGCCGGTCGCGACGCGTGAGCAGTTGACGTTGTTGAAGCGAGCGACCACGTCGGCGCCCGGGGGATTCGGGTCGCTGCTCGGGGTGGCGGCGCCCGTGAAGGCACCTTCATAGGTCTCGGTCTTGCCGCAGTAATTGACCGTGATCGTGTAGTTCACGGTCGCGTTGGCGCAGGCATTGTAGTTGTTGATCTTGACCGTGTACTGGCCCTCGGGAGCGACACCTGGCGGCCAGAAGATGTTCTCGTTCCTGGGACCATTGCAGCCGATGTTGGCGTCGCGGTCCTGCAGGGCGCCAAGCCCGCGGCATTGGGCCGGTGGCGGATTGTCGTTCTTGTGGACCCAGTAGATGACGCAGCCGAACGGGTCCACGACGTACAGGTCGAGGTCGTTGGTCTTGTCCCACGAAGCCGACACCTGGATGTCACCGGTGCCGACCTTGTCGATCGTGAGCGTCTGCGAGGCGTAGGCGCTGACCCGACCACGCGAGTCGCGCAGCGCGACCCGGACGGGGAGGTTCGGCGGCGGCGTCTCGTAGTCGGCGTAGGTGCGAAGCCGGAGCAGTGTGTCGATGTCGGCGCGAGTCGGGAAGCGGACCGAGTCGAGGGGGACCTGGTAGTAGCCGGTCTGGCCTTCGAGCCCGATGACGATGCCGATGACATCCGTGAGGTTGGGCTGGTTCGACCAGTTGATCCCGATGCTGGTGCTTGCACCCGTGAGGACCTGGGTATTCGAGAACGTCAACGTCGGTGCGGCCGTCGCGGCGGCCGAGGGGAGCGGCAGCTGCTGGTCGATGAAGATGCCGCCCTCGATGAAGATCGGCGCCTCCTTGCCGTTGCGAAGGGCTACCTGGAGCTGGTCGTAGTTGACCTCCCACGCGCCGAGCTTGGCTTTGACCGGCACCGTGTAGAGGCCGTCGCGGCGGGTGTTGTTGTTCGACACGATGTAGGTCAACGCGTAGGCGTTGCCGCCGAGCGCATAAGAAGCCTCGGAGCCGGGGATGTAGTTCGAGTCGATCGCGGAGAAGTCGGCGGTGAGCTGGAGCTCGGCCGGGCCATCGATCCGGATCGTGAGGCCGACGACCGAGCCGTTGCCGACGTACTGGTCACGCGGCGTGACTTCCTGGAAGGTGATCGGCGGGTTGTTCGGCACGAGCCGGACGCGGTGCGAGCCCGTGTCGAATTGGTCCTCGCCGTAGGCGAGCAGCTCGAGCGTGGCGCCGTGCTGGCGGGTGTCGAGGGTGAACTCGGTCGGGAGCTTGTAGTCCGTGAAGACCACGAGCCCGTTCACGCGAACGGTGACGAAGTCGACCTCGCGCTCCTCCATGCCCACGGGCACGAGCTTCACGACGATCGGGCCACGGACCGTGGTTCCCTCGACCGGGGTGACGATCTCGACAAAGGTCGGCACGTTGTTGTCCGTGGCGTCGGTGTCAGGCGTGAGCGTGTCGTCGGGCGGGACCACGACATCCGCGGTGTCCGGCACGACGTCGGGCGTGACTTCCTCGGGCGTGGTGTCCAGCTCTACCGAGGTGTCCGGTACGTCGACCGAGACATCGGTGGTGTCACCCGGTGAGCCAGTGTCCTTGGGGGTTCCACCCATGTCGGATCCGCAGCCGGACACGAACATGGCAATGATTCCCACCGCCGACGCCATGCGAGCAGAGCCCGCCCGATAATAAGTGGTTATAACGCTCATCGCGGCGAACCTTAGCCGTGGTCATGCTTCCAATGGAAGCAGAAGCGACAGGTTGGTTTCTTTTCCGTTGAATACGCTTTGGTTCCGCGTGTTTTGAGCGCAGCCTGTCGTGCACCCGTCACAGTGGTTCGTAGCGGAAGCGGGCCTTGACCTCGATGTCGGCAACAAAGACGGTTTCGACCTCTGCGTCGAGCGTGAATGGCATTCGCCGAGTCACCCCGTGGGCCGTGACTCGGATCGCGCCAGAGACAAGACCGGAGTCGGCTTCTTCGGATGGACGAGCCTGTTCTTGACCGGCGTCGGGTGAAGAAGATCGCGCCGAGGCGGCCGGGCGTCGCACGACCAGCACCTGCCAGCGGCCGTTCTTGTTGCCGCGGAAGGCGAGCTGCTCGCGGCTCGTGTCGGAGACGTCCGCCGCGTTCAGGTCGGCACCACCAAGCCAGCTGATCACGCGGCCGTCGGGGTCGATCACCAGCACATCGAGGTCAGCGTTGCCCTCCCAGGTGGCATCCAGGCGGAAGGGCCCAGCGACACGCGAGCGGTTGGTCTGGGCGGCCTCGAAGGCGCGTTCGACCTTGCGGACGAAGGCGGGTTCGAGCCCGATCAGCAGACGATCCGAGCGGACTCCGCAATGCATGGCCTCGACCTGGGCGGCGGCGTCGGTGCGGGCCGTCAGGGCGCGCGACAGCTTGTGTTCGCAGGCCAGCGCCGTGTTCCCGGCGGTCTCGTAGAGGCGGGCGAGCCGCAGATGCGCGGTGGGCTGGCGCGGGTCGGCCTCGATGGCGCTGGCGATGAGGGCTTCGGAGCGGACCATGTCACCGTTGAGTGCCGCGATGTCGGCGAGCGTCAGCAGGGCTTCGGGGTCCATCCGATCACGCTCGAGCCAGCGGATCGTAAGGCGTTCGGCGCGGTCGAGCTCACGCAGGCGGAGCAAGGTGCGAACGACGGCCATCGTGCGCTCGCGGCTGTCGGGTGACTGATCAAGAGCGGTTTCGCGGAGCTCGAGCTGGCGCTCGGCCCAGGTGTCGGTACGCTCGCGGCTCGGCGCGACGGCGGCTTCCTTGTACCAGACCTTCTTCATCGGGACCCATTCGCCGCCCGAAGGTGGGCGCCTACGGCCCATACGTTCGTCCCGGAGGCTGTCCTCGCGGTTCATGGCCGGGTCGGCCGGCACGGCGATGGGCGCGCCAGCGGAGGGTTTGGTCAGAGCCTTGTCGGCTGCGCCCGACTTGCCGTGGTTCAGGTCGCGTTTCGTCTCGGTGCGGCTGTCGAAGCCGTCGAGGTCAGCCACGGAGTCGAGCTCGGAGAATGCGCCACCCCCGTCACCGGCCCGCCCACCAGCGGTTTCGACGCCGCCGAGCGCGCCGAGGAGCTGGCTCTCTTCGAGGTCGAGAGGGGCCTCGCCATCCCAGTGAGCGACAGGGCGGGTGGTCTCGACGCCGAAGGCTTTGGCCATGGCGGGGCTCTCGAGGACGAGCAGGCTCGTGTGGCGGGAGAGCACGTGGTGGGTCTCGGAGAGGCCGACGACCTCTTTGCGGGCGGCCTCGTCGTCGCGGGTGGACAGGTCGGCGATGCGCTGAATGGCCCAGAGGCGCGGGACAAAGGCGTGGCCCGGGCGGTCCTGCAGGCTCGCCTCGAAGCGCCAACGACGCTCGACGGGCTCATCGCCCATCTTGCCGCGCAGCACGAGCTCACCCGCGAACTGCGAAGACTGGTCTATGTCGGTGCCCCGGGCGACACGAGCGGTCACGAGGCGTTCGTCGCCTGGCCAGAGGTCGCCGAGCTCGACCGGAGCGACGGCGTGCAGGCCTTCGGGCAGCTCGAGGACGACATTCGTGAGTGGGAGGGCGCGTTGGCGGCGGGCGGCGAGCTGGGCTGTGGCCTTGACCGAGCCGAGCGCGGAAGCGTCGAGGAAGCTGCCGCCGTGGGTCTTGGCCAGGTTCGTGAGCACGACGGGGTCGGTCTCGCCGCCCAGCGAGATCGAGGTCACGCGGGTGTCGCCGATGGTGTTGCGTAGGCTGGCCACGACGCGGGGGCCGTCGAGCTCGCCGACGCTCTGGATGCCGTCGCCGAGGTAGACGATCCGGCGACGTTCGGCCGGTGAGCCTTTGCGGGCGAAGGCGGCGTTGGCGTCGGCGAAGGCGGCTGAAAGGCGTGTGGAGCCAATGGTTTCCAGGCGGGCAAGGCGATCGCGGACGGTGGTCGCGAGGTCAGGCGTGGCCTGGGCGAAGGCGCCGAGTGGGCGGCAGGTGGTGGCACATGCGAGGACCTGCACCGAGTCGTCGGGCGAGAGGTTGCCGATGAGCTCGGCCGTTAGGTCGGCGGCGCGGTCGAGGCGGGCCTTCTGGATACCGTACGAAGTGTCGACGAGGACGACCAGGTCGATGGGGGTTGGCGCGGCGTCGAGGTCGGCCAGGGCCGGGCGGAGCATGAGCGCGAGGTAGGCATCGTGGTCGGGGCCGTTGTCGCTGCCCCAGCCGATGGCGGTCAGGTCGGAGGCGCCGTCGGGCTCGGGGACGTCGACGACGAGGTCGCCGGTGGGCCGGAAGTTGGTCTGGGTGTTGGTGAAACGGACGGTCTCCTCGTCGGCCTCGGTCAACTTGTAGTTGCGGATCCGGATGTCCTTGCGGGGGATCTCGGTGCCGACGCGCAGGTCGAGGCCGAAGCGCTCCGCGCGGATATTTGAGCCGTCGGACGGCAGCGGGAGGGTGTAGCGCCGGGCGCCGGCGACGAGCGGGAGTGTCTCGGTGTAGGCGATGCGAACCTTTCGTTCACCGCGGGCCGGAATCGGAAAGATTCGTAGTTCGAAGGTGTTGCCCTGCTTCCACGAGAGGAGGGCGGGGTCTTTCCAGGGGCCGGGGACCCAGATGTATTCGATGATCTCGCGGCGCTTGATGACCGGGGTGGCCTGGCGGATGACGCCGGCCCAGATACGTTCGGCGCGGTCGCGGTCGACGAAGGCGCCCTCTTCCCACCGGCCATCGACGAGCAGCGAGAGCTCGGCGACCTGCGCATTGGGCGGGAGCGTGAAGCGGTAGACACCTTCGAGCTCGTGGGGTTCGTCGGACGCGAAGGCTTCTTCGATGATGGTGCGCGAGAAGGCGCCCTGGATGCGGACATCGACCTTGTGGTCCGAGAGGCGCAGCGGTCGGTCGGCGTCGGTCTTGGCGCCGGGGCGGCGGGCGCTGAGGGTTCCAAAGCCGAGGTCAGTGCCCATAGCGTTGGCCGCGTCGTTCGGGTCGAGCACGGGCGCGGGCGTGGCGGAGCGGACGACCGGGGAGCGGCCGGGGCGGAGCCACGCGGACTGGCCGGCGCGGACATTATGTGAGTGGCCATCGCCCGAGACGGCGACGAGGCCGCGAGAGACCTCGACGACGGACAGGGATTCACCAGCGCGCACAAGTAGTTCGGTGCCGATGACCGACGCGGTGCCGGTCGGCAGGGTGACGTCGAGCGGCGGCAGGTCGGGCTGCTGGGTCACGTCGAGGCGAGCTTCGCCGCGGAGGACGGTCAGGGCGCGGCCGGCGGCGAGCGTCAGCGTGCTGTCCTGGTCGAGGGTGAGCAGCGTACGATCGCTGAGGCGGAAGGTGCGCGCCTGGCCGACAGGGGTCGTGAGCGTCTGGCCTTCGGAGCAGGGGGCTTCGCCCTGGTCGGTCATGCAGTGGGTGACGTGGAGCGGGGCATCGGGTGAGTGCGCGGGCGTTGGGGTTGGCGCGGTTGCGGGGGTGCCGGGCGTGACAGCCGCGCTGGCGCCGGGCGCTGGGTTGGTCGGGTTGGTCGGGGAGGGTGAGGTCGAGGTGGAGCTCACGAGGGCGACGACGACGGCGGTCGCGGCGGCTCCACCGAGGGCGGCGAAGATGAGGCCGCGGGTGGGGGCCGGGCGTGGAGCGGCGGCGGTGCCGGTGGTCTTGCGGTGGGCCCTAGCGACGACCGAAGCCGCGAGGTCGGGGGCGGGTTCGTAGGCGACGTGCAGGGTGGCGAGGCCACGCACGAGGGCCTCGGAGCGGGCGAGCGCGTCCTGGCAACGCGGGCAGGTGGTGGCGTGGGCGGAGAGCCCGGCCTCCAGCGTGGGGAGCGCGGCGGCTGCTTCGGGGGAGGCGGCCAGCAGGGCGGCGAGGCGATCGCAGGGGGACTTCATGGGCGGCTCTCCGAGAGGGCGGGTTGCGGAAGGGCTGGGGCGATGTCGGCAGGTGTGAGGTCCGCGAGCTCGGTGCGGAGCGCCTGGAGGCCCAGCGAGATACGTTTGCGGGCGGCGGCATGCGAGATGGCGAGGGTGTCGGCGACCTCGGTGGCGTCCATGCCTTGTTGGTAGCGGAGCAGGACGGCCGCGCGCAGGGCGGGTGAGAGGCGGGTGAGTGCGCCGGCCAGCGTCAGGCGGGCGTCCGTCTGGGCGTGTGGGTCGGGGGTCTCTTCTTCGTCGGGGCGGAAGAAGCGGGCCCAGAGCGAGCGGCGGCGTGACTTCTTGCGGATGTGGTCGACGAGGACGTGGCGGGCGATGCCGAAGAGCCAGGGCTTGACCTGGTTGTCGCCGCGGTAGTCCGGCATGGCGTTGAGCGCGCGAACGAGGGTGTCCTGGAGCGCTTCTTCGCCGTCCTCTCGCGAGCCGAGCGCGCTGATGAGGAACCGGCCAAGTCCCGGTCCGTGGGTGGCGATGAGCGCGTCGAGGGCTCGTCGGTAGTCTTTGTCTCTGATGTGCCGCTCGATGTGCGCGTCCATGGTGACTCCGAGTCGTCGCGAGGGGTCGATGTGTGACGAGAAATTCTTCGGGACGCGGCTTCTACGGATGAGGGCGGCCTCGGATCTAGTGCTGCGGCGCAGACGTAGTGACCTACGTCTGCCCGTCGCTTCGCGCCGGTCGCCTTCGGCGAGCCGCGGACTAGACGATCGGATTGGGGCTGCGCCCCAAGCCCCGCCCGCCCTTGGCGGGCCTAGTGCCTCGGCGCGGCGATAGACGAATCAAAATGGTGGCGCCGAGGCACTAGGTGATCTTGAGGTCGTCGCCACACGTTTCCGCATCTCAAAGGGATGAAACGCACGGCGACGTGAGCGGACCGCTCGCTCACGCTCCGGCCACCTCCTTCGTATGCCTGTGAAGTGGCGAGCAGACTTTCTACATGCCCGAGGTCGTTGTGGGCGGAGGGGTTGAGGCGAAATGCCTCGGTCGGCGGCCCATCGAGGCGTTTCGGATGAGGCAGGAGGCGGTGCGCGGGGATGGTGATGGCGCGGTCGGGGGGCTTTGTAGTTGGATATCAGTTGGTTATGGGCGGTGGCACGGATGCCGCACTGATGCTGGTCGTCCCGGTCGCAAGGTCGGGCCAACCCAATCCACCTGGAGGTATCCTATGAAGTCCGTCATCAAATCGCTGCTCATCTCTGGTACTTCGCTGCTCCTCACCGCCGGTCCCGCGGCACATGCGTCGCTCGTCGAGCGAAGCGATGGGATTCGGTTCGACAGCGAGGTTGGCGCGGCCTGCGGGGCGCTGCTGACGGCCGTCCACTTCGAGCCGTTCGAGGGGCGCCTCGAGGTTCACGATCAACCGGTGCTCGACAGTCTGGCGACCTGCTTCACGAGCGGTCCGCTGGCCGGTGTGAAGGTCGCCGTGGTCGGCTATGGCGACGTGTCGTTGCCGTTCGAGGTGTCGTTGTCGCTCGCGAACGAACGGGCTCGCGCTGCGATGGCCGGACTCATCGAGCGCGGGGTGCCTTACTGGCAGCTCGAGCCCTGGAGCCTCGCGGTCGGCCATGACGGCACTGACCAGCGGGTACGCTTCCGCGTCATCGACCCGAACGTCGCCATCGACGTGCGACCGGTCGACCCGGCTGGGGAGTCCGGGGGTAATCGCTGAGGGTTCGCTGCGACCTCCCCCAATCCAATCGAGGAGTCCACGTCATGAAACGCACGACATTGGCGGTGTGTATTGCACTCGCCCAGATCGGGGTCCTGCTCGTCCTTCTGTCGCCCGTCATCGCCCGCGCGCAGCCGACGTACCGGACTGGCGAGGTCAGCCTGGGCGTCGGGTTCGGCGACCCGACCGCGCTCGACATCAAGTTCTGGAACAGCTCCGTGAGTGGTCTCAACATCGGCGTCGGGCTCGAGCGCTTCGACGATATCTTCGGCGTCTATGCCGAGTATGAGCTCGGGCTTGTCGGCTTCCGATTGGGCAATGCCGGGGCCCGAGGGGCGTTCTACGTCGGGATCGGTGGGGCGCTCGCTTTCGAACGCGACCACACCTCGGTCGCGGTGGTGATTCCGATCGGGTTCGACTTCCGGTTCGAGCCGCCGATCGACCTGTTCATCGAGGCGCGCCCCGGTATCGGTGCGGTCGACAGGCCGGCGTTTGGCATCGGGGGCCAGCTCGGTGTGCGTTATCGTTTCTGAGGTTCTGGTGCGCGCTGGGGCGGTGCCTGGGGCTTTGCACGGGCGATGGAACCGGGTAAACGTCCCGTCCCCGCCCCGCACGAGGTCTCTATGGTCACCGCCCCCGCCTTCGTCTCCCTGTCGTCCATCGAGGTCCGCAACCCCAACACCGGCGAGCTCGTCGGGACCGTCGCCGACCAGGGTGGGGACGTGGTGGACGCGGCGATAGCGAGAGCGCGGACGGCGTCGCTGCGGTGGGGGCACATGGGGCACGCGGCGCGTCGCAAGGACCTGGCGGCGTTCCGGCGGGCGCTGGCGATGAACGCCGAGACGCTGGCGTCGCTCATCCATAATGAGACGGGCAAGCCCAAGGTCGACGCGATGGCGGAGGTCCTTTTGGGGATTCAACACGTCTCGCACGCGGCCGGGCGGGCCGAGAAGGTGCTCGAGACGCGCACCGTCAGCTCGGGGTTGCTCGCGAACCTGAAGTCGACCGTGAGTTATCAGCCGCTTGGCGTCATCGGCGTCATCGGCCCCTGGAACTATCCGATCTTCACACCGATGGGGTCGATCGCCTACGCGCTCGCGGCGGGCAACGCGGTCGTTTTCAAGCCGTCCGAGCTGACACCGCTCGTGGCGCTCGAGGTGTCGCGACTCGCCGCGGACACGCTGAGTGTGCCGGATGTGTTGCAGGTCGTGACCGGACGTGGACCGGCAGGCGCGGCGCTGGCGCGGGGGGCGATCGACAAGCTCGCGTTCACGGGGTCCCCGGCGACGGGGCGAAAGGTCATGATCGCGGCGGCCGAGCGTCTGACGCCGGTGCTGCTCGAGCTGGGTGGCAAGGACCCGATGATCGTGCTGGCCGACGCCGACCTCGACAAGGCGGCCGAGGCGGCGGTCTTTGGGGCGATGACGAACGCCGGTCAGGCGTGTGTCAGTATCGAGCGTTGCTACGTACACTCGGCCGTGTATGACCGCTTCGTCGACAAAGTCGTGAGCGGTGTCAATGACTTGCGTCTGGGCGGGGCGGACGCGCAGATCGGCCACATCACCCTCGGGGCGCAGGTCGACATCATCCGCAGGCACCTCGACGACGCGAAGAAGAAGGGGGCGAAGTTCCTGACGGGCGACGGGCCGGATGGTCCGATCGCCGGCAACTTCGTGCACCCGACGGTGCTCGTCGATGTGACCGACGACATGCTGGTGATGACCGAAGAGACGTTCGGGCCGCTGTTGCCGATCGCGCGCGTGAGCGACGCCAACGAGGCGTTGATGCTCGCGAACAAGACGAAGTACGGGCTCGGGGCGGCCGTGTTCGGCAAGTCGGGTGTGCGTGAGATCGCCGAGAAGATCGTGAGCGGCATGGTGACGATCAACACGGTCATGGCGTTTGGCTCGGTGCCGGGTGTGCCGTTCGGTGGGGTCGGCGAGTCGGGTTTCGGGCGCATCCATGGCGACGAGGGGCTCAAAGAGTTCAGCCGCACCAAGAGCACGGTCGAGCAGCGGTTCGCGTTGCCGATGAACCCGTTTTCGATGCGTACCCCGCCGAACATGTACGACCAGTTGAAGGGGATGGCGGAGAAGCTGTACGGCACGGCGATGCTCGATAAAGCGTCCGAAGTATTGAAGAAATTCGGCATCGGGTGAGAAGGGCAGGGCAAGCCCTTTCCTTAAATCGGTTGTGTTGATGGTGTGGGCGTCAGGTTGGTTTCGTGAGCCCCGACGCCTGCGCCCTCGCCCGCGCCGACGCCCACGCCCGCGCCGACGCCCACGCCCACGCCCGCGCCCGCGCCCGCGCCGACGCCCACGCCCGCGCCCGCGCCGACGCCCACGCCCACGCCCACGCCCGCGCCCACGCGCACGCCGACGCCCGCGCGCCCGCCCACGCCGACGCCCGCGCCCACGCCCACGCCCACGCCCGCGCCCGCGCCCACGCCCACGCCGACGCCCGCGCCCACGCCCGCTCTACGTCGTGCTCATGGGCCCGCAGGGGACGGCGCTGTCGTTGGGGTCGGACGCCAGAAGTGGGGAGCCGCGGTGATGCCCAGCTTGGGAAGCAGCTCGGCCAGTGCGCCCGCATCGGGATCGTAGCGAAGCGACTCGGCGGCCAACTCGAGGTAGGGTACCTCGTTGCGCCAACGCTCGAGCAGGCGCATGACCCGCTGGTCGTCCGGGTCGCGGCGGTGGTGATGGGCCGCCAGCAGCAAGGCTGTCTGCGCTCGCGGGGACGCGGCGGTCGGGTCGAAGGGGCGCTTCAGACTCTGTTCGGCGCGCTCGAAGATGTGGTCGGGGCCACCGTATCGAAGGGCCGAGCGCACTTGCGCCGCGACCACGGTCCATTCGTCAGGCGTCTCTGGGATGAGCTCGTCGAGGATGGGCAACCGCAAGAACCGCTGGGTGCGCTCGTGGTCGAGATACCGCACACCGATAGCCCAGGTGCGAGCGAGTGTCGCAAGCGCGCGTCGACGGTCATGAACGCTCAGCAGTGGGGTCCACACCTCGGGTGCGAAGCGCAGTCGGCGGGCGAGTGCCGGCTCGTCGAAGAACGTCGGGTCCCGCGCGAGCTCGGACAGAGAGGCCTCCGCCAAGGCGAGGTCGCCCAGGCGAAGGGCGATGTCGGCGCGTGTGAAGGGAGGCAGAGTCGGCAGGAGCTTCTTCACCCGGTCGTTGTCATTCTCGAAGAGAGCGCGGCTCGCGGGGTGGGGGTCTGGCGTCGGGCGTGGTCGGAGGCCGGACATCTCGAAACGATCGATGTTGAGCTCGAAGCCGGTGAGCGGACCGTCCGCGGAGCCCCTCGACACGATGACCACCTCGAGATCACCCGCCGGAATCGGGACCCCAGGGTATGTTCTCGAAATAACATGCCTTTCTTTGTCCTTATCGCGCGATGCGGCCGCGCGCAGAGATGTGACTTCGCACAACATCTCTGCGCCGTCGGGGGTCGGCAGGAGGCCCACTCTCACCCGGAGTCGTTCGGGCTCGTCGGTCGATCGAAAAGGCTCGGCGTGACTCGGCTCGCTGAGTCCCGAGTACGGTCCGCAGCTCACGTGACGGTCGACGACGGTGCCGCCGCCGTGGCCGAAGATGTCGAACCAGATGGGCCAGCCGTCAGGTCCTGACGTGAGCCCGATGGTCAGGTGCGCACCGAGCTCGAGGCGCTGGAGCTGGACCTCGAGCTCGAGGGCCAGCGCACCGCCGCCATAGGCCACGGGTAGACGTGCGAGTGTGCCGTCGCCGCGTGCGCCCAGGACCTTCACCCGTCTGGACCCCTGTCCTACACGTTCGAGCGCGCCGGGGATCACGAGCTGCCATCCAGCGTCGAGTCGTCCATCAGCGATGATGGTAGAGGGCGCCGGGCTCTTTGCTGCCAGGGCTTCCAGGTGGGCACGGCCGCCCGGAAACGGCAGGTCGCGCCCGGTCGCCGCGATGTCCGACAACGCCTTCTCGAGCTCGTGCCGCGCGAGGTGGGCCGCGGCCCGACCGTGCAACGCGATGCGTTCGAGCTCGAGATCGTCGCTTGTCTCGATGACCTCCGTGAAGAGGGCGGCGGCGCGTCGCGGCTCGTTGGCGGTGAGCAGAAAGTCGCCCGCCCGGAGCAGCGCCAGGACCCGGCTGCGGGGAGTGCTCGTCAGGTGTGCGGCGGCTTCGAGCCGGTCTGCGGCGAGCGTCGTCAGGCCCATCGATGCGAGGTCCTCGGCATGGCGCATCGTCGCCTCGAGGTCGGCGCCGACCGCAGCGAGCGCGCTTGCCCCGGCGGAGGGGGTCGATGTCGGGTGGTCGGGCCGGGCGGGCAGGATGTCCCTGCCCGGGCCGAGCAGCCAACCCTTGCGGTCCTCGACGGTGCGGACGACGAGAGCCGCACGGTCGCCGAGGGGCACGACCGCGAGCGGGCTCATGCCGCCCACCAGTATGCCCTGGAACTCGCCTGGGGCGACCTGCCGGTGGAGGGCCGTGTACTCGCCTCGGGGGGAGGCTGAGCCGAGGACGAGGTCGTCGAGGTCGTCGCCATCGAGGTCGGCGACGAGGAGCAGGTGAGGGGTCGGGTCGAGGTTCGTGCTTTCGAGGTAGGGGATCGTCTTTCGCAAGACGAGTTGGTCGTTGCGGAGCTCGAAGGCGTAGATGGCGGCGGGGGGCCCGTAAGGCGTGTCGAAGCCGAGCAGCTGTGGGCTCGGGTAGGCGTCCTGCTTGGCTGCGAGTAGCAGCGTGCGCCCCTGAGTTGCCAGGAGGGCGAGCTGATGGACGACGCCGATCTTCTGGCGGGTGACGAGCGCAAAGGCGCCCGTCGGGTCCTGGCGCAGGACACGCAACTCGTAAGAGCGCCATGCGCCGAGCGATACGATGAACTCGGGTGTGCCGTCGGCGTCGAGGTCGGCGCGTTCGAGGGCGTCCACGTCCGAGGGTGGGCCAACGAGGTCAGGGCCGAGCGGGACGAGGACCCCGGTGGTCACGTCGTAGTGCAACAGCTCGCGTTGACCTCCGGCCGTTCCGAATAGGAGCTCCTGGCCGCGGGGACCCCGCCAGCCGAGCACTGACTTGAGGTTGCGGATCGGCAGGTCGGCTATGAGGTCGAGCGTGGTCCGACCGGGAACGACCCGATGGAGGTGGGTGCGCCCCTCGACCGTGGGGACCACGTAGATGTCGGTCAGGCCGGAAACGATGCGAGGGAACGAGTGGCCGTAACTGGCGTTTGCTGGAACGGGAATCGGTGGGAGTGCCGTGCTTGCCTCTGCCGTGTCGCTGGGCATCAGGCGGAACGGAATGAGGTGGCGGGCCCGCTGGTCGAGGACACCGATCGCAGTTGTGTCCGGTGGGGACAGTGGCCCGAGCACGGCGGCCGTGGTGGCGATGACGTCGAGCGGTTGGCCTCTGCTCAGGGCTTCGAGCATAGGCACAAGTGGCGCGGCGACACCGAGTGCACGCATGCTCGGGAAGTCGCGTCGCTCCGCCAGATAGGCCAGGCGCAGGCGTTCCATGTCGGGGGTCGTGTCCCCGAGCGAGTCGAGGCGCTCGAGGATACGATGGACACCCTCGAACGACTCGAGGCTCGTGTAGGCCCAGCCTAGCTCACGCAGGGCGGCCTTCTTGCCGGCGTCATCGACCGCTGTCGCATAGGCTTCGGAGAATGCCAGGCGTGAGGCCTCCGCGAGGTCGGGTTCGGACCGTCCCGGGCCTGCGTGTCGTGTGGCGTCGCGAAGCTTTGTGCCTCGCCAGAGCCACGCATCGAAGAGCGCGCGTGTGCCGACATGTTCGGGCGAACGTGCGAAGTACTCGAACAGCGCGTCGGCATCGTCGGGGTTGCCATCGCGGCGCAGCTCGGCGTCGCGCTCCACGAGCGTCTCGAGTCGTTGCGCGGCAGTGGCTTCGCGGGCCAGGGCCGCAAGGCGTTCGTCGCGTGCGCGCAGATAGGCGACCGAGCCCAAGACGATGCCCATGAGCGCGAGGGTCGCCGCGGAGGCGAGCAGGAGGCGGCGATGGCGAGAGAAAGTCCGCGACAGGCGATAGACGAAAGTGTTGGGGCGGGCGGCGATGGGGCGGTCGGCGAGATAGGCGGCCAGGTCGTCGGCCAGCTCGTGCGCCGAGGCGTAGCGTGCGTCGGGGTCGACCGCCATCGCGCGGGCCAGGATGAAGTCGAGGTCGCGTTTGAGACCTGGGCGATGCGAGACGCGTGGAGCGGGAAGGAGCTTGTTCGCGCGGAGCTCGGGCAGGCTCTCGCCGTTGCCGCTCGGAGGGCGTTCGCCGGTGAGGATTTCGTAGGCGACGACGCCGAGGGCGAACAGGTCGGCGCGCTGATCCGTGGCACGACCGAGGAGCTGCTCGGGAGCCATGTAGGCCAGCGTGCCGGCCGTGACCGAGATGTCGGTCGCGGTCGTGGGCGTCGCGAGCCCGAAGTCGAGGATACGCGGGTGGCCTTCTGAGACGAGGATGTTCGATGGCTTGAGGTCGCGGTGCACGACGCCGGCTTCGTGCGCGTGGAAGACCCCATCGGCGATCTCGATGAGCAGCTCGATGCGTTTGACGATCGTGAGGTTGCGGGCATAGACGTCGAGCGGCTCGCCGCGCACGAGCTCCATGACCATCCACATCGCGCCAGCGTCCTCACGTACCTCGTAGAGGCGAGGGATGGCGCGATGACGGAGGGCCGCGAGCGCCTGCATCTCGAAGCGGAAGCGCTCGCCCTGAGAGTGACCGTCGAGCCATGAGTGCACGGTCTTGATGGCGACACGCCTTCGGGGTGCATCCTGCTCGGCCTCGTAGACGACACCCATGCCGCCGCGTCCGAGCTCGCCGAGGATCTTGTATGGACCGATGGACACCGGGGCCGGTGACGCGATGGGGGCTTCGCCGCGCGCGACCATGCTGGTGAGCAGGTCGTTCGCCAACAAACGATCGGCGCCAGCACCTGGCACGTCGAACAAGGAGTCGGCTTCGTGGTCCTGAGCGACCAGGCGCAAGACCTGCGTGTGGACCTCGGGCGACTCGAGCGCAAGGGCGGCGAGGGTCGCGTCGCGCGCGGCTTCGTCGAGGTCGAGCCACGCCTTGAAGCGGGTGAGGGCTTCAGCCTTGACGTTGCGGTTCGGGGTCGGGGCGGTCACGGGGGTGGTGGGTCCGGTCTTGGAGCGGGGACGTCAGACAACAACCCCGACCATTGTGCGTGGTCGCGGGACAATCTGAAAGGGGTGAAGGCCGGCGAACGAATGGATGGGGTCGGGGTGGCAGTCAAAGCCGACCGATGATAGATCTGATCGCTCACGGGCCAGTCGCAAGAGGGCCCAAACGCGGGCCCGCGGTGATCCAGCACTCCAATACCGATGACGATGGCGAGGCCGACGGAGCAGGCGAGTATGCCCCGTCCATGGTCGACGCCGCAGTCTACCACCAGCTGAAGAACGCTGCCCGCATCCTCCTGCAGAGTCGCCGCAACGACCAGTCTTTGACGCCGACGAGCCTCGTGCACGACGCCTACCTGCGGTTGACCGCGACTGAGCGAGCCGGTTGGAGGTCCGAGGCGCACTTTCGGGCGGCGGCCGCGACGTCGATGCGGCACATCCTCGTCGACCGGGCGCGGCGACGAGCCGCCGACAAACACGGCGGCGGTTGGGCGCGCGTGACCCTGACGGGGTTGGGCGATGGCGCCATGGACGTGGGAGTCGTCGCGCTGTCCGAGGCCCTCGACTCACTCGCTGAGCTCGATCCGCGGGGGGCCGAGATCGTCCAGATGAGGTTTCTCGCCGGCATGACCAACGAGCAGATCTCCGAGGTGCTCGAGGTGAGCATCCGGACCGTGGAGCGCGACTGGCGGGCCGCACGAGCTTGGCTCCTGGATGCGCTCGCGGGCTGACCGGTTGTGTGGCACGGCGGGTCGAAGGTGTCTGCGAAGTCGTGGGGCCGACTCATCGGCGCGACGGTTACCGCGTGCATTCTCGCCGTGTTCTGGCGCGGTGGCGTTTGACCTGGCGATGGTCTAAATATGTCGTTGCACTCTTGGCTCGTGGAGCTACCCGAACCAGAGGCCGACGAGACCAACGATGGACATCCGCGCCTCCCGAACCCATTCGATCGAGTCGTCAGTCGATGGCCCGGCGATCGTCGTCATCGGTCATCACATCGACACCGAGCAGAAGCTACGTGCTGCTGTTGCGCAGGTCTTTGGGTGTGAGAGCCTGAAGTTCTATTCGTCCGCCACGGATGCGCTTGTCGAGGTGCTGCGAACGCTGCCCGACATCATCGTGGTCGATGCTGGTCATCGTGGTGTGGACGGGGCCGATGCGGTCGACGAAGCCAACGCTCTCGACGCAAACGATGTGCGTGCCCTGGCCGATGCGCTTGCTCACGACCCGCGACTCGCCGCGATTCCGACCCTCCTCCTCAGTCGACGTCGAGGCGCTGGCCGCCTTCCTGGCGCGCTCATCCGCCGCTTCGACGCGAACCTCTCGTGGCCGTGCCGCCGCTCCGAGCTGAGCGCTGTCCTCCGGTTGCTCGTCGAGGTCGGCGCATCCAGACGCGCGTCGGCAGCTCCTCCTGTGCGGGAACCTATTCAAGTCGACCCTTCGGACGTGCGGCTCGAGCGTCTTCTCGCGGCCAGCCCGAGCGTCGTCTACGCCCTCGAAGTGACCGAGGTCGGGGTCACGACGAGCTGGGTCTCGGCCAACGTCGAGCGCCTCCTTGGCTACACGGTCGAGGAAGCCCTGAAGCCGGGCTGGTGGGCGTCTCACCTCTTCCTGGAGGACGTGCCTCCGGTCTTTGGCAAGTTCTCGACCTTGAAGGACAAAGGGTCCCTGCGCCACGAGTATCGTTTCCAGCGCAAGGACGGTCAGACCGTCTGGATCCTCGACGACATGCGGCTCGTCGCAGCACTGGCCGACACCAACGCCCAGATCGTCGGGGTCTGGACCGACATCACCGCGCGCAAAGTCATCGAGATCGAGCTCGCGGAGAGCAAGGCGCGGCTCGAGGACGCCGAGCGCATCGCTCAACTCGGCAGCTGGGACTACGACGTGGCTGCCGACCGACTGCACTTGTCGGCCGAGACCTATCGTATATGCGGCGTCGACCCCGAGGCGTTCGCGCACGACCTCCCGAGCTACTTCGAGCTGCTGCACCCTGATGTCCGCGCCGACGCCCGGGTGTGGCTCGAGTCTTTGATGGCGGGTGAGAAGCCGCCCCCGACCGAAATCCGAATCGGTCGGCCCGACGGCCAAGAACGCTGGCTTCGCGTCGCGGGCGAGCTCACATTGAGTCGCGGCGGGACGCCGATTCGAGCGGTCGGCACGGTCCACGACATCACCGTTCAGAGGGACGTGCGGCTCGCCCTCGAGGTCGGCGATGAGCGCCTGCGCCTGGCCCTCGCCGCGGGGCGCATGGGGCTCTACGATATCGACTTCGTGACCGAGCATGTCACGGTCAATGCCGAGTACGAACGAATGCTCGGCTTCGAGCCGGGCTCGCTCCCGACCTCGACCGCCCGATCAGCCGATTCGCTCCACCCGGACGATCGCTCTCTCGCCACGGCCATCTTCGACGACTATGTCGCCGGACGCCGCCCGGACTACTGGGCCGAGTTCCGAATGCTCACCGCGGACGGAACCTGGAAGTGGATTCTCTCGGTCGGAACCGTCATCGACTTTGGTGCGGATGGCTCCCCCAGGCGGATGGTCGGGACCCACACCGATATCTCGATAATCAAGGAAAACGAGGCGGTCATCGCCTTCCACGCGAAACGAGCAGAGGCGCTCCTCGAGCTACCCAAGGGCACCGACGACGGCGACGAAGAGGCCTTCCTCAGACGCGGACTCGGCCTTCTCGAGTCGCTGACCGATAGTTCGGTCGCCTTCGTCAAGGTGCTCTCGCGGCGCGGCGATGCGCTCGACATCTGCCTCGACGCACAACTGACCGACCCACCACCCGAGAAAGTGACACTCTGGCGCGACCCCACGAAAATAAAGACGCCGCTCGTCGCCAACGATCCGTCGCTCCATCCCGATGTCTTCGTGTTGGAGGTTGCACAGCACGTCGGACGGATCCTGGGTGTGCCGGTCGTGGAGGCCGGCCGGGTCGTGATGTTTGTTGCTCTGGGTCGCAAGCCGTCCGACTACGACGACACGGATGTCGAAACGACGAGGCTCCTGGCCGAGGAGATGTGGCGCATCATCCAGCGGCGGCGGGCGGAGCGGGATCGGCGGGAGGCCGCGCACTTCAACGCTTTGCTGTTGGAGCACCTGTCTATCGGTATCGTCGCGTGTGACGCCGAAGGGCGCCTGACCCTGTTCAACCGTGTCGCGAGGGAGTGGCATGGTCTGCCGGCCGATGCCGACCTGAATCGTGAGGACTGGTCGTCCCACTACGGGCTCTTCGAGGCGGATGGCAAGACGCGGATGACGCCGGATGGGATTCCGCTGGTGCGAGCATGGCGTGGTGAGACCCTTCGCGACCTGCCCATGTGCGTCATCGCCACGGGGCAACGGCGCCGGCTGGTCATGACCAGTTGTGTTCCGGTCCTCGACGAGCAGGGCCGCTCGGCTGGCGCCATCGCCGCCATGCAGGACATCACCGCGCAGCATGACGCCGAGGCTGGCCTGCGGCTCAGGGTCGCGGCCCTCGAGGCCGCAGCGAATGCCATCGTCATCACCGATCGGGACGGTTCCATCGAGTGGGCGAATCCAGCTTTCACCCAGCTCACCGGCTTCACCTTGGAGGAGAGCGTCGGGCAGAATCTGCGCATGGTGAAGTCCGGACAACAGGACCAGGCCTTCTATACGACCCTATGGCAGACCATCATGTCGGGGCGTGTGTGGCAGGGCGAGGTGGTCAACCGGCGTAAGGACGGGAGCACCTATCCAGAGGCGCTCAGCATCACTCCGGTGCGCGAGCTGCACGGCGAAGTCGGGCACTTCATCGCCATCAAGCGTGACCTCACCGAGGAGCGCGCGCTGGCGGCTCGCTCTCTGCAGTCCCAGAAGATGGAGAGCGTGGGGCGACTCGCGGGTGGCGTCGCGCACGACTTCAACAACCTGCTCACGGTCATCAACGGTACGCTCGACGTGGCCATCCAGGACCTTCCTCCCGGTTCCCCCCTCCTGGCCGACCTGACGGAGGTCCGCCAGGCGAGCGAACGGGCCGCGAGCCTCACGCAGCAGCTGCTCGCCTTCAGCCGTCAGCAGATCATGCGACGTGAGCTCGTCAGCATCAACGATGTGCTCACCACCCTGTCGAAGCTGCTGGGGCGTATCATCGGCGAGGAGGTCGTGTTCGAGACCTCGCTTGCGCCTGGGCTCGGGTCGGTCATCACGGACCGCGGCCAGCTCGAGCAGGTGGTCATGAACCTCGTCGTCAATGCGCGCGACGCGATGCCGCGAGGCGGGACATTGTCTCTCTCCACCGCCGAGGTGGTCGTTGCGCCGACCGACCCGGGCCACGTGGGTCGTGAGAACGCAGCGGACCGCTTCGAGTCGGAGGTCCCGTGGGTGAGCCGCTTCGAGGCGCCCGATGGCTCCATGCAGCGGGTCGGAGCCGTCCCGCCGGGTCGTTATGGACGACTCAGCGTGAGGGACTCCGGCATAGGCATGGACGGCGACACGCTGGCGCGGATCTTCGAGCCGTTCTTCACGACCAAGGTCGGTGGCAAAGGGACCGGCCTCGGTCTGCCAATCGTCTATGGAGTCGTCCAGCAGAGCGAGGGCTACATCATTGTGACGAGTGCCGTCGGCACGGGCACCGTCTTTGATGTGTTCCTGCCGCTCGCTATCGAGCCCGAGGCCCGGGTCGACACGAAACGCACCCAGACGGCCGAGCCCAAAGCGCTCGGCAAAGGCACCATCCTCATCGTCGATGACGAGGAGCAGCTGCGTCGGATCGCGTCACGCATCATCGCCCGTGCCGGCTACCAGGTCATCTCCGCCGGCGGAGGCAAGGAGGCTCTCGCACTCCTCGAGGCCCATGGCGGGGACATCGACCTCGTCATCACCGACGTCGTCATGCCCGGCATGAGCGGGTCGGAGCTCGTGGCCATCCTGAAAGAGCGATACCCCCTCGTCGAGGTCGTCTATACGTCCGGCTACACCGACGACATGGTCGTCCGCCACGGGGTCAGCTCGGACAAGGTACGGTTTCTCAGCAAGCCCTACTCGGCGAATGTGCTGATGGAGATGGTCCGGTCGGTGCGCGAGGCGTGACCCTGGCTTCGGTGTCGCCACCGCAAGGCACTGGTTTCACACGCATCTGAAAACGCGCCGCCGTTCTGTAGTCGGGATTTGAGGTGCGTGGGTCCGGTGCTCATCAGTGCCCGGAGTTACAGCCGCGCGCCTGGTGTGCGAAAGCGCCTAATGATCCAGGGCGCCGATACCGTTGGTGGGCATCGAAGCCGCTTCGGGAACACCGAGTAGCCGATGCGGACCTGCCGTCAGGCATACCCCGAAGCCCTCCAACCAGCCACCCGTGGAGTCCCAATGACTCGATCGCACACTCGCGTTCGTCGGCCCGATATCTTTGCATGGTGGCGTCAAGCGACCGCTGTTCGCGCCCTCTCCTCCGTGGTCGCCCTGTCGACCCTCGCTCCGTTTGCGCCCGCACGCGCCTCCGGTCCGATGTCGATCGTCGAGCTCTCGCCGCTCGCCGGTATCCAACACAATGTGGGCGACACCCGCGCCTATCAGCTCAGCAGCTCCGGTCACACCGAAGTGGACTTCGCCGTCCTGGCCAAGTCGCTCTCGAGTGGACTCGGCAACATCAATACCCAGGTCGCCACGGCCCCACGGACGCGCTCCGAGTACACCATCTCGGCGACGCTCCACTCGCGTGTGGTCGCTGCCGACTCGACCGGGGCCATCATTACGATGCGCCTGTCGAGCGTCGACGCGCGTTTCGATGACAGCATCGACGCCCGCTCGGACCTCCTCGAGGCTCCCTTCCTCATGACCGTCGCCGCTGACGGGTCGATTCACTCCATCAAGTTCCCCAAGGGCTATCCTGACTCGCTCGCGCGGATCGTGCGTGGCCTCGTCGCCCCGCTCGCGGTCGTGGTCCCGGCCGACTCGGCACGGACCTGGAACGTCACCGACGTCACCGCCGACGCGTCCAATGTCGGTCTCTTCGAGTCCCGCTACGAGGTGACCGGCGACGTGTCCAACGGCATCTCGCTCAAGCGCACTCGGACGCCCGTCCGCCTCGCGAACGCCGACCAGGTCCAGCGTGGCAGTGCCACTTCGACCCTCGTGGTCGAGCGCGAGACCGGTGCTCTGCAGAAGCTCGAGCTCGCCGAAGACGTGACCACCCACGAGGGCAACACCTTCGTCGGTCGCCATGTCGGTCGCATGACCGCGACCAGCGTCGAGGTGTCCGATGAGCTCCCCACCACCCTCGCCGAGGCCGAGTCGATTCTCGCCGACGACAGCTTCGCGCGTGCCCGTCTCTACGACGTCGAGCCGCACCTCGCGCCGCGCGTCGAGGGCCTGACCACGCCCGCGATCCTCGGCACCTTCGAGAGTGAAGTCGCCAAGAACCAGGCCGCTGGCCACGTGCTCCTCAAGAACTACGTCCGCCGTTATCCCGCGAGTGCAGGCGAAATCCTCAGCGCTCTCTCGGCGCGCCCGACCGAGAGCGACGACCCGATCGTCGTCATCGGCTTCGCGGCCGTCGCTTCGGCCGGCCATTTCGAGGCACAAGAGGCGCTCGTGCACGCGCTCACCGCGCCGGACTCCTCGCCGCGCACGATCGAGCGCGCCATCATCTCGATGATGGACCTCGCGATGCCGGAGCCCTTCGTCCTCGACGCCGTGTGGGCGACTCGCAACCGCTTCGCAGCGATGGGGCAGAAGCTCGCGCTCAGCGTCTCGCTCGCGACCAATGTCTTCGGAGCACTCGGTGACATCGCTCGGGACAACCCCGAGATCACCGAGACCGTGCTCGCGACGCTGTCCTCGTCCTTGCAGACCGCGAAGGACAAGTTCGAGCAGATGCTCGCCATCGATGGCCTCGCCAATATCGGCGACTTCGACCGAGTCTCGCCGCTCGTCGCCCCCTACTTCGCGTCGCCCGAAGGGTCCGTTCGGACCTCGGCCTTCGTGACCTTCCGCCGCATGAGCGGTGAAGCCGCCTTCGCGCAGTTCGCCGAGCGCTTCGCCGCCGAGAAGGACCCACACGTCCTGCACGAGGCCGCCATTGTGGCTCGTGACATGGCTCCGACCGCCGCCAAGAACGCCTGGGCGAAAGCTCAGGTCAAGACCACCAACCACACAGAGGTGCGCATCACGCTCGTTCGTCTCCTCGGTGAATCCATCGCCAACCACCCCGAGAACACCGCGGTCCTCCGCGACCTCCTCGGCACGACCACCGAACGCAAGGTGCGTCGTGAAATCTACGCCTTCGTCTCACCCGTCGTCACCGAAGGAGGTCACCAGTGAAAACCCGAACGAACAACAGCCTGTGGTCCCGTTTCACCTCACTCCCCAGCGTGCGCACCTGCTCCATGTTCGCGGCCAGCCTCGCGATGACCACCTCGGTCTCGTGTGCTGACGACGGCGCCACCTGTGGCCCCGGCACCGTGCTGAAGGACAATCAGTGTCTCCCGGCTGGCGGCGGCTTCAACGTCATCGTCGACGACTTCGTCCTGGGCGAGTTCCAGATGACGAATGTCGATGTGCCCGAGAGCCTCCAGGTCGGCACACCCGAGACGCGCTCGTTCACCATCAAGAATGACGGCGAAGACAATCGCGCGGTCGTCTCGATCCGCTTCGGCATCGCGCCGGTCGAGACACGTATCGAAGAGCTCCAGGACGTCCTCGAGATGGTCGACCGGGACACCCCGATCGACGCGACCTTCATCGGCACGGTCTACATCGAGAACCTGGCGCCGGGTGAGACCCGCAACGTCACCTACGAGATGAACGTCCCCAACACCATCGAGGACGGCCTCTACGGCTTCTTCTTCGCGGTCGACGAAGTGCCCCTCATCAAGAACGAGGAAGGCAACTTCGAGATCGATGTGTCGTCTGGCAATATCGCGCAGCAGGACGGCGACGTCCGGCTCGGTGAGGCGGCGCTGCTGCACGCTCCCGCCACGGTCATCGTCGGCAAGCCCGACAAGCCGAACCTGCGTATCCTGTCGGCCAAGCTCGACAACGCCAGCTTCGAGCTCGACCGCAGTGAGAAGGACGACGACCCGATGTTCACGTTGTCGGGCCGCATGAGCAGCCAGGCCGTCAACCTCACGTCGCCTGCGACCTCCTCCTTCGTGCTCCAGCTCCCCGGACACGTCATCGATGTGCCCGGCCAGGATCTCGGCCCGGGCTCCTTCGACACCCCCGAGGCCTACGAGGCGGCCCCGGCCACCACGACCTACGTCTACGATGCCAACCGCAGCTTCCCGCTGATGGTCCGTCGCACGGAAGGTGTGGCCGAGAACGTCACCTACGAGCAGCGCTGCTTCACCCGTGAAGTGGTCGATCCCGACACCGAAGAGGTCACGCTCGTCGACGATTGCGCGGTCATCTTCAACGAAGCCGGCCTCGACGACGTCTATCAGCTCCACCTCGGCGCGGACGCGATTCGTCTGCTCGAGGCGACGCGTGCCAATGCCGCCCTGAACCCGGCTCTCGATGAGAACGGTGAGCTCGCCGGCAAGATCGTCATGACGGTCTCGACGGCTCAGGCGGAGTACAACGACAACCTCGCCGACAACGTGAAAGAGCTCGAAGTGGTCTTCATGGCCCCCGAGCCCGCAGCCGCGGCGACCGCAACCGACGTGGACAGCGGCGGCGTCACCGAGGTGGCCAACGCCTTCGGTCAGAGCGGCCCGTATCCGTACGTCACCCAGGACAACCGGAAGGGACAGTCGTGGGGCAACGAGTGGTTCGGCGCTTCGTACCAGTTCGATACGAAGGCGAACTACGACAAGCACCTCGACTTCGTGACGTCGCACTACAAGCGTATCGACAACAGCGTCAAGGCGACCTTCCTGAAGCGGAGTGTCACCCTGCTGGGTGCCGGCGGCACGCTGGACTACGGCGTCGACAAGACCATCGGCCACTTCAAGGCCGAGGCGCGCGTCACGGTGCTCGGGTTCAACCTCATCAACTTCACCTTCGCCCCGTCGATGTGCAGCACGTCGAACAACCTGACCGCGTGCCCGCTCTTCGACATCCAGCTCGAGGAAGCCACCAAGCAGGACCCCTCGAAGGAAGGTAAGCCGCGCAAGCTGTCCTACTTCAAGGGTCAGGAGTACACGCAGTACTTCCAGGCCGGCCCGGTGCCCCTGGTCATCATCTCGGAGACCGGCGCGTCACTCGGCATGGGGCTCTACGGCTTCTTCATCATCGATGAGCGCAACGCCCTGGTCGACAAGTACGGCGTGCAGTTCGCGGCTGGCCCGACGGCGGCTCTCTCGGCGACCGTCTTCGGCGGCGTGTCGGTGGGTGTCGCTCGAGCCGGTGTCGAAGGCTCTCTGACGCTCGCGTCCATCAGCTTCCTGCCCTACATCATGCCGCTCGTCGGTGTGAACTACGACCTCGGCCGCAACTGCTTCAAGGCCGCCGAGGCGAGCCTCGAGTTCGCAGGTCCCCTCACGGTCGAGGGTCCCAGTGGCAACATGAGCGTCGTGGCTTATGCCGGCGTCAAGGTCTGCTTCTTCCGCCGCTGCATCAAGTCGGAGAAGAAGGTCTTCAGCTTCACCATCGCCTCGTTCTCGACCTACTCGCAGACCTGGGACCTCTGGAACCTCCGGACCGCGTGGAAGCGGGTCCCCGGCAACCCGGGCATGTGCTCGGACGCCATCGCACCCACGCCCACCGAGGTCTGGCGTTCACCCACGAGCTGCAACAACGGCTACTGCGCGAACTCGTCGAGCAACCTGGCAGGCCTCTCCGCTCACTCGCCCTCGCGTGTCATCGCGTCCTACAAGCGGACCTACGCGTCCAACGGTGTCCTCTCGAACTGTGTCGATGTGAAGGTCCAGGGCCGCACCCGTGAAATGCTCGACCGCGTCGTCATCTACGACGCCGCCGGGACTCCGCAGAACACTGGGCTCATCTACAAGAAGTTCGGGGGCGGCTTCCGCTTGGCGGTCGGTCAGATGTGGGGCTGGCATGGGCAAATCAATCAGACCCAGCGCGTCTGCTCGGCGAACGTGACGGCGGCTCTCGAGAGCGGCAACAACGCCGGCGGTCAGCCGGGTGTGACGGTGACCTTCACGCCTGCCAACTGAGCACGACGTAGAAAGAGAATCGTAGGGGACTGAAAATGATGGGGCTGCGAGTGACCATGGTCGGAGCGATGACGTTGTTCGTCGCCTGCGACCTGTCCTCGCAGCCCTTTCGTGTTGAGGAGGCGGCGCTGTCCGCCGGGGTCGCGGAGCCGGAGCTCGTCGAGCTGACCCGCGAGCAGCGACGCGCGCTGGGCGCCTTTGTCGCCGAAGGGGTCGTTCGATGTACGGGCACTCTGATCAGCCCGCGCCATGTGCTCACCGCGCGGCATTGTTTTGCCCGGGAACCAGACCTCGAGCGGTTCACCTTCGTCCTGGCCGATGAGCTCGGCACCCGGGACGGACGGTACCGGGGGACGCTCGGGCTCGCGTCCGTCGTGAGCCACCCGGTCCATGACGTGGCGGTGGTGACGCTCATGTTCGCGCCGCGTCGGGCGGTAGAGCCGTTGGCCATCGCGCGGCTGACACCCGATGACCTCGTCGGTGAGGATGTCGAGGTGGCCGGCGCCGGCCTTGGCAGCATGGGCCAGATGCGGTTTGGCCTGTTCGCGGTGACCGACATCGAGGCCGGTCGAATCCGGGTCGAAGCCGAGGCCCCGCTCGGGCAGTGCTCAGGCGATTCGGGTGGGCCGTGGCTGGTCTGGGGTGAGGACGGTCCGGTCGTCGTCGGCGTCACGAGCACGAGCGCGCCCAACTGCGGGAGCCCTGCCTTCGGTGTGCGGGTCGATGTCGTCGCGCCCTGGATCGATGCGGTCCTGAGCGGGTCGTAGCAGCGCCTGGGGTCGTGTCTGGTGAGGGCTCAGGTCATTATGATTGTGAGACCCGTGGTAACCGGAACCGATCTAGACCTTAAGGGAAGCGGCTGCGGGAACGACAACACCCTGGAGCGCGGGAGCCGTCGACGAGTCGACAGGTGGAGCGCTCGCTCGTCCAAGATTCCACCACATCGTTGGACTTCGAAGAGAGCCGCGGCCGCCCCGGGGGACCATCGGCGCCGCACGCCACACGAGGGGATACCATGCCGCCGGTTTCCACGTTCCGTCGTTCAGGTTGGAAGGAGACGTCTGCTCGCGCCACGTCGCTGAGCGCTCTTGCTCTGCTCGTTGCGCTGCCGCTCGCCGCATGTGGCGGGGCGACCGAGGAGCCGATGCCCGAAGAGCCCGTGCTGAGCGGCTTTGTGGTCGACCAGAACGCGTTTCCGTTCAAGAACTTCGGCGGTCGTGACCCGGACGCACGGGTATTCCCCGACTCGGCGAGCCGCATGTTCGGGGCCGACGCAGTGTGTGCAAATGCCGACGTCGCGGCCGAAGAGGGCTGCCGGTTGACGCCCATCGCCAAGGCGTGGATGCAGAACGTCAACGACGCCATGGAGGGTGGGCGGTGCGAGGGCTTCGCGGTCCTGAGCGGGCTCCTGTTCCTCGGCGAGATGCAGCCGAGCGACTTCGGTGCGACGTCGGCGCGTGACCTGTCGATCGAAGACAACGAGGCGCTCGGCCACGAGATCGCCTACTGGTTCTCCTCGCAGTACCTCCTCAGTGTGATCTCCAAGGCGACGATGCCGATGACCGCGAACGAGGCGGTCCGTTTCCTCGCCAAGGAGCTCGCGAACCCGACCGAGATGTACCGGGTCGGCATCATGCGGATCGACGACAGCGGTCAGCGAAGGGGTGGGCACGCCATCCTGCCGGTCGCCGTCGTGCCGGCCGAAGGGGACGGCCAGTACATCATCAAGGTGTACGACAACAACTTCCCCGAGACCGAGCGCGACATCCTCGTCGACACCAAGAAGAACCGTTGGGAGTACCAGGCGTCGACCAATCCGGATGCGCCGCTCTCGCTCTATTGGGGCTCGCCCGAGAACGGCAATCTGTTGTTCCTGTCGGCCGTCAAGCCGCGGCTCGGGACACACCCCTGTCCGTTCTGCGTGGGCGATGAGGCCGACCAGGCGCAGGCGTTGGCCCAGGTGTTTACGCTCGGCAGCGCCGAGGTGACCGTGACCGATGGGGCCGGTCGCGAGACGGGTGTCAAGGCGGGGCAGATCGTGAATGGGATCGACGGCGCGATGGTGCCGCCGATGTTCACCAATGGCGACAACTCGTCGATGCTCATGGTCCCGGTCGGAACGGGTGTGACCGTCACGATGCGCAGCGGCGAAGGCGAGGTGCCGATGCAGGTCGCGGTGTTTGGACCGGGCTATACGACCGCGGTCAACGACACGCGCAACATCGCGTCGCGCGCTGACAAGCTCATCATGAATGCCGATGGTTCGGACATGAAGTTCGAGCCCTCGACGACTTCGGGGCCGACGCTGTCCATGACGCGGGTCACGAAGAGCGGCACGCAGACGGTCGTGAAGCTGAAGCTGCCGGAAGGGATGGCGGTGACGTCGGTCGGAATGCAGGTCGACCCGGAGACGGGCGACGCGGGGATCCAGGCGCGCGCCGAGGGTGACGTGCCGCTCGAGATCGAAGTGACGCGATCGACCGGTGAGGGCGAGGACACGTTCGCGGCTGAGATCGTGGCGCCAGCCCAAGGTGCTGTGCAGGTCGAGGTCAGCGAGTGGGAAGGCGAGGGCGCACCCATGCCCGTAGGCGTCGATGAGACGGGCAACGGCGAGTTCGAGGAGACCGAGGTCGTGTCCACCGGGCCGGTCGGAGAGTCGCCCGCGGTGCCGACCGAGCTCGTCGGTGTGGTCGTGGACGCGGCGGTCATGTTGAGCTGGGTCGACGCGAGCAACAGCGAGGAGAGCTTCACGGTCGAGCGCGACGCGGGCGTTGGTTTCGAAGTGCTCGGGACGACGACGCTCAATGTGTCGACGATCAGCGACTCGAATGTGGTCGCTGGGTCGACCTATCTATATCGCGTACGCGCCGAGAATCGTTATGGCGTGTCGGATTGGTCAAATGTCGTATCGGTTCGGATCCCGGGGTGCCCGGTGGGTGCCCAGGACAACGATGGCGACGAGGTCTGTGCGCCGACCTGTGCGACGTCTGGCGTGAGCTGCGGGGCCCATGGGAGCTGCTCGGACAGCAGCGGCACGGCCGAGTGTGTGTGCCAGACCGGGTACGCTGGGGCGGCTTGTGAGAGCTGTGCCGTCGGCTACCAGGATGGCGATGGCGATGGGGTGTGCGCGCCGAGCTGCGCGACCTCGGGTGTGAGCTGCGGGTCACACGGGACGTGTGTGGACGCGGATGGCTCGGCGGGCTGCGAGTGCGCGGCGGGATATGCCGGCGCGAGCTGCGAGGGTTGTGCGGCCGGGTTCCAGGACAATGACGGCGACGGGGTCTGCGCGGCGAATTGCGCGACCTCGGGTGTGAGCTGCGGGGCGCACGGGACGTGTGCAGATGCGGACGGCTCGGCGGGTTGCGATTGCTCGTCGGGATATGCCGGGGCGGCCTGTGACGGGTGCGCGGTCGGCTATCAGGACAACGACGGCGGTGGCACATGTGAGGCCGACTGCGCGAGCTCGGGCTTGAGCTGCGGGGCGCACGGGACGTGTAATGACGGCGACGGGTCGGTCGGGTGCGACTGCGCGACCGGATACACGGGGCCCACGTGTGGCATGTGCGCGAACGGGTTCCAGGACAACGACGGCGACGGCGTGTGTGCGGCGACGTGTGCAACGTCGGGTGTGAGCTGTGGTCCGAACGGGACGTGTGCGGACAGCGACGGGTCGGCGGGTTGTGTGTGTGGAACCGGCAACGTCGGTGCGAGCTGCGAGGCTTGTGCGGCGGGCTATCAGGACAATGACGGCAACGGCGTGTGTGTGCCCGATTGTGCCACGTCGGGAATCGACTGCGGCACTGCCGGTGCGTGCACGGACGCCAGCGGAAGTGCCGGGTGCAATTGTTCGGCGGGCTATGCTGGAGCGACATGCGAGGCCTGCGCCGAAGGCTACCAGGACAACGATGGCGACGACGTCTGCACGCCGACGTGCGCCGCGTCCGGGGTCGACTGTGGGGCGAACGGGACGTGTGTGGATACGGATGGATCCGTCGGATGTGATTGCGCGACGGGGTATACGGGCGGCGTCTGCGAGAGCTGCGCGGCGGGGTATCAAGACCGCGATGGTGATGGTGTCTGCGCGGTGGACTGTGCGACCTCGGGGGTCGACTGCGGGCCGAATGGGACTTGTAGTGACGGGGACGGGTCGGTCGGTTGTGACTGCGCGACTGGCTACGCCGGTGCGACCTGCGACGGTTGTGCGGTGGGCTACCAGGACCACGATGGTGATGATGTCTGTGCTGTGAACTGTGCGACCTCGGGTCTCGACTGCGGGCCGAACGGGACCTGCAACGATGGCGACGGGTCGGTCGGTTGTGACTGCACGACGGCCTACGCTGGAGCGACCTGCGATGGTTGTGCGGCGGGCTACCAGGACCACGATGGCGATGATGTCTGTGCTGTGACCTGTGCGACTTCCGGCATCGACTGCGGCCCGAACGGAACGTGCACTGACGCGGACGGATCGGCCGGTTGTGCATGTGGCACCGGTAACGAGGGTGCGACCTGCACGACGTGCTCGGCCGGCTATCAAGACAATGATGGCGATGGGATCTGCACCGCCGACTGCGCGACCTCGGGGATCGACTGCGGCCCGAACGGAACGTGCACTGACACCGACGGCTCGGCCGGCTGTGCGTGTGGCACCGGCAACGAGGGTGCGACCTGCGCGACTTGCTCGGCGGGCTACCAAGACCATGACGGAAATGGAATCTGCACGGTCGACTGTGCGACCTCGGGGGTCGACTGCGGCCCGAACGGAACGTGCACTGACGCGGACGGTTCGGTCGGTTGTGACTGCGCGACGGGCTACGCCGGCGCGACCTGCGATGGTTGTGCCGCCGGCTACCAGGACCACGATGGCGATGATGTCTGCTCTGTGAACTGTGCGACGTCGGGCCTCGACTGTGGGCCGAACGGAAGCTGCAACGATGGCGATGGGTCGGTCGGTTGTGACTGCACGACGGCCTACGCTGGAGCGACCTGCGATGGTTGTGCAGCCGGCTATCAGGACCACGATGGCGACGATGTTTGTGCGGTGACCTGTGCGACTTCCGGCATCGACTGCGGCCCGAACGGAACGTGCATGGACGCGGACGGATCGGCCGGTTGTGCATGTGGCACCGGTAACGAGGGTGCGACCTGCACGACGTGCTCGGCCGGCTATCAAGACAATGATGACGATGGGATCTGCACCGCCGACTGCGCGACCTCGGGCATCGCCTGTGGTCCGAACGGGACGTGCACAGACGCCGACGGCTCGGCCGGTTGTGCGTGTGGCGCCGGCAACGAGGGTGCGACCTGCGCGACTTGCTCGGCGGGCTACCAAGACCATGACGGAAATGGAATCTGCACGGTCGACTGTGCGACCTCGGGGGTCGACTGCGGCCCGAACGGAACGTGCACTGACGCGGACGGTTCGGTCGGTTGTGACTGCGCGACGGGCTACGCCGGCGCGACCTGCGATGGTTGTGCCGCCGGCTACCAGGACCACGATGGTGATGATGTCTGTGCTGTGGACTGTGCGACCTCGGGTCTCGACTGCGGCCCGAACGGGACGTGCAACGATGGCGACGGGTCGGTCGGTTGTGACTGCACGACGGCCTACGCCGGAGCGACCTGCGATGGTTGTGCAGCCGGCTATCAGGACCACGATGGCGACGATGTTTGTGCGGTGACCTGTGCGACTTCCGGCATCGACTGCGGCCCGAACGGAACGTGCATGGACGCGGACGGATCGGCCGGTTGTGCATGTGGCACCGGTAACGAGGGTGCGACCTGCACGACGTGCTCGGCCGGCTATCAAGACAATGATGACGATGGGATCTGCACCGCCGACTGCGCGACCTCGGGCATCGCCTGTGGTCCGAACGGGACGTGCACAGACGCCGACGGCTCGGCCGGTTGTGCGTGTGGCGCCGGCAACGAGGGTGCGACCTGCGCGACTTGCTCGGCGGGCTACCAAGACCATGACGGAAATGGAATCTGCACGGTCGACTGTGCGACCTCGGGGGTCGACTGCGGCCCGAACGGAACGTGCACTGACGCGGACGGTTCGGTCGGTTGTGACTGCGCGACGGGCTACGCCGGCGCGACCTGCGATGGTTGTGCCGCCGGCTACCAGGACCACGATGGTGATGATGTCTGTGCTGTGGACTGTGCGACCTCGGGTCTCGACTGCGGCCCGAACGGGACGTGCAACGATGGCGACGGGTCGGTCGGTTGTGACTGCACGACGGCCTACGCCGGAGCGACCTGCGATGGTTGTGCGGCGGGCTACCAGGACCACGATGGCGATGATGTCTGTGCTGTGACCTGTGCGACTTCCGGCATCGATTGCGGCCCGAACGGAACGTGCACTGACGCGGACGGATCGGCCGGTTGTGCATGTGGCACCGGTAACGAGGGCGCGACCTGCACGACGTGCTCGGCCGGCTATCAAGACAATGATGGCGATGGGATCTGCACCGCCGACTGCGCGACCTCGGGGATCGACTGCGGCCCGAACGGGACGTGCACTGACACCGACGGCTCTGCCGGTTGTGCGTGTGGCACTGGCAACGAGGGTGCGACCTGCGCGACGTGTTCTGCCGGCTACCAGGACAAGGACAACAATGGGATCTGCACGGTCGACTGTGCGACGTCAGGTCTCGACTGTGGGCCGAACGGGACCTGCAACGACGGGGATGGTTCCGTCGGTTGTGACTGCGCGACCGGCTATGCCGGTGCGACCTGCGACGCATGTGCCGCGGGCTACCAGGACCAGGACGGCGACGATGTGTGTGCTGTGAACTGCGCGATGTCGGGCCTCGACTGCGGCCCGAACGGGACCTGCAACGATGGCGATGGGTCGGTCGGTTGTGACTGCACGACGGCCTACGCTGGAGCGACTTGCGGAACTTGTGCCGCGGGCTACCAGGACAATGATGCCGACGATGTCTGTGCGGTGACCTGTGCGACTTCCGGCATCGACTGCGGCCCGAACGGAACGTGCACGGACGCGGACGGCTCGGCCGGTTGTGCATGTGGCACTGGCAACGAGGGTGCGACCTGCGCGACGTGCTCGGCCGGTTATCAAGACAATGATGGCGATGGGATCTGCACCGCCGACTGCGCGACCTCGGGGATCGACTGCGGCCCGAACGGGACGTGCACTGACACCGACGGCTCTGCCGGTTGTGCGTGCGGCACTGGCAACGAGGGTGCGACCTGCGCGACGTGTTCTGCCGGCTACCAGGACAAGGACAACAATGGGATCTGCACGGTCGACTGTGCGACGTCGGGTCTCGACTGTGGCCCGAACGGTACCTGCAACGATGGCGACGGCTCGGTCGGTTGTGACTGCGCGACCGGCTACGCCGGGGCGACCTGCGACGGCTGCGCCGCGGGCTACCAGGACCAGGACGGCGACGATGTGTGTGCTGTGAACTGCGCGACCTCGGGCCTCGACTGTGGCCCGAACGGAAGCTGCAATGACGCCGATGGCTCGGTCGGTTGTGACTGCACGACGGCCTACGCTGGAGCGACCTGCGGGACGTGTGCGGCGGGCTACCAGGACAATGACCTCAACGGTGTGTGCACGCCGACGTGCGCGACCTCGAACCTGAGCTGCGGCGCCAACGGCACGTGCAGCGACGCGGACGGCTCGGCCGACTGCGCTTGCGGTACGGGCAACGAAGGCCCGAGCTGCGCGACCTGTTCGGCGGGCTACCAGGACAACGACCTCAACGGTGTGTGCACGCCGACGTGCGCGACCTCGAACCTGAGCTGCGGCGCCAACGGCACGTGCAGCGACGCAGACGGCTCGGCCGACTGTGCTTGCGGTACGGGCAACGAAGGCCCGAGCTGCGCGACCTGTTCGACCGGCTACCAGGACAACGACCTCAACGGTGTGTGCACGCCGACGTGCGCGACCTCGAACCTGAGCTGCGGCGCCAACGGCACGTGCAGCGACGCGGACGGGTCGGCCGGTTGTGACTGCGCGGCGGGCTACGCCGGGGCGACCTGCGCCTCTTGCGCAGCAGGCCACCAGGACAACGACAACAACGGAACTTGCGCCCCGACTTGCGACAACGCCGGCCTGAGCTGCGGCTCCAACGCCTCCTGTTACGACACCGACGGCTCGGCCGGATGTGCATGTGACCCGAACTATCTTGACGTCTCCGGCACATGTGTCCCCGAGAGCTCGCTCCTCGCCCTGTACTCCTTTGATGGCGCTACCCCCGGTCTCGACTCGAGCGGCCGTGGCCTGAACCTCTCGGCGTTTGGCAACGCCCAGCTCACCGCCACCGGTCATCGCGGTGGCGGCCTCCTGCTCGATGGCAGCGGCGACTTCCTCGGCATGAACAGCGGGGGCTCCGCAGGTATGGCCGGCCTGCCGTCAGGCAATAGCAGCTACACCATCTCCGCCTGGATCAAGCCCGCCACGACCAACGGCGGCCAGGGCATCATCGGCTGGGGCTCCTATGGCGCGAGCAAAAGGGTGAACGCGCTCCGAACCTCGAGCAACACCGGCATTTACAACTACTGGTGGGGGGCCGACATCAACAAGGAAACGCCGCCGCTTTCCGACGGCTCCTTCCACCATGTCATCGCCATGTATGACGCCACGACCGGTGTGCGTAGCCTCTACCACAATGGCTCGGTCATCGGCACCGACAACCCCGGCGCCAACAACGCGGCGAACACCTCGTTCACCGTGGGTCGAACCTGGAATGCCGAATACTTCAACGGCGTCCTCGACGAGGTCGCGATCTTCACCCGTGCCCTCACCCCCGACGAGATCACCGCGCTCCTCGCCGGCGATTTCTCGCCCTTCTACCCCGACTGCCCGACCGGCTCGACCGGCCCGACCTGCTCGACCTGCATCGAAGGCTACCACCTCGCCAACTCGGTCTGCGTGCAGGACTCGGCCCGATGCGACACCGACACCTCGTGTGTCGTCGAGTTCCACGCCCCCGAAGAGATCCTCATGCGCCGCACCGAGGTCCGCGACGGCTCCCTGTCCTTCGTCGCCAACACCATCGGCTTCGACACCTCGGGCACCTTCATCGTCCCCGATGGCGTGACCGAGCTCCACGCCTACGCGCTCGGCGGCGGCGGCGGCGGCTGGAACGACTACGGCCCCCCCGGACGAGGCGGCAACGCCGCGCGTTCGACCTTCGTCGTCACCCCGGGTCAAACGATCGACTTCATCGTCGGCGCAGGCGGTCAGGGCAGCGGCACCCCGACGGCCGGTGGCGACTCGTCGATCGATGTGGGCGGCGTTTTCGTGGTCGGCGGTGGTGGCGGCTCGCACCTACAGGCGGGCGGGACCTCTTCGGGCGACGTGACTGCGGCGGGAGGCATCGAGGGAGCCGTTGGCGCCAATGTCGCCGGTGTGTGCGCGGCCGGTAGCGGCGCCTACTCCGTCAACGAAGGGCTCGACAAGTGGAAGGTCGGCGCGGCCGGCGGCTGCTTCCCGGCGGGCTTCGGCGGCGCGGGTGCGACCCAGTGGGGCAGCAACCCCACGTCCGTCCCCGACGGGCCTGGCTACCTGAAGCAACCGGGTGGCCACGGAACCTACGGCGGCGGCGGCGGCTCGGGTGGCAACTACGGCGGCCAGGGCGGCAACGGCGGCAGCGGCTACGTCATGTTCTCGTGGGATACCGAGCCCCCGACCTTCGACACCAACAACTGGGGCGTCGCCATCGCGGACCAGCTCGGCAGCGCGACCTGGTTTGGCATATCGAATGTGACACCCGACATGGACGATACGGCCGGCGATGTGACGTTCGCGGTGTCGTTCGACAACCGCCAGACCTTCCAGGTGAACCAGGGCACCGGCTGGCGCCGCATCGTCCGGGTCGTCTCGACCGATGGCGCGCCGCTCGTCGCGAACAACACCCAGTGGCAGTTCAACGGGGCCCAGACCTACGCCTCGGAGGAGTGGTTCTCGTGCAGCGACAACAGCAGGTTGGCCTGCCTCGAAGACGCCTTCGCGCATGCCCACAACACCATGCCCGACATCGAGGGCGTCCCGGCCCTCCAGTGGTCGGCCGCCTTCGTCAACGGCACGCTGGACTTCGCGGTCGGTCTTCGCGCCGATGCGAGCTCGGCCAGCCCCGTCGTCCATGGTCTCGACGTGACCCTCGCCCGGATCCCCGACGGGCTCGCGCACTGCTGGTCCGGCAACGGCAACGGCGAGGACTCGTACGGCGGCGTCACTGCGACCGTCTACAACGACGTCACCTACAGGACCGGCGTGTCAGGCCAGGCGTTCGGATGCAACGGCGTCAGCGGCGCGACCGCAGGTGTCGCCGCCACCGCGATTCCCGACGTCACATCGACAGGGCCCTGGACCTACGACTTCTGGGTCCGTATGGACTCGACGACGGGCGCATGGGTCTTCGACCGCGTCACCGGCACCACTCCGCTCGTCAGCATGAGCGTCGCGACCAACGGAAGCGCCTCCTGGCTCGTGCGCGGCGACGCGGGCGCAAGCGCCACGATCGCTGGCAACACCCTGACCAGCACCTGGAGTCACATCGCCATCGTCCGCGGCGACGGCTTCTTCAGCACCTATCAGAACGGTGTCCTCGTCGCCTCGGTGGCCGACACCGGCTTCGCCGTCACGCCGCCGGCGCCCAAGTGGTGCAGTCATGCCGGTTCTGGCAACCAGCACATGGTCGGGGAGTTCGACACGGTGCGCATCTGGAACCGCGCGCTCACCGCCACCGAGGTCGCGGCGGCCGCCGATGGTGATGGCACCTGCGAAGCGCATTGATCCGATGCTTGAGGTTCGAGCATCTCGACTATCGAGATGCTCGAGCGTCAAGTGAAATTCAGCGACCTCAACTCACTCGAAGGGATTGCCCTTCGAGCGGAGCCAGCGCTGGACGAGCGGGCCGGTATCGAAGCCGGTGTCGGTCCGAACGGCGTCGACGAGCTCCTGCATGCGGGCGGGCGTGCCGAAGCGCTCCTCGTAGAAGCGAGCGAAGACGGCATCCAGGACCTCGGGTCCGACGTTCTCGGCGACCTCCTTCCAGAAGAAGGCGCCCTTCATGTAGACGATGTTCGAGAACAGCCCGTCGCGCAGGATGTCGACCTTGTTGCAGGTCGTCGGCCACGCGATGATGTCCTCGTCCTCGAGCGTGTACTCGAGGGTCTCGCGATAGCTCTGCCACACGGCGTCTTCCGTCTCAGGGTCGGTCACGGCGCCGAGCGCACGCGCAGTCACGTAGCTCGTCGTGCCCTCGCTGAGCACGAAGTCCTCCCAACAGGCGATGCGGATACCCGTCCCAAACCAGCCGTGGACCGCCTCGTGGACATGCGTCACCGGGTCGCCCATCTCGCCCGTGGCGATGTGCCAGAACGGGTGGTGCTCCATTCCGCCGGCCGCGGATTCGCCCCAATTGGTGGCCACCGAGGCCACCTGTTTGCCGAAGCGGTAGGGGCCGTAGGTCGCTTCCAGCCACTCGAAGGCCTTCACCAGCGGGCGCGCGCCGGCCAGCGCTTTGGTCTTGCCGCGGGGCAACCAGCACACCGAGACCTCGGTGCCGAAGTCGGTCTTGCCGAGCTCTTGACAGGTGTACTTGCCGACCGCGAACGCCAACGTGTAGGCCGGCGCATCGGCCGTCAGCTCATCCGGGTAGATGGCGAGCTCGCCGTCGCCGAAGCCACCGACCGTGAGCTCGAAGGTCATGCCGTCGTCCGGCTTCGAGCGACAGGGGAAGAGGTTGCCACAATAGTAGGGCCAGATGACGGTGGAGCCGTTCTTGGCGAAGCCCTCGCCTTGTTGTTCGACGTCGAAGCGATAGTCGATGTGGACGGGCCCCTTCGACGGGGAGTGCGCGATGTGGAGCGCGCCCGCGCGGTGCTCGAAGGGCAGGGGGCCGTCGTCGTCCCAGACCTCGTCGATGACGAGCCCACCCGCTTCGAGCGAAACCGTCGACCCCCTGGCGGCCGCGTCGTCCTCGAACCAGACCGACGCTTCGCCGCGGCGAAGGGCTACATCGATATGAAGCCACATCGTATCGATACGGGGCTTCCAGTTGGCGGTGATACGCGTGGAGTCGCCCTTGCCCGATGGGATTTCGGGTTGGCTCGGGGGCGGCTGCGTTGCCGCGTCGTCGTCGCAGGCGGTGAGCGGCGAGGCGAGCAGGACCGAGGTGACGACGAGGGTGGGCCAGCGCATGGGCGGACGCTCCAACGCCGGAAGAGCAAAGTCAATCCTCTTGATTGGATAGCCCGTTTGGACCGGCCCCCGGGCTGGCCCTTGTCGGAGGCGGTCATGGCTCGTCGACGGGTCCTGCCATCGTGTGCCGCTCGTTCACAATGGTGTTGTGGGCGACGATTCTGCAAACCAGCGTGTCGTCAAGTTGTTGATTTCGTTGAGCGCCAGCGATGGCACGAAAGGTGCGTTGCTCACTGTCGGCGACGCGTGACAAGCGCGCAGTCCATACACAGGAGCGATCAGATGGGTGAAATCTTCGACAAGACCAAGGGCAAGATCAAGCAGGCAGTCGGCAAGGCCACCGGCAACGACAAGCTGGTGCGCGAGGGCAAAGTCGACGTCGCGAAGGGTAACGTCAAGGGAGCCATCGCGGACGTGAAGCACGCAGCGAAGAATGCCAAGGATGCCGTCGTGGATGCCATCGACGACGCCACGGACTGAGAACGCTCAGCCATCGACTCGCGAGAGTGCCTGTCACTCTCCGCAGATACCGTCGCGCGCGCCACCGAATTCGTCGCTCGCACCGCCGGCATCAAGAACCACCACATGCGCCACTGCACCATCGAGGAACAACCATGACAACTCCGACTTCGCCAATGGATGCCCCCAAGGCCGACCTGAACCACGATCTCGACAACAATCAGAAGCAGACCGCGAACCAGGCCGATATGCCGGGCAAGCCGATGCACCTGAAAGACGCTGACAAGAACCATCTGCCGAATGAGCACGATGCGGGTAAGAAGCACGATGCGAAGGACGCCAACAAGAAGCATGCGCCGAGCGAGCACGACACGAGCCGCAAGCACGACCCGAAGGAGGTCAGCTCGCACCAGGAGAAGCCCAACCACAGTGGCAAAGAGGGCAAGTCCAGGACCTGAGTCGACGGGTGCAGCGATGACCGAGGTCGTCGCTTGCCACGCCCACCAGGACTCCTGAGGAGCCACACCTACCAGCGGAGGGTGACCGGGGCCACAGCGCACCCGGTCGCCTCCGCCTGCGTAACGCTGGCCGTCAGCGTCAACGGCACTCCGAGGAGCGGCGTCGGGTTCTCGATGACAAATACCATTCCGGTCACCACCCGGGAGTCGCCCTGACTCGACCAGGGAACGGTCAGCGTCATACGCGCCCCTGGGGTCTCGTCAGCGTCGCTGCGCAGGGTCAATGTCACCGGGTGCAAGCCCTCTTGGAGGTTGGTGGCCGCGGTCCCGAGGCTCACATAGATGTGCTGTAGACCCTGGTTTCCGCGCTCCAGGGCGAGCGACTCAGGCAGTGGCTCGAAAGCCGTTGCACCTGTGCCGAGGGTCAGCTCGAAGTCACACTCCTCTGGTGTCGGGGTGGTCGGTTCGGAGCCGATGTCGAAAGCGTCGCCGAGGTCTACGAGGTAGAGCGCGTACTCGGCGATGACGAGTAGCTGGTCGTCGATACGAAGACCTCCTGCCGCGGTCCCGATGATGGCCTCTTCGAGCGGGAAGACCACACCCGGAGGCATCCCGCCGCCAAGCCCGCTCGCACCGATGACGGTCTCGAGCCCGGTTGGTACACCACCCTCGAAGGTGAGGCGCCTGACGGAGCCCGGGTCACCGTCGAAGATGAACAGGTCGCTCGCAACCAGCACGCCGAGCGGGTAGCTGAGCCGCGCGGAGGCGACCGGTCCGTCGACAGGGCTGGTCCCGGGCACGAGCACCGTCGAGACGAGCCCGTTGGTGAGGTCGATCATGCGTAGTCGTCCGGCGAGCTCGACCACCCAGAGGCGCTTGGTGTCGGCGTCGAAGGCCAGCGCATGTGGCTCGTCGAAGCGTGCCTCGGCCATCGGGCCGTCGCGACTACCGCGTGTGCCATCGCCCGCGAACGGCACAAGCGACGCGCCATCCCAGCGGGTGATCCGGTGGGCGCCGCGCTCGGCGACCAGCAGGCCGGTCGGGCCCATGACGAGTCCGGCGGGCTCGCCCGATGTCTCGAGCTTCGAGATGACGGTCGGGTTGGTCGACTCAAGTGAGCTCGGCAGGTCGAGCTCCCAGAGCCGATTCGCAGCCGGCTGGCTCACCCACAGTCTGCCCGCCGCCTCGTCGACGGTGACGCCCGTTGGACCCGTGAGGAGCGCTTCGTCCACGGGGATGAGCGTGTCGACCTCGAGCCCGGTGTCGGCGGCGAAACGTTGCACACGAGCCCTTCGGAGCCCGTACTCGTCGGCGAGAAACAGGGTGTTGCCGCTGCGCGTGATTCCGAGCAGGAGCCCGAAGCGGGCGACGTCGCGCGCGCCATCGACGAAGCCCGTCGGTTGGGTCGGGCCCGCGAGCGGGAGGTCGACCTTGGACGACAAGGCGAACTGTCGTAGGGCCGAACGCTCGAGCTCCGCATAGACCAGCCGGTTCTCGTCTTCGCCCGGAACGAAGGCCGGCGAGCCGAAGGAGCCACCAAAGGCGCGGCTCAGCCGTTGGGCGCGACCCGAGACGAGGTCGACCTGCAGGAGGTCCGGACCAAAACCCACGACCCATGCGCGGCTATCCGCAACGTCGAGTCCCTGTGGGGTGTCGAGGGTCAGACCATCGAGCATGAACGGCGTGAAGAGGCCGGTCGTGAGGTCGACACGAATGAGCCGGTCGGCGAAGGTCTCGGCCACCCAGGCGATGTCTGGCGCTGCCGGGTCGATGGCCACACCACCCGGTCCCGACAGGTTCGAGACGAGGGTCGTCACGCGCCAGGTCGCAGGGTCGACCTCACGAAGGGCGTCGTTCGAGCGGTCGCTGAAGACGACGCGGCCATCGGACCTCACGGCCATGTCGTGAATGAGGTAGCCAAGGCGCGCATCGCCTGCGTCGCCGTCGATGTTGCCGGCGGTCCCGGGAAAGCCTGCGACGGTGGTCGTCATGCCGTCCCAGGCGACCTTACGCAGGGCCCCTGAGTCGGCGACGAGCAGTCCATCGGACAGGCAGGCGAGGCCGCGTGGGCTTGCGAAGCGGGCGTCCGCGGCAGGGCCATCGGACAAGGCGAGGCGGCCTGCGACGCCGGCCAGGGTGGTCGTGTGGCCGGTCTCGAGGTCGACTTTGCGGAGGGTGCCGGCGAAGGTATCGCTGGTGTAGACGTGCCCATCGTGGTGGCACAGCGCGGTCACGCCTTGGAACCGAGCTCGAGGTCCCGGACCATCGGCGTGGCCCCGGTCAGAGTCTCCCGCGAGGACGGTGATGGTGCCCGGGCGGGTTTCGGGTTGGGCCGTGTCGACGTCTGTGTCCACCGTGCCGAGTGTGTCGTCGGCGTCGTCGTTTGCGTCGGCCTCGACATCCACATCAGGGCCACCATCCCCACCAGGCCCGCCATCCCCATCAGGCCCACCACCCCCAACAGCGGAGTCGCCACAGCCGACCGACATAGCGGCCGCAGCGACTGCGAGCCAGAGGTGTGCCGAGGACGCGGGAGGTAGGGAGATGTCGTCGCGCATGAGCCTCTCCGATGGATGTGGCGGAAGAGGCGCCTGGTCGACGACGCCCGCCTGCATCCGGCCTGCTGCCAGGTGGATGAGGCGGTGGATCGCACCAAATCAGGTCTGATTGCAACGAGCTCGCACGAACTTCAGAAGCGTGGGCACGCGATGAGGCCGTGAAGGGCCGAGCGCTCGAGGACGTTCACATCGTCCTCCGTCGTGAAGGCGACGTGCATTCGACCGTAGGTGTCGACGACGAAGCCTGCGCTGTTGACACGCTTGCCGGCGGTGGCCGTGTAGATGGTCTTGGTCGTCCAGCGCCCGTTGCGGAGCAGGAGGACATCCACGCTGGAGTTGTTGGTCATGATCCCGACCGGCTCGCCTGTCGGCAGGACTCCCACGTAGCTCATGCTGCCAAAGGGGGCCTCGTTCGAGGTCGTGGTGCGCGCCCAGCTGTTGTTGGTGCCGACGAAGTGCTGCGAGGGCACGCCGGCGAAGATATGGAACTTGTTGTCCGGGGCGAGCACGGCGCTGAAGCTCGAGCTGGTCTCGACGATGTTGACCGGGTTCGAGGTGCCCCAGAGACTCCGGAGCCGCTGGGTCGAGCCATCGTTGAAGATCAACAGTCGGACCGGGGTCCCGTCGACGATCGCGGCGCCGAGGTTGAACGAGTCGCTGGTGCGACCGAGCAATGACGAGGTGGTGAGCTCGGTGCCGACCAGTCGCCGTTCGTGCACCTGGTAGAAGTTGTTCTCGTCGTCGAAGTCTGTGTCGGTGGCGAGGACGAGCACTTCGTTGGATGAGCCGGCGATGCTCGCGACGGTGTAGGCGAACGGGAAGACCTGGCTCCAGGTGCGCAGCGAAGTGCCCGTGGCCGAGATCCGCTCGGCCTTCCAGGCGTTGGCGCCGCCCGACTCGCCGTAGATCATGAAGAGGTCGCTGCCCACGCGGGTGATGCGTGCGGGCCTGCTGGTCCCGCGACTCGTCAATATCGTGCTCGTGGGCTCGATCGTCTCGACCGTCACTGTGAAGCCGCTGTCGCTGGCGATGACTGCCGTCTGGTTGGGCAGGAGCGCAATAGCTTGAGGTTCGAGATATCGGAAGCTATCGGAGTCGGTCGAGCTGTTCATCACGAAGGAGGTCGTCGAACACGCGGCGCACTGCGCGATCTCATCCGTCTGCCCGTCGCAGTCGTTGTCGAGCCCGTCGCAGGTCTCGACCGGGACCGGACCACAGCGGCCACAGGCGTTGGTGACGCCATCGTCGACCAGTCCGTCGCAGTCGTTGTCGAGCCCGTCGCAAGTGGCCTCGTCAGCCTCATAGATGTCCGAATGGCTCTGGAAATCGGACTCCTGGCAGGTCCACCCATCGTCGCCGCGGCAGCTCGAACGAGCGCCCACGCAGACCCCACGCACCCCGACACAGCCGGGTCGTGAACCGATCTCGGTGGGGTCGTCCGTGATCCCGTCGCAGTCGTTGTCGATGCCGTCGCAGACCTCCGTCGGGAGCGCCGCGCAGGCACCACATGCGTTCGGTGTGCAGCAGAATCCGCGGTCACACTTGCCCGTCGAGCAGTCGCCATCGACCGTGCAGGACCCACCATCCTGGCACGGGGCGCAGCTCGCGCCGCAGTCGACGCCGCTCTCGTCGCCGTTCTTGATGCCGTCCGTGCAGCTCACGCAGCGGCCCTCGTCGCACGACCCGCTCATGCAGTCGTCGCTGCCGACGCAACGTCGACCGTCCTGGCAATCCGGGCAGCCCCCGCCGCAGTCGACGTCCGTCTCGTTCTGGTTGCGCCGCGTGTCCGAGCACGACGGGTCCCGGCAGACGCCGTTGACGCAGACGGCCGACAAGCAGTCGGGGTCGGCATCGCAGAGGCGATTGGTGGCGCACGCGCGGCAAGGGCCGCCGCAGTCGACGTCGGATTCGTCGGGGCCCTGCAGGCCGTCCCGACAGCTCTCGGGCTCGGCGCAGGTGTTGCCCTCGCATACGTCCGAAAGGCAATCGCTGACGGTCTCGCATGTGCGTCCGGCCCCGCACCCGCTACAGCTCCCCCCGCAGTCGAGGTCGGTCTCGTCGCCGTTCTTGATGCCATCGTTGCAGGCCGCCGGGTCTCCACAAAGGCCAGCATCGCAGTTGCCCGACGCGCAGTCCCGCGCGACGGAGCACGACTTGCCGCCCCCACAGCCCGCGCAGACTCCGCCGCAGTCGACGTCGGCCTCGCTCACGTCGAGGACCCCGTTGCCGCACAGGGCGAACGCGCAGGACAGGCAGGGACCGCCGCAGTCGAGGCCGGTCTCGTTGTCGTCCTGGACGCCGTTGTAGCACTGCGCTGGGAGCTGAGGGCTGCCGCTGCCCGGCGTGTTGCAGCCGGTGACGCTCGCGAAAGCCAGGCCCATCGTGATGACGGCGAGGGAAGCGCGAAGGGTTCGTGCGGTGTGAAGGACGCGGATGTCGGACATGGGCAGGACCTCGGTCGAGATGGCTTCGGGCGACCGGCCACGAAGCGGGCCGGCAGTGCCGGAGCCCGCGATCCTGGAGCGGAAGCGCCGCGTTTGTAAACGAGGTTCATGAGCCGCGCGACCGTTATTCCCGCATATTTCAGGCCCGCACGTCGGTGCGAGATGGCGTTTCCCACGCCCCGCGGTGGCCCGGCGCACCTCAGCGCGTCCGGGCCCCGAGGACGAGCGGCGGTGCTACGGGATGACGACCACACCCAGGGCGGTACCGACGAGCTTGCTGGCTGTGGTGTTGGCTGGCAGCGTCGTGCGGCCGGCCGTCGCACCGAAGCAGGTGACCAGGTCGTTCATGTCGGTCGCACAGAACACGTTCTGTCCATCCAGGTGCACGAGCTGCTTCGCTTTGAGCCCGGCAGGTACCGGGACCGAGCTTGCACCCGGATACGCTCCCCAGCACTTGACGTCATTGGTGGTCTTCTCGATCAGGCACACATTCGCATAGCCGGAGACGATATGAGTCGCCGTCTGAGCGGCCGGCGGGTTGGGGTGCGGCCATCCGGTCGCACGGCCCCAACAAGCGACGGTGTCGTCGGACTTGATTCCGCAGGTATGCCAGTTGCCCGCGGACATGGTCTTCCAGCCCGTGGAGACCGTTGGATCCACCGGTCCACCAAAGGCGATCACGCCAGCGCAGTCGGCGTTTCCGAAGGCGTCGACGGCGCAGATGTGACCACTGCCCGCGGTGATACTCACGAGGTCATCAGTGAGGGTCGGGGTGGTCGGCGCGGAGCCGTCGGACGTCCAGCACTGGAGCGTGCCTTCGAGATCGATGACGCAGGCCGTCGACGAGCTCAGCGCGATGGACGTGGCCAAGAGGCCCGCGGGGAGGCGCGCAGCAAAGGAGGCGGTCGACATCTCCGCCTGCTCGTAGCAGCTGACCTCGTTGTCCGTTTCGACGACGCAGGTCTCTCCGTCCGCGTCCAGGACCTGAAGCGTCGCCGGAAGGTAGTAGAGGTTCTGCCACTCCGCCGAGGCCATCAGGTGGAGGTCGAAGTTGCCGGTGTCTTGAACGCCATCGATGGTGCTGTGGAAGACGTAGGCATTCCCGGGGCCGCCGCCCATCTCGTTACCTTCGAAGTACTGGCAGGCGCCAACGACCCCGGTTCCCCGCCAATTCTGGTAGTTGATGGGGTCGGCCGCGACGCCGCGGAGCGACAGGGTCTTGTCGGCCAGGCCCATCCAGTCCTCTTCTTGCCAGGTCGCCGGGAGACAGTTGCAGGCGTCCTCGAGCGTCGCGAAGAACTGGCTGCCGCAGACGGCGACGTTGGGGTTCACAGACGAGAGGCTATAGGCCGCGAACGTGGGGGCGACGCTGAAGTAGAAGCCTTCCGTCAGAGGTTCATCCGGCACGTCCACGGGTGTGGTCGGGGCGGCCTGCCCAGCGGCGGCGCTCGCGGCGTTGAGTGACCAACCTGCGGAAATCGCAGCGGGAATCGCGCTCATGTACACGGTCGTGAAATCCGACTCCGAGCCGTTGAGTGGGTTCTGGTCGCAGACGAGGGTGCCGGTCGAGTCGGTCAATTGCACATTGGCGACCATGAAGGGGTAGGAGAGGAAGGCGTTCCCGACGTCGAGGTCGAGCGGGCCTTCCGAGGCCGTGGCGGTGAACTCCAATACGCAGCCCCGGCCGTCGGCGATCTGCGGAGCGGCGTCAGCCGGCGAACCTTCCAGCGGGGCAAGCTCGTCGAGCCCGATGGCGACGTTCCAGTAGACCTTGCCGAGGTTGGTGCCGCCCGACGAAAGAGCCTCGGCGCCCATGAACACCATGGCTTGATCGATGGGGCCATCCGGGTTCGTCGTGTAGACGTTGCCCGGTGAGTCCACGACCACGTCGTAGCTCACCCTCGGTGTCCCCGGGTCGTTGTCAGGGTCGCACGAGACCCGGGCGTTGGAGGCGTAGAGGTGGGTCGCACCTGCGCTCTCCGGGGCATTGCCGCCTGTGCATGCGAAGGCCATGACGGCGGTCGCGGTCCTCTTGCCGTCGGACCCGTGGACGGAGCGTATCCAGCTGCCCTGGGGTGCGCCTGAGCTCGGGCCGTATCGGCAGTCGACCTTGGCGGAGCAGAAGATGTCGGAGAAGTTCACGGCGACGTCGAAGAAGCCCTGGTTGGCCTCGCGCATGATGGTGAGGTTGAACTCGACAAGGGTGTCCTCGTTTTCGTTGCAGGCGACCTGAAGCTGGCAGCCGTCGGTGCCGCAGGGGTCTTGCCAGTCGGTGAGCGCGCCCTGCGTCCCGAGGAGCTCCGGCCAGACGGTGACCCAGTTGTCATCGACCGAGGCATCGCAGGGGGCGATGTAGGTGATGTCTCCGCCCGCGGCAGAGCCGTATTGCGAGGCGCAGATGTTTGTGAGGCTGACGACGTCATTGGTGCCGCCCACGCCGTCGGGCGTCGAGCTCTCGATGAGGATGTCGTAGCAGGCGTCCGAGATCCCTTGCAGCTGCAAAGGCGCGACGGAGATCTGCAAGCCCGGGCCGGCCGGCTCGGAGCCCGACTCCGCACATGCGCCGAGAGCCAGGAGGGAGAGAGGCGCGAGCACACGCAATCGCAGGACCTTCATAATGGTTCCTTGGTGTTCGTGACGTGAACGAGGAGCTGACCATCGCGCCCAGCGCTCGCGAGGGCTCAGAGCGGTCTGCTCTGTCCGTCGCGTCGTGAGCTCGTGGCTCGAGGTTTGTGATGCCTCCTCAAGGCAGTGAGTCCGCAAGCCTCACAGGGCAAACCTATCCCTCGCGTCCAGCCCGGTCAACGTTCCATCGCGTCAACGGTGTAGTCCTTGATTTGACTCGCTCTTACACACGTTTGTCGGGTGGGCGTGACGAGGCTTCGCGGCGGCGCTACCGTCGGTTCGCGGCGTCCCTCGAAAACGAGCCTCGTCACCATCGGGTCTCCCGCATCCACTCAACATCGGAGCACCAGCGTGTCCGCATCGTCCTTCGTCTCGCCGCTCGGGGCTCCAGGTGCAGCATCGTCGCAACGACACTCTCCAGACCTCGGGGCCCGCTTCGTCGAGGTCCCGTTGCGCCCGCGCTTCTTCCAGAGCTCGGCGTTCTATCCGATGCCGGTCGTCCTGCTCGCGACGACCAACCCAGACGGCACGGCCAACCTCGCCCCCTACAGCTTGTGTTTCCCGCTCGTCGGTGAGCACGGCCACCGCCTCATGCTGGTCATGAAGCCCGGCTCGAAGACGGCCGCGAACCTCATGCGCAGCGGTCGTGTCAGCGTGAACTTCATCCCCGACCGCCCAGACTACCTGGCCAATTGCCGGGTCCTGGCGCTCCCGCTCACATCGGCCGAAAAGATGGCGCGCAGTGTGTTCTCATTACGCCCGTCGTCACGCGAACCAGGGGCCGACAAGAGTATCGCGCCGCCCATCGTCAGCGAAGCCGTGCAGGCCTTCGAGTGCAGGCTCGTATCGAGTGAGTCCGGTGACGACGGCGAGCAGCGCTACGTCCTGGAGGTCGAAGCCATCCAGATGCAAGAGCTGTGGGCGGAGATCCTCGAGCGCGGCGGACGCGGTCCACGCCTCCCCGTCGACTATGGTTTTCGCAGGACGAGCGAGACCTGGATGTCGCGCCCGCGGGTCAGGGTCTCGGGGCCTCGGCTGCGACCCGTCTTCGAGGTGGTCGTCGACCGGCCGCCAGACCTGGTGCTCGCCGACTTCAAAGCGGCGCTCGTCCGACCCGACGTGGACGTGGTGGCGAAGGTCCGAAACGATGTCTTGCAGGTCGGGATGCCGGCCCCGGAGGTCACGACCTGGTCGCCGTCCATGGACCTGCGCGTCGAGGGACTGGACGGCAAGACCGTGGTGCACGGGCGAATCGGACCCCAGCCGCAGGTCTGGACCACGTTCATGTTCTTCCACATGCTGATCGCCATGATCGGCGTGGGTGGGCTCATGTGGGGCATCGGCTCGGCGGCGGCGGGGGGCTCGGCCTGGCCCATGTGGATAACGCTCGCCGCGGCCTTCCTACACGCCTTCGTCGCCGGAGCGGCCTTCATCGGACAGGGGCTCGGAGCCGACCAGACGCATCGCCTTCGGGCCTTTGTCGACGACGTCCTCGAAGGGTGAAAGCTGGCCCGAGGCCCGGGGACCCGCGATAGGTTCCCCGGCTTCAGGGCGAGATGGCGACGCGCCAGAGCTCGGTTCCGAGATAGGGGTGATGGGCGACGAAGTAGAGCGTGTCGCCATTGACGACGAACAGCTCGGGATCGGAGCCGTCCGGTCCGGGTGTGACCTCGTAGAGCAGGTTCGTGCCCCACGCCGTGCCGTTGCTGCTCCAGACCTCGTAGCCGTGGGCTCTATCGTCGGCGCTGAAGTAGGCGATGCCATTGTGGGCGATGAGCGCGTTCGGGTCCGAGCCGCCGTCCGCGACGATGTCCCTCGTCAGCCGCGTTCCGCTCGCCGTCCCATCGGTGACCCAGAGCTCTTCGCCGCCGTCGTGTGACGCCAGGAAGTAGACCACGGGACCGGTCGCTTTGAGCCAGTTCGGGTAGGACGCGCCGTCGCCAGGCGTGATGTCGAGGACCATGCTGGTCCCCGACAGCGTGCCGTCCGTTTGCCAGAGCTCCTCGCCGTGCACCCCGTCATCGGCGCTGAACAGGACCGTCGTGCCGAGCGCCGCGAAGCTTTGTGGGTGCGAGGAGCCGGGGCCTGGGACGATGTCCGCGACCAGCCGGGTGCCGCTCTCGGTGCCGTCGCTCGTCCAGACCTCGTGCCCGTGTTCGGAGGTCACGGCCATGAAGTAGAGGCTTGACCCGACTGCGGTGAGCTCGGTGGGGTACGAGTCGCCGAGGGCGGGCTCGATGTCTTTCACCAGGACGGTGCCGGCGGCCGTGCCGTCGCTCTTCCATAGCTCTCGACCGCTCGTGCCATCGTCAGCCGTGAAGAAGAGGGTCGTGCCCACGACCGTGAAGTTGCTCGGGGCCGGGCCGCCTGGACCGGGCTGGATGTCTTTCAGCATGTAGGTGCCGGCCTCGGTGCCATCGCTTCGCCAAAGCTCGCCGCCGTGGACGCCGTCTTCGGCCCTGAAGTAGAGGACGGTCCCCACGACGACCTGGTCCACCGCTCCGCCAGCCTCCTCCCCCGGCAGGATGTCCTTCACCATGCGGGTCCCGACCGTCGTGCCGTCGGTGCGCCAAAGCTCGTAGCCGTGTACGCCGTCGTCAGCCGCGAAGTAGAGCGTGTCGCCGATACCGAGGAGCCAGTCGGGCGAGGAGTCCAACGGCCCGTTGGCGATGTCCGCCACCAGAGTGCGCTGCACACCATCCCAGCGCCACAGCTCCTCGCCGTGTTCACAGTCGGTGGCGATGAAATAGAGATCGTCGCCAAAGCTCGTCAGCAGGTTGGGTTCGGAGCCGGCCGATTGGGCATTGATGTTCAAGATGAGCCCGGTGCCGACTTCAGTGCCGTCGCTTCGCCAGGGCTCGCTCCCGTGGGTGCCGTCATCGGCGGAGAAGAGCAGGGTGCCGCCCATGGCCGTGAGGTCACCGAGGCTTCCGCCGTCGTTCGGGCGACGGTCGATCTCACTCACGCGCCCGGTGCCAGCCGGCGTGCCATCGGACGCCCAGAGCTCCTCTCCGCTGTCGGTATTGGCCACGAAGAAGAGTGTGTCGTCGACGAGTGTCAGGTCTTCGGGGTTCAAGTCTCCATCGGGGACGTCGACGAGCATCGAAGTTCCTGCCGTGGTCCCATCGCTACGCCACAGCTCGCGCCCGGCGCCCCCGTCCTCGGCGGCGAAGTACAGCAGGCTAGTCGAGGCGGTGAGCATATACGGCTGCCAGTCGAAGGCGCGTACGAGCGCCGTGCCGCCGGCTGTGCCGTCCGTGCGCCAGAGGCCGGGTGCGCCGTCGGTGGCGAAGAAGTAGGTGGCACCGCCAAGCGATACGAAGTTTTGGGGGTTCGAGTCGAAGGACGTCGAGAGGTTGGCGACCCGGTAGGTGCCGGTCGGGGTGCCGTCGCTGACCCAGGGCTCCCAGTCGAAGGTGTCGGTGCCCGCGAAGTAGAGCGCCGGCCCCAGCGCTGTGAGCGAGCGGGCGCGGATCTCGACGCCGCCTACCAGGAAGGGGGCCGTTCCGCTCTCGGTGCCGTCGCTGGTCCAGAGGACGTCGTTGTTGGTCGTGAACCAGAGTCGCCCACCAAAGGCAGCACTGCTGGAGATGCTGTCTCCCGTGGCCGAGAGTGCCATGACCAACTGCGCCCCGCCCGCGTCGGCCCGCCACAGGTCCGCTCCGCCCGCGTCTTCGTTCCAGGCCGAGAAGAACAAGGTGCTCCCCACGGGGGTGAGGCGCTCCGGGTCGGAGCCCTCTGCGCCGAGGGTGATGTCGGCGACGAGGGTCGTGCCGGCTTCCGTGCCGTCGCTGCGCCAGAGCTCGTGGCCGAATACTCCGTCGTCGGCGGCGAAGTACACGTAGGCGCCGAGCTGGGTCAGGTTGGTGAGGCTCGAAGAGTCGGGGCCGAGGTGGATATCCTTGACGAGGTAGGTGCCGGCGGTCGTGCCGTCGGTTCGCCAGAGCTCCGCGCCATGTCCTTCGCCTTGTGGGCCGGCCCCGTCTTCGGCCTGGAAGTAGGCGATGTCGCCGAGCACGGTGAACTCATCGGGGCTCGATTCCTCGTCGCGCGTACACACCAGCGGCGGGGTCGGGATGGTGGTCGCAACGGTGGTGGTCACCGGGGCGCAGTTGAGGTCGGTGGGGCCGGGAGTGCACACCTCGCCGACACCGCAGACCTCATGGGTGCAGCCGCAGTCGAGTGGGCTCTGGTGGTGCTCCGGAAGGCATGTGCCCTGGTCGCATTGCGTCTGATAGGAGCCGCGGCAGATCGGCTCGACACCGCAGAGGTCGAGCGCAAAGCCGAAGGGGCAGGTCGTGCCGATCGGCACCGAGGCGTCGAGCGAGGTGTCGAAGGTGCTGGTCGAGCCGCGCAGGGTACGTGTCGAGAAGATGATGCGGCCCGCATAGTCAGCGGCGGCCATATCGGTCGGGGTGTCGATGCTACCTACCGGGAAGGGGCCGGAGATCTCGGCGCCGAAGGCCGCGACGCTACCGTTGTTGCGACCGAAGAGCTCGATGGTGTGGCTGCCGGCGTCGAGATGCACCTTGAAGACATTCCAGCTCTTGAAGTTCTGATCGTCGTAGGTCGACGCGTAGAGCGGCTGCCCGTCGAGGCGGAGGAGGACCTTGTTGTCGCCCGCGAGGCCGATGAGGTAGTCGCCGGCTTCGGTGATGTCGACACAACGCGAGAAGCCGATCCAGGTGCCGATGGGTTGGGTGCTGGGAGTCGAACCCGCGCCGCAGGCCCACACGCCGACGTCGCTCAGGTAGCCGAGCCAGGGCTCGGTCCGCACCTCGACGCAGCGGTCCGGGTCCTGGCATCCGTTGCCCTCGTCGCTGCCGGGGAGGAAGCTCGAGTGGAAGTGTGCGCCGTTCATCGAGTACGCGGGGTGCGCGTTGCCCGGGCAGACGGAGAGTTGGTCCTCGTTGACGATAGGCTCTGCGGTTCCCGAGATGCTGCATGTGCCGAGGTCCGAGTCGAGCAACATGCCAGCAGGGCAGGTGCACGCGAGCTCACACACGTTGGTCGCGGTGGTGCCGTCGTATTGGGAGCAGACCGGGATTGGTGTGGGCACGCCGTCGACATTGCCAAAATAGGTGGTTTCTACCGCGCCCCCGTCGTTCAACGCGTTGTTCTGGCAAGCGAGCGCGAGCTCGGCGTCGAGGCTGATGTAGGGGTAGGTGACACCTGTGCCGACGGGCAGGCCATCGATGAAAGCGTGGTCGGCGCTGAACGCGGTCGCGACGGATGACAGTTGGCAGTTGCCCAAGGCGGCGAGGTCGGCCAGGTCGAAGGCGAGATTCCAGTAGAGCTTGTTGCAGGTCTCGACGGTGTTTTCGGTGGTGGGATCATCACACGAGAGGAGCTCCTGGCCGCGATAGATGCCGTAGTGCAGGGTGTGGGGGCCAGAGGACGCCTGGTGGTTCGAGCCGGGCGGGCGGGTCGGGTCGATGGTGAAGGTCACGCCGTCATCGCAGCGCACCTCGACGAGGCCGTAGGCCAGGGTGGTCGGCGACGTGGGGCCGGCCGAACAGGCGAAGCCGAAGACGGCGGTCCAGTCGCGTTGCTGGTCGTCGCCGAAGAGGAGCTCGATGCGACTATCGTCATCGAGGGTCGGGGTGTCGTTGGGGTAACAGGTATCGAGTTTGGAGGAGCAGAATATGTCATCGAATGTGACGGCGAAATCGAGAAATCCCTGTTTCGCGTCGCGCATGATGGTGAGGTCGAAGGCGACCGCGGTGTCTTGATTTTCGAGGCAGTCGAAGGTCAGGGCGCAGCCGTTGGGGCATGGGTCCTGCCAGCCCCCGACCTCGGTCGCGCGGTCGGCGGAATAGAGGCCGTCGACCCAGAGCATGGCCGTGTTCTGGACGTCGCCGCCCGGGACCACGTCAGCGGCGGCGCTCGCGTCACAAGGGGCGATGTAGGTGATGTCACCGCCAGGGCCGCTGCCGTATCGATCGGAGCAGATCGTTGTCGTGTCCGCGGCGGCGACGACCGGCCCGAGCGGCGTGGCGAAGGCGGTCTGGTCATGGCCGAGCAGGGTCGTCGAGCTGAGGCCACGGGACCAGACGGTGTCGGAGGCCGTGACGATTCGAAGGTCATAGCAGGCGACACCGATGCCAGGCAGTGAGAGCGGCGCCACCGTCAGGCCGAGTCGACTCCTGGGGGTGGGGACGTCGGTCGCGCACGCGACGGAAGCGAGGGCGATGGCGGCCATCAGGACGACAAACGGAGAGCGGTCGACCATGGGTGATCTCCTCGACTCGATGCCTACGGGAAGTCGCTCCGCACGCGACAGGTCCGGCGTAGGACACACCTTTCTGCACTCTGTGGGCATCGAGAGACGGTCTCGAATCACCACAGTGAACGATGAGGGAATCACGTATACGAAGCTCCGTCAAGGCCCGACCCCGCCATGCGTCCCGGTGTCCCAGGACTGAAACGTAGGGCCGAGTTCGGCGATGATGCCGAGGGGTTGCCGGGGTCTGACTCGGGCCAGAGACGTTGCCTTCGTCGCCGAAGCGGTCAAGGGACAGGGGCTCGGAGCCAACCAGACGCATCGCCTGCGGGCCGTTGTCGACGACGTGTTCGAGGGGTAACCGAGAGTCTGCGTGGATCAGGTGCGAAGTTCTTGGACATCGACTATTTTGCGGCCACCGTTTCCGTTGAACGGGACTCAAGGCGGGCTCGAGGTTGCGATGGTGGTTGCTGGGTTGTCACAGGGTACGCAGGCGGCCGGCGATACGGTGACGCTCTGCGCGAGCTGTGGCGGCGACACCTCATCTGTCGGCGACCTGTGTTCGGCCTGTGGGCGCGACTGGCGGCTCGATGGACGGTACCGGCTGGTGCGACGCCTGGGACATGGCGCCTGGGGAACCACCTTCGAGGCGGTTCAACTCGAGGACGGTGAGCGGGTCGCGGTCAAGGAGCTCCTCGTGCGTCGCCTCGAGGACTTCAAGACCCACGACCTCTTCAAACGAGAAGCCTCGGTTCTCGAGATGCTCGAGCATCGAGGTATTCCGCGCTACTTCGACGACTTCACCGCGGGCGAGGGACGGCACCTCGGCCTGTATCTCGTGACCGAGCTCATCGACGGCGTCACGCTCGAAGCCGAGATGAAGGAGAAGCGCCACTCGCAGCTCGACATCATCGCCATCGCGAGCGAGCTGTGTGAGGTCCTGACCTACCTGCATGGCCTCGCGCCGCCTGTCGTCCACCGCGACATCAAGCCGAGCAATGTCATGCGGCGGGCGAACGGCCCGAACGCTGAGCGGCTCGTCCTCATCGACTTTGGCGCCGTCAAGGAGTCGGTGCGTTCGGCCGATGATGGGGGTTCGACGGTCGCGGGCACGTTCGGCTATATGCCGCCCGAGCAGCTCGCGGGTCGTGCCACACCTGCGAGTGACCTCTATTCGCTGGGCGTCCTCATGGTCGCGCTCATGGCGCGTCAGCCTGCTTCGGCCATGCTCGACGACAACAATCGCCTGAACTGGCAGGACCATCTGCCGGCCGGAACACCGCTGGCGGATGGGCTGCGCGACATCCTCGGAGACGTGCTCGAGCTCGACCCGACCAAACGTCTGGCGGACGCTCGTGAGCTCGGGCGGCGGCTCGATGACCTCATCGCTGGGCGCTACCAGATGAAGAAGCCGGTGCTCGTGGGTGGTCCACAGCAACAGTTCCTCGAGAGCCTCCCGGCCGGCCTGGGCAAGATGTTCGCGGCGCTCGGTGACCAGTTTGCGTTGGCCAAGCCCGGCGTCGCAGAGCCACCGCCGCCGACCCCGCGCCCGACCGGGTGGGGCTTTGGGGGCAAGGTCGATCCTTTCGGCGCCTTCTTCCGGATGTTCGGCGTCCTGTTTGGCGGGATTCCGACCGCGATGCTCATCGCGATGGTGAGCTCGGGTATGCCTGAGCCGGTCGCCTTCCTCGGGCTCTTCACCCTGGTTGGCGGCATCATGGCGACCATCGGGTTCGTGCGGATCGGGCGGGTCAAGCGCCTGTTCCGAGATGGTGTGGCCACGGAGGCCCTCGTGACAGACGTGTCGGTGGACCACCGCATCAAGGTGAACGGGCGCTCGCCGCATCGCATCACGTTCACCTACCGGAGCGCCGATGGCGTCCAGCGCGAGGGCTCGGTCGCGCGGTTCAGGGTTCGTCCAGAGTTGAGAGTGCCAGGGGCACGGGTTTACGCGCTCTATGATGAAAAGCAGCCGGAGAAATCGACCATGTGGCCCATCCGATGAGCAATACCAGCGACAGCCCCGATGTCCACGTCGCCCGCCAGCCCATCTTCACGCTGTCCGAGCAGGGAACGGCCCCGCTCTCGAAGCCCGGGGAGGCGTTGGCCGGCTATGAGCTCCTGTTTCGCGACGGGCCGAACAACGCGTTTCCGAATGTCGATGGCGATGTCGCGACGTCCAAGGTCCTGCATCACAGCTTCTTCGCCAACGACTTCGACGAGCTCGTCGGGTACACGCTCGGCTTCGTCAACTTCACGCGTGAGCTGCTCGTGCGACGGGTGCCCAAGATGTTCCCCGCGTCTCGACTCGTGGTCGAGGTGTTGGAGACGGTGACACCCGATGCGGAGGTCATCGCGGCCTGCCGCGACCTCACGACTGCGGGCTACAAGGTCGTCCTCGATGACTTCGTCATGGCGCCCGAGCTGGAGCCGCTGCTCGATCTCGCATGGATGGTGAAGTTCGACGTGAGGGCGTCGGGCATCCGCGAGATAGCCTCCAACATCGCGAAGCTCGAGGGACGCGGGATTCGTTTCCTGGCGGAGAAGGTGGAGACACGGGAGGAGCTCGCGGCGTTGAGAGACGTCGGCTGCACCTATTTCCAGGGCTACTTCTTCGCCAAGCCCCAGATGATGACGCGGACCGATATCGCGCCTTCGAAGATCGTGCTGCTCAGGCTGATGCATGAGGTGATGCGGCCCGAGCACGACTTCAACACGCTCGACGGTCTCATCTCGAGCGACGTGTCCATGAGCTACAAGCTCATGCGCTACATCAACTCGGCGTTCTTCGCGCGCGTCAAGCCGGTCGAGTCGATCCGACAGGCCTTGATTCTGTTGGGCGAGCGCGAGGTGCGGCAGTTCGTGATGCTGGTCGTGACCGCGCGGCTCGCGACACGAAAGCCGACCGAGCTGATGCGGCTGTCGGTGGTGCGGGCGCGAATGTGTGAGTACCTCGCGACGCCCATCCGGGCGGCGACACGTGAGGAGCTCTTCATGCTGGGACTGTTCTCGGCCATCGACGCCATCATGGACCGATCGATGAGCGAGCTCGTCAACCAGTTGCCGCTGTCGCTGACGCTGAAGGCGGCGCTGGCGGAGAAGAAGGGTGTTCTCGGCGGGGTCCTCACGCTGGTGCTGGCCTACGAGCGGGCCGACTGGGCCTTGGTCCGTCAGCACGCGGCGGCGCTCCATATCGACGAGTCGTATCTTGCGGAAGCGCATCACCACGCGCTCAAGGCGGGTGGTGCGTTCGTCGCGGCGGACGACGAGTCGGAGTGAGAGCGGTCGGGCGCCCCATGCATCGAGGGCAAGTCAAGCCTTGCCCCTGCGTCGCTTGAAGCGTTTCGTGCCGAGGGCACGTCAAGCCGCACCCCGACATCGTTGATGGCGACCAGGCGAACAGTCGGAGAGGGGGATGGCCTTCGGGGCGCGGGCGTGGGAGTATCGGCGCCATGGAACTGTCTGACCTGGCCGGCCAATACGCGACGCTGAACGTCGAACGACTCACGATGTATGGGGCGGCCTTGTCGCTGCCCGAGGCGTACCGGGAGGACGGCGACGCGAAGACCAAGCCGCCGACCGTGCTCCTGCCGCGGCGTGAGGTGCGCGAAGACCTGGCGGTGGGCGAGAGCCTCGAGGTGTTCATCTACTTCGATTCCGAGGACCGCCTGACGGCCACGGTGGTGAAGCCGAAGGTGGCGCTGGGCGAGGTGGCGTTCCTGCGGGTGACGACGGTGGTCGAGTTCGGTGCCTTCGTGGACTGGGGGCTGCGTAAGGAGCTGCTCGTGCCGCATGCGGAGCAGACACGTGACCTGCGGGTGGGTGAGCGGCATGCCTTCGGGTTGTTCCTGGACGCGAGTGGGCGATTGGCCGGGACGATGCGGGTGGCCGAGCTGCTCGAAGGGCCGGGCGTCGAGCCGCATGAGCTCGAGGTCGGGTCGTGGGTCGAGGGCGAGTCCTGGCGTTTCGAGCGTGGGCTCGGGTTGTTCGTGATCCTCGAGCGGCGGCGTCTGGCGCTGTTGCCGGAGGTCGAGCCACACGAGCTCGGGCGGGGTGAGCGCGCGCGATTCCGCGTGGCGGCGATCCTGCCCGACGGCAAGGTGCGTGTGAGCCTGCGAGGGCTCGCGCATACCCACATCGCCGACGACGCGGATGGGGTGCTCGAGGTCTTGGCTCGTGGCGGGGTCGAGGTCGGTGACCACTCGGATCCGGACCAGATCCGCGAGCTCTTCGGCCTCAGCAAGAAGGCCTTCAAGCGGGCCGTGGGGCGCCTTCTGAAGGCGGGTCGGGTCGAGATTACGCGCGAAGGGACCGTGGTCGCGAAGGGCTGAACGACAAAAGCCGGGGGTGAGCCCGGCTTTCGAAGGTTGGCGCGCGCAGAAGATCAGGCCTTGGCGGCCTTCACCTGCGCGATGAGCTCGGGGACGATCTTGAAGGCGTCGCCCACCAGACCGTAGTCGGCCACGGTGAAGATCGGGGCGTCCCCGTCCTTGTTGATGGCCACGATGGTCTTCGAGTTCTTCATGCCGGCCAGGTGCTGGATGGCGCCCGACATGGCGACGGCGACGTAGAGCTTCGGAGCGACGACCTTGCCGGTCTGGCCGACCTGCATGTCGTTGGGCACCTCGGGCCACGAGTCGACGACCGCGCGGGTCGCACCGATCGCTGCGCCGAAGGCGTCCGCGAGCGGGTTCATGATCTTCCAGAAGGTCTCGCCGTCTTTCAGGCCGCGGCCACCCGAGACGACGATGTCGGCTTCGGTGAGCTCGGGGCGCTCGGACTCGGTCGTCTCGACGCTGATGAAGCGGGCGCCGCCGTTGCCCGGGTCGACCGTCAGCGCGTTCACCTTTGAGGTGCCGCCGGTCTTTTCGGCCACGTCGAACTCGGCGACGCGCGCCGTGATGACGGCCTTCGCCGTGTTGACCTTGACGGTCGCGATGACGTTGCCGGCGAACATCGGGCGCTTGAAGGCGACGCCCGAGTCGGCGAGTGCGAGGCAGTCGGCGACCATGCCGGCGCCGAGAGCGGCGGCGACACGCGGCATCAGGTCCTTGCCGAAGGTGCCGGCCGGGGCCACGATGAAGTCCGCGCCGGACGCTGCTGCCGCTGCTTTGACGGCGGCGGTGTAGGGCTGGGCGAGGTAGTTGTCGAAGGCTGCGCCATCGATGGTGTGGATGGTCTCGGCGCCGTAGCCCTGGAGCGCGTCGGCGACGCCGCCGATGCCCTTGCCGATTGCTACGAAGTCGAAGCCGCCGCCCACGCGGGAGGCGAGCTGGTTCGCGAGCGTGACCGCTGCGAGGGTGCTCTTCTTGAGTTGGCCGTTCTGCTGTTCAGCCACCACGAGGATCTTGGCCATATGGCTATCTCCTGAATTATAACGATTTTCGAGTTATTCGATTTTCGAGATTGATGGTGACACGAATCAGAGGACGCGGGCCTCGGACTTGAGCTTGGAGACGAGCTGCTCGACGGAGTCGACCTTGACGCCGGCTTTGCGCTTCGGGGGCTCTTCGAGGCCGATGACCTCGACCTTGAGGGCGGTGTCGGTGATGCCGAGCTCGTCGAGGTCGAGCTCGTCAATGGCCTTCTTGCGCGCCTTCATGATGTCGGGGAGCTTGGCGAAGCGCGGGGTGTTGAGGCGGAGGTCGGCCGTGATGACAGCCGGCAGCTTGATGCCGAGGGTCTCGAGGCCGCCGTCGACTTCGCGGGTGACGATGGCTTCGCCGTCCTTGATCTCGACCTTGCTGGCGAAGCACGCCTGCGGGTAGCCGAGGTATTCGGCGACGAGCTGGCCGACCTGGTTGTTGTCACCGTCGATGGCCTGCTTGCCGAAGAGCACGATGTCGGGCGACTCCTTCTTGGCGACGGCCGCGATGATGCGGGCGGCGAGGTCGGAGTCGAGCTGCTCGTCACCGAGGTCGACGCGGATGGCGCGTGCGGCGCCCATCGCGAGGCCGGCGCGGATCTGGTGCTCGGTGTCGTCGTTGCCGATGGTCACGATGACGACCTCGGCGTCGTGGTCGTCCGCGATGCGGATGGCCTCTTCGAGGGCGTTCTCGCAGAAGGGGTTGGCCTTGTACTCGACCGAGCCGGTGTCGACGGCGGACTTGTCAGCCTTGAGTTTGATGCGGGCGTCGGGGTCGATGACGCGCTTGAAAGCGACCAGGATCTTCAAGGTCATTCTCCAGTCTGGTGGGTTGTGAAGAGCGGTGGGACTGCTTGGGCTCAGGACGAGGCTGGCCGCGTGACGAGGCCGGCGAGGAAGAGGTCGGCGAGCTGTTGGCCCGCGTCGACGAGTGAGGTGTGGCGGTCGGACATGGCCCACTCGAGCGAGAGCTCGTCGACGGCGCCGAAGATGGCGCGGGCGGTGAGGCGCGGGTGCGGGCCCGAGACGAAGACGCCGGCTTTGACACCCTCGTCGACGATGCGGGCGATGATGCCGAGGTAGCGGCCGAAGGGCTTCATGTCGGTGTTGCGCATGAACTTGGAGGACTGGCGCAGCTCGACGGTGATGACCTCGGCCATGGCGCGTGACTCGGCGACGGCTGCGAAGTGGGTGCGGACGAACGAGCGCAGCTTGGCGACGGGGTCGTCGATGGTGGCGAGCGTCTCTTCCTGGCGGCGCAGGATCTCGTCCATGGCGTCGCTGAAGACCTGGATGAGGATGTCCTCTTTGTTCTTGAAATACAGGTAGATGGTGCCGTCGGCGACGCCGGCTTCCTTGGCGATCTGCGAGACCTTGGCGTTGTAGAAGCCGTGCTCGGCGAAGACGATGACCGCGGCATCGAGGATGCGGCGGCGCTTGTCGGGTGGATTGGCGCTCATGCTGTTGTGCTCTTCCTTCACGCGTCCGACGCGCGGGATGCGACGTCGGGGCGTTGGCGTGAATGAATGGCCATTCAGGCGTCGGCACCCTGCCATGCCGTCGAGCCGGACGTCAAGGGTTAGCGCGGGTCGGCGGGATCGGGCGTCAGCCGATAACAGGGGCGACACGCGGGTCGACGCGGGCCCGGGCGCGGGCGCGGGCGTGGGCGCTTGCGTGGGCGCTTGCGTGGGCCCGGGCGCGGGCGTGGGCCCGGGCGCGGGCGTGGGCGTGGGCGCAGGCGCTTGCGCGGGCGCCCTCTCTCAAGGAAGCAGGAACCCGAGGAGGCGCGTAGCGAGCCGCGTGCGCCGCGCCGTGTCCGACACCGACGCCAGCGGGAACCCGAGGTGCACCACCCGGAACGGGCCCGACCACGCGACGCCGGCGATCGTATTGGTCGAGTACCGCAGGATAGGCGTGCCACCGTCGAGCGCGGTCAGCACCTCGGGGAATGCGACGAACATCTGGCCCGGCGTGTAGAAGTCGATGCGGTCGAGGTCGAGGCCGGGCGCGAAGAGGGGCCCGCTCGGGTCGAGTCCGGCGACGAAGGTGTTGGCGTCGTCGCTGCCGTAGCCGGATTTCAACCAGCCTTCGAGGAACTGGCGGTCGCTCGCGGTGGCGGACGTGTTGCCGCGTGGATCGAGGTCCCAGGCCACTTCCGCGCCGGACACGAGCAGGGCGCCGCCGCTCTCGAGGTAGTCGGCGAACACGATCTGTTCGGCGGGTGTGAAGGTCTCATCGCCGGCACTCTCTTCGCCCACGGCAAACACCACGGCGTCATAACGCGCGAGCATGGCCGCGCTCAGCGACTCGTTCGCGGCGGAGTCGATGTGGACCCCGACCATGGCTTCGGCTTCACGCGCGATGAACGCGTGAGGCGCGCCCATCGGGTTCTCGTTGGTGGGTTCGCGTTGCCACCGGTCGTTGCCGTCCACGACCAGGACATGGGACGCGTTGGCGTCGCCGCGCGCGGCCGTCAGGACCGACGAGCGTGGGGACTCGCCGCCCTGGGTGACGGCGCTGACCTGGACGTGTACGGACTCGCCGACGGCGAGCGCTGGGAGCTCTATAGAGGTGCTGGTCGTGTGGCGTCGACGCTCGCCGGGGAAGCGTCGTCCGTCCGCGCTCAGGTGAACGAAGTAGCCATCGCGCCCGGCCTGCCCGGTAACGCCCGCGACCGGCGTCCAGGTGATGCGCACCCGATAGTTCGACGTGAGCTCGGCCGTCAGCAGGGTCGGCGCCGACGGAGGTGTGGCCGTTCCGCGCAGCTTCTTGCCGCTGGCCGCGACCATGTTGTCTTGCGACGTGCGCGCCGACGGATACGCCGCTGAAGTGATGCCGTTCATCATGAAGGCGAAGGCGTACTCGCGGTGGTCGTAGCGATTGACGAGGAGGCCCGTGGTCGTGATGCCGGCGTTGGTGCCGCTCTTGCCATAGACGCGGCCGGCGATGTCGGCAGCGGTCATACGATAGCCGAGCGTCCCCATATAAGGTGCGGTGTTGGTGGTCACGGCGATGACCCCGCCGGCGCTCGAGCCGGGGCCTTCGCCGCCGCCGATGGACAGCGAGGTGCGCCACGCGGGGCCGGTCGGGTGGTCCGCCATGATGCGGTAGAGGCCTGCCAGTTGGCGGGCCGAGAAGCGGTTGGTCGTCGCGAGCCCGCTGCCGTCGTTCATCACCATGCCGGTCGTGTCGAGGCCCTCACTCGCGAGCCAGTCGAGGACGACCTTGGACCCGGCGGCGTAGCTCGAGTCGGTGCCCTTGGCGTAGCCGATGTGGCGGAGCAGGATGTCGGCCATCTCGTTGTGGGAGATCCGATTGATGGCCCACAAGAGCACGTGGAGCGGTTGGCTCTCGAAGCGCGCGAGCTCGGTCCCGGAGGGCAAAGCCATCGACGCGTTCTGGTTGGTGTTCGGGCCCAGCGCAATGCCACGCGCGACGAGCGCATCGCGGAAGCGGGCAGCGGCCGTCACGCGGTGGCTCGCCGGGTCGTAGGTCCCGAGGTTGTGGCCCTCGTAGCAGTAGGCGCCCCACACCTCGATAGGTCCATCGACGCGTCGCAGGCCGCTCTGCCAGAGGCGGTCGGCGAGCACGTCGAGCGGCTCGCGGGGGCTCTGGTAGAACCAGCGAGACCACGAGAAGTCGTGGGCCGAGTGGATGGCGAGGCTCGTCACGCGACCGTTCGCATCGGGGAGGGCCGGGGCAAAGACACGTGTCAGCAGGCGATAGTCCTCGCCCAGGAGTGCTATGGCGGCGGCCGTCGTGACGACCTTGGTATTCGACGCTGGGATCATGAGCGCGTCCGCGCGTGACCCATAGACGAGCTCGCCGGTCTCGATGTCGATGACGGCGCCGCCAAACGAGTGTCCGTTGAGCGCGCCCACCGAGCGGGCGGATTCGATCGAAGACGCGAGCGCCGTCTTGGCCGCGGCGTCCAGACCGGGGCGGGTCGGAGGTGTTGGGTCTGGCGGCTCGGGCCCGACATCCGGGCTCGTGTCCCCTGTCGTGTCGGCCGTGTCGGTCGTGACGGTCGTGTCCGTGGCCGTGTCGGTCGTGACCGTCGTGTCGCCTGGTACGATCGAGTCAGGTGTCACCGCGGTGTCGGGCACATCGGGTACGCTCGTGTCGCCCGTGTCAGCCGTCCCGCCATCGGCATCGGACGCGTCAGGTCCGATGGCGCCGCCGGGGCTGGCCTGGGCGGATGGGTAGCTTGCGCTGACGTAGTAGTCCTCGCGTTCTGCCGGGTCATCGCACCCGACGATCGATGCCGGCGACACCAGTGCCAGTGCGAAGTAGAGTGTTCGGACGGTATGCCGATGCGAAGGTCGCGTCATGGCTCTTCCTGGCCGCGGGACCGCGGGGCCGTGGGCCGCGCGGGCTGATTGTAATAACGCATCTGGCCGGCAGGGTCCTGTGATTTGCCGTCGACGCGCCCCGGAGACGGACGGCTGTGCGGATCTCGAACGGCCACGACAGGCAAAGCGGCTTGACTCGCGCACCATTGCCGGGAAGTATCGGCCGGCCCATAGGGGTCACAAGGAGCAACAATGACGGACCCACGCGAACGCCGAGACCCACGGGGGGCTGCCAAGAGCACCTCCCCGGCTGAGGCAGCTCAGCGCTCGGTGCGTGTGCTCATCCTCGACGAAGATCGTGTGGAAGGCGGCATGCTCGCCTTTCATCTGCGCCGCGAGGGTGTCGTCGTCATGCTCATGACGAGCGTCGAAGAAGCGACCGACGCCATCGCCTGGTCCGCCCCCGACGTCGTCCTGGTCGAGGTCACCGGACGTGGCTTCGACGGGCACGAGTTCCTGGCCCAGCTCGCCACTCAGCCTCTCGATGTCTTCGCCGTCGCCGATCGCCCGCTCGAGCTGGCGGACGAGCTCGAGGTCTTGCGGCTTGGCGTCATCGATGTGCTCATGAAGCCGCTCGACCCGGTGACGCTCTCGCGGCGTCTCGCGAACCGCCCGGTGCGGGAGCTGCGGGGCTCGGTCGCCGACCTGCCCGAAGGCGGGATCTCCGGCGACCTCACCGTCCACTCCGCGACCTATCTTCTCCAGATGGCGCATCGCCATCGTATGAACGCACGCCTGCACGTCGAGATCGACGGTGACTGGGCGGTCCTGCTGGTGCGCCACGGCGAGATCATCGACGCCGAAGCGCCGAGCACCACCGGCCGGGAGGCCGCCTACCAGGCCATCCGCGTCCAACAGGGGGCCTTCGTTCTCTTCCCACTCGAGGCTGACGCCGAGGAGCTCTCGCGCGACGACGTCGTCCGGGCGGACCTCGCGACGCTGGTCGCCGACGCGCTCGGCCGCCAGGAGCCCAAGGCCGTCAATCCCGGCAAGTCGCAGTCCAACGATACGTTCGTCCTGCCGCATGTCGGCTCGCCGCGTGGGCCGCTGTCGCGACTCGGCGGCGACGAAACACTCGAATACATCGCCCAGGGCACCAACAATCCGAAGCCCAACTCCGCGCGTGTCAAACGACCGGGGGAGAAGGCCCGCGCCGAACGTGGCCAGGCCGCCGACGCCCGCCCGGCCAATCCCCGCCAGCCGCTGGGCACCGACACCTTTCGCGCAGCTCCGCCGGGCGCATCTCCGGTTCGGACGAATCTCGTGCCCAAGGCCGACTCGGGCGATGTGACCGAGGCCCGCACAGTCGTCCCGGTCGAGGCGATGCGCCGCGCCATGGACGCCGCACGCGCCAAAGCCGCGAGTGCGTCGGGGTTGAAGGCCACGCTCGACGAGGGGTTCGACGAGACCACCGACCAGGGGAGCCGCGACGCGAACCGCCGCTTCAAGAACGGTGACGTCGTCGAGCGCAGGCCGGGCACCGACCCGATGGGGCGGCTCCTCAACGTGCAGGATGATGCGGCGCCCGCCGAGCGCATCCCGCGCAGCCGCGACACCATCATCCAGACCCCGAGCTCGCGTCAGCTCAAGCGTGTGGGTGGCCCCCGGACGGGTGAGTCGGAGCGTGCCAATCGAAAGAAGACCGACCCCGAGCTGAAGGCGGTTCGCGCCGAAGCAGTCTCGCCGGAGTTCGAGCCGCCCGTCGCTTCGGCGCGCCCGTCGCAGGCGTCTGAGCCCGCGCGGACGAGGGGGCCCCGCAGGAACCACCGCGGTAACGCCACCTCGCCGATGACGTGGGCCCTGTCGCTGCTCCTCCTGGCGCTGGCGGTGTTCATCGTCTTCAGGCTCACGACGCGTGAGGCCGTGACCCCGGTCGCCGACGACTATGAGACGCGGCTCGGGCGAGCGCTCCTCGACCTCGACGCGGGGAAACGAGATGCGGCGCGTTCCCAGCTCGCGACCCTGGTCGTCGCGTCGGAGGCTCCGAGCGGGGCGATCTCCATGCTGGCGCGCCTCCACTACGAGGACGGGCGACTGCCCGAGGCGCAGGCGCTCTTGGAGCGACTGGCCGAGCGGCACCCGCGGGACGCCGAGGTGTTTGCGTGGCTCGGCCTCGTCCAGCTCGAGCGGGACCAGATCCCCGAGGCCCGCATGAGCTTCGAGAAGGCCCAGAAAGCGGAGCCTTCGGGGTCGTTGTCGCGACAGCTCGATGCGCTCTTGAAGGCCGGCGCCCCGGCGAATGGGGCGACAGGGACAGAGCCGACCTCGGGGCAGCGGCCCACACCGTGAGCGCTGTTGTCGCGGGGAACAACTCCGAAGATGTCGTGAATGCAGCTTCGGACCTGGTGCTCGGGATCGAGTCGTCGTGCGATGAGACCGCGGCCGCCGTCGTGCGCGGCGGTGTCGTCCTGAGCAGCGTCATCTCGAGCCAGGTCGACATCCACGCCATCTACGGCGGGGTCGTGCCCGAGCTCGCGTCGCGCAACCACTTGATGGCGATTCGTGGCGTGGTGAGTGAGGCGCTGACCTCGGCCGGAGTGGGGCTTGCCGATCTGAGTGCGGTCGCGGTCACGGCGGGCCCTGGGCTCGCGGGCTGTCTGCTCGTCGGGCTCGAGGTCGGCAAGGGCATCGCCTATGCGCGTGGGCTGCCGCTCGTGTGTGTCGACCACATCAAGGCCCACGTGTTCGCGCCGTTCTTGACGGAGCCCGGGGTGGTCCGTGAAGCGCCGACCTATCCGTACATTGCGCTGGCGGTGTCGGGTGGACATACCTCGATTTTCGAGATGTCGGGGCCAGGCGAAGGTGTGACGCTCGGGGCGACCATCGACGATGCCGCGGGTGAGTGCTTCGACAAGATCGCCAAGCTCATGGGGCTGCCATATCCGGGCGGCATGCACATCGACCGCCTCGCGGCGCTCGGCAATCCCGAGGCGTTCGACCTGCCGCGGCCACTGCAGAATCGTGGGCTCGACTTCTCGTTCTCGGGCCTCAAGACCGCGGCGCGCCTCGTGTGGGAGCGCCTCGTCAGGGAAGGCACGGCCGAGTCGATGCAGGCGGATCTGGCGGCGAGTGTGCAGGCCGCCATCGTCGAGGTGCTGGTCGACAAGACGCTGAAGGCGGCGCGTGAACGGGGCATCAAGACGGTAATCGCAGCGGGTGGGGTGGCGTGTAATCGCGGGTTGCGGCAACGTTTGAGCGAGCGGGCGAAACGTCAGGGCATACGCTGCTTCATCGCGGAGCCGCGGTATTGTTCGGACAATGCGGCCATGGTCGCGGGACTCGGGGCGGAGATGCTGAAGCGTGGGAGTGGGGTGACGGGTAAGGCGCTCGTCGAGGCCGACATCTTCGTCACCCAGCGCAGGAAGCGGGCATGAAGGCAGACAAGAGTCTCGGGCAGCATTTTCTCCGTGATGTCAGCGTGTTGGAGGACATCGCGGCGCTTTGCGACGTGCGTTCGTCGGGCGGCTGCCTCGAGATCGGACCGGGCGAAGGGGCGCTGACGGCGTTCCTCGTGAAGTCGGCGGGTGAGCTTCCGATTGTGGCCATCGACCCCGACCCACGCGCGGTCGAGATGGTGCGCCAGCGCTTCGGTGGGCGGGTCGAGGTGGTGCTCGGCGACGCGACGCGTGACGACCTTGGAGCGTTGTTGCCGGGCGTCGGCGGCAAGAAGCCGGTCATCGTCGGCAACCTGCCGTACAACGCCGCGAGCATCATCCACCGCCGGACGCTGGCGTTGGGAGATCGGTTTGCACGCGCGCTGTTCATGTTCCAGCGCGAGGTCGCGTTGCGGTTGGTCGCGATGCCGAAGACCCGCGATTATGGGATCCCCTCGATCCTGACGCAGGTGGTGGCGACGGTTCATCTGGTGCGTGATGTAGGGCCCGAGTGTTTCTCGCCGCGACCCAAGGTCGACTCAGCGGTGGTGCTCATCGAGCCGTTGGCGCAGCCGCTGGTGTCGCCGGCGGACCTCGAGACCTTTGGTGACTTCGTCGGGCGTGCGTTCCAACAGCGACGAAAGACGCTCGGCAACTCGATGGGTGACCGAAAGGCGTTGCTCGCCAAGCTCGGGATCGACCCGATCCAACGCGCCGAGGAGCTTGCACCCGAGGTGTGGGTCGCGCTCTTTGCTGCCTTTCGCGCTGAAGGCTGAAGGGCCTTCCAGGCGAGGTCAGTCCTGGTTGGCGCGGGCGTCGTTGCAGAAGGGATGCACGCCGAAGTCGGTGACGCAGGTGTAGCTGTCGCGGCAGTCGCCGTTCTTGGTGCAGGGCTGCATGCACCAGCTCACGTCGGCGGAGAAACGAACGCAGAGGCCCTCGTCCGGGCAGCCCTCGTCCTCGCAGTTCTTGAGCGTGCAGTAGCCGCCGGGCATGGAGCGTTCGCAAAACAGGCTGGTGCCGCAATCGGACTGGGTCTCGCAGGCGTCGCCGACGATGGGTGCGCAGGCCGGGGCGAGCATCAGCGCAAGTGCCAGTGCGAGCTGGGCGAGGCGGAGGGTGCGCGGGCGGGTTGGGCTGAGCGTTCGCATGTCGGGCTCGGTAGCATGGGCCCCCGGTCGGGGGAAGAGTCTTGATGGAGGGCATGGGGTCGGCGCGGGGTCGGCGCGGCGTCAGGCGCCCTCAGGCGGGAGGCAGGACGCCCGGGCGCGACAGGACCGACAGGCGCGCGAACTCGATGCCGGCGCGCACGAGGGCGAGCCCGGAGACGATGTGGAGCAGGCCGGCGATGTAGTCCTTGTCCACGAGCAGGTTGGCCGAGCCGTAGAAGAAATAGAGCGAAGCGGCGAGCAGGGCGACCGAGAGGACGAGCAGGAACGCGGAGCGGAACATCGTCAGGGTCTCCAATAGGTCCAGAGGGTCAAGAGCCCGAGGAAGAAGACGGCAGCGGCCGTGACCCAGACGGTGCGGATGGCGTTGGGTCGGCTGTCGTTGACGAGCGATGTCAAAGAAGGCGCTGATGAAGGCGCCAAAGAAGGTGATCGTCCGCCGGGTCGCTGGCCTGCACTGCTATGGGTCGAAGCCTGTGCGAGCGATCCGAGCATGGCAGGGGCCTGGTTGGACCGCATCGCCGCGGGGGTCGCCGCATCGACGGTGTGGCGTGTGAGCCACAGGCCTGTGCCGACGGCGAGGACGGGCCCGAGCCCGATGGCGAGCGCCGCGTTGAGCGGGTCGAGGTCGGGCACCATGAGGGCAGGCAAGGTCAAGGCGAGCGCGGGCCCGAGGGTGAAGGCGATGGCGAGGGCGGGCAGGAGCCACGGGTGGCGCATGAGATCGTTGCCAGGGTTCTTCGTGCGGCGTCGGGTCGGCAGCGCCGGGGTCGCCGAGGCGAAGAACACGATCGCCGAGACGATGATCGCGATGAGGCCGAGCAGTCCGTTGACCCCGCCGTAGATCTCGCCGCTGGTCAGCGCTTTGTTGCTCATGAGGAGTGGCAGGTGGCTCGCAGGGAAAGCGAAGTGGGTGAGCCACGGGATGTTTGGTCGGAACGAGCAGGCGATGAGTGTCATCGCCGGGAGCAGCATCAAGGTGAGCTGCAGGCCGGTGGGCCGTGTGCCGAGATGCGCCATCGGTAGGACCACGAGCAGCAGCAGCAGGCTCAGACCGGAGGCGAGGAGTGTAATGGGGCGGGTCGGGTTCAATGGCACGGTATGGGGTTGCAGAACGAAAGTCGCATAACGCGCCGCGTCGTGGAGAGGATTCCCGCGCGGGCGCATCCGGTCGCCCCGTGAGGCGATGCGGCGGTTCGGAGACTACGATACGGTCCACCTTTTGTCTCGGGAAGGCGTGTGCTATGCGCCTCGGACCACGCCCGAGGAGGCTCTGGGCACCGAGTTGCGTGGGTGGGAGATCATCATGACGACACAGCTCAAGAACGATGCCGCCCCGGTCGGTCTGCGCGCGGTGAAGAGCCTGCCCGGGTCCAACGACCGCGTGGCCGGGCTCGACCTCGACGCGGCCGAGCTGTCGCGCGCCTACGACATCGCGCTCGAGACACGGGCTCAGATCGTCACCTGCATGATGATGAAGACCCGCGGCGAAGGCGTCGAGTTCTGGATCGGTGGGCCTGGCGAAGAGGTCCACGGGACGGCGACCGCGCTGGCGCTGCACAAGGTCGTGCGGTCGGGGCCGACGCCCGGCGATCTCGGGCTCTTCCTTCATTACAGAAGCGACGCGCTCGCGGCGATGACGTCTGAGCTGCGTGGTGAGAAGTCGTTCGTCTCGGACTACTTCCGGCAGGCCCTGTCGCGCGTGACCGACCCGCACAGCGGCGGGCGCCAGATGGTGATGCACCTGTGCCGCCCCGAGATCGGGATCTGGCCGGTGCAGAGCCCGGTCGGCATGCAGCTCAGCAAGGCGGCGGGGTATGCCCGTGGTCTACAGTTGCTGGGCAAGCGTGGGCTCGCGGTCGGCATCGTCGGCGACGGGACGACCGGCGAGAGTGACTTCCACGAATGTGCCATGGCGGCGAGCCTGTGGAAATTGCCGCTGCTCACGATGGTCACGAACAACGACGTGGCCATCTCGGTGAAGCCCGAGGACGGTCGCGGCATTCGCGATTTCCGCAAATATGCTGAGGCCTTTGGTCTGCTCTATTTCGAGTGTGACGGTGGCGACTTCGCGGACACCTATCGTGTCACGAAGCAGGCGGCCGAGGCTATCCTCGCCGAGAATCGAAGTGCCATCCTGGTGGCGAAAGTGCCACGCCTCATGGGTCACTCGAGCTCGTCGGGTGGGCAGTTCGAATATGACGAGCGGGACCCGCTGCTCGAGTTCGGTCAGTGGCTCGCGAGCGAAGGGATCGTTCCGGCGGGTGAGCTCTTCCGTCGCGGCGAGGTGGACCGTCGCAAGAGCTACTTCGAGGTGCACGAGCTCGGCCGCATGGAGCGCGCGCTGGAGCGTGTTCGTGATGCGTGGACCCAGGTCCGCCAGGAGCCCGCGCCGTCGGTCGAGGCGGGTGACCATCTCAAGCATATGCACCCGCCCTATCCGCTCGTGAAGGAGCCAGAGGTCGACACCAGGACGACGACGCAGATCCAGGTGAACGAGGCGCTGAATCTCGCACTCGATCGGATCCTGAGCTCGGGTCGGGCGGCGATCTGGGGCCAGGACGTCGGCCATCGCGGCGGCGTCTTCAAGGTGACGAACAAGCTCATCGAGAAGTACCCGCGCCAGGTGCGGGACGCGCCCATCAACGAGCCGATGATCGTCGGGACGGCCATGGGGGCCGCCTTCCACAAGGAGCTGGCGCTGCTGCCCGAGGTGCAGTTCGGCGACTACACGCTCAACTGCCTGCACTGGTTCGTTCACCTGGGCAACGTCTACTGGACGACGAACGGGCAGACGCCGACGAACGTGACGGTGCGTTTTCCGGTCGACCCGGTGCTCGGTGGAGCGGTCTATCATTCGATGAGCGTCGACGGATATTTCGGCAATATCCAGGGGCTCGTCTTGACGATCCCGACCTGCGCGTATGACGCCTACGGACTCCTGCGGACGGCGGCCGATTATGCCGGACCGGTGCTCCAGATGGAGCCCAAGCGCCTCTATCGTATGAAGCTCGGGCCGGTCCTCCCGGGCGAGCCGGCGGACCCGCGGGTCATTCAGGAGGCGCGTAAGAACGGCGACGTGCCGCAGTTCTCGGACTATCGGATCCCGTTTGGCAAAGCTGCGCGGCGACGCAAGGGTGACGACCTGACGGTGGTCGCGTGGGGGTGGGCTGCGTGGCAGTCGGTGGCGGCCGCTAACACGGTCTTCAAGCGGCGTGGGATCTCGGCCGAGGTCTTCGATCTGAGGACGCTGGTCCCGTACGACCGGGAGGCGATCCTGGCGTCGGCGCGGCGGACCGGCAAGGTCCTCATCGCGCAGAACGACCGGGTGTATGCGGGCTTCGGGCGGCAGATCCAGGGCGACCTCATCGAGAGCCTGCCCGGCGTCGTGGTGCGGGTCGTCGGCCAGATGGACACGCCTGCGGTCGGTCAGGCGCGTGCGCTCGAAGATGTCATCACGCTGCAGGTCGAAGACGTCGTCGAAGCCATCGACAAGATGGCGGACGCGCGGCCGGCGGCGTGGCTCGAGAACGAGCTGCATTGGTTGCAGCACGCGCCGAGCCGAATGCTGCTCTGAGCGGCCGGGAGAGTGCTGCTCTGAGCGGTCGAGAAGGTGTTGCCGGAGCGGCCGAAAAATTGCTGCCGTGCATGGCCGGGAGAGTGCTGCTCTGAGCGGCCATCAAAGAGGAGACCAGATGGGAATCGTCATTTGTGGGATCGCGGGCAGCCTGCGTGAGAAGTCGTACAATCGCGCGCTCTTGACGGCCGCGCAGGGACTCATGCCCGAGGGCGTCGAGCTGCGGATCTTCGACCGTCTGGGCGACCTGCCGCACTACAACGCTGACCTCGAGGCGGGCGGTGGATTGCCCGAGCCAGTCGCCGCTTTGAGGGATGCCATCGGCTCTGCGGATGGGCTCCTCATCGCGACACCCGAGTACAACTACAGCATCCCGGGTGTCCTGAAGAACGCCATCGACTGGGCCTCACGGCCGGCGAATGCGTCGGTCCTGAACAAGAAGCCGTGCGCCATCTTCGGGTGCTCGGCCGGTGTGATGGGCACGGTGCGTGGACAGCTCGCGCTGAGGCAGTCGCTGCTGTTCACGGAGACCTATGTGGTCTTGAAGCCCGAGGTGCTGATCGGCAAGGCGTCCGAGAAGTTCGACGCCGAGCTGAAGCTCACGGACGAGCCGACGCGTGGGTTCGTGCAGAAGCTGTTGGTGGCGCTGGTGGCATCGATCCCGAAGCGCTGAAGCGCTCGAAGAGCGACGCGGTCCCCGGCGCGTGCGCGGGCGCTTGTGTGGGCGTGTGCGCTTGCGTGGGCGCGGGCGTGGGCGCGGGCGCTCGAGTGGGCGCGGGCGTTTGCGTGGGCGCGGGCGCGGGCGCGGTCCCGGGCGCTTGCGTGGGCGCGGGCGCTTGCGTGGGCGCTCGCATGGGCGTGGGCGCTGGCGCTTGCGGAGCATGAGTCAGGCGCGCCTCGGGCGTTGGGTCGCCCGAGGCACGCTTGTGGATGCCCACTTCAGGATTGTATCAGGGAGCGGTGAGCATACGCAGGTAGACGCCCTGGCCGGCACCGTCCTGGGCGTCGGATTGCCAGCCCACGAGAAAACGACCCGTCGCAAACGTGCCCGAGCTGACGATGAACGGCGCCTGCTGGTGAGACGTCGTCATGCGGTTGGCGACGATGCGGGTGCCCGTCGGCGGGCCGCTGATGCCGAGGTTGCGAACGAGGACGGCCTTGCCATCGAGGTCGATGTTGTCGCTCTCGAAGGCTGCGAGCAGTTGTTGCTGCGGGCCGACCGCGAGCTGGACCTTCTGTTGGGCGCCGGTCGTGAGGGTGGCGAGCTGGGCCTCGGCGGTCCAGATCTGGAGGTTGTTCCAGCGATAGGTGCCACACAGGACGTCGGTGCTGGCACCTGCGTCGGGGGTCTCCCAGCAGACGGCGAGCGCATCGGCGCCGGACACGACCGCGGCGGGGAACTTCTGGTCCCCGTCGGACGCGGCGTTGAAGCGTGACTCGGTGCCGAGAGTTGGAGTGGTCGGTTGTGCGCCGAGCGTGACCTTGCGGCCGAAGATGTCGTAGCCCGAGCCGGCGGCGACCTGGTTCTGAGATTGCCAGGCGACGAAGAACTCGCCGGTCGTCGGGTGGACGCTGACGGTTGGGTAGTCCTGGCGTCCGGCGGTCGTGGTGTTCAGCGTCGTCTCGTTCATGCGGACGTTGCCGTCCTTGTCGTAGGCCTTGGCCATGACGTCGAAGTCGGCGGTGCCCGAGTCCCACGCGATGAGCATCGTGCCGTCGGGGCGCATCGCCACGCTCGGATGTTGTTGCAGGCCGGCTGTTGTCGTGTTCACGACGAACGGGGCGCCGAGCGGGTTGCCCGAGCCATCGAGGATGCGCGCGATGATGCCGTACGAGTTGCCGTCTTCGCCGAGCGACTCCCAGGCGACGATGAAGCGGTTGTTGCCGCCGGCGACGACGGGGCGACGTTGGATGCCGGTCGTCACGGTGTTGACCTGCAGCTCGGGGCCGACCGGGACTCCGTCGGGGCCGACGAGGCGGGCGGCGATCTCGGCGGACTGGCCGACGTAGAGGTCGAGGGTCTCCCAGACGACGAGGGTCTGGCCGTTGCCGTTGGTCGCGCCGCGTGGGGCGGACTGGTCGCTCGAGGTGCGCTCGGGCACGAGCTCGTCCCGGATGCCGGCGGAGGGGGCGCCGTCGCGCTCGAAGCGGCGTGTCACGAGGCGGCCGAGTGTCGCGTCGTGCCAGGCGACGACCCAGTCGTCGTTGCCGAGGGCGGCGACACTGCCATTGGATTGCACGCCGGCGGTGAACGCGTTGAGGCCGAAGGCCGGGCCGTCCGGCGTGGTCGAGGCGTCGAAGAGCTGGGCGCGGAGTCCGCCGCCGTCGGAGTTGGAGTCGTACCAGACCGCGACGAAGCCGAAGTCGGAGAAGGCCGACAGCCCGGTCAGCGATTGGGTGCCGGTCGTGAGGTCGTTGACGCGGAAGCTGGCGCCGACGGGTGTGCCGGACTCGTCGAAGTATCGCAGCCAGGCGTCAGTGCCGTGCGACCAGCCGACGAGGAAGGTGCCATCGAGGAATGATGTGACCATCGGGTTGGTGATGGCCGTGCCGCCCGAGGTGACGGTCGATTGGGTGCCGGCCGTGAGCTGGCCGCCGCTCCATGAGAAGCGTTGCGCGTGGAGCGTCGTGCCGTTGGAGTCGACCCAGGTGAGGACGAAAGACTCGGAGCCCGGTGGGGTGGTGGTCGCGTCGAGCTCGATGATGGGGACGAGCCAGGTGTCGAGGTTGCCGGGAGGGATGGTGACCAGGGTGGGCTCGGTGCCGGCCGCTTCACCTTCGAAGATGAGCAGGCGGATGTTGTGGTTGTTGCTGCGGCAGGTGTTGCCTCCGTAGTAGCGGCTGCTGGTCCAAAGCACGCTGGCCTTGATGCCGGCGAGGTCCAGTGCGCGTGTGGCCGTGGGTTGGAGGCCGCCGCAGCCGCGGTCGCTCGAGATGCCCGACGTTGCGGGGAGGGCTGTGACGGTGCCGCTCTTGTCGACGGTGGTGCCATAGAAGGTGCAGCTGTTGTAGGGGTTGAAGCCCGGGCCGGTGGAGCAGTTCGAGGCTGTCAGCATGAAGACGTCGCCGTTGGGGAGAGCGGTGGGTCTGGTCTTCATGGTGTCCAGGGGAAACTGGTTGCGATTGATGAGGTCGACGTCGACGAGCTCGTTCATGCGGCTGTCCTCGCCGTCGGTCATACGAAGGTCCTGGGTCCCCCAGTAGACGGAGTAGCCAGACGCGCCGCGCGCGGTGACGATGGGGTACTGCAGGGTGGTGGAGGCGAGCGGCTCTTCGGTGCAGACGTTGCCCTCGGCGATGCAGTCGCCGGCCGCGCAGGTGCCGGTTGGGAGGCACGGGTCGGCGTGGCGACAGAGCCCGCCTGAGGTCGGGAGTGGGGCGGCGCAACCGCCGGACGGCGAGCAGGCGGCGGCGGTGCAGTCGTTGCCGTCGTCGCAGCCGTCGCCGAGCGCGGCTTGTGAATAGGCCGGGGGAGACGAGAGGGTCGAGCGGGCGTCCGAGACGACGAGGCGGCAGCTGAGCAGGTCACACGGGGCGGCCGGGTGGGTGAGGGCGCCGACGGACTCGGGGGCGCCGTTGACGGACCAGTGGTAGGTGTAGGTCGGGTTGGCGAACCACTGCTCGGGGGTGACGGTCGTGCAGGTGGCGGTGGAGCCGGCGATGTTGACAGCGACGGTCGGGGCGATGGCGTCTCCGGGGCCGAGTGTGAGGGTCGCAGACGAGACGGCGGGGCCGGCGGTCGACGCGTCGCGTGGGGTGACCTCGCAGCGGAGCTGGGTGTCTTCGGGCAGGCCGGTGGTGTTGAAGAACGAGGTGGTCGCACCAGAGGCGCCGTTCACGAACCAGCGGTAGGTGTAGGTCGCGGACGAGCAGTCGTCGCTATAGCCGGATGGGGTGCAGGTGAGGACGGCGCCGACGCCGGGGGCGGCCGGGGTGATGGCGACCGAGGTGAGAGACGGTGGGGCGTTGTCGGCGGTGGCCAGCGCGGAGGCGCGTTCGGTGCCCGCGGTGTCGCCGTCGGTCGGGGTGGCGAAGCAGCGCAGGGTGTCGCCGGGGGCGAGTGTGGTGGACCATGTCGGAGTGGTTTGTGACGCAGTGGTCCCGTTCTTCTCCCAGCGCCAGGTCAGGCTGACGGTGTCGCCGGCGTCGGCATCGGTCGGGGTCGGGCTCGTGCAAGTGTAGGTCGCACAAAGGGAACCGGCGAGCGGCGAGAGGGTCACCGAGGCGACGTTAGGCGGGCTGTTGCCGATGGTGATGGTCGGGGACAGGACGGGTGCGCCGGAGACGAAGCCGTCGGACGGGGTGACCTGGCAGCGGAGCTGGTCGCCCTCGACGAAGGTGTTGGCCAGCGTCGCGCCGGTGTTGGGGAGGCTCTGGGCGTTGCGGGTCCAGGTGTAGGTGTAGGTCGGTGCGTCGCCGTCGGGGTCGACGAAGTCGGCGGGGACACACTCGAGGGTGGAGGTCACGGTCGGGTTGGCGGGCGTGATGGAGGCCGAGCCGAGGGTTGGGGCAGTGTTCTCGATCGTGGCTGCGGCCGACTCGACAGGGGTGCCTTCGGCTTCGCCGTCATAGGGGGTGACGACACATGAGAGGGTCGCGCCGGGTGGGAGGGTCGTCGGCGTGAAGGTCGCGGACGTCGAGACGAGCGGGATGGTCGTGCTGTTGTTGGTGGCCTTCCAGGCGAAGCGATAGGTGGCCGGGTCGAGGTCGGCGTCGGCGTAGCCAACAGGGGCACACGTGAAGACGTCGTGGCGTCGGCCGGTCGTCGGCGTCAGGGCGGCAGAGGCGAGCGATGGCGGGGTGTTGACGACGAGGACGGCGTTCTTCGAAGGGATGGGATCTGTGGTGGTGAGGCCGTCGGTGGCCGTCATCTCGCAGCGGATGATGTCGCCTTTCGCGAAGCCGGAGGTCAGCGTCGAGGTGGTCGCGACTTCGGTCCCGTCGACGAGCCAGCGGTAGGTATAGGTCAAGGCGTCGTGGTCGGCGTCCTCGGCGGTCGAGGCGGCGCAGGTCAGCGTCGAATTGGCGGTGGCCGGTGACGGGTCGGCTTCGACCTGGACGTTGGCGAGGTGGGGCGGCGCGTTGGGTAGCGTGTGCGGGTCGCTGGTCGTGGGCTGCGAGAGGTCGGTGCCGTCGTGGGCGCGGACGACGCAGCGGACGAGGTCACCGCGGCGGGCAGTGGACGGGGTACCGTTTCGCTCGAAGGTGAGGTCGGCGGGGCGGACGATCGCGGGCGTCGGCTCGGTCGGAGCGGCGAGGGTGGCGGGGAGACCGTTGACGGTCCAGGCGAAGCGGTGGGTGACGGCGTCGCCGTCGGGGTCGACGCCCGCGGTGGCGACGGTGCAGACGAGCTCGCCGGACGCGTCGAGGATTGCCGCGTCGACGGGGGCGAGGGTGACGGTCGGGGCAGACGGCGACGCATTCAAGATGGTCGCGGCCGAGCTCGTGACGGGCGGGGCGGTGAGCTCGCCGTCGGACGCGGTGACGCGGCAGGTGAGGGCCATGCCGCGGGTGGTGAGGTCGGGGCTCAGCGTGCACGACGGGGTGGTCTGGGCGATGGGGGAGTCGCCGTCGAAGAACTCGCAGGTGTCGGCGGCGGTGTCGGCGGTGTCGGGGTCGTCGCGGCCGTCGCAGCGGCACGTGAAGCTGGCGTTGGTGTCGGCGGCGTTCGGCAATAGCAGCGCGGCTTGGCAGGTCGGTGCGGAGTTGACGATGGTGGTCGTGGCCTGGGTCGTGGTGGAGAGGCCCGATGCGGATGTGAGCTGGACGGCGACGCGCCAGGTCGCGCCGCGGGCGGTGCGAGCGGCCGGGACCTTCGAGGTGCGGATGTCGGCGTCGGCGTCGTCGACGAACCATCTATAGGAGAGGGTGAGGTCGTCGGAGGGGGCGGGTGAGACGACGGCTTCGAGGTCGTCGAGCGTCGTTGGGGCGGCCGGGGTGATGGTGACGGTCGGGGCCGTCGGTGGGGCCTCCACAGTGACGCGGACAGATGCGGAGGCTGCGGCCGAAGTGGGGGCTTTGGCTGTGGCGGTGAGCGTGTGGATGCCGGCCGGGAGGGTCACAGACGCCGTCGCGCGACCAGCCGTGGTTGGCGTGACGAGGGCGAGTGGCGAGGTCGAGAGGTCGGATGTCCAGGTGACGGTGACAGTCGTGAGGTCGGTGGATGGGAGTGCCACCGTGGCGACCAGATCGATGGATGTGCCAGCGGCGACGACCGTATTGGTCGATGGAGCGACGATCGTGAGGGTCGGGGTGACGCTCGTTGTGTCTGAGGTGTCGGCGTCCGACGAGGTGTCGCCGACGGAGGTCGTGTCGTCGCCACCGCACGCGGCCAGGGCAAGTGCAAGCGCCAGCGCGGCGGGCCGGCGGAGGCGTGAGGTGGTCGCGATGACCGGGGACGGGAAGCTCATGGCGGACGCTCCGAAGTGCGTGGGGGGCGAGTGGCCGGGACGGACCGGCAAGGCGGACTAACGGCTGAGGTGTGTGGTCTCAAAGTTGGCGCGAGCGAATTCGGCGGGGCGCGCAGAGCGTGGTCAGGCCGGTCGCGCACGCCCAGCGCACGCCCAACGCACGGTCGGTGGCGGAGCGAGGAGCTTTGTAGGGGCTGGGCTTGCCCAGCCTGGTCGTGCGTTGTCGCAGGAATGCACGCTGGCATGCGCCTTGCGATGGCCATCGGTCGGAGCTCGTCATGCCGATCGTCACCGCGTCAGTTGCATCCTTGGGTGGAGTCCCGTCTGAGCGACATGCCATCGTCTCGCCGCGTGAGCTCGTCGCGTTGCTCGCGCGTTGGGCTCATGGGATCTGCCGACAATCGTCGCTGGTCACAGCCGACGAGCTCGCGCAGGAGGCCTACCTCCGGCTCGTCCAGCGATACGGTGCACAGTGGCTCATGGAGCGGCCGCCCGGCAGTCTGCGCGGGCTCGCTCAGCGGGTGCTGAAGAACCTGTTCATCGATGAGATTCGACGTCATCGCGCGCTGGGTGACGAGGTCGCCGTGAGGCAGGCGCGCTCGCAGGTCATCGACCCGGAGGCGCAGCTCGTCGCGTCGGATGAACAACGACGCCTATCGGTGGCGCTGGCCTCGATGGCTCGGCACGAGCGTGAGTTCCTTTTGGAGGTGATGCGCTGCGACAGCGTGCCGGCGGCACAAGCGCGGGTCGGGTGGCCACGGGCCTCGCCCTATTACCATTTGTCACGTCTACTCGCGGCGTTGCGGGCGGAGCTGTCGCGCTGAGTGGGCGAATGCGTCGTTGACCGCACGGTGCGCAGCGCCCTATGGTGGAGGGCGGACCAGCGGGTTGGTCGCATCTCGAGCCCTCGGAAATCCATGGGCGAGCAACCCCGTCACCTCAGGGTCCGCAGGGCGTCCCAGAACCCATGGACACGAGCACCAGAGCGCCGCTGAGAGGCGCGCCAGGAAAGCCCGCCGCTGAGCAGGGGCCGGGTTCTCCGCGGTCGGTCGATGGTGGTGCGCTGACCGTAGGCACTCGGGTGGGTGGCTATCGGGTCGTACGCCTGCTCGGCCAGGGCGGCATGGGCGAGGTCTACGAGGCGGTCGACGAGAAGCTCGGCCGCGGCGTCGCGCTCAAACGGATCGTCGGGCATCGGCAGGGCGACGGGGAGGCCCGTGCACGCTTCTGGCGCGAGGCTCGCGCGCTCGCGTCGGTGCGGCATGCCGGCCTCGTCACGGTCTACGAAATCGGTGAGGACCAGGCCTTTGGGCTCTTCATCGCGATGGAGCTCGTCGATGGCGTTCCGCTCTCGTGGCTGCTCGACGTCGGTGCCCTGCCGCTTCGGCTCGCCCTCGAGCTGGTCGGTGGCGCGGCCGAGGCGCTCGGTGCCGCGCACTCTGCCGAGATCACCCACCGCGACGTGAAGCCCGGCAACCTCATCGTGGAGCCAGGTGGCCGCGTGCGGGTCGTCGACTTCGGGCTCGCGCGCCGGATGGGTAGCAGCGACGACGAGCTAACCGCGGAAGGCGCGGTGCTCGGCACGCCGAGCTGGATGGCGCCCGAACAACTCTCGGGACTCGCGACGAGCGTCGGCCCACCGACGGATGTCTTCGCGCTCGGTCTCGTCCTGTGGCGGGCGTTGACAGGGACCCACCCGTTCTCACGCGAGACTCCGCAGGCTACGGCGTTGGCGATCGCCGGAGGGCTCAGGTTGCCGCTCGGCCAGGTGGCGCCCGAGCTGCCCGCCGGCGTCATCCAGGTCGTCGAGAAGGCGCTGGCTTTGAACCCGGATGAGCGTTTCGCCAATGGCGCTGCACTGGCGCGAGCGCTGGAACGTGAGCTGGCCGTGCTCGGTGCGTCGCGAGGCGAGCTGTTGGTGTTGCTCGCGCGGGTGGGGGCCGCGCCGCGTTCGCTCGTGCCTTCGTCGCTACGCGCGACACAACCCAGGGCGAAGGGGCGCGCCTGGCGATGGTCCGTCATGATTGCATCCGTTGCATTGGCGGTCGGAATTGCCTGGGTCGCGTCACGAGGTGAGTCGGCCGCGGACGAAAGTGACGCGCAGGCGAAGGCAGTCGGCGGTTCAGGTGCCGTCGTGAATGTGCCGCCTCGTGGTGGGTCGGCTGCCGGGCCACCGGCTCAGGTGGACACACGGCAAGCGGTGGATGTGGTAGGCACCACAAGCGCGGCCATCGAGCTGCCGCCGCGCCCGGTCGTGCTCGTCCTGGGATTCGAAGCGAGCGACGCCTTGCGAGCCGACGCCGAGGTCACGGCCGAGGTCGCGCGGGTTCGGCTCGCCGAGCTGGCGGGCCTGACCTCGGTCTCGATGGAGGTCGCAGATTCGCTCATCCCCGATGTGACAGGTGGCACTCTCACACTCGCGGCCACACGATTCGCGCGTCCTGATCGCCGGCTTGGACACGTGGACTTCGTCCTGCGTGGACGCATCGAGCAGGGGGACGACTCGCTTCGCGCTGTGATGCGTATCGAAGACACGCGCTCGGGGCGGGTGGTCGCGACGGTCGAGAGCAGCGTGAAGGCATCGGCGTCGGCCCCGATCGAGCTCGCTGAGGCGCTCGTGAACGAGGTCGGCCTGTGGCTGGGCCTCGCCCGTGGGGAGGGGCCAAGACTGTCGAACCGGCCCGAGAGCTGGACCGCGCTCATGTCGGCTCGCCGCGCGTTGCGGGGTGCAGACATCGACAAGGCACGTGAGCACCTCGCGTGGGCGTTGAAGCTCGACCCGGGTTTTGCGCTGGCGAAGTACGAGGAGCTCGCTCTCTTCCGGATGGAGGGGCGGCATGAGGAGTTGATTACCAGCGGCGAGGCGCTTCTCGCGGAGCCCGAGGGCCTGCCCGAGAATCGACGCGCGATGGTGAGGGCGCTGGTGGCGATCGTGCGCGACGAGTCGGAGACGGCGCTGCGAATCCTCGATGACCTGGCGCTTCGTTTTCCCTACGAGCTGGATGCCCCGATGCAGCTCATGTCGTTGCGCGCAAAGGACCCGATTCTGCACGACATCGATGAGCTCGAGCGGATCGCGCGCCGCGTCCTGGAGGTCGCACCGCGGCACGAGACGGCAGCTTCGCGCCTGGTCCGGGCACTTGGGATTCGAGGCCGCGCGAGCGAGGCCGGCGACTTGTACAAGCGGCTCGGGATCCAACGCGACGACCCGGAGCTGGCGGATGTGTGGGCCGAGATCGACCTGTTCTCGGGCGACTTCGATGAGGCCGCGACAGGCTTTCGTGCGGTGCTCGTCAGCGAGCCCGGCAACGTCTACGCTGAGCACATGGCCATCGCGTCGGACCTGTTGGCCGGGCGGTGCGACGAGGCTGCGCAGGCCGCGATGGAGCGCATCGAGAGGATTACCAGGTTGGGCCACGATTCCATCTTGGATTGGACGTATAGTCTTGGCGCGCAGGCGCTCATCTGCGCCGAGGCGTGGGACGGTCTGAAGGGGCTGCTCTCGCGGTGGTCGGAGCACGGTCGGTCGGGCTTCACCCAGTCCATCCTGCTCAGCGAGCGCGCCGCTCTGGTCCGGGCGGATGTAGATGGTCGGGCGGAGCTGGCAAAGCGGTGGAAGGGGATGCTGGCGTCGGACGAGACGCCGGCCGAGGTGCGGCAGGCGCTGATCGTCCTGTATTCGCGGGTGGCGACAGATATCTCGATGATCGAGAAGTTTGAGGATCAAGCGAAGAAGGCGGCGATGGCGATTGGCTCGACCTCGCCCGAACGACTGTCAGCGCGTTATCTCGAGCGAGCGCTCACGGCGCGGCGGTTGCTGTTGGAGAAGCGGCCGGTCGAGGAGGTCAAGGCGGCCTATGCATCGACCGTCATGGCCTGGTCCGAGGTGGAAGGTGAGGGCGAGGCGACGGGCCTCATCGAGGCGCTCGGGCGACGTGCGGAAGCCATGGAAGAGTTGGGGGAAGTCGAGGCGGCGCGCGCGGACTGGGAAGCGATTGCGGCTGCGGGGTATGCGCGGTTGTGGGTGAACGATGTGTGGGTGTTGGCTAAGCGACAACTGAAGTCGAGCGGAGCGACGGGTGATTGAAGACACCACCGAGGAGCCGCAGAAGGGGCGGCGAAACCCAAAGCCCGCCGAGGCTGTGCCGGCGCTGGTGATCCAGTGGCTGACGGGTGGACAGAACGTCGTCGGCGGAGTCGTGTTCGCCGACGAGGCGGTTGTCTTCGGGCGCGGTGAGGGCGAGTCCGAGAGCCGGGCCATCCCGGTACGGCTGGCCCCGGGCGAGAACGCGGCACTTGGGGTCGTGGCGGCGCCCTGGTTGTCGCGTCGCCAGCTGCGGCTGCAAGCGGTCGGCGACAAGCTGATGGTCGAAAACCTGGGGCGCGTGCCGCTGCTCTATCGGGGTGTGCCCGAGCGTCAGGTTATGTTGAAAGAGGGGGAGCGGGTGGTGCTCGGCGAGCCGGGGGCGGAGGCCTTTGGGGTCTTTGTGATGCGGTTGCTTCCGCGTGTGTTGCCCCCGCTCGCGAGCTGGGGGCAGACGCTACATCGGCTGGGCGAGGCGGATGCGGTTGGGCTTGTGGGGGAGACGCCGGTCATGTGGGCCTTGCGTGATCGCATCGCATTTCTGGCGCGGCAGTCGGGGCATGTGCTGGTGGTGGGGGCGAGCGGGTCGGGCAAGGAGCGGGTGGCGCAGGCGCTGCATCACCTGTCGCCGCGTACGGCACCGATGGTGGCGCGAAATGCCGCGACGATCCCGGCGAGTCTGATGGACGTGGAGCTGTTCGGGCACGTCGCGAACTTTCCGAATCCGGGGATGCGTGAGCGCCCAGGGCTCATCGGGCAGGCGGACGGGTCGACATTGTTCCTGGATGAGATTGGCGAGCTGCCGCACGAGCTGCAGGCACACCTGCTGAGGCTGATGGATTCGGGCGACTATCAGCGCCTGGGTGACCCGCGTCCGCGACGTGTGGATGTGCGGGTGATTGCGGCGACCAATCGGCCGCGCACGGATCTGAAGCCAGATCTGGTGGCCCGTTTCCGTCACGTCATCGAGGTGCCCCCACTCAGCGAGCGGGCCGACGACGTGATGCTGCTGGCGCGACATATCCTGGCGAACGCAGCGAAGGAGGACCCGCTGATAGCGCGGACGTTCTTCTCGGACGACGAGCCGCGGCTGGCTTTCGAGCTGGTGGATGCGTTGCTGTCACATCCGTTGCCGATGCAGGTGCGCGAGCTCGAGGCGCTGTTGTGGGATGCGATCACATCATCGGTGTCGGGGGCCGGGGCTGGTGCGGTATTGCGTCCGGGCCCATCATTGTCGGAGGCAGCGGTCGAGGAACGCGGCGAGCTGACTCGGGAGGGGCTGCACGCAGCGCTGGACCGGAACGGCGGCAACATCGAGCGGACCTCGAGGGAGCTCGGGCTGAAGAATCGGTATGTGTTGCGACGGCTGATGGCGAAGCACGGGGTGGTGGCGAGGGGGTGAGCGCGGGCGCTTGCGTGGGCGCGGGCGCAGGCGCGGGCGTGTGCGCGAGCGTGGGCGCTTGCGCTTGCGTGGGCGCTTGCGTGGGCGTGGGCGCAGGCGCGGGCGCTTGCGTGGGCGTGGGCCCCGGCGCGGGCGCATGCGTGGGCGTGGGCGCGCCCGTTGACGACCCCGGAGCCGAAGCCCCGAGGCCGTCGAACGCGCATCAACGACTGACCCGAACCAGCGTCGCGATGACCTTGTCGAGCCGGTCGACCGCGACCTCATCGAGCGGCGCGACATAGTCCATCGCCACCGCCACATCGAAGCACGCCATCGTCTCCCGAGCCGAGCCGAGAGCCGTGAGGTACCGCTGCCGCCGATTCCCGCCCTGCACCCCCGAGCCTTCGGCCACATTCAGCGCAATGGACGTCGCCGCCCGCCGCAACTGCCGCGCCAGATCCGAATCATGAGTAGCGATGACCCGCGAAGCGAGCCCAGCATCCCGAGCAATAGCGATGGTATCCGAGTAGATGTTCAACATGTCCTGATCCTTCGATGAGGTCCCAGTCCGTTCCGGGAGCCCGCCCTCACCCGCCGCGCGCGCAGGCCGCCGCAAGGCTCGCGGCCAAAGCCGCGACCGCCCGCAGGCACCCGGAGCCACCCGCAGCCGCATCGCGGCGAGGATGGCGGTGGAGCGAAGCGACGCCGCCCGACTGGGGCAGGGGCCCCAGGTAGCTCGCGAAGCGAGTGAGGATGCCGAGGACGGCTAGGCCTTGCGGCGGCCGAGCACGTGGCGAGGCTGAAGCAGCCCACGAACGACCCAACCTCCGAACGGAGCGACGCCGGCGCGTGCTCGGGCGCGGGCGCGTGCTCGGGCGCGGGCGCGTGCTCGGGCGCGGGCGCGTGCTCGGGCGCGGGCGCGGGCGCATGCTCGGGCGCAGGCGCGTGCTCTGGCGCTTGCGTGGGCCCGAGCGCGTGCGTTGGCGCAGGGGAAGGCGCAGGCCCGGGCGCTGGGCCGCATGGGAGGCGGGGCTAAAATGAAATATGAAATGTCCCGACCCCTGGGTGGGACCCTTCAGGGCGCTACACACGCGTAGTCGGCACAGACCTGTCCCGACGGACAATGCGCGTCGAGCTCACATGCGCGGCAGTAGTTGTACCAGCATCGGTCGGTTGCCACCGGGCACCGTGGGCAGGCCGCCGGGTTCGTCTTGCACAGCGAATACGTCGTGTTGTTGTCGGCATAGGTCGGGCTCTGTGAGACGGGGTGGAAGCAGCCGGCTTCGCAGCGACCGAAGAAGCAGACCTCGCCGAGCGGGCAGTCGGCAAACGTGCGGCAGTCGCCCTCGGAGAGACCCGGGGTGACCGCGACGCAGCGGTTGGCGTTGCAGGTCTCGCCGCTCGGGCAACTCTGGGCGTTGTCGCAGCCATCGGTGCAGAAGCCCTGCACGCAGCGTTGGCCCAACGCACATCCCGACCCGCACGCGACAGGCGTGCACGCACCTTCGATGCAGCCCGAGCGGATGGCGATGGCCGACCCGTTGTTCGACGTGGGCAGTGGGCAGTCGAGAAACGAGCGGCACTCGTGAGGGGCGGCGTCGGGCTCGGAGCTGGTGATGAAGAGGCGGCTCATGTGACCAGCGACTCCCGTGTCGAGGCCCGTGAAGCGGAGCCAGACACGCTCGCCGACGGGCAGGATCCGGTCGAGGCTTACGACGCCCGCGGGGAACGTGAAGGCCGACGGCGTGCGGCTGCCCGTGTAGTCGCCCGGCAGGCTCGCGTGGTTGGCGATGCGGATGACGCCGCCGTCGGCAAAGGCGCTCGGTGCGTTGGCCCCGGCCGACGTGGTGAGCCAGGCGTCGGTGCGAGTTGCCGGGACGGTCGTGTCGGCCGGGTCCGACGAGAACGCTTCGATGAGGAGGAAGTTGTCGATGGTCCAGGGCCGGGTTCCGTCCGCGCTGCCAGCGAGGCTCACGGCGCGGTCGTCGGTGCGTTGCAGGCAGAGCGTCATCTGGGTCAGGACCTTGTAGCTGTTCGAGATGGCGGCGAACGTCCCGTTGCGGGTCTCGTAGACGCTTGTGTCCTTGTCGGGGATAGCGTCCGTGAGCTGCACCGAGCGCAGGTCCGATACGTCGTTGCAGCCGACACCTTTCGGGTCACGCGTGCCTGCGAGCTGCAGGCGGGCGCCCGACGCCGAGCCGTCGATGGGGCAGTTGAGGTCGGTGAAGGCACGGGCGTCGAGTGCCACAAAAGGTGCGCCCTCGGCGGTGATGGTGGCGTCGAAGGCGAGGCGACCGGACGTGAAGGAAGCCGGCAAAGCGAGGGCGACCTGGCGGTTCGTGGGCAGCGTTGCGAGCACGGTCGGGGCGCCATCGAGGCGGACGGTTGCCGGGTCGATCTCGAGGCGTTGGGTGAAGACCACGACGCGTGAGGCGCGGCTGCCGGCAAGCTTTTCGAGCTCGACGACGACACGAACGCGGTCCGTCGGCAACAGCGGGTCGAAGCCGACGCGAACCGGGTTCGTCGTGTTGGGGAGCGGCGTCATGTCATGGACCGTCAGCCAGGTGCGGAAGCGTTCGGCGTCGCACGCGGTCGAGACACACGTGTCGCCATCGAGCGCATGGCCCGGGTCACAGGCGCAGGTGTAGGTGTTCGCCATGGGGTCAGGGATACAGACGCCGCGGTTCGGGGCGTTGCAGTTGGCGGTCGCGCACGGGTCTGCAGGCGTGTCTTCGAGCGGCGGGGCGGTGTCGCCGACGGTGTCCCTGGACGTGTCCGACGAGTCGACCGTCGTGTCCGCGGCGGCGTCGACCGACGCGTCCGATGGGACATCTGGGAAGAGCGGAACGTCCGAGCGGCTCGTGTCGACAAGGTCGCCGTCGCCCGAGGTCGTGGCCGGGTCGCTGCAGGCGGCGAGTATGACAAATGCGGCGGCGAGGCGCGCGACGATGGGTGACGGGGTCGGCATGGAGAGGCCTCCGGGGCAGGGGCGCACGCCCATGAACCATGTTCACTGTTGCCGCGTCAATCGAGCATTGTGGCGCGTCGGAACGGTGTCGGCCGAGTTGTTGGCGCGTGGGACCCGGCAGCGATGTTTCAATCCCTGGCTGTCACACAGTCCCAGTGTCATGGATCACACGATTCGAATGTGGGTGTGTTGGCTCGTGGTGGCCTCGGTGTGTGGGCCGATCGTAGGGCTGGCTGTGGGGTGGGCCGCGCCTCCGGTACCCGATGGTGGGACACGTGCCGAGGTGCGCGGGAGCGTCGTCAACGTCATACCCAACGGGAGCAAGTCGATCCTCATCGTGAACCGAGGCGCCCTGTATGGGGTTGTCGTTGGCGACGTGGTGATGCATCCGGAGGGCCCGTGCAGAGTGACCGAGGTCTACGACCATCGCCTCAAGTGCGTCCTCGAGGTGCCCTTCGACGTCATCGGGGCGCAGACGGCGGTCGTCCTCTACCCGTTTGGGCCAAGGCGTGGTCCCATAACGGTCCGCGCGAAGGTCATCGAGGTCGCGCCCGACGCGGAAGGGGCCAGCCTGAGACTCGATCATGGGTTCATGCACGGCCTTCGCCCGGGCTTCCTGATGAGCCGCGGTGGGAACACCTGCCAGATATGGCAAGTCATGGACCGGGAGGCCTGGTGCTTTGCAGCACGCGGGCTGAAGGTGGGTGACGTCGTCGAGGTCTCGACGTCGGAGGCGACCGAGCGATCGCTGCCGCCGCCGGGGCGGTTGACAGCGTCGGAGCCGAGGCTTCGACCGCAGCTGATTCCACCGGCGGGTGTCAGGTCGGAGGCCCCGGCGATGTCGATTGCCCGGGGCCGCGGACACGGGCTCCTCGCGTCGCATGTGTGCCTTGGCTTCACGCCCGATGCGCTGGCCACCTATGTCGTCCTGATGGGCGAGGCGTCGGGGCTTCCACCATTCCGCGAGGAGAGTGGGTTGGTCGTGAAGCGGGTCGACCTGGCGACGGGCGGGATGACGACGGTCCTCGAGCTGGGCCCGATGCAAGTCGCTGAGGCCCGGCAAAAGGTCGAGGCTCTGCGGACGAGTGAGCGGCTTCTTGGGTGCCATTGGGGGCTCCCTGAGACGCGAAATCCGGACGGCAGTGTCGTCTGGGAAGGGACCTCTGGACAGAGTCTCGACTACGGCGCAGGTCGCCGGGCCTTTGTGTGGTTCTCTGCGGCGAGCGGGGAGCTATGGGCGATTGAGTCGCATGGCCGCCGACCTGCGGTGAGCGTCGCGAAGCTGGAGCCCAGCGGCGACAGTAGTGAATCCGAGAATGGCGTGCTCCTGGCCGTCTACTTCATCCCCGGTTCGGCAACGCACCTCGCCCTGGTTGGCGCTCGCTGGATCCGGTTCGACTTCCCGCCCGGGTGAGCGGGCGCCGTCGCGGGTGTTGGCGCGGGCGTTTGCGCGGGCTCGGGCGTGGGCGTGGGCGCGGGCGTGGGCGTGGGCGTTCGCGCGGGCGTCAGCCCTGGGTCAGCGCCGTCAAGAACAGCGCGACCACACACGAGAGGCCCCCAAACCACACGAGCGAACGGGCGCGGGCCCAGTCCTTGATGTAGCAGACGCCGTAGGCCAGGCGCGCGCCGATGAAGCCCCAACACAGGAGCGGCACGAGGTTGCTCTGTGGGGCCGCGAGCAGCGCCAGGATAGCGGCGGCGGCGAACGCGGGGAAGGCTTCGAAGCTGTTCTGATGGGCCCAGTGGGCGCGCTGGCGCCAGCCCGTGAGGGTGGCCTGCCAGTCGCGGGTGCGGCGGTTGTCCTCGAGCGTGAAGGCGCCGACCTTGGCGATGCCCGTGAAGAGGAAGGGCAGGGCGGCGGCGATGAGGACGGTCAGGGCGACGTGGGTCATGTTGGGACTCCGGGAGCGTGACGAGGGGGACGATGCGCCCAGGCCCGCGTCCGCGCAAGGGCCCACGCCCACGCCCGAGCAAGCGCCGATGCCCACGCAGGCGTCCGCGCCCACGCCCGCGCCCACGCCCGCGTCCACGCAAGGGCCCACGCCCACGCCTGCGCCCGCGCCCGAGCAAGCGCGGACGCCCACGCAGGCGTCCGCGCCCTGGCCTGCGTACTTGTCCGGCTGTCTATGCGATGCTAAGGCCGTTGGCCCCGTAGGTCGAGCTTGGCCGAGCGCACCAAGAGTGTCTGCGCGACGACCTGGTTCCGGGCACGAAGGTCCAGCGCGTCATGAGTCTGATTCGTCCTGTCCGGTCGTCGTCGTGGTTGCTCCTCGTTGTGGTCACCTGGGGCTGTGACAGCCCCGGCGGTACACCCAAGTGTGGCACCCCGGGCCAACCCGCATGCACCGATTCGCGGACCAACGCCTGTCTGGAGGGGGCAACCGCTTCATGTGCCGATGGCGTCGACAACGACTTCAACGGGTTCACCGACTGCGCGGATTCGCGTTGTGCGCAACGAAGCGAGTGTACTGCGGCCGAAGATGATCTCGCGTCCTGCTCCGACCGCATCGACAATGACGCCGACGGCTCGACGGACTGTTCCGACACCGCGTGCTCCATGTCGAGCGACCCCGCAGTCCAGACCCATTGCGCTTCCCTTTCCGAGGAAACGGTCGAGGCGTGTAGAGACGGCATCGACAACGACACCAATGGCTTCACCGATTGCGCCGACTTCTCATGCAGTCGTTCGGTCAATCCGGTCATCACCGCCTATTGTGACGCATCGTTGGAGAACACGCTCCAGAAGTGCTCTGACGGTATCGACAACGACTCCAACAGATTCACCGACTGTGCGGACTTCTCGTGCTCACGCTCCACTGACGCGACCATCCAGCAGCATTGTCTCGCGCTCGACGAGAACACGATGGAGAGCTGCTTCGACGGTCTCGACAACGACAACAACGGCGCCACGGACTGCGACGACGTCAGCTGTCGCGAGTCTGCTCAGCCCGGGGTGGCGGCACGCTGCGTTCAAATCGCTGCGAGCAGGGAAGACTCGGTCGTGACGTGTAGCGATGGACTCGACAACGACATCGACGGAACGACCGATTGCGGTGATCAGTCGTGTGCGAGGAACCCGAGACAGGACGTCTTCGAGTCGTGTCTCGTGAGCTGCGGCGAGTAGCGTTCCTGCTCGAGCAGGCGCCCGCGCCCACGCCCACGCAAGCGCCCGCGCAAGCGCCCACGCCCACGCAAGCGCCCACGCCCACGCAAGCGCCCACGCCCACGCCCACGCAAGCGCCCGGGCCCACGCAAGCGCCCGCGCCCACGCAAGCGCCCGCGCCCACGCAAGCGCCCGCGCCCACGCAAGCGCCCGCGAAGTCTTAGCGCACGATCTGGTTGATGCTCGCGCCGTTCGTGCCGCTCGCCCCCGGACGTGACGCCCCGGACGGGCCGCCGTCGCCGCCGCGTCCGCCCGTCGTGAACGCGTCCGACACACCGTACGCGTTGGTCGGCGTGTAGTTCACGGTCAAGGCTGCCGGCTTGCCAAAGACGCCAAAGCCGTAGCTCGCGCCGCCGCACCCGCCGCCGCCGCCTCCGCCCTCGCCACCCGCGCCGCCGCGTCCGCCGTTGCCCGCGCGGAAGCCGACCCAGAAGTTCTGCGAGCCACCGCCGCGTCCGCCGTCGCCGCCAACACCGCCCGCGCCGCCGTATCCACCCGTGCCGCCGTCGCCTGCGAAGCTGCGCTCGACCACGTTGGCCACGAACCGCGGCGCGCTCGCCGTCGGCCCCGACACCCACGCGACGAACACCGCGATCGACGCGCCGCCCGAGCCGGCTCCGCGCCCACCCGTGCCGCCGCAGCCACCCGCGCCGGCGCCGCCGCCGCTCGCCCCGAGCTTGTGTCGATAGGTCCCGTTGTTGTTGTAGACGGGAACTGGAGGCGCACCCTGGAAGGTGTCGACGCCGCCCGACGGAGCCCCGGCCCCGCCGCGTGCCCCGAAGTTGCCCGCCGCCCCGTCCGCCCCGACCGTGCTGCGCCACTCGCCGCCGACCAATTGGCCCTCGCCATTCGCGCAGCCGAGCCCCTGCTGACCCTCGGCGCCGCTCTCGCCGGTCGCACCGTCGAGCCCGTCGAGCTTCTTGATGTCGGTCGGGAAGCCCGCCTCCGTCAGGTGGCCCGAGCAGTTCGCGTCGCTGCTCGCGTCGCGGGTCCAATGGTAGCCCGGGCCGCCGTCCTTACCCGCGACCGGCGGGACCCAGGAGGCCCCGTTGTAGGTCGGACACGTCGCCGTTCCGCCCGCGATGCCGTTGGCACCCGCACAGCTCGCGTTCGCCCCGCCGGCGCCCCCTGCGCGGCTGCCGCCGTTGCAGGCATCGCCGGTACAAGACGAGGCGCCAGCCTCAACGCTCAGGCCGTCGCTGCCGTTCAGCGCGTTGCCGCCGGGGTTCGTGCGGCCAAAGCCGTTGGTCCCGCTCGACCCGTCGCCGCCCCGTCCACCGAGCCCACCGATGATCGAATTATTTCGAAATTCGAGATTCTGGTTGGAGTCGACCACGTACACCGCGTACGTCGAGAACCCGTTCACCCCGGCCGCCGGCAACGTCGTGACGTCGTAGCCGCGAATGGTGAAGCCGCTCACCATCGTCGCCGTCGTGATGCTCGCCGCATGCACGGTCCCGGGCACAGGAGTGCCGGTCAGGAAGTCGGGCTCGACGCCGATGATCCGCGTCTCGAAGGTGACGATGTTCCGGCTCTTGAAGTCGGGTGCATAGCCGCCGTGGAGCTTCACGCCCGATACCAGGATCGGGTTCTCGCGATACTCGCCGCCAGCCACCAGGACATAACGTTTGCCGCTCGCGACAAAGGCGCCGATGGCTTGCGTTATCGTCGGGTACGGGCTCGCGAGACTGCCATTGCCGGGCGCCGTCGCACCGGCTCGCACGAACAGCGCGTCCCCGATCACACCGTCGACGCCGTCGCAGTTCGCATCCACATAGGCCTGGCTCGCCGACGGGCGACTGGCCCCGAAGTCGACATCCGGCTCGTCGGTGACCGTGCCGGCGACACGTCGGCACTCGCAGCCGTCACCGGGCACGAGGTTGGTGTCGACATACTCGAAGGTGGTCGGACCGACGACCTCGGTCGTGCACTGCCCGATGACACAGGTGGGCGTTGCACCACCGCTGCAGGCGCCGACCGCGTGTTGCTCCGCCGTCCAGCGCAAGAGACAGTTGTTGCCACACTCGCCACATGCCTGGTCGGTCGTGTACCGGCCGCCGCCGTCGACGAAGCCCTCGTCGACCCCGCTGTCGCAGTCGTTGTCGACACCGTCGCAGACCTCGGGGATCAGTCCCTCGGCGCTGCACGTCGTGAACGCAAACCCACCGGCGTCCTCTTCGCACGTCTGCAGTCCACTGCACCCACCGGCCACCGTGCAGGCGCGTGTCACGCCGTCGTCGCCCGGCCCGCACTGGCACGACCCGGAGTTCGGAACACACTGCGCCTGCCCGCCGCCCGTGCACACATAACCCGTCGGGCAGCTCGTGCCGTAGGGCGAGCTCGCCGCGCAGGAACGCGCACAATATCGCTCGACGCCCGTTCCCAGGCAGCGGCTCGAGGGCACCAGACAGTCGGCGTCGGTGGCACACGACAAACACTGGTTGTCGGGCAGAGCGAGACACGCACGGCCACCGTTGAACGGATACGTTCCCGGTGCACACGTCGTCGCGAGACACGTCGGGGTACCGCTGACGAGTGTGCAGCTCGTCGCTGTTGCGTTCACCACCAGGGCCGAGCAGTCGAGCCCGCAGCCGCCGCAATGATCTGCCGAGATGTAGCGGCCCTGGCCGTCGCGGAAGTCCTCGTCGGTGTTACCATCACAATCGTTGTCGAGCGTGTCGCACACCTCGGCCGTCGACTCCCGCGCGGTGCAGTCCCAGTCGCCCGCGATGCAGCGCCACTCGCCGGGGCAGCTCGGTCCGTCGCCGCAGGTCGCGAGCCCGTTAGGGGTCGTCGTCAGGTCGAGCGAGGTGTCGGCCTGGTCGACGAAGCCATCGCAGTCGTCGTCCGCGTCATTGCAGAGCTCGGCCACAGGTGCCGCCGCACTACACACCGACAACCCGACGTCGGCGTCGCACGTGCGGATTCCAAAGCAGGTGCCAAACGCATTGGTGCGTTCGCAGGTCGTGGTCGCGCCATCCTCGGTGCAGGCGCAGGTGCCGGACACCGGGCGGCATAGGCGCTCGGCTCCGGACGCCTCACACGTGTTGCCCTCTGGGCAGCAGCCGGTCTCACCAGGCGCGCCAGTGCACGGGGTCGCGGCGGTCGAGTAGACCGAGCCGGCGCCGCAGTCGCGAGCGCACACACGTCCCGCGTCGGGGTCGACGATGCAGCGGTCGAGCGGCCCCTGGCAGTCGGCGTCGGTCGTGCACGGGGCGCACTGGTTGGCGCGTGGGATCGGCAGACAGGAGACATTGCCCGGCCCCGGATAGAAGCCCTCTTCGCAGGTGTCGACGACGCAGCGGGGAAATGCACCCGACCCGTCGCAGGCCACTGTGCCGTGCGCCACGGCGGGGCACGCGTAGTTGCAGGCGCCGCAGTGTTCGACGCTCAGGCTGTAGACGAGAGTGCCACCGGCATCGAGCGCGAAGCCCTCATCGGTGACGCCATTGCAGTCGTCGTCGCGCCCGTTGCACAACTCGGCTTCGGGTGTCGGCGCCGTGCATCGCAGACCGAGCGCACCGCCGCAGAACGTGGTGCCGACGCACAGGCCAAACGCGCTCTCGACCTCACACGGCAGCCCCACGACCAGTCCCTCATCGACCTCGCCGCTGCAGTCGTTGTCAAAGCCGTCGCAGACCTCGGCCGTCGGCTCGAGCGCCGAGCAGCCGACCCAGCCGGCCACCGGGTCACACGTCTCGAGGCCAAAGCAGGTGCCCAGCGCATTGTTGCGTGTGCAGGCCTTCTGACCGCCGGCATTCGTGGCCGTGCAGTCGCAGCTCGAAGTGGTCGGGACACACTGCGCGCCGCCGTCGATCGGGTCGCAGTCGTAGGATGCCGGGCACTCGGTCGAGGTCTCGTTCTCGCCCGAGCAGTCGCGAGCGCAGAACGTACGTGGGTCGGTCTCCGACAGAGACAAGCAGCGCGACTCGAGGCCGAAGCAATCGTCGTCGCCGGCGCACGGGATACACAGGGTCGCGTTCTCGTCGACGCAGCTCCCGCCCTGCAGGATGAAGCCGAGGTCGCACGACTCGAGGACACAGGTCGGGGTCCCGCTCGACGAGTCACACGCGACCACGTCGCTATTGGCGAAACGAATCGAGCAATCGAACCCACACGAGCCGCAGTGTTCGATGGTCGCAGGGACCTCGCCGCCGAGCTTGAAGTCCTCGTCGGTGGAGCCATCGCAGTCGTCGTCGCGGTCGTTGCAGAGCTCGGCGACGGGGTCCTGCGCGTTGCATACGAAGCCGAGCAGGCCCTGGCAGGTCTGGATCCCGGTACACGTCCCGAAGTCGTTGCTGCGTTCACACGCGCTGGGCTCCAGCGTTTCGTCGGTGCCGCCGTCGCAGTCGTCGTCGAGCCCGTTGCAGAGCTCGGCGACCGGGACACGCGCCGTGCAGTTCACGTAGCCGAGGTCGGGGTCACACGTCGCGATGCCAAAACAGACTCCGAACTGGTTCTCGGCGGTGCAGGTCTTCTGCAGTCCTTCGGTCACCTCGGTGCAGTCGCAGGTGCCGTTGAGCGGCAGGCACTGGCGCGAGGATGGCCCGGACACGCCATCGATCGTCTGGCACGCGTAGCCCTCGGGGCAGGCCTCGGTCGTGCACTCACGACCGCAGAACGAGCCGCCGCCGATAGGCAGGCACAGGTTGTTGCCCGTGTCGCCGCACAGCCCATTGTTGTCACACGGCAGGCACAGGCGGCTCGTGTCCTGGGCGCACAACGAAACCGGGTCGGTCGCGGACAGGACCGACTTGCAGACCCAGTCGTCGGGACAACCATCGGCGCACAGGCGTGTGCAGTAGCCGCCGACGGCGGTCTCGAGGCAGTAGCCGCTTTCGCAGTCGGGGTTGGAGCTGCAGAACTCGCCGAAGGCGCGGGGGCCGCCGGTGTCCGTGTCGGGTGTCGTGTCACCATCGGTCGTGGTCGTGTCGCCCGTGTCGTTCGGGTCGACGTCGCTCGTGTCGGTCGTGTCGGTCGTGTCTGGGGCGGTGTCGACAGTATCCGAGCCCGCATCGAGCACCTCGTCGACGACCGCCGAGCTGCGACAGGTCCCATCGAGGCACAGGAGCGGCTCGGGGCACTCGCTCGTGAAGACACAATCGCAGGCGCCGTTGGCACACTCGTCCAGCGTGCGGAAGCGGACGTCGCCATCGCGATCGGGACAGCCCGACAGTATGGCCGAGGTGGTCGCGAAGACTACCATCGCAACGACAAGTAGTTTGATTTTCGAGAGAAGGTTCCTGGTTGTCATCGTGTTTCCCCTATCGCCTTCTTCAGTAGACCTTGACGTTGAGGCTCTGGCCACGCGACCCGGTGGTGGCGCCGCCGCTGCCCGCCGACAAGCCGCCAGCACCACCCGGCCCGCTCGTCAGCGTGGCGTCCGGCAAAGCGAAGCTGTTCTGCGAGGTATAGGTCGCCGACGGAATGCCAGGTCCGGCGATCCCATACGACGGACCGCCGCAGCCACCGCCGCCGCCGCCCGCGTTGCCGCCGTCGCCGCCGCGCCCGCCCGACCCGCCGATGCCCGCACCCCAGGCCGGCCACAAGGCGATGCCACCGCGCCCACCCGTGCCGCCGCGTCCACCCGTGCCGCCGTTGCCGCCGTTGCCACCGCGCCCGCCGAGCCCGCGGATGACCGCGTTGAACTCGAGCCGTGGATTCGATGCGCCGCGCGGCGAGACAAACGCCGCGAAGCTCGCGCCGCCAGGTCCACCCGCGAGTCCGGCACTGCCGCCGCAGCCACCCGCACCACCACCGCCGCCCGACCCGCCCACGTCGCCGCGGTTGAGCCCGGCCCCGGGAATCGTGCAGCCGTTGCCCTTGAGGTTGCTGACCCAGCCGCCGGCCGAGCCTCCGTTGCCACCGGTGCCGCTGTTGCCGGCCAGGCCGACCGTCGCAAGGCCGCCGACCCATAGCCCGCTCGCCAAGGCCCCGTCGGTGTCGTTGCAGCCCGTGCCGCCACCACCATCGGTGCCACCCGTGCCGTCGGTACCGTCCCCGCCGACCTGGTTGCCGAGCGGGTTGAAGTCGTACTTGCAGTAGGCGGCGTCGGCACCATTGTACTGTCCGCGGTCACCACCACGCGAGTAGGTGCAGGCCGCTGCGCCATTGTCTTTGACCTGGATCTCCTCGTTGGTGTCGGCTTCCATACCGATACACCCGAGGGCCGCCGCACAGCTCGCGTTCGTGCCCGCGGCCCCGCCGACTTGTGTCTCGACCCCGCTGCTGCAGTTGTTGTTCGCGCACTCGCGTGAGTTGAGCCCAGTCCCGCCGGTACCGCCCGAGGTGCCGGGTGTGCCGTTGGAGCCCGAGGTACCCGTGCCGCCGCGACCACCGATGACGGCACCGTTGGCGACGAGCAGCGCGGAGGTCGAGTCGCGCACGTAGAGTGCATAGGTCGCTTGGCCGGCGGCCGTCGCGTCCCAGCCGATGATGGTGAAGCCGACGAGCTCGGTCGCTTGATCGATGCCGATGGCGGTCACGGTGCCCGGATCGCCAAGTGCAAGGTCGGTCGCTTCGGCCAGGATGATCGTCGGGAACAACACGATGTCGCGGGTCAGGAAATCGGCCGCATAGCCGCCGTGGATCGTCGCGCCGTTGACCAGGCGGATCGCCTCTTCATAGAGGCCTCCTGCCACCAGGATCGGGGTCGCGGAAGCTGTCGCCGCGCTCGACGTGTCGAGTGCCTCGATGGCGTCCTGGATGGACCCGAACGGTGCGTCATAGGACCCGTCGCCGGCCTCGCCTTCACGAACGAAGATGGCCGTCGCCAGATCCCCGTCGATGCCATCGCAGTCGGTGTCGAGAAAACGCGCGCCAGGGACGGCCGTCCGGCCGAGCACGTCGGGGCGGTCGGGTCCGCGGTTGAGCGGGCTCGCGCACTCGCAGCCGTTGCCTTCAGCGCCGTCGAGGTTGACCCACGAAAACGTCGTGACGCACCGCGAATTCGAGCAGCTCGCCTGGGGCCCAAAGGCCGTCGAGCACTGCCCATTCGTCGTGCAGCTCGTGTGGCAGGACCCTGAAAAACAGGTGCGTCCAGCCCCGCACTGGGCGTCGGCCGTGCACGTCGTGCGGCACACGTTGCGGTCGACATCACACACGCCGGTTGCGCAGTCGCTGTCCTGTCGGCACTCGACGCCGGCCGCCTCGACGGTCGAACGACATCCACCCAGAGCACATCGTGGGCCACCCGGAGCGGCAGCGCTGCACACGCCGGTCGCGTGCAGGGACTGGGCTGCATAGGCGAGCGTGCAGTTGCGACCACACGCCCCGCAGTTCTCGTTCGAGACGTATTGGCCACCGCTCGTGAAGCCTTCGTCCGTCACCCCATCGCAGTCGTTGTCGAGCGTGTCGCAGACCTCGACGTTGCCCGTGAAGTTACACGCGCTCCAGTCCGACGACTGGCCGACGACGGTGCAGGTCTCGACACCAAAGCAGGTCGTGGCCCCACCATTGCCCGTCTCCGAGCAGCCGCGCACGTTGCCCGCCCGATCCGGACTGCACTGGCAGGACCCTGAAGCGGGCAGACACAACGCGTCGCCGCCGACGCTCGAGCACACATAGCCGGTCGCGCAGCAACCCTGTTGCCCGATGGCGCCCGTACACCCCGCATACGGGGCCTGTGCACCGCATGGCTGAGCGCAGTAGGTGCCTTCGCCGGGGGCGACTTCGATGCACTGGTCACCGCCGAGCCCACACTCGGCGTCCGCCGCACAGGGGCGGCAGCTCGCGGCGGCAAGCGGCAGACAGACACGTGGGTCGCTGGCCGGGAAGGGCGTGAAGCCCGGGGCACACGCGAGCGGGACACAGACGGGTTCGCCGCTGACGACGCGGCACTCGACCGTGGGGAGGTCGGGGGTCAGCGCGAGGTTGGTCAGAGCGACACGGCAATCGAGGCCACATTGGCCGCAGTTCTCGACGTTGGTGAAGCTGCCGCCGGGGTCGGTGAAGCCGTCGTCGGTCGCGCCGTCGCAGTCGTCGTCGCGTCCGTTGCAGACCTCGACCTCGGGCTCACGCGCGGTGCAGAGCCAGCCCGACGAGCCGCCGCAGACCCAGCGACCGGAGCACGCCGAGCTGACATTGTCGCAGTCGGGGTAGCCGGTCAGACCTGTGGTGTCGACGTCCGGATCGCTGCCATCGACGAAGCCATCGCAGTCGTCGTCCACGCCGTTGCAGACCTCGGGCGTAGGTGTGCGCGCCGAACAGGTTCCCCAGCCCGCGCCCGGTCCGGACGCGGTGCAGGTCTCGACACCGACGCAGCGACCCGCGGCGTTGGTGTTCTCACACGCGCGCAGAGTGCCGGTCACCCCGCACGAACAGTCGCCGCTCTCGGGGAGGCACTGGGCGCCATCGCAGAGGTAGCCCGCCGGACAGCAACCGGCCTCACCCGCGACGCCGTTGCACGCGCCTTCGCCTTGATCGGCGTAGATACTGCCAACGCTGCAATCGCGTCCGCAGTGGCCGCCGTCGGGGCCTGGAATGCAGCGGTCGCCCGGGCCCTGGCAGTCCGCGTCGCTCTCGCACGGGAGGCACAGGTTGTTGGTCGGCACGGGCAGGCACACGCGGTCGTCGGCGACCCAATAGCCGGGCTCGCAGTCGGTGATGGAGCAGAAAGGACGCTCGGCAAGCCCGCTGCAGACGGTCGCGGTCGCCGGGCTCACCGGGCCACAAGCGATGTTGCACCCGCCGCAGTGCTCGTCGGTCAGCGAGTACTTCAGGGCGATGAGGTTGCCGCCCTCGTCGCGCACGTTGATTGCGAAGCCCTCGTCGGTGTCGCCATCGCAGTCGTCGTCGATGCCGTTGCAGGTCTCGGCCCGCGCGTCTTCGCCGACACAGATGAGCTGGCCCGATTGGCCGTCACACACCTGTCGTCCGGGGCAGGTTCCAAAGCCGTTGGTGCGGTCGCAGGGTGCCCCGCCAAGCCCATCGTCGGAGATGCCGTCGCAGTCCTCGTCGAGCCCATTGCAGGTCTCGGCGGACGGGATACGCGCGCTGCAGGCGCCCCAGCCGGTGGCCGCTTCGCAACGCGCGATGCCAAAGCAGGTGCCGGCCGTGTTCTGGTTCGAGCAGGGGCGGATTTGTCCGTCGTTGACCTCCGAGCAGTCGCACGCCCCGGTGACCGGGATGCACTGCTCGTCGGACGCGCGGCAGGTGTAGCCGTCGGGGCAGCCCTCGCCATAGATGTTGTCGGCCGAGCAGTCGCGCCCGCAGAAGGTGCGGTCATCGCCCTCGTCGACGACGACGCAGCGGTCGTCGGGCCCGCCGCAGACGGCGCCGGGTGTGCATGGGGCGCAAAGGAGAGCAGGGGGTCTGATGCAGGTCGTGTCGGACGCCTGGACAAAGCCCGGGTCGCAGGTGTCGACGACGCAGCGCGGGGTCGTGCCGTCAGTCGGGACGTCGCAGCGAGAGGTGCCGTTGGCAAACCTGTCGACACACGAGTTGCCGCAGGTGCCACAGTTTTCGATCAAGGTCAGGGCACCACCCTCGTTCTTGAAGTCCTCGTCGGTGGAGCCATCGCAGTCGTTGTCGAGGGTGTCACACGACTCGACGGCGGGGGTCGGGGCGGTGCAGACCTCGCCGGCCGCGGGCAGGCACAGGAGCTCGCCCGAGCAGGTGCCGATGTCGTTGACGCTGGTGCAGCTCGTGGTCTCGATACGGTCGTCGGTGAAGCCGTTGCAGTCGTCGTCCTGGCCGTTGCAGACCTCGGCGACGGGGGTCTTTGCCGAGCAGGCGGTGAGCGATCCGTCGGCCTGGCAGATGCGGGTGCCAAAGCAGATCCCGAGCTCATTTTCGGTCGTGCACGGCAGCTCTGCGCCGGCGTTCGCGGGCCGGCACTGGCAAGCGCCGTTGACGGGCAGGCACTGGCGCACGCTCTGGCCGGTGACGCTCTGGGCGTCCTCGCAGGCGTAGCCTTCCGGGCAGCTCTGGCCTTGTGAGCAGTCGCGCCCGCAGGCGGTCTCGGCTTCGAGCTGCACACAGACGGCGCCCTCGCCCGGGCAGGCGTCGTTCACGACACACGGCTCGCAGAGGCGCTCGCGGTCGGGGACGCAGAAGAACTCGATGCCCGAGCCGCCCTGGATGCCGCGGCAGTTCCAGTCGAGCGGGCAGTCGGCGACACACGTGCGTGTGCAGACGCTCTCGGTCGCGGACAGCGCGATGCAGCGTCCCGAGTTGCACTCGACGTCTTCGGTGCACGGCCACAGGAAGCCGCCGGGCACGATGACGATGTCTTCTTCGACGTCGGCCACGTCGGTGTCGACGGTCTCCGCCGTGTCGACGGTCGTGTCCTGCACGAGTGTCCTGCAATCGCCGTCGATACACACGGCGCCCGCACCGCAATCGACGTTGGTTCGGCACTCGCATCGCTGCTCGAGGAAGCAGGTCTCGTCGACGCCCTGGTAGGACTCGTCGTGGCAAGCCGTTGCGAGCAGTGGCGCGACCAGTGTTGCGATCAAGATCGCCAGACGCCAGGTGGGGGCATGGGCGCGTCGCACGGATTGCGCCGTCGATTCAGCATGGCTCGGTTGAGCTCGGTGCTCGAGCATCGGTCGGTCTCCCTCGTCACCCAGCGTGGGGGTGAACCGGCACATGCTGCGGGCAACCCGGAATGGAATCAACTTACCCGTCCACCTTCCGTGTCCAAAGGTGGCGGATGAGCTGATTCACACGCCAGATCAGCGCGTTGCGCGAGTCGTGACCGGGATGCGGGGGGCGGCTTGGCCGATCCGGCGACCTGGTGCGAGGGCCATAGGGCGCCGGGTTTCGATCAGGGCTTGGCTTTCATCGCGTAGCCGCGGATGAGCGCCTTCAGCGCATCATAGTTGTTGCGGATGGCCATACGCCAGTCGTCGGGCTCGAGCTGGGCGAGCTCCCAGGCGACGTCTTCGTCGAAGCTCTTCTTACGTTCTTCGGCGGTGTTGCCCTTCTGGTTGGCGGCGATGGTCCGCACCAGGCCCTTGCAGTAGGACTGCGGGTAGTCCTCGGCCGGGTAGCTGCGGATGAAGTACTCGCAGGCGCCGAGCACGGCGTCGTCCATCGACGGGTCGTCGGTCAAGCGTGAGGCCAGCGCCAGGGCCTGGAACGGGATCGGCGACAACGGTGGTGATCGCGGCTCCAGGTTGCTCTTGTTGAGCCAGTCCAAGAGCGCGATGTGTCGCTTCATGCCGGCATTGGTCGTCGTGTCGGCGCGCCTCAAGAGGTCGGAGACCTTGGCGGCGAAGTCGGCGGCCTTCGGGTCGAGCGCTTTGCGGTCGCGGTCCCAGGCGTCGTCCTTCGAGGCGTCGGTCATGGCGAAGATCGCCTTCAGGCGACCGGTCGCGTCCTTGGCGGCCTTGTAGCTCGGGTCGGCGGCGAGCGCCTTCTCGAAGGCGGCGCGCGCCCCGGCGTCGTCGCCCTTGTCGGCGAGCGTGAGGCCAAGGGAGTAGTTGCGGAAGGCGTCCCAGCTCTGGGTGGGGTTGCGGCGCAGAGCGCTGCGTTCGGCCGTCTGGACTTCGAGCGAGAGGGTTCGGATGAGGGTCTCGACGAGGTCCTTTTCGAGCGCGAAGAAGTCGTCGCGTGGGCCTTCGACCTTGTCGCTCGCAAGCACCTTGCCGTTGTCGACCTGGAAGACACGGGCGTCGATCCGCATGGTGTCGCCGGCGATGACGTAGCCGCCGGTCAGGACCCAGGTCGCAGCAAGACCCTTGCCGAGCTTGAGCGCGGTCTTCGGGTCGATGAACTTCGAGCGGGATAGCTCGAGCTCTTTCAGGGCGACGTTGAGCTTGTCGCGCTCGACGATCTGGATGGCCGACAAGCCGCCCAGGTCGGTGATGAGCATGTCGGCGAGCCCACGCGACAACGAGTCGAGTGCGGCGTCGCCCGAGTTGTTATCGAAGTAGCTGATGGCCAGCGTCTTCTTGTTGCTCGGCTCGGCTGCCTTGGCGTCGTCCGCGGAAAACGAGGTGACCGCGATGGCCAGGGCAAACGACTGCAGTGCGAGCGACGTCGACTTCACGAGCCACCTCTTGTCCGAATCGGGGCATGCCATAGCATGCCAGGGCAAATCAGAGCAGGTCGAGCACCGCGTTGGCGCGCGCCTTCACCTCGGCGTCGGCCTCACGCAGGATGAACTCCTGCAGCGGACGCGAGGCCTTGTCGCTCTTGAGCTTCTCGAGCGCGGCCAGCGTCGCGAGCTTGATGTCGCGGTCCTCATCGAAGAGGCCACGCACGGCGTGCTCGACGGCGTCGGGAGTGCCAAGTCCGCCGAGGACCTGGATGGTCTTCAGCTTCAGCGGCTTGGACGCGCGGTCGTCGAGCAGCGGCAGTCCGATGTACTGCGCCGCGCGGGCGTCCGCGAATGGGGCCAGCCCGTCGAGCGCTGCGAGCCGCACGTCGGCGTCCTCGTCCTGCATCGCCTTGGCGTAGATGTCGAAGAGCGAGGCCTCGCCCGGCTTGGCGAGCAACACGAGTGCGCGCATCGCCTCACGCCGGACCTCGACCTTGCGGTGGGCGACGAGGAAGCGGACCTTGTCCACCGCCGCCACGAGCTTCTTCGCCTGGATGGCGACCAGCGCCGCTTCCTTCACCGAGTTCTCTTTATCATCAAGATACTTGATGAGCACGGCATCGTTCGCGGCGAGCTTCGAGCGCCCGATGGCGAAGGCGACCTGGCCCCGGATCTCCGGGTCGGCGTCGCCCTCCAGCTTGGCGAGGTCGCCGAGCACACCCTCGTCGTTGACCCGTGCGAGCGCGTAGGCCGCGGCCTGGCGCGTGCCGGCATCCTTCTCCGACAGAGCCTTCTTCAGGACCTCGTTCACCTTGGCGTTGGGCTTGTCCTTCGAGAAGCCAGCGAGCGCACGAATGGCGAGCTCACGCACGGTCGCGTCTTTGCTCGAAGCGATGGCGATGGCCTGGTCGACCGGCTGGATCGAGATGATGGCCGAGGCCTGCGTCGCGTAGTGGTCTTTCTCGGAGGCGTCGCTGGTGGCGCGCAGGGCGGCCGCGAGCGCCTCGAGGCCGACCGGGTCCTTGAGCTTGCCGAGCGCCTCGGCCGAGACCTTGCGGACCTCGAGCTCGGGCCGAGCCAGCGCTTTCGACAAGGCGTCAGCCGTGCCCAGAATGACCTCGTCGCGGACCTTGGTAGCGGCGGCCACGGCGTTCTCGGCCGAGCCCTTCTCGATGAGCCACGACAAGCCGCGCGCCCGGTCAGCGCCCGTCGCGTGGTCGGCCGCCGTCTTCGCTGCGAGCTCACGCACGTCGAGGGCGAGCTGCTCGTTGGCCGGGAGCTGTGCCACGAGGCCGAGCTCACCCGCGTCCTTCAGGAGGTTCACGGCGGTGGCCCGCACCTGCGGGTTCGGATGCGCCGCCAGGCCGGCGATGGCCGGCATGAACTTCTTGTCCTTGCTCGCGGCGAGGCCCTTGGCGGCGTCGATGACGGCGTTCGGGTCGCTGGCGTTGAGCTTGTCGAGCAACAGATATCGCTCGTATTCCTTACGTCCGGCCGACACGAGGACCTTCACCGCATCGAGGCGCACCATGTTGTCGGTGTCGCGGTCGACGAGTGCCTGGAGCCCCTTGACCGCATTGGCCGACGGCGACTTCGTCAGGTGCGCCACCGCGGCCTTACGAACACGCGGGTCGGTGTCTTCGAGCCGACCGAGCACGAGCGACTCTTTGTCTTTGGACTTGAGCGCGTCGATCTTCTCGATGAGCAGGAGCCGCACGTCCGCGTTGCCGTTCTCGAGCAGCGCTTTGACCGCTGCGAAGACGTCCTTGTCCTGCGCGTCGACACGTCGATAGAACGACGCCGAGCTGATGGGCACACCGGCGAGCTCGACCCAGCCGCTCACGCGCTGAGCGAGTGCTGCTGCCACCGAGTGCACGGCGATGAATGCGCCGCGTGTGAACGACGACCCGGACAGCGCCTTGCCGTTGAGGCGCACCTCGTCCAGGCCCGCCCCACGCAGGGTGTGGAAGACCGCGCCGAGGGCCCGGTCGGTGACCGCTGGCTCACCGGCGCGTGAAGCGTCGATCGTGAGGTCGGCCGCACTCGCATCGTAGCGCACGGCGATGGCCGAGGTGTCCGTGAGCTCGCCCGCCAGCTTCTTCAGCGCCTCGTCTCCGAGCGCCGCAGGAGTCCCCGACTTGGCGTCGAACTCGACCGGGATGTAGCTCTCGCCAGTCGTGGTCGCCTTGGGCACCCAGACCCAGGCCGGCGCCGCCAGCACGGAGACCCCGTGGAACGACACCGACGATACAGTCAAGCAGGCAATCATCAACGAACGCATCGGTTAACACCTCGTCCAGAACGGCCCAGCGGTATCGAAAGGATGACGCAGCGTGTCAAGCTTCAGAGCGTGCGACCGGGAGCACGAACCCTACCAATGCTGGGTCCATGCCCGCAATCGCGGCGTCATGACGCGGGCCGATTGCCGGTCAACCAGCTCCGAGCGCCGCCTCGACATGCTTGTGGAAGGCGGCGATCACGGCCGGGATCTGGCTCACGTCGGACCCGCCGGCCTGCGCCGCGTCGGGCTTGCCGCCACCCTTGCCGCCGACGAGCTTCGCGAGCTCGCCGACCAGTACACCCGCCGGGACCTTGCCGCGCACGTCGGCGGTGTTGGCGACGACCAGGCTGACCTTGCCGTCGTCGGTAGCGACGACGAGCACGATGCCGCTGCCGAGCTGATCACGCAGCGACTCGGCGAGCGGGCGGACATCCTTGCCCGGCAGCCCGTCCAAGCGGATCGCCGCGACCTTCGCGCCGCCTACGACCTTGGCGTTGGTGATGCTCGCCTTGGCCTCGGCTTTGCGCCACTCGAGCTTGGCCGACGACAGGTCGTTCACGAGCTGCTTCTTCTCGTCCAGGACCTTGGCGAAACGCTCCAGGATCTCGTCCGGGGCGACGCGCAGCTCGCTTGCGATCGCGCGCACCTGCTGGTCGCGGCGCATGGCATAACGCACGGCGTCCATGCCGGTCACGGCCTCGAGCCGACGAACGCCAGCCGAGATCGGGCCCTCGCTCACGATCTTGAAGAGCCCGATGTCGCCCGTGCGACTCACATGTGTGCCGCCGCAGAGCTCGACCGACTCGCTGCCGACGCTGAGCACGCGGACGTCGTCGCCGTACTTCTCGTCGAAGAACGCGATGGCGCCCTTGGCGATCGCCGCGTCGTACGGCAGGACCTCGGTCTCGACCGGCTCGTTGTCGACCACGTGGGCGTTCACGAGCAGCTCGACCTGGGCGATCTCGTCGTCCGTCATCGGGCCCGTGTGTGAGAAGTCGAAGCGCAGCCGGGTCGGCGAGACCATCGAGCCGCGCTGGCGCACATGGACACCGAGCACCTTACGCAGCGCATCGTGCAACAGATGGGTCGCCGAGTGGTTCTTGCGCGTCGCGGCACGCGCCGCGTGGTCGAGCTCGAGAACGACGCGGTCGCCTTCTTTGAGCGTCCCCTCTTCGACGATGGCGATGTGCACGAACACGTCGCCGAACGGCTTCTGCACGTCTTCGATGCGCGCCTTCACGCCCGACTCGAGGCCGATGAGCAGGCCGACGTCGCCGACCTGACCACCCGACTCGGCGTAGTACGGGGTCTCGTCAGTGACGACCTCGACCCGCTGACCGGCGGCCGCTTGCGGCACACGCTCGCCCTCGACGAGCAGCGCCAGGATGCGCCCGACCTGTTTGGCCTCGCTGTAGCCGACGAAGCGGGTGCCGGCGATCCCACCCTCGACCAGCGCCTGGTAGGCGGCTTTGTCGACCGTGCCGAACTTGCTCGCGGCGCGAGCCCGAGCGCGCTGCGCCTCCATCGAGGTGTCGAAGCCAGCCTGGTCGAACGCCAGGCCCTGCTCCTCCAGGATGAGGTTGGTGAGATCCGGCGGGAAGCCGTGGGTGTCGTAGAGCGTAAACGCGATCTCACCCGAGAGCAGCGTCGAGCCAGCGCTGCGCACACGGTCCGCCTCGTCGCTCAAGAGCTTCAAGCCGGCCTTGATGGTGCGGCCGAAACGTTTCTCTTCCTGGAGGACGATGCGGTGGATGGTGTCCTTGGCTTCGACCAGCTCCGGGTAGGCGTCGCCCAGCATCTCGACCACCTTGGCGGTCGTATCGATCATGAACGGCTCTTCGAGGCCGAGCATACGACCAAACCGGATGGCGCGACGCATGATGCGCCGCAAGACATAGCCGCGCCCCTCGTTGTCGGGATAGATCCCGTCGGCGACCAGGGCCGCAGTGGCGCGTGAGTGGTCGGCGATGACACGCAGGGCCACGTCGGTCTCGGCGTTCGTGAGGTAGGTCACGCCGGCCTTCTTGGCGACCACGTCGATGACCGGCACGAACAGGTCGGTGTCGTAGTTGTTGACCTTGCCCTGGAGCACGGCGACCAGGCGCTCGAGGCCGGCGCCCGTGTCGATGCTGGGCTTGGGCAGGCTCGTCTGGACGATCGAGCCGTCGGGGCCAAAGGCCCGCTCGTACTGCATGAAGACGAGGTTCCACAGCTCGAGATAGCGGTGCTCGCCCTCGGGCGTGCCGTACGCCACGTCGACCACACCGCCCGACATGGACGGGCCGAGGTCGATGTGCAGCTCGCTGCATGGGCCGCAGGGGCCGATCTCGCCCATCTGCCAGAAGTTCTGAGGGTCGATGTGGATACGCTCGGGCGCCACACCGATGAGGTCGCGCCAATAGGCCAGGGTCTCGGCGTCGTCCGGGTGGACCGAGACGTGGAGCTTTTCGATCGGCAGCTCGAAGACCCGGGTCAGCAGGTCCCACGCGTAGATGATCGCGTCCTTCTTGAAGTAGTCGCCAAAGCTGAAGTTGCCGAGCATCTCGAAGAAGGTGTGGTGGCGCGCGGTGCGGCCCACGTTCTCGAGATCGTTGTGTTTGCCCGAGACACGCAGGCACTTCTGAACCGTCGTGGCCGTGCTGTTGTCGAGCTGGCGGGCGCCGACGAAGACGTCCTTGAACTGCACCATGCCGGAGTTGGTGAAGTACAGGGTCGGGTCGTTGCCGGGGATCAGCGGCGAGCTGCGCATGTGGCGATGGCCGCGCTCCACGAAGAAGTCTACGAACGTCTTCCTAATCTTGGCTGCCGTCCAGGTCATGTCGCGCTCCGCCCGACCCCAGGGTGGGTCGGCTCCATTTAAGAGGAAGCGCCAGTAGCGCACGGCGCGACGTTGTTCAAGGGCTTCAAGGGCTATGCAAAGCAACCCGAGCACACCTGTTCGCGCCGAACGCCTCGTGATAACAGACGCCTCCTATGCTCGTCACACTGCAGCCGCCCACCCCCTTCGATCAAAGCATCCTCTGGCGTATCCACGACGCGTACTTCGCGGCGCGTGGCATCGACGCGTGGAACCAGGGCGAGGTCCCGTTCTACTCGACCTCGAACTACGCCACGGCGCGCCAACATGCCGGTTTCCTTACCGATCTGGTCATGAGCCAGGTCGAAGAAGGCCGCCTCACGGACGACCAGCCGATCTGGGTGCTCGAGGTCGGGGCCGGGCTCGGGCGCTTCGCTTCGAACTTCTTGAGGGCGCTCGAGGTCGCGTCGGGCCCCATGGGCGAGGACATCTTCCGCCGCATCAAGTACGTGCTGTCGGACTACTCCGAGAAGAGCCTGCGCGAGGCGCTCGCGACGGGAGGGCTCAAGCCCTACGTCGATGCGGGCCACATCGTGCCGGCGCTGTTCGACCTGCGTGACCCGGGCAAGCTGCGTTTCCTCAATGACGGGGACGGCGAGCATCGCGAGCACCGTGAGGTCGGGGAGCCGCTGCAGATGGTCATCGCCAACTACGTGTGCTGCGTCGTGCCGCTGAAGAACATGCAGCATCGCCAGGCCGAGGGGTGGTCCGAGCAATGGGTGCGTGTCGACACGACGGTCGAGGACAGCGATCCGCAGTCGGCCGGCGAGATCATCGAGGACATGCTCGCCAACCCGACACGTGAAGGCATGGTCAAGAAGCTCGGCATCCACCTCGAGTGGAAGGAGCGCCCGCTGGATCTCGTGTACCCGAACGAGCTCCACCAGAAGATCCTGACCGACATCATGACGGACGCCGGCGACGTGACCGTCGGCTACCCACACGGCTTCATCGAGTTCATCGACACGGTCGCGCGTTTCCTGGCGCCCGGCGGTCTGGTGCTCGTCAACGACTACGGGGCCATCGACAAGAAGGACCTGAAGGGCCTGTCCGAGCGGCGCTCGCAGATCTATGGCAACTCACTCGCCAACTCGATCAACTTCGCGGTCTTCGACTCGTATGCCACGGTCAGCGGCTGGCAGTTGATGCGCACGAAGGACCCGCTCGACTCGTTGCACACGGCGGCGCTCCGGCCCGGTGTCGTGTGGAGCGACCGCGAGCGTCAGGGGTTCTTCCGCAACTACGTGCAGTGGCGCGGCGGCGACGACATCCTCGACTTCACCCACACGGCCCGCCACTTCGCCGAGAAGAAGGACTGGGAGCGCGCGCTGCGTTTCTGGAAGCGCTGCATCGAGCTCGAGCCCGAGAACCCCGACCATTATTACCGGGCGGGTGACGCGGCCATCGACGGCGGTCACTACGAGCTCGCGGTGCGTTACCTCGAGCAGGGTATCGAACACGCGACGAGCGACCACACGCTCGACTTCGAGTTCCAGCTCGGGCGCGCCACGTGCCTGGCCCAGGACTACAAGTCGTCCATCGCCTGGTACGAGAAGGCCCTCACGAAGGAGAACCATCCGACCACGTGGACCAACCTCGGCGTCTTGTACGAGAGCGACGGCCGCCACGCGGATGCGTTCCGCTGCTACAAACGTGCGATGGAGATCGACGTCAAGTACGCGCGGGCCCGCGAGCGTATGCAGATGCTCAAGGACCTCCTATGGCGTCGCCAGGTCGAGGAGTTCGACGGCGTCGGCGCGAAAGATCCGCTGCGTATGCTGGAGGACACGAAGCTCCCCGGGAGCGATTCCGATGGGAGCGAGGAGAGCTCGGGCTCGGACTCAGAGGACGCGGAGGATAGTGACGACTCCGATTCGGAGGATTCGGACTCGGATGAAAGTGACGAGACGGACGAGAGTGACGACTCGGATTCGGACAGCTGAGCGCGGGGTCGGGGTCGGGCGGGGAACAATTTCAACACGGAGGCACGGAGGCACGGAGGGCGTGGACGTGTTGGTCCGAGTGGAACTGACGGATCAGAGGGCGAAGTCCTAGAGACGGGTTCTCTGTGCCTCCGTGTCTCCGTGGTTTCGTCCTTAACGGTCCATACCTTACGCCCCGGGACGGAGTGCCGCTCCGTGGCGCGCAACCGCCGCTTTGAAGGCGCGTTGGTCGAAGCGGTGACCGGGCTCCTTCCAGAGGGTGTCGACGACGATCTCGCCCTCTTCTATGTGCCCTTCGAAGCGACCGACTAGGCGGCCGTGATGGAGCAGGGGCAGGACATAATAGCCCCAGCGGCGTTGGGCGGCTGGCTTGTAGACCTCCCACACGTAGTCGAAGCCGAACGCGTGGGCCACAAGCTTGCGGTCCCACAACAACGGGTCGAGCGGTCCGAGGATGCGCATACGTCCGTCGTCTTCGGTCTCGGGGCGTTTACGTTTGCGTGAGCCGAGGTGGGCGAAGACCGACGGCGGCGCGAGATAGCGGCGGGTCTGGCCTTCAACCTGGACGTCTTCGAGATGGCCTTCGGCGACGAGTTGGTCGGCGAGGTCGGAGCCACGCACCTCGACGATGGTGGACCAGTGGGGTCCCGATGCGCGCGACAAGAGGCCGGCAGCGTGTGCACGTTCGAGCAGCGCCCAGCGCAGGAATGCCTCGCGGTCGGTGTCGACGGGCGCATGCGAATCGGGGAAGGCGCGCGCCGCGATGTCCCACACCTTGGTATTGCCGACTCTGCCGACGACGGCCACGTCACACCGCGTCCAAAGCACTTCGAGCGCCATCGACACCGCGCGTGAGGTGCCCTTCCATCCGCTCCAGTCCATCGGCTTCACACGACCGGTCGTGTGGCCGAGCTCGAGCATGGCGCGCTCGAGCGCTTTGGAGGTCGCGGGGCCGGCCGTCGCAAGTGACTCGAGGGTCAGGTCGACAAGGGTCGGAGGCAGGCGTTCGATCCGCGTCTGCAACCCCCACCAACGTGTCTCGTTGATGTGCCGTCGGTACCAGGGGAAGGCCGCCTTCGGCAGGAGACAGCGCTCCTTGGCGAAGTGTTCGAAGGCGTGGCCGGGCATCAACATCCGGTAGACGTCGCCGCGGCTGAGACCATCGATGCGCGCCATCGCGACGAGGTCGGCGTTGGTGCCGAGCACGTCGAGCGGGTCGAGCTGGATGTGGCGCAGCGCGTTGAGCAGACGCGGCACCGCGGTGGCGGGCGGACCTGCCATCGGTTGGCGCAGATGGTGGTGGGTGACCATCGCATCCGCGGCCTCGTCGGGCGTCACGATGCGCATCAGATCGTCGGCGGCACGCTGGGCGCGGCGATGTCGTCGAGCGACTCGCTGGCGCGCAGTTGGACGACATATTCGGGTGAGGTCGGGAGGTCGGGCTCGGGGGAGTCGTCGCTCGGCCCGTCGATGGTCGTGAGCTGTGGGTTCGGGTCGCTGGCCGTGGCGATGGGGGCGGCCGCGAGTGCGATGACGGTGGCTCTGAAGACGCCGTTGGGGACGTCGAACCACTGCGAGGCGTCGGCGAACTCGAGGCGGTCCTGGTAGGAGCCCGCGCGCAAAAGTGTCGCGCCGCCGAGGAAGAGGCGGCCGTGCCGCACCAGCAGACGGAAGGTCGACTCGCCGAGGCGCCGCGATTCCTCTTCGGGCGTGAGCGACAGGGCGGTGAGACGCACGCGGCAGCAGCGGCCGACGTGGGCGCGCACGTTGATGACGTTGCCCGCGACGAAGTGGTTTTGTAGGCGCGACTGGTTGTCGCCCGCGGCCGCCGGGAGCGTCACGGGGCCGGTCGTGTGGCTCGCCGGGTGGACATCGGCCGGATGGAAGATGGCCCAGCCGTCTTCGTCAGCGATGACCTCGATGGAGCGCTCGGGCATGAGCGACGTGCGGCGCGTGAGGGTCTGCACGCGTACGGCTTCACGTCGGCGTTCGGGGGCGAGGCCGAGGTGGAGGCCGTCGAGCGTCGAGAGCAGGACCTCAGCGACCTTGTGCGGCTGGTCGAAGAGCATGAGCCGCTCGTCACGTGAGAGGCGCCAGCCGAGAGTGGTTGCCCACTGGCCGAGCTGCGCGTTGGGCAACGAGACAAACGCCTCGCGCCAGTGCTCGGGCCAGTTGTTCTCGAGGCCCGAGAGCGCGGTCAGGATCTCGACGAGCTCGGGCGGAGGTGGGGCCGTGTCCTCGGGTCGCGGGTCGGTCGCACTCACGTTTACGGTCGGGATACGTTTGTTCGTCGTCGAGAGGGGATCGATAACGACGCGGCGAACACCGAGCAGGCGGTAACGATGGTTGGCGCCGAGGCCTTCGGGGTTCCAGGACTCGGGGAAGGCGACGCGCTCTTCGATACGCGCGACGACGCCGTTGACGTGGACGGGCTCTCGCGCGCCGGACTGGAAGCCGACGACCACCTCACCGCCAAGCCCTGCCTCGTCGAGCGCGCTGGCGGCACCACCGCCGAGGTTGCCGCCGCCGACCCCGGGCGTCCACAGCGTTGCCCCGGGATGGAGCGTCGCATGACGCAGGCGACAAAGCGGCGCGACATTGCCTTGAACCCTCTTGGGATCGGGCGAGCCGCCTTTGCGCATGAACGTCAGGAGTCGTTTGAACACGGGGCCGAGCGGACCTGTGCGCCAGTGCGCAGCGTCGGGGGGAGTCGAGGCGCTCGGGTCGTTCGGAGGCCCGCCGAACCCAGGCGAGCGACCGCGCCTGCACGCCGTCCAGCGACGGAGTGTCGGTCGGGTGCCGGGCGCTGTCAATCTCGTGTCGTGCGAGCGCTCGGCCTGTGGGGGCACGAGCGCTTTAGTCTTTAGTCTCAGTTACTTGGCGATCCAGGCGCGGTAGGCCTCGAGGTTGCGTGGGCGACCGAGGAAGTCTTCCACGAGGGCGTCGGCCTTCTTCGTGCCACCGGGGACGAGCACCTTCTCGCGGTAGTCGGCGGCGGTGGCCTTGTCCATGAGCCCCTTGGCCTTGAAGCGGCCAAAGAGGTCTTTGGCGATCGCGAGCGACCACTGGTAGGTGTAGTAGGCCGACTTGTAGCCGATGAGGTGCGCGAAGTTGGCGTAGAGGCGGTCGCCCTCGGGGCGCGGGTACGGGCTCCAGCGCGAGTAGAGGTCGTCGGTGAAGGCTTCGAGGTCGAGCGTCTCGGTGTCCGCCGTGTGCACATAAAAGCTGTAGGCCGCGTAGAAGAGCTGGCGCGCCAGGTCGACGCCCTTGCCGAACTCTTCGGCGGCACGCATACGCGCGATGGCCTTCGCGGGGATTGCCTTGCCTTCCGCGTTCTTGGCGAAACGCGCGAGCACCTTGGCGTCCCAGGCCCACTCTTCGAGGAGCTGCGAGGGGGCCTCGACGAAGTCCCACTCCACGTTGATGCCCGACGTCGCGACCCACGGGCCCTTACGCGCGAGCAGGTGGTGGATGAGGTGGCCGAACTCGTGGAAGAAGGTCACGACGTCGTCGTGCTCCATGAGGGCGTCGCCCTCTGCCGGGTTCGGGAAGTTGCAGACCAGCGAAGCCCACGGGATTCGCGCGGCGGTCTCGACGGCCATGTCGGTGTCGCCCGACTTGACGGTGTAGGTGCGGGCTTCGGTGCCGACCTGGATCGGGAACATGGCCGCGTGTTTGTACTTGTCGGCGCGGGGGTGGTTGTCGAGGAAGAAGCGGCCGATGAGCTCGCCGCCCTGGCGCATCTCCCAGGCTTCGACCGAGGGGTGCCAGGTCGGAGCGTCGGGGAGGCGTGTGAACTCGACGCCGAAGAGCTCGCCGTAGACGGCGAAGATGCCGTCCTTCACCTTGGCGTAGGGGAAGAACTCACGCACGGACTTCGAGTCGAAGTCGAACTGCTCGGCGCGCACGCGGTTGATGAGGTAGAGGCGGTCGGCGACGGTGACGGCCGTGGCGGTCGGGTCGTCCTTCTTCATGCGTGCGAGCAGGATGGCCAGGTCCTTTTCGAGGCGCGGCTTGCCGGCTTCGGACGCATCTTTGATGAAGGTCTCGGCCGTCTCGACCGTGCCCGCCATCTTGTCCGAGAGGTCGAGTGCCGCGAAGCTCGGGAAGCCGACGAGCTTGGCCAGCTCGGCGCGAAGAGCGAGGGTCTTCTTCAGGTTCTCGGCGTTGGTCGGATAGCCGCGTGAGCCCGAGGCGGCGGCGAGCTGTTTGCGGGCGTCGGCGTTCTTGGCGTAGGTCAAAAACGGCAACAGATCCGGGTAGTCGGTCGTGACGATGATCTCGCCCTTGTCGTTCTTCGGGTGGCTCGCCTTCCAGTCGTCGGGCAGGCCGTCGAGCATCGCCTCGTCCGTGAAGGTCACGCTGCGTGTGTCGGCGTTGACGGTCTTCTGGTACTCCTGGCCGAGCTCGGTGAGCGCGTTGTTGATCTCCGAGATGCGGGCGCGAGTGGCTTCGTCCTTGTCGACGCCGGCCTTGACGAAGTCGCGCAGGGTCTTCTCGAGATAGTGCCGCGAGATGGGGTCGAGCGTCGTCGCGTCGACCTTGGCGATCGCCTCGTAGACCGACCGATCGAGCGAGAGGTCGGAGCCGAACTTCGACAGGTCGGTCTTGCACTTGGTGGCGACGTCGCGGACCTCTTTCGAGGGGTTCACGTTGAAGTGCAGGCTCGCGTAGCCCTCGACCGTGTCGAGCTCGAGCAGGATGTTGTTGAGCGCGTCGAGGGCCAGGCCGGTTGGGACCTCACCCTTCTTGAAGAGGTCGCGGGCCGCGGTGGCGCGGGCGATGGAGCGCGCGCAGTAGGTCTCGAGGCGGGCGGCGTTGGCCCAGTCGGGCTCTTCGAGCATGGCCTTGGTCTCGGCCGGGCCATTGCCGAGGTCGACTGGCTCGGCCGGAGCTGTGTCGGCAGCGGCGGCAGCGGCAGCGTCGGGTGCCGGCGGGGCTGCATCGGGTTCCGTCGGGGCGGTGGCGTCGGAGTCGGTCGGGGCCGCAGCCATAGGCGCGGTCGCGTCGACGACGGTTGGCGGGGCGACGATGGGAGCCGGCGGGGCCGTGGGCTGCGCGGGGATCCGCGGGTCCTTGGGCGAGCAGGCGGGCCCGAGTGTGAGGCCTGCCAAAGCGGCGAGAGTGAGGGAGGAGAAACGTTTCATCCGTGACGTCCGGTTCGGAGGGGCGTCGGTGCCCGAGGGCGACCGAGGGGTTGAGTGTAGCTTCGAGGGTTCAGGGTTCGGGGGTGAGCCACCGCGTGAGCGCGCCGAAGGGGGCGAGGTCATAGCCGTCGGGGGCGTCGGTTGGAGACCCCTCGCTCGCTTCGCTCGCCTCCCCTCCGACCGCGCTCGCGGTCGAGGGGACAAGCAACTGACTTTGCCCCAGGGGCTTCCCTCCTCTTGGGTGGGGGAACCCCTGGGGCACGTCAGATGGCGTGATCGCGCGTAGCAGGCCTTCCACGATCAAGTGGTAGGAGGTCGCGGTCGCGAGCTGGTGAAAGGTCGGCCAGTCGTTTGGATAGAGGCCCGCCAGATCGAAGCGCGTGAGGGTGTCGGCGTAGAGCGCGTCGAGAGCCTCGGGCGTGATCGGTGGTGTCAGCTGGTGGGCCAGGATGGCGAAGGTTGCGAGCTGGACCTGGCGCATCAAGCCCAGCGCACGAGCCGGGTGGGTCAGGCGTCGTGGAGCTGCGAGCGGGGCGTAGGTCTCGAGGTTCGCGTCGAGGGTCGTGAACCAGGTCGGTCGTGATCCTGCGAGGCGGCGGCTGACGGAATCGGTCCAGTCGGTTTCGGGAGCAGTCGCGGTTGGAGGCAGCGGGCGATGTGGCCAGGGGCCGATATGGGTCGGGGCCTGTGCTTGGCGAGCGAGGAGAAGCGTGTGGTCGAGGTCGCCGATGGGCTTGGCAGTGGCTGCAGGATCGGGTGCGTCGGGCGCGACCGGCGCGTCGGCTGGCGTGACCGCGGTCTGGAGGGCGGCGAGCTCGGCGATGGCCAGGGGGCGCGCGATATCGGCGACGGCGCCGAGTCGTTTGAGTATTGTTTCCGGCTGGTTATGGCGTGTCGCGGCGGCGATATAGTGCGCCCAGGAGTCGAAGCCGAGCAGGGTCGCGGCCTCGTGGCGGCGGGTCAGGAGGTCGGCGTAGACCGATCGGAGGGTCGTCGTGGTGGTGAGCCGTGCAGCGCGCGCGGCCTCCCGTGTCGACGCGGAGGGTGAGAAGGCGGCGACATCGGCGAGGTCGGTGAAGCGCAGCGACAGGCCTTCTGCAGTCGCGCGACTTTGCAGATGGGCGGGCAGGCCTGCGAGGTCGGCGGTTGTCAGGACGAGGGCCGGGTCGGGGCGCGTGAGGTGGTCGAGGATGGCGTCGCTGAGGCGGACCAGGTCCTGCTGGATGAGGGCGAGGCGGGCGCGTTTGTCGTCGGGCAGAGAGGCGCCCGAGCGGTTCAGGGTATCGAACACGGCGCGGGCCGACTCGTTCGAGCGGTGGGGTTCGACCAGGGCCAGGAGGTGTTTGTCCGTGAAGAGCTCGGCGCGAAGGGCCGTGAGCCTGGTTGCACACGTGGCCGCCGAGGTGCGGACGGGTTCGAGCGGAGTGGCCGAAGCGACCGCTTGCATGAGGTCGAGGGTCGGGTCGAGGGCGACCTCGAGGCGGCCGAGGTCGGTGATGAGCGCGTCGAGCTTCGTGTTGTCGATTGGGGCAGGACCGACCTTGGTCAGGCCGGTCGCGGCGTCGGTCGCGAGTGCGCGCCGGAACGCGGTCACCCGGTCGGCGACCGCGTCGCAGAGTCGGTCGTAGGAGCGCGGGTCAGACCAGGTCGGGTTCGCGAGGAACTCGGCAGCGGTGGTCGGCGGCGGTGGCGCGGGCGGCGGCGCTGGGGGAGGAGGTGGGCCGGCGAGCACGGGCGCGACGACAGGGCTCGTCGGGAGCGGCTGTTGGGCCGGCAGTCGCGAGTCGGCCGGCGTGCAGGCTGAGCTGAGGCCGGCGATGAACGCGAGGGCGGCGAAGCGTCGCGAGGGCTGTCTCAGCGGCTCTGGTCGGGTCTTACGAATCGGGCGCCCCACATCGGTAATGTTGGCAACAACGGCATCGGGGCGGCCATCCTGGCAGCGGCGAGCGCGCCAAGCGATAGCAGCGGACGCAGCGCGCGGCAAGGACGGCGGGTATCGGGCGATGTCGGGGAGCCGGTGCCGGAATGAACACGATGACGAACACGCCAGAAGGTGTCATCCTCTCGCCATGTTACCCCCCATCATGCTCATCGAAGCGATGACCACCTTCCCCTTCTACATCGACGCAAGCGCCAGCCTCGAGGAGGCGCGTCACATGTTCGACGCGCACGTCATCAGGCACCTTCCGGTGAAGGAAGGCGGGGCGTTGGTCGGCCTGCTGACACCATCCGAGCTGGCCGTCGCAGGTCGCATCACACCGACTCCCAACGTCGGTGAGGTCTGTCGGCGTGACGTGTTGACGGTCGACGTCTATCTGTCGCTGTCGTCGGTCCTGACGACGATGGTCGAGCGCCGCGTCGATTGCGCCCTGGTCCTGAGGCACGAGCAGCTCGTCGGGATCTTCACCACCATGGATGCGTGTCGGCTGCTGGCGGACGTGATCACGGGTGAGGAGCCCGATCCAATCGTCGCCTGACGTGCCCACGTGTCTCCGTCGCCAACGGCGCTTGAATGCATGAAGGCCCGTCGGGTGGTGCCTTCATCGGGGCGCCCGACGGGGCGGAGCTGACCTCTACCGGCCAGTAAACGTCTGTCGAAACGTCTGCTCGGGCGACCGCCCCGCTCCCGCGGTAGGGGCGGGAAGGCTCGCGCGAGCGATTCGACCAGGTCGCCCTGCTTCATCCAATGTGGTTTCGAAATGCAGGGCGACTCAGGATGCAGGTGACTTCAGCTCGAGGCCGTGCCGCATGGCACCGTTTTATCGGGAGATCGGGATCGGAGGAGGCGTCGGCGCCTTCTCGGGGACCACGACGTCCTCGTTCGGGTTGGGGCAGGGCTCGGGGATCGGGCGAATGATCGGCGGCGGCTCAGGCAGCGGTTCGGGGCGAGGCTGGGGCTCGTAGGCGAAGGCAGTGCTCGCGGTGAAGGCCAGAATGGGGAGCAGCAGTCGGTAGAGTGCTTTCATGGTGAAGCTCCGTTGGTCGAAACTGTCCGCGTGGGGTCTCGAACCCAAGTCTTGGGTGCGACCTCGACGCGAACAAAGAGTCTGCACACGCGCAACGCGAGCGATACGTGATCTTCACACGCCCACAGGTCGGGAGCTGTGCGTAGTGGCACACCCGGCGCCGCGTTGGGGCGCACCCGACTATCTCGATGATCGAGATAAACTTCGGCGGTAGACGAGCAGCAGCGCGATGGTCGCGACCAGGCCAAGGCCCTCGGTGTGCCCGCCATGGCAGCCGTCTCGCCCCTTGACGATGGGGGTCTCGAGCGGGGCATCGAACCGCGCCGTTTCGGTCGCGGCCATGGCCGAGAGGTAGGTCAGGACGCCGGCCCACACGTGGGGCTTGGAAACACGCGCGGAGAAGCGGTCGGGGGTGCCGTCGTCATCGTCGTCGACGGCCGCGAAGACCTCGCCGAAGATGGCGGTGTCGGGGGTCGCGGTGTCGCGGGCGAGGGTCTCGAGGAGCTCGAGGACACGGGTGCGGGTGGCCGGTCGCCGGTCGGTCATGGCAACGGCGACGAGGATCTTGGGGATGTAGGCACCGCCCCCGTGGGTGAGCTTCAGGCGCTCCGCGGCGAGCCCCATGAGCCAGTCGGCGATGGCCGTCGTGCGTTCGTCGTGGTCGGTCCTGGCCAGGAATCCGGCGGGCCATAGCGCCCAGGCGCTGGCACCTCCGGCGGCATTGCCGGGGTTCACCGCTTCGTCGAGGCCCTCGATGAAGAGGCCCGTCTGCTGATCGACGAGGCGCGTCTCGATAGCGGCGCCGAGCTCGTCGGCGCGAGTCCGCCAGCGGGCCGCTTCGGAGGTCTTGCCGAGGTCGTCGGCGAGGTCGGCCGAGCGATGAAGGGCGAGCCAGGTCGTGATGGCGCCGTGCAGGGTCTGGGTCGGGTGGTGGTTGTCGTCCTCGTAGGCCGGGGCATGCAGGTTGTTTTCGGGGTCGCGCCACCGCGCAAGCAGGTTTGCCGCGCGCTCGACGGTCGGCCAGATCTCAGCTTGCCAGGCGGCTGCAGCAGTGGCGTCGAGGTATCGGGCATGGTCGGTGAGGCCCCAGATGGCCAGCCCGGCGTTGTCGATCTCCCAGCGGATGTTGCCGCCGACGAGGCCGTCCGCGTAGTAGTTCATCTCCCACGCGTCGGCGGGATAGGTCGATGCGGCGGGGTCGTCCGGGTCCGTTGGCGGGGTCGTGTTGATGAGGGGTTCCGGGGCGACGGCCGCGGCGCGTTGGGCGCGCATCGTGAAGCGTGCGTGTTTGGCGGCGAGGTCGGGGAAGCCAGCGACATCGAGGGCCACGTTGAAGAAGGCGCCGTCGCGCGGCCAGTCGAGTCCATACGGGGCCTGCCGCGCAATGGATGCGACGATGGCGCCGCTGTTCTTGTCCATGGCGACGAGCAGGTTCATGAGCGCGCGTTGGCAGACCTCGAGCAGGCGTGGGCTGACGCCGGAAGGGAGGTGCGCCTTGCCGAGGATGTCGTGCCAGTGCGCGTTCAGGGTGGCGAGGTGGTCGGCGAATGGCGTCGGGGTATGGGACGCCGACAAGGCCCGGGCGTCGGTCGCGGTCGCTGCAGCTGCGAGTGTGAAGGTGACCTCGGCCGAGTCGTTGTCGAAGGTGAGTGGGACCGAAAGGGCAGTGTCGACCTGGCCGGCTGCGATGGGGTTGTTGTCGAGCAGGCCTGCGTTCACGTTGGTGAAGGCGCTGCTCGGGAGGTCGGACCAGCCGTTCTCGGCGGCTATCGAGGCGGGTGTGCGGTCACAGCGCAGGGCGTCGGCGATCTGCGGGTCGAGCGGCAGGGTGATACCCGGGAGGCGGTCCGGCAGCGTCTGGACGTTGTCGACGAGCACATCGGCGATGTCGCAGATCGGAGTGTCGTCGTAGCCCACCTGCATGGCGTCGATGGGTCGGTCCGCGGCCAGGACCAGATAAGCGCCGGGCCCGTAGTCGGCGTCGAGCGAGGCAGACAGCGCGGAGAGGGTGTCGGTCGGTGAGGTCGTCGCAAGCGCCTGACCGATGGGGCCATAGTCGATGGCGGGCCGCACGATGATGTCGAGGAGGCCGGTCAGGTCACCGCGCCCAGCGGGGCGGAAGTGGGTGATGGTCTGGGTGGAGTCATCCCAGATGGCGGCGAAGTCGTTGTAGGCGTCCATGGCCCAGTCGGCGAGCGGGAGCTGGGGCACACGCGACAGGGTGGGGGAGAGGTTGTGATAGGCCAGGACTGTCACGGCGGTGACGGGTGATGTGGATGTGCGCGTGACCGCGAGGTGGCGGACCCAGACATCGGCGTCGGGGCGGACGAGGTCGGTCTGGACGACGGTGAGGCCAAGCGATGCGTGGGTGAAGGTGGTCTCGACGCGGGGCGCGAGCGGGTCCGGGTAGCGCTGGGTGACGGTCCACGCGGCGTCGCGGAGCCAGGTGACGGACGTCGTGTCGGTGGTCACGCGCAGAGCGATGGCGGCGCCCATGGCTGGGTGGGCCATGAGGCTGCGCTGTTCGTGGACGCCCGGCGCGTTGGAGCCGACGTGCAAGAGGTGGTCGGTATAGCTCGGTGAGGGCCAGGTCAGGACGGAGGTCTCGCCGAGGTGCGAGATCCCGAGCGTCAGTCCGCCGTTGCCGATGGCGCCGTTGACGTTCGACACGCCAAAGGCGAGCTCGACCAGGTCGACCGAGGCGCGAGCCGGCAAGGTCTGGGCGAGGCTGACTGATACGGCAAGCGGGAGGGCGAGTCGGAGCGTGCGCATGGCGGGAGGGCACCACGGATTGGAGCCGATGCGCAAGGGCCTCAGGTGGGTGATTCGCCCCGCGGGTGGGTCGGTCCGCCGAGTCCCGGAACCCTTAGAACCGGATACGCTTCTTGCCGACACACTCGTCCCACTGCGAGGTGTAGCCGACGTACGAGATGCAGTACTTGCCGTCCTGCTCGGAGTTCACGACGGCGTCGTACCATTGGCCGTTCCATTCGACCTTGGCCTTCTTCTTCGCACTCGTGGGCGTCCCCGCCGCGCTCGACGTTCCCACGACCCGCGGGGCCGAGATCCACTCGTCCCAGCGGGCGTCGTAGCCGGGGTACGTGATGTACATGAAGCCGTCGTCGAGCTTCAGCACCTTCGCCTGATAGACCTGCCCCTGCCAGGTCACGTCGAGCATCGTGCCGACCGGCCAGGTCTGCAGTGTGATGGGCTCGAGGTCGGTCAGCGGGACCCAGGTGCGCGTCGCGTCGCTGTAGTCGTAGAACTCGACGAGCGCCTTGCCGGCCTTTCGCCCTTCGCCCTTCTCGAGCGTGAGGATGCGCGCGATGGGCCTTGCCCTTGTGTTTGCCGGCGTCCGTACGCGGCGCCTTGACCCAGGCGCGCCGCTTGAGGTCGCCTGCGGCGGCACCTTCACGCCCGTCGACGTCTGGGTTCACGCGTGACGCCGCGATGACCAGGTCGTCCGGGACCCCATGGTTGGCGAAGCCGTAGCGCTGGCTCTCGCGGTGGCGCATGGCGTCTTTGACCTCGTCGGCGAGCTCGGTCAGCGTGAGCGCCCCGTCGGTGTCGCGGTCGAAGAGTGAACGCCCGGAAACGCCGTCGATGATGGTCTGCGAAAACGTCCAGTTGCCGGTCGAGATGTTCGAGGCTTCGGCCGAGGTCAGGGCGACGACGGGGCGTTTCGCGCGAAGGGTCGCGGCAACATCGACGAGGCCACCCGAATAGCAGCAATCAGCCAATAGTATCAGTCGCTTGCCTTTGAAGCGATCCAGCAGCTTGCCGAGCTTCGCAAGGTTGAGGCCGGTCGAGTCGAGCTTGTCGAGGCGGGTCTCCGAGCTGGTGAAGATGATCTGCCCTGACTGGTCTTTCACCCCGTGACCTGCGAAGTAGAAGATGAGGGTCGCGTCGGCGGGCGCCTTGGCGATGGCCTCGGTGAGTGCCTTTTCAATGGCCGATGCAGTCGCCTGCGAGTCCAGCAGCAGGGTCCGTTGGTTTGCCGGAACGCCCAGAGCGCCGAGCTTTTCGAAGAGCTCCTTGTCCTTGCGGTTCTCCTTCGGAAACGAGCCGAGCCCCGGGTCGCTCCACTCGAGCACGCCTGCGACGACGGCCCAGGTGGACTTCAGGTCGAGGCTCTCGGAGCGCGCCAAAGCGGGCGTCGCGAGGAGCGTCAGCAGCATTGGGAAAACGGCGAGTCGTGTCAGTCTCGTCAACGTCGAATTCAACATGGTGGCACTCTCAGGGGGGTGTCAGGGTGGCGGGTGCGTCGATGCGTGCTTGTGGGCGGTCGCTGCGGCGCAGTCGTGAAGGCAGGAGGCACTCGTCTTCGAGCCAGCTCGAGCCGCGATATCGCACGCACAGCTTGTCGCCGAAGGGGCCCTTGACGATTGCCTCATGCAGGGTCGAGCCGTCGACCACGAGGACCTTTTCGCGTTCGAGGTGGTCTTCCCACGGGGCGATGATCTGGTCGGGTGTGACCCATTCGTCCTCGGTCGACGGGTAGTCGACGTAGTGGACCAGGTGCAGGCCGTCGAGGCTTGCGAGCACAACTGCACGCGCCCCTTCGTCGTCGTCCAGGACATTGAGGTGGATACCGACAGGCCAGTGTTCGAACACGATCGGGTCGACCCTGTCCTCCTGTGTCCACGCGAAGACCCGCTCCGAGAAGTCGTAGTATTCGACGCGTAGGCGCGTCGGCTTGCCCTCTTCACGACTCGCGCCGAGCACACGCGCGACCCCACGCTCGCCGCCCAATCTCTTCGCGATGACCCAGTCGCCGCGACCAAAGACATCACCCCTGGGGTCGGTCTCGACCAGTCGTGGACCGGCACTCGGATGGTCGATGCCATGGGCTGGCCCGAGCTCGAGCTCGACAAAGCCGCGAGCCGGCAGAAAGAAGCCGATGGGCTGCCCTTCGCGGTGCCGCATCGCCAGGCGTGCTTCGTCGGCGAGCTCGCCGAGTCGGATCTTCGCATCGCCGTCGCGGTCGACGAGAAATCGTCCGCCGAGCGCATCGAGGACCGCCTGCGTGAAGGTCCAGTTCTCGCTCGACTCGCTCTTCGCGTCGGCAGAGGTCAACGCGATCGCCGGGATTCCGAAGTGGCTCAGCGCGATAGCTACACTTGCCAGGTGGCCCGAATAGCACGCGTCGCCGAGCAGGATGACGCGGTCGCGATGGTCCCGCCCGAGATATGCGGCGAGGACCTGTTCGAGCTTGAGCCCCGTCCGCTCGAGGTCTTCGCTGTCCGTCTCGGTCGTGGCCATGACGAAGCGATGGTCGTCGTCGAAGATGCCGTGGCCCTGAAAATAGAACACGAACGTCGACCCGGGCGGCGCCGCCGCGACCTGCTCTTCCAGCGCCTCGACCACGATGCCCGCACTGGCATTGCCATCGGTCAGGAGCCGTCGCTGGCTTTGCGGCACCCCTCGGTCGCCCAGCGCCCGATCCAGCACCAGGTCCAAGCGACGCCGCGTGTCGAAGTCATCCAACTCCGGGTCGCTCCAGGTCGTGACGCTCGCCACGACGGACCACGTGTGCTCTGGCCGCCACGCCTCGGCATTCGCCTCGCGCGGGCCGATGATCACCAGCCCACAGAGCGCACCGAACACCACGTTGAACCAGGCGACCATGTCTGCGCGACCTCCGCGCCACCAACCGAAGTGGCGAACAAAGTAGTCCATGGCCGCCCCCAAGGGAAACGTTCGGCAGCACAGCCGCTCGGCCGGTTGACCCTCGAACGCACCGTGTTAGGTTCCGCGGCCGGAGGTGTCGCCGTGACCGAGCTGTTCCAGGTGCCCGAACGTGTCAGCGCTGGTTCGACCAGCCCCATCCCGAACATGGACCGCTACCGCGAGACCTATCTCGCGGCCATGAACGACCCCGAGGGCTTCTGGCTCGCCGAGACCAAGCGCCGCATCGCCTGGCACAAAGAACCCACGCTGGGCTACCAGGGCAGCTACCTCGAGATCAGCCAGGGCCCTCTCACCTGGTTCGCCGACGGCGAGCTCAACGTCACCGTGAGCTGCCTCGACCGCCACCTCGACACCCGCGGCGACAAGACCGCTATCCTCTGGGAGGGCGACGAGCCCGGCGACAACCGCCGCCTCACCTACCGCGAGCTGCACGCCGAAGTGTGCCGCGTCGCCAACGGGCTCCACGGGCTCGGCGTCCAGAAGGGCGACCGCATCATCATCTACATGGGCATGGTCCCCGAGGCCGCCATCGCCATGCTCGCCTGCGCCCGCCTTGGCGCCATCCACTCGGTCGTGTTCGGCGGCTTCTCGGCCGAGTCCGTGCGCGACCGCGTGCGCGACTGCGGCGCCGAGTTCGTCATCACCCAGGACGAGGGCCTTCGCGGCGGCCGAAAGATCCCGCTCAAAGCCGTCGTCGACCAGGCGCTCGAAGGCGAGCACGGCGTGAAAAAGGTCGTCGTCTTCCGCCACACCAACGCCACCTTCACGCCACCTTCAACAAACGCCGGGCGCGACGTCGACTGGGCGGCTTTGATCGAAGGCCAGCCGACCACACACGAAGCCGTCCCGGTGCCCGCCGAACACCCGCTCTACATCCTCTACACGTCGGGCTCGACCGGCAAACCCAAGGGCGTCGTCCACACCTGCGGCGGCTACATCACCTACGTGTCCTACACCCACGAGGTCGTCTTCGACCTGCGCGAGGACGACATCTACGCGTGTGTCGCCGACATCGGCTGGGTCACCGGCCACAGCTACATCGTCTACGGCCCGCTCGCCAACGGCACCACCACCCTCATGTTCGAGTCGGTCCCGACCTACCCCGACGCGGGCCGCTACTGGGACATGGTCGAACGCCTCAAGCCGACCATCTTCTACACCGCCCCGACCGCTCTGCGCGCGCTGGCCGCCCAGGGCGACCACTTCGTCGAGAAGTACGACCGCAGCTCGCTGCGTATCCTCGGGACCGTCGGCGAGCCCATCAATCCCGACGCGTGGAAGTGGTACTTCAACGTGGTCGGCCAGGGCCGCTGCACCATCGTCGACACCTTCTGGCAGACCGAGACAGGGGGCGTCTGCATCTCGCCGTTGGCGCCTGCGACCGCGACCAAACCCGGCTCTGCGACGCTGCCGCTCCCCGGCATCGTGCCCGTCCTCATGGACGGCGAAGGCCACATCATCCGCGGCCCCGGCGAAGGGCGCCTCTGCTTTGCCCAACCCTGGCCCGGCCAGGCGCGCACCGTCTGGGGTGACCACGACCGCTTCGTCTCCACCTACTTCCAGCACTACCGCGGCTACTACTTCACGGGCGACGGGTGTCGCCGCGACCGCCACGGCTACTACTGGATCACCGGCCGCGTCGACGACGTCATCAACGTCGCCGGCCACCGCATGGGCACGGCCGAGTTCGAGTCGGCGCTGGTCGCCGTGGACGAGGTCGCCGAGGCCGCCGTCGTCGGCTTCCCCCACGCCATCAAGGGCCAGGGCGTCTACGCCTACATCGTGCTCCAGCCGGGTGTACCGGCCGACCACGACATCGAGGTCAAGATGAACGCCACGGTGCGCTCGCTCATCGGCGCACACGCCCGTGTCGACATCTTCCAGGTCGTGCCAGGTCTGCCAAAGACCCGCTCGGGCAAGGTCATGCGCCGCATCCTGCGCAAGGTGGCAGAAGGCGACGCGACCAACCTCGGCGACATCACGACGCTCGCGGACCCGAGCGTCGTGGCCGCCATCGTAAAGGGCGCCAAGCACCTCTGATCTTGAGGGTGCTCGTCGCTCGTCGCACCCTCCGGATCAGTTGACACCCCGCACTCGAGGGGTGCTCGCCGCGGCCTTCTCTCAATCGTGGTCAGCGGGTCAGCGCCGCACGGGAGGCGGTCGGTCACCCGGGCGATTACGGTGCGGCGTCACGTGCACGGGCCGCTGCCGCCGCGCCGGCGCATAACGGTGATGCGGCACGCGATTGGGCGAGGACCAGCGGCCCGGCACGTAGCGGTAGCGGCTGCCGTACTGCACCCAGCCGCTCGGCACCCACACGTGCCCAGTCGCGGGCGGCACGGACCAGTAGCCCGCGTGCCACACGTGGCGCTGCCCGGTCCAATACCAGTAGCCGGGCACCCACACATAAGCGGGACCCGGGCGCACCGACACCATCTCGGCGCGCGGCGGCGGCGGCGCGTACTCCGTCTCGACGTAGTCGTTCTCGACGTAATAGCCCGACGAGTAGCAGGCCGTGGTGCCCATCGCGATGGCGAGTGCGGCGATAAGGACCTTGGGGGTTCGCCCCACAACAGATGTGAGTGCGGGCGTGCCATGATTGGCGAGGCTCATAGGACCTCCTTGGGGTTGACGTCATCTTCCAGTTCGAAACAATGCCCCACGACCGTACTCCCGGACAAGCGCCAGCACCATCTCGGCCGCCATCGAGGCTCGCATCGCTGCCTGAAGCTACGCCCCCGCCTCGGCTGGCGTGCCCGCGCCGCCTGGTGTAGCGTCCGCCCACCAGCGATGGAGCACGACATGCGTTTCTTCCTCCTCTCCCTGTTGTTCCCACTGGCGATCGCCGGGTGTGCCTCGGCCCAGGTCGAGCGCACTCCCGACCCGCAGCCAACCCCGCAGCCGGAGCCCGAGCCCGAGCCCGAGCCGATCCTCGAGCCGGTCGGCTGGCGCGTGACCCTCGACGAGATCGGCTGGGAGGTCGTCCCGCCCGAGCCGCCCGACCGCGCCTTCCGCGCCAACACGCTCGGCTGGCAGCGCCACCTCAAAGGCGACTGGGCCGGGTCACGCCCCCACTTCCAGGAGGCCATCTCCATCGTCAGCGAGTACGACCTCGCGCGCTACAACCTCGCCTGCGCGCTGAGTCGCCTCGACGAGCTCGACGAGTCGCTCGAACAGCTCACCTATGTCCTCGTGCGTGACCTGCCACGCTTCAAACGTTCGGTCCTGAAGGACCAGGACCTGGGCAACCTGCGCCGCTCACACCTCAACAAAGAGCTCGAGCGCCGCATCGAGCTCATCGAAGACGTCTGGGCTCAGGCGATGCAGGTCGGCACCCCGTCCATCGCCTGGCGCGAGCGCAGTACCACCATGATCTCCGAGGTGCAGGGCAAGCAGGGCCAGCTCGTCCGGCCCGGCGTCTGGGTGCACAAGACCAAACGTTTCGTCCCCGCCATGGAGATCATCGAAGGCGCCTTCTCGGGTCTCGTCGACGTCGAGAAACAACAGGCGATGATCGTCGTCGCCACCCCGACCGTCGACCTGCCGCCGCTCTTCGAAGGGGTCCAGCTCCTCGTGACCCCGCTGTCACCCGCGGGTGAGGCGCCGCGCAAGGCCGACCTCGTCATGGACAACCTCGGCAGCATCGAGATCCACGGCGTCGACAACGGTGTGCGTGTCCGCGCCAACTCCACCAAGAGCCACTGGCGCGAGCTCCGCGCGAGCGGCCTTGTCCGCTCCGAGACCCAGACCACGCCCGACCGCCCGGTCCTGCGTATGAACCCGGACGGCTCGCTGCTCGTCGGCTATCACCCGGACGGCTGGTCGCACAAAGGTCGAAGCGTGTTCACGCCCAGCGGCCAGGAGATCGTCATGCAGCAGGGGCACTCGGTCGCGACCCAGCACACGCTCGTCTTCAACCAGGACAAGAGCCACGCCGTGATGGTGGCCGTCCGTATGCGCTGCTCCGACGAAGGTCCCGTCCTGCGCCATTGGATCGACCGCCTCGACCTGGGCGCCGGCTCGGCCGAAGCGCTCGCCAACACCGAGGGCCCAGCGGCCGCGGTCTACGGTCGCGATGGCGCCCTCTACCTGCAGATCGGCACCGAGACGATCCGCTACGCCACGCCCACAGCGACCCGCTACGAGACCCTGCCCGAGGGTGTCATGCTCGCGCCGCCGATGCAGAAGCCGACCTGTCAATGATCCGGCGACCAGACCTCCGCGGCGTGGTCATCCCGGCGCATGACCTCGCGCTCGGGAACCGTCTCGCCCTCGGCCGCATTCTGGCCCTTGGGCTCACGCTGGTGCTAGTCGTCGCCTGCGGCAAGATCGACCCACGCCTTGTCCCGGCTGCCGCCTCCGAGGCAGTCGAGGTGTCGGCTGCGCCCGGAGAGCCGGACGTCACCTCCGTCGCCGACGCCGCGTCCACGACTGAAGTGATAGCCGACGCGGCCAGCGCAATCGAAACGGTTGCAGACTCGGCCGGCGCAATCGAAGCGGTCGCCGAAACGACAGATTCGAGCGAAACGACCGATGACGCTCACGGCTCAATCGAAACGGCCGAAGACATCGCACCTCTCGCACCGGATATCCTGACGGACACCAGCGTCCCCGCGCCAGACACCGCGCAGGCCGACACGACCGGCCCCGACACGACCGTCCCCGACACGACCCTACCGGACAGCACATCACCCCACGACGACACCGTCGCCGCCCCCGACACCGTCTTCCCAGACGCAGTCACCAACCAACCGTCGCAGCCGTCGACCGCACCCCCACCACCGCGCACCTTCGACTGCGCCTCGGGCGGCTGTGGGCAGACCTGTCGCGACGGCCAGACCTGCGAAGGCAAGTGCGCCGGGGGCAAGTGCAAACAGACCTGTGGCGTTGGCGGTGATTGCACATTCGTCTGCAACGGCGGTGACTGCGACCAGACCTGTGCCGCCGGCGCCCGTTGTACGTTCAACTGCCCGAGCGGCCGCTGCAACCAGCGCTGCGCCCCGGGCGCGACCTGCTCGATGACCTGCCCTGGCGGCAAGTGCCTTCAAGACTGCAGCGCTAGCAGCGGGTGTCAGACCAAATGCCCTGGTGGCGGCTGCGACGAGCGCTGAACGCGTTCCATTTCTAAGTCCTCCAAATGCCGCTTTGTCGACCGCGGAGCTCGTCTTGACATGTAGCTCGGGGTTACAAGTGCGTCCCCAGCGCCGACGACTTGCCTGTCATTTCCCAATGCTTCGTGGTCTTTGATGCGGTCAGGCAACGCCCCGGTGCCTTCATCAACACCCGGACTCTCCAATCAACGTGCCTTCTCGAGCCACCCCGAACGAACGCCTCTTTGCCAACGTCATGCAGCTCGACCTGCATCGCTGGCGCGATGACCTCGTCGCCGTATTCCTCCGCGTGACCTTCATCCTCGGGGTTCTCGTCTGCATCCCGAGCGTCTATCTCGCCATCGAACACGACCACCTCGTCGTCGCCATCGGCGACCTCATCGGCATCACGGTTATCGCGTTCCTCCGCTTTGCCCGCCACCTCCGCTTCACAACGCGCGCAGGCGGTCTCATCGCCGTCCTCTACCTGATCGCCGCATTGCTGCTCGTCAACATCGGCCCCATCAGCCAGATCTACCTCCTCGCCTTTTCGCTGACGACGACCTTTCTATTCGGCCACCGCGCGGGCCTGGCCGCTATCGCCATCAACGCCCTCACCCTCACGGCCGTCGGCATCACCGACTCGCTCGCCCCGGGCTTCGTCGCCCCACCCATGCCCGGCGACACCTCCGGTTGGGCCGGCTGGTTCGTCGTCATGCTCAACTTCGCGCTCATCGACATCGCGCTCGTCGCCACCATCAGTAGCGTGCTCGCCACTCTCGAAAACGGTGTGGAGCGCGAAGCCCAGGCCCGCCTCTCGCTCCAACGCAGCGAAGCCCTCCTCAGCATGTCACTGCGCGTCGGCCGCTTTGGCGCCTGGGACCTCGCGCTTCCGGGTCGCCAGCTCAACTGGGCCTCCATCAGCCGTGGACGCGAGACCTTCGACGGCGCTCGCCTCGCCACCATCGACGCCGCCTTCTCCGCCTGTGTGCCGCAGGACTCCGACCGCCTCGCCTCCGCCATCGCCCGATGCATCTCGGGCGGCGAGTCCTTCGACCTCGAGGTCCGCCTGAAGGGCATCGAACACGCGTGGGTCCGCTGGATGGGCGAGGCCCGCAGAAACGACCGCGGCACCATCGTCGGCGTTCAGGGGGCACTGCAGGACATCACCGACCAGAAGGAGGCCGAGCGCGCCCTGCGCAACAACGAGCGCCGCCTCGCCGAGCAGGCCGAGCTCCTCGAAAAGGCCCAGGACGCCATCCACGTGCGTGACCTCGAGGGCCGCGTCACCTATCTCAACCGCCGCGCCGAGACTCTGTACGCGTGGCCGAGCAGCGCCGTCATCGACACCGACGTCCGCCTCCTGCAATTCCAGAGCGCCATCGACGCCTACGATCACGCGACACTCGCCACCGTCGAGTCGGGCGCTTGGACCGGAGAGCTCGCCCTCACTTGCCAGGACGGTCGTCAGGTCGTCGTCGAGTCGCGCTGGACGCTCCTCAGACGTGAAGACGGCGAGCCTTATGGGGTCATGTCGATCGACACGGACGTCACCGACAAGAAACGCCTCGAGGAACAACTGCTCCGCGCCCAACGCCTCGAGAGCATCGGCACGCTCGCGGGTGGCATCGCCCACGACCTCAACAACGTCATCACGCCGATCATGATGGCGGCCGAGATGCTTCGCATGGGCGACCTCGGAGAGGAGCACCTCGCCGACATCAACACCATCGAGGTCTGCGCCCGCCGCGCCAGCGACATGGTGCGCCAGATCGTCGGCTTCGCCCGCGGCTACGAAGGCAAACGCGCCGAGGTCGACGTGCGCCGCGTGCTCTCCGAGCTTGCGCACATGATGCGCGAGACCCTCCCGAAGAACGTCGAAGTCGTCGTCGCGTCTTCACCCGACACCGCCGGTGTGATCGGCGACTCGACCCAGTTGAGCCAGGTCCTCATGAACCTCTGCGTCAACGCGCGCGACGCCATGCCGTCCGGCGGCAAGCTCACCGTCACCGCCGAGAACGCCCAGATCGACGACGTCTACGCGCGCTTGAACCCTGGCGCCAAACCCGGCCGCTACGTTGCCTTGCGCGTCGTCGACACCGGCACTGGTATGGCCCCCGACACCCTCGCCCGCGTCTACGAGCCCTTCTTCACCACCAAGGAAGTCGGCAAAGGTACCGGCCTCGGCCTCTTCACGACCCACGCCATCGTCAAGGGCCACGACGGCTTCATCACCGTCTACAGCGAGCTCGGCGCCGGAACCTCGTTCCACATCTACCTGCCGGCCGTCGAGTCCACCCAAGCTGCGCCCGCGATCACATCAGACCTCACGACACCGACCGGACAGGGCGAGTGCATTCTGGTCGTCGACGACGAGGACCGCGTGCGCGACATGGTTTGCCGAACCCTCGAGCGCCACGGCTACCGCGTCCGCATCGCCCACAACGGCGCCGAAGGGACAGCGGTCTTCGCGCAGCACAAGGACGACATCGCGCTCGTGCTCACCGACATGTCGATGCCGATCATGGACGGGCCAAAGCTCGTCATGTCGCTGCGCTTCATCGCCCCTGACGTCAAGGTCATCGGCTCGAGCGGCCTCACCCGACCATCGCCCGAGACCCCAGGCACCCGCCTCGACGACTTCCTCCCCAAACCCTACACGGCCGAGACCCTGCTCAATGCGGTCCGCGCCCTCCTCGATCGGGGGACCACACCATGAGCGCCCAAGGCACCCTCATCTACGTGTCCGATGTCGACCTCACCTGGCTGCGCGACCTCGCCTCGGACACCCTCCCAGGCGCGGCCGACCGCCTCGCCGCCCTGCTCGCCTCCGAAGGGCCCCACATCTACCCACTCGAAGGCGCGCTCCCCGGCGTCCACCACCTCCTCGTCGGCGACGACTCGGGCCTCCTCGCATTCCTCATGGACGCGACCGTCGGCGAGCCCATCGCACTCCCCCTGCCACACACCGCCGCGCACGTGCTCTTGCCACCGACCGTCGCCGCCATCGCCGACGCCATCGAGTCCATGTCGGTCCGTCCCTTGCGCCTCCGCCTCGCAGGCGACGCCTTGCGCGCCGTCGAACCCTTTGCCGGCCGCCCGCTCGAAGACGAGGACAAGGAGTGGCTCCTGGCCGTGCTCCAGGGCCTCATGACGTTCATGCGCCGGGCCGCCAAGGACCGCGTTTCGTTGCTCGTCGCCCGTCACCCAGGGGCGGACGACCCCTCGTGACCCATCACCGCAACTGATGGTTCGCATCGCGACTTTGCCGATTCCCCCGATGCATCGACGACCCTAACCTCCACTTCAGGAGGTCACATCACCATGAACGTCAGCATCATCTACTACTCGTCCACCGGAACCAACGCCGCCATCGCCCAGGCCGTCGCCGAGGGGGCCCGCGAAGCCGGGGCCGAGGTCCGAGTCCGCCTGGTCCCCGAGACGGCCCCGGAAGCCGCCATCGACTCCAACCCAGCCTGGCGCAGGTTCACCGACACCATCAAAGACGAGCCCCGCGCGACGCCTGACGACGTCACCTGGGCCGACGCCGTGGTCTTCGGCTCGCCGACCCGCTTTGGCAACGTGGCCGCCCAGGTCAAACAGTTCCTCGACACCCTCGGCGGCGTCTGGGCCAAGGGCCTCCTCGCCGACAAGGTCTACGCCGGCTTCACCTCGGCCATGAACGCACACGGCGGCCAGGAATCCACCCTGCTGGCACTCTACACGACCATCCACCACTTCGGCGGCATCATCGCCTCGAACGGCTACACCGACAGCTCCGTCTTCGCAGCCGGCGGCAACCCCTACGGCCCGTCGGTCACGACCGGCATGACCGGGGCTGGCCCCACCGAGCACGACCTCGCCCAGGCTCGTTACCTCGGCCGCCGCGTCGCCACTCTCGCCCAGAAGCTCAAGGGCTGAGCCCGTCCGACTCGCCGCCGTTCTCCCAAACCCTCGATGGTCGAGTATCTCGAGCATCGAGGTTTCTGCCTATCCCGCAGCGCTCTCGCCGTGGGCCCTCGAGCGACGACTCAGCTCGCCCGTGCAAAACGCCCAGGAGGCTGGCCTACGTGCCGGCTGAACGCCGTGCTGAAGGTGCTGGTCGACGCGTAGCCGACCCTCTCGGCGACCTCGGCAATCGAGGTCTGACGTCGAAGCAAGTCCCGCGCGACGGCCATGCGCCAGGCGACGAGGTACTCCATCGGGGGGATGCCCACGGTGCGGGTGAAACGATCGAAGAAGGCCGAACGCGAGAGTGCCGCAGTCTTCGCCAGCTCTGCGACCGTCCAGGGACGCGAAAGCTGACTGTGCATCTTGCGCAGCGCCGGAGCGAGCTCGGCGTCCGACAGGCCCCGCAAGAGACCCGGCGGCGTCTCTTCGCTCGCGCTCGAACGCAACGCCTCGATGAGGAGGACTTCGACGAGGCGCGTGAGCACGAGCTCGCGTCCCGCACGCTGCGACTTCGTCTCATCGCCAACGAGCTGCACCAGGGTCAAGAGTCGTGGCACATCGCGCACGTGGAGCAGGGCCGGCAGGAGCGAGACCATCAGAGCCGCATCGGGCGAGTCGAAGACGAAGTAGCCGCCGAGCAGCCGCACGTCCGGTCGACCCCCACGCCGACCGTGGCGCACTTCCCCCGATGATCCGGACATCGGATTGGTGCCCGCTTTCGGATCGATCCGCTCGGGCGTGACGGGCTTCCCGCCCGAGAGGACAAAGCCCGGTGTGCTCGGCAAGAGCACGAAGTCGCCCGCCTCGAGCGAGATGGCGCGCTGGCCGCTCACCGCCAGACGGCAGTGTCCTTCGAGTACAACGCAGAAGCTGGGCTGGCCGAAGTCCGAGTAGCGAACGCCCCAGTCCCCAGCCCCGCTGATCCCTTTCGAGAAGACGGCGCGCGGCTGGAGCAAAGCGATGACTTCGGAGAGTGGGTCGACCATGTTCTGGACTCTAGCAAATGAAATGCGGACTACCAATGGTAGATCGTCCAGAGCCCCGGCGCTAGGACGTACTCACGAACGCTGCACGGCGCGGCGAACAGGAGTCGACATGAACACGACCTATGGATCTGGCGAAGTGAACTCGGCGCACCCCGAAAGGGACGAGCGCACTCAAGGCAACGGTGGCCGCGACCTCGGGGTGGAGGCACAGCGATGAAGACGGTGCTCATCACAGGATGCTCGTCGGGCTACGGTCTCGAGACCGCCCGTCGTTTTCACGCCGAGGGCTGGAACGTCATCGCGACCATGCGCACGCCGCGCACGGACCTCTTCCCGAGTCCTGCCTACTCCGACCGACTCAGGGTCATCGCGCTCGACGTGACGAACCCCGCCAGCATCGCGGCGGCGATCGAGGCCGCGGGTCCGATCGACGTGCTCGTCAACAACGCTGGGATCGGCGCCTTTGGTGCCTTCGAAGCGATGCCGATGGCGATGGTGCGCGAAATCTTCGAGACCAACACCTTCGGCGCCATGGCGATGACGCAGGCGGTTCTGCCCCAGTTCCGCGCAGGCCGCACGGGCACGGTCGTCAACGTCACCTCGAGTGCCACCCTGGCACCGATGCCGCTCGTCGCCGTCTACACCGCCAGCAAGATGGCCATCGAAGGCTTCACCGGCTCACTTGCCATCGAGCTTGCATCCATTGGCATCCGCGCCAAGCTCGTCGAGCCCGGCTACGGCCCCACGACAAGCTTCACGGCCAACGGCGGTGCACGTGTCGAAGGCATGATCACCGAGCCCTACGCACCCCTCGCCCAGCAGATCTTCGCCGCGCTCGGCCAGGCGAGTGTCTTCACCGTCGCGTCCGACGTGGCCGAAGTGGTCCTGCGCGCCGCCACCGACACATCAGGCCACCTCCGTTTTCCGGCGGGACCCGACGCCGTCGCCCTCGCGAACGGGACCTGAGCAGACGCCGACAACACCCACCACGCTCGGAAACGAACGGCGCCCTGCTCGTCGCCCGGCACCGAGACGCCTCACCTGGCACCAGCGACCCAACCGTGCGCCGTCGACTCCGCAATGCGGGGGAGAGACCCAACCCTCGGATAACACGGCAATGTCAGACGGGGCTCAGGGTGCAACCCTTGCCTTTCGGACCTCGACGCCATTATCGACCTCGGTTGGAAACTCCTCGCTGGCTTCCGCGCCACCCAACGACCGCCCCTGGCCGGCGCAGCGGACGATGAGCCGACCTTGCCGATGGGTTTCCCACCGCGGTGGTGCCGAAACGCCATCGGCGCGTCAGTTGCGCTCGCGACTGGCTACTCGGACTGCGTGGCGACAGCGCGCGTGAGAGCCGACCACCCCTACCTCGCGTGTATCGAGCAGTTTGTGAGCTGCGGACTCGACGGTGGCGGAGATGACGCGGCCTTTGGCGCCTGTGCGCCAGCGTTCAAGGTCTGCATCGCGAGTGTCCCTCCGTCGCCAGCCGAGCCCTTCGTCCATGACCGGCCGATCAACCCTGGGGAGTCCGTGACCGACTACTGCGTCGAGACCCGGGACGCGTGCAGCATGCGCCTGGATCGCGACCGGGAGAACGAGGTCGTGTGCAACGTCTACTTCCGGAGCTGCTTCCTCGACAACGGTCTCGAGGCCGACGCCCCCCTCATCCTGTGTACTGACGTCTCCATGCGTTTCCATCCCCATGTGGTGCCGAAACGCATAGCGACGTCAGTTGAAACGTCAGCTCGGGTTCTCGGAGCGCCGGAGCCGGGGGCGTCGGGCCTGCGGCCCGTTCAGATGGCGGCCCAGAGGTCCCGGCGGAGGGCGGAGAGGGGCCGAGCGATCCGATCACGTCGCATGCGTTTCCATCCCCATGTGGTGCCGAAACGCATAGCGACGTCTGTGGCTCCGATCGGGCGCCGATCCGCGCCGCGTCTTGACGAGGGCCTTCGCCGCCCGCATGGTGCGCATCCGGAGGCGCGGATGGTCGTGCAGCATCGAAGCCCCATAACGGAGACCCACTCATGAAGCCCCGCGACCCTGGGGTGGGTGTGGTCCAGACGCACCACGTCGAGCTGTTCACCACCGACAACCCGTTGCAGCTCGACTCGGGCGCAACGCTCGGCCCCGTGACCCTCGCGTACGAGACCTATGGCACACTCAACGCCGCGCGCGACAACGCCGTCTATATCTGCCACGCGCTGACGGGTGACGCGCATGTCGCGGGTGTCCACGCCGACCTCGACAACCCCGGCTGGTGGGACGGTTTCGTTGGGCCAGGCCGTGTCATCGACACCGACCGCCACTTCGTCGTGTGCAGCAATATCATCGGCGGCTGTAGCGGCTCGACCGGGCCCGGCTCGCTCAACCCCGCCACCGGTCGCCCCTATGCGCTCGACTTCCCGATGGTGACTCACGGCGACATGGTGCGCGCGCAGCACGCGCTCGTCGCCCATCTCGGGATCACCCGCCTTCGCTCCGTCATCGGCGGCTCGGTTGGCGGCATGCAGGCCCTCCAATGGGTCCTCGACTACCCGCACCTCGTCGACAGCGCGGTCATCATCGCCTCGGCCACACGCCTGTCCGCTCAGAATATCGCCTTCAACGCGGTCAGTCGGCAGGCCATCATGACCGATCCCGATTTCCACGATGGCAACTACGTGGCCCACGGTGCGATGCCACATCGGGGTCTCGCGGTCGCTCGTATGATGGCGCACATCACCTACCTCTCCGAGCAGGGACTGCAGCTCAAGTTCGGGCGCAGCCTGCAGGACCGCGAACGTTTGTCTTATGGGTTCGATCGCGACTTCGCAGTCGAGAGCTACCTGCATCACCAGGGCTCCAAGTTCGTCAAGCGTTTCGACGCCAACACCTATCTCTACCTCACCAAGGCGATGGACTATTTCGACCCGTTTCCGGACCCGGTGACGACGACGCGAGTGCTCGCCCCGGTGACCGCCGACTTTCTCGTCTGCTCGTTCTCCAGCGATTGGCGCTTCGACACCGCCCGCTCGATGGAGCTCGTCCAGACGCTCGTGCGCCACCGTAAACACGTCGCCTTCCAGGACTTCGATACCGACCTCGGCCACGACGCCTTCCTGCTCGATGTGCCCGCCTACAAGGCCACGCTCAAGGCCTTCCTCGACCGCCGGGGTGGCTCATGAGCGCGGTTCCCTCAAGCGCCAGCAAACGCCCTCTCGAAGACCTCCGCAAGGACCAGCGCCAGGTCCTCGACCTCATCCCGGAGGGCGCAAGCGTGCTCGACCTCGGCTGCGGCGACGGGGCGCTGTTGGACGCCCTCGTCGCCCACCGCGCCGTCAACGGTCATGGCGTCGAGATCGACAGCGACTGCATCCTCGCCTGCGTGCGCCGCGGGCTCTCGGTCGTCCAGGAGGACCTCGACGAGGGCCTCGCTGTCCACCCCGACGCGAGCTGCGACTACGTCATCTTGTCACAGACCCTGCAAGCCACCCGTGACCCGCGACGCCTGCTGCTCGAGATGGCGCGCGTCGGCCACGCGTCGGTCGTGAGCTTTCCCAATTTCGGGCATTGGCGCGTGCGCCTCGGCCTGCTCTTTCGTGGGCGGATGCCCAAGACCCCACATCTCCCACACGAGTGGTACGACACACCCAATATCCACATGTGCACGATCGCCGATTTCGAGGACATGGTTCGGGCCGAGGGGTTCGTCGTCGATCGCCGGATCCTGCTGAACGGCAACGGCAATCCGATGCGCAGCGGGTTCTTCGCCGGGTGGCGCGCGGCGGCGGCCGTGTACCTGCTGAGATATCGCAAGAGTGCCAGGAAGCCGATATGACAGATGAGCGACACTATCACCCCAAGACACTCGCCGTGCGCGCGGGCCACGAGGCGACCGCCTTCCGCGAACACAGCGAGGCGCTCTTTCTCACCTCGAGCTTCACCTTCGACACGGCCGCGCAGGGGGCCGCAGTCTTCGCGGGTAACGAACCCGGCTTCCTCTATTCGCGCTTCACCAACCCGACCGTCTCGATGTTCGAGAATCGCTACGCCGCGATGGAGGGCGCTGAGTGCGCGTTGGCCGTCGCGAGCGGCATGAGCGCCATCTTCACGACGTGTATGGCGCTGCTCTCGCAGGGCGACCGCATCGTTTGTGCGCGCGAGGTCTTTGGCAGCACCTATGTCCTCGTCGATCAGATCCTGCCGCGCTGGGGCATCACCCCGACCTTCGTCCCGCTCGCCGACCTCGACGCCTGGCGCGACGCCTTGAAGACCCCTGCGCGCCTGGTGCTCGTGGAGACCCCGAGCAACCCGACTCTCGACGTCGTGGACCTCGCCCCGCTCGCCGAGATCGTACACGCCGCGGGCGCCCTGCTAGTGGTCGACAATGCCTTCTGCACGCCCGTCCTCCAACGCCCCCTGTCACTCGGCGCCGACCTCACGGTGGCGAGCGCGACCAAGTTCCTCGACGGGCAGGGCCGGGTCCTGGGTGGCATCATCGCGGGTAGAGCCGACCTCGTGCGCGGACCGATCCTGAGCCTCGTGCGCTCGACCGGCCCGACCCTGTCGGCCTTCAACGCCTGGATCCTGTTGAAGTCACTCGAGACCCTTCCCGTCCGTATGGCCGCCCACTGCGACCACGCCCAGGCGCTGGCCACCTGGCTCGCGGCGCGGACCGACCTTGTAGCCGTGACCTATCCGGGCCTTCCAGATTATCGGCACCGCGAGATCGTCGAGCGCCAGATGGACAGGGCAGGGGCCCTCATCACCTTCGATGTCGGCTCGCGCGAACGCGCCATGGGTGTACTCGACCGGCTCGCGCTCTTCTCACGCACCGCCAACCTCGGCGACACCCGCTCCATCGTGACCCACCCGGCCTCGACCACACATTCACGAATGACCCCGGAAGCGAGGTCGAGAGCCGGCGTCACCGACGGGCTCGTCCGCCTCGCCGTCGGCCTCGAGGACCCGCGAGACCTCCAGGCCGACCTCGAGCAGGCCTTGCGCGCGTGACGTAGTGGTTGCGCTGGCATCCGGCGCTGACCATGTCGATACTTCGATTTGGCCTGGCTCGAGGAAGACGAGGTCACTGCCAACCAGCTCGATGTCGCGGACTCTGTGGGCGCAACCCCGCTCGTGGAGCTGAGAAAGCGCCACGTGGACAAACGTCGGCTAGTGCCTCGGCGCCATCAATTTGATCCGTCTGGGATGGCGCCGAGGCACTAGGCCCGCCGAGGGCGGGCGGGGCTTGGGGCGCAGCCCCAATCCGATCGTCTAGTTCGCGGCAAGCCGAAGGCGACCGGCGCGAAGCGACGGGCAGACGTAGGTCACTACGTCTGCGCCGCAGCACTAGTGCCTCGGCGCCATCATTTTGATTCGTCTATCAGCGCGCCGAGGCACTAGGCCCGCCAAGGGCGGGCGGGGCTTGGGGCGCAGCCCCAATCCGATCGTCTAGTTCGCGGCAAGCCGAAGGCGACCGGCGCGAAGCGACGGGCAGACGTAGGTCACTACGTCTGCGCCGCGGCACTAGACCTGGTGCGCCTCGGGTCCGTCGCGCGACTCATTCGTGGGGCTGTGGACGGCGGCCGCTGGAGGTTACTCGGGCCGGCCTGGCGCGGCGTCGAGTAGCCATGAGCGAGTCGCCCCGAACCGGTGCGGCGCGGTAGGTATCTTCGCGAAAAAGATACGGAACTCCGTATACACGTGGGTGCACATGTGGCACGGTTCGGACTCCCCCGGGCATACCGTCATTCGGCCCATAGGAAATTCCATGCAGCTCGCCAGCTTCGCTCAGCGCGCCTATGCGCTGAGTGTGTCGCTTGTTATCTCGACCGCCCTCGCCGTTGGTGGCTGCTCGGACTCCGCGGACGGTGGCGACACCCGCGACGACGCCAGCGCCGACGACTCGGCCGTGGCCGACACGCTGGTGGACTCAGCCGTCGACACCGTCGACACGGCCGACGACACGGCGGGCAGTGATACGGGCCCGGACTCAGCCGCGAGCGACACCGACGTCGACTCGGTCGGTGACTCGATCGATGACTCCGTCAGCGACAGCGGCGTCGACTCCGACGGCGACTCGGTCGCGAGCGACACCGACGCCGACTCGGTCGGTGACTCCGTCAGCGACAGCGGCGTCGACTCCGAGGACGACTCGGTCGCGAGCGACACCGGCGTCGACTCGGCGAGCGACAGCGAGGTGCTCGAGGACATGGCGACCGAGGCGGACGGTTGCGAAGGCGACGCCTGCGTGACGCCGTGTGAGCACGGATTCGGCTGGCGCGACGGCGCGTGCGCGCCGCTCATCGTGGTCTTGGGCGGGCCGCTCGAGACCCGCGCAAACGGCGGCACGGCGACGTTCACGATCGCCCTGGCGGTCGCTCCGAGCGCAGCCGTCACGATCGTCGTCTCGTCATCGGACACGACCGAGGGGCACGTCTCGCCGCAAGTCATCCGCTTCGAGGCCGGCAGCACCTCGGCGCAGACCCTCGCCGTGACGGGCGTCGACGACCACGACGAGAACCCGGCCTACATGATCGTCACCGCCCCGGCCGTCAGCGCCGACTTAGCCTTCGATGGGGTCGACGCGCAAGACGTCGTCGCCGCGAACCAGACCGGTCCCGACGTCTACCTCGAGCCGGTGACGGAGCCGGGCGAGGACACGACGCTCACGACGTCGGAGGACGGCGACGCCGCGCAGTTCACCTTCGCGCTGGCGTTCCAGCCAACCGAGGACGTGGTCTTCACATTCACGTCGTCGGACCCGACGTTGGGCGAGGTCGTGACCGAGACGTTGGTGTTCACGCCCGAGAACTGGAGCGCGCCGCAGACGGTCACCATCGTCGGCCAGGACGTGCCGGGTGAAGGCGCCGAGTCGACCTATGTGATCGTCGTCGAGGTGAGCTCGGCCGACCCCGCCTACGACGGCCTGGCGGTCGCGCCGGTGACGGTGACCAACATCGACGACGAGGCCGCGGGCGTGATCGTCACGCCGCGCGAGGGCCTCGTCACCAGCGAGGCCGGCGGCCGCGACACGTTCACGGTGGTCTTGCAGTCGCGGCCCGCCAGCGACGTCACAATCGCGTTGGCGTCGAGCGACGTGCTCGCGGGCACGCTCGCGCTCGGGACCTTGGTATTCACGCCCGACAACTGGGGCGCGCCGCAGGTCGTGACCGTGACGGGCGCCGACGACCCGACGCGCGCGTTCGACGTCGCGTATACGATCGTGTCGGCCGCGACCTCCAGCGCCGACCCGCGCTTTCACGGGCTCGAGGTCGCCGACGTGGCGGTCCTCAACGTCGACCGCGGCACGCCCGGCGTCGTGGTCGATCCGGTCGACGGGCTCATCACCTCCGAGGGCGGCGAGCGCGCGAGCTTCAGCGTGGTGCTCGCGTCCCGACCAACGGCCGACGTCGTGATCCCCGTGCGTTCGAGCGCCGCAGGCGAGGGCCTGCTGGTCGTCGGGGGCGCGCGCCTCGCCGAGACGACGTTGACGTTCACGGCGCTCGACTGGGACGCGCGTCAGATCGTGGTCGTCGAGGGCGTCGCCGACCCGGCGCACGCGCTCGATGGTGACTCGGCGTTCATGATCGTGCTCGCGCCCGTGGCGAGCGCCGACCCGGCATATGGCGGCGGCGACGTGCACCCGGTCATCGACCCCGCCGACGTCGAGGTCGTGAACCGCGACGGCGACAGCCCGGGCCTGGTCGTCAGCGCCGAGCCGATCGTGACCGACGAGGCCGGTGGCACGGCGACGTTGACGGTGGCGCTCGCGACCGCGCCCGACGAGGCGGTGACGGTGAGCGTCACAGTGAGCGGCGGTGCGGGTGAGGCCGAGGTCTCGGTCGCGACGCTGACGTTCACGCCCGAGAACTGGGACGTGCCGCAGACCGTCACGGTCACGGGTGTGCCCGACCCCGAGGGCCCCGCGGTCGTCGACGGCGACGCAACCTTCCATATCGACATCGAGGTCGTCGCGGGCGACCCGGACTACGTCGCGCTCGGGCCGGCCATCGTGGAGGCGACCAACGTCGACCTCGACGCGGCCAAGCTCATCGTCAAGCCGCTGAGCGCGCCCATGCGCACGTCGGAGTCGGGCGGCCAAGTGTACTTCTCGGTGGCGCTGTCGCGCGCGCCGAGCGCCGACGTCGCGGTCGCCGTCACGGCGCTGGACCCGAGCGAGCTCAGCCTGTCGGCCGCGTCGCTGACGTTCACGGCGAGCGACTGGGACGCGCAGGTCATCACCGTCACGGGCGTCGACGATGCGGTCGTCGACGGGCTGCGCGCGAGCGCGATCCGCGTCGGGCCGACGACCGGCGATGTGGACTTCGCGGGCCTGCCCGAGACCTTGCTGGACGTCGACAACGCCGACGACGACGCGGCGTTCGTGTTCGTGTGCCCGCTCGGCACCGAGGGCGATGAGCTCTCGGGCTGCCGCGACATCGACGCGTGTGTGGCGTTCGGCTGCGGCGACAACGCGACCTGCACGGACACGCCGGCGCCCGCGCTCGGTGGACCGGGTGGGCGTGCGTGCGCTTGCGTTCCGGGCTTCGGTGGCGGCGACTGCGTGCCGTTGATCCAGGTCGTCGGCGGGCCGCTCGAGACGACCGCGAACGGCGGCACGGCGACCTTCACCATTGCGCTCGGCGTGGCGCCGACGGCGCCCGTTACGATCGTGGTGTCGTCGTCGGACACGACCGAGGGGCAGGTCTCGCCCCAGGTCGTCACCTTCGAGGCGGGCAGCACCGAGGCTCAGACGATCACCGTGACCGGCGTCGACGACCACGACAACAACCCCACGTTCACCATCGTGACCGCGCCCGCCGTCAGCGCCGACCTGACCTTCGCCGGCGTCGACGCGCGTGACATCGACGCCGCGAACCGCACCGGCCCCGACGTCAACCTGGAGCCGCTGGAGCCTGGTGAGGACACGACGCTGACGACGTCCGAGGACGGCGGCGTCGCGCAGCTCACGTTCGCGCTGGCGTTCCCGCCGACCGATGACGTGGTCTTCACCTTCACGTCTTCGGACCCGACGCTCGGCACGGTCGCGACCGAGACGCTGGTCTTCACGCCCGAGAACTGGAGCGCGCCGCAGACGGTCACCATCGTCGGCAACGACGTGCCGGGTGAGGATCCCGACCCGAGCAACGCGACCTACGTCATCGAGGTTGCGGTGAGCTCGGCGGACCCGGCGTACGACGACCTGCCGGTCGAGCCGGTGACGGTCACCAACATCGACGACGAGAGCCCGGGCGTCATCGTCACGCCGACCGAGGGGCTGCGCACGAGCGAGGTCGGCGGCCGGGACACCTTCACGGTGGTCTTGCAGTCGCGTCCGGCGAGCGACGTCACCATCGCCCTCATGTCGAGCGACCCGCTGGCCGGATCGGTCGTGGACGCGATCGTCTTCACGCCCGACAACTGGAGCGCGCCGCAGACCGTCACGGTCATCGGCGTCGACGACCCGCCGCGCGCGTTCGACGTCGCGTACACGATCGTGTCGGCCGCGAGCGTCAGCGCGGACCCGCGCTTCCACGGCCTGGTCGTCGCCGACGTCGCGGTCCTCAACGTCGACCGCGGCACGCCCGGCGTCGTGGTCGATCCCATCGACGGGCTCATCACCTCCGAGAGCGGCGAGCGCGCCGCCTTCAGCGTGGTCCTCGCGTCCCGACCGACGGCCGCCGTCACGATCGCAGTGCGCAGCAGCGACGCCGCCGAAGGCGCGTTGGTCATCGGCGCCACGTCCACCGCCGAGACGACCTTGACGTTCACGCCGCTGAACTGGGACGCGCGTCAGATCGTGGTGGTCGAGGGTGTGGCCGACCCGGCGCACGCGCTCGATGGTGACCGCGCGTTCATGATCGTGCTCGCGCCGGTGACCAGCGCCGACCCTGTTTACGGCGGCGGCGGCGTGCATCCGACGATCGACCCCGACGACGTCGAGGTGGTGAACCGCGACGGCGACAGCCCCGGCCTGGTGGTGAGCACCGACGGGCCGCTCGTGACCGACGAGGCGGGCGGCACGGCGACGGTGACGGTGGTGCTCGCGACCGCGCCCGACTCGCCCGTGACGGTGAGCGTGACGGCGTCGGGCGACGGTGAGGTGACGTTGTCGGAGACGACGTTGACGTTCACGCCCGAGAACTGGGACGTGCCGCAGGTCGTCACGGTCACGGGTGTGCCCGACCCCGAGGGCCCCGCGCTCGTCGACGGCGACGCGACGTTCCACATCGACGTCGAGGTCGTTGCGGGTGACCCCGACTACGTCGCGCTCGGGCCGACGATCGTGCCGGCGACGAACGTCGACCTCGACGCGGCCAAGCTCATCGTCAGGGCGCTGAGCGCGCCCATGCGTACGTCCGAGTCGGGCGGGCAGGTGTTCTTCTCGGTGGCGCTGTCGCGCGCGCCGACGACCGACGTGCACGTCGCGCTCGCCGCGCTGCAGCCGAGCGAGGGCAGCCTGTCGGCCGCATCTTTGACGTTCACGGCGAGCGACTGGGACGCGCAGGTCGTCACCGTCACCGGCGTGAATGACTCCCTCGTGGACGGGCTCCAGGCGAGCCAGATCCGCATCGGCCCGGTGACCGGCGACATAGACTTCGCGGCGCTGCCGGAGATCCTGCTCGACGTCGACAACACCGACGACGACGCGGCCGCGGTCTTCGTGTGCCCGACCGGCACCCACGGCGACGAGCTCAGCGGGTGCAACGACATCGACGCCTGCCTTGCGTTCGCCTGCGGCGGCAACGCCACCTGCACCGACCTGGCGGCGCCCGCGCTCGGCGCTGCGGCCGGTCGCACCTGCGCGTGTTTGCCTGGCTTCGGGGGCAACGCGGTGACCGGGTGCGTGGACGTGGACGCGTGCGCGGCGAACGCGTGCGGCGCGAACGCGGCGTGCACCGATCTGGCGGCGCCGGCGGGCGGGGACGCGGCTGGGCGCACGTGCGCTTGCTTGCCTGGTTTCGCGGGGGATGCGGTGAGCGGATGTGTGGACGTGGACGCGTGCGCGACGAACGCGTGCGGGGCGAACGCGGCGTGCACCGACCTGGCGGCGCCGTCCTTGGCACGGACTTGCGCGTGCTTGCCGGGGTTCGGTGGCGACGCGGTGAGCGGATGCGTGGACGTGGACGCGTGCGTGGCCAACGCCTGCGGCGTCAACGCGACCTGCACCGACATACCGGCGCCCGCGCTCGGCAACGCCGCGGGGCGAACGTGCGCGTGTCAAGCCGGCTTCGGTGGCAACGCGGTGAGCGGCTGCGTGGACTTGGACGCGTGCGCCACGAACGCTTGCGGTGCGAACGCGACCTGCACGGATCTGGCGGCGCCAGCGGGCGGGGACGCGGCTGGGCGGACGTGTGCGTGCAATGCTGGGTTCGCGGGCAATGCGGTGAGCGGATGTGTGGACGTGGACGCGTGCGCAGCGAACGCTTGCGGCGCCAACGCGACCTGCACCGACCTGGCGGCGCCCGCGCTGGGCGATGCGAGTGGCCGCACGTGCGCGTGTGATGCCGGCTTCGCGGGTAATGCGGTGACCGGATGTGTGGACGTGGACGCCTGCGCCACGAACGCTTGCGGCAGCAACGCGACCTGCACCGATCTGGCGGCGCCAGCGCTCGGCAACGCTGCGGGGCGCACGTGCGCGTGTAATGCCGGCTTTGGGGGCAACGCGCTCATCGGCTGCGGCGACATCGACGCGTGCGTGGCGAACGCCTGCGGCAGCAACACGACCTGCAGCGATCTGCCGGCACCCGCGCTGGGCGATGCGAGTGGCCGCACGTGCGCGTGCAACGCTGGCTTCGCGGGCGACCCGGCGACGGGCTGCAGCGACATCGATGCCTGCGCCAGCAACGCCTGCGGCAGCAACGCGACCTGCACCGACCTGCCGGCGCCAGCGCTCGGCACCACGTCCGGCCGCACCTGCGCGTGTGACACCGGCTTCGCTGGCGACCCGGCGACGGGCTGCGACGACATCGACGCGTGCGCCACGAACGCTTGCGGCAGCAACGCGACCTGCACAGACAAGCCCGCGCCCGCGCTCGGCACCGCGGCCGGCCGCACCTGCGCGTGCGACGCCGGCTTCGACGGCAACCCCGCGACGGGCTGCGACGACATCGACGCGTGCGCGACCAGCGCCTGCGGCGTCAACGCCAGCTGCACCGACCTGGTGGCCCCCGCGCCCGGCGACGCCACCGGGCGCACCTGCGCCTGCGACGCCGGCTTCGAGGGCGACGCGGTCACCGGCTGTGTGGACATCGACGCCTGCGCGACCAACGCGTGCGGCGCCAACGCGAGCTGCACCGATCAGGCGGCGCCCTCGCTCGACCGCGCTTGCGTGTGCCTGCCCGGCTTCAGCGGCAACCCGGTCACCGGTTGCGTCGACATCGACGCCTGCGCGACCAACGCCTGCGGCACCAACGCGAGCTGCACCGACAAGCCCGCGCCCGCGCTCGACGACGCCGCCGGCCGCACGTGTAGCTGCGATGTCGGCTTCACCGGCGACCCGTTGACGGCGTGTTCCGACATCAACGCCTGCGTGGCGAACGCGTGCGGCGCCAACGCGACGTGTTCCGACAACCCAGCGCCTGCCTTGAACGACGCGGCCGGTCGCACGTGCAGCTGCAACACCGGCTTCGGAGGCAATGCCCAAGATCTGGCGACAGGTTGCGTCGACCTCGACGCTTGCATCGCCAACGCCTGCGGCAACAACGCGACGTGTTCCGACAAGCCCGCGCCCGCGCTCGACGACGCCGCCGGGCGCACCTGCGCCTGCAACGCCGGCTTCAGCGGCAACCCGGTCACCGGCTGCGTCGACATCGACGCCTGCGCGACCAACGCCTGCGGCACCAACGCGAGCTGCAGCGACAAGCCCGCGCCCGCGCTCGACGACGCCGCCGGGCGCACGTGTAGCTGCAACGCCGGCTTCGGCGGCAACCCCGCGATCCAGTGCAGCGACATCGACGCCTGCGTGGACAACGCCTGCGGCAACAACGCGACGTGTTCCGACAAGCCCGCACCCGCGCTGAACGACCCCGCCGGCCGCACCTGCGCCTGTAATGTCGGCTTTGGCGGCAATGCCCAAACGGGCTGCACCGACCTCGACGCCTGCACGTTGACCCCATGCGGCAGCAACACCAACTGCGCCGACGCCCCCGCGCCCGCGCTCGGCGACGCCACCGGCCGCACGTGTAGCTGCAGGGTCGGCTTCGCCGGCGACCCGGCCACGTCCTGCAACGACATCGACGCCTGCCTCACCAACGCCTGCGGTGGCAACGCGACCTGTACCGACAAGCCCGCGCCGGCGCTCAACGGCCCGAGCGACCGCACGTGCGCGTGCAGCACCGGCTACGAAGGCGACCCGCTCACGACCTGCACCGACATCGACGCCTGCCCGGCCAATGGCTGCGGCGCCGGCAACGCGTGCACCGACCTGCCCGCGCCCGCGCTCGGCGACGCCACCGGCCGCACGTGCTCGTGCGCGCCCGGCTTCGCGACCGACCCGATCACGCCCGCCAACGGCTGCGTGGACATCGACGCCTGCTACACGACTCCGTGTGGCAGCAACACCGACTGCGCCGACCTGCCCGCGCCCGCGACCGGTGCCGCGAGTGGCCGCACCTGCGCCTGTAAGGTCGGCTTCGCAGGAGACCCCCAGACGTCGTGCACCGACATCGACGCCTGCCTCACCCACGCCTGCGGGACCAACACGACCTGCACCGATCACCCGGCCCCCGCTCTCGCCACCGCCAGCGACCGCACCTGCGCGTGCAACCCCGGCTTCGGCGGCGACCCGCTGACGGCCTGCACGAACATCGACGCCTGCCTCACCCACGCCTGCGGCCCGAACAGCGCGTGCGTCGACGCCGCCCCGCCCGCGCCGAACAGCGCCGCGGGCCGGACGTGCCCCTGCCTCCCCGGCTACGAAGGCGACGGCACCGTCGCCGCCTGCAGCGACATCGACGCTTGCGCTTACACGCCGTGCACCGGCGACGCGGTCTGCGCCGATGACCCAGCCCCGGCGGACGCGACCGGCCGCACCTGCACCTGCCCTGACGGCTTCCTCTACGACGCGGTCCTCGGCTGCGTCGACGTCGACGAGTGCGCCACACAAGCGAGCCTCTGCGACGCCGGCGTCAGCTGCATGAACCTCATGGGCACCTACCGCTGCGCGTGTATGCCCGGCACGCTCGACGTGCACGGCGACGGCAGCGAGTGCGCGACCGTCGTGACGACCGCGGCCGGCGGCAGCCACTCCTGCGCCTTGACCAGCAACGGCGCCTTGTACTGCTGGGGCGACAACGCCAGCGGCCAGCTCGGCGACGGCACCGACACCGCGCACGCGAGCCCGGTCCAGGTCGGCTCGGCCACCGACTGGCTCGACGTCGCCGCCGGCGAGGACCACACCTGCGGGCGCCGCGGGACCGGCACGCTCTACTGCTGGGGCGAGAACGGCTTCCGCCAGCTCGGCGATGGCAGCTCGACGTCACGTCTGACCCCGGTGCGCATCGGCGTCGCCAACGACTGGTCGGCGGTGACGCTGGGCCAGTACCACAGCTGCGGGTTGCGTGGCGGCGCGCTGTACTGCTGGGGCTTCAACCTGGTCGGAGCGGTCGGCGACGGTACCACCACCACACGCCCGAGCCCGGTGCGCATCGGCGCCGGCAATGACTGGACGCAGGTGGCCGCTGGCGCCCTTCACAGCTGCGGGGTTCGTGCGGGCGCTCTCTTCTGCTGGGGCACCAACTCCGACGGCCAGGTCGACGGCGGCCCCGACGTGCCGCTGCGCACGAGCCCGACGCAGGTCGGCAGCGACACCGACTGGGCCCAGGTGAGCGGCGGTAGGCGCCACACCTGCGGGCTCCGCGGTCCCAGCGGACAGCGCACGCTCGCCTGTTGGGGCGCCAACGATCGTGGCCAGCTCGGCGACGGTGCCACCGCCACGCTCTACGTCCCGACCGCGATCGGTGCCGACGACGACTGGAGCCAGGTCGCCGCCGGCGGCGGCCACACCTGCGGACGGCGTGGCGACGCGCTCTACTGCTGGGGCGCGAACAACGACCTCCAGCTCGGCACCGGCGCGGGCCTCGATCTGCTGAGCCCGACCCTGGTGAGCGCCGACAGCTGGAGCGGCGTCAGCGTCGGCGCGGCCCACACCTGCGCGACCAGCGCGGGGGTCGTCCGCTGCTGGGGCAACTTCGGCGGCGGCCGCGTCGGCGATGGCCAGACCTTGGTGCCACTCCCCGTCGGCGCCGACAGCGACTGGACCCAGGTCAGCGCCGGCAGTGGTCTGAGCTGTGGCCTGCGCGACAACACCCTCTATTGCTGGGGCGGCACCACCACGAGCCCCACTGCGATGAGCCTGGGCTGGTCGCAGGTCAGCGTCGGTGAGACCAGCGCCTGCGGCCTGCGCAGCGGCACGCTCTGGTGCTGGGCCCGCGAAACCGCGCCGGCGCAGGTCGGCGTCGCCACCGACTGGACCACGGTCAGCGTCGGCACGAAGGCCTGCGGCCTCCGAGCGGGCGCCCTGTACTGCTGGGCCGACGGCCAGGCGCCCGTGCAGGTCGGCGTCGAGTCCGACTGGAGCCACGTAGAGGCCGGCGGGAACGCCAACTACGGCCTGCGCGCGGGCGTCTTGTACGCCTGGAGCCTCGGCGCGCCCGGCCAGCTCAGCGTCCATACCGACTGGAACAGCCTCGCGCTGGGCCACGACCACGGGTGCGCCACGCGCACGAACGGCTCGCTGTACTGCTGGGGCGCCAACGGCTCTGGCCAGCTCGGCGTCGGCACGACCACCTCCAACTACATGCCGCAACAAGTCGGCTCGGCCACGGACTGGGTCGGCGTCACGGCCGGCGCGGATCACACCTGCGCGTTGCGCACGCGCATCGCCGGAGCGGCCGGAACCGGCACGCTCTACTGCTGGGGCAAGAACGTCTATGGCCAGGTCGGCGACGGCAGCGTCACCGCGCGCCCGCGCCCGGTGCAGGTCGGCGCGACCAGCGATTGGACGGCGGTCGACGGCGGCGCGACGCACTCCTGCGGGCTCATCGCCGGCGTCTTGGCATGCTGGGGCGACAACACCGCCGGCCAGCTCGGCAACGCCGTCGCTGGCGCCGCCAACCTGGTCGCCTTCCCGCCGGGCTGCGCGCCAGGCTACCGACCTGACGCCATCGCCGGCTGCGTCGACATCGACGCCTGCCCGAGCAACGCGTGTGGCCCCAACGCTACCTGCACCGATCGGTTCGCCCCGGCGCTGGGCGACGCGGCCGGCCGCACGTGCTCCTGCAACACCGGCTATGGCGGCGACGCGCTCGACCCCATCATCGGCTGCGTCGAGCTCGACGCCTGCCTGACCAACGCCTGCGGCACCAACACCACCTGCACCGACCTGCCGGCCCCCGCCTTGAACAACGCGGCCGGCCGCACGTGTGCGTGCAGCGCCGGCTTCGAGGGCAACCCGCTGACCGCCTGCACCGACATCAACGCGTGCACCACCAACGCCTGCGGCACCAACGCGAGCTGCTCCGACCTGCCCGCGCCCGCGCTGAACAACGCCGCCGGCCGCACCTGCGCCTGCAACACCGGCTTTGGCGGCAATCCCCAGACGTCCTGCACCGACCTCAACGCCTGCCTCACCAACGCGTGTGGCAGTAACGCCACCTGCGCCGACCTGCCCGCGCCCGCTCTGGCCAACCCGGCCGGCCGCACGTGCGGCTGCAACGCCGGCTACAGCGGCAACGCGCAGACGGGCTGCGGCGACTTGAACGCCTGCCTCAACAACCCCTGCATCGACGTGTCGTGCACCGACAAGCCGGCCCCGAACCCCGACACCCCCGCGGGCCGCACCTGCGGCGCGTGCCCGACCGGCTTCACTCACAACGAAGCGTTGGGCTGCGTCGACAACGACGAGTGCGCGCTCGGCCAGTTCTCGTGTAACGCCGGCGCCGTCTGCGACAACATCGCCGGCGGCTACCGTTGCATCTGCGAGCCGGGCACCCTCGACCTCAACGGCGACGGCACGTCGTGCTCGCGTATCACCAAGCTCGTCTCGGGCGACGTCCATAGCTGCGCCATCGCGCAGGCCGGCGCGCTCTACTGCTGGGGCGGCGGCGGCGGCGGCCAGCTCGGCGAGGGCGGCGGCGCCGTCAGCCGTCCGAACCCGGTGCAGGTCGGCACCGCCAGCGACTGGATAGACGTCGTCGCGCACGGCCAGTCGACGTGTGGCCGGCGCGCCGGCGGTACGCTGTGGTGCTGGGGGCAGAACCAGTACGGCGAGCTCGGCAACGGTACGACGGCGAGCGCCGTCAACCCCACGCAGGTCGGCTCGGCCACGGGCTGGACCGACGTCGACCTGGGCGAGCAGTACGCCTGCGGCGTCCGCGGCGGCGTCTTGTACTGCTGGGGGCGCAACGACCGCGGCCAGCTCGGCGACACGACGACCATCAACCGCTCGACCCCGGTCGTGGTCCCCGGGTTCAGCGACTGGGTCGACGTCAGCGCCGGCTACAACCACACCTGCGCGCTCCGCACCGACTTCAGGCAGCTCTACTGCTGGGGCGACAACACCTACGGCCAGCTCGCCCTCAACAACACGGTGAGCACGATGCAGCCGACGGACCCGTACGGGAGCAACTGGACCTCGATCAGCGTCGGCAGCTACCACACCTGCGGAGTCAGCATCGGTCGGCTGTTCTGCTGGGGGTACAACGGCACGGGCCAGCTCGGCGACGACAGCACCGTCGACCGCTGGGTGCCGGTACAGATCGGCAGCGCGCAAGACTGGATGGAAGTGAGCGCCGTGGGCAACTCGACCTGTGGGCGCCGCTTCGGGGCGCTCTACTGCTGGGGCACCAACAACTTCGGCCAGCTCGGCGACGACACCACCACCCAGCGTAACGTGCCGACCCGCGTCGGCGCCGCGTCCGACTGGATCGGCGTCAGCGGCTCCACCGGCAACGGCGGCTTCACGTGCGGGCTGCGCGGCGCGAGCGGCAGCGGCGCGGTGGCGTGTTGGGGCAAGAACGACCTCGGCCAGCTCGGCAACGGCATCTTCGGCAACCGCGAGCTTCCGGTGCGGGTCGGCACGGCCAGCGACTGGGTCGCTACCAGCGCGAACTTCCGGCAGTCGTGCGGGCTGCGCACGCTCGGCGGCGGCCAGAACGCGCTCTACTGCTGGGGTCAGAACTCGCAGGGCCAGCTCGGCGACGGCACCACGCAGACGCGCGCGACGCCGACGCGCATCGGCGTCGAAAGCGATTGGACGCAGATCAGCGTCGGCGTGCAGACGACCTGCGGCCTGCGCGGCCCGCTCGGCAACGCCACGCTGTGGTGCTGGGGCTACAACTCGAGCGGCACGGTCGGTGATGGCACCCAGATCCAGCGCCTGAGCCCGGTGCAGGTCGGCACGGCCAGCGACTGGTCCGAGGTCAGCCCTCCCGGCGGCTCGCACACCTGCGGCCGGCGCGGCGGCGCGCTCTACTGCTGGGGCTACGGCTATCACGGCGCGCTCGGGACTGGCACCGACAGTCAACTGACCCCGACGCGCGTCGGCAGCGAAAACGACTGGTCGTCGGTCCGTGCAGGCTACTACAGCACCTGCGGCATGCGCGGCCCGGTCGGCTCGGGCCGGCTCTACTGCTGGGGCGACAACGACTTCGGCCAGCTCGGCAACGGCACCACCCAGTTCAGCTACGCCCCGGTGCAGGTCGGCAGCGACAGCGACTGGGCCGACTTCAGCCATGGCAACTTCCACACCTGCGGACGCCGCTCCGGCGTGGTCACCCCGAGCGACGGGCGCATCTTCTGCTGGGGCCAGGGCCGCGGCCCGACGCCGGTGCAGATCGGCACCGGCGCCGACTGGAGCCACCTGACCAACATCTACAACCACACCTGCGCGCGGCGAGGCGGTGAGCTCTACTGCTTCGGCACCAACAACCAAGGTCAGCTCGGCCTCGGCGGCACGCAGTCTCGCCCGCTGCCGACGCTGGTCGGCACGCTCAGCGACTACTGGAGCGACGTGACTGGCGGCTGGGAGCACACCTGCGCCATCCGCAGCGCCGGCCAGCCCACCGGCCAGCTCTGGTGCTGGGGTAGCAACGACCAGCAGCAGCTCGGCCTCGGCGCGACCTGGACGCCGGCGGCGGTCACCTTCTTGAGCGGCTGCCCGGCCGGCCAGCGCCGCGACCCGCAGAACCCGCAGAACGGCTGCGTCGAGATGAACGCATGCGTGTCCAACCCGTGCGGCACGAGCGCCACCTGCGCGGACTTGCCGGCGCCCGCGCTCGGCAACGCGGATGGCCGCACGTGCGCGTGCCCGACCGGCTTCTCGGGCAACCCGGCGGTCTTCTGCGGCGACACCAACGGCTGCGTCACGACCCCCTGTGGCCTCAACACGACGTGCAGCGACAAGCCCGCGCCCGCGCTCGGCGACTCCGCCGGCCGCACGTGTACGTGCATGACCGGCTTCGCCGGCGATCCGGCCACGGCGTGCAGCGACATCAACGCCTGCGCGACCAACGCCTGCGGCGCCAACGCGCTCTGCAGCGACAAGCCGGCTCCGGCGCTGGGCGACGCGGCCGGTCGCACGTGCGCGTGCAACGCCGGCTACGGCGGCGATCCGGTGACCGGCTGCAGCAACCTCGACGCCTGCGTCCTGACCCCGTGCGGCAGCGGCGCCAGCTGCTTCGACTGGCCGCCGCCCCAGCCGGGCGACGCGTCGGGCCGCATCTGCTACTGCCCGACCGGCACCGAGGGCAGCCCGACCATCGCGTGCACCAACATCGACGCCTGCGCCACCAACCCGTGCGGCGCCAACGCGACCTGCTATGACAATCCTCCGCCCGCGCTCACGGCCCACTACGACCGCACCTGCGCCTGCAACTTCGACTACGAGGGCAACCCGTACGGCGGCTGCACGCAGATCGATCACTGCGTCGGCGTCGTCTGCCCGACGGCCGGTCAGTGCCTGGTCGCCGGCACCTGCAACCCGCGCACGGGCCAGTGCAGCGCCATCACGGCCGCTGCGGACGGCTTGCCCTGCGACGACGGCAACGCCTGCCTGACCATTGATCTCTGCCAAGCGGGCCAGTGCCAGGGCTTCGTCGACCGGCAGTGCAACGACGGCAACAGCTGCACCAACGACTACTGCGACTCTGCCTTGGGCTGTCGCTACGCCGACAAAAACGACGGTGACCAGTGCAGCGACAACGACCCCTGCACCGACGACGACGCCTGCCAGCGCGGCGCCTGTGTCGGCGCGATACCGCGCTGCGATGACAACAACCCGTGCACGATAGACGTCTGTCAGGGCGGCAACTGCAGCTACCCCTCGCGGGGATCCAACACCCTGTGCAGCGACGGCGACCCCTGCAACGGCATGGAGCAGTGCACGGGCGGCGGCTTCGGCGGCACCCCGACCTGCCAGAGCGGCAACGCGCAGCAGTGTCCGTTCGAGGTGCGGGGCACGGTGTCGGGCCTCATCGGCAGCGGCCTGGTCCTGCGCAACAACGCCGAGACGCTCACGATCGACGAGGACGGCAACTTCACCTTCGCGGACGCGCTCCCCGATGGCGCCAACTACACCGTGTCGATCGAGCACCAGCCGAGCGGGCCTCAGCAGCTCTGCCGGGTCATCGCGGGCGCGAGCGCCATCGCGAGCGGCCACGTAAACGACGTGCAGATCGTGTGCGACCCGTGCGGCAATGGCGTCATCGACGGCGACAACCCGGTGACCCGCGTCAGCTTCGAGTGGATCACCAGGAGCGCCGTCTTCACGCCGCTGCCGCTGACGTTCTACTTCAACGGCGCGCCGGTGCTGACGGTCGACGGCAACCCCTACTACAACGGCTGCTACCAGTATCCGGACTTCGCCTCAGTCACCGCTCCGGCGCTGCTCGCGAACATCGGCGACGGCAACAACCGCTTCGGGGTGATGTTCGACGGCGAGATCGCCTGGGCGGTGGCCACCATCAGGCGTGAGAAGGGCCCGCCGATCGAGGTCGTGATCTACGACGCGGGCGCGCCCGGTGACGCCTCATCGCGCAACCGCGACCTGGCCTGCGACGAGTACGGCCTCGTCGGCGCGCACGAGGTCTTCGCGTCGGTCTCGCTGGCGGAGGACTGCGACGACGGCAACCTGCGCAATGGCGACGGCTGCTCGCAGACCTGCTTCCCCGAGACGTGCGTCCCGGGCCGAGACGCCGACGGCGACCGCCTGCCCGACTGCGTCGAGGATGACACCGGCGTCTACACCGGGCCGCTGCGCACGGGCACCGACCCCAACGACGCGGACACCGACGACGACGGCATCGAGGACGGCGACGAGGTGCTCGGCACCGAGAACGGCCTCAACTTGCGCGCGCTGGGCGCGAACCCCTTGCGCAAGGACATCTTCGTGGAGATCGACTGGTTCGAGGACGCCACCAACTGCGCGCTGCACAACCACCGACCGACCCCCGTCATGCTGGAGCTGGCCATCGAGATGTTTGCCCGCGCGCCGGTCATGAACCCCGATGGGTCGTTGGGCATCAGCCTCCACGTCGACTACGGGCAGGGCGGCGCCTTCACGGGCGGCAACCTGATCGGCAACAGCTCGTCGCTCACCTACCTCCAGCTCGACAGCGCCTTCCTAACGCTCAAGGCCGCCAACTTCGCCGACGCGCGCAGGCACATCTTCCACTACAGCGTCTGGACCCACGAGCTCACCAGCGGCGTCGGCGGCATCGCCGAGCTGGATGGCGATGACTTCATGGTCGGCGCGGGCATCGTGTCTTGCCCCGGCTTCCAGATCCTGAACAGCGGCGTGCCAGGCGGCGTGCATGCCGAGATCTTCGCGCACGAGCTCGGCCACAACCTGGGCCTCGGACACGGCGGCGACAGCTATGACGGCTGCAACAACAAGCCCAACTATCCCTCGATCATGAACTACCGCACGGGCTACTTCGGCATCGACACCGGCTGCGACCTGGTCGCGGACGGCGTGATGGACTTCTCGCGCGGCGCGCGCATCCCGCTCGACGAGCTGTCTCTCAACGAGCACGCCGGCATCTGCGGCGCGCGGGCGATCGACTGGAACAGCAACGGGCAGCTCCAGTCGCCGCTCAGCTTCGACGTCAACGTCTACACGGGCCAGAGCGGCGCCTGCGGTGGCACGAAGACGCTCTTGGAGGACCACGACGACTGGTCGAACATCCGCCTCGACAGCGTCGTGTTCGGCCGCGGTGACGGGCCCGCCGTGCAGCCGGTCATCCACTGCTACTGATGGCCTCCGGCGTCCCGGAATCCCCCCGCCGGGCCTGGTGGGGTGGACTCCGGGACGCTGAGGTCGGGGTCACGCGGGTGCGGCGGCGACTCCGCGACGCTGGGATCGATCCTGCGTGGCGCGCCGGGTCGGCTCCAGGGCCCGAGATGAGGCCCGCCCGGGTGCGTAGGGTCGCTCCTAGAGGTCTGGAACCGACCCGTCACGCCCGGCGAGGGCACTCCAGGGTCACGGGGTCCGGGGGTCGAGCGGCGTCAGGGTGACCCCAGGGCCGTCGTCGTCCTCGTCGGGCGCGTGCTCGGAGCAGGTCGGTGGTGTGCTCGGAGCGGGTCGGTGGTGTGCTCGGAGCGGGTCGGTGATGTGCTCGGAGCGGTTCGGTGATGTGCTCGGAGCGGGTCGGTGATGTGCTCGGAGCGGTTCGGTGGTGTGCTCGGAGCGGGTCGGTGGTGTGCTCGGAGCGGGTCGGTGATGTGCTCGGAGCGGGTCGGTGATGTGCTCGGAGCGGGTCGGTGGTGTGCTCGAAGCTGTTCGGTGGTGTGCTCGGAGCGCCCCGAACCGGCGCTTGGACCGGCCGGTCGGGGCGCTCGGAGCGAATCGTGAATCAGGTCGCAGCGGGTTTGCGGGGCCCCGTGCGCCCAAACCGCTTCATGTACTGGGTCAGCGGCGTGAACATCGTCAGTACCTCGGGGTTGGTCTTGCCCTGGGCCAGCACCTGGTCGTTGACCTTGCGCAGGTCTTCCCAGGCCTTGGCGTCCAGCAACATGTTCGCCTGCTTCAGGGTCGCCAGCACCACCTCGAGCGAAGCGACGACATTGTCGATGGACTCGGCGTGCTCGCCGGCCGACTCGAGGCCGTCCGGTGTCACGTCGGCAGGGAAGATGAACTTGCCCTGGGTCTTGCGCATCGCCGAGGCGGTGTCGGCCGTGGCGGCACCGATCCCCCGCGGGGGCTTCGGGATCGCCAGGACCTCCGCACCGGACAGCTTGCCGGCCTCGGCAGGAATAGGGAGGTCGTCAGGGATAACGACAGAGACTTCACCATGAGAGATCTGCGCCATGAATGGGCTCCTGTGCTCAGGTAGTTCAGGTTGTAGGTGTCGCATTGATGCGACGGACACTGGGGGAAGCGTCGTAAAGTTACCCCCAGTTGCGTCCGCCTGCAACCTCACCCAGCCCTATGTCCCATCGCGAGCTCAGGCCGTGCGGGACGCCCCGCCGGTCCCGGCGGACGCTCTGACGCTCCGCTCAGGCCACCATGCTATTGGTGCTGCGGGCGTGGTCGGCGCGGGCCGACCAGTGGATGGCGTGGGGCGCGAGGCCGGTCACGGTGAGGTGGCCGCCATGGACGAGCGACAGGTGGCACCGGTCACAGAGCGAGACCAGATTCGAGGGCTCGTCGCCGCCTCCGTGCGAGCGGAAAACAATATGGTGAGGAGTGCAGTTGCGGCTTCGGCAGATAGGGTTCTGGCAGCGGAAGCGGTCCCGCAGGTAGATGTCGCCGTAGGCCGGAAGTCTCGTCGTGCCGCGCCAAGTGTCGAGGGTCGAGCCGACCAGGAATCCGACGAACGTGCCCATGGGGAAGCCGGCGTCGGCGTGCAGAATCTCGAGGTCACACCAGAACGCCGCGAGGTCGTCGGGTAGGGTCAGGCGCAGCGGGACGGTGCCCAACTTGGCCTCTTCAGAGAGTCCAGACACGGACATCGGACCGGGCTCGGGGTCCCGCACTGCGTCGGTCGCATGGGCTACGTCGTTGGACTCACCGGGGTCAGCAAAGACCATCGACAGAACCTTCCGCTCGAGGTCGTGAGCCTCGTCGATCTGCTCAGGGGTCGGAGGCACGAGCGCATCGAGCGGCAAGCCGTTGGCTCGGGCGTGAAGCTCCGCCGCGTCGACGTGCTCGCGAAATATCTTGGCCGTCGAGATATCGGCAAGTGCGAGCCAGGCCCCCTCGGTCGAGGGTGTGGCGACCCGGGCGAGCATAGTCGCGGTCTCGAAGCCGACGTCCCCGGCCTCGATCGCCAACTTCAAACGAGGCAGGCGGCAGGCTCTACGTGCGAGTGCAACCCGCGCGGCCATGCTCGACGGGGCGACCCCAAGTGACTCGCGCCAATAGTCGTCGGTAGTCCGATGTCCGTGCGTGGAGGCGACTCTGCGGTAATCCGCTTCGAGCGCGAGCTCACCCAGGCGCAGGTCTTTACGCATGAGCTCGGCCGAGAGGGCGCGGAGCTCGAGGTCGAGCAGGTCAACATCCGCGATGGCCGGGTCGATGTAGGGCGGATCCAATGGTTGTTCGAGTCGTTGTTCGAGTGGTTGTTCGGACGCGGGTCCGATGTCCGTGTCCGGCTCCACGGTCGCGATGTCGGGTCCTGAAGCCGATGGAGCGGCGCCGCCGCCCGCCGTGAAACCAGCGATCCGACTCACGAGGTCCGGCGCCAGCTCGGCCCGGTTCAAGAGCGTGGTCAGGCCCTCGGCCAGCAGGCCCTCGATCGCCGCACTTCGTGTCGTCTCACCTAGCGCCTCCATCAGCCGGATGGCGCCTTCGTACGCGACCGCGTCGAGCCTCTCGACATGGCGCGTGAGCCGCACGAATCGCCGGCGCTCGCCGCTACATGCGTCACACACATCGCCCTCCCGCCCCCCGAGCCGTCGCCGAAGCTCGCGCACCGTCAGGCTCGCAGACGAGGCGATGGCCTCCTCTTCATCGAGCTTTTCGCTCCGGTCACCTCGCACGAGATGACGCGCCAGCAGCTCCACCTGCGAGGTCGACAGCCGGCCGGAGAGGTACGCCTTCCGGAGCAGCGGCAACCCCGCGAGCCGCCGCGCCAACGTCCGCGCGTCCCCCACCCACCGACCCGAGCGCCCAAGCCGCTCACGCGCATACGCATCGACGCCCGGATACCCGAGCCCCTGCACACCGCCGAGGACCTCGAGCCTCTCGACCCTTCCCGGAGGCAGACGCCACCACCACGGCCATTTCCGGGGCCGAGCGAGGCCCTTTGCCCGTCCCCGCCTTCCAACCCGTCAAGGCAGAAGTGCCACGGCCTCAATCTTCATGGATGCGGGCAGATGCTCGAGACCAGGCTTGGAACCGGAGCGCGCAAGGACACGGACCGCGCACGGAGCCGCAACGGTCTAGTGCCTCGGCACTCGCGTCGTACCCTGTCTCGGAAGCCTCACTCGAACCCGACCCTCACTCCGGGCAGGCTCCGTCCGACCCGCAGCGCGCGCCGTCGCAGCCCTCGATGGGCAGCGCCAGATTCGCGCAATCCGGGTCGCCGTAGCCACACCCGCAGTGGCAAGTCGTGCCGTCCTCCCATTGGCTCTGCTCGCAGTACCAGGCCGACGGGGCGCCGTCCGTGCAGTGGCCTTTGCCTTCGCCGGCCGTGTAGTCGCCGCGCACGATGTAGCAGTGCTGGTCCGGTTCGCAGTCGGCGCGCGACGCGCAAAGTGGACTACAAGTCCGGTCGCCGTCCCACGGGCACAACCCCGTCGGCAGGCCTGCGGTGATAGCGCAGAGCTGGGCGTTCGAGGTGCACGGCTCACCGATTCGCGCGGAGTCGACCTCGGCGCCGAGGCGACAAATATCGTTCGGCAACTCGACGGTGCAGACCTCGCCGCCAGGGCACCCCTGCGTCGCCTCGCCGCCAAAGCCGAGTGAGCACTCAGCCGTGCACCGGTCTTCCACACAGAGCTCGCCGTTGGTGCAGTCCGTCGACGGCACCGCGAGCGGCGTGTCGAAGCCCGGGTAGCAGTCCGGGTCGATGGCGCCACAGTCGCAGTCGCAGCCGTCGCCGGCATTGTAGGTCGCGTCGTCGCACGTCCACTCGGTCGGCACCCAGACGAACGAGAAGTCGATAGGCTCGCTCAGGACCGCGCAGTCGCCGCCCGGCACAAACGTCGATGCGTTGGTGAACGGGTCGAGCTCGATTTCGGCGAAGCGGACACCTTCGAGGCGACCGATGAGACGGCGTGTGCGCGGGTCGACGTCGAGTCGGATCGTGCCCGAGCTCTGAAAGAGGAACTTGCTCGGCTGCAGGTTTGGCGACGGCTGATCCACCCAGATCGCCACACACTCGGGGCAGGTCCCGAAGTTGTCATTAGGCGCCGAATCGAGCGGGAAGGTGCCGGTCGCGACCTCGATCCGCTCGTTGTAGTTGATGAACTGGAGCACGAGATAGTCGGCCGCCGGCACGCCGACGTTCTTCTTCAGGGCCAGGCTGTAGCTCGTGGAGACGTCGTCCTGGCCGTCGAAGACGAGCGGCTCGAGGTCGGCCAGCGTCAAGACCATGCAGCCCGAGGTGTCGGGCGCATCGGGCTGGGACTGGGTGTCGGTCACGTCGGTGGTCGTGTCGCCGCTGGCCTCCATGTCACCGCCACAGGCCGCGAATCCGAGCGGGACCGACATTGCCAGAAGGGCCAGAAGGGCCAGAAGGGCCAGACGTCCAAGACGGGCCAGACGTGCGAGGCCGGCCAGACGGGCAAGGCCGGCCGGGCGGGGGAAGCGAGGGAGGGCAGGGCGGGCTTCGGCGATAAGGCGGTTGCTCATGGGCGCAGCCATAATGAGGCGCGCCCCTCGAATCAACCCCCGAAACAACCAGGCGTCGAAGTCGGTGTGTGGCCGTCGCAGCGACCTGGTCGCCCACGCGCGTCAATGTCGAAAGTTACGGGCAGATGATGAGCCTTCTCGGAGACTTGCGACCATGACGCGGTGCAGCACGCCCGACGGCTTCCCAGGCCGAGGCGCTGGGTGTTGGACCTGAACGGAAAGTTCGGCTACGCCTGTCATGGGGTTGGGTTGAAGCCGCGCGTCACGGTCGCCGCCGGCAGAGTCGTTCGCCTGTGAACGGCGGTCCTTCGCGTCCGGCAGACTCGCGCCACTCCGATGTTTAGTCGTCGGTCAAAGCGCGCCGGTCCACCGTTTCCAGATCCCATGTCCGAGGTGCCGTATGTCGACTCCAGCCACCACCCAGGTCACGCCTCCGCAGACCTCTCAGCCGACCACGACGCCTGGCTCTGGCTCGACGTCGACCGGTGGGTCGGGCACCTCGTCGGGCAACCTGCGCAAGAACCTGCGCAGCATGTCTTATGATGAGGGCCAGGACGCCGTCACCCCCGACGGCCCGGTTCAGCGGCGCGAGTCGGAGCCCAGTCGCTCCGAACCAGCGACTGCCACGACGCCCGCGACCGCGACGACGCCCGGCACCGCGACGACACCCGGCACCGCGACGACACCCGGCACCGCGACGACGCCCGGTACCGCGACGACACCCGGCACCGCGACGACGCCTGGCACCGCGACGACACCTGGCACGGCGACGACCCCGGGCACCGAGACGACACCTGGCCGCATCGCCCTGCCTGCGACCATGCCGCAGCCGTTCCGTGATCCGACGCGTGACCCGACCTTCCGCCAACGCACCCTGCAGTGGGCCAACGGGCAAATCGATCGCATCCGCGACCTCATGTCCTACGGCGTCTTCGACTGGGCCATCTCCGACTCCGAGGCGACCCAGGCGCTGCAGATCCTGCAGAACATGCCGAGCGCCAACCGCCTCGTCGTCGCTCAAGAGCTCGCGCGCACCGACGCGGGCGCCAAGCTCTACGACAACACTCCCGACGGCGCCAGGCGCACCTTCGCCAGCGCGTTCCTGACGGTGGCCGTCGTCACGAACCACCCCGAGCACGTCCGAAGTGTCACGCGTGAAGCCCCGGGCTTCATCGACGCGAGCCGCGACGGTTCGCTCATGGTGCGCGCCATGACCATGCTGGGCGAGGCCGACCTGCGCGCCGCCGCCGCCCAGGTGCGTAACCCGCAACAGGTCGCGAGCCACCCGCTGACCCAGTGGATCACCAAGACCCCGGAGCCGCCCAAAGCCGACCTCACACGCCGCTTCTCGGACGCGACCAACCAGGCGCTCGCCAACCACCAGGCCGCGACCGCCCGCGCCGAACAACAGCGCGAGACGACCACCGCCACCAACGCCGAGATGCGCAACAACCCGGAGTTCCGGCGCTCCATCCAGACCATCGAAGGCCTTCTGAACTACGGCGTCTTCGACTGGGCCATCACCGACTCGGAGGCGCGCCAGGTCTTCACCATCTTCCAGCGGCTGGGCAGCCAGCAGGCGGTGGCGATGGCCGTCAACCAGCTCGACCGCGGCCCCTTCATGGACCGCTTCCTCGACAACCTCCCGGCGACGGACCGCTGGGGCGCCAACAAACGTACGTTCCTGCGCATCATCTCGGCGCGCGCCCCCGACCGCAACGTGCGCTTCGTGCAGCAGCTCCTGTCGTACGGCGTCTTCGACTGGGCCGTCACCGACGAGGATGCGAGCCTCGCCTTCCAGCTCGTCCGCACCATGCCCGCCGACGTGCAGCGCGCCTTCCAGGACGCCCAGGGCGGCCAGTGGTGGCGCCGCATGGAAGAGAACCTCGGGCGCAACGAGACCAACGACCGCGACCTCACGCTGTATGCAAACGAGGGCGAGACCGGGCAGCGCAAAGCCGAGTTCGAACAGCAGTGCACGTCGTGGGCGCGGGGCCAGCTCCAGACGATGCTCGAGATGCTCTGCCGCATGGGCGAGGACTCCTTCGTCGAGACGACGCTGCGCCAGAAGGGGGTGCTTGCGCAGTCCGGCAACGAGTGGATCCACCAGACCTACGGATTCCTGCCGGACCGCCGCAACGACGCCGTCTACCAGGCGTGGGTGTCCAACCGCGCCAGCGACACGGGCGGCCCTGGCTTCTTCCAGCAGGTCGGCGGGGCGCTGTCCGTCGCGGGCGCGGGGGCGGGCTACCTCGCCACCGGGCGCGCCGGCTTCGATCTGCAGGACGCCCAGAACGCGCTCGGCGGCGACCTCAGTGATCCCCGGCCTGGGCAGGCCGGATCGGGCACCCGCGTCGTGCTCGCCGACCGTCAGAACGAGGGCGAAAACCGCGTCGAGCTCCACACCGACAACGACACCGGGCGCGAGACCCTGCGCGGCCAGCAGCTCAACATCGCGACCTTCAGCAACGTCAACGCCGGCAACGTGTTGCAGGCCGGTCCGGTGCTCGTGCGCGGCATCGACGTCGAGCGTAAGTGGCCGACCGAGCGCGACCCGTCGAGCAGCATGCACGTCCGCATCCCGCTCATCGCCGCGCAGAACATCTCGCTCAGCACGCGTGATGCGATGTGGACCATCGGGGCCCTGACCATCACCGGCCTCGACATCACGGCAGCGGCCGTGCCGGGCGTGGCCCCGACCGACAGGGCGCAGGCGCAGGCCCAGTTGATGGGCGAGATCACGCGCGCCGTGGAAAAGCTGCTCGGCATGATCCGGGGCGCCAATGTGCAGCCCGACCAGGTCGCCTCCCAGCTCGCTGGGTCGTTCTCCGGGTTCAGCGCGACCGTGCGTATCGACAGCGTCGTGGCCGAGCGTGTCGGCGGATCCGACGGCACCTACGTCGACCGCACCCAGGTCACGAACGCCGCCATCACCGTCAGCAACTCGCGAAAGGGCGACACGATCCGCGCGCGGCTCACCGAGCTCACGCAGCTCGCCGCGACCCGCGAGCTCGACGCCAACGAGCGCCGCGACAAAGAAACCCTCGAGCGCCAGTTGCCGCAGGTCGCTCTGCTCGAGGATGAAGAGCGCCGCCTCACCCGCGAAGAGGCCGCGCGCACCATCACGCCCGCCAACCGCGACCGGCTCGGCGTCGTGCGCTCCGAGCTCACCATCACGACGGCCACGGTCGCGGTCGAGCGCCTCGCCGTGACGAACGTCAACGCAGGCGGTGTGCACGCCGACAGCGCGACCATCTCGGGGCTGAACGCGTCGGTCACCGGCCAACAACAGACGGGCGATGGCACCCGTTCACATGCCTCGGTCGACGCGAGTGTCGGCAACGTCACGGCGACCGGGGTGCGCCAGGGCGAACGCGAGATCGGCAATGTCGATGTGAGCAACGTGCGGGCCAGGACGCAAACAGACGAGAATGGCACTCACGCCAACCTGTCGGTCGGCTCGCTCGATGTGACAGGGGGACGCCAGGCCGGCGCCGAGGCCGGACAGGTCTCGCTGCGCAACTTCGAGGTCGGGGTCTCGGGCGGCGCCGATCTGTTGACGGCAGGTGCCAACCTCGACGGGCAAGAGCTCGGCATCGACCTCTCGCTCGGCAATCTATCGATGAGCGGCCTCGACTTCTCCGGCTCGGGCATGCGTATCAAGGCGCCGTCCGCCGCGTTGTCGGGCTTCCGCGTCGGCGCCCAGGTGCGTGTCGCCCGCACACCGACGGGCGGCTACACGGTCCAGCCCGTCATGTTGAGCCGGCTCGAGCTCGACCGCCTCAATGGCACGGACCTCGAAGTCCAGGTCCCCGTCGGCTCCGAGCAGGTCCTGGTCCGGGTGCCGAGTGCGGCCATTGTCAATCTGCGTGTGTCGAATGTGCCATTGGCAGATTTCAACCCACTCTCGCTCAGCGGCAATGTGTCGGTCGAGTCGATCCAGACCGAGGTCAACGCCTCCATCGGCACCTACTTCCAGGCGCATGGCAATCTCAGTGTGAGCAACCTGCGCGCCGAAGCGCTCGAGACCGGGGCCGTGCGGATGTCGCTCGGCGCCCTCAACCTCGAGAACCTCGGCTTCACGGCCGACGGCAATGTGCCGGCCGACTCCATCGTGGCCAAGCTGCGGGGTGCGCGGGCGCAGATCGATCGTATCGGCGACGTGTCGGGTGAGGTCACCGTCGACCGCAACAGCGGGGCCATCAGCTTCACCGCCGCGGTCGGCGACTTCAACATGCCAACCGTCGCCTACAACGGCGGCGGGATGTCGCTCGCCGTGAACAACGGCGTGCGTATGACAGGCGCGTCGATCACCGGCACGGCCGAGGTCGACCCGGCGCTCTTGACCGGTGGCCGCCCCGAGAACCCGATGCGCTCGCTGCGGATCTCCGAGCTTCGTGTGGCACGTGTCGCGGGCTCCGGGATCCGCTTCAGCAACCCGTCGGCCGGCCAACGTGTGGACCTTCAGCGCGGCTACCTCGAAGACATTCGTGTCCGTAATCTCGATGCGATGACCGGCGCTGGCGACTTCCATCTCGGGGCCGCCGGGGTCGAAAATCTCAACCTCGCCGTGACCCAGGGATTGACCGGGTCGGGTGGCCAGCGGGTCATTCGCGCCAACGCTTCGGCGCGGATCTCGGGCGTCGACGTGAGCCGCGCCAACAACGGCCGCATGACGTTTGCAGTGGCGAACGCGAGCATGTCCGGCACCGGCGGGATGAGCGAGACGAATGCCGCCGGCACCACCACGACCGACGTCAGCGGGCGCGCCAACGCGCAGGTCGGCGGCATCCGTGGGACCGTCGGCGCAGACGGTTCGGCGTCCGCCAGCGCGTCGAGTGCCAGCCTCGATGCACACGTCGAAGGTTCGTCGGGCGGCAACCGTGTGTCGGTCGACGCCACCGCACAGGTCACGGGCATGTCGGGGAGCCGCGCGGCCAACGGCAACGTGTCGGCCAATCTCGGCTCGGGCAACGCGCGGGTCTCCGGCAGCGTCGGCACGGCGGCCGGCAACGCGGCTTTCAACCTCGACCTGTCGAACCTCGGCGCGGGTGTCGAGGTCACGAGCACCGGCTTCTCGGCCAACGTCTCCATCGGCTCGGTCGGGTTGTCGAACACGTCGTTTTCGGGCAGCGGCCTAGAGGTCGCATTGGGGCGCGGCGGTCGGCTCAACGGGCTACGTGTGCGGGTCAGCGCCATCACCGACCAGCGTGGCGTGCGCCGCCTCACCATCCAGGAGCTCGTCGCGACCCGCATGCAGGTCCAGGACGCGCGGGTGCGCTGGGGCGACTACGAGCTGCACCTGCCAAGCGGCCACATCGACGGCATCAACGTCTCGGGGCTCACCCTCGAGGCGGGCGCCAACGGGCTCGTGCCGACGGGCGGCAGTGTCGGTGTCCAACAGATCGCCATCGACCGGCTGCAGGCCAACGTCGGTCGCGACCTGCAAGCACATGCCGGGCGCTTCGCTGCAACCGGGTTCTCGCTCGACCTGCTCGGCAACGAACGGGTCTCGTTCCGGCTCGCCGAAATCGACGCCCGAGCGGTCGGTGCGCGCGGGCCGAACGGGCAAGCCGAGCTCGCATGGCTCAACGCACGCGGCATCAGCATGGATGGCGCGGGAGGCAGCGGCGACGTGCGGGTGGGCTCGGCGACGTTCGGGTTGAACGCGTCGGGCCAGGCCAATAGCGGGACGATTCCCGGGGCGGCCGCGACCACGGCGACCGGTGTGCGCAAACGCTGGGAGCTGCCGTTCCTCGATCGGCTCACGGGTGAGGTCGGGCTCTCCATTCCGTTGGCGGGCGACAATGTCGCAGGTGCCCTGGTGGTGCAGAACGGGCGCGCGCGGCTCGGCCCGACCATCAACTCGATCCACCTGCCCCACGAACAGTATTGGGGATGGGCCCCGCCCTGGCTCGTGCGCCGCATGATCGTCGAGACCGCCGGCTACATCGTCGACGCCTTCAATCCGGAGTTCGCGCGCCTGCGTCCACGCGTCGAAGCGTGGCTCGCCAGCGACGGCTCGGCAACGGCGGCCCGGCCGTCGATCGACATCAATGCGCAGGCCATGTCGTCCCAGCTCGTATCGAGCATGGGGCGGTGGTCGGCCGCCATCGACGTCGCCTCGCCGACGGGGGCAGGCGTCCTGCGCACGGCTCAGGATGCGGTCGCGACGTGGCTCACCGAGCACGACCCGCTCAACCTCTACGAGTCGGACGAGGCGGCGCGGGCGTCGGCCCAGTCGATGCGCGAGCAACAAGCGGCGCGTCGTTCGCAGCAGCTCGTCGATTGGATCCGCGGAGTCGGCCTGAACATCGGGCTCACCGGTGACGGGCCGCTGCACGGCTATCAGCAGCCGCCGTCGGCCGCCGAGACGCGCTGGCTCACGTCCAATGCGAGTGCGCGGGTGTCGGCTCAAGGCACGCTCGCGCGCCAGATCAACCTCGGGCTCATGACGACGCTGGCAGGCCTCCAGGTCGACATGGGTCAGATGCAGATGACGGCCGAGCGGGCGACGCTGGATGCGACCGCGGGCGCCGGCATGGCGAGCTCGGGGACGGCGCGGGGCGAGGCTGGGATGACCGGCTCGGCCTCTGGGATCTCGTTGCGCGTGCGCCGCTGACGTCGCAGTCCAAAGGACCTTCGTCGCGTCAACCGCGCAGGCCCGAGGCGGCCTCGGCGACCATCATGTAGCCGATGATCCGCTCGTCGGGCTTGGCCAACGTATGTGCCATCGCGAGCGTCTCGACGGGGTCCGCCAATGCCATCGAGCGCAGCGTCCGCGCGAGCCAGGGGGCTTCGACTTGGGCCTTCAACGAGCGCTTCGCCTCGGCCGTGAAGAGCGACGCGTTACGCTCGGGGACACTCAGGCACGACTCGGCGAGCGCCGATGCGACCAGCGCGCGTGCGCCTCCGAGCGGCCACCTCGCGGTCTGCTCCGAGATGAGTGTCATAGCCGCAGAGCGGTCGGACTGGGGCAGCGCTTCGATTGACGAGGCCGCCTCGAAGACGAGGTGGGTGCGCTCGCTCGGGTCCTTCAGGAGCTTACGATCACCGACCAGTTGTTCGAATGTCTCGGTCCAACGTGTGAGCCCGAGTCGCGCCGCCCCGAGCAGGACGAGGCGATAGAGTCGCACCCGCGCATCGACTTCGAGGGCCGTCGCGAGCGCTTTGTATACACGTTGCGATGCCGCCTGCGCGGCCGTCCGGTCGCCGGTCACGGCCCAAATCCCAAAGAGCTGCGCGTCCAGCGCGCCCGGCCACAGCGGCTCGTTCCTGACCTCGGGCTCGGTGCTTTTCGCGAGCGTCGCGACGGCGTCGAGGTCGAGCCCTATCGGCGAAGCGATCGCCAACTCGAACAGCGCGTGCATCCGCAACGCGGGCAGTCGGATCGTCTCCACCACCTCGAGGCACGGCGAGTCGAGGTGCGACTTCACGATGGTCACCCGCACCTGGTCGAGCCCGATGTCGCCCTGCGTGTCCGCCGTATCGCGCAGTCGCTCCGGCCCGCTGAGCCCCGGGCCTGCGGCGAGGGCCGCTGCCGCTTCAGGGTCAACGTCGGCAAAGAGCTCGGTCACAAAGGCGTTTGCCAGAGTCGGCTGCGAAGGCACTCCCCACTGCACGGCCAGCTCGAGCGCGCGCTGCACCTTCAGGTCCCGCACCCCGATCGTCTTTATTCGGGACGCCGCGTCATCGCCGGCCCAGACCGCGAGCGCCAGCTCCGCCGACCGCAGTGCAGACGGCTCTGCATTCTCATGAGCCGGCAGACCTCCCAGGTGGCGCTTCACGGCAGCGGACATCCGACCCGAAGGTGCGGCACCCCGCAGCGGACGGCCCGCGGGTACACGAAGCGCCGATGCCGCATACGCCAGGGCACGTGTGACAGCCGACGTGTCGAGACCCGCCCAGTCGTTTTCGACTTCATCGAGCGCCGCGTCGCCCAATACACGCAGCCGAGTGCCGAGCTGTCTCAGGCTCATCCGCGAGGCGCGGCCTTCGACCGTGTCTGCCTCGGCCAGCGCCGCGAGTGCCACACCTGCGATGTTCGTTGCTGGGGTTTCGCCATTCATGGACGCATCCTAACCCAAAGCGCGCGACCTGGCCCCAATCACGTCGCTCGCTTGACCTCGCTGACCAAACGTCCCACATCAAGACCATGGAATCTCTCGAGCTCACCGTGAACCTCGCGCCTGCACTCGCAACCCCCGGGATGCGGGTCGGCGTGGTCTATCGCCGCTGGGATGGCGCGCCCATCGAACGCCTCGCGGTCGCCGCCGAGCCAGGCACATCCATGGTCGTGCCCGAGCCGGAGGTCGAGGTCCGCACGGAGCTTCCGGTCGAGCTCGGCGGGCCCTGGTCTTTCGCGCTGGGCTACCTCGTCGTCATCGACCCGACCCTCTCGGCCGAGCGTGACACGACCGACCCGCTCAAAGCGATCCGGTTTGCCGCCCCCGACCGCCGGGTCCTCTGGACGTCGGGCCCGTTCCCGGCAGAGGCCTTTGCGCGTATGGCCTCGGACCCGAGCTTGTCACCGGCCGAGGTCGCCGCCCTGGCCGACCAGCTCGCCGCGTTTTTGCCCGGCCTCATGCTCGCGCGGACGACGCTCAGGCGCCGTTCACTCGTCGGCTTCGAACGACTCGACACGGCCACGCTCGAGCTCGGGCTGGTCGATTCGGGGGCCTGGCCGCCGACCTGGTTCTGAAGCCGACGACGGTCCGAGCAGCGGTGCGGCTCGCGGCAGGCCCGCCCGAGCGATTGCAGAATCGATTGTTCAGACGACGATGGTCGGAAGGGTCGGCTCGAGGATGTACCCGCCGTCGCTTCGGATCAGCACGCTCGCAAGGCCCATCTTCCGAAGGGTCCCAATAGCCGTGTAGACCCGGTCGGCCGCAGCTTCGGTGATGAGCCGCTCGCCGGGCCAGCCAGCCGCCGCGAGGTCATTCGTCGTCGCCGCGATGCCGGGACGCGCAAGCCGCAGGTCTATCAGATATGAGAGGACACGCCGCAGTGGGGGCCGCGTCTTGAGGTCGACGCGCGGGCCCCCAGGTGGCTCGAACCAGTAGGCCCCCACGCCCACCTGGAGCGTGCCCTGGGCCGACGTGGACCCGACACCCGGGAGGGCGTCGAGTCGTTCACGGACCTGGCCCAACGTGCGTTGGCGCCCGGCGTTCATCGCCAGTGCCATGGCCTCTTCGAGCAGGGTTCGCGCCAGACTTGACTGGCCGCGGAGCCGAGCGATTTCGGCGCGGACGAGGTGGACCTCGACGGTCGCCTGTTGATCACCGACGAGCCGCGCGAGCCCGTCTGCTTCCATGGCCGAGGCCTCCGCCAAACCCATGTCGCCGCACGACACCGCGCAGGTGGCTTCCCGGGTCAGGATCTTGGTTCTCAGGAGGGGATCGCCGATGCGCACTGCCAGGTCTCGAGCTTGCGCAAAGCGCAAGAGCGCCGTTTCATGGTCGCCGCGCTCGACGGCGGCGAACGCGAGATTGGTGACGGCCAGCGTTTCGATTCGCAGGGCGCCACAGAACCGCGCGGCACCTAGCGCTTCGAGGTACGAGGTGTGTGCCTCTTCGACCCGGCCCGTCATGAGAGCCGCCGAGCCATAGTGGAGCGCTGCCCAGGCCGCGAGGACTGCAACGCCCTTCGCCTGTGCGGCGACCTCTCGGCACAGTACCAGCGCGCGCTCCCCGCGGTTGGATTCCCGGTCGATGGCGCTCATGACGAGAGAGGCCTCGAGTTGGTCGCGCTCACTGCCGAATTTCCTGGCACATTCGATGAGTGCAAGGGTGTCGGCCTCGGCCTCGGCGAGTCGACCCTGCAGGTAACGAAGGCGTGCCCTCGCGTTCATCAAGCGCACGACGCCGCGCCCGCTCATGTCACTCTCGGCCGGACCCATGGCACGTCCGAGCGCACGGCTCAGGATAGCATCGGCGGCCTCGCCGTTGCGGCCCGACAAGTGGCAGGCGAGTGCCAGGGCAAGCGGCACGAGGTGTTCGAGGTCACCGCTCGCGAACGCGTCGTCGTGTGCGGCGAACAGGTCGTCGGCCAGTCGTTCGAAGGTGGCCCGGGCCCGGCTCGGGTCACCATCGAGCAGGTCGGGCAGGGCGGCCTCACACTCGGCCGCGAGCACTTCGCGATGCCGTTCGTGGTCGGACTCGTCCTGGAGCGATGCTGCAAAGCAGCGCACGGCGTCGTAGAGGCGAAAACCCTCGGCCACGAGTGACGACGCCACGAGGCGCTCGAGACCCGCGACGGTGTCCACGAGGGTGCGGCCGGAGAGGCGCGTTGCGAGGTCGAGGTCGAAGCGACCGGCCACGGTCGAGAGGCGCACGAGCAGGTTGCGGTCGGGCAGGGTGAGGCGGTCGAAGGACCAGGCGACCGTATCTGCAAGGCTGTGGTGGCGAGGCTCGGCGTCGACCGTCTCACGTTTGAGCGCAAGCAGGGTCGACGGTGCGCTCGTGAGGTGCTCGGCCAGGTCGAGGTGGGCGTGACTCGCGTACAGCTCGATGGCCAGCGGTAGGCCGTCGAGGCGGGCGACGAAACGTGTGTCCAGGTCGGCCACCAGGTCCGGACGGCGTGCCCCGACACAGCGCTCGAAAAGGGCCTTCGCGTCTTCCACGTTCAGGCCGCCGAGTGGGATGACCTGCTCCACCGCGAGGTCGAGTGGGCGGCGCGAGGTCGCGAGCCAGACTGCATCGGGACACGCCTCGAGCCAATCGGCGAGCCTGCGTCTGAGCGCAAAGGCGTCGTCGCGCGCGACATCGAGCCCATCGGCAGCGTCGAGCACGGTCAGGGTCCGTCCACGGGCCGCGAGTCGCTCGGCGAAGGTGTGTCGGTTGGATGCGCCCAGAGCGATGGCGATGGCGTCCAGCGCCGCGAGCAGGTCTCTACGCGGGCCGAGGTCGACCCAGGCGACCCCACCCGGAAAGCAGTCGCCCAGGTTCGCCGTGACCGCGCGTGCGAGCGTCGACTTGCCGACCCCACCCGGGCCGACGAGCGTCACGAGTCGCCCCGTTTCCGACAGCACCGCGGCGCGTGTGCGGTCGAGCTCCTGGCGACGGCCGATGAGCGGAAGGACCATGGTCGACCCTTCGCAGGTCGCCCTCGCCGCGGTCAATATTCATCCAGGTTCGTTCCGGCGGCCGGGCCGATCACGGCGCCTCGTCGCCCCACAGGTCGGTGGTGCCAAACCAGTATTGGACCGCCTGCGGCCGCATCGTGAACTTGAGCGGAAGGCTCCGCTCGATGCAGCTCAAGTCGAGCTCGGCCCTCGGGTCGGCGATGAACTGGACGAAGAGCTCCATGCCACACGAGGTCGTCGGGTCGTCGATGAGCTGGCCCTGGCCGAGCACGCTGTGGCCATGGCCCGGGAGCTCGAGGTAGTGCTGATGCTCAGCGGTCAGGTGGTCGACGATGCGGCGCGCGTAGGTCGGGGGTGTGGCCGGGTCATAGTCGGCGTTCATCGCCAGGATAGGCAGGTCGCTCTTGAACCAGCGCCCCGCGAGCGGCTCGGTGTAGCGCGGCCAACCGGCGGTCTGCCAACGCGCATTGTTCGACACGCCGCGGCACGAACGTGTGCCGGCCCAGCGCTCGGCGAGCTCTTCCGGGCTCGGGTCGGCCGGCTCCCACATCTCGGAGATCAAGATGTTGATCGCCAGCGGGAACGAGTAGCCAAGCGTCCCGTCGGCCTGGAAGGGCGGGCCTGGCGTGGGCACGGATCCCGACATCGCACCCGGGTCGAAGCCGAAGTTGCGCTCATAGATTTTGCGCACGAAGGTCACATCGTCCGGGTCGCAGCGCAGGTAGCGTCGCACCAGGGCGGGGACGCCGCGGCGGGCACCGTAGTGGAACATCATGATGCCGAGGTTGGTGCGCAACAGGAGCACGTCGGTCTCGGGGTCGGGGGTGATGGGGCAGTGGCCGGCGGCGACCTGGACGAACAGCTTGCCGAGGGCTTCCCACGGGCCGAGCTCGGGGCTGAACCGGGTGCTGCAGTCGGGGTCGGTCTCGCAGTTGGCGAGTATTCGTTCGGCCTCGGCATTCTCCCAGAGGTCTTGCTCCGACAGGAAGCAGTCGTCCGCGCTGCAGATCGAGTCGAAGACGACCGCGTCGACGAGCCCGCTCGGGTCGCCCGCATCGTCGAGGGCGTGGGCCAGCAGGAGGTAGCGGTTGGCGAGATAGGTGCCGTACGAGACGCCCAGGAACACGACTTCGTCGGTGGCCGGATGGACTGCCTGAACGAGGCCGACGAGGTCGCGGGCGGCCTGGGTGGTCGAGAAGTGGGCGAGCTTGTCGGCGCCCCAGGTCTGCACCACCGAGTCGCGGCAATAGGGCCATTCGCCTTCGGTGACCTGGACGCCACCTTGTGAGAACGGGGCTTCCTGGGTGGGGCAGCCGAGCCGGGTCGAGCGTCCTGTCCCGCGGTGGTCTGGCATATAGATGTCGAGGCCCGGGTCGCGGCGCGCCAAGACGAGGGCGGTGGCCTCTGCGTCTGAGCCCGCTTGTCCGGGGCCTCCCATGAGGAACCACATCGCGCGGCGCGGGGCGTCCGGTTCGCCCGGTGCGACCGGTGCGACCTGATTCTGGCCTCGCAGGCGCTTCACGAACAGCGAGATGGACTCGCCGTCGGGGGCCTTCCAATCGAGCGGGACCTGGACCTCGGCGCACTCGACACGCGGGTCGTTTGCCCCGACGATGGTGTTGCATGGCGTCCATGTGACGGTCGGTGCGGGCGCTACCATCGGGTCGACCGGGAGCGCGACCTCGACGTCACCATCGGCAGTCGTATCCGAGGCCTCGAGCCCGTCGTCATCGGGCGTGGCGTTCGTTTCGGGCGTGTCGCCCATTTCCAGCGTGTCGCCCGTCTCTAACGCGTCGTTCGAATCGGGCGTGTCCGAGCTTCGTTCGGCATCGGCGCAACCGCCAAAGAGGACCAGGGCAATGAGGAGTCTTCGCATGCCCCGAGCATCGTTGCCGGCTCGGCCCAACGCATCCGAAACTTCCCAAAATCACCGGTCGCACCCGTTCAGGAAGGCGGCCCGCCCCGTCGAACCATCACCGTCCGCAGCTCGGACGTATAGTGCCCGCCGGGACCGCGCAGCCAACACTGTTCTGGCGCGGGCCACATCTCCGACAACGTCAGCGTCTCGCCGCGCCCGAGCGACCAGAGCGCCAGCGCCATCGAAATCCCCGACCACCAGTCGATGAGGATCGGCTTCGGCTCGCTCTCCACCCGCATGAACATGAAACGCGGCACGTGCTCAACCGCCAGCCCCGAAACCCTGGCCAACGCCCCCGCGACATCACCTGCCGACTTCACCTCGTCGGGCTTCAATACGAACCGCCGCCGATGCACGACGAGCCCCCCGTAGCTGAGCCGCGGCAACGCCTCGACCGGTCGCCAGTCGGGCCCGGCGAGCCAACTCCCGAGGTCGAGCGTCGCCACCGAATACACAGGCGAGGCCTGATGCAGCCGCGCCGTCCGCGTCAGCGGCGCGACGTCGATCATGTTGGCCACATCGACCACATTGGCCACATTGGGCACATCGGCGATCTCATTCATATGACTCGGCACGACAAACGCGAGGCCTTCCCCACTCGCCCCTCTCGAATAGACCGCGAGCTCCGCCAGCGTCCCGCGCCGCTCGGGTGGCTCTTTGGCCAGCCCCGACAACTCGAGCCCGACTGCACCCAGGTCCACCCCGACCGAGATGAAGCTGTGGTCCCAGCTCACCGGGAAGGCCGCCTTCGCCGGCGCCGTCAGCCCTTCCAAGAACCGCGCGCTCGCCGCCACAACCTCATCGCATGCGGCCAACGGCGGCAACAGACACCCGGTCAGGTGTGGAAGGTGATGCGCCTCTGCCAGAATGAACCTCGTTTCGTGTGCAGTCGGGTCAGCCGCCACCATGAAGTCCGGGTTCGCGTACGCCGTCCCGACCTTCGCACCCAGCCCACCAAGCAACCTTCCGACCTCGGCCGATACCTCGAGCCGCGCCTCGACCTCACCGGCCGCGATGACCCGATCGACCTGTGCCCGCAGCTCAGTCTTGATCCCCTTCAAGGCCTCACGAATGACCCGCGCTTCAGCCGGCGCCGCCAGCTCCAACGCCATCGGGTCTTTCGCTATCTCGGCCAGCACCTCGCGCCACAAGACGGGCTCATCCCTCGAGCTCTCCCACGTGCGTTCGAACCACGCGGCGAACGTCAGCCGCTCGGCCAGCTGGTTCAACAACGACAGCTCGAGAAACGGCCCCGCCACGGTCTGCAGCTCCGCCGTCCACACCTTCGGAAACCCGATGACCGTCCCCGTCCGATCGGCCTGCTCATGCAGCGGCGTCCGGCTCGCATAGAACTCACCTTCATGCCGCGACGGCGCCTCACCGAGCATCGCCGTCAGCTCGGCCTCATGCGCTGCCAGCATCGCCCGCCTTTCATCGGGCTTGCCAGCGGTCGCCTCGAACGCCGCGCGCCCCTCTTCGAGCCGCATGAAACGCCCAATCCAAGCCTCCCGCTCCGCCGACTCCGGCGCCGACCTCAGCACCGCCACCGCCGCCCCGACCGGGTCGACGAGCCCGCTCGGCAAATAATCCGGCCCGACCACCTCGGGCTCTCCCGACCGCTTGAACCCACGCCCGCCCGGCTCCCACACGACACCATCCGCATCGGCCCCCGGCGCCCGCCGAAACGCCCTTTCAATCCCCGGCCACAACCCCGCCGCGACGAGGTCCTCGACGGCCGTGCTCAACAGCTTCTCCACCAACCACTGCGTCGAGAACGCGCGCCGCCCAGCCTCGACCGGCAACACCGTCCCGGCATCGAAGTCGACCTCGAAGCTCCCCGCGGCCACCGCCCCAAAGAAGCTCGTCGAGTCGTTCTTCGCCGTCAGCCGCTGCAGAAACCGCCACAGGACCCGCTCACGTTTCTTGTCCTGCGCGTTGCGTCGCCCGGCCTCCGCATGTGCCCGCCACCCATCGAAGTTGCGGTCCACGAGTGGTGCTGACGTCATCAACGCCTCACGCGCGCCGGGATCACCGAGCGCCTCGAAAAGCCGCCGCCGCTCGTCCGCGACCCGCCCCGCATCCCCTGGGTCGGCCATCCCATCGAACGCCGCGACCCCTGCCATCCGCTCGACCGGAAACCCCGTCGCGCGCAGCAGAAAATACGGAAAGAATGTCCACGATCCAGGTCCCGACATCTGTCCCTCGTCGCTCGCCGAACGTGTCCGGCTCATCAGCGCCCACTCACTCGCGCCCCGACTGCTCAACCGCCCAACTCAATCGCGCCCTTCACCGCGCTCCTCGAGCGCCCGCTTCAGCGTCCCCTTGAAGATGTCACTGCCCACCTTCTCGAGGAACTTCCACCGTCTGAGCTCCACCCGCCGCTCGACCTCGGCCGGCGTCAGCTCGAGGCTCGTCACATGTTTGCCCACCTTCGAAAAGACATGCACCCGATGCTTCGGCCCGAGCACCACGACCGTGTCCTTGTGGTCGTCCCGAAAGAACCGCCCCTCACCCGCGGCCAGCGCATCCGCCACCGCCAAGGCCGTCGGCCGCTCTCCGCTCTGATGGCGCTCCTGCGCGTGTAAGGTCCTGTAATCACGGCTCTTCAGGACCCGCAGCACATCCCCACGCAGCCGCGTCAAGAGCTGCATGACCGGCTCATCGAGCTCGAAGTTCCCACCTTGGCGATGCGCCAATGCCGCCCGCCGCCCGAGCGCATCCACCCGCCCACGCGTCGCTCGTAACACCTTACGAAACGCCTCCGCCGGGCTCGTAGCGTCACTCGTCGCCGCCACCTCGGCGATGTCACCAACCGGCATGCCAATCACATTGAGCCGCATCCGCCGCGTCACCCCACCACGCGAATCGGGCTCGGTCGTCTCGACGATCTGCAGCGTCAGCGCCACCCGCTCCTCACGCGACCGGACCACGAAGTCTCGCGGCACGAGCCCGACCACGACCTGCCCCAACAGCCGATACGCCAGCCGCCCGCGATGGAACTCCGGCGACATCCCCGCATCGAGCTCGTGCGCATAGATGACCAGCGCCAACACCTCGGGCGAGTCCCCGAACAGGCGATCCACCCGCGGCTCCTGCCGCGCCAGACACAGGTTTGGAAAGCTCACCCACTCGGGCTTTCCATTGGCTGCATATCCCGCAAATACCTCGGTCGGCTTGCCCGGCCGCGAGTAGACCGACTCGGGCTGGTCGGTGAAGAAGCAGTAGACCGCCCCCTCGTTGAAGCTCGCGTGGTCGCGCTGCGCCACCTTCAGGTAGTCCCGCAGGTGCGTCACGAGGGCCGCCGCCCGAGCCTCAGACCGCCCCAGCACCAGCGGCACCAGCGTCGCCTCGGCGGCCAGCTCCACGGTCTTCGCGCCGACCCCCTCCTCGCGCGCAACCTTGGCGACCAACGCATCGATCGCCCGATAAGCCGCCTCCGCCAGCTCGGCCGCGCTTGTATTCGCAGCTCGACCCGGCCCGCGATCCCCAGACGCCCGCTCCGCTCGGACATCAACCGTGCGCATCGGCGCCTCGACCGCACCCACGCCTTCGCCCGTCGCCCCCGCTGCAATCCCAGCCCCAGGGCCCTTCTTCTTTCTTCGCCGCCGCCGCTTTCGCGGCACCTCGGTCGGGCTCGGGTCGGTCTCACTCATGGCGGACGAACGTAATCCCCCCGCGTCCGCTTGAACAGGCCTGCCCCGTGCGCCCATACTGTGACCAGGCCGGCGCACCACGCCCGCCAACACTCGCAGCCGCGACCCCACGCCCCTACACCAAGGACCCGCCATGGTGGCCCGCCTCGTCGAGACAGGATTCCGCGCCCAGAAGACCGCCCAGGCCCTCATCGCCGGCGTCTTCATGCGGGTCTTCCATCAGTTCCTATCAGCGAACCTCCCGCTCCCGAGCGCCGCCGAACGTAAAGCCCTCCAGCGCCGCTTCCGCACCCTGCTCACCGATGAGATCGACCACGTCCGCGCGGGCCGCTACCCGGAAAAGGTCCTCTTTCAGACCAACCTGCTCGAAACCCTACGCGCCCTCCCCGACGGCGTCATCGAGATGCCACGTGTCATCCTACGCGCCCGAAAGAACCGCTACGACGACCTGCCCGACCACGCCACCCGGCCAAATCCGACCGACCTCTCACGGTTCCCACGCTACTACCGCCGCAACTTCCACTGGCAGTCCGACGGCTGGTTTTCTGACGAGTCCGCCAAACGTTACGACGCCGGCGTCGACCTCCTCTTTGGAGGCACCACCGACATCATGCGCCGCATGATCGTCCCCGCCGTCGCCGCCTCCATCGCCAACACCTCTTCCCCTCGTGTCCTCGACATCGCGACCGGCACCGGCCGCTTCCTGGCCCAGCTCAACCTCGCCGCCCCGACCGCGCGCCTCTACGGCCTCGACCTCTCGCCCCATTACCTCAAGTTCGCCCGCACCTCGCTCGCCCATCTGGAAGACCTCTCGCTCGTCGCCGAAAACGCCGAGTCGATGCCCTTTGCCGACCAGACCTTCGACGCCGTGACGTCGGTCTTCCTCTTCCACGAGCTCCCTTCAGACGCCCGCCGCAACGTGGTCCGCGAAGCCTTCCGCGTGGTCCGCCCGGGCGGCCTCTTCGCCGTCCTCGACTCGGCCCAGCTCGACTCCGCGCCCGACATCGCCTTCTTTCTCGAGTCCTTCCCGAAGCTCTATCACGAGCCCTACTACAAGGGTTATCTACGCGACCCGCTGCCATCTCTCCTCGCGGAGTGCGGCTTCGAGATCGTCGCCGACCGCGACCACTTCGTGTCACGCGCCGTCATCGCGCGCCGCCCCGCGTCCCCCGAGTCATCCGCGTCCCTCGAGTCAGCCGAATCATAATGCCGACCCCGATCACCACCGACACCCTCATCGTCGGCGCCGGCCCCTCGGGTCTCGCCGTCTCCGCTTGCCTGAAACACGCGGGCCACCCCCACCTGCTGCTCGAACGTGAGCCGACGCTGGCGTCCACCTGGCGCCGCCACTACGACCGACTCCACCTCCATACGGCCAAACAGTACAGCCACCTCCCGCATCACCCGATGCCGGACCACTTCCCGACCTACCCGTCTCGCGAACAGGTCGTCGCCTACCTCGACGAATATGCCAAAGCCCTCGAGCTCGAGCCCCGGCTCGGCGTTGCAATCACCCGCGCCGACTACACCTCCAACCACTGGCACCTCGAAGCCGCCGACACGACCACCTATCGCGCGCGCCACCTCGTCGTCGCGACCGGCTACAATGCGACGCCCGTGACCCCGACCTGGCCCGGCCTCGACGCCTTTGCCGGCTCAGTCCTCCACTCGTCGACCTACAAGAACGGCGCCGACTTCGCAGGCCAATCGGTCCTCGTCGTCGGCTCTGGCAACTCGGGCGCCGAGATCGCCATCGACCTCTGGGAACACGGCGCCCGCCCCGCCATGGCCTTTCGTAGCCCCGTTCACGTCGTCCCTCGCGACGCCTTCGGCCTGCCATCCCAGACGCTGGCCATCGCCATGTCCCACCTCCCCTCCAAGCTTGCCGACAAGCTCTCGCTCCCGCTTCGCGACTTCGTCATCGGCGACCTCTCCAAATGGGGAATCCATCGCCCCAAAGCCGGCCCGGTCGAGCTCCTCGAGACCCGCGGCCGTGTCCCGCTCATCGACATCGGCACCATCGCCCTCATCAAACAAGGGGCGATCACCGTCTTCCCAAACATCTCGAAGATCGAACCATCGGCTGTCCACTTCGTTGATGGCCGCACCCAGACCTTCTCAGCCATCGTGCTCGCCACCGGCTACAAGACCAACCTGCGCAGCTGGCTCAACCCGCCGTCGACCGCGCTGGACGACCGCGACCTCCCGAGGGTCCACGGCAAGGACGCTGGCCACCACCTCTACTTCCTCGGCTTCCGCAACCCGACGACCGGCAACCTGCGCGAGATCCACCTCGAAGCCAAACGCATCGCCGCATCCATCACGAAGGCTCCGCTCCATGCCCGGGTTTGACGCGGCGATCTGGCGCCACTGGCACCCGGTCCTCCTCGACCAGGACCTCGGCACCCGCCCCAAATCCGTGATGCTCCACGGCCAAGAGCTCGTGCTCTACCGCGCCCCATCGACCAACTCCGTCCACGCGCTGCACAACGTCTGTCCCCATCGCCGCGCTCGCCTCTCGGACGGCTGGGTGCAACCCCATGTCGCCGGCGCCCGCCTGGTCTGCCCCTACCACGGCTTCCAGTTCGCCCCCGACGGCCGCGGCGAGAGCCCCGGCACGCCGTCCGTCAAGCTCAACTGCACCTCGTTCGAGACCCGGCAGGCCTACGGCGCCATCTGGCTTCGTGCCCGCCCGACCTCCACCAACGACCCACAGGCCCCCGCCTCAGAGCCGACCGACTTCCCCGCCCTCGGCCTCCCCGGCTTCACCCAGGTCGCTTCGATGAGCCACCTCATCGAGGCCCCGCTCGAGGTCGTCGTCGACAACTTCTGCGAGGTCGAACACACCCCGACGACCCACGCCCTCTTCGGCTACGACGCCGCGTCACTGCCCGACGTTCGTGTCACTCTCGAGTGCACCGACACAACGGTCCGCGTCGTCAACGAGGGCCGCCAGAAACCAATCCCTCGCCTCATCGAGCGGGCTTTTGGCATCCACACGGGCGACACCTTCATCGACGACTGGACGGTCCACTTCTCGCCCGTCCATATCGTCTACGACCAGTGGTGGCGCGACCCCACGACCGAGGCCCCGCGGCCAATCCGCGTCCACCTCGGCGTCTTCTTCGTACCCGTCGACAACGACCAGACCCGACTCTACACCTTCGCCTTCAGCAACCGCCCACCGTCGCTCCTCGACCCGCTCTTGCGACCTCTCCTGCGCCGCATCGTCAACCACGAAGTCGTCCTCGACCAACGCCGGATCGAGCGCCTCGCCGACACCAACCCCGACCTGCGCGGCACGCGCCTCGGCCGCTTCGACGCCGCTCTGCGCGAACACCGCAAGCGCATCGAACACATCTACCGTATGAGGCGCAACGACCCCGGGTCTCCCGGCTGACACTCCCGTCGTGTGCCTCGGTCTTGCGCAATCGTGTTGACTCCATGTGCGTAGCCAACTACGTAGTTGCCTACGCAACGGACACGGAGCGAGCCGACCCATGAGACAAACACCTGGACGCACGCCCCGCTCACCCGCCGCGCGCGACTACCTCGCCTCGCTCGGTGCGCTGGCCTTGACCGCTCGCCTCAAGCGCCTGACCGACCGTCTCATGCACGACGCGCGCTCGCTCTACGAAGAGCTGGGTCTCGGCATCGAGCCCAACTGGCACCTCGTCTTCCTGCTCCTCGAAGAGCACGACACCATGACGGTCACCGAGATCACCGCGGCACTCGGCGTCGCCCACCCCTCGGTCGTCGCCATCACGACGAGAATGGTCGAACGCGGCTACCTGAAGCAGCTCGCAAACCCCACCGACGGCCGCAGTAAACGCCTCCGGCTCACCGCCAAGGGGGGCTCCAAGCTCGCCGCCGCAAAACCCATCTGGGAGGCGAGTCGCCTGGGCCTCGAAGGCCTCCTCACCGAGACGGGGGTCGACGTCCTGGCACTCGTCACGGCACTCGAGACCGCACTCGACCACCGGGGCTATCGCGAGCGCACGCTCGAGGCTCAGGACACCTCGACCCGAGACGACGCATGACACTCGTCATCCGCCCCGCCACACCAGATGACTTCGCCGCCATCTGGCCCATCTTCGCCGCCATCGTCCGTCAGGGCGAGACCTACGCCTACGATCCTGAGACCACCATCGAACAAGCACACACAATCTGGATGGCGCCAACCAACCAGACCTTCGTCGCCCAACGCTCCACCAACATCGTCGGCAGCTACATCCTGAAGCCCAACCAACTCGGCCTCGGCAACCACGTCGCCAACGCCGGCTTTATGGTCGACCCCAACGCCCACGGTCAGGGCATCGGCCGCACCATGGTCGAACACTGCCTGCATGAAGCCCGGGCCCAAGGCTATCGAGCCATGCAGTTCAACCTCGTCGTCGCCACCAACGTCGGGGCCGTCGCCCTGTGGCAATCGGTCGGCTTCGACATCGTCGGCACCCTCCCAGGCGCCTTTCGCCACCCACGCCTGGGCTACGTCGACGCCCACATCATGTTTCGCTCGCTGCTCGACCTCGACCCGCAGGACACCTCTATATGACGCCAAAGCCCCTCAGCCCCGACAACCCCGACAACCCCATCAACCCGATCAACCCGAGCAACCCGGACAACCCCATCAACCCGATCAACCCGGACAACCCCATCAACCCGGACAACCCCATCAACCTCATCAACCCCGACAACCCCATCCACCCCGACAACCTGATCAGGCCCATCAACCTCGCCGACAAGCTCGCCCAGTTCCAAGACCACTGGGCCCCACGCACGGTAGCCCGCGTCAACGACTACGACGTGCGCCTCGTCAAAGCCCACGGCGAGTTTGCCTGGCACTCCCACGCCGACACCGACGAGCTCTTCCTCGTCCTCGCCGGCACCCTCCACATCACCCTCGAATCGGGCACCGTCACCCTCAATCCCGGCGAGCTCCACGTCGTCCCCCGCGGCACCCGCCACCGTCCCTGGTCCGAACACGGCGCAGAGCTCCTCCTCTTCGAACCCTCCACCGTCATCAACACGGGCGACACCCCCGGCGCCCTCACCGCTCCCCGCCGCGAGCTCTGACCCAGCCGCCCACCCGTCGGGCTTGACCGGCCAGTTCACATTGCCACCTCGCCGCCGCTCGCCCCCGCCGCCCCTCACATCCGCCGATCTCGAACCCGCAGAACCTCTTCCGCAAAGGCCATGCGCGTTGACATGACGGAGTTCCAGGGGCTATTCGACATGCCAACTTCGTTTCGGTCGACATCACCGCAGACGGATAGCCCACACCACGGAGCCTCGCCTCAAACCGCGTCGCTCCTTCGGAAGTCACCTCGGGGGAGGGTCGTCATGGTCTTCATCACCACCCAGACTACGCCGCGCGCAGTTCGGCTGGCCATGGCTTGCCTGGTGCTGGTCGCGGCAGGGTGCGGCGACGACGACAAGCGCCCGTTCGGCTCGTCCTGCGGCAGTGACGAGCAATGCGAAGGTGGTCTCTGCGTTGCACAGGTCTGCATCGACCCCGCCGGCGACGAAGACACAGATGGGCTCACCAACGGCCTCGAACGTCAGCTCGGCTCCGACGTGTTCGCTGCCGACACGGACGGTGACCTCATCGCCGACCGCGACGAGCTAGGCCCCGACTTCGCCCTCACCGACACCGACGCCGACACCATCCCCGACATCCTCGAGAGCGCAACGGGCGACACGGACGCCGACTGCATCACCGACCAGTACGATGCCGCCAACGACGTCCCCGACAACGATAAATCCCCTATGCTCTCGGTGGTTTGCCGGCGCGGCGGCATATGTCAGACCCAGCTCGCAGGGCTCGCCGTCGACTGCTCGACCGGCACCGCGGCCTGCGACTACTCCGGCATCACCGGCTTCGCCGACCCCGAAGCCGTCTGCGATGGGCGCGACGAGAACTGCGACGGCAGCATCGACGAAGCCTTCGCGGGCCAGGCTTGCGACACGACCGCCCGCCCATGGCTCGCCCCCGGCAACGGCACCTACGCAGCCGGCAGCACCCGGTATCGCGCAGCACTCGGGTTTGGCCCGGTGCCCTCCAACATCGCGACCTCACCCCGCTATCGGGTCGAGGTCGGATTCTCACCTTCTCTTCTCTCGACCGAGGTCAGCCGATGAACCGCTTGTCCATCGCAGCCTGTGCCCTTCTCGCAGGGCTCACCCAACTCGCGACCCAGTCCCCCGTCCGCGCCGAGGTTCCCAACCTCATCGCGATTCACGGCGTCTTGAGCGAGATCGACGGGACTCTCGTCGAAGGTGAGACCGACCTCACGCTCCTGCTCTACGCGGGACCGTTCGAAACGACTCCGATCTGGACGGAAGAGCGCACGGGCGACGACCGCGTCGAGCTTCAGCGAGGCTACTTCTCGCTCTATCTCGGCGAAGTCGCGCCACTCGACCCGACCATCATCGCCACCGCAGACGAGCTCTGGCTCGCGCTCAAGGTGGGCGACGACGACGAGATGACACGTATCCGCTTCCCGTCCGTGCCCTACGCATTCGTGGCCAGCGACGTGCGTGGCGACATCCATCCACGCTCTATCACCGTCGATGGCAAACCCATCATCGACTCGGCCGGCCGATGGGTCGGCGAGACCAGCGGCGTCGAAGGTCCTCGCGGCGAACCCGGCGAATCAGTCGTCGCTCTGAGCCTCGGCACTGGTGATCCCGACTGCCCCAACGGTGGCTCACGCTTCGAGGTCGCCGGCGCATTCACATACGCCTGCAACGGCGAAACCGGGCCTCAGGGCATCCAGGGCGAGGTCGGTCCACAAGGCCCCGCGGGCCCCGACAACATCACGACCATCACGGCCGGCACCGGCCTCACGGGAGGGGGCTCGACACCCACGGTCTCCATCGGCATCGCCGATCTGGGGGTCGGAGCCGTTCAGCTCGCCGCAAACGCCGTCACCACTGCCAAGGTCAGCGACCTCGCCATCACCGACGCAAAGCTCGGGCTCAACGCCGTGACGACGACCAAGGTTGCCGACCTCGCCATCACCGACGCCAAGCTCGCAGCCAATGCGGTCACGACCGCGAAGGTCAACAATCTCGCCATCACCGATGCCAAGCTCGCGCTCAACGCGGTGACGACGACAAAGGTCACCGACCTGGCCATCACCGATGCCAAGCTCGCGCTCAACGCGGTGACGACGACGAAGGTCGCCGACCTGGCCATCACCGATGCCAAGCTCGCGCTCAACGCAGTGACGACGACGAAGGTCGCCGACCTGGCCATCACCGATGCGAAGCTCGCGCTCAACGCGGTGACGACGACGAAGGTCGCCGACCTGGCCATCACCGACGCGAAGCTCGCTGCCAACGCCGTGACGACCGTGAAGATCAACAACCTCGCGGTGACCGAGGCCAAGCTCGCCAACGGCGCCGTGGCCAACGCCAAGCTTGCGGCGAATGCGGTGACGACGGACAAGATCGCCGACGGCTCCATCACGCTGAGCAAGACCAAGCTGCCGTCGGCCACGGTCATCGGCTCGACCGAGAACGGTGTGTCGACGTGGTTCGCCACTCAGACCGTGACGCTCGGTGCCGACGATTCCTGCATCGTCGCGGTCACCGCCAGCACCACCGAGAACGCGTCCTTCCGGGTCCGGCCGGTCCTTCGACTCGGCGCGAACACCGTCTCGCTCAACAGCTTCGGTCACTCTTCCAGCGTCTCCAGCTCTGCAGGCCAGGACTTCTTCGGTGGGCGCGCCGCTTCGACCACTGCCGTCCTGACCCCAACGGCCGCCGGCAACTGGCAGGTCGGTTGTGAGATCCCCTTCAACCCGACGACCATCGAATGCGCCGTGAGCTACATCTGCCATTGAGTACCGTCGTCATTCTCTCGCTCGCGGTCTTCGCCTGCGGCTGCAATTCCGCCTCGCCCAACGCGGCGATGGCGCCTGCCTTCGCCTTGGCTTGTGCCTCGACGGACACGCCGACCGAATCCACGTTCCACTGCGTGCGCACCGACACCCGCAATGGCGACGTGCGCCTCATCGACCTCGACCGCGTCCCTATCACCTCGGGCTCGTCGCGCGCTGGCGACGAGGAGTCCGGCACCTATCAGACCTTCTGCGACGCCACGACCACATCCCAGACCTCAGACCTGCGCTGCGTGCGTCTCCACACCCGCACCGGTGAGGTCGTCGTGCTCGCCCTGGCCGAGCTCCCCCGGTGGCCGACCTCTCCGTGACGCCCGACCACGCTTCGCCCCTGCCTGTCCGCCTCGTCGAGCGATGGCAGGCTTGGCTCCTCCTGGCTCTGCCGCTCGTGTGGGCGACGCTCGTCCTGTCGGACAACTACTTCACCGACCCGGACAGCTACCTGCACTTCGGCGTCGCCCGCCGCATCGTCGAGCAGGGTTGGGTCCACACCTTCGAGTGGCTGCCACACACGACGCTACACGACCCCTTCCCCAACATGTACATCGGCCAGCATCTCCTGTTGGCGCCCCTGTCGCTCCTCTTCGACCCAGAGCTCGGCCTCCGCCTGTCGATCCTCATGCTGAGCAGCCTCAGCACCCTGTCACTCCACCTCGTCCTGAAGCGCAACGGCGTGACCTTCACCGCCCCGTGGGTGGTTCTCGGCCTGCTCTCCTGCCCGGTGGCCCTGTCGTATTCGGTGTTCCTCAAGGGCGCGACGACTTTCCTCATCCTCCTCCCCTGGTTCATCGACGCCGTCTGGCGCGCGCACGAACCCACGACTCTCACCAACTGGCGACGATTCCTCCACGGCCCCTGGCGCGTCTATCTGCTCGCCTGGCTCAGCGTCTATGTCTACGTCGGCGCCACGGTCCTGCTCGGCTTCGTCTTCACCCACCTCGTCGTCGCACGGGTCTGGAACGGGCGCTGGGACCTGCGACCCCTCGCTGCGACCCTGCTAGGCCTCCTCACCGGGATGCTCCTCAACCCGTCCTGGCCGGCCCACTGGGAGTACGTCGCGCGTGAGCTCCTCACGGTCTTCAACCGCGACCCGAACCTCGTCCCAGGTGAGTTCCGCGGCGCCGAGTGGGCCATCCTCACGACCGACATGCTGGTCCGGCTCGTCGGCCCCGCACTCCTCGTCTGGGCCGCACTCCTGCTGACAAACCTGCGCCTCGGCGCGCGCCTCGACGCCAAGTCGGTGAGCGGTGCCATCGCCTCTCTGGGTCTCCTCTTCCTGGGGCTGCTCTCGGGCACCAAGCTCATCCAGCTCTTCGTCTTCGTGTCCGTCCTCACGCTCCCACTCATCGCCGGCCAGCTCACCTCGACCCTGCGAACCGACCCCCAGCTCCGGCTCTCGCCGCGCGGACTTCACCTCGTCACGGCCCTCGCCCTCGCCTTCGGAATCGGCACCAGCGCGTTGTCCTACTCGACGCTTCGCACCGAGCTCGCCGAGCCCTACGTCGCCAGACCAACCGACTATCGCGACCTCGCCGAATGGTTCGTCGAGCGCACCGGCCCACGAGAGATGGTCGTCGCCCCATGGGACGTCATGCCCGGCCTGTTCCTGTTCGGGACCGACCAACGCTTCATGGCCGGCTACAACGTCCAGTTCCTGCGCGACCACGACGAGCAGCGATTCAACGCCTATGTCTTCTTTCAGCGCGGCCAGGTCGCCGACCCTGAAGCCACGATGGTCCGATTCTTCGACGGCGCGCGCTTCGTCATCGTGCACCGGGTGCCGCGCTCCGCCGGCGAATCGCTCCTCACCGAACGCCTGGCCGAACGCCGAACCCACTTCGTCGAGCTGGCCTCGCCGAGCAACCTCTGGCGTATCTTCCGCCGCCTGCCGAGCGCTGGTGAGGGCCTGCCGTGAGGTCCTCTTCGACGTCCCATGCAACCCCTCTCCGCGCGCTCCACCTCAGCATCATCGTCCCTGCGTACAACGAGGCGGCGCGACTTCCCACGACCCTCACCAGACTCGCATCGTGGTCGCATTCGCAGGTGTTCGCGCCAGGTCCAGGCTCTCCATCAGCCATCGAAATCATCGTCGTCGACGACGGCTCTCGTGACGCCACGACGAGCGTCGCGCTCCATCATCCGGCTCGCGCAAGCCTCGTCAACGCCTCGTCCCGACTTGCGTTTCGTTTGATTCGCCTGCCCTTCAATCGCGGCAAAGGGGCTGCCGTGAAGGCCGGCGTCACCGCCGCGCGCGGCGATGTCATCCTGTTCTGCGATGCCGACCTCTCGACACCCATCGAGCACTATCTCGACCTCGTGGCCGCGCTCTCGACCGACACCCCAATCGCCATCGGGACGCGCACACTGCCATCGTCCACCGTAGAGCTCGACCGACCTCCACACCGCGTAGCCATGAGCCGCGTCTTCAACCGAGTCGCGCGCCTCGCCACCGGAGTCCAGGTCTCCGATGCCCTGTGTGGCTTCAAGCTCTTCGAACGCAGAGCAGCCCACGCCGTCTTCGCGTCCCTCCAGACCCAGGGCTTCGCCTTCGACGTCGAGCTCCTCTCAGTCGCCCAGCGTCTCGGCCTCACCGTTGCCGAGGTCCCTATCACCTGGCGTCACGACCCACGCTCGACGACGCGCCCGTTTCGGGACGCCTTCATCGCGCTCCGCGACCTCGGCCGGATGTTTCACCGACGCCTCCGTCCCGATCGACACTAAGGCCGACACCCTTCATTGACGCCTTTGGGGTCGCGGTCGTCCCGCCGCCGCATGATTCAATGCGACGCTTCGCGGATCCCCCTCGCCTCACTCCGCGACGGTGACCGGGACAGTGAAGCTCTCGTCCATCGCCAACACCTTCGCCTGCCAGTCGCGCCCCGTGTAGGTGTGCCGCGCGCGGATCTGAATGGTCGTTTCCCCAGCGGCCCGAAGGGCTTCGAGGTCGACCTGCGTCCCATCGAAGACCATGGTCTTGAAGCGGCCGGCATAGGTGTTGGTGATGTCGGCCCCGGCAGTCGGGAAGGCGAATCCGTAGGTTGGAATGACCAACCGCTTCGCGATCCCGTCTTCGACCCCCACGAACTCCCAGCGGAACTCGATCGAGTTCTTCTTCGTCAAGGTCGCCGTCAGACCTGCCACCGTCAGGACGTCGGGAAATGCCGCGATTTCCACGAAGTCCAACACCCCATTGCGGTCGAGGTCACCAAAGCCCATCTCCGCCCAGGCGACCTCGTCGCCCGGGTGTGGTGGACCCGACAACATGTTGCCCATCAGCTCGAGCGGATATTGCAGCTGCCCCGCCAGATCGAGATACAGGTCACGCGCCCCATACGAATGTGCCAGCTCATGTGCAATCAGATAGGCGTTGTACGGCGACCAGATGGCCATGTGCCCCTTCTCGAAATACAACCCGCCGAACCCCCAGAAGTCCATCGACGGTGCCGACACGATGAGCTTGTCATATCCCTCGAGCATCGGGCACCCGCGGGCCGCAAGCCATGCGTCGAGCTCCCGCGAATAGTCCGACCAATAGTTCGCCCCGGTCAGGAAGTCGCTCGCCTGGACGCCGCCCGTGACGATCCACTCGAAGTCCACGACCTCGCGCCCGGCGCGCCGCATCCCCAGGTCCGCATACCAGCTCTCGATAGTAGCGAAGTCGATCTCGTCTTTGACATCCTCGAACCGGTTCTCGCACGGGTCCTCGAACTGCGTGTGGCTGTCGACCAGCACCAACCGGATCCGCTGATTGCCAATTGGCAGTCCGTTGGCAGACCCGAGCCAAGGCACCTGATTGACACACTTGCCATCGACACACGCTCCGTCCGTGCACTCGGCATCGCTGCAGCACATGGCCCCCGGAAAGAAGACTCCGTCGCAACACACCGCGCTGAAGTAGCTCTGGCTCGGCGTCTCACACTCCCCCGCGCACCACGTCGCCGGGAAGTGATACTGCCCACAGCTCACCGCCTCGGTGTCCGGAAACAACACCGCCGCTCGCGGCTCGAAGATATTGTCGACCTCGTCGGTCCCTTCCAGACGCGTCCCGAAGACCAGCGTGACGATGATGTCGCCGCCCGCCGAGAACACCGTCGGTCGCTGCGCGGTGAGCGTCGCGGTCAAGGTCACGGACGCATTCGCCGCAAGCTGGAAGCCCTCTGTGTCGGCCCAGGTCGCATCCGCCAGGAGCCACGTCTGCGGGTTCTTCCATCGGAACGGCACATTCAGCTCGGCGTTCGTCTTGTTCACCAGCCGAACCTCGAACGGATACGTCTCACCGACCACGGCCTCATCGGGTGCCGAGATGACCTGCACCTCGTGGGTCCCGAAGTCGGTGGTCAAGGTCGCCTCACCCGTGCTGAGCCGATGGCACACCCCGAGCTTCACCTCACCCTTACACCGCAGGACGTCATCGACCGGCATGCACCGACCCGGGCACAACCCCGCTCCATCGAGCAGCATGTTGCACGCCTCGAGGTCCTGACACACTCGCGGCTCGACGACCTCTGCCTCCGCGTCGTCGGCGCCGTCCACCCCGTCCAACCCATCCACCCCGTCCGCCCCGTCAGGCCCCACCGCGTCGCCATCATCGCCGTCCTCGGCCGCGTCGCCGTCAACCGGCCCGACCCCGTCGTCCGTGTCCACGCCATCCGCCAATGCGTCCCGCGGCCCTTCGCCCTCGTCCCCACCACATGCGGGGCCGACCGACACAACCATCGACAACGACAACAAGAACAGCGGCACGAGCGACTTCATGGCAACCTCGGGGCGAAGGCGGGAGCCTCTACCGGAAACCACCCCTCGAGTCACGCCCTCGCTGCGAATCGCTACGAAGCTCAGCCCGGGTCCTTCGGCCGACGCACACGCGCGCGCTCCGTCGGAGGCTCCTCGCTCGGCTTCACCGTCGCTCCGCCGACCCCACCCAGCAGCGCCAACAGCTCCCGCGTGAGGGCCGTCGTCTCGTCGAGGTTCTTCGTCGCCGCCCGCGCCACCGGGATCAACGCGTCGCGCAACACCTCGTTCTGATGGGCGAAGAACGCGCTCAGGTCCGGCGCCGCCACCTCGACCTTCACGTCCGGGACCCGCACCATCGGCTGCGGAACCGCCGGTGGTGTCGCCACGGCCGCCGCCTTCGCCGCCGTCCCAACCGGCGCCGCCCCCGACGGCGCCACTCCTCCGCTCACCGTCAATGGTCGCCTCAACGCCTCACGCAACGACGCGATCGCCTTACCCAACTCGCTCACGGCCTCGGCCATCCGCTGCCCCGTCTCGTCGGCCGCGCCCACGCCCACGCCTGCGCCCGCGCCCGCGCCCACGCCAGCGCCTGCGCCCGCGCCCACGCCAGCGCCCGCGCCCACGCCCGCGCCTGCGCCCACGCCCGCCTCCGCCCTCGCTCGGTCGACCCGCTCGGCTTGCGCCTCTTGCGCCGCGACCACCTTCTGCGCCGCCTCGACCAGCGCCCCACGAATCGACCCCAGCTCACGCCCCATCAAAGACAACTGGCCGGTCACCCGCGTCGCCGGGTCATCCTCCTTGCCGCCGAGCTGGTTACGCCGCACATACTCGCCCTTGATGGCCTCCCAGCGCTCCTTCTCGGCGCCCTTCAGCGTCCCGCGCAATTCCTTGAGCTTCAAGATATTCGCTTCCGCCCCGGTCGTCAGCGTCTGCGCCTCGCCCTGGTAATGCCCGTCCAACAACCGCTCGAGCTCGTCGGGCGTCAGCGCCGCCACGACCTTCTCGGCCAGCTTGTTCATGTTGCGGTAGCTGCCCTGCAGCTTGAAGGGCGGCTCCGTCCGGTAAGCATCCGCAGTCGCCGCCGACGCGATGTACTGCAGGTTGACCGCCAGCAGGACCTCCTGGCACCGGATCAACAGCTTGAAGATCGAGAGAATCTCGCTCAGCTCCGCCGCCGAGTACCCGTGGCTCAGGTCGGTCGTCGCCACCTGCTCGCCCTTCGCCATCCGGATGAGCTTCAGAATGTCCCCCGCGTCGCGCGCCGCCAGCGGCGCCAACACCGAGTTCGCCGTCAACGAGTTCTCCAGATAGCTCAGTGCAAAGGCCTCCTTCTTGCCGTCGAGAATATCGCCAAGGTTGTAGATGTCGGCGCGATTGGCCAACATATCCGGGATCTTGAACGCCTCGCCGCCCTCGGTATAGGGGTTGCCCGCCATGACCACACAGAACTTGCGGCCACGCATGTCGTAGGTCTTGGTCCGCCCCCGCCACACACCTTCGATCTTACGCTGCCCGTCGCACAGCGAGATGAACTTCTGCAGGAACTCCGGATGGGTGTGCTGGATGTCGTCGACCAGCAGCATCACGTTGTTGCCCATCTCGAGCGCAAAGTTCAGGCGTTCGATCTCCTGGCGCGCCGTCGCGTTCGGCGCCTCCTGCGGGTCCAACGACCGCACATCGTGTCCCAGGGCCGGCCCATTGACCTTCACGAAGACCATGCCGAGTCGGCTCGCGACGTACTCCATGAGCGTCGTCTTGCCGTAGCCCGGCGGCGAGATGAGCAACAGGAGCCCCATCAGGTCGGTACGCTTCGCGTCGCCCGCGGCGCCGATCTGCTTGGCCAGGTTCGCCCCGATGAGCGGCAGGTACACCTCGTTCAACAACTGGTTGCGCACGAAGCTCGACAAGATCTGCGGCTTCACCTCGTGGATGCGCAGCTCACGTTTGCGCCGCTCGATGAGCCCGGTTAGCAGGTCTCGAAACGCCCGATACCGCGGCACATGATAGGCCCGATAGCTCGAAATCCGAGACAACAGCTCGTCGAGCCGCACCTCCAACTTGCGCTCGACGACCCGCCCATGCTGGCCGAGCAACCCGTCGACGCTGCCTCTCACCCGTGCCTGGCTCGTCTCTCGCGACAGGCCCGGCGTCACACACACGACGGCCGCCTCGAACCGATAGGGCCCGAACCTCTCCGGCTCGATGGCCGCGACCGCGTCCACCCAGCTCTTCGCCAGCGCCAGCCGCCCGGCGACATCCCCATCCAGCGCTCTCAGCTCGTCGTCGAGCCGCGGATTCTCCCGCCGCACCTTGTCGACGAGCTGGTCGCTCTCGCCAGTCGTCGTGAAGTAGACCGGCTCACGCCCGAGCTCAACGACCAGGAACCGCGTAGCCTCGTCGACCACCGCCTGCACCGCCAAGGCCGAGATCCCGATCTCACGACACCACTCACCGACCTTCGCCGCGATCTCTGCCGCCAGCGTCGCCCCGCCCGTCGCCAGGGCCGAGCTCGCGCCCGTCGCCCGACTCGCCCCCAGATGCGCCAGGCTCACGGCTCGCCGCTGCGCAAACTTCGCCGCCGCCGTCTCGCCCTGATGGTGCCACCACAGAGCCGCCAGCGCCCTCGAGTCAGCCGAGAACCGTAGCCGCCCGGCCGTCTTCATCATGTCGATGAGCACCGCCAGGATCTTCGTCGCGTCCGCATCATGCAGCCCACGCTCATAACCTTCGCTGTACCGCTCGTTGGCCACCCCACGCACGAGCTCGAGCAAGGTCTTGCCCTCGCCGCGCTCCGCCGCGAGCAACTCCGCCATGGTCGGCGCTTTCGGCACCCCCAGCTCGGCGTCCAGAAAGATGCTCGCCGCCAGGAACTCCGCCCGATAGACCTCACTCGTCTCGCTCACCAGCGTCTGGTCCCAGAGCGCCCGCGACTCCACCACGACCGGGTCGTCGACCGCCTCGTAATAGTCCGTTCCGGTCAGGTGCAGCGCCAGCCCACCGTCGCGCGGCACGACCGTCATCTCGAAGCTCTGCGTGTTCACGAGAAAGCGGTGCCGCCCGAACTTGATGATGTCGGCGCCGTCTTCGAACAGCTCGAGCTTGTCGCGCAACCCGCGCAACCCGTCTTGTTTCGCGGCCTTGAGGCGCGAGCCGACCTCGTCGCTCTTCACCGAGTCGCCGAGCTCCAACAGCTGGTCGGCCAGCTGCCGCAGCTTTTGCACCATCGCATCGGCCGCGAAGTACGCGTTGAGCTCGTCCTCGCTCTTGAAGGTCCGCGACCGCCTCACGACCCCTTCGATGATCCGTTTGCTCGCCTCGACGAGGTTGGCGACCTTCTTCTGCTTCTGGTCGAGTAGCGCCTGCTTCTTCGCCGCGAAGGCCTCGTAGACCTCCTCACGTTTCCCCTGCAGGTCTCTGACGAAGACCTCGTGCTCCGAGAAGCGCCCCTCGAGCTCTTCGAGCTGTACCATGAGGCGCGACAGCCCGGTGTCACACGCCTCGGGTGTCTCGCTCATCGCGAGAGCGGTGCCTGTAGCCTGCCCGAAGAGCCGGAACTGCGCTGCGAACTCGGCCTTGTCCTCCGCCTGCCCGAGCTCGCTCTTGCGGTTGTTGATCTCGGCCCGCACCCGGTTCATGTGCCCGAAGGTCTCGGACAACCCTTCGAGGATTTGTGTCCGCACGGTCGGGTCGTCCACCTGCAGGGTCGAGATGGTCTCGCTCAACACCTCCAGACCACGCGCCAGGTCTTCGATGCCCTTGCGGGTCGGCTCGAGGTCGCTGACCTTCTTGGCCTTCACCCCGACCCCGAGGATCTCATCGAGCTTCTTGCCGAACGGCGCCAATGCGTCGTTCTTCGACAAGAAGACAACAGCCGCCTTCGACACCGCGTCGAACAGCTCGCTTGTCTTCTTCTCGAGCCCGTCGATGGCTTTCAGGTCGATGTAGCGCACCTCGCGCAACGAGATGAGATGACCCCGCTGTGACCGCAGCGCGCTCATCCCCAGCATAAACCTGTCGATGTCCTTCCAGTGCTGATAGTCGGTCTTCTTCTCGAGGTCCGCCTGGCTCGCCTGCGCCTCCTTCAACGCGGCTTCCGCACGCGACTTGTGCGCCAGGACCTTTTCGAACTCGTCGATGATCTGCTCGACGTTCTGGCGGATCTGCACCAGCACGCTCGCCAGGTCCTCACACTCCTCGCGGCCAAGCCAATGGAAGCTGTCCACCATCCGCGTCTGGTGGCTGACGATGTCCTCGAAGCGTTCACGCGACGGCTCTGGGTGCCGCACCCGCGCGACCAGAGCAAAGCTCTCCGAGATCCCACGCACCAGGTCCGCGTTGCCGACCTTGCTCAGAAAGCTCCCGTCCCCCTTCTGGCTCGCCGCAAACTCGGGCGAACAGAACGGGGTCCTCCACACCTGCACCGGGTGCACCCGCACCGCCTCGTGGCCGACGTGCCGCAAGACAACCATGCGCCCATCGGGAAACAAGCTGTACCCGTCACACGCGATGGGGTTCTGCACCTCGCGCCGAATCAGGTTGTACGGAAACAGCAGATAGTCGCCCGTGCCACGATGGTGAAAGACGTAGAGCACGTCCTCGCCGTTGGGGGCCGAGATCTGGCGCTTGAACTCGAGGTCGCTGACGTCGAGCTCGAAGAGCTTGTACTCGCCCGTTTGCAAGTAGTAGCCGCCAGGAAACAAAATCCCCTGGTCCTCGGGCAGCGCCACACACGCCTGTCCGATGGCGTCGATCCGCACCACCGACTTCGCCCGCGTATTGTAGACGAGGTGCCGATAGGCGGTCTCCCGAAATGGTTTGATTCTCAAGAGAATCAGCGTCCCCACCTCGGCCCAGCTCAGCTCCATGTCGTCGAGCGACTGGTTCTTGTCCTCGACCGGCTCCGCGTAGATCCCGCGCCCCGACTCGGTATTGTCCTCGACCTTGATGGTGAGGTCGCCGCCCAACGTCTCGACGAAGACCTTGTCGCGCACCGAGATGTGCGGGAAGCGCCCACGACGCTGGTCTTCACGCACCGACCGCGTCCACGCGAATGAGTGCGAGCTCGGATAGACGTGGTCGCGTTCCCCTCGATTGTCGAGATAAGTCGCGAGTCCATCCGGGGTCAGTTGCCAGCGCAGGACCTTGATGTCGCGATAGGTCGCGCCCACCTGGAAGACCGCCAACAGCTTGTCGGTCTTACGCAACTGGATGAGGCGTGTGTCCTTGTAGTACTTGCGCAGCTCATCGAATTCACGCTGGAAGTTCGCTCCCGAAAACAGCCCGGCGTTGACCTCGTTCGGGTTCACCTCCGAGAAGTCGAAGCCTCCGACCTGGCCTTCCGACGCCTCGACTTCCGCGAAGCGGTGCATCGTGAAGACGTCGCTCAGCGTGAACTCGGTCCTCAGCCCCAGATAGACCGTGTAGCCGACGAGCAGGTGGTCGCCGAGCGCCACGACATCGGCCGGGATGCAGTTGTTCTCGGTGCGGATCCGCTCGTTGCCGATGACCTGCAGCTCGGTCCCACCGAAGGTCGCCTTACGCCGCTCGTTGAGGCGCCCGGCGCGATTCGACAGCTCGTCAGCGAGCCCATCGAGCCGCCGCTTGAGGACCTCATAGTTGCCGGTCGCCAGCGCCGAGTCGACCTCGGTCTTCGCTGTCTTGCCGGTGCTGCCGGTGCTGGGAGGAGTCGCCATGGACTCAATCGCCGAGCTTGAGCTCTTCGATACCGAGCGCCTTCAGGTCGGCGACGATCTTGTCGAGCTTCTTCTTCGTCGTGGAATCGGCCCCACTCGCGAGCTTCGCCATGAGCGCCGCGATGGACACATCTTTCAACGTCTCGGTCGTGATGGCCGGCCGCGACAGGACCTCCTTCACGTCGTTCGCCAGAGAAGCTTGACCTTCGAGATAATCCTTGGCGACCGCCTTGACCGTCTTGCTGTTGTCGACCACCCCGTCGATGGTGCGGCCGACCGTGACCGCCTTGATGAAGCGGTCGAAGAACTGCCCGTCGCCACCCACGATCTGGATGTTCGCTGCCCCGAAAGCCTCGGCCAGGACCTTGGCCTGCGACTCCGCGATGTGCTGCTGGACACGAATGGTCTCGAGCTCGACGGCCTTGTCCTTGTCGAGCCGCAGCCGGAACTCCTCGTGTTCACGACCGACCCCGTCGAGCGCCTTCATCGCCGCGCCCTTCTCGGCGATGCCCGCCGCCTCCGCCAGGAGCTTCTGCTTGATGCCCTCGGCCTCGGCCAACCCACGCCGCTCGATGGCGCCCGCGTCGGCGAGCTTCACCGCGGCCTCGGCCATGCCCTTCTCCTTCATGCCCTCGGCCTCGGCCAGGCCCTTGGTGCGGATGCCCTCAGCCTCGGCGACCAGGGTCTCACGTGTTGCCTTGGCCTGCGCCAGCCCCTCGGCCTCGATGCCCTGGGCGGCGGCCATTCGTTTCTCACGCACGACGTTCGCCTCGGCGAGCCCACGCTTCTCGATGATGGAGGCTTCCGCATCCAACACCTTCACCTTGGCGAGCCCGTGCTTCTCCTCGCCCTCGGCCCGTACCTTGGCCTTCTCGAGCTCGACCTTGGCCTCTGCCAGCCCGAGCTTCTCGGTGGCGACCGCGTCGGCCTCCTTCACCTTGACCCGCGCCAACCCTTCGGCCGCCTGCTCGGCCTGCACACCTTCGGCCTTACGGATCTTGGCCGTCGCCTCCTTGTCTGCCACCGTCAGCTCGGCATCCGCCATCGTCAGCTTCTCACGCGCCGAGAACTTCGCGACCTCCTCGCTCGCCTCGGCGGCCTTGATAGTCTTGACGAGCTTCTCTTGCGCCTCGGCCTCGGCCGCGATGACCCGCACGCTCTTGTCGCGCGTGGCACCCGCTTCGGCCTGTACGTCTTTGATACGCTCCTGCTCGACGGCCACGTCCCGGTCGACGACGACACGCATACGGATGACGTCGGCGATCTCCTTCTTCTGGATCTCGAGCTCCTTCTCCTTGGCGATCCGCATGAGCTCGACCTCACGCTCACGCGCGATCGACTCGAGGTCCCGGTCCTTGGTGACCCGTTCGTTCTCGATGGCGACGATACGCTCACGGTTCTTCTGGGCGACCTCGATCTGGCGCTGCTTGTTGGCCTCGGCGACCTGCACCTCTTCCTCGGCCTTGATCTGCGCCAGCGCCGAGCGCTTGGCCTCCTCGGCCTGCACGCTCTGAGTCTCGGCCTGCTCACGCGCCTGCATCGTCTGGATCTCGCGCTGCTGCTTGGCGCGCGCGTCGGCCTCCTGACGTTGCAGCGCCAGGATCGCCTCCTCGGCCTCGGTGTTCTCTTTGGTGACGGCCTTTCGTTCGGTCTGCTTGAACTGGTTCGTCTGGATGTTCTGGAAGCTCGTCAGCTCGGTGATCTTCCGAATACCTTGAGCATCAAGGATATTGGCCGGGTCCATGTGTTCGATGGAGGTCTGCTCGAGGTAGTCGATGGCCGCATCCTGCAGGACATATCCATTGAGGTCGCCGATGACCTCGATGATCTCGTCCTTGAACATGTGCCGCTTCTCGTACAGCTCCTCGAAGTCCATCCGCTTGCCGACCGTCTTCAACGCCTCGGAGAAACGCGGCAGGAACAAGTCTTCGAGCGTGTGCTGGTCGGATGCGCGCCTGACCCCGATGGTCTGCGCGACCTGCAGCACCGCGTCCTTGGTCTTGTTGACCCGCACGTAGAAGCTGACCTTGATGTCCGCGCGGATATTGTCGCGGCAGATGAGGCCGTCATTCGCGCGCCGCTCGAGCGTGATGGTCTTGAGCGAGATGTCCATGACCTCCGACCGGTGGATGATCGGCAAGACCACAGCCCCCGTGAAGTAGACGTCCGGCTCGTCGCGCATCCGATTGACGATGAGGGCCTGGCCCTGGTCGACCTTCTTATAGAAGCGCGCCCACATGACGAGGATCGCGAAGATGAAGAAGAAGACGATGGCGATGATGATGAGAATCATGGGGTCCAAGACGCACCTCGGATTCAGGGTCGGACATCGTTAGCCTCACCCGCCCCCACGCGCAAGAGCACCCCATCGACAAGCACTCGCCCCGGCTCTACAGTCCCTCGCCATGGACCTCTTCACCGAGCTCATGGCCATGCCGACCGGCATCTTCACGGTCCTGCTTGGCCTCGTCATCCTCTACTGGGTGCTCTTCCTCATCGGCAGCCTCGACCTCGATGCCCTGGGTGGCGCGGATGGCGCGGCCGAAGGTGCCCTGGGTGGCGCGGATGGCGCGGCCGAAGGAGCCGCCGAGGGTGCCGCCGAAGGTGCCATGGAAGGCGGCGCCGAGGGCGCGGTCGAAGGCGCCACCGGCCTCCTCCACGCGCTCAAGCTGCGGTCCGTTCCGGCCACGGTCGCCGTCTCGTTCTTCGTCTTCCTGGGCTGGATCTCGAGCTACCTCGCGCTCAAGCTGCTCGGCCCCGTTCTGCCCGACATGCTGGCTCAGCTCGTCGTCTTCGTCCTCGCCTTTGCCGGCGGCCTCTTCGGCGCCTCACTCGCCGTGCGCCCGTTCGCGAAGCTCTTTGTCGACCACAAGGTCACGCGCCTGAAAGACCTCGTCGGCCGTGTCGTGACCATCACCACGGGTCGCGTCGACGAGCGCTTCGGACAGGCGAGCTGCGACACAAGCGCCAGCCTCATCCTCGAGGTCCGCGCGAAGAAGGGCTCACCCCTCAAACGCGGCGATGCAGGCCTCCTCATCGACTACGACGAAGAGACCCGCAGCTTTACCGTGGAGCCGGCCGACGCGCTGCTCGTCGAGACCCGCCACCTGTCGTCGAAGTAGCCACGACGGAAAGGGCATTCAGACCTGTCTGACCTGCCTGACCTGTCTCTCCTGCTGGAGATCAGGGCCGGTGGTCTTCGATCCAGGCGCGGTAGTCACCACCGTAGCCGACGGCCTCCCAGCGGCTCGTGACCCAGCTCTTGATGCGAGCGACGACCTCGTCCGAGAGCAGCTCGTGGTCGAGGGCAGACTCGATGGTCGCGGCGATCTCTTCACGCGCTGCCGCATGCGCCGCCTCGACCTCCGCGTCGAGCTCCGCGTCACTCGCGGGCGTCCCGTCGGCCAGACCCAGCCGCGCCTCGACCAGCCGCCCCATCACCTTCTTCGAGTTCTTGCGCGACTCGACGATATTTCCCTTGCCGGTCAGAACGTTACCGAGTCCGTAGACGTCGGATTCGGAGTCGAGCTTGCCCGTCTCCCAGTCCTTCCACCGGTAGAGCTCGCCCTTCATTGGGACGCCCGGGAGTGCCTCGGGGATGGAACCGATCGAGCTCACGACCAACGGCGTTTCCACGTCCAGCACCTCGTCGGTCGCGACCAGCTTGCCATCGACAAAGGCATTCTTCTGGAACCGCACACCCGTCAGGTGCAGGCCCGTCGGGTCGGTCAGCGGCGCCAACGGCGACGCGAGCGGCACGAACTTCACGAGGTACTTTTCGAGCACCTTCGTCAGCAGCTTCACGCGTGTCTGCTCGAGCTTGGCCATACGTGCGGCGTTGCCCTCGTCGGACGACACGAGCGGCATGTCCTCGGCGCGTCGCCGGTAGAAAAGCGTCGCCCCCTTGAGGCCGAGCTCCTCGGCGGTGAGCCCATGGTCGGCCAGGATCTTCGGCAGCCCCTCGTGCTCCATGTGCTCCGCGTCGACCTCGATCCCCCGCTCACGTAGGGCCCGACCGTAGAGGTCGAAGTTGATGATCTTCACGCAGTCGATCGACGCGAGCCCGCCACCGATCACGATGGCGCCATCGGGGATCTCATACGAGGCGCCGCGATAGTCACGGTCCGTCTGGTGGTTGAACCAGTAGACGAACGGATTCTGGTACACGAGCCCCCGCCCGTTGAACGCGTCGATGGCGGCCGGCTGCGGGCGGTCGCGCCAGGCACCGTTGGCGAGCACGACGGCCGACAGGCCGAGCCCCTTCGTAAAGGTATCCCACTCCACATCACGCCCGAGCTTCGTCTTCGGCACGAACATGATGTTCGGATGCGAGAGGTTCTCGTCGATCTTCGCGTATTCCTTGTTGCGCAACGCCACATGCCAGCGGGGAAGCCCATCTTCGATCTTGCCGTAGGGTCGCTCGTTCTGCTCGAGCACGATGACGAGTGCGCCGCGTTGGGCGGCGATGACCGCTGCTTCCGAGCCCGAGACGGCTCCGCCGAGGATTCCGATGACGTGGTTGGGCATGGGCTGCTCCATGGGTTACGGCGCTCCGGCCGTGGGTCGGCCGCGTCCTATCGGGTTTGCTCCCAGAAGTGAAGCCATTGCGAAACGACCGCCGCGCGCTCCGGGATACACGCCGGCCCGAGTCGCCCCAGCATGAGTCCCAACGCCGGGTCATCGATGAGCGAGAGCGCAGCCTCGACCATCGCCGAGGCCTCTTGTGGCACGAACAAGGCCGCGTCGCTCGCCACCTCACGATGGGCCGGAATGTCCGTCGCAACGGTCGGACAACCGGCCGCGAGCGCCTCCATCAATGCCAGCCCGCAGGTCTCGAGGCGGCTTGGCGCAAGGTAGACCGCCGCCTGCCGATACAGCTCGGCGAGCTTCTCGGCATCGAGCCAACCGACAAACGCAAAGCGCTCGTGTGCACCCTCGGGCAGGCGTTCCCGAAACGACTTCAGCCACCGTCGCTCGTACTTCGGGTGGTCCGGAAGGCCGCCCGCGATGACCACACGTATCCCTGGCCTCGCCATGAGCAGGGACGCGACCACGTCCACCAGCAGGTCGGTGCCTTTCAGCCGATCGAAACGCCCGACGGCGAGCACCATCGGAGAAACTTCAGACGGGTAGGGGGGCCGATCGCCGCAGAGGGTCGACATCGGCGGCACGAGCGGCAGCGTCACGAGCCTCGACGCAAGGTCGGCCACCTCGGGGTGGTCCTCACACAGCATGTCGCGCGCCGCGGTGGTCGCCACCGTCAGCCGGTCCGCACGTGTCAAGAGCGCCGTCTGCGCGGTCTCGCTGCGTGTCGACTCCGCGCCTCGCAGCCGATTCTGCCGTCGCTGCAGCACATGAATCGACTTCACGAGGCGCGGCCCGTCGCCCGTTGCCATGAGCCCCGACGGCTCCTCCCACGCGAGCGCATGATGCAGGTGGACCACGTCGAGCTCGCTGAGCTCAGCCGCCGTCAGCGTCGACACCAACCGATGCGCCGGGTCGAGCGCCGCGATGTCGGCTGCCGCCGTGCTGACCCCTCCGCGGGCATGGGCCCGCACGTTCGCCCGGTAGCTCGGCACCACATGTGCGACCCGCACCGCGACTCAGTGAAGGGCCGGGCGGAGCGGCGTCGTGCTGGCGATCTCCGCTTCGATGTCGAGCACTTCGTCGAGCCGGGCCTGCACGACTTCGGCCGGAAAGTAGAGTCTCGCCAACCGCAGGTAGTGACCGTGATGGCGTGCCTCGGAGCGCTCGAGGTCGAGGTAGAATGCCTTGAGCGGGTCGCTCTCCGGCAGCGCCTGCGCGACCAGCGCAAACCGTTCGCAACCTCGGGCCTCGATGATGCTGAAGACCACGAGCCGGTCGAGCAGGTACTCGTCCACGTCGCGCTTGCGCAACAACGAGAACATCCGCTTCATGTAGGGGTCGGGCGTGTCCCAGCCCAGGGGCTGGCCGCGTTCCTTGAGGATGACCCACACCGCCCGGAAGTGTTCGAGCTCCTCTTCGGCGATCTCGATCGCCAGGTCGACCAGCTCCGTCCGGGTCGGGTAGTTCGCCGCCAACATGAGCGCGGACTGGCTGACCTTACGTTCGTTCGCCGCGTGGTCCTGCAGGAATACCTCGAAGTTCGAGAGAACTCCCGTGACCCATTCCGGCGGTGTGTCCCAGCGCAGACCCAACATGCTGGCCCCTTAGCAATCGCCAGCCGGCCCGGCAAGCCCGACGTCACCCCTCGTACCAGCTCGTCATCTCGTCATGGCGCCACTGGGGCGACGTGGAACCACCGCTCCCAATCGCGCTTCGTGACCCACATCGTAAACGACGCCGTCGCGCGCATCGACGTGAGCTCACGCTCCGTTGGGACCGTGATGCGTCGGGTCGATCGGCCCGTCGCGAAGTCGGCGACCAACATGCCCTGGTTCGTGATGAAGCCCATGACCTTGCTCCCCTGACCGGCCACACGCGGCTCTTCGCCGTCCGCCATCGGGAGCTCCCATCGGGTCCTGCCGGTCATCGGGTCGATGGTTCCATAGACGAAGCCGGTCTTGCCACCGCGGGCCGGGCGCGCGAAAGCGCCGCCTTCCGAACCGAAAGCCGAGACCTCTTCCTCGCGTAGGGGACGCGTCCAGAGCTCCTTGCCGTTCGAGAGGTCCCATCCTACCTGCATACCTTCGGACGGCTCGCCGATGACCGCTCCCCCGCTCGGGACGACCTCGTACGAGTAGCCCTCGAACGGCGTCGTCCACAGTGGCGCGAGGGATTGCAGGCCGTCGCCCTTGGGCTTTCGAGACAGTCGCTGAGCGACGAGCCTGCGCTCCTTGTCGAGCCCCGGCAGGCCGACGCGGCGGGGCGCCTCGTCAGGATCAAGGGACAGGACGATGGTCTTCTCGACCTTGCCCGGCGGGTCCTGGACGAGGAGTGCAAGCGGGCCCTTCGGGGTCGCGGCGACCGCCTCGAGCACGGCACCCCCGACGTTGAACCGTTCGAGGAGGTTGCCGGTCTTCGCGTCGAGGACGGCGACCTCCTCGTTGTCGATGCTCGTGGCGACAACGCCCTGGGCGCCGGCCGTGATGTAGAGGTTACGCGAATCGGTGAAGCGCCAACGCTCGTTGCCGGAGGCGAGGTCCACGGCCATGATGGAGTTGCGGCTCTTACATACGATGCTGTCGTCGACCACGAACGGCTGGGTGTGGGCGTCGAAGTCGGGGCAGGTGTGCGCGCGCGTCCAGAGGACCTGCCCCTTGGCATCGTAAGCCTGCCAGACGGCGGGTTGTTCGGCAGACGGGCCCTCGGTCATGACGACCGTGACGTCGTCGGTCCCCGTCATATAGGTCTCGAACGCGTAGAGCGTGTCGGGCAGGTCCGCCGGGCGGGTAATCGGAGTCTCCTGGGGGAGCGAAGGCGGAGTGGGCTCGGCCTTCGCGGCCGCCGTTGGCACGGTGGCCATGATGGCCATCGTGCCCATCGCGGTCGGGGCGAACAGAATCGAAGCAGCAGAGGCGAGGAGGCGCATGGTGTGCTCCTTGGGTGATGCGGGGTCGGCGGTGCCGCCTCGAAGCGAGGCTGGGGACCGGGTGGGAGACGAATGGCTGCGGCTGGTTTACAAACTCGAGCTCGCTCCGACGGACCCTGTATTCTGGCTGTTCTCAGCCGGACACGCTTGCGCTCGCAATCTGAGACGCGCAGGGGGTCAGTTTGCGACCCAGGCTCAAAGCGGGTCGATTACGGATGCAACCGTCTGTTCCAGTCTCTTGTCCCCCGCCTCGAACGGCCGCGCCCGCGATCGGGAATGAACGATTTCCGCTGGCACGGACCTTGCGATGTCAAATGCCTGCGTGTGGTGGTTCCTCCCTTGTTTCGGCATGTGTTGCGAAGGGAGTTGGCTCGCGGGGTGCTCAGCGCTCCGCGAGTTTTTTTTTGCCCGAGCACGATGCCTTGGAGGCATGACGACCGGCCACGTAGTCGGCCTCGCTCGTTCAACGGGCTTCGAGGCGCCCTGATCGCCAGGGTTACGCGCCATCACTCGACGAGGCGGGTGCGTACCTGCTTTCGCACTTCGGAATGGACATCCGCTTCGGATGTTCCTATGGGAGCGCGCGTGTCGGCCGACCTCGGAGACTATGCACGACCCCGGTTCTCAGCTCCAACCCTTGCCCCTCAAAGACCCGCCGCACGGCCCAGGTGACGTCGTCGACTACAATGTCGACGCGCCAAAGCCGCGTTCGCCCACGGGCTCGCATGAGGTGCCCCCCCGCTCTGGCGGACGCGTCTGGCCATGGCTCGTCGTGGTCGCAGCCCTGCTCGGCTGCGTCTACTCGGCGCTCTCCACCCACAGCTTCATCCTGCGGCTCGACGGCCAGACCCATGCGGTCGCCTGCGCCATTCTGCCAGGTGACGCCGACCAGTCGACGGGCTGCGTCACAGCACTTCTATCGCCCTACAGCTCGGTGTTCCGCGCGAGCATGTGGGGTGGCATCCCCATCAGCCTGCCGGCCTTTGGTGTCTTCGCCTTCATCGCGGCATTCGCCGCATGGGTGGGCCTGAAGCGGGACCGCATGCGGGTCGACACGGGCTTCCTCTTGTTGGCGACGCTCCTCCCCGTCGGGGCCAGCGCGTTCTTCGCCTACATCTCGGCCACCCGGCTCGGCGAGTTCTGCTCGACGTGTGTCGGCATCTACATCGCGTCGGGGCTCGGCTTCCTCTTCGCGTTGATCGCCCACATCCGAACGCAGCCGACCCCCGACGGCGTCGGTCGCTGGGGACGCTGGTTCCTGTGGTTCTTCGAGGGCGCCGCCATCGTCGGCACGCTGGTATTGCTCTACATCATGCTCGCGCCGAGCGACCGAGAGAGCGTCGCACGTGGCTGTGGTGAGCTCGTGAAGCGTGAGGACGAGGCGCAGATCCTCTTGAAGAAGCGCGACTCGACCGAGGCCGTCCCGGGTGTCTCGAAGGTCTCGGCCCTGGTGGTCGTCGACCCGCTCTGCCCATCCTGCAAAGGCCTCGACGAGCGCCTCTTCGCGAGCGGGCTCGGTGCGCGGCTCGACCTCGACGTGTTGTTGTTCCCGCTCGACTCCAAGTGCAATTGGATGGTGAAGAGCTCGCCGCATCCCGGGGCCTGCCTCGTCAGCGAGGCGATGTTGTGCGCGCCCGAGTCGGCGCATCGTGTCCTCGAATATGCGTACGCCGACCAGGAGCGACTCCTCGAGCTCGGCAAGACCAACGAGTCGGCGCTCAAGGCCGACCTCGAGCAGAAGTTCCCCGATGTGAAGGGGTGCGTCGGAAGTGCGGCGGCCAAAGCCAAGGTCAACAAGAGCCTTCGGTTTGCGGTCGCCAACGCGATGCCGGTCATGACGCCCCAGCTCTTCGTGGCGGGCAGCCGCATATGTGACGAGGACACCGACCTCGGGCTCGAGTTCACGCTGACGCGGATGCTCGACCGTTCCAGTCCGGTTCAGTGAGGTAAGTCATGGGTGCGATGAGCTATGTGTCACACCTGGTTCCGCTGGCGATCGCGCTGGCGGTGCCGGCGGTGATGGTGTCGGGTTGGTTGTCGGACGCCGAGGCGCGCCTCGCTGTGGAAGAGCCGCGGCAGAGCAAGGCCATCACCGCGACGGTCGCCGAAGAGGGCTACTGCACGGTCGACCTGAAGCGCATCGTGCGGCGCATCGCGGGCGCCTGCGGGTTGCTCGGCGAGCAGGGACGCGGCTGTCGTCCAGCCGACGCGACCAAGGTCGTGTCGCTCCAGGGCGAGGAGTTCAACGCGCTCTTCCTGCCGCTGCAGGACCGCGTCCGCATCATCCAATATGACATGGGCAAGTCCGAGCTCGACGAAGGCGCACTTCGCGCCGTCGAAGAGGCGTGGGCGGACCGCGGCGGGGCGAGCTTCTTCTTCGTCGTCTCGCGGGCCTCACCCGAGGGTTCGACCGACAAGAACCGCGAGCTGTCGGAGGCGCGCGCCAAAGCCGTCCTCGACCACCTGATGAAGCGGTTCAACGACCCGGACATCGAGCGACAGGTCGGCCTGCTCTGGCTTGGCGAAGAGTTCGCCCAGCTCGAGGACAAATTCTGCGACTGGAAACGCAGCCGCACGGGGGAAAAATGCGACGCCAAGGAAATCAATCGGAGCGCGTTCATCGCATGGATCGACTGCGCAATCTAAGCCTCTCCGGCGCGCTCGTCGGTCTCGTCGGCCTGTTGGGGCTGCCCGCTTGCAGCAAGGGCGACAAGCCCGCCCCGCAGGTCGAGATGCCACGCACGGTGAGTGTCGGCGGCGAGGCGGACCCGACCGCGCTCAAGACCTTCTGCGACAAGTCGTGGGACGCCGGGGCCATGCCCTTTGGCGACGGTCCGCGCCTGAAGGAGCCCGCCAAGGCCGAGACGGGAACGTGGCGCTGGGTCAACTTCTGGGCGACCTGGTGCGCGCCCTGCCTCGAAGAGATGCCGATGCTCGGGCGCTGGCGCGACGGCCTCAACAAAGAGGGCGCCCCCTTCGCACTCGAGCTGTGGAGCGTCGACGAGGACGAGGCGAAGCTTCGCCAAAGGGTCCAGCAGGGATTGCCCTCGACCGTGAAGTGGGTCGACGGACCCGAGGCGCTGTCCGAGTTCCTCGGCAAGCTCGGGCTCGACCCGGACTCGATGTTGCCGGTCCACATGCTCGTCGACGCGAAGAACAACCTGCGATGCGTTCGCATCGGGGCGGTTCACGAGAACGACTATGGCACCATCCGCAAGCTCATCGGCCGCTGAAGACGGGCACGTTCCACAAGCTCATCGGACGGTGAATCGCCCGACGATGTCGGGTCACCTTCCGAACTTGTCGGGGCGTAAGACCTCGATGTCCGCGAGGTAGATCACCATCGCGTAGTCCGGGTAGAACCGTTGCCGCAAGTGCCCGACGATGCGGGTCGCGACTGCGGTGTCGCAGATCACCTCGATGCGGATGTTGGCGTTCTGCTCCCAGCTCGAGGTGCGGTGGCCCTGGGCTCCGAGCCCACGCGCCTCGGTGATCGTATAGCCGCGTGCGCCGAGGGTCTCGAGGTCGTGTGTGAGCTCACGCTCGACGATGGCCTCGGTGATGATGGTCACGAGCTTACGCGGATGGGTCGTCAGCGGTTCAGCCATAGAGCGATTCAACCAGCCGATGGTAGAGCGGAATCCCGAAGATGACGTTGAAAGGGAACGTGATGGCGAGCACCGCGGTGAGGCTCATGGCCGGGTTGGCCTGAGGCACGGCTGTGCGCATGGCGGCCGGGGCCGCGATGTACGACGCACTGGCAGCCAGGGTGGCGAGCAGGACCGCGCCACCGACCGACAGGTCGAGCGCCATCGCGACCAGGGCGCCAATGCACGCGAACGCGATCGGGATGACGATGGCGAAGGCCGCGAGGAACAGTCCATATCGAAGGAAGCCTCCGAGCTGCGAGGCCGCGATGAGACCCATCTCGAGGAGGAAGAGGGCGAGCACTCCTTTGAACAGGTCGAAGAAGAGTGGGGTGATGGGCTTGATTCCGACGGGGCCGCTGAGCCATCCGATGATGAGGCCACCCAGGAGGAGCAGGATGCCGCGGCCGAGGAAGACCTCGCGCAACAGGTGAGGCCACGAGGTGCGTGAGGTGCGACCCTTCGCGAGCACGATGCCAACGAGGATGGCCGGGACCTCGAGGATGACGAGGAAGAGGGAGAGCGACGGCTCGTGGGGGATCTGTGCCCGCGTCAGGTAGGCGATGGCGACCGCGAAGGTGGCGACGCTGACCGAGCCGTAGTGCGCGGAGATCGACGCTGCGTCCATTCGAGGCAGACGGCCGATGTAGCGCAGGATGCCGAAGGCGATGAGCGTCAGCCCGATGCCGAGCCCGATGATGACGACCACGTCGAGAGCGAGGCCGGGGGCCGGCTGACGTGCGAGCTCGACGCCGCCCTTGAGGCCGATTCCGAGCAGCAGGAGCGCGCTCAAGAACTCGTAGATCGCCGTCGGCAATCGGAGCTCCGCACGGGCGAGCCCGGCGAGGAGGCCGAAGACGAAGAAGTAGACCGACGGGTCGAGGCTGCTCACTGGTAGGCGTTCTCGGAGGTGCCCAGGTGCGGACGGTCAGCCCTGGACCTCGATGAGGTGGCGTGGAGGCAGAGTGCCTTCCTTCAGGCGAGCGATGGCGAGCACGCCTGCGCGCAGCCCGGCGATCGTCGTATAGGTCGGGATCCGCGCGGCAAACGCCGCTTTACGCAGCGACATGGCGCCCGTGCCCGAGGCGAGCACGAGAGTGGTGCCCTCGAGCCGGTGGTTGGGCTCGACGCGTTCAACCACCTCGCCGACCGCCTGGAGAGCCTCGGCGGTGATGTCACCAGCGACGACCTCGAAGCCCAGAGCCTTGAGGTCTTCGGCCACCGGGACGAGCCGCGCGGCGTCGCTCGGGTCGACCCGCAGGACCGCGCGCCCAGACAGCGGCAGTCGCACGCCCGCGCCCAGGAGCGCCTTGGCGTAGGCCTCGGGGAAGGTCTCGCCGCTACCCATGGTCTCGCCCGTCGACTTCATCTCGGGCCCGAGCACCACGTCGATGCCGGGGAACTTGCGGAAGGGCAGGACCGCCTCTTTCACGGAGACCATCGTCGGGAGTCTTTCCTCGTGGATACCCATCGACGCCAGCGTCTCGCCGGCCATGATACGCGCGGCCAGCTTGGCGAGCGGACGCCCCGTGGCCTTGGCCACGAACGGGACGGTGCGTGAGGCGCGCGGATTGACCTCGAGGACGTAGACGTCGCCGTCGGCGATGGCGAACTGCACGTTCATGAGCCCGACCACGCCGAGTGCGTGCGCCATGAGCGTGGTCTGGCGGCGGAGCTCGGCCTGCAGCTCGGCCGACAACGAGTAGGGGGGCAACGAACACGCCGAGTCACCGGAGTGCACACCCGCTTGTTCGATGTGCTCCATGACGCCGCCGATGACGACGTGGTGGCCGTCGGCCAGCGCGTCCACGTCGATCTCGATGGCGTTTCGCAAGTAGCGGTCGAGCAGCACGGGCTGATCTTCGGAGGCCGCGAAGGCGTCGCCGAGGAAGCGGTCGAGCTCTTCGGAGGACCAGGCGATCTCCATGGCGCGTCCACCGAGCACATAGGACGGCCGCACGACCAGCGGGAAGCCGACCTCGAGTGCTTTGATGTGCGCCTCTTCACGCGTCATGACGGTGGCATTCTCGGGCTGCTTCAGGCCGAGCTTGCCGAGCAGCTTCTGGAAACGCTCGCGGTCCTCGGCGAGGTCGATGGCGTCGGGCGTCGTGCCGATGATGGGCACGCCGGCTTTTTCCAACCCACGCGCGAGCTTGAGCGGGGTCTGCCCACCGAGCTGCACGATGACGCCGAAAGGCTTCTCGACCGCGATGACCTCGAGCACGTCTTCGAGTGTCAGCGGCTCGAAGTAGAGGCGGTCCGAGGTGTCATAATCGGTCGAGACGGTCTCGGGGTTGCAGTTGACCATGATGGTCTCGAACCCGGCCTCACGCAGCGCCATGGCCGCGTGCACGCAGCAATAGTCGAACTCGATGCCCTGGCCGATGCGGTTCGGGCCAGCTCCCAGGATGACGATCTTCTTGCGATTGGTCGGCTTCGCTTCGCAGACGTCTTCGTAGGTCGAATAGAGATACGGGGTCTCGGTGGCAAACTCGGCGGCGCAGGTGTCGACGCGGAAGTAGACCGGCCGCACTCCGAGACCGTGCCGCTTCTCGCGGACCTCGTCCTCTTTGGCCCCGCAGAGCTGGCCGATGCGCTTGTCCGACAGCCCCATCCGCTTGAGCTCACGCAGCTTGGTCGCGTTGAGCGCCCCGAGCGGCGTCCTCGAGAGCAGCTCCTCGGTTTCGATGATCTGCAGGATCTGGTCGAGGAACCACGGGTCGATCTTCGTCAACGCGTGGACACGCTCGATGTCGTAGCCGCGGCGGAACGCGTCGGCCACATAGAAGATGCGGTCGGGACCCGGGAACTTCAGCTCGAACTCGAGCGCTTCGCTCGACACTTCGCCGCGTGTCTCGAGCCCACACACGCCGACCTCGAGCCCACGCAGCGCCTTGCCGAAGGCCTCCTGGAAGGTGCGCCCGATGGCCATCACCTCGCCCACCGACTTCATCTGCGTCGTCAGGCGCGCATCGGCCCCACGGAACTTTTCGAAAGCGAACCGCGGGCACTTCACGACGATATAGTCGATCGTCGGTTCGAACGAGGCGGGTGTCACTCTCGTGATGTCATTCTTGAGCTCGTCGAGCGTGTAGCCGACGGCAAGGCGCGCCGCGATCTTGGCAATCGGGAATCCCGTCGCCTTGCTCGCGAGAGCCGAGCTGCGCGACACACGCGGGTTCATCTCGATGACGACGAGGCGCCCGTCACGCGGGTTGACGGCGAACTGCACGTTCGATCCGCCCGTGTCGACGCCGATTTCGCGCATGACCGCGAAGCTCGCGTCGCGCATCATCTGATATTCTTTGTCGGTCAGCGTGAGGGCAGGAGCGACCGTGATGGAGTCGCCCGTGTGCACGCCCATCGGGTCGAGATTCTCGATGGAGCACACGATGATGCAGTTGTCGGCGCGGTCACGCACGACCTCCATCTCGAACTCTTTCCAGCCGAGGACCGACTCCTCGATGAGGACCTGTTTGATCGGCGAAGCCTCGAGTCCGCGCCCAGCGATCTCGCGCAGCTGCGCCTCGTCGTAGGCGATGCCGCCGCCCGTCCCGCCGAGCGTGAAAGACGGCCGGATGACCGCCGGGTAGCCGACGATCTTCGTCGCCGCGACGACCTCGTCCATCGTCTGGCAGAACACGGCGCGGGGCATCTCGAGGCCGATCTTCGTCATCGCCTCCTTGAAGAGCTGACGGTTTTCGGCCTTCTCGATCGACGGGATCCGCGCCCCGATGAGCTCCACCCCGAACTTCTCGAGGATCCCATGGTGCGCCAGATCGAGCGCGCAGTTGAGCGCCGTCTGCCCACCCATCGTCGGCAGCACCGCGTCGGGCCGCTCACGCTCGATGATCTTGCCCACCGTCTCCCATTCGACCGGCTCGACGTAGACCACGTCCGCCGTCTCCGGGTCGGTCATGATGGTCGCGGGGTTCGAGTTGACGAGGATGACCTTGTAGCCCTCGGCGCGCAGCGCACGACAGGCTTGCACCCCGGAGTAGTCGAACTCACAGGCCTGCCCGATGACGATGGGCCCGGCCCCGATGATGAGGATCGACGAGATGTCTTCGCGACGCGGCATCGGCTATCCCCTCAGGCTGCTTTCTGGTGGCGGTGATGGCGCAGGTCGCTGACGAACCGATCGAATAGGTGCGACAGGTCGTGGGGACCGGGGCTCGCCTCGGGGTGGCCCTGGAACGAGAAGACCGGCAACGACACGTGCTCGACGCCCTGGTTGGTGCCATCGAAGAGCGAGACGTGGGTCTCGCGCAGCACGCTCGGCAGGCTCGCGCGGTCGACCGCGAAGCCGTGGTTCTGGCTCGAAATCAGGACGCGGCCGCTGCCGAACTCCTTGATCGGGTGGTTCGCGCCGTGGTGGCCGAACTTCATCTTGGAGGTCTTTGCCCCGAGCGCCAGGCACAACATCTGGTGGCCGAGACAGATCCCGAAGACCGGCATGCCGGTCGCGACGATCTTCGCGATGGCGTCGTGCGCGTAGGTCACGGCCGCCGGGTCGCCCGGGCCGTTTGCCAGGAAGACGCCATCGGGTCGCAGCGACAGGACACGTGATGCCGGCGTCTCGGCCGGGACGAGCGTCAGGCGGCAGCCGCGATCGACGAGCAAACGCAGGATGTTACGTTTCACTCCGTAATCGTAGGCCACGACGTGCGGCGCATCGCTCTCGTGCTCGAGCTTCGCCGTCGACCCGTCGCCGAGCCAGCGGATGGACCCCTTCTCCCACGCCGTCGCCTCGGGCAGCGTCACGACCTTGGCCAGGTCCGCGCCGTTGAGGCCGGCGAACATTCGCGCCCGGTCGATGGCGGTGTCGGGGTCGAGCGTGCGGCGCGCCACGAGGCAACCATTCTGGGCTCCACGCTCGCGCAGGATGTGGGTCAGGTGCCGCGTGTCGATGCCGGCGAGTGCAACGATCCCAGAACGACTGAGGTACTTGTCGAGCGGCTCACGCGAGCGCCAGTTGCTCGTCACGCGGGGCAGGTCACGAATCACGAGCCCGGACACCTGAGGGCCAGCGGCCTCGTCATCTTGCGGAGTGATGCCGGTATTGCCGATATGCGGCGCCGTGAGGGTCACGATTTGCTGGTGGTAGCTCGGGTCGGACAGGATTTCCTGATAGCCGGTCATCGAGGTGTTGAAGACGACCTCACCGACCGAGAAATCCTCGGCACCGATCGAAACGCCATGCAGAACGGTGCCATCGGCCAACGCCAGGAGCCCCGGAACTCTAACAGCCATGAGCCACACCCCGAATCCGAATGACGCCAAACACGCCAGGTGGGCTCACCCGCACACGCCTTGCGCTTCGGCGGATCAAGACCCCGAGCCCGGCGGCGCCTTAGCGCTTCCACCGCAAAAAACCAAGCGGAAAGGCGGGTCGCCACCCGTGTCAGGCCTCGGCCCGGGCCGCTTCACAGGTCGCCCCGTCGCCCTGTCGTCCCGTCGCCGCGCCCAGAACCCGATGTCTTGAACGGCGGGAATCTCCCAAGCGGTTGACAACTTCCTGGGACCGGAATCGAATCAACTCCGACCTTTCCGACCAGGGGGCCCTGCCGACCTCTGGTCCCGCGCCACCGCTGAGCCACGCAGCGCAGCGGGGCGCTACCCTTGCATCGAGCCGTCCATGCGCAACACACCATCCATCCGGGTGCCGGCCTCCGTCCGATCGCTCGGGCCGATCCTCGGGGGCCTAGTCCTCACGGCCATCGGCGGCGCCGCCCTCGCCAACCCGCTCTCCTATTCGCCTTACGACCTCGCCCGCGGCGAGCTCTACCTTCCCGAAGACGTCGCGGCCGAGGACGACGAAGCGGCCACCCTCGTCATCCCTGGCGCGGTCGGCGGATGTGTCGTCGCGGTCGGCGGGGGCGCGATGATCTCCAACGGACCCGGCACCTGTCCGGCGCTCTGGGCCATGCCGGAGATCAAGGCCTTCACCGCGACCCTCACGGCAGCCGGCACGGACCACACGGTCCAGTTCGCACCCGCCGTCACGCCCCAATCCAAGTCGTTCTCGCTGAGCGGCGAGGCCGTGGTGATCCCCGCGGGTGTGCCGTCGCTGGTCGAAGTCGCCATCCTACGATGGGAGGGCTCCACCACTGCCCCCAAGCCCAGCGCCTGGGAGGTGGTCACGGTCGAGGACTCCACCATCCAGCTCGGCCAACCGACGGCAACCGTCGCCGCAGCCGCCGGCGGACGCTATCAGGTCTTCGGCTTCGACCCCGAAGCCGAAGAGTTCGCCGTCATGAGCTGGCAGGTCCTCGCTTCCGCCCCTGCCACCGCAACCGCTCAACCGACCCCGCCGCTCCCGCCCGCGCAGCCGGGCCAGCCGACCCAGCCGACCGCCACGAATCGGTTCACCATGACTCCGGTCCCGTCAGAGACCGGCCCCGAGAGCGTGGAGGTCGACGTCGAGGCCTCACTCGCCGCCGCCGACATCACCGGCTTCGCGCTCGCAGACCTGCCACCAGGCCAGCCCATCCCGGCCGAGCTCGCGTGTCCCCCGCGCCGCCTCCCACAGGACGACATGACCGTCGTCTGCGTGGACGCGACCGGACCGACGCTGCGCTACTGGCAGTCGCCCCGCACCCGCTACACCAAGCCCAACCGCAGCTTCTACGTGCACGTCGTCCATCGCGCCGAGCACCGCGCCTCGGTCGTGCTGGGCGGCACGATCGGCAGTTACGCACCTGGCTCACGCGGCCGCTTCATGTTGTCACAGCGCTCGGGCGAGGGCTTCAACCTCGAGGGCGACTCGGGCGCCAAGCCCGTCACCTACTACGTCACCGCGCGCAACTTCGCCCCTCGTAAGCCCGGCTTCTCCCCGCTCGAAGTCCGTCTCCTCAACGGAAAGAACGAGCTCGTCGCCGACCCGCTCAAGATCGAGTTCTGGATCGAAGAGACCTTCTCTGGCGCCTTCCGCGTCGGCGTCGCCGGCATCGTCATGGGCAGCCTCGACGAACGTTACCGCGCTGAGACCCGCCCCGGCAGCCAGCAACGCGAGATCGTGTCGAAGGGGCACTCCGCCATGGACCTCGACGTCCTCATCGGCTACTCGCCCTACCTCGACGCGGGTGGGCGCTCGGCGTCCGGCTGCGAGTCCGCCCCCTTCTGCTTCAACCCCTACTTCGGCCTGGGGCTCCTGTCCGCCTCGTCCGGAGGCGAGCTGCAGTGGCTGAAGTCCGTCCACCTCGGCGTCGAGTGGGAGCTGACCGAGGCCTTCGCCATCGGGCTCACCGCCAACCTGCGCCGCGTGGAGCGCCTCGCCCGCGGCTTCGAGCCCGGCTATCCAATCGATGGCGACGTTCCGACGGACGACAAGTTCGTCTTCGGCCTCGGCCTCGTCATCAATCTGAGCCCCGAATTCCTCAAGGTCGGCGCCTCCGGTGCCGCCGCCGTCCTGCGCTGAGGTGAAGACTATGAATCCTTGGTTTTCAAGTATCTCGCTTTCCATGATTCTTGGTCTTCTTCCCTTCGCGGCCTGCGACGACTCCGGGTCCGAACCCGCGAACGCCGACTGCCCGACCGAGGAAGGGCCTTTCACGCTCGACCAGTCGCGCATCTCCGGCTCGGTCGAGTACGACCCTCCCGACGAGCCGCTCGGCCGGGGCGACTCCCTCATCATTACAGGGACGGCCTTCCACGAAGACGGGCTCGCCATCCGTGAGGTGCGGGTGGCCGGTGCGCTCGCGACGCGCGACGCCTTCAACTTCGGCCGCTGGACCGCTACCGTCACCTACGAGGCGATCGTCTCAGCCGCACCGACCACGTCGCAGGGGCAGGTCCCGCTCGAGGCCGTCGCCGTCGACGCCTGCGGAGTCCGCTACCCGTTCACCACCTTCGTCGTGCCAGTCGACCCGACCCCGGACATCGACGTCGCGACGCTCACCGTCTCCATCGAGTACCCGCAGGAGCTCACCTTCATCGCCGCCAACGGCACGGCTCCGGCCATCATCAAGATCACCGGCACCGGCCGCGCCGTGGGCGCCGTCGTGAGCGTGCAGGTCGACAGTGGTGAGCTGCGCGGCCTCGACGAGGCGGGGCAGGTGGTCCTCGCAGGGGCCTCCGGCCAGCTCGAAAACGGTTCCGCCAGCCTCCTCTATTACGGCAACGCGGGCGGCACCGCGACCATCGTCGCGACCGTCGAGGACAAGCTCGCCGTGGGTCTCGTCCGGGTCGCAGCGGCGCCATCCCTGGCACCTCGCACGGCGACCCTCACGCCCGGCAGCTCGATGTCCATCGAGGTCTCTGGTGAGGGCGAGGTGACGTGTTCGGCCAGCGGGTCATCGGAGCTGGCGATCACGTGGGCCGAGGTGACCATCGACACCGAGCCGACTCTCATCGAGCCAGCCGAGGGTGGCGGCCGGGAGCTCCTCGCGACCGCGACCCTCGAGCCGACCGTCGACGAATCCGAGGTCGTCATGACCTGCACGGACGCCTTCGGCCAGACCGGCACCGGACGCTACCGGCTCGTCGCCGACCCGAGCGCCGCCGAGCCCGAGCCCGAGCCCGATCCCACGGAAGAGGTGCCCTGACATGCGGCCCGCGCGTCTCGCGACCACTGCCCTTCGCGCCCTTTGCGCCCTTTTCGCCCTTTGCGCCCTCGCAGCCGCGACCCTCATCGTCTTCGGCTTCACCGCGGACGCCCGCGCGAGCTGCGAGCACGTCAAGGGCGCCCCGGTCGCCGACGCGGACCACCCCTCGACCGAGCTCGTCGCCGGGGTCTGGCAGCGTGTCTTCAACGTCTTCGGAGCGCTCACCGGGCGCGCCACCTCACTCGTCGTCCTGGCCGACTCAGCGCGCCTCCCCGACGGCAAACCGTTTGGCCCCAGCGCCTTCATCTGCCCGGCCCCAGTTGGCGAGACGCCCATCATCTATGTGACCTGGCCGCTCATCGTGCGCGCCCAGAGCGACGCCCTCTACGACGTCGACTTCATCGCGCTCGTCGTCGGCCACGAGCTCGGCCACCGCGTCCGCGACCTCACCTTCGAAGGCCAACGCCAGACGGCCGAGGGCGGCCCCGAGATCGAAGGCCGCGCCGACCTGCACGGCGCCTTCTTCGCCGCGCTCGCGGGCTACTCCACACGCCGCCTTGCTTGTGATTCGGCACTCGACACCTTTCTGGATGTCGAGGCCCACGTCGGTGAGCCCGCCCGCGCCAAGCGCCGCGAAAAGCTCGCCGAAGCGCTGCGCGCGTTCGACGTCTACGAGTCGCTCTACGAGGTCTCGACGGGCCTTCTCTTCGGCGACGTCCCACTCGCAAGAAAGCTGACCTCCTGGGTCGACAAACACCTCGCGCGCCGCCTCGAGCCCATCCCCGAGTTCAAGGTCCTGCAAGCCCTGGCGCTGCTCGCCGACATCGCCCCGACCTCGCCCGCCAGCCGCCTCATCACCATCGACGGCTATGCGTCCGCGGCGCACCTGAAGTGCACGGTCGTCTTCCCACAACACACCGCCTTCTTCGACGACCTGCTCGCCCAGGCCAACGCGCCCGACAAGCTCGTGGTCCGCGACGGCACGACCGAGATCCGCACCGCCATCGGGCTGTTACGCGAAGCCGAGCGCCTCGGTGCCAGCCCGCTCGCCGTCCGCTCCGCGCTCGCATGTGCCGAAGCCCATCTCGGCGATACCACCAAAGCCAAAGCCGAGCTGGACCAGGCCCGCAAGTTCGCCGCCGGCCGCCACCCGGCTGTGCTCGCGGCCCTCGACGCCAACGCCGCCTTCATCGACTGGGTCGGCTGGATGGCCGCCCATCCGGCCCCTGCCAAGGCAGCCTCCGAGGCCGACAAGAAGGCCTGGGCCAAGCTCGCCGCCGGCCAGGCTTCGACGGTTGAGAACCACCGCGCGTTGACCTCCTGGGTCGCCGGTCTCGCGACCTTCCCGAAGCTCCCGACCGCCGACAAGCCGGCACCCATGACCTGTAACGTGAAGCCGGCCGCGACGACTCCGGCGTCGGGCTGGGCCCGTTTCCCGACCCCACCCAAACGCCCCTCGGGCGTGGCCGGCGGGTGCCCCTGTGGCTGGCTCGAGCTCCACTTCCTCGACGACGACATGAGCCGGTCGGACCCCAATGACGGCGTTCGCACGTGTGTGCCGGCAGGGTGGGGCGCGGGCCTGCGTTGGGTCGACATGCGGCTGCCCATGGGCGGAGTTGATCTCACGACCGTCCTCATTGAAGGTGGCGACGCCTTCACCGGGTCGCTCGGCAACCTCGAGCGCTGGCACAAGACCTGCGACTCCCTCACCCACGAAGGCACATCCGACCGCGGGCTCACGACCTGGCGCGGCGTGTGCCCAGCGCTCAACGCCCAGAGCGTCGTCCTCTTCGCCGACGACTGCCAGGTGCGCAAAGCGCTCGTCCGCGTGCAATGACCTCACGCGGCACGGTCGTCTGCCTTCACGGCTTCCCTGACGGGCCGGCAACCTTCGACCCACTGCGCGAGCTCCTCGAGCGCGACGGATACGATGTCGTTACGCCCTACCTGCCGGGCCACCACCCGACGACCACCCACACCTTCGCGAGCCGCCGCCGCCAAGAAGGCACCCTGCTCGCGGCCGCCAACCAGCTCGCGCAGGACCATCTCGCCCCACACCAGCGCGGCTCCGCGCCCATCCACCTCATCGGTCACGACTGGGGCGCCATCCTCGGCTTCGTCCTTGCCTCTCGATTTTCGAGATACTTGACAACCTACACATCGCTCGCGATCCCGCCGCTCGTCGACCCACTCGGTGGCATCGCCCGTCACCCCGCAGCCATCCTCCGGTTCGACTATATCGCCGCCTTCCAGCTGCCATACCTCGGCGAGCGCCTCCTGACCTCGCGCCCGCTCCTGGACCGCCTCGCCCATCGCTGGTCGCCCACCCTCACGCTCCCGCGCACACTCACCGACGACGTCGACGCCCGTTACGCCGACCCGTCCGTCCGTCGCGAGGTCCTGGCCTATTACCGCGCGCTCTTCTCCCCGCGTGAGCTGACCGCCACCTGGCGACTGCTCGCCGCACCCCCAACCGTCCCGACCCTCGTCCTACACGGCGACAGAGACGGCTGTCTTCCCGCCGAGGCCTTTCCGACCGCACTCGCCGCCGCCCGTCGCCGCACGACGACCTCACTGTCGCTCACGACCCTCCCCGGCATCGGCCACTTCCCCCAACTCGAAGCCCCCGCCGCGGTGCATCTCGCCTGGCGCACACACGTCGCCGCCGCTGCCTGCCCCGCCGCATCGCCGCCCACCTGATCGAGGTCGCGACTCTACCCAACCGTCGCGACAAGGCCCCGAGCCCCGCTCTCACCCAAGCCGCAGAGCCGTCGCATAGAACCCGTCCATCCCTTGCAGATGGGGGGCCGTGCGAAGCGAGAACCCGTCCTCGCTGGCGATCCCTTCGACCTTCGACTTGCCGAGGATCTCTTTGACGGAGATCCGGCTCAGCCGCGGCTCGAATGCCATGAGCTTCTCAATGACCTCTTCGTTCTCGGCCGCTAGGATCGTGCACGTCGCATAGACCAGCCGCCCGCCTTCCTTCAGCAGCGGCAGCGCCCGTTTCGCGATCCGCAGCTGCAGCTCGGGCAGCGCATCGACATAACTCTCGCTCATGCGCCATCGCGCCTCGGGGCTTCGCCGCATCGAACCGACACCCGAACACGGCGCGTCGACCAATACCCGGTCGGCCTTTCCAATCAGCGACTTCGCCTCGGACGGCAGGTCCCCTTCCGGGTCGATCGTCATCCAACGATGGCTTGTGACACCCGCCCGCCGCGCGCGCCGCGACAGCTCTTCGAGCTTGTGCTTCGCCATGTCCATGGCGACGAGCCGCCCCTTGTTCCGCATCAGTGCGCCAAGCGCCAACGTCTTGCCACCGGCCCCGGCGCACACGTCGACCACCAACCCATGGACCGGCGGCGCCGTCAGCTCCGCGACCAACTGGCTCGCCTCGTCCTGCACCTCGAACAGACCATCGCGGAACTCCGGCAGCCCGAATACGTTCACACGAGCGTTCAGGGTGATCCCGTCGGTCGCCCACCTGGTCGCATTTGGCGCGAGCCCGTGCGGCGCGGTCGGCGAGGGTTCTCCCAGACGCTGAATCAGGTCCTCACGGTTTGTCTTGATACGATTCGCCCGGATCGTCAGCGGTGCGCGCGCATTGATCGAAGTCGCGAAGGCCGCCCCGTCCAACCCCGGCTCTTCGATGAGCCGACGCGCCAACCAGTTCGGCAACGAGTGTTCGAGCCCGAAACGCTCGACCGGATCCTCGATCAGCGCCATCGCCTCGCGTGTCCCCGCGACCGCGACCCAGTCCACATCGCGTCGCTCACCCGCCGCCTCGTCAGCAGTCAGCCCCTCGAAGACCACCCGATAAGCCAGCAGCTCGAGCAGTGCCCGCTCACGCGGCATCTCACGCCCGGGGTTCGACTCGTAGCTCGCGACCCCTCCGCGCAAAAGCGCCCAGTCGATGGCCCGCGCCTGCCGCACCATCGCGTAGAGCGTCTCGGCGACGATGCGTCGCTCGGCCGAGTGCAGCTTCTTGTTGGCGCGAAACGACTGCGACAGGCGCTCGCTCACGAAGCGCCAGTCAGCGCGGCTCATCGCCCACAGGTCCAGCAGGGTCTCTCGGATACGGGCTTCAGCGGGGCGGAACTCGGCCATGGCGGCGCCTTAGCAGGCTCGCCGCGTTCCGGCCACACCTTCCCGCCATCGCCCGCCACCGACCCTCGGCCTCAGCTCGTCTGCTGCCTCGCCGCCTTGCGCCGCGCCCGGTACTTCGCGATGCCGGGCCACGCCAGGACCCCGATGGCGGCCACCACGACGAGCGCTCCGACCAGCTCGTAGCTGCTCGGACCCTCCCGCCCCTGGAAGACCATGAGCAGCAGCGTCGAGAAGAGCCCGGCCAGCACGCTCGAGGCCCGATTGACCGGCACCGTGTACGCGTTCTCGTGCGGCTCGAGCAGGATGAGCGCCCCGAAGATGCCGGTCCCCTGTGAGCACACACCGATCAAGAGCAGCAGCAACACCAGCATCGGGTCTTCCCAGACCCCGACGAACCCATAGGCCAGCTCACTGCCGAACTTGTTGTCCGCCACGGACGCGATGAGGGCCAGCACCACGAGCGCCATCGGTGTCCCGACCATCTGCTCCTCGACGAAGTAGGCGATGTCGTCCTCGCGGCTGCCCTTCTTGGCGAGCTTGGTCATCGCCATCAGCCGGAAGAAATAGGCGAGCAGATACAGCAAGATATCGATGGCCGCGACGATCGTCAGCTGCGAGCCGCCCTTCTCCGCGAAGCCGATGACGAGCGCCAGCAGCGCAAGGCCGGAGCCGGTCCAGGACCACCACGGAATCGAACTGAACTTGCGCCCCGTCGCGCGATCCACGACGGGCCCAATCAGCAGCAGGCCGCCACGCATGAGCAGCATGGCGAAGATGATGGAGATGCCCTCGAACGTGTAGGCGAGCGTCGTGGTGGTCACGATGGCGGCCGTCGACAAGCCGGACAAGAACGTCGCGAGCCGCGGAATCGGCACCGACAGGCTGCCGAGCTGCACATGGTGCGCGTACTTCCACCACCCCTTGACCGAGATGAAGATGAACATGCCGATGACCGACGCGAGGGTCGCCAGCGGCAGCATCGACGCGCCCGCCACCGGCTCGTGGTCCGCGAACCCGCTGCTGATCTGCTTGGTCAGGTAGGTGTAGGGGACGTACGAGGCGAAGTAGCCAAAGGCGAACCACCAGATACGATTGGGACGACCGGGGTGAGGGTCCATGCGTGCAGCGTCTCACCGACGCCCGGTTGTCACAACTGCGTTGCGGCCGCGCGAAGCTGGCGTGCCATCGGCTCGAAGTCCGAGGATCGGTCGCTCCATCACCTGGCGGTGCGCTATCGCCCACCCTGTGTGTTTTACCACACGACTTGGTGTAGGATGGAGCTTCTCACAAGGGGGCCGACATCGTCCGGCCCCTTGAAAATGCTCGCCTGGCGGCACAGCGCCGTTTGGCACGCATGCTGCTAATTCACGCCTTTTGAATAGCGGCCTCTTCGAAATCCGCAGACCACCCGAGAGGACCCCATGCCCCGCAAATGGATTGTTGCCTTCGACTTCTCCGACGAATCCCGCCTCGCCCTCGAACGCGCCGCGACTCAGCTCTCGGCCCTCGGGGGTGACGAGGTCATCGTCGCCCACATCCACCGCCCGGTCTCGACCGGCTTCGGGGTCGAGTTTGCGGCCTTGTCCCCCGCCTTCCAGAACGTCGACCAGACCATCACCGAGAGCGCCGAGAAGAAGCTGGACGAAGAGCTCGCCGCCTTCCGCGTGCGCTTCCCGAAGGTGGCCTTCCGCGCCGTCATCGAGAGCGGCTATCCCCCTGACCATCTGGTGGACATCGCCTCACGCGAAGACGTCGACCAGATCGTCATCGGCAGCCACGGGCGCAAAGGCCTCCAGCGTTTCTTCCTCGGCTCGGTCGCCGAACGGGTGCTCCGCTCGGCCGACCGCCCCGTCCTCATCGTCAAGAACACCCCGGGTGAGAACCAGTCATGACCATCCACGCCCAACCCATCGATGATCGCTCCAACCAGGCGCCGACTCGCCCGACCCGGGTCGACGAACCACGTCAGCGTGTCCTCGTCTGTGACGACGAGGAGCTCATCCGCTGGTCGGTTAGCGAGCATCTCCGTGGGGAGGGCTATGCGGTCACCGTCGCCAAGAACGGCGAGGAGTGTCTGGCGGAGGCCCTGAAGCAGGCGCCCGACGCCATCCTCCTCGACCTCAAGATGCCGGTGATGGATGGCATGACCTGCTTGCGTAAGCTGCGCGAGCACGGGGTGCAGACTCCGGTCATCGTCGTGACCGCGCACGGGGCCGTGGAGTCCGCCATCGAGGCGACCCGGCTCGGCGCGGTCGCGTACCTGTCCAAACCCTTCGACCTGCGCGAGGTCGCCTTCAAGCTCAAGAAGACGATCGAGGCCGACCGCCTCGCCGTCGAAGTGCGCTATCTGCGCGACAAGCGGAAGACGAGCTACGGCAGCATCATCGGCGACTCGCAGGCGATGCAGAGCGTCTTCGACACGATGCGTAAGCTCGAAGCGATCGACGCGCCGACCGTGCTGGTGAGCGGCGAGTCTGGCACGGGCAAGGAGCTCGTCGCGCAGGCCATCCACTCCAACGGCCCACGTAAGGACGCCCCGTTCGTCGAGATCGACTGCGCGTCGCTCCCCGAGACCCTCATCGAGTCGGAGCTCTTCGGGCACGAACGCGGCGCCTTCACGGACGCCCGTCAGATGAAGCGAGGCCTCTTCGAGGTCGCCCATCGCGGCACCATCTTCCTCGACGAAATCGGCGAGATGTCGCTCGGCACCCAGGCCAAGTTCCTGCGCGCGCTCGAGAATCGGCGGTTCAAGCGGGTCGGCGGGGTCGTCGACCTGCCGCTCGAAGCGGGCATCGTGGCCGCCACCAATCGCGACCTCTCGGTCGAGGTGGAGAAGGGACGCTTCCGCCAGGACCTCTTCTACCGACTCGCGGTCATCCCCATCGAGCTCCCCTCGCTGCGTCAACGCAACGGCGACCTGCCGATCCTGGTGTCGCACTTCCTCGAGCACTTCCGCCGCCGCATCGACGCGCGGCTGGACGGCATCGACTCCGACGCCCTCGACGCCCTCACGCGTTATCAGTGGCCCGGCAACGTGCGCGAGCTGCGCAACATCATCGAGCGCATCGTGACTCTGCATCGCGACGAGCCGCGCCTCACGTTGTCGCACCTGCCCAACGAGATCCGTTATGCGGGTCGCGTCGAGGCCGTCCCGCGCACGACGAGCGGCTTCATCCTTCCGGAGGGCGGCGTCGACCTCGAGGAGGTGGAGAAGAGCCTGCTCATCCAGGCCCTCGATCGCTCCCGCAACAACCAGACCCAGGCCGCCAGGCTGCTCGGCATCACGCGCTACGCGCTGCGCTATCGCCTCGAGAAGTTCGGCCTCAAGACCTGAAGGCTGGCACACGCAACGTCGGGCGGCCGCCCCCGCGCCAGGGGCGGGAGGCTCGCCCGAACGATCCGATCTGTCTCCATACGTTCTTGCTGCTCTGGGTCGAGACGCGTGGAGACTTCGCAACGCTACCTTTCAGCGGAGGCCTACTTCGGCAGGACCATCGTGAAGCGTGTCTCACCCTTCTGCGACGACACGTGCAGGCGGCCGTGATGCGCGTCGACGGCCTGCTTGACCACAGCGAGCCCAAGGCCCGTGCCCTTGATCTTGGTCGTGAAGAACGGCTTGAAGAGCTGCTCCTCCGAACCTTCGGGCAGGCCTGGTCCATCGTCTACGACGGCGATTGCCACCTCGCGGGGACCAGAGTTGATCTCGACCCGCACGTGTCCGATGACCTCGTCGTCCCGGATCTCATGGGGCTGGCGGGAACCCATGATGGCCTGCGCTGCGTTCATGACCAGGTTCAGCAGCGCTCGCCCCAGCAGCTCTGGGTCCGCCTCGATCGCGAGGTCCGGCCCCTCGATGTCGAACGACAGACCCTGGTGGTGCGGGGTGTCGCGAAAGAACATCGAGGCCTGCTCGACGATGTCGCGCACACTGCACAAACGGATGGCAGGGGGCCTCGGGCGGGCAAAGTCCAGGAGCCCCGAGAGCACTTCATCGAGGCCCTTCACCCGGGCGATGACGTCACGCAGGATCTGCACCTCACGGCTCTCTTGTGGAAGGCGTGAGGCGATGACCTGGATGGCACCCGAGATGCCGGCCAGTGGGTTTCGCACCTCGTGCGCGATGACAGCCGCCATCTGTCCCAGCTGCGCCATGGTCTCCTTCGTGCGCAGGAGAGCTTCGACCCGCTTCTTCTCGGTGATGTCGTTGCGGATGGCCAGGTACTGCTCGGGCTTCCCGCTGGGTGTGAGCAGCGGGACGATGGTGGTGTCGACCCAGTAGACCGAGCCGTCCTTGGCGACGTTACGCAGCTCGCCGCGCCACACCCGCCCGTGCGCGATGGTCCGCCACAGGTCGCGGATGGTGTCCTTCGCGTGGTAGCCCGAGTTCAGGATCCGATGGTCCTGACCGATGAGTTCTTCGCGCGGGTATTTGCTGATTTCGCAGAACTTATCGTTCGCGTAGGTAATCTTGCCGGACACGTCCGTCATGGCGACGATGCTCGACTGGTCGAGTGCGTATCGCAGCCGCTCCAGTAGCGCCTCGCTCCGCTCGAGAGCCTCCGTGGTCATGCGCAGGATCGTCATTGCCCTTCCCTCTCATCTGCCGCGAGAGCGCGGTATCAAGCTAACGCTCCATGAGATGTCAAGGGAAGCTCGTGTCGCTTCGTCACCACGGCGTGGCAACTCCCATCGTGAGCCCGGCCCCGCCCCTATTTGAGGAAGAGGTACGCCCCGAAGCCGAGCTCGTAGCGGCCCCACTTGAGGTAGGCGTCGCGCCACTTCCGACTGCGTTCGCGAATGGCCGCAGCGAACGGGTCGCCTGGATTGCCTCGCAGCCAACGCTCGACCGACCATGTGGTCTGGCTCTCGTAATGGTCGATCTCGTCGCGGGTCGCGGTGGTCATGTACATGGGGGTGAAGTCCTCCTTCACCCCGAGCGCGACGATCTGGTCGTGGGTCGCGTAGGTGTCTTCCCCGCACCCGAGGAACTCGAGGTAGTCGGGCTCGACCTCCTCATCGTTCCAATGCCACTCTCCGATCAACAGTTGCCCGCCCGTTCGAACCATGGCCCAGGCGCGCGCGAAGGTCTCGCGCAGGTCACCGAAGGGGCGCGAGCCGCAGCACACGATGAGGTCGTAGGTCTCGGGCTCGATGTCGAGCTCGTAGGCTTCACACTCGAGCAGCTTGGCGCGTTCGCCTTCGAGGCGCCCGGCGATCTCGGCCCGCATCGCCGCCTGGAAGAGCGGGGATGGTTCGATGGCGTCGCCGCTGCAGCCATAGCGCTCGAGGATACGGATGAAGAGCTCGCCTTTGCCCGCGGCCAGGTCGAGCACCTTGGCATCGGGTCCGAGCCCCAGATTGTCGATCAGGTAGTCGAGCTTCGGGCGCGACAGGGGGCAGAGGACCTCGTGCTCGGCATGGGCGATACTGTCGTATTTGTACGCGTACATGAGCTGCCGGGGCTTCGGGAAGCGTCCGGACGATGGCACCGATCTCCATCGCTGTCGACAAAGCCGCACAACGTCACGCCACTAGTGCCTTGACCGCGGCAGGATGACTCATGCCTCGCCGCCGTTCTGCGAACGTCGGGCGCTTCGCGCGTCCCGGCTCTAGCCCGATTGGACAGGGGGGGCACCCCCTTCGACCCCCACGCCGCTTCGCGTCGCCCTGGCGCTTCGACCGGATCGAAGCGCTCCGGTCGAAGCACTAGTGCCTCGGCGCCACCATCTTGATTCGTCTATCACCGCGTCGAGGCACCAGGCTCGCCAAGGGCGGGCGGGGCTTGGGGCGCAGCCCCAATCCGATCGTCTAGTCCGCGGCTCGCCGAAGGCGACCGGCGCGAAGCGACGGGCAGACGTAGGTCACTACGTCTGCGCCGCAGCACTAGTCGCTTTCCTTACTGGGCGGTTTTCGTTATTCCCCCACGCGCCATGGGCTCGTTCACCTTGCTGCAGGACGGCCGCGTCCACTGCCCGCTCCACTCGCGGACAAACCCCACCGACCCCCCGGAACCCACCGACATCCTCGTCGCGGGTGGCCGGGTCGTCGCCATGGGGAGGCTTGCCGGCGTCGCGACTGGCCCCCTCAAAGAGCACGTGGAGGTGGTGGCACTCGATGGCCGCGCGGTCATCCCCGGGCTCGTCGACGCCCACGTCCACCTCGGCGGCGGAGGGGGTGAGGGCGGATTTCGCAGCCGCGTGCCACGCGTCGACCTGGCCGGGCTCGTCCGTCACGGCGTGACCTCGGTGGTCGGTGTGCTCGGCACCGATGGCGCCACCCGCACCATGCGTGACCTCGTCGCCTGCGCCTACGCCCTGCGCGAAGAAGGCCTCTCGGCCTGGTGCTACACGGGCAACTACCACGTCCCGGTCAAGACGCTGACGGGCTCCGTCAAAGACGACATCGTCTTCGTCGACCCGATCATCGGCGTCGGTGAGCTCGCCATCTCGGACCACCGCAGCTCGCAGCCGACCTTCGAAGAGGTCGTGCGCATCGCTTCGGAGGCCTACGTCGGCGGCCTCACGGCCGACAAGGCCGGGATCATGCACCTGCACCTGGGCGATGGTGTTCGCGGGCTCGAGCTCATCACGCGCGCACTCGCCGAGACCGAGCTCCCCGCTCGCATCTGGCAGCCGACCCACCTCAATCGCAACCCGCGACTCTGGGACGAAGCCAAGTCGCTCGCTCGACGCGCCGACCCGCCGCGCTTCGACGTCACGGCCTTCCCGCCGGACGACGACCCGTCGACGCTCATGGCCGGTGCCGCCGTGCTCGACTGGATCGCGTGTGGTCTTCCTTATGAGAGGCTGAGCGTCAGCTCCGATGGCGGGGGATGCCTGCCGGTCTTTGCCGACGGGCGCATGGTCGGCATGGGGGTAGGCAGCGCCTCGACCCTGATGGCGACCGTTCGCGACCTGGTGAAGGCGGGGATGCAGCTCGCGCAGGCCATCGCACCCGTGACGCTCCATCCCGCCGAGGCGCTTGGATTGTCGGCTCGAAAGGGCTGGATCGGCGTCGGCGCGGACGCAGATCTGGTGGTGCTCGACGGAACCGAGCATCGTGTGTCGCCCTGGCTCGTCATGGCGCGAGGCCGCGTGATGATGGCTGCGGGTGAGCTCACCGCGGCTGGGCTCGGCACCTTTGGTGGTGACTTGGCCCGACCCCATGCACGAGCGGCCACGCCCTCAGACCTGGAAGTAGCGGCGCCCCCCTCGCCGCCCAAGGAGACTCGATGAGTCCGTCAAAGATCGATGGTGACGCCGAACGCGGCTATATCGTGCCCGTCGGCGGCGCCGAAGAGAAGATCCAGGACCCGCGAATCCTGAAACGTTTCGTAGAGTTGGCCGGCGGCGATCTGGCGCGGATCGCGGTCATCCCCACGGCGTCCGAGCTCAGCGACACGGGCCCACGCTACGTCCAGCTCTTCCGCGAGCTGGGCGCCGCGGCGTCCGTCGCGCTCCCCTTCTTCGAGCGCCACGACGCCGACCGTGTGGACCTGCTCGACCAGCTCGAGCGCGCGTCGGGTGTCTTCTTCACCGGCGGCAACCAGCTCCGGATCGCGACCGTGCTGGGCGGGACGCCCGTTGCCCGCATCGTACGGCGCCTCAACGCGGCCGGGGCCATCGTCGGCGGTACGTCGGCCGGCGCGGCGATCCTGCCCGAGCACATGATCGCCCATGGCGCCAGCGGGGCCACGCCGAGCGCCGGGATGTGCCAGCTCAGCCCCGGTCTCGGCTTGACGAACCGGGTCGTGGTCGACCAGCACTTCCGCCAGCGCGACCGCCTCGGCCGGCTGCTCACGGCCCTGGCCTACAACCCGTTCGCGATCGGGCTTGGCCTCGACGAGGACACCGGGGCCTTCATCGACCCCGAGAACGTGATGCACGTCATCGGCTCGGGCGCGGTCACAGTGGTCGACGTCTCGCGGCTCGGACACTCCTCGATCGCCGAAGCCAACGCTGGCGAACCCATCTGCATGACGAACATCCGGATTCACATACTAACACATGGTGCCCGCTTCGACCTGCACCTGCGCGAAGCCCATCCGCCCGGATGACCGGGCCCGTGGCGCGCCGATCCCCTTGCTACGGACCAGCCGGTTCAGAAAACCGGAACTTTCCGGGGCAGGTGGTGTCGACGGCCCCGCGACCGCCGATGCGGTTGCGCCATCCGAACCACTCCAGGACCACGGTCCTGGCCTTCGGGCTTGACCATCTCGGGTCGCCGTATATAGTCCGGCCTCCCGTGGGGTCGAGGCATCGACACTCCAACCCGCGAAAGGTCACGGCATGCGAACCGGACACATTCTAACGATTCTTGGTATCGCCCTCTATATGGTGGGCGCACTGGCCATGCCCTGGCAGAGCTTCGAGCTCGCCGGCGTCTCTGCGACGAGCATCGAGGTGTCTGTCCTCGGGCAGGTCGCCGTCGCCATCGCCGGGCTCATCGCTCTGTCGAGCGCCTTTGGTCTGCTGTCGGGGCGGCGCGAGCTCACCGCACAGATCAACATCGGGCTTCTCGGCGTGATGTTCGTGTGGGTCGTCTACGCCAGCGCCAACTCGAGCTACGCGTACCAGCTCATGCAGTACGAAGAGGTCTCGATGTCGACGGGCTACCTGCTCGGCGTCTGGGGCGCGGTCATCGGCATCATGGGCACCCTGCTCACACTGACGACGCTGCCGGCCTGGGATGCGAGCTCGCCATTCCTGCGTGTCCTCACGATGCACAAGAACCGCGTCGTCGGGGATCGTATCCTTTATGAGCCCGGTCTGTTCTCGGTGGCCGAACACCACGGCAAGGGCGTCAACGACCCCACCACCGTCAGCATGCTCCCGCACTTCCGCGTCACGCCCGAAGGCGACTGCGCCATCGGGTTCAACACGACGGTCGCTGGCAAGCCCGGCCGCCTCTCGTACGCAGCCAAGACGAAGACCATCTCCGAGGTTGCCACCCGCGGCAGCAAGAGCGGTGGCGTCGCCTTCACGAGCTTCCCCTTTGGCGAGCGTGGCACGGTCGACCTCGGTGACACCCAGGTCATGTTCCACTTCGTCGCCCCGGTGCCCGGCCACAGCCCGGCCCCTCTCCTCCAGAAGACGGAAGTCGGCGCCTTCGCGATGCTCTCGGGCGTCGTGATGGTTGGCCTGGCGCTGTTCCCCGTCCTCGGCTGGAGCGTCGACATCAAACGCACGCCCGTCTGCGAAGGCGGCAAGTGCGGCGGTGCCGTGGCCGAGGCTCAGAAGGAAGAGAAGATCGAGGTGGCCGAGGTCATCCCCGAGCCCGAAGCCGAAGTCGAGATGGAAGAAGACGTCTCGAAGAAGGCCGGCGGCGAAGAGGGCAAGTTCGGCGACCCCAACATGGACCCGCGCGTCGAGTCCAAAATCCCGCTCATGGACGGCAAGATGGTCGAGCGCATCGACCCCCGCCAGATCGGCCTCAACAAGCTCCTCACCGAGAACCTCTCGAGCATGGACGCCGTCGCCGAGGTCCTCCGCGGTGACATGGGCGCCATGTCGAGCAAGCTCGCGGTCGCCATGGGTGGCTCGGGCTCCGAGTTCGTCCTCGGTCACGGGTCGGGCGGTCTCGGCTTCACGGGTGACGGCTCCGGCGGTGGTGGCGATGGTGCCGGCCGTATCATGGGCATGGGCGACATCGACACCGGTGGCGGTCAGGGCGTGAAGGCCGGGCTCGGTGACAAGGGCAAGAAGCGCGTCGGCAACCTGACGCTTTCGGGCTCGCAGTCCTCCGGCTTCTGCAAGAAGGGCAACATCGAGAGCGTCGTGCGCCGCCGCGCGGCCGCCATCCGCGCCTGCTACGAGCAGCGCCTCCAGGTCAAGAAGGACCTGAAGGGCAAGATCTCGATCCGCTGGACCATCGACACCGAAGGCAAGGTCGGCTCGGCCTCGACGACGGGCGACTCGATGGGCGATTCGGACACGACCAACTGCATCCTGCGGACCGTGCGCCGCATGACCTTCGAGAAGCCTGAAGGCGGCGTCTGCGTCGTGCAGTGGCCCTTCGTCTTCTCGCCCGGTTGATCTCGAGCGGACCGGATCGGCAGGACATGCCGTCCGGCCCGCGACTCCCTTGAGGTGCGTTCCTGTGGGACGCCGCATAGGTCGGCCTCGTTTGGGAGGTCCGCCCCAATAGCTTGTGCTTGACACCTCGATTCCACTCCCTATGATCCCGCCGCCGCAGGGCCGAACCCCCGGCGCGGGTGCGTCCCGGTTCTCCGACTTGCCTGTCGGAACCGGGATGTGTGTGTCTCTCCAGGCCCACGGATCCACGAGCTGATGTCGTCGAACGAACAGAAAGATCCGAACGCTCCCCCGCTTCCGGCCGAAACCGAGGCCGCTGTGGCCGCCGCGGACGCCGCGCTCGCCCAGGCCCGGGCCGCTGCCGAGGCTGCTGCCGCCGCTCGCGCCCGAGCAGAGGCGCTGAGTCGCCCGGCCGAGCGACCCGTCGCGGCAGCTCCCCAGGCCGACCCGACCGAGGTCTTCTTCACCACCGGCGGTGAAGAGCGTCGGCTCGTCGGCTCGTCGGCGCGATTCCGGGTGAGTCGCGTCGCTTTGTCGGTCGGATTCTTCGTGCTCCTCCTGGCACTCGGCGCCTTCGCGATCATCCTGACCAACCCCGAGGCGAAGGCCCGGATGGACAAGGCCTTCGCGGGCAACTCTTGCGGCGCGGACGGCAAGCAGAGCTGCCTAACCGACCACGTCCTCGGACCGAAGTTCGCGATGGAGCGCCAGTGGCGCGACGAGGACCAGAAGGCCAAGCCGATCTACGGAACCTTGTCGCTCACGTACGAGCCCAAGGACGCCACGGTCGAGGTCTTCCAGGTCAAGTACAAGCTGTCCGGTGACCAGTGGCGTCGCCAGAGCGGTGGACTCGGCGAGAAGGTCTGCGAGAAGAACGCCGACGGCACCCCGAAGTGTGAGTTCCCGTACACCGTCCGCGAGGGCGTCGAGAACGGGACCTGCCCTGTCGAAAAGCAGGCGACCGAGCTTCCGGCCCTCACGGGACGTCAGCTCGAGTCAGTCCGACTCTCCTTCATCCCCATCTTCGAAACGACCCGCGATTGCGGCGGCGAAACCCCCACGGGCGAAGTGCAGGAAGTCTACAACTACGAGTACCGCCTCGTGTTTTCGCACAAGGACTTCGAGACCAAGTCGGTCTATCTCTCCAAGAGCGCCTGGTCGATCGGCATCGGAACCGCCATCCTCGAGTGGCCGGGGCTGACACTCATCCCCAAGCCGGAAACGATGTTCGACGAGTTCATCAAGTTCCGCTCGGAGCTCTTCTGCTACATGAAGAAGCGGACCCTCGAAGCGGACAAGGTTCCCGCCTCCGTGGTCGACGCACTCCGGACGCAGAATGGCTTCGTGACCATCGAGCTCTACGACAAGACCGAGACGCTGATCCTCTCGGCGGCGCACAAGCCAATGTGGGACGAGAAGTGGAAGGAAATCGAAGCGCAGAAGTGCGAGGAATGACGAGCGTGAGGCAGGTGCCTGGCGGTCGCGAGAATTGGCTAATCAACTGAGAACCACAGGATTCAGGTAGACATGGACATCGGCATCGCAGCATTCGACTTCCTCGCCAGCGCAGAGGGCGGCCAGGCGACGGACATCATGAGCCTCATCGGCCGGGCGACCCTGGTCGCGAAGCTCGTGCTCCTCCTCCTCGTCATCATGACCGTTCTGGGTCTCGCGGTGATCATCGCGAAGTGGCTCCAGTTCCGCCGCGCCCAGGACGAGAATCGTCAATTCCTCAACGTCTTCTGGAACGAGAAGAGCGTCGGTGACGCCTACGCCAAGAGCGAGCGCTTCGTGAAGTCGCCGATCGCTGCGGTGTTCATGTCCGGCGCCCGTGAGATCAAGAAGATCAACTCGGCCAAGGGCGAGCCCAACTCGTGGCATGTCGACGAGCACGGCCTCGCCAACGTCCACCGCGCTCTCGCGCGTTCGTCTGGCAGCGAGCTCACCTCGCTCGAGAAGTACCTCTCGATGCTGGCGATCTTCGCGTCCGCCGGTCCCTTCATCGGCCTCTTCGGCACGGTGTGGGGCATCATGGTCGCCTTCCAGGAAATCGGCTCGTCCGGCTCCGCCAGCCTCGCGACCGTCGCCCCCGGCATCGCCGAAGCGCTCGTCGCCACGGCGGCCGGTCTCTTCGTCGGTATCCCCGCCGTTATCGGCTACAACTCCTTTGCGAACCGCATCAAGATGCAGTCGACCGACATGGACGGCTTCTCGCAGGACTTCCTCAACATCGTGCAGCGCGGCACGCACGGCAACTGAGGTCACTTCATGGCTGAGTCCGTTGGATCCGGAGGCGGGGGCAAGACTCCCTCCTCGAAGTCAGACATCAACATCACGCCGCTCGTCGACGTCATGCTGGTGCTCCTCATCGTGTTCATGGTGGCCGCACCGATGCTCGAGCAGGGCGTCGAGATCAACCTGCCGCAGGCTGCGGCAGAGTCGGTCGAGCCCCCGCCCAAAGACAAGACGCTCATCAAGCTGGCCGTCGACCGCGACCAGCGCATCATCCTGAGCTACGCCAACCAGTCGTCGAACACCCAGGAGAGCGGTAAGGTCATCCCGCCTGCCGAGCTCGGCAACGAGATGAAGCGCATCGCGTCGAACCCCGGCATGGTCGAGGTCAACGTCGAGGCGGATGCTTCGCTCCAGTACGGCTACCTCGCCAAGGTCATGGCGACGGTTCGTCGTTCGGGCATCAAGAAGGTCAACCTCATCACCCAGCCGACGGAAGACCAGAGCATGTGATGTGGGGCGCCGGCTCGGCGCTCCTTCGTGCGAGAGGCCTGCAGGCACGACCGGACACACCGGCCGCAGCTTGACAGGCCTCTTCCATTTGTGGCGCTTTCGCCGCCCTTCCCGCTGGGAGAACCCGACCTCCATGACCGAACTCACCCGCCCCTGGTCCCCTTCGAGCTGGCGTGGCCTCCCGATTCAGCAGCAGCCACGATATCGGGATCAGTCCGCAGTGGACGCCGCCGTCGACGTGGTGCGGGGACTGCCCCCGCTCATCGCGCCAGGCGAGGTCGATGCGCTGCGACGTCACTGCGCTGCAGCTGCCCAAGGGCGGGCCTTCCTCCTTCAAGGGGGCGATTGCGCCGAGCGGTTCCAGGACTGCGCCAAGGAGCCCATCGAGGCGAAGCTCAAGATCCTGCTCCAGATGAGCCTTGTGCTGACCTGGGGGGCGCGCCTTCCGGTCATCCGTGTGGGTCGTATGGCGGGGCAGTACGCGAAGCCGCGTTCGGCCGACACCGAGGTCATCAATGGCGTCGAGATGCCGTCCTACCGCGGCGACCACGTGCACCGGATCGAGGAGACCCCTGAGGCGCGTGAGCCCGACCCGCGGCGCCTCATCGAGGCCTATTTCCGATCGGCCGCGACCCTCAACTATGCACGCGCGCTCGTCGACGGCGGCTTCGCCGACCTGCACCGCCCCCATCATTGGCAGCTCGACTTCGTGCGTAGCGACAGCCATCGACAGCGTTACGAGGCGCTCGTCGAACGAATCCTCGACGCGCTCGACTTCGTCGAGTCGACCGGCGTCAAGAGCCCGACCCTCGAGACGGTCGACCTCTTCTCGTCGCATGAGGGTCTGCTCCTCGCCTACGAAGAGGCTTTGACGCGCGTTCAGCCCAACCGGAACGCGTACAACCTCGGCGCTCACATGCTCTGGATCGGCGACCGCACACGTTCGCTCGACGGGGCTCACATCGAGTACTTCCGCGGCATCGAGAACCCCGTCGGCGTGAAGGTCGGCCCTTCGCTCTCGCCCGCTGACCTTGTCGCCCTGCTCGACGTCCTCGAGCCCGACGACCGTCCTGGGCGTGTGGTCCTCATCACACGTCTCGGAGCCGACAAGGTGCAGGCGCTCCTGCCGCCGCTCGTGGAGGCGGTCAAAGCGACCAGTCGCACGGTGCTCTGGTCGTGTGACCCGATGCACGGCAACGGCACCAAGACCGACAACGGCATCAAGACGCGTGACCTGCGAAAGATCCACAGCGAGCTCGAGAGCACCTTCGAGGCCCACGAAAGTGTGGGATCCTTCCTGGGCGGCGTGCACCTCGAGCTCACCGGCGAGGACGTCACCGAGTGCGTCGGGGGGCCACAAGAGCTGTCGGAAGCGGACCTCGCAAAGAGCTACGAGACCTACTGCGATCCACGCCTCAACTACGCCCAGAGTCTGGAGATTGCGTTCTTCCTCGCCAAGCGTTTGGAGGGGCGTCGACCCTCGCGGTGACCCGCTCGCCATCGGGTCGAGACAGCGTTGGCCGGTCGTGGGGTTGCTCCTTCCCTTTGGCACTGGGTCATGGCAGGGTCCCCTCCCGCAACCTGGCAGGGGGCATCGATGACCGACTGGACGCTCGAAGACTCGCTCTCCACCTATAACATCCGTCACTGGGGTGACGGCTACTTCGACATCAACGGTGCGGGCGAGGTCGTGGTCCATCCCGACGGAGTCGCTTCGCATCGCGCGGTGCCGCTGCGCACGGTGATGGCGGAGTGCGAGCGCCAGGGCCTGCGCCTGCCAACGCTGGTGCGCTTCTCGGGCATCCTGCGCAACCGTGTGCGCCGTCTGCGCGACGCGTTCAACGAGGTGATCCAGCAGCTCGAATATCAGGGCGCCTACATCCCGGTCTTCCCGATCAAGGTGAACCAGCAGCGCCGCGTCGTGGAAGAGGTCATCAGCGTCAACGAGCGTGTGCGTGGCCGCCAGGTCGGCCTCGAGGCCGGCTCGAAGCCCGAGCTGATGGCGGTCCTGGCGCTCTTGCGCGCGGGCGACATGGTCGTCTGCAACGGCTACAAGGACCGCGAGTACATCCGACTTGCGCTGCTGGGCGAGAAGCTCGGCCTCAAGGTGACGATCGTCGTCGAAAAGATGAGCGAGCTCGACCTCATCCTCGACGAGGCCTCCAAGATGAAGGTCATCCCGCGCATCGGCGTGCGGGTGCGGCTGTGGTCCATTGGACGCGGGAACTGGCAGAACACCGGCGGCGAGAAGTCCAAGTTCGGGCTGTCCCCGCTTCAGGTCCTCGAGCTCGTCGCGCGTACCCGCGCTGTGGGGCTTGTGGACTGCGTAGAGCTCCTTCACTTCCACCTCGGCTCGCAGGTCGCCAACATCCAGGACATCAAGGCGGGCCTGCGGGAGGCCGCGCGCTTCTACGTCGAGCTGCGCAAGATGGGTGTGCCCGTGAGCTGCATCGATGTCGGCGGTGGGCTCTCGGTCGACTACGAAGGCACCCGTTCGCGAAGCCACTTCTCGATGAACTACGGCCTGCGCGACTATGCCTGGCACATCGTGCAGACCGTGCGCGAGCTGTGCGACGAAGCCGACGTGCCGCATCCCGACATCGCGAGCGAGTCGGGTCGCGCGATCACTGCTCACCACGCGGTGCTCGTTACCAACGTATCGGACATCGAGCAGGTCGAGGACTCGACCCCCGAGAAGCCCCACGACGACGCGCCGACCATCGTGGATGAGCTCTGGGCTCTGCACGAATGGCTGCGTGATGGCGGGCCCGACTTCAACGTGCTCGAGGCGTGGCACGACGTCATGAACGCCTACCAGGACGCGCTGACGCAGTTCATCCACGCGGGCCTCTCGCTGGCCGACCGCGCCTGGTGCGAGCGGGCTTATCACGCCTGCTGCCGTCTCCTGCGTAAGCGCCTCGACCCACGGCGCCGCAAACAACGTGAGCTGCTCGATGCGCTGAACGAGAAGATGGCGGACAAGCTCTTCCTCAACTTCTCGGTCTTCCAGTCGACGCCCGACGTGTGGGGCATCGATCAGGTCTTCCCGATCCTCCCGCTCGAGCGCCTCGATGAGCGCCCGGACTCGCGCGCTGTGATCCAGGACATCACGTGTGACTCCGACGGACGCATCGAGCTCTATGTGGACGGCGAGGGCCTCGAGTCGACGCTGCCGATCCCCCCCTGGGACCCGGCGCGCCCGTACAATATCGGCATCTTCCTCATCGGCGCCTACCAGGAGATCCTGGGCGACATGCACAACCTGTTCGGCGACACCGACTCGTGTGACGTCGAGATCGACACCAACGGCAAGATCGTCGTCGAGAACCCGATCAGCGGCGACACCGTGAACTCGGTGCTCCGCTACGTGAACTACAACCCCGAGTCGATCCTGCTCAAGCTGTCGGCCCGCCTCGACGAGGCGCAGATGCCTCACGACGAGCGCGCCGGCTACCTGACCGAAGTGCGCGAAGGACTCGAAGGCTACACCTACCTCGAGTGACACGACGGTGAGTGAGCTACGTCAAGGCGGAGCTCACTCCCTCTTTCACGACCCTCGAACGTTTGGACGACAATCCGTCGAGATATCTCGATCCTCGAGATATCTGTGTCATCAAGCATCGCATCGCCGGAACCCCGCTCACCAGCTCGGCTTGGCCTCCCTGGCGAAGTGGCAGGTCTGCCTCGTGAGGGTCTCGAGGATCACGTCGCGCCCTTCCACATCGTCCACTACGTGCGGCGGCGGTGAGTGCATGAAGGTGAAGTGGCCCGCCGCCTCGACCATGCGCAGGTCGACCCTGTCGCCGAGTGCACGCTTGATGACTTCGGCCTGCGCGGGCGGGGTGATCGTGTCGCGCGCGCCGCTCCAGAGGAGGATCGGCACATTCACCGCATCGAGCGCGCCAGGTACCGCGAAGAACCCCGTCGGAGGGGCCATCAGGACAAGTCTTGTGAGCCCCATCTGTGTGTGTGGCACCGAGCTTCCAGGGCCAAGCCACATCGTTGCGCCCGCGGCCGCGAGCAACAGCGAAGCGCCGATGGAGTGGCCCACGCCCACGACCGGCCTGGACCGCCCAAAGGTGTCGAGTGCGACACGTATACGGCCCATCCGCTCGATCAGCTCGGGCATGGAGGGCCGCGGCGAAACGAGGCGCTCGAAGTGGGGCGCCACGACTGCGAGACCGCAGCCTGCCAGCGCCTCCAGAAGTGGTGCGTGACGCTCGGGGGAGCCGCCCGCCCCGGCCGCGAAGAGGACGACCTGGCTTGCCTCGAGAGGCTCGTGCAAGACGACCTCGAATGGAACGGAGCCGAGCGTGAGTGTGTGATTCATGGTCCTCGAAGTGGGGCGCGATGTCGGCGTTTCAGTTGATCGTCACGCTCGTCGAGCTCACGGGCGACCACTCGACGCCGTCGGTGGCTCGCACGCGGCACTCCCAGACCTGGCCCGTGCCGGTCAGCGTCCGGGCGACGCGGGCCTTGTTGCCGACGTCCTTGGCGTACGCGCCGCTGCGGAACCAGCGGTACTCGAGGCGCACCGCGTCGAGGTCGTAGCTCGGCGTCGTGACGGCGCAGACGAGGTCGTCGTTGTCCGCCGGGCTCGCCGGCAGAATCGCAACTCCCGGCGCGGTCGGTGGTGTGTTGGTCGGCGACTCGCCGTAGCGCGAGTTGCTGTCGCGCGTGATGCTGACCGGTGCCCCGAAGAAGGCGCACTGACCGCCGCAGCCATCGCCTCCGCAGGTCTTGCCGGCACAGCTCGGCGTGCAGGCCGCACACTGGCCAGCGACGCAACCCTGGCCAGCGGCACACGTTCCGCATTGGCCACCGCAGCCATCGTCGCCGCAGGTGCGAACGCCGCAGTTCGGGACACAGGCGTCGCGAGCCACACACGCGCCGGCCGCGCTGCAAACCTCGCTCGACAGGCAATCGCCACAGCTCCCGCCGCAGCCGTCGCTTCCACAGGTACGCCCGGTGCAGCTCGGCGTGCAGGCGATGCACTGGTTGCTCGCGTTGCAAGTCTGGCCCGCGCCGCACGGGTTGGCCGTGACGTTCGGGAAGAGGGCCAGGTCGCTGATCGTGCAGCTCGCATTCCAGACGTAGCTGCAGGCGGTGATGTCCGGGGCCCAACTCAGCAGCAGGTCGGGGTAGCCATCACCCGTGTAGTCGAAGCTCGTGCCGTTGCCGAGGCCGGGGGCGTCGCTGCCCGTCGTGTTGGTCGGGGTCACGTCGAGGATCTGGTAGGCCACGGTCCAGAGCTGGCCCAGCGCACCCCCGAGGTTCAACAGCATCGACGCCGCACCCGGGTTCCCGTCGTCATCGAGGCCCCCCATGATGTCATGGTCGCCATCGCCGTCGAAGTCATTGGCCGTGAGCAGGCTGAGTGGCCAGATCGGTTTCTGCGCGAGGTCGACCTTACGCTCGAAGCTGCCGTCGCCGCGCCCGCGGAAGACCCAGAGGGTCGGTGGCGAATTGCCGCCATTCGGGTTGCAGAAGCCGAGCATGTCGACGAGCCCGTCGCCGTTCATGTCCTTGGCGTTCTTGGACAATGCGTAGACCCAGGTACACGTCGCGGTGTCCATCGGCAGCGCCGGAATCGTCTCGTCGCCCGGGCGGGTGTCCAGCCGCGTGAACGCCAGGTTGCCCGGGTCACCCGCGTTGATGAGGGTATATCCCGAGCGTCGCGCCCAGGCGTGTTTTGCGACGATGTCGAGGTGGCCGTCGTTGTTGACGTCGATGATGGCGGCGACCGATGCGCCGGCGTCGATGGCCTGCAGCGTGAGGAGCTCGACGTTGCCGTCGGGGCAGCGTTCACGCGCGAGAAACAGGCTCGTCGACGAGAGGCAATAGGAGTCGTTGGCCGCGTATTCGTTGGTATCGATGCACTGGTCGCGAAAACCACAATCGGACTGCTGCGTGCAGTTGCGATGGCACGTTCCGCCGTAGCAGGTGTGGCCGGTGGCGCAGTTCGCGGTGGTCGCGCAGGTCGTGCGCGCGCCGTGGTTGTAGGAGCTGACGATGAGGTCTCGGAACCCGTCGGCGTCGAAGTCGCCGATGGCGGTGATCCCGTACGCTCGGGTGTCGGGGAACGTCATGACCTTGGGGGCGGCGAACGCGGTGCCACCCTCGCTCGTGTAGATGGCGATGGTCGAAGGCGAGGTCGCGGCCCAGCCGCGGGCGAAGAAGGTCTCGCCCCAGGTGTTGGCGGACTCGTCGGTCTGGCCGTCGCAGTCGTTGTCGGCCACGTCGCCGCATTGCTCGGGCATGCCCTCGTCGGTGAGCCCGTCGCAGTCGTCATCGAGCCCGTTGCTGCAGTCTTCGATGGGGTCGACAGGCACGGCGTTCTTGCACTGGCCGTCCACGGTGCACGAGTCGGCGGTGCAGTCGACGCCATCGTCGCAGTCGAGGCGCGCGCCCGGGGCGCACTGGCCGAACTGGCAGGTGTCGACGACGGTGCAGTTGTCCAGGTCGCTGCAGAAGGTGCCGTTGGTCGCGGCGGACCAAGAGGTCGGTACGGCGGCGTCGCAGCGCAGGCAGGCGTTGGCGGGGTTGAGCGCACCATCGGCATAGCAGGTGCCGCCGATGAAGCAGCCGGCACCGTCGCCCGACCAGGCTGTCGTGGAGGTCGCGGGCAGGCAGCGCTGGCAAGCGTTGGCCGGGTTGGGTGTGTTCTCGGCGATGCACTGGCCACCGATGAGGCAGAAGCCGGCGAGCAGCGGGTGGTCACACGTGTTGACGCCTGCGCAGCGGTCGGCCGTGCAGGTGAGCCCGTCGCTGCAGGTGGACTCGTCGGTCTGGCCGTTGCAGTCATCGTCGACGAGATTGCAGCTCTCGGATGTGGCGGCGCGCCCAAGGCAGACCTCTTCGCCCTCGCTGCAGGCCGAGGTCCCGGGGCAGATTCCGCTGCCGTTGTCGATCGTGCAGGCCGCGGCCGCGATGTCGTCCGTCTGGCTGTTGCAGTCGTCGTCGATGGCATTACACGTCTCGACCGCGGCGACGCTTGCGCTACATGCCGTGAGCCCTTCGGTGCCGCAGGTGCGCTCGCCGGGACACGTCCCGATGGCGTTGGCGCGATAGCAGTCGGTCGACAGGTTCATGGCGCTCCAGCTCGGACGGCACTCACAGAGACCTTCCGACGGGATGCACTGCTTGGCGATGCCACCGCCATCGAGCGGCACGTCGGTGCACGCATAGCCGGCAGGGCAGGGGGCCGTCGCACACGAGCTGCCACAGAAGCTGCCCTCGCCCGCGTCGTCGGCCGGGATGCAGAGCGCGGTGGCGTTGGGCAGGAGCTCGTTCTTGCAGTCGGTATCGAGCCGGCACGGCTTGCACAGGTGCGGGTGCAAGGGCACACACGCAGTGAACGGGTCCGCGCCGCCGAGGGTCACGGGCAGGCAAGCGAAGCCGTCGCCAGGGCATTGGGTCACACACGGCACCGAGCAGACGCGGCCGTCTTCGCTCTCGATGCAGAGCCCATCGAGGCAGTCCGAGTTGCCGCTGCATGGGCAGCCGAACGTGTTGCAGGGGCCGGTCGAGTCGCCGTCGTTGCTCGTGTCGGGCGCGATATCGCCGGCGATATCCGGCGCCGTGTCGGTCGTGACATCGGTTGGTGTGGTGTCGGCGGCGCCGGTGTCGGGCGTGGTGTCGGTGAACGAGACCTCGGCCGCGTCGCTGCGGGTGTCGTCGGACCCGCCGTTGGTGGAGCCGTCGTCCGAGCTGCATGCAGACGACAACAGGGCGATGAGCGCGAGGGCTCGGGCGGTGTGGGGGTGCATGAGTCTCTCCGCGTGGGGCAGGCGACGGGCCCCGGACAACGCGCACCCTAGATGACGCCGCGGCTCGAGGAAAGGTCGTTTGCGCCTTTACCGAGCCAGGTTGGATCGATGTAAGGCCCAGTCATTGCGAGTGAATGTTGCGGGCCTGCGGGAGGGGCGGCAGGGGCCGATCCCGTCTCGTTCAGACGATCTCGATGCGAATCGAGTCGGGGTCGAGGCCGGCCGCCGTGGCGAAGCGCTTCAGGTATTCCATCTCCGCGGGGTGCAGGTAGCGGTCCGCGCCGGCGATGCGCGCGAGCAGCTTCAGGACACCGAGGCGGTCCTCGTCGCTCTCGAAGCGCAGCCCCTTACAGGTCTCCGCCACGTCGAAGGTCGCGGGGTCGAAGCGGTCCATACACTCCACCACGTACGGCGGCAGCTCGGGCGTGTCGACGAACTCCTTGAGCTGCTCGGCGATGGCGACGATCTCCACCGCGTGTTTGTCGCCGTCGGACCAGGCCGCGCCGAGCATCAACTGGCCCAGGGCGGCGAGCTCCAGGACGTGGACCTCGGGGGTCTCGACCGTCTTCTTCTTGCGTCGGGGGCGGTCCGAGGGGCGGGTGATGTGGGACATGGGACGCCTGTTCCGGGTGACGGGCACGGTGCGGGTACGGCGTCTCTCGCCGGTCGGCCTTCATCCTAACCGCGGCTGGCGCGGACTGCAAAATCAGCCTAAGCTGCGTCTATGGCATGGCGCGACCAGGGCTATCTCACGGTGCTGGTAATCGACGATGACCCGGCGATTCGCGACCTCGTCTCCCGAGTCGTTCTCGCCGAAGGCCATCAGGTCGTCGCCGTCGGCTCGGCGGAGGCTGGCCTCGAGCAGTTGCCCTACTACACATTCGAGGTCGCACTCCTCGACCATCGCCTGCCCGGCATGGAAGGCCTCGTCCTGGGCGAGTACCTGCATCGCAACAACCCTTCGATGGAGGTCGCCTTGATGACGGGCGACACCGACCCGCGGCTTGCCCAGTTGGCGCAGGCCGCTGGCCTCGAGCTTGTCACCAAGCCCTTCGAACTAGAAGATATCACACGATTTCTTGAACGCGCCGCCCACAAGGAGTCGGCCCGTCTCACGGCCGAGTCACCCTCGACCGCCGACCCCGCAGCGGGCCACGCCATCGACCTGGCGCCGCACTTCGCGTCGCTGTCCAAGGCCTTCGCCTCGCCCGCGGTGTCCCAGCGCACCGAAGAGCTGCTCGCACGTCGGGTGCGTGAGGCGCTCGAAGCGATCCGCTTCGGAGGCAACTTCGACGAGCGCGCACGTGCCATCGCCTACTCGGGCATCATCGCGGCGGAGGTGCTCGGCATCCACCTCACACGCCCCCGGCACCACGCCTCGATGGCAGCCTGGTACGACGAGCTGATGCGCGACTCCGGGCGCCCCGAGGCGTTCGGAACCGTCGAGTGAAAACACGGTTGCAGCGCCTCTCGAATCAGCGGATCTTGAGACCGGCGCAGCTGCCGGTCTGCGCCCGCCCGTGCCGCGACCCGAGCGAGCTCCTGGATACACTTGAAGAAGACGACGCTTCTGGTCGGAGCGCGGCTCGTCCCTCCCATCTTCACCGAGCCTGACCTCGAGAGCTTCGATGGCGCCCCGCAACAACGGCACAGGACGACCCCAACCCCCGGCGCGATTCCCATCGCAGGCCTCGGGTCCAGCGGTGCGTCCCGACGGCTCCCTGCCAGCCGCGCGTCCGCCTTCGGACCACACGCCGGCCTTGCCTCCGATGCTGCCGGTCGTGTCTCCGCCCCGGCTCGCTGGGATGCCGACCCCGGGCGCCGCTCCCTTTCCCGGGCCGGTGGCGACCTCGGCCCTACGCGTCGGCGATGTCATCGATGGCAAGTATCGGCTCGATGGGCTCATCGGTGAGGGCGGCATGGGCTCGGTCCATCGCGCCACCCAGCTCGCGGTCAACCGCCCCGTCGCCGTCAAGGTCTTGAAGCAGATCCCCGGCGTCGAGAACGACCAGCTCTCCCAACGCTTCAAACGCGAGGCGCTGGCCACCTCGCGCCTACGTCACCCCAATACCGTGCAGGTCATCGACTTTGGAGAGACCCCGGCCGGCATGCTCTATCTCGTCCTCGAGCTGCTCGAGGGCGCGCCTCTCTCCCATGTCGTCGCGCGTGAAGCGCCGCTTCCACTCGAGCGCATCGCGAACATCGGCAAGCAGATCGCCAAGTCGCTCGCCGAGGCCCACGAGCTCGGCATCGTGCACCGCGACCTCAAGCCGGACAACGTCTTCATCTGTCAGTATCACGGCGACAACGACGTCACGAAGGTCATGGACTTCGGCATCGCCCGCCTCATGACGGCCGACGTCAGCATGACACGCACCGGCATGATGATCGGCACCCCGAAGTACATGGCGCCCGAGCAGGCCATGGGCAAGAAGGTCGGGCCGACCGCTGACCTCTATGCCCTCGGCGTCATCCTCTACGAGATGCTGACCGGCAGCCCGCCATTCTCGGCCGACTCGGCGATGGCGCTGGCGATGGCCCACGTCCACGAACCCCCACCTCCGCTCGTCCTGCCGAACGTACCACCCGCTCTCGCCGAGGCCTGGGGCGACCTCGTCCGGGCGCTGCTCGCGAAGCGCCCAGATGACCGACCCCAGAAGGCGAGTCTCGTCGTCGGCTGGCTCGCACAGCTCGAGGTCGAAGCCCGTCGCCGCCTGTCGCCACAACTCGAGCCATCGCACACGCCACTCGTCGGTGACATGGCCCCGCGTCTCAGCACACGCTCGTTGTCGTCGCGCCGCCGTTCACGCCGCAAGCGCACCCAGATCATCTTGTGGGTGGCGGCCCTCGTGTTCATGGGCCTTGGCGGCTTCGTCGCGTATCTGTTGGCGACACCGGGCTGACCGCGCGCCCGGGGCTGACGTGCTCGCCCCTGGCGTTGTCGTCCCGCGGCTTGCATCGAGCCCGTCAATCGCGCATACGCGTTCAGTCCCCGGGCCTGCCCGACGCCTGAACCGAGTCGACCATGCGCGCCATCTCAGCCCTCAGCCTCATCGTCTGTCTCGCCGCCTGCGGCGACACGGACGCGCCTCTCGACACTTCAGGCGACACCACGGTCGACACCTCGACCGACATCGCCGACATCCGCCCTGACGTCGCGGACACGAGCCAACCGTGGACCGTGTGCCCACCCAACCGGCTCTTCTGTGTGTCCCCACTCGAGTCGGCGCGTTGCAACGAAGCTGGCGACGGCTTTGGCGACATCACGGCCTGCACCGGGGCGAGCGCATGTGAACCCGCAACCGGCCTCTGTCGCGCGACCATCTGCGAGCCCGATGCCGTCAATTGTTTGAATCTCGAACAATTCCAGGTCTGCGCTGGCGACGGCGGTGGCTACGGGCCGGCCCTCGAATGTGAGGCGCCGCTCTTCTGCGCCAACGAGAAGTGCCGGGCCTGTACCGAGAACCTGGTCGAGTGTCTCTCGGACACGACCTATCGCCGCTGCGCCGAAGACGCCCAGTCGTGGTCGGACACGCTCACCTGCCCGCTCGACTTCCGCTGCACCAATGGTGGTGAGGCCGGATGCAAACGCTGCACCCTCGAGAAAACCTGCGTGAACGCGACCAAGGCGCGGGCGCGGTGCACCTCGGGCGAGGTCGAGTGGCAGGAGGACACCAACTGCGAGCCCGGCCAGAGCTGCGTCGACGGGGCCTGCCAGGCGTGCACGCCCGACCGCAGCGAGTGCCTCTCGGAGACGACCTATCGTCTCTGCTCCGACGATGGCGCCTTCTGGAGCTCGACCCTCACATGCCCGCAAGGGCAAGCCTGCCTGCCGACGGCCGCGGGCGACATCGCTGGCACCTGCCTCCCATACGAGTGCTCGTCGCGGGTCTTGTTGCTCGTCGACTACTCCGGCTCGATGAGCCCACACTGGGCCCAGGTGCAGAGCTCGGTGGCGCAGCTCGTCGCCGACAACCCCGACCTGCGTTTTGGCCTGAAGAGCTTTCCCGACGTCGGCACCTGGGGTTGTGAGGTCAGCGCCTCGCTGGAGATCCCGTTCTCGGACGACAACGCCGCCGCCTTCGACGATTGGTTCACCGACAACCCGCCGTCTGGGGCGACCCCTCTCGCAGAAGGGGTCGAAGCCGTCCGCCTCAACGCCGCGTCCATCTTTGGGGAGCTCGGCGGCACACTCATCGTCTTGTCCGATGGCCAGGACAGTTGCTACTTCGACTCGGCCGGACCCGGCATCCGGTTCCTCCTCGCGACCGCGACGGCCGGCCTCTACGAACAACACAAGGTCAGGACCTTCGCCATCGGCTACTCGTTCGGCGGCGACCCGGGCGAGCTCGACGTCATCGCCAACAATGGCGGCACCGGGCTGCGCACACACATCCCCGCGGGCAGCGAGAACGAGCTCACCGAGGCCTTTCAGGGCGTCATCGACAAGGTCAAGTTCTGCAACCCGGAGTAGGGTCTCACCTGCTTCGCGGCGTGGCCCACTTCGCGAGGTCAGTGCCGCTGACGCATCGCCTCGTACAGCGCAATGGCCCCAGCTGCCGCGACGTTCAGTGAGTCGGCTGCGCCCTGCATGGGGATCTGCATCGCGGTCGACACTGCGAGCCACTCAGTCGGAAGCCCGTGGGCCTCCGACCCTAGCAGGATGCAGGTCGGTCCCTTCAGGTCGACCTCCCAGGGCAAGCGCGCCGCGTCCGTCAGCGCCGCAGCGACAATCGAGAGCCCATGCTGCCGACACGCGACTCTCAGCTCGTCCGACCCCATACCCAGGACCGGCTGCGTGAAGACCGTCCCGAGGCTCGCGCGGATGGTTTGCGGCGCATAGACGTCGACCCCACCCTCGAGCACGATGACCGAGGTCACACCAGCACCATCGGCAGTGCGCAGCAACGCCCCGAGATTGCCCGGCTTTTCCACGCCCCACAAGGCGAGCAAGAGCGGCGCCCGACCGTTTCGGTCGGCAAAAGCCGCCTGCGTATCGACTGCGGGTTTCTCGAAAATCGAGACAATTCCCGAGCCGCCCTCCCGCATGGCGAGCTTCTCGAACACGTGTGGCGACGCGACGATCGCCTGCGCACCGGCATCACCACATCGCCGCGTCAGCTCGTTCGCTTCGCGTCCTGTGTCGCCGGTTTCGGTCCACACCTCGACCGGTAGGAGGCCTGCATCCAGGGCGCGTCGAACCTCACGCAGGCCCTCCACCAGGATGTGGCCCGTCCGCTCGCGCTCCTTACGCTCTCGCAAGGCCACCGCGCTCTTCAGGCGCGGATTCGACGTGCTCGAGATGGCGAGTGATTCGCGCAGGTCGCTCACGGCGTGCGCACCCACACGGCGCCATCGACCCAGTCGACGAGCCCACTCGAACGACGGACGCCGCCCACGCCCCGGATCTCGCCATTGGCCCGACCGTGCACGTCATAGATGCCGGCCGCGCTCACGTTCGGGCCACGCCCCAGCTCGTGGACGGTCCAGCTCGACCCGCTCTCGAGGTTGCTGTCCGAGGGGGCGGTCCACAGCTCATAGGCGAGCGTCGTGGACGAGACCCGCCGCGATGCGGCAATGGCCACGAGGCCCGAACCCTCCCAGGCCCCGTTGAAGCTCCGGGTGTTCTGCCCATCCTTGAGCGACAGGCTGTTGGTCCAGGTCTCATCCGCGCGCCGCAACACCATGTACCCGTTGGTGCCAACCACCATGAAACGCGCCGTGCCGCCCGTTACCCAACCTACCGCCGCTTGAGTCGTCCGCTCTGCGGGCTCGTCAGGGACTCGGCCCACAGGCCACACGTCGGCGAGGCCCGTCAGGTTCTCATAGGTGTCGTTGTAGAAGTCGCCGCCGGCCCAATCGTCCGCGCCGACCACGAGCGCGCTCGAGCTGCAGCTGCCATTGGCCGCGCAGATCGGCACACCCGCAAGTGCCGTCGGGATCGATGTGTCTTCGAAGTCGTCGACCTCCTGGGTCGAGCAGGTCACGCCGCCGTTGACCTCGACGCAGTAACGAATCCACTCCTCTTCGTTGTCCTCGCCGACCACCCAAAGTCGCCGCGTCCCAAGCGTGCCCTGGGCGTTCTTGTCGCGCGCCGTGAAGATGTCGTAGATGCCCCCGCGCCCACTCGTGCCCAGCGCCGCGTCCCAGGCATTCGCGCGCGTCCAGGCCGCCCCCGCAAAGCGCCAGAGGCGACCGTCCGTGTCGCCCGCGAAACCGTCGCGAACACCGATGATGAGGCGCTCCTGCTGGGTTGCCGTGTACTGCACCGGGGTCGCCGGAACCGTGATACGCGCCAGCATGAATCGATTCCGGAAGACGGTGTCCGCGGTCCAGAACACTGCCGACCACTCGTCGGGCCCGTAGCTCGTCTCGACGATGACGAGCCCCTGCTGCCCCTGCACCGTTGTCCCCGCGATACGCGTGAGCGTGAAGCCGCGGCACAACCCGAGGACACACATGTCGCCGCTGGTGTCGGCGTTGCCATCGTTGCAGGTCTCGCCCGCCAGTCGTCCGATGCACTCCTGGTCGGTCGCGCACCCAGCGATGACCGTGTTCTGGCAGCCACCTGCGAGGCACGCATCGGCGGTGCATGCATTGCCGTCGTCGCAGTCGAGGGCGTCGCCCGCGCAGGACCCGTTGCGGCATCGATCATTGTTGGTGCACGGGTCTTCGTCGTTGCAGGCCGTGTTGAGGTCACGTGGCTCGAAGCCGCATCCCAGCGTCGTGTCGCAACTGGGCTGCTCGCATGGGTTGTCGGACGTGGGGCATGTCACCGGAGACGACAGGCAGCCGACAGCCGGCTTGCACTCGTCGGTTGTGCAGGCGTTCGAGTCGTCGCAGTTCTTGGGGACGAAAGCGCACCCGACGCCAGGCGTGCAGGAGTCCTCGGTGCACAGGTCATCATCGCCACAGACCAATGCGCCGGCCCCGCTGCAGGTCCCGCCGAGGCACGTGTCGCCGGTCGTGCACGGGTCTTCGTCGTCACATGCACCCCCATCGTTGCCGGGCACCGTCGTGCAGAGCCCGTCGACGCAGCGCCCGACGCCACAGGTCGTCGCTGGGCAGGCCTCGTCGCCGTCGCACTGGGTCGGGGGCACGTCCGCTTCGACGTCCACGGCGTCAGCGGTGTCCGTGACATCCGTCCCGTCGGGGCCGACGGTGTCGACCGTGTCCGGGCCGATCGTGTCGACGTTTGTATCGTTCGAGGTGTCGCCGATGACATCGGGGACGATGATGACGCCGTCCTCGAGGATCACGAGGCCGTTGCCCTCGCCGAGCTGTCGCAGGCCGCCTGCGGCCTCATCACTTCCGCAGCCGAGCGCGGGACCCAGTGTCAGGACGAACCCGGCCATGACCATACCAGTACGCATGAAAGTTCCTCGTAAGCGACGCGCAGGACAACGAAAACGCCCAAGAGCCTATCTGTTGTGCCACCCAAACCCAAGCCCATTCCACGTCTCACGTCATCCCTGGCCGCTCACCGCCTGGCGACACCGAGATCTTCTTTGGCCCCAGTCGTCGCGCCCGGGGTTGATTCGAGCTGCTTTGCGATGGCTCGCCTATGCGCACGGGCCGGCTATGAGGGCAGGTTGACCCATGCTAACCTGTCTTTGGAGGGTCGCATGGTGAAAGTCTGGTCGTACTTCGTCGCAATCGCCCTGGTCTCGACAATCGCCCCATCCACCAAGGCTACCGGCCTGTTGGTCGCGCGCTTTGGGGGTGAGTGGGGCCACCCGATGAGTGGCGAGCTGTGGTCGATCTACTACAACCCGGCCGGGCTCTCGCTGCTCGGCGGCACCCGCCTCGCGTTGTCGGGTTCGTTCGCTTGGCGCTCGTTCACATACAACCGCGATGCCGGCGCCATCGACCAGGTCCTCGAACCCGGCCAGTCGGGTGCAGGCACGCCGGCGGGCGACGGCGTCGCCGCCAACAGCGGTGAGGCGTCACTGTTCAACGTCATCGCCTCCCCGTTCTTCGCGGTCGGTAGCGACTTCGGGATCGAAGGTTTTGGCGCGGCACTCGGCTTCTACGTGCCCTTCGGCGGGCAATCCGCCTGGGACCAGACGGCGAGCTCGGACACCTTTCCGGGTGCAGTCGACGGGCCGCAGCGCTGGTGGACCATTGAGGGCACGATCCGCTCGATGTACGCGACCGGCGCGCTCGCCTATCGCATCGAGCCGCTCCGGCTCTCGTTCGGGCTCGGGCTCAACGTGGTCATCTCGGAGATCGACAACGTCCTCGCACGCACGGCCGACGGCACCGACGACCTCGTCGCGGGCGGCGGCCTGAAAGAGGGGCGCGCCCGCGTCGACGTCAGCGGCGTCCACCTGGCGCTCAGCGCTGGCCTCCTCTGGGAGCCCATCGACGAGCTCGTCATCGGCGTGTCCTACCAGAGCCAGCCCAACTTCGGCCAACAGACCTTGTCGGGCGAGGTCGACCTGGCCATCAGCGGCGGACCCATCACGGGCGACCTGAAGCAGGACGCGGAAGTCACCCAGGCGATGCCCGATGTCGTGCGCTTCGGCGTGCGCTATGGCGAGCCGAAGTGCTGGCAGGTGCGCGCCTTCGCCGACTGGGCGCGATGGTCGGTCCTCGACAAGCAGTGCATCCTCAACACCACGAGCGCGACCGGTGGCTGCGGCGCCGACTCGCCGCGCAAGATCATCATCATACCCCGCTACTGGCAGGACGCCTGGGGCGTCCGACTCTCGGGGAGCTGGTGGGCGAGCGAAGGGCTCGAGCTCGTCTTCGGTGGCGGCTGGGATGGCAGCGCGGTGCCGGACGAGACGGTCGAGCCCGCGCTTTATGACGGCGACAAGCTGAGCTTCACGCTCGGCGCCAAGCTCTCGCTCGATGGCGGCCTCGACCTGTCGTTGCAGTATTCGCAGATCGTCTACCCCGACCGCGACATCGCCCCGCGTGGTCGTGTCACCGACGCCAGCGGCCGACAGATCTCCGACCTGTCGCAGTCCGGCATTCCTGAAGGGGAGCGCAGCCCCGACGCCGCCGGCCTCTACAAACACAGCATCGGTGTCGTCGAGCTCTCGGCGCAGTACCGCTTCTAATCCACGCCCGAAGGACGAACCATGAAGCTCTCGGCACTTGTTCTCGGCCTCCTCTCATCGACCTCCATCATCTCCGGCTGCCCCGATACCCAGGCCGTCTTCGACGACTACGTGGACCGCAGCGAACCCTTCCGGGTCGTGCCCGTCACGGGTGAGTGCGAGGGGCCCGTCGACGTGTCCGGACGCTTTCTCCTGGGCGCAGCGGTCGCGGTCGACCCGTCCAAGCCGATCCGCTTCGAGGCCGACTTCACCGTCGATGGTGACACGCTCACGGTCGGGATTCGTGCACTCGCCGTCGCCGGCAACGCCGCTGGCACTCCCGATGGCCAGCCGGTCGGCGAGCGCTACGAGGCGATCGGCACCATCGATGCCGAAGATGGCAGCTTCGTGCTCGACTTCGGCACCATCGTGGTCGTCGCGGCCGGCAACCCGATCCTGCCCGCGGACGTCACCGCGGACCTCCTCCTCGAAGGCTGCACGGCGAGCGAGACGTTCTCGTGTGGTGTGTTGTCGGGGGCCATCACCTCTCCCGCGCAGCTCCCCCTCGATGGGTCGAGCTGGGCTGTCACCCGCTGGGACACCGGCGTCGGCCTCGAGACCCTTACGCTTGTGACCGGCTGCCCGTCCGAATAGTCGCGAGCGCTGTTCAGCGCGTCAGCTCTTCCAGGGCATCGAGGGCTGCAAACTTCACGACGAGCGAGCGCAGCGCCGTCGGATACGACGCGACGAGCGCGTGGTCGGACGTAAAAGCATCGCGCCGGAAACAGACCGCGAGCAGCTCGACCCCGAAGCGATCCATGCCGAGGCGCATCACCGACCGCGTCGCGCGCACCACCCGCAGGGCGCCGGAAGCGACCAGGTCCTTGCGCAGCGTGGACTCCATCGTGGCGCGAAACAGCGGTGGCGCCCGGCCTTCGAGGTCCGTGGGAGGGGCGTCCTTCGGGGCCGGTGACTTGGGTCGCGCGTCCGGTGACTCCCCGGAGGGAGGCTCGTCGAGCTCGTCCGGACGGACCGGCATGCCATCCCCCGGGAGCGCAATCGGCATCGTGCGCAACGCCTCCGAGAGCTCGGCCAAGGCGTTCGTGATAGCTTGAGCATCAAGCGAATTGCCGACGCGAAACCGCTCCACTTCCGCCCGGGCGAGCGCCAGCGCTTTCGGTCTCTCACCGGCGCGCCAGGCGTTGGCGGCTTCCGGGAAACGCGGCGTCGAAACGCATGCAGTCGTCATGACGACCACGAGTAGGACGAAGCTCAGACGCCGGGTCGGCGTCACCTCAGGCCTCGTGCCAGAGCGCGGAGAGCTGCTTCACCGCACCCGGGACGATCACGCAACTGCTGGAGTGGTATCCAGATTCTGCGAGCTTGATCGTCTGCGTGCCACCTCCGCGCGCGATGTGCACGGTCAGCGACATCGGGGTCGAGGCCTGCGGTTTGTCATTGGGCTCCAGCACCGCCCACATCCGGTTGCGCCCGTTCGCGAGGAAGCTGTCCATCGTCGCGTCGTGGGTGGCCCGCGCCACGTCCGACATATAGGGACGCACGACGCTCTCGTAGGCGATGAGGGTGCGGCCTTCGCCGATCCCGCCGATCCCGCCGATCCCGCCGATCCCATCCAGGGCCTCCAGGACGGCCAGCGTCTCGCCAGTGCCCAGCGTATGTCGACGCAGCTCGGGCACGGGCGAGTCCCCCATCCATCGGTTGCGGTAGATGTCGCGGCAGGCCTTGAAACGCGCGAGCCGCTCGGGCTGACCCGGCCACACACACGCCTCGAGCCAGCGCGCCTCGCCTTCGTCGCGCACGTCGACGGGCTCGAGGTCGAGCCCGAGCCGGACCTCGGGTGAGGGGAAGTCGAACCCCGAGACCTTGTTCATGCCGAAGCGATAGTCGATGGCGGTGCGGTCGACGACCAGGTTGAGCCCCGCGGAGCAGCCAAGGTCGATGAGCGAGAAGCGGCGATGTGTGAGCTCGAGCACCATCGCGGGCAGTCCCCACGCGAACGCGCGCCCGGGCTCGTTGGTCTGGACCGAGCGGGTCCGCAACACGTCGACCAGCAGCGGGTCGGCCATCGCTTCGAGGAGGCGGGTTGCCAGGTCTGGCGCCTCCGCGTCCATCAGGACCTCGAAGCCCAGCGGATGGTCACCACCTTCGAGCGCACGATAACGCAGCGCCGCCAAAAGCAGCAGCGGCCGCGCATACACGGTCTCGAAAGAGCGACCCGCCCAGGCTTTCGCGAGTGGCTCGAGCAGGGTCGGGTCGTCCCGTCGCTCACGTAGGACCTGGATGAGCCGGTCGTAGGCACCGGGGCCCTGAGTCGTCCCTAGCTTCGGCGAGGCCAGGTCGTCGCCAAACCCATCGATACCCACTGCCATCGAGATTCTCGATTCTCGAGAGAAATGGGTTTCCCCCCTCGGTCGTGAGGGAAACCCATCGACACGTCAGTCGCTGACGCTGACCAACCAGCACTTGAGATACCGACCTTCGGGCGCCACCGAGAGTGTGGGGTGGTCCGTGGGCTGGCCCCACTTCTCCAGTACCCGCACCGACTTGCGCAGCCGATGGCCGGCCTCGGTCAACATACGACCGAAGTCCTCTTCGCTCACATGGCGCGAGCACGAGCACGTGAGCATGAGCCCACCGGGTGCCAGCGCGGCCATCGCCAACGTATTGAGGCGCGCATACTTCTGGATGGCGTCCTCGAGGTGGCTACGGCCCTGAGCGAACTTCGGCGGGTCGATGATGATCCGATCGAAGAGGCGCCCGGCTGCCTGCGATTCCTTCAGGTACACGATGGCGTCGGTGACGAGCCCTTCCGTCAGGTGCCCGAAGCCGTTGAGATCGGCCGCCGCGCGGGCACCGTCGATGGCGATGTTCGAGCTGTCGACCTGCACCACCCGAGCCGCCCCGGCGCGCGCCGCGGCGAGGCCGAAGCCGCCCACGTGGCAGTACGCATCGAGGACCGTCTTGCCCTTGCAGAAGGCCGCAAAGCGCTGACGATTCTCGCGCTGGTCCACATAGAAGCCGGTCTTCTGAAGATGCTCGAGGTCGACCCGATAGCGCAGGCCGTTCTCTTTGATCTCGACCAGGGCCTTCTCTTTCTTGGTCTCATCGAGCGGTGGCTCGAGCTCGACCATGGACGGCAACCCTTCGAGCTTGCTCGCCGTTTCGGTCACCGAGATGACCGTGCGCGAGGTCTTGAGCAGCGACGCGAGCTTGGCGACCAGCGCATCGCGCTGCTCGTACATCTGTCGCGACCCGAGCTGGATCGACGTCACGTCGCCGAGCCGGTCGACGATGAGCCCCGGCAGGAAGTCGCCCTCGGCGTTGATGAGCCGGTAGACATTGGTCTGCTCGTTGGGCAGCCCAAGGGTCTGGCGTAGCGACAAGGCCGACTTGATACGCTCGTCGATGAGCTGGTCGAGGGTCGGCGGCGCGAACGGCAGGTCGGTCGTGCGCCGATGCCACAGGAGGCGTACAGCGATCTGCCCGTCCGGGTTGTAGTGGCCGAAGCCGAGCGGATTGTCGCGCTCGTCCTCGACGATGCACGGCGCCCCGAACGGCCCGAGCTCACCCTCGACCGATTGGATGGCGCCCGAGAAGATCCACGGGTGGCCGATCCAGAAGGGCTTGGACTTGCCCCGCACGAGCCGGACCTTGACGGTCTCGGTGCCGCTGCCGGTACGGATGACGACCGGCTTGAACGGCGCCTTCGCCTTCGGCTTGGCACGGCCCTCGCCCGCCTCACGCGGAGGCCGCTCGAAACGTTCGACCTTCTCGGCCCTCGGAGGCCGCTCGGTCCGCTCGACCTTCTCGGCCTGGGGCACGGTCTGGGTCTTGGCAGGTCGATCAGCGCGGCTGGCACTCTCGGCCCGGTTGGGACGCTCGGCGCGCTCCGCTTTTGCCGGCCGATCACCCTGCGAGGGCCTGGGCCCTTCGCTGCGAGGAGGACGGTCATTGGGGTCGAAGCGGGACTTCGGACGCGTCGGGCGCGGTGCCGCGACGGGCTTCGGGCCCTCGCGCCGCGGTCGCTCAGTACCGTCTGGTCTCTCCCGCTGCTCGGGCTCGCTCGGCCCCACGCCTTCGTCTTCGGCGCGGCCGCGCGCCCTTGTGAAGATCGGCCCACGCCCCTTGGGCTTGATCGGACGCCCGCCCCCTGGAGGTGCATTGTGGACGCGCTCGCCCGGGCGGTTTCCGGCTCGCAGAGCGGGGTTCTTAGGTCGCTTGGTCTTGTTCATTCGTCGTTCCCGCCGGAGCCGACCATCTCATCCATATCCGACATGTCCGGATCCTGGAGGCCGGCCGGCCCACTCGGCGCGCTGGGTTGCGCCGGATTCGCTCCGCTCGTGACCGGAGTCTCCGGTTCGCCGCTCGGCACTGCATAACTCGCCACGACCTGCTGGCCGCGCGCATCGATGACCTTCACACCCTTGGCGGCGCGGCTATACGCACGCACCTGGGCGATGGGCAGCCGGATGATGGTGCCCTGGTCCGTCACGACCATCAGGTCGTCCTCGGGTCCGACCACACTCATCGACACGAGATTGCCATTACGCTCGCTCGTCGGCAGCGCCCGCAGTCCGAGCCCGCCCCGCTTCTGGATGCGGAACTGCTTGACCGGCACTCGCTTGCCATAACCCTTGCCCGTCACGATGAGGAAGGTCTCCTCGTCGTCGGCCACCTCGGCCTCGCCGTCGTCGTCGCCCTCGCCCTCGGCCTCGTCTTCCTCTTCGGGCGCCTCCGCCTCGACGGACTCCACGGGCTCGACGCCCTCGATGACCTCACCGTCGACCACCTCGGTGACCTCGGCTTCATTCACCCCGAGCCCGCTCGCCGACACGATGTCGAGCGCCACCACCACGTCGTCGCCGCGCAGCCTGATGCCGCGTGTGCCCTGCGTCGCGCGTCCCATCCGGCGCGTGTTCGACACGGGGAAGACGATGGCCATGCCGCGTGCCGTCGCCAGCACGATGTAGGCATCCTCGGTCGCGACCTTCACGCCCACGAGGTCGTCATTGTCGTTGAGGTTGATGGCGCGAATGCCACCCGAACGGATGTTCTTGAACTGGTCGAGCGACGTGCGCTTCACCTGGCCCATCTTCGTCGCGAAGACGAGGTACTTGCCCGCCTCGTCGAGACTCTCGACGGCGACGATGCTGCGCACCTTCTCGCCTTGTTCGAGCGGCACGAGATTGACAAGTGCTTTGCCACTTCCGTTGATGCCACCTTGTGGCACTTCCCAGACCTTGAGCGGATAGGCCTGCCCGGTGTCCGTGAAGAACAGGAGCTGCGCGTGCGCCGTCGCTACGAAGAGCTGGCTCACGTTGTCCTCGTCTTTGGTATTCATCCCGGAGCGGCCCTTGCCGCCACGCTTCTGCGTCCGATACTCGGTCAGCGGCGTGCGCTTGATGTAGCCGGTCGTCGTGATGGTCACGACCATGTCCTCATCGGCGATGAGGTCCTCCATCGAGATGTCGCTGCTCGCATCGAGGATCTCGGTGCGGCGCGCGTCCCCGTGCTGGTCGCGGATCTTCTTCAGCTCATCCACGATGAGCGCCATCAGCTTGCCGTCGTCGGCGAGGATCGACTTGAGCTCGCCGATGGTCGCCTGCAGCGCCTGGAGCTCATCGATGAGCTTGTCGCGCTCGAGGCCGGTGAGGCGCCCGAGCCGCATGTCGAGGATGGCCTGCGCCTGCACCTCGGAGAAGGCGAAGCGCGTTATCAGGCCTTCCTTTGCTTCGACCGGGCTCGGCGACGCTTTGATGAGCGCCACGATCTCGTCGATGATGTCGATGGCCCGCAAGAAGCCCTCGACCAGGTGAGCGCGCTCTTCCGCACGCGCCAGATCGTAGCGGCAGCGACGCGTCACCACGTCGCGGCGATGGTGGACGAACTCGGTGATGAGGTCTTTCAACGGCAGGACGCGGGGCTGGCCACGCACGACCGCGAGGTTGATGATGCCGAACGTCGTCTGCAGCATCGTCATCTTGTAGAGCTGATTGAGCACGATCTGGCCGACGGCCCCGCGCTTCAGCTCGATGACCATACGCATGCCCTGGCGATCGGACTCGTCCCGAAGGTCCCGGATTCCTTCGATCTTCTTGTCCTTGACCAGGTCCGCGATGTACTCGAGGAGCTGCGCCTTGTTCACCTGATACGGCAGCTCGGTGACGATGATGGCTTTCTCGTCGCCCCTGTCGTCGAGCTCGATATCGGCCCGCGCCCGCACCGTGATTTTCCCACGCCCCGTCTCGTAGGCCTGCAGGATGCCCGCGCGCCCGTGGATCATCGCGCGGGTCGGGAAGTCCGGCCCGGGCATGATGCGGATGAGGTCGCGCACCCCGATCTCGGGGTTCTCGATGACGGCGATGGTCGCGTCGATGGCCTCGCGCAGGTTGTGCGGGGGCATGTTGGTCGCCATGCCGACGGCGATACCGCCCGACCCGTTGACGAGCAGGTTCGGGAACGCGGACGGCAGCACCGACGGCTCTTTCTCCGAGCCGTCGTAGTTGTCCTGCCAGTCGATGGTCTCTTTCTCGATGTCGCCGAGCATCTCGCCGGCGAGGCGCGTCATGCGGATTTCGGTGTATCGCATCGCGGCGGCTTTATCGCCGTCGACCGACCCGAAGTTGCCCTGCCCATCGACGAGCAGGTAGCGCAGCGAGAAGTCCTGCGCCATACGCACGATGGTGTCGTAGACCGACTGGTCGCCGTGCGGGTGATACTTACCGATGACGTCGCCGACGATGCGGGCCGACTTCTTGTACGCCGAGTTCCAGGTGTTGCGCTGCTCGTGCATCGCGAACAACGCGCGGCGGTGGACGGGCTTCAGACCGTCGCGGACGTCGGGCAGGGCGCGGCCGACGATGACCGACATGGCGTAGGCCAGATAGCTCGTCCGCATCTCCTGCGCGATGTCGACCTGGATGCGGTTGCCTTCGAAGGGCGTGCTCGACTGAGGGGTATCCATTGGACTCCCAGGGATTCAAAAAGCCGCGTTCAGCTTGGATTTTCGCGGGTCCCGACGGTCTCGGCGGGACGCGGGAACCTAGCGCAGCGCACCCTCCCTGTCAACGCCGAAATGGCGCCAAAACCCGAGTCAAATCAAACGGTTACCGGGCTGTCGCGGCCCCGGGTCCCGGCATCGCGATCAGAGTCCGATGGAAATCTGCCCGAAGAAGGCGAATCCCGGCTTGGGTTGCGGTCGCGCAATGACTCGTGAGTCGTAGAAGAAGTCGGGCTCGAAATAGCGGTGGTCGAGCACGTTGTGAGCGAACAGGCTGAGCGTCAGGTCGCGCCAGATGTTCTTGAAGCGCACCCCGACGTCGAGCAGCACGAGCGGCTGAATCTCCTCCATGACCGACCAGCCCGGGAAGACCCACAGGGCGTCATCGCGCCCAAGGACGCTACATGCGCCGCGCAGCGGGTGGTTGGCTGGCAGAGCGCCCCCGTTGATGGCCTCACAGGTCAACGAGTAGTCAGGGCGGTTCGGGTCGTACAGGGCAGGGCGGTTGAGGTCCTTCATCTTGCTCTTGAAGGTCATCAACGCGCTCAGCTCGATGCGGTCATCCAAGAAGCTCAATTTGCCACCGACATTGGCGACGTGCTCCGAGAAGTTCTCGAGCCGCCCGCCGGGCGCCCCTTCGTCGTAGACCCGCGTCCAGGCGTAATTGGCCCACAGCTCGTGGCCAGCCTCGAAGCGCAGGCGTCCGACCGCCTCGGCCGTCGCCAGGTCACGCGTCGCCGAGTTCTGATAGACGCCGGCCGGCCGGCCGATGACGTTGTCGAGGATGGTGTAGGCGCCGTTGAGGCGAAGGAACAGGTCGCGCACCACGCCTTCATCCTTGAGCAAGGTCGTGTTCACCTCGAGCTCGAAGCTGTTGGACGTCTCGGCCTCGAGATCGGGGTTCGGCTTGAACGACACACCCGACGCCGTCTGTGGGTTCACGTTCGTCGCGACGACCGCCGGTGGGCGCAGGCCCGAGCTCGCGAAGAGCTTGATGTGGGTAGCGTCGCCGACCTTGAAGACCGCGCCGCCCGAATAGAGCAGCGTGCTGCCGAACTGGCTCGACACCTGGAGACGCACGCCTGCGTTGAGGGCCACGCGTGGGTCCACCTTCCAGTCGAAGGACACGAAGCCGCCGCCCGTCGTCCGCTGCTCGTCGGTGATCTGGCGCTCGATGATCTTGCACCGCAGGTACGGGTCGAACTCGTCGTAGACGTAGCCTGCGGGACAGGTCCCGAGCGTGTCCTTCTCCCACGAGGTCTGGTTGATGCCGTTGTTGATGTCGGAGAAGACCTCTCCGCCGATGATCATCGTCAGCGTCTCGGCGATGCGCCAGTCCACGTCGATGGCGCCGCCGGGCCGGTAGATCTCATCCGCGATGAGGGCCAGCCGGATGTCGCGGGTGTGGCCACGCTGACCCAGCAGGATGGGACTTGGCGCATAGACGCCAAATGGGTCCTCGTCGATTTGCCAGCTGACGAAGTAGGCGCGGGCATTCACGCCGACCTTGTCCTCGGAGAATCTCTCGGAAAACGAGATGATTCCGAGCTTGATGGAGTCCCTGCCACGCGTGACACCGCTCGTGTCCCGCTCACCCGTGAGGTAGTTCTGCGTGAGGTTGGAGCCGCCGGTGGCGATGGGGCGGAACTCCTCTTCGAAGGGGACCATCCAGTCGATGGAGACCGGGCCGAGCTCGAGGCGGCCCGCGAAGTTGAGCCACCACGACCGCTTCCCGGTGCTAACGGTCGCCGACTCCGGGAGGTAGAGCGTCGGGCCGTCGGCGGCGGGCTCGGGCAGCGCGCCGATGACCTTCTGCACGTCCATGGTGAGCTCGGGGCCCATCGAGCTGAACATGTCGACGTGGGCGTAGAACCCGACGCGGTCGGAGAAGCGATGGCTGACACCCAGCGCCCCCTTCAGCGCTAGCTGTTCACCAGGGCCGTCGCCCGCGCCAAACGCGGCGATGAGCCCCGTGTCGTCCGGGCGTCGCGTCACGATGTTGACGACGCCGAGAAGTGCATTGCTGCCCCAGAGCACACCACCCGGGCCGCTCGTAATCTCGATACGTTCGATCATCTCGAGCGGGATCTTGCGGTCGAGCGTGATGCTGTTGCGCACCGGCTCGACGATGTTCACGCCGTTCAAGAGCACCAGCACCGTCTGGGCGTTGCCGCGCGCGAAGGCCTCCTTCTGCCAGCCGTTGCCCTCCCAGCGGTCGCCTTCGAAGCCCGGGATGGTGCGCAGCACGTCGTTGACCGTGCGGAACCCGCGCTCACGCATCTGCTTGGCGGTCACGACCGTGATGATGGACGGGGCCTCCTGGATGGTCGTGCGCACCTTCTGCGCCGCGATGACGAGGTCTTCGTCCGATGGGCCCGCGCGTAAGAGCTCGGACTCGCCCTTGCCGACGTCTTCTCGGATGCTCGGGTCGTCAGCGTCGAGCACGTCCGGCTGCGGCGGCCCGTTGCGCGCGGTTGCCGTCGTCGGGGACAGCAAGGGCAGCACCAGCAGGGTCGCCAGCAGAGCGCGCGGTAGGATGGCGTTGGGGTTATCGACTCGCATCGCGCGGAATCGTACCCCGGTTCGACCGACCTTGCGAGCGCACCCGAGCCAATCCGGGTGGTCCCCCGGGGCCCTCCTTGACGCACCGCGTCACGCGTTTGGCCGGCCTGCCGGACTCAGTTCAGGCGCGTCGGCGAGCGGCCCGCAGTGGGTCCGACGTCGAGGTTGCCATGTCGCGACAGCGCGACGCGCACCTTCTTGCCAAACGCTTCCAGGGCCTCGTCCATGAGCTGCGAGGTGCGGCTCTCGGAGACGCCGAGGATACGCGCGATCTCGCGCAGGGACATGCCGTCATAGAAATAGAAGCGGAGCACGAGCCCCTGCTTCTCCTTCAGGTCGCTGATCTGGCGGTCGAGGAACTCACGCACCCGCTTGCCTTCGAGCAGGGCGAGTGGGTCGTTGGTCAGGCGGTCGGTGATCCACGCGGAGAAGTCGCGGCCCTCGTCCGAGAGCTCCTCGACCGAGACCACGAGGATGGGCTGCAACTGGTTCATCAGCGCGTGATAACCATCCACCTCGATGCCGAGGTGTTCTGCAACCTCTTGTGCGGTGGGCGGCCGACCGAGCTCCTGCTCGAGGTCGTGCTGGGTCTTGCCGAGCTTGTTCGCCTTACGCCGGAAGCCGCGCCCCATCGGGTCCATCGAGCGCACTTCATCGAGGATGGCACCCTTGATGCGCACCTCGGCGTACTTGCGGAAGTTGTTCGACTTGGCCGTGTCGAACTTGTCGAAGGCGTCGAGCAGCCCAATCATGCCCGCGCTGATCAGGTCGTCGACCTCGATGTGCGGAGGCATTCGTTTGGCGATACGTTGCGCGATGGTCTTCACGAGCGATGACAGCTCGACGACCATCAGGTCCTTTTCGCTCTTTGCTGAGACGGGTCTGGACAAGGCAGGGGTTCCGGGTTCAGGTCGCTCCAACGCAACCGAGCCCGCAACATAACCCAGGCCGCGCGCGTTGTCAGGCGGGTTCTCACCGACCGGTCACCAGCCGCAGCCCGACCGGGGGATCGACGTGTTAGGCGCGTATCGCATAGGTTGGTTGCCACTGCTTGCTGTCATCGTCCTGGTGGCCGCCGTCATGGCTGTCACCTTCGCAACCCTCGTCGCACTCGATCCTGCCGCCTTCGATGCGACCGGCCGCGTCTCGAACGAGGCGCTCATGACGTTCGGGATCAAAGACGACGCCCGCATCCTGGACGGCCACCTCGCCGGCCTCGCCCGCGCCGGCCTGGTCCACCTCTCGCTTGCCCACCTCATCGTCAACGTCACGAGCCTCGCGGTCTGCGCCGTCTTGTTGTGGCGCCTCGTGCCGCTGAACGAGCGCTCCATCAAGCGCGCCGCCGCCGCCGTCGCTGCCGTCCTCGTCGTCACCTCGGCGTGTGGCTTTCTGCTCTCGTTCTTCGTGCGCAACGGGCTGTCGGCCGGTGCGTCCGCGGGCGTCTTCGGCCTGCTCGGGGCCGTCCCGGGCGCCCTCCTGATGAGACGCGACCTGGCGACCCGACGTGTTCGTGTGTCGCTCGCCGTGCTCCTCTTCGGGCTCGGCGCGGCCGCGGTCGCCATCCTCTCAGGCGATGGCGCGGTTGATCACGCAGCCCATTTCGGCGGCCTCATCGCCGGGGCCGTGTGTGGCCTCGTCTCTGCGACCTCGGTGGGCCGGGGCATTGTGGGCGGTGTCGCGATCGGGGTGGTCGTCCTCGGGTTCACGTCGGCGTGAACCGTTGGGGACTTCGCGCGCGGGTTGCTGTCAGCGGCGACCGATGCCCCGGTACTTGAAGCCCTGAGTCGAAACCTCTTTGGGCTCCCAGAGGTTACGGCCATCGTACACGAAGTGGTCGCGCATCAGGGCCCACACCCGCTCCCAGTCGGGGGCGGTGAACTCGGACCACTCGGTGACGAGGCACAAAGCGTCCGCGCCTTCGAGCCCCTGGTACGGGTCTTCGGCGTAGGTGATGGTGTCGCCCAGCATCACCCGCGCCGTGTGCCGCGCGGCCGGATCGTAGGCCACGACCTGGGCACCCGCCTTGATGAGGCCTTCGCACAACGGCACCGATGGCGCCTCGCGCATGTCGTCGGTCTGCGGCTTGAAGGCCAGGCCCCACAAGGCGATCTTCTTGCCGCTCAGGTCGTCGCCCAGGTCTTCCTTGATCGCAGCGACCAGCTTCGTCTTCTGCTTCTCGTTGGTCGCGACCGCCGCGTGCAGGATCCCGACATCGCTCGTGTACTCACGCGCCGTCTGGATGAGGGCCGCCACATCCTTGGGGAAGCAGCTTCCGCCGTAGCCCACGCCCGCTTTCAGGAATGCCGGCCCGATGCGCCCGTCCGAACCCATGCCGCGCCGCACGTTCTCGACGTCGGCCCCTACCTTCTCGCACAGGTTGGCGATCTCGTTCATGAACGAGATGCGTGTCGCCAGCATCGAGTTGCTCGCGTACTTCGTCATCTCCGAGCTGCGCACGTCCATCAGGATGAACTTGGCCCCGTCCGCCGTGAGCGGCCGATACAGGCGCCGCATCACCTCGACCGCCTTCTCGTCCGAGGCCCCGACGACGATGCGATCGGGCCGCATGAAGTCTGGAACCGCCACGCCTTCGCGCAGGAACTCGGGGTTCGACACGACCGCGAAGTGTTCTTTGCTCTTGCTCGCGATGATGGCGCGCACCTTGTCGCAGGTGCCGATGGGCACGGTCGACTTCATCACGACGACCTTGAATCCGTTGAGGGACTCGGCCACCGCCTCGGCCACCGCGATGACGTAGCGCAGGTCAGCCGACCCGTCCTCGCCCGGCGGCGTGCCGACCGCGATGAAGACGACCTCGGAGTCACGCACCGCCTGCGCCAGATCGTCCGTGAATACGAGCCGCCCGCGTGCCACGTTCTTGGGCACCATCTCTTCCAGGCCCGGCTCGTAGATCGGCAGCTTGCCCGTGCGCAGGGTGGCCAGCTTGTTCTGGTCGTTGTCGACACAGACGACCTTGTGACCGAGCTCCGCGAAGCAGGTCCCGGCCACGAGTCCCACGTACCCCGTTCCAACGACCGCGACATTCATCATGAGAGCCTCCAGCTCGAAACAGCGCTCGGCTCTTATCGCGGCCCCTCCGGCCGGGTCAACCACCATGTACCCCGCCGCGGTGCCCGGCGAAGGCGGCGCTCCGACCTGCCGTTCTATCGGGCGGGCCAAGCGCGAACAGGCTGGTCAACCCCTTTGACCCGGGTGATAAGCGCACTCGATGCGCTCTTTCTACCGCGCGCTCTTGCGCTTTCGTGCCGTCACGCTGGCCCTGCTCGTGGTCGTGACCTTCGTGTTCGGACGCGCGCTCGTTCCGCCCGACCGCCTGCTCGTCGACTTCTCGCTCGACGCGCTGCTCGTCCCCGACGCCAAGGGGCGCGCCGACCTGCGCCAGCTCCACGATGACTTCGGCGATGACCTCGACCTGGTCGCGATCCTCGTTCGTGTCCCCGCATCCCAAACGGTTGCCGACCGCCGCGTCCTCGATCCCATTGCGGTATTGAGCGACTGGCTCCGTGCGCGCCCCGAGGTCGACGCCGAGGGGGTAGTCTCGGTCCTCGACCTGCCCGACCTGCAGGGCACAACGACCGATGGCGAGATCCGCCCACGCGCGCTGCTGTCGGCCCCAGACAAGGACCTGTTGCCCATCACCAGGGCCCTGTCCAACCACCGCTCGTATCGCGGCCTCCTGCTCTCCCCCGACCTGCGCTCGACACTCGTCATCGCCCCGTTTGCGACCTCCGCTCCCGAGCGCCGTCACGCCATGCTCGACGACCTCGAGCACGCGCTCGCCGCGTTGCGCGCCGCTTTGCCTGGTGGATCCGAAGTGTTTCCGGTCGGCATTCCGCTCGTCCAGGCGACCTATACCCGCACCGTGCTCCGGGACATCCTCATCCTTGTCCCCCTGACATTGCTCGTCATCGCCATCCTGCTCGGCGTCGCCTTTCGCCGCGCCTATGCGGTCGTAGGTCCCTTGACCGGCGTCGGCCTGTCGACCATCTGGACGCTCGGCCTCATCCAGCTCCTCGGCCTCCCTTTCGACATGGTCAACTCTGTATCGGGCGTGGTCATCCTGGTGGTCGGCGTCGCGTCGGGGGCACACATCGTATCGCGCCATCGCGAAGAGCTGGCCCGCCTCGACACACACGCGCCCGACTCCCGCCGCGACGCCATCATCGAGACGATGATCCGCATGACGCCGGCCTGCTTCGTCACCTCGGCCACCACGGCCGTCGGTTTCGGCTCGCTCGCCTCCGCACAGCTCCCCGCCATCGCCAACTTCGGCCTGGTGCTCGCCGCAGGCGTCATGCTCGCATGGGTCGCGCAGATGGTGTGGATGCCCATCCAGCTGTCGTTCATCCGCCCACACCGCATCATGCCCACCCCGAAACGAGGCCCGCACGCTGGCGAGACCCTCTTCGCCCGACTACTCGACGACATCGCGACACGTGTCCTCGCCCGGCCTGCGAAAGTGCTCGTCATCTCGCTCGTCCTCGGCCTCGTCGCGGGATTCTTTGCGTTGCGCCTCCACGCCGACGCGCGCATGTCGGGCGAGCTTTCTGCGAACCACCCCGTCGCGTTGGGTCTGTCCGCGATGGAGGACGACCTCTCAGGGGTCCTCGTGCATGCGATCACCGTACGTGGCCGCTCCCAAGGGGTCTGCGACAATGACACGGACTGCGGCTCCGACGCGCGCTGCCGCCGCGTCGATCCGTTTTTCGCGACGACGGCCCAACTGCAGACCGCGTTGTCCAGACTGACCGACATCGAGAGCGACCCGCTGCTCATCGACCTCGGAACGCACCTGCGCAACCGCTCGGAAGGCCTCTTCGACGAGGAGGCCCCCATCGAAGGCATCTGCGCTCCGGCCATCACCCAGCCGCGCGTCATCGCCTTCATCACGGCGCTCGAAGCCTGGCTCGAGAGCCGCCCGAAACCTCCCGCGTCACAAGGACGTCCGCTCATCTCGCATGTGCAGAGCCTCGTCGATCTCGTCGCCGACCTGGGTCCCATCCCGGACGGTGCCGTCGCTCGCGCCAACGCCGTTCTCGAACGCGTCGGGCTGCTCGAGAACGGCGCCCCGGCCCTCACAGCGCGCCTCCTCACACCCGATCGCACACGCACACAAATCATCATTCGCGCCAACGACATCGGCCTCGCCGCGTGGCGCGAGTTCTCGCCAGGTCTACACGCCGAGATCGAACGCCTCCGCCTCTATCACGGGCTGCGGGACGACTTCGCCATCGAGGTGACGGGCGGCTCGACGCTCGCCGAACGCGCCATCTCCGGCCTCGCGGACGACCTCGGCAGCTCGCTCGGCTGGGGTTTCCTTTTGGTCCTCGCCTTCCTCATCGGGCTCGTGCGCAGCGTCCGTCTCGGGCTCCTGGCGATGGTGCCCAACATCCTGCCGCTCATCTACATGCTTGGCCTGATGGGCGCCTTCGACCTGCCGATCCGCGCGTCCACCCTCATCGTGTTCTCGGTCGCGCTCGGCATTGCGGTCGACGACACGACCCACTTCATCCACCGCTACCGCGAGGAGGTCATGCGCCACGGCGAAGGGGCCACCGCAATCCGCACGACCGTCATCGCGACCGGCCACCCCATCGTGCTCACCTCCGCCATCCTCATCTGCGGCTTCATGATGAACGGGTTCTCGGACTTCATGGCCATCGTCGAGTTCGGGTTGCTATCGGGTGTGACACTCCTCGTTGCGCTGATCTGCGACCTGCTCCTCACCCCGGCCCTGCTGCTGCTGGCCAAGGGCAAGCTCGGGCGGGCCTGGGTCGCCCGGGAGTGACAGTTCCTGTCGCGCTCCGTCGGGCTGCGACGGGTGTCAGGGCGCCTTCAACTGAAGCGGGAAGGTGTGGACCTCGCAGCTCGCGTCGACTTCGACGCCGAGCCCGAGCGGCACTTCCTCCCAGACACCTTCACCCGTCTTGTCGCCGATGACGAGCGCTCGCAGGTGCTCGTGTCGCGGCAGGCGCCCGGCGCGCGCGGCGTCACCCGTGCCCCGGAAGCGCTGCAGCCAGAGCGGCCGCCCGAGCGCGAACGCAAAGAGATGCCCCGACACATGCACCATCGCCAAGAACGAGGCGTCGCTCGGCGCGAGCTCGGCCACCTGGCCCGCCGCAATGCCCACGGCCTTCTGGATGGCGCGCGTCGTGAGGTCGCGGGTGTCGCGTGCGTTCTGCCGCTCGAGCGCTGCCATGGTGAGCATCATCACCGCCTCGTCGTTGCCGGGTTGGCGCCGCGTCGAGAAGGCATAGGTCGGTAGTCGCGCCTGCACCGCTTCTGCGAAGCCGGCACCCAGCGAATCCGCGCCCGTGGCCGCGAAGAGCCAGTCGCGATAACGCAGCGGCGAGCAGTCCTCGAGCTTCTTGGCGTGCGTCGAGGTCTCGGCGAAGAGCATCACGTGGCGCGCGCGGATGTCCTTGAGATGTGGGGCGACCCCGGTCTCTTTGAGGGCCGTCAGCGGACCCTTGCGGATGAGCATCTCGCCTTGTGAATGGAAGCCAACGCCCCAGGTACCGCGGTCGGCGGCGAGACCGCTCGTCACGTCGAGGACCTGCTTGTGCCCTTCCGCAAACGCCTTGAGAAGCGCCACGTCGCTGACCACGAGCCCGATGAGTGTCTGCATGTCGTTTACTCCCGCACCGCAGGGTACCAGAACTGTGGTGCCCATGCACCGCCCGCCGATCGCCCTGTGAAACGTCTGCTCGCCAGGTCGCAGGCCTGCGGCTTGAGCCTACCTCCGCCTGGCGAGCGATCCGATCGCGTCCCCATGCCTTTCATCCTTTGTGGCGCCGAAAGGCATGGGGACGTCCTCAGTCGTAACGCCGAGGCTCCTCGACAACCCGGGGGCCATCGTGCAAGTTCCGCCCGTGGAAGACGACGCCCCGCGACCCTTTGCGCGCAACCAGAACCAGGCCAACCCCGCGGGCACGCTCGCCGGCATCAAGCCGCCGCACTCGGTCGAGGCCGAGCGTGAGGTCCTCGCTGCGGTCTTCATCGATCCCAACGCGATGGATGCGTTGATGGAGTCGCTCAAGGCCGAGGACTTCTATCTCGAGCGCCACCAGATCCTGTTTCTTGTCTTCACCGAGCTGCACGAACGCGGCACCGCCATCGACCCGGTCACCGCCCAGCAGGCGCTGAAAGACCGCGGCCAATACGAGAAGGTCGGCGGCGCTCGCGCCCTGGGTGAGCTGCTCGATCGGTCCGGCTCGGTGTCGAACCTCGAACACTATTGTGAGATCGTCCGCCAGAAGTCGGTCCTGCGCCGCATGGTCGAGGCGGCGCGCCAGATCGAGACCAATGGCCTGCAGGACGTCGCCGACGTGGAGGAGTTCCTCGACGAGGCGGAGCGCAGCGTGTTTGCCGTCCTCGAAAATCGCGCCAACACGAACCTGCGCCCGATCCGCGAAGTGGTCGTCGCGGCCCTCGATCAGATCCAGGCGGCCTACGACTCCGATGGCGACGTCACCGGCGTCGGCACCGGCTTTCGCGACTGGGACAAGCTCACGCACGGCCTGCAGCCCGGCGACCTCGTCATCCTGGCCGCCCGCCCCGCCATGGGCAAGACGTCCTTCGTGCTCAACGTCGCCTACAACGCGGCCTACACTTACAACCACTCGGTCGCTGTCTTCTCGCTCGAAATGCCCGCCGAGCAGCTCGCCCAACGTCTCTTGTCCGCGGCCGCACGAATCGATTTGGGTCGCCTGCGCGGTGGCTATATCGACGAGGACGAATGGCCCCGCCTCAACGCGGCGTCCGATGATCTCGCCAAGACCCGGCTGTTCATCGACGACCTGCCAGGCGCATCACCCAGTCAGATTCGCGCCAAATGCCGCCGCCTGAAACGACAAGCCGGCCTCGACCTGGTCATCATCGACTACCTCCAGCTCATGAGTGCCGGTGTCAAACAGGGCTCCCGTGAACAGGAAATCAGCTACATCTCGCGCGCGCTGAAGGGGCTCGCCAAAGACCTCGGCTGCCCCGTGATTGCGCTCTCGCAGCTCAACCGCAGCCTCGAGTCGCGCACCGACAAACGCCCGATGTTGTCCGACCTGCGTGAGTCCGGCGCTATCGAGCAGGACGCCGACATGATCTGCTTCATCTACCGTGAAGAGGTCTACAACAAGGAGTGCCCGGAAGACGTCCGCGGCATTGCCGAGCTCATCATCGGCAAACACCGCAACGGCTCGACCGGCACGGTGCGGCTGAAGTTCTGGAACGCGTTGACACGCTTCGACAACCTGGCACTCCAGAGCTGAAGTGCCAAACTCGATTGTTCCGCTCTCTTGCGCACGTGTGTGGCGACTGGTATTCCTCGTCTCACTGGGTGGACATCGAGAGGGGAAGCATCATGAGCGAGCCGTTGCCACGTCGTGTGCCGGGTGAGCCGTCGAAGACCACAGGTCCTACACCGGGTCCTGCGTCGGGCCAACAAGCTCCACGGTGGAGGGCCGACCTCCACAAGGCGCAGAAGACAGGCTCCTTCGAGGAAGGCGAGAAGGCGGCCGCGCCCGGCCGCGATGGATCAGGCGGGCCGCCGGTCCAGATGAAACCCGACCCGTCGGCCAAGGGTGGCCAGAAGGGGGAGCCCTCGGTCGACGCCCTCAAGGAGGAGAACGCCGGCCTTCGCAACCGGGTCGACGTCCTCGAAGGCGCGGTGTCGGAACAAGGCAAAGAGCTGGATGCGACCCGCAAGCTCATCCGCCAGCAGATCGAGGACAAGATCGCTGAGGACGCAGCCGAGCTCAGCGCCAAGCTCGACGAAGCGAAGCAATGGATGGGCGCCCTCGAGGGGCTCGTGGAAACGACGCTCATCACTGATGACGCCAAGCGCAAAGCCGGCGAGGGCTACGACAACACCCTCAAGGAATACAAGGCGGCGCAGATGCCGACTGTCCTCGATGCGATAGGTTCGATCATCGACCTCGCTCAGGGCCTCAAGTCGCTCGGCTCGTTGGTGTCAGCGCTCGATGCGAAGAAGGCGACCAAGGCTGCAAAGGTCCTGGGCGTGGCGGGCGCATCGCTGGACTTCACCAGCGGGGCGCTCGGTGCGGGCGGAAGCATGAACGATGTCGCGTCCGGTGAGCGCGCCGCCCAGGAAGGCGACGAGACGTCGGCGCTGGTCGGTGCGCTCGACGCGAAGGTGGAAGCCAACGAGTCGAGCGACGAAGCGATGAAGCAGTTCATCTTCGGGCGGGAACTGAGCAACATCCGGTCGGCGATGAAAGGCGCCGAGCGACGAAGGGACGCAATCGAGGCGACAGGAAATCGGCTGCTCGAGATCGGGGGCGACAACACTGCTACGAAGAAAGTCATCGTCGTGGTCAACGGCCAACTCAAGGCCCGGAGCAAAGCGGTCGTTAGTCGGCTCACAGGAATCCAGAAGTTGCTCAAGGGGCGGAGCCGCGAGGCCGGTGGAGGGGGCGAACTCGGTAAGGGAACGCTCGGACGTTCGGTCTTCGACTTGGTGGCAGCCAACCCGAGCACCTTCTCACTTCTCACCCAGACGACCCTCGTCGTGACGGCACGCAGTGCGGCGGACTTCTCCGAGCGGATTGAGCGCACCGGATTCTGGCTCGACTCGAAAAGCGATGCCAGCAGAGGTCAGGCATTCGTGCTGCTGGCGCCACACGCCCATCTCGCCCAGACGCGTCCGGCCGAGGTCTCTCGGTCCGCGCTCTTCGTGCCGATGCATATCGGTCGCCCCCTATCGACCTTGGTGGACTCGCCGGTTCTCCCCTACGAGCAGGTCGATGTTCGTGGTCCGGAGGACACACGTTCGATCCCGCGTGCTTCATGGGAGACCGAGCGTGGCCGAAACAACACACTCCACATCGTCACCCACAGTCCATACCTCGACATGCCCTACGGCCCGTGATGTCCCCTCACCCGTTTCCGTTGCTCCTGATCGTGGCCGCGGCATTGTCATTGGAACCGAGCACTTCGCGAGCCAAGCCCGAGCTCTGGGAGGGGCAGCGGGCGAGCTCGCCCCGGGTCGGGCATCTTACCGCGCGCTGGTTTGGGACCTGGGAAACTGCGGACGGTGTTGCGACGATCGAGGTGGAGGCTCAGCTCCTCCACGGCTCGGAGCTGCAACTCGCACTTGGAGGTCGCTCGTACAATCACCTCTATCTTTTCGAGAACCCTCCACGTTCGGTCAGTGCAGGGAACCGTGTCACGAGCTGTGCCTTTCACATCGAGCTGACGAAAGACGAGGCCTGTGGTTCGGTCTCGCGCCAGGCGATGGGGAGTGAATCGTCGCCATCTCCATGTGAGCCTTCAACATCCACCGCGACCTACGTGCACTTCGAGCCGCTCGACCGGGTCGATGGTCGTCACGACTTCGATGGGACGCCGCGGTGCGGTAAGCGGATGGTCGAGATTCTCGAAAGTCGAGGTAATGAGCGCACGGTCACCTGTGTCGATCGCGCCTACGAGGGGGCGGACAGTCTGTCCATCCTCGAGATCGGTCTCGACCCTCAGGGTCACCCGCTGTGGTTGATGTCGCCGGCACCTTGGGGCGGAGAGCCCTACGACACGGAGAGGACCGCGGCCGTGGACCTCGCATGGGACGTGCCCGAGACCTGTTTCCCGTGGTTTCCCCCGCGTCCGTCGCAGCCCTGGCCGCCGGTTCAAGCCGCTCGTAACAGTGCCATCGTCTTCGACTGGGCCGAGGACCACGATCTGGTGAGCCTGCAGGTCTGGCAGGACGACCACGAGACAGGCTCGTTCGTCATCCTGCACGCCGATGGCAAACCCGCGACCCTGGGCTATCGCATCGACGGCGAGGCGCACGGCGTCTGGTACTACTTCGACCGCGACGCCAACCTGGTCGAGGCGCGGCTCTTTGCGCTCGGGGTCTTCCTCACGACCATCCCGATCGCCGAGGCCAACACGCCTTGAAGTGTCACCATCGCAACACCTTACGTTTCATTCTGGTTTGGGCGGTCTTGCTAATGGCCAGCACCGCGAAAGCCAAGCCTGAACTCTGGGAGGGGCAGCGGCCGAGCTCACCGCGGGTCAAACATCTCACGGCGCGCTGGTTTGCGACGTGGGAGACCTCGGATGGGGCTGTCGCGATCGAAATCGATGCGCAACTCCTCCGTGGCTCAGAGCTGCAGGTAGGTCTTGGGGGGCGTCTCAAGAATCGCATGTACCTCTACGAGAATCCGCCTCGCATGGGCTACATGAGCAACCTTGCTTCGAGCTGCTCCTTCAACATCGAGCTCAGGAGCGATGGACGTTGCGGTTCGATTTCGAGCCAGCCTCTAGGACAGGACAGGTCGAGCTCGCCGTGCGAGCCCGCCGGCAAGTCCGCGACCTACGTAGACTTCGTACCGCTCGACGGCGTCGACGGTCGTCACGACTTCGATGGGACGCCGCGGTGTGGTAAGCGGATGGTCGAGATTCTCGAAAGTCGAGGTAATGAGCGCACGGTCACCTGTGTCGATCGCGCCTATGAGGGGGCGGACAGTCTGTCCATCCTCGAGATCGGTCTCGACCCCCACGGTCATCCGCTGTGGTTGATGTCGCCGGCACCTTGGGGCGGGGAGCCCTACGACACGGAGAGGACCGCGGCCGTGGACCTCGCCTGGGATGTCCCCGAGACCTGTTTCCCGTGGTTTCCTCCACGGCCATCGCAGCCCTGGCCGCCGGTTCAAGCCGCTCGTAACAGCGCCATCGTCTTCGACTGGGCCGAGGACCACGATCTGGTGAGCCTGCAGGTCTGGCAGGACGACCACGAGACCGGCTCGTTCGTCATCCTGCACGCCGATGGCAAACCCGCGACGCTGGGCTATCGCATCGACGGCGAGGCGCACGGCGTCTGGTACTACTTCGACCGCGACGCCAAACTGGTCGAGGCGCGGCTCTTCGCCCTCGGGGTCTTCCTCACGACGATTCCGATCGCCCCAGACATCGCGCCCGCCGCGCCCTGAAGCTCAGCCAGCTCAGCGCTTGCCGGGACCGCCTGATCCGATCGGTCGTGGCGGCCCGCCGTACGATGGTTCGGTGCCATTGCTCCCGCGTCCGCCGGAGTCCGAACCGTCGCCATCGTCACTACCGCTCTCGCTCTGGTTGTCCGACCCCGGGCACGGCTCTTCGCCCGTCGTCCCACCGTCGCCCTCGACGGCGTCGTCGCGTCCGTTGTCGAGGTGTGGCCCTGCATCGCCATCGACCGCCCCACACGCATCGCCTTCGGCGCTCCAGGGTGGGCCCGCGTCGCCCCCGTCATAGCCGTCGACCGACCCGAACTCGTTGTCGCGGTCCGGCTCGTGGTGGCCGCCCGTGGCGTCCTCGTTCCTGGCGTCTGGGTCCTGTGGGTGCGGCGTTGGGTTCGAGTCACAACCGACGATGAACACCGTGATCCCAATGCCCCACCACACGGAGAGCCGCATCCCACAACGCCCAGCGCCGACTCCGGTCGTCTCTTTGTGCCCGTCTCTGTTTGGGGCTCGGCTCGTCAGCTCGGCTTGGGGTGCGGTCATGGGGCCTCCAATCGGGCTCTTGTCAGCGGTGGGTAATTCATGCACAGTTGGGAAGGTTTTGCGCTCCGCCTCAATTCACAGGCACCTCTGACCGCCCCGGGCGAGTCGCACGGAGCGCGGGAGAAAACGCATGACGGGCCACGACTTATTGGCCGGCCGCTACCTCGTCGAAGGCGAGCTCGGACGGGGTAGCATGGGGCGCGTCCTCCTCGTACGCGACCGCCTGGCCTATGACTCAGCAAGAGCCATGCCGCTCGCGCTGAAGGTCCTCGAGGACCCCGACCAACGCACTGCGTTTGTGCGCGAATACGAGCTCCTGCGACGGCTCGCCCACCCGGCCTTCGTCGCGCCTCTGCAGCTCCTTCAACTCCCGGCCTCCCGTGCACTCGGCACCGGGCTCGTCGCCCTGCTCGAACGCATCGAGGGTCAGCCGCTCGCCCCCATCGCCAACCCCGAGCTGGCCTTCGCCGTCGCCCACGCCCTGACCACCGCCATCGACCATCTCCACCGCCTCGGCCTCGTCCACGGCGACCTCGCCCCGGCCAACGTGCTCTGGCGCACCACCCCACTCGACCCCGACCGTATCGACCTGAAGGTCCTCGACCTCGGCGCGGGCGGACATATCGGCGACAAGGCCGGCACCACCAGCGGCGTCCTCGCCTATGCCGCCCCCGAGCGCCTCTCGGGCTCCCCACTCGCCCCCGCGACCGACCTCTGGTCCATCGGCGCCCTCGTCTACGGGCTCGTCCACGGTCGCCACCCCTTCCCGAGCTATCCCGCGCGTCTGTCGGCCCTCGCCCCGTCGGACACCCCACACCTCCTCGACCCCTGGCTCGAACGCCTCCTCGCCGTCGACCCCGCCGACCGCCACCCGTCGGCCGCTGCCGCGCTCGCCGCGCTCGAGGCACTGGCCCCGTCGCCCGAGACGCCCGCACGCCCGTGGCCCATCATCGAGCGTGTCGACCCCACCACCGCCTCGACCACTCCTGCCGACCCATCGACCAACACCCCCGGCCTGACGTCTCGACTCCGCACGATCCTTGGCACCGCCCTCCGCGACAAACGCCCCGTCTTTGCCGATGTGCTCGCCAAACCCGGCTCGGGCCGCACCGCCTTCGTCGGCTCACTCACCGAACGTATGAGCGCCGACGGCTTCATCACCCTCGACCTCCCCGCCTACCCCACCTACGAAGACCACCCCGAACGCTGGCTCGCCGACGCTCTCACGGCCCTGAACTGGCCCGACCGCGAGGGCGGCGAGGCGACCCTCATGACCAACCTCGGACGTGCCGTCCAGGCCGTCGGCGCCCCGGTCTGTATCGTCGTCGACGACCTCGCCCAGGCCCCGAATATCCGGGCCTCCCTCGAGCGCCTCGCCCGCGCTGCAGCCGTCGTTCCCGAACACTTCGGCCCCCTCGCCGTGGTGACCGTGGGCCTCGACGCGGCCGACCTCCCCAATGTCACCAAGGTCGACCTCCCACCCTGGTCCAGCCACGAAGTCGGCGCCCTGCTCCGGGCAACATTTCCTGGCCGCACGGTCCTCGAGGCCGACGTCGACGCGCTCGTCGCCATCACACGTGGGCACATCGGTCTCCTCATCGCCACCCTCGATGCCGCTCGTCAATCTGGCGCGCTGCGCATCGACAGCGCCCAGGTCACGGTCGACAGGGCAGCGCTGCAACACCTGACTCCGACCTCACTCGAAGCCGTCGTCACGGACCGGCTCATGTCCTTGTCCGAGGACCTGCGCCGCCAGGCCGCCATCATGGCGCACGCCACCTTTCCAGTGCCACCGACTTCGATAATCGAAGCGCTCGTCCACGCCGGCGTCGCCACACAAGCGCCGGCCGACGGACCCTTCGTCGGTCTGCGTCTCGCCTCCGAGGCCCTCGCCCGCGCCGCCCGCTTGTTCGTCGACCCGGCGGTCGCTCACTCGGCACTCGCCGACGCATACACACGCGCGAGCTTCCCCGATCACGACGCCCTCGCTACCGCGCACCGACTCCTCGCCGAGCCCCCTGACCAAACCAGCGCGACACAGCCGACCTCGTCGCGGCTCGCCCTGGAATCCGAAGCCGAGCGCCACCTCGAGCAGCACCTTCCACCTGAGCTCACGAGCTTCCTGCTCGACGCTCTTGGCACCGACTCGGGCTGGCCACGCACACCCGAAAGCGCTCTCGCAGCTGCCTCGCTCCGGGAGTCGCTCGGCCAGACCCAACCAGCCCTGGCGCTCTTCGAACGCGCCGCCGCCCTCGCCACCGCGCCCAAAGACCAACGCGTCGCAGCCGTCGGCGCCGGTCGCCTCGAGATCCGCCTCGCTCGTTTTCCACGCGCTCTCGCCGCATTCGAAAGGGCGCTCGCCCTGACCCCCGACGTCGATTCGATCGACGCCCTCGAGCTACAAGCCGGGCTCGCGCGCGCGGCCGTCCTCTCCGGCCAGCTCGACAAAGCGCAGACCACCTCCGATGCCGCTCTCGCGAGGCTCGATGCGCAGGCCTCGCCCCCCCAGACCACCCCGTCCACCACCGCTCAGGCCGCCCTCTCGATTCGCGCCCGCCTGCTTTATGTCCGCGCGCTCGTCGACTGGTATCGCGGCGCGCTCGACCTCGCCGAGCCCCGCCTCACCGAGGCGCTGACCGCCGTGAAACAGGTCGACGACCTCGTCGAACAGGCCGCCATCGTCACGGCTCTTGGCCTCGTCGCCCATCGCCGCGGCGACCTGCCCCGAGCATCGTCCTTCTACGCGGAGGCACTGACCCTCGGCCAACGCGCCCACGACACCTCGCGTGTGCTCACCGCTCTGCAGAACCTCGGCGTCGTCCGCCACGAGCTCGGCCAGTGGACCGAAGCACTCGACACCTACCGTCACGCGCTCACCCTCGCCGAGGCCAATGATGCCCGCGCCAAGGTCGCGCAGATCGCCGGAAATCTCGGAAATCTATGGCGATATCTCGGTGAGGCCGAACGCGCTGACCTGGCGCTGACCCGCGGCTACGAGCTCGCCAAGGCCGACCACAACCGCCACCTCCAGGCGGTGATAGCCAACCTGCGCGGAGACGTCGCGAGCGACCGCGGTGACCTCCCGATGGCAGATGCGTTCTACCGCGAAGCCATCGACGTCGCCGACCTCGCCGGGTGCCAACCCGAGCGTATCGAGAGCTCACTCAACCTCGCGCGCCTCCTCATCGAGCGCCACGACCTCGACGCCGCCTCCGCCGTCCTGGCTCCGGTCCTCGAACCGGCCCGCAACACCAACGAGGCGATGAGCCTGCAGCTCATGTGTGCAGAGGCTTCCATCTTGCGAAAGAAGGGGCTCGACGGAAAGGCGCTGCTGGACGTGGCGCTCGCCGGGATCGAGGTCATCAAGAACCCCGACCAGCGGTGGCCGCTCTTCCTCGAAGCCGCGCTCGCGGCCCGCGACAAGGACGACTTCACGACCGCCGAGACCTGGGCGCGTGAGGTCCGAAAGGTCCTCCAGAGCCAGCTCGACCAGGTCCCCGGCAAACACCGCGAGGCCTTCTCGCAGCGCCGTGATCGCCGCGCGGCTTATCGCGAGACAGCCGCCCTCACCATCGATCGCAAAGACGGCGCAGCGAAGAGCCCACGCGCTCTCGGTTGGTCGCGGCTGCTCGAGGTGCACAAACGCCTGGCCGGCGAACACTCGGTGCAACGCCTGCTCGAGTACATCATGGACTCGGCGATTCTCTTGACCGGCGCCGAGCGCGGCTTCTTGCTGCTCGACGACGAGAGCCACAAGGAAGGGCTCGAGGTGAAGGTCGCGCGTAACCTCGACCAGGAGAACATCCGCAACCGCCACTTGAAGATCAGCCGCGGCATCGCGCGCCGTGTCATCGCATCGGGCGAAGCTGTCGTCACCGTCGATGCCATGGAGGACGAGCGCTACAAGGAACAGCTCTCGGTCGTGGACCTGCGACTGCGTTCGATCCTGTGCCTGCCGATGTCACTTCGTGGCCGTGTGCTCGGCGCCATCTACCTCGACAATCGCTTTCGCTCCTCGGCCTTCGCCGACGAGGACATCCGCTTCATGGAGGCCTTCGCCGACATGGCGGCGATCGCGCTCGACAACGCGCGGCTGCTGGAATCCCTCGAAAACCAAACCAAGCAGATGGCCGTCGCCCGTAAGGAGATCGAAGCGCTGAACGAGCGACTCGCCGCCGAGCTCGCGCGCCGCACACAAGAGCTCGAGGACACGAAGGTCGCCATCCTCGAAGAGCGCCGACACCAGTCCAAAGAGTACCGCTTCGACAACATCATCGGCTCGGCCCAGAGCATGCGGCGTGTCTTCCAGGTAATCGATCGGCTGCGCAATGCCGACATCGCGGTGCTCGTCGAGGGCGAGTCCGGCACCGGCAAGGAGCTCGTCGCCCGCGCCATCCACTTTTCCGGCTCGCGTAAAGACCGCCCGTTCGTGGCCGTGAACTGCGGTGCCATCCCGGCGACGCTGCTCGAGAGCGAGCTCTTCGGTCATGTGCGCGGCGCCTTCACCAACGCGACGTCGGACAAGAAGGGCCTCTTCGAGGTCGCGCACACGGGCACGCTGTTCCTCGACGAGATCGGCGAGATGCCGCTCGAGATGCAGGTGAAGCTCCTACGGGTGTTGCAGTCCGGCGAGATCCAGAAGGTCGGCGCGACCAAGCAGGTCACGGTCGACGTGCGCATCGTCGCCGCGACCAACCGCCACCTCGAAGACGAGGTCAAGGAGGGGCGTTTTCGAGAGGACCTGTTCTACCGGCTGTCGGTGGTGCCCATCGTCGTGCCGCCCTTGCGTGAGCGCCGCGACGACGTCCCGCTGCTGGTTCAACACTTCATCGCCGCCAACCGCAAGAGTGGCCTCGGCAACGTGACGGGCCTCTCGAAAGAGGCGCTCACGTTGCTGCAGCGTTATGCCTGGCCCGGCAACGTGCGACAGCTCGAGACGGTGCTGAAGAACGCCAGCGTCTTCGCCGAGAGCGAGACCCTCACCGCCAAAGATTTCGACAGCTTTCCGGACATCGTCGGTGGTCCAGGGCTCAATACGTCCGACCGGGGTATCGCGTTGCAGGGCCGGACGCTCGCCGAGCTCGAGCGTATCGCCATCGTTGCTTCGCTGCGCGAAAACAAAGGCAACAAGAAGCGCACCGCCGAGATGCTCGGCATCGACCGCCGCACGCTCTACAACAAGCTCGCGGCCTTCGGCATCGCCATCGACAGCGACCTGAAGGTGAAATAGTGAAGTAGAGTCGGTGCTTGCGGTCGCTTTGCCGGACGCGTTAGGCTCTTCGCGTCGGTCCCCCCGCCTCATTCTGGGAGCCCCCATGGTCATCGCGCAACAGCCTCGTACTCCGGGCACCACGTCGAGCAGCAATGTCCAAAAGAAGGACGAAACCAGCGCTTCGAATCTGCGCGGGATGTCGTTCGACGAGCAGGCCGCAAGCCTCGCACCCGTCCAGAAGAAGGACGATGCGAACGGCGCCGCCTCGACGACGAAGGGCGCGCAGTCGACCAAGAAGCCGCTGCCGGTCCTCGACGACAAGGCGGTCGACACGATGGCCGCCGGACTGAAGGCCACCAAGCTCTGGACCGAGGCCGTCGCCGCCTACGCCAAGGCCACCAACTGGGGCTATGTGCCGCTCGCGAGCGCCGAGCGAACCACGGTGCTCGGGCCGCTGTTCACCGAGATCGGCAACCTCTACGAGTTCCCCAAAGGCTCGAGCCTGACCGCGTTCAAGGGCGACGGCGCGCTCGTGAATCGGCTCGCCGAGGCGATTCAGGCGGATGTCTTCAAGCAGGCCCCGACGGAGGTCTGGGGGCGGCTCACGACGTCGGTGAAGCTCAAAGACAAGCAGGGCATGGACGCCATCCTGCCCGCCGGACACGTGGTGAAGATGGTCAAGTGCGACAAGTCGCAGATGACCATCTCGACCAAGATCGGCGGCAAGGAAGTCACGGGGCCCATCGACCAGAAGGCCTTCGCACGTGAGCCCGGCCTCACCAAGCTCGAAGAGAACGAGGGTGCGCTCAAGAAGGGTGACCGGGACCAGCACGCCTACACCGAGTTCAAGCCCGGCGCGGGCAAGGAGCTGACCCCGGACGGCAAGGCGCCCAAGGCTCAGGACGTCGGCCAGGGTGCAATCGGCGACTGCTACCTCATGGCCGGCATGGGGGCGGTGGCGGCGCAGCGGCCCGACCTCATCCAGAAGATGATCAAGTACGACTCCGGCAAGAACGCCTACACGGTGACCTTCCAGGAGCGGCAGCGCGACGGCAAGTTCAAGGCCGTGCCCATCAAGGTCAGTGCGTACCTGCCGAGCCGCAACGGCGCGAGCGCGGTCTACGCGCAGGACGGCGCGAGCAAGCAGGGCGACAACCAGGCGCTCTGGCCGGCCATCATCGAGAAGGCCTACGCCGTGTGGAAGGGCGACTACGAGGTCATCGCCGGTGGCGACATGGGCGACGCGATGGAGGCCATTACGGGCGCCAAGTCGACGAGCCCGGCCATCCCCGCCGAGAAGGACGTCATCAAGCTCTTCACGAGCTGGCAGAAGGAGAAGAAGGCCGTGTGCGCGGGCACCTTCTCCGAGGTCAAAGAGGTCACCGCCAAGGCCTTCGGCGGCACGGGCTCCGGGCCGTACAGCGCCACGCTCGTGGCCGGGGGCGCCCCGGTGAAGCTCGTCGAGAAGTCGCTCAAGGTGAACGACACGAGCAAGAAGGTCGCCCAGGTCAAAGACTCGGGCGCGGGCAAGCTCAGCGGCACCGACCTGGCCAGCGGGTCCGTCACGTACGAGGGCGCTCGTGTCAACATGACCTACAAAGACGGCAAGGCCCCGACCGGCGCCGACGCGCTCTCGGCCGACTACCGCTACGAGGAGCTGCTCAGCTCGGCCCTCACGCTTTATGGCAATCACGCCTACATGTTCGTCGGCGTCGAGGGCGACAAGCTCAAGTTCGCGAACCCGTGGGGCCCGAACCCGAGCTACCAGCCCAAGCCGGTGAGCGCCGCCGAGTTCATCAAGTACTTCGACCTCATCTCGCTCAACGGTCCGCCTCCGGGCAAGACTTGAGGGCTCTCGTCGCAAGGAAGACGGCATGTCTGATGAAGTGAACCTCGCCGAAGGCGACGACCTCCAAGCTGCGGTCGACGAGGCCCCCGAAGGGGCGATCCTGGTGCTCGCCGATGGCGACTTCGACGGCGGTGTTGCGATTCGCAAGAATCTCGAAATTCGAGGGAATGGCGAGACACGGATCGTCGGGACCCGCGGCAGTGTGCTGCGTGTCATCGGCGAGGGCGTGGTCCTGACGCTTCAGGGGCTCGCCCTGACAGACGGCAAGAGCGAGCTCGGCGCCGCGGTCCACCTCGTCGACGGTGCGTCGCTCGTGGCGCGCAATTGCAGCTTTCAGGGCAACGTCGCGAAGCACAAGGGTGGGGCCATCTATCTCGCGGACGGCCGCTGCGAGCTGAGCTCGTGTGAGCTCGTCGACAACCGCGCGGGCTCGGGCGGGGCCATCCACGCCGCCGGTCTCGCGACACTCGTCATCGACGGCGGGCGGATTACCGGCAATGACGCCTCGACCGGCGCGGGCCTCCATGTGGGCGACGGCGCCGAAGCCATCGTCACCGGCGTGGTCTTCGAAGGGCAGGGCGGCGACGGCCTCGACGTCAGCGTGGCCGGCTCCACCTCACGCGCACCGATGGTCGCGGTGCGGTCGTGCACGATCGGCGCGACGTCATCGCGGCCCGAGTCGGCGCTCACCATCGAGGGCTGAGCGGGGTCGAGCCAACCGCTGGGCTGAAGCTCAGCGGATGGGGGTCGCCGAGACGGTCTGGAAGAACATCGACTCGTCGTTCTCGACCTTCACTTCCCAGTCCTTGATGTCGGCAAACCCGGGGATGCCCTTGGCCTTGAGCGCATCGCTCGCGGACTTGGCCTCCGACTTGATGGTCGATTGCCGGCCTTTCTCCGTGATGACGTAGAACTTCCGGCCGCCGTTGATCTGCTCCATGTAGGGCAGGAAGTGCTCGCGCTTCGCGATGGGCTTGAGCTCGTTGTAGCTGTAGTAGGTCTCGCCGCGCCAGGTGATGAGCCAGGCGAGGATGTCCTCTTCGCAGATACGTTTGGGCTCCGAGCGGAAGTGGTCGGCCAGGAAGTCGAGGCCGATTTTGGAGACCAGCGGCTCGTACGCCTCACGCACATAGTCCGACTGCGGCAGCTGCTTGCACGTGTCGTAATAGGCGTCGAACAGGTACTTCTGAGACCAGTGCGGTGTCAGCGACGGCAGGTAATACGACAAGGACCAGGCCGCCATGGCGCTCGCTGTCATACCTAGCCCCACGAGCCCCGCGATTCGCGTCTTGGCGACGAAGAAGAGGCCCAGCGCGAGCCCTGCCAGGATCATGACGATGGGCAACCAGACGTCGTTCCTGAATGCCTTGGTGGTCAAGATAGTCTGCAGCGGGCCGCTGGTGTGCTTCCAGAAGTAGCTGTCTTTCCAGGTGGTTTCGCTGGTGTCGTTGACCTTCGCGTCCTCGTCGATCGGCAGGTCCTTGGGCATCGGCCGGTCGTACTTGTAGGTCATCAGGTTACGCAGCGACTGCGGGTCCTCTTTGATGTCCATGCCGACCGCCACCATGAAGACGACGCCGAGTGCGACCGCGAAACGCAGCGTCCACGCCCCCTCCTTGAAGAGGTAGCGGATGAAGAGCGCGGTCACGAGCGCCATCGCGGGCACGGCCGGGAAGATGTAGTGGTGGAACTTGGTCGACGAGGCCGTGAACAATGCGAAGGCCACCATCGACCAGATGCCCAGCATCACGAGCATCTGGTTCTTGTGGTCGTTGTCGCGTGGCCGCATGCGGAAGAGCCACAGGAGCGCCAGCGGCAGGAAGGCGACCCACGGGAAGAAGCCGACCCCGAGCCACTTGATGAAGTGTTCGAAGGTGCCCGAGTCGATCTGGTGGACGCCCGTCGAGAGCCGGTTGAAGTGGTCATGCCAGAAGAAGCGGTCGACGTAGGGCTTGCCGTGCTTGACGATCATCGCCACGTACCAGGGCAGGCCGACAGCGCAGAAGAGCACGATGCCGCGCCCGATCTCGGCGTACTTGAGGACGCGCCAGTTCCAGGTCGCGAGCAGCCACACGAGGAGGATGGCGCCGGGCAGGCCGAAGCCCAGGAGCCCCTTGGCGTAGGTCGCGTGCGCGACGAAGATGTAGAACGCGAAGAGCTGGTACTTCCGAATCCAGCGGTCCTTGAAGGCTTCGCTCAGACCCTCGACCTTCCATTCGCGGCGGAAGGAGAGGCCGAGATGCAGGGTCCAGAGCCCGAGCACGATGACGTAGATGAGGGCGTGGAACCATCCCTCGTGCCCGATGCCCGACGGGAAGCCGCGCACCGAGCCGGTCGATGGGAAGCTGAGGTCCGACCAGAGCAGCGCGTATTGCGGTAGCGCGTTGAGCCCGATGAAGGCCGCAGTGAGCCACGTCCAGACCTTGAACCTGCGCCCGGACATGGGGATTCGCGGCGCAAAGAACGCCATCATGAGGAAACACATCGCGAGCGACATCGTCGCGACGAAGGGCATGTCCGTCTGGGCCTGCCGGCTCACCATGTAGAAGAACGGCGAGGTCGCGAGGATACCGGCCCCGAGCAGACCCGTCTTGCGGCCCCACACCATCGAAAGGGAGAGGTAGGCGAGGAAGACCGCCATGATTGCGAGCAGCGCACAAGGCAGGCGAATCGCCCACTCGCCGCGCCCGATCACGTTGGAGATCATCGCCTCCGTCCAGAAGATGAAGATCGGCTTCGAGTAGAAGGGTTCGCCCTGGGTCTCGCCGCCGATGGCGTTGCGATAGCCCCACCACGGCGAGATCCAGTCGTGGGTCTCGAGCATCTCGGTCGTGACCGCGCCGTAGTGCGTCTCCCACGGGTCCCAGAGGCCAAATGCCCCGAGGTTCGGCAGGAAGATGGCGCAGGCTACGACGAGCACGAGCATACGCACGCGCCCCTCGTGTCGGGGGGCCTTGTAGACCGGCTGGTCCTCGAGTCGGGCGTAGATCGGCAGGTCGCGTTGGACCGCCGCGTCATCACCCTCGATGAGGTCGATGTGGCTCTGCTGGCCGACCGAATCGGGGTTGCCGAGGTCTGGCCCGTCGCCCGCTGGGGACGATGGCCCGTCGGTCGCGGTCGCCGCTTTGGCCAGGGCCGGGCTGGGCACTGCCCCCTTGTCGGTCATCGTGCTGGCTCCATGCGGAAATCAGGCCTCGTCCTCGATGTCGAAGTCGAGGCTCTCGTCGTCGAAGTCGAGGTCGTCGATCGCGTTGATGGCGCCTCCGCCTTCACCGACCGGCTCCGCGAGCCAGCCGAGGTACTTGCCGCGCGCCTTGTCCGCCTTGGACTCGAGGACGAACGACACACGCAAGAGGCTCTCGGGGTCCAGCGACGTCTTCTGGACACCCACCACGACCAGGTCGGGTTTCTTGCCGACGGTCTGGATGTCCTCGAGCTCGAGCTTCTTCATCAGCTCGGCCAGGGCCTCGGCGCCCTTCTGGATGGACGTCGCCACGCGATGCATCACGGCGTGCTCGGCCTTCGGGTCCGAGTTCTGCTCGAGCAGCTTCGCGATGATGCGGCCGTCCTCGATGCGGCGCCACTCACGTGGGCCGGGCAGGAGCTGCTCATAGCCCTTCCAGGCCGCGTCATCGCGGCTGATGAAGAGGAGCTCGGTGCCCATCGAGGCGCGGATCCGATCGTCGAGGCCGGTCGGGCGCTTGGGGAAGTAGAGCAGCAGGTCACGATTGCCCTGGCCCTGACGCCGCCCGACGTAGATGCCTTCGCGCTGTTTGGCGACCTCACGGACACGGTTCTCGACCGCATCGAGGCGCTCGGCCTCTTCCTCGGAAGGGAGGCCGTCCGCGTTCTTGTTGGTCATCGGGATACGCACCCCGAAGAACCACGGATGCGTCTTGAGCGGATAGTCCTCACCGTGACCGAGGTCGAGAGCGACCTCGAAGACCGTCTCGCCCACCGTCGTCCGCCAGATTTCGTACATCGGCGCGTACGCCATGACTGCCGCTCCTTCGGTGTCGGTACGGGCCCAAGGGGGTCCCGAACCGGGGCGCACGGTCATACCCGCCCATCCATCTGAGGGCAAGGTCGACGCGCAACATGTCGATACTCGTAGGCCATCCGCCATTTTCGGCGCGGACCTCCTACGGCGCATCGACTCAGCAACGGCTGGAGCCCCGGCGGGATCACATGCCGCGGGCCCAGCCGTCGCGCTCAGCCGTCAGCTCAGAAGGTGTAGCCGTCCGGGACGACGCCCTGGCTCGCGACCACGATGATGCCGTCGCGAACCGTGATGTAGTCGTCTTGATAGTCTTGCAGGTTGCGCTCGTTGACGAGTCGAACGCCGCGTCCGATGCGGGTGTCGCGGTCGATGATGGCGTTGCGGATGACGCTGTATTCGCCAATGCCGAACGGGATCGTCTCTTTGCGGTTGGGCGAGCCGAAGTCGTAGTGGCCCGACCCGTTGTGCACCACGCGGTCGAGGTTGCAGCCCGGCCCGACGACGGTTCGGATGCCGATGATGGACTTCCTGACCGTCGCGCCATCGCCGATGACCGCGCCGTCACACACCAGGGCGCGCTGCACCAGGGCCTCGCCCACCTTGGCCGGAGGCAGGAAGCGAGGGCGCGAGAAGTAGCGGAAGGACTCGTCGTAGAGGTTGAGGCGCGGGAGCGGGTCGGTCAGCAGCAGGTTGACGCGGTGGTAGCTCTCGATGGTGCCGACGTCCTCCCAGAAGCCCGTGTACGGGTAGGCGACGAGCTTGTAGGTGTCGAGCGCCGTCGGCAGGATGTGTTTGCCGAAGTCGTCGCGGGTATCGGCGGCGAGCAGCGCCTCGAGGGCCCGGGCCTTGAAGAGATAGATGCCCATCGACGCGAGGTGGGTCTGGCCGAGCTGCGAATCGGGGACCTGGAAGTCGTCGAGGACGGCCTCTTCCTGGGGCTTCTCGGCGAAGGCGGTGATGGAGGTGTCGGGCTCGATCTTCATGATGCCGTAGCGCCGCGCCTCATCCCGACGGCAGCGTGTGGCCGCAAGCGTGACGTCCGCGTTGGTCTCGCGGTGGTGGCGCACGAAGTCGGCGATGTCCATCATGTACATCTGGTCGCCGGACAGGACGAGGATGTCGTCGTCGAGGTCGTGCTCGAAGCGCCGGAGCTGCTTGCGCACCGCGTCGGCCGTGCCCTGATACCAGCCGCTCGACTCGTCGAGCTGTTCTGCGGCGAGGACCTGGACCTGGCCGGGCCGGAAGGCATCGAACCGGTAGGTCTGGGCGACGTGGCGGTTGAGCGAGGCGCTCTGGTACTGGGTCAGGACGAAGATGTGATAGACGTTGGCGTTCAGGCAGTTGGAAATGGGAATGTCGACCAGCCGGAACATGCCCGCGATCGGTACCGCTGGCTTGCTGCGCTGGGCGGTCAACGGGCGCAAGCGCTCTCCACGACCACCACCGAGAATGACCGCAACAACCTTGCTCATGGCTGCACCTGTTCCTTGGACGTCGATGACGGAGACGCTGGCAGCGCCTCGTCCTGAAGACACAGTAACAGTGCATCCAGGCGACGGAAAGTCGAAGCGCGTCGTGACCGCTTTTGGACGAACTCGGCGTGCATCGGTCGATTCGTCGGGGGACGAGCTATCGGGGATCTCCAGCCGTGACTCACGTGACCTTAAGCGTTTCTTAAGCGTCCCGCCCCACGTGGACCCACAGAAATGCCGGCGATCCGCCGGTTGACCCGTGTGTGCGGGGGCCGTATCCACTGCCGATGGACGTTCCCGGAAACACTGGAGAGGACACGTCGACCCGGCGCCCATGGCTCGGTTGGACGGTCGTTGGGTTGTTGGCGCTGGGCGTCGGTGTCTGGTTCTTCGTCTCGTCCGACGAGGAAGCGCCGGCCAAGGTCGCTGCTGGACCGCGCACGACGCCGGTCTCGGTCAGCGCGCTGACGCGGGGGGCGCTGGCAGAGCGCGCGCGTTTCCCGGGTGAGCTCGACGCGGATGCGGCCGATATCGCGTCGTTCTTTCCGGGGCGCCTGCAGACGGTCGAGGTCCGGGTGGGTGACCGGGTCGAGGCCGGCGCTGTCTTGGCGCGCCTCGATCCCGTTGATCTGGAAGAACAAATCGCGCAGGCGAAGGCCCAGCTCGCGGCGGCCCAGGCGGACGAGCGTCGCGCACAGGTCGAGCTCGCGCAGGCTCGAAAGGAGCTCGTGCGTTCAGGCGAGCTGGCTGGGCAGAAGTTGATCTCGACGCAAGAGCTCGAGACGCAGCGCGCCAGCGTCGATGCTCTGCGGGCCGGGGGCGGCTCGGCGTCGGCGCGGTCGACCGAGGCCAAGGCGCGTATAGCCCTGCTCGATAAGCGGCTTGCCGAGGCCGTCGTGAAGGCGCCGTTCGCGGGCCGCGTGGCGGAGCGTTACGTCGACCCGGGCGCCATCGTGTCGGGTGGGGCGCGGCTCGTTCGCCTCGTCGAAGAGAGCCCACTGCGGATGCGTTTCGAGGTGCCAGAACACGAGGTCGGCGCGCTCGCCGTCGGCTCGATCCTGACGGTGACGACCCGAGGTCACCGCGAGGTCGTGTCCGCTGGCGCGAAACCGGTGACCGCGACCGTGACCGGGCTCGCCGCCGAGGTCTCGCGCGACCGCCGCGTGGCCATCGCGGAGGCCATCGTCCCCGAGCCGCCCGTGGGTTGGCTGCCTGGCATGTATGCCGAGGCGAACGTGACCATCAAGGCGCTCGACAACGTGTTGGTGGCGCCGGCCGTGGCCGTCCTGTCGCGGCTGACGCCCGATGGGCGGGTCGAGACGGGGGTCTTCATCGCCGACGAGGGTTTTGCGCGTTGGGTGCGGGTGGAAGTACTGGGGCGTGAAGGGGACCGTGTGGGGGTGGCGCCGGCTGCGGCTGGGGCGCCGCGTGACCCCGAGTCTACGACGACGTCGGTGCAGCTAACGGATGGGGCCAGGGTGCTGACCGCGGGCCACGTCGACCTCACGGATGGTTCGGCCATCAAGGTCGCCGAAGAGCCCCGGGCGGAGGCGCGATGAGCGGCAAGACGACGCTACCGACTCCACCAGATGTGAAAGGCGGCGGCCTCACCGCCATGTCGGTCAAGCGCCCCATCGGCGTCGCCGTCTTCGCGACGGCCATTACCGTCGTCGGGTGGATCGCGGTCGAAAAGCTGCCGGTCGACCTCCTGCCCGAGGTCGACTTCCCACGCATCTCGGTCATCACCAACTACCCGGGTGTCGGGCCCGAGGAGATCGAAAACCTGCTCACGCGCCCCATCGAGCAGGCCGTCTCGACCATCGATGGCGTGACCACACTCGAGGGCGAGTCGGCCGAAGGGCTCTCGCGGGTCCAGCTCCAGTTCGATTGGGGCACCGACCTGGAAGCCGCCGTCAACGACGTCCGCGCTGCGCTGGACCGGCTGGGCGACCGCCTGCCCGAGGATGCCGAGCGCCCCAATGTCTTGAAATTCGATATATCCGCGACGCCCATTGCGACGCTCGGCTTGTCAGGGTCGGGCGACCCGCGGCGCTTGAGATACCTTGCCGATGAGCTGCTCACGCGCCGCCTCGAACGAATCCCGGGCATCGCCAGCGTGCAGGTCAACGGTGGCCGCGTGCGTGAGATCAGGGTCGAGCTCGACGTCGACCGGCTCATCGCGCTGGGCGTCACCGGCCAGCAGGTCGTCCAGGCGTTGAACAACGACAACGCCAACGTGTCGGCCGGCGACATGGGGGACTCGGGGCGCGAGGTGCTCGTGCGCACGGTCGGCGAGCTGACGAGCGTCGACGACATCCTGAACGTGCTCGTCACGCGCCGCAGCGGGCGTTCGACGACGGGCCAGGACCTGCCCAATGCGAGCGGGCGGCCGGTCTACGTGCGCGACGTCGCGACGGTCACCGACGCCTTTCAGGAGATCAAGAGCGAACAATGGGTCGACGGCGAGCCCGGCATCGTCATGCGGGTCTCGAAGCAGTCGGGCTCGAATACGATTGAAGTAGTCGCGCTCATGCGCGCCGAGATCGAGCGCATCAACGTCGAGTACGACGGGCGGCTGCGCGTCATCGTCGTCGCCGACAGCGCGCAGTACATCGAGACCTCGGTGACGAACGTCAGCGAGAGCGCGATCTTTGGCGCGCTGCTGGCCGTCCTCGTCCTGCTCTTCTTCCTTCGTGACCTGCGCGCGACCCTCGTCATCGCGCTGTCCATCCCGTTCTCGGTGATGGCCACCTTCGCGCTCATGTTCTTCTCGGGCTACTCGCTCAACCTAATCTCGTTCGGTGGCCTGGCGCTCGGTATCGGCATGCTCGTCGACAACTCGATCGTCATCCTCGAGAACATCTATCGTAAGCGCGACGAGGGCATGTCGCCCGAGGTCGCCGCGGTCGTCGGTGCGCGCGAAGTCACGGGGGCCATCGTGGCCGGCACGCTCACGACGGTCGCGGTGTTCGCGCCGGTGGTCTTCCTCGGCGGCTTCGCCGGGATCTTCTTCGCCGAGATGGCCAGTGTCGTCGTCTTCTCGCTCCTGTGCTCGCTCGCGGTCGCGGTGACCCTGGTGCCCACGTTGGCTGCGAAGCTCCTGCACTCCAAGAAGAAACGTGGGATGTTTGCGCGTGTCTCCGACCTGCTCGAGCGGGCCTTCATCGCGCTCGAGACCGGGTATGTGCGGGTCCTCCAGGCGACGCTCGCGCGGCGTTGGCTCGGGGTCGCGTTTGCGGCGGTGCTGCTCGCGGGGTCGGTGCGCTTGATGTCGAACGTCGAGGTCGAGCTGATGCCGGAGACCGACGAGGGGTTGTTGGACGTCGACGTCGAGCTGCCGATAGGCACGCCGGTAGAGCGCACCCGCGAGGTCATCCGCAACCTCGAGGCGCGGATCCTGGCGGTCGTCACGCCCGAAGAGATCGACAACGTGGTCAGCTCCGCGGGACCCGACAACCCGTATCGCCCCGGTGGCGGCCACGAGGGCGAGGTAGAGGTGACGCTCGTGCCGCTGTCACAACGCGAACGCGGCAGCGCCGACATCATGGCCGAGGTTCGAAAGGCGACTTCAGGCATCCCCGATGCGCGCATCCGCATCCGGCAGCGCACGACCAACTTCCTGCAGCGGCTCATGCGCGGCAGCCAGGGCGAGCGCCTCGTGGTGGACATCCGCGGCCACGACCTCGCGACGGCGGCGGCCCTCGGTGAGCGCGTCGAAAAGCTCTTGAAGGCGATCCCCGGGGTCGCCGACGTGCGGGTCGGTCGCGAGGAGGGGCTCGAGGAGCGGACCGTGCGTATCGATGCCGCGAGGGCGGCCGACCTGGGTCTGCAGCGGCCGGAGATCGCCCAGACGCTCGAGACCTATGTGCTCGGTCGGGTCGCCACGCGCCTGCGCCAGGACGGTGATGAGTACGATGTGCGGGTCATGCTGCGCGAGGCCGATCGCGCCGACACGACGCAGCTCAACAACCTGCCCATCCTCACGCCGCGAGGTGTCGCGCCGCTGTCTGCGGTAGCGGAGGTCGGGGCGCAGCGCGGTCCCGGGTCGATCTCCCGCCAGGGTCAGGAGCGGGTCTTGTCGGTCGTGGCGGGGCTTGGGGACCGACCGCTCGGCGAGGTCGTCGCGGATATCGAGACGGCGCTCCTGGACCTCGAGAAACCCAACGGCTTTTCGGTCGCGATGGCCGGCGAGGCGCGTGAGCAGGAGGGAGTCTTCAGCGGGCTCGGCATCGGCGGGTTATTGGCCATCCTGCTCGTCTTCGCGGTCATGGCCATCCAGTTCGAGTCGCTTCGCCACCCGCTCCTCATCATGACGTCGGTGCCGTTTGGTTTCGTCGGCGTGGTGCTGACGCTCGTCCTTACGGGCACGACGTTCTCGCTGAACGCCTTCCTGGGATCGATCGTTCTCGTCGGCATCGCGGTCAACAACGCCATCGTGCTCCTCGATGCGGCCAACATGCTGCGCCGAGAAGAAGGCATGGCTACGCGCCCGGCGATCGTCGAGGCGGCGCGCCGACGCCTGCGCCCGATCCTCATGACGACGCTCACGACCGTGCTCGCGATGTTGCCCATCGCGTTGGCGATCGGCGAGGGGGCCGAGGTGCAGGCGCCGCTCGCGCGGGTCGTGCTCGGTGGGCTCCTGGTGTCGACGATCATCACGCTCGTGCTCTTGCCGACCCTGTATGTTTTGACCGAGGGCGAGCGTAAGCTGGAGTCGCTGCGCACCGGCGGGGATGATGCCGGCAGGCCCAGAGACCTGGCCGTTGCGGGTCTGGGAGAGCGCGAGTAGGGTGTCGCGCGTGGTCCCGGACAACGGGATTGGAGGTCCAGCCGTGATGTGGTCCCGACTTCAAACCGTTTCCTGGCGCAGTCTTGCGGCGCGGCTCTCGGCGTTTGTGCTGGTGGCTCTCGTCTCGTCTCCGGCCCTTTCGCAGCCAGCGGCTCCGACGAAGAAGGTCGCGCTGACGGCGCTCGGTGGGGCGAGCCTGACGACGCCCGACTACCGTGAGGTCCGAAAGGACGCGGCGGTGGTGGTCCTGGAACAGCTCCCCGAGCCGGCCCAGCAGAAGACCTTCCGCGTCCTGGTCCTCGCCATCGAGGAGGGCCCGACGGGACCCGCCGAGGCTATCCCGTGGGACAAGGTGAAGGAGAACGTCGTGAGCTCGGCCGGCAAGAGCGGGCGTACGCTGACGTTGTCGGTCGGCGAGCCGTTCGCGGACGCTTCGGGTTTCGCCGGGCGGCGCCTGGTGGGGGAGCTCGCGGCCCCCAACGGCAAGAAGGTCGCCATCGAGCTCGTGGCGCTGGTCAAGGACGAGAAGCTCGTCACCATAGGCATGCTCGCCGAGACGGTCGGCGCGGCCGAACGCACGGTCCTCGATGGCATCGCCAAGACCGTCAAGCTCGGCAACTGATCAGGGGTCACTGACTTGCGGATCGACATCATTACAATCGGAAACGAGCTCCTCAACGGGGACCTCGCCGACACCAATACCCAGCGCTTCGCCAAGAGCCTGCGTAAGCTCGGGCTGTTTGTCGGCGCGGCACAGACGGTCGTCGATCGGGTCGACGATATCGTCGGCGCGTTCGCGCTCGCAGCTTCGCGGAGCGATGCGGTGCTGGTGTCCGGCGGGCTCGGCCCGACCAGCGACGACCTCACGCTCGAGTGTGCGGCGAGGTTCGCCGGTGTCGACCTCGTGACCCATGCGCCGACGGTCACGCGTCTCAACGAACGCTTCGCGGCGCGTGGTCTGCGTATGACCGACAACAACCTGCGACAGGCCCAGGTCCCTGCCGGGGCCGACGTCTTCGACAACCCCGTCGGCACGGCGCCGCACGTGCAGCTCCAGGTGGGAACCACCCGCTTCTTCTTCTTTCCGGGTGTGCCGAGCGAGCTCGAGCGACTCGTCGCCGATTATCTTCTGCCGTGGCTTGGCGAGCATGCGCCGGTCAGGCGGTATCGCTCGAAAGTGTTCAAGACCTTTGGCAAAACGGAGTCAGGGGTCGCGACCCTGCTAGAGCCGGGTGGGGCGGCCCAGGGGATTCGCACCGACCCGCGTATGCACATCGCGTATCGGGCCCACTTCCCTGAGATCCAGGTCAGCCTGCACGTCGATGAGCCCGACGAGGGTGAGGCGGAGCGGCTCCTCGAAGAGGCGGCGGCGTTCGTGCGGACCACGCTGAGCGATGTGATCTTCTCCGAGCGGTCGGACATGGGGCTCGTCGAGGTGGTGGCACAACGGCTCATCGAACGGGGTGAGACCTTGAGCCTCGCCGAGAGCTGCACGGGTGGGCTCGTGGCCAAGCTCTGCACGGATCTGCCGGGGTCGAGCCAGTGGTTCACCGAAGGCTTCGTGACCTACGCGAATGCGGCCAAGGTCGGTCGGCTCGGGGTCGACCCGGCGACCATCGAGAACGAAGGGGCCGTGTCCGAAGCGGTCGCCCGAGCCATGGCCGAAGGTGCGCGTCGCGTCGCGGGGACCGACTGGGCGTTGAGCCTCACGGGTATCGCCGGCCCGGATGGTGGGCGTCCCGACAAGCCGGTCGGAACGGTCCATATGGCGCTCGCCGGGCCTGCGGGTGTGACCCACCTGATGCGGCGTTTCCCCTTTGACCGCGACAAGAACCGTCTGGTCGCAGCCTACCAGGTGTTCGATATGTTGAGGCGTGCGCTCGGCTGAGGCTCCCGACGGGCGGGTTGATATGTGGCGAATTGGCCTGTTCTTGTTGGTTGATTCGGTGCTTGTCGGGTGCGCGAGCGGACCGACGAAGAGCGACTCCGCTGTCTCGACGTCCCCCGAACCTGGGGCAAGGTGGCTGTCGCCGACGACGCTGGACGAGGCGTTTCCGACCGTTGATTTCGCGCCGGTCGAGACCTCGCGGAGCTGGAGCCCAGTCGAGCTCGAGACACGTGAGGTGTGGCGGGGTTCGTCGCGTCGGCACACCGGGCACGAGGTCGGTCTTTGTGTGCGCGGGAACGAGGAGGAGTCGTGGCGTTTGAGTGTGGTCGGGCGGATGCCGATCGGCGGCAAGACCTTCGTCGTCAGTGATGTCCTGAACTTCCCCGAGCTGACCCCGCTCGTGCGGGGGCACAAGGGCGAGCTGCGTGGGCGCGATGCGTCGATGCAGTGCTTCGACTATGCCTTGTGGAATGTCGAGGTGCCATCGGAGGACGCCCCCGCGGTCATCACGCTGGTGAGCCTCGAGACCGGCCAGACGCAACCCCTGAATGTCAATCTGCCACCCGGTCGCCCGAGTGTGCAGACCACCGGGTCGGGGCGACTGCGGTTGGTGTGGACATCGTCGGGTGAGGTCCGTGAGGTCGACATGAGGAACCTGACGATGACCCGTGAACGGTTTGAGGTCGCGCGTCAGATGCCGCCGGATCTGCCGACGTTCGAGGGGTACGATTGCCTCTCTGGGATACGCGTCGGCGAGCGCTGGATCCTCCAGTGCAGGTCCAAGGAAGTGCAGTCACCGCTGCTGCTCTGGGACCCGGCGGCGAGGTCGGTGCGGCGATTGGATTATATGCCAATCGATGTGCATGCCGAGGCGCCGACGCGGGCACCCTGGATCCTCGAACGCATCTTCTATATGCGTTGGTGGCACTCGGCAAAGGCGCGTTTTCTGAAGGTCGCGGATGGGCCGTTGCGCTGGGATGGCGACACGTCGCAGCATCGTCTTCGGCTGGGGTTTGCACCGTCACAAGGTGGGGTGGAGCTGCGGCGATACGACGTCGAGAGTGCCACCTACGACGTGCTGCGCGAGTATGCCTCGGACGCGTGTCCAGGTGGGCAGCTCGGGCGCGCGGCCGACACGGTCATGGTGGACTTCGAACGTTATGCGACCGTGACCTGTGTGCGACCGACGGGACCGAAGCAGACGGACTCGGTGCGGCTCTGGTCGGAGGTCCTCGACCTCGAGGGCCAGCGGGTCTGGCGCACGAAGCTGTCGGTCCGCGAAATCACCCGCGAGGGCGTCATCGTGCTCACGGACAACCCGACGTACGACGCCTGGAGCAGCTTTGGCCGGGTCTATGTCGCCTCGTTTCCGACGCCCATCCATGGCCCCGAATGAGACGTCTTTGCCTGCTGATTCTGGCCGGCTCGTGGGGGTGCGGCGACGCGTCAGTGTCCTCCCCGAGGCCATCTTTGGCCTGGCAATGGCACTTGCCCGACGGATTTCCCCGCCCCAGAGTGCCTGACGACAATCCTATGACCCGCGACAAGGTCGAGCTCGGGCGCCACCTGTTCTACGATGTCCGCCTGTCCGCCAACGGCGCCCAGAGCTGCGCGACATGCCATCGCCAGGAACGTGCCTTCACCGAGCCACGCGTCACTTCGGTCGGCTCGACCGGCGAACCCCACATCCGCAACGCCATGTCGCTTGCGAACGCCGCCTACGCGCCGCGTTTGAACTGGGCGGATCCAGACCTCGCACGTCTCGAGCATCAGGCTCTCGTACCCCTCTTCGGCGTTCATCCGGTGGAGCTCGGCAACGACGAAGCGTCGCTCATCGCACGTATCTCCGCGGTCCCCGGATATGTCGCGCAATTCGCTGCGGCCTTCCCGGAGATCGAGAGTGCCGACCGAATCAGCGTCGACACCCTCGTCAAAGCGCTCGCCGCCTTTCAACGGGCGCTCGTCTCCGCCGACTCGTCCTACGATCGATATACGCTGGGCGATACGACCGCGCTCGACGACGACGCAAGAGCCGGACTCGCGCTCTTCACCTCCGAACGGCTCGCATGCTCACGTTGCCATACGGGCTTCACCCTGTCGTCTTCGTCCGCCGACGCCGATTCGAACCTCGAGGTCTTCGCCTTCCACAACACCGGCTTGTACGACGTGGACGGCCAGGGCGGCTATCCCAAGCGTGATCAGGGACTCTTCGATGTCTCCGAGTTCCCACGCGACATGGGCCGCTTCAGGGCGCCGACCCTGCGCAACATCGCGGTCACCGCGCCCTACATGCACGACGGCTCGATTGCCAGTCTCGACGAGGTCGTCGACCACTACGCGGCCGGCGGACGACTCATCACGAGCGGCCCCGACGCGGGCGACGGACGCGCCAACCCTTTCAAGTCGGACCTCGTGCGCGGCTTCGACCTGAGCTCCGATGAGCGCCGCCAGCTCCTGGCGTTCCTCCACGCACTCACGGACCCGACGTTTCTCAGCGACCCACGTTATGCCCCTCCCGGCACGCCGTAAGTCGCCACTTTCGGGTCAGTAGGAAACGTCTGCTCGCCCGGTCGCAGGCCCGCGGCGGAGCGGGCCGTAGCAGGCGACCGATACGGCGACGTCCCACGGGCGTTTCCATACTTTGTGGTGGGCGTCCGCCCGTGGGACGTCAGGTGAAACGTCTGCTCGGGCGAGCCTTCCCGCCCCGCGGTAGGGGCGGGAAGGCTCGCCCTAGCGCTCCGATCACGTCGCATGCGTTTCCATCTCCATGTGATGGGGGAAACGCATAGCGACGTCAGAGGCTCAGCCCCGGCGGGATGAGGTCGCATGGCAGGGTCGCCGAGGGCTGCGCGAGCGCGTCTGGGCGCGGCAGGCAGCCGGTCAGGGTCGGCGTGGGTGTGACCTCTTCGAGGGTATCGGCGTTGGGTCCTGAGTCGGGTTCGGCATCGGCTTCGACGTCGGGGTCCGACATGTCCGGGGAGACATCGGTATCCGGCGTCGTCTGGGCGTCGGACGTGTCACCCTTGGCCTTCTCGTCGTCCCCGCATGCGCCGAGCATCAGGGCGACGCCAAGAATCCATGCGGCGCGCATCAGTATTGCACCCAGATCTCGTCGCCAGCCGCCAGCGACGTGAGAGTGGTGACGCCCATCGTATTGGTGATCTGTTCGGCCGTGAGCGGGTTGTTGCTGTACGCGGAAGTTCCCTTCCAGACGATGCGCGCGTCAGCGAAGAAGACCGACAGGTCGGGGACCGCGACCGGCACGGTGTACTTGTTCCAGCCGGCGACACGTGCCGGGAGGATCGTCAGCATCGGGGCCGCGCCCGGGCCGTCGTCATGCCCATCATCGCCCGTGAGGGCTGTCCACAAAGCAGTCTCGGTCTCGCCGGTGGGCGACTTGCAGGTCTGGTTCGCCGGGAACGCGACTTGCGTGAACGGGGCATTGGGGACCCGCAGTCGAACGGTGACCTTGTAGTAGGCCTGGTCACCGGGGAGAATCTCAGATTCGGCCTTCTGCCATGAGACTGCGCTCACGAGCAGGGCCTCGTTGAACTCGACCACAGCCGGGCCGAGGGTGCTCGAGATCGTTCGCAGGCCCGTCACCGATTCAGGTATCTCGACCTTCAAGGCAAAAGTGTCCATGTCACCGCAGCCATGGCCGATGGTGAAGGTGATCTCCTGGTTCGTGCCAGCGAAACCGACGCCCTGCACACCGACATGGGCATGGGCGCCACCGCTTGCGAGACCGAGTATTGCCAATGGCTTCAATACGTTCCGAATCTTCATCACAACCTCCAGGCTGGCCACAGTGACGGCATGAGTGGTGCGGGTCAATGCGGCGAATTGTCGCAGATGCCGTACTCGGTTGCTCCTCACAGCGGACGGCGGGTACTCCATCGTCATGGGCGGTCGACTCGAACCAATGGCGAATGTCTCCTCGAAGCTCCGGGTCCCGAGCCTCTTGTGCCTGGGTTGGGTCTTCTTCGCGTGTGATGGCTCTCCGGCTCGTGCGCCCGAGACCACTCCGGTGGCCGACGCCGAGGTCGTCGAGGACACCGACACCGACACGTCGCTCGCGACCGACACGACGCCTTCGCCTGATGCCGGAGACACAGGTCGGCCCGCCGATTCGACTCCCGACACCTCGCCCCAGGCATGCGACATCACCGCGCCGACCGCGTGCCCCGACCCTGCGCCGACCTTCGAGGTCATCGAGCCCATCGTCGACCGCACGTGTGTGCCCTGCCATTTCGGTGCACCCGAGGGCCCGTGGCCGCTCGACTCCTACGAGCACGTGACGGACTGGCGGGACACCATTCGCAGCGCCATGCTCGACTGTTCGATGCCGCCCCCGGAAGAGGACATCGCGATGCCAGATGAAGAACGTATCCTCATTCTCCAATGGATTCGCTGCGGCATGCCGCGTGGTACGGTCCCATGAAATCGCTTGACCCCCTGAACGACCCCTGATAATCCGTTCAGTACCTCGCGCGAGCCGACTCCCATCGTAGTGTCGGTCTGCGGGCGCCTGAACCCTGAACGAAGTCTGCCACTCGGCTTCTCCTGGCCGCCCGCCTCTCTATCCAAGGACGACGCTGAATCCATGTGCGCAACACCCCGAGCTTCCAAGGCCTCCCCTTCCAACGGCGAAACGCGTCCCGATACGGCCAGCGGTCGTGACCCCGCGCGTGACAAGAACCTCGACGCGGCTGTCCAGGCCATCGAGCGGCAGTTCGGTGCGGGCTCGGTCATGCGACTCGGCGAGAACGAGAACCTGTTTGGCACGGTCGCGGTCATCCCGACCGGGTGCCTGCCGCTCGACATCGCGCTCGGCATCGGTGGCCTGCCGCGTGGTCGTATCATCGAGGTCTTCGGGCCTGAGAGCTCGGGCAAGACGACCATCGCGCTGCATGCGGTGGCGAACGCTCAGAAGCAGGGTGGTGTCGCGGCCTACATCGACGCCGAGCACGCCCTCGATGTGACCTATGCGCGTAAGCTCGGGGTCCGCACCGAAGACCTTCTGATCTCGCAGCCGGATTATGGCGAGCAGGCGCTCGAGATCGCTGACATGCTCGTGAAGAGCAACGCCATCGACATCCTGGTCGTCGACTCCGTCGCGGCCCTCGTCCCCAAGGCCGAGCTCGAGGGTGAGATGGGCGACTCACACATGGGCCTGCATGCGCGCCTCATGTCGCAGGCGCTGCGTAAGCTCACGGGCAGCATCTCGAAGAGCCGCACCTGCGTCATCTTCATCAACCAGATCCGTAACAAGATCGGCGTCATGTTCGGCAGCCCCGAGACGACGACGGGCGGCAATGCGCTCAAGTTCTACTCGACCATCCGCATCGACATCCGTCGTATCGGCGCGCTCAAGGACGGTGACGAGGTCGTCGGCAACGAGACCAAGATCACGGTCGTGAAGAACAAGATGGCGCCGCCCTTCAAGAAGATCGAGTTCGACATCATGTACGGCGAGGGTGTCAGCCGCGAGGGGTCGATCATCGACCTCGGTGCGGATCTGCGCATCATCGAGAAGTCGGGCTCGTGGTTCTCGTATGCGGGTGACCGGCTCGGTCAGGGGCGTGAGAACGTCAAGAAGTACCTGAAGGAGAACTCGGACATCGCGCAGAAGATCGAGCTCGCCATCCTCGAGCACCACGGCATCGTGCGGAGCCCGGTGCCCGAAGTGCAGGCCTGAGCGTTCAAGTAGTGCGACCTGTAGGGGCAGGCCTTGGTCTGCCCTGGTTCTGCCGGGCATCCCGGACGTCGTCCGGTCAGCCGCGGGCCTGTAGGGGCAGGCTTAGGCCTGCCCTGGTTCTACCGGGCATCCCGAACGTCGTCCGGTCAGCCGCGGACAAACGTCCCGAGCTGGTAGTCCTTCACCACACCGGGGAACTCGAGGGCGTGGGAGTGCATGACGACCCACACGCCCGGGGCCAGGATCTGAACGGCCATCAACGCTTCGGTCAGGTTCTGCAAGGCGTCGGTCCGGCGTAGCTCATAGGGGCGCATGGCCCCTGTGAGCACGATCGGGACACGTGGTGTGCCGAGTAGCTCGACCATCCGTTCGCCGCTCTGGACAAGGCGGTCGGTGCCATGGACGACGATGACCCCATCGAAGGTCTTCGCCGCCTCGCCCGCCCGCGTCGCGATGAGCGAGTGGTCCTCGGGCGTCATGACGAGGCTGTCCTTGTTCATGAGCGGCAGGCGCGTGATGTCGAGGTGTTTCACCTGCAGGCTCGCGAGCATGACGTCCAGCACGCTGACACGGTTCTCGAGGACACCTTCGAGCTCGTCATAGGTCTTCTCGATCGTGCCCCCCGTCGAGATGATGCAGAGCCGGCTCGCCTTTGCGCTCCGGCCCTCGTTGCCACCGCGTCCACCGTCACCATCGACCGCTGCCATCGCGCCTCCTGACCCGCCGATGGAAGATCGGCGCGGCCTTCATATCCGCTCGGCGGCGGTCGCAAAAGCCCCGTCTTGGGGTGGGGACGTCAGCGCGACGAAACCGCCTCGCCAGCGCGCTGGGCGAACGAGCGGGCGAGTGGACTGACCGGCTTGCTCGCGAGGCGTTCATTGGCCAGGGCCTTGGCAACGTCACGACGGCCGCTGCGAATCGCTGCCTCGACCAGGGTCCAGTCGATGACATCGCGCTGGGCGTGGCTGCCGCCAAACCGGTTGGCCATGTAGCGCGCGCCGTGCAGGGCCTCGATACAGCGGTCGTAGTCGCGGCGGTGGAACGCGGTGAAGCCGTCGATCAATGGGATCAAGGCCAGCGTCGGGTTGTGTCCCCAGGCGGTGGTCTCACCGTTGCCCGATGCACGCGCGAGAGTGCTGCGGACCCGTTCGACCTCGCCATCCCTGCCGGCCCCGAGGTAGGCCATGACCGCGTGCCAGTCGTTGAAGGGATAGGTCTGACCATCAGCGTGGGCGTCCCATGCGAGGGCGACCTCCGACCAGCGGTCATGGACGTCGACGCCGCTGGCCATGAGGCGCCAGAGCAGTGCGGACGCGTCGACCAGGTTGAGCGCCGCGGGGCTCTTGGCGCCGCGAATCGGACCATCGTAGAGCGACAACGCTTCGGTGGTCTGGCCGAGCTCGAGGTGGAAGATGGCGCGATGCCACCAGTTGTGGATCTTGAACTGGTTGTCCTCGCCGGCCCAGAACGGTTCACGTGTGATGCACCAGCCGAGGCCCGCTTCGGGTTTGCCCTGCATCTCGAGGACATGGGTCACGGCATGATGGGCCCAGGAGTCATACGGCTCGAGTGCGATGGCGGCGCGCCCTGCGTCCTCGGCGCGCCCGAGCTCGCCGGATTCTTCGAGGCCAAAGGCGTACATGCCCAGCAGCAAGGGGTAGCCCGGGATGTCGAGAGACCACTTAGGCAACACACGCGCGAGGCGGTCGCGCAGGCTCCTTGCGTTGCCGCGGTAGAAGTCGATGAGGTGGCCGCAGTGCAAAGCGAAGAAGTCGTGGGGCGCGCTCATCGAGTAGTGGTCGAGGGTCAGGGCGGCGCGAGTCCAATCGCCATCGATGACCTCGGTCAGGGCGCGTAAGAGGGCGGATTCGCGGGGCGACAAGCGCTTCGCCGCGAGGCCGGCGGTCATCTGGCGCGCCGCACCCATGGCAAGCGGTTCAGAGGTGAGGGCGTACATGAACGACTTGGCGATGGTCGCGAGTGCGAAGTCGGGGGCCGCGGCGAGGGCTGCGTCGAGGGGTGCAATCGGGTCGCCGCGGAAGAGCGCGAAGGCTTCGACAGCCTGGTCAAAAGAGCGCGCCGCGTCCGTGGTCGCGTTGGGGAGAGGGTTGTTCTGTCGGTCGAAGAGCACGTCGGGACTCCTTGATACAATTGTAGAAATGGGCGTATGCCGCGGCCCTGGAACGGGGCTGTTGGTTCCCCTCGGGTCGAGACTGGTGCTACGTTAGTGACCTCAGAACGTCGGCGTCACACCCGAGGCGCCGGATCTATTTGCCGAAACGCCGAAAGCCATGAGGAGGGGCGGTGGACGTCCTCTACGACATGCTGCGGTCACTCAAGCTGAACGGCTGCGTCTTCTATGACGCAGAGCTGACGACGCCCTGGTGTGTCGACTCGCAGGTGCACCCGGAGGACTGCGCGCCGCTCCCGCCGCAGCGCCACCTCATCGGCTATCACTACGTCTGTCAGGGCGCGATGCGTGTCGTTCTCGAGGGCGAGACGGTGCATGTCGCCGAGGGCGAGCTCGTAGTGATGACGCGGAACGACCCCCATATCCTGGCGAGCGTCACGGGGCCGCTTGTGCCGGTGAATGACCGAGGGCTCATCGACCGCGATGTCGATGGCGGGACCCGGCTCCGGCTCGGTGGTGGTGGGTCGCTCACTCGGATCTTGTGTGGCTTTCTGGGGACCAACGACGCGCAGAGCACGATGCTCGCGTTGTTGCCTCCGGTCTTGAAGCTGGACCTCGTATCGGGGGCGGTGGGGCCCTGGATCGAGAACTCGATGCGCTATGCGATCCGCGAGATCGTGCAGGTGCGGGGCGGCATGCCGGAGGCTCCGGGGCTGCTCGCCAAGCTTGCCGAGGTGCTGTTCATCGAGGCGGTGCGCCGCTACGTCGAGGCGCATCGCAATACGTCGACACCGCGGTGGGTTGGCGCGCTGCATGACCCGGCGGTGGTGCGCGCTCTGGGGCTCCTGCACGGCGAGCCCGAGCGTCGATGGACCACCGAGGAGCTGGCGCGGTCGGTCGGACTCTCGCGGTCGGCCTTCGCCGACCACTTCGTCAAAGCGGTTGGAGAGCCGCCGATGCAGTACCTCACGCGGCGCCGGATCGAGGTCGCATCACTGCGACTCGGAGCCTCGCGTGATGCCATCGCCGCCATCGCCTACGAGGTCGGCTATGAGTCCGAGGCGGCGTTTTCGCGGGCCTTTCGCCGCGAGACCGGCACTACACCCGCCGCGTTCAGGCGGGCCCAGGCGTCGCCGACCCAGGTGGATTCGCTGGGTGAGTCGTGAGCCAGTGCCTGGCGATGTCGACGCGGCGGGCGACCCAGACGCGGTCGTGCTCGCCGATGTGGTCGAGGAAACGCGCGAGCTGACGAGCGCGTCCGGGCCGACCGACGAGCCTGCAGTGAAGGCCGACCGACATCATACGCGGCGTTTCGGCGCCCTCTTCCCAGAGCTGGTCGAAGGTGTCGCGGCAGTAGGTGAAAAAGTCTTCGCCCTGGCCGAACCCGGCGACGGTCGCAAAGCGCATGTCGTTGCAGTCGAGGGTGTAGGGCACGACGAGGTGTGGGCCGTGTGGGCCGGCGACGTAGTACGGGAGCTCGTCGGCGTAGCTGTCGGCGTCGTAGGTGAAGGTGTTCTCCTCCATGACGAGGCGCCGCGTATTGGGGCTCATGCGGCCCTGGTAGAAGCCGGCGGGCTTTTCGCCGAGTAGTCTTTCGTGGACGGCGATGGCGGCGCGGATGTGGGCGCGTTCGACCTCGGGGTCGACGTATTGGTAGTCGATCCAGCGGTAGCCGTGGCTCGCGATCTCGTGGCCGGCTTCCTTCATGGCGAGCGCGGCTTCGGGGTAACGCTCGAGCGCCATGCCGATGGCGAAGCTCGTGAGTGGGAGGTTGCGCTCCTCGAAGAGGCGCAGGAGCCGCCACAAGCCGACCCGTGAGCCGTACTCGTAGATCGACTCCATGTTCATGTGCCGCACACCCGGAAACGCAGAGGCGCCCGGGATCTCGGACAGGAACGCCTCGGAGGCCGGGTCGCCGTGCAGGATACAGTTCTCGCCGCCCTCCTCGTAGTTGAGGACGAACTGGACGGCGACGCGTGCATTGCCCGGCCACTTCGCGTGTGGCGGGTTGCGGCCATAGCCGACGAGGTCACGAGGGTAGGCGGTGTCTTGGTTTCCGAGATGTTTGATCATCGAGAGGAATCCGGGGCAAACGAAAAAGGCACCGGTATACCCGGTGCCTTTCTCTAGCAGCGTGCTGGCGGGATCGCCAGCGGCCACATGTCTCAGCCGCGACGACGGCGGCGAGCCGCGATGAGCGCCGAGACGAGGCCGAGGCCCATCAGGATGCCCGTGCCGCTGGTGCCGGCGCCGCAGCCGCTGCTGGACTTGCCGGCGATGGGCTGGGCGGGGTTGGTGCCGGGGTTGAGCGGGTCGGTGGGATCGGTCGGGTCCGTGGGGTCTGTCGGGTCCGTGGGATCGGTCGGGTCAGTCGGATCTGTGGGGTCGACCGGATCGACCGGATCGACCGGCAGCTCGAAGCAGGTCGGCTGGAGGTCCCACACGCGGAAGTCGTCGAGGGCCGCTTCCGCGAGGCTCTGGGGCTCCTCATCGCGCGCCGTGAAGCGGATGCGGATGGTGGCCGGCAGCTCGGGCACGAGGTCGAGCAGGCGGTACTGTTTGGGCAGCCAGCTCTGAAGGTTCGAGACATCGTTCTCGAGCGTAATCCAGGTCACGCCCTCGTCCGGGGTGAGCTCGACGAGCAGGCCGTCGTTGGCGTCCTCGAGGACGAAGTTGGGGTCGGTGTTGAAGTCGAGCGCCGTGTGCCAGGAGACGTAGCCGATCCAGGGGTCGAGCGCGTCGCCGACGGGGATGATGGGGGTGGTCACGGTCGTGGTGCCGTCGTCGATGTCGTTGCCGCCGAGCCCGCCGTTACGCGCGGCGCCGGTCACCAGGGCGAAGCCGCCGCCGGTATAGTCGCCAGCCGGCTGGGTCTGGAAGTCGAGGCCGGCCGAGCCCGCGTTGACGCCGACCGGGGAGTTGCGCTCCCAGCGGCCTCCGCCAGCGGTGTCCTCACCATCTTCGTTGATCTTCCAGCCGCGGTCGGTCGAGAAGTCGTCGTAGAAGAGGAACGCGTAGCCGATGGGGAAGGTCACCGAGCTGGTCGTGATGAAGTCGCCGGTCACCGCTTCGATCGGCAGCGTGATATCCTGGCCGCAGGGGGCATCGGCGCCGAGCTCGACGACGAAGACGTTCTGGAAGGTGACGGTCGCACCGGCTTCGAGATCTTCGAATGTGTACGGGGTGTTGGAGGCGACGAGGTCGAGGCCCTCGGGAACGCCCAGGTGGATGAGCGGGTCCGTCGCCGTGCCGCCACCGACGTTGGCGACGGTCACCGTGATGCCGACCTTCTCGCCCGGCTCGGGCATGCCGTCGCCGTCGCCCTCGAGCTCGGCCGCGACCTGGTTGGTCACCTTGAGGGAGGGGCGGTCACAGGCCGCCGTGACCCGCGAGCACACGAACGAGCGGCCATAGGTCCACTCGCTGTACTTCTGCTCCCAGATGGTGCGGAAAGCCTCGATGGTCTCCACGTCGCCGCCCACATCGGCGACGGTTTCGCCGGGGCGCGTGACCAGGATGAAGGCCATGCGCAGCTCTTTGGGCTGGTCGCCGACGGAGGGGCGGCGGGCGCCGTTGGCGGCGATGATCTGGTCGATGGTGATCTCGGTGCGGGTGCCGGACACGACGGCGCCGACCGGGAGGGTGGCCGCGGGGTTCACGGCGTTGCCGCGATAACGACCGTTCTCGATGACGAAGAAGGGCGGGACTTCTGAGGCTTCGAAGATGCCCATGCCGTAGAGGTCGAGCGGCGAGTAGCGGGACATCTGGTCGACAACCGTGAAGGTGCCGTCGTTGTTGTCACGCCACGAGTTGCCGTCCTGGACCGAGCCCTCCGCGTGCAGCAGCGAGGACCAGTGGGCCTCGTCGCGGCCCAGCGTCGCGTCGGACACGGTGCCGTCGGGGCGCGTGAACTTCATGTAGGCGAGCCAGCGGTGGGAGAGCTCCTGCCCGATGACTGGGTAGACGAAGTTGTTCGAATTGCGGATGTTGCCGTAGACGTCGATCGACTTCATGTTGAGGAAGCCCTGGAGCCTCCCGTTCGAGCCCCAGTAGCGGCTCTGATCGAAGCGCTGCTCGCCGATGCCGGTCGTGTCCTGCTTGATCGGCACGTAGTAGGCGAGGCCCTCGGCGCCGTAGTCCTGAAAGGTCGTCCAGACGGAGACGAAGTCGTACTCGTCGCCGAACTGGGAGAGGAAACGCTGCGCAATGGTGATCGGGTCCTGGCGGCCGTTGTCGTAACGGAGGCCGTAGCGGCCGTTCGAGAAGGAAGAGACCGTGTCGGCGTCGCCCTCGAAGACGGCGATCTCGCCCACCACCGTGAAGTCGCCTGCGGCCTTGAGGGTCTTGTGCCCGACGGGCTGGCGGTCGACGGGCTGGTTGCGATCGAAGCTCAGGCCTTCGCTTGCGAGGGCGGCCTTCGACAGCTCCGAAGGTTTGAAGCTGGAGTTCTGCAGCAGGTCGCCGAGCGTCGGACGGTCGTCCTGGGTGACGCGCTCGTTCGGGACTTCCTTGAATGGAGGTGGGGCCGCCATGGCCATCGGCGCGAGCGTAGTGAGCAGGACAGACAAAGTCAGGCGACGCATGAAACCCCCGAGCGCAAGTCACGAGTCGTCGCTCGGGTCCTGGCGATTGTCGGGACATCGAGCGGCGAGCATCGGCACCCTGAACCACCCGACGCAAAGCGGTCAAACGGGTTCTAAGAAAGGAACCCGCCGGCGTAGCGCGCAACCCCTTGTTCTGGCTTGTGTTGCGGATTCGAGAGCGGCGGATGGTTACCGGTCGGGGCTCTCTGGAAGAACGGTCGGCGGCAGGATGACCTCGCCGTCGGGGCCGGTGATGGTCAGGATGTTGGGGGTGCCGTCGAAGAGCGAAGTCTTCCAGTGGAAGGTGGTGCCGTCGTCGGCTTCGGCGTCGAGCTCGTCCTCCCAGTTGTGATGGGTGTTGGTGTAGGCCATGCGGTCCCAGCTCTCGATGTGCCAGCGCGTCCCGGCGTAGTTCACGGTGAAGTGGGTGGGGGCCCAGATCTGCGACTTGCCGACGCCATAGGTGACCCAGAGGCGGCCGATTTCGAAGCTCAGCGGCTCGCCACCAACAACGGCTTCGGCGGCCACGGGCATGGTCCAGGGGGCCTTCAGCGCGAGCGGTCCACGGGGCTCGACCGACTGCATCACGAGCTCGCCGAGTGAGTCGTTCACGAGCAGCTCGAGCATGTCGTCGGGGCGCGTGAAGACCTTGACGCTGCGTGTGCCGATCACAAAGGACCACTCGCCTGCGGCGCTCGTGTGGGGGTCGAATCGTTCACCGATGAGGGTCGGGTCCGAGCCCCAGACGACAAGTACGATGCCGACGACGGTCGGGCGCGCGCCGCCGCAGAACAACACCTGCACCACGTGGTCGGAGCCGCCAGCGACCGAGACTTCGGGGGGATTGCCCTCGCACTCGGTCGTGTACTTGCGGGCGAGCTCCGCGGCGTCGACACGCATGAAGCTGCGTGGGTCGGCGACGGTATAACGTTTGGAGACGACGCCCGCGTCGGTCGTGCGCTCGACGGTGACGGCGCCGTTGTCGAAGCCCAGCAGGCCTTCGACCGAGACCTTCGAGATGGGTTCGGTCTCCGGTGTGCGGTCGCGGAAGGTGCCGTGATAGTGGCGAATGTCGCGGGTCAGGTCGACCTCGGTGGCGTCGTCCCAGTTGTGGTGCTGAGCCACGTAGGTCTGTGACCAGAAGCCGGAGACCTCGACCGGATACCAGGGGGTGTCGGACGGGACGATGCGGTGGCCGACGAGGGCGACCGGATAGCTGCCCGCGTCGAAGCCGCCGCCCGGCGGGGTGCGCCAGAAGCGGAGCAGGGTGACGGAGTCGTTGCCCGAGGTGGCGTGGACGACGCTGACGGCGTCTTCGGAGTCGGGTGCGCCGCCGCAGCGGACGAGGCGGGCGGGTTGAACGGTGGAGCCCCAGGGTTGGTAGGCGAAGGTCACTTCGTAGGATTCGGGGGTGACTTCGACGGCCGTCGAGGTGCCTTGCAGGCGCGCGACGTTGTATTGCTCGATGAGGGTCCCGGCCTTGCCTTCGAGGGTGTGCTCGATGGTGACGGACAGGATGTTGCCGCCCGATGTGTCGAGGATCTGCCAGGTCGTGGTGGTCGTGCGTTCGGCGCTGACGGCGGGGCGATGGAGGCCGTTGGCGAACGGGCTCGTGCGGACGACGAGGTTGTTGAAGCGGCCGGCGAGGAGGTTGTCCTCATCCAGCGTCGTGCGGGTCTGGACGGGGACGTCGATGATGACCTTGCGGGCCTTCTCGTCGGCCAGCGGTGCCCCTTCGTTCCAGTCGGAACACAGCGTCATGGCCGCGGGCCAGTTGATGGTCACACCTTCGAGCGCGGTGCCGGTGACAGTGCGGCCGGGGACACTCGTGTCGGGGACGTCGGGAGACGTGTCCGGGTCGGTCGTGTCGTCGGGGAGGTCAGCGTCGGTCGTGTCGGTCGTGTCGGTCGTGTCGGTCGTGTCGGTCGTGTCCGCCGTGTCGGGCGTCGTGTCGGGCGTCGTCGCACCGTCGTCGGGGCAGGCGGCGAGCGGGAGTAGCAGGGCGAGGGCGAGGCGGCGCATCGGTCAGTTCTCCGGGGTGATCGGGTGGACGGTGGTCTCGGGCAAAAGCGTCGTCCCGTCTTCGTCGGTGACCCACACGAGGTGGCTCAAGCCGGTGCCGCCGAAGATATCGAAGTCGACCTTCCAGTGCAGCAGCAGACCGTCGTGGGTGGTCGCGGTCAACGCGTCATACCAGTTGTGGTGGGTGTTGGTGTAGTCGATAGCATCCCACGCGACGACCCGGTCGACCCGGTCGCCCCAGCGCAGCTCGACCGAGGCGGGGGCGAAGACAGCCGTGTGGCCCGCGCCCTGGGCGACCCAGACGCGGTCGACGCGGACCTCGACGGCGTCGTCGTCCGAGGCGGCGTGCACCGGGTCGTCGTAGCCGACCTCGGGGGTGAGTGCGCCGAGCTCGCCCCACATACTGGTGTCGCTCTCGCCCTGGGCGTTGATGAAGTCGACGAGGAAGACGTTGTCCGGTTTGGGTTCGACCACGACGCTGGCCGTGCCGACAGCAGCGGCCCAGCCTGCGCGACCGGACAGGGCGGTGATCTTCGCGCCGTCCGCGGGGACGCCGGCCTGAGTGGGGTCGAGGCGCCACATGATGGGGACGACGGCGACGAGCGCCAGACCCTGGTGGCCGGAGCTCGATGGGCAGAAGACGAGCTGCGCGCGGATGTCCGACCAGCCGGCGACCCCGACGGTCGGGGTCGGGCAGAGATGGTCGTAGGCGCGGGCGACGTAGTTGGCGTCGACGCGTCGGGGTCGGGCGAGCGCTTCGAAGGTCGTGGCGCTCGGGGTGCCGTCGGTGGTGAGTCGGGTCACCCGCAGGTCGCCGAGTGAATCGCTATGGGTATCGAGATACTCGATCTTCGAGACAGTTCCGTCCTGGATAGGGTCGCCCTTGGCCAGCGGTTTGAAGGCGAGCTGCCAGCCGGAGAGGTCACGAGAGAAGTCGACGAGCGTGTCGTCGTTCCAGTTGTGGTGTTGGGCGACGTAGGTGTGCGCCCAGAAACCGCGGGCCTGGTCGACCATCCAGGCGCGATCGGAGAGGAGGAGCTGGGTGGCATCGAGGTAGACCGGGTAGGAGCCGCCCGAGGTCTCGGTGTGGAGCGTGCGGTAGAAGCGCAGGGCGGTCGCGTGGACGCCGTCGTGTTCGCCGACGAGCACCTCGACCGCGACCTCGTTGGTGTCAGCGGCGCACGGGACCATGTGGTGCGGGGTGTCTTGGCCGGTCGGGGTCCACCAGAACGCGACGTCGCGAGGTGTGGCGGTGATGGTGACTGGCGAGGGGGTGTTTTGGCGGGTGACCTGGTAGTGCTCGCTCAAGGTGCCGAGGTCGGGGAACGTGTGGTCGACGGCGGCGACCAGGGTGTCATAGGTGTCGTAGCGTTGGACTTCCCAGCTGGAGACCGACGAGCTCGCCGTTGGGCGATGGGAGTCGGCGAGGTAGGGCGAGCGCATGACCAAGGGGGCGTCGAGGGTCGAGGCTTCGAGGGCGGCGCGTGTGAGGCCGGGGCGAGCGTTTGGGGGGAGCGTGATGCGGACCTTGTAGGCGAGCTCGTCGGCAAGCGTTGCCCCTTCGTGCCAGGCGGTGCAGAGCTCGATTGCGACGGGCCAGGTGACGGTGACGCCGGCGAGGCGGGTGCCGTCGAGCGTGCCGTCGTCGATGACCTCGTTCGGTGGGGTGTCTGGGGTGTCGGTTGAGTCGGTCGAGTCGCGCGTGTCGCTTGAATCGGGCGCGTCGGGGTTCGTGGTCGCGTCGTCGGGGCAGGCCGATAGGCCCGTCAGGCCCGATAGGAGTGTCGCAGTGGTGAGGAGCTGGAGTGTGGTGAGTCGCATGGGTCAGTCCTCGGGACCGCCAGAAAGGCCGATGTAGGGGCGGGCTTGTTTGATGACGATGCGGTCATCGCGGGTGCGCTTGATCTCGAGGTCGAGGCGAAGCGTCGTGATGTGGGGGTAGACCTCGGTCGCGAAGTGGTCTTGGACCTGGTTCAGGAGGCCGGCCAGGGTCTCGAGCTCGGAGGCGGTCAGGACGGTCTGGCCGTTTGGCAGGAGCGAGCTGTTCACGAGGACCTGGTGGTTGTCGTGGAACGGGGTGGTGTCGCGGCGCAGGTAGGTCGCGACCTCGGCGATGGCGAGTGGGTCTTCGGGGCGCACCACGCTGAGCCAGCCGGTCTGCGAAACGAGGCGGGTGAGGTGTCCGTCGTCGGGCGCTGGGAGGTTGGTCACGGCGACGACGTTGGCGGTCTCGAGGACGAAGCTCGGCTCGACGGCGATGCCCATATAGATGTCGAGGTGGTCGATGCCGTAATAGGCGCGCTCTTCGAAGGCGCGGTCGTTCCAGAGGCTGGCCCAGACTTTGCGGACGGCGCGGGCGACGGGTTTCTCTTTGGTGAGGTCGCCTTGCAGGTCGTCGATGAGGTCGACGAGCCAGATGCGATCGGGGTGGGCCGAGAGCTCGGCCTGGCGGGCGGCGAGCTCGGTCTCGAGGAAGAGTTTTTCGTCGGCGTGCAGGCAGCGGGATGGGCCGGCGTTGTCGCCGTCGAGGTCGTCGGCGATGCAGCCGCTTTTGGAGTCGTAGAGGCCCGCGCCCGAGATGACGTCGAGGTCTTCGGCGTTGGTGCTGGAGCGGAATCGGGTACGTGTCGTGTCGACGGACTCGCCGAAGACTTCCCGCATGCGGGCGATGAGAGCCGTGAGGAGGGCAGGGGGGAACGGGGTGTCCTCGATGGCGTTGCGCAGGGACTTGAGCTGGGCGCGCGCGAAGGTGGCGTCGGTCTTCATCCGTGGGTCGGCGAGCATGGTGTCGATGCGGGTTTGCAAAGGGGTGGTCGCGATGAAGTCGGCGTAGTGGTGGAAGGGGATTCCAAAGCCGATGACGCGGTTGGCATCGGGCAGGATCTGGTAGAGCTCGCCGAGGTTCGCGGCCTTGACACCAAAGGCGATGGAACCGGTCGCGCGCATCGTATCGAAGCCGGTAAGAGCTGTGACCGTGAGGTCCGATTGCGGCTCGGGGATGGTCGGGCGGCGGGACTCCCAGAAGGCTTCGGCTTCGGCGAGGGTGGTCGGCGTGATGGTCACCGAGGTGGTCGTGACCTCGAGCTTCACGAGCTTGCCGGCGTAGGTCTGAACGAGGTCGTTGTCGTAGATGTCGGCGACCGAGGCGCTTGGGACCTGCTTTTCGGCGAGGCGTAAGTTCACGTGGCTGTGAGGGTTTTGTGGGTCGCGGGTGACGAGCCCACTGACGATGGAGATGTCGTTGGGGGCCGACGCAGCGATGACGATGTCGAGCGGTCCGTAGTCGAGTGGCAGTTGGTCGTCTGGCACGATGCGCAGGGTGCCGTAGCCGATCCCGGTCACGTAGGCCTCGGCGTTCAAGCCCGGGCGGAGGCGATCGGGCATCACCACGTCGACGTCGCCGGCCGTGAGCGCCGCGGCCTGGGCGACTGCGAGCTGGCGCTGCGTCAGGTCGCCGGGCACGAAGACGAGCAGGTCTTTGGCAAATGGGATGACGTCTTCGAGCGTGGCATCGAGCTCGATGAGGTCGGCCGCCGTGAGCGAGCCGGGCAGGGTCTCGGAGTAGACGGTGTAGGCGATGACGCCCGCGCGGCCCGTGCGTGGATGCACGGCCGAGGCGTAGGCGCGAACGCTCCCGCCCCAGAGGCTGCGGGTCGGGCGGGCGAGGACCATGGACGTATAGGCGGAGTTGGGCAGCGTCTCGAGCCCGGGGAAGCTACGGAGGAAGAGGAGATGCCACTCGAAGAGGTGCATGTCCTGGAAGTAACAGATGGATTCGAGTGGGGCGGGAGGTGTCTTGCCGGCGACGGGGGCGAGGTACTTGACCTCACCGCCGTCGACCGAGAGGCGGGCCAGGTCGTCGGGCGACTCGAGGGTGTTGAGGTAGCGGTCGGGGAGTGGACCGGTGTCGCCGTCGGGGGTGGTGTCGGGGACGGTATCGAGCGTCGTGTCCGGGTCGGTATCGGGTTCGGTGTCGGGAGTCGCGTCGACTTCTGCGTCGGCCGAATCGGTGTCCGTGTCGGGCGCGTCAGGCGTATCGGAGCCAGGTGCTGTCTCGTCGCCGCAAGCGAAGAGGACAAACGAGGCGAGGCAGGTGATGAGGACGCGAGCTTTCATGGCTGGGAGCCTAACAGCATTCGCCGTGCCAACGGCACTTCGCGTGTGGCGCGGCTGGGCCTTCCGTCAGATAGACTTGGGACTGGCCTCAGCCAGGCCTCGGCCAGGCCTCGGGCAGGTGTAGGCCAGACCTCAGGCAGACCTCGGGGAGGTGTCGGCCAGACCTTTGGCAGCCCTCGCGGTGTAGACATTTTGCACAAGTGTGGCATGCGGGGCGCGTTCGACGGCCATGACTGGCCAGCGCTCGGTGCCTCAACCGTCAGCCCTGCGCCACCAGCAGCGATGCAACCCGCTCGACCAGGGTCTCATCGCCCTGCATTGTCATCAGCTCCCGCGCCTCGGCCAGGGCTCGCTTCACGTCCGGGTCTTTCACGCCGGTCTCGGACAGGAGCCGCTCGGCCGCCTCGAGGTGCTCGGCCCAGCGCTCCCACCGCCCAAGGCGAGCGAGGCTCACGAGCCTGAGCGTGTGTGCGGCGCCGAGCGGCGCTCTCCAACCGAGCCGACCCAACGACACAATCGCCTCGGCGAGATAGCGGTCGGCGTCTTCGGTCGAGCCATGGGTCAGGTGAACGAGCCCGAGGTTCAGCTGGTCGATGGCCTGGTCGGCTCGCCCCAGCGCGCGCGCGATCCCATAGGACCGGGTGAGCGCATCGAGCGCCTCGGTGGTCCGCCCGAGCTGGTTGGCGCTGCCAGCGAGGTCGGTCAGCGCCGCGCCGAGGTCCCCCGGGGAGCCAAGGGACTCCGCCAGCGCCACCGCCTCCAGCGCGGCTTCGCGCTGCTCTTCGGGCCGCCCCTCCGAACGCAGGAGATGCGCTTGCGCCCGCAGCCAGAGTACCTGGTCGAGCGGCGTCGAGCGCCTCAGTACGTCCGCCGCAACGAGCTCACCTCTCGAGGCTTCGAGCTGCCCGAGCTCACGCAGCGCCATCGCTCGCCGAAGCCGTGTGCGGGCCCGCTCGAGGTCACCCGTCTGCTGTGAGAGCACCGCGTCATACGCCGCGAGCGCCTCTTCGTGCCGCCCCGCGAGGCGCGCGAGCTGCCCCAACAACCAACGCGCGTCGACCCGCTCCGGGTGACGTTCGAGCAGCGTCATCGCCTCCTCATGTCGCCCGAGCTGGACCAGCGCTTCGGCCCGGACCACCGCCACCTCGCCGCGGTCGACCACCCCCGATTCCGTCCGTTTGAGCGCCACCAACGCCTCGCCGGGGGCGCCTCGTTCGAGGTGGAGCCGCGCCGCCGCGAGCGCGACCGGGCCCAGATCTTGTGCCCCGATCACGTCGAGGTGAACCGCCAACGCGCCCTTGCGCCGCGCTCGCTCGGCCACCGACCCGCGCTCGACTTCGTGTCGCAAGACGTCGGCCCACGCCGCATGTAGCGACTGCACCACGCCAGAGGCCTGGTCCGCGGCGAGCGCCGACCCGAGTGCCGGCCGCGCCAACTGCACCCGCTCCGCGTCGATCACCACTAGCCCATGGGCGGCCAGTCGGGAGACCAACGCGACGAGGTCGGCGAGGTCGATTGGGTCAACACGATCAAAACGCAGGACCGCACCGAGCTGTTCGAGGGTCGGCCGGAAGCCCGCGAGTGAGAGTGCCACCAGCGTCCGCGCGGCGTCGGCTCGACTCGCGCCGAAGAGGTCGAGACGGGAGACCTCGTCGTTTCGCATCGAGCCCAACGACCCCGTCGAGCCCAACGACCCCAACGACCGCAGCGCCGCTTCGACCCGGCGCTCGGGCTCGGGCACCGTCCAACCATGGGGCCCGAGTCGCAACGCGTCCTCTTCCACGAGCGACCGGACCAGCGCCACCAGCGTGCCCGGGTGTCCCGCCGCCGTCGCCGAGACTGCCGCCGCGAGCTCCGCCTCGAGCTCGAGGACCTCGCGTGTGAGAAACAGCGTGTCTTCGGGCGAGAGCGCTTCGAGCGCGAGCGACTCACCAGGGCGGTTCACGATGAACAGGGCGCGACCCTGGCGTTGGGGCCCTTCGAGGAGCCGCCCGACGAGTGACTCGGGCGCGACCGCGTCCCGAGGGTCGGTCACGACGAGCGCGAGCTCCGGCAGGTGCGCGACTATCCAACCCAGGGCAGCGACGTCCCGGCTCACGGTGTCGCGCCCCTCGCCCGCGGCGTGGCCGAGCTCTCGTCCGCTCGGGCTCAGCACCTCACGCACGGTCGCAGCGACCCAGGTCGGGGCTCGCAGCTGCGCGAGCCGCGCGTCGACCAGGGGCGAGTGTGCGCTCACCGCGCTCGGAAGTGCGAGCAGGCCGACGACCAGGCCGCGGGTATCGTCGAGGTCATCGAGTCGCGTGACACGTGTCGGAAATCGTTCGGCGAGAGCACCTGCGAAAGCATCGATGAGGCGGCGTTTGCCCATCCCATCGGGGCCCGTGACTCCTATTGCTTCGGCCATGCCCGAGCGCATCGTCCGAAGGGCGGCGGACTGCAGGGCGGCCAGCTCGCTGGAACGGCCGACGAGCGGATAGACCCTTCGACCGACGAGGCCGAGGCCCGAGCCAAGGCGTGCGATCCCGAGCGAGGTGCCGGCGTCATCCGCGAGGTCGACCACCGAGCGCTCCACCGAGGCCTCGACCTCGAAGCTCTCCGACATCGTCGCCGCGTCTAGCCCTGCCACGCCCACCACAGCCGAGACTCCAGAGACTCGCTCCCCATCCAAGGCGCGGAGCTCCGCCAGGACCGTGGCCGCGCAGTACGGTCTCGCCTCGGGAGGCTTGGCCAGGAGACGCCTCAAGAGCGGCTCCAGACCCGCGGGCACCTCGAAGCGCGGCTCGAGTCGAGGCGGCCCTTCGAGCTCATGGGCGAGGGCCAACGTCGCCCTATCCGCGTTCTCCGCGCCTTCGACCGGCAGGCGCCCGCTGACGAGCAGCCAGCCCAGGAGCCCAAGCGCGTACAGGTCGGTCCACGGCCCGAGCGACCCTGGCTGTCCGCGGTGCTGCTCAGGAGCCATGAAGCGCGGCGTGCCACCTGCACCGGAGTCAGCGGCCGCGACGAGCCCGAAGTCCGCGAGCCGCACGTTGGCGCGGGTCACCTCGTGCCCCATGAGCAGGACATTGTCGGGCTTGACGTCGCGGTGCAGGAGCCCAAACGCGTGCAGGTGACAGAGCGCGCGTGTCGTCGCTTCGAGCACGGCATGGACCTCGGGCCATCCGAGCGCCCGGGTCTCCATAACCTGCTTCAGGCTCGCCTGTGCCAGCGCCATCACATAATAGGGTGCAGCCGACACATCGGGGACGAGCCCCTGGTCGTAGATCGCGATGATGTTCGGGTGGTCCAGGCGCGCGAGCGCGTCGACCTCACGCCAGCCGCTGAGGCCGAGTCGCGAGGGCTTCAGAAGCCTCACCTTCAGCGCGCCCATGAGCCCGCTGTGGATGTGACGCACCTTCCAGACGACACCCATCCCGCCCTGACCCAACGGCTCGAGCAAGAGCCAGGGGCCAATCATTCTTAGATTCGTATCGAAGGAGTCTGTCATTCGCCGTCTCGTCGCCGAGATGTGATCCCATGGCGTTGCATGAGTCGGTAGAGCGCATAACGACTCGTCAGGCCGAGCCCACGTGCAGCCCCGCTGATATTGCCATCAGCGTCGTCGAGGGCGCGAGCGATGGCCTCTTTGCCAGGGTCGTCATTGGGCGCTGCGCGGCCTTCGTCTCGCGGCAGCGTTGGGTCGATGGCGACCGCCGGCTCGATGCCGACCGCCGGCTCGGGCTCGGTCATCTGCGGGTCGGTGGACCGCGTCGGGTCCACAGGCGCGACCTCGGTCCGCGTGTCGCCGGGGCGATAGCCGATGAGCCCGCCGGTCGGGCCGTTGGGGCCATTCGCGCCGTTTGCGCCGTTTGCGCCGTTAGCATCCAGGAAGGCCTGCCAGACCTCGGCGTCGAGCTCGCGCACGTGCCCCACCCAGGTCGGGCGCGAGATCAGTCGCGACAGAAAGCCGAGGTCGAGGTCCAGGACGGTGCGACCGCCTCGGCGCACGAGCCCGCGGTCATGCAGCGTCGTGCTGCGTTGGCGCAGGACGCCGATCAGGTGCACGAGGATGAGCGGGATATCCGAGCGCCGCTCGTCGAGACCACCCACGTCGATGCGTAGTCGGAAGCGCTGCAAGAGGTCGTGTTTGAGCGCCGAGGTCGAGCGGTTGGTCGCGCCGACGAGCCGCAGATCCGAATGCCGCGTGTGTGATTCACCGAGGCGTTGGTACTCGCCGCCTTCGTCGAGGACCCGCAACAGATGTGCCTGGACCTCGTGTGAGAGTTCGCCGAGCTCGTCGAGGAACAGGGTGCCACCATCGGCCGCGCCGATGAGTCCGGGGCGCTCCGCCATGGTCGGGTTCGGGTAGCCGCGCACGTTGCCAAACAGCTCCGCGTCGACGAGACCCGGTGGCAGAGTCGCCGCATTACGCGAGACGAGGGGGCGCTTCTGGCGCGGCGACGCGGCGTGCAGCGCGCGCGCGACGAGCTCCTTACCGGCCCCCGAGGGCCCCGACAACAGCACATGCATCGCCAGCGGAGCGACGGTCGCCACGCGCTCGCGCAGCGACCACATCGCCATCGACTCACCGACGAGCCCCCAGGCGTCGGGCTCGCCAAACGCAAACGGCGGGACCTCGACGCGTAGGGCCGGCATCACGGCGGGCCGAGGCTCCACGAGCCAGAGCCAGCTCCGCCCGACTCTCAGCAGGTCGCCATCTTCGAGCGGACCACCGTCATACGGACTGCCGTTTCGTTCCATCGACGCGCTGCCGAGCTTCTCGCCGACGAGCCGCCCATCCCAATGCAGCCCGAGCTGTTCGCGCGAGACACTCGCGGCCTCGAGCGGTGGCCGCGGCAGGTTCACGCCAGGCCGCTGCCTCACAAGGGTCAGGCGCTTGCCGCGAGGAGGTGCGCGGTCACCGCGGCCGATGACCCAACCGTCGGCGGACTCGAGCACCGCGGGCAGCGCGACCTCGCCCACACGCGTCGGGTCTTCGGCGCACCACACGAGCACCAGCGCTGGCCGGGTCTCGACGGGGTCGACGTCGACGACTTTCAGGTCCCGGGTTTCCTCTGTCGTGTCCATCACGCCAATCCCGCCAATCCCGCCAGTCCCGTCGATCCCGCGCCGCACCGAAGGAGACCCTAACACGTCTCGCGCCCCTTGCCAGGCGACACCTGGCGCCTCCCGCGCCATCCCGGCTGAGCCGGGTCAACGACGGATCCATGAACCGTGCGCACACTGTGCGGCTCCTCGACCTGGGACCGTGCGCACACTGTGCGCACACATCGCAGAGCGTGCGCCGTGCGGTGGCAGTGGGACCCCGGTACACACGATCCCGAGGGGTTCGGATGAACACCCTCGAGGCACACATCTTGCGAAGGCACTCCGGCGTAGTCGTCACCTGCACGCAGACAACAAGTCGCGCAGCGTGACGTCATGCGGAGGCCCGATGACCGCCCAGAGCTCACGTCAGGAAGTGCCCACTCAGCACGAGCGCAAAGACCCGTCGAAGGGCCGCGTCATCAACCGCTCCGACGCGCTGCAGCGGCGGCGCGAGGAGTTCGCCGCGAACGCGCGCCCCGCGACCTCGACCATCTTCGACTGGACGACGTCCTTGTCGGCCTCACCCGTTCAACTCAAGGCATTCGACGGGGCCATCACCGAGCTGCACGACCAGGTCTCGGTCGGCAACCACGAGGTCTGGGGCGACCCGCTGCCCGCGCACCTGCAATATCGCAAACGCGACGAGGACACCGACACCAAGTCGGCGGACGCGCACGCCATCGCGGCCCGGGGCGTCGCGGGCGCTGGCGGAGCGATGCCCCACGCGGACGTCATCCAGAAGTCGTTTGGCCGACACGACATCAGCCACGTCCAGGCGCACACGGGTGGGCACGCCGCGGCCGCCAGCCAGGCGCTCGGGGCCGAAGCCTATGCGACCGGCAGCCACATCGCCTTTGGTGCCACACCGAGCCTGCACACCGCCGCCCACGAGGCCGCCCACATCGTCCAACAGCAGGCGGGCGTCTCGCTCAAGGGCGGGATCGGCGAGTCCGGCGACCGCTACGAACGCCATGCCGACGAGGTCGCCGACGCGGTGGTGCAGGGCAAGTCCGCTGAAGGGATCCTCGACCGGATGGCGGGCGGAGGCGGCGCGGGTTCGAGCGTGCAGATGAAGGCGCTGCAGTTCGAAAAGCCGCCCCAGAGAGACGATGACGAAGACGATGATGTGCCCTCGGTGCAGGAGCTCGTTCGTCTGGAGGAGGAGCGCAAGAAAGCGAAGGCGCGCCAGAACGAGACGTCCAGTCCGACCCCGTCGCAACCCGATGACGACTTCGACCAGATGGTGGTCGACAGACACGTTCAAGCCGAGCAATGGCGCCAACACAGCGAAGCCAACCAGGCAGAGTCCCCCGCCGATATCGCCGAGAACGAGGACCCCGACACAGACGAAGTGGCCCGCCCCCCGGTGAGAAATGCCCAACAAGAGGCCGCAGTTGCGGATGCCGACGCCCACGAGGAGGAGTTGCGCAAAAAGGGATCGTTGACCCCCACCGTGACGGGCAATTCGACGAGTGTCGGGGTCACCTCGGCCGCCTCCAAGGACGGCAGCAAAGTTAAAGGCAATTTTGTCCACGATGGGACCACCTCATCGTTTGGGACCGGGGTGTCCGGGGTCAAAGTCGGTGAGAACACGTCGGTCGGCGGTAGTGTCGGTGTCGTCAAGCAGGGTGACGCCGAGGGATACTCGGTGGGCGCGGATGGGGAGCACAAAGGCGCCTCGGCAAGCGTGTCGGCCACCGTCACCGATGGCGGCAAGGTGAAGTGGGACCCGGCCACGAATCGATGGACCTGCGAGTACACGACCAATCGCGCACTCGGCGGCAGTGGAGGACGCAAGTGGGAACAGGCCCCCATCCCGGACGAGATGCCGAAGGCAACGTCCTCGGTCAGCGCCTCTGGCGGCGTCGACAGCAAGGCGAGCCTTCGCGTCAAACGCAGCTTCGCCAGCGAAGAAGAGGCGAAGGCGTACCTCGCGAAGATGGAGAGCGAAGACGAGAGCGGTCTGTCCTCGCACGACGAGCGCGGGGCGGCCTTGCTCGGGGCGCTCGGCGAGGGGGATGAGCTCTCGCGCGAGGACGTCGACGGCGTCAGTGCGGGCGGCTCCGCCAACGTCGGTGGTGCGGTTGACCTTGGGCTGAAAGTTGGGATGTCGTCGACCGACAGCGTCAAGGTGGTGCGTAAGGGGGACTTCTTCGAAGTGACGGTGAAGGAGATGGTCACGGAGGAGGGAGGCGCCTCGGCCGGCGCTGGATTCGTCTCGATGAACCATGGGCTGACCCGTGGCGGCGGAAAGGAGAAGGTCGTCAAAGTCCCGGCCACTGCCGAGGGCCAGGCGACCATCGCGCAGATCCTCGATGACCAATCGCTCGACGACATCGACCGTAGCGCCTACCGGCTCCTCACGGAGACTGACATCACCTCGGCCGGGGACAACCACGGGTTCGATGTTGGGGTCATGGGCTTCTCGAGCTCCAACACCGTGACCGAAGAGTCCCAGTTCGATGCCAACGGCAATCCGCTCAAGCACACGGTGAACGGCACCAACCAAGACTCGCTGGTCGGCTTCATGAACGCGTTCCACTCGAAAGAGTCCCAGTCCCTGACCATCATCACGCCCGCCCCAAGTGAGAATTGTGGTCCGGACAAACCCATGACCCGCTACCTACTCTCCGCGTCCATCGACACGTCGGACGTCGGCTCGACCGCTTCGGCGATGACACAGGTGACGGGCGAGAAGGCTCAAGGCTACGGAAGCGACGAGGAACTGAATCGGGACTACGCCATCACCGGTGAGTTCGACGAGGCGCAGATCAAGGCGGTCGTCGCGCACGTGTTGTCGCCGGACTATCAGGCTAAGATCAGCTCCGGCCACTTCCTGAAGATGTTCGGCGGCAAGCGTATCGGCAGCGACATCGAGAAGCTCAGCGACGGGCTCAAAGCCGCGGGGAGTGACAAGCACGAGCAGGCCCGAGCGCTGGCGAAGTTCGTTTCAGAGTCGGGGACCGGCGGACTGCGCTACCTCATCGAGACGACGGGAGAGGTCGCGGAAAAGAAGGGCGTCGAGCTCAGCATCACGGCAGACGAAGACATCGTGTTTCCCGGGCCGGCGAAACAGCTCCGCATCGCGCAGGCCATCGAGGCCGGCTGGGCCGGGCTCGACGTGAGCCCGCTAGACTACAAGCTGATGGACCGGCTCCAGCAGCTCGCAAACGAGGAACACTCGGCCTACCTCACCCTCGTCGAGGCCAAGAACTTCACCGAGGTGCCGAGCACCCTGCGTGAGCGACGCATGATAGAGGCCAAGAAGAACTACGCGGAGCTGATGAAGCTCGTCGGCGAGTTCAAGTCCGCACCCACCGCCGGTGAACTGTACGAGAACACTGACCACGAGGAGCTCACCCCCGATGACAGGGGGGCGTGGGAGGTCCTCGGGAAGGATGCGCGCAACTGGAACACGGACGAGTCGACCGAGCTGAGCCCTGGCCAATTCGAGTTCGGCGGCGAGACGGTCGAAGGCGGCGCTGTGGTTGCGCCGGCCGGACGCGAATGGGAGACCTTGAGCCCGGAGCAACAGCAGGCGGCCATGCACCTCGGCTTCAATCAGGATACGTGGGACAGTTATGACAGTCTCACCCCTCGTGACGACCGGGCCGAGCTGGTAGCAGAGCTCGAGCATGCCAGGACCCTGCGCGACGAGGTTCAGGGCGCGATGGCCGTGCTTCGAGACGGCGGGTATTTGAATCCCTTCAGCATAGAAGACATCAAGCTGAAGGATGGTCTCCTGGCCCGTCTCGAGGAGGCTGAGTCCACACTGTCGCGAGCGGAGGGCGCACCGTTCGCGCTCCACTGGGAGTGCGCCGATGCGACGCACAAGGCCGTCACGGCGCGTGAGCAACTCGCCGCGCTCAAATCGGACCTCGCCGCGGCTCAACACACGAAGTCTCGCGAGAAGCAGGATCGAACAGAGGCCGAGTGGCAAGAGAAGGCGGCCTACTACGAGGAGTGGAAGGCCAGAAACAGGTGAGCTGAGGCAAGGCTCGACCTGAGCCTGAGGAGGAGCTGCGAAGGCACGCTGGACGACGTCAATCCGCCGCATCAATCGCTGGCTAACCGCCTTCACGCCGAGCGATGACCGAACGAACAAAGCGCGCGAGACGTGACCGGAGAATTGACACATTCCAGCCCGCACCAGGCCTGGAACCTCCACCCATCTCTCAATCCCCTCCTCATCCCGTCGCACCGATCGACCAACGCACCTGATCCGCCGAATCCACCTCGCTCCATGGCTCATCGCCCGAAACAGTGGCCACGAGCTTCCTGAAGCACGCCCAGACCCTCATGGTATGGTGTCTTCCGCCATGGCACTTTCACCGTACGACCCGCGTCAATCCCTTCATGCCGAGCTGCTGCGACTCACACGATGGTCCTCGCCCCGGGCGAAGCGTCCGGTCCGATGTCCGTGGACGTGCCCGAAGGGCTGGGCACGGTGGCTCTGCGACTGACCGTGCCCGAGGACATCGCCACGTTCTGGCTCGACCTCGAGCGTCTCTACGCGGACGAGGGCACAGCAAGCTGTGCCCCTACACCGGAAGATGCGGCCCGTGGTGTGTCCATCGGAAGGCAAATCGGGCGGCGAGCTGTCGTTCGTCGCGTTCTTCGTGGCGGCGACGCTTGCCACCTGGCGTGGTGCGACCCGCCTTCCGGCTTATGGCGACATCTATCTGCGGGACCGTTTCAGGTGTCAGAACCCGACGTGTCGCCGCCGCAACTGCACCGTGACCGGTCAGGCCCCGGATGCCCTGACCTGGACCGTCACCGGAGCGGAGCCGTCAGGCGGTGGGTTGGGTGCCGCTGTCGGGTGAGGTCGGCTCGGCTTCGTCCCCCTCCGAGGTGGCGGCGCCGCGGCTGGCGTTGAGGAAGCGGTGGTAGGGGCCGAGCAGCGCTGTGCGGGCTCGGGCGTCGTCTTCCGAGTCGCTCGGGTAGGCGACGTTCTGGACGACTTCGGCGAAGGTCGCGAACAGTTTGTGGGCGCGGACGCGGGCTTCGAAGAGGCGTGGGTTGTAGGCCTTGCCGGCCTTGTCGACGTGGAAGGCGTCGAGTGCCACGAGTGCCTCGCCCAGGTCCTGCGAGGCGGTGAGCAGGGTCTGCAGGTACTCGGGGAGGCGAGGCATTTCAGGCGTGAGCGTCGCAATGGCGGTCTTGACCTGGGGGTGTGCAAGGCGGCGCGACAGGGTCAGGCCACGCGCGGCCTGGGCCTCGTAGCTGGCCTGGATCACACGCCCCAATCCGTCGGGGTAGATCGCCCCGAGCACTGCGGTCGCCGCCAAAGAGATTGCCGCCTCGGGGTGGCGGCTCAGGGCGCGTAAGCTGTCGTGCACGAACTGGTGCCAGTGGTCGTGGACGGCGTCGGCGCCGCCGGCCTTGGCGCGTGCGTGTTTCAGGCCGTCGGACTGGTCGATGCTGCCGATGAGTGCCCCCATTTCCGCTTGGGAGTGCCGCAGCACCGGCTGCATCGGGAGGAGGGCCGGGTGCTGCGCGTCGGGCTGCATGAGAGCGCGGTCGATGAAGCTGCTCAAGAGGTCGGACGACGGGGTATTGACGACGGGAGGATTGGCCACGGGAGCTCCTTGGGTGGGTGTGTCGAGGGACACGGGACTCGGTTGCTTTGAGATGCGCGGCGCAATGCCACGCGAAGGATGTCCCAAGGATTGCAACGTCGGCGCCCGGACGTCAACGGGGCGCGGAGCCGCCTGTGGTGCGGTGGTGACGGTTGAATGCCGGTCTCGTACACGTAGGGGTGTGAGGGCTGGTTGGTCGGCAACCGACCGGACTGCCCGCTAGCCCGTGATTTTGGTGGTCCATGACCGGTTTGGTCTTACGGGCCGCGTGAGGGCCGACGGTTGCCGACCGGTTTGGCCCCACGCAAAATGGCCCTGGGATGAGATCGGAACCGGGACACGCCCACACCCCGGTGTGGGGCGGGGCGGTCGGTGACCTCCACCGTGGCCATTGGTGCGGGCTTCAGAAGCCGCCGCCGACTCCGATGCTGAGGCCGCCTTGGACCGGCGCGAGAATCGGGGTGAGGCTGACTTTGGGGCTCTCGCCAGGTGCCCAGGGGAGCTCGCGCAGGTCCTGGTAGAGGTCCCAGAGCTCTTCGACGTTGTGGCGCATACCGGTGAGCGAGTAGGCGCCAAAGCCCATGACGAGCAAGCCCGTGCCGATGGAGAGGCCGTGGTCGGCGTTGAAGTTGTCTTCGTTGGCGGCCGTGTAGATCGCGAGTCCGGTCACGGCGGCGCCACCGATGAGGCTTACCCAGCCGGTGAGCTCGCGCACCTGGCGATAGTCGGCGGCGCGTTCTTTCAGGTCGCGTTCGAAGCGGGCCACGGCGTCGGCGCGTTCGAGCTCGGTCGTGAGCTCGAGCGCTGCATAAGCGTCGTTGAGGTCTTCGAGCGTACCCGTGGTCGCGAGTGAGACGGCGCCTGAGATGATCGCGAGGCCGGCCGCCGAGGCAAACATTGGCACGAGTACGTCTCTGTCGCCGAACGAGTTTTCGTCCAGCGCCGCGCCGATCGCGATGCCGCCGGTGAGGGCGCCGATCCCGAGCATGACGACGCCTGACGTTCGGCGTGAGGTGCGCTCGAACCGGGCGCCCGTCGCCAAGACACTGCCGAGGCGTGCGACGTCCTGGGTGCTCACGCCGTAGGGGGCGGGCTCGGGTTGGGGTTCGCCTTCCCAACGCGCAAACGAGTCGGGTCCGAAGGGGGTCGAGAACATGGCTTCGAGGCGGTGGTCGCCACGTGCGCGCGCTTCGCTGTCGGCGTCCGCGCTGGCCGCGGCGGGGTCGATTGGGCCAAGTGGGCCCAGTGGGGTTGTCCCTTCGTAGACGGCGCGGCGCGGCGTGGTGCCGGTCGGGCCGACCCGCTCGGTGATGTGGAGGGGGCCTTCGGGCAGCGCGAGGGGCAGGGGCAGGCCGGCTTCGAAGTGGCCTTCGAAGAGGCGCACGCCGCGGTTGTCGGTGATGGCGAGGTGGCGTGTCGTGGCGAGCGGCAGGTTGCGGGTGAGTGTGCCGGCGGGCAGGGCAGCGACGGGCAGGTCGCCGTCGGTCTTTGGGGCGCGCACGAACAAGCGCGGCTTGAAGCCATCGGGCAGGGCCTTGTGCGCGATGGTGAGGAAGCCCTCGAGCTCGCGGTAGGTGATTTGTCCGTTGCGGTCGAGGTCGGCGCCGCCGCGCATGCCGCTGCGCAAGGCGTGGGAGAAGAGGCCCGATTGGATCTCCGACCACTCCCAGCTCAGGGCTTCGGCGCTCGTCGACAACAAGGCGCCGATGTGGGGGTGGCGGTCGAGGAGCCCAGGCTCGGCGGTGCGGGTGACCGTGCGGGCGCCGGGCTTACGTGGGTGCAACATGAAGTAGGCGTTGCAGGCGTCGATGACGAGGTGGATTCGGGACGCCGGGACATTGGCGAGCAGGCGCTCCAGATCCGTGGCGGTGAGGCGGCCGTCCTCGAGCTCGAGGAAACCTTCGCCGCCGGCGATGTCCCCATGACCTGCGAAGACGACCGTGAGGGTGTCGTCGCCAGGAGTCTGGCGCATCGTTTCAGACAGCGCGTTCAGGGCAGCGATGACGTTGTCTCGGGTCGGGGCTTTGGCCTCGGCGGTGGGCCAGAGCAGACGCGTCGGGCCGTCGATGGAGGTCAGTAGCGCAGTTGTGCCGTCGGGTGCGAGAGCGGTGAAGAGCTCGGCCCACTTGAGGCCGTCGTCGTCGGCGTAGTGGAGGTCGGCGCGGCCGAGCGAGAGGCTCTTGTTGTTGGTGACCACGAGCGCGTGGCGGTGCGTGTTCGGGGTCTCGGCTTGGGCCGGGTTGGCGGCGAGGCCTAGCGCCGAGAGCGCCGTGAAGGCGGTGACGAAGGTCATGGTGAAGCAGGTGCTGGACGGCATGAGAAGACGATTCCTTTGGCGGATTCAGCGGACGACAAAAGGGGTGGTGACGACGCGGATGTCGAGGGTCTCGGGGCCGATCTCGCGCAGTGCGTGGGGGTCGCAGCGGGTTGTCGGGCGGGATGGCGATGGGGCGAGGGCGCGCTCGACCGACTGGACTCCGATCGGCTCGCGGCTCGTGATGACAAGCACATCGAAGGGGCCGGGTGGGGCGTCGGGCAGGAGCGCGTCGGGCAGGTCGACCAGCGGGACGTCCGGCGAGAGGCGTAGGCCGTGCGGATCGGAGGCAGGGTCGCGCCAGACCGGGAGCGCCCAATGCAGGTCGCCGCGGGCGTCGCAACCGGCGATGAGGAGGTAGATTGGAGAGGCGGGGGCGATGGCGCGAAAGCTGAGCGCGAAGCCGCGGTCGACGGTCATGCCGGGGGTCAGGGTGGCGCGGGGCGCGGAGGGGTGTGGGTGGAGAAACGGGGTGACGAGAGCGTGGCCGTCGGGGTTGTTCTCGGTCGCAGAGCCTCGGGAGGCGTAGGTTTCGGTCGGTGCATCGTCGCGACCGGAGAGGGCGAGGGTTGCGACCACGGCGACGGCGACGGCGGCGGCGGCAAAGACCCAGGTGAGCGTTCGGCGGGTCGGGCGCGAGGCTGTGGAGGTATGGTGGATACGGCTCATGATGGCGTGGACCGTGGCCGGGTCGGCGGTCGTGGTCGGGGCTGAAGCCGGGTCGGCGAGGAAGTTGCGGGCGAGGTGGCGAAGCGCGTCGGCGCGGGCGTGGCAGCTCGGGCAGGTGTCGAGGTGGGGGTGCGAGCGTTGGTCGTCGACGAGCGCGGCGAGGGTCGTATCGGACAGGTGCTTCATCGCAGGAGCTCCTCGGGGACGTGGCGGGCGAGCTGGGCGAGCGCGTGGTGGACACGTGAGCGCAGCGTCGACGCAGAGGTGTCGAGCAGTGTCGACATCGCGTCGTAGTCGAGCTCCTCGACGAAGCGGAAGACGAGGGCCTCGCGATGGTTGGGCGACAGGTGGGAGAGGCCGATGGCGAGCAGGCGGTCGCGGTCTTTGTGAGTGAGGCCGGCGGTCGGGTCGAGCGGCTCGGGCGAGGTCCAGGCGGGAGCATCGCGTAGGAAGAGACGCGTGAGAGCGCGGCGGCGCGCGTCGCGGCGCGCGAGGTTGCGCACGATGCCGCCGAGCCAGGCGCGAAGTCGGCCCTCGGGGCGGTAGGTGTGGCGGCGCTCCCACGCGAGGACGAGCGCGTCCTGGGTGAGCTCGCGGGCGCGCTCGGGGTCGTTGACGAGCAGCGTCCCGAGGCGGTGAAGGGCTGGCTCGTGGCGGCGGACGATGGTAGCGAAGGCGCGGGGATCGCGCTCGGCCAGCAGCATGAGGGCGTCGTCGGAGAGCTCGGCGGCGGCGTCCGGAGGCGTCGGGTCGGGCCGGTCGGTGTCCGCCAGGGGAACCGAGCGTAGGTGGGGAGTGCGCGTCGTCACGCCCCCCCTATCGCGCGAACATGCCCGGCGTTGAAAGGCGGGTGTCGATTTTTTGGGTGTCGGTTTCGGCGGCAACGCGGGCGGCCCTCAGAGGGTGAGGCCCACCATGAAGAGGAGCTGGGATTGCAGGGCGCGTCGCGCGTCGCCGCCGGTCAGCACGTGGTCGAAGGCGAGCCGCAGGTTCACCAGCGGGCCGAGGTCGATCGAAGCCGCGGTCTCGATTGCGATGTAGGCGGCGAGGCCGTCGCGGCCGTGGGGGTCGAGGTCGAGGGGGACGATCCCGGCTTCGAGGCCGAGCTCGAGGCCGAGCGGGCCGAGGTCGGGCGGCGACAGCAGCGTGCTGATAGCGGCGCCGCCAAAGTCGAGGTCGAGCTCGCGCCCGCCCGCGCAGAGGCCGTAGAGCTCGGCGCCGAAGGTGATGAAGGGGGCGAGGCCAGTCGATGCGCGTAGCACGAAGGCGACGTCGTTGCCGGCGTCACCCCAGCGCGGCCCGCCGCCGAGGTGCACGCCAGTCTCTGCCGAGGCGGCGGTGAGCGAGGGGGCCAGCGAGGGCAGCAACGACAGGAGGGAGACGAGGAGGGCGCGGCGCATGGTTACCTCTGCAGTGGGGCTGCGACGCGCTGACGGGGCGGCTATTCACGGGTTGGACTCTTGGACTACGGGCTGGCCTGGGGTGTGACGTCGGCCCAGATCCCGAAGTGGTCGCTCGCGTGCAAGCCGTGCGGGGCGGTGTCGAAGGCGCGGCCGCCGGCGGTGAGGGTGAGGCCGGGCGAGACCATGACGTGGTCGGGGGTCTGGGGGATCGAATCGAGGAGCGCCATGAGTTGGAGTGCGGCGGATTTTGGGGCGCCGTCGGGCCACGTCATGGTGAGCGAGTGGCCGATGTGGGGGTTGGTGGTGGGGCACCAGGTGAGCTGGCCGGGGGCGAACTTCGGGAGCGTGTTGACCATGCCGGTGGCGTCGAGGAAGCGGCCGACTTGTGGGGTCTCGGGGTCGAGGTTGAAGTCGGCGCCAAGCACCAGTGGTGCGTCGTGGCGGTGGCGAAGGGCGGCTATCCAATCGGAGAGGCGTTCGAGCTCTTTGTCGCGAACGTGCTCGGTGTCTTTGGCGAAGCGAGAGAGCCAGCGCGGGGGTGTGTTGTGGCGGGTGACGCCTCGGCGGTGCAGGGTCGACCAGCCTTCGTGGAAGGATTGGTGGCTCGGGAAGGCGTAGCGGATGTGGGTCGTGACGATGACGATGGGGCGGCCGGCGAGGGTCAGGCGGGCGGCGATGGCCCAGCGGATGGGTCCGATCTGGAAGGCGCACCAGTTGGTCACGACGCCAAAACCCGAGAGGCGTTTGGTGCCGACGTGCCGCATGGCGAGGTCTTTGCGGGCGAGGATGGCGAGGCCTTCGCCGCGGCCGATCCGGGTCGGGACGCCGAAGGACCAGAGGCGGATGCCGCTGTTGCAGACGCGCCAGAGGGCGTCGTAGCCGAGGTCTTTGGCGAGTCGTTGGACGAAGGACGGGAGCGGGAGGCATTCCTGCAGCGTGATGACGTCGGGGTCGCGAAGGCGGAGCTCGGCCAGGAGGGCGGCGTAGCGGCGCTCTTTGTGGCCGGTGGGCTCGATGGAGACGGCCTTGACGAGGCGGCGGGGGAGGCAGCCGATCCAGGTGTTGAGGTTCACGATGCGCAGCGTCGGGGCTGGTGTCATTGCGTGGGGTGTCACTTCAGGGCGTCGCGGTCGTGGGCGTAGTGCCAGCGGATCTGCGGGTCGGAGTAGCGGTGGTCGCGGCCGACGGGGCAAGCGTCGCGGACGGCGAGCCAGGGGCGCCAGTGGTCGCGGATGGGGTGGCCGGTGGTGTTTTTCGAGGCGGCCAGCGCGAGGTCGAGGGCCGGAACGCAGGGGCGGGTCGGGCAGGCGTCGCAGGGGGAGGGCGTGGGTGCGGTAGGGAGCGCGTGTGAGGGGGGTGAGGGGTGTGAGGGGGGATGTGGAAGATCGATGAGGAGGGCTGCGCGCAGGCCGAACCACGGGCCGTAGACCGGGTGGACGGCCAGGCCGGCGGGGCCCCGGTGGGCGAGGTGCGTGGCCTCGGCGAGGTGGATGGCGGCGAAGGTGTGTGGGGGAGGTTCGAATGAGAAGCGCAGGTCGTGGCGGTGGACGAAGGCAGGGGTCAGCGCGTCGGTGAGGCTTGCGACGGTCCAGGTGTCGAATGGGTGGGGATGTCGGCTGAGGTCTGGGGTGGCGGTCAGCGCGGCGCGAAAGGCGGGCCAGGCGTGCGCGGTGTTGCCGATGAGGACGAGGCAGGCGTCGTGGGTAAACGTCGGGTCGAATCGAAAAGCGGGCGGGACGCGGGGATTGTAGGCGTCGAGCGTGGTGGTGGCGAAGAGGTCGAAGCCGGCAGCGAGGCAGCGGGCGGCCAGAAGGGGGAGGAGGTCGACCATATGGGGCGATTGGGGCAAGTCGGGCAGATGGGCCGCGTGGGGCACGTGGGCCACGTTGGGAAGTCCGGTGGGATCGCGCGGTGCGCTGCCTGGCGAGGCCAATTCCGGGCGGTCAGGCGGAGGGTTTGTGGGGTTGGTCACGCGTGAATCTTTCCCCGTATGGGCGCGCGTGGCAAGGTGGCCCGCATGTCGACCTTTCCCGAAGCTCGTCCGACCCCTCCCGCTCCTCGCCCAGGGCCGGTTTCATTGTTGCTGCGGCTCGCGCTGGGGCTGTTGGCGCTGGCGATTCCGCTGTTCGCGCTGTGGCTCATGACGTCGGTCGTGCTGTACGCGGGGGCGCCGCTGTGGGCGGCCCTGGCGGTTGGAGCAGTGGTGGTCGTGGGGCTGCCGTTCGTGTGGGACATGTGGGCGGAGTCGCGGTTCTTGCGGCGTCTGAACCCGCCGCCGAGGATCTTGAGTCGGGCGGACAGGATTCGGCTGAGGGTGTTGGTCGTGTGTCTCAGTGTGTCCGCGTTCTTCGTGGTTGCGGTGGCGAAGCCGACGACGAACGCGCTGGCGCAGCAGGGCGACTGGATCCTGTTCGGCGCGAGTGGGCCGTTTGCCAATGACGTGCGTGGCGGGATCGGCGGGGTCGCGAAGGGCCTGGCCGGCCTGACCGGGAACGTGCCGGATGGGGCCGTTGCGGGGTCGGCCGTGGCGACGGGCGCGGTTGGCTCGGCTGGCTCGGTTGATACGGTTGGGGACGTGGCGCGGGGCGAGCCGGCGCCGGGTCATGGTGCGGCCGGTGGGGTAGGGGTTGCCGGCGAGCTGCCTGAGGATCCGGTCGTGACGCGGCCGGCGAGGAACCCGCAGCCTCCGGTCGCGCGGCCGGGCGATGCGCCGAGCTGGCCGCTGCCGGTGGAGCCACATCCCGTCGTTCGGGCGATGCGCGACGATGTGCCGAGCATCGCGGCCGTGGCGGAGCTCATCAAGACGCGTGAGACGAACGCCTTCCAGCGGGTGAAGGCGATCCACGACTTCGTCGTCCAGTGGGTGGCCTACGATGGGCGGGCCATCGACCCGAAGTATGTGCCGCCCGCACAGGATGCGGAGTCGGTGTTCGTGCGGCGGGTCGGGACGTGTGACGGGTATACGAACTTGATGGTGGCCCTCGGTAAGCTGACCGGCGACGAGATGGTGCCCATCCTGGGGCGGTCGCGGGCGGACGGGGTCGGGCTCGACGGGTTCTATCATTCGTGGGTCGGGGCCACGATCGAGGGCAAGCCCTATCTGATCGACCCGACGTGGAACGCGGGGCAGGTCTTCGGGCTCGAGTTCAGGGCGCGTTATTCGACCAGCTACCTGTTCACGCCGCCGGAGATATTCGCGTACGACCATCTTCCCAACGACGCGTCGTGGTCGTTGACCGAGCCGCCGCTGACGATGGAGCGGTTCCTCGCGCGGCCGGTCATATCGGCGCACTTCTTTGCGTGGGGCATGGAGATGGTGGGGGTGGAGCGCGCCGTCACCGAGGTGACGTCCGGCCGCTTCGACTTCCGCATCAACAACCCGCGGGGGGCGTGGGTGCTGGTGGTAGCGATGCCGCTCGGTGACGGGCGCCCCTTCAATTGTGTGGTGCCTTCGCAGGCGAACCCGGTCGAGGTCGGCTGCAAGCTGGCCGCGGGGGCGTGGAAGCTCGACGTGTATGCGAACAGCACGGCGGGCGGGCGCTTCCCGTTGATGGCCAGCTTGCGAGTCGACTCGAAGTAATCGAGGAGGCTACTGGGCGCCGCCGCAGCGGCCGCCCGTCCGGTTGCGCACCTCGTCGCGGTAGGACTCGAAGGTCAGGACCGTCAGGATCTCGGGCAGGGCGTTGCGCTCGATGATGTGAGGGCAGAGGAGGGCGGCCACCTCGGCCTTGTCGGCGTCGTGCGCGAACTTGGCGATGATGGTCTTGGCCTGGTCGAGACCGAGGAGCACGTCGCCGTTGAGGGTGTCCTTGATGGCGGTGATCTGGTGATGCGAGAAGGTGGCCTTGTCGATGCGGCGAAGGAAGGCCTGGAACTCGGCTGGCGGCATGCCGACCGGGAACGGGTCGAGGTCGGCGACGACGGCGATGGTCGGACGGATGATGCGCGGCTTCTGCCGGCCCGGGTTGTTGCGCTCCTCGAGCTCTTCGCGGAGCTCCGTCTGGATGAGCCGCAGCTCGGTCGTGAGCGTGATGGACTCGCGCACGAGCGTGTTGATCTCACGCGCGCGGCGGCCGTTGGTGGGGCGGCTGGACAAGTCGAGTAGCTGGCGCTGGACCTGTTCCTGGCGGATGAGCGAGGCGTCGAAGGCGCGCTGGAGCTCGGCGATTTCGCGGTTCTTGCGGCGGTCGCCGCGGGTCGGCTGGTCGGCGGTGTCGACGACGATGACACCGATGGCCGGGTCGTCGCCGCGGTGGTTCTTCCACAGGGTCATTGCTTCTGCGCATGAGCGGGCGCGGGTCTTACGCGCGCGGACCTCGTAGACACCAGGAAGGTTCGGCAGGTCGAAAGAGAAGCGCGCGGCGAGCCAGCCGTTCGTCGAACCGGCGCCCTGCCAGACGCAAGCCTGGGCTTCGGGCGCGTTGGCGAATCCGACGAGGACCTGCTGTTGTTCGCGCGGGGCGCAGCCGTTGGGGCAATCGACGAGGAACTCGATCGATGCTTCGACGCGGCCGCCGCGGTCGAGCTCGATGTTGAGGCCCTGGCCGGCTAGCTTCAGGCCGCGGGTGCCGAGCTCCATGCCCGCGAAGTACGGGTCATGGACATCGATTCGGGTGGACTGGGCCGATGTGGTCGGGGCGATGAACGTGGCTAACAAGATGGAGGAGGCAAGGCTGGATACAAGCTTCATGGGGGCTCCTGGGTGGGCGGAACGCGGCGGTGACGGCGGCGTTTTGCACGAGATTCACGGGGCGAAGAACTTGAGACAACCCTCTCACAAGTCGGAGACATCGACGAGGGGAGGCGCCTGGGTATCACGCCTGAGGCTATGGAATCATGGGGCGAATTCGCGCTCCAGCGCTTCGAGCGCGTTGGTCTCGGCGGCCAGCTGTTCGAGCGCGTCCTTGGCGTCGCGCTCGGCGAAGTGGGTGCGGGCGAGCCGGTCCTCGTAGGTGTCTTTGGCCGGGGCGAGGGTCTCGAGGCGCTGGTCGACGCGCTCCGTGATGGCGGCCACGACCAGCCGCTTGCGTAGCTCGTAGGCGGCCTTGCGGGCCAGGTCGAGGCGGCGGACCCAGGTCAGCTGGCGCGTGCGAAGTGACGATAGCAGGGCAGCGTTGGCGGCGTGTTTGGAGCGGTCGACCTGTGCCACGACCTGGGCTTCGTAGCTTGCGTAGTCGCGGGCCATGGCGTCGCGGGCGGCCTCCATGCGGGCGAGCAGGGCGTCGACCTCGAGGGCGCGGCCCTCGTGTGACAGGCGCAAAGAGCGGAGCTTGTCGCGGGCGCGGGCTTCGCGGCGGCCGGCGGTCGACGCGAGAGTCAGGCCGAAGAGGCCGGACATGCCAGCGGCGGCGGCCGCTATCCAGCCAAGAGGCGTGGCGATGGCGGCGGTGAGCGCAAGGCCGGACAGCACGGCGCCGCCGATGACGCCGACTGAGCCCAGCGGGAAACCGAGCCGGCGTTGGGCCTCGGTGCGCGCGAGGTGGCGAACGAGCAGGGCCTCCTTCTTGCGGATACGCTCGAGGTGTCGGCCGGGGTCGTTGAGCGCCTCGTCGAGGGCGCGTTGTCGCAGCAGGTCGTTCATCGCGACGCAGGTATATCGGGAGGCGCGCAAATTCGCGAGGGTCGTCGCGCCGAGTGCTTCCGAAGCATCGCGGAACACCACACGGGCTCGACACAACCGCCACCAGCCGAAGGCTCACCGATGCAATTTAGCTTGGTCAACAAGATACTTGGCGCTCAAGTCAAACGGGATTCAGAGGAGCGGCGCCGTATCTGAACGCGCCGCGTCGTCCCTAGGTTGCCGCCATGATGGTGAACGGCGTGACGAGAACGATCGGTCGCGGCATCCGCATCGGCCCCGGTGTAACCCGTCTCGAACGCTACCCGGCACGCGAGTGCCCGACAATGCTGGGGCTCGACCATACGCGCCATGTCGACATTGTTTCCGGGCAACGCCTGACCTGGTCTTTCCTGTCGAAATCTGTGTTTGCACCGACCGACTCGGTGCAGATACTCGCCTCTCACGCGCCGACCGGGCTGGCCGACGCATCAGGCGACCTCGATGACTACCAGTACCCCGACAAAGCCCGCGCGACGGCCCATCCGCATCGAGTACCTCCTCGGTATCTTGACGGCGCTCGGCCCGCTCACAATCGACATGTACCTCCCGGCGCTCCCGACCATCGCGAGTGACCTGGGCGTCCACGTGTCGCTGACCGAGCTCACGCTCGCCGCCTACTTCGCCGGCTTCGCCATCGGCCAGCTCGTCGTCGGCCCGGCGCTCGACATCTACGGCCGCATCCGCCCGTTGAAGCTCGGCATCCTCTTGTACCTCGTCGGCTCGATCGGCTGTCTCGCCGCACCCAGCCTCGAGCTCCTCGTTGCAGCCCGCTTCATCCAGGCGCTCGGCGGGGCTGTCGTCGTCGTCGTTCCACGCGCGATCGTACGCGACCTCTTCTCCGGCGCCGACATCGCGCGGGCCATGACCCGCCTCATCCTAGTCATGGGCATCGCCCCCATCGTCGCCCCGCTCATCGGCGGCGCGCTGCTCGGGCTGGGCTGGCGCTTCATCTTCGGTGTCCTCGTCGCGGCCGCTTCAGTCCTGTACTTCATGACCCGCTTCATCCCCGAGACACACGTCAAACAGGTCACACGCCGCCCCTTCCTGACCGAAGCAAAGACGCTGGTCACCGAGCCCGACTTCGTCGCCTACACGCTCATCGGCGGCTTCGCGATGGGCGCCATGTTCGCCTACATCTCCGGCAGCTCCAACATCCTCATCGGCATCTACGGCGTCGACCCGGCCCACTTCGGCTTCTACTTCGGGGCCAACGCGCTCTCCTTCATCATCATGTCCCAGGTGAGCCGCCTCTTGCTGCGCCACTTCAGCCCATCGCAAATCCTGCGCGGCGCCATGGTCGCCCTGGTCGCCGGCGCGGTTATCATCCTCGTCGCCACCGTGGGGGCGGTCGGCGGGCTCCCGCTCCTCATGGGTGGTCTCACGGTCTACCTCGGCGCGCTCGGTGTGCTCGCCCCCAACGCCACTGCCCTGGCGCTCGAGCCCCACGGCGCCCGCGCCGGCCTCGCCTCCGCCATCATGGGCTCGACCCAGTCGGCCCTGGCGGCGCTCTTTGCATTCGCGGTCAGCGCGACCCACGACGGCTCGTCCGCCCCGCTCGGCGTCATCATGGCCGCTGGCATCGCAGTCGCCGCCCTCGTCATGGTCATGCACGCGCTCCGCCGCGAGCCTCGGCTCGAAGCTGACCATACGCCGGCGACGCCCGTCCCTCCCCAAGAGGCCGAGCACACCACCTCTTGACGATCGTCCGCGCCTCACTAACACCGCGGAACGTTATCGGTCTTCTGAGCGGCCACAGACATTCGCCCGGGCTTCCCAAGGCCCCATTGCCGCGGCCGCCGTCTCGGTGCATCCTCTCGGCTCGATAGCCGCGCCGTCGCGCGACTGTGCGGAACCAAGGAGCCCCCTTCGTGAAGATCACCGAGCGTCGCGTCTACCGTGGCCCGAATCTGTACGCCCACTTTCCCTGCATCCGACTGACGCTGGACCTCGGCGCACTCGAAGAATGGCCCTCGGCAAAACTCGACGGCTTCAACGACGCGCTCGTCGGTAAGCTCCCGACCCTGCAAGAACACACCTGTAGCTTCGGGGTCGCGGGCGGGTTCATCCGCCGTCTCAGCGAGGGCGAGGGCACCTGGATGGGCCACGTCGTCGAGCACATCGCGATCGAGCTCCAGCAGCGCGCAGGCGCCCGCGTGACCTTCGGCAAGACACGCGGCACCGGCCACCCGCGCGAGTATCACGTCGTCTATGCCTTCGAAGAAGAACGTGTTGGCCTCGCCGCCGCCGACCTCGCGCTCAAGCTCGTGGCTTCGCTCATCCCCGAAGCGCTGCGCGTCGGCGACCTGTCCCTCCCGGACGACTTCGTCTTCGAAAGCGAGCTCGAGTCCCTCATCTCGCTTGCCCAGCGCCGCCAGTTCGGCCCGTCCACCGGCTCGCTGGTCCGCGCCGCCGAGGACCGCGACATCCCCTGGATCCGCCTCAACGACCAGTCACTCGTCCAGTTCGGCCATGGCCGTTTCCAGAAGCGTATCCAGGCGACCGTCACTTCCGAGACGCGCCACATCGCCGTCGAGATCGCGTCCGACAAAGAGCAGACCAACAAGATCCTCGCTGACCTGGGTCTGCCCGTTCCCCGCCAGGACCTCGTCCGCACCGCACGCGAAGCGGTCCGCGCCGCCGAACGCATCGGCTACCCGGTCGTCGTCAAGCCGTACAACGCCAACCACGGCCGCGGCGTGTGCCTCGACCTCAACACCCCCGACGAGGTCGAGACCGCCTACGCCACCGCGAGCCAGGTCACGGGCCGCACCTGCATCGTCGAGAAGATGATCGCCGGCTTCGACCACCGCATGCTCGTCGTCAACGGCGAGCTCATCGCGGTCTCGAAGCGTGTTCCCGGCCACGTCGTCGGCGACGGCGAGCACACGGTGGCACAGCTCGTCGACATCGTGAACTCGGACCCCCGCCGCGGCATCGGCCACGAGAAGGTGCTGACCCGCCTCGAGATCGACTACCAGGCCGAGCGCCTCATGGCCGAAGCCAACGTCACGCTCGAGACCATCCTCGAAGCCGGCCGCATCCTCTATCTGCGCTCGACCGGCAACCTGTCGACCGGCGGCACGGCCATCGACATGACCGATGTCTGCCACCACGACAACCGCGAGATGGCCAAACGCGCCGCCCTCGCCATCGGCCTCGACGTCGCCGGCATCGACTTCCTCTGCCCCGACATCACACGTTCGTATCGCGAGATCGGCGGCGCCATCTGTGAGCTCAACGCGGCCCCCGGCTTCCGCATGCACGTTGCCCCGACCGAGGGCAAGTCGCGCGACGTCGCGGGCCCTGTCATGGACATGCTGTTCCCGCCCGGCACCGCCGCGCGCATCCCCATCGCGTCCATCACGGGCACCAACGGCAAGACCACGACCGCCCGCATGCTCGCCCATATCCATAAGATGAACGGGCGCACCGTCGGCCTCACCACGACCGACGGCGTCTACATCGACGGCGAGCGCACGGTCGCTGGCGACATGACCGGCCCGACGTCGGCCTCGATGGTGTTGCGCGACCCGACCGTCGACCTCGCCGTGCTCGAGACCGCTCGCGGTGGCATCCTCCGTGCGGGCCTCGGCTTTCGCGACTGCAACGTCGGCGCGGTGCTCAACATCTCCAGCGATCATCTTGGAATTCGAGGTATCGACACCCTCGAGCAGCTCGCCGAGATCAAACGTATCGTCGTCGAGGTCGCCCGCGACGCCGCGATCCTCAACGCCGACGACTTGCTCTGCCTGTATATGGCCGAGCACACGCGCGCCAAACGCGTCGGCTACTTCACGATGAACGCCAAGAACGATCTGGTCCGGCGCCACATCCGCGCCGGCGGCATGGCGGCCGTCCTCGAAGAGGGCATCAACGGCCACATGATTACGCTCTATGACGGCAACTCGCATGTGCCGCTCCTGTGGACGCATCTCATCCCAGCGACCATCGAGGGCAAGGCGCTCCACAACGTGCAGAACGCCCTGGCGGCCTCGCTCATGGCCTACGCGATGGGCGTCAAGGTCGACAATATCCGGCAGGCGCTGCGCACCTTCGACACGAGCTACTTCCAGGTCCCGGGTCGCCTCAACGTCTACGACGAGCTCCCCTTCAAGGTCATCCTCGACTACGGGCACAACCCTGCCGCCATTCGCGCCATGGTCGACCTCACGAAGCGCCTCGACGTCGCTGGCCGTCGCCTGTGTGTGCTCGCAGCGCCCGGCGATCGGCGCAACGAGGACATCGTCGAGATGGCCCGCATCATCGGCGAGTCGAAGGCCTTCATGCACATCTTCCTCAAGCGCGACGACGACTTGCGGGGGCGTGGGCCGACCGAGATCCCCGACCTGATGAAGAAGGGCCTCATCGACGCGGGCTACCACGAGGAGCGCATCACCATCATCCCCGACGAGCGTGAGTGTGTGGACGCCGCCCTTCGGATGGCCCAGCGCGACGACATGCTGCTCATCTTCGGCGACTCCATCTCGCGCTGCTGGAAGCAGGTCACCAAGTTCGACCCGGGCGCGGACCTGCTCCAGAAGAAGGCCGAGAAGACCGTCATCGCCATCGACCCGGGCCTCTTCTCCGGAGAGCCAGCACCTCTCGAACCGGTCGCGGCCGACGCGTACATCCAGGACGAGCGCGGCGTCATCCTATCGCGCGACACCGAGGACTGAACCATGCGCGTCGACAATGCGCGTCGCCTGACCGGCCCTGGCTTCTTCGCGCCCCGGCCTGGGGCGGCCGTCGAGCTCTGGGTCGAGGCTGACGAACAGCGCGACGCGGTCATACAACGTTGGACGCCACTGCTCGACAAGCTGCTCGACCTGCTCGGGCTCTTGCGGTCGGAGCGTTTCCATCACGTGCATATGGCCGGCTTCACGACCGCGGTCACGGCTCCGATCGACCGCTGTGTCGCTCTCGCCGACGCGCTCGAGTGGGCGGCACTCCACCTCGCGGGCCAGACCTCGGTCACGCTCACCGAGGCGGTCCAGGCCTTTCACGACGCCATCCCCGGCGAGGCCGACCCGCGCCTGACCGGCTTCGAACGGGCCGCCCGGACCCATGGTGTGCCTTTCCTGTGGGACGACGACCACGTGTCCATTGGCCTTGGCGCACATTCAAAAGCGTGGCCCGCGCGTGAGCTCCCCGACTTCACGAGTGAGTCCTTCGACTGGGCGCCGCATCTGCCCCGTATCCCGGTCGGCCTCGTGACGGGCACGAACGGCAAGACCACGACCACCCGCATGACCTCGGCCATCTTGCGCCAGGCTGGCCATCGTGTCGGCGCGAGCTCGACGGACGCCATCACACTCGACGGGGTCGTCATCGAAGAAGGCGACTGGACGGGTCCAGGTGCTGCACGAAAGGTCCTGCGCCACCCCGAGGTCACGGCCGCCGTGCTCGAGACTGCGCGTGGTGGGCTCTTGCGCCGCGGCCTCGCCTTCGATGATGCCGACGCGGCCATCGTCACGAACGTCGGCGCCGACCACTTCGGCGAGTATGGCATCACCACCGTCGAGGAGATGGCCAACGTGAAGGCCGTCGTGTGGCAGGGTGTGCGCGAAGGCGGCAAGCGCATCGCCAATGTCGGCTGCCCCGTGACCGCCGCACACATCCGCGCGAACCTGCCCGAGATCATCGGACACGAGGACTGGGTACTCATTGCGCGTGACCCCGGGTCACCCACGCTCCATCTGCACCTCGAAGCCGGCGGCGAAGGCTGGACGGTCGTCGGCCAGGCGCTGACCCACGTTCGTGGCCCGCTCACCGACCACCGCAACCACGTGCGTGTCGCCACCGTCACCGAGATCCCAGCGACCTTTGGCGGCACGGCGATCCACAACATCGACAACGCGCTCGCGGCCGCGGCCCTGGGATTCGCACTCGGCGTCACCCACTCCGCCATCGGACTTGCCCTCGTCGGCTTTGGGGCGAGTCCTGACGACAACCCCGGGCGTATCGAGCGCTACGACCTGGATGGTGTCACCCTGCTGCTCGACTTCGCGCACAACGCGCATGGCATCCTCGCCCTCGCCCCGACGATAGCCCACCTTCGAAAGCCCGACAGCCGTCTCTTCATCGGCATCGGCCAGGCCGGCGACCGCTCCATCGCCGACCTCGACTCGCTGGCCGCGGCGACCCTGACCCTTGGCCCCCACGACGTCATCGTCAGGCCAATGCCCGGCTACGAGCGCGGCCGGACGCTCGACGAGATGGTGCAGATGATCACGTCCGCCTTCGAGCGGGTCGGCTATTCCAAGGACCACCTGTCCACCGCCACCGACGAGGTGGACGTGCTTCAGCAGGCGGTCTCACGCGCCTCGCCCGGCGACCTCATCGTGCTGCTCGTCCACTATCAGCGCACCGAGGTCCGGACCTGGCTCGCCGAGCGCAACCGCGCTCAGTCGTCGGCCGGAAACGCCGCCGTCGAATCCGAGCCCGACGCCTTGTCCTGAGCCGGGCGATTGTCTTGGATTTCGAGGAAACTCGCCAGCGCCGCCTCGAAGCCGACGTCCTGCTGCGCTGCCTCTGACATGTACCACTTGTGCTCGAGCAAGAGGCAGTAGAGCTCGGCGGGTTCGACGCCACTGCCGAGCCTGGCGAATGCCTTCACGGTCGGTCGATATCGCTCCTCGAGCCACGCAAAGCCCGCTGCACTCAGACTCACGCTGCGGTTGCGCTCATGCCCGAGGTCGGCCCGTAGCTCGTTGATCTCATTCACCATCTGTAGAGCCTGCTGCTCTTGGACCTCGAGCCCGGTGAGCGAATGGAGGAGCCGCCGATTGAAGCTCCGGTCGGTGACGAGCACGCGCAGCTCGAGCCGATCGAGCTCACCCTCCGCACGTGTCAGCATGACCTCGCCGACACTGAAGCCCAGCTTGTTGAGCGCCCTGACCCGCTCGGTGATCTTGTAACGTTCGTCGGGCCGTAGGTTCTCGACCCGCCCGACTTCGGTCCACAGGGCGTCGTAGCGCCGGCGGATGTCCGCTGCCAGGTCATGCGCCGGAAAGTCGCCTGGCAGGGCGCCCAGAGCCACCAGGTCGAGCAGCCCGCCGACCACGTTCTCCTCCATGAGATCGAGGTCGTTCATCCGCAGACCATGCCCGAGAGTGCCAAGGACCTGCGACGTCTCCGCGTCGACCAGATAGGCCTGAAGGGTGCCCGCATCACGCAGGAACAGCGTATTGAAGAGCGAACAATCGCCCCAATAGACATGGCTCAGGTGGAGCTGCACGAGCAGGCCCGCGAGCGCATCGAGCAGGTGGTCGCGATAACGACTCAGCGAGCTCTGCAGAAACAACGAATGATACGGCAGCGAGTGATTCAGGAAGCGTGTGATGAGGACACTCGCCTCACCGTCCTCGGTCTCGACGCTCGCGTGTCCCACGGCCGAGACGACCGGCAACCCACGCTCCGCCATCTCGCGCAAAAGCCCATACTCGTGTTCGGCCTGCCCCGGCATCATCGCCTTGAGCGCATAAGCCGCGTCGCCATAGGCCACGAAGACCACGGGATGGCGGGCTTCACCACGCGGCAGGGCCTCGAGCCGATCACAATGCCCTTGCCAGCCGGTCAGCGGCAGGTGCCACGGCAGGTCCAGGAAGTCCGGGTTCCCAGGGCGCAGGTGCGAGGTCAGGAGTCCCTTCATGTCGACAACCTAGCCCAGAACGACTGCACGCCCCAGGCACATCTACATTCGCCGACAATCGTTTCCGTCTCGTGACCGGGCCGACTGCCACCGCCGCAACAGTCGTTGCAGACCCCGACTCACCGCCAGTCGCGACTTTCGTTGCGGGTTTCGCTCTGCGTTTGCGTGACCCCATGCAGACACTTCGAGGACGACCATGACCCACACGACGAAACACAGCGGAAAGAACGGCTTCACCCCGAAGACCACCACCGAGCCGTCCTCGACGAAGTCCCCGAAGTCCGACCTCCGAGGGCTCGACTTCGAGGACCAGCAGAAACGTCTCTCACCGCCCGAGGACGAGGTCGACACGATGGCCCCGCGCCACAAGAAGCCGAGCCGCCCGAAGGACGTCAAAGGCAAGGACAAGGACTCGCTCGAGACGCTGGTCGAGAACAAGGGCGGCAACGAGGACATCCTCTTCCAGGACCAGACCGACGAGCTCTTCAAGAAGAACCCGAACTACTTCGTGCAGCTCGTCGCCTACAAGCTGAGCAAACACTACGACAACGACGCCAAACGTCCCCACTGGCTGACCCGTGTCCCGCAGGAGGCCGTCCAGCTCGCGCTCCATCGCCTCTACCCCGACGACACCGACACGACCGGGATCTTGTCAGGCCTCGAACACGCGGTCGCCAAGGGTGACGGCACACGCATCGCCTTCCACGCCAAGCAGGACCTCGACGCTGCCTTTCAGCGCTTCTGGGTCCGTATCAATGCCCCCAAGACCCGGGCCCTCTGGCTCAACAGCATCCCAGCTTCGCTGTCGGATCGGATCATCGACCGGGCCGTCGCCGAGAGCAACGAGGAGCTCACCAAGGCCCTGTCGAACAACCTCTTCAGCGCCACTCTGCCCCGTCTACGCACTCTCGCCGCGTCGAACCCACGCTTCTTCGTGCGCAACATCCTGCGCCCCATGAAGTCGCAAAATCAGATCGTCGGCTGGCTCAAAGACACCGGGCTCAAGGACATCCTCGAGACCGGGGCCGGCGGCACCTGGACCCACTTCGTCGAAGAGACGCCTCAGGTCGCGGTCGTCGCCAACGCCCAGAAACGTGTCGAAACCAAAGAGAAACGCCTCGAGAAGAAGCACAAGAAGTCAGGCGCCAAGGGGCCGGCCCCCAAGCTCAACGCCACCCAGATCGTCGATGAGATCTTCGACTGCTTCGTCAACAACCGCGGCATCAACCTGAGCTACTTCACCAACGCGCTCGACCAGGACCGCATCATCCTCACCGGCGGCACCCAGCACGACAAGGACATGCGCCCGCTCCAGCTCGACGCCGTCATCAAGGACAAGGCCCGCCAGCCCGGCACGCCGGCCACCCAGTGCCACAACCTGCTCGGCGTCTTCCGCCACGTCGTCGAGTCCTACCCCGGCCTCGACATCACCTACACCACCGAAGACATCGCCCACATGCTCCTGACCAAGCCCATCGACGCGCTCGGCACCCGCGGCCTGCTGTCGAACTTCGGCGGCAACGTGGCGCTCGACAGCGGAAAGTTCACGCGCGAGGTCCTCTTCACGGGCAACGACGACGGCTGCCAATCCCACACCTGGAGCGTCATCAACGGCAAGGCCTATGACCCCGTTCTGGGCACCAAGGGCTCGCAGGTCGCCGCCTCCAAGGGCAACGAGTTCGCCTGGGTCGAGGTCGGCAAGCTCGCCAAGGGCACCGGCGGTTGGTTCATCGTCAAGGACCCGAACATCTCCGCCCCCAGCAACACCCACGGCTTCGGCTCGGCCTACCGCCGCACCAAGGACCCCTCGAAGTACGGCTTCACCGTCTGAAAACCCGGTGCTCCACGCACCCCAATGTGGCCGTAGACTGGCGCGACAGCGCGAAGTCCTGTATCGCTCCCGGCTCGCCCGCCGCCCCTCTCGGGGCCGGGCCACCTCGGGAGTCACCATGTCACCCACGCCGCCGTTCGCGGACCTGAGCCCCATCCTTCGCGCCCAGCGCTGGGTGCTCGCGGTCATGGCCCTCTTCCCCGAGCGCCGCGGCGTCGATGGCGCCTTCTCCTCGGTGGTCACGCGCCCGTTCGGCTCCGCCCTCGCCCTGTCCCTCCTCGCAGCCGAAGGCATCGCCGACGCCAACGACGCCCGCCGCGAGCTCGTCCTCCTACGCGCCGCCGCCCGCCACTCGGACCCCGTCTACAACCTCGCCCGCGCCAGCCTCATCGCGGCCCGCGCCCACACCGCCTACCTCCTGCCGCTCGAAGAAGCCTGGGCCACGGCAGTCGACTGCGCCCGCGCGCTGCAACACCATTGCCGCGGCTGGTTCTCCATGGCCGAGGCCTGCCTCACGGGGCTCTCGACCCACCAGGGCGACGCGGCAGGCACGGCCGCGCGTGAAGCCTTCTACGCGCTCCACGCCCGCCCCGACTCGCCCTGGAACGTCGTCCCCTGGAAGACCGAGCTCCCCGGCGTCCTCCCGCCGCCCGACGTCGTCATCGACCGTGTCCCCGTCGGCGACACCGACGGCCTCAACGCCGCCCTCGCCAACGCCATCCCGGGCCAGACCATCCAGCTCGCCCCGAATCGCTACGTCGGCCCCTTCCACATCACGACCCCGGGCCTCACCCTCGAAGGTGGATCCGAGGTCTTCCTCGTCGGCGGCAGCGACGTCGACAGCTCCATCCCGCTCGTCACCGTGACGACCTCGACCACGCTGGTCGGCCTCACCCTGCGCCCGGGTCAAGGCACGGCCATCCTCGCCAACGGCGACTTCCTCGCTCTGGACGAATGCCACCTCGAGGGCGGACAACGCGGCCTCTACTTCTCGGGCACCTATCTCCAGGTCCGCGGCACATCGTTTGAAGATCAAGCTATCGCGCTCACCCTCGAGTCGGGTCAGATAACGCTTCACCAGCCAACGTTCCGTCGCTGCGCCACGGCGCTCCTGCTCGGCCCGGACGTCACGTCCTTGCGCGCCGATGGCGGTGAAGCAGTGGGCGCCGACACCGCGCTCGCCTGCACCCCTCGCCCCGAGAACCGCCCGACACCGACTCCATCCATCCGCCTTCGTGGATTTCGTTCGAACTCCGGGATTCTCGATTTTCAAGACGACGGCAAGACCCACCTCATCGACTGCCACCTCGCCGGGTTCCACATCCACGGGGGAGAGCTCCTCGCTGAAGGCTGCCAGTTCTCCGGCACATCCCACATCGAGTATGCCATCGCGCACCTGCGCGACTGCCACTTCCTTGGCTCGGCCGGCGACAACCTCGTGCTTGGCGTTGGGCAGTTCACGACCTGTCTCGGCGGGCAGATGGCCGGCGTCGAAAGTGCCACCGGCGCCAACGTCCGTGTGCTCGGCGGGCGCGTGCGCCTGGACGGTGTAGGCCTTGGTCCCTCGGCCGGTCAGAACCTCGCCATCGTCCCGCCCGCCTCGACGCCGGACAACCCGGCCAACGCCCACGTCGAGCTGCAGGATGTCGCTCTTTCGTCGGCCGGCCGCGAGGCGCTCGTCATCCAGGGCGACCACGACTCGAACGTGAAGCTCTGGGCCAAGAACCTCCGCATCCGCGGCTCCAACTCGAGCGCCATCGTCGCGCTCTGCGCTCGCCTCGACTTCATCGCGCTCGACGTGGCGGACATCGGCGCCACCGCGCTCATCGGCACACGTTGCGACATCACCGCGCTGGGCTTCGGGCTTCGGGGTGCACGCGCCGGCCTGCTGCTCGAAGCGGGCTCCCGTTTCCTCGCCCGCGACCTCGTCGCGACCGGCGTCGACGGGCCGCTCGTCCGTGTCCACGCCTCACGCGTCGCCATCGCCGCCTCCGACATCCACCTCAACGGCGAGGTCCTCTCGGACTCCATCTTCGGCGCCTCGCTCGCCTCCATCCGCACCGACGGGCTACGCCTGGAGCAATCCAAAGGCGAGCTCGACCGCTGTCGTTTCGACACGGGCGCCGTCGCGCTGGTCAGCTCCGACCTGACGCTCAAGAAGTGTGAGTCACCCGCGGACGCCATCATCCTCGACGCCACCTCGACCCTCATCACCGACCCGACGCCTCCCCACACGACGGCCATCTCGCCGCTGCTCGTCGCGCCGCGCATCGAACCGTTCGTCGCCTGGGGCGCGGTCGGCGACACCCATACGCTTCTCTCCGTCGCCCGCGCGCTCGCCAAGCGTCTGGGCTACCTCGAGCGCCTCGGCCTGCGCGAGACCCCTCAGGGCCTGCGTGTCGATGGACCGCTCCCGGTCGTCGCCCGCTTCGCCCCGGCCCTCCAGGCGCTCATGACGAACCCGGCCGCGCTAGGTCTCATGCTCGCCGACGCGTTGGGAGCCCCATCGTCTTTCTGATCCCGGGCCGAATCCTCGGGCACCCTCGGCGAACCCCGCCTGGCTATCCAACTCGTGGGTGTCGCATGTAGGGGCACAGCTCGCTGTGCCCTGGACGAACCTCAGCCGATCCCGATCTGCGCCAACACCGCTCGGATCTCGCCGGTCAGCTTCGTGCTCGCCTCGACCAACGGCAACCTGATCTCGGGCGTGCACCGCCCCATCGCCGCCAACGCTGCCTTGGTCGGGGCCGGGCTCGGCTCCGCGAACAACATCTGGATGAGCTCGCGCAGCTCGAAGTGCCGCGCCTTCGCCCGCGCCCAGTCGCCCTCGACCACAGCGTCCCACATGTCGCTCATCGCGCGTGGCGCCACATTCGACACGACTGAGATCACCCCACGACCACCACACGCGTACAGCGGAAATGCCGTCCCATCGTCACCCGACAAGACGGCCATACGATGACCGACCCGCGCCACGAGGTCGCTGCCGCGCACCAGGTTGCCGGTTGCATCTTTGATGGCCACGATGTTGTCGAGCTCACACAGCCTCACGACCGTGTCGGTCGCCAGGTCACACGCCGTTCGGGTGGGCACATTGTAGAGCACGACCGGCAGCCGCGTCGCTTTCGCGATGGCCTCATAGTGCCTGAACAATCCCTCCTGACTCGGGCGATTGTAGTACGGCGTCACATGCAGGAGCGCATCGGCCCCGGCCTCTTCCGAAGCCTTCGTCAGCGCCAACGCCTCGCTCGTGGCGTTCCCACCCGCACCCGCGATGACCGGCACCCGACCAGCCGCGGCCTTCACCGTCGCCGCGATGACCGCGACGTGTTCATCCACATCGAGCGTCGCCGACTCACCCGTCGTGCCAACTGACACGATGCCGTCCACACCCTCGTTGATCTGCCAGTCGACGAGCGCTTCGAGCGCCTCGAAGTCGACCTTCCCGCCCTTCATCGGCGTGACCAGAGCGGTGATACAACCTTCGATTTTCCAAGCTGTCATGGCGAAAACCCCAACTGCGACGCGACCTCATACGATGAACGGACGAACCTGGGAATCCCGTTCCTCGCCTTACGCCGTCGCGCTTTCACGGCGGGTTCGTCGCCGCTCGCCGCTCGCCGCTCGCCGCCGCTTTCACGGCTCGACGAACATGGGCCGGTCGAATCGCACATCCATCAGGTCCCCGTTGGGTGCTCGCATCCCAAGCCAGATCGCGTCTGCAGACTCATCGGTTGTCATCCGCCACACCACCTCGTCGATCGATAGCCGCGCGATGTCCTCTTCGTCCACATGGATGAGCTCCGTGCCTGGCGGAATGCCCATGGCCTCGATGACCCCGTCACGCCCCTCATCCGTCCAGACCAGGTTCCCGCCTTCGAAGCGGAGATAGCTCCGAATCGCCTCGGTCTCGTCATCTTCGTGTCCCAGGGCCTCGAGCTCGGGGTGCACGACGATGACACCTGCGTCGACGCGCCGGCCCGGTCCACAGTCCAGCCCCCGCCGCTCGGTGGGTCGCCAGCTCTCATCTGCGAGGTCGAGCTCGATCCTCGTCCGACACACAAAAGCCTGCTGTGCCCGGAACGCCACATCGAAGCGGCCACGTCGGTCGGTGCGTGTGACCACATCCGCATCGAGCCCATTCCAAATCGTCACCTTCGCGCTCACGACCCCGCGACCGCTGCTATCCACCACCCGCCCGTAGATCTGCGTCTTCATCGGCTTGCCGCAGCGCATCTTCACGACATCTCCAGGAGAGAGCTTGACCACACCGCAGCTCACCTCGAAGCCCTGTCCGTGGACCGCCTCTTCGAGGGCCACCGCCACCTCGTATTCACGGGCGCCGCGCAGCCGAATCATCTCTCCCACGCGCCCGAGCTCCACGATGTTGTGCCCTCCGGTGCCCTGGTAGAAGACGCTGGGGCCATAGGTCTCTTTCAAGCTCTCCATATAGATGTCGGTCTCGCGGCCGATTCGCTGAGCCTCCTCGTCGGACATCGCCACGACTGGTGGCTCGTCGTCGTCTTCGTCGTCGCGGCCCTCAACGCCCGCTCCCTCTTCACCTCCCTCGTCGACACCCCCAGCGCCCGCTTCCTCGTCGCCATCGTCGCCGCCCTCACCGCCCGCTTCCGCGCCGCCTTCATCGTCGGCTCCCTCAGCGCCTTCCGCGCCGCCCCCATCGTCCACTGGCGCCGCATCCTCTGGCTCGCGGTACTCGAACCACTCGTAGCTGCGCACGATCACCCGGCCTGTCCCTCCCACCTCGGACTGCACGATGAGCAACGCCGTCGGCTCGAGCACCAACGACACCTCCTGGCGCGCTTTCTTCGGCTCGACCCAGCGCGTCGCCACACCTCGCTCCCCTCCGTCGGCCGTCACCCGCAACTGTTCCTTTGGCAGTCGCGCGAAGACAAAGCCGCCATCTCGCCCGGTGACCACACGCCATCCGCGACGCTCAGGCGTCCGACCCGCGACCACCGTGACCCCCGCGAGCGGCTCGCCACGCACGTCGAGCACCCACCCGAAGAGCTCGACGCTCGACCCATAGACCTCGTCAGGTGTATCGTCCGCTTCGGTGCTCCACGCACTCCAGCCATGGCTCTTGTCCGCTGGCGACGACTCAGACGAAGCGATTGAATCCGCCTCCCGCTCGCCCCTCGAGCCATCGTCACGCCCCGACCGCTCGGCTCGCGCGTCGCCCATCTTGTCTTTCGCGCCCTTGGCCCCAGCCGTCTGCGAGTCCGCCCCGGGCCACAACAACGCGACCAACACGGCGATACCGACCCCAACCACGACGAGCCACGACCTCTTGGACATATGACGGCCTCCCGGTCTCCAGCGCCGCACCAGACTGGTGACGGACTCTGGGATCGAGAACACGCGAGTGCCTGATCGTAAACCCGAATCGGCCTTACGCCGTTCATACGTTCGGGCGTTCAGGCGCCCAGACGCTCGGGTTCAGCCACTACACCGCTCTCCCCGTCACGGGGTGATGAGCCCGCGCTGGATGACCGTCTCGACGAGCTCACCGTTGGGTGAACGCACCCGCAGCATCACGTCTGTTCCGACGTCGCCACGCAGCCGCGCCAACATCTCCTCGACGGACCACGTCGTGGCCTCCTGCTCGTCGACCTGCAGGATCGTCGAGCCCTCCTCGATGCCATCCATCGCGAGCGGCCCATCCTGCGAAAGACCCGCCAGAACGACCCCTTCGGAGCCGTCCTGCAACATCCCGCCGACTCCGCCGAACGGCTCCCAGAGCCGAAGTGCGGGGGCTTCCTCTTCACGACGCAACACGATCGGATCGACCTCTACGGTGTGCCCCGGCGCGCACGCCAGGTTCACACGCAGCGACGGTCGCCACAGCTCACCGCCGGACTCGTTGGTCACCGTCATCCCACACGGGATCGCACGCGGCACCTCGAAGCTCACCACGTAGGCCCCGGTCTTGTCGGTGGTCGCCGTCTCGACCGCGCCATCGACATGCTCGACCCTCACGCTCGCGCCCTCCACGCCACGTCCCTTGATATCGACGACCCGCCCGACGAGCATCGTCTCGACCGCACGCCCACAATAGACATCCACCGTCTTGCCGGTTGGCACGAGGACATCCCCGCACTGGATCTCGTAGCGTTCGCCCTGCGGCCCGACGTCTTCCAGGAGCACCGCGACCTGATACATCATCGAGCCACGCACCCGCACCTCGTCGCCCGGTCGCCCACGCCCGACGATCACCGACTCATCGATATAGGCTATGCTCACCAACTCGCCGAAGCGCTCCACGAGCTGCGCCCGAAACGCCTCCGACTGCACGTTGAGCTCCCCGTAGTCCGGCATCGCCTCCGCTGGATAGGGCTCGGACATCTCGGCGGTCAGGGGCTCGCCAACCTCGGAGTACGGCTCCTCGAACCCGCCCTCGGTCGCCTCCCCCTCCATGTTCACCTCGGGGTTCTCGGGGATGTTCTGTTGGGAAAACTCAGTCGACGCCTCCATGAGCGCCTCCATCCCGGAAGCGCCGTTCCGCGCCTTCTCCGCGGCAGCCGTCAGGATCCCGACCAACTGCGGCTCGTCTTCCATCGCCTTCTCGGCGACCAACCGCGCGAGCTCATTCATCGACTTGCCTTCCGAGCCGGGCGCGATCTTCGAGACCTCCATCCGGAAGAGCTCCTCCATCAGGGGCTGCTTCTGGACCATCCGCTCGACCATCGCCGCCATCCCATCCACCGGACGCTCGGGGTCGAAGTCCTTCAGCGTCTCGTTCAGCGCCTCGTTCATCGCGTTCATCATCGGGTCGTCGCCGATACCGAGCTCGTCCTTCGCGACGGCCTCATCGCCGCCCGGCGCGATGTAGCCATCGTCCCCTTCGGGCACCTCAGGCTGCACATTCGCACCTTCAAACCCAGGCTCGACCCACGACGCGTCGGGCCCGTGGGCCGCCGCCGAGAACGCCCTCACGAGCACCTCGCCCTTCACCTCGGGCGCCGCCATCACCATGATGGTCCCCGTCGGCTCGAGCACCAACGTCACATCCTTTCGCGACTCGCCTCGTGGGATTACCCGCACAGAAGTCACACCCAGGTCACCGCCGTCGGCCGTCACACGCATCGGCGTCTGCGGCACACGCGCAAACGTGAAGCCACCGCCCTGGTCGGTCACCGCACGCCACCGCACGGTTGCCCCTTCGGCTTCGACGCTCACCGAGACCCCGGACTGCGGCGACCCGGCCGTGTCGAGGACCCAACCGACGAGCCTCCACCGCCATCCCGACAACCACATCGAGCTGTCGCTCCTCACCCGACTTCAGCGTTGCGAGCTTCATGACGACCCCGTCGCCGTCGGGTGCACCGTTCGTTCCCGTCTCGTCCAACTCCAGGGTGGGGTCGACCACGAGCCGCGCCGCGGCGAGCTCCGGGTCGACCATCCGATAGCGCCCTTCACCGTCGGTCACGCCCTCGTCGATCACGGTCCCATCCGCTGCGACCAGCTTCACGACCATGCCTGCCCCGACCGACCCGCCCCACTCGGACACGACGCTCCCGAAGAGCACGCCGCCGTCGCACGCCTTGACGACGACCATCGGCGCATCGCCAGCCATCATCGATACCTCGTGCGCCCCGACCCGAGCCCGGACTTCCGCCCGCCCCGGCGTGATGTCGAAACGCGCGCGCCCACCTGCATCCGTCCGACCACTCACGAGGGCGTCGCCGACCTTCACGAAGACGAGTGCATCGTTGGCCGGCCCACGGCACGCCTCGACCTGTACATCGATCGATCGTGTGGCCCCGGCCATACGTCCAGGCGTCGCCTCGGTCTCGGCGATCGCGGCAGACCCCGAGGACTTCGGTTCGGGCTTGGCGCGTGTGCTGGCCGTTTCTTTGCCAAGCATCACCCACAACAAGATCCCAAGGCCCCCGACGATAGCCAGAGCACCCCAGTGTTTCGCGCGCGACGGTCTCATGTGGCAACCCCTGAGTCCCCGGTCCGACGGACCGCGAGCCGAACGACAACGGGACAAGGCGCCCGCCGATTCCGCACCGTACGCACCAGTTCGCCGACCGGTCCGTCGCTTCGCTTCATCTTCTCCGCCTTTTGCCCGCCCTTTACACGCCGACCGACGCGGCCCCCACCGATCGACCATCCCGACCGAAGCCCTCTCTTTGACCCCCATCTCCCCTTTCGTAAACGCCCGCTCCCCGCATCGGGTCCCCGCCGTTTCGCGAAACCGAACCCCCGCTCGGCTTGCCTACTAGACGAACGGTCAACATACGGGGCCTGTGAGTGTGAAAACGACCGATAGCCGTGAACGCCTGCTCGACGCGGCGACAGAGATCCTCTGGCGCCACGGTTACCGGGCCGCCAGCGTGGACGCGGTGTGCCAACAGGCCGGGGTCAAAAAAGGCAGCTTCTACTGGTACTTCGAGTCCAAGGACACGCTCGTCCTCGCCGTGCTCAAACGCGCCTGGGAAGAACGCCGCCCCCTGCTGGACGCCGTCTTCTCCGCCTCGCTGTCCCCGCTCGAACGCTTCGAGGCCTATTTCGACCTCGTCGAGCGCCGCCAGGCCGACCTCAAGGCGCGTTATGGCCATGTGCTGGGCTGCTTCTTCACGACGCTCGGCAACGACGCCAACGAACACAGTCCGGCTATCGCCGACTCGGTGCGCGAGAGCCTCGCGCGTTACCAGCGCTATTTCGCGACCACGCTGCGTGACCTCGACGCCGTGGGACTGGCCCGCATCGAGGATCCCGTCGCCAAGGCCAATGACCTCTTCGTCTTCATGGAAGGCGCGCTCATCTCCGCGCGAGTGCGCGACGACCTCAGCGTCGTCTCCCGCATCCGCCCGGTCGCTCTCCGTTTGATCGGCCTCGACCCGAGTCGCCCAACCAAATCGCTCGTGCGGTCGGAATCGACCCGCCCCCTCGACACCTCTCCCCCGCCGGAGACCCGACATGGAGCCTGACGTGAGCCTCGTGGAAACACCCCCAAAGCCGGAGCGACTAGACGGTCGGTCAAGACGCCTCTTCTTCGTGTCGCTCGGGCTCGCCGCGGCCGTCGGGGTCGCGATCGTCGCCTCCCTCGGCGTGCCCGACTTCGCCAAAGCATCCGACCCGCCCAAGGCGCCGCCTCCGCCCCAGCCCCTTCCGGTCCAGGTGCACCTGCTCGCGGCGGAGTCGTTCGCTCCCGCCATCAACGGCACCGGCGAGCTCCTCCCGAACGAGGTCGTCGAGGTCTCGTCCGAGCTCTCGCGTAAGCTCGTCGCCATCCACATCCAGGACGGACAAGTCGTCCAACAAGGCGACCTCCTGTTCGAGCTCGACCGCAAAGACCTCGAAGCCCAGCTGGTCCGCCTACGTGTCCAGAGCCGCTATGCGCGATCCTCGTACGCACGTTTCGATACCCTTGCGACCTCCGGCTCCGTCTCGAAAGAGGAACGCGACCTCTCCCGCCTCCGCCTCGATGAAGCCCAGGCCCTCATCGGCGAGCTCGAAGTCCAGCTCGAGCGCACCCGCGTCACCGCCCCCTTCGCGGGCACCTTTGGTCTTCGCCCCATCAGCCTCGGCGCCTGGGTCAGCCCTGGCACCCCACTCGGCCGCCTATCGGACGTGTCCAAGCTCAAGCTCGACTTCCAACTGCCCGAGCGCTACGCCCAGCTCGTCGCCCCCGGCACCGAGGTCCGCTTCAAGGTCGACGGCCGCCCTGACGACTTCAAAGCCACGGTCACCGCCATCGACTCCGCCATCGATCGCGCCTCACGCAGCGTCGTCGTTCGCGCCATCGTGACCGAGCCGCGCGGCCTCCTTCCCGGCACCTTCGCCAGCGTCGAGCTCGTGCTCGCCAGTCGTGAGACGCTCTTCATCCCCTCCATCGCGGTCATCCCATCGCCCACCGGCACCCACGTCTTCGTCGAAGAAGACGGCAAGTCCAAGCAGGTCAAGGTCGAGCTCGGGCATCGCGAGCCCGCCCGCGTCGAAGTGGTCAAGGGCCTGGCTCCAGGCGCCAAGGTCATAACGACCAACCTGCTCCGCATCCGCAACGGCTCACCCGTGCGCATCATCGCGCCCGACTCTCCGGCGGCCGCTCCCAAGCAGCCCGCTGACCCGGCCGCTCCGCCCGCCAGGCCCGAGTCCCCGGCAACCTCGCCCAAAAAGGAAGACGGCACGTGAGTCTCTCGGACACCTCCATCCGCCGACCCGTCTTCGCCATCGTCATCTCGCTCGTCCCGATCCTCTTTGGCATCGTCGCTATCCTGGCGCTCGGTGTGCGCGAGTATCCGGCCGTCGACCCACCGATCGTGACCGTGTCGACTTCGTACACGGGCGCCAGCCCCGAGGTCATCGACTCGACCATCACCGAGCCGCTCGAGCGTTCCATCAACAGCGTCGCCGGCATCCGCACGATGACGAGCAGCTCACGCACCGGACAGAGCAGCATCCGCGTCGAGTTCGACCTCGGGGTCGACATCGCCGAAGCCGCCAATGACGTTCGCGACAAGGTCGCCGTCGCTCGCAGACTATTGCCTGTCGACGCGGAGCCACCCATCGTCGAGAAGGCCGACGCCGACTCGTCGCCCGTCATCTTCGCGACCCTCATGAGCGACGTGCGTGACCGCACCGAGCTCTCGGACATCGCCGACACCCTCATCCGCGACCGCGTCCAGACCATCCCCGGCGTGGCGTTCGTCCGCATCTTCGGCGAGCGCCGCTACGCCATGCGGCTCACCCTCGACCCGGTCGCAATGGCGCGCAACGACGTCACTCCAGCCGAGGTCCAACAGGCCCTCGCACGCGAAAACGTCGAGCTCCCGGCGGGCTCCATCGAAGGTGTCGAGACCGAGATGGGTCTTCGCGCGGACGCCAGCATCTCGAACCCCGAGGGGTTCATGCGCATGGTCATCAAGAGCGTCGATGGGCGTCCCATTCGCTTCGAGGACATCGGCCGCGCCCAGCTCGGCTCGGAGAACCAACGCACGGGCGTCAAGCGCCTCGGCGTCCCGATGGTCGGCATCGCCCTCATCCCGCAGCCCAACTCGAACGCCATCGCGATCGCCGACGAATATTACAAGCGCATCGAGTCCATCAAGACCGTGCTCCCCGCGGATACCCGCCTCGAGATCGGCTACGACTTCACGACCGTCGTGCGTAAGTCGCTCTCCGAAGTCGAGGAGACCCTGCTCATCGCGTTCGCGCTCGTCGCCCTCATCATCCTCGGCTTCCTGCGGAGCTGGCGCGCGGCACTCGTCCCGGTCGTCGCCATCCCGGTATCCATCGTGTCGACGTTCTTCATCATGTACGTCGCCGGCTTCTCCATCAACATCCTGACGCTCGTCGGGCTGGTGCTGGCCATCGGCCTCGTATGCGACGACGCCATCGTCGTGCTCGAGAACATCTACTCGAAAATCGAGCAAGGCTACACGCCGCTCCGTGCCGCCGTCGAAGGCGCGCGTGAGGTCTACTTCGCCGTCATCTCGACCACCGTCGTGCTCGCCGCCGTCTTCATCCCGGTCGTCTTCCTCGAAGGTCTGACCGGTCGACTCTTCCGCGAGTTCGGCATCGTCGTCGCGGGCAGCGTCCTCATCTCGGCCTTCGTCGCGTTGTCGTTATCACCCATGATGTGCAGCAAGCTCTTGAAGCGCCAGACCCGCCCCAACTGGTTCTACCGCGTGACCGAGCCCTTCTTCGAGCTCCTCACGAAGACCTATGCCTGGACCCTTCGTGGCTTCATGAAGGTGCGCTGGGTCTCGATTCCTATCACCGCCGGGCTCGGCTACCTCGTCATCGTCCTTTTCGGCGGCCTCAAGCAGGAGCTCGCCCCGCTCGAAGACCGCGCCAATATCCGTGTGTCGGTGTTGGCCCCCGAAGGCGCCACCTACGAGTACACCGAGGCCGCCCTAGACCGCCTGGCACTCCGGCTCAACGACGCCCTGCCGGACATCTCGAAGACCTTCTCCATCGTCGGCCTCTTCGGCGGTCCGGCCAACACGGGTGTGCAGAACATCTACCTCACCGAGCCCGAGGTGCGCCCGCGTTCGCAGCAGCAGATCTTCGAAATCCTGAGCAAAGAGCTGAACGGTGTCGACGAGTTGCGCACCATCCCGAGCCAGCCGCCGACCATCGGCAGCCGCTTTGGTGGCCCGCCGCTCCAGTTCGTCATCCAGGCTCCGACACTCGATCGCCTCGTCGAGATCCTGCCGACCTTCCTCGAAAAGGCCGGCCAGAAAAAGGAGCTCCGATTCGTCGATGCGGACCTGAAGCTCACGCGCCCCGAGGGCACCATCGAGATCGACCGTGAACGGGCAGCCGACCTCGGTGTGCCGATCCTCGAAGTCGCACGCGCGATTCAGCTCTCGTTTGGCGACAGCCGCTTTGGCTACTTCCGGATGAACGGTCGCCAATACCAGGTCATGGGGCAGCTCGACCGGCCGCTTCGCCTCACCCCCGACGATCTGTCGAAGCTGCACGTGCGTGGTCGCGAAGGCAGTCAAATCCCGCTCGCGTCGCTGATCAAGATCCGCGAGGGCGTCGCCCCGTCGGTCATCCCCCGCTACGACCGCGCCATCTCGGCCACGGTCTCGAGCGCTCCGAATGCGGGCTACGCGCTCGGAGATGGCATCAAGGCCCTGCGTGAGGTCGCCGCCGAGGTCCTGCCCGAAGGCTTCCGTACGGCACTGGCCGGCGAAGCCCGCGACTTCGAGGACTCGGGCTCGAGCCTCTTCTTCGCTTTCGGTCTCGCCCTGCTTCTCGCCTTCCTGGTGCTGGCCGCCCAGTTCGAGAGCTTCATCGACCCGCTCATCGTGCTCGTCGCTGTCCCGACCGCGCTCGCGGGCGGCCTCTGGGCACTCGACCTCACGGGCTCGACGCTCAACGTCTTCAGTCAGATCGGCCTCATCATGCTCATCGGGCTCGTGACCAAGAACGGTATCCTCATCGTCGAGTTCGCCAACCAGCGCAAAGAGGCCGGCCTGAGCGTGAAGGACGCCGCCTACGAAGCCGCGCGTTCACGTTTCCGCCCGGTGCTCATGACCTCGCTCGCGACCATCCTCGGCGTCGTGCCCATCGCGTTTTCGCTCGGCGCCTCGTCGGGCAGCCGCCAGTCGCTCGGCATCGCGGTCATCGGCGGCCTCATCCTCGGCACCTTCCTCACGCTGTACCTGGTGCCCGCGCTCTACTCGATCATCTCGCGCAAACACCGCGCCCCCTCTCAGGAGGAGGTCGCGATCTTCGGCGCGCCGAAGCACCCGGACGCCCACTCGAGCCCGACGGGCGAGCCCGCGCCGGCCCTCGCGCGTAACGAGCAGGAGCCAGTCCCCGGCTGAGGTCGGCGGCCCTCTGAAATTGCGTCGCGCACGCTTCACGACAAGAACACGCTGAGCACCGACCAACCGAGGATCGGGGTCCCCGCGGCCGCGACCAGCAGCGGCCAGGTCGGTCCCCCCGCGCGCTTCACGTGTGCATAGGCGGGGCCGAACCACGCAAGCTGGGCTGCCGCCGCGACGGCCGCACAGGCCGTGAAGTAGACCACGATCATGGTCGCACCGGAGCGCAGGTCGAACGCGTCGAAACCCAGGCCTCCGACGCTCGTCACGACGCCGCCAACGAAGCCTACGAAGGCGCCCCAGAGGCCACCGACCCCCGCCATCACGACCACCATCAAGACCAGTGGCAACCCGGAAAGCGCATCGCCGCGCCTGAGCGTGCGCTCCAGACCCCAGCCTAAAAGTCCACCCGACACGGCGCCGGTCAGCATCACGATGAGGAGGACGGCGGTCCCGAGCCCGTTCCCCAGGACGAGAAACGGCGCGAGAAAGCTGCTGACGGCGCCGACGATGGCGAAGTCGAGCGCCCAGGTCAGTCCGGGGCGAGCGACTTTGGCGTGGGTCGAAGACGTGTCGAGGGTCGGGGCGGTGAGCTCGGTCATGGAGGTCTCCTTCATGGGTGGCGTCGTCGATGCGTGTTGCGTCTCGACGCATGGCAACCATGCAACACACTCCGACGTCGCGGTGGGTCGTAGGCGCCGAGCGGCTCCAGCTCGGGGTCGAGCGGTCGTTATCGGAGCTGAGCGGCGTGTATCGAAATCGCACCGAAATCCGCTGCCGCGCCTCACGAATCCGGGTAGCCTCTGGCGGTGCTGACCACTCTTGCGCCGCCCCGACTCACCGACACCCTGACCGAGCTCCTGCGGCCTCGACGCGCCGTGCCGATCGGCTTCATGGCGGTGGTGCTCGTGGTGGGCCAGGTGTGGTTCACGCCTGACATCATGGCGGTGTGGCTCGCGATCGTGCTCGTGACGGTCTTCCTCGTGGTCGGCCCCCACGCCTGGCGCCGGCTCTTCGGTGAGGCCCGGGTCGACGCCGCAATCTGGGCGCGAATGACCTTGTTCGTCGGGCTCGGGCTGATGTCGGTGACGCTCTTCGGGTGGGCCTTGCCTCGTGGGCTCGGGCTCGGCAACACGTTCCTGTCAGCGCCCGGATCCCTCCTCGTCGAGCCGGCCCTCTTCTGGGTCGGGGCCTGGGGGCTCGGCCGCGACATCGAGCTCGAAGGTCGGGCCGACCGCATGACACGCGCCGCCGAGGACGCGCAGCTCCTGGCACTGCGTTCGCATCTCGACCCACACTTCCTCTTCAACACCCTCAACGCGCTGGCCGAGTGGTGCCGCATCGATCCGGCTCTGGCCGAAGAGGGGATCCTGTCCTTGTCGCGTCTGCTTCGCTCGATTTTCGAGGCAGTTCGTCCTGGCGAGGCGAAGCCCTGGACGCTGGGCGACGAGGTCGACCTGGCCGAACGACTCTTTGCACTACACGCGCTGCGCGACCCGGGCGCGATTCAGGTCGAGGTGGCCATCGACCCGGCATTACGGACGCTATTGGTGCCGCCCCTGCTCATCCTGCCGCTGGCGGAGAACGCCATGAAACACGGTATCGGCAAAGGCGCGCGGGGACGCGTGACCTTGACCGCAAATGCCGTCGACGACGCGGTCGAAGTCGCCGTCGAGAGCCCCGGAGTACTGGGGGTCGAACGACCGGGAGGCCATGGGCTCGAGGTCACCCGCCGTCGCCTGGCACACCTCCACCCGGCGTCGAGGTTGACCCTGACCGCGGCGGTCGATGCGCTCGATGCGGTCGATGCGGTCGGCGATGCGAGCCCGCGGCCCACCTCTCGGACACGGGCAACGTTGACCGTGCCGAGACATGCACTCGTTCAGAGAGGTCGGTGATGCGTCTGCGGGTCATGGCGGTGGACGACGAGCTCTTGGCGCGGCAGCGGCTCTCGAGGCTGCTCACTGCGATGGGTGACGTCGAGGTCATGGGTGTCTTCGAGTCGGGGCTCGCCCTCATCGAGGCAGCTCGCCAGGACCCGCCCGACGTCGTCCTGCTCGACGTCCAGATGCCCGATCTGGGCGGCCTCGAAGTCGCACATCTTCTGGCTGGCGAGGCTGCCATCGTCTTCGTGACGGCGCACCCCGAGTTCGCGCTGGCGGCCTTCGATGTCGAGGCGGTCGACTACGTCTTGAAGCCGGTCGAAGCCGGACGGCTGAAAGCCGCGCTGGATCGGGTTCGCAACCGTCGCGTCGCGCGTGCCCCGATAGCTGCTTCGGGTGTGGTCGCCTCGCCGGGTGTCAGCAGGCGCCTACCGATCAAGACACGGCTCGGCGTCGTCCTGGTCGATGCCGCGGAGCTGACCCACGCGACGCTCGGCGACGAGCTCGTCACCATCTTCGCCGAAGGACATGGGCCCTGGCTCTCCGATTGGTCGCTCGGCGCGCTCGAAGAGGCATTGGAGCAACGCCTGCCCGGCCGCTTCCTGCGTGTCTCGCGCCAGGCCCTCATCAACCTCGACAAGGTCGAGCTGCTCGAACCTCAAGAGACCGGCGGCTATCTCGCCCGTCTGACGGGTGGCGCGGTCATCGCGGTGTCGCGTCAGGCCGCGCGTTTGCTGCGACGTGACCTCTCGTTCTGAGTACGGCGCCCCGAAGCGGATGCCCATTCGTTCCGGCCGCGCATGAACCGGGCTGGACAGGCGCCCAGGACCGAGCCATATGGCGTTTGTGCGTCACCCATCACACGTCCCAATCGTGTTCGTCCTTGGCCTCTCGCTCCTGCAGGCCTCGTGTGCGAGCTCGCCGACGGTGCCGCTCTCGCCGGGCACGAGCGCGAACCTCGCTTCGTTCGATCACGTCTGGACGACAGTGCGCGAACGCCACTGGGACCCGACCTCGCTCGAGCCAGCCTGGACCGCCGCTCGTGAACGCCTTCGCCCCCAGGTCGCCAAGACCACCTATGCGGAGCAGGCGCGCCCGTTGCTGAGAGAGTTGCTCGCGGTCGTCGGATTGTCCCACTACTCTGTCGAGGGCGCGGTCGCCTCACGAGGTGCCGCCACCTGTGCGAATGGCGACCTCGGCGTCGAGTGGCGACTGCTCGACGGCAAGCTCGTCGTCGTGCGGGTGCTGCCCGGGCGCGTGTCCGACCTGGCCGGGGTTCGAACCGGCTGGTCGCTTGCCACGACCGAACCACCCAACCCCTGTCTCGGGGTTCCCACGACCTACGACTTCGACGTCGGTGATGGCATCCGCCAGGTCGTGATCAAGGCAGGACCCTGGGTCGACCCGCTGGCAAAGTTCGGCAACCTCCCGGCGTTGCCCCTGCGCTACGAGTCGCGGGCCGTCGGCGAAGGTGGCCAGGTCGGCTACGTCGCGCTCAGCATCTTCCTCGACCCGCCAACCGTGTTGCCGAGGTTCGAGGCGGACCTCGAGAAGTTCGCCGACAAACGTGGGCTCATCCTCGACCTGCGCGGCAACCCGGGTGGCATCGGCGCCATGGCGCTGGGGATGGGCAAACACTTCGTCGTCGGACAGGACCACCTGCTGGGCACCCTCGTCTCACGCGACGCGTCGCTGCGCTTCGCCCTCAACGGCGGGCGCGAGGCCTTCAACAAACGGCTCGCCATCCTCATCGACCACGAGACGGGTTCGACCAGCGAGATCCTGGCCCAGGGGCTGAAAGAGCTCGGCAAGGCTCGGATCTTCGGCGAGGCCTCAGCGGGTCAGGCACTTCCCTCGAACATCGAGATATTGCCCAACGGCGACCGGTTCCAATACGCCGTCGCCAACTACGTCACGGTGACGGGCTACACGATCGAAGGGCGCGGCGTCGTGCCCGACGTGGTCGTCCCGTGGAGACGAAGCGACCTGCTCGCGGGTCGTGACGCCGCCCTGGATGCTGCCTTGAGTTGGGTCAACGAAGGAGAGACACGATGAAGACGATGAATGCAGGTGTGGGTGTACTGGTGTGTCTCCTCATGGCTTGCGCGAGCGCGGGCCCTCAGGGGTCGGCCGCGGTCGAGCTACCGACGGTGGAGTCCATCATGGACCGCCATCTCGAAGCTCTCGGCGGACGCGAGCGCCTCGCGGCCCTTCCGGCCCGACTCATGTCCGGGCGCCTGTCGATCCCGGTGGCCGGGCTCAAGGGCACCGTGGCGATGATCCAGGCGCCTAAAGCCAGGTCGCTGACCGCAATGACCATCGACGGGCTCGGCAGCGAGGTCGTCGGCTCCGACGGGGAGCGTGTCTGGTCCCTCAGCGCGACGAGCGGAAACCGCTTCCTCGATGGCGAAGAGCTCGTGCAGCGCCTCCACGAGCTCACCTTCATGGCCGAGCTCTACTGGGAGTCGCTCTACCCGACACGCGTGGTGAAGGGCGAAGCGACGGTCGGCGAGCACCGCTGCTGGGAGGTCGTCATGACCTCGCCTGCCGGACATGCCTACTCCTGGTTCTTCGACCAGGTGACGGGGTTGCTCGTCGGTGTGGACGGGGTCCAGGTGTCGCAGATGGGCAAGATTCCGGTGAAGCAGCGATACTTCGATTTTCGAGACGTCGACGGCGTAAAGGTCCCGTTTCGTATCGTCGTGGCGGCGATGGGAATGGAGCAGGTCGTCGAGCTCGACGTGGTCGTCCACCCACCCGAGCTCCCGGCCGCGACCTTCGTTCCGCCCCAGTTCTGAGCACCAGAGGGGCGCGCCACGCGCTCATGAGGGAGTCGAGCCATGCTCTTTGGCACCATCATCCTGGCGCTCACGGCCGCCTGGCATCTGCTCGCCACGTGGCACTTCCTCATCACGCCAGCGCGCACGCTCGGTCGCACCACCCGTGAGCGCCCGATCTCCCCAATCGCCATCGAGCTCTTCCGGTTCCTCGGCGCCATGAACATCGGCTTCGTCCTGCTCGCGATCCTCGCCATCGTGCTGGTCGAAGCGCGGCTCGTCACCTTCATCGTGCTCGCGGTCGCGAACCTCTCTCAGGCGCTGGTCGACATCCGCGTTCAGAAGCTCGGGCTCGCGCACGGGCCGATGTTCCAGCAGATCTTGATCGGCGACCTCGCCTTCACCGCCCTCAACCTCGCCGCGATTCTGCTCGGCTGAGGCCGCGACGCTTTCGCGCCAGCCGCTGACGATTCGTGAGACAGGCCTCAGACAAAGGGTGTCGGAAACGCGATGAGCGTCCGACCCAAGGCCGGCCCGCCTGCAAAGATCGGGATCGCCGCAGGGTGCTGGCCACCATGCAGGACCCCCCAGGGCCAGACATGCACGGCCCCAAAGGGTAGGGCGTCCGAGACGTGACCCCGTCCCGGTTGGAAGAAGCCGGGTGCGCCGCGCAGGGCACGCGCCATCCCGGGTGTGAGCGCATGACCGGCCAGGACGGCCAGGTCGCCCGTCTCGATCTCGGCGACACCCAATTGCTCGAGCCGCTCCATTCGTCCGTCCTCTCCCGGTGCCCAGAGCTGCAGGTCTTCCAGCGGGTCGCCTTCGCCGAGCTGCCGTTCGAGTCTCTTCAGGAAGACCGAGTCCGCCCCACCTTCGGCGCGCGGCGAAGGCGCCGCGGGCACTCGCGATGGGCTGGTGAGCACAATCCAACCGCGCCCAAACGTCGCTTGCCACACCTCCGCGAGCTCGCTGGTCATGCCGGGCAACACGAGCGCCGCTCGGCTCGCCTCGTCCGGTATGAAGGCAGAGACCGACCAGCGGCCGGGCCGTGCGGGCACCTGCAGCGGACTGTCGATCACCCGACACAGTCCCTCGTGTTGCCAACCGTTCTCGGCCAGGACGAAGTTGCCCGGGCACATGACCTCCCCGAGGGTCGACAGACCATCGGTCGACCACACCAGCGTGCTCGGCGCCTCGAACGTCGGTGTTGCCCTGGTGAGCGGCACGCGGTCGGATGGGGCGGTCCCCATACGAGCGAGCGTGAGGCGATTGAGGAGCGCCTTGTGGGTCAGGCCGAGGACCGCCGCCAGCTCGCCCAGCAGCGCCTCGCGTTGCCATTCGAGGCGCCCCGCCCAGAGCCCGTGCGCCTCGCCGCCCCCACTCGCTTCGATGGCCCAATCGAGCAAGGTCGTGATCGCGGTGAGACGCCACGCGCTCAGCGGAACACGACAACTCCCGATGAGGCCTTCGTCGCCGCCGTCGACCCAGAGGTCGATACACGCGCTCGCCCCCTCGTTGACCCAACCGCGAACGACGCCGTCCTGTCGCGTCCAGCCTGGGATAGGCGCCGCAGCTGCGAGTAGTCGTTCCACTTGGGCCGCGTCTTCGGTGGACATCGGAGCGCGCCACCGATCGGTATCTCGAACCGCAATCGCCTCGACCAGGGTCGTGGCGCCAAACACCATCCAGGTCTCGTCGGGGTTTGGCACCTTGTTCGGCGACAGGGCGCGGGCGGGACCGAGCTCTCGGACGTGGCCGACGTGGCCGCTCGGCACGAGGACGACCGTGTCTCCGACCTTCAGACCGACGTCATCGGCAGGCTTGTGGGTCTTGCGCCCAAAGGGCCATCGCCACCGAGAGCCGCTCGGTGCCTCGTCGGTCTCGGACCTCAACGGTGCGAGGTTGACCCGCACGACCCGGCCGTCGAGCGGCTGGCCGTCCATCGCTGTGACGGCCTGCTCGGCCGAGCGTTGGTCTACAAATGCGACGAAACCAAAGCCGCGGCTTCGCCCCGACTCACGGTCCATGACGACATGAGCGCGGGTCGGCCCCCACCGCGCGAACGCCGCGAGGAGCCTCTCGTCATCGGTCTCCCAGGCCAGGCCGCTTACGGCAATCTGCATCATGGCGTCGCCTCCGTGAGGCGGGTCTTCGGCCAATCACGGCACAGCTGTCAACCGCGGGCAGGGGGCATTCGGAGCGAGCGGAGAGGCCCGTGGACGACCGTCATGGGTCGGCTCGTTTCATCGGCTGCCAGGCCTGGTCGAGCAGGACCGACCTGGGGTCGAAGCCAGCACGATTGCTCAGGATATATCGACCATCGCCACGGCTCCACGCCTGGTCGTAGCCGGCGCTCAGCTCGACCTGGCCCTGGCCATCGTTCCACGACTCGACCTCGCGGATGGTCTGGATGAAACCTTTCACCTGACGTTCTTGTGAGGCCTGCTTGTGCTCCCAGTCGCGCATCTGGCGATCCATCGCGTTCATCCGCTCGCGGTGATAGGCGCGGCTCTGCTCGCCGACGAGGCGGATCTTATCCATCCGCTGCGCATGCTCCATGTTGCCTAGCTGCGTGAGAAAATTGTCCTTGGCCTGCTGCCACACAGGGTTGATGCGGTGGCTCGAGGCGGCCATGGCGCGCAGCTTGTGGGCCTCGTCGCGTCTCGCGGCGGGGAAGCGTAAGACGACGCTGTGGAAGACCTGTGTCGTCGAGAACGAGGTAGGCTGGCCGGTGAGCATGTCCTGCCGCTTCGTGAGCGTGTTGGTGACGCCCGCATGTGCCAGACCCTCGGTGCCGTCGGGCCAGGTGAGCTTGCCGAACGACACCGTCGTGACCTGGGTCGTGTCGTTGCCGAACTGGCGCGCGATGGCGTTGGCCTGCTCGTCATTCGCGCGCATCTGGGCCGCCACGCTCTCGTCCGGGCGAAGCTCTGAGGCAGTCGCGCCGAGCTCGTGTTGGGCCATCCCCGTGATGTATTGCCCGGCGTCGAACGGTTGATTCAGGCCACAGCCGCCGTTCTGCGCGCCGACCTGCATGAGCTGCCGCATCTGAGAGTCGTCGGCCCAACCGAACGCGCGCGGCGGCATCACCTCGAGCGTGATCTTGCCGTCGGCCGAGGCCCCCTTGACCCAGCTCTGCACGAGCTCGCCGCGACAATGGTCGATACGACCCCAGCGGACACCGCCATCGACCTTCCAGCCGCGCGGCAAGAGCAGGCTGAAGGCCTCGACGGGCTGGTCGAAGCCCATCTTGTCGAGGAACATCACACGCTCGAGGACGACGTAGTCCTCGCCTTCCGCAAAGGTGCGCGTCGGGGTGGCGGACGTCGGTGAGGCCGGCGGGGGTGTGGGCGCGGCGTTGGATGGCGCCGGGGTCGGTGAGCAGCCGGTGGCGACGAGCAGGGTGAGCGCGATGAGGTGTCTTGACGGCATGGGGTGCGCTAGCACGGTTGCCGGATCGAGGCGACTCAGGGGCCACACCGAGAGGGAGATCGCAAAGCGCCGAAGCAGACCCGCGAGGCGTGTCGAGATCGGACCTTACAAATGCTTACAGAGCCCGCATCCGCCAACCATGCGGCCCTGAGCGGTGTCGCGTCAGGTGTGAGCGGAAAGACAGAATGCCGTGCCGTGGGCGTCGGTCTGGCCCCCGCCTGACAGCGACGAGAAGTTCGGAGCGGTGAGGCCCTCGCAAGGAGAACCCCCGTGCTCAAGCTCTCGCTCATCTTCGCAAGTGTCCTCGCGACCACCAGCCTCGCCTCGTTCGAGGCCAAAGCCTACGATGGCTATGGAGTTGCTGGCGTCGGTGTCGGCACCCAGGTGCAGGTCTACAGCGGTGGAGGCTGGTCGCACGCCACCGTCGTCGGCGTCAGTGGCTCGAGCCTACTGGTGCGCTATCTCGACGGCTGGAGCGGCGACGAGTGGGTCGACGCCTCGCAGGTCAGCCTCGTCGAGGCCCCCGTCTACGCGCCGACCATCGAGGTCTATTACGGCAACCAGTGGTTCCCCGGCGTCGTGTTGTCGTCGCACGGCGGCCGCCATCATGTCCGTTATCGCGGCGTCGACCGCTGGTTCGACAGCCGCTACGTTCGCCACCAGGGGGGACGCGCCTACAATGCGCCGCGCGGCGGCTATCGTTATGGCGACACGAGCTGGCGCGGCCGATCGAACAATCGCAGCGACCACGGTTGGCGCGGCGGCTCCAACCAGCGCGACAGCCGCCCCGCCTATCGCGGCAACGACGGACGCCGCGGCAATGACAGCGGCTATCGCAACAACGGCGGCGGACGCGGCAACGACCGTGGTGACCGTGGCGACCGCGGCGGACGCGGCGGTCGTGGAGATGGCGGCGGTCGTGGTGGTCGCGGCCGCTGAGCGGTGTAGGCCTATGACTCTCGGCACCTGAATCCGGCCTCACGCCGCGGGCTCTCGGGCTCGCGGTGTGGCCGGATTTCGCGTTTAAGCGAATCGCGCCCGTTGATTCTTGTCCTCGAAGTGCTCGCAGGCGTTGGTCGCGCTACACAAGACGTGTGCGCCCATCGACCCGAGCCGCCCCGTCGACGCGACCTTTGCTACACCCGGAGACCTGGTGCGGTGGGCCCGCCGGGTCGAGCGCCAAGGCGACAGACTCGTCGCGCCGATCGTCGAGGGAAAGCTTCCGTCGTCTGAGTGGGACGACGTGCCTGGGTGAAGAAGCTCGGGCGTCCCCATCAAGGCGTCCTCGTCAGGGCAGCGTCACCGGCGGCTTCACGTCGGGGGACAGCCACGGGCACGAGACCTCGGCGTCGTAGTCCGAGCCTTTGACCGCCTTGGCAATCGCCTTCTCGATGTCGGCGGGTTTCGCGCCCCAGAGCCAGGCGCAAGTCGCCCGCGTGAGAACCTCATCGATCTCGATAGCGCCCTCGCCCTTGCTCTTGCCAATCTCGGCTGCGCTGACCTTGTCCGGGCAATTGCCGAGATAGTAGCCCTTCACGGCCGCGTCGGTCCGCTCGAGCTGGTCGAGCTTCACCACGTGGGTCGCGCCCGCGAACCCGTAGGGCTTGTTCATGCCCTGCTGGCAGAGGAACTCGTTGCCGTGCAGCAGGTCGAGCACGGAGTCCCCGTCGATGTCCTCGAGGCCGGTAATAGTCGTCGTGTCCTTCCACAGGCGAACGACCTCGGCGCTGCCGTTGTCGCCCGCGCGAAAGACCACGAGCTCGGAATTGCGGTGGTCTGGCGAACCTGCGGTCATGGTCACGACGAGCTCGGGCCGCCCGTCGCGGTCGAAGTCGTGGAGCCGCTCGAACTCCATCGAGCTCTCGAAGAAGCCGCGCGAGAGCTGCTCGGTCGTCGACTGCTCGACGCCGTTGGGTGCGATCCAGATGACCTCTACGCCCAGCGTGGCAGTGGCCCCGTCCTCGGCACCTTCTTTCAGGCTATCGGGGTCGATCTGCGCTTCGCGGAGCTCGAAGGCCCAGGCGCCGTTGGTGCGCGCGCTCTCGCCGAGGCATCCGCCGTAGTCCACGTCGCCAATGTAGATCGGGCCGGCCTTCTCGGGTGGCAGGCCGTCGACCTCTTTGCGATACGCGCTGCGGACCTCGCCGGAACGGCCGGTGATCACCGCGCACACCGCGTCGGGGTTCTCACCCCGAACTTTGCCCGGCTCTGGCGAGGCCGATGTGTCGCCTGTTGCGGGCACGGCATCGCTCGGCGCAGGCGCGGCATCGCTCGGTACGGGTTCGACGTCGCTCGGGGCCGTCGCGGCATCGGCCTTGGCCTCGGTCGGGCTGGCGTCGGTCTTTGCCTCCGAGGGTGCGGGCGCGACCTCGGCAGGCAGCGGCTGCGGTTTTTCGGGCGCCGGCTCAGCCTTCTTCGAGCAGGCGGCGATGGACAGGGCACACAGTGACAGGGTGATGCGGCGCATGGAAACCTCCAGGGTCATGCGCAGTTACCACACCACGTCTGCCCCGTCCAAGCGCCCCAGTCTGGTGGAGGACGCCCACACAGCCGACCCGGGACCGGCCCTGTTTTTTGCAGCGTGCCCGTCAGCCCTGCGTGGTCCTCGTCGGACCCATTTTGCGTGCCACACGCATGGCCATCATGTCTTGATTGTCGAGGCAATCGGCTGACCTCGAACGGGCGTGTCGGGTCCTCTCAGGACTCGTCGTCGCGCAGCTCCCAGGGGACCTCGTCGGGGGCGTCCTTCTGCTGTTCGAGCTCTTTCCTGACGGCGTCCATGTCGAGATTGCGCACCTGCTCGAGCAGGTCGTTCAGGGCGCGCGGCGGGATGGAGCCCGACTCTTGATAGACGCCAATCCCCTCACGAAACACGATGAGGGTCGGGATAGCCGAGATGCCGAAGGTCGCCGCGATGGCCTGCTCACTCTCGGTGTCGACCTTGCCGAACACGAAGTCGGTGTGTTCCTCCGAAGCGCGATGGAAGACCGGCGCGAAGGCGCGGCATGGGGCGCACCACTCGGCCCAGAAGTCGAGGACGACGAGCGGGTTGTCGCGGATGAGGGCTTCGATGGTGTCGCGGGTGACTTCGATGGTCGCCATGTTTTCGACTCCTGTTTGGCGGTCGCTCGGACCGTATCAGCCGAGCCGTTCTTTGACGAGGGCCGACACCCGGTCGGGCTTGGCGCGCCCGCCGGTCTGCTTCATTACCTGGCCGACGAAGAAGCCGAGCAGCTGCACCTTGCCACCGCGATAGGCCGCGACCTGATTGGCGTTGCCCGCGATGACCTCGTCCACGGCGGTCGTGATGGCCGACTCGTCGGTGAGCTGTCCAAGGCCGAGCCGCTCGACGATGGGACCGGGCTCGCCGCCCTCGCTCAACAGGGTCGCGAAGACCTGCTTTGCGGCGGTCGTCGAGATGGCCTCAGCGTCGACCAGAGCGACCAGGGCGCCAAACGCCGCGGGCGTCACCGCGAGGGTCGAGAGTTCGTTGTTCTTGAGCTCACGCATGAGCTCGTTGACCACCCACTTGGCAATCGAAGCCGGCTTGGGATGCACGGCGAGGGCAGCCTCGAAGAAGTCTGCGAGCGCGTGGGTCTCGGTGCACAGCTCGGCGTCGTCGTCGGTGAGGCCGTGGGTTGTCTTGAAGTGCTCGAAGCGTTCGGCCAGGCGCGGGTCGTTCGTGAAGCGACGCTCGCGGATCTCGGCGCGGGACATCTTCTCGGGGCGTGTGTCGGGGGCCTTGGCCTTCTTCGGTTTGTCGGCCTTCGGCTCGGCGTCTTTCACCTCGGGTTCGGTCCGCGCCTGCACCCGCGCCCACGCGTCTTTCAGGCCGACGACCTTGTTGTAGACACGTCGCCCGCTGGTGTCGTCGAGGTCGGGATAGAAGTAGCCCTGGCGCTCGAGCTGAACATGTCCGCTTGCCAGCTCGGCCATGGCCGGCTCGAGCTTCGCTTCGACGACGACTTTGCTCAGTGGATTGAGGAACTCGAGGAAGTCGCCGTCCTCGCGGTCGGGCTGTGGCACGCTGAACAGCCGGTCGTAGAGGCGGACCTCGGCCGACAACGCGTGGTCCTTCGAGACCCAGTGGATGGTCGCCTTGACCTTCTTCTTGTCGGCGCCGGCCTGGCCGTGGCGGGTGGTGTCGTCGACCTCGCAGCCGAGGCGCACGACGTTGCCGGCCTCGTCCTTTTCGACCCGCACGCAGCGGATCACATAGCCGTATCGCAGCCGCACCTCGGTGCCCGGAGCCAGTCGATAGAAGTCCTTGGGTGGGCTCTCCATGAAGTCGTCGCGCTCGATGTAGAGCGTCTTGGACAGCGGCACCTTGCGGGTCCCGGTCCGTCCTTCCGGCGAGCCGGGCGGCCAGAGAGCTGCCTCGATCCAGTCGACGCGGCCTTCATCCCAGTTGTCGAGCACGACCTCGAGTGGGCGCAGGACGCCCATGTAGCGCGGCGAGATGGGGTCGAGGTCTTCGCGGATGCAGTACTCGAGCTTGCCGATGTCGACGGCCGAGTTGGTCTTGGCGACGCCGATCATCTCGGCGAAGGCGCGGATGGCCTCGGGGCGCACGCCGCGACGGCGGAGCCCGGCGATGGTCGGCATCCGCGGGTCGTCCCAACCGTCGACGAGGCCGTCTTTGACGAGCAGGAGCAGCTTACGTTTGCTCATCACGGTGTAGTCGAGGACGAGGCGCGCGAACTCGTACTGGTGGGGGCGAGGCTCGGTGAAGCCGACCGCATCGAGGCACCAGTCGTAGAGCTCGCGGTTGTTCTCGAACTCGAGCGTGCAGATCGAGTGCGTGATGCCTTCGAGCGCGTCCGACAGGCCGTGCGCGTAGTCGTACATCGGATAGATGCACCACGCGTCGCCAGTCCGGTGATGGTGCGACTTCAGGATCCGATAGAGCGGCGGGTCACGCATGAGCATGTTCTTGGCGCTCATGTCGATTCTGGCCCGCAGGATATGCGCGCCGTCCTCGAACTCGCCGGCCCGCATGCGCCGGAAGAGGTCGAGGTTCTCGGCGACGGTGCGACTGCGGTACGGGCTGTCGCTGCCGGGCTCGGTCAGTGTGCCGCGGTTGACGCGCAGCTCCTCACGCGACTGCGAGTCTACGTAGGCGAGCCCCTTGTTGATGAGCAGCTCGGCCCAGTCGTAGAGCTGCTGAAAGTAGTCGCTCGCGTAGAACGGGGTCGTCGGGTCCTGGCCCTTCCACTCGAAGCCGAGCCAGCGCACGTCGTTGGCGATGGAGTCGACGTACTCAGTCTCTTCCTTGGTGGGGTTCGTGTCGTCCATGCGGAGATGGCAGACCCCGGAAAAGTGCTGTGCGAGCCCGAAGTTGAGGCAGATCGACTTGGCGTGGCCGATGTGCAGATAGCCGTTCGGCTCGGGCGGGAAGCGGGTCACGACGCGGTCGTAGCGCCCCGTCTGCAGGTGGTCGGCGATGAGGTCACGAATGAAGTTGGAGGGGAGCTCCACGGTGGTGTCGTTGTCGCCCGGTTCACTCATGATGATGCCTTTTGGGAGTCACAATCCGGTCGCGGGTCCGGCACGTCTTTGCCGGCCCATCGACCACACACTGGCACACACTGGCCCTTCAAGGGCCGGCGATGCCTAACGCATGGGGCAGGGGAGGGCAAGACACCGCTTTGTGCGGCCCCGTTCCGGACTCGTGGTGGCCCTTTACACGATTGGCGTTCTGAGGCGATGGTCCGCGCCTACGTCCGTGGGCCGTCCGTTGTCGTCCAGGTTGCGAGGTCGAAGTGAGAATTATCAGCGCATTGTGTGTCTCTGTTGCGTTCGCGGCCGTTGCGCCCGGCTGTGGCAAGAAGGTCGAAACCCCCGTCGCGCCTACGCCCGCTGTGCCTGCACCGACGCCCGCGCCCGCGCCGGCCCCCGAGGCCGATGCCGCGCCCGCGCCGACGCCCACGCCCGAGGCCGCGCCCACGCCCACGCCCGATGCCGCGCCCGCGCCCACGCCCGAGGCCGCGCCCACGCCTGCTCCAGCGACCGACTGCGCCTTCGAGAACATCATCGCCTACGACCAGGCCGGCAAAGAGGTCGGCGGGCTCGCGGCCCTCCTCAAACACGCGAGCGGCCAGGAGGCGGCGTCCGACGAGGCCGCCAAGGCCCGCCTGGACGAGGTCTACAATGTCTTCCTCAAGAGCGACGACGTCTACGTAACCTCCATCGAGGTCGGCGACTCGACCCCCGTGAATCTCTACGTGCGCAAGCCCGGCGGCGCCTTCCACGCCTTCGTGTCCTTCCACGACATCGTTGGCGAGCACATCACGGCGACCCCGAATCCGACGGCCGACGGCCGCTTCCTCGTGGTCACGGTCAACGAGGAGTTCCACGAGCGTGTGCCGGCATGCCTCAACGGGGAGATCGACGAAGACGACTGCGGCACCGCGACTGGCGACGCCGGCGAGGCTTTGGCCTATTACATCATCGACCGCGAGGCGATGAAGCTCGTCGCCTCCGTCCACGACGGGCGTGGTGAAGACGGTTCGTGCCAGGACGCGAAGGCGCCGACGCTGTCGGGCGACACCTGGAGCTGGACGCCCTGCGACAAGGCTACCCGGACGTTCAAGCTGACCGACACCACCCCTTGCACGAAGGAGCTCTTCGAGAAGCGCGCGACCGACCGGTACAAAGCGGAGAGGGCAAAGGAAGAGGCCGAGCTCGCCAAGCTCGAGGCAGCAAAGCGCCCCGCTGACGCTGTCGAAAGGCTCGTCAACGAGGCCCGAAAGCTCACCGCCGACAAGAAGTACTCCGACGCCATCGCCATCTTCGACAGCGTCCTGCACACCAACCCGGACACCGTCCGCGCCTGGTCTGGTCGCGGCTATGCCCGCATGATGCGCGCCGACGGCGACGACCTGACAGAGGCGGAATCCGACTTCGAGGCCGCCTACAAGATGGCACCGGGCGGCAACCCCGAGGACGACAAGCTGCGCGCGCAGATCCTGTTCAACCGCGGCCTCATCGCCGAGAAGACCAAGGACGATCGCGCCAAGGCCTTCTTCGAGAAGGCCCACGAGCTGAGCCCGTCCGCCGCCACGAAGAAGAAGCTCGGCCTCTGAGGTCTGAAGGCACGCGACCTCCGCCGTGTGCGGCTCGGGTGACTGTCGTACTCAATTTCGGATTCCCAGGGTTGATGCGAAGCGCCAACCGAAGCTAGAACCTTCCGGTCGGCACCCGTCTATCCGAGGAATCCATGCAGCCATTGCACTCGGCGCCTATGCGCCTAGCGTTCATTGTCTCGGCATTGCCGCTCATGCTGATCGCGTGCGGCGAAGATCCACCCAAGGCCGATAGCACCATCCCGGTCATCGCGATCGACGAGCCCACCGACGGCCTGACGATAGAGTCCGACGGGCTCGTCGTGCGCGGCACCGTGAGTGACCCCAAGGTCAAGGGCCAGCGCCGGAGCGGCGTCGCCAGCGTCACCGTCAACGGTGTCGAAGCGACGCTTGCTCAAGGCGACGACCCGCGGGCCTTCGAGGCCACGCTTGCCGACCTCGCGCCTGGGCCCCTCCTCATCGAGGCGGTCGCCGTCGACGGCAAGGGCAACCTCGGGTCGGCCCGTGTCCAGGTCGTCATCGCTGACCCCGTCCTACCCCCGTCCGACCTGGTGGGCATCGTCGTCGACCCTTCGACCGTCCTCATGGAGCGTGTCGGCGCCACTGCGAAGCCGGCGATCACCGGCTATCGGTCAGGGGATTCGCCGATGGACGTGGCCTCCATGGCCGAGCTCGAGGTCGAGGACGAGGCCGTCGCGACCGTCGCCGCTGACGGCACCATCACCGCGGTGGGCGCGGGCACGACGCGCCTGCTCGTGCGGCTGGGTGAGCTCGAGGCTTCAGCGCGTATCGTCGTCGCCGTCGACTCCACGCCGCCCGGCACACCCGAGATTGCCACCTACCGCCCCGAGACGAGCCTGCGTTCGCAGACCTGGTATGGCCGCATCGAAGCCGGCGCGACGCTCACGGTCACCGGCGGCGCGAGCACAGTCAGCCAGACCGCGGCCTCGGACGGCAAGGTGATGTTGACCGTGCCGCTGGTGGCCGGGAAGCTCAACCCGATCGTCGCACGTGTCACCGACGTGCAGGGCAACTCCGCCGACTTCGACTACCCCATCCGCCAGAACGACGCGCTCGTGGACCCGGGTCTCCTGAAGCTGGCCGAGGGTGATCACCAGCGCGGCCTCATCGACGAGCTGTTGCCGCAGCCTCTCGTCGTGCGGGTCACCGACCCTGTCGGTGCGCCGCTGCCCAATCTGGAGGTCGATTTCGTGGTCATCGCTGGCGGTGGCTCGGTGCGCTCCGCTGGCCAGCTCGTCGAGGCAGCTCAGGTCCGCATCCGCACCGATGCCGGCGGGTACGCGCGGGCCGAGTGGCGTCTGGGCGACACGGTCGGCGAGAAACACGAGCTGCACGCAACGCTGGTCGGCGACTCGAAGCTTCCAGCCGTGTTCTCGGCGCGGGGATTCGCACCCGGGGGTGGTGCCACGACGATCGTCGGCCGCGTCTTCGACGTGGACCGCAACCCGGTCGAGGGCCTCGATGTGACGCTGCTGGAAGAAGGGGCCGAGTTCTCGATCGACGCCACCGGCAAGACGGTGCAGACCGACGGGCTCGGGCGCTTCGAGATCGGGTACGCACCTGAGATGGTCGAGCCCGAGAGCGTGCGCCTGGCACATCTCCGCTTCGATGGAACGCGCCGCGCCGCTGGCGACAAGTACGTGCGCATCGACTTCGTCGTGCCGGTCCTGCCGAGCCTCGAGAACAACGGTGGCGCGTTCTATGTACCGGCCCTTCCCGAGGGCGTGGCGCTCGACCTCGACGCGTCCGGAGTCGTGCAGACAGCCGTCACGCTCGAGCGCGCCATGCGCCCAGGCGAGTCGCCGACGCGTGTGCATGTGCCCGTCGGGACGAAAGTGACATGGCCCGCGAATGTGCCAAGTGACGCGCGAAAGCTCGCGCTGCTCGCTATCCCGGTGAGCAGCACGCCGATGCCGCTACCCGACGGCCTCTTCTCTCGGCAGGTGTTGGCGCTCCAGCCCGGCGGCACACGCTTCGACCCGCCGCTGCCCCTCGAGCTGCCCAACCTCGACCGGCTCGCCCCCGGCTCGGGTGTGCCGCTCATGTCCTATGACCATCTGCAGACCCGCTTCGTGAAGACCGGGAGTGCCACGGTCGGGGCGGATGGAACATATCTCGTGAGCGATCCGGGCTCCGGCATCCGCGTCGGTGCGTGGCACGCCGGTCCGCCCCCGATTCCGCCGCCGCCGTGCCCGTCCGAGGCCACGGTCGAGCTGGCCGACACGCCGCCTGAAGGCCCGAAGCCCGAACAGAAGGAGTGTATCTGCGAGGAGTGTGGCGTGCGCTGGACGTGCCTCATCCCCGAGATCCCCGAGGAGCCCGAGAAGCCGATGACGTCGCCGAACCCGCCGTGCTCGTCGCCAATGGGGCCGCCCGATCCCGAGGAGCCCCCCGAGCCCGAGCCTGAGTGCAAGCGGCGAGTGATCTGCGAGGAGGAGGGCAAGGTCATCATCACCAGCCCGGTCGGAAAGAAGAAGACGGTGAAGACCAACGACAAGGTCTCGCTGCGCGCCCGCTGCCCCGACGCGAAGAACGACGGCACGATAACCTGGAAGGCCAGCGGTGGTTCGTTCCAGGGCGGGACGTCGGGCCCGACGGCGACCATCAGCTTCCCCGAAGAGGGTAAGTTCACGGTCACCGCCAAGGGCGGCAAAGACAAGGAATGCGAGGGCACCGACGACGCGGTCATCGAGGTGCGCAACTGCATCGATGTCGGGGTCGTGCGTGTGTGCGGCGAGACGCTCGAGGAGAAGGACATCGAGACCGTCGTGTCTGGCCAGGTCACTCTCGGCCTCGTCGGCAGCGACGAGGGGCAGTTCATGCGCATCGACAAGCCCGTGACCTGCGCCTACGACACGTTCACCTCGAAGTTCACCAGCGCCAAGGGTGACGCGACCTGGCGCATGGACACGAAGCTCGTCTTCTTCCAGCTCAAGGACCTGACGATCTGGCGCGGGCCGTTCGAGATCGATCCGACCGGCAAGGCGACGTTCGAGGTCAACCAGAGCTCGACAGACGACCCGAGCAAGTACCCATTCCGGCTCTTCGGCTTCCCGGTCCTCGTGCGCGGCGCCCAGATCCTCCCGTCTGGCGTCGGCTTCGACACGCCCGACTTCAAGCTGTTCGGCGGCTCGCCGTTCGCGTCGACGCAGGTCTGGACCTGCAACAAGCCGCAGCCCGTCGGCGAGGCTGCGCAAGCCGGGGACTCGCTGCGCGAGCCGGCATGCAAGGAAGAGTCGGACTACGACATGTCGCAAGAGGAGGACCCGAAGAAGGTCTCGTTCGAGATCGCCGGCCTCGAGGTGCGCACCGGCGGCGTGGTGCCGCAGGGCAAGTTCGTGCTCGAGAACGAGGCCGAGTTCGGCATGTTCAAGATTGCCAAGCTCGAGATCGGCTACGCGAACGAAGAGTTCTCGGGCATGGTCGGTGTGCTGTTCGGCCTCAAACGTTACCAGATCGGCATCGACATGGCGGGCGTCTACGGGTCGAGCACCGACAAGCCCAACACGTGGCGCTGGAAGAAGCTGGGCCTGACCGCGAACTTCGCGCGCAAGATGGTGAGCGCCGAGGGCGTGGGCCTCGTCGTTCCCGGCATCCCCATCGCGCCGGTCATGCCCATTGTCCCGCTCTACTTCACCAGCATCGGCGTGACCGCCGAAGAGCCAGGGGTACTGCTGGGGCTCGACTCCGGCACGCCCAAGCTCTCGATCACCGGCGGCTTCGCTCTCGGACCCGGCGTCGAGATCAACGATGAGACCTACGCGCTCGCGACCGGCTCGATCACCGGAAGCTGGTCTCCGAACGAGGTGAGCTTCACGAGCTCGGTCGGCGTGCTCGCGATCTTGCAGACGACGGTCGCTGGGTTCGACGTCGAGCAGGCCACGCCGGACTTCATCAAGGGCACAGCCGGCATCACGGTCGGCTACGGCGCCGACGGCCCCTCGGTCAAGGCTGCGATTGGCCTCGAGGCGAGAGAGCCGTTCACGGGCGGGCTCGTGCTCAAGGGCGACATCGAGGGCTCGGTCAAGACGCTGAGCAACCCCAAGGGTGTGCTCGCGATGATCAAGGGCTCCGTCGACTTCACGATCCCGGACAACCCCATCATCGGCGCGCAGAGCCTCGCGAAGGCCGAGGGCGTCATGCGCCTGCGCACCTACTCCAACGGTCAGCTGCCAGGATTCGAGGTCACGGCCTCGGTGCGGCAGCTCTGCCTGCCGCCCATCATCCCGGGCGCGACCCGCTGGTCGGGGACCTGCGGCTATCACTTCGACAACGATGTGCCTAACGGCTTGCGCATCTACTTCCGCACGGCCGACATTGCGGTGCCGCTCTTCGGCAAGCACCCTGACAAGCTCGCCAAGCCCAAAGTCCCGTCCGCTCCTGGCCTCGGCGTGAGCCGCGGCGTTGGCGCGACTCAAGACTACGCCGGACTGCCGCCGGTCTTCGACGTCATCGACGATGGTGGCGACCTGAACGTGGTGCTGGAGCACGACGGCGCGGTGGACGCGGACCTCGAGCTTCCCGATGGCACCGTCTACACACGGGCGGACTCGCCGATCATCGACCCTGCCGGCACGCTGGTCGCGCTCTTCCACGAGCTGCCCGGCGTCGGGCAGTCGTACTGGCTCGTCGCCGACGCAATGCCTGGAACCTACCGCCTCGTCGACATCCGCGGTGAGGGACAGCTCCGCTCCGTCAGCGCGAGCCTCGCGGCCGAGGCACCGACGTTTGTATTCGAAGGGCACGACCAGGAGGACGACGTCGTGACGATCGCCTGGAGCGGAGAGGCGGACGAAGCGCTCGAGGTGATGTTCTCGGCGCTCCCGGTGGATGGCGGGGACCGCATCACCGTTGGCTCGGCGTCAATCACCGCGGGTGAGCTGACGTGGGACCTGGCTGGCGTTGCACCTGGCGCGTATCGACTGGAGGCCGACATCAACGACGGGGTCACCGGCGCGCAGACGATCGCCAGCCCCGAGCTGGTGCACGTCGGCGGAGATGTCGACGCTGGTCCGGCTCTGGTGCGCGCGGTCGATACGAGTGAAGGCATCGCCGTGTCGTGGCTGCCGAGCATCGATGCTGAGCATTATCTCGTGGAGCTCGAGCGCGGCGGCGCGGTCGTCGCCGAGACCACTGTCGCCGGGCTCTCGACCCGCACCGTGATCGATGCAAGCCTGGGAAGCCTGGCCGGCGGAGACGCCGTGGTCGTGCGGTCGGTCGGTGCGGACGACACCGTGTCGCACCCGAGCCGCGTCGCGAGTCTGCGTGCGCCTATCGTCACGCGCCCTCCGGGGGCGGTGGTGGTCGGCGAGACCTGGACCTGGACGCCCGAGCGCGCGGATGGTTCCAGGGCCGAGGTCGTGCTCCTCGCCGGGCCGGGCGCGCTGACGCTCGTCGATGGGACCTTGTCGTTCCCGACGACGGTCGATGAGCTCGGGCGACACGAGCTCAGCGTCCGGGTCGATGGGTCGACATCGGCCCTTGGCATCGTCGTCCTGGCCGAGGCAGGTGCCTTGCCCGAGATTCTGCGCCGCGCGCCGCGCGACGGCGTCGTGGGCGAGCCGTGGAGCTGGGACCTCGGCTTCGATCCGGCCGACTACGACATCGTGACGGTGGCTGGCCCGACCGTCGTAATCGCCGACGGCGTCGCGACCTGGACGCCGACCACGGCGGACACGATCGCGGCGCAGGGCATGGTGTCGCTGACGCTCGCGGTCACCGAGCGCGCGACCGGCCTGACCACCTCGACGACCGCAGTTGTGCACTTTGCCGACCGCGACGACGACGGCCTCGACGACGCCTGGGAAGTGCTCTCGGGCCTCGACCCCGAGACCGCCGACGACCCCACCAACGACCCGGATGACGACGGGCTCGACCACACGGCCGAGGAAGCCGCGGGCACGCTGGGCAACACGGCGGACTCGGACAAGGACGGCCTCGACGACGGCGACGAGGTCGCGACCTCGCCGCGCGATGGCGACAGCGACGGCGACGGCCTGCTCGACGGAGCCGAGGCTGCGTTCGGCGCCGATCCGATGCTGGCCGACAGCGACGGCGACGGTGTGGACGATGCGGCCGAGGTGGCCGCGGGCACCGAGCCGGGAGTCGCGTCCGCCGATGCCGATGGCGACGGCTTGTCGGACGAGCGAGAGCTGGCTCTCGGCAGCGACCCCAACCTGGCCGACAGCGACGGCGATGGGCTCGTCGACGGTGACGAAGTCGAGCGCGAAACGCGCCTCATCGGCGTCGACAGCGACGGCGACGGTGCGTCCGACGGCGACGAGGTCGCAGCCGGCACCGACCCGCTGAGCCGCGGTGGCGACCGCGATGGCGACGGGCTCTTCGACGACCTCGAGCGTGTGCTCGGCACTCATGTCTCGCTCGGCGATACCGACGGCGACGGCTTCCTCGATGGGGTCGAGGTCGACGCGGAGACCGATCCTCTGGTCGCGACGAGCCGCCCGGTCGACGAACCGCGACCCGCGGCGAACCCCATGCTGCTTTTTGGTGAGTCGGAGACGATCGCACGTGAGCCATGGGTCGTGTCCGACCTCGGGGTCATCAGGCTCTACCCCGACGCCGATCGGGACCGCGTGCCCGACGACTTCGAGCTCCGCTACGACTACGACCCGACCGACCCCGCCGACGGCGCGAGCGACGCCGACGCGGACAACATCGCGTTGTGGCGCGAGCATCGGCTGGGCACCGACCCGACGAAGGCCGACACCGACGGCGACGGCGCGAGTGACGGGCAGGAGCTGGCCGACGGCACCGATCCGCTCGACGCAGCGTCGTTCGTGGCCGGTGGGCCGATCACTGTGCTGCGCTTCTCGCCGCCGCGCGCCGCGTTGTTCACGAACACGATCACCGGCCCTGCGACCATGCAGCTCCAGGTGCTGGGCGATCGAGCAAGCGGTGTCGCGACCGATGTCACCGCAAGCAGCCGCGGCACGACCTATGTCGTCGCCCCGCCCAACGCGGGCGCTGTCAGCGGTGACGGCTACTTCGTCGCGGCCGTCGCGTTCGCTGGCGAGGCCACGGTCACCGCGACGAACAACGGGCTCGAGGCCGTCATGACGCTGCTCGTCGAGCGCTTCACGCCTGCCAAAGTGGGCGAGGTGATGTTGCCCGGGACACCAGGTCGCCTGGCGGTCTCGGGCGAGCGTGTCGTCGTCGTCGCCGGCAAGTCGTTGTGCACGGTCGACGTGTCGGTGCGCGAAACCCCTGTGCTCGGCGGATGTCTGGCACTCGCTGTGCCGATCAACGATGTGGCGATGCGCGGCACACTCGTGTTCGCGGCGCTCGCCAGTCCTGCGCGTCTCGTCGAGCTCGATGTGTCCGACCTCGAGCTCGGGCCACGCCTCCAGTCGTCGATCGAGCTGGCCGCGACGCCGATGTCGCTGGCACTCGGTGACGAGCGTATCTACGTCGCGACGACCGCGGGCCTCCTGACGGTCGACCCGAACCGCCTACCTTCGGCGGACGCCCTGGACCCACGCGTCGTCGAGACGCAGCTCGCGAACCTGTCATTCTCGTTCGTGCGCCGTGACCTCGATCGGGTGGTGGCGCTCGACACCGCGGGCACGCTGCGGTCGTACCGCATCGTCGGCGGCGGCCTCGTCTTCGAGTCGAGTGCCGTGACCGAAGACATCGACTGGGACCTCGCGTTTCGCGGCAACGAGGTCTGGGCAGCCGACCTCAATAAGGGCATCAGGCGCACGACGCTCGCGCGGGCGAACGGGTTCGAAGCCAGCCTGACGGGCATCTTCGCGACGCGTGTGGTGCCGGTGGACGACTACCTGCTCGTCGGGATCCGCGGCAACCAGTCGCTCTTGTTCGTGAGCAATCGGGTGGTAGGACAGCTCCCGGCTCTGGGTACCATCGACTACGTGTTGACCGACCCGACCGGCCTCGCGGCCGACGACGAATACCATTATATGGCCGGCTTCGGCGGCGGGAACCGGCTCGAGGTCGGACGGCACGCGGCTTTCCAGGACCTGCTGGGCGTGCCACCCATCGTCATGCCGCTTACGCCTGAGCCGGGTGTCGTCATCGACGAAGGTCCGAGCCTCGACGTTGCGGTCTCGGCGCGCGACGACGTGCGTGTGCGTGAGGTGCGCATCTATATCGATGGTGTCTTGCAGGCGACGAAGACAGCCCCGCCTTATGCCGTCACGCTCCAGACGCCGGGTGTCACGACCGAGCGCACGATCGAGATCCATGCCGAGGCCGAAGACATCGGCGCGAACGTCGGCAGCTTCGAGCCCTACACCGTCACGGTGCGACCGGTCGTCGATACGACGCCGCCGACCCTCGCGTTCGTGGAGCCGTTCGACGGCGAGTACATCGGGGCCGGACCGCTGCGTGTGGTCCTTAACCCCGTCGACGAGTATGGCATCGATCGCATCGAGCTGCGCCGAGACGGCGTCCTCGTCGAGACGCTCGAGCAAGCCCCCTGGACGACCGTGCTCGACCTCGCAGACGAAGACGGCACGAGCACGCTCACGGCCATCGCCATCGACTTCGGCGAGAACACGGCGAGTGCCACCGCCACCGTCGAGGTCATCGAGAACGACCTCGTGAAGCTCGGTGTCACGCGCCTCGCTCCCGACGACCAGACCTACGACGGCCAGCGGGTCCTCGTGCGCCAAGGCACAGTGATCATCGATGGGCCACACGACTTCGCTGGCCTCTACGTCGGTCGTGGCGGCGTCGTCACCCACACGGCTGCGGCCGGCACCGCGCTCGATGTCGGCATCGACATCGTCGCCGACTTCATCGGTGTCATGCCCACAGGTGTCATCGACGCGACCGGTCGCGGCCACCGCGGCCAGTGCGTCGAGAGCTGTGCCGCCCCGAATGCGAGCACAAACCAGCTAGGCGGCTCGCATGGTGGCGTCGGTGGCAACGGTGTGGCACCTGCGCCTTACGGCGACCTCATGGCGCCGACAAACCTCGGCATGGGCGGCGGTTACGGCAACTCCACCAACTGGCCCGGTGGCAATGGTGGTGGCCGAATCCGCCTCATCGCCGACGAGATGGAGCTGTTCGGGTCGCTGCGCGCCGACGGTACGACTGGCGCCATCCACCCCTCGGGCGGCGCCGGTGGAGCCGGCGGCTCGATCTACCTAGATGTCGGGTCGCTCACGGGCACGGGCCTCATCACCGCCGATGGTGGCGCCGCGATCGGACGTGGAGCAGGTGGCGGTGGCCGAATCGCAATCCAATATGGCGATACCGAGCTCGATCTCGACCGCGTCCGCGCACGCCCCGGCACCGCAGCTGCAGGCCGCGAAGCAGGGCCAGGCACCATCGCGCTCAGGCCTGACGCTGAGCGCGCGACGATCGTCATCGACGATGGGAATCGCAGCGCGTTTCGGGACAACACACCGCTGGGCGCGACCCCAAGTGCCACGCCCTGGGTCGCGGACCTCGACCTCGTCATCCGTGGTCGCTCACGTGTCGTCGCCGCACAGCCGTTCTCGCTCAACACGATCACCCTCGAAGGCGAAGCGCGCCTGAGCTCGCTCGAGTCGGCTGCGCTCGACGAACGAGGGCTCGACCTCGACGTCGCGACGCTGGTCGTCGGGCCGCAGGCGGCACTCGACGTGAATGGGCGCGGGCACCTCGGCGCCTGTGTTGCGGGCTGCTCGGGGACGACGTTCTCGGTCCAGCACAGGGGCGGTTCGCATGGCGGCGTCGGCGGCGGTAGCAACGCCGCCTCGCCGACCTACGGCGACATCTTCGCGCCGGCTACGGTCGGCATGGGCGGAGGTTATGGCAACTCCACCAACTGGGACGGCGGCGACGGCGGCGGGCGCATTCGTGTGGTCACTGACGTACTGACCCTCAATGGTGCGATCCGAGCGGACGGCCTCAGCGTCAACGCGCCGGGTGCGACGGGCTCGGGCGGAGGCGGCGCCGGTGGATCGATCCACGTCACGGTCGGCGCGCTGTCGGGCGGCGGTGTCATGAGCGCCGACGGTGGCGGCTATGGCGAGATGGGCGGTGCGGGCGGCGGTGGCCGCGTGGCGGTCACTGTCTTGCAGCCGACGACCTACGACTTCGAGAAGGCTACCGCTCGACCCGGCATGGCGCCTGCGGCGACCCATTCCAGCGGCGCAGGCACGGTGGTCGTGACCCGTCCGGGCGAGAAGGTGCGCATCGTCGTCGACGACGACGGTCGTAGCCTCGGCGTCGAGAACCCGACGCTCGGTTGGGACCCGACGGACGTCGCCTTCGACCACGACCTCGACCTCGTCGTTCGTGGACAAACGCAGCTCGTCGCGGTCGCTCCGTGGCGGTTGGCTCGCCTCGACGTGTTGGAGCAGGCTCACATCAACCACGCCGACACGACAGCGACCTACGAAGGCGGCTTCGACCTTGAGGTCCAGACCCTGACCATCGCCGCAAACGCCCGGCTCGACGTGAGTGGCCGAGGGTATCGCGGTGCCTGTGTCGACTCATGCGGAGGCACGACGTTTGGGGAGCCACGTCAAGGCGGCTCACACGGCGGCGCCGGCGGCGGGTCAGGCAGTGTGTCACCGACCTACGGCAACATCTTTGCGCCCTTGTCGCTCGGCATGGGCGGCGGTTACGGCAACTCTACCAACTGGGATGGCGGCGACGGCGGCGGGCGCATCCGCATCGTCGCGGCGACGCTCAATCTCGACGGTGTGATCCGCGCGGACGGCTTCGACGCGGGCGAAGGTACCGGCAATGGTGGGGGCGGCGCCGGTGGTTCGATCTACCTCACGCTCGGCACGTTCGCGGGCGCTGGTGTCGTGAGCGCCGATGGCGCCAAAGCGGGAAGCATGGGCGGAGCCGGCGGTGGTGGTCGCATCGCGGTGACTGTCGCCGAGCCCACCAGCTTCGACTTCGAGCGGTTCACGGCGCGGCCCGGCGCAGGGCCCGACGCGACGAAGACCGGCGGCGCGGGCACCATACTCGTGACGCGACCCGGGGCACGTTCGCGCCTCGTCGTCGACGATGACGACAGGAGCCTCGGGGTCGAGAACCGAGCCCTGGGTTGGGACCCGACCATGGTTCCCTTCGACCACGACCTCGATGTCGTGATCCGGGGCATGACCCAGCTCGTCGCGGTCGCCCCATTGAAGGTGGCGCGTCTCGATCTGCTCGAGAATACCCACCTCAACCACGTCGACTCGAGCGCGACCTACGAAGGAGGCCTCGACCTCGAAGTCGATGTGCTGACTGTCGGCGTCGACGCCAGGATCGACGTGACCGCACGTGGCTACGAAGGTGCCTGCCGCAACGCGACGCCGTGTTCGTCCGCGACCGCGGGCACACAAAGCCAAGGCGGGTCGCATGGCGGCATCGGCGGAGGGGGCGCAGGCGCACCGACCTACGGTGACCCGAAGCGACCGACGACGCTGGGTATGGGCGGCGGCTTTGGCAACAGCACGAGCTGGCACGGAGGTGACGGTGGTGGGCGCGTGCGCATCGTCGCGACCTCCGTGACGCTCGATGGTCGCCTCGCCGCCGACGGGCTCGAGAATCCCTTCAACGCCGGCGTCTCTGGTCAAGCCGGGGGTGGCGCGGGTGGCTCGATCTGGGTCACCGCCGATACGATCGCGGGCAGTGGCACCATCACCGCCGACGGCGGCGTCAGCTTTGCCCGGGGCAGTGGCGGTGGTGGTCGCGTCGCGCTCGAGTTCGGCACGCTATCGGCCGCCTTACGCGCGAACACCTTCGCACGCCCGGGCGCGACCTCTGACATCGGTGGGCCCGGCACGGTCTACTTCGCCGACGATTCGGGCGCCGCGACGTTCGTCATCGATGACGGCGGGCGAGCCGCCAGCGACTCTCGCCCCTTCGGCTTCGCCACCGCCAACGACCCTGTCGTGCTCGACGCCGACGTCGTCGTCCGGGGCTCCACCAGACTCGTGGCGTCGTCGCCGCTGACCGTTCGCGCGCTCACGCTCGAGGGCACATCGGTGCTCACACACGTCCCGACCCAGGCCGGATACGAGGGCGGGCTCACCGTCGTCGCAGACACGATCGAGGTCGGCCCGACGGCGTCGATCGACGTGAGCGGGCGCGGCTACCCGGGTCAATGCACCGCTCGCGCGGGCGCTTGCGGCGCTGGCGGCGGGACCATCGGCAACGTGCTCGCAGGCGCGCGACCCGAGTCGGGCGGATCCCATGGCGGCGTCGGCGGCGGTATCGCGAGCCGGACCTTTGGAACACCATTCTTCGCGACGACACTCGGCGGCGGTGGTGGCTACGGCAACTCCACCAACTGGCCCGCCGGACACGGCGGCGGGCGCATCCACCTCGTGGCGGATCGCATCGTCATCGACGGCGTCCTGCGCGCCGACGGCGAACCGCCTCTCCAGGCTGGGACATTCGCCGGCGGTGGTGCTGGCGGATCGATCCTCGTCGTCGCGGACGTGCTTGCGGGCGACGGGCTCGTGAGTGCGATCGGCGCATCGATTGCGACCGGCTCGGGCGGTGGCGGCGGGCGGATCGCGCTTCGCTACGGGGTGCTCGACGCCGTCCGGCCCTTCGACCTCGAGGCTGGCGACACGCGCGGCGGCAGCGGCGTCGACGCGGCGCGGAGCGGAGGACCAGGCTCGTTCTGGGTCGTCGCCGATGGCCAGCGTGGGGTCATGCGCGTCGACAATGGCGGGCTTGCGCACATCAACGAGACGGCGCCCTGGGCCGAGGTCGGTCGTGTGCGTGTGGTCGCGGTCGACGGCGACGAGGTCACGACGGATGCTGCGTGGCTCGTCGACGACCTCGTCGGCCTGACACTCGTGCGGGCCCTCGATCGTTCGACCGCCATCATCACGGCCAACGACCCGACGATCCTGATCCTCGCGGCGCCATCCAGCGCTGTCGTCGGCAACGCGGTGCACGGTCGCCGCGTCCTTCCCGGCGCGCTCATCCTCGGAGGTGCCGCGCGTGTGGCGCTCCACGACGAGGTCGTGGTCGACGCGCTGACCCTGACCGACGGTGCGGTCCTGACTCATCCGGTGACACCTGGGGCGGTGGCCGAGCGCGGCTTGTGGGTCGAGGTCGTGGGTGCGGCAAGCATCGATGCGACGTCCGCGATCGACGTGCGGGAGCGCGGCTACGCAGGCCAATGCACGACCCTGGCTGGCGGGTGTGGTGGCGGCGCGTACACGTTTGGCAACACGTCCACGGGCTCCGGCCAGGCCGAAGGAGGCTCCTACGGCGGGCTCGGTGCCGGTGGCAGCCCGAACCCGGTTTACGGTGACGCAAACGCCCCATTCGAGCTCGGGTCCGGTGGCGGCCGCGGCACCAGCACGAACTGGTATGGCGGGCACGGTGGCGGTCGGATCCATCTGGCGGCTCAGACGCTCGCTCTGGCCGGGGCGGTCATTGCGGACGGCGGCCCGGGTGAAGACGCGAACACGGGCGCGGGCTCCGGCGGTGCGGTGCGCATCGTCGTGGGGACGCTCTCGGGCGCGGGTGTCATCCACGCGCGCGGTAACACCTTCGGCTTCTTCGGCGGTGGCGGGCGCGTGCGGGTCGACACCGGCACCGACACGTTCACCGGCGTGGTCGACGCCGCCGCCGGTGGAGCCGGGGCCGGGGTGGGCACCGTCGTGCGCGACTAGGTGCGGTGCGTGGCAAGTCATTGAGTGGACTTGCAGTCTGCAAGCCGGACTTTCGGTGTGGCGCTTCGGCGAGGGCTCCGTCCAGGTACACAACCTGTTCCTGGACGGGGCCTGACTTGTCGATGAGCTCATCCCAACGCAGAGGTCGTCCGCGCCTTACTCGATCGGGCCACTCGGCGGTACGAGACCGCTCACGGCCAACAACGCCGCACGGAGCAACGCTTCCGCTTCAGGTTGAATGACCAGGGCGGCATCATAGGCCGCGAGCAGCTCGGCCTCGACCCGGCTCCCAACGACACCCGTCAATACGACCGGCGTCGCCATCAGGAGCTGCGCCGTCTCCATGAGCTGCGAACCCACTTCCGGGTTCTGTGTGATCCCTTCCAGGACGGCGAGCGTCGGCGCGACCATCGAGAGCATGGCCGCGTTGGCGGCACCAGCGCCCACCGGCGTGACGTATCCGCCGAGCAGGGCAATGGCATCGCCTTCCAGGGTCGAGACGAGCTCGGGCTGCCGGCCAACGCCGTTGATGACAGCGGCGACCGTGTCGGCTCGCACCAGCACGACCTTGGGGTCGGCTTGTGCCGCAAGGTTGCCCGCGAAGTTCGTGAAGGCGAGCATCTGGTCGCGGACCTCGGGTTGCCTGGCGATGCCGATGAACACTTCCGAGAGGCCAGCGATGCGTCCGATCTCTTCGCACGCGTCGGTGATCACGAGTGTCTCATACAGGTCGGGGATATCCGCCGTCGCGAGTCCGAAGGCCTCCGGGTTGAGCGCGAGCCCCCGATAATGACTGGCCAGGGCGAGGCCGAAGGCGCCACGTGTAAGCGGGGAGGTCAACGCCGCACCCAGCACCGGGACGGCGCTCTCGGGTTGCAGATAGAAGCCCTGGACCTCGACAGCCCAGGACTCGACGACCCCGACCACCTGGACATCTCCACCGGACGGCGCGCAATAGCCCGGCTCGACGAGCTCGAGCATGTCGTGCAGGCCCGGGCGTGGCCCCGCGAAGTAGCCCCGTGGCGCGCGGCAGGCCGGGTCGTTGAGCGTCGTTGCGACACCGCCATCGAATCGGTGGCAGAAGCGTTTGGGCGCGCTCACGAGGGTGTACTCGGTCGTGACGCCGTCGCCGCCATCGAGCGGGTGTTGGTCGCAAGCGAGCCCGCCCTCCGGGTTGGTCAGGTCGACATCATAGCGGAGCCATGGGTAGGTCGTCCCTGCCGGCGTGAGGCCGTCGTTCATGACATCGAGCCCTGCCGCGGTGGCACTCGCGGAGATGCGGCAGTCGCCGACCGTCGCGTCGAATCCGAGGGCGACGTTCCAAAAGAGCTTGTTGCAGGGCAACCCGTCGCACAGGAGGCTCTCGGTGCCGAGATAGGTCGCGTATTGCCAGATGGCGTCGGTAGTGTGGGGGTCGGGCGACGACGACGTCCAAGCGTTGCCCGGGCCGACGGTCGGGTCGAGCACGATGGGGGCGTTTGCTCCGCAGGTCACGGTGATAGGGCTCAAGTGCAGCCGGGTGTCGGCGACATCGCCCGTCCCGGTGGTGCACGCGAAGGCCAACACGGCGGTCTGGTCGCGCGGCTGCCCCGGCTTGTTCGGGTTGTGCAGGAGCTGGATGGGGCCGGTATCGTACTGACAGTCGAGCTTGGCCGAGCAGAAGATGTCCTCGAAGTTCACGGCCACGTCGAAGAAGCCCTGGTCGGCGCGCCGCATGATCGTCAGGTTGAAGGTCACCGCAGTGTCGCGGTTCTCTTCGCACGGCACCGCGAGGACACACGGAGCGCCGAGCGGGCAGGGGTTGTTGAAGTCGGGCGCCCCGTCCGAGCTCGTGAGCTGGTCATCGAGGATGTTGTCGGTGCCCACGAACGCGGCTGGCGACGCCCCGTCGATGCTGCCGCCGTTGGCACCTGCATTGATCTGCTTGATGGCGAGGGCGACGTGGTTCATGCGCGGCGCCTGGCCCGACGCGTCACACGTTCCGACGTACGCAATGGCGCCCTTACCATCGCCGTACTGGTTGGAGGTGACGCTTGTCTGGTTCCACACCAGGCTCGTGAGGTTGGTGGCCGCGCTTCCGTCTGGTGCAAAGCTGAACGCCGGGCTCGGCGAAGCGTTGAAGACGGCGAGCGCATACTCGACGCCGACTACGCCCGGCAGCGTCAGCGGGGCGACTGCGATCTCGACCGCAGGACCGGTCACGGAGGATTCGTCCGCGCACGCCGCGAAGACCAGGGCAGGAACCGCCAAACAAATGGGCCGCAGTCTCAAGGTGCACCTCGACGGTCTGGCTCGGGCTGAACGAGCTTTGAGTCAGTCACCCCGCCGACGCTCCGCATTGCAGTCGTTTCGGGGTGGCCGTGGCCTGGCTCGCTCGCAGGCAATCCTGCCTGGCCGCCTCGGCTCTGTCGTGCATCATCTGCGCAACAGAGCAGAGGTTATCCCAAGCCTGATCAGTCGGTCAATCGCCAGCTTGCTGCGTTGCTGCCTATCCAGCCGCGTGGCTTGCGGCAAACACCATCGCCGGTTGGCGATTTGGCAGGAGCGCAGGGCTCAGCGTTTGATAGCTCGACAATCGAGATGCTGGAGCATCAAGCTAAAGCTCCGGGTCGCGAGTGGCCGTAGGAACGCATCGGGATACGCGAAGCGAGGCGCCCCCCAACCACCGCGCTGCCAGGTCGTGTGCACCTGCTCATCCTGGTCGCTGTGTCGCAGGCGCTCGAGCTGCTCGTTGCGCCGCTTCCGCACGAGGCAGCCGGCTTCGATCCGGCTTCGGTCCGGCTTCGATCCGGCCGCGGCCACCAGCTCAGCGGCAGGTGCCATGTTCGCAGGCCGAGCCCGGTCCACACGGCGGGGCACATGGCGCTGCGGGTACACATTCGCCGACCTCACACTTCGCGGTGATGGGGCAGTGCTCGTCCTCGATGCAACCGGGCACACAGCGCTGCACACCGTCGTCGAACGAGAAGTCGAGGTCGCAGTGAGCGTTCGCGGGGCAGCTCATCGCGTCCTGGTCGCACGACTTGCACCTGACCAACGCCTCGGGGCACTGGCCAGGGTCGATGAAGCACTTGGCGCCGGTGAGCTGCTTTGTGCATTCGACGTCGCCTTCTGCGCACACGTTCCAGCCGCAGGGCCGACCGTCGCACAACGTGTCGCACGACTCGGTCGCCGGGTCGCAGACGCGGATGAGCTCCATCATGCCGTGGTCCTCGTGGTTGAGCTTGTGGCAGTGGTAGACGAACGAGCCCGTGAACGCGCGATACTCGGTGAGCACATCGACCGTGCGCGCCAGGTTCACGAGGTAGGTGTCGCGCCAGTGGGCGAACGGTGGCTCGAAGATGCGGCCGGCCGCGTTGGGATGCGTCGAGCCCGCGGGCGGCAAAGGGCACACCAGATACGGGTTGATGTGGATGTGGAACGGGTGCCCATCGAAGCCCGAGATCAGGCGCCAGTGGTCGACCTTGCCGAGCTCCAGCACGCGGTCGTAGGGGTAGCGCCCACGGTTGGTCCACTCGAAGTTCTTGCAGTTGATGTTGTGGTCGCGGCAGCCGCAATCATCAAAGCCCTCCGTCACGTTGAAGATCATCCAGAAGGCCGCGAACTGATCGATGGCATTCGGGTCGGTCACCGTAGCGACTTCGGCGCACTTGGTGAGCCCGTCGACCGCACCGTCTTCCAACTTCAGCGGAGGAGCCAGTGCCGCGACCGCGGCGAGGTCGGGCATGGCGGTCTCGGACGCGGTGCCTGCGCTGGTGGCGACGTTGGCGATGGCGATGAGGTCGCCGTTGCCGAGCGCCTGCAGCACCTGGTCGACCGTCGGCGGCGTCATGATGCCGACCGCCTCGTTCGTCGTGCCGGTCGTGTCCTCTTGGAGGAAACGCCCCGCCATAACGCAAAGCGTGTCGCCGTCGACGAGGCCGGTGCCGTCGAGCAGCGTATCGATACGATAGCCCGGCGACATGAACAGGTAGGGCGGCGCGAACGGCCAGTCTGCGCCATCGGCCGGGCGGGGCAGGGTGATTCCATCGCGGCTGATCTGCGTCAGCGGCACGGGTCCCGCCGCGAAGTCGAGCTCCGCACACTCGGAGTCCTTGCCGCGGAAGACCGCGATGAACATCTCATCGAGGAACGAGCCGTGCAGAAAGCGCCAGCGCTCGACACTTCCCGGCGGCATGACGATGCGCGGACGTCGCTTGCCGTTGATCAGGTTCGTCTGTTTCTCGGTCGTCTCGCCGAGCACGTGGAACGTGTTGAAGGTGATGTGGTCCTCGTCGCATGTCTCGCCGTCGGCCAGCGGCGTGAAGCCGACGGGCGGCGTGCCCACGAGGAAGATGCGCTCCTCGGCGTCTTTGATGCCTTCGACCTCGTCGACGGGACCGCGAACGATCCACGCGCCGGTCGCACCCGAGGCGACCTGGATCGCCGTGCTGCCGTGGATGTGTGGGTGATACCAGTTCAGGCCCTCGTGGTGCACGTGGTCCTCGTCGATGTCCCAGCGGTGTTGCACACCTTCGCCCGGGCCGACCCTGCTGAGGACGTCGTCCGCGAAGAAACACTCGCGCGCCCCTTCTCCCGAGTTGTCGCCCTCACACTTGCGGCACGCGAGCGCATCAGTCGCCACGCAGCCGCCGCCCGTCGCATAGTCGGGGCGCACATGTGAGCCGTGCGCATGCAGGTTCGTCGTGTTGAAGTCGAAGATGTGGCAGGCGACACCCTCGTCGGTCTTGCACCTGCACATTCCGCCGTGTCCGCCGTGTGCGCCGTCCGGCGTACATGTGGTGCCCATCGGGTCCTTGCAGGTGCAGTTGCCGGACGCGGTCGTCTGGTAGTCGTGCTTGGTGAAGCCGTTCTTCAGATTGACGCGAACCTTTCGCGGCTGCCCGCCGACCTGCGCTGGCGTGTCGATGGTCGGCCCCGGGAACTGGCCATTGTACGTGCGACCACAGTGGCGCTTGCCGTCGACCATGAACTCGCCGGGCACGAGCTCGAGCTCGTAGACTCCGGCCGCATTCGGCTCGAGGCGCGGCGGGTTCGCGAAGGTGTGCTCGACGCAGCGCCCGTCCTTGAGCTGGAAACACGGCCCCGTCGACGTGTCACCGGTCGTCGTGTCACCGGTCGTCGTGTCACCGGTCGTCGTGTCACCGGTCGTCGTGTCGCTCGTCACCTCGGATGGCGTTGTCGTGTCCGTCGCCGTGTCCGCATCTGACTTCGCCTTGTCTCCGGAGCAGGCCCCGACGAGCAGTGAACCGAACAGGATGAAGATGGACGGCACGTGTGTACGCGGGGGCAAGGCACCTTCATGTAGGCTTCGCATCGAGACTCCGACGGCATCAGGCTTGTGCCATATAGCCCGAACGTGAGCCGCTTGGGAGGCCCCGATTCTGGTCAACGGGTGTCCGGTTCCTGCACAGCCGAACGCCTCGACCCCGTGGCGGCTTGTCTCGAAGGCACTCCGCCGGTTCAGACCGTCGAAACGCCATGGGTTGAGCCGGCACACGCCGTTCATGATCGGAGTCAACTTCGGGGTCGACTGATGTCGCCGCCGAACTTGATGTACCAGGAATGGATACACGCGACCGAGCGGACCATGGAGGCCGTGCGGACCCGGCTTGCCGAAGCGCTGAAGCAAACCCTGGGTTGCCTCACTACTGCAGGCAAGGACGGGGTGCTCGCCCTGAGGACGCCCACGCCACCGGGTGACCGACACCTCGAAGCGGCTAACCGGTTGGGGCGCGCGATGTGCGGCGCGCCAGGAGCTCCAGCGCGGCCTCGAGAACCGGTGCCTCCTGCATCAGCGCCCACAGCGGATCACCAGCCGACCTGGCCCGCTCGACGGCGTACCGCAGCGTGAACCGCTTCGGGTCGAGCGAGTCGTTCACCTCGTCCCACAAGAGCGGCGTGCTCACCGTGGCCGTGGCACTCTCACGCGCCGACCACGTACACGCGAGCTGCTTCCCGCGCCCATTCTGCAGCGTGTCGACATACACCCGACCGCCGCGCGCCGCGATGCTGCGCTCCATCGTCGCGATGTCCGGCAGCTCGGCGCACACCAACGTCGCGAGCAGGGCAGCCACGAGCTTGGCGGTCTCGAAGTCGTTACCCGGCCCGAGCGGGATGAGGCAATGGAGCCCGCTGCGACCACTTGTCTTGCAGCCGACCGGCAGGCCGATGTCGTCACACAGCGCGTGTACGGCTTGCGCAATCCGGACGACGTCGGCGAACGGCGCGTCCTTGGGGTCGAGGTCGAGGATGGCCCAGTCGGCTTCGTCCCCGGGCGGGAAGGTGGCAGAGCCCGTGTGGATGGCGATGGCCCCGAGATTTGCCACCCAGTGAAGTGTCTGTTTGTCATTGACGAGCAGCATGTCGAGCGTGCGGTCGTCGCCCTTCACACGCACCGTCTTCACGAAGTCGGGCGCCCACTTCGGTGTGTTCTTCTGGAAGAACGAGTTGCCATCGACGCCGTCCGGGTAACGCACGAGTGACACCGGGCGGTCGTGGAGCCACGGCAGGATGAACGGCGCGATGTCGTCGTAATAGGCGACGAGGTCGCCCTTCGTGAGCCCGACTGCGGGCCAGAAGACCTTGTCGGGGTTCGTCGTTTTGCCAACGACTTCAGGCGCTTCGGGTTCAGGAGGCTCATGCGAGGGCGACGTGTCGACGCATTGGATCCCCGCCACATCGTCGACCTCGGCCACATAGCGTGGGTGGCGCAAGTGCCCCTTGTCGGTCCACGTGGTGAAGCGCACACGCACGACGAGCTCGGGCGTGACCCAGTGGATGTCGCCCGGAGGCGCGTCGGTTGCGGTGGGTTTGTCGGCAGAGAGCGGCAAGAGTCGCATGAGCAAACGCTCGCGCTCGGCGGCACCAAAACCGGTGCCACATTTGCCGACGCTGCGGAAACCCTGGCCTGTCGACACGCCGACCACAAGTGCGCCGAGGTCACACTCGTCATTCGTGCGTGGGGTCCAGCCGACGACCGCGACGCAGCGTTCACGGCTCGCCGGCACCTTCAGCCAATCCGACGAGCGGCGTGGCTGGTAGCGGCTGTCTTTTCGTTTGGCCATCACGCCCTCGAAGCCGAGCTGCGCGACCGTCTCGAAGAGAGCCGCGCCGTCTTCGAAGTCGTCCATGTAGCGGACCGGTCCGACGGGTGGCACGAGCGCGCGCAAGAACGCCTTGCGGTCGACGAGTCCCGCATTTCGCAGGTCGCGCCCGTCCGCATACACCGCGTCGAATACATAATAGGTGGCGGGTCGCGCCGTCTCCATGCGGGTGACTGCGACGGGGTCACCCAGCAGACCACGCGCCTGGACGCCGTGGAAGTCGGGGCGGCCGTTGCTGTCGAGTACCGTGACCTCGCCGTCGAGCACGAGGTCGCCGCCGGGGAGCTTCGTCATGACGCGGACGATCTCGGGCCACGTGTCGGTCGCATTGCGGCCCGATCGGTAGGTCAGGGTCACCTCGCCTGAACGCCGTGTCGCGAGCATCCGGTAGCCGTCCACCTTGAGCTCGAACAGATACGTCGGATCATCGGGTGGCACATCGGCGGTCTCGGCGAGCATCGGAATTGGGGCCTCGTCTGGCATATCCACAAGAGTCGTCGCCATCGAATCGAGAAGTGCCACACGACGCGCGTCGGCCTCCGTCGGGTCACGCAGCTCGTCGACGGTGAGCCCCGACAACACGCCGCGCGGCTCGAGCGGGTTCGTGTGGTGCAGGCCGTCCGCCTTCTTCAGCAAGAGCCACTGGTCGCCCTTCTTCTGCACGAGCGCAAAGTGTCCCTGGAGCTTGTACCCGTACAACTCGAAGGACAGCTTGCCGGTCGCCAGATCGACGCCGTCGGTCGGAACCCAGCGACCACGATCCCACACCAGGGTCGGGCCGGCCCCGTATTGACCCTCCGGGATCACCCCCTCGTACTCCGCATAGTCGAGCGGGTGGTCTTCCACATGCACCGCAAGGCGCTTGTCCTTCGAGTTCATCGACGGGCCCTTCGGCACCGCAAAGCTCAGCAGCACGCCGTTGTGCTCGAGCCGCAGGTCGTAGTGCTCTCGCGACGCGTGGTGGTGGTGGACCATGAACAGGCCGCTGCGCGCGGGTCCGGTCGTGCCAAACGGCTCACGCGTCGCGTTCGGTTTACGCTTGCGGCGATATTCGCTGAGATCCCCGTGGTCGTCTTGCATCCCCGATAGTGCTACCGCTTTGGAAATGAGCGCACGTTCTATCGGTTCGGCCACCATCGCGTTTGGTCTCGTCTCCATACCTGTCAAGGTCTACGCCTCGACGGACAGCGGGTCCGCGATCAACTTCCACCAGATCAACCCAGACACCGGAGCACGTGTCCGCCAGCGCCTCGTCGACGGTTCTACCGGCGAAGACGTCGCCTATGGAAAGCTTGTAAAAGGGTACGAGGTCGGGGCAGACCAGTACGTCATCTTCACCAGGGAAGAGCTCGAGAGCGCAGCCGCCGAAGCCACGCGTGCGATCGACATCGAGGAGTTCGTGCCCATCGCCACGGTCGACCCGATCTTCTTCGACACGCCCTATTATCTGGGGCCAGGGCAGGGCGGCGATCGGTCATACGCGCTGCTTCGCCAGGCGCTGCTCGACACCGGGCTTGGGGCCATCGGCCAGTATGCGGCGCGTGGGCGGCAGCAGATCGTGATGCTGCGCGCCGACGAGACCGGGATCGTCATGCAGCGACTGCACTACGCGGACGAGGTGCGCGACTGGTCCGACATCCCCCTTGGTGGCAAGGTGACCATCAAGAAAGCGGAGCTCGACCTCGCAAAGAAGATCGTCGAGATGAGCACAGCCAAAGCCTTCGACCCGACGCGCTACGACGACGAGGTTCGTAAGAGGCTGCTCGAGATGATCGCTGCGAAGCAGGACGGCAAGGTCATCAGCGCACCCAGCGAAGACAAGCCGCAGGGACAGGTCATCGATTTGATGGAGGCGCTCAAGAAGAGCCTCGAAGCGCGTAAGGGCGGCACGGCCAAGCTCTCTGCGGTGGCCGATACGCCCGCCGCAGCAGACGGCAAGCCTGCAACGGTCGCGTCTGAAAACACGACCTCCGCAAAGAAGGCGCTGGCGAAGAAGGTGTCGGCCCCGAAGAAGAAGGCGAGCTGAAGCCTGGCCGCTGTTGGCCACTGTCAGCTCATCGATGAGCTCGAGCGCTTGTCTCTGGGCGATCGATAACGCGTCGATGGAGGGCGGACACAGGGCGGGCATCCGGGGTAAGTGTAGGGTCACTCTTCGGGGTTGGGCGATGGCGACCGACGAATCGATCCTTCATAAGATAGCGGCGACCGTCGCCGAGTCGCCGGACCGGACCGCGCTGATCTGCGGGGATCAGACGCTGAGCTATACGCAGGTGGCGGCCCGCGTCGAGGCTCTCGCGGGCGAGCTACGCCGGGCAGGAGTCGGGCCCGAGCGCACCGTCGGCCTGTGCGTCGACCGCGGCTTCGCCCTGCCGATAGGTATGCTCGCCATCATGCGCGCAGGCGGCGCCTACGTGCCGCTCGACCCCGCCCTGCCGTCAGCGCGCCTCGACCACATCGTGGCTCACACCGACGCGCTCGCGCTCGTCACCGACGCGAAGAACCGCGCTCGCTTCACCGGGGCCATCGCGGCAGGTCGTCGTCACTTCGACATCGAGTTGTCCCCGACCGGCGGCGGCCTGGGTCCCCCAGGTCCTCCAAGTCCTCCAAGTCCGATAGTCCCGTTGCCGGGGAGCGACGACCTCGCCTACGTCATGTACACCTCCGGCTCGACCGGCCAGCCCAATGGCGTGATGGTCGAGCACGGCACGCTCGTCGCGCGCTACGCGCTCTCGCCTTACAAGCGCTTGCTGGGTCCGGGGGATGTGCTCGCCGCGGTCACCGCCGCGTCGTGGAACCCCTCGGTCTTCGAGACGCTCTATGCCCTCGCGAGCGGCGCCACGATAGCCGTGGCCGACGCCGAGACCGTGCGCGACCCGGCGCTGCTCGCGCGTTTCCTCGATGCGCACGGCGTCACCTTCATGCGCGCCGTGCCGTCGCTGTGGCAGGGGCTCTGCGACAGCGGGTGGGGCGGCAAGGTCGATCTGCGCATCCTCTGCCACGGCGAGCGGCTCGCTCCGGCGCTGGCCGCTCGCCTGCGCGCCGCCGGCGCCGGCCTCTGGAACACCTACGGCGCAACCGAAGCCACCGCGTTCTCGCTCATCGAGATCGACGCCGGCAACGAGCGCCTCGTCCCGATCGGTGACGCCGGCGACCACGTGCGCCTGCTCGACGACACATTACGACCCGTAGCGCCCGGTGAGCCCGGAGAGATTCATATCGCAGGGCGCTTGTGCGCGCGCGGCTACCTCGGCGATCCCGAGCTCACGGCGCGCCGCTTCGTCACCGATCCGCGCGACGGAGCGCGCCTCTACAAGACCGGCGATCTGGCGCACGCGCGGAGCGACGGCACGCTGCACTTCGTTGGTCGCCGCGATCGCCAGGTGAAGATCCGCGGCCAGCGCGTCGAGCTCGACGAGGTCGAGTCCGCGCTCAACCGCCATCCCGATGTGCGCGAGGCCGCCGTCGTCGTGCGCGCGGCACCCGGCGCAATGGCCGGCGCGGAGACCATCGCCGCCTACCTCGTGCCGCACCCCGGCGCCTCGGTCACGCGTGATGCAATCATCGCCTTTCTCGCCCGGACGCTGCCCGCCTACATGCTCCCGACGTTCATCGTCAGTCTGGAACAACTGCCGCTCGGACCCAACGGCAAGCTCGATCGCGCCGCCCTTCCCGATCCCAGAACGGCTATGCGTGAACCCGGTCCGGCCGCCATGACGGACACCGAGGCCACCCTGCGCGGCCACCTGGCCGAGCTGCTCGCAATCGATGCCGAGCTCATCGGCCTTGACGACAACCTGCTGGCGCTCGGGGCGCACTCACTCATGGCCGCGCGTCTCATGGCGGGGCTTCGGGCCGACCACGGCGTGGAGCTTCCGCTCATCGCCTTCTTCGACGCTCCCAATGTCCGCGCGCTCGCCGCCGAGATCGATCGCCACGTCGCCGCCCTCGGTCCTGACGGCGCCCCCGATCCCGATCTTCCGAGCGATGCAACCGACGCGTCGCCGCCCATTGTATTGTCCTTCGCGCAGGAGCGGCTCTGGCTTCTCAATCGCTCGAGCCCGGGTGAGATCGCCTACAGTCTGCCGAGCGCCTTCGAGCTCACCGGGCCCCTCGATGTGCCCGCCCTCGCGCGCGCGCTGACGGCCGTCGTGATGCGCCACGAGCCACTCCGCACGAGCTTTGCCACTGACCCCGAAGGCCACCCACGTCCGGTGGTACACCCCGCGTCGCCTTTCGCGCTGCCATGCGTAGAGCTCTCTGGCGGCACCGACCCAAGCGAGCTGTCCACCCACCTCGCCGCCGCCGCGCGTGAGCCCTTCGACCTCGGGCGCGCCCCACTGCTGCGAGCGACCCTCTTTCGCCTCGCCCCCGAGCGGCATGTGCTCTTTCTCAACGTGCACCACGTCGCCAGCGACGGCTGGTCTCAGGCGCTCATCCGGCGCGAGCTCGGCCTCGCCTACGCTGCGGCCCGAGACCCCGCCGCACCAGCGCTCGCACCGCTGCCCTTCGACTATCCCAGCTTTGCCCGCTGGCAACGCGCGCGCTCGACCTCCGACGCGCTCGACCGCCAGCTCCGATTCTGGAAGAAGCAGCTCGCGGGCCTCGAGCCGCTCGCGCTGCCGGCCGATCGACCACGTCCCAAACACCTCAGCTTTCGCGGCGCCCGAGCGACCACAACGCTACCAGCCGCCCTCACCGGAGCTCTTCGCACGCTCGGCCAGCACCATCGCGCGAGCCTGTTCATGGTGCTGCTCGCGGCCTTCGACGCGCTCGTCTTCCGCCTCACCGGCCAGTCCGACATTGCCATCGGCGCGCCTGTGGCCGGCCGCGATCGGCCCGAGGCCGAAGCGCTCATCGGCTTCTTCGTCAACACGTTGGTCCTGCGTACCCAGGTGCACGGCGCCGAGCCGTTTTCCGCCCTGCTCGAGCGTGTGCGTGTGGTCGCCCTCGACGCCTACGCGCACCAGGACCTGCCCTTCGAGCGGCTCGTGCGTGAGCTCAATCCCGAGCGCGACCCGTCGCGCAATCCGCTCATCCAGACGATGTTCGCCGTGCAGAACATGCCCGCCCACGCGCTGGTACTTCCGGGCCTCGACGTGCGCGCATTGCCATATTTCGACGAGGCCACACGTATGGACCTCGAGGTCCAGGTACGCGACGACCCGAACGCGACTGGCGCACTGCTCATCGACCTCGTCTACAACGTCGACCTCTTCGACGCCTGGCGTATGGACGCGCTCCTCGGTCATTTTCGCCAGCTCCTCTACGCCGTCGCGCGTGACGCGACCACCGTCATCGACGCGCTGCCCCTCCTCTCGGAGACCGAGCGCGACAACCTCCTCGTCACCTGGAACCTTACCGCGCGACCCTATGACCTCGTGCGTCCGGTGCACGCGCTCGTGTCCGAGCACGCCGCCGCCGCGCCCGCCGCGCCCGCCGTCGTGTCGGCCGCCGGCACGCTGACCTACGGCGAGCTCGTGGCTCACGCGCGCCGCCTCGCCCACCACCTGCGCGCACACGGCGTCGGCCTGACGCCGGGCACGGAGCCGCTCGTCGCCGTCGCGCTCGCGCCCGGCCCCGATCAGATCATCGCCCTGCTCGCGGCACTCGAGGCCGGGGCTGCCTACCTCCCGCTCGACCCCTGCCAGCCCGTCGCGCGCCTCGCCGCGCTCCTCGACGACGCGGATGTCGTCGCACTCATCGCGGAGTCCTCGCTGGCCGACGCGCTCTCGCACCCGGGTCGCCTCATAGTGTGTCCCGAGGACGATCGCTCGACGCTCGCAGCTCTCCCCTGTCACGCCCTCGACCTCGCGCCCGACCCCCACCGGCTCGCGTATGTGATCCACACGTCTGGCTCCACCGGTCGCCCGAACCCGGTCGAGGTCGAGCACCGCTCGCTCTCGAACCTCGCCGCCTGGCATCGCGAGACTTTCGCGCTCACGCCGGCATCGCGCACGAGCCTCATGGCGAGTCCCGCCTTCGACGCCTCGGTCGGTGAGGTGTGGTCTGCCCTCACCTCGGGCGGCTGCCTCTTCGTGCCCGATCCGGACACACGCCGCACGCCGACGGCGCTCCTCGCGTGGCTCGCGAACAATTCGATAACAAACACTTTTATCCCGACTTCACTCCTCGAGATCTGTCTGTCCGAGGGGGGCTGGCCGAGCACGCTCGCCGTCCTCTACACGGGCGGTGACCGCCTGAGTCGCGCACCGCCGTCGGACCTGCCGTGTCCTCTCTTCAATCATTACGGCCCCACCGAAAACACGGTCAGCTCGACCGTCGCCCTCGTGCCTCCCGCCGACCCGCGTCCGCCGACGATAGGCCGCCCCATCGCCAACACCGTCGCCTACGTCCTCGACCCTGCGCGACAGCCCGTTCCGATCGGCGTCGCCGGTGAGCTCTACGTCGGAGGCGTCGGCCTCGCGCGCGGCTACCGCGCCCGCCCAGTACTCACCGCCGAGCGCTTCGTCGACAACCCGTTTGGCCCCGGTCGCCTCTACGCGACCGGCGACCTCGCGCGGCATCGCCCGGACGGCCAGCTCGAGTTCCTCGGGCGTAAGGACGCCCAGGTCAAGATCCGCGGCGCCCGCGTCGAGCCCGGCGAGATCGACGCCGCGCTCATCGCCACCGGGCGCGTCGCCGAGGCTATCACCGTGGCACTCCCCGACGCGCACGGCGCGGCCCGCCTGGTCAGCTACGTCGTGCCCGCTCTCGCACCACCCGCAAGCAGAAAACCAGTCGAAGCCGGGTCGCCCGAGCCCGCGGCGGCATCGCTGGACCAGGACCACGTCGCACGCTGGCGCGCGCTCTACGACGAGACCTATCTCGACACCGACGGTGAGGTCGACCCGGAGCTGAACCTGTCCGGCTGGAACAGCAGCTTCACCGGGCTGCCCATCCCGCGCGCCGAGATGCTCGAGTGGGTCGACCACACCGTCTCCAACGTGCTCCAGGCGGCGCCTCAGTCCATACTCGAGCTAGGCTGCGGCACCGGGCTCCTGCTCTATCGCCTGGCTCCACACGTGGGGCACTACGCCGCGTGTGACCTCTCCGCGTGCGCCATCGCCGGCATTCGCGCGCACATCGCCAAGAGCCCCGAGCGCTTCGCAAACGTCACGCTTGCGACGAGCGCGGCCGACGACCTGGGTTGGCTCGCCCCCGGCGAGCGCTTCGACACGCTCGTCATGAGCTCGGTGGTCCAGTATTTCCCGTCCTCCGACTACCTGGTGTCTACCCTCGCGGCCGCGCTCGAGCACGTCTCCGCGGGCGGTCGTGTGATCGTGTCGGACGTGCGCAACCTCGATCTCGCCGACCACTTCCGGCGCGCGGTCGAGCGCCGCCGCGGCATGGTCCCGCGTGAAGACAAAGAGCTCCAGCTCGCGCCCGACTTCTTTAGCGCGCTACCCGCTCGGCTGCCGCGTATAACCGCAGTCGAGGTCCGGCCCCGCCGCGGTCGCGCCCGAAACGAGATGGCGCTCTACCGCTACGACGTCACGCTTCACGTCGAGCGTGCGCCCACCACGATCACACCGCGCCTCTTCACGTCACCGCCTGCCCTCACCAACCTCGAGCGCGAGCTCCTCGCGACCCGCACGCCTATCCTCGTACGCGGCCTGAGCGACGCCCGTCGCGACGACACGCCGGCTCACGCGCACGCACTCGAAATCGAAGACCTCCACACCCTCGCCGCCCGCACCGGCCACCGCGTCGACGTTCGCTTGTGCCCCGGCTCCGAAACCCTGGAGGCGCTCTTCATCGCCGAGCACGCGTACTCGCCACGTACGCCGCTCACCTGGCAGGAGCCCATGCTCGCGCCCACGGACCCAACGCGTGCGGCCTCCGACCCGCTCCGGCGCGAGCGGGCGTCGGCGCTGATGAACGACCTGCGCCAGCACCTCGCGAATACGCTGCCCGACTATATGGTCCCGTCAGCGATCGTCGTGCTCGAGTCGATGCCGCTCTCGCCCAACGGCAAAGTCGATCGCCGCGCCTTGCCGGCCCCGAGCGCCTCCCGTCCCGACATCGGCTCGCGCCTCCGCCCTCCGACGACGCCCACCGAGGAGCTCCTCGCACGCCTCATGGCCGAGGCGCTCGAGCTCGATCACGTCGGCATCGACGACAACTTCTTCGCGCTCGGCGGCCACTCGCTCATGGCCCTTCAGCTCATCGTGCGCATCGAGGACGAGACCGGCGTGGCACTGCTGCTCGGGCGTCTCTTCGAGAACCCGACGGTGGCCGGGCTCGCGCGCGCCGTCCACAATGCGACCCCCGCGACCGCCGCGACCCCCGCGACCCCCGCGAGCACCGCTACGGCGACCCCCGAGCAACAGCCGACTGTCCTGCCGCTCACGCCCGCCGACATCAACTTCCACTACCAGCGTCTCTTGTTCGGGTCCGGCGACGACGCCTGGTACCAGGTGCTCGAGCTGCACGTACCGCGCCTCGACGTCGGGCGGCTCTCCGCCGCCATCGCCGCGACGCTTGCCCGCCACCCCATGGCGCGCGCGCACCTGAGCTCGGTCACAGGTCACGGACCCGACGCGGTCCACTGGGTCGTGCCGCCAGTGCTCGACCAGGTACCGCTCACCGTGTACGAGGCGCCCGACGAGGCGAGCTACCACACGCGACGCGCCCAGATCCTGGCCACACCGTTTTCGCTCGAGGAGTCGCCGAGCTTCCGCTTCGTGCTCATGCGCCGCGCGCACGGCGATAGCCTTTTGATCCGCTACAACCACAACGCCGCCGACGCTTCGGGCCTCATGTGCCTCATCGACACGCTGATGTCGCGCTTTCTCGACCGCCACGAACCGCCGCGCCGAGTCGTGCCGCGCTCGGGCGCCGAGCTCCTCGCCGCCTTCGGCCGCACCGAAAACGGGGCGCGCCCGCTGTCTCGCTGGCTCGACAACAACGAGAATGCCTGGCTGGCAGCACTCCTGCCACATCGCCTGCGCACAGTCCTCGGGGTTCACGAGCCGCGCTGGCTGTCGCGCCATGCTCTTGGACATGGTCTTCGGCAGGGGTTCTTCGGACCGTCCCGGCTGCTGCCGAGCCGCATCATAGGGACCACCTCCAACCCGAGCGACGGACGAACGTCACACGCCGAGGCCGTCTTCTCCGCGGAATCCACCGAGCACCTCCAGGCGGCGGCGAGACGGCTCCGTACCACGCTCGAACGGCTCTTCATCGCAGGCATCCTGACGGGTGCTGGCGCGTGGAATCGGGAGCGCGGCGACACAGGGCGGATCGAGGCCTATTGGGTCGTCAACCTGCGCCCGCCGGCCGACTTCGGCGCCATCGTCGCCAACCAGTTCGCCTGGTCCCGGGTGCGCGACGCGGCGCCCGCCGAGCGCGCCGCCTGGCTCCGCGAGGTGCTCGATCCCGGAGCCGACTTCCTCGTTCGCGGCGCGCTCGACTGGGTCGAGGCGATCGAGGCCTTTCACCGCCTGAGCCTGCCGCCCGCGGCCCGCCGCGTCCTGATGCACACCATCGCGCGCACCGCCCCGTCGCTGGCGGTGAGCAACACGCTGGCCTTCGGCGAGCTCGATCGCGGCGCGCTCAGCGAGGCTTTCGGCGTGACCGCGACCGAGCACCACTCGCGCAACGGGCTCACCGACCGGCCCCTCGTCGTCATCGCCGAGCGCAACAACCGCTACCTCCTACGCGTCCTCTATCCACGCGCGCGCTTCGACGCGCCCGGCGCAAACCGCTTCGCCGAATGCCTGCGCGACGCCGTCAGCGCGATTGCGCGCGACGTCTCCGCCACGTCGTGACCTCCCCGCACGCCATTCAGCGTGCCCGCGAAACGCTGCCCGCGCGTGGCTCCCCACGTGGCTCCCCTCGTGGCTCGAAGATAACGAGGTAGGGGATCACGACGGCTACGAAGTTGATGACCAGCTCGACCGAGGCGTGGGTAATCAAGAGCGCGATGAACACGGTGGTGGCGACGAGACGCGGCGCGGCGAGGTTCATGTCGATCCGCCGGCCGCGGCGCCTGAGCCAGACGGCAAGCCCGACCATGGCCACCACGTTGATGGCGACGGTCCAGCTCGGCAGGTCATCGCGTAGGGTGTGGCGAAAGAAGATCCACCAGCTCGCCACGATGAGCGCGTGTGTGCCGGCGAGTGCGACGAGCGGGCTCGCCCAGCGTGGGATCTTCGGGTGCTCGAACGCAAAGACCACCGGCGCCGCGAAGGCGCCCCAGCTGAAGATGGCGACCAGCGGCGCGCCGAGATAACCACCGTCCACCCAGACCCACAGCCCGGCGGTGACGGCGACGGTCTCGATGAGGGTGGCGTCGACGATTACGGCAAGGCCGACGGCCAGCGCCTTCTTCAGCGGGCTCAGCCCAGGGAAGAGGTGGTCGACCAACGCGCGCGAGCTCAGGATCAAGACCGGCCAGATCAGCGTCGGGATGAGCGGCATCTCGTCGAGCCTGACCCACCACCCGTCCGGGTAATGATAGTGGCGGTATTGCAGGATCGACGTCTCTTCGGCAGCCCAGGCCGTGACCGCGATGAGCACCATGCTGATCGCCATGTCACGCCGCGCGCGCCTCGGCTCGTCGCTGCGTCGCCCGGCGTCGCGGATGAGCCAAGTGTACGCGACGACGAGGACCACCAGGCAACCGAGCTGAAAGATCGTCCAGTCCATTTCCCTCGGTTTCCCTCGCTCGTTGGGGGCCGGCGTTGGGGTCGCCGATCGCAGCCCTCCGAGAGCATAGGAAGACCAAACTTCCGGCCCTGGCGCAAGCGCGTCACCGTCGCAAACGAGGGGTGGATCTCAGTCGAGAGTCATCCGCTCAGCGGATGTGGTCGACGAGGCGGTTGATAGCGGCGTGCAGGGCCTGGTCGTCTCCACGAGCGAGCGCGGCGGCGGCCTCACCGATCGCGCCCCGCTGTACGGCGTCGAGCCCAGGGCGATTGGCGAGCGCGCGGCCCGAGGTCGCGAGCGCGCTGCGGAGATCGTCCGGCAGCGTGGTCCCGAAGTACGCGGACCCAGCCCAGATCCCAACGGTGAGCTGCTCGTCGGCGGCGGTCTTCACCTCGGGAATCGACAAGGTCGCGACGTCCGCGTCATCGCCCTGGGCGAGCGCGTGTGTGAGGCTGGTGGCGACGCGTCGCATGTCCGCGCTCAGGTTCGGGAGGTGGGCGAGCGACCCCAACCAGCTCTCCCCGACTGCCTTGGCGTGAGCCGCACCGCCGTAGCCGCGCACGATCCCGGCGTTGGCGATCTGCACCCCGAAGTGCAGATACCGGGTCAGCACGCCGAGCTTGATCAGCGGATCGGCCGGCGCCGGCAGGAGGAGCCGCGCGAGCCTCGGGTTCTTCGGTGTTGGTTTCAGGAGCTGGGCCAGGCGGCTCGGCGCAGGTTCTGCGCTCTGCGCGAGCGCCGGGCCGGTAGTGCAGAGGCAACAGATGATGACGAGCAGGCTCCGCATGACGTTCTCTCCAGCCGAGGTTCGCGGGGAGGGACGGGCGACCCGTCCGATCTGAAATCGAGATGCTTGATATCCGAAGGATGTCTGTCGGCCTTCCTCAGCACGAGTCACGGGTCGGCCTTCTTCAGCACCCGCGTGAAGTGTCCAGGCCGCTCGTACCCGACCAGTGTCAACGACAGCTTTCATCAGCGAAGAAGGTGTCGGCGCAAGAAGGCGAGCTGAGGTCTAGACGCGAAGACCACGGATGGGTCGAACACCTTTGAGTACGCCGAGCCCGTCCGTCCCTTCGGCACAGACACCGCCCCGGCCCTTGACAGCCGGAGCTGATTTACCTTTCCTGTTCATACACTTGGCAGCACGTAAGCAGGTTCGACGGTGCCGGTGTTGCGCTCGCCGCCGCGTCCGTCACGCCCCCAGGAGCCACACATGCGCCTCCAAATCACCACCCTGGCCTTCGGCCTGGCCGTCTCCCTGTTCGCTCCGGCGTGCGCGTCCGTGCCGCCCCGCACACCGACCCCCGACACGGCGCGTATCGAGCTCGAGACGATCACTACACCGAACGGCGCCGAGCTGCGGCTGAGTGTGCGCTGATGTTGCGAACAACCCATGTGCCTCTGCTGATGCTGGTCCTCGCCGCCTGCGACGACTCGTCCGGCGACCCGTATGCCCTCGATTGCCCCGCCGGCACCGACGTCTTTCGCGCCGCCGGTGCCCCGCAGCTCGGGGGCGCGGTCGTCTTCGAAGAGTGGTGCAAGACCCCGGCGGGCGTGGCCGAGGGGCCGTATCGGGTCGTCGACGAGACGGGCATCGGCACCAACGGTGAGCGCGGCGCAGTGGTGCCGGGACCGGTCGTGCTCGTGAGCGGCCAGTTCGCAGACGGGCTCGCCCAGGGCCTCTGGCACCGCTGGAACAAACGGTATTACGCGGCCAACTTCACGCTCGACCCGCTCGGCGAAGAGTCCTGGGATCGTGGCCTCGCCGACGGCACCTGGCTCCAATACGGCGACTCCGGGACGGCGAGCGACGCGAGAACCCGCAGCACCTATCGCGGCGGCGTCGCGTGCGACACCTGGAAGACCGAGACTGGCACCATCGACTACCTCCCATGCGAGGACGTCGGCCTGCTCGCCACCGCCGAAAACCCGTTGCCCCCGTCCGACTCGGCGCTTGGCGCCCCCGTCACGACCGACTTCGGCTGGGACGGCAAGACGTGCCCCGACGGCAGCGCGGCGGTCCCGGAGGCAAACGACGTGCGCGCGTTTGCGTGCTGGAAGGACGGCCTTCGCGACGGGCCCTTCGGGCGTTGGTACGGCGCCCCAGGCACGGCCCTCATCGACAAGCGGGACGACGGCGCCTTTCGCGCCGGCAGACGCACCGGCCCCTGGCGCGGCTGGCACTCGAATGAGATCCTCGCGCAGGTCGGCGACTACGACGGCGAACGCACCGGCCCCTGGCGCTTCTACTTTGCCGACGGCTGGCTCTTCGAGCGCGCCGACTTCACCGCCGGCCTGCGCGACGGTCTCGTCGAGACCTTCCACGATGGCGGACATCGCGCCTCGGTCGAGGCCTGGCGCAACGGCTTTCGCGACGGCGCCTACGCCTCATGGCGGGCCGACGGCGCACAGGTCTATGAAGGCCAGTACGTCGCCGGCCTGATGGAGGGCGACTGGACCCTCTGGAGCGACGAGTGGGGCGTGCGCGCGTACACGTTGCAGCACTGGAGCGCCGGCCTTCCGAGCGGCACCTGGAACGCTGTCTACGAGTCGAGCGGCGAGCCCGCCTGGACGGTGAGCTTCGTCGCAGGTAACGCCGAAGGCCCGACCACCCAGTGGTGGGAGTCCGGCGGCGAGCGCCTCACCGGCCAGTACGCGGTCGGTCGGCGTTGGGGCACCTGGCGCACGTTCTTCGAGGACGGCACCCTCGAGAGCGAGTCGGCCTTCGCGGAAGACCACCTGAACGGCCCCGCGAAGGCCTTCTACCCCGACGGCTCGCCCAGGTCCGAGGGTGTCTACGAGAACGACGAACGCGCCTACACCTGGACGGTCTGGGACGCGGCGGGCAACGCCACGACCTGCACCTATCCGTCGCCCGGAGACCCCGCATGTCCCTGAGCACTCGTCTCGTCGTTTTCACCCTGCTGCTCGGCCTGGCACATGTCACTCACGACGCCCAGGCCCGACCCCTGTTCGCGCTGCCCGGCGACGTGCGCCTGGTCGAGGTCGACGACGCGGCCTCGCCGGTCATCGGCACCGACAAACAAGGCTTCGTCTGGGCCTATGGCAACGGCGGAATCTATTGTTATGACCCGGCTGATCCTTCGGGCGCCGCCAGCTATCGCCGCGTGTACGGCGCCTTCGATCACGCCGGCATCGCAGCGGGGCAGGTCTACCTCGACCCGGGCTGGGACACGCCGCTCTCCTATGAGGGCCTGTACATCCCCAACCCCGACTTCGAGCCGGGTGGCCCCCAGCTCCAGTTCCAGGCCTATACCTGCGCCTTGGGTGAGGCGCTCCCAACGCTCTTACGAGTGCCAATGCCGACACTGCCCGAGTGGTCGGTCTCGAACCTCGAAGCCGCGGCCTTTCGGCGCGAGTCGGTCTTCTTTCGCGACGGAGAGCTCTGCGCCTTTCAGCAATTCGCGAGCAACGTTCGTGACCCACGCCCCAACGGCCGCCTGATGTGCATCGACTTCACGACGGGAGGCGCGCCGACCACGTCGTACCCGCTGGCTCAGATCGACCTCGACCAACAACTCCGTGTCCCCACCTGGGAGGCCACCTATCCCGGTCAGCCGAAGCTCATCTACTACCCCTTCGGCGGTGACTCGGGCCAAGGCTACACCGGCCCGCCCTTCGAGGGCTGGACCTTCGCCGCCCCCCTGGTCACGACGGGCGGACGCGTGTTCTTCATCGCGACCCGCCAGACCGCCGTCTACACCGGCCGTGGCGGGGCGGGCACCTACTTCGGCAACTACGGCTATCCGCTCTGGTTGCTCGAGCTCAAAGCCGACGGCACCGTGTCGGCCCGGCTGTCGCCCGAGGTGGTCCGCACGACCGCGCAGAGCCCTATTGGACTCGGACTCTACTGGCATGAACCCACACGTTCCATCCTGGTCGCCACGAACGGGTCCTTCGAGTTTGGCAATTACATCCAATGTGGGCCCGACGGTTTTGGCAATCTCCAATGCGCCCCGCATGGTCCAGGCGGATTCGGCTTCTTCTATGTGCCGCTCGATCGCCTGGGCTTTGGCTACTTCTCGATTCGCGACGCAAAAGAACGCTCGACCCGCTGTCGCCACGACGCCTCCCACACCGGCTGCACGATGTACGGCCCCACCATCCCGTCCGACCCGGCCGGCCGCGTGATCCTCACCTTCATGAATCGTGAGTACAACCAACCGGACGCGCTCGGCAGTTGGAAGGACGTCGTCGACACCCAGCGCAGCTTTCGTCTCGACTTCGACCCTGCCACCTTCGACATGGACGGCGATGGGCTCGCAGCCGCCGAAGAGGACCTCCTCGGCACGAGCGACTACGACGACGACAGCGACCAGGGCTACACCGCCGACTCGGTGGAGGTCGGCATCCTCGAGACCGACGCGGCCGACAAGGACGACGACGCCTGGCGCTTCGACCAGAACCTCCTGCCCGAGCCCAGCGGCTATGGCACGAGCCGCCTCATCCGCGACTGGCTCCCTCGAGACGTCTCCGACTACACCGATAGCCGGGTCCAGGCACTCTCGGCGGACGCCCCGCTCTGCTTCCGAGGTCGCTGTCTCGATGTGCACACCCACGAGGTGATGCTTTTTCCCGTCGGCGAGACGATCACCGACCACGTCGTCTCCGCGGACACGAGCTTCATCGCCTATCGCGAAGGCACGGCGTTCAAGCGTAAGTTCTTCGAGGGCGAGACGGGCTCGTCCCTCCGGGCCGCCGAGGACGGGGTCGAGACGTACGTGGCAGCGGGCGAGCTCGAACGTTTCATCGGCACCTCGCCGCCCAAGGGCCACCTCTATCCCATCTCTCGTTCTCTGACCTACTGGGTGCAGACGTCCTCGCCACCGGTCGTCGTCGCCTTCGACGCCTCCGGCCAGGGCTCGCTCGTCTTCGACCTGCTCGCGGCCGCCTGCGAGTCCGAGCTCGGCCCTTGCGCTTCGGAGCCCATCGCCAACACCTTCGTCGGCGCCACCGACGGCCTCGACGAGCTCTTTCCCGACCTCGAGCCCGTCGGCTACGCCTCAGAATCCGGACGCCTCCTCGTCGGCGTCAAGACCAACTGGCGCCAGTTCATCATCGCGCTGCAAGCCGACAGCGAGCCCGTGCTGCTCAGAAGCCAGAGCGCCTATAACGCCATCCCGACCTGGTTCACGCCGACGGGCCACGGCCACGATTATCTCGAATTTCTAGGCAATCCACGGCTCCTCACCGCGGACCTCGGCATCATTGACCGCCCCGTCGAGAGCCTCGACTTCTGGGTGGTCGGCTCGCCGCGAAGCTACTGGGGCGACATCACGCTCGTGCAGGCCTGGACCGGCGGCTCGTATGGCAGCCAGCTCGGCGACGGCGCGCTCGAGGCTGTCTGGTTCCCACCCGAGGTCGCGCCCGGCGAGGTCCTCGCCTTCGACCCATTCAGCGCCAAGCTCGCGCGTTTCGGACTCCGCGGCGGGGCGTTGACGGCCTGGGCCGCACCCGAGCCCACCGAGCACGGCGTGACCGGCATCGATGTCACGGCCGACCTGCGTATGTGCGCCACCAACCCACGCGCCGGCCACGTGCGCGAGTACCTGCCGCGCTTTGGCCGCGCCGCCCCGAGCGTCACCGAAGACCCCGACATCCTGATGCCGAATGCCATCGACTGCGCCTATGGCGACGACGGCGCCTTACGCGTCCTGGTCTCCGAGCCGCCGGCCGTGTGGGTCCGTCTGCCCGGTCAGACCACCTTCACAGTCGACGCTTCAATCACAGTACCCGCGGCTCCCAAACGCTTCGTGCGTGGCCCCGGCGGCAAGGGCTTCGCGGCCATCGCGGGCGCCGACGACCCCGCGGCAGGCCGCCTCGTCACCCGCGCGGGCGTCGTCGTCGACATCCCGAAGGGCACCTGGCACCTGCGCTGGAACGGCATCGTCGTCGCCGACCTGCGCCCGACCATGTTCTGGAACTCGGTGGCCGCCGGCCCGAACATCTACCCGGAGATCCCCGGCGACGTCGTCATGGTCGAACGCGCCGACGGTCGCATCGTCTTCGCGCTGCAGGGCGGGTACGAGTTCATCACCTCGGGCCCCTTCATCTACGAGCCCCGCAGCGGCACCGTCCTGCAGGCAGCCGAAGGCCCAGCCGGGGGCAGCTTGCTGGCCGTCGTGCCGGGTGCTGACAACGTCGACCCCTGGACCGGCGACCGCCTCGGTCCCCCCGTCCCACGCTCTTTGCTCGGCCCCAGCGCGCCGGTCGCAACCCCTGCGCCGAGCGGCGGCACCCTCGTTCCCGCGGTCGGCGGCGAGGGCTGTGCCGGCGGGTCCGGCCCGATTCCCTGGCTGGCGCTCGCGCTCATCCTGCTCGGGCGCACCAGGGTCGAACGTGTCGCTCGACGACGCAACGCATGAGGCGCCGAGGCCGCCTTGCGCCGGAGCAATGACGTGATACCTTCGTGATCCCAACGGGTCGAGGGGTCAAGTATGTCAGAGCAAACAGAAAATACGATGGACAAGTTCGAGCTGCTGATGGCGGTAATGCTCGGATTAGGCGCAGTCGGAGCCGCCTGGGCGGGCTTCCAGAGCGACTTGTGGGGCGGCAACCAGGCCTCCGAGTACGGGCTGGCTTCCAAAGAGATGGCACGCGCCGCGTCCATCATGTCGGAGGCCTCGTCCCAGATGGGAGAGGCGTCGTCGAACGTGACCGAGGCCACGAGCACCGTGACCCAGATCCTGTCGGTGCACTCGCACAACACCAGCCTGGACATCCGGGCCAAGGAACACTTGATGGAGGGCATGATCGCCAAGGAGATGGCCAAGGTCGGCCTCGCTCCGGACGTCAAGCCCGAGAACCCCATCGAGACCGAGAAGCACTTCTACGTGGCCAAGTACCTGTACGGCGTGCAGATGGACGAGGACTACTACACGGCGCTGGGCTTCCCGCTCGAGTATCGTGGGACCGAGAAGTTCGACACCATGCCGGACGACATCCTCGAGAAGTTCGGCGGTGGGGAGATCCCCGACACCGTGGTCGACAAGATGCTCGAGACGTCGACGGCCGCGTTGCAGGCCGCCGAGAAGTCCTACGAGAACGTGCAGACCAAGCAGGCCGAAGCCAGCGCCAAGCAGACCGAGGCCGACAAACACTTCCAGGAGGGCGGCAAGGCCAACACGCTGGGCGACAACCTGGGCTTCACCGGTGTCTTGTACACGGCCGCTTTGTTCCTGGCTGGTATCGGGCTCGTCTTCAAGTCGAAGGTGCGCTGGGGATTCGCGGCCCTCGGGGCAGTCGCCCTGGTCGGCTCGACGATCCACCTGTTCATGCAGCAGTGGGCGGCGATGCCCTGACCGATGCCGGTGAGTCTCCTGGAGCCAGCCGCGTCAGGCCCGACCGTGCAGGACGGCCCATCGCCCAACCTGGTCACACGCAGCTCGCGCCGTGGCCTGTTGGTCGTCGGTGACCCCGCCGCAACCCATGCCCGATGCGCGGCCCTCGTCCACGGGCTGGCCGGCGAAGCGCTCTGGGTCTCCGACTCCGGCGAGCCCGACGCCACCCGCTCGCGTGACCTCGGGGCCCTGCTGGGCCGGGGATTCACCGCAGTCATCATCGACGCCCACACGGGCCTCGACCCCGACGTGCTCGGGGCCTGCCACGGCTTCGTTCGGGGCGGTGGCGCCCTCATCGTGCGGCTGTCCGACACGCTCCCGCCGCCGAACCCCAGGCTCGCCGCCTTCCCGTTCACGCCGTCCGACGTCGGCCTGCGCTTCGAGTCACGCGCTCGCCTGCTGCTCTATGCGCACTTCGAACGTGTCGACGACGACACCCCACCGCTCCTGGTCGCCCCGGCCGTCGAACACGGCACCGCCGAACAGACGGCCGTCGCCGCGTCCCTGGCCCTCGCCCTGACCTCCACCTCGGCCTCCGTCCTGCTCGCCAACCGCGGGCGTGGCAAGTCCTCGGCGCTCGGCATGGCGCTCGCCGCCGTCCCGCACCTGCGCTCCGTCGTGACGGCCCTGCACCGCTCCGCCGTCGGCGAGGTCCTACGTTTTGGCCCGGCCTCCACCCGCTGGTTGCCCATCGAAGCCCTGCTGCGCGACGTCGACCTGGCCGCCGACCCGCCCGCCATCATCGTCGTCGACGAGGCCGCCACCATCCCGGTGCCTATCCTCCAGGCGCTGGTCGCACGCTTCCCAGACGCCCACCTGGCATTTTCGACCACCGTCCACGGGTACGAGGGCACCGGCCGCGGCTTCGCCCTACGCTTCATCCCATGGCTGGAGGCCCGCCGCACGGACCGCCCCATTTGGCGCGAGACCCTCAACGAGCCTATCCGCTGGGCCGCGGAGTGCCCGCTGGAACGTTCGATCTTCAAGATACTCGTCCTCGACGCCGACCTCGCCGACGTGGCCGACGTCCCACCTCAGGCAGCCGAAAGTGACGAATCCTTGTTTGTCGAGATAGTCGATCGTCAAGCTATCGTCGCCAACACCCCGTCCTCCGAGCGCGACCTGTCCGACCTCTTCGGCCTGCTCGTCCACGCCCACTACCGCACCTCACCTGGCGACCTCATACGTCTCCTCGACGCACCGAACCTCGCCGTCCACGTCGCCCGATATGGCGGTCGGGACGGCCGAATCGTAGCCGCCTGCCTCGTCGCCCACGAAGGCGGCCTGCCACCGGATATCACCGACGCCCTCTATCGCGGCGCATCGCGTATCCTCGCTCACGCGCTGCCCGACGCGCTCGTCTCCCACCTCGGTCGCCCCCAAGCCGGCCCGCTCACCATGGTCCGCAGCGTGCGCATCGCGACCCACCCGCAGCTCCGTCGCGTGGGCCTCGCGCGCCGCCTCGTCGAGCACGTCCATGCCTCCTACGACGTCGACCTCTTTGGCACCCTGTTCGGCGCCAGCACGGACCTCCTCGCCTTCCGCCGCAGCCTCGACTATCGCCTCGTGCGGGTCTCCGCGTCGCGCAACCAGCGCACCGGCGAGCCCTCGGTCATGATGCTGCGCCCGGTCTCACCCCGCGCCCACGCGCTCGTCGACGCCCTCACCGCCGACCTCGCGCACGAGCTCCCCGTTCAGCTCGCTCTGCTCGAGTCTGACACCCTGCACCTCAGCCCCGAGCTCGCCGCCGCCCTGTCCGACGACCTTCCACCCGTCACTCCGCGCAGCGACGCCGAGGTCACCCGACTCGTACAAGCCTGGGTCGACGGCCCCCGCACCTTCGAATCCATGGCGGCGACGCTCTTCCAGTTCGTCACGAACGCGGACCTCGGTCGCCTCGATGACGCCGCTCGCCTTCTCTTGACCTCACGTATCCTCACCCGCCAGACCTGGGATGACACTGCCACGGCACTCGGCCTCGCCCACCCCGGTCTCGCCATGCGCGCACTGCGCCGCGCCGTGGCCAAGCTGCTCACGGCGATCTGACCGTTCGTTTCATTTCGCACTCCCATGCAGAATACACCAGGCATCAGCCACCGGATCCTACCTGGATCTGATCTGCCAATCGTTCCGCGTTGTATTGTCGCCTGAGCACGATTACCCTCCCCGACTTGACCGGCCGGTCTAACCGCCTGGTCACCGTCACGAGGAGTATACGCCATGCACCCCTGGAGCCTTGCTCTCCCCTGCGCTATCGCCCTGGTCTTCGCGAGCGCCGCGCACGCCGAGCCCTCCCAGAACGACAACGCCGGCACCTGGACCGATGGCTATGTCGATGACCAGGGTGTCCGCACCTTCACGGACACCCGTTACGACGCGCAGGGGCGCCGCATCGTCCTCGTCCCGGGCGAGACGATCGGCACCTTCGACACGACGCCGATCGCCCCAGCCTCGTTCACGACCTGGAACACGCTCTACCTGAACGCCAATCGGCCGGGTGACGCCACCATCCGCGTCTGGGTCGTCGCGAACAACATCGTCTACGGCCAGACGATGGGCACACGCCAAAACCTGCCCCTGCCACTCGTCCTCGCTCCGTCGGACGTCGCCGGCTACAGCCTCATGGCGTCGCTCGCGAACATCCCGAGCTCAGCCACCCCCATCGAGGTCCTGGTCGAGCTCGCCGGCCCGACCATCACCCCATCCGTCAGCGGCATTCGTGTCACCTGGACCTCTCGCTCGCAGGTCAATACCCGCCTCGAAGCCCCGGCCTCCATCCCGTCCAACGGCACCATCGCGTATCGCGTCAACGTCGGCGTCTCGTTCGTCGACACCGCCAACCTCGTCGTCGAGCTCCCGCTCCCGACCCCCGCCAACAACGTCGCCTCCGCACGCCAGGACCAGAGCCTCACCTTCCAGAACGCGACCGAAGGCGGCACACTCTCGGCCGACGGCACCAAGGTCGTCTGGAACCTCGGCGTCCGTCGCGCCGGCGAGACCTTCACGCTCGTCACCAACTTCCGCACCCGCATGGGCACCTGGAACGGCACGGCCTACACGGCCACCGTCACCGCCAACCCCGGCAACGGCACCCCGGCCGTCTCCACCCCCATCACGACCACCGTCACGTCGGCCCCGCAGCTCGCCCTCGAGCGCAACTTCGGCGGCGGCGTCTACCGTATCGACAACCAGAACTACGCCTTCGCCGACAGCGACGTGACCTACGTCTTCCGCGGCTGGAACTACCGCGGCTATCCCGGGTCGGGTGGCGAGACCCTGTTCGACGCCGTCGTCTGGGACGACGTGACCAACCTCATCCGCACGCTCAACGGCCAACCCGTCTCGGGCGGCCCAATCCAGATCTCGCATGGCGGCGTCTACACGCCCATCGCCATCCCGCTCTCGAACGGCAAGACCGTCCCCGCCAACTCCGTCTACTGGCGCCTCACCGAGCCTCGCCGTCGGCCAGTCCTTCCAGTTCACCTACAAGCTGCGCACGGCCAAGAACGCCACCGCCGGCGGCCCGTTTGCAGGCGGCGAGGTCATGTCCGACTGCGTCACCTACCAGAGCCACTTCGTCAGCCAGCTCGTCCCGACCCAGGGCCCGCTCTGCGACTCCTTCAAGATCGGTGTCCCCATCACGCCCGGCTATCTGTTCGCCAAGGGCGAGCAGGTCCGTGAGCATCGCGGCATCAGCTCCGCCGACGACCTGCGCCCGCCGGCCTACAACAGCACCGTGAAGGCCGCCTTTGGCGAGACCATCAGCTACCTCCTTTATACGACCAACAACGCCGTCTCCGACCTCAACGACGTCGTCATGGTCGACAAGGTCCCCGACGGCACCACCTTCCAGGCCGCCTTCCTCCCACCCGAAGCCAACGGCACCGTCTGGTACTACGCCGAGCCCGGCGGCGCCGACCTCCCGAGCGACGCCCCGCCCGCCTTCACCGACGCCACCGGCGTGCTCGGCGCAGCCTGGACCTCGGCCCCTCCCGCCGACCCGTCCGAGGTCTCCTGGGTCGCCTTCCGCGTCCCCAAGCTCGCATCGTTCTATCAGGAGTTCCGCGACGGCTCGGCCCCGCCCAACGTCACCGGTGAGATCGTCGTGACCGTCGCCCCGCCCGACGGCGAGTGCCCCCTCACCGACATCGAGCTCACGAATCGCGGCCTCTTCCACATCTACGCCTACACCCCGCAGCAGGGCGCTCAAGCCCCGATGCCGGGTGGTCGTATCCGCCACGTCCAGGACGAGAAGACCCTCGTCGTCCCCGACCTCCCGAACCTCGGCGCCTCCTGGGTGAGCGGCTCGCCCAGCACGGCCAACGCCTTCGACCCGCTCGTCTACACGCTCAACATCACCAACAACAACCCGTCCGGCGTCAGCACGCCGCTCGACAACGCCTTGTCGACCGTCGTCCGCATCGACATCCCCGCGCTCACCGCCAACGGCGCCTCGACGAACCTGCTCGTCGACAGCATCACCGCCCCCGGCGGCACCATCGCCTACAACCTGCCGACCTACATCACCGTCAGCTACCCGGCCGTCATCGCCCCCGGCGAGAGCCGCCCCATCACGCTGCGCACCCGTGTCCCCTCGGGCGTCATCGACGGCGCCACGTTCTCACTCTCGGCCCGCGCGACCTACGCCGACGACATCTGCGGCAACCACCAGAACAACCTCTCCACCTCGAACCGCTTCTTTGGACTGCCGGCTCTCGAGGTCACCAAGTCGTCCGACTTCTCCAACGGCCAACCCGACACGTCGATCACCTGGAGCCTCGACTACATCAACCCGTCGCCCACGCCGTCGACCAACTCGTGGGTCGTCGACCGCATCCCGGCCGGCGTCGAGCTCGACCGCGTCGAAGTCCCGAATCCCGGCGGCCAGGTGTGGTTCACGCAGACCGGCGCCCCCACGCTCCCAAACCAGCTCACCCCGAGCGACGCCTTCACCGACACACGAATCCGCGCGACGTTCACACGCGCGCTCGACAACGACAATGACGGCTGGGTCACTTCCCCGTTCGGCGCGGCCACGACCTATGTCGCCTTCCTCGTCGACGACACGACCCTGAACCCGGCGCAGTACATCACCGGCGTCCGCCGCACCGTGCGCCTCGAGGCCACCATCACCGAGACCTCGCTCGGCAGCGTCATCGCCAACCAGGCCGCCATCCTCTCACGCGAGCTCATCCAGGCCATCAGCAACAAGGCCAACTTCACCGTCACCGGCCGGCCTGGCCTGCGCATCTCGAAGTCGTGTATCGACGTCGTCGCGGTCGGCGGCAGCTTCACCTACACGGTCACCTACTACAACGACTCCGCCAACTTCGACTCGGGCGCCGACTTCACCGAGCTCCTCCCCGAAGGCATGGAAGTCACGAGCGTCACCCACGCCTGGAACGCCGCCCGCCTCGACCGCGAGCCCAACGCCGCGGCCCCTCCCATCGTCCTCACGGCGACCGGCTTCACCTCCAGCGTCGGCCCACTCGAGCCCCTCGAAGGCGGCACCTTCTCGGTCACCGTGGTCGCCGGCTCCGGCCTCAGCTCCGGCACGTTTCTCATCCCCGAGACCACGGGCCTCGCCTTTGGCGAGGACGACGAGACCCGCTCGGGCTACGCGTCGTGCACGGTCCTCGTCGAGAACTCCGACCTTTATATCCGTAAGCTCGTCGACAACCCGGCGCCCCGCTCGGGTGAGGCCTTCAACTACACGCTCGTCCTTAGCAACCAGGGCGCCCACGAGGCGCTCGATGTCGTCATCCGCGACGGCCTCCCCAACCAGCTCGAGCTCATCCCCGGCAGCGTCGTCGTGACACCCGCCCCGTGGGACCTGCGCGAGAACCGCGCCCCGACCTCGCTCGGCGGCGACCTCGTCTGGTCGGCTGCGACCAACAACGGCCTGAACCAGGGCGCCGGCACCGTCGGTCGCCTCCCTGGCAACAGCGGCGACGTGTCGATCATCTTCGGCGCCCGCGTCAAAGTCGGCGTCGTCCCCGGCACCACCATCCAGAACTGCGCGACCGCATCGACCTCCACCGGTGAGGACCCCAACTTCGACAACGCGAGCTGCGTGTCCATCACGACCCCTCTCCCCGACCCGTGGGTCGCCAAGGTCGGCCCCGGTCTGAAGAAGCCCGGAGAGCGTGTCACCTGGACCCTCAGCTACGGCAACCGCGCCAACGAGGTCGCAGCCGGCGTGGTCATCATCGACAGCCTCCCCGACGGCCCGATCCCAGCCGCCAATGGGGTCGTCGACCTCGCCTTCGCGGGCCAGATCGCGACCAACGGCGAGACCGTCTATTACAACACCCGGACGCCCGGCGTGCCGCCCGCCTTCTCGCACACCAACCCCGGCGCCACCGGCTGGACCACCGCGCTGCCGACCGACGCTCCCGTCGCCCACATCGCCTTCTGGGTTGGCAACATGGCGCCTCTGCAGGCGCCTCGCACCGTCCAGGTCTCGGCTCTCTTGCGCAGCCCGACCGGTGCGCTGGCCCAGCCGAGCTTCGCCTTCGACAACTGCGCCACCGTCGTCCAGACCTCGGGCTTCCGCGACGGCGACCTCACGAACAACAAGGGCTGTGCCACCGTTCGGATCCCCGGCGTCGACCTGGCCGTCAGCGCTTCATGTGACCCCGCGGGCGCCTTCCCCGGTGTGCTCCCCGGCAGCACCATCGGCTTCGTGATGACCGTCACCAACTCGGGCACCGTGCTTGCGCAGGGCATCAAGGTCCGTGACACGCTCGCGTCCGAGGTCACAGCCCTCGCCGGAGCCGGTGGCGTCGTCGAGGTGGTCGACCTCAATGGGCAGCCGTCGGCGCCGCTGAACGAGAACGGCCTCCCCATCGCGGGCGGCGTCGCGTGGACCCGTCAGGACGGCTGGTGGTATCTCGGCTCGATCGACCCCAGCAGCCCGAACTGGTACCGCAAGGTCGGCCTGCAGCCCGGCGACAGTGCGTCGCTCGGCCTCACCCTCGAGGTCGGGGACAACGTCCCGAACCGCTCCATCGTCCTCAGCCAGACGGCCGTCGGCACCGACTTCGGCCCGGCCTGGACCCCCGCCGCGGGCACCGAGGAGTTCCTCGACAACAACGCCGACGCTTGTGAGACCTCGGTCTATCGCGCCGATCCCTTCGTCATCAAGACTCTCGAAAATCAAGGCGATGACCCGACGCGCGCCGAGGTGTCGGACATCATCCGCTACACCATCGAGTACAACAACGCGGGCGACTTCCCGGCGAGTGGCGTCATCATGGAGGACCGCATCCCCGACGGTCTCGTCTACATCACCGGCTCGTTGAGCGGCGTCGACCCCGAGATCTTCGACCTCGAGGTCTCGATCGACGGCGGCCTCACCTGGGTCACCTCGACCGGTGTGCTGAGCGGCCAGCCCGACCCCACGGTCACACATGTCCGCGCCGTCGCGACCGGCGAGGTCCCGGCCCCCGCCGGCAACATCTTCATCCAGACGACCATCGTCGACTTCGAGCGCGGCACCCACGACAACACCTTTGGCGACGCCAACCTCGACGCCGTCGTTCCGACCGGTGAGAACAAGTGCGGGTCGATCACCTGCGAGATCGACGCGGCCGACTGCTCGAACGGCGCCTGGACCCCGGAGAACGAGTGTTGTCCCATCTGCCGCCCGCCCGTCCCCGGCTGCGAAGACGGCACCCCGGTCGAGCTCGTCGGCTCCATCAAGGAGGGCGTCTCGGGCTGCTACGTCGGCTGCGACTTCTACGACAACATCAAGGTCTGGCAGCCCTACAACCAGGGTCGTGAGGTCAACATCGGCTGCTCCAACCGCATTGGTGAGATCTACTCGTCTTATCGGCAGTGTGTGGCCTCGTCTTCGCCGGCCGAGTGTGCCCACGTTCCTTGCCAGAACCAGCCGGGACAGGCCTGCGCCCCCGACTTCCGCGTCCAGTCGACCTGCACGCCGGCCTGCCCGGACACGGCCCCGTGGACCTGCGCCGAAAAGGCTTATGGCGAGTTCTGCAACCGCACGCTCGGCAAGGTGGTCGAAGCCTATACGAAGTGTATGGACGAGAAGCAGCAGATCCCTTCGCTGGACTGCTCGTGGTTCACGCCCACCAACACCTGCGCCACCTGCGCTACCGCGAGCTGCGACGCAGTGCCTCTCGAGCTCGCCACCTGGAGCCACCCGCGTTGGTCGGAGGTCACCGCCCTGGCCGGCGTCTACCAGAAGCTCTACGAGACGCTCGCCCGCGTCGGCGAGTCGTTCCCGCCCGACCTGTTGGTCAGCGGCCTCGTGGAGGCCTGCGCCCCGCCCAAAGCCTGCGGCGCCGGCCAGGTCGGAGCCGAGACTCGACTGTGCCTGCTCAGCTGCGAATGTGACCCGCTCACCGAGCTCTGCGAAGAACGCATCTGCCAGCGCTGCCCCAACGGCGCCCTATGTGCGCGTTGTCTCACCGAGCTCGAGGTCCCACGCGAAGAGGAACGCGAGCTCCTCGCCGCGTTGTCGCTCGCCGACACCTGCCAGAACGTCGCCCAACAAATGGCCGAGGCCCAGGCCAAGTGCCTCTCCATCGTCACCGAAGCCGACCGCCACCTCTGCGACGCTTACGAGCCCCCCGACTGTGAGCCCGACGCGAGCTGCGACCGCGCCACCTACACCTCGCCCGTCTTCCCGGATGAGGATGAGCGTATCACTCAGTGGGAGCGCGCCATCATCACCGAGGCCCCGCGCTCCGAGGACCCCGACAAGAGCATCGTCTACAACGTCCTCGATGCCGACTCGGACGCCCCCATCGCAGGCTTCTCCGACCTCGCCCTGCCGCCGAGCGGCGCCATCGACCTGTCCGGCATCTCGCCCGACGACCACCCGCGCCTGAAGCTGCAGGCGCGCTTCGAGGGCAAGAACAGCGGTCGCTTCGACCTCATGGACGAGTATGCCCCACCCGAGAACTGTGGGATCTGGAGCGACTTCGGTGACCCGAACGCACCGCTCTACCTTGAGCCCATCGACATCACCAACTCGGGCGTCGTGCTCGGCAACGCGTACACGGACTACTACTCGACGTGTGGCGGCGGCGCCTACCTCTGGCAGCGCGACTGGGCCAATCCAACCTTCCTCTGGGTCGACGGGCTCTACGACGTGCCGCTCGGCTACAAGTCCGACGTCTTCGTCATGGGCATCAACGAAGGTCTCGAGGCCGTCGGCTACATGGGCCTGCGCCAGCTCGGCGGCTCGGCTCAAGACCCCGACCACTATCGGCAGCGCCCGTTCTACTACTCCGAGGACGGCGGTGTCCTCGACCTGACCTCGGAGCTCGAGGACGCCTTCGGCACCGAGCTTCGTAGCGTTGCCAGCGCCGGCCTGTCCGATATCAACGAGGCGGGCCTCGCCGTCGGCCAGGTCACCTTCGCAGTCCAGCCGGACCCGACGACCATCTGCGGCGCCTTTGGCGACGCGAAGGCCACACGCACCATCGAGGACATCGGCTTCACCGACGCGAACCGCATCAGCTCGAACGCCGACGCCCTCCACGTCCTCGTCGGGCCGAACAGCTATCGCCTCGACCGCAACCTCAACGTGCTCGGCGGACCGAACGCGGTAGGCCCTGCTGGCAACAGCGGGCTCGCGCACAACCCGACCAGCGGCGAGTTCATCGCCTTCTCGACGGCGTCCCAGACGCCGCTCCTGCAGCGCCTCCAGCCCGACGGCATCACCCCCATCGGCGCCGCCACCGAGTGGGCCCAGGGTAACCAGGTCACGTCCGTCGCCGTCGACTCACGCGGCTGGATCGCCAGCACCACGACCCAGTTCGGCTACCTCGCCTACTGGACCCCGCAGCTCACGGTTGTCGGCTACTGGGGTTTTGGCGGCACCGTGCAGATCGTGACCCACGACCCGGCGACGGACTCCTTCGTCTTCGCGACCTCGATCGGTGATGTGATTCGCTACAAGGGCTACGACTGGGGCTTGGGCGGTGAGGGTTCCTTCCGGGTCCCGCTCGCCGAAGGCGAGACCATCGACCTGCTCGCAGCCGGCGCCAACCGCATCGTCTACGTCGGCCAGCGCAGCACCGGGCTCATCCGCGCCTACGACGATAGCGGCATGTTGCTCGGCTCCGTCCAGCTCGAGAACGAGCCTGCCTCGCTCCACTACGACGCCGTCTCGGACCGCCTCATCGTCGGCTTCTACAACGCCGGGACAGCCCTCATAAAGTCGCTTTGCCCGGCCCAGACACCGCGGTTCGAGACCGTGCCGTTCACCTGGTCGCGCCTCGGTGGCGCGAACCTCGCGACGATCCCCGAGGAGATGCTCGACACCCGCGGCCTCAACAACCATCCCTCGGATGGCTGGGACCACGGCCTCCGCATCATCTCGAACGGCATGGCCGCCGGCCGCTACTATCGCGGCGACACGAATCAGCGACACACCCTGCGTTGGAACACCACGACCGGCCAGGTCGACATCTCGGCCGAGCCCAACGGCAACCGCGTCTACGGTATCGACCTCACGGGCCGTGTCGCCCTCGACTACCTGGTCTTCGACGGTGAGAGCTTCAGCGAGGTCGACATCAGCTCGCTCACCGAAGAGAACGACGGCTATTGGCTCTATCGCCTCGAAGAAGACGGCACCCTGCTCGGCGGCGTGACCGTCAATCGAGCTACCGGCTCGGCTCGGCCACTCTGGGTCGACGCCGCGCTCGTCGTCGAGCCCGATGGCCGCGCGACCGCGCTCCCGACACCCGAAGGATTCGATAACGGATCCGAGGCGTTCAACCGCAACAGCGGCGGCGATGTGCTGGTCACCCACTATGCGCGCGGCGCCTTTGGCCAGAGCAGCCAGACCTCCATCTGGGACGGCAGCCGCTACCTGTTCATCGACGGCTACGACGAGTCGCAGGTCCAGGAGACCTATCCCAACTGGTACGTCGAGGACGGCTTCCGCTCGCTCAACGACAACCGTGAGGTCGCGGGTCATGCCTACAGCCAGGACCCCTTCACGGAGCAGGAGTTTGACCGTCCCTACATCTGGTCGCCCGCTGGCGACGACATGCTGGCCCTGCTCGACTGGCGCGTCATCTATCGCACCGACAAGAACCCGAGCTTCACGCTCGACACCCAGGTCAAGGGCGTCTGCGCCGACACCATCACCAACACGGCGACGGTCCAGACCTCGACGCCGCAGGTCACCTCCGACAACGACCAGTCGTCGGCGTCCATCGACATGAACCGCGCCGACCTCGAGGTCGTGATGACCGTCGAGCCCGCGGCCGTCGTGTCGATCCCCGACCTGCCCTCGCCGTCCGTGACCTACACCGTGTCGTGGACCAACCGCGGTCCCGGCACGGCTCGCGGCGTGCGCGTCGTCGCGACCCTGCCCGACGGCGTCGACGATGAAGGCGAGTGGGAGCTCGCGTCCGGCGTCACCCTCGAGCCCGGTGAGACCGGCACCTGGGAGCTCGAGACCAGCGTCTACGAGACGACCCCGGACACGAGCCTCGCCGGCAGCGTCATCGTCACCTCGAGCTCGCTCGACTGCGACGGCGCCAACGACATCGACTCGGCCTCGGTCTACATCGGCGAGTGGCCCAACCTCTTCGCCTCGGTCGGCTCGCCCGCCAACGCCACCGTCGGTGTCCCCTTCGAGGTGACCGTGCCCTGGGGCAACAACGGCAACGCCACGGCCCTCGACGCGACCCTCAGCATCACGCTCCCGACCGGGATCACCCTCGTCTCCGCGAGCACCACCGGCAGTGTCGCTGGCGGCGTCCTCACCATCCCGCTCGGCGACGTGCCGGCTGGCTCGGGCGACGTCGTGACGCTTGTCCTCCTCGCCGAGGGTTGTGGTGCCATCGCCACCAACGCGCGTGTCGGAGCGCTGGTCTCGACCTTGTCAGTCGAGCTCGACTCGGCCGACAACGGCGGCTCGGCCACGACCACCATCGTCGCTCCCGGCGGTGCCCTCCTGCTCCAGGCCAACGCGAATCGCGGGACGACCACCGTCGGCGACATCGTGACGTGGACGCTGGCCTTCTCGAACAACGGGCTACGTGGCACCACGGCCACGACCGTCTCGGCGAGCCTCCCCGCGGGCCACACCCTCGTCGCGGGCACGGCGACCCCGGGCTCCACCGTCGCCGCCAACCGGATCACGTGGACCATCGGCGCTCTCGAGCCGGGTCAGAACGGCCAGGTCATGTTCCAGACGACGAGCACCGCGCTCGGCGACGCGACCGTCACCGCGACGGCCACAGCCATCGGCGCTTGCCCCGTCTCGGCCTCGACTCGATCGGTGTCGACGTCGTCGACCAACGGCCTTCGTATCGCCAAGTATGCCGACCGCCCGACCGTGTGCCACAGCCCGAGCAACCCCGACGCGGGCCTCATCAACTGGACACTCGTCGTCTCGAACATCGGCTCGACCGCGCTCACATGCATGCGCGTCGATGACATCGTCCCGGCTGGCATGACGCTGGTCGCGGGCAGCCTCACCCCGGTCGGCTCACCGTCCACCGCCACGGGTCAACCGGCGTGGACCTGCGTGACGCTGGCCGGTGGCCAGAGCATCTCGCTTGGCTACCGGACTCGCACGACGCTCCAGCCCTCGGGCATCGGTTCGAACACCGCCGCGTCGGCCACGACCGGTGGCTTCACGACGCGCAGCAACGCGGCTCAGGTCCGCTACGAGTGCGGCCCCGTCCTCGACTTCGCAAAGGCCTGGGGCGCCTCCTGTGTCCTGCCGGGCGCCTCGACGAGCATCGCTCTCACGGTCTCGAACCGCACCGCTCAGGCCATCGACAACGTGTTGGTGGCCGACGCGTTGCCAAGCCACATGGGCTTCGTGACGAGCACGATGGGCTCCTTTGACACCCAGACCCGCCAGTTCACGGCCCTCATCCCGCGCCTCGCAGCGGGCCAGACCGTCACCATCGAGATCGGCGCCAGCACGAGCGCCACGGCCCCGAGCGGAACGCTGCTCCTGAACCAGGCGCTGCTCACCGCTCCGACCATCCTGCCCATGGTGTCGAACATGGTCGGCGGCGCGACCATCGCCTGCGAAGACAACAACGCCTGCACGACCAACGGCTGCAGCGCGTTTGTCGGCTGCGTCTTCCCGTCGGTCGCCGATGGCACCACCTGCTCCGACAATGACCTCTGCACGCAGACCGACGTGTGTGTCGCAGGCACTTGCAGCGGACAGAATCCGGTTGCGTGCGCCGCCCAGGACGACTGCCACGAGGTCGGCACATGCAACCCCTCGACCGGCGTCTGCGACCAACCCCTGGCCGTCGACGGCAAGAGCTGCGACGACGAAAACGCGTGTACTTTCGAGGAATACTGCACGGCCGGTGTGTGCGGCTCGGGGGCTAGCAGCCAGTGCGACGACGACAATTCCTGCACCACCGACTCGTGCGACCCCGAGCGCGGCTGCGTCAACGCCGTCCTGCCCAATGGCTCTGACTGCACCAACGGCGACCAGTGTGCGACCGACACCGAATGCCGCAACGCCGTCTGCGTGACCACCCTGGTGCGCGCCTGCAACGACGAGAACCCGTGCACGCAAGACGCCTGCAACCCCGAGGTGGGCTGCGTCGCGATGAACGTGCCGGACGGCACGGGCTGTGAGGACAGCGACCTCTGCACCTACGAGTCGACGTGCACCGAAGGCGCTTGCGGCGGTGGCATGGCCACGGTCTGCAGCGAGGCCGGCGAGTGTGAAGAGGACGGCGTGTGCAACCCGGCGACGGGTGTCTGCGACTACGCGACCGTGCCCGGCAACGCCATCGTGCCTGTCCGCCTCACCGACCTCGGCGTCGCTGACCTCGAGAGCGCGGCTCTCGCCCTGTCGAGCTCGGGCCGCGCGGGCGGCTGGCGCGAAGGCGAAGGTGGACCACGTGCGACCCTCTGGTCACCCGAAGTCGACCTCGGCCAGGGCCGGGTCGTCGGCCTCGACGACGTCGGCGGGACCGTGCTCTTGCGCGGCGCCAACAACGAGGTCGTCGTCCATGTGGGCAGCGTCGAGTCCGTGCTCTGGACCCGCGGCACCATCGACGGCCAGCTCGCTGCCGTCTATGGTCCGACCGCTCTCGGTCAGGTCGTAGGCCAGGCCGTGGGGGCCACCGCAGAAGCTCCGCATGAGCCGAAGATGCGGCTCGCGTCGGGCGTGGTCGTGACGCTCACGGCACCGGCCGGCGAGCGCCACGAGGTCCTCGCTTTTGCCAACGGTGTCGCCGTCGGCAACCACACCAACGCGATGTCGCTCGAGCGCGCCTTCCGCTGGAACGGAGCCGGTGCGGCCATCCGCCTGGCACTGCCCGTCGGTGCCACTGCGGCCACCGGCACGATGGCGTCGGCCATCAGCGCGTCGGGCCACATCGGTGGCGCCATCATCGCTGACGACGGTGTCGTTTCGGCGGCCCTGTGGTCGCCCGACGGCTCGCTCGAGGTCCTCCCGCCGGCCTGCATCGATGATGTGACCTGCCTCGAAGACACGACGCTGGTGGCCGTCGACGCCGCCGGTGGCTACCTCGGTCGGGGCACCCTCGACGGGGTGACGTGGGCCTTCGCAGGCATGCTGGGCAACGACCCCGAGGTCATCACCATCGCTGGCGCCACGACGTCCGTGCCTGTCGCGATGTCGAACGAAGGCCTCGCGACGGGCACCTGGACCACGGCGGCCGGCAGTGTGCTCGGCTTCGCCTGGACCGCCGACAATGGATGGTCCGACCTGGGGGCCGCGGGCTCCACGGTCGAGCCGACAGCCGTCGCGGGTATGTTCGTCCTTGGACGGGTCGAGACGCTGACCGGCTCTGAGCGCGCCTTCCTCTGGTCCTACGAGCGTGGGCTCGAGGACCTGGGCTCGCTCGGCGGTGGCTCCAGCATCGGGCACGCTGTCAACGCGCGTGGTCAGGTCGCCGGTGAGTCGCTCACGGCGCGCGGCGACAACCACGCCTTCGTCACGGGTGCACCGACGCTCGCCTGCCTCGCCTGTGAAGACGACCAGGTGCCGCCCGTCATCGTCTGCCCGGCGGCCCCGAAGGCCGTCGAGTGTGTCGGCGGTGGCGCCGCCGTGGCGCTCGGCCGACCGTCTGCACGTGATGCTTGTAGCTTCCCGGTCGAGCTCGGCGGTGAGGTGCCCGAGCGTTATCTGCTCGGCGCGACGGACGTGGTCTTCACGGCCACCGACGCGCTCGGCAACGAGGCGAGCTGCAATACACGGGTCATCGTGAGCGACACCACGGCGCCCACGTTGGTCTGCCCCGAGGCGGTCGTCACGACGCAGCCGGAAGGTGTCTGCGGCGCGTCCGTGGAGCTCTCGCCGGTCGCGAACGACCTGTGTGATGGCGACGCGGTGACAGTGATCTCGGATGCGCCGTCGAGCTATCCGGTCGGCGTCACGACGGTCACCTATACGGTCGTCGACCGCGCAGGTCTGCAGGCGAGCTGCACGACGACGGTCACGGTGACCGACGACACGCCGATCGAGATCGCGTGTGACCCCGACCTCGCCGTCGACGCGCCCGCCGACTTCTGCGGCTGGCCCGAGGCCATCACGGCCGAGGTCATCGACGAGTGCTCGCCCAACGTCACCGTCAATAGCTCGAACGAGAACTTCCCCATCGGTGTCTCGACGATCCTGTTCGAGGCCGAGAACGATGCGGGCGAGACCGCGAGCTGCCAGACGCTCCTGACCGTGTCCGACGTGACGGCACCGGTCGCGAGCTGCAACGCGTTGGCGGTCCTCAACGAGGCGGCTCTGCCGGCGGTCTTTGGCGCGAGTGCGACCGACGCTTGTGCTGCGACCCTCGTCGTCGACGGGCTCGGCTGCTTCGAGCGTGCCAGTGGGACCGACACCGCACTCGTCGAAGGCTGTGACGCGCGCATCGAAGGCGCGACCGTCGTGGTCGGCGACGTCGATGCGGGCGCCGACTTCGAGGGTCAGGTCTTCGTCCGTTGGAGCATCACCGCGACCGACCCGAGCGGCAACGCCACGACGGTCGCGTGTGAGTCCGAGGTCGTCCGCGACCGCGACGAGGACGGTGTCCCCGACGCCATCGACAACTGCCCCATCGACGGCAATGCCGAGCAGATCGACCTCGACGGCGACGGCTTCGGTGACGCGTGTGACCCCGTCGATGACGGCATCATCGCCACCGGCGACGGCGGTTGCTCGGGTGGTGGGACGACCCCCTGGTGGTTCGTCGGCCTGGCGCTCGTGCTGCTCGTCATCAAGCGCCGTCGGGTCTGCTGAAAAGCAAAGGGCAGGTACAAGACCTGCCCGACGTGAACTGCTCTGACTGGCCCGTAGGGGCACCCCTCGTGGGTGCCCTGTTCGTGGCGGTTCAGCGGTCGGCGCCGACCGTCATCGCGGTGGCGAGCGCCGACTTGTAGGCGTCGAGGTCGATGCCGCCGACGTTGAGCATCGAGGCGATCTTACGCATCTGGGCGGCGAGGGTCAGGTCCGAGCCGCCGAACTCGGCGTCCTGCTCGAGCATGACGGCGAGCGGGAATGCCATCGAGGTCAGCGTCTCGTCGGCACGCGCGCCGCTGACGGTGTGCATGGTGAGGCCGAGCCAGAGGCCCGTGGCGAAGTAGCCGTGGGCGCGGGCGGGGCCGTGGCCGATGCCCTCTTCGGCGAACTTCATGGCCGAGGCGAGGGCGGTCGCGTCGACCCTTCCGACCCGTGCGGCGGTGACGAGCTGGTCGGCGGAAGCGACGACCTCCGGCAGGAGAGGGGCGAGCGTCTCGCGGCTGCGGTCGTAGGCGGCGACGATCTTGCCGAGCTCCACCGGGTCACCCGCCACGGCCGGGATCGAGCCGACGAGGAAGGCCAGGCGCAGGATGGCGATGTCGGCGTCCGTCGAGGCGCCGGCGAAGCCGAAGCCCGAAGCGCCATCGAGCGACACGAGGCTCGAAGGGTTGAACGCACCGGCCTGTCCTTCGCGGTTGGCGATGATTGCGGCGAGGCGCTGGTAGGCAGCGGCGCGCGGGCCCGAGGTCAGGACCGGGAGCACGCTTACGACCTTCGCGTCGATGAGCGTCTGCGGGACCGGGAGCCCATCGCTGGCGAAAGCCGAGGTCGAGAGGAGAGCCGAGAGGGTCAGGGTGCCGAACAGTTTGCGAAGGGTCATGGTCGTTCTCCGTGTGCCGAGGGTGGCGTTGGCGCACCCGAGGAGACGAAGTCGAGCCCGACCTCAAAAAAAATCGGCGACCCCTTTTCTGGGGCCGCCGACCTTTCTGTCCGATTCACACCTTCACATAGTGCACATCGACGAGCTCACGGCGTGGGCGCGTCCGCCGAGACCTGGAAGGCCCCGCTCACGGCGGTCGAGAACGCCTGGACATCGAGGGTCTCGGCTTTGAGGAGCCCCGCCACCTGGCGCAACGACGCGGCGAGCTTGCGGTCCGAGCCTTCGAACTCCGCGTCCTCCTCGAAGAGGACGGCCAGCGGGCTCGCCATCGAAACGAAGGCCGGGTTGGCCGGACCGGCGGTAGCGCCGACCGTGGCGAGGCCAAACCAGAGGCCACCGGTCATGTAGCCGTGACCGCGCTGCGGGCCGGTCGCGATGCCACCCTCGGCGGCCTCGAACAGAGCTGCCAGCGCCGGGATGTCGATCGACCCGCCACGAGCGCTCGCAACGTAACGATCATAGGCCGACAGCACACCAGGGGCGAGGCCGGCGAGCAGCTCACGCGCCTGACCGAGCATGTCCACCGCGGCCGAGAAGGCCTTGGGGTCGTCGGCGTTGAGCGGCAGGCTGCCAACGAGGAAGCCGAGCTGCAGGAGTGCGATGTCCTTGTCGGTCGACGCGCCCGCAAAGCCGAAGCCCGTGCCGCCTGTAACGGAGGTCACGGCGCCCGGCATGAGCGGCGCCTTCTTGTCCCCGACCAGCGCCGTCGAGGCCGCCTCGAGGAAGGTCGCCTTGCGGCTCGGGCCGGTCGCGAGGACGGGCAGGACACTGACCGTCTTCTTGTTGAGCAGGTCAGCGTCGGCGGGTTTGGGCAGGGCGTCTTCGGCGCGAGCCGACTGCACCGGGTTGACGAGAGGGCTCACGGCCAGGAGGCCAAGGAGCGACATCAGCGACAGCGTTTTCGTGTTCATCACTTGATCCCCTTTTCCCACTGGATTTCACCCGCGCCCAGGATTCCACACACGGTGCCCGGCATGCCCTCGGGCGCCACCACGACGAGGTCGTAACGACCGCCGCCGCGCAGCGAGAACGGCAGCACGAGGTTGCCCTTGAACTTCGCGCTCCAGGTGACCTGCTGGCCGCCGTAGACGAGGCCAGTGTCGAGGACGGCGTTCGGGTCGCGCGGCTTGATGAAGGCGATGACGTCGGTGCTCGGGCGCACCTCGAAGTTCACCATCGCCTTCTGGCCGGCGGCGATGCAGAACTCGCGCTGACCCCAGATCGACGCGAGCTCGATGACGTTGGGCAGCGTGAAGAGCTGGTCGAGCGGCACGCCCTTGTTCTTCTTCGACTCGGCCAGGAGCTTCTGGATGCGCCACGACGGCGACGCGAACTTGGCGTCGAGGTCCGAGCTCCCCGCGAAGTGGATGCCCATGACCTTGCCCTCTTCCTTGTCGTAGATGGCGCTGCCCGAAGAGCCGCCGACGACGCGTGTGTCATGGAGCAGGATCTCCTCGGGAGCTTCACCGATGACGTTGGTCACGCGACCTTCATAGAAGCCGAGCCCGATGCCGCCCGAGTTGCCGACGAGCATGAGCGCACGCCCGCGCAGATCCTTGGCGTTCTTGGGCTTGTCGATGAACTCGACGCCACCCTTGTCGCCCTTGCGGTCGGCCTTCAGGATCGCAATGTCAGCGACGCGGTCGATCGCGACGATGGTGTCGAAGTGGTACTTCTGCTTGTCGTCGTGGACGCCGACGATGCGATGGCCGCGGGTCGCGACGTGGGCGTTGGTGACGAGTGTGTCCTCGTCGACCCAGAAGCCGGTGCCGGCCCAACCCGCACGAGAGATCTTGTCCCCCTGCAGCTCGATGCCCTCGACCTTGAGCTCGAGGGTGGACTCCGTCCACTTGGGCTTGGTGGCGCATGCACCTATCAGCATGGATAGGGCGACGATGGAAACCAGGCGGGGTCCGCCTCGGGCTGCGTGATTCATGGTTGCTCCCAACATGTGGTGGAGGGGGTAGATGGTTGTCGACTCGGGTGGTGATTCGGCCTCGGACGGCGCCGAACTCCGACGGATGGGCGGAGGATAACAGCACTCAGCCCCGCTCGGCAATCCATCAAAGTGAAGTGATTCAGGCTGTTTACCGTACTTGAGTAGTCTCCTTGTCGCGCTCCTGTGCCAATGATCTGAATCGGAATCCGGTCGACCACGCGGAGGTTCGGGTGAAAGCGCTGATGGTTTGACGTACGGCCGGACATGATTTGAACTCGACATGACACAGCCGTCTCCCGTGTCATGAACCCCACCACGAGGAGAGCCCACCCGATGTCCCGTCCAGGCAAACGCCTCTTCCATGTCGCCGCCGTTCTTCTCGCGCTCGGCGCCGCCTCGAACGCCAACGCGCATGACGGTGAGCCGAGCTGCGACGACGGCAAACGCGCTCCGGCCGACGCCATCTGCGCCGCCTTCGAAGCCGCCCCCAAGCTGGCCGCCGAAGACCCGATGGCGAAGAAGGTGCTCGGCGTTTGGCGTCGTGTCGCACCTCCGGTCGCCGCCCTCACCGGTCGCGAGACGGCCATCACGGTGCTGGCCTCGACCGCCCAGAACGCCGGTAAGCCCTTTGCCCCCGCCGCCTATATCTGCCCCGGCGCGCCTCCGACCGTCTATGTTCCCTACACGCTGGTCGAGAAGATCTACGGCCCGGGCGCGACCTACACCGAAGACTTCCTCGGCTTCATCCTCGGCCACGAGCTCGGCCATCGCGTCAACGACTTCTCCGCCGACGGCTGCCAGCTCGGCGCCTTCGAGCGACCCGGCCGCGGCTCCGACGAAGAGCAGCTCGCCGACTTCCGCGGTGCATTCTTCGCGGCCATCGGTGGCTACTCGACGCGTGGCCTGGCCAAGCAGAACACCGTCAGCGCGTTTCTCGAAGCCGAGTTCAAGACACGTGAGAAGGTCCGCAAGGGCCGTGAGAAAGCCCTCATGTCGGCGCTCGAGCGCTTCGACGCCTACGAAGGTCTCTACTCCGCCGGCGTGACACTCGCCTTCTCGGGCGAGCCCCAGTCGGCCGTGCGCCTGCTCGAGTGGGCCGACGAGCTCATCGAGGGCGACGGTGTCCCGCTCCCCGAAGTGAAGGTCATGCGTGCGCTCGCGCTCATGCTCGAGGCGGCGCCCAACGCCCCCTGGCTCGAGTCGTTGGACGGGACCGGACACGACCTCGCGGGCCTGCGTTGCCGCGCCATCTTCGCCTCCCACACCCCACTCGCCGAAGAGGCCGTCGCGTCCCGGGTCCGCTCGACCGATGAACGCGCACGCGCCAAACGGGCCTTCGCCCAGGCGAAGAAACTCTTCGACCGCGCCGCCGAGCTCGGGGCCGATGCGCTCGTCACGGACAGCGGTCGCGCCTGCGCTTCCTTCTATATGGGCGAGACGGCCGAGGTCACCCGCTGGCACGGACGCGCCAAGCGTCGCATCGGGTCCAACTCGCCTCAGGCCGTGAAGAACGCGGTGCTCGCCAACGAGGCGTTGTTCGCGTTCCTCGGCTTCGTCGCGGGCGACGTCCCTCCACCTCCGTCGGACAAAGCCGCCGCGGGTGAGTGGGCCAAGCGGCTGGTCGGGAAGAAGGCGAGCTTCACCCCACACGCCGAGCTCGGGCTCGCGGTCGATCGCCTCGCGAGCTATCCGGCGCCTGCCCGCATGCCGATGATCTCACGCGCCCTGACCTGCAAGGGCGGCAAGAAGGCCGCCGCTTCCTTGCCCGAGGTGGTCGCCTTCAAGGGGCCCGTCGGCCAGTGTCCAGCCGGCTACACCGCGACCTGGACCCTGCCTCCCGCCGGCGCCATCGCACGCTCGGGAACGTCGCTCGGCGTGACGGGATGCAAGGCCCCTGACGGCGGTCTCATGACGCGTATCCAGCTTGCCGGCGCGCTCGAGCCGCCGTACGCCGACACCGACCTCGCCCTGCGCGACCATCGCTCGGTGCCGGCAGCTCTCAGCTCGTTCGACACCTGGGTCTGTGGCTGCGACGGCGTCGAGCTCCAGGGTGTGTCGGACACGGGCGAGTCGATCTACATGACCGCGTGTCCCGCCTACGGCGTGCCGCTCGGCGTCATCCACACGAGCCGCGAGGGCGTCGTGGTCAAGGTGTCTGCCATCGATGGAGGATAGGCCATGACGAATCGAGCCGCGGTCGCGACGGTGTCATCCAGAAGCGTGATCCTACTCGCTGCCCTGCTCAGCATCGGACTCGCGCCCTCGGTGGCCATCGAATCGGCACACGCCGCAGCCCGACTCGTCGAAGAGCACATGATGTGCCCGGTCCTCGGGGTGTCGGCGGACAAGGACAAGAACCTGCTCGTCCGCATCGCGCGCGGCTCGGAACATGGCATCGTCAAAGGCGCAATCGGTGACCTCTTCGGGCCCGGCGAGACCTCCGGGGTCGGCGAGGTCGTGGCGCGCGCCGAGGTCATCGAGGTGCGACCCCAGGAGTCCGTCGCACGGATCCAACCCGGCACGGTCACGGACCCGACGAAGGTGGTCGAGAAGGCGCAGCTCGAGCTGCGGGCGCTCGTGCCAGCCGATGTCCATCGCGGCACTCTGTTCCGCCTCTACATGATTGGCATCGAGTTCCTCGACAACATGAAGCAGCCGCTCGTGCCGGGGGCGGATTTGCTGGCGGCAAAGGACGACTCCGTCGAGAAGGCCACGCTCGCGAAGATGGTCGTCGCGGGTCGTGAGGTCGTCGAGTTCTGTCACGAGCTGCCTCAGATCCAGACCCGCACGCGCTGGAAGGGCACAGGCGTCGTCGCCATCCTCGAGCAGAACGATGAGCGCGACTACCTCGAGTTCCTTCGCTTCGTCCTCGACTTCCCGGGCAAGTACATCGGCAAGCCGTGGAAGATCAGCGAGACCTACGCGACCTGGCTCATCAACTTCTCGCCGCCCGCCCACATCGATCGTTTCGCAGAGCTCCGCGACACGCAAGGCAAGACACGTGACGACCTCGCCAAGGCGCTCACCGACGACCAGCTCAAGGACCTCATCGGCTGGGCCCGTGGCCAGGTCGACGGCCTTCCCGCATCCCGCGTCGAGGAAGGCTTCGCGACCATCAAGGTACTGGACCAGGTCATCAAGGTCAGGGGCGGGCTCGCCAAGGCTTCACCCATCATCAAGGCGGAGCACGCCCAAATCCGTGCCCGAGCGCTGCACAAGCAACCCAAGCGTGTCCCCGAGACGGTCAAGACCTACCGCGAGGCGAGCGCCGCCTACCTGTCCGTCGGCACCGACGAGGCCACGATGGAGGGTATCATCTGCCTCAACAACGCGTTGGCACTCCTGGCCCACGTCGAACGCGACGACGAGGCGCTGGCTCTGCTCACGACCATCCAACAGACCATCGCCGACCGGCTGCCGGCCCTGAAGAGCCCGATGTACAAGGCCCACGTGTCGGCGGCCGAGGTCTTTCCGAGCATCTATGCTGCCCAGGTGCTGCAGCGCCGCGGGCAGTATCGTGAGGTCATCGACCTGCTCACGCCTCTGCTCGCACGTTACCGCGCGACGGGCAGCAAAGGGGCGCGCGCCCGCGAGATGGAGCTCATGGAGGCCATCGCGAAGGCACACGTGAAGCTTGGCGAGCTGGCAGAGGCCGAGGCGCTACACGCCTTGGTCGAGGCACTTGCGGGTGAGCTCGGGGACGTCGAACGCACGGCCGCGGTGGCCTACTCGGTAGGCGACATGTACTACACACGCTCGCGCTACGAAGAGGCAGCCATGCACTATGCACGCTCGGCCGCCGTCGCCGAGCAGGCCGGGCTCGGTGCCGCTCGCGCCAAAGCGCTGGGTGCCGAAGCGCAGGCGCTCTGGAGCATGGGGCGCTTGCCCGACGCGCTCAGTCGCCACGAAGCGGCCATGGGGCTACGCGAAGCGCTCGGCGACAAGAGTGGCATCGCCTGGCAGTCCGTCCAGGTCGGCAAGATCCAGGTCGAGTCGGGCGACCGCGAGGCTGCGAAGAAGGCGTTCGAGCGGGCGCTCTCGCTCTACACCGAGCTCGACGCTCAAGGCAGTCAGGCCGAGGTGCGCATCGAGCTCGGCCAACTGCACCTGAGCCTTCAGCGGACCGAGGCCGCCGAGGCCGAGTTCGCGGTGGCGCGCGACATCTACAAACGCCTGAAGTGGCGAGTCCTGGAGGCCAACGCGGTGCAGCGGATGGCGACCGCGCGCTTCAAGCGTGGCGACGAGGCGGCGGCCGAGAAGCTGGTGGTCGCCTGCATCGCATTGCTCGAGAAGACGGGGGACAAGCAGGAGCTCATCGCGGCCAAGCTGTGGCTCGCGCGGATCCACGCCGACGATGCGAAGCGGCGCAAGAGCGCGCGGACCATGTTCGAGCAGCTCATGCCCAAAGACCGGACGGCTGAACCCGGGTTCGCCATCGATGTGTTGTTGGCGCTCTCGACCCTCGACGTCAGCGAGGGCATGCCGGAGCCGGCGCTGGTGCGAGCGAACGAGGCGCTGGCGCTGGCCGAGAAGAATCAGGACGTGAATGGCATCATCCGCGCGCTCACGGGCCTGCGATATGTCTATGGTAATCAAGGGAATCTCGTCCGCCAGGAGGAGGTCATGGCGCGGGTGCTGACACTCGCCAAACAGAGCGGCAATCGCCCCTCGATGGTGGAGGCGTTGCAGCAGCTCGCGTGGGTTCAGACCGACACGGGGCGGCTGGCCGAGGCGAAGAAGAACGCCGAAGAGTCGCTCGCGCTGGCGCGACAGAACGATGATCCCTATGCCGTCGCGTGGGCGCTCAACACCTTGTCGCGGGTCTATCAGTCGTACAACGACGTCCGCAAAGAGCTCGAGCTGTTGGACGAGGCGTTGCGCCTCATGACCGAGGCACACTTCCGCTACGGCAAAGCCGCGATCCTCTTCAATCGTTCGCTGACCTATGCCCGCCTTCGTGACCTCGAGCGCGCGCTCGAGGGGTATCGACAGGCCGAGGCGGCCGGAGGCAGCTCGCTCGACGCGCAGTTCGAAGTGGCGCTGCCATCGGCGCGGGGGGAGGCGCTGGCCCTCCTCGGAAGGAGCGCCGAGGCCGAGGGTGAGCTGCTCCTCGCGCTGACGCGGGCGCGCACAAAGAGTCCTGGACGTGTGCCGGGCCTGCTCGCGGTTCTCGCGCGATTCGAGTCCGATCGAGGACGGCATGCCGAAGCGCTTCGCTACGCCGAGGAGGCGCTGAAGCTCGAGGAGTCGCGTAAGGGCTCGGCACATGGGGCCTATGCTGTCCTAGGGCGTATCTTGTCGGCGGCGGGGCGTTACGACGAGGCGCGGGCGGCCCTCGAGAAGTCGGTGACGATCGCCCGGGCGACGGGTGGTGCGGCCGACTGGGAGGCGCTTCATCAGTTGGCATTGCTCGAGAGCAAACGCGGCGAACGTAAGGCGGCGATTACGCTGCTCGAGGAGGCTGCGCGGGAGATCGAGAAGTCCGAGGTCGTCCTGAGCGACGACTCGAACGCGCGTCAACACGGCGACAAGGTCGAGGTCTTCCGCCTGCTCGTGAAGCTGCTGCTGGCGGAGGGGCGGGTGGACGCAGGGTTCCAGTATCTGGAGCGCAGCAAGGTCGCCGAGCTGCGCGACCTCGACAAGCGGGCGGGCGGCAGCGACCAGAACGCTTCGCTCGCCATCGAGCTCGACGTCCAGGAGAAGCGCCTCCAGAAGATGCTCGACGAGGAGTTCGGGAAGCCCACGCCGAATACCTCGAAAATCAAACAACTCGACGACCTCATCGCGGCGGCCAAGAAGCGTCGGGCCGAGTTCATGGAGAGCCTCGACCGCAACGACGCGCTCTTCGACCGCTACGCCGTGCGCCCGCTCCAGCTCGAAAAACTCCAGCAGTATCTGGCGGATGGAGTGCTCGTCATCGCCCCCGTCGCGCTCGACGACAGCGTAGTCGTTTTCGCCATGACGAAGGACGTGCTGACCCACTACACGACCTCCATCACGTCGGTTGAGGTCGACAAGCTCGTGACGGACTTCGTGCGTGAGGTCGACCCGAAGAACGCCGCCGGGGTGAAGGGCAAGGCCTCCCTCGCTCGGCTCAAGCCACAGGCCCAGCGTCTCTACGACCTGCTGTTGAGGCCGGCCATCGACGCCATGGGGACACCCAGGACGCTGGTCCTGAGCCCGACCGGGTCGCTGCGCTACCTGCCGTTTTCGGCGCTCCACGACGGCAAGCAGTGGCTCGTCGAGAAGACGTCCATCGTCAGCGTGACAGCGCTCGACCGCGAGAAGTTCGCGACGGCCGCGCCACGCGGTGGACCCGACGCATCGGTCATGGCGCTCGTCGACCCCGACGGGTCTTTGCCCAACGCCCATCTCGAGCTCGTCGAGGTCAAGAAGGCGCTGGCCAAGGTCGACATCTTCGAGGGCAAGGACGCGAGCTCGATGACGCTGCGCCACAAGATCAGGGTGCCCGGCTACGAGATCGTCCACTTCGCGACGCATGGCCGCCTCGACGCGAAGAACCCGGAGCTGTCGAACATCCTGCTCTTCGACAAGGCCCTCTCGTACGGGGACATCCCTGCCCTCGACCCGGTGAAGACCCAACTCGTGGTGCTGTCGGCGTGCCAGACGGCGGTGCTGACGGGCGGCTCGGGCCTCGAGATTGCGGGCCTCGCCTACCAGTTCCAGCGGGGGCGTGTGCACTCGGTGATGGCGACCCTGTGGGAGGTCGATGACCGCTCGACGGCCGAGCTGATGGGTCACTTTTACCACGAGATCCGAGCCGACAAGAGCTACGCGGACGCGCTGGCGGACGCGCAGAAGCGGTTGATTGCGCAGCCGGCGACGGAGCATCCGGGGTACTGGGCGCCGTTTGTGCTGATGGGGACGCCGTGACCTGAAGGGGGCGTGGGCGCGGGCGCGGGCGCGGGCGCGGGCGCTTGCGTGGGCGTGGGCGCTTGCGTGGGCGTGGGCGCTTGCGTGGGCGCTTGCGTGGGCGTGGGCGCTTGCGTGGGCGTGGGCGTTTGCGTGGGCGTGGGCGTTTGCGTGGGCGCTTGCGTGGGCGTGGGCGTTTGCGTTGGCGCGGGCGCTTGCGTGGGCGCTTGCGTGGGCGTGGGCGCTTGCGTTGCTCCTGCCGGAGGTGGGGGTGGCTGCGGGTCTCGTCATCGTACTGGCGTGCTCGGCTGCTGCAAGGCCGAGCCGTCCTCGCCATCCTCCCCATGCTCGGCGATGCGCCTGCGCGTGGGTCCGGGTGGCTGCGGGCGGTCGCTGCGCAAAGCGCAGCGAGCCTTGCACCAGCCTGCGCGCGCCAGTGTGGGGGTGGGCGTCCCCGGCAGCTTCGCCGGGCCATCACCAAGGACGTTCACCATGTTGCGTATCTACTCTGTCGCTCTCGAGGTCGCGAGGGACGCGGCCGTCATCGCCGATGCCATCGGGCGTCGCGACTCGGACCTGGCACGTCAGCTGCGACGCGCCGTGTGCTCCGTCGCTCTCAACATCGCGGAGGGCAGCGGCTCGGCCGGCGGCAATCGACGCTCGCGTTATGCGACGGCTCTCGGCTCGGCGCGGGAGACGCGGGCCTGCTTCGATATCAGTGTCGCGATGGGCTACATCGCGGTGCCCGACGCGGGTGTGCTCGAACGACTCGGCCAGGTCATCGGGACGCTGACGCGGGTCGCGAAGTAGGTCGGGCGACGGGGACCCGCCTCGGTGCTCCGGGGCGGGTTCGGACGTCGGATGCGCCCGGGTTGGATATCTTGGTTGTCGAGATATTGGCTGCGCGGGCGTGGGCGTGGGCGCTTGTGCGGGCGCGGGCGTGTGCGCTCGCTGTCGCGTGGGCGTGGTTATCGACGACCCCGGAGCGCCAGCCCCGAGGCCGTCTCGCACCCGAAGATCCCGAAGGCGGTTGTTTGCTTCGACACGCTCCAGGCGGCTTCGTGTCTGGCAGGTCAAAAGAACTGGCAACGTGCGAAGGAGCTGGCCGATGACGTGCTCGGTGAAGACGCTTGCAAGGGAGCTCAGCGGGACGCCGCAAAGTTCCTGAAGAGGGCGGTAAGGGCCGCGACACTTCGACCCGAACCTCTTCGACGCCTTCATGCGGCGCTTCGACGAGATCCTCGACATCCAGCACCGCTTCCCCGACGTGCACGCTCCGTACCCCGACCAGTCGTCGCGCCCAGAGCTGAGCATATCAACCGGCGGCCCTGAGCAGGTCTGCTCAAAATCCGGGGACTCTACAAATCGTGTGGCGGAGCGCGTCTCTCGACGCGGTAGGCTCGTGGCGAGCGATCCGGGAGACTCCATGCACGACGTCAGCAAGCAGCCTACGAACACCTCGATCAGCAAGCAGCCTACCAACACCTCGAGCGGGGCCGGTACGCCCGCTGCCACGAGCTCGGGCGGGAGCCCGCTACGGGACAGGCTCCGGGGCATGAGCTACGGCGAAGCCGTGCAGTGTCTCGCGCCGGTGCAACGTCGAGGCGACCCGGACGCGGTCCACGCCGCCGCGAAGAAGGGAACTGCCGGGTCCGGTGGCGCGATGCCCCACCTAGCGGCGATTCAGAAGTCATTCGGAAAACAAGACGTGAGCGGAGTGAAGGCGCACCTGGGGGGCCGCGCGGGAGAAGCATGCGACGCGATGGGGGCCGAGGCGTATGCGAGCGGGGACAACATCGCGTTCAAGGGTGCCCCCGACCTGCACACGGCGGCCCATGAGGCGGCTCACATCGTCCAGCAGAGACAGGGAGTCAGTCTGAGCCAGGGGGTCGGAAAGAGCGGCGACGCCTATGAGCAGCAGGCCGATGCGATCGCCGACCGGGTCGTGCAGGGCAAGAGCGCCGAGGACCTGCTCGGTGGCGCGAAGTCGGGCGATGTGGGCAAGGGCGTCCAGAAGAAGGATGCCGCCGATAGCGAGATCGGGGTCGCGACCTCGGAGCAGGCTGACGAGACCATGAAGGTCGCCGACGAGATGGCGGCCGAGTCGGAAGGGGGCGGGACCGAGACCGAGGACGGCGCTGACGACGGGCTGTTCTGGGAGGCGCTCGCGGAAGTCGTGGGTGCCTCGTCGGACGAGGCAGTGCAGCTCAAGGAGGCCGCTGGCAAGTCCGTCCAGCTCAAACCGGGGCGGACCGCGGCTCAGCGCGCGGCGGCGATCAAACACACGCGCGCGAAGCTGGGTCCGTACCTCAAGAAGATCGCCACGCGACACCAATCGATGCTGAGGCTCGTCAGCGTGCTGAGTGCGCAAGAGAAGCTCCTGCGCGAGCTCGTATACGACGCCATCGAGGCGGCCAAACAGAAGGAGAAGGCCACCGCCTGGTCGCACGCGGCCGCGAACACTCTGATGGGACTCGGGAGCTGCCTCCAGATGGCCGGGTCGGTGCCGTCGATCGACAAGGCCATCGGGACCAAGGCCGTCGAACCGGCGCACTGGGCCAAGCTCGTGACCGAAATCAAGATGACGATGCCGCGCGCGTCGAGCGACATCGCCCAGGCGAATGGTTTCAGCATGCCGCCCGAGGCTAGCGCGATGCTGTCGATTGCCGGTGACCTGCCGACGCTCGCGATGGCTCCGACGCCCGTCAACTTCGCCTTCGCGGCGACGAAGGTGGTGGCGACCATCGCGATGGCGCACAACGACAGGCAGGTCGAATCGCTGTGGGCGAAGGTGCCGCAGATCCAACAGGAGTACTACGCGGTCCGGGGCCAGTGGAACGTCGTCAAGCGGCAGGCCGACGCGATAGGTCAGAAGCTCCGCCAGCTGGCGAGCTTCAAGTGATCTAGGACCGCGGACGTGCCCATGGGCGTTTCCATCCTCGGTGGTGGGCGTCCGCCCATGGGCACTTCAGAGGTTCGCGCAGAAGCCGAGTGCGTAGGAAGACAAACGGGGTCGGGCTGTCCAGGGCCGAGGTCGGAAAGCGGGCGGGGCGCAGCTTCTTGGCCGTTCCTGGCGCGGCAGAGGGCGCAGACAGGCCGGCGGGTGATCTTCGGGTCGGAAGATGCCGATGCCGACGGGTTGGTCCGGGTCCCGGGGTGCAGTAGGACCTGCGTCCGCGTCGTCGACGAACGCAGGAGAGTAAGGCGCAAAGCAAACGGGTTCGGGTCGTCAAGGGTCAGGTTCGGCGAGGGCGCCAGCCCTTGCTTGGTGACCGTTCCTGGCGCCGGGGTACCCGACACGGGTGTGCTGGAACGGCTCGGCCAGGTCATCGGTACGCCGACGCGCGTCGCGAAGCAGGTCGGGTGACGCGACCCGCCTCGGGTATCCGGGGCGGGTTTGCCCGTGGGCTGCGCCTGGAATGGGTATCTTGAGCATCGAGATAACCCGGGCGTGGACGCATGGGCGCTTGCGTAGGCGCGGGCGCGGGCGTGGGCGCTTGCGTAGGCGCGGGCGCGGGCGTGGGCGCTTGCGTTGGCGTGAGCGCTTGCGTGAGCGCTTGGGTGGGCGCAGGCGCATGCGTGGGCGCTTGCGTGTGCGTGAGCGCTTGCGTGTGCGTGAGCGCTTGCGTGTGCGTGAGCGCTTGCGTGTGCGTGAGCGCTTGCGTGTGCGTGAGCGCTTGCGTGTGCGTTGGCGTGAGCGCTTGGGTGGGCGCAGGCGCATGCGTGGGCGCTTGCGTGTGCGTGAGCGCTTGCGTGTGCGTGAGCGCTTGGGTGGGCGCATGCGTGGGCGCAGGCGCTTGCGGGGGCGTGAGCGTGGGCGCAGGCGCATGCGTGGGCGTGAGCGTGGGCGCTTGCGTGGGCGTGGGCACATGCGTGGGCGTGGGCGCTTGCGTGGGCGTGGGCGGGTGCGTGTGGTCGCCTTCGACGCCGACCTGGCGACGGCCGCCTTCGGGGTCTTCCTGGCTGTGCTTCAATCCCGCCTCAGGAGGCTGCTCCGGCCGCCATCGAAGCCGAGGACTCCAACCCGCGCCATCGAGAGCTCGACCCAGACCCTCGCATCGGCCTGGTCACGACGCGGCGAACCACCCGGGCGCCTCGATGCTCGACACACCGAACTGCTTTGATTGTCCTACACACTCGGGGGTGCTTCTTCCTGCACTCGTCACTGCGCATCTTCCGCGTCGGCACCCAGCGACAGCTCAAAGAACACTCCGCCGCTCGCGCTGCGCTCGAGGTTGTCGCGCGCTGGCTTGTACGTCGGCGCCAGCGCGTTAGCGGCGCGAAAGTAGTCCTGGGCCTTATACCGCTGGCCGCTCATGTGGACCGCGACGCCGAGGAGATTGAACGCCTCCGGCCGAGTCGCATCCAGCCCAAAGGCCTTGCGAATGTCGCTGATTGCGGGGCCGAGCCGTCTTTGGGCGATCGACCGTCTCGCCTCCGCGAGGCAGTACTCATAAACCTCGGTATGCGCGTCCTGTGGCAACGGCACCATCGCGCTCTTGGCCAGCTCTATCATCTCCTCGGGGGTGGACGGCTTCTGGATGAAGTCCGAGGCTCCGAGCTTCATGGCCTTGACGGCGTCGACCACGGTCCCGTGTGCCGCAATGATGATCACGCGCGTCACGGGCCAGCTCTGCCTCGTCCGGCGCAGCACCTCCATGTTGTCCATCCCAGGCATCTCGAGACCGAGGAACACGAGGTCAAAGGGCGAGGCGTCGAGCATCCGCAGTGCCTGCTCTCCGTCGCTGGCCGACTCGACATCGAACCCGCTCGTCTCGAGCGCATGCACCATGGCAATACTGATGTTCTTCTCGTTGTCGACGATGAGGATCTTCGGGCGCATGGTCATTGATTGTCTCACTTCGTGGTGAGCAAAGGCGCGCTGCCGCAGGCGGGCGAGGTCTTCCTCGGTGGCGGCCACGAGGCTCTCACCTTGGGATCGAGCCGCGGCCCCGAAGCCTGCTACCTAGAACGACGCGAGCAGCTCCAGCGCGCCGAGGACTGCGGTGTCGTCGCCGTCGGGGAAGTCCGCGCGCAGCTCGGCGATGAGGTCGAAGCCCTGGGTGAGGTTGAGGAGCCCCGCAAGCGTGGCCGAGGCACCCTTGTACTGGCTGCCGATGATCTCGCGATCGAGGTAGTCGCCGCGCAGGGTCATGCTGAAGGCGTCGGTGAACGCATAGTTGAGCGCGATGAGCGCGCCGATCGACGAGGCGTCGCCCTGGCTGCCGAAGTTGAATTCGGCGCCGAGCTTGAAGTCCCCGAAACCGAGTGTCAGATCGACGTCGAGCATCAGCTTCGGGTCGGCCTCGGCGAGCTTGCCGAAGGTCGCGGACACGCCGATGGCGCCGGCGGCGCCGAGCGCCTGCTGGAAGCGGCCGCCGAGGCTCGCGTGCTTGTAGGTCGCCGGCTCGTCCCAGTCGTTGCTCACCCAGAGCTGCACAGCGGTCGACTCGCCGGCCCAGCCGAAGGAGACGCCGGTGAGGTTGGCCGGGGTTGCGAGCGAAAAGAGGAGACCGTGGGACCACTGCCAGAGGCCGGTCGGATCGATGACCTCGAAGCCGATCGGCGCGTTCCACTTGCCGGCCCTGACGAACCACTCGCTCTGGCCGATCGTGTAGACGCCGTAGGCCTGCTCGACAATACGATCGTACATCGCAACCGGTCCGTCGGCCGCATTGAGCATCGCGGAAGGGAGGAACTCGAGGTCGACGCGCAATTGGAGGCTGCCACCTGCGGCCACGTCGATGTCGAGCTCGACCTGGTCGAGCCCGATGACCAGGCCCTGGTCGGCGAGCGCCTTCGGCGTGAAGGTGTAGCTCAGCGAGCTGTCGACGAAGCCCGACAACGTCACCACGGGGCCGGTATCATCGGCGCGCGCGGCAATGGTGGTGAGCGTGAACAGCGGGGCGAAGAACCAGTATGAAAGACGCATGAAGCCTCCGTTGGCGCGGAGGTGCGTCCTCCGCAGCGAATACGAGCGCAGTAGATGAATCCCGCTCTGGTCCAACGCACTCACGTCGGTCTCAGCTGGCGCGGAGGGGAGTGGCCCGAGCGAGAGGAAAGTAGGGTTATTGCGGTCAAGGCGGTGTCAATAAATGGGGGTGGCACATCAAGATCCGATCAAGACCAACCGCTCTCGGTTCGGCTCGGGAGACGCGGGCCTGCCTCGATGTCGGTGTTGCGATGGGCTTCATCGGGGTACCCGACGCGGGTGTGCTGGAACGGCTCGGCCAGGTCATCGGGACGCCGACGCGCGTCGCGAAGCAGGTCGGGTGACGCGACCCGTCTCGGGTATCCGGGGCGGGTTTGCCCGTGGGCTGCGCCCGGAATAGGTATCTTGAGCATCGAGATAACCCGGCCGTGGGCGCTTGCGTGGGCGCGGGCGTTTGCGCTTGCGAGGGCGCGTGCGCCTGCGTGGGTGTGGGCGTATGCGCGGGCGTGAGCGCCTGCGTGCGTGGGCGTTTGCGCGGGCGTGGGCGCTTGCGTGGGCGAGGGCGCTTGCGTGGGCGTGGGCGTTTGCGTGGGCGCGGGCGTTTGCGCGGGCGCTTGCGTGGGCGCGGGCGCATGCGCCTGCGTGGGCGCTTGCGTTGCGCCTGCCGGAGGTGGGGTGGCTGCGGGGCTCTTCACTGTACTGGCGTGCTCGGCTGCTGCAAGGCCGAGCCGCCCGGCGCCATCCTCACTCGCTTCGCGAGCTACCTGGGGCCCCTGCCCCAGTCGGGCGTCGTCGCTTCGCTCCACCGCCATGCTCGGCGATGCGCCTGCGCGTGGGTCCGGGTGGCTTCGGGCGGTCGCGGCATGGCCGCGAGCCTTGCACCAGCCTGCGCGCGCCAGTGGGTGGGGTGGCGCCCCCGGCACCACGCCGGGCCATCACCAAAGGGGAATACCATGTTGCGTATCTACTCTGTCGCTCTCGAGGTCGCGAAAGACGCGGCTGCCATCGCCGATACCATCGGGCGTCGTGACTCGGACCTGGCACGTCAGCTGCGGCGCGCCGTCTGCTCTGTCGCTCTCAACATTGCGGAGGGCAGCGGCTCGGCCGGCGGCAATCGACGCTCGCGTTATGCGACGGCTCTCGGCTCGGCGCGCGAGACGCGGGCCTGCTTCGATGTCGGTGTCGCGATGGGCTACATCGCCGTGCCTGACGCGGCTGTGCTGGAACGGCTCGGCCAGGTCATCGGGACGCTGACGCGGGTCGCGAAGTAGTCGGGCGACGGGACCCGCCTCGGGGGGCCGAGGCGGGTTTGCCCGGCGGCTGTGCCTGGAGTAGGTATCTTGAGCATCGAGATAACCCGGGCGTGGGCGCTTGCGTGGGTGTGGGCGCGTGCGCTTGCGTGGGCGCGTGCGCTTGCGTAGGCGAGGGCGCCTGCGTGGGCGAGGGCGCATGCGTGGGCGAGGGCGCTTGCGTGGGCGAGGGCGCCTGCGTGGGCGCGGGCGCTGGCGCGGGCGTGGGCGTTTGCGTGGGCATGCGCATCGACGACCCCGGAGCCGAAGCCCCGAGGCCGTCCAGCACCCGTCAGCGACTAACCCGAACCAGCGTCGCGATGACCTTGTCGAGCCGGTCGACCGCGACCTCATCGAGCGGCGCGACGTAGTCCATCGCGACTGCGACATCGAAGCAGGCCATCGTCTCCCGAGCCGACCCCAGCGCTGTCAGGTACCGCTGCCGACGATTGCCACCCTGGACCCCAGAGCCCTCCGCGACATTCAGGGCGATGGACGTCGCCGCCCGTCGCAGCTGTCGCGCGAGGTCCGAATCATGGGTGGCGATGACCCGCGAAGCCAGCCCGGCGTCCCGAGCGATGGCGATGGTATCCGAGTAGATGTTCAACATGTCCGAATCCTAGGATGAGGTCCCGGTCCGTTCCGGGAACGCCTCACCCCACCCGCCGCGCGCGCAGGCCGCCGCAAGGCTCGCGGCAAAGCCGCGACCGCCCGCAGCTCCCCGGACCCGCGCACAGCCGCGCATCGCGGCGAGCACGGGGAGGAGAGCGAGGACGGCTCGGCCTTGCGGCGGCCGAGCACGCGGCGAGAATGAAGAGGCGCACGAACGACTCAACCTCCGAACGGAGCAACGCGGACGCATGCTCGACCCCCGGCGCATGCTCGGCCGCCGGCGCGTGCGCGGGCGCGGGCGCTTGCGTGGGCGCGGGCGCTTGCGTGGGCCCGGGCGCGGGCGCTTGCGTGGGCGTGGGCCCGGGCGCGGGCGCACGAGTTTGTGTGGGCGTGGGCGCTTGCGTGGGCCCGGGCCCTCGCGTCGGCGCAGGCCCCCGCGCGTCCGCTCAGCGCGTCGCCGGCACGACGTAGTCGACCGGTGCGCCCGGCCCGAGGTCGATGCCGAACAGCACCCAACACACGGTCATCACGACACCACCGATGAGGATCCACACCGAGTAGGGGATCATCATCGCGGTCAGGCTGCCGATGCCGAAGTCAGGCTTCCAGCGCTGGCAGAACACGAGGATGAGCGGGAAGTAGACCATGAGTGGGGTGATGATGTTGGTCGCCGAGTCGCCCACCCGATAGGCCGCGGTCGCGCCCTCGGGCGAGACGCCGAGCAGCATGAGCATCGGAACGAGCACGGGAGCGAGCAGGGCCCACTTCGCGCTGGCCGATCCGATGAACAGGTTGATGACCGCCGAGAACAGGACGATGAGGCCGAGCACGATGGGCAGAGGCAGGCCCGAACCCTTGATGGCCTCGGCTCCGTGGACCGCGCTGATGAGCCCGAGGTTGGACCAGTTGAACATCGCTACGAAGTGCGCAGCCACGAACGCGAGCACGAGGTAGTACGCCAGCTCCTTCATGGATTCGCTCATCATCTTGATGAGATCGCGGTGGGTCTTGATGGTGCCCGCGGCCTTGCCGTAGGCCCAGCCTGCCAACAAGAAGAGGAACAAGAAGCCCGCGACGAGTGACTGATAGAACGGTGTCAGGCGAGCCTGGGCCGAGCACTCGCCGGCGGCCATCGCAGTGTCACTACACGCGGTCTCGTCGATGAGCGGAGTGCCTGGGCCGATCGTAAAGAGGACCCAGAGCCCGACGACAACGAGCGATGCGATGCCCGCCCACACGAGGCCATTCTTCTCGCGGTGTGCGACCTGGCCGGTCTCGTCGTCAGGAAGCGGCTCGCTCGCCTGGGGTGCCCATGGACCGAGTCGCGGCTCGATGACCTTGTCGGTCACCCACCAGATGATCGGTAGCAGGAGGACGGTGAGTGCGACGATGAAGTACCAGTTGCCAGCGATGTTCGCGTGGTATCCGGGCACCAGCGTCACCGCCGATTGCTGAGTGATTCCGAAGAGCAATGCGTCGAGCTGGCCCGGCGCGATGTTGGCGGAGAAGCCGCCCGAGACACCTGCGAACGCGGCCGCGATTCCGGCGAGTGGGTGACGGCCAGCCGCGGCATAGAGCACCCCTGCGAGCGGGATGAGTACGACGTAGGCCGCGTCGGCCGCGTGATTCGAGATCATCGCAACGAGTGCGACGACCGGCGTCAGGAGGCCAACCGGCGCGCGCTTCACGGCGGCCCGCATGGCGGTCGAGAACAGGCCCGAGCGCTCGGCCACACCCGCACCGAGCATCACGACGAGCACATATCCGAGCGGATGGAAGTGTGTGAACGTCTTGGGCATGTCGACGAAGAGGCGCCTCAGGTTGTCACCGGAGAGCAGGCTCTGCGCCTCGATGAGCTTGGGTAGCCCGTCTTTGCCGAGCTCGGTCGGATGCCCCGCCGAAAGGCCCGTCGCCGCGGCGATGAGCGAGACCAGGATCAGCGCCCCGATGAGGTAGAGGAAGATGAAAACCGGGTCGGGCAGCTTGTTGCCGGTCCGTTCCACCCACGCGAGAAATCCTTTTCGTTCGGCGCTGGTCGTCGTCACGATTCCTCCTGCGCCGGTTGCTCGGAAATCGCGGCGCGTCGGATGCGCGTAGCACGGACGCGTCGGATGTTCGAGTCGAACACGTGGGCGTGGGCGTTGGCGCGGGCGCGGGCGTGGGCGTTTGCGCGGGCGCGGGCGTTTGCGCGGGCGCGGGCGTTTGCGCGGGCATGGGCGTTTGCGCGGGCGCGGGCGTTTGCGCGGGCGCGGGCGTTTGCGCAGGCGCGGGCGCGGGCGTTTGCGCGGGCGCGGGCGCGGGCGTTTGCGTGGGCGTTTGCTCGGGCTCGGGCGTTTGCGCGGGCGCGGGCGTTTGCGCAGGCGCGGGCGTTTGCGCGGGCGTGAGCGTTTGCGTTTGCGCGGGCGTTTGCGCGGGCGTGGGCGTTTGCGTTTGCGCGGGCGCCCCCCGGGTCACCGCTGCGACAGCGTCAGCTTGTACGCCTGGCACGTGTTCGTGCTCGTGCCATACCGCTGGACCTCGACCCGGTACCGACCAGGCGTCACCGCTTTGGTGATGGTCTCGATATCGCCCGTGCCGTCGGACGTGCCGACAACCGCGCCAGTCGCGTCGTACAGACGCAGGTCGAGGTCGCCCTCGGCGTTCTTGAAGTCGACCTTCGCGGTCACTTCGCGAGCGGTCACGTCCACGGCGAACACGTCGAGGTCCCCACACATCGTGAGGTTGTCGGTGATCCCCATGACGATGTTCGCGACCTGGGTGAGCGCGTCGTTGGGCTCGAAGCGGTCGGGGTTCAGCGCGGTCGTCGTCGTGCCACCCGCGAACGTCACCTTGAGGGTGTACTTCTGAGCGCGATTGGTCCCGCCGTAGAGGATGACCTTGATGACGACGCGGCCGGCCGTCACGTTGACCCCGGCGGTCTCCGTGTTGCCCGTCCCGTTGCTCGTGCCGATGGCGGCGCCGCTGCTGTTCTGCACCTCGAGGTCGAGGTCGCCCTCGCTGTGGGTGAACGCTAGCTCGACCGTGAGCTTGCCGGTGCCGGGTGCCGTGACCGCGAAGAAGTCGACGTCGCCGTCGGCGATCTGCCCTTCGAGGTTGACGGGCAGCGTCTGCGTCGAGCCGTTGGCTGCCGTCTCGTTGGGCTCGAAGGCGTCGTGGCCGGGTGCGTTGGTCGGGCCCTCGGAGTCGAGCGCATCCTGGATCGTGCAGAAGCCTGTCATGGTCGTCGGGGCCACGGTATCGGACACGACGGTCGACTGCGGGCAGGTCTCGTCGGCGGTCCAAGCGCGCCACTCGGCAGCCCGCCCGAGGAGCTCGGCGTGGGCGCGGAAGACCTCGTAGCCGCCGTTCTCGTTCATGAACACCTTGGGCGCCTGGCAGGTCGCGGACGCGGCGTCGTTCGTGTCGACCATCGCCTTGTCCATGACGATTTCGTACATGGCCGAGGTCGAGCTGTTCCAGCAGCAGGTCTTGCTCTGGTTGTAGGTCAGCTCGGCCAGCACGTAGTCGTCGAGCTTGCGGTGGTGGGTGTCGACCGCGAGCTTGTCGAGTCCGAACTCGTCGGCCATGAGCTGGTAGAGCTTGGTGAAGGCCTGCTCGCGCCGCGTCCGCGCCGAGCAGCTCGCGGGATAACGCGACAGGTGCTGGCGCGCAGCCTCGATTTGACCCAGCAACGTGTCGCGCTGCTCCTCTGGCGTGAGCGTGCCGAGGATGCGGCGGAAGGTCTCGATCCGTGCGCCGAGGGCGACGCGGTTGCTCGCATCGACGAACACGTTCTTGTCGGCTTCGGGCACGACATTGGCCCAGCGCCCACCCTGGTTCACCGGCGTGCGCCAACGCTTCAAGCCCCCGCCGAGCGACGCGTAGACCTGACCATCGCTGTTGCTTCCGGGGCCACCCGAGTAGTCCGACGTGAACGACGACTGGCTCGAAGCGGCTGTCTCCCACACTGGCTGGCGGCGCGGCATGGACCCGCTGACGAGCTCGGCCGAGAGCGTCTCGTCGTTGATTTTTTCAACCTTCTTGGTCACGTACACGTGGCCGATCCCCTGCCGCTGCCAGCGCTGCACGAGCGGGTCACCCGCGCGAATGGCGGTCGGGTCGATGTTGAAGAGGTTCGACGGGTCGGCCAGGTTGATGGAGCCGTAGTAGCTCAGGAGGATGAGCATGAAGTAGCCGACGCGTTTGTTCAGGAACAGCTCGTCGAAGTACGCACCCGCGCGTGCCCCTTCGAAAAGTGCCGGCTGGAAGTCGTCCTGGCTGCCACCGAGCGCACGGGCCCGAAGCGTATTGTCCTTGGGCCAGCCGGCTGTCTGCCAGGTCGCCGCAAGCGCCGAGTGGTCCTTGTACGCCGTCTTGAAGTTGGGGGTGGTGCCGTACTTGGTCCCGTCCTCATAGATGAAGCCGAAGTGGCCGAGGAAGATCCGTTTGCCGTTGTGGGCACCCTCCATGAAGAAGGGCAGGCCATACCAGCTCGCAAAGGTCGCGCGCAGGAACATGGCGGTCTCGGCGCACTCGAGGCTCGGCCCAGGCAACGTCTTGCCGTAGGGCGTCGTCATCGTGAAGGTCGAGCTCCCATAACGCGAAGGCTCACGACCGAGCGACTGCACCCAGGCCGCGAACTTCTCGTCCCAGGACAACCCCGAGTTGGCCGCCCACGCCGGCCCGGCGAGCTTTGCGGCCGCGGTGGTCTTGTCGGCCCACTGGTTTTTCACATCCCAGACGGCGGTGTTGTTGCGGTCGACCGTGACGGCTGGCCCCTTACGCCCGACGACCGTGTCTTCCTTGGCGCCGGCCGGCAGCGTCGGCTCGAACATGGCCTTGCCGGCTTCGGGGTCCTCGGGGCCGATGTCGAGGACGAGGTCGCCATCGGTGTCATCTGACTTGCCGCCGTCATCGCACGCGAAGAGCCCGACCGCGGCGAAGACGCCGACCAATCCCATCCAACCGCTAACCGTTCCGCAAGAACGCATGATCAACCTCGAATCGAACGCGGCGCCAAGTGGTTGCCGCCAGGTGTGTGCGCGCGCACTTATCGGACCTCGAGACGGCGATCAAGGTTGAGTCGCGATAAAAGTCGTTTCGGGACGAGCGGTACCGCTCCGGGCGCCGGGAATTGGCCCGCGCGGGCCGGCTCGCAACGTGTCCTGCGACGACTCGACTCAGCGGCCCGGGAACCGAAGGGTGGCTTCGGCCGACCAGGGCAGGGGGGCCACCACCGGATCGAGTCGGACCTCTGACCAGCTAGCTGCTACTCCGCGTTCACCGGCTTCGGGAGCCGCCGCGACCTCGAGCTGGAAGAAACGTTCGGCGAGCTCCGGGCTCGGGCGACCGAGCAGCGCGAACAACGCGGCCGAGGCCTCCTCGGGCTCGAGCATCCGCGGCTGCCAACGGCCAAAGACCTTGGCGTTGTCGACATACGCCTCGGTCATGGCCGTGCGCACGAACGGGTAGCCGACCGAGAACGCGGTGACCTTCGACGCGTCCTTGCCGAGGTTCACTCGCAGGATCTTGGGCAGCGCGAGCACCGCCCAGTTGGCCGCGCAATAGCCCGGGACGCCGGAACCGGGGTCATGCGCCTGGCGCGACGAGATGTAGACGATGGTCAGCGTCGTGCCCGCGTGCAGCGCCTCGCTCGCCCAGAGATGGGTCATCGTCATGAAGCCATCGAGCTTGGTGTCGATGACATCGCGGCTCTGCTCGAGGTTCTTGACGAACGCCTGGCGCACCCGCGCGCGGCGACCGGCCGAGCTCTCGTCGTCTTTGAGGCGGGGTGCCTTACCAAAGACGTAGCCGTCCTCCGAGCGCCCGCTGTTGCAGATCACCAGGTCGGGCGCGCCCCCCATCTTGTCGATGACGTACGAGCGCATGGCCCACACGTCGCGCGGATTGGTCACGTCGGCCTGCACCGGGAAGGCGCGGTTCGGGTCGCCGGTGACCTCGTTGATGGCGTCGACCGTCTGCAGTCCATCCTCATACGAGCCATGGAAGTGCACCGCGACCGAGGCCGCACCCGACAGACCCGCGGCAAAAGCGAAGGCCTGTCCGAGACCATGGTGTTTGCCGCTGCCCGTGATGAAGACCCGCTTGCCAGCTACGGCCGCAGCGAGGTTTTCCGGGAGCTGGAAGGGGCGCGGGTTCGGGCAGGCCGACATCGTCGGGACTCCTCTGTAAGTGGTGCGTGGGTGGAGCATCGCCAAGAAATGCCAGGCGATGACGCAGTGCGTCATGCGCAATCTAGCGGCAAGTGCCCGACACCACAACCCCAAGCGTCAGCGACGGAACAGACTTCGACTGCGGACGACCTGTCGCGTCAGGCGAAAGGTGTCCTTGATGGGGTGGAACTTCGAGGGCCCGATGCGGCGCCGATAGTCGATGGGCACCCACACGATGGTGCGGTGCTCGATGAGGGCCGCCATGGTCAGCGTCGTCGTGGCCGAGAACCCGTCGGGCAAGGAGCTTGCCCATTGGCGCGCCAGGTCGAGCCGCACAAGGCGCAACCCCGTGTTGAGGTCGGGGATGCGGGCGCCGGCGACGAGGCCGGCGAATGCGAAGATCAACGACTTGGCGACGGCCTTGAGCCGGTCGGGCTCCGATGAGCGCGCCCCGATCACCATGTCCGCCTGGCGTTCCGCCCACATCGCTGGGAAGCTCGACGCAGGATAGGTCCCATCCGCGTCGATGGTCAGGATGAGCTCACCGGTTGCGGCTGCGAGCCCAGTCTTGAGCGCGGCCCCGTAGCCCCGATTGACCGCGTGGCGGAGCACCGAAACGTTGCCGAATCCCGTCGCCACGTCAAACGCTCCATCGGTCGAGCCATCGTCGATGACCAGGATCTCAGCACCCACTCCGGTCAGGGCCGGGACCCACTCGGCAAGTGTCGACACGAGTGCGAGGCGCTCGTTGTAGACCGGGATGATGGCCGTCAGCGTGGTCATGTCGTGGGGGCTCGTGCTGGGAAACGCGGGGGCGACTTCAGAACGCGTAGAGGGTCACGCCCTGCTCGCGTCCCTTGACGTGGTGCTCGCCGCGCGGCGTGCCACGGGCCTTCAGGTCCGGGGGCAGGTGCGAGAACACGTCGGCGCTCGCGAGGATGTCGGTCTCGAGCTCTTTGTTCTTGGCTTCCAGCCGTGCCGCGATGTTCACGGTGTCGCCGAGGATGGTGTACTTCATCCGGACCTTCGAGCCGAGCGAACCCGCGACGACCGGCCCGCAGTGGATACCGATTCGCGCGCTGATCGCCTCGATGCCGCGGCTCTTCCAACGAACCGAGGTGCCGTCGCTGTCCCATCTGCCGTTGAGCGCGAGCAGGCTGTCGCGCATCGCGAAGGCCGAGCGGACCGCGCGTTCCTGGTGGTTGTCGAGGTCGTCGGGGGCATTGAAGACCGCGAGCACACCGTCCCCCGTGTACTCGATGATGCAGCCCCCATGTGCCAGGATGACCCGGTTCATGAGCTCGAGGTATTCGTTCATGATACTGAGGATTTCGGTCGGGCTCAGGTGCTCCGACAGGGTCGAGTACCCGCGCAGATCGGAGAACAGGACCGTGACATTGCGCACCTCGCCCAGGCCCGCGCGAGACCCGCGATCGGCGAGCAGCTTCTTCGCCACGTCTTCAGACACGTAGCGCCCGAAGACCTGCCGGATGTACTCGCGCTCTTCCAAGCCCTTGGCCATCTCATCGAAGTGGCTTCCGAGGACCCCGAACTCGTTGCGCCCGAGCTCGCCCACGCGCGCGTCGAGCCGCCCCGCCGCGATGGCGCCGGTGCCCGTGATCATCCGCGTCAGCGGGGTCTTGAGCATCCGGGCCACACCCAGCGCGGCGATGGCCAGGAGCACCAGCGCCCCGAGATAGGCGGCGATGGCGATGTCGCGGAGCTGGCCCTTCATACGGTCGATACGCGCGGCATCGACGTCCACGCCGAGCAGCGCGACGGACTTGCCCGCGGCGTCGCGAATGGGCGCGAAGCCCGAAACCGACAGGCCCCACTCGTCGGCGACCGGCTCCTTTTCCAGGGTCGGCCGGCTGAAGCCGTCCCGCATCTCGACGTACTTGGTCGCGTCGTAGGTCTCGCCAAACGAGCCTGCTTCGCGCCGGACGTCGACGTCGACCACGAAGCTGACCGTGTTTGGGTCGGGCGTCGGGGCGAAGACGTAGATGCTCGCGAACTCGGGGGCCGCCGCGATGATGGTCTTGAAGCGACCGACGAGGACCTGGCGGTAGGGGGATGTGTCGGAGTCGATGGTCCCGAGCTGGCCCGGGTCGATCATCTGCGACAGCGCAATCGTCGTCATCCGGATGCGTGTCCACAGGTTGTCGAGCTCGCTCTGCACGGCGAGGCGATAGACGACGTAGGCGGCGGGTGTCAGGACGAGGATCAGCGCCGTTCCGTAGATCAGCGTCAGACGCACCGGCACACGTTGCCAGAGCCTGAGCGATCGCAGCGATGAGAGGCCGTCCACCCGTCGAGACTAGCGGATACGACCCGCTTTGGCGAGCCGTCCCCGCGAAGACACGAAGGCCAGGGCCCCCTCGCGGCAGCTCATTGGCCGTGGCCTTCCTTGGCCGTCTCATGGCGGCATGTTACCGGTAGCCATCCCCGCTCGTGGGGGGCCTCGGAGAGTCTGCATGCACCCGTTGAGTCATCTCGGCCTCGTCGTCGTCGCCATGGCCCTCGGCTGTGGCGCCGACCCCAACGATGTGTCCGACCTCTCCGACCACGAGGCCTCACCACCTCAGGACGCCGCAGATACGAGCGACGAGGTGGTCGAACCCCCGGCCCGTCTGGCCTTCCACACCATCGAGCTGTCGCTCGACGTGGAGCTCCCGGCGGGCAACGCCTTCGATGCTAATGTCATCGCGGTCGACGTCGAGCTCGAGTCACCCGACCTCGCTCGCTACATCGTGCCGGCCTTCGTCTACGAGCCGTTCGCCCGCAGCCTCGACGACGACCGCGAGCGCCTCGTCAGCGAAGGCCCACGCGCGTTCCGCGCCCGCTTCCGGCCGCCCCTGGGTAGCGCACCCGGGACCTGGCGCTGGCGTGCCATCGTTACGACCGCCGGCGAGCGCACCGAGGGCGCATGGGAACTCGCCCTGGCCGAGGTCGACCCGACCGGCCGCGGCCTCGTGCGTCGCAGCGAGCGCGACCGACGCTATCTCGTTTTCGAGGACGGCTCGCCCTTCTTCGCGGTCGGCGAGAACATGGCCTGGTACGACCGCCGCGGCACCTTCGCCTACGACGACTGGCTCGCCAAGCTCGCAGCCTCGGGCGGCAACTACATCCGCATCTGGATGCCGAGCTGGGCGTTCGGCCTCGAGTGGACACGCCGCGACTCCGATGGTGTCCTCATCGAGTCGTCGCTCGGCGACTACACGACGCGCCTCGACCGCGCCTGGCAGCTCGACCACGTCCTGCGACGCGCCGAGGAGCTCGGCATCCAGGTCATGCTGACACTCCAGAATCACGGGCCTTTCTCGACACTTCACGCCGGCGAGTGGCCCAACAACCCCTACAACGCCGCCAACGGTGGCCCACTCGCAGAGCCCACCGACTTCTTCGACGACCCCGAGTCACGCGCCCTCTTCATGCGCCGCCTCCGCTACGTCGTCGCGCGCTGGGGCCACCACGCGAACGTCTTCTGCTGGGAGCTCTGGAACGAGGTCGACCTCGTCGCCGACGCCGCGAGCGAGCCCGTCACCCGCTGGACCGCCGACATGGCCACCGCCCTGCGCGAGCTCGACCCCCACGACCGCCTCATCTCGACCAGCCTTGGCGGCGTCGACGCGCTCTCGGCCTGGGTGTCGAACGACATCCCGTCGCTCATCGAGCGCTTCGCCTTCTGGTCCATGCCCGAGCTCGACTTCACCCAGCTCCACTTCTATGGCTTCGCCTCGCTCGCCATCGACTTCTCTCGCGACCTGCCCCGCCTCGCTACCTACCTGCACAGCTTTGACAAGCCCGCCTTCATCGCCGAAGCCGGCGTCAGCCCGGTCAGCGCCGAGGACTCTCTGGCCTACGACCCCGACGGCATCGGCTTTCACGACATCCTCTGGGCAGGCCTCTTCGCCGAGACCTTTGGGACCGGCATGAACTGGTGGTGGGACAACCTGACCGACCCGCTCGACTACTACCCGCAGTTCGCCGCCGTCGCCGACTTCGTGAGCGGGGTCCGCTTCGACGCCGAGGGCTTCCTCGTTGACGAGGCCACCGCCAGCGCCGACCACGGCCCGCTCCAGGCCCAGGTCCTGCGCGGTCGCGACACCGTCCTCGTCTGGGTACGCCGCAGCGAACACCAGTGGTTCAGCCCCGACGCGAGCCCGGTCACCGGCGGCCAGCTGACGCTCTCCGAGCTCCCGGCCGGACGCTGGCGAGCCACCTGGTCGGACCCCTGGCGCCAGGAAGAAGTCTCGATTTCCGAGATAGCTGTCGACGGTCAGACAAACCTCGAGATCCCCACCTTCACCCGCGACTTCGCCCTTCGTCTCGACCGGCTCTCGCCTTAGTCCCTTCGTCTCGACCGGCTCTCGCCGTAGCGCCTCGCTTGACACCCGTGTCACCGCCCAGCATGACTCGGTCATGCAACCACGCCCGCTCACCCTCGACTCCGGTTCCTTGTCCTTCCCCGCGCTCGAGCTCGGTCCGCCTGACGGCCCTGTCGTCCTGATGCTGCACGGCTTCCCCGACACCCATCACGGCTTCTTCGAAACCCTCGAGCCTCCCCGCCCGAGCTTTGGCGCCTTGCTCGCCGCCGCCGGGTTCCGGGTCGTCGCCCCAGCCATGCGTGGGCTCGCCCCGTCCGCTCTGCCCGCCGATGGGGACTACACGCCGCTGGCCCTGGCCGCCGATGTCGCCGCCCAGGCGCAGCTGCTCGGCAAAAAGGTCCACCTGCTCGCCAACGACTGGGGCGCCTTCTCCGCCTACCTCGCCGCCGTCCAACGCCCTGAGCTCTTTCACAAGATGGTGACGCTCGCCATCCCGCATCCCCTCTCGCTCAAGCCATCGCTGGCCATGGCCTGGCGCGCGCGCCACTTCCTCACCTTCCAGTTCCAGAAGAGTGCCGCCCGCTCCATGCGTAGGCGCGACTTCGCCCTGGTCGACACGCTGTATCGCCGCTGGTCACCCGCCTGGAAGTTCCCGCCGGAAGCCGTGGCGGCCGTCAAGCAGGCCTACGCGCAGCCCGGTGTGGTCGAGGGTGCGCTCGCCCCTTACGCCGCGATGCGCCGCGCGAAGAAGCAGACCGACGCCGTCCTGCGCCAGAAGATCGCCGTTCCGACCCTGGCGCTCGGCGGCACGGCGGACCCGACCGTGCCAAAGGCCACCTGGGAGGACTCCCGTCGCGGCTTCTCTGCCGACTACAGCTGGGACCTGGTGCCAGACGCCGGTCACTTCCCGCATCGCGAGAACCCGGTCGCCACGGCCGAACGTGTCATCGCCTTCTTGAAGGGCTGAGCTCTCGGAGCTCGTGTGCGCTTACTCCGCACGAAGGCCGCGTAGTCCGGCCCTCTGGGTCACTCGAAGTCGGACCAGGACACCCGGTCGCGCCCGTCCTCCTTGGACTGGTACATCGCCTCGTCGGCCAGCCGCAGGATGAGGTCCGAGGTCGTCGGCCCGCGCACCGTAACGCCGCCGATGGACGCCGTGACGGCAAGCTCGAAGCCGCCGCGACAGGTCATCGGAACTCGCGTCGCCTCCCGCAGGCGCTCGGCCACCTTGAACCCGTCCAGATGGTCGCAGTCGTTCAGGAGGACGACGAACTCCTCGCCGCCCAGGCGTGCGACCACGTCGGTCAATCGCAGGGCCGCCACGAGCCGTGTCGCCACCCCGACCAGCACATCGTCACCGACTTGATGGCCGAACTCGTCGTTGACGTTCTTGAACCGGTCGAGGTCGATGATGAGCAGCGTCGTCGGGTTGTGGCTTCGTGAAGCCTCTCGCAGCCGCGTATCGAGCGCCTCCGCAAAGGCGCGCCGGTTCATGATGCCGGTCAGCGAGTCGGTCGTCGCGAGGCGATTCAGCTCGGCGTTGGTCTGCGCGAGCAGGTTGGCGAGCTCCTCCTTTTCGCGCAACAACTGCTCGAGCTTCTGGGTCAGCTCCTCATAGGAGTAGCTGATGCGAACCAGAGCGTGGTTGGCCGACTCGACGAGCGCTTCGAAGGTCGGCTGCTGGGAGATGCGGATGTCGAGGTCGCGCCCCTGCACATCCATCTCGGCGGCGACCTTGTCGACAAGCTGGTCGAGCTCGAGCCGGCGCTTCGACTGGAGGGCATCGAGCGCCTTGCGCCCACGCACGATGGTGTCGCTGTGGGCGCCGGTCTGGGTGATGTCCGCGAGCTTGTCGGCCACCCGGGCGACCTGCGCCAGGTGGGCGATACGTTTGTCGGTGCTGTGTGGAGCGTCGCTATGGTGCAGCGTCACGGCCTCGACCAGGTCACGTGGCAACCCCCACGACCGGCCGAGTGCGACGAAGTGTTCGGCGTGATGCTTCCCGGTCGCCTCGACTTCTGACCGGCGGCGCTCGTGGCCCGGGGCCATCCGCATCGCCTGCATGCGGTCGCCCTGGCCCTGAATCGCCATGACGAGCACGCCCATGTCCTGGATGAGGCCGACCGTGAACGCCTCCGAAGGGTCTTCGTAGCCAGCCTCGCGCGCGAGGACCAGCGCCGCGCACGCTCGCCGCAACGAGTCCTCCCAGAAGGACGCGCGGTCGAAGGTGCCCACGTTGCCCGCAGCGCGCAGCGTCGTGACGGCGTAGGCCACCGAGATGTTGCGGATGACACGCGCCCCGAGCCACACGGTCGCCTGCCCGACGCTCTTCACTTCGCGACCGGTGCTGAAGGCGGGCGAGTTGGCCAACCTCAACACGTTGATGGTCATGCTCGGCTCACGCTCGATGAGCCGGGCCACGTCGGCAAGCGACATGCGCGGGTCGTTGGCCGCCCTGATGACGAGCGCGACTCCGGCCGGCGGCGACGGCACCTCGACCTTCGAGGCTACCTCCGGCGCACGCGTTTGACCCAGACCGTTCGACGCGACTGTGACCACGAACCCTCCGGGAAGTCATGACGTTGGGAAAGCGCGGACACTTTACCGCGTCATGTTTTGTCATCGCTCGGACCCGCCGCCCGACCTTCGAACGCTACACCAGAGCGCGAATGCAGTCGCCTTTTTGTACCCCTGCGCGACGCTCCGCCCCTTTGTTAGTCTGTATTGCGAGGCTCTTGCATATCGCCAAGGCGGGTCGCGCCCGCTGCGTCGCTCGAACGACTCAGGCTTCGAGCGCGGAGGCCAGCGCGGCCAGCATCCGGTCGTTGTCCTGGGGACGACCGATGGTGATGCGCAGGTGTTCCGGCAGGCCGGCTGGCCCCATCGGTCTCGCGATGACTCCTCGCCGCATGAGCTTGTCGTTGAGCGCCCGCGCATCACGCTTCACCGCGACCAACAGGAAGTTGGTCTGGCTCGGCAGTGGACTCAAGCCGAGCCCGACGAGCGCCTCGGCGACGCGCCCTCGCTCGTCGAGGATGGAGCGCGTGGTTCGTGCAACCCACTCCTCCTCGCCCAGAGCCGCGATGGCCGCCATCTGGCCTGCGGTATTCACATTGAAGGGGTCGCGTACCCGATTGAGATAGTTGGCGATTTCCGGACGGCAGATGGCGTATCCGACGCGCAACGCCGCCAATCCATACGCCTTGGAAAATGTTCTGAGGATAATCGTCCGCGGATATCTCTCGAGGATCGAGATACTTGATTGTCGATCTTTCGTCGGAACCGTGCGCTCATCGACGTACTCGATGTAGGCCTCGTCGAGGACGACGACCGGGGGCCCCTTGGGGCGCACTTGTCCTTCCAGCTCGGTGATGAAGCTGTCGACTGCGTCGTGGCCGAGGTAGCTGCCGGTCGGGTTGTTCGGGTTGGCGATGAAGACGACACGGGTGTTCTCGTCGGCGAGCCTGGCCATCGCCGGCAGGTCGAAGCCGAAGTCGGCGCCGAGCGGTGCTTCGATGAAGTCATGGCCGTGAGAACGCGCAGCGATCTTGTACGCGATGAAGCTGCCTGCGCTCGAGATGGCGTTGTCGCCGGGTGCCATGAAGACCCGCGCGATCATGCCGATGAGCTCGTTGCTGCCATTGCCGAGCACGATACAGTCCGCGCCGACCGCGTGTTTCTTGGCGAGCGCGTGACGCAGGCGATAAGCGGCCGCGTCGGGGTAGAGCTCGAGGTGGGAGAGCGCGTTTCGGGCGGCCTCGATGGCGCCCGGCGGTGCGCCGAACGCGTTCTCGTTGGAGGCGAGCTTCAGCGCGTCCTTGACCCCGAGCTCACGCTCGACCTCTTCGGTCGGCTTGCCGGCCTCATACGGCCGCAACCGCTCGATGGCCTCGGACACCAGACCAGCGAAAGCGCCAGCCCCACTCTTCGAATCTCCGATCATTGACCCATCTTCGCTTTGAGCGCTGCCAGCGCGTCGGCCGCATTCGCTGCCGCGACTTCCTTCCTCATCTTCGCCTCCTCGGGGTCACCGCCGAGCTGGTTCATCTGCTCGACGAGCGCGCCCGTGCCAGGCCGAATCCCGCCACCGCCGCGTTGGAAGGCCGCTTCCTGGCGCAGCTTGCTCTTCTTCTCTTCGACCATCGTCAGCTCACCCTCGAGCAGCGTCTTGTCGCTGCGCATAGGCGTCAGCTCTTCCAGGATCTGCTCGTAAGCTGTCTTGGCTTTCAAGAGAATTGCGCGCGCCTTGGCGAGCTTCTCTTCCGGGCCTTTCATCTGTTCGGCGAGTACCCCGAGCTTGGCCTTGAGCTCGTTCTCCTGCCGGATGTACTCGGCCATCTCCATGCGGAAGCCCTCTTCCATCTCAACCGACATCGCGTCTCTCCTCGGCACCTCGCTTCGCCGCGAAGCGCCTCTCGAAGTCCATCAAACTCTCACACGACCAGATGACCAGATGGCCTGATGACCAGCCGCGCAGATTCTCAGACGATCGCCGCGATCCTCGACTTGAGGTCCGCGGCGATGGCGTCACACTTCGACCGCGCCGCCAGTCGCGCCGCCTCGAGCCCGCCCTCACCGACGGCCGCCACGGTCTCGAGGTAGACCTTGAGCTTGGGCTCGGTCCCACTCGGGCGCGCCACGATGCGACTCCCGTCCGAGAGCCACCAGGTGAGCACATCGCCACGGGGTAGACCTGCCACCTCGGCATCGGGCCCAGCCAGGTCACGGCGTCGCGCCACTGCGATGCCCGCGACATCCGACGGCGGCCCATCGCGCCACGTCTTCATGATGCGCCCGATACGCGCCATGCCTTCGAGGCCGGGCAGGGTGAGGGTCACCTGGTCGGTCACCGACGCGCCGATCTCGGTCGCGATGGCATCGAGCCGGTCGAGCAGCGTGCGTCCGTGAGCCTTCTCATAGGCCGCGAGATCCATGATGGCCTGCGCCGCCCCGACCCCGTCTTTGTCGCGCACCGCGCGGCCGACGCAATAACCGAGCGCCTCCTCGAAGCCGTAGACGAACGTCTCACCGCGCGCCACCCGCACGAGCGCCTCGTGCCAGATCCACTTGAAGCCCGTCAGCACCTCGGCATAGGTCGCGCCGCGCGCCTTCGTCAGCGGCTCGAGCATCGCGGTCGACACGAGCGAGCACGACACGAACGGCTTGTCGGGCCAGCCCGCATGCTTCGGTCCCTCCGTGAGCACCCAGTCCGCGAGCAGGAGGCCTACCTCGTTGCCAGTGAGCACCCGGTAGCCCGAGACCTGCGCCGCGTCGCGCACGGCCACACACAGGCGATCGGTGTCCGGGTCATTGGCCAGGATGAGCTCGGCGAACTTGTCCCGACCCAGGGCTTGCGCCAGGTCGAGCGCCCCTTTCTCTTCCGGGTTCGGGAAACGGACGGTCGGGAAACGCCCGTCGGGGAAGGCCTGCTCCATCACGGGGAAGAGGTGCCGGTGCCCACGCCGTGTCAACGCGTCGGCGACCCAGGTGTGACCGACGCCGTGGAGCGCCGTCGTGACCGCGGACACCTGAGCCGGTGGCGGATTCGTGCCCAGGCACTGCGCATCGATAGCTGCGAGGTAGGCCTGCAGGTCGGCGGCCGGGACGACCTGGATGAGGCCGCTGTTGACGGCCTCGGTGAACGGCAGACGAGCGACGGCGGACGCGTCGGTCACCGCGTCGCGCAGCTCGCGGATACGCACGTCCTGGGGCGGGACGATCTGCGAGGCCGACTCGCCGTAGACCTTGAAGCCGTTGTATTCCGGGGGATTGTGTGAGGCCGTCACGATGACGATCGCCGCCGCGCCATAATATCGCCCGAGGAAGGCGCAGACCGGGGTCGGCGAAGGCTTGGGGACCCAGTGGACCTTGATGCCGTGAGCCGCGAAGACCTCGGCTGCGACCAGGGCCAGCTCGTCGCTCATGCGGCGGGCATCGCGCCCCACGACGATGCCTCGCGTGGCGGCGTCCTTCGCGTTGGCGAGCGCTTCACGTGCCACGGCGTCGGCGGCCTGGATGATGGTGGCCACGTTCATGCGCCCGGGGCCGGCCCCGACGAGCCCACGCAGCCCGGCCGTACCGAACTCCATCGGGGCGGCAAAGCGTTCTGCGAGCTCACCCCATTGCCCGTTCTCGATGAGGGCTTCGACCTCGGCGCGGGTGTGGGCGTCGGGGTCCTGGCGCATCCAGGCGCGGGCAGTCTCGATGAGCGATGCGTTGTCGAGGGCGTTGCTGGTCAAGGCGGACTCCGTCTCAAGTCGATGGCGCCGCGGACCTTAGCAGGCGAAGGGCTGCTCCGCCACCTGGCAGCTGCCTGGCAGCTGCCGGGCCACCGCCAAGCTCAGAGCGGGCGGGTCGTCGTCTTGCCGTCGAGGGTCGTCTTGACGCAGCCACAGCCGACGCCGCGGCCCTCGGTCTCGACCGTGCTCCCGTCGGGGCGCGTCGCGAATGCGTAGAGCATTTCCTTGCCGCGGGTCAGCGAGACCGACTGGTCATCGAGCAGCAGGAGCTGGAAACCCTCGCGGTGAAGCGCACCCGGCGCGATGTCGAGCGAGACCGCTCCGCGCGCCGTAACGGACAGTGTCACGGGTCCGACGGTCTTTGAAGTCGCGGGGCCACGCAGGGGACGCAGGGTCTTCTCGGCGACCGGCACGCTCACCTCGTCGCAGGTGACTCGTAAGAGCTCGTCGTTCGACTTCAGGTCGTGGACGACGACCGCATCGTCGGTCGACTTGACCCCGAGCGACTGGCCCCCGAGCTGCTGCGAGAGGGTCTTCATGAGGCGGCCATTGTCGCACTTCGGACCCTCGGCGTGAGCCGTCGAGACGAACGCGAGAGAGGCGAGCGATACCATGCTGGTGAGGACGAACGAGGACTTCAAAACGACCTCCGCGAAGAGCGCCCATATCTTACTAGAAGAGGCGCCTGACCTCCAGTGTGGAGTCGGACTTGCCTCGCTGCCCCGCCGACCAGACGCTCAGCCAGTGCCCTCAGTTGAGGAGCGTGCCCTCGAAATCCGAAGTGCGCAGGATACGTTGGCGCCCTTTGTAGCCGGTATCGAGCTCGTGCCAGAACAGAAAACCCGGCTCGCCCCGGCGCCAGCACAAATACACGATGCGGCCGTCGTAGCGGCTCTTCACATCGCACAGCCCCTCGATGGTCTTCACCTCGACCCCGAGCTCGCCGAGCCCGTCGAGCACTTTACGAATCGCGCGATGCTCGGTCAGCGCACTCGCCACCTTGGGGCCCACATCGGGCTGTGCCAGGACCGCCGGCTCGAGCTTCTCCGACAGGTCGACCCCGGCCTGCTCGAGCTCGAGCACGAGCCCACGCAGGACGACCCGGTGACGCTCGATGGTCGCGAACGCGTCCTCGAGTCGTGGCACGAGGCCGTCGGCCTCCTCGGGTGTGTAGAGGCGAACGACCTCGGGCAGGTCTTCGTTCTTCTCGGGCGCCATTCACCGCCCCTTGTAGGCGGGCGGGCGCTTCGCGAGGAAGGCCGCGAACGCCTCGGCGAAGTCTTCGGACGCGAGGAACGCGGCGTTCCAGGTCGCGACATGCTCGAGGCCGTCGGCGATGGCGGGGGCGATGCGGCGATTGAGCCCGACCTTGACGCCTTCGACGGTGAGCGGGGCATTGGCGGCGATCTGTCGGGCCATCGCATGCGCGGCCTCGAACAACGCGTCCGCATCGTCGTACACGGCGTTGACGAGCCCCATCGCGAGCGCCTCGTCGGCCTTCACATCGCGCCCGGTGAACGCGAGCTCACGGGTGCGACCCTCGCCGATGATGTGGGGCAGGCGCTGCAACGAGCCCAGGTCGGCCACGATCGCGACCCGCGTCTCGCGTAACGAGATGATCGCGTCGCGTGATGCGAGGCGGATGTCGCAGGCGGTCGCGAGGTCGAGCCCACCACCGATGCAGTGGCCGTGGATGGCGCAGATCGTCGGCACACGCAGCGCGAAGAGTTTGTCGAACGGGCGCTGCAAGGCTTTGATATGGTGGCGTAATTCGTGTCGCGGACCAGCGGTTGCGGCGCCCCGGAACATCGCTCCCCAGGCCGCGAAAGCTTTCGGCAGGTCGAGCCCGTACGACAACACCTTGTTCTCGGCGCCCCGCACGACGACCGCCCTCATCTTGCTGGCTTCGAGCTCATCGACGTGCCGCTCGAGCTCGGAGAAGAACGCCGGGCCCATGGCTTTCTGGCGCAGCCTCAGCGTCGCCACCCCATCGTCGCCATAGGTCGTCTCGAACTCCGCGCTCTCCCTCATGTCGCTCATCTCTGCCTCCGGCGGCGATGGTATCCGAACACCCGCGGCAAGACGAGGACCGCGCATCGCCAAACGCTTGCCAACGCAGCGTGAAAGCCCCATTCTCCGGCGCGATGTGGTTTCTCGGCACCGTGCTCCACCAACCTGACGTAGCCTGACTGCGGGTCATCCCGCGTCCCTGCGTCCGTCCCGAGCCCCGAGCCTCCCAGTCCAACGCGCCGCGCTGCCGCCGATGTCAGCGATCCCCTGGAGCATCATCCGATGACCGCACAGACCATTGATCTCACCGTCCCCAACCCTGCCGCGGACGGCGCCGAAACCCCCGACACCACCGCCGAACCGCTTCGCCACCTCAAGGCGCCGGTGGACGTCGCCGATCTCCAGCACCGCCAGTTCCGGGACGACGAGTTCTGGCGTGTGATCCCCGCCTGGAAGGACGTCGACTACGAGACCTTCGCGAGCTACGACTGGCAGGAGAAGAACGCCATCACGAGCCCGAAGAAGCTCCTGAGCTCGGTGCAGGAGCTGGTCTCGCACGAGTTCATCGCGGACGCCGAGGCGGGCTTCGCGATGGCGCCGATGGCGGTCCGCATCAGCCCCTACCTGCTCGGGCTCATCGACTGGAACGACCCTTTCCATGACCCGGTGCGCCGCCAGTTCCTGCCGCTCGCCTCCGAGGTCGAACCCGACCACCCGATGCTCACCCTCGATTCGCTGCACGAGCAGGGCGACGCGCCGGTTCCCGGGCTCACGCACCGCTATCCCGACAAGGCGCTGTTCCTGGCACTCGACACCTGCCCCGTCTATTGCCGCTTCTGCACCCGCAGCTACGCCGTCGGCATCGACACCGAGCTCGTCGAGAAGGTCAGCCTCAAGGCCGACCAGCTCCGCTGGAAACGCGCCTTCCAGTACATGCGTGAGCGCCCCGAGCTCGAAGACATCGTCATCTCGGGCGGCGACGCGTACCGGCTCAAGCCGCAGCAGGTCCTGGAGATCGGGCACGCGCTCCTCGAAATGCCCAACATCCGCCGCTTCCGCTTCGCGACCAAGGGCATCGCGGTTCTCCCGATGCGCATCAAGCCAGGCGACCCGTGGCTCGAGGCCATCACCGAGATCTCCGACAAGGGCCGCAAGCTCGGAAAAGAAGTCGTCATCCACACCCACTTCAACCACCCGAACGAGGCGACCGGGTTCTCGCGCGACGCGGCCCGCACCCTCTTCGAGCGCGGCATCTACGTGCGCAATCAGAGTGTGCTGCAGCGTGGCGTCAACGACGACGTGGACACGCAGATCCTGATGGCGCGCCGCCTCAGCTACATGAACGTCCATCCCTACTACGTGTACGTGCACGACCTCGTGAAGGGCGTCGAGACGCTGCGCACGACGGTGCAGACGGCCATCCGTCTCGAGAAGCGCCTGCGCGGCGCCCAGGCCGGCTTCAACACCCCGACCTTCGTCGTCGACGCGCTCGGCGGCGGCGGCAAACGCGACGCCCACAGCTTCGAGTACTACGACCGCGAGACCGGCATCTCGGTCTACTCGGCGCCGTCGGTGAAAGAAGATCGCCTCTTCACCTACTTCGACCCGCTCGCCGAGCTCTCGCCCCACATGCGCGCCGACTGGCACGACGACAAGCTGCGCCACGAGATGATCCACGACGCGCTGGCCACCGCGCGCCGCGGCTTCGGGGCCTGAACTCGACTCCGGAACGGTCTGCTCAGGGCAGGATCTCGACCTGCCCTGGGCGATTGAGGACGATCTCGGGGACCTTGTAGACCTTCACGCGGCCGCGCATACGTAAGGTCTTCCCGGCGAACGCGGTCGTGGGGTCGACGCCCGCCGCTTTGAACGCGGCCAGGTCCTTGGCGAAGATGACGGCTGTGAACGGAGGGCGCTCCTCGTCGGCGAAGCTCACCTTGAGCACCTTCTCCGAGGCGCGAATACCCACGACGCGCGCCGTCACGATGGCCTCGCGCCCGATGATGTATTGGGCTTCGAAGGCGGTCGCCTCGGGGACACCGAGGTGGCTCGCAGCGACGAACCCGGTCTCGCCAAGCCCAAGGGCGACCTCGACCCACGCGAGCTCACCCTTGGTCGCCCAGCGCTCGTCGACCACGTCGACCTTCGTATTGGCTGCGCGATTGCCGAGCACCCGGCTCTGGGCGTTGGGCTCGGCGTGGACGTTCGCAGCGCTCGCGAGGGTCGACGCGTACAGGCGGCTCTGCGACCAGTCACGCCTGAACAGGTCCGCGTAGTAGCCGGCGACCTGGCGGTGGGACACGATGACGCCGACCTCGCGGTTGCCGAGGAAGGAGTTCTCCGACCAGTTGATGGACCCGACGAACACCTCGCGGTCGTCGACGATGACACCCTTGGAGTGGATCTTGTCGAGGTGGGTCGACTCGAGGTTGATGACCTTCGCCGACACGTCGAGGCCCTCGTTGAGGCGCAGGTCGTTCAAGAGCTTCACGGTATTGTCGTTGTCGCGCTCGTCTACGTTCTCGGCGTTGTACCAGGTGCCATCGAGCAACACCCGCACGCTCACGCCTCGGCGCGCGGCGGCGATGACGGCCTGCAATGGCAGGCTCGCCGGCCGCACCTCGTCGTCCTCGTCGCGGTCACTCTCTCGCCCGCCGTCCTTGTCCTTTGTATCGGCCTTCTTCTTCTTGCCCCAGAAGGGCAGGACCGAGTTCTGCTCCAGGATGAGCGAGGTCTTCGCGCGTTTGATCATGCCGATGATGGCGCTCGACTCGTTCAGGCTAGTATCGGGCGCGAGCACGAGCTCGAGGTCCATCACATCGTCGACCTTCGTCGGCTTCTCGGGACGCGGGTAGAGGCCTGTCGGGATCTTCTCGCTCGGGACGAACGACGGGTCGCGATACGGCATCCCATAGGAGTCGTCGGGCTTGTCGTCGATGGCGATGAGGTCACGCGCTTTGCCGGGCCGATAGTCGTGGTCCCACACCTCGCGCAGCTGGCGCACGAAGTCGGGGTTCTCGACGTGGATCATCCAGCCGCGATTGCCGAACGTCGGGTTCACAGGCACTCCCGTACGCCCGTAGTTCTCGGTGCCGATGATGGCGAGGCGGTCGTCGACCAACACGTACTTCGAGTGGTCGTAGCGATACCGCGGCGCCATCGGGGAACCCTTGGGGGTCGCCAGGTAGTGGATGGGGATGCCGGCCTTCGACATCCGTGTCGAGAGCCAGCGCGACTGGTCCGACAACCCGCCGACCGGCGAGCCTTCCAGGAACAACAGGACTCTCACGCCGCGCTTCTTGGCGCGGATGAGGGCGTCTGCGATCTTGGGGTTCGTGAACTCGTAGACACGCACGCGCAGCTCACGCTTGGCCGAATCGACGGCCGCGATCAGTGCCGCGAAGTTGTTGTCCGGCGCAGACGTCGCGACCACCTTCGCGCGCACCCCCTTGATGGGGCGCGCGACGAAGCGCGATTGCCCGGCGAGCTCGACGCGGTGGGTCGGCAATGCGCCAAGCGCCATCGCCGAGAACCCGACGGGCCAGTCGGTTGCGCGGTCGGTGTCGGCAAGCACCTTACCCTGTTCATCGCGCGCGCGGCCGAGCACTCGCCCCGTCCATCCAAACGGTGTGTTCTCTCTCAGGGCGACTGGGCCACCCTTCCACGGAACGTCGTCGAAGGCTTCGTCTCCAAAAGCGTTTTGCTTGGGACCCTGCCATGCCACGAAGTCGATGGCGTAGCCCCGGCGGTCGACGAGCGCGACCGTTCCGTAGCCTTCGTTGAGCCACAAGAAGCCTTCGGCCGGGACCATGTCCGGGACCTTCGGGTCGGTGGCATTGGCCTCGAAGTGGGGGGCCTCACCAAAGACTTCGCTGAACCCTGTTCCCGTCGCAGCGACCCAGATCTCGCCGCCCGGCGGGATCACCGCGCCGTCCGGGAAACGAATGACGCGGTCGGACTTCGGTCGCCCACGCGAGGGTTTTGCGGGCTCCGGTTCGTCGAGCGACCAGGCGTCATCGGCCAGCAGCGGGTCCTTGCCCTCGTCGGACTTGCGGCGCTTACGCGGGGTGAACGCGTCCGACAGCCCGTAATCGGTCAACAGAGCCGGGCGGTCCGGGTCGAGGTTGACGATGCGCACGGCTGTGTCCGCGTTCGGCACGCCTGGCAGAAACCCGTGCAGGTAGACACCCGAAATCAGGAGGCGTGGAGCGCCCGCCGGGCTCGCCTCGTTGGCCAGCGCGGGCGAGTCTCCGAGGGAGAGCCAGAGCAGCAATCCCACGACCGATCCGACTCGAGTCGACCACAGGTTCGCGGAGGGCGGCGGTGCCTGTCGGCCCCGTCGAAGTTGTGACATGGGGTGCCCTCGTGCCTGCGAGAATCAACGGTGTCAGCGGAATCGACGAGCCGGTCTCGCGACCGCGACACCGTAGGGGGTCGGATCGCGCAGCGTCAAGGCCCGACAGCGCCGTTGATGCGCCGAGTTCGCGATTTCGCGGCGACGAATGTGATCCGCAGGACGCGTTCAGCGATCCTGGTCTTCGGGCTTTCGCGATATGTGTGGGATCCGCGGCACCAGAATCGAGAACACGGTCGCGATGAGCGCGATCACGTACCAACCAAACCCGATGGCCATGCCGATCGCGGCCGCAAACCAGATGCTCGACGCGGTCGTGACGTTCTGCAGGCGGCCGCCTTCTTTCAGGATGATGCCTGCGCCGAGGAAGCCGACGCCGGTGACTATCTGGGCGGCGATACGCCCGGGGTCACCACGGCTCAGGATGGTGGACAACATGCTGAAGAGCATCGCGCCCGCGATGACGAAGGTGTGGGTCGAGATGCCGGCCGGCTTGTGGCGGCTCTCGCGCTCGGCCCCGATCAAGAAGCCGGCGACGAGGCACACGCCGAGCTTGATGATGAAGGCGAGCTCGTAGCCGGTCAGGATGGTCTCGGGCGGTAGGGCTGGGGCGAGTGTTGGGTCGGTCACGGCGAGCAGGTGTAGGATCAGCCGTCGCTTCGGGAAAGGGGTTTTTTCGGATTGAGGCACCCTCGCGCGAACTGTTGAGCGGGCGCAAGTACAAGGGTTGCCCAAACGGCGAAGGCGCCCTGTCTCCCGGCATGCCAGGTGACAGAGCGCCCTCTCTTGAAAATCGAGCTATCTCGGAGCTATCTCAGACCCACCTCAGATCGGGCGACGCATCCGGCGCCCGATGAGGACCGCGAAGGCCAGCAGCATGACGATGGGCCAGCTGCCGGTGCCCGTGCTCGAGCAGCCACCGCCGCCGGTCACCGAGATCACGACGTCGGACCACTCGAAGTTGCCCGACACCCGGGCCTCGTTGCCGGCCTCGTCCGTCGTCACGACCTCGACCTCGTTTTCGCCTTCGACGCGGAAGGTGCTGGCATCGAACTCCCAGGTGCCGTCCTCCGCGACCGTTGCGGTGCCCACCTTGACCCCGTTGAGCCAGATGTCGATGGTCGAGCCCGCTTCGCCGGTGCCGCGCACGATGCCGGTCTCGTCGACCTCGCCCAGCGTGAGGGTCGGTGCCGTCGCGTCGACCGTCAAGGTGACCGACTCCTCGTAGGCGCCGACCTTGAGGCCGATGGTGACCTCACCTTCCGGCCAGTCCTCGGTCGGGATGTACGACCAGTTGCCCTCTTCGTCGGCCGTGACCTCGAAGGTCTCGCCGCCGACCTCGATGACGATGGTCGTGCCCGGGGTCGCCGTGCCGCGAACCTCGAAGCGACGGTCACGCGTCAGGTCGCCCGTGGTCGGGCTCTCGAGCGCGAAGTCGACACACTTGTCGTCCGCGCAGATCCCGCTCGCGCAGTCACTGCCGACTTCGCAGGCAGCGCCCACGTCACAGGTCTCGCACGTGCCACCGCAGTCGGTGTCCGTCTCGTCGCCGTTCACGACCCCGTCGACGCAGGTCGCCGCGAGGCAGATCCCAGCTTCAGAGCAGACGCCGGTCGCGCAGTCCGCCGCGGTCGTGCACTCATTGCCCACGGCGCAGGGCTCGCAGTCGCCACCGCAGTCGGTGTCGGTCTCGATGCCGTTGGTCACGTCGTCGACGCAGGTCGGGACGGCGCAGGCGGCGTCGATGCAGACACCGCTGTCGCAGTCGCCGCCCACCGCACAGGCACCACCGTCGTCACACGGGCCACATGAGCCACCGCAATCGGTGTCGGTCTCGGTGCCGTTCTGGACGCTATCGAGGCAGGTCGGCACGAGGCAGGCGCCTTCGGTGCAGACACCGCTGACGCAGTCGCCGGCCAGAGCGCAGGTGCCGCCGTCGGCGCAGGGGCCACAGGCGCCACCGCAGTCGATATCGGTCTCGGTGCCGTTCTTGACGGTGTCGGCGCAGGTCGGGACGAGGCACGTACCGTCGGTGCAGACACCGCTGACGCAGTCGCCGGCCAGGGCACAGGTCCCGCCGTCGGCGCAGTCACCACACGAACCACCGCAATCGGTGTCGGTCTCGGTGCCGTTCTTGACGGTGTCGCCGCACGTCGCCGAGAGGCAGGCCCCTTCGGTGCAGACGCCGCTTCCGCAGTCGCCCGCAACGGTGCAGGCCTCGCCATCGGCGCAGGGGCCGCACGAGCCGCCGCAGTCGGTGTCGGTCTCGGTGCCGTTCTGGACGGAGTCGGTGCAGGTCGGAACGAGGCACGTCCCGTCGGTGCAGACGCCGCTGGTGCAGTCGCCAGCCGCAGCGCACCCGTCGCCATCGGCGCAGGGGCCGCACGAGCCACCGCAGTCGGTGTCGGTCTCGGTGCCGTTCTTGACGGTGTCCGAGCAGGTCGGAACGAGGCAGGTGCCGTCGGTGCAGACGCCGCTGGTGCAGTCGCCGGCCACCGCGCATCCGCTTCCGTCGGCGCAGGAGCCGCACGAGCCACCGCAATCGGTGTCGGTCTCGTTGCCGTTCTTGACCTCGTCGGAGCAGGTCGGAACGAGGCAGGTGCCGTCGGTGCAGACGCCGCTGGTGCAGTCGCCGGCCACCGCACATCCGCTTCCGTCAGCGCAGTCGGCGCAGGGCCCACCGCAGTCGGTGTCGGTCTCGGTGCCGTTCTGGACAGTGTCGTCACACGTCGGGACCTGGCAGGTGCCGCCCGTGCAGACACCGCTCACGCAGTCGCTGGCCACCGCACATCCGCTACCGTCGGCGCAGTCGGCGCAGGGCCCTCCGCAGTCGGTGTCGGTCTCGGTGCCGTTCTTGACGTCGTCAGAGCAGGTCGGGACGAGGCACGTACCGTCGTTGCAGACGCCGCTCACGCAGTCGCCGGCCACCGCACATCCGCTTCCGTCAGCGCAGTCGGCGCAGGGCCCACCGCAGTCGGTGTCGGTCTCGGTGCCGTTCTTGACGTCGTCAGAGCAGGTCGGGATCTGGCAGGTGCCGTCGGTGCAGACGCCGCTACCGCAGTCACCCGCGACAGCGCAGGTGTCGCCGTCGGCGCACGTGCCGCATGAACCACCGCAGTCGGTGTCGGTCTCGTTGCCGTTCTGGACCATGTCGCCGCAGCTGGGGTTCTGGCAGGTGCCGTCGGCGCACACGTTGCTGGTGCAGTCGCCGGCCACCGCGCATCCGCTTCCGTCGGCGCAGTCGGCGCAGGGCCCACCGCAGTCGGTGTCGGTCTCGGTGCCGTTCTGGACAGTGTCGTCACACGTCGGGACCTGGCAGGTGCCGCCCGTGCAGACACCGCTCACGCAGTCGCCGGCCACCGCACATCCACTTCCATCGTTGCAATCCGCGCAAGGCCCACCGCAGTCGGTGTCGGTCTCGGTGCCGTTCTCGACGTCGTCGTTGCAGGTCGGGACCTGGCAGGTACCGTTGGTGCAGACACCGCTCACGCAGTCGCCGGCCACCGCACATCCACTTCCATCGTTGCAATCCGCGCAAGGCCCACCGCAGTCGGTGTCGGTCTCGGTGCCGTTCTCGACGTCGTCGTTGCAGGTCGGGACCTGGCAGGTACCGTTGGTGCAGACACCGCTCACGCAGTCGCCGGCCACCGCACATCCACTTCCATCGTTGCAATCCGCGCAAGGCCCACCGCAGTCGGTGTCGGTCTCGGTGCCGTTCTCGACGGAGTCGTTACAGGTCGGGACCTGGCAGGTGCCGTTGGTGCAGACACCGCTCACGCAGTCGCCGGCCACCGCACATCCACTTCCATCGTTGCAATCCGCGCAAGGCCCACCGCAGTCGGTGTCGGTCTCGGTGCCGTTCTCGACGGAGTCGTTACAGGTCGGGACCTGGCAGGTGCCGTTGGTGCAGACACCGCTCACGCAGTCGCCGGCCACCGCACATCCACTTCCATCGTTGCAGTCCGCGCAAGGCCCACCGCAATCGGTGTCGGTCTCGGTGCCGTTCTCGACGGAGTCGTTACACGTCGGTACCTGGCAGATGCCGCCGGTGCAGACACCGCTGGTGCAATCACCCGCGACCGCACAGCCGTCGCCATTGCCGCAGTCACCGCAGGACCCACCGCAGTCGGTGTCGGTCTCGTTGCCGTTCTGGACATTGTCAGTGCAGGTCGGGACCTGGCAGATGCCGCCCGTGCAGACGCCGCTGGTGCAATCACCTGCGACCGCACAGCCGTCGCCATTGCCGCAGTCACCGCAGGACCCACCGCAGTCGGTGTCGGTCTCATTGCCGTTCTGGACATTGTCAGTGCAGGTCGGGACCTGGCAGATGCCACCCGTGCAGACGCCGCTGGTGCAATCACCCGCGACCGCACAGCCGTCGCCATTGCCGCAGTCACCACAAGACCCACCGCAGTCGGTGTCGGTCTCGTTGCCGTTCTGGACATTGTCAGTGCAGGTCGGGACCTGGCAGATGCCGCCCGTGCAGACGCCGCTGGTGCAATCACCCGCGACTGCACAGCCGTCGCCATTGCCGCAGTCACCGCAGGACCCACCGCAGTCGGTGTCGGTCTCGTTGCCGTTCTGGACATTGTCAGTGCAGGTCGGGACCTGGCAGATGCCGCCGGTGCAGACGCCGCTGGTGCAATCACCCGCGACCGCACAGCCGTCGCCATTGCCGCAATCACCACAAGACCCACCGCAGTCGGTGTCGGTCTCATTGCCGTTCTGGACATTGTCAGTGCAGGTCGGGACCTGGCAGATGCCGCCGGTGCAGACACCGCTGGTGCAATCACCCGCGACCGCACAGCCGTCGCCATCGCCGCAATCACCGCAAGACCCACCGCAGTCGGTGTCGGTCTCGTTGCCGTTCTGGACATTGTCAGTGCAGGTCGGGACCTGGCAGATGCCGCCCGTGCACACACCGCTGGTGCAATCACCCGCGACCGCACAGCCGTCGCCATTGCCGCAGTCACCGCAGGACCCACCGCAGTCGGTGTCGGTCTCGTTGCCGTTCTGGACATTGTCAGTGCAGGTCGGGACCTGGCAGGTGCCGCCCGTGCAGACGCCGCTGGTGCAATCACCCGCGACCGCACAGCCGTCGCCATTGCCGCAATCACCGCAAGACCCACCGCAGTCGGTGTCGGTCTCATTGCCGTTCTGGACATTGTCAGTGCAGGTCGGGACCTGGCAGGTGCCGCCCGTGCAGACGCCGCTGCTGCAATCACCCGGGACACCACACCCGCCGCCGTTGCCACATGGCCCACAGCTCCCGCCGCAGTCGGTTCCAGTCTCGCTACCGTTGCGCACCGTGTCGGTGCAGGTCGGGACCTGGCAGGTGCCGCCGGTGCAGACGCCGCTGGTGCAATCACCCGCGACACCACACCCGCCGCCGTTGCCACATGGCCCACAGCTCCCGCCGCAGTCGGTTCCCGTCTCGCTACCGTTGCGCACCGTGTCAGTGCAGGTCGGCGCCTGGCAGATGCCGCCGACACACACACCGCTCACACACTCACCGGGGAGGTTGCATCCGCCGCCGTTGCCACACGGCCCACAGCTCCCGCCGCAGTCGGTTCCAGTCTCGCTACCGTTGCGCACCGTGTCGGTGCAGGTCGGGACCTGGCAGATGCCGCCCGAGCAGACGCCGCTGGTGCAATCACCCGCGACACCACACCCGCCGCCGTTGCCACATGGCCCACAGCTCCCGCCGCAGTCGGTTCCCGTCTCGCTACCATTGCGCACCGTGTCAGTGCAGGTCGGGACCTGGCAGATGCCGCCGACACACACACCGCTCACACACTCACCGGGGAGGTTGCATCCGCCGCCGTTGCCACAAGGCCCGCAGCTCCCGCCGCAGTCGGTACCAGTCTCGCTACCGTTGCGCACCGTGTCAGTGCAGGTCGGGGCCTGGCACACGCCGCCAGCGCAAACGCCGCTCGAGCAGTCGCCGCCACCCTCACACCCGCCGCCGACCCCGCAGAACCCGCAGCTCGGACCGCCGCAGTCGACGCCCGTCTCGTCACCGTTGGATGCGTCGTCCTCGCAGGTCACGACCGACAACAGCTTCGAGTCGACGATCTCGACCGTCGGGTCGCTCGGCATGCCGCCGTACTCGACGACGTAGCCCGTGATCTGCGCGAGGCTGATCGGGTAATCGTTCCACTGCCCGTTCGTGAGGAAGTGGGCGTAGTCCTCGTTCCCGGAGTTGTTGGGCTCACCCGAGTTCCAGTTCTGATAGTAGCCGCCGACCGACGATCCGGTGCCGGTGCCGCTCCAGAAGTGTCGACCGGCGCCGCTGTTTTCGAGCCCTTCGGGCCCGCTCACCCAGCGCCAGGTCCCCTCGACCGCAGCATCCGAAGCCCCCATCCACCCTTGCCCAACGAGCTTGGACGAGATGAATCCGTTCTCAGCTGAACTGGTGACGGTCGCGAGATAGCCCTCGATTCCAAAGTAGCGCCGCTGCGCCGCGGCGTCGCGCGCTGCGGTCCACGAGATGCTAGCGCTCGTCACGAACTCGTAGAAGTGTCCGTTCGGCTCGAAGAAGAGGCCCGCCGCGCCGAGCGAGAACTGAATGTTCTTCATGCCCGCGGTCGGGGTCCCGAGCCCGAAGTTGGAGTAGGTCACCGTGCGCAGGATCTGCTGATACTGGGCCGGCGTGCCGATACCGTTCATCGTGAGGATACCTGTCGCGGTGTTGTATGTGCAGGTGATGCCGTGCATCGGCGTGCATCCGAGCTCGTCCTCACCAAGCACGAAGCCAGACTGGATCGAGATCTTCGCGCCATCGAGGTTGGTGATGCCGGCCACGGTCAGGCTCGGGTCGACCACGACCGGCTGGCGCCCCTGGTCATACGTCTGGAATCCGGCGCTGTTGACGAGCTCGAAGCCCGAGTTGACCTCGCCGCGCAGCGACACATTGACCGAGGTCACGGTAGGTGCGAGCAGCGGGACGTTGAACGTGTCCGTGTGGACGCCGTCGGTCGAGCTCGTGAAGCGGACCACGATGGTGCAGCTCCCGCCAGTGGGGATGGTCGCGTTCGAGCAGGTGTTGGTCACGAAAGAGAACGGGAGCGCGAGCGCATTCGGATTGCCGACGGTCGCGACCTGGACCTCTGAGCCCGAGTTGGTCAGCGTCACCGTCGCCGTCTGCTCGCCGCCCGGTGCGATGCGACCAAACTCGATGCTCGTCGGGCTGACGGACCAGTTCGGCTGGAACACCCGGATGTTACCAAACGCGCTGCCGAAAGCGGCCTGCGCCTGGTTGCGCGCCTGGAGGGTGATGTTGGCGACGCTGTCGATCGTCGCGCCGGCCGGCACCTCGACCACGACCTCGACGTTCTGCTGCGTGAGCGCTGCGAGCGTGATGCTGGTCTCACCGAGGATGCTCGGTGACCAGCCGAGCGTGCTCGAGGTCGTCAGGTCGAGCGTCAGGGACTCGCCACTCAGGTTGTGCACGACGAAGGGCAGGGTCACGGACGTGCCCGGAGGCGAGAGCTGGGCCGAGGGTGGGATGACCTGAACCGAGCTGGGGTCGGTCCACGTCTCGATGGACTCGATGACCCAGGTCGCGCCTGCCGCAAGACTCGCCCGGTTCCACTGCAAATGGTAGCCGGCGTCGACGTAGTTCGAATCGTTCGTATTGCTCAGCTGCCCCGATATGGCCTGGCTGTTTCCGGTGCCGTAGCCGCCCGAGAAGTACCGGTTGGCGGGGGTCGCCGGTGCGCCCGCATAGCCCATGATGCCCGCGGTCAGAAACGACGAGTTGTTCACGTACACCATGTTCTGCGACGCGTTCCACCAGCTACGCGCCGAGTCGTCGTTGCCGAAGAAGGTGTCGCCGCCGTGGATGACCTTCACATCGGTCACGGCGCTCGTGCCGCTGACCTCGAAACGGACCCGATGCGCATAGTCGCCCATCGTGTAGCTCACGATACGCTTCAGCGTGACGGGACCCGTCGATGCAAGGACGGTCTCGACCTCGACCGTCTCGCCCGGCGCCGGCTTCACGATGGTCACGGTCTCCGATGCGGACGGGTGCGGGACCTCCACAGGGGGCGTGCTCGACTGGACGGTGTGGGTCACTCCGGTGAAACTGCCGCCGTGGTAGGGGCTCGCACCGACCCTCGCTCCGTTGGCGAACAGGTTCGTCCCCCAGGCATACTCAGCGAAATACTGCGGCCAGATACCCGCGACCTGAGGCGGGTCCTCGGACGCCGGTTGGCAGGCCCACATCGCCATCGAGCCGTTGGCACCGAGCCCGATGACGAGCGGGTCACCTTCGATGATGATCCACTTCTCGTTCGGGTTCGACTCCACCGCACCGCCACCGTAGCTATCCGCGGTGCTGTTGCCGTCCAGGTCGTTGCCCGTATACCCGCCAAAACCAGGGACGATGTTGTTGACCGCGCATCCGAGTCTCGGTGGGGCTTGGGCGCTGGCCTCCTGGGACCAGACTAGACCTGTCGTCAGACAGAGCGCGGCAAACGCGGCGGCGGTTCTCATGGTCAACCTTGGGTAAGGGTTCGGGCACGATGATGGCTCGGAGTTCTCATCACGCCCAGCCCTTGTCGGGTTTTGCCCCCCATAGGTTAAGCAGTAGCTCGTAGACCAATGTGAACCGGCTACGTCCAACTGCTTGTCTCTTCGGGGTAAAATCCTCGGTTACAATTCTGAATTCTTTTGGAATCCGCCCGCGAGCCGCCCGGCATCTCGGTCATCCTACGGATGTCAGACCTTTCCTGAGTTGGCCGAGGCCTACCGGATTTTCTAGGGAAATCGGACGGCACTCGAGTAGGCCGTGGGCTATCGGACCTTGCTCTCGCGGCGCTGCCCAAAGAGCATCTTGTGCTCCAGATGAGCGCGCTGAGCCGCATAGAAAGCCCTCAGGAACGCATACGCCTCGAAAGGTGTCCCTGGCTCCGGAGTCCATACGATCTTGGTGCGGATCCGGTCGGCGATGGTGTTCACGAGCTCGCGGTCGATCTGGTCCGGGTAGCGTCGCAGCACGTCTTCGAGGATCTGCAGCTCTTTGATGCCGTACGTATCGAGCTGGTCCGGCCCGAAGCGATAGTGCGAGTCCTCGGCCCGGACCGTCGACGACATCACCTCGTTCTCTTCACGTTCCACGAGGTCGGGCAGGAGTCGCTCGCGGGGCGCCATGACCACCAACGTGCCTGCGACGAGGTCGCCGAGACGGGCGTGATATCGGTTCAAGAGCGGCATCAGGAGAAGGGCCGCGAGCCACAACCAGCAGAGCCCGAGCAGCCATGGTGCATCGAGCCCGATGACGCTCGGGTTCGCGAGTGCCAGTAGCGGGATGAGGGTCTCGAGGTCACGTGTGAGGTTGCGGGCGAAGACGAGGTCGGCCGACAGCGGTCCACCATCGCGGGCGATGACGCGGATGCCGGTGAGCCGCTTGCCGATGGTCTTGCCCTGCCAGCGCAGCTCGGTCGTGATGAAGTAGAAGTTCCAGATCAGGAAGAAGGCCAGGTTGGCGATGGCCATGCCGATGTTGGCCGTCTCGTCAGAGTCTTCCCAGACGCTATCCAGAATGAGCTCGTTGACGAGCAGCGCTATCAGAATGACCGACAGCAACACGATGAAGATGTCGATGCCGAAGCTCAGGATACGCAGACCGACAGGGGCGAGCTCGAAGGTGAGCGGGACCTCTTCGGGGGTCTGCAGTGCGAGGCGGCGCGTGGTCACGGGGTCTCGCGTGTGGTCGTCGCAAAGACGAGGTCGGCTTCCACCGGGCGGTCCGCCTTACGACCCGCGAACCCGAAGTAGGCGAGCCAGCCGACGGCCGTGACAGCCATGACGAGGGTGCGGGTGTCGACGTCGGTGACGAGCTGCCGGAAGAAGCCTTCGATGATGGCGGCGATGAAGAAGAGCATGACGGCACCGACCGCGAGTGAGCCCGCATGCCGACCACGAATGGCTAGATTTTCGAGACGTCTGAAGCGCCCCGGAAAGACGAGCCCGTGTCCCATCGACAGTCCGGCTGCCGCACACACGAGCACGGCGAGGAGCTCCGTCACGCCGTGCGGCATGACCCAGGCGAAGAAGTCGTAGCCGAGGCCCTTGGCCGCATAGACGGCCCACATCGCGCCGAGCATGGCGCCGTTGGCGAACAACAACAGCAGTACGGGTACACCCGCGACGAAGCCGAGCGCGAAGCAGAGGAGGCCGATGCGGGTGTTGTGTGTGAACAGGAAGGTCGCGAAGTTGGTGAGCGTCGTCTCCGAGTCCTCGACGGTGTAGAGGACCTCGGACAGCTCCTCGGGGGTGGAGTCGGGGGTGCGACCGCCCGCGAGCTCCTCGTCTACGAAGCTGAAGTAGCGCGCGGGGTCCTGGCTCGTCATGACGAAGCCCGCCAGGACGCCGAGCGACATCGTGACGAGTGCCAGGACGAAGGCCCAGCGAACACGCCTCAGCGACGAAGGAAACGTCTCGGCGAAGAAGTGGAAGACCGTCTGTCCGAGGTGGCGCTTGCGGCAATAGAGCGCGAAGTAGGCGCGCGCGCAGAGGCCTTCGAGATAGAGAATCACGTTCTTGTCGAGCGAGATGGCGCGCGCCACCGACAGCGACGAGAGCACCGAGCGGTAGAGGGCTGGCAGGCGTTGCAGCTTGTCGGCGTCGAGCGAGGTGAGGCCGCTGCTCTCGACCTGTCGCACCAGCTCGTCGAGCTCGCGCCAGCTCGCCTCACGTTCGCGGCGGAACTCGAAGCTCTTGAGGAGGGGCTTGTCGCGTCCGTTGCCGAGGTCGGTCATCCGATGAGCTCCCGGCGTTTGATCTCGAGGTAGCGGTTGATGAGCTGCATGCCCACGTCCTTCGGGCTCGCGTCGAGGCAGTGGATGCCGCGCAGGCGCAGGCGCTGCAGGACGACCTCGCGTTCGCGCATCAGCGAGTCGGCGACGACGGCACTCTGGAGTCGCATGAGGTCGTCGGGCGCGGCCGACACCATCTGATCGAGGAGCGGGTCACGCAGCGAGACGAACAGCACCAGGTGACGGCCCGCGAGGCGGTTGAGATTTTCAACCATCAGCTCGGCCGAGATCGAGTCGGTGAAGTCGGTCATCACGATGATGAGCGAGCGCCGCGTGAGCCGCTGCATGAGGTGCGTCAGGCCGAGCGTGAAGTTGGTCTCGGCGTCGCCGTAGTCGAGGCCGGCGGCGACCTTGGACAAGGCGGCGAAGGCCGACATGCCCGCGCGCGGCTCGGTGAAGGCGCGGGGGCGGTCGCCAAATGCGTATAAGCCCACGCGGTCGCCAGAGCGGATGGACATGAGTGCCAGCAACAGCGACGAGTGGATGGCGTGGTCGAGGCGCGGCAGGCCTTCGAGCGGTTCGGCCATGAGGTGGCCGACGTCGACGGCGAGGACGACCTGGCGGTCGCGTTCGGCGCGGTAGTGGCGCGACAGCAGGCGTGTGTGGCGGGCCGACGACTTCCAGTCGATGCTGCGTCGGTCGAAGCCCGGCATGAACTCGCGTAGCGAGTCGAACTCGGTGCCGTCCCCGAGGTAGCGCTCGATGCGCAAGCCCTGGCGCAGCTCGTTGTTGCTTGCGAAGTCGGCGGCGAGCTGACGCACGGCGCGTAGGTTCGGGGTCGCGTCCACGTCGCGCGCGAGCGGCACCTCACCCATACGCTCGATGAGGCCGAGCGGGCCACGCCATCGGATCCACGCTGACTCGAGGCGGGTGCGGCCGCGGCGCCTGGGCGTCAGCGGGAGGTCGACGCGGGTCTCGGTCTCGGACAGGGCCGAACGAGAGAGGGCAGGGGCCGTCAGCGGGCCGGTCATGGCGAGCGCGATGTCGACCGGGATGGGGCGGCCGGACGGGACGGTGTCCCAGGTCATGTGGAGCTGGAGCGGGCTCGACTCACCCATATAGAGGGTGGGCGGCGGCTCGACCCGCAACCGCAGGTCGGCAAGTGACGGAAGACGCAGGATGTCGACCAGCAAAGCCACGAGCAGCGCGGCCCAGGCGGCGATCCAGATGATCCAGAGGGCGGGCGAGATCAACACGGGGACGACCGCGAAGGCTATGCCGATGGATACGATGGCGAGAGCACGTCGGGTCGGATGCACCGCGGGAGTGAACCGCAAAGGGCGTTGATACGCAACGGGCGACTGGGTGGAAGGCCACGTCATCGAGGCGGGCTGCGGCATGTTCGCGACGGTTGCGATAAAAGTCGCGTCTTGTGCGATTATCTCGGGTTGGGCGAACAGATGACGCTTGCCAGGGTCGCCTCAAAAAAATCTTGGAGGTAATTGGCCGGCATCTGGTGCCCCCTCCGACCCTGTGATAACTCCGCGATCGTTCGCCTGGAAAGTGATGTGACAGGCACCTGGGCCCGAGGGGCCGGTCACGACACGCCCGATGGCAGGGTCACGCTCTTCCGGCGCTCAGGTCAGCTAACTCGTCCAAGTCATTCGTGTTCAACGTGCGCGCGCCGTCATGCACCGGGTGGAATCCGGAACCGGCAGGCGGGGGCGGTCCAAGAAGAAGTCGAGAGTCAGGAACATGTCGAAGAAACTATTTGTCGGTGGCCTCAGCTGGGACACCACCGATTTGAGCCTCCGTCAGTACTTCGAGCGCTTCGGTCCCGTCACCGAAGCCAAGGTCGTCCTCGACCGCGAGACAGGCCGTTCGCGTGGCTTCGGGTTCGTCACCTTCGGTGAAGATGGCGTCGCCCAACAGGCGATGACCGAGACCGACGGCACACAACTCGACGGGCGTACGATCCGCGTCAATGAAGCCCAGGAGCGCGCTCCGGGTGAACGCGGCGCCGGCGGCTTCGGCGGCGGCGGCGGCGGACCCCGTGGCGGTGGCTACGGCGGCGGCGCTCCTCGCGGTCCTGGTGGCGGCGGCGGCTACGGTGGTGGCGGCGGCGGCTACAGTGGCGGCGGTGGCGGCGGCTACGGTGGTGGCGGCGGCGGCTACAGTGGTGGTGGCGGCGGCTACGGTGGTGGCGGCGGCGGCGGGGCTCCCGGGCCTGGCGCTGGCGGCCCTCCGGGCGGTGGTCGTGGCGGTCGTGACGGCGCCGGCGGCGGTGGCGGTCGTGGTCGCAGCGGCGGCGGCGGTCGCGGTCGTGATCGCGGCAGTGACTACGGCGACGATTGATTCGGACACGGGTCACCCTAACCGTGACTCGAAGTGAAGTCGGGCGACCTCTCTCGCGGGAGGTCGCCTTTTTTGTGTTCGCTCTCCGACCGAAACCGGATCCACCATGCCTGCGACCCACTCCACGGCCGCTCTCGAAAGAGCTCTCTCAGGTGCGACTGTGTGCCGCACCGGCGGCCCCATTCGGCTCCGCCCGGTCGAGGTCGGCGACGCCGAGGCCATCCTCGCCTGGCTCAACGACACCGAGATCACCAAGAACTTCGCTGGCTTCGGCAAGGCCATCTCGCTCGATGAGGAGCGCGCCTTCCTCGCTCGTATGGCCACCTCGGCCGAAGATCGCCTCTTCGCCATCGTTCCCAACGACCCTCCGACGCCCGGCCTCGAAGCTCCCATCCGTCCGATGCTGCCGATTCTGGGCACCGTCGGCATCCACCGGATCTACTGGCCGGCCAGGAACGCCCGACTCGGCATCATGATCGGGGCGCGCGACCACCAGGGCCGGGGGCTGGGCCAGGAGGCGCTGCGCCTCATCATCGCCTACGCCTTCAAAACCCTCGACCTGCACAAGATCTGGCTCGTCCACTACGCCGACAACGCGCGGATGCGACACGTTGCCGGCAAGCTCGGCATGTCGCTCGAAGGGGTCCTGCGCGACGAGTACTTTCACGCCGGCCGCTACCACGACATGGTCCGCCATGCCCTCTTGCGCCCCGACTGGGAGCAACACGCCGCCGACGATTCCGTGACGTTTGTGTGAACGGATTGGGGCCGCCCTGATTCGCCCGGCCGGCCTTGGCATCCGCCCTGATGCGGGGTAGGACCGCTCAAACGTCTGCTCGGGCGACCGCGCCGCTCCCGCGGTAGGGGCGGGAAGGCTCGCCCGAGCGATCCGATCGGTCTCGATGCGTTTCATCCTATCTGTGGTGCCGAAATGCATCGAGACGCCAGGAGGTACAAGCCTTGAACGCCAAACGACTCGTCACGCTGCTTTCCCTGACCCTTTGTGTGGGCATTGCCCCGGCCGCCAACGCCGGCGAAAACGACGACGCCTCGCTCGTCGTCGTCGACGGTGGCTTCGCCCAGTTCACCCTCAACGGACTGCTGCAAACCCAGTTCGTCCCGTTCCTCGGTGAAGACGCTCGCCTCAGCAGCGGCGACCCGGCCGACGCCCCCGGTGTCCGCCTCCGCCGCGCCCGTCTCGGCGTGTCCGGCTGGGCCTGGGGCATGGTCGACTGGGAGCTGTCGATGCAGGCCAGCTCGGGCGGCATGGAGCTCCTCGATGCGTGGGTCGGCTATCGCGGCCTCACCGGCATCGGCTTCGTCGTCGGCGCGCGTAAGGTCCCGTTCTCGCGCTTCGCGATGATGGGCGCTGGCGACTCGGCCCTCGTCGACCGCCCCCTCGGCGTGCAGGCCATGGCTCCCTTCCGCCAGGTCGGCATGACCGTCGAAGGCGACATCGGCAACGGCATCCTCAACTGGTCGCTCGGCGTCTACAACGGCTTCGCCCGCAACCAGTCCTTCAACGAGGGCTTCAAGGAAACGACCGCGCTGGAGGGCAACCGCTTCACGCGCCTCGCCTACGTCGCACACGCCTCGCTCGCCCCGCTCGGCCCGCTGGGCGAGGGGCTCGCCGACTTCAGCCGCGGAGGCCCGCGCGTTGGCCTCGGCGGCAGCTTCTACTATGACGACGGCAAGACGGTCGGGACCCTCGGGCTCGCCGCCAACCTCGTCTACAAACACTGCGGCTTCCACTTCGTCGCCGAGTACCTCTACGACTCGGCCGAGCCGACGACCAACCCGACGACCGACGCGACCGTGCCCGCCGAAGTCTCCCGCCAGGCCCTCATCGCGGAGCTCGGCTACCTCCTCATCGCCGATGAGCTCGGCCTCACCGCGCGCTTCGAGCTGCTCGACGACAACATGGACCTCGACAATGCGGGCGACCAGATCGTCGTGGCCGGCGGCCTGCAATACTACTTCCACCGCCAGCACCTCAAAGCCCAGCTCGAGTACACGCACCGCAGCGAGCTCGACGGCCCGTCGCTCGACAACGACTCGCTCGTCCTCCAGGTCCAGTTCGAGCTATGAGCCGCTCCACCCTCCCGGACATCCGGCCCGTGGGCCTCACCGGTCCCATCGTGCCACTGGCCCTGGCCCTGGCCCTCGCGGCGTCGGCCTGCAACGACGACAAACCGTTCGCCCGCGCCTACCGCGCGACCTCGCCCGACCAGCTCATCGGCGGCGACGTCGCGATGGCGCGCGTCGGCGATTTCATCATCGAAAACGACAAGATCCGCGTGGCCGTTCTCGACAAGGACAGCTCGCCGGCCCCTGGTGTTTTCGGCGGCACACTCGTCGACGCCGACCTGCAGCGCCCCGAGGCCGCCTATCGCAATGGCGCCGGACGCGACCAACTGGCCGAGGTCATCCCGGTCGTCAACCTGCTCTGGCCACGCCCCGACGAAGGCGACGTCACCATCATCAACGACGGCTCGGATGGCAACGCGGCCATCGTGCGTGTGACCGGTGAAGCGGGCGTCTTTCTCGAAGCATTGTCCATCTTGCGCGGTGAGCTCCTGGCCCTCCTCTTCCCCGGGGTGCGCTTCGACTTCCGCATCGAGACCGACTACATCCTCGAGCCCGGCAAGCCCTGGGTGAAGATCCGCTCGACCGCCTACCGCACCGACGCGGACGCCCCGAACCCCGTCGGCGAAGCGCTCCCGATGCCCAGCATCGACGCCACGATCCCCATCTTCCAGGCCATCCTCGGCTCCGAAGACCTCGGTCTCAAACCGGGCATCATGGCAGGCGACTTCCTCTTCTTCGGTGCGCGTAACGACATCTTCGCGCCCGGCCTCGGCTTCGACGAAGAGAAGGCCATCTTCGATGCGCTCTTCGCCGGCCAGGACACCTTCACGAACCCGCTGACGTACGACTACATGGCGGCAGCCGGCGGCGTCGTGAGCTACGGCTACTTCAACCTCGGCACCGGCGGTGGTGACCCGAAGGTGCTCGTCCCCATCATCACGAGCTCGTCGACCGGCTTCGTGACCGCAGCGAAAAACTGCCTCGTCGCAGCGGACGACGACGACACCTGCGACCGCTTTGCGGCCTTCACCTGGGAACGTTATCTCGTCGTCGGCTCGGGCGACATCGCGTCCGTCGGCGACGCCATCTACGAGGCGCGTGAGGTCCCTACGGGTCGCATCCGCGGCGTCGTCGTCGGAGGCCAGGGCGAGGTCGTTCCCAACGCCCACGTCTTCGTCATGACCGACCCCGACCCGGCCGCCGCCCTCACCGATGTCTACGCGCTGGCCGACGCCAACGTCGTCGCCTCGGGCGCCCCTGGCCTCGTCACGATGATCGACGCCGACGTCGGTCTCGACCCCATCGAAGACGGCGACTTTGCAGCCACTCTCCCACCCGGCAACTACGTCGTCTTCGCCCAGAACGAACACCGCAGCTCGACTGGCCCGCTCCAACGTATCACCGTCACGGCCGGGGAATCCGTCGTCGTGAACCCGGTCGTCCCGCCGCCGGCCCGCGTCCGTGTCCGTGTCGTCGACCAGGGCAACCAGCTCGTCGATGCCAAGGTCGCGTTCATCCCCATCGTCGACGGCAAACGCGTCGAAGGCGACGGCCTCCGCCGCCCGTGGATGGGCGAGGGGCGGCTCGGCAACGGCGTCCGGCACTTCACGGCCCACATCGCGGACGAGGTCTTGACCGAGCTCGAAGCCGGCACCTATGACGTCGTCGCGAGCCGCGGCCCCGAGTGGTCCATCGGCGAGTCGCGTATCACCGTGACGAGTGGACGCGAGACCATCGTGTCTCTTGCGCTCAGGCACGAGGTCGACACGGCCGGCTGGATCTCGGGCGACTTCCACCTGCACGCCGAGGCGAGCTTCGACTCCGGCATGGTCTTCGAAGAACGTGTTCGCCGCATCCTCATCGAGGGTCTCGACGTCGCCATCGCCACCGACCACGACGTCGTCACCGACTACGCCCCGGCGGTGCGCAACCTCGGTGCCCAGGATCGCCTCACGACGGGCATCGGCGTCGAGCTCTCTACACTCGAGCTCGGCCACTTCGTCGCCTTCCCACTCCGATACGACCAGACCCAGATCCCCGACCACGGCGCACCCGACTGGACCTGCCTCAACGGCCCTCAGATCATGTCGCTCCTGAACGACACCATCGTCGATCCGAAGGGCGGCGTGCGTATCATGGCCCACCCGCGCGACGGCTTCATCGGCCACATCTCGCAGATCGGCCTCGACCAGCTCGGCGAGGCCCGCGAGCTGTCGCTGCTCGAAGCCGAGAACGTGCTGCTGGCACGCACGACCTGCGACATCGACGCCATGGAGGTCTTCAACTCCAAACGGTTCGACCTCGTCCGCACCCCGACCAACCGCGAGGTCATCCTCTACAACCGCTGCTATGCGCGTATCGACGCGGCCGCTGACACCGCGGCCCTCGACCTCGCCTGCCCGGAGCTCTCACCGGATGGCCCGCTCGCCACCTGCCGCGCCAACGAGCGCCTCGCCGACTGCAAGCAGCACCACCGCCGCCGCCTGGCATTCCTATCGGCGCGCGACATCCTCATCCGCACCCCGGAAGAGCAGGTCGCGATCTGGAACCACACGCCGACTTCGACCGACGAAGACGCGTGTGACCCTGGTGAGTTCCCCGACGCCATCCCCGACGCCATCGCGACCCTGCCGTGTGTCCACCACCCGGGCACCTACGACGACTGGATGCGCTGGCTCGAGGGCGGCCTCGAGATCGCCATCACCGGCGCGTCGGACTCTCACGGCAGCGAGCGTGAGCCAGGGGCCCCGCGGACCTTCGTGAAGGTCGACGCCGAGCCCGGAGCCATCGACGTCGGCAAGGCGGCACGCGCCATCAAGGGTGGCGAGGCCGTCGCGAGCCACGGTCCGTTCATCGACGCCAAGGTCAACAACCGTGGCCCGGGTTCGCTGACCGCCGTCTCGGGCGACACCTTCGAGCTCGAGCTGCGCGTCGAGACGGCGAGCTGGTTCGGCGTCGACCGCATCGAAATCTACGTCGCCGGCCGCCTCGAAGAGGTCATCGAGCTCGACCACGGGCCGACCCCCATCGTCGACTACAACGGCGTCATCACGCTGCCGACCCCAGACGACGACAGCTTCGTCTCGGTCGTGGCACTCGGCACCCGCGAGGAGAACCTCATGGGCCCGGTCATCTTCGACGTCTTCTTTGGCGAGCTGCAGCTCCCCCGCGTGGCCTCGTTGGCGTTCTCGGCCATCCCGGCGTTCTCGCTCATCTTCACGCCGACGCCGACCATCCCCGACTTCTTCCCGGTCTTCCCGATGGCCATCACCAACGCCATCCGGCTCGACGTCAACGGCGATGGCAACTGGACCCCACCCAACCCGTTGCCTAGCTTCTGCGAGCGCACGTGTGACCCGGCCGCCGCCAACACCTGCGAGGGCGCCAACGAGATCTGCCTGCCGAGCGGCTTCTGTGGCCTCTCGATCCCAGGCACGTGTGAGACCGGCCCACCCGGCACCGGCATCCGGCATTCTCCGCTCAGCTCCTGCCATTGAGGCTGTCTTCGCAGCCCCGCCCTCGACCGCGCCAACCCTACGGAAGGCGCCCGAGGGCCGGGGATACCTGCGAAGCCTGAAGCCCGCGCAGCTCGCAGCGAAGCTCCCAGCCCCAAGTGCCATGTGACTCTCTTGCCCGGGAAGGTCGCGCGCGATATTGCAGTTGCAGCACCACCCCGCCACGAGACCCCGAAACCCGGGGTGTAGTCACCTCGAGCTGGGCGAACGGTGCAAGAAACAGGGAGCGTAGCCATGTCTGATGTGCGCGGTGTCTGGTCGAGATTCGTGGGAGTTGTGGCACTGCTAGCGGCGCTGGGGTCTGCCCCGTCGGCGGAGGCGCAGGAGGTCATCAAGATCGGGACGCTCGCCCCGAAGTCGAGCCCGTGGGGCAAGGTCTTCGTGACCTGGGAGAAGTCCATCAACGAAAAGAGCGGGGGCCGCCTCCAGCTCCAGTTCTTCTTCAACGGGCAGCAAGGCGACGAGGCCGCGATGGTCGCCAAGGTGAAGGCCGGCCAACTCGACGGCGCGGCGGTCAGCGGTGTCGGCCTCGGCAAGGTCTTCAAGCCTATCACCGCGCTCCAGAGCCCAGGCCTATTCACGACCTGGACGGCACTCGACGCAGCCCGCAGCGCGCTCGACGCCGAGTTCACCAAGGGCGCCTCCGACGCGGGCTTCACCGTGCTCGGCTGGTACGATATCGGCGTGTCGAGGACGCTGAGCAAGGCGGTCGTGATCCGCAAACCCACCGACTTCAGGGGCCAGAAACCCTTCCAATGGCGCGACGACGTCATCATGCCAATGACCCTTCAGGTGATCGGCGGGGTGACTGGTGTGCCGCTCAACATCCCCGAGGTGCTCCCCAACCTCAATACCGGTGCCATCAACGTCGTGAACGCGACCGCGCTCGAGGCCGAACAGTTCCAGTGGGCATCCAAGCTCGACCACGTCGCCGCCGAGCCGCACGCCTTCGCGATCGCCGGCATGGTCATCTCGTCCAAACGACTCGACGCGCTCCCCGCCGACCTGAAGGCCATCCTCGTCGACACGGGTAAGGTCACGGCCAATGCGCTCAAGACACGTATCCGCAGCGAGGACGCTGCAGCCTACACGCGGCTCGCTGGCAAGATGACGAAGGTGACCTTCACGGCCGCGGAAAAAGACGCCTGGCAGGCCCTCTACACACAGGTCCGTCAGCGCCTCGGGCAGGGCACATTCAGCGCCGACCTCATGACGCGGCTCGAGGGTATGAGGCGCTGAGAGCGCCGAGAGTGCCGATTTCGCCGCCGACTCTTTCGGCGGCTCTCGGACGCCCTGGCCAACGGCTCAGCGCGGGGCCGGCACCCGCACGAGGATCTGGTCGAGCACAGCCTTCGCCGTGAGCCCCTCGACCTCAGCCCCAGGCGCGAGCACCACGCGGTGCCGCATCGCCAGATGGAACAGCGCCTTCACGTCGTCCGGAATCACAAACGCCCGCCCCTGCAAGGCTGCATAGGCCCGGCTCGCGGTCGCCAGCATGGCGGCAGCGCGCGGCGACGCCCCGTGCATGAGGGCAGGGTGCTCTCGCGTCGACCGTACCAGGTCGACGATATAGTCGGCGACCTCGTCCGCGAGTGGCAGCGCCGCGACGATCGCTCGTATGCCTCTCAGCGTCTCGAGGTCGGCGAGCCGCTCGAGCCCGAAATCTTCGAGCTTGGGCATGGCGGTCCGGTTGCCGTGCAGCTTCACGATGCGCCGCTCCTCCTCGCGGCTCGGCCAGCCGACGACGACCTTCAGCAGGAACCGGTCGAGCTGCGCCTCGGGCAGCGGATAGGTGCCCTCCTGTTCGATAGGGTTCTGCGTCGCCACCACCATGAAGCCCGGCGACAACGTGTGGGTGTGGCCGTCCAGCGTGACGACCCGCTCCTGCATCGCCTGCAAGAGCGCCGACTGCGTCTTGGGCGGCGTGCGGTTGATCTCGTCTGCCAGCAAGAAGTCCGTGAAGATCGGCCCACGCGTCAGCGAGAACGTATTAGTTTGAAAATTGAATAGATTGGTTCCCAAGACATCGCCCGGCATCAGGTCGGGCGTGAACTGCACCCGGTTGAAGCTCAGGTCCAGCGACGCGGCGAAGGCCCGCGCGAGCAGCGTCTTGGCGGTCCCCGGCGGCCCCTCGAGCAGGATATGCCCTTCGGACAGGAGCGCCACGAGCAGCGCATCGACCACCTGATCCTGACCGACGACGATCCGCGCGAGCTGAGTCTTGAGCCCGTTGACGAGGCTATGAACCGATCCGATGTCCATGCAGCATCTCCATTTTCAAACGATGTATCGACGAGGCGAGCTCGCGGGCCCGACGCTCCTTGTGGCGTCCCCGTCCGTCCTTGAGCGCCGCGACCTCGGTCGCGATGGCCTCGAGGTCATGCTTCGGGTCTACCCGCCGCGCGAGCTCCGCCAACAGCTCCAAGCGCTTGCCATCGGGCAGCTCCGCCGGCAGACCATAAGCGCGCGACAACTGCCGCAACGCTGTCTCGAGGTAACGCTTCACGCCTGTGCCGGCATGGTGACCCAGCGCCAGCAGGGTCGCCGTGTTCTCGATGAGTGTCTTCTTGCCCGAAGGCACCCGCGGCGGCGGTGACTCGGGTTTGCCAAACCGGCTCGTCGACGCCCAGAGTGCCAACGCCAAGAGCCCTGCCAGGTGAAAGGTCACGAGCACGAGCGGAAAGTCGAAGAGCTCGCGCCAAAGGGTGCGCGCCCGCTCGAAGCCATGGGTGACCTCGTCGATGACGACCCCGTCCACCTTCAGGATGCGTTGCACCAGCGCCACCGCGACGAGCGCATGGTCTCCAAGCCCGATTCCCATCGTGCTCAAGAGGTCGGGGTCACTCAGGATGTAGATCTCGGTCCCAGGCACCCGACCGAGCAACACAGCCATTTCGTCGTCCTCATGCTGCATCAGGACGGGCTCGAGGTAGGTGTTGTCGAACTCGACATACATGAGCTGCGAGGGCTCGAGCGCAACGGCGTACTCCGAGTCACCCAGGTTTGCGGTCCACGCCTCCCCCGCGTCAAAGACCTGGAGGTCTTCGACGAGCGTCGTCCCGAGCGCGTTGTCCATCGCGCGCGCCAGCTCATCGGTGCGCCACTCGGTCGCGCGCTCCAACCGATTGGCCCACCCGAGGCCCTCGACCTCTTCGGTCACGCGCCACTTCGGCAGCGCCACGACCGTCGGGATCCCAGCATCTTTCGAACGCGCCAACATCGACTCGAAGCGCTGCAGCTCCTTGTCGCCAAGCCCCGGCTCGAGCAGCAACAACGCGCGTTTCGTCGATGCCCGCTCGGCCGACCGATGGCGGCTCACGAGCACCTCGATCCCGACCTCATCAAAGATCTCGGCCAGCGCCTGATGCCCGACCGCCGACACCGAGAACGCGTTGTTGTCGGCCGTGACCTTGGTCGGCGCCTCTTTGTCGAGCAGCACCGACAGGAGCAGAGTCGCCAGCAGGCTGATACTCGCCACCCCGACCAGCCACTTCGCGACCCGAGGCGAGAACGTCTTGCTGCTCGCGTCGCTCAGCCGCTCCATCCCGACCTGCCCAGGCGACGGCGGCACACCCACGCCGTTCACGGCGCTCACGCCCGATTTCCCCGGTGGCCGCTCAGCCGTCATGCGCGAGCCTGTCATGCAGCGTCAGAAACGACCGCTCGCAGCGCCCGAAGTCGTCCGCGTCGACCGGCAGGAACCCGAACAACGACACCTCGACGACGGCCACCAGCTCGCCCAGCGACGCCTTCAACCCCTCATCGAGCGGGGCCTTGTCGAGGACCTCACGGCTCGTGTACGCCGGCTCGAGCGAGAACCCCGCGAGCGCATGCAGGTACCCCATCGCCGACATGAGCAGGACATGCGCGGCCTCATCGTAGCGCCCCTCGGCGGCGAGCTCTCGCGCCCGCTGCAGCGATGCCGGCAGGTTCTTTCGTGCGACCTCGACCACCAGGTCTTCGAGGGTCCCACCCTTGACCTTTCGCGCCTTTCGTTTGCGCCGCCGCTGCGCCATCGCAATCTCACGCGCGAGCACCAACAAGAGCCCCGCGCCAAAGATCCCACCGACCACCCACAGGATGGCTTCCGAGATCCCCGACGCCTGACGCGGCTCGACCCGCGACGGCGCACGTGGCTCACGCGGCGGTCGGTCTGGCCGATCGGGCGGCTTGTTCTCGAGTGACCCGTCGGGGCGTGTCCGCTGGAAACGTGGGTCCGACAACACCTTCTCGGTCGCCTCACGCACCTGGGTCGGCGTCGAAACGGTCGCAGGCTCGGCGCCCCACACACGCGCCCCCGGCCCAACCGTGGCAACCATCACCAGGCCGGCCATCACCAGCGCGATCGGCGTCGTCATCGCGCCGTCACCCGACCAGCCCATCCATACGCTTGGCGAGCTCGAGGTCCGTCGACGTCACTTGTGGCGGGTTCACGTCGTGGGTACACAGGGCGACCCTCACGGTGCGATACACGTTGAACCACTCCGGGTGGTGGCCCATCGTCTCGGCCACCAGCGCGACCTTCGTCATCCACCCGAACGCCGCGACGAAGTCAGCGAAGACATACTCTTTGTGGAGCTTGCCCGCCTCGTGCCGCCAGCCCGACAGCTCGGCCAGCGCTTGATCCAACTCGTGGCCCGTGGGAATGACGTGTGGCATTGCTCTGGTCTCCTCGTGGCCGGGGCCGCCATCGCAACCCCATCGTCGATACACCGATACACCAACGATAGGCGACAGGAACACGAAGCCGCCCTCGCGGCAAGGGTCCCCCCCGCTTCCTCGAGCGGTCCCTGAACGTTCCAATCGCTCGACGACCCCGCAGACCCCAACCCCCAATCGGAGCAAAGAACCATGGCAGGGCGACTCCTAGGCAAGACGGCGCTGATCTCGGGCGGAACACGTGGCATCGGCTTCGCCATGGCGCATGCAATGTTGGCCGAAGGCGCCAACGTGATGATCGCCTCGCGTAAGCAGGAAGGCGTGGACCAGGCCATGGCCGCCCTCGAAGCGGACCGCCAGCCCGGCTGGGGCAAGCTCGCCGGCATGGCCGCCCACGTCGGTGAAGCCGCCCAGTGTATGGCGCTCGCCAAGGCCGCCGAAGACCAGCTCGGCCTCGTCGATGTCCTCGTCAACAACGCGGGCACCAACCCGTTCTTCGGGCCGCTCCTGCAGATCCCCGAGCCCGCCTTCGACAAGACCTTCGAGGTCAACCTGAAGTCCGCCTGGCGCCTCTCGGTGTCGGTCGCCAAGCGCCTCATGGCCGAGAAACACGGCGGGTCGATCATCAACGTCGCCAGCGTGCTCGGCCGTCGCGCCTCCCCACTCCAAGGCGCCTACGGCATGACCAAGGCGGCACTCGTCTCGCTCACCCAGACGCTCGCCATCGAGCTCGGCGCCGCCAAAATCCGCGTCAACGCCATCGCGCCCGGCCTCATCGACACCAAGCTCGCCTCGGCAATCACCAACTCGGACGAGCTCCAGAAGACGTTCACCGACCGCACGGGCCTCCGCCGCGTGGGCCAACCGTCGGAAGTCGCGCCGCTCGCGGTCTTCCTCGCCGCCGACGAGTCCGGCTACATCACGGGTGCGACCTTCCCGGTCGACGGCGGCTTCCTCGCGATGTGAGGTCGCGGCACCCACACGACCTCAGGAAAACGCCCGCGGAATCGGCTCATAGGCCCGGGCGTTCGCCCCCCATGGTCCGACACCTCGCCCCGCTCCTCACCCTGCTCGCCTTCACGCTGGTCGCCTCGCCGGCCCTCGCCGAAGACGACTTCCAACACGAAGGTTATGTCCTCGATGCGCTCCCGCGGCGCGTCGAGGTCACAGGCCCGATGCGTTGCCCCGAAGTCCCGCTCGTTCCTTACAACGGCACCTCGCTGACCTGGAAGAAGGCGCTCAAGGTCCACCCCGACTTCGCCAAACGCCTGGCCCAATTCGAAGAGGTCGCGCGCACCATCGCGACCCGGATCTACGGCCGCGCGCCGACCCGCATTGCACACCTGGGCAGCTACAATTGCCGTCGGATCCGCCGCTACCCGGACCTCTTGTCGGAGCATGGGATCGGCAACGCCATCGACATCTCGGCCTTCGAGTTCGCCGCCCTCACCAAGGCCGAACGTAAGACCAGCACGCTGCCCAAGGCGCTCCAGCGCAGCTTCTCGGCCTCGATTCTGTCCCACTGGGACAGCCCCGACGACGAACGTGCGACCGGCTATCACCGCCGCTTCCTGCGTGAGCTCGCCGCTGAGCTCGAGCGCCGCCCGGACATCTTCCGCGTCCTGCTCGGGCCCGCCTACCCGGGCCACAAGGACCACTTCCACTTCGACTGCGCGCCCTACCGCCTCGTCGTCCTCTGAACGACGTAACAAGCCGGCGTCGACTTCGACTGCGCGCCCTACCGCCTCGTAGTTCTCTGATCGACGTAGCGAGCCCGCGTCGACCCGAGCAGGCCAGGGCCTGGACTCAGGGCGTCCCGTCGGCGCTGCCGCCGGCCGGCAACAGCTCGAGTCGCATCATCTTTCCGTTCTGCGGCTCGCCCACCTGGAAGTTGGCCGGCTCGTAGCCCGACAACGTCACCCACACGCTCGCCGTCGTGTTCGGCTCCCAGGTGAGGGTCAGCGGCGTCCGCCCGACGTTCTTGCCGTTGATGAGGACCGCGGCCCCGGTCGGGACCGACGAGAGCAACGCGCGACGCACATCGGGCTCGACCTTTGTCGGCTGCGTCGGCTGCTCGGGGGGCGTCCGTCCAGGCCTGCCAGGCGTGGTCGGCTCGGTGCCCGCCGCTTTGGACGCAGCCTTGGCCGCGACATCGCCGCCGTTGGTCAACGCCGCACCGAGCGCCGCTTTGGGCTTGGCGTCGGCGACCTTGGCGGCCTCAACCTCGGCCTGGGCCTTTCGTTTCGCCGCCGCCTCGGCGCGTAGGCGCTTGGTTTCGGCCTCGGCTGCAGCAACCTCGTCGGCACGTTTCTGTTTGGCGACCGCGGATGCCTCTGCGCGGAGGCGCTTGGCTTCGGCCTCGGCGGCGGCAGCCTCGTCCGCGCGTTGCTTCTTCTGGGCCGCGAGGCCCGCCCACATCGCGCGTGTCCGCGCCGCCTCGAATTCGGCGACCGACACGGCGGCGACCTGCTTGGCGCGATGCAGCTCCTTGCGTGCTTTGGATTCACGCGCCGCTTTCTCGGCCGCGTCTTCCACCGCCGCAGGCGCGACTTCGGGCGCTTTCACGACCGCCGCGACCTCGGGCGCTTTCGCGACCGCCGCGACTTCGGGCGCTTTCACGACCGCCGCGACTCCGGGCGTTTTCACGACCGCCGCGACCTCGGGCGCTTTCACGACCGTTGCGACTTCGGGCGTCTTCACAATATCGGTCCCCGGCGCGATCGGCGCGATCGACGCTTTGGCCTTCGCCTCGGTGACAGGCGCCACGGCGCCCGCGCCGTCGGCCCTGGCGGTCCCGGCGGTGCTGACCCCGCTCGCGGAAGCATTTCCCCCGCTCGCGGAAGCATTTCCCCCGCTCGCGGAAGCATTTCCCCCGCTCGCGGAAGCATTTCCCCCGCTCGCGGAAGCATTTCCCCTGCTCGCGGAAGCATTTCCCCTGCTCGCGGAAGCATTTCCCCTGCTCGCGGAAGTTTTGCCCCCGGGTGCAGCCTCAGCCGGACCAGGTTCAGTGCGTGCAGCCGTCCGTGAAGGCGCTGGGACCTCACGCTCGACCGTCCCAATTGCAGCGACCGGCTTCTGGGCTAGCGGGTCTGCGCCTGCGCCTGCGCCACCCTCCATGATCCAGTAGATCCCAGCCGCTCCCAGGCCGAGCAGCAGCGCCGCCGCCGCGCCCCACACCCAGGTATTGCGCCTGGAGCCGGCAACGACCCTCACGCTTGGCCCGCTTCCGGGCTCCGGACGCGTCTCGACGGTCTTGGGCGCCTTCTCGGACTTCGCGGACTTCCCGGTGATGGGCCGCTCAGCGCTGCGCGTCTCCACCGGCGCGAGCAGGATCGGCGAGGACACGGACCCCTCTGCCGCCGCGGCCGTTTGGAGCACATCGGCGTTCGCCGGCTTCTCGCTCGCCGCCCAAAGCTGCTCGATGGACTCGACCTTGGCCGGCCCTGCCGCGACCGGAGCCGCCGTCGCCGCCTCACGCTCGGACGCCGCGCTCGCCGCCGCATCCGCCATCTCGGACAAGGACTTCGCGGTCTCGGCGATGGCCGACGCAGTGGCTGCCATAGCGGCCGCATCGACCGCCCGAGCGGTTGCATCCTCGGCCCGGATCGCCGCTTCAGACGGCATCGGCGGAGGCGCGTCAGCCGCCCCCGAGATGACCTCGACCAGGACCGGCCGCATGGCCCGCCGACTCAGCGGCGTCGGCCGTCCAGCCTGGTTCGCCATCGCCTCGAGCGCCCGAGTCTTCAGCTCTTCGAGCGACTCCCTCGCCGCGGTCGCGCTCTCGGGGCGATGCCACGGCTTCTTCTCGAGGCACTTCATGATCAGGGCGGCCATGCCGTCGAAGACGATGTCGCCTCGGGGCTGCGGGGCCGTCGGCACCTTCATCATGTGCGCGATGAGGTAGTCCGCCGAGCTCTTCTCGACGAACAGCGGCCGTCCCGTCAGCGCCTCGTACAAGATGGCGCCGATGGCGTAGATGTCCGCATGCCGCGTCACCGCGCGGTCGCGCGCCTGCTCGGGCGCACGATAAGGCAAGCCCCGCGACAAGAGCGGCACGTCGCCGTCCCCGCCACTCCAGCCAAGCCCATTCTGCTTCGGCGTCCGCAGGATGTCGGCGAGCCCGAAGTCGCACACGACGACGCGGCCGGGCGCCATACGGATCCGCTCGGGCGACAGGTCGTGATGTGCGATGCCCGCTGCGTGCGCGGCTTCGAGCGCCTCGAAGAGCCCGATCCCAAGGCTCAAGGCCCGATCGGGCCCGAGCTCACCGCCGCGCAACAGCTCGGCGAGCGTCGGTCCCTCGACGTGTTCGCTGATGATCGCGAGGTCCCCACGATCGGTCGTCCCACTCGCGAGGACAACCGCAATGTTCGTGTGGCTGACGCCTTCCAACGCCCGGGCCGCGCGCTGCATCCGCGCGATCTCGGCCAGGTTCGCGCTCGGCGGCAGGATGACCGTGGCGATGCGGATCGGCCGACCGTTGTCGATGCGCGACCCGCCGTAGATCGCCATCGCCCCGTCGTCCTCGAGGAAAGCCCCGACCCGGAAGCGTCCGAGCAGGACCGATCCAGGATTGAGCCGCACCTCATTGAGCATCGACGCAGGCACGGTCGCCCACCCGTCGAGCGGGCAGGTCAAGCCAGGCGTGGCATTGCCGCATTGGGGACAGACCCGGTGACCCGAGGACATGAGTACCTTTTGAGGGGATGGGGCGTTGGGTTCGCAAAGGAGGCGTGAACCTCTCGTGCCAACGTCCATACAGACGTAACCGCCGCTCAGGGTGCCGTCAACGATCTGGTATACACCTCGTTATGCAGTGTGCGCCAAGGGGCCAGGCGCGTCCCGAAGCGGGCGCTTGGTCAGGGCGCAGCTTCGACGCTCAGGATCCGCACCCGGCCGATGCACTCGGCCGGCTCGACCGCCTCCTCCGCGACGCACGGGCTCTTGCGGAGCTCGTCGATGGCCTGCCCGAGCCGCACGGCCTCACGCGCAGTCAGGTACCAACGCGTCGTGCGCGGCGGGACATCCGTCGGGGTCGCCCCGGTCCACGTCCACCGCACCTCGAGCGTCGTCGCCTCTTCCTGGCTCTCCGCCTCGCGCGGATCGAGCGTCACCTGCGCCTCACACAGCCCGCGATGCCGCACGTAGGTGCAGCTGTCGTCGGGTACGAGCTCGCTCTTGCTGCTGCCACATGCGCCGATTCCAGAGACCGCTATGATGCCCGCCGCTGCGACCCCAATCACCCTGGCCAATCCCGCGACGCGCGCCGCAATGCCCGGCCTCATACGGAGATCGCCGTCGAGCGGAAGCCACTGTCGCCGAGCTTCACGTTGACGATCGCCACCGTGCCGCCATCCGCTGCCGCAAATGCGCGGGTCAGCGCCGGCTCGAGCTCGGCCGTGGTCTCGACCCACTCGCCATGCCCACCGAAGCAGTCCGCCAGCTTCTCGTAGCGCGTATAATCGAGCTTCGTCGCGACCAGCCGCTTCTCGCCGTAGAAGTCGCGTTGCCCACGCAGGATCTGGGTCCATCCGGCGTCGTTGCCGATGACCGCGACGATGGGCAAACCCTGGCGCTGCATCGCCTCGAGCTCCATCGCGTGCAGCCCGAACGACCCGTCGCCGAACATGATGATGACACGTGACCCCGGCCGCACGAGCTTGGCCGCCATCGCGAAGCCCGGACCCACACCCAGCGTGCCCAGTGGGCCTGGGTCCATCCAGGTCGAGACCCCGAACGGCTTCATGACGTAGGCCGCCGTCGCGACGAAGTCCCCACCGTCGCCGATGACGACGTCGCCCGGGCGCACGAAGGCGTCGACCGCGGCGCACACGCGCAGCGGATTCGGCGGGTCACCCTCGAGGTTGATCTCCGCCATCATCTTGTCCCACTTGGCCCGCTCGTCCTTCCTCACGGCCTCGTTCCAGGCCGCGAGCCGCGACTTGTCCCCGCAGTCTTTCGTCAGGGCTTCGAGCACGAGCCCGCTGTCGGACACGATCCCGACCTCGACGCCGCGGGTCCGGTTGCGTCCGACCTCGTCTCCGTCCAGGTCGACCTGAACGATCTTGGCGTCCTTGTGGATGACCGGGCTTGCCAGGTTCAGCATCAGCGTCCCGGCGTTGCCCGCCTGGGTGCCGCCGACGATCTTCTCGGACTGGCCATAGCTCAACCGGAAGTCGAACGGCGTCCCGAGGATCAGCACGAGATCCGCGTTCTTGAGCGCGTACTTACGCGACCGGTTCAGGAAGTGTTCGCCGCGTGGGTCGACGAGGCCTCGCGCCATGCCGTTGACGAAGGTCGGGATACCCGTCGCCTCCATGAAGGCCGCGAGCGTCTCGACCGGGGCCCGCGACTGACGGAGCTGCGACCCGACGACCGCGACCGGGCGCTGCGCCGACTTCACCAGGGCGAGCGCCTTCGCCAGCTCTTCGGGGTCTGGCCCGAGCCGCGAGGTGCTGCGGTAATTGACGGGAATTGTTATCTTTTCGGCGTCGACCATCTCCATCAAGACGTCGAGCGGCAGCTCCAGGAAGACCGGCCCGGGGACACCGCTTTGCGCTTTGCGCAAGGCGACCGTGATGTACTCGGCCAGGCGCCGCGTCTCGGTAACGGTCGTCGCCCACTTGCAGATCGGGCGCATCAGCTCGACGTGGTCCATGTCCTGGAGCGACCCCATGTCGCGAAAGACCCGCGGCCCGGCCCCACCGAGCACCACCAGCGGCACCCCCGAGCGTCGCGCCGTGGCCACTGCCGTCACCGCGTCCGTGAGCCCAGGACCCGCCGTCACCGCGACCACCCCGGGCTTGCCGGTCAGGCGCGCCCACCCGTCGGCTGCATGGCCGGCGGTCTGCTCGTGTCGCACGTCGACGACGCGGATCCCCTCGTCGAGGCACCCGTCGTAGATGGCCGCGATGTGCCCGCCACAGAGCGTGAACAGGCAGTCGATGCCCTCTCTTGCCAACGTCTTTGCGATGAGCCGCCCGCCATGAATCATCTGCGCCATGCCAACCTCCGGCGCGTATCCTCGTCGCGGTCGGACCCGAGCGCAAGGCCGCAGTGCCCGCCTTGCAATCGGCGCCGGGCATTCGTGTCCCGGCGTTGCGTCGTCGTCACGCTCACCTGTGGAACCCAGTCCAGGCCACCGGTACTCGGCGTCAGGTCCCGAGCGCTGCGTGGCCCAGAAAGGGAAAGGCCCGCGCAGAATCGAGTCCTGCGCGGGCCTTCGGGTGAAAAAGGGAGGACACATGCAGGCCGTCACTCCTCATGTGTCCTCTATGCGCCGCCGATGCGGGTCGGGGGCGCAGGGCCGGCAGCCGGGCAAAGCCCTCTGCGCGACCTCTTTCAGTTCTCCGGTTCTGAACCTCGGATTCAGAGCCGTCGAGTTTTGGGATGTCGAATTCGCCCCTAACCTCTGGTCAATCCTCGGAGGTCAATCCTGAGTGTCGGTCAAGAGGTGTTGGTTCTGGCGAAGCGGCTCCACCGACGCCGAATCGGGTCGGGTTCCGCCAACGCGGAACAAAAGAGCCTGGCACCCAGTGGCGTGCCACTGGCGAGGGACTCGACGAGTCCGAAAAGTCCCCCAGCTGTTGCCCCTCAACGAGGCAGAGCCACGAAGAGTTCTATCAAACAGCGTGCCATGAAATGAGGCACAGCCTTGTAACCCGTCAAGCCCACCCTCGCGTAATACGTTGCATCTCACGGCAATGGCTTTGCAATTCGCCGTAGCACACGCGTCGTCCTGGGGATCGCCCTCTTCGCAACGCCTTCCAGGGCACAAACGGGCCACCGTGCACACCCACCCGAGGACTCGGCGTGGGGTCCGAGGACCCCAGCAATCGACCGAAAAAGGCCTCGATGGCGCGAGTCGACGCCCGCGCTGGGGCCTACAGACACCACCATTGCGTACCTTGACGCGCTGCGTTATCGTCGCCGATGCGTCGGGCGTTTGTGCGCTCCGCCGCTCCTCGTCTACGAAGGCCGCTTGGCGTGCGGCCCCCGACACGGGAGGCCTCGGTTGCGGAGCCCTGGTCGGGACAGGCGATGGTGTCTTACGCCGCAGTCCTTACATGGAGGCCCATGCATAGCGCCAACGGACTACCCGACCCCTGGGGCCTCTACCACCCAGACACCGAGCACGACGCCTGCGGCATCGGGTTCGTGGCCCACATCAAGGGCGAGAAGTCCCACTCCATCATCGACCAGGGTCTGGCGATCCTGCTCGCGATGGCGCATCGCGGTGCCGCTGGTGCCGACCCCGAGACCGGTGACGGCGCCGGCATCCTCATCCAGCTTCCCCATCGCTTCTTCAAACGTGAGGGTATCCGGCTGGGCTGGGACATCCCACGTCGCCGCCGCTACGGCGTCGGTATGGTCTTCCTGCCCCAGGACCCCGACCTTCGCGCCGCCTGTGAAGCCGTCGTGGCCGAGGTCGTGGCCGAAGAGGGCCAGAAGGTCATCGGCTGGCGCGACGTGCCGACGGACCAGGCCGCCGTCGGCCGCGAGGCGCGATCGACCATGCCGACCATCCGGCAGGTCTACATCGGATGTCGCCGCGTGGTGCCCTCGGCCCTCGAGCGTAAGCTCTACGTCATCCGTAAGCTCATCGAGAACCGCATCTTCGAGCGCGGCCTCGACCCGAACAAACGTTTCCACTTCGCGTCCCTGTCGAGCGAGACCATCGTCTACAAGGGGCTCCTGCTCCCGCACCAGCTCCCGAAGTTCTACAGCGATTTGTCCGACCCGGACTTCGTCTCGTCGATGGCGGTCGTCCATTCGCGCTTCTCGACCAATACGTTTCCGACCTGGGACCGCGCGCAGCCGTGCCGCTACATCGCCCACAACGGCGAAATCAACACGCTGCAGGGCAACCGCAACTGGATGCGCGCGCGCTCGGCCGGCCTCGAGTCGGCCAAGTTCGGCGGCCCGCTCTCGCGTCTGTTCCCCATCATCAATACCCGTGGCTCGGACTCGGCCCAGTTCGACAACATGCTCGAGCTCCTGCATCTGGCGGGGCGCTCGCTCGACCACGCCATGATGATGATGATCCCCGAGGCGTGGGAGGACGACCCGGAGATGTCGCCCCAGCGGCGCGCCTACTACGAGTACGCGTCGAACCTCATGGAGCCCTGGGATGGGCCGGCCGCCATCGTGTTCACCGACGGCCACCGCGTCGGCGCGACGCTCGACCGCAACGGCCTTCGCCCGGCGCGCTACATCGTGACGTCGGACGACCGCGTCATCCTGAGCTCCGAGGTCGGAGTGCTCGACATCAACCCGAGCGAGATCCGCCAGAAGGGGCGGCTGCAGCCCGGCAAGACGCTGCTCGTCGACATGCAGGAGCAGCGCATCATCGACGACGACGAGGCCAAGAACGACGTCGCCAACCGCTGGCCCTACGCGCGCTGGCTCAAAGCCAACGTCGACAACCTCGAGCTGATGCCCGACGCGGAGCCCCCGGCACCCACTCGCGGCGAGTGGCTCGTGCGGCTGCAGCGCGCCTTTGGCTACACCGAAGAGGACATGCGGCTCGTCCTGCCGCCGATGGCGCTGCTCGGTGAGGAGCCGACCGGCTCGATGGGTACCGACATCCCGCTCGCGGTGCTCTCGGACGAGGCGCCGCTGCTCTTCGACTACTTCCACCAGCTCTTCGCGCAGGTGACGAACCCGCCCATCGACCCCATCCGCGAAGCGTTGGTGATGACCATCGCGACGACGCTCGGGCCCGACGGCAACACCTTTGAAGAGACCCCCGAGCAGTGCCACCGCATCGCCCTGAAGTCGCCTATCCTCAGGAACGCCCAGCTCGCCAAGCTCAAGGCGGCCTCACTCGGCACCTTCGAAGCGACGACACTCGACCTGGTCTACGATGACGAAGTGGCCCTGGGCGACGCGGTCGAGGCGCTTTGCAAGAGGGCGGTCGAGGCCATCGACGAGGGCTACAACATCCTCGTCCTGTCCGACCGCAAGGTCGACAGCAAGCGCCGCCCGATCCCGTCGTTGCTCGCGGTGTCCGCGGTCCATCAGCACCTCGTGCGCGAGGGTATCCGCTTCCAGACGGGCCTCATCGTCGAGGCCGGCGACGCGCGTACGGTCCACCACATCGCGTGCCTCTTCGGGTTTGGTGCGGGGGCAGTGAACCCATGGCTCGCGCTCGACTCGGTGCGTGACCTCGCCGAACGCGGCCAGCTCGTGTCGGGTCCCGGTGGTCGCTTGGGTCCCGAGAACATCCCGGTCGACCGCGCACAGACGCACTTCATCAAGGCGCTGGAGAAGGGCCTCCTCAAGATCATGTCCAAGATGGGCATCTCGACCCTGCAGTCGTATCGCGGCGCGCAGATCTTCGAGATCGTCGGCCTCGACCAGGACCTCATCGGGCGCCACTTCACAGGCACTGCGTCGCGTATCGCGGGCGTCGGGCTCACCGAGCTCGGCCGCGAGGTCGACATGCGGCACATACGCGGCTTCGCGCGTGAGCTCGTCGATACCTTGGAAATCGAGGAATTGCCGGCAGGCGGATTCCTGCAATGGCGGCGTCGGGGCGAGCGCCACAAGTGGAACCCGGCGACCATCTCGAAGCTGCAGGCGGCGACCCAGCTCGACCAGCCGTCCACGTGGGACGAGTACTCGCAGCTCTGCAACGACGAGGACCGGGCGCGCACCACGCTGCGCGGCCTGCTCGAGCTCGTGCCACAGGACAGCGGGCCCATTCCGCTGGACGAGGTCGAGCCGGTCACCGAGATCGTCAAACGTTTCGTCACTGGCGCCATGAGCTTTGGCTCCATCTCGGCCGAGGCGCACGAGACGCTCGCCATCGCGATGAACCGGATCGGCGGCAAGTCGAACTCGGGCGAGGGTGGCGAGGAGCCGCGCCGCTACACCATGGAGGCGCCGAACGAGAACCGGCGCAGCCGCATCCATCAAGTCGCGAGCGGGCGCTTCGGGGTCAACACCGAGTATCTCGTCGAGGCCGATGAGCTGCAGATCAAGATGGCCCAGGGCGCCAAGCCGGGCGAGGGTGGGCAGCTGCCTGGCCACAAGGTCGACGAGCGTATCGCCAAGGTGCGCTGTTCGACGCCGGGCGTGACACTCATCTCGCCGCCGCCGCATCACGACATCTATTCGATTGAAGACCTGGCCCAGCTCATCTTCGACCTCAAGTGTGTCAATCACACGGCGCGTATCTCCGTGAAGCTCGTGGCCGAGGTCGGCGTTGGCACTGTCGCGGCGGGCGTCGCCAAGGCGGGCGCCGGACACGTGGTCATCGCCGGAAACACGGGTGGCACGGGCGCCTCCCCTGTCAGTTCCATCATGCACGCGGGCCTCCCGTGGGAGCTCGGCCTCGCCGAAACGCAGGAGGTCCTGGTCCAGAACGACCTGCGCGGCCGGATCCGGGTCCAGGTCGACGGCGGTCTGCGCACCGGGCGTGACGTGCTCGTCGCGGCTCTGCTCGGGGCCGAGGAGTTCGGATTCTCGACGGCTCCGCTCGTCGTCACGGGCTGCATCCTGCTGCGAAAGTGCCACCTCAATACGTGCTCGGTCGGCATTGCGACGCAGGACCCCGAGCTGCGTAAACGTTTCAAGGGCCAGCCCGAGCACGTCATCCGTTTCTTCTTCTTCGTCGCTGAAGAGGTCCGCGCGCTGATGGCGCAGCTCGGCTTCCGCACGATGGACGAGCTCGTCGGTCGTAAGGACCGGCTGCGTCAGGTCGTGGACCCCCATCACTGGAAGGCGTCGCGCCTCGACCTGTCGCCCATTCTGGCCATGGCCACGGCGCCCGCGACGGTCGCGCGCCGCCAGGTGACGGGCCAGAAAGGTGTCCTCGAAGGCCACTTCGACAATCAGATCCTGGCGCAGGTGCGTGAGACCATCGACCACGGCGGGCGCAGCGACCTGGCACTCAGTATCCGCAATACCGACCGCGCGGCGGGCGCTTTCTTGAGCGGCGAAATCGCGCGGCGCCACGGAGCGCGTGGCCTCGTCGACGACAGCATCACCGTGCGCCTGAAGGGCACGGCCGGCCAGAGCTTTGGCGCCTGGCTCATGCAGGGCATCACGTTATCGCTCGAAGGCGACGCCAACGACGGGATCGGCAAGGGGCTGTCGGGCGGGCGCATCGCCATCCGACACCCGGCAGAGTCGACCTTCAAACCCGAGGACAATATCCTCATCGGCAACGTCGCAATCTATGGTGCGACGGGCGGCGAGCTGTACGTCGCGGGTCGCGCGGGTGAACGTTTCGCCGTGCGCAACTCGGGAGCGCGGGCGGTCGTCGAAGGGGTCGGCGACCACGGCTGCGAATACATGACGGGTGGCATCGTGGTGGTGCTCGGGCCGACGGGGCGCAACTTCGCGGCCGGCATGTCGGGTGGTGTGGCCTTCGTCTACGACGCCGACCGCGTGTTCGCGACGCGCTGCAATATGGGCATGGTCGACCACGAGCCGCTCGTCGACGAGACGGACCTGTGGATGGTCTACACGCTCATCGAGGACCACGTGCGGATGACGGATTCGCCGCTGGGCAAGCGGATGCTCGAGAACTGGTCGCTCACGGTGAGCCGCATGGTGAAGGTCATGCCGATCGAGTATCGGCGGGTGTTGCAGCAGAAGCGCGCGTCGATGAAGCCGGTCATGCCGGAGGCGCTGAGGATGGTGGGTCGTGGGTAAGCCGACGGGGTTCATCGAGTGGGAGCGGAGTGGCCCGAAGAAGCGTGACCCGGTGACGCGGCTCGGCGACTTCCGCGAGTTCGTGATGGGCTTCGACGAGGCGCAGGCCAAGGCTCAGGGCGGTCGCTGCATGGACTGCGGTGTGCCCTTCTGTCAGCAGGGCTGTCCGCTCGGCAATCGTATCCCCGACTGGAACGATCACGTCTTCAAGGGCGACTGGCGCAAGGCCTATCTGGCACTCGACTCGACGAACAACTTCCCGGAGTTCACGGGGCGTCTCTGCCCGGCACCCTGCGAGGCGAGTTGTGTCCTGAACATCAACCAGGACCCGGTCTCCATCGAGTACATCGAGAAGGAGATCATCGAGCGGGCGTTTGCCGAAGGGTGGGTCATCCCACGGCTGCCGCGTTCACGCACGGGCAAGAAGGTGGCGGTCGTCGGCTCTGGGCCGGCGGGGCTCGCGGCCGCGCAACAGCTCAATCGGGCAGGCCATTCGGTCACGGTCTTCGAGAAGATGGACCGGCTCGGCGGCCTCTTGAGGTACGGGATCCCCGACTTCAAGATGGAGAAACACGTCATCGATCGGCGCCTCGAGATCATGCGCCAGGAGGGTGTCGGCTTCCGGGTCAATGTGGAGATCGGCAAGGACCTGTCGTGGACCGAGCTGAAGGTGACGCACGACGCGGTCGTGGTCTGCATCGGCGCCGAGCGCGCGCGTGACCTGGTGGTCCCAGGCCGCGAGCTGGCGGGTGTGCACTTCGCGATGGACTACCTCACGCAGCAGAACCGGGCGCTCGTCGGCGAGACGGCGGTGGCGGCGATGCGCATCGACGCGCGTGACAAACACGTCATCATCCTCGGCGGCGGCGACACGGGCAGCGATTGTCTTGGCACAGCCCAACGCCAGGACGCGAAGTCGGTGACCCAGCTCGAGCTCATGCCGGCACCGCCCAACACCCGCCTGCCCGAAAACCCCTGGCCACACTGGCCCATGGTCTTTCGCACCTCGTCCTCGCAGGAGGAAGGTGGTGAGCGCCGCTTCGCGCTGCAGACTACCAAGCTCACGGGTCAGGACGGGCGTATCGACATGTTGCACGCCGTCGAGGTCCGGGCCGATCGCGACGCGAGCGGGCGCACGACCATCGTGCCTGTGCCCGGCACCGAGAAGGCGATGCAGTGTGACCTCCTCATCCTGGCGATGGGGTTCGTGAATCCATTGGCCGAACGCATCACGGGCGAGCTGGGCACAAAGCTCGATAATCGAGGCAATCTCGCGGTCGACAAAGACTTCCGCACGACCGTACCTGGCGTCTACGCAGCAGGCGACGCCAGACGCGGCGCCTCGCTCATCGTGTGGGCCATCGCCGACGGCCGTGAGACCGCCCGCACCGTCGACGCCGACCTGCGCGCTCAGCCGTCTGCACTTCCCACCAAGGGCGCCGACCTCGCCTTCTGACGTCTCCATGCGTTTCGGCACCACATGCGGATGAAAACGTATGGAGACCGACCGGATCGCTCGCCCGGCGAAGGCAATCTCACGCCGCGGGCCCGCGACCGGGCGAGCAGGCGTTTGCCCCAGATCTCGCCGCCGTCGCTTCGGCCATCAGGCCTTGGCGACCTCATTGAGCTTGGATTGGACGATGGCCATTCCAATCACACTCAGGAGGAAGAGGAGGAGGAAGTTGACCGGTGCGCTCTGGCCAGTCGCCTTCTCGACCCCGCCGCAGAAGCGCCAGATCCAGTAGATATTGACGAACGGCACGATCATGAGCCATGCGCTCGGCACATCGGCCTGGTAGTTCTGGTTCATCTCCTCCTTCGTGGAGACGTACCAGACGATGGCGTAGATGCCGAAGGTGATGATGGACAGAACGGCCACGAGGGCAGGGTTGCGCTTGGTCAATGCGATTCTCCTGAGGTCGAGATGCTGGGTGGGTGAGGGAGCCTCGGCTCCTTCGTGACGGTCCTTCACAACCAGGAATGTGTCAAGCCGACCAGGTCGTCATTTTCGTGTCCCGCTCCACCGTATGTGTGGCGTGCAACGTATGACGATATCGGGGGGAAACGTCAGCTCGGGTCCTCGGAGCGCCGGAGCCGGGGGCGTCGGGCCTGCGGCCCATCCGAACGTCGGCCCAGAGGCCCCGGTGGAGGGCGGAGAGGGGCCGAGCGATCCGATCACGTCGTCCTGCGTTTCCATCCTTTGTGGTGCCGAAACGCATGACGACGTCAGTCGAAGGCCGTGACGATGTGCTGATCGCGGTACCGGTTGAGCGAGCTTTGCAGAATGGGGACCGAGATACACGCGAGGCTCAGAATCGCGAGGACCACGCCGAGCCAGACCACGGCGGTTCCGCGGGCCCCTTCGGTGAAGATGCCGGCCATCTGAGTGAGGGGGACGACCAGTAGGAAGATCAGCGCGGTGCCGGCCCCGAGGTAGCCGCGTGTGTAACGTTGGACCCCGACACACCACCGCCAGAACCACCACAGATTGGCGCCCGGAATTGCCATGAACCAGCCACTTGGGATCTGGGCGCCGGCCAGGTTCATCTCGCGCGCGGTTTGGAGGAACCAATAAATACAGTAGATGCCACAGGTCACGACTCCCAGAACCGCGCAGTTGGCTGGGGACCGCTTCTCTACGGTCGTGGGATTCGCAGAGTCGAACAGGGGGGGATGGGCGGGCATGTGGGTGTCCTTGTGGAGTCTCATCCAAGGCTGGAGTGCCGAGGCCCATCAAATGGGAAGGGTGAAGAGGTCATACTCGGCGCACATCGTGAGTAGGAGCTCAGCCGTCATGCCAAGCGCTGGCTGAGCGTGCGGGGCAAGCGACTCGAGGTCGGCGGGGCCGGAGTCATAGGTGACCTCGAGCGCCTCGCACAGGTCATCACATGCGCGCGCCTCGTGGCGGCCACACCGCGCGACGAGGGCCGCGACGTCGACGTCTGGCTCGGCGGGGGCGGCCTCGTACCCACAAGGACCGGGGTCGAGCTCGCAGGCGCGTTTCTCGGCGGCCTCGCCGATGGGGTGGTGGGAGGCCGCCGATGCGAGGAGGGCGCAGCCGCGCGCCGAGCCTCCTTCACATGCGAGCTCGGCGGCGCCGATCAGCTTCAGGCTGCCCAACGGGTCCGATGCGAACTCGCGACCGTCGAGGGCCTCGAGCCCCTCGGCCTGGGCGAGGCATGACGCGCGGTCGCTGCAGTCCCGCAAACGAGCGCGGAGCCGCTTGTTCTCGGGGTGCGCGAGGTCGGTGAGGTAGCCGGGGTGTCGCGCCTCGTCGAGAGCGATACAAGAGATGGTATCGCCGGCCTTGCAGCCCCGCTCACACATGCCGGGCTCGGGTTTGTAATTGACGCTCGAATACCATCCGCCAACGACGTCGCCGTGACACCCGAGCTCACCACAGGCGCCGTAGACCCCGAGCGAACACGCCCGGTTCGTAAGCCCGTTGGATCTCGCCGAGGGCCCCTCGAGCCGCACGAGGAGTCCCGCCGTCTCATGGCAGACCTCTGCGTGTTCCGGGGGCCCACAGAGCTTCTCGCCGGTCGCGATGGCGAGGAGCTCAGCCGCGCGCCGCTCGCCCCCACGCGCGTAAGCGAAGTGTTGGTGACAAGCCTTCCAGTCGCCCGCGGCGCACGGCGCCTTCGCGACCGAAGACGGCAGCGCGCACGATGCCGGCAGCGAGGCCGCAACCGAGGTCGGCATAGCTCGATTGCCGAGCAACTCGATTTCCGAGATAGCGATGTCGTTCCATTTCTCGCCGGGCCAGCTCGTGACCACAACCAGGCGCACACTGCGCACGACACGTGGGGCGAATTTGAACCTGACCCGCCCGCGGGTGGTCTTGTCGAGGTCGGCGTCGATCATGCTCTGGTCGGAAAACTCGAGGCGGAAGCGCCGCACACGACCGTTCAGGAGGAAGAGGTCACCGAACGTATCGCGGTGCTGCAAGCCGTTGGCGATCTGGATGGCGCTGACCACGCGCGGCTCCGAGAAGCCGAGCTCGACCCACTGGCCGACGCCACCGTGGCGCTTGTCCAGGGGCTGCCAGCTCGTCGTGAGGTCGCCGTCGAGCAACTGGCCGACGTCGAAACGATACCCCTTCCATGGCGGCAGCACAGACGACGCGTGGGCGTGTGCGATGGGCAGCGCCATCGGGTCGGCTTCTGCTTCGGGTATGATGGTCAGCGCGTTCTCGAAGGCGAGGCAGCTGCCGAAGAGTCTGCCGCAGGCAGACGCGTCTCCAGTGCGACAACGCTCGACCTCGGGTTTGTTGGCGAGGGCGTTGCCGAAGAGCGCTTCGGCGAGGTGCGGGTCACGTCCATAACCACATTCGCTGGCGAACATCGCGCCAAGCCATGCGCAGGCCGCGCTCTCGCCCGTGTCGCAGGCCGCACGAGCCGCGGGCAGTGCGAGCGCGAGGACGCGTCGGGTCCGCTCGGGATCGCCCTCGACCTCGGCGTAGGTCGAGATGATGCGCGCGGCGGGGCACTCTGACAGACCGAAGGTGCTCGCGAGCCGGGCGCAGGTCTTCCAGTCCCCGCCCTCGCAGAGTCCGAGCGAAGTCGTGAGATGTTCGGGTGGTGGGTCGCCGAAGGGGAGCTCGTGCCAGCGCAGGAAGACCTGGAAAGCGTAGTCACCCAGCGCGGTGCAGGACGTTCGGTCGCTGAGCGAACAGCCACGATGCGCCCAGGGCTCGATGAGCGCCCATGGGACCCTTCGATTGACCAGCACATCGGTGACCTCGCCACATGCAGCGCCATCCCCTCGGGCGCAGCGTTGGCCCGAGGCCGCGAGGTCGTCGGGCAGCGGTCGAGGAGGCGTGAACGCGGGCGCGGCCTCAGCCCCGACGGTCGAGCTCGCGCCGGGCCTTGGTCCGCTCGAGCCGCAGGCGGCCAGCGCGATGGTGAGCAGGAAGTAGCGCATGGCCACAAAGTCCCACGGTGCCGGGACATGCGCAACACTACCTGACGTGCCCGTGCCAGGGGGCGAAAGGCTTGCCTTTTCATGGTCTTTCGCACACCCTCGCGGCGTGCACACGACCGACCCCGATGCGCCACTATTGAACCATGATGGTGGTGCCTGGTCCGCGGTCGCGTCCGCCTTCGCGGCGCTGGGGCGGGTGGTGCTGCTCCTCGACTCGGAGCTCCACGTCGTGCGTGCGAGCCCCCAGCTCGACACGCTCGTATGCCAAGGCACCGCCGAGCGTATCGTTGGCAAGCCGATCGGTGCCTTGCTCGGGAGCCGTCTCTTCCAGGTCGGCGAGGAGGCCCACCGTGCCATCTCGTCCGGCAACCGGATCGAGGGGCGGCGGGCCTTCATCAAGTGTACAGAGACCGGCGCCCAGCTCGTCTCGGTCACGGTCGCTCCGCTCGGCCTCGAGCAGGCTCACGCGCTGCATGCCCGCGCCCGCTTCATGGTCGTCATCCGCGCGCCGGACGTCGCATTCGACCCGACGGCCATCGCCCCGGCTCACGGCCTCATGGCGCGTGCACCGTCCATGCTGCGGATCGTCGCCCTCATCGAAGCGCTCTCCGACAGTGAGGCCAACGTGCTCATCACGGGCGAGACGGGGTCCGGCAAGGGTGCCGTAGCGGCCGCGCTGCACGCTCACTCGTCCCGGCGCGATGGGCCGTTCGTGACCGTCGACGCCGGCGCAATCCCCGCCGACCTGCTGGAGTCTGAGCTCTTCGGTCATGTCCGCGGTGCGTTCACCGGCGCCCACAAAGACCGCGTCGGCATGATAGAACTCGCGCGCGGCGGCACACTCTTCCTCGACGAGATCGGGGACATGCCGGCGGCCCTCCAGGTAAAGCTGCTCCGTGTGGTCGAAGAGCGCGAGTTCCGCCGCCTCGGCGAGTCGACACCCCGCCCGATGGACGCCCGTATCATCGCCGCGACCCACGTCGATCTGCCGGCTGCCATCGCTGCGCGGCGCTTCCGCGAGGACCTCTACTATCGACTGTGTGTCGTCCCTATCGAGCTGCCGCCCCTGCGTGACCGGCCGGGCGAGATCGGCCCGCTCTCCCATCACCTCCTGGCGCGTGTGTCCGCGGCGGGTGGGCGTGCGTTGACGCTCGGCGCGGACGCGCTCGAGGTCCTCGAAGCCTACCCCTGGCCGGGCAATGTCCGTCAGCTCGAGAACGCGCTCGAACACGCGGTGGCGATGTGTCGCGGTCAGACGATTCACGCCGAGGACCTGCCCTACGAGGTCCGTGACCCGTCGCGTCGCGCCCTCAGGTCCGAGCCGGCGAGTCCACACGTCGCGCCGGTGCCCTTGCCGCCCGCGACCGCTGGCCTCGCTGCCCACGAGTCCGACCCGGACACCGACGACGAGGTGACCCGCATCAAGGCCGCGCTCGAAGTTCACCACTGGAACCGCGGCGCGGCCGCCCAGGCGCTCGGCATGAGTCGCACCACGCTGTGGCGTAAGCTGCGTATCCTCGGCCTCGACTGAAGTCGCAGTGAACGGCCGCCGCTTTGCCCTCATCGTAGCGCTCATCTCATTGGCGAGCCTCGGGCTCGTCGTCGCGGGTGTCCTCGTCCTGACCCCGACGCCTCCACACGAGCGCCCCTACGTCGCCGAGCGTGAGTCCTGTCTGACGTGTCACACCACTGCCGCGGAAGACCCGGGCGGCGCCCACCCCGCGGCGAAGATCGGCTGCGAGCCGTGCCACCTGGGCGACCCGAAGGGACTCACCGCCGATGTTGCGCACCGCGGCATGGAGCCCGAGCCGGGCGCGCTCAGGACCGCCGCAAGGACCTGTGGCCGCTGTCACCAACGCGAACACGAACGTGTCACGACCTCGCTCATGGCGACCGGCCGCGGGCTCGTCGCCGTCAACCGCTGGGCCTTCGGCGAGCTCGAATTCCCCAACGGCACCCAGACGATTCAAGACGTCTTGAACACCTCAGAGCCGACACCTGCGCAAGATCACCTGCGCCGCCTGTGCACCGGCTGCCACCTGGGCACCACGCGCGACAATCGCGACGACGCAATCACCGTCGGCGCCTCGGGCTGCTCGGCGTGCCACTCACCGGCCAGACCACCGGCCCGCCCGCCGACCCCGAAAGGCATGACCCGGCTCACTCACCCGACGGTCGACAGCCGCGTCGAAGACGACAGGTGTCTCGGCTGCCACTCGCGCAGCGGGCGTATCTCTCTTGGCTATCAAGGTATTTACGAGATCGCTGACGTCCCCTGCGACGACCGCGTGACACTCCACGACGGACGCACCGGATGCCGCTCGACGCCCGACGTCCACCACACCGCGGGCCTGGCGTGTATCGACTGCCACGTCCACACCGAGCTCATGGGTGACGGCAACGTCTACCTCCACGAGGAGGACTCGACGGAGGTCCGCTGCGAACACTGCCACGGTCCTGTGGACGAAGGCGCCGAGTCCACCTGGTCCAATGTCACCGACCTCATCACGCTCGATCTGTTGCGCCAACGAGGCGAATCCCGTCCACCCGAAGAACGTGTACGGGTCGGTCGGCGCGGCACACCCATCTGGAACCTGCGCCCCCAGGGCGACGGCTGGTCGATGATCGGCAAGCTCGATGGCAAGGCCCACCCCGTCACCGCCACCCCGTCCAACCTCGACCACCAGCGCCCCGGCCACGAGCGCCTCACCTGCTCGAGCTGTCACGACACCGAAGCCCCACGCTGCACGACCTGCCACACGACCTACGACAAGGACGGCGAGCAGTGGGACTTCGGCCGCGCAGCCGTCACGAAAGGCGCCTGGCACGAGACCAACCAAGGCATGGGCTTTGGCCCACCCTCCCTCGGCGTCTCCCCCGACGGCCGCATCGTGCCGACGATGCCCGGCATGATAGCGGGCCTCGACGTTCCCCGGAAAGACGGCGTCGAGCGCATCGACCTCCGCCTCCACGCCGCCATCGTCCCCCACCGCACACGGACCATCGCCCGCACCTGCGAGTCCTGCCACCTCGACCCGGTCGCCCTCGGCCTCGGCAGCGGGTCTCTTGATTTTCAAGACACCGCTGTCTCATTCACACCGACCACCCCCGGCGCACCCGACCGCTGGACGACGCTTTTCCCCGACACCCCAGGCTCGACCACCCGCGTCGGCGGCCGCAGCCTCGACCGGGACGAGCATCGCCGCACCCTCACCGTCGGCTACTGCCTCGGCTGCCACACCCCGACCTCAGCGCTCTGGACGACCCCGCTCGCCCCGTCCCTGGACCTGCTCGCTCGAGGTGCCGTCCCGACCTGCACCGGCCGCGTCGCGCCCTGGATGTTCCACCCAACCCGACCCTGAAACACCGTGTTGCAACACTCTGGTGCACGCTCTTGCAACGACCTGTTCCAGCATCCGTTCACGCGTATCCCAGACCCCTCCAACCCCTCGCCGGGACACGCCCCAGGACCCTGGCACGGCCGATGCTTCAGCCCAGGGTGACCCGCAATTCGGGCGGGTCTGGAGCACGCCATGGCCATCAGCCGACGCACCTTCATTCAAGTCGGAAGCGGCGCCCTCGCCGCCGGCACCCTCGGGTTTGGACTGCCACGCCTCATGGCGCGCAACACCGACCTCGTCCCCGACCCGGGCACCGAGGGCGACACCGTCATCCCGAGCTTCTGCGAGATCTGCTTCTGGAAGTGTGGGATCCTCGCCCACGTCAAGGACGGCCGCGTCACCAAGATTGAAGGCCACCCCGACCACCCGCTCTCACGTGGTCGCCTCTGCCCACGAGGCACGGGCGGCATGGGCCTGCTCTACGACCCCGACCGCCTGAAGACGCCGCTGATCCGCCGCAACGTGCGTGGCAAGCAGGACTTCGAAGAGGTCTCCTGGGAGAAGGCGCTCGACCGCATCGCCGAGGGCATGGCCGACATCAAGAAGAAGTACGGCCCCGAAGCCATGGCCCTCTTCAACCACGGCTACGGCGCGAGCTTCTTCGTGGCGCTGATGAAGGCCTACGGCACCGAGAACATCGGCGCCCCCTCACACGGCCAGTGCCGCGGCTCACGTGAGACCGCCTTCGACCTCACCTACGGCCAGGGCGTCGGCTCCCCCGAGGTCCTCGATATCGAGAACGCGCGAGTCCTCACACTCATCGGCAGCCACCTCGGCGAGAACATGCACAACACCCAGGTGCAGGAGCTCGCCGACATGCTCGACAAGGGCGGCGAGCTCGTCGTCGTCGACCCACGCTTCTCGACCGCCGCCGGCAAGGCCCGCTACTGGTTGCCCATCCGGCCCGGCACCGACATCGCGCTCCTGCTCGCGTGGATGCACGTCATCGTGCAAGAGAAGCTCTACGACCGCGACTACCTCGACCAATATGCCATCGGCTTCGACCAGCTCGTCGCCCACGTCGCCGACAAGACCCCCGAGTGGGCGGCCGTCGAGACCGGCCTTTCACGCGACCTCATCGTCGACACCGCGCGCTTCATCGCCGGCGCCCGCCCGGCCTCGCTCGTCCACCCCGGCCGCCGCGCCAACTGGTACGGCGACGACACACAACGCGGTCGCGCCATCGCCATCCTGAATGCGCTGCTCGGCACCTGGGGCCGCAAGGGCGGCTTCTTCCTGCCGACCTCGCTCGCCATTCCGAAAGTGCCAGCGCTGCGCAAGATCGAACATACCTTCAAGGCCCCGCCCGACACCCCGCTCGACCACCCGATCCCGTTCCCTTCGGAGGCGCTCGCCAACGGTCTACGCGACGCGTCGCTGCCCGGCGCGAACGTGGCCTACCCCATCAAGGGCTGGTTCGTTTACGGCACCAACCTCATCCAGGCGCTGCCGGAACAAGAGAAGACCATCGCCGCGCTCCAGGCGCTGGAACACGTCTTCGCGGTCGACGTCCTCCCGGCCGAAATCACCGGCTACGCCGACGTCGTCCTGCCCGAAGCGACCTACCTCGAGCGCTTCGACGACCTGCACTCCCCCGGCTGGAAACAGGGCTATGCGGCACTTCGCCAGCCGGTCGTCCCACCCATGTACGACAGCAAGCCGGGCTGGTGGATTGCGGCCGAGCTCGGTAAACGCCTCGGTGTCGCCGACTATCTCCAGACCGACATCGAGAGCTACCTCGACCAACGCCTGACCAAGATGGGCTCGAGCCTCTCGCGAATGAAGAAGCAGGGGGTCATCCTCGACAAGCCCGAGCCGGTCTTCATCGAGGATGGCATCGTGCCGACGTTCCCGACCCCGTCGGGCAAGATCGAGCTCTACTCGCAGCGCATCGCCGACGCCGGCCTCGACCCGCTCCCCAACTACACCCCGCCGGAGGCCCCACCCCCGGGCTCCTTTCGCCTCCTCATGGGACGCGCCCCGACCCACACCTTCGGTCGTACGACCAACAACCGTTTCCTGTCGCGGGTGTACGACGAAAACGTCGTCTGGCTGAACGGGACCCGCGCGACCGAGCTCGGCCTGACCAGCGGCGACACGGTCATGGTCACCAACCAGGACGGCATCACCCGCGGCCCCATCGTGGTCCGCGCGACCCAGGCCATCCGCCCCGACTGCGTCTACATGGTCCACGGCTTCGGCCACACCGCCAATGGGCTCAAGTTCGCAAAGGGTCGGGGTGTCGATGACACGGCACTCTGTACCCGCGCCGCCATCGACCCGCTCATGGGCGGCACGGGGATCAACGTCAACTTCGTCAGGCTCGAAAAGACGGTGACTGTATGAGCACTGCAAAACGATACGCGATGACGGTCGACATGCGGCGCTGCGTCGGCTGCTCGGCGTGTGTGCTCGCTTGCGCCGCCGAGAATGACGTCCCAGAGGGCTACTGCCGCGACTGGATCGTCCACGAGATTCACGGCATTTTCCCGAATCTGCGCCAGGAGATCCGCAGCGAGCGCTGCATGCACTGCAGCAACCCACCGTGTGTCGAGGTGTGCCCGACCGGCGCCTCGCTCATCGGCGAGGGCGGCATCGTGCTGGTCGAAGAAGACAAGTGCACGGGCTGCAAGGCGTGTGTCGCGAGCTGTCCCTACGACGCGCGCTACGTCCACCCGCGGGGCCACGTCGACAAGTGCACCTTCTGTATCCACCGCGTCAAACGCGGCGACCAACCGGCCTGCGTGACCGTGTGCCCGACGAAGGCGCTCGTCTTCGGCGACCTCGACGACCCCGAGTCCGACGTCTCGAAGCTCCTCGTTTCGCGTGACCACAAGGTGCTCCTGCCCGAGGCCGGCACCCAACCCAACGTCTTCTTCCTCAAGTGAGGCCAGCCATGTTCGCCGCCCTCGAGGTCATCTCGAACCGCCATAACCCACACATCGACCCCCACCTCGAGATCTGGGAGTGGCAGATCCCAGCCTACCTCTTCGTCGGTGGTCTCGTCGCCGGCCTCATGGTGTTGATGGCCGCGCTCGAGCTCAAACGTAGAGGACGCGCGACCGCGACCCACGCCCAGTGGATGCCCGTCGTCGCCATCGGCCTCATCTCGCTCGGCATGGTCTTCCTCTTCCTCGACCTCGCCAACAAGGCCCACGTCTTCCGCTTCTACACGGCGTTGCGCCCGAGCTCACCGATGAGCTGGGGCTCGTGGATTCTGCTCCTCGTCTACCCCGCGCTGGTCCTCCTCACGCTCGGCGGCCTCGACGCGAAGCGCCGCGCGTGGCTGTCCAACCTCAAGCTCGTTACGAAGCTGCGCCTCACCCGACTGCTCGCCTGGCTCTTCCGGATCTCGGACACGCATCGCCAGAAGATCCTCTGGACGACCCTCGGCGTCGGGATTGGGCTTGGGATCTACACCGGGCTCTTGCTCGGCACGATGGTCGCCCGCCCCGTCTGGAACAGCGCCCTCATGGGCCCGCTCTTCCTCATCTCGGGCATCTCGACCGGTGCGGCGCTCATGCTGCTCACCCGCCAGGACGAACACGACAAACACCAGCTCGTGCGCTGGGACATCGCCGCCATCGCCGTCGAGCTGGCCCTCCTCGTCATGCTCCTCGTCGGCTTCACGACCGGCTCCTCGGCCTCACGCTCGGTCGCCGACGGCTTCCTGGGCGGCCCCTACACGGCGACCTTCTGGTCTCTCATCGTCATCGCCGGCCTCATCGTCCCGCTCATCCTCAACGTCCTCGAGGTGCGGCGTCGCCTGCCCATGACCCTCTTCGCGCCGGCGTTTGTCCTCATCGGCGGCTTCGCCTTGCGCACCCTCTTCGTCGCCGCCGGTCAAGCCACCGGGATCGCCGGCTGAACCCCTCCATCGGAGCCCACCATGGCCACCACATCCGAGCCTCTTCCCACCTGTCCGACCCAGCTTCGCGGCGACTGGAATCCCTACGTCGCAGGCGTCGCCCTCGGCCTCGTCCTGCTCGCGACCTACGCCTTGATGGGCTACGGCCTCGGCTCGTCGGCGGCCGTCACACGCGTCGCCACGGCGGCCGTCCACGTCGTCGCCCCCACCGCCATCGAAGAGAACGCCTACCTCGGCCAGTACGTCGCCAACGGGGCCAACCCGCTCGATGACTGGATGATCTTCGAGGTGATCGGTGTCCTGCTCGGAGGCGTGCTCGCGGCCTACTCGGCCAAACGGATCCGCGCTGGCCACATGATAAAGGGCCCCACCGCGAGCCGCGGCATGCGCATCGCATACGCCATCATCGGCGGTATACTCATGGGCTTCGCCGCGCGCCTGGCCCGCGGCTGCACGTCGGGCCAGGCCCTGACCGGTGGTGCGGTCCTCGCGTTCGGCTCCTGGATCTTCATGTTCGCGGTCTTCGCCGGCGGCTACGTCGCGGCCCCCTTCGTTCGGAGGCAATGGAAATGATGCCCCTCTATCAGACCGGTGGCTTCGACTATCCCGTCGCGATGTTGCTCGCGACGCTCTTGGGAATCGGCTTTGGCTTCGTCCTCGAACGCGCCGGCTTCGGCCGCGCAGACGTGCTCGTCGGCCAGTTCCACGGCACCGACATGCGGGTCCTGAAGGTCATGTTCACGGCCATCGCCACGACCGCCATCGGCATCGCCCTGCTGTCCGGCGTCGGCGCCATGGATATCTCGAAAATCGTGATACCCGAGACCTTCCTATGGCCCCAGATCGTCGGTGGTCTCCTGCTCGGCGTCGGCTTCGTCGTGAGCGGTTATTGCCCCGGCACGGCCGTCGTGTCCGCCGCTTCCGGCCACATCGACGCCCTCTACAGCCTGGGCGGCGTCGCTATCGGCTCGCTCATCTTCGGCTTTGTCTACCCGGCGCTCGAGGCCTTCTACTCCGCCGGATCCATGGGGGCCGTGACCTTCCCCGACCTGCTCGGGATCCCCTGGCCGGTGGTGGCCCTCTTCGTCGCAATCATGGCGATCGCCTGCTTCATCCTGGCCGAGCGCCTCGAAAAGGTCTTCGCGAGGCGCGCTCAGATCGCCCCACCGAGCGACTCACCCAGGACCCGCAACCGCACGCTCGGTGGCCTCTTCGCGGTGGCCGCCGCCGGGCTCCTCACGATGCTCATGCCAAGCCCCGAGGTCATGCCGTCCGTCGCCCAGAAACCCACGAGCCTCGACCCGATTGTGCTCGCGCAGGGCCTCGCCGACCTCCCCGACAACTATTACCTCGTCGACGTGCGCACCCCCGAGGTCTGCGCGCAGGGCACGCTGCCAAACGCCACGTGCCTGCCCAAGGACGACCCCGAGGGGACCTTTCTCGCGACCCTGCCCCCGACCCGGACGCTGGTCCTCTTCGGCGAGGGAGAGCTCGCCTATGTGCCGACGTCTGCGCTCGCTTACGGCGGCTCGCTCAAGACCATCGCCGGTGGCATGACCGGCTTCAAGCAGCTCGTCTTGACCGCACCGACCCCACCGACCGAGCCCAGCGCCGCCTCGCTATCTGCCTACCGCCTGCGCGCCGCACTCTTCGCCCGTTATACCGGCGCGAAGCAGAAGGCCGTTGCACCTGCACCGACCATCAAGCCTGTCACCCGAACGACCAAGAAGGGCGGCGGGTGTTGAGGTAGCACACTGCTGACGTCTGCCACGCAACCCCACCACCACGCCGGACTCAGTTGAGGATGCGCGACCGACTCTCGAGCTCGACGGCTTTGAGGTCGGCGATCTGACCTTCGCGTCGATGCGCATGGTCACGCGCGATACGCCGATACAACGCTCGGGCCTCGCCCCAGTTGCCGAGCTGCTCTGAAAGCTGCGCCAGCTCGAGCAGGGTAGGGGCGTCGGGCTGAATCGCCGCCAGCAGCCTCAGCGCCCGATAGACCGCGTCCTCGTCTTTGTCCTCGCGGACCGAGCGCAGGAGGTTCCTCAAGATGCGCTCGCCGATGTCCCGCACCGACACAGGTGCAAGCCAGCTCGGCTCGAAGGGGCGGCCCGGGTTGGCACGCGCTGCGAGCTCTTTGCATTGGTCGAAGGACAGGTAGCGGCCCTCGAAGAACGGGTCGACGACGACGCCTTCGATGCCGACGACAAAGTGGCCCGGCAACCCGACACCGACGATGTCGATGTCGGCCGCCCTGCCGACCAGAATCCAGACCGCCGACACCAGGATGGGCTGTCCACGTCGCCGCTCGAATACCTTGGAGATCAAGCTATTTGATGGCGCATGGTAATTGTCGATGTCGCCGCGCAGCCCCCAGTCGGACACCAACACTGCGACCAGCGCATCCCTTGGTGTCTGCCCCTCTTCGATGCCCAGCCTCACACGTACGGCGAGCTCGGCGACCTGACGCGCGAGCTCCATCCCGACCTCAGGCGGGAGGCCCTCGATAGCCATGAGCATCGAGAGCAGGTCACCCTCTTCGGCGGCGCGACGCAGGACCTCTTCGGCCCGTGTGTCCCGCTCTGACCAGAGCTCCGGAATGAGGTCGGGCACCCCGCTCAGGCTTTGTACAGACGAGCGAGCTGGTCGCCGTACTTGGCCATCACGTTGCGGCGTTTCACCTTCAGCGACGGCGTCAGCATGTTGTTGTCGGTCGAGAAATCCTCGGTCGCCAACACAAACTTCTCGGGCCGCTCGAAGCCCTTGAACTCCGCACCGTACTTGGCGATCTCGCCCGAGATGAGCTTGATGACCTCGCTCTTGGCGACCAGGTCCTCGTTCGCCGTGAAGCTGATCCCGCTGTTCTTGGCCCACGCCTTGAGCGAGTCGAAGTCGGGCACGATGACCGCCACGTTGAAGGGGCGGTTGGTGCCATCGACCATGATGTTGGCGATGTAGGGCGACAGGCGCAGCTTCTCTTCGAGCGGCGCCGGTGCCACGTACTTGCCGTTCTCGAGCTTGTACTGCTCCTTCACACGCCCGGTGATGTAGACGAAACCCTCGGAGTCCGTCCGCCCCATGTCGCCCGACCGGAAGCCGCCCTTGGCGTTGAAGGCCTGGGCCGTCTCCTCGGGCAGGTTGTGGTAGCCGAGCATGACGTTGGGGCCGTAGATGACGATCTCGCCCTGGCCTTCGGGCGCCACGTCCACCGGCTCGATCTCGATACGGACCTCGGGGATGGCGCGCCCGATGGAGCCGATCTTGCGGCCGAGCGGCGAGTTCGCCGTCGCGATGGGGCTCGTCTCGGTGAGGCCGTAGCCCTCGTAGACGGTGATGCCGAGGTTGTCGATGAACTCGCCGACGTCCTTCGAGAGCGCCGCCCCGCCCGAGAACGCGTACTTCAGTCGGCCACCGAAACGCGCGCGCACCTTGCTGGCGACGAGCTTGTCGAGGACCTTGAACTGCAGGTTCGTGATGACCGAGCTCTTGTTCTGCGCCTCGAGCTCCTTCTTCTCCTTGGCCACAGCGAGCATGCGGTTGAACAGCTTCAGCTTGAGCCCGCCGGCCTCCTGCATCTTCTTGTTCACGCCATCATAGATACGGTTGAAGATGCGCGGCACCGAGAAGAGCAGCGTCGGCTTCACCTCGGAAAGGTTGTCGATGATGGTCGCGACCGACTCGGCCAGCCCCATCGACGCGCCGTAGCTCAAGAGACAATGGAGCTCGACGGTCTGGCCGAAGCTGTGCGCCCAGGGCAGGAACGACAACGACACGTCGTCGCTCGCCATCGGGAAGATCTGGTGCACTGCGTTGATGTTGGACGTGATGTTGCGATGCGTCAGCAACACACCCTTCGGGTTGCCCGTCGTGCCCGACGTGTAGATGAAGCCGCAGATGTCCTGGGGCTTGGGCTTCACGCTGGGCGACGGCGTCTTCTTGCCGAGCTCGGCCACACCCTTGAACGAGGTCGCGTCGTCGGTCTTGCCGTTCATGTTGATGACGTGCTGAAGCGTCTCGACGCCGCCATTGCTTGCCAACATCGGCCGGCACTTCTCGTCGATCTTGTCGTTGGCGACGAGCAGCACCTTCGCGCCGCAATCCTTGAGGATGTACTCCCACTCCTTGGGGAGCTGCGCCTCGTACATCGGCACGTACTGCCCGCCTAGCCCGTAGGTCGCGTAGGCCGCGATGGCCCACTCCGGCCGGTTGTCGGCGATGACCGCGACCTTGTCGTTGGGGCCCACCCCGAGCGCCGCCAGGCCCGCCCGGAACTCATCCACCTGCTTGGCGATCTCGCGGTAGGTGATCCACTGGTAGGCGCCGTTCTTCTTCACGCCGAAGAGCGGGCGATCCGCGTACTTCTTGGCGCTCTTCTCGAACATGTCGACGAGGTTCTCGTAGGTATCCATGACGGGGCTCCTGAAAGGTCTGGCAGATGGGCGCGGCGGCGCCGGGGGTTCCAATCACTCGAAGGCGCGTGCCGACAACGTGTCCATGAGACGGCGATAGTCGCTGGAGTCGACGGTCATCCTCGAGATACGAATCTTGCGGCGGACACCCTGCACGTCGTGGTGCCAGATGGTGCCGTTGGGCTCTATCTCGAATTCCGAGATATTCCGGAACGGGAAGCGCCGCATGGTCATGCCCAGAAGGTTCTTGATCTCGAGCGCTTCGGGCCCCAGCACATAGAGCGGACGCGTGAGCATCAGGATGCCGATGAGGAGATTGAAGGCACCGAGCGCCAGCGTCAGCGGGTTGCCGAGAAAGGCCGCCATGCCGATCAGCAGCGAGGCGAGAACGATCAGCGTCACCGACCAGCCCTTGCCGTAGCGCACGTGCACCGTGGGAACCGTCACCAATCTACCGTCCTTTGGCGTCCTTCAGGGGCCCTGCCGGGTCGCGCGCGCCCACACCAGGGGTCACACCAGCCGACCGCCGTCTGTATGCCCGGTGTGCGCGCTGGTCAAGGCATGGCATGCTCGAACCGCTTACGTCGGAGGCCGGAAAAATGGGTGTCGAGGTCGGTGTCTTCGGGATGGGGTTGCTTGGCGGATCGGTGGCGCTTGGGCTTCGTGAGCGCTTCCTGGCCGAGGTCGTTCACGCCTACGACCCCGATCCGGGGGCGCTCGAGGCGGCGCTCGCCATCGGCGCCTGTGACGTCGTGCATACCGAAATCGGACCCTGGATAGCGGCGCTCGACCTGGGTGTACTGGCCGCCCCGGTCCGCGCCCTCGAAGGGCTCGCCCGGTCCATCGCGCCATTTGTCACACCGGCCTCACGCTGGATCGACATCGGAAGCGTCAAAGGGCCCGTCGTCGCCGCGCTCGAATCCATCCTGCCCCACTTTGTCGGCACCCACCCCATGGCTGGCCGCGAGACGCCCGGCGTGCAGAACGCCTACGCCGGCCTCCTTCAATCGGCCGTCTGGGTCGTCACACCCTCGCCATCGACCCACGTGGCCGATATCGCCGAGGTCCATGAGCTCATCACTGGCCTGGGCGCCTTTCCGGTCGACATCGCGCCCGACACCCACGACCGCCTCGTGGCCCGCATCTCACACGTCCCCTACCTGCTCGCGACAGCGCTCAACCTCTGGCTCGCCAACGACCCCGACCGCGAACGGTTGCTCTTCCTGGCGGCCGGCGGTTTTCGTGACCTCACACGTGTCGCATCCGGCTCTCCGGCGATGAGCCGCGACATGGTCATCGAGAACCGTGGCCCGGTCCGTGAAGCGCTCGCCGACCTCGCCCGTGTCATCGCGTCGCTCGCCGAGTCGCTCGATGACCCCGATGGCCTGCTTCAGCTCGCAACCCAGGCCAAGCGGACCCGCGACGCCCTGCCCATCGTCCGGCGTTCGTTCTTGCCTCGGGTCTATGACGTCGTCGTCGCCATCCCCGACCGCCCGATGGAGCTCGCCAATCTGCTCATGACGCTCGGGCGCGACGCCATCAACGTGCGTGATGTCGAGGTCTTGAAGATCCGTGAGACCGGGGGCGAGGCCATCCGCGTCGGCTTCGGCAGCGCCGACGACCAGGAGCGTGCGAAGGCCTCCCTCGTCCAGGCGGGTTATAGAATCCGATGATATTTCAGTAGCTTGGATTGCGTTGGCAAGTGCGTGCTTCACGGCTACAGTGCTCGTCGTGAAGCTCGAACAACTGCAGGAGTTCTTCCCTCCGGAGCGTCGACGTGACGTCGAGCGCCTCTATCAGAAGTACGTCACTGCGAATCGAGGGGACGACGACGTCGCGGGTTTCGTCTCGCACCTGCACGACCAGGGTCTGCTCTCGGGCGACACCATGCGTGAGGTGCTGACCGACCACGAGGTCACGCTCTCGTCCATTCCCGACCCCACGAGCCTCGACATCGGACCGGCCCAGACGCGCCTGTTGGCCCTGCTCGGCAAGGGCGCGATGGGTGAGGTCTTCATGGGGCGTGACCCGCACCTGAACCGCACCGTCGCGGTGAAACGCCTCGACCCGAAGTTCAACAAACGCCCCGCGATGGCCCAGCGCTTCTTTGCCGAGGCGCAGATCACGGCCCAGCTCGACCACCCGTCGATCGTGCCGATCTATGGCCTCGAAAAGGACGACGAGGGCCGCCTCTCCTACGCGATGAAGTTCGTGAAGGGGCGCACCCTCAAGGAGTACATCGACCACGCGCGTGAGTCGCTCGAGAAGGGCGGCAAGCTCGACGAGGACCACTCGCTGAAAGCCCGGATCGAGACCTTCCTGCCGGTCGCGAACGCCATGGATTACGCGCACAAACGCGGCATCCTGCATCGCGACCTGAAGCCCGACAACATCATGGTCGGCGCCTTTGGCGAGGTGCTCGTCATGGACTGGGGCATCGCCCGGCCGATCGGCAAACGTGAACGGGTGACCCAGGGCGACTCGGTCGAGAAGACCCGCGCGGGAGCCCTCATCGGTACGCCAGCCTACATGTCTCCCGAGCAGGCGCAGGGCAAGACCGAAGAGCTCGAGGCGAGCTCGGACCAGTACTCGCTCGGTCTCATCCTGCAGGAGATCGTCACCCTCAAACGCGCCATCACCGCCGAGAGCGCGCTGGAGGTCGTCACGATGGCGGCCGAAGGGATGCGGGAGCCGGTCCAGTCCTTCTCGAAGAAAGAGAAGGTGCCACGCGAGCTCAAGGCCGTCATCGACAAGGCCACCGCGCGCCGCCCCGATGACCGCTACGCTTCGGTCGACGCCTTCGCCGACGACCTGCGCCGCTTCCTGCGCGACGAGCCGGTGCTCGCCGACCCGGACTCCGGGCTACGCCGCCTCAAGCGCTGGATCGGCAACAACCGCGGCCTCGCGATGGGGCTCGTCTTCGGGCTCGTCATGCTCTTCGTCGTGGTCGCCGCACTCATCCTGTGGCGAGGGGCGGTGGCGCTCGAGACCCAGCGCGAAGAGGCGCGCCGACGTGAGGCGCTCCTTCAGGAGGTGGCCTCGGTCGTCGGGACGCAGGCCATCACCATGACCGAGGCGCTCAACAACTACGAGGCGTTGCTGCAGGGCATCGCGTCGGTCGCCGAGCACGTCATGCAGGAGCCGGCCCCCGACGTGGCCGAGCTCGTCATGTACAAGTACCGCGGCGAGGTCCGTGACCCTGTCGACCCCCCGGCCTATGCCACCGATTCATCGGTCTACGGCAACAAGGTGAGCCTGCGGTTTGCCGATTTCTCGATCCCTCCCGACGCTGACCGCGACGCGCTCAAACCGCGAGCGCTCCAACTCTGGCGCGTCCAGGACACGCTGCGAAAGGCGCAGCTTGGCAGCGAGGACTTCGACTCCGTGGCCCTCCCCATCGAGCGCGCCGAGAAGCTCGTTCTCGAGGAAGGAGTCCCCCTGGTGTGGACCTACGTGGCGAGCGTCGAGGGTGTGACGGTCGGCATGCCGGGCATCTGGACCTATGCCGCCGACGGCGAGGGTGACGTCTACGACCCTCGCAAGAAGCCCTGGTACACGGTGGCGCGGAACACGCGAGGCCCGATCTGGAGCAGCTCCGGTGTCGACGAGTCGGGGCTTGGCCTCCTCATCACGTGCTCGCAGGCCCTCTATGACAAAGCCGACCGCTTTCTTGGCGTGGCCGCGGTCGACCTGACCTTCAACTACTTCATCGACACGCTCCTCGAGAACGCGCTCCTCTCGCGCAAGGGGACCGAGGCGTTCATCGTCGACGACAAGGGGCTCGTGGTCGTGCGGTCGAGTCAGAAGGAGAGCGCGCGCGACGCGAGCAAGTACAAGCCTCTACCGTTCGAAGAGAAAGAGGTCCTTGCGGCGATCAAGAAGCAGCACAACGGCCACCTCCAGCTCACGGGCGGACGCCTCGCATTCTGGAGTCGGCTCGAGGCCATACCCTGGACCTATATCGTCGTGGGCGACGAGGCGAAGTTCCTCAGCGTCGCACCCTGAGCGAGTGTCGCAACAACCGAGATCGGTGTGGGCAGACCAGGCGGCCAGACCGGGTCGAGCGAGGGCGCGCCTTCAGCGGTCTGCGGGCGCTATGGGCAGCACGACGAAAGCAGTCGTGCCCACGCCCGGTTCGCTCGTGAGGTAGAGCCGTCCCTGATGTTGCGAGACGATGCCGTGTGCCACGGTGAGCCCGAGGCCTACACCTTCGCCGACGGGACGGGTGGTGTAGAACGGGTCGAAGACGCGGCGGTGCTCGTCCTCGGCGATGCCGATGCCGTTGTCGCGCACCTGCAGACAGACCTCTGGCCCGTCGCGATGGACTCGCAGCTCGACGAGGTTGACGGCGTCCGTGCGCTCGCGTGGGAAGGCCTGGATAGCGTTCTGGACGAGGTTGGCGACGACCTGGGCGAGTCGTGAGGCGCTGCCTGCGACGAGCGGCACGGACTCGAGGCTGACCTCGAGGCGAGCCCGTCTGCGCACGGCCGAGCCGAGCATCTGGATGACCGTGCGAGCGACATCGTCGAGCGCCACCCGCCCCACCGAGGTCTCCTCGTCGCGGACGAGCAACCCGATGTCGTCGACGATCTGACGGATACGCTCCGAGCCGTCGCGTGCCTCGGTCAGCAGCTCGCGCACCTCGTCGAGGTCGGGTGCGACGTCCGAACGTCTCTGGGCCAGAGCTCTCACCTCTCGCGAGGCGAGCTCGACGTTGCCGTAGACGACCGCGAGCGGGTTGGAGATCTCATGGGCCACGCCGGCGGCGATGCGACCCAGGGAGGTGAGCCGCTCCGTCAGGTGGAGTTGGGTCTCGAGCTGGCGTTCGAGCGTGATGTCGCGGGCCACGAGGACACATCCAGTGACGTCGCCGTTGCGGTCGCGCTCGGGCTCGATGAGGACCCGGAAGCGCCGCCAACGCCCGGCGATGATGACGCCGATCTCGCGCACCTGTGCTTCGCCGAGGTTCATCGCTCGCACGATGCGTTCCTCGGATTCGTCGATGAGGTCGGGCGGCACGAAGGCGCGGATCGACTGGCCCGGTCCGAGATAAGAACCGAGCGCCCGCAGCTCCACCTCGGCCATGCGGTTGGCGAACACGATGGACAGGCTGCGATCGACGCCGACGACGGCGACGCCGACCGCGTCGAGCAGCAGCTCGAGGCGTTTCGCAGTGTTACGTGCGGCCTCCTCGGCAAGGCGTAAGGTGCTCACATCACGAGATAATCCGGCGACGAAGGCAACCTTGTCATCGGGCCCGAGCTGCGGATGGAAGCCGATGTCGAAGACGGTCGCCCGTGATGTCTGGCGACCTCCGCGGACCTCGATCCGGAGGGGGCGCCCGGTGGCGAAAACGGTTGCCACCGCGTCTTGCATGGCACGCGCGTTGTCCGGGCTCATGGGCAACTCGTCGTAACGTTTGCCGAGGACCTGGTCGCGACCGATGTGCATAAGGCGGCACACGGCGTCGTTCGCATAGACGTGCCTCAGGTCGGCGTCGAAGACGGCGATGGGGTCTAGCGATACATCGGCGAGGGCAAGGAGGCTTGCCGAGAGCGCAGGGGGAGATGAGCGTTCTGGCATACCAACGTCGGATGCTGCATCAACGTCGGCGCTCTGTGCAACGTCTGGCTCTCAAGAAGGTGAAACCAACCCCTGCGCGGCGAGGGCTTCGAGATAACGTTCTGTGTTTGGGCCAAAGCGCGCCTTGAGGGCTTCGAGGTCGGCAGTGCCGTCGAGCGCAGCGATGATCTGCAGGCGTTCGGGGTCGAGCTCGCAGTGGCGATGGGCGAGGTTGGGCAGGTAGCGGCTGCGGGTGGCGAGGTAGCGTTGCAGCGGCGGGGAGACGGGCCTTTGCGGAATACGCCGCGGCGACGCGAGCGCAGGCGGCGCACGCCAGAAGTGGATGAGCTCACGTGTCCAGAAGCGGACGAGCTCCGTCAAGAGCAGGCCAAAGAGCTGGGCACGTCCCTCGTCGGTATCGGCCAGCCCGCCGTCCTGGTTCTCGTGACTGAGCTGCGAGACGACCTCCTCGAAGAGGTCCGACAGCGCAATGGCATGTGGTCGGTGATGGTAGAGGGTCGAGAGCGCGATGCGCAGCGGCGGGCCCGAGACCTCGATGAAGCCGGAAGGGGTCTCGAGGAGCACGGCCGGGCGGAAACGCGACTCGGGGGACCACACGTCGACCTCGAGGCGGCTCTCGACGAAGAGGTCTGCCATCGCGTCGAGGCGGAACCCGGAGACCTCGGGGAAGACCTGTGCACCATCACGCGCGTCGACCTCGGCCACCCGGGTCGCGTGCCCGAGCAGGCTGACCCGGAAGCGTGTGTTCTCGAAGCAGTCGAGGTACTGCTGCTGACGAACGCCGCGAGGCAGGGCCTCGAGCATGGCTCGCGCTTCGTCGTCGCAGTTCTCGATGCGCTGTGACGCCGGCAGGGCGTTGTCGAGCCAGGCCAGGCCAAAGCGGGCGGCGTGGTCGCAGAAGTCCGAGAAGAGCAGGGGCGACTCGTTTTCGGAGAGCCAATCGTGGCGCAGGATCTGGTCGGATGACTGTTCGACCAGGGTCTCGATTCGACCGGCCACAGCGCCGCGGTGCTCGGCGTCGCGCTGCTTCATGTGGGATGTCCAGAGCCGCGCGATGTTGCGCGCCTGCCTGACCTTGGCCATCGGGTCGGCGACCGGCCCGACGTGCAGTCGCATCAGCTCACGCACCGGCTCCAGATCGTGCTGGCCGGGGAAGGCGTTGTAGCTCACGAGGGCGACGCCGTCGGGTGCGAGGTGACGTGCGATGACCTCCATGAGGCGGTCGCGGACTGGCAGGGGAATCCACGAGTAGACCCCATGCGCGATGATGTAGTCGAAGGTCCCGAGGTCGTCTGGGGTGTCGCTGAGGTCGGCCTGCAAGAGCCGCACGTTGGTGATGCCGCAGTGGTCGGCGGCCGCCTGGGCGCGCTCGATGTGGATCTGTGAGAGGTCGAGGCCCACGAGCTCGGCCGAGGGCAAGAGCGTCGCGAGCGAGAGGAGATTGCCACCGTCGCCACACCCGAGCTCGAGGATACGCGCTTGATCCGGCGGGGCGGGTTCGAGCCCACGCGCGGTTCCCATGACCCACAAATGGTCAGGATGTGTGAACCAGTATGCGTAGCCGTCGTAAGGGAACTCGTCGTAAGTCGGGGCGGTTTGCGACGTCATGGCGCGGCCATAACACTATCTTTCCCTACGTCCCCATGCCTTTCGGCGCCACAAAGGATGAAAGGCATGGGGACGCGATCGGATCGCTCGCCAGGCTACGGCCTGCTACGCCGCAGGCCTGCGACCTGGCGAGCAGACGTTTGGCATGACGTGCACCGAGGCTTGCGGGAAGTGCGTGTAAGCACTATGACTCAGGGCTGGTCGGTCCCCCCAAGGTCAGCCGCTTCGCACGTCTCGAAGTGGTCGAGGTCTCGCCATGTCACACACCTTTGAAACGCAGAAGAAGTCCGACGCCAATGCGCGTGTCCCCGCCGCCGTCCAGAAAAAGGAGAAGAGCGGTCTCGAGGGGATGGACTTCGCCTCCCAGGAGCGCGCGCTTTCGCCGGGCCAGGACATCCAGGCCAAGGCTCAGGAGGGGGTGAAGGGTGCTGGCCAGCAGTTGCCACACCTCGACCGGATTCAGGCGGCGTTTGGCCAGCATGATGTGTCGGGGGCCAAGGCGCACGTCGGTGGCGACGCCAAGACTGCATCCGAAGGGATCGGCGCGCGGGCCTATGCAAGCGGCAACGACGTCGCCTTCGGCGATTCGCCGGACCTGCACACGGCCGCACACGAGGCGGCCCATGTCGTGCAGCAGAAGGCGGGCGTGCAGCTCTCGGGGGGCGTCGGCGAGCAGGGCGACAGCTACGAGAAGCAAGCGGACGCGGTCGCCGACCGGGTCGTTCAGGGCAAGTCCGCGGAAGACCTCCTCGGGTCGGCCAAGGGCAACTCCACGGGGATGGTCCAGAAGAAGGCTGTGCAGAAGGACGCGGCCGCGACCCCCGCACCCGGCACGCTGACCGCGACCCAGGTGACCGCGGCGGTGACCTTCAACAAGGGCAAGGGGCTCAAGGCGCCGGCCTGGGCCCAGGTCGCAGGTGTCGTCGGCAGCTCGTCCACGGTCGTCGATGCGACGCTGGTGAAGGCCATCGCTGCGTGGCAGGCCAAGCAGGGTCTCACGGCGGACGGCAAGGCGGGCGACATCACGATGGGTTGGCTCGCGCAGGAGCCCGCGGGCGCAGGGCTCGAGAACCACGTCAAGTCCGACAACCTGCTCTACGTAGGGCTCAATCCCTCGTCGAAGAACCTCGAGCACAACAAGCTCGCGGGTCAGGGCGCCAAGGTCACGGCGGTGAAGGGCGAGTCGAAGCAGGGCCACACGAAGGTCGATGGGCAGTCGACGGATCTGGGCTCCGACGAGGGCATCAAGGCCTTCGTCGACTCCCTCAAGGGTGGCATCGACGAGGGGCGTCGCGCCATGCTCACCAGTTGGATGCGCAGCGCCGACTACATGGCCACCGACGAGATCGCCCAGCTCGCCCGCGAGCTGCACAAGGCCGAGTGTGGCCAGGCCATCTTCACACGCGTCGTGCTCTCGGGTCACTCCGGTGGCTGGAGCTTCTGGGGCGATGACAACGGTGAGATCCGCTTCCAGGACCTGGCCATCATCAGCAAGATCTTCCCCAAGGCGACGGGCTGCGTCCAGGACCTGTGCTTGTCGGCGTGCAACACCGGCCAGAGCCAGAAGCTCGGCCAGTACAAGGCCATCTTCCCCAACGTGAAGAGCATCTGGGCCTACGTCGGCTACTCGCCGTCGGCCGCGACCGGCGCGCTCACGCACATCGGCAACTGGGAGCAGGCCACACGCGGTGCCCACGACGAGAAGAAGGTCGATGCGGCCCGCGACAAGACGGCCACCGGCAAGGGCAGCAAGGACAAGAACGTGGCCACCCTCGCCCAGGGCGCCGACGGCAAGGAACACTACAAGACGTCCTCGCCCGAGGCCCTCCAGAGCTACGACACGCTCAAGGCCCTGGTCGACTCCGGCATGAGCGACTACGACAAGGCCTACGACCAGGGCATCATCGACAAGCAGGCGCTGTCGGTCTTCTATACCAACCTCCAGAACCTCGTCGGCAACTTCGCGGGACGCCTCCCCGACGTCCAGAAGTACGACACCATCCTCAAGAAGACGCTCTTCCTCCGGTACTGGGAGAACGTCTGCAAGAAGTTCATGGAAGCGTACGGGCCCAAGGTCAAAGCGAGCTACGACAACGGTGCTGTGCCGGCCTACGTCGGGTCGTCGCGCGACAAGGTCCTCGGGTTCATCAACGCGCACCCGAAGCCTTCGTCGGAGGGCGGCAAGCTCCTCACGAGCTACCTGAAGGAGCTCGACCCCGCGCTCCTTCCGGCGACCTGGGCCTGATCGGTTGTGACCGCCCCGGCCTTTCCAGCTGGGGCGGGTTCGCGCCACACATGTGAATGACACGACGGGCTCGTGGGTTTATGAGCAGCTCATCGCTCAGGCCCAGGAGCCGCCGTGTCACGTCTCACATCATCACTCGTCGCATGTATCCTATCGTTTTTAGTCGCATCCCCGGCGCTCGCCGAGGACCCCGCGACCTTCGATCGCGAGCTGTCGCACCTGAGGCGGCTCGTCGCATGTGACACTCGAGTCGAAGGCGTGACGCCGCCCGACAAGGTCTCGCTCAAGAGCGTCGACGCCTCGTGCAAGAAGGTCAAGACGCAGGTCGCCCGCTTCAAGAAGCGTTGGCTCGACAAGGCGCAACCATTCCTCGCCAAGCTCGTTCCGGCCGAGGTGCCCAAGACAGTCGTCTATCCGTTTGGTGGGGCGGACCTGCTGACGGCGCTGACGACCTATCCGAACCTCGAGCTGCTGACGACGATGTCGCTCGAGTGGGTCGGTGACCCCCGCTCCATCCTCAAGCTCGACGCCAACGAGCTCAGGCGCAACCTCTCGGCTCAGCACGCGTTCCTCATCAAGCTCTTCCAGGTGAACCACAACCGCACGGTCGACCTGCAGGAGCTCAACCAGTCGCCTATCCCGGCGCCACTCGTCTTCGGGCTCACGGCACTCGACCTGCTCGGCTACGAGCCCATCGCTGCGCGCTGGTTCCGGCTGGCCGACGACGGCACGGTCACCTACCTCAAGCCATCCGAGATCGCCGCCTTCGATGCGACGCCCGCTGGCAAGCGCCAGAAAGAGCGCAACGAGTTCTTCGCCCACATGGAGCTCAGCTTCCGCAAGTCCGGTGATGCGTCGGCGAAGACTCAGGTGTGGCGCCACATGCGGGTGAACCTCGGGGACGACCAGCTGTCGCGCTCACCGGTCATCAAGTATCTCGGCGCTCAAGGTAAAATCGCCGCCATCACCAAGGCGGCGAGCTACCTCATGTGGCGCGAGGACTTCTCGGTCATCCGCAACTACCTGCTCGACAACATGGTCTGGATGATCAGCGACACGACCGGGATTCCCCCGTACGAGGCTGCCGCGAAGGGCTTCGTCCAGGAGACCTGGGGCACGTTCCAGGGCAACATGTTCGCCGGCTCGAAGAAGGGCGAGAACGCGATGATCGAGCTCTGGAAGACCAACCCGAAGCAGGCGCTCCCGTTCCAGTACGGCTACCCCGACAAGAACGAGAACGACCACATGATGGTCACGCGCAAGCGGTGATCACCGAGCGAAGAGAGGCCGCGGTGAGAGCCCCGTCAATGCGGGGCCCTCGGCGTGATTGTCGGCAGCCGGTCGGGTCCGTGGGACCGTTCCAGCAGGCAACGACATTCAGGTGAGGCGGTCGATGAGGCCCTTGACGGCCGCGAGCCACGTGGCGTGGTCGTGCTCCTTCCAGTGGGCGTGAAGCGGGGACTTCTCGTCCAGGATGGTGCGGACCGCGTTGCGGGCCTTGCCGAGCAGCTTCTTGTTCGGGGTCGGCTTGCCCTTGAGGGCGGCCTTCACCGCGTCGGGCAGGTTGGGGGCCGGTGAGCCGATGAGCGACGCGATGAGCTCGCATGCGAGCAGCGCCTCGGTCGCCTCGCCGAGGTCGTCGGCGTCGAACTCGAAGGTGTCCTCGATGAAGTCGAGGGTTGGGTCTTCGAGGAAGTCCGCGAGGTATTGTTTGGCCCGCGGGGTATCGAAAGCATGGGTATCGATGGTTTCGGTCGACATGCGCCGGCTTGTCGCACGGACTGGTCACAGGCGCCACCGCTAAAACGGGTCGCCCCCTTGCGGGTCGCCAAGACACGAGGTCGCGACCGTATTCGTACGGAATACGAAGCTGATGCTTGTCTCTACGATTTCGCGGATGTAGCTTTTCCTCCAGCGCACACATCGACTCGTAGACCGACCTTCAGGGATGCCCTTGCGGGGCCCCACATCGTCCTCTCCGACGCTCCCCGTTGCGCGATCTCTTCCCACATCATCGACCAACATTCGGCGCAGTCGCTCGACGCTCTGCATCACGCATCGTCAGAGCGCGCATGCGTTTCTCCGAAGGAGAACCCTATGCGACCCATCGTCAGGGCGTCTCTCATCGTCTGCGGTCTGCTCATCGCGTCTGGCACGGCCATGGCCAGGCCCAGGAGCTCCCAGCAGGCACCCGTCTACACGGTCACCTTCGTAAGCCACGACTACGACGAAGGACGCTGCGAAACCAAGGTGTGCTGGGACGTCGTGTCGCCCACCCGACAGGCGATCTCACACTTCACCATCGGCATCGACGGCTGCGACCCGGTCGGCGCGACCGTGCGCACTCTGCCGTCGGGGGCCGAGCGGACCTACTCCGCGTCCCGACTCGACGCGCTCTACACGGCCCACGACCCGCGCTGCGGCGTCGCCGGCATCAAGTTCGACGATGGTTTTCGGGACGGTGAGGCTCGGCGTGTATGCCTGACGTACGCGGGCATGCAGCCGCTCGCGACGGCCGCGACGGACTTTGCGATCAAGGCGGGCACTGCCTGTATCCCGACCGTCAAGGTCGACGGGCCCGCCTGCGGCGAGCCAGCGAGCTGCGACGAAGGCGAGTGCGGCGAAGGCGTCTGGGCCTGTCCGGACGAGGGCGGGCCGGCCGTGTGCGAGCTCGAAGGCGACTCGTGCGGTGGCTGCAGCGAGACCTGTGGCGACGGCTCATGGTGCGGTGGTGGCGAGTGCGACCCCGACGCCGGTTCGTGTGTCGTCGTCGACCGCTGTCCCGACTCGAGCGCGCCTCACTGCCAGGAGGACTCGCGCAGCTGCAGCGAGTGCCCCGATGGCTCCGCGAAGAACACGTGTGGCGGATGCGGTCTTCTTGAAGGCTCGGTGGGCGACTACTGCGGCGACGTATGTGGTGTGGGTCGCCTCGCCTGCGACGGTGGCGCGCTCGTCTGCAAGGACCGGGTCGAGTTCTGCTGCGTCGGTCCCGATGCATGCACGGCGGGGCACTGCGAACCGGACGTGGGCTGTGTCTTCGAGCCCGTCGTCTGCGCGGACAACAATGCGTGCACGGCCAATAGCTGTGACCCCATAAAGGGTTGCGTGACAACGCCGGTCTCGTGCGATGATCAAAATGCCTGCACGATCGACAGCTGTGATCCTGCGACGGGCTGCGTGAACACCGCCATCGGGTGCAACGATTTCGACGCCTGCACAACTGACGTGTGCGACCCGGCGGTCGGGTGCAAACACCTCGCCCTGAGCTGCAACGACGACAACGCCTGCACGACCGACGCGTGTGACTCGAAGGTCGGGTGTGTGCAAACGCCTGTGACCTGCGAAGGCGACGCGTGCAATGTCGGGTACTGCGACCCGACGACCGGGGCGTGTGCGCTCGATCCGGTGGTCTGCGACGACGACAATGCCTGCACCGACGACCGGTGCCATCCGCGCATCGGCTGCGAACACGTCCCGCTGGTCTGCGAGGACTCGAGCCTCTGCACGACCGACTCGTGCAATCCCGAGGTGGGCTGCGAGTCCACCCCCGTCGTCTGCAACGACGACAACGCCTGCACCGTCGACTCGTGCCACCCGCGCATCGGTTGTGAGTTCAAAGCCAAGACCTGCGATGACGGCGCGTTCTGCAACGGCATCGAGACGTGCAACCCGGACAACGGCGCTTGCCAGGGCTCCGGCGATCCGTGCCAGGGAGAGCTGACCTGTGACGAGAGCGCGGACGTATGTGTGGAGTGCCTCGTCGACGCGGACTGCAGGCCCTTCGACGAATGCTCCACGGCCACCTGCGAATTCAACGTCTGCGACTACGATTCGTCGGCGTGCGAAGAGGAATGTATCGACACTATCGAGCTCGGCGCGTTGACACGTTTCAACCTGCTCGCCTGTGGTGACTACATGAGCCTCGGTCGCTATGGCGCTGGCAGCTCGGACGTCGAAGGCAAGCTCGCAGTCGCGGGTCACCTCACGATGACCGGCTTTGGCGTTGCAGAGCACAACCCGGGCCCGTTGGCGCTGGTCGTCGGCGGCGCATGGACGTTGCTCGACGGCACGGTCTACGGCTCGGCTCACTACGGTGTGGCCGGGGCGGCGACGCGGGTCGACTTCCGCGAAGGTGTCTCGCAGGGCTTGCCCATCGACTTCGGTTTCGAGTGCGCCGCGGGTGTGAAGGCTTCCCGTCAGACGGCCGCCCTGACTGTCAGTGGCACGACGACGGTCCAGCCATGGGGCGCCATCGAGCTGCGCGGAACGGACCCGGTCCGCAACGTCTTCGAGGTGCCGGTCGACGCGCTCAACGTCTGCAACTCGTTCGCCGTCATCACGCCGGTCGGGGCCGCAGTGGTCATCAATGTCGTCGGTGGTTCGAGCGCTCAGCTCTCGAACTTCCAGACCTTCTTCAACGAGCCCAACCAGCAGAACAACCCGCTCGGGACGCCGATGGATGTCGTGTGGAACTTCCCCGAGGCGACCCAGCTCGTCATCGAGGGCTTCGGGGTCAAGGGCTCGCTGCTGGCGCCGTTCGCGGATGTCGAGTTCCACAACGGTCACGTCGATGGCTCGATGATCGCTGGTTCCGTGAGCGGCAATGGTGAGTTCCACCATGTGTTGTTCCGCCACGACCTCACCTGCCCGCCGATCGTCCAGGAGTCAGGCGGTCGCGGAGTCGGGGTCGACTGAAGTCGGTCGATTGGTCTGAAAGAAGAACGCCCCCGAGCTGCGGGGGCGTTTCTTTTTGGGGCTGGCTGAACGAGGGGTTCAGCGGACGTAGTGATTCGGGCGGCGTGGCTTCTGGTTGGGCCTCGTCGGGCGCTCGTGGACGGGCTTGTCGGTCGGCTTCTGGAAGTGGTGCGTCGGACGGAAGGTCGGCTGCGGGCGCTGGGTCGGGACGTAGACCGGCGAATCGAAGCGGAGGCGCGAGTCGTCGACCCACTCATCGAAGAACGACGACCAGCCGTCATACGAAACGAGGTAGCGGCCGCCGTCTTGCTTGGTGATGAAGCCGGGGTACCAGCTGCCGCCCCAGAGGATCTGGACGCGTGGGTTGTAGGCGCTCGGGGTGTGGCGGATGCGGTCGGAGCCCACCCACTCGTCGAAGGTCGAAGACCAGCCCGTATAGTTGATGAGGAAGGAATCGCCATGCACGTCACGGATCTCGGCGGCATACCAGAAGCCGCCCCAAGAGACCTCGATCGGGCCGGAGAACTCGTGGCCGCGCTGCTCCTGATAAGGTTCGTGGGCATGGGCTGACGCGTCGGCAAGCGCGGGAAGGGCGATGTGAGCGATAAAGGCGGCGATGACTGAGGCGATGGCGCGGCGAAGCATAGTAAACTCCTTGTGTGTCAGGGAACGGCGGCGGCCGTGAACCCATCGACGCCAAGCGTCACGCGAGATTCGCGCCATGCGGTGAGTGAATGTGAAGGAGGCTTGGGGACGACGTTAACCCCTGCGCCCGAAGGTCATCCCGCAGGGTTGTGAAAGAAGTGTACACGCGTTCAGACACGCCTCTCACGCCCGATGCTCGCTCAGTCGGCGGCGTTCCATTCGGTGCACCAGCGGCACACCAGATCGCTCGTCACAGCCGTCTTGCAGGCCTCGCAGACCGGGTCGGAAAGGCAGCCTTCTGGCGTGCAAAGGACGCTGTCGGGGAGCGTCGCGCCATTGATGAACTCGTCGACCCAGGTCGCGTAGTCGAGGTCGAGGCCGCCCTCGCCGCGCTCGTAGAAGATGCGGTAGGGGTGGATGCAGTGGACCGGGCCAGGCGCCAGGTAATGGCGGAAGTTCGGGGCTTCGGCGGCGATGGCCGTGACGGTCGCGCGCATGCGGTCGGCCCACGGGTCGGTGCCGCCCATGGCGCTGTAATAGAACGACTGATCGCGGTCGAAGGCGGTGTTGTACTGGCCGATGCGCATGTTGGGATAGGCAGCGGCGACGGCGAGGTAGAGCTCGACGATGGTGAGGTCCAGCACTCCTTTGCCGTCGAGCTGGGGGAGGTCGAGCGGCAGGGTCGGCTCGGCGTTCCAGTTGGGGAAGCTCTGCTGGTAGAAGCTGTCGGTGATGATGCCGGCGCCCGAGTCGGCCAGGACCCGGATCTGCGCCTTGGGCCAGGTGCGGGCGATACGTGTGGCGTGTCCGATGGCGCCGTAGGCCCCGGCCGAACAACCCGTCACGAAGATGACCTCGGGCGAGGGGTAGCGGGCCTTGGTCCAGTCGAGGACGGCCTCGACGTTGTCGAGCCCGCGGTGCTCGATGGTGAGCTCGTCGTTGTAGACCTTGGTGGCCTGGCCCCAGTGCACGTCGCCCGTGCAGTAGGGGATGTGGACGAGCGTCCAGCCCTGCAGCGGGTTGGCTGCGTCGTCCTTGTAGATTCCGCCGAGGTCGGGCGCGGTGCCGAGGCTCGTGAACTCCTCGGTGGTCGGGGCGGCTGCCGCGAAGATGCCGTCCTCGATGCCGCAGGTGAGCTCGTTCCAGCAGGCGCCGCCGCCCTGGAAGTCGAGGACGATGCGCTTGGTGTCGCCGCCGACCGCGAAGAAGCGGTAGGGCGTGCCGCGTGAGCAGATGGTGTCGCCGCCGGGTTCCACGGTTGCGAGCTCACCCACGGCGAGCGGGTCGAGGATGACGACGCTGTCGCCATCGCATGCGAGGAGCGCAATCGTTAGAAAACCGAGATACTTGATCTTCATGGAATCTGGCTCCGTAAGCAGGCGTCACGAGAGTGGGGGCGGCAGCCGGGACGCTCGTAGGTGAACGGTCATTGGCGACGCGCCGGGGAGGCAAGGGCTGGGAGATTCGGATTCCCCCGCCCGCCGCGGCATGATAGCGTTTCGCGTCACTTGCGGGAACACCCCGCAGAGCCGCATAAATGGCGGCCCATCGGAGCATCGACATGGCCACGTCCAAAAGCTTCCTCCCGAAACTCGACGCGCTCGGCAACTTCATCCGCGAGTCGTGGAACCGGCTCGAGGGGGTGCCCGGAGGCAAGGCTCTGTTCTCACGACTCGTCGGCCTCGCAGCACCTTATACCGGGACCATCGGGGCCCAGGTGGTCGAGCTCAAGCCCGGCTACTCGAAGGTCGTGATGAAGGACAAGCGTGGCCTTCGCAACCACCTGTCGTCGGTGCACGCGGTGGCGCTCGTCAACCTGGCCGAGCTGACTGGCAACGTGGCGCTCGCCTACACGATGCCGGACGACGCGCGTTTCATCGTGGCGGGCCTGTCCATCGAGTACTTGAAGAAGTCGCGTGGGACCATCACCGGCACCACGACCTGCCCACCCATCGAGAGCTCCGAGAAGAAGGAGTACCTCGTCCCGGTCGAGCTTCGCGACGCCTCGGGCGAGCTGGTCGCGACCTGTGTCCTCAAGACGTTGGTCGGCCCGCGCAAGAAGTGATGCCCGGACGCGAGCGGGCTTCGGATCCTGGTCTTCAGATGGCGGTCTTCAGAGCGTTATCTTTGGGTCGCCGAAGAAGTCCGCTGCGTCGTAATAACGAACGCCCAGTGAAGCCGCGAGCTCGGCGTCGCTCTTCATGTCGCCGACCACCATCAGGTCGCCCAGCGACAAGGCGTGGCGCTCGATGAGGCTGACGGCGAGGCCTGGCATCGGCTTGCGGCAGAAGCAGGCGACGGGAAAGGCCTTGTGAGGGCAGTAGGCCACGCCGTCGACGGGCAGGTTGAGCAGCTCGATGGTGCGTTGAAAGGCGGCCTCGGCGTTACGCGGGTCGAGCTTGCCCGACGCGATGCCGCTCTGGTTGGAGACGAAGAAGAGGCGGTAGCCCTGACCCATCCAGTCGGCGAGGATCTGGCGGCGATTGGGCTTGATGAGGATGTCGCCCGCGTCGCGCGGATACTTTTCGCCCGAGCGGGTGACGCGTAGCGTGCCGTCGACGTCGAGCAACAGGCCCTTCTTGGTGTGGTCGGGCCGGGGCTTGCGGACGAAGGTCCGGCGCTCGATTTGGACAAAGCCCTCGTGTCCGGTCGGCGGCTCGAAGTTCTTGAGCCAGACCTGTTGGGCGATGGGTGGGATGGTGTTGGCTTCGGTCTTGCCGAGGACGGCGATTTCGTCGGGTGAGAGCAGGCGGTCGTGGCGGTCGAGCATACGCAGGACCGCGTTCCAGCGCGCATCGGCGAGTGTCGTGTCGAGCCAGAGGCAGCGGACGGGCACGTTGGCGAGGCGCCCGGACTCGATGACGCCGGCGCGTGACTTCGCGGTCGGATAGGTGTTGTCGAGGACGACACGGTTGCGGCCTGAAGCCAATGCGTTGCGCAGGGTAGGGACGAGGCCGTCGAGCTTGCCGCCGAGCTCGTCGCGGTTGAGGCGCAGGTAGCCCTTGTCGAGATAGGGCGCTACCAGGCTCGACTTTCCGGCGCCCGGAATCCCAAGGATGATGACGATCTCGGGGGCGTCGCCGGGGGCGGGCAGGGGCTCGCTCGAGACCTCGATAGGGGTATCGGTCAGCAGGGCACCAGCGGGTGGGGCGGGCAGGGGTTCGTCGCGCAGCGCTGCGGCTTTGGGGAAGGCGGAGTCCAGATCGGCGAGGTCTTCGGGGCTCAGGGCGAGCTGGAGTGCGCCGATGCTGGCGTCGACGCTGGTCTGCCGGGTGGCGCCAAAGACCGGGATGACGTGGGGGCCGAGCGTCAGGAGCCAGGCGAGCACGATCTGATGCCGGCCGGAGTCGTCGGCGTTGAGGCTGTGGCGGGCGGCGACCTCGGCGAGCACGTCCTTCTTCAGGACGCGGTGGACGCCGGCGTGACCGCCGAGCGGGCTGTGGGCGAGCAGCGTCAGGCCGTGTTCGCGGGTGAGCGCGACGATGCCGCGGGCGGACGCGGTGTCAAAGGGGTTGAGCTGGTTCTGGACGGTTGCGAAGGCGGCCCTGGGCAGGATATCGATGGCCTTCTGGAGGTCGGCGGCCGTGACGTTGCAGACGCCGAGTCGCTTGACCTTGCCGGATTCGTAGAGGCGAACGAGGGCGCCGAGCGAGTCTTCGTAGGGGACCCGGGGGTCTTTGACGTGCAGCTGGAAGAGGTCGAGCGCGTCCACGCCAAGCGCTTGTAGGCTCTGGATGCAGGCGCGCTCGAGGTGGTCGGGGCGACCATTGGGGAGCCAACGGCCGTTGGGACGGGTGAGGCCGGCCTTGGTGGCGACGGTGATCTGTTCGCGTTCCGGGGAGTGCCAGGTGCCGACGGCGCGGCGGATGAGGCGCTCCGAGTGGTGCATGTCCTTGTCATCGATGGCGTAGGAGTCGGCCGTGTCGATGAGGCGCAGGCCGAGGTCGAAGGCGCGTTGGAGCAGCGCCATCGAGACCACTTCATCGGGGCGGGTGCCATCCTTGTTGGCCGTCGACAGGCGCATGGTGCCAAGGCCTAGCGGCCAGATGTCGTGGGGGGCGTTGGGCTCGCTTCGAAAGAGCGGGCGCTTGGCGACCGCGAAGGGGCGGCTCGGGTCGAAGGTCGCTTCGCCGAGTGTCACGGCGTCTGCGGTCTGGTCCGCAGGCGCTACGAACGGGGAGGCCGGCTTGTGGGGAAGCCCGTGGTGAAGGCCAGGGCTGACATCGTCGGGTTCGAGGTCGATGATGACGTCGTGGCGTGGTGGGCCGACGGTGGGCGAGGTCGGTGGGCCGAGGCGGGCTACGTGCCATTCGGGCGCGAGGCGTTGGGCTTCCCATGGCTCGCAGAAGACGAGTGGGCGCAGGCCGTGGGCGTCGCGACCCGGGCCGATGGCCATGACGGCGTGGCCTTCGAAGAGGTGGTCGATGAGCGCCCGCATGGCCTCGTCAGGGAGCGACTTGAGGTTACGCGCGGCGGTCGACAGCCAGCGCGCGACGGTCGAGGCGCGGGAGCGTTCGGGTTCGTCGAGGCCTAGGCCGACAGAGAGCTCGAGCGGCGAGAGCTCGGGCGAGGTCACACGCAAGAGCGCTTGGATACGACCGACGTAGCGGCTCTTCAGGGTGGCGGCTTCTTCGAGGGCGGCGGCCTCGAGGGCGCGTGCGAGGCCAGGGGTCAACGCCATGCGGGATTCCTCGGGTTGCTTCGGGGAGAGAACGAGCGTTCGGTGTGGACGAGGCGGACGGCCATTCGTCGATAGCAGCGGGGACCGGGCGAAGGCCGGGCAACGCTCGCTTGACCCCCCCTGTCGGTTGGAGGATGGTCCGCCGTCTTCGGTCCTGTCCGCAAGGGGTCCGTCATGGAATGGCTCATCGTCGTCGGCGTCTTCATCGTCCTCCTCACTATCTTGAACATCAAGAAGTCGCGAAGCGATGGTGAGTATCTCGGGAACATCCACCCGTATCGCAAGGTGATGCTCCACATCATGCCGACGCGCAACGAGTCGTACGTCCTCTACGACGACTTCGTGGTGGCGGACGAGCTCTTGAAGTACCTCGAGGTGGTGAAGAGCCGCTTCCACTGCGACATGCAGCACGTCATCGTCGCGGCCGTGGCCCACGGGATGCGCAAGACGCCATCGATGAACCGCTTCGTCGTCGGGCGCCGCCTCTATCAGCGCAAGGGGGTCTGGGTGACCTTCTCGATGAAGCGCGAGAAGCTCAACCGCGCCGCCAAGCTGACCGCAGTCAAGCGTGAGATCCTCGCGACCGAGAGCCTCTTTGACCTGTCGAAGGCGCTCAACGAGAGCATCAAGGTCGAGCGCAGCGACAAGGTCACGTACACCGACAAAGAGGTCGGGCTGTTTTCGAAGATCCCGCGCCCGATCATGGTCGCCGCGGTCAAGATCTTCAAGTTGCTGGACTATTACAACATCCTGCCGGCGAGCTTCATCAAGAACGACGGGTTCTATACCTCGCTCTTCGCGGCCAACCTCGGGTCGATCGGCATGAAGGCCGGCTTCCACCACCTCTACGAGTGGGGCACCTGCCCGCTCTTCATGATGATCGGTCGTCTGGAGGAGCGGGTCTTCGTCGAGAACGGCGAGCTCGTCATCAAGAAGGTCATTCCCCTGCGCTTCACGTTCGACGAGCGGATCGACGACGGGCTCAACGCCGGGCACGGCATCAAGGGTGTGGTCGACGCGCTCGAGAACCCGTTCGAGCTGCTCGGTTGCGCGGCGGCCGATGGCAGCGACGACCACCCGATCGGCAAGCCCTCCGAGGCCAAGCTGAAGGTCCTCGAGGAGAAGCTGAAGAAGCAGCATCTCGTCGTGTCGGCGGCGGCCTGATCCCATGACGCGACCTCTCGTCGGGCGTCGCGTCGTCGTCACGGGGGCGACGGGTTTTGTCGGGTCACACATCGCGCTCGCGTTGGAAGCCGCGGGTGCGACTGTCGTCGGCGCCGTCAGGAGCCCTGACAAGGGCCAGTGGTTGGTGCACCGCAACGTGTCGCTCGTGAAGGCGGACCTCACCGACAAGGCGAGCCTCGTCGCGGCTTTCGCAGGGGCTGACGCGGTCGTGAGCAACGCGGCGCTGGGCAGCAACCAGGGCGACATGGCCGACTTCGAACGTGTGAACTGTCAGGGTGTGTCGGACCTGATGGACGCGGCGAACGAGGCGGGCGTTACGCGTATCGTCCACGTGTCGAGCGTCGCCGTGTATCGCACACGCCTGTACGCCGCGATGGACGAGGCGACCCGCGGCTACCCGACCGACAAGCGCCGCTTCAACTGGTCGGATACGACGACGGACTGGCGCTATGCGCGCACCAAGGCGCTCTCGGAGCAGATCGCCTGGGAAAAGGCCAAGGCCCATGGGCTCGAGCTGACGACCTTGAGACCCGGCCCGGTCTACGGGTCACGCGACCCCAAGGCGACGCGCCAGCTCGTCGAAGGGCTGGTCGGCAAACGTTTCAAAGCAGCGCCGACGGTCGGGGTGCCATGGGTCCACGCCGGTGAGGTCGCCGATGCCGCGGTCAGGGCGCTGCTCAACCGCGACTCGATTGGCAAGCCCTACAACCTCGCGGGGCCGCCCGTCTCGATGTGGACGTTCCTGTCGGCGATGCGGAAGATCCTGGTGGCACTCCTACCCGGCGAACGCATCGCGCGCCTCGTGCCCGTGCCAGCCCCGGTCTGGGTCCGCTTCGACACGACGGCAGCGAGCCGCGACCTCGGCTTTGTCGCTCGCCCCATCGAAGAGGGGCTACGCGAGGCGCTCGAGGAATATGCGGCCAAGGGCGGGAACGGATAGCTTGAAAATCAAGCTTTCTCGACCGGGATGGTCCAGCCGATGGAGAGCTGCAGGATCTGCCTGAAGCTGTCGGCGGCCTCGGCAGCGCCAAACGATTCGGCGATCTCCATGGCGCGGCGGGCTTCGGGCTCGGCCTCCTTACGGCGACCGACGAGCAGGAATGCCTGGGCCAGCATCCCGCGCAGCGCAGCCTCGGTCTGGAGCGCCTGGGCCTCGGCGGCTTCTTTTGCGGCGGGCTCTAGGAGGCTGATGGCGAGGTCGAAGTCGCCGGCTTCCATGGCTTTTCCGGCGTGCTCCTGCACCTCGTCGGCGTGGCGCGCGATCTGTGCTTCGCGGCGATAACGCTCGGCTCCGTCGCTCGATGCGAGGCTTTCGAGGACCTGGGCAAAGTGTTGGGCAGCGCCATGGTCGGCGAGCTCTTTGGAGATTTCCAAGGCGCGCTCGAGGTGGGGACGGGCCTCCTCGCCGGCGCCTCGCATGAGCAGCGCTTGCGCGAACATACCTCGGGCGGAGGCCTCGAGGTCGACACGCAGGTGGGCCAGCGCCGCGATGAGGACGGTCTGCAGCTCGTGTTCGGCGGCGGCCGAGTCACCCCGGTCGAGTGCGTTCGACGCGCGGTCGAAGGCCTGCTCGATGGCGTCGTCGCTCATGTTGACGATGTCGAGCTGGCGGATGAGGCCGGCGTAGTGGTCCTGGCTGCCTTGATCGCCGAGGCTCGGTAGCGATGGCGAGCGCGCGTTCGGCGCTGCCACGGGCATTGGTGACACGGCCCAGCGCCGCGAGGGCCGTCGCGTGGATGCCGCGAGCGAACATTTCCCCCATTGGGTCGATGGGTTCGGCGCGGGACAAGAGGGCCTCGAGGGTGGCGACGGCGCTCTCGGGGTCGTTGTCGGACAACGCCTGCATCGCGGACTTCAGCTCAGCTTCGACGGTGGTTTCCATAAGGCTCCAAGGTTGTATAGTGCGCGCGCAAAACGAGCCCGGCGAAACCGCCCCGCGGTCCGCCCCGGGGTCCGGCGGACTGCAACAAGGACATCAAGATGGACTGGAATCAGACCAAGAGCATCGCCGACGCCAATGTCGACGCCATCACCGGCAAGGTGTCGAGCCCGAGAGCGGCGCTGTCCGCGCTGGAGAAGAAGATAACCTCGGAGGTCGAGAAGATCGAGGCGTACCTGGTGTCGCTCGACGGGCGGGCGATGGAGCTGCCAGGCCTGCTCGACCAGGCCGACCAGAAGGTCGCCAAGATCCAGGCCGTGGTCGCGAAAGCGGACAACGACGGGCGGGCCGACCTCAAGGCGGCAGCGATGGGGCGGCTGGCCAAGGAGGAGGGCGACCGCAAGGCGTTGCAGGACGAGCTCGACGGGCTCGACAACGTGCAGACGACCGCGGACGAGTGGCTCTCGAAGCTGCAGGACAAGCTCATCGAGGTCCAGGCGAAGTCGAACCTCTTGCCGCCCGACCCCAAGCCGGCTCCGGGCGTCGCTGCGCCTGCACCTGCACCGACCGCGAAGGCGCCTGCCACGAAGCCACCGGCCGGCAAGGCTCAAGAGGAGAGTGACCCGGCCGACGGGCCTGAGCTGGCGGACCTGGACGCGCTGGTTGCGGCGCCGAAAAAGGCGGCGCCGGCCTTCGCACCCGCACCTGCAAAGGCAGCTTCGGGCGCGAAGGCCGGCGGCAAGAAGGACGCGCTCGACGACGAGTTCGCGGCCCTGTTCGCGGACCTCAATGTCGACCTGTCGCAGGTCGAGCTCCCCAACACGAAGAAGGCGCCGCCGAAGATCGAGGTGGACGAGAAGATCCCCGACCTCGTCGCCGTGCGTGACGACGAGCTGCCCGACGGCGAAGAGCTGCCACCGCTCGAGATGCCCAAGAAGGGCGCGCCGCCTCCCAAGGGTGCGGCACCCGCGCCGGTGAAGGGTGGGGCAGCAGCTCCTGCTCCCAAAGCAGCAGCTCCGGCCCCGGTGAAGGGTGGTGCCGCTGCGCCTGCTCTTGCGAAGGCAGCGCCCGCCCCGGCGGTGAAGGCGTCCTCCACGCCGGCCGAGCCTGCGAAGGCGTCGTCCAAAGCGTGGCTCTGGTGGACCGCTGGCATCGTCACACTCGGTGGTGCAGGTGCCGCGGCTCTGCACTTTGTCTGGGGCGTCTTCTGAAACGGAAGCGCATAACTCCGTGCGCTCCCGTTTGGACGGTCAGCCGAGGAGGGACTCGACGAGCGGCTTGACCTGGTCGCCCGGGAAGCGGCCCTTCACGTGGGGCATGAGCTTGCCCATGACCTTGCCGATGTCCTTCTTGGTGGTCGCGCCGACCTCGGCGATGACCTGCTGGACGATGGCCTTGGCCTCATCGGGCGTGAGCTGCTGCGGGAGGTAGCCCAGGATGACCTTGAGCTGCGCCTCCTCGACTGCGACGAGGTCCTCGCGGTTGGCGTTGCGGAACGCCAGGATGCTCTCCTCGCGCTGCTTGCGGGCACGGCTCAGGACGGCGAGCTCGTCGGCCTCGGTGATGGTTGCGGCGCCGTCCGTGCGCTGGGAGATCTCGGTGTTCTTCAGCTCCGTGATGATGGCGCGAAGGGTGTCCAGACGCACCTGGTCGCGGGCCTTCATCGCCGTCTTCAGATCCTCGGTCAGCTTGTCTTTGAGAGCCATGAGAGCCTCCTTCGGAGGGGGCGTCCCCCTCGGGCAAGCCGCCTTGATAGGGCTTGTCCCGGTCGCTTGCAAGGGATGAAGCAGGCTGGTCACCTCGTGTGCATCGCGCATTAGTCTGCGTTGTCGGGTCGTGATACCCGTGGCGAGCCGTGAACGGCTTGCACCGTTCTTCTGGGGGACCGCATGAGCGTCGAGAGATTCGTTGAACATTGGGTCGAGTCCACCGCGGCACTCGCCCCGCTCGAGGCCATCATCGAGTCGGCCGATGAGCTCACGCTCGATACCGAGAGCAACTCGATGTTCGCGTATCAGGAGCGCATCTGCCTCCTGCAGCTCGGGCCGGTCTGGAACGCGGGACGGGCCGAGTCGCCGCTCATCGTGCTCGACCCGATTGCCCTTGGCGAATCAGGGCTAGGCGTTCTCAGACGATGGTTTGCGACGGGGCGCCGGACGATCATGCACGGGGGCGAGTACGATGTCGCCGTGCTCAAACGTGAGCTCGGGGTCGGCCCGGCACTCGTCTTCGATACGCAGGCCGCGGCCAGCATGTTGGGCTTCCAGCGCACGGGCTACGTCAACCTCGTCGAGGAGCTGCTCGGCGTGACGCTCGCCAAGGAGCACCAGCAGTTCGATTGGGGCCGTCGCCCGGTGCCCGGTGGGCCGCGGCGCTATGCCTTTGACGACGTGCGTTACCTGCCCGAGCTGACTCGAATCCTCGAGTCGATGGCGAGTGACCACGACCTCGTCGAGGAAATCGCCATCGCCTGTGAAGCCGTGACCGAGGCGCTGGCTCACGCGCCGCTCTCCGAGGCCGAGCGTTTCTGGCGTGTGGCCGGGAAGGTCAAGGTCTCTGTGGAAGCGTTGCCGCGTCTGCACTCGCTGTTCTTGTGGCGCGAACAAGAGGCCGTCGCGCGCGACATCCCGCCGGGCCGCCTCGTCCCTAACGATGTGCTGGCGTCATTGGCGCTGCGGCCGCCGCGTGATGCCAATGCGCTGGCCAACCGTGGGTTGCCAAAGAAGCTCGCGGCCGAGCGGGCGGACCTCATTATCGAAGCCGCGCAACAGGGCTCCGCCGAGGTCCCGCAGAAGCCTCGGATGGAGCGGCCCGACCCGCTCGTGAAGAAGCGGGAGACCGCGCTCAAGCAGTGGCGCGAGGCCGAAGCGACCAAACGCGGCGTCACCATCCAGGCGGTCTTGCCGACCCGGGCGCTCGACGCCTTGGCGCATGGAGTGCCACCGAGCGAAGCACCACAGCTCGGGCCGAAGCGCCTCGAGCGTTACGGCAAAGAGCTCGCACGTATTGTCGGGCGTTAGCCTTTCCCGCTCGAGGTGCGCGCAAGTGCCATCGGGTACACGAGTGACCCGCGGCGAGCAACGAGCCCCATTGCCGACCTCAAGGGAGGCTCAGGACCGTCCAGTAGATGTGGGTCGGTCCGACCTGACCTTCCATCCAGGTCGGGTCCGGTTCGGCGCCGACCGGAGACGAGTAGTTGAACACGAGCCAGTCGTTCTCCGAGAGGCGCACCGCTTCGGGGAAACAGGTGTCGCCCGCCGAGGGCAGGTCGAGGACCCAGGTGACCGTCAGCGTATCCGGGTCGACCTGCCAGAGCGCGCAGCGTTTAGGCTTCGTCCAATAGTCGATCTGGTTTGCAAGCGCCCGATCGGGCAATGATTTTTCCGTTTCCTCGAGGTCGTAGAAGCCGGTCTCGGTGAGGTGTCGGCGGCCGATCAGATAGACCTCGCCGTTGTGTTCGATGACGAGCGGCGAGTCGTACTTGCGTTTGTCGTAGGCACAGGTCCAGGTCGCCTGGGCGCCCACCTCGCCGCGACAGATCTTCGACCCGAAGCCCGTCTCATCGCCGGCCTCGTTCCGTGCGACCGCGATGAGCCTGCCGTCGTCGAGCACGACGCCGTCCGTCTCGCTCGCCCCACCCTGGAGCACGACCGGCTCCTCGGGAATGACCGGCACCCACACGAGGCCGTCGCGGCTTCGCATCCATTGGACACTGATGGGCTTGCCATCGAAGTCGTAGATGTTCTCGCCGCCCGTGTAGCCAAAGGCATACATCCACTCGCCAAGGCGCTCACCGGAACGCTTCATCGGCTTGATGCGCCACACGAGAAAGCCGGGCTCGAAGATGTCGTCGACCGGCCCGAACTCGCCCGGTCCGAGCCAGCGTGTGACCTTCGTGCCGCGAGGCTCGAAGTCGAGCGGGTCTTGGCCGAGCTCGACGAAGTAGAAGAGGAGCTCACCCCCGACCGACACGAGCTGTGGCTCCCGCACGTCGGTCCCGAGCGCGAACTCGCCTTCCTTGCGCCAGGTCGTCAGGTCGGCGCTGCTGACGACGTGCATGACGACGTCCGCGGAGGCGAAGTGGTTTGGCGCGGTGCGGAACGCGAAGAACAGTCGGCCCCCGTCTCCCCCGTCGTGCCAGGCGACATCGAGGTTGTTGTGCGCCACCTGGCTCCGGACGTCCGGCGGCAAGGCGTCGGACGGCGCGACGGTGATGGCCGGCGACAGTCGTGGCGCGTCCGGCGGATCGCCGCAAAGCCCATCTCGCCGCTCACACAGAGCCTGCCCCTCGAAGGTGTTCTCAGGGCCCGTGTCCTCACCGCAGGCGAACAACACGAGCACCGTACACGCTCCGAGCCCCGCCGCACGGTTCACGCCGCGACTCCGGCGATGCCTCGCGACACGAGGTCCGACAGCACCATGATGGTGGCCTGTGGGTTCACCGCCGAGGGCCCAGGGAAGAGACTCGAGTCAGCGACCCACACACCTCGCACCCCGCGCAGCGCGCCCCTCGGGTCGACCGGCCCACGCTTCGGGTCACCGCTCATACGGCAGGATCCGAACATGTGGTTGAAGGTCATGTGGCAGTCGCGACCGGTGATCCGTTTCGACAGGAGTGCGGCCGAATCATTAGTGTTCCGGATGTGTTCCGGGACACCATGGACCGTCGTCTGGACCCATCTCGCGCCGATCTTCAGGAAGCCATCGACGAGCGTCTTGAGCCCCCGCGCGACCACCTGCACCTCGTCGTCCGGCATCTGGATCTCGAGCTTGGGCAGGCCACCAAACCAACGTCGCACACGGCCTTTGACCCGACCCTTGTAGACGACCGCGAAGACAGCGGCCCGCTTCATGTCGCTCAGACTCTCGAGGAACTCGCGGCCCATCCCGCCCCAGTTCACCGAGATGAGGCTCGGCGCAGCCCAGAGCGCTTCGTACTTGAGTCCCCGGACCTCGTCCGAGAACGCGCCCCAACCCTGGGTCGCGCCGTGCCAGGGGTCGACGATCTCGTCCATGATGGCGACGCCCCCGCCCGTCAGGTGCACGTAGAGGGTCTTGCCGACGAGCCCGCCGCCCGTCAGTCCGCTGTTCTTCAGGATGACCGGCGTGTGTGCGACACCGGCCGCCATGATGACCTTGGGCGCGCGGATGGTGAAGCGGCCTACCTGCTGCCAGCCGTCGATGTCGATGACGCGCCCCTTCACGCCGACGGCCTTGCCGCCCTCGACGATGACCTCGTCCACGTGTGAGCAGGTGAAGACGTCGCCCCCGTTGTCGAGGAAGGCTTCTGCATACGCCCTGTCGGCCGACTGCTTCTTGCCGTCATGGCAGCCCGTGATGCAGTCGCCGCAGCCCTGGCAGTCCTCGACCGCACGCGGCAGGGGTTTGCCTTCAATGCCTTGAGCTTCGAGCGCTTCCTTCATGAGGAGGTTACGCCGCCCAAGCATCGTCATCGGAGTCGGCGCTGTGCGAGTGCGAGCGAAGACCCGCTCGTAGGCCCGATCGAAGGCCGCCCCACCCACTAGAGAGCCGACGTGATCATCGCGAATCCATTCGTTTTTCACCCAGTCCGGCAGCTTCAACATGATGGCCGAGTTCACGACCGAGCTGCCGCCCAGACAACGCCCCATCATCGCCGGGTTCGGACTGTTGCCGCCGACGAGCCGCATTCCGCCTTCCCAGTAGTGTTTGGCCAGGAAGCTCGGCGCCTCCACCGTCATCGCGGCCGGGGTCACCTGGGGACCGGCTTCGATGAGGGCGACCTTCATGCCAGAGGCCGCGAGGTTGTCGGCGGCCACGAAGCCGCCTGGGCCCGAGCCAACAACGATGGCGTCACACGTGTAGGTGAAGCCGCCGCGGACGTCATCGATGCCGCGAATCCTGCCGCGGGGCTTGTGATGTGAGTCCTGGACCAGGGTGAGCGGGCTCATGACTGACCTCCGACGCGGCGCTCGGCCCGTGGGAGGAGCCCCGCGAACGCGTTCTCTTTGACGGGGTGTCCGTGGGCGGCCTGGGTTCCACAGGCCTTGGTCGCGCCGATGTAGTTCGAGACCGACGGGTGGGACATGTAGACCATCGTGGACGAGGACTTGATGGCCTCAGCGAGGAAGCGCAGCGGCCAGATCGGGCTGGCTTTCCAGCGCTTGAGCATGGCCAGACGTTTCGCCACCGGCACCTTCGACAGCGGCCCCACGCTCGGCGCTAGGAGCGATCCGCCGAGCTCCAACGCCGAGTACATCGCCATCAGCAAGGCGCGCGACTCCGGAGGGAGGCTCGGTCCAGAGGCGATCGGCGCGGGTCACCATCTCGGCATCGCGCCACGAGGGCGCGCCGAGATCGTTGTCGGGATAGAGCGCCTCGCAGACGGCTTGAAAGCCAGCGAGGGCTGTCTTCCTCAAGAGACCCTGGGCAGTGGTTTCGGTCGGTGTCCGTGCCATGCGACGAAACCTGGCACATCCCTCACGGTCGCCGCAAGGAAAAACCGAGCGTTCGCTCGGGTTGCTCTAAGTGCCTGAATCCCAACGACAAAAGAGGACGTCGCTCGAGCTCATTCGTGGTGCGCGTGACCCTGGACGTGAGCCTCGCGGTGGGTCCAGGCCGCGTTCAGATCGAGTGCACCGACGAAGGCCCGGTTGATGAGCGGGTGGCTCAACGGGGTTCCGGCCCACGCAGCGAGATCGTCGGCGAGCCCGAGCGCCATTCGCGCGGCCGCTTCGTCGCCATCGGCGAGGAAGATGTCGGCGCTCGCCTCGAGCCAGATGCATGCGACGCGGCGCTGGTCGGCGGAGCCCCACCAATCGGCGGCGGCCCGCTCGATGAGGACCTTGGCCTGGGCATCGAAGTCGCCGCGTTCCATCGGCTCGCGGCCGTGCATGAGCGCGCGGAACTCCTTGTCGACCTTGGTGAATGCGGTGACCGGCGCGGACACGTAGCCGATGCGGGCGTCCGACGCGAACTCCTCGACGGCCGAGTCGGGCAGGGCGCTGGCGATCGCCCCGAGCTTCGCCCGCGAAGAGGCCCTCGCCGGGTCGGCGCCAAGAGCCACGGCGCGCTGACGCCAGGTCTTGAAGTGCACGAAGGTGCCGGGGACCTTCAGGCCCGACAGCGGCAACGCCTCGTCCGCCAGGTCGACGAGCCGCGCCGCGAGGTCGAGGTCGATGGACAACACCGGGTGGAAGGCCTTGCCGGCGCCGTTCTCCGACACGAAGCGACGGATGCGCCCGATGGCGAGCTCGGCTACGGGTTCGGCGCGAGGCTTCTCACCATCGCGCAGGTCGAGCTCACCGCCGCCGTGCCCCGGCAATGTCGGGAGGACGAGCTGGAGGCGGCCATCGAGGCCCGGAACGGTCGCCGCTGCGACCGCCTTCGTCTCGACTTTGACCGACAGGTCGATGCCGCCATCACGCTTGATGCCGCCCTCGATACCGGCGGACTTGAGCTTGTAGGCCGCGGCGCGCGCTGCCTTCTTGATGTCTTTGTCGGTCGCGACTTCGCCGATCGCCTCGAGGTGGCTACGCAGCTTGCGCTCCGTCAGGTGGGCCACCAGCGCGAGGCCAGCCGTGCGGTCGTACGCGAGGGCTCGGGCGGCCGGAAGCTCGGGGGCGGCGTCGGCGAAGGAGGCGAGCTCGGGCGAAAGCGACATGTTGGAGATCCTTTATAGGAGAGGTAGGCCGGCAGGTGGGGCGACCGGCATCTATTGGGAGACGCGGCCCGGTAGGCGAGGCGACCGGTGTCGGGGGAGGCCGGCAGAGGTCGGCTCTTCTGGTTCGAAGGCGCCGGACATCCGACCATCGCCGACGTGGCCAACTAACAATCCGCGCTCGCCTCGGCAACCTGAATCGATGGGTCCTATCGGCCAAGGTCGTTGACTGGCGCGGCTCAGGTTGATTTTCAGATCTTTTCCCTCAAGGTTTCTGGTGGGGGTGACGATGAGGTCTTTGTCAGGGACACGGGGCCCCGGTCGCAGAGACCCGGACCCCAAACAATCGCAGCAGCTCATCGGTGGACCCCGCATCAAGCGACCTACCGAGGCTCTCCTGCTCGAGCCGGCGTCGGACCCGCAAACCGCACGAAGGCTCAACTTACACAGGTCGCTCCCCACCGAGGTGGATGCGGCCCTAGAGCCGGCGTCGGTCCCGCAAACCGCACGAAGGCTCACTTTATACAGGCTGCTTCCAGTGACGGGGACAGTAGCCTTAGAGCCGGCGTCGGGCCCGCAACCGGACGAAGGCTCACTTTACACAGGTCGCTCCCCACCGAGGTGGATGCGGCCCTGGAGCCGGCGTCGGTCCCGCAAACCGCACGAAGGCTCACTTTATACAGGCTGCTTCCAGTGACGGGGACAGTAGCCTTAGAGCCGGCGTCGGGCCCGCAACCGGACGAAGGCTCACTTTACACAGGTCGCTCCCCACCGAGGTGGATGCGGCCCTGGAGCCGGCGTCGGACCCGCAAACCGTACGAAGGCTCACTTTACACAGGCTGCTTCCAGTGACGGGGACAGTAGCCTTAGAGCCGGCGTCGGGCCCGCAACCGGACGAAGGCTCACTTTATACAGGCTGCTTCCAGTGACGGGGACAGTAGCCTTAGAGCCGGCGTCGGGCCCGCAACCGGACGAAGGCTCACTTTATACAGGCTGCTCCTGCAACAACAGGGGCGGCCTTTTTGCGTTCGGCCGCCGACACTTCCGCCACAACGCCTCACGGCGCGGCAGCGCCAGAGGGGCAGGCACCTCGTGCGAACGCTTCGGGTGAAGATTCGTCGTGGCGCACCGGCCAAATCCGGTTGTCGCGATTTCGTGAGTCTTTGGCGGGAAATCGAAGTGGCGTTGCGCAATCTTTTGTCGGACAGGTTCCAGGACTTGTCGGGAACCCCATCATCGCTGGTAAGCTAAGCCTTGTCGAAGACATCGTTTGTGGGTTCTCCGCGCCGATCATGGGGTGGCAATGGAGTGGGCGACCTGGCGGCAATGCGCGCCACATGAGCTTGGAACCGGTCACGCCGATGTGCGGCTCGGTCGGCAGTGGATGTTCTATACGCGTCGCTTCCACGGGCGCCTCGTCGTCGGCATCACCGTGTTCGGCTCGCTCACCGTACGGGAGCTCTCAAATCTGCACGAGCTCTGGACCTCCGTGTCGGCGACAGCGACCTCGGTGACGGTCGTCATCGACCTGCTCCGCGCCTCTATCGTCGTGGCCGAGCGAGGCGGTCTCATCTCAGATCTCGCGAACGCACTCCACGCGACCCGAGCTCGTGCCGACAGGCGCCTCGTCATCCTCGTCCAGGCAGACTGGAGCTATTACTTCTGGCGCGGGCTCATCGATTCGTACGCCTCGTCCGCGCTCGTCGTCGGCACCCCAGTCGAGGTCGCCGCTGCGCTCGGCGAGACCTGGTCATCCATACGCTCTGCCGTCGAGCCGCTGGACGCTGCCGTCGCCAGCGCGTCGCCCGTGACCCGGGAGGTCACCCAACTCCTGGTCGACGACCCGTCGCTCGAGCTCGAAGCGCTCGCGCGCTCGCTCGGCTGTTCGGAGCGAAGCATTCAGCGCGCCCTCACCGATGACGGCTACCGGTTTGCTCGGGTCCGCGACGCCGCTCGTCTTCGGGCCGCCGATGCGATGCTGAGTGCCGGCCACAAACTCCAGGAGGTGTGCCAGCGGGTGGGGCTCGCGACGCCTTCCTACTTCATCAGTTGGTACAAGCGTGTGCGCGGGCTGACCCCGGGTTTGGGGCGTGTGGCGGGCACGGAGTCTGGCCCATGAACGACGACGGGTCGGGAGTCGGCAGCACACCTGGGGTGGGCGCGGCCACATCCATCGAGCGCGATGTGGTGTCCAGAGCCGCACTCGCTGGGCGCCAAACCGACCATCAAATCGTCGGCTGGCGGGTCGTCGATCAAGATTCGCTCGGGTTGCACCCGGGACTCCAGGTGGCCCGCGTGGGTCTCTTCTTTCCGTTTGTCCGTTACCCCGACGACCCAGAAGCGCCCGCCCTGGTCGGCAACTTCACGGGCGGCGGCCTCTTCGGGCCCGGCGACATGCTGTCGACCATGCCGAGCTGGTTCGCCATTCAGCGCAACCTCACACGCCCGTTTCGACTCGTCGCGGACATCCGGCGCACGCTCGAGTCGGTGCCCAATCCAGAAAGATTCTTCAACGAGACCGTGACCGGGACGAGCCACTTCGCCAAAGAAGCCTCGCCGTTCTTCAGCCGCGGCGCAGGCTTTGCTCCCCCGAACTGGACCCTCCACTGGATGCGCGGCGCGTTCCTGGATGGCACGCAGAACCTTCTCTTGTCGTCGGACCTCGAGGCCTGCTTCCGGTTCGTCGACGCGACCCCCGCCGAGGTCGACGATGTCAGCCGGCTCTTCGCGCACCTGCACCAGCGCACACTCATGCTTTATGAAGCTCAACGCCTCATCGTCGCCGAGCCGGCCCTCTCGGCCAGCGATATGGCGGCCCGCCTTCAGACGTCCTTGCGCTCGTTGCAGCGTCGGTTCGCCGCAGAAGGACTGACCCTCGGTGATGTGCGCGACCGCCTGCGTGTCGAACACGCAAAGCGATTGGTCGCCGGCGGCGAGAAGCTCGAGGTCGTCGCGCGCGAGGTCGGGTTCAGCTCGGCCTCACACTTTCGACTCTGGTTCGACCGACACGTCGGCGCGCTCGACCCCGTCAACCCGAGCCGGGGCTGACCGCAGGCCCGCCATGGTCACCTCGAGCCAGCGCGCCGCGGCCTCGACGGCGTAGACCGCGCGTCGTGACCAGAAGACCTCGAAGGAGTGTTCGGCGCCTTCGATTTCGATCAGCCGGCAGCGTCCGGGTGCGACCGTCTCGAACGTGTCCCACATGGCTCGCGCCGACGCGATGGGCACGATGGTGTCGAGCGTCCCGTGGATGAGCAAGGTCGGCGGGCTCTCCGCCGACACGTGGCTCAGCGGGGACGCCCGCTCGAAGCGGTCGGGCGCCTGGCGCAGTCGCTGCTTCATCACCAGCAGCTCCCAGAGTCGTCGCATCGCACCGTGGGGCCAGGCCCGAGCGCGGTCGACGAGGTCATAGACCCCGTACCAGGCGACCAGGGCTGCGACACTCGTGTCCTCGTTCTCGAAGCCTGGCTGGAACTCCGCCTCATTCGGGGTCAGCGCCGCGAGTGCGGACAGGTGACCACCCGCGGAGTTGCCCGAGATGGCGACCCGGGTCGGGTCCCCGCCCCAGACCGGTGCCATCCGCTTCACCCAGACGAGCGCACGCTTCACGTCGATGATGTGGTCGGGCCAGGTCGCCCAGGGAGAGAGGCGATATTCGATCGAGACACACATCCACCCGGCGCGCACGAGTCGGCGCATGAGGATGCGTCCCTGCCAGCGCCGAAACCCCAGCACCCAGCCACCCCCATGGACGTAGACGAGGATCGGTGCCGGCCCGCCCGATGGCGCTTTCACCGGCCGATACAGGTCCGCCCGCAGTTGTTCGCCGTCTCGCAGGATGCGGGGCTGCCTTGTCACCGCGGCGTCCCGGAACACGAAGGGCATGATGAAACGCCATGGGGACACACGCTCTGCGAGCGGGCCGAAATCCCTTTCGACCATCATCGCCACACGTGTGGCCTGACGCCACGATACGATGGGTGCCGCCCCGGCTACCACCAGGAGCACGAGCCCGATGACCCCGAGCCAGCTCTCGAGCCCGCCCGTCAGCACGAGCCCAACCGCCGCGCCCGCGAACACGATCGCGGTGTGGACCGGGAGCTCGCCGCCCCACCAGGCCGAAGGGAAGGTAAGAGCCGCGACCTCGCCGGGACGCCTGAGCGGGTGGTGGACATTGAACGCGGCGAGAGCCGCGAGGAGCCCGACGATGAAGAGGGCGAGCGACATGGCCTCCCGACCCTTCCACAGTCCAGGGCGCGCGCCAAGCGTCGCTTGACCGACGCGCTCACGAGAGACCATGGGGGCCTCGCCGACTTTGTCGCGTGGCTCTTGGAATCGGTGTAAGACTACGCGGCTCGACCGACCCCGGAGGCGACCTTGAGCGCACCGCGACTTCATCAGGCCATGACCCCAAGAGGGTCCTGGAAACACTCGACTACACCATTGCGGCGCGCGACGCTGGGCTTCGTCCTGGCAAGTGCCATTTGTCTGGTTGCCCTCGTGGGTCAGACCCATGCCGCGCCACCGCGCGACGAAGGCATCGACGTGCAGCAGTTCCGCCCGGGAGGCGGCGCATCGGACTACCTGCACCTGCAGGGCGGCTTCATGGGACGCCACACAGGCTTTGCGTTTGGTGCGGTCTTCGACAACGCCAACGTGGTCCTGCTCACAGACCGCAAGGGCGACGGCGTCAAGTCCGGCATCGTGGATGGCCAGGCCACCCTCAATCTCATGGCCTCCTTTGGCCTCTGGGAGCGACTCGAGCTCGGCGTCGCGATGCCGCTGGTCCTGTCGCAGACCATGGGCCCTGCATGGCCCTTCTTGATGCCGGGCGAACCGGCTCCCGACGGTTTCCACCTGGCCGACCTGCGCATCACCCCGAAGGTCAAGATCGTCGACGGCGGTAAACAGTTCGCGCTGGCCATCGCAGCGCCGGTCTCGATTCCCATCGGGTCGAGCTTCGCTGGCTACGGGAGCCTCTCGGTCGAGCCCAAGGTCATCCTCGACTGGAACCCGGCCTACTACTTCCGGCTCACGATGAACGTCGGCGGCCGCTTTCGAGATGCCACCGCCTTTGACGGCCTGCAGCTCGGTGAAGAGCTCACCTGGGGCCTCGGCATGAAGCTCTCGTTCTTCCTCGGCGACCAGCTCTTCTCGGTCCTCACGAGCTTCGCCGGCAGCTTCGAGCTCCCCGACCAGACGCTCGAAGATCCCCCGTTCGAGTTCCTCGGCGGGCTCGAGTGGCGCGGCATCCAGGACCTCGCGGTCTATGCAGCGGCGGGCGCGGGCCTGACGCGAGGCTACGGGTCGCCCGACCTGCGCGGCGTCGTAGGCTTCCGCTTTGGCGGCTACCGCGACTGCCCGTACGGCGACGAGGACTTCGACGGCTTCGAGGACGACGATGACTGCGCCGACCTCGACAACGACAAGGACGGGGTGCCCGACACCCACGACCAGTGCCCGAACGAACCCGAGACCAAGAACGGCTGGGATGATGACGACGGTTGCCCCGACGTGCCGCTTGCGTTCTCCACCGTCCTCGACGGACGCGAGGACCCCAACGCCTTGAGCCGCGATTCCGACGGCGACGGCATCCCCGACGCGTTCGACCACTGCCCGGACCTCGCCGAGGACATGGACGGCTTCGAGGACGGCGACGGTTGCCCCGAGGGCGACAACGACGGCGACGGCGTGCTCGACGTAGCCGACCGGTGCCCGATTCTGGCAGAAGTCGTCAATGGTTACGAGGATGGCGACGGCTGCCCGGACACCCCGAAGGGACCGGTCCGTGTGGACGACCTGGCACGCACGATCACCATCACCGACAAGATCTACTTCGATACCGGCAAGGCGACGATCCAGTCGCGGAGCTTCGCGCTCCTCGACGCCATCGCGAGCCTTCTCGACACACGAAAGGACATCAAGAGGCTCCGCATCGAGGGCCACACGGACAACGTCGGGTCCGCCTCTCTCAACCTCCGGTTAAGTTCGGAACGCGCCGCCTCGGTCGCCAAATACCTCGTCGACAAGGGCATCGTCGCGGACCGACTCGAGAGCCGGGGTGTTGGAAAAGAGGAGCCGATTGCGGACAATAGGACGGTCAAGGGACGCGCCGAGAACCGCCGCGTCGAGTTCGAGATCGTCGAGTACGAGGGCAGCACCGTCCCGCTCGAGGAAGTGCCGGTCAATGACATCCCGATTCCGGAGTGAAGCGATGCGAAAATTGACTCTAGCATCCGTGGTCGCAGCGACCCTCTTCGCGGGCGGTCTCACGGCCCACGCGGCCCAGCCCTGCGGCGGCATCAAGGTCGGCGAGGGCGCGCTCAGCTTCGGCGACCGGCTGACACTCGACGCGGTCAAGGCCGCGGACGGTGAAGCGTGTCTCAAGGCCGTCGCCGCCGAGCTCGCCAAACGTGAGGGCCTCCAGGGCATCACCATCGCGGCACGCGTGCCCAACGACGAGTCCATGCGCGAGAAGGGGCGCGACGCGGCGAACTACATGGCCGACAAGCTCGCGAGCTTCGGGCTCAAGCGCTCGTTGATCTCGACCGTGGTCCCGACCGCCCGTCCGGACGAGAAGGACGCGCTCTATGTGGCCTTCATCGAGCGGCGCTCGGCCCGGTCCGTGGCCCAGATCCAGACCATCTCCGGCCGCGTCACCGCGGGCCATCAGCTCGGCAATCTGCGCGACGCGGCGCCGGGCCTCCTGCTCACGGGCAGCGACTTCATCCAGACCGGCAAGGGGTCGGTCGCACACGCCAAGCTGCTCGACGGGACCCATGTCTACCTCTTCGAGGACAGCATCCTGAAGTTCGGGCTCGTCGACGTCGACGAGTTCGGGCGCCGCAACGTGAAGGTCAACATGGTCAAAGGCGAGGCCGCGGTCATCGCGAGCGAGCGCGAAGGCCCGTTCTACCTCGTCACGGGCAGCGCCATCGCAGGCGTGCGCGGGACCCATTTCCGGATGGCGCAGGTCGACGTGCAGAAGACCCGCGTCGAGACGCTGACCGGCACCGTCACGTTCGGTGGCCGCAACGCCAACCTGTTCGTGCCACGCGGCAAGGGGTCACGCGTCGACCACAAAGGGAGTCCCGAAGACCCGAGGCCGCTGCTCGTCGCGCCCGAGCCGGAGTTCCCCCTCTTTGGCCGCGCCCGCCTGGCCGAGCTGATGCGCTGGAAACCCGTTGGCGAAGCGCGGAGCTATCGCGTCGAGCTCGCCCAGGACGCCCAGTTCAGCGCGGGCTGGCGGGTCTACGAGGCCAACCAGAACGTCATGGCGATCCCCGACGCCCTGCCGGCCGGCAAGTGGTTCTGGCGTGTCACGCCCGTCGACATCGATGGGTTTCTTGGCTACTCGTCCAAGATCTACGCCTTCAACTACACTGCGAATTGATGGCCGCCGCTGGCGGCAGGCAGCGCCATCGCGTAGTCGATCGGAATCACCTGCAGTAGGGTCGACGACGGCTCCAAGTCGTGGTTCGACCCGACCGCCGGGCGTGACGCCGTGCTCGAAAACCCCAAGACCCTGTGAAGTGATGGCCAAACCGACCACCCAATCCGTGATGACCCTCTCCGACAAGCTGCACCGTCGCTGGACGCGCGAGTTTGCGGGCAAGCCACGCCACACCCGTGACTTGAAAGAGCTCGAGCACCTCATCGAGAAGGCGGCGGTGCTCGCGAAGAAGGCCAAGCAGCTCCCGGGCGAGAAAGGGGACGAGGTCGAGAAGGTCGTTCGTGAGCGGTTGACGCTCTACGTGACCGAGCGCGACGCCATCGCGGAGGCCCAATACGACCGGCCCGAGGTCGGTGAGATCCACACGCTGGGCATGCGCATCGAGCGGTGCCTCGCGGTGTGGCGCCGGCACTTCGCGGGGCGCGACCGACGGACACGCGACCTCACACTGCTGGAGCTCACGATTGCGCGTCTCGGGCCGGCCCTGGCTCGGCTCGACGAGCTGAAGGAGATGCCCGAGGTCAAGGCCGACCAGATCCCCGGCCTCGTCGGCCAGCTCGAGGTGATGAAAGACGAGCGCAGCGAGATCGAGAAGCTGCGGCGCGCCATGAGCGCCGACGAACGCGCCATCAGCCACCTCGCCGAAGCGCAGAGCGCGCTCGACCGATACCGTGTCCTCTTCGCAGGCCAGCCGCGGACGACCGGGCGGCTCGACAACCTCGATGTCATTCTCGGCTCACTCGAGCGCTCGCGGGCGGCGCTGGCAGAGATCGGCGACGAGAAACACACCCAGAACATCGGCGTCCTCGACCAGAACCTGGGGAGCTATCGGATGGAGCGCGGCCTCATCGCCGAGGCCCACGAGAAGGTCTCGGTCCGCGACAAGACGAACCATCTCGGCGCCGCCGCCAATCAGATGTTCCAGCTCTACCAGCAGCACTTCGCTGGCCAGGACCGGGTCACCCGCGACCTCAAGCTCCTGACCGATCTGTGCGACCGGCTGACCGACCTGGCCGAGCAGATTTCGATGCACGACCAGGCGCACGCCGAGCCCATCAACCGCAAGAACCTCCCCATCGTCGAGGACCGGCTGCGGCGTTATGAAGGTGAGTGGATCGAGATAGCCAAGGCCAAGGCCGCGGCGGCCGAAAGACAGGGGCAGGCTGCGGCCAGGAGCGCTGCGAAGCCTTCCGCGCCAGCTCCCGTGATGGGCCCGCAGATCACCATCGCGCCCAAGAAGGTGACCTGATCGAAGCCGATTGTCGCCCGATCGAATCCGTCGCAAAGAGTCGGACCTGAACGGGTTTTCGTCGCGCAGGATCGGAAACAGGGACCTCAGAGGAATTCCTTCGGAACAGTCGAATCCGATCGATCCGGAGGTCAAACAGGCTCGTACCCCCCGAGACCCGCGGCACGTCGCGGCTGGGGAATGGTCGGTCGTAACCTTGCGACCACCGACTTGAGGGACGCGCCCAACGACCTCCGGCAGGGGCGCCGAGTCCACAACACCTGTTTTCTGGGGAGCCTGATGATGATCTCGAGCTGGTCCCGTAACGTCCTCACCGTCGCTTGCCTCGCTGGCGCTGCTCAAACCGGCTGTGGCGACGACGACTCGACTCCGTCCGACACGAGCGACACCGTCGGCGACACGAACACCGACGTCCCGGCCGTCGAGACCCCATGTGACCGCGCGGGTGGTGCCGCCGCCGTCGCCAGCGTCATCTACGACAAGGCCAACCCGACCAACAACGACACCCTGGTCGGTCGCTTCGCAGCCGACTGCCGCATCAACTCGTTCTTCGCGGTGCCCAAGCCGGCGCTGGACCACGTCGGCGAGTGCCTGGCAATTCAGGTCCAGGAGCTCTTTGGCTGCGCCGGTGTCACGTATGCCGGCTCGACCAGCTCGGGTGGTCAGGTCTGCCGCGACATGAAGACCGCGCACACCGGGCTCGCCATCTCGCAGGGCGACTTCGATGCCCTGATCGAAGACACGGCCGCCTTCGTGCAGCCGCTCGTCGACGCCGGGGTCCTCACGTCGGCCGAGTTCGCCGCCGCCGCTGGGGCGCTCGTGGGCATGGGCCCCGACATCGTCGAAGACGACGCCACCTCGCCCACCTTGGACATGTGTGAGTGACGCCATGAAGGTCGCAACCACACGATTCTGGAAGTGGACGGGGTGGTCGGCCGCGGTGCTGGTCGGCAGCTTCGCCATGTTCGTGGCCTATGCGCACACGCCCTGGGGGCGGCCCATGCTGGCGATGATGTCCAGCGTGCCCGGGTGCCCCGAGGGCTTCGGCGGGGGCGATGTCTCGAAGATCGAGGCAATGCGACGTGGCACAATCGAGGCCCGGACGGCCGATGCGGTGTCGGCCGCCGACCGTTCGGCGCTCGGCTTCGAGCTCGGGACGACGACCCGTGCGCAGGTCATACAGACGTTGGGCGACAGCTTCGAGCGCTGCAAGACGATCCGCGGCGGGCAGGTCATCCAGTGTGGGGCAAACGAGGTCGTCGGGCTGGAAGCCCTGGCGAGCAATTGCGACCTCACTGTCACGGACCTGCACCTGCAGTTCGATGGCGACGTGCTCGTGACCGTCGATGTGATGCGCAAGACCTCGGACGCGGCGGTCGCGGTCGACCACTTCAGCCGTCAGGTGCATGACCTCTCGCAGCGGGTGGGCGAGCCGAGCAAGATGCACGGCCAGGTCGAGCCCGGGTGGCTGTCGGCGCAGCCGCTGCGTCAGGCGGCCAGCGAGTTTCGCGCGCGGGGCTACGTCGCTCAGGTGAGCGTGACCAACATGGGTGGGCGCGGGCTCACGGTGCGTGAGCAGTACCAGTGGACGGCGATGTGATGTCGTGAAGTCGCAGAGGGGAGGGGGGCGGTCACTTGACGGTCGAGAATCTCGATCGTCAAGTGATTCGTTTGACTGACCTACCGCATGGGCGGTCGGAGGCGAGCGAGACGGGCGAGGGGGCTACTGATGCCTCACCCCTTGGCGTCGGCCCAGCTCACACCGGCACCCACATCAGCGATGAGCGGCACGTCGAGAGCGACCGCCGACGGTGGGTTCTGCATCAAGTCCTTGACCACCTTGCCGGTCGGTTCGACCTCGTCGTCGGGGACCTCGAAGACGAGCTCGTCGTGGATCTGAAGGAGCATCCTGCCGCTGAGCCTGGCGTCCGCGAATCGGCCCGGGATGGCCAGCATGACGGCCTTGCACAGGTCGGCCGCCGAGCCCTGGATAGGCGTGTTGCAGGCGATGCGGATGCCGGCCTGCCGCTCCATCGTGGTCTTGGAGGTCAGCTCGGGGATGTAGCGCTTGCGACCGATGAGGGTCTTGACCCAACCGTTGGCAAGCGCCTCCTGGGTGGTCGTGTCGAGCCAGTCGCGCACCCCCGAGTAGAGGCGGAAGTAGGCGTCGATGTAGCGTTTGGCATCCTTGCTGGTGATGCCCAACATCTGGGCCATAGCGCTTGCCCCTTGGCCGTAGATGGTCGCGAAGTTGATGGTCTTGCCGATGTTGCGCTGCTGGTGCGTGACCTCGGTCAGCGGGACCTCGAAGAGCTGGCTGGCCGTCTTACGATGCACGTCGGCGCCGGTGCGGAAGGCCTCGACCAGGTTCTTGTCTTTGGTCACGTGGGCGAGGATCCGCAGCTCGATCTGCGACCAGTCGGCCACGACGAGCTTCATGCCCGGGGGCGCGATGAAGGCGTGGCGAATACGTTTGCCTTCGGGCGTGTGGATGGGCGTGCGTTGCAGGTCAGGGTCGGTCGAGATGAGGCGCCCCGTGACACCTGTCGTTTGCTGGAAGGTCGCGTGGATACGGCCGGTCTTCGGGTGGACCGAGCGCGACAACACGTCGGTGTAGGTGTTGATGAGCTTCGAGAGCTTGCGGTGCTCGACCAGGACACGCGCGATATCGTGTTTCGGCGCGAGGGCTTCGAGCACGTCGGCGTCGGTCGAGTAGCCGGTCTTGGTCTTCTTGATGACCGGCAGCTTCAGGTCTTCGAAGAGGACGTCGGCGAGCTGCTTGGTCGAGGCGATGTTGAACTCCTTGCCGGCGAGCTCCCAGATGGTCTTCTCGTAGCCCTCGAGCGTGCCGCGGAACTCGACGCCGAGTCGGTCGAGGTCGCCCTTGTCGACGAGCACGCCGGCCAGCTCCATCTCGGCGAGCACGTACGAGAGCGGCAGGTCGTGGTCGTCGTGTTGGGCGGTCTGGCCCTCGGCTGCGAGGCGCTCGGCAACGATGGGGTGGAGCGAAATCACCGCGTCCACGAGGTGGCAGGCGTATTCGGCGAGCGCCTCGGAGTCGGCCTCGGAGAAACGTTTCAGCTTCTGGCCGGCGCCGATGACGGTCTTGGCCGGGCGGATCGTGCGCTGCAGGAACTCCTTGGTGAGCTGGTCGAGGCGGTGGGGGATGACCTTGGCCGGGTCGATGAGGAAGCTCGCGAGTCGTGTGTCGAAGATGGTGCCCGCGAGCGCAACGGGCTTGTCCTCGCGGCGGAGGCCTCGAAAGAGCTCCTTCATGTCGTGACAGACCTTCTTGCGAGAAGGGTCGGCCAGGAAGACGTTGAGAGCCGTGCGTCCGGCGTCGGTGAGCCGAGGGCCCCGTTTGGGGGCGAGCGGCAAGTAGGTGGCGGCGCCGGCGGTGTCGCTGATGGCGATGCCGACCAGCGGGGTGATGGCGGGTGGCTCCTCGTCGAAGATGGGGAGGACCGCGCACGGCTTGTCCACGCCGAGGGTCGCGAGCAAGGCCGTCAGCTCGTCATCGTCGACGACGGCGCGGTAGTCGGTGGGGCCCTCGCTGGCGAGCGCGTCCTTGTCCGCCTCGTCGAGCAGGGAGTAGAACTGCAGCTCGATGAAGAAACGGTTGAGCCCCTCCTGGTCGACGGGCGGGATGGCCAGGTCATCGAGCGTCACCGGCAGCGTCACGTTGGTGTCGATGGTGACGAGCTCTTTGCTGAGGAACGCGTTGTCTCGATTTTCGAGCAACGCCTTGCGTTGGCGGCCCTTGAGCGGGGAGGGCGGGGCGTCTTTGCCGTCAGAGCCGGGTCGGTCGAGCTCGGCGTAGATGTTCTCCAGCGTCCCGAAGTGCTCGAGCAGGTCGACGGCGGACTTGTCGCCGATGCCTGCGACGCCCGGCACGTTGTCGACGGTGTCGCCGACGAGGCTCAGGTAGTCGACCATCTGGCGAGGCCAGACGCCCCACTTTTTCTTGGCGACGTCGGCGTCGAACGAGATGTCGCGCATCGTGTCGACGAGCCGCAGCCGGTCCTCGATGAGTTGAGCGAAGTCTTTGTCGCTGCTGATGATCTGGACCTCATGGCCGGCCTCGAGGGAGCGCCTGGCGAGGGTGCCGATGACGTCGTCCGCTTCGACGCCGCTGATTTGCAGCAGCGTGAAGCCGGTGAGCTGGCAGAGCTCGAAGACCTTGGGGAGCTGGGCTGCGAGGTCGTTGGGCATGGCCTCGCGTGTGCCCTTGTAATCCGCGAACTTGAGGTCGCGGAAGGTCTGGCCTGGGGCGTCGAAGACGACCGCGCCGCGGGCTGGCATCTTGCCGGCGAACAGCTTCCTGAACATCGTCGCGAACCCGAATATCGCGTTGGTGTGAAGCCCACTCGACGTCATGAGGCTCTGGGGGAGCCCGTAGAACGCGCGGTAGACGAGGTTCGATCCGTCGACGAGTACGACCCTTTCCATGCGGCGCACCGTAGCGCGCGAACGAGGTGTGTACAATTCGCGAGGGAGGCGAAGCCGACCCAGCGTATGGAATAGTGCGAGCGGACATGCGGGCATGGGCCCCAGCGGTAACCGGTCGGTGACCGTTCGTCGGCGTCGGGGCAGTTCGGGCTTGACCTGCGAGCCCCGGAAGCGTTCATTCACTAGCCGTGGACGCCTCGAACTCTTCAGCTCGCCCTAACGATTGGCCTCAGCCAGGGCCCATCGACCTCGCCCGACACGACCTGCCGCATCGCTCGTCGATGACCGAGTGGTGGTACGTCAACGCTCACCTGGCGACGGCGGATGGGCGGCAGCTCTCTGTTTTTGCGGCGTTTTTTCGCATCGCGAAGGGGCGTGACGAACAGACGAAGGAGCCGACCTACGCGCACTCGTTGACCTGGGCGTTGAGCGACGCGGATGGCAAGAAGTACTATTCAGACACCCTCGTCGACCGGGACACGCCACGGATCGGGCTCGAGCGGCTCAACCGCGCCGAGGAGACCGGAGCGAAGGGTGCATCGCGTGACCCACGGGTGCGGCGCGCGCTGCGCGAGATGCTCGAGCGGGGGCAGGTGCCCTACCCGGACCGGCTCTTCGAGCAGGAGCCATGGGTGTCGGAGCGCCGCCTCGAGCTCGACTTCGATGGCAACCGCTTCGAGAAGCTCGACGACGGGACCTATCGTCTGAGCCTGTGGCATCGTTACCACGAGCTGGGCGTCGACCTCGTCTTCACGCCGAAGAAGGCGCCCGTTCGCCACGGCGAAGACGGTGTCGTGCGCGGGCCCGATGGCGCCGACATGTTCTACTACTTCGTGCCGCGCTGCGACGTCAGCGGCCACGCCACGATGAATGGGCTCAAGACGCCCGTCGTGGTGGGCAGCGGCTGGTACGACCACGAGTTCGGCGGTCACCGCGATGCGGACGTCGAAGAGCTCGACAGCGTCGCCTGGAACTGGGTTGCGGCCCAGCTCGCCGACGGGCGTGAGCTGACTGCCTACACCATGGTGGACGTCGCCGCCGGCAAGTCGCTCGGCAAGCGGCTCGTCGTCGTGGATCGCGACGGGGCTCGCACCGAGTTCGACGACGTGGAGATTGCGCCGCTCGACGAGTGGCGCAGCACACGCACCTTCAACACCTATCCCACGCGCTGGGCGCTCCGCTCGAAGGCGGCAGGGCTCGAAGCCGAAGTCGCGGCGGCCTTCCAGGACCAGGAGCTGGTCACGCTCATCTCGAAGCCCGCCTTCTGGGAGGGGCGCGCGACGCTCACCGGGACGATGGCGGGTGAGGCGATCCTTGGGCTCGGCTACGTCGAGCGCAGCGGGCATCTCGCGGTCGACGACCTCGACGGCTTCTTTCGGGCGGTCGGCAAGGAAGTCAGGAAGTCGGTTGCCAACCTGCTCCCTTACGAGCCCACCTTCGAGCAGGTGAGAGACCTCATCGCCAGCGAGGCGCGCAGCCATTACATGGACGGCGTGGACCTTGCGCAGTTCGTCAAGACGGGTGTGAGGCCGGTGCGCGAGATCACCGATCGCGGCGGCAAGGGCTGGCGAAGCTATGCGGCGCTGGCCTGCTGCGACGTGGTCGGCGGCGATTCGCGCGACTTCGTGCACTGGCTGGCGATGCCCGAGCTGATGCACGTCGGCTCGCTCATCGTCGATGACGTCCAGGACCGCTCGACCGTCCGGCGCGGTGGGCCGAGCTGCCACGTGACGCACGGCGAGGCGCTGGCCATCAACGCCGGGACCTCGTGTTACTTCATGGGGCAACACCTCTTGCAGGGGACGAAGGTCTCGAACCGGCAGAAGGTCGAGCTCTACAACCTCTATTTCGAGGCGCTGAGAGCGGGCCACGCGGGTCAGGCCGCGGACATCGATGGCCTGTGGAGCTTCGTTCCCAAAGCCGTCGAGACCGGTGACATCACCGAGCTCGAGTCGCGTGTGCTCGCCATCCACCGCTTGAAGACGGCGGCTCCGGCGGGTGCGCTGGCGCGTATGGGGGCCGTGGTCGGCGGGGCGACGGACGAGCAGGTCGATGGGCTCGGGCGCTACTTCGAGTCGCTCGGGCTTGCGTTCCAGATGGTCGACGACGTGCTGAATCTGCGCGGCTTCGCAGGCGACCTCAAGCGTAAGGGTGAAGACCTGGCGCATGGCAAAGTGACCTTGCCGGTGGTGCGAGCGCTGGGCCGGCTCGGGCGGTCCGAACGCGAGCGCTTCATGGCGCTGCTCCAGAGCGGCCCAGAGGACCAGACGGTCATCGACGCGATGATCGCGGAGATCGAGGCGACGGGCGGGCTCGAGTCGACTTCCCAGGCGGCGCGCGACCTCGTGGAGTCGGCCTGGGTGGCGGTCGACCCGTTGCTCGAGCCGTCGATCGTGAAGCTCATGCTGCGCTCGTTCGGGTGGTTTGTGCTCGAACGACATTATTGAGCGATGTCTCGATTTTCGAGGATTGTGGATATCTCGATCTTCGAGTGAGCTCGGTGGTCCGGGCGACGGAGGGCGACGTGGCAGACAATGGTCCCGGGGGCAAGGCGCGCGAGGGGGTTCCAACGGAGGCCGAGGCGCGTGAGTATGTGCGCGGAATCCTTCGCTACATCGGGGAGGACCCGGACCGTGAGGGGTTGCTCGAGACGCCGGCGCGGGTGGTAAAGTCGTTCGCCGAGCACTACTCGGGCTACGAGCAGGACCCCGAGACGTATCTGTCGAAGGTCTTCGAAGAGGTCGAGGGCTACGACGAGCTCGTCCTGGTGAGCGACATCGAGGTCTTCAGCCACTGCGAGCACCACATGATCCCGTTTGTCGGCAAGGCGCATGTCGCCTACATCCCGAACGGGCGCGTCGTCGGGCTGTCGAAGCTCGCGCGGGTGGTGGATGTCTTCGCTAAGCGCCTGCAGGTGCAGGAGAAGCTGACGGCCCAGATTGCGCGCTCCATCGACCTGGCCTTGAAGCCTCAGGGCACGGCGGTCATCCTTCAGTGCCAGCACTTCTGCATGTGTTATCGAGGTGTTCGGAAGCCTGGTTCCTGGACGACCACATCGAAGCTGTTGGGTGCGTTCATGGACGAGCCGTCGGCTCGTATGGAGCTGTTGACGCTCATCGGAATGCCGCGCGGGATCGGCAGTCACGGGTGAGGTGAGGGGCGAGCTACTGCCCCGGTTCGAGGCGGACCGTGCGACGGTAGGACCGTGGGGCGGTTCTTGGCGGGGCTCAGGCCTCGACGTCGGGGAAACGTTTCTGGATCTCCCGGCTCTCGTCGAAGCGCCGTAGGAAGCCATCGAGCAGGTGTGGGTCGAAGTGGCGGCCGCGCCCTTCGCGCATGATGTCGAGCGACTTCTCGACCGAGAAGGCCGGTTTGTAGACACGCTTCGTCGTGAGCGCGTCGTAGACGTCGCCGATGGCAACGATGCGCCCCTCGATGGGGATGTCTTCGCCGGCGAGCTTGCGCGGGTAGCCCGTCCCGTCCCAGCGTTCGTGGTGGGTCCACGCGATCGTCGCGGCAATGTCGAGGAGCTGGAAGCCCGTCTCGCGCAGCGTGCGGTAGCCGTAGACCGCGTGCTGCTTCATCACCTCGAACTCTTCCGGGGTGTGTTTGCCGGGCTTGCGAAGGATGGAGTCGGGGACGCCGATCTTGCCCACGTCGTGAAGTGGGCTCGCGACGCGGATGAGCTCGACACGTTCGGCATCGAGGCCGAATTCGTCGGCCAGGACCGCGGAATATGCGCTCATGCGGTGGATGTGTGCGCCGGTCTCTTCGTCGCGCACTTCGCTCGCGATGGAGAGGCGCTTGATGATCTCTTCCTGGGCGAGGCGTAGACGGTCGTTGCTCTGGGCGAGGAGCTCGAGGGTGACGCGGAGCTCGGCGGTGCGGCCCTGGATGATCTCTTCGAGGGCTTCGCGGTGGCGCCGATTCTCCTGCTCGACCGAGCGGCGTCGGAGCGCGTTCATCACGGTGATCTGGATTTCGGTCGCGCGGAACGGCTTCAGCACGTAGCCGTAGACCCCACGCTCGATGGCGTAGCCGGCCGTCTCCGGGTCGTCGACGCCCGACACCATGACGACGGCGGTGGTCGGGAACTCGACGCCGATTTGCGTCGCGAGGTCGAGGCCCGAGGTGCCCGGCATACGCACGTCGGTCAACACGAGCTCGATGTGGCCGTGCTCACCCGGGCCGGTCGCGATCCGGTCTTCGCGAAGCGTGCGAACGGCCTCTTCCGCGTTGGCAGCGAGTTGGACCTGATGCCCGAGCTGGCTCACGATTCGGCCGAGTAGCTTACGCACCGGCCCTTCATCATCCACGATCAGGATTCGCGCCAAGAGGACACTCCCAAAGCGGCACTGACCCGCTCCGCAATGCGGCGACGGCCCAACTACGGGGAGCATCGCACCTCTGAAGGGGGCGTGCAAACGGTCGCGACAGCCTCGGTTTCGAAGCTAAGACGCGGTGTTTGTTCGACCAGCGGTCAAAGTCGCGGTCAGCCGCAACCTGGGCGACGCAGCGTCAAAGCGTGGGTCGCGCAATCACGTCGGATAGCGTTCACGCGGCCACCCGAGGAATCGCACGGCGTCGTCGAGGTGGTTGCCGAAGAAGGTCTTCGCACCCATGCCGGCGATGGTCATGACGGCGCGCGCGATGCCCATCTCGTAGGGCTTTCCGCCGAACACTGCGATGCGGTCCATCTGCTTCTTGCGCATGAGCAGCCACTTGCCGAGCACGAACTGCGAGCGTAGCGGTGCCCCGTCGAGCTTGCGCATGTCGACCAGCGCCGAGATGAGGATGCCATGGCCTATCTGGTCGCGAATCGACTCCATGAGATCGATGAGGGCCTTGGTGCCAGGCATGGACCCCTTGCCGTCGAGGACCACGACCGTGCGGTGGTCGGCGTCGAGGGTGATGTGGATGCGTTGCCCCACTTCGCTCCAGGTGCGTTCCGCCAACCAGGCCTTTGCCGCCTCTTTCTCGCCTTCCATCGTCAGGGCTCCTGGGCCGCCAAGCGTTGCGGCCGCGTGCCGGGTTGTCCACCCGGTGCCACTGGTCTAGCATGAACCGATGAGCGACCAAAACCCCTCGACCGAACCTCACTCCAGCGACCAGACTGCACGCACGGAGCCGACTGCCGCGATGCTCGATGAGCTCCTGACGTGGTGGTTCGGCACACCCGGACCCGCACCGGAGACCGCGTTCAGAGGCGCCTGGTTCGCGCGTGACGACGCCTTCGATGCAGAGCTGCGCGAGCGGTTCGGGGCACTCGCGGCTCGTGCGGCGGCCGAGCCTCTTGCCTTCACCGCCTGGCGCCAGGACCCGCGCGGGGCGCTCGGGCTCATGCTGCTCCTCGACCAGTGCCCACGAAATCTGCAACGTGGGACGGCTGAGGCTTTCGGAAGCGATGCGCTCGCGCGTGAAGTCGCGGCCGAGGTGGTCGCCGCCGGGCTCGACCAACAGGTGCCCTTCATCTGTCGCACCTTCGTCTATCTGCCGTTCGAACACTCCGAGCAGCTCGACGACCAGCATCGCTCGGTCGCCCTCTTCGAGCGGCTGCTCGCCGATGCCAAGGAGGCGGTGGCAGCGGGCAACCTGACGGCGAAGCACCTCGAAGGGTTTCACTTGATTGCGGACTATGCGCGAAAGCACCTCGACGTCATCGCTCGTTTCGGCCGTTTTCCGCATCGCAATGCGGCCCTCGGTCGCGAGACGACGGCCGACGAGCGGGCGTATCTCGACGGTGGCGGCGGCTTCTGACGGGGGTTCGTGGGAAATGGTTACACCGATCGGGTCTCGGGTTTCGGACCGTTCAAGGATCGGCTAGCCTCACACGTAATGCGGTTGGGGATGCGTCGGGCGTATCCCTTTTGACGATGGAAGCTGCGGAGAGTGACCCTGCGGATCTGGGACGGCCGATATCGCGTCGAACGCACGCTCGGTGAGGGTGGTATGGGACAGGTCATGCTCGCGCGTGACCTCGTAACCAACGAGCGCCCCATCGCCGTCAAGCTGTTGCTCCCCGAGTATCGCGACTCGACCTCCGAGTTCATGCGTGAGTACGCGGTGCAGCGAAAGCTCGACCACCCGTCGATCCCGCGGGTCTACGACTTCGGCTTCGGCCAGCACGCAGGGCGCGAAGTGCCGTACTTCGCGATGGACTATGTGCGCGGCATCCCGCTGGCCAACGCGTTCCTCCAGATGCGTGACCCGACACAGGGATATGCTTGGATTCTCCAGGTGTTGCGTGGTCTTGATCACCTGCATCGCGCGGGCTTCCTGCATCGCGACCTGAAGCCATCGAACGTGCTCGTGACCTGGGACGGTGACCCCGAGGATTCGGCCCACCTCATCGACTTCGGCATCGCCATCCCATTCGAAGAGACCCCTGAAGAGCTCTTCATCGGCACCCCGGAGTACAGCGCACCCGAGCTCATGGCCGGGTCGCCCTTTGATGCGCGGCAGGACCTCTATGCGGTCGGTCTGCTCATCTACGAGCTGGTGTCGGGCCGCAGGCCGTGGGCCGGCGAGGACCCGACCGACCTCTACAACAAGCGGATGTACGGCACCTACCAGCGCCTCGAGCATCCGAGCTGCCCGGTGGAGCTCTCGCGCCTCGTCGATGATCTGCTGCGCCCGAACCACGAGCTCCGACCCAGGTCGGCGGCCGAGGTCATCGACCGGTACAACGACGCGCTCAAGCAGAAGCACCCGGTCGAGACCGCGCTGGCCTTCCGGCGGCGGCTCCAGGCGGCGTTGTTCCCCGAGAGCGAGGAGCTCGATCTCGCGGCCTCGGCGTGGCTAGGTGACGGCCCCGCACCCCATCCTACGGTGATGCTCATCGAGGACCCGGCCGGCTTCGATGGCGCCGAGGTCATGCACGAGCTCACCGATCGCAGCGCCGTCGCCGGTGCGCGTGTCATCCGGTATGCGCTCGAGCCGCGCTCACATGGCCCGCTCGAGGCCGTGGAGCCCGTGTTGGGGCTGCTGCGCCGCTTGCGTGAGGCGCGTGGCGGAGCACCTCCTATGCTCGGTGGTCTCGCGGGTGCAGCGACTCTGCTGACACGACTTCCAGGTGCCGTGGTGATCGGCATCGAGGGGCTCAACTGGGCGGACACCCTGTCGCTCGAGCTGCTTGCGACCATCTTCACGGGCGCCAAGAACCCCGGTCTGCGGGTCATCGCTACGGTGGACCCAGCGAGCAAGCCCGTCGCCGAGCACGCCTTCGAACGCCTGGTCGGCTTGTCGGTGACGCGGTACGTCGGGCGCGAAGCGCTCTCATTGGAAGCCGTGACCGACTGGGTCGACGAAGTGGTCGGCCCGGACGTGGTGCCCGACACCCGGATCCTCTCGCTCTGGGACAAGTCCGAGGGGCGCCCTCAACGTGTGCGTGAGCTGTTGACCGAGGACCTGCGCCGAGGGGCGCTCGTGCGTCGGCGCGAGGTGTTCGGTTGGGACGTGGAGCGCGCGCTTGCCACTTCGCCCGAAGGGCCGAGCTCGCGGGCCCGGGTGCTCTCGCAGCCGATGTTGCCTTCGCCGGGCGGTACGCAGGCCTTCGAGGACCTGCTCTCGGCGCTCATGGAGCCCGTGCCCGAGGGGGTCGTGTCGACGTTCCTCGCCCTGCCGAGCGTCAGCGTTCGAAACCTCATCGCCGACGGCAAGTTGGCGCGCGACGCCGAGGGGTGGACGATGGTCGGGCCCCGTGCCCCGACCCGCGACCACTACGACACGCTGCCCGTCGAGCAACGGCAGGGTCTGCACGAACGACTCGCGCGGGCCATCGAGCTGGCCCTGCCATTCGAGGGCAAGTCCGAGCGCGCCGCGTGGGAGTGGCTGCGCTCGACTGACCCGCTGCGCGCGGTTCCGCACCTGCTCGAAGCGGCTCAGCGCACGCACCTGCCGCGACAAGGCGATGTACTGCCGCGGGCGGCTGCATTGCTCGAAGATGCGCGTAAGATCCTGGAGCGCGAGGAGACCTCGCTCGCGAGCTCGGCGTCGACGCAACTGGTCGATGCCAGTGGGGCGAGACCTCCGAGCTTCGACAAGCAGCTCGAGCGTATCCGCGGGCTGCGGCTCGACCTCGGCGCGGCTCGGGTGAAGCTGTCGCGCGCGCTCGGCGACTGGCCGGCCTGGCAACGGGCGGCGCACGAGCTTTTCGAGCGTGGGCTCGAGACGGCGCACGTACCGACGATGGAGGTCGCTCTCGATGCGCTCATGCATCTGGCGGCGGACCGCGGTGCCGAGGACGAGATGCTCCGGCACGCCAAGAGCATGGCCGAGCTGTCGCGGGAATGCGCGTGGGCTCTGCCGTGGGCGAATGCGCGCGCCGACGTCGCGAACGGGCGCCTCGAGTCCGCGCTCGTGGCCTTGCGCGAGGCGCAGACCGGCGAATACCCGTCAGAGCGTAAGCTCGAGCTTCACGCGCTCGAAGCGGACATGCTGGTGACGATGGGGTGGCTCGCCGACGGTGAGGTCGCGGTGAAGCTCGAGACCGACCTCGCCAACCGGTTGGGCGACCGGCCGCATGCGGTGCACGCGTCACTTCTCACGGCAGCTCTCTTGCGCGAGGCGCAGGCACCTGAACGGGCGTTGGCCGAGGTCCGCAAGCTCGGCGCCGAGCTCGGCGATGACCGGTTCTATCGCCTCGATGGGCGAATCGAGCTCGAGCTCGCGAAGACACATCTAGAGTTCGGTTGGTACGAGACCTCACGCGAGCATCTCGCACAGGCGGTGGCGCTCGCGCGGCGTGATGGTGATCGTGAGACGCTGCTCATCGCGCGGCTCACGGATGCGCGTATCGTCGCTCAGCTCGGGCGCAGCGATCGGGCGCTGCACCTGCTCGATGTGGCGCGTCAGGATGTGAGCGGTCTGTCGCGACCGGCCCTGCGTGAGCTCGAGTACTCCGAGTTGATGGTCGGCCTCGCTGCACCCGCCGCCAAAGGACCCGAGCCAGGGCGCATCCATGAAGCCGCCAAGCGGCTGGCAAACTCGGCCACGAATGAAGGCATGCGGTCGTTGGCGGTGCGCGCGCTCGCTCTGGCCGCGCGTGCGGCGTTCGCGGTCGAAGCCGGTGACAGCGCTTTGTCGACCGCGCAGGCGGCACTCGAACGATCGGCGGAGTGGGGTGGGGTGGGCCTGCCCCGACACCAGCTCCTGTTCTTGTTGGCGCGCGCCAGATTTGTGCGTCGCGATGGCTTCAGGGCGCGACGCCTCCTTGGCCAGGCGAGGGCGCAACTGCATCAGGCCGCGCGTGTCTTGACCGACCCTGGGCAGCGCGCTGCCTACCTCGACGAGCCGCAGAATGCGCGCATCGAAGTTGGTGACCTCGGCAGCCCCGGACCCTTGTCGCGTAAGGTCGCGCGCGCAGGCTGACGCTGGCTCACGGATGGGTTGCGGGTCCCGTCACGCCGTCTCCGAGCCGAACGGCTCGACGAGGTCGCTCTCGGCGTCCTCGCGTAGGAAGGCGAGTGCGGCGCGGCGGTCCGCGGTGGGCACGAGCAGCTCGAGCGGAAGCCACGGGCCCATGAAGCGCATGAGAGCGCGATGGCGCGAGGCCCGGATCACCACGGCCACTTCACGCGAGGCGAGCAGCTCGGCCAGGCGGTCGGCCTCGTCGATGTCGTGCGTCGACCAGACACGTGAGAGGCGACCGTGACGGAATGTACCAACGACCTCGGCGCCGAGGTCGGAAAGCATGGTCGGCAGAAAGATCAGGGCAGCGAACTGCGTGAGCGTCATCGGGGCGACCTCGGGGCCGAGCTCCGCGATGAGGTTGGCGCCCACGACCATGGTCAGGACGACCGCGACGCTCGGCACGAGGCCGAACCGGAGCTCGCGGCCGGCGATGGGGCGCGCGACGAGCCACGCGATGAGAGAGGTCGCGGCGATGAAGACGACGAGCGAGACCCATAGTCCCAGTTGAGGTGAGCGCAGGTTGCCCTCGGTGAGGAGGGACACGAGGAGCAGCACGACCTGGAGCGTCCCGAGCAGGTCGATCGGTGTGATACCGGCGAGCGGCAGGCGGCGGGTGCCCGCCTCGCGCAGAGGGCGGAGAACGACCAGTCGCCGTCCTGTCGCGTGGATGAGGACGACGCCGATGAGCAGGATGATGGCGACGGCGCGGGGGTCGGCCACCATCCGCGGCGATTCGATGAGCATCGCGAGGATGGCGCCGATGAACAGCACGGTGAAGCCGTTGCCGATGCCGCCGACGGTCACCAGTGCCGCGGCGCCCCATAGGAGGGCAGTGCCAGCGGCGATGGATAGGACGAGGAAGAGGGTCGAGATGAGCCCCGGCTCGAAGAGTTGGAGGCCGAGGAACGGCGGAAGGAAGCCGACGGCGTACAAGGCGCAGATAGCGGCGGCGATGAGGCCTGTCGGCAACAACAGGCGGCGACGCGACTCGAAGCTGCCCGAGCGCAACCTGCTGAGGGCAGGGACGAGCCAGACGACCAATGACACGATGAGGTGGGCGAAGAGGATCGGTGTGATGCCTGCGGCGCCGAGAAAGAAGATGAAGGCCGGGTCGTCGAGCCCGGCGATGCGTTCCTGGTCGAGGAGCGGAATCGGAATGATTCCAACCAGATATGGTGCGGCGAGCCCGATGGTGGTGAAGGCCAGACGGAGGGTCAGCGAAGAGGCGAGACCTGACGTTCGCCCTCTTTCGATTGAAGGTGGAGGCGCGGCCGGGCCGACGATGGAGCCGCGTCTCTCGAACCAGACGATGCCGCTGGCGAGCCACCAGCCCAGCACGAAGGCCACGAGCAAGGTCACCACCGTAGCCGACACGAGCGCGATTCCGGTCGCGCCCGGGAGGTCGAGCCAACGCCAGGTCGCCTCAGTCGGAAGTCCGATGCCCGGTGTCAGGAGCTCGACGAGCGCTTGAGCGTCGCGCACCGCGTCGTCGTGGGTGTCCGCCGAATGGGAGGTCGAGACCTCGAGCGTGTCGCTGACGATCTCGGACATGATGCGCGGGCTCGACACGACGCGGCCGTCGACGACGATGGCCAGCCGTTCGCCGACGGAGTCGCGGGTCAACGCGGTGAACGCGGCGCGGCCCTCCGGGGTGAACGCGATGAGCGCGACCGGCCTACCATCGTACGAGTTGAAGCCCAGCTCGGCCCCGGCGACATAACGATGGTCGAAGACCGGTTCGCGGCGCGACACGACCAACGCCGTCCAGCTCTCGCCGTTCGGTTCGATCATGAGCGCTTCGCCGTTGCGTGGACGGCAGCCTGCGCACTCGTCGCGCATCGCCTCGAGGGCCGCGATGAGCGTCGCCTCGTCGGGCGCGTCGACCGGGCTCGAGCTCGAGGACGCGTCCAGCTCGGGGCGCTCGGCGACGAACTGACGGATCGCCTTGGCGGTCTCGCCTTCGTCGTGGACCGGCAGGATCACGAGCCTGTTGTTCGGGCCCGCGAGCAGGGCTTCGAGCTGGGATTTCGGCAGGTCGGGCAGCGTCGGGATGAGCCACACGAGGCGGTCTTTCGTGGCTTCCTCGTCGCGCAACACGACGTCGGCGAGCCGGGCTGCCCCGACCTCTAGCGCGCGAGTGGTGGTCTGGACCTCGGCGGGACCGAGCCTGGTCGGCAGCCGGACCTCGAGCACCGGGCTCGCTTCGTAGGGCAGGTCCGCACTCCAAGCTCCGTCGAAGAGCCCAACCAGAGCGCGGGGCGGCCCGCTGTCGGCAGCGGCCATCCAGAGCCCCGTGCACAACGAGGCGAGCGCCGCCGCGCCGATGCAGAAGCGTCGTCGTGAGGGCGAAGGATTTGTCTCGATCATCGAGACAACTTCCGGCTCAGCATCCGTGCCCGGGCCTGCGGCGTCGCCCGAGGTGAAGGATGAGACCGACGAGGAACACGAGTCCCATCACAGTCCCACCTGCGCTACCGCTGGCGCAGCCGCCGCTGCCCTCTGCGACGAGACCGTCGTGGTCGACGTCGTCGCAGACGTCGCCAGGCCCATCGAGGTCGGTGTCGACTTGATCGGGGTTGTAGGTCTCAGGGCAGTTGTCGTCGCGATCGAGGAGTCCGTCGCCGTCGTGGTCGAGGCTCTCGGGGTCGACCTGCGCCTCGCACTGCAGACGCGTCTCATTCCCGCTCGGGTCGACCGCGACCACCGTGTAGACGACGCTGACTTCGCCGCCGCCCGATGCCGGGGCATCGCGCACGAAGATGGTGCCGCCCTCGATGCCGATGTCGCAGCGCTCGGTCAGGGCGACCGTCTCGCTGCCGGTCGTGCGGACACAGGCGACCCCTTCGAAGGTCGTCGTGGCCGTGCAGATGTCGGCCACGTTCGGCCGGAGGACGGCCACGAGGTCGAGGACCCGACCCTCGTGACTGCCACACGAGACCTGCGGCGGAGTCACGTCGCGGACCTCGAGGCGCGTGGCGCAGGTGGCCTCTTTGCCGTCGGATTCGCGGGTCGCCGAGAAGGTGACCGTGGTCTCACCGATGGGGAAGGCGTCGCTGCCGGATTGGATCGTCACGGCCGACGAGCAGGCGTCGAAGAGCTCGGCATCGAGGCGCTCGGGGAAGCCGCAGAAGGTCGGAGGCGCATCGACGATGAGCTCGTCGAGGCACTCGATCTCGAAGGTGTCGAGGCCCACCACGTTGACGGTCGTCTCGCAGACCGTCTGGTTTCCGGCGCGGTCCACAGCCGCGACGACGGCCGCGGTGCGACCTGGCGGGAAGAAGGCCTCGTCGCTGCCGATGAAGGAAAGCGTGACGCCATCGCAGTCGTCGACGGCGGTCATGTCGAGGGTCACAAAGGCGCCGCAGACACCGGCATCACCTTCGACCGTCGTCTCTTCAGGGCAGAAGACGACCGGCGGCTCGGTGTCCCGAATCTCGACCGCGGTCGTGCAGCTCGCAGCGTTGCCGGCTTCGTCGAAGGCGCTGAACGTGACCTGCGTCGTGCCCCATTCGAACACGCTGGGCGCATCGCTCACTACTCGGGGCGTCGAACATTCATCGAAGGTCGAGGGCGACCCGAGCAGGACCGCGACGCCGCCGAAGGCACATTCGACACCGGTCCGGGGCTGTGGGCAGGTGATGGTCGGAGCCACCGCGTCGACTTCGCAGATGCGGCAGCCTTCGACACGCGGGAAGTCGCAAATCCCAGTGTCCGGATTGCAGGTGGCGGGCAGCTCACACTCGCCGGGCAATGGGCACGCGACGCCATCTCCGCGGCAAGTGCCGTCCATGCATGAGTCGCTCACCGTGCAGAGATTGCCGTCTTCGCACGGCGTCTCGTCGGCTGCGTCCTCCGTGATGCACGAGCCCGAGGCGGGGTCACAGAAGTCGACCGTGCACGGGTTGCCGTCATCGCATGCGCGGTAGTTGTCGACGACGCAGCTGCCCTCATCGCAGCTCGCGGCCAGGGCGCAGAAGCCCGCATCACAAGGGGTTCCGTCGGGGCGGGGCTCACACTCGACGATGAGCTCATCCTCGCGACATACGATGAATCCTTCGCTGGCGCAGGTACCCTCGCCGCAGGTCGTCGCCGTCGGCTCGATTGGGAGGTCGATGCAAGTGTTGTCACTGCAGGTCGAGACCGCGCACGTGACGTGGGGGCAGTCCGAGGCACCGAGGCAGTCGACGCACGTCGAGCCTTCTTCGCCGACGAGGCAGATGGGCGAAGCCGCGGTGCAGCCGAGGTCGATCGGGCCCGCGTCGACGAGGCACCCGATGCACAATCCGTCGGCGTCGCAAACGCCAGCGTCACACGTGGTGCCCTCCTCCGCGACGACATAGAAGCAGGTGCCGAGCTCCTCGTCACAGAGGTCGCTCGAGCACGAGTTGCCATCATCGCAGTCGGCGTCCGCGAAACAGCGCGCGACACAGGTGCCGTCCTGGCAGATGGCGGCGGCCACGCAGTCGTTGTTCGACTCACAGCCGACCTCGTCGACCTCGAGCTTGCATTGCGGGCTGCAGCCGTCGCTCGGGTCGACGTTTCCGTCGTCGCAGGCCTCGGTTGCGTCGAGGTTGCCGTCGCCGCAACCCGGCACACGGAAGGGATTGTAATACGCGAAGAGGCCGGTGCCGGCGGCGGCGGTGGCAAGACCAAGCTGGAAGTCGCTCGCCGCCGAGATGCGGTGGTCGCCGCCCGGGACGTTGAACTTGACGGCTGACAGCAGGGGGCGTCCCGGGACCGCTGTCGTCGTGGCACCGGCGGGCGTTGCCCCGTCGAGCCGAACCGTCGCCGCGTCGGCGGTTGCGATGAGGACCGACGCAATGCCGGTGCCGTTGACGTTGAAGTCGATGCCGAGCGGTGTGTTGGCAACGAACGCGATGGGCGGGATGATGCTGAGCCCGGCCTCGCAACCGCTGAGCCCAGCGTCCTGGAAGACGTAGACGGGGTGGGTCGCCTCGATGAGGGTCAGGCCCGAGTTGACGAAGCGATGGACCGCGCCTGCCGCAAAAGAACCGACGCTGGTGCCGTTGACCGACACCACGGTGCCGTCCACGGTCGCCACGATGGACACCCGTTCCGCCTGGAATCCTGGATACTTGTCGACCACATAGCTGGTTCCGAGTCCGCTCTCGGGGATGAGGTTGTCGACGCCGTCGTCGCCGCAGGTGCTCGCCGTGTAGACGTTGCAGGCGCCGCTCAGAGCCCATCCACGACCACCCGAAATCACCGCGATGGGAGTGTCGCTCGTGATGAGGGCGCCCGTGATGTCGCGGCCGCAGCTGCCGACGTTGCGGGTGCGCAGGAGCACTGTCTCGCGGACGCCCAGCGTGACCGTACGCACGTTGCCATCGAAGCCGTCGGCCCAGAAGTCCGCGTCGGTCCCCGGTGGGTCGATGACCACCGTGGCGCCAAAGGGTGAGTAGAGCGACACCACGTCGTGACCAGTGTTCTGCGTATTGACGCCGTCGAGCACGTAGCCGCCTGCGCGGAAGCGTGTGCCAAGCGCGCTCGTGGCCTCCTTGACGGTGGCCGAGCTGTTCCACGGGCCGACTACGAACCGCTGGGTGACGCTCAGGTCGGCGCGGTTCGACACGACGAAGATGCCGTGCTTCTCGGTCACGGCGTAGTTCGAGGCGACGCCTTGCGAGGCGCTGAGAGTCACTTTGAGCGGGCTGCCGCCGGTGACGTTGAACGGGACCGGGGTGTCGTCGCCAAAGGTGTAGGTGCCCGTGGCGGCCCCTTCCGGTGCGGCGATGACGAGGTCCCAGCCAGGCGAGGCATAGCCCGTCGGATTGGGCATCAGCGGCGGGACGTAGAAGCAGAACTGCCCGGACGGACACGTCTGCGCACGCGCGCCGTCAGCCCCGAACATGCCGGTGAGGCTCAAGAGGACGACCAGCCAGGCGAGAGTCGGGAAGAGACGGAAGGCCAGCGGCGAGCTGCGTCCGATGGGCGGCATAGGTGCCTCGTAGCGAAGGTGATTGGCCAAAGCGGCCGGAGCGAGCATCGCCCAACGCCCCTGATTCGGCAACTTCGGTGAACGAGTGGGTGCAACCTGCTTGGCTACTGGAGCGCCCACCAGTCGATGCCCTCGCGCCAACCGAATCGGGTGAGGTCGCCCGCAATGAGCGCGCGCGCTCCTGGGCTCGCGACACAGACGAGCAGGCAACGTCCATCGGGCGCGCTGAGAGAGTCGACGCCGACCACCGGCACGCCGTCGATGATGCGGCGACCGACCTTCTTCGGGTCGATGTCGATGGCATCGTCGATCGGCACGCCGAGCCCTCGCAGGTGTTTGCCATGCCAGCGCCCGTAGCGGCCGGCGCCCCACAGGCGGACGTGGCGGTCGTTGCGGAGTGGGCCAAGCAACAGGTGGCGATGGACGAGTGCCTGGCGCGCCGCGTCACCATAGCGGCTGTCGACCCGCGTGGCGCGGCCCGGTCGTTCGCGCCAGGTCACGAGCGGGACGTCGCCCTGCACCTTCGCGAACACGACGCCGCGCTCGAACATACGCAGCCAGAGGTCGTGGTCCTCTGCGAAGGGGCCGTCGGAGTAGCCGAATACGTTCAGTATTTCCGAACGAATCATGGCGCTCGGGTGGCAGACCGGGGCGTCGATGAAGCGCGCATGGGCCATCGCCTCACCCGTCTCGAGCGAGTTCCACCACCCGACGTGGCGCACCATCCCGGCCGGGGCATCGCACTCCCCGCTTTCGCCAATGACCCCATGTCCGAGTCGGCACGACACGACCCCGACCTCGGGGTGCGCGTCGAGCAGTCGCATCTGTTGCATCAGTCGTTCGGGATGCATCCGGTCATCGGCATCGAAGCGAGCCACATAGCGTCCCCTGCAGCGCTGACGACCGCCTTCGAGCGCCGCGACCAGCCCCGCGTGCGGGCCATGCTCGACGACAAAGCGCGGGTCACCGGACACCAGCCGACGCACGACCTCAGGTGTCTCGTCGGTCGGCCCGTCGAGGACGAGCACACACTCCCAGTCGACCCCGACCTGGGCCTGCACGTCGGCGATGCACTCGCCGATGGTCGCGGCTTCGTTCCAGACCGGAATCAGCACCGAGACCGTCGGGGGCGCGGTCGAGGCAGCGCGCGCCATCCGCTACTGTCGGACCTCTTCGAAGCGGGTCCCGTCGTGGCTCCAGATGACGTTCTTGTTGTCCGAGATCGTGCGGATGTGAACCGGTCGACTCCACAGCGCCGACAGGTTGCTGAGCGTCTCGCGGGCGTAGTCGAGCTTCAGGTCCTGGCCGTCGTGTTTGTGCCACAGGAGCAGCTCGCCGCGGTTCTTGTAGTTGGCTTCTTCCACGTAGATCATCGGCTGGCCGAAGTTGGTGAGCTGCTTCAAGAGCATGGCCTTCACCTCGAGGAACTCGCGTGTCTTGACCTCCCAGCGCTCATGCTTTCGATTGAACGAGTAGCTGAAGAGTTTCAGGCGCTCGGCGAACTCCGGCGTGAGGAACTCGTCCACGAACATCAGGTCGTTGTAGATCTTGCGCACCTGGAAGATCTTCTCGCGCCCAAGCCCGAGCTGCATGTCCCAGGCGAGCTTCTGCTCCATGTTGTCGCATCGCTCCCACTCGAGCCCGAAGCGCCCCTTGTTCCAGCGGTCCTCGATGTCGCGATAGAGCTCGAGCCCGATCTTGTACGGGTTCAGGCTCGTCGGCGACATGGCCATCGTGCCGGCGTGGACCGAGCAGAAGTCGGTGATGTCCCCGTCGTGGCACACGCCGCACGTCGTCAGGATCTTCGAGTGCCAGTAGCTCGCCCAGCCCTCGTTCATGATCTTGGTCATGCGCTGTGGCACGAAGTAGTACGCCTCGTCGCGCAGCATCCCCATGATCTGCCGCTGCCACTTTTCCAGCGGCGCATGCTCGATGATGAACTGCATGACGTCGCGCTCGGGCTCGCTCGGGAAACGTTTCTTCTGCTCCTCGTGCTGCTTTTTCATCGCCTCGCGCCGCCGGTCCATATCGTCCGACGGGTTGATGTACCGGTCCATGTACGAGCGCGCGGGCAGCTTGCTCGGCTCGGGAGGCATGTCATCGTCCTCGACGACCTCGCGTTTACGCACGATGTGCGGCGCGTAAGGGTCGATGAGGTTGTCGATGGTCAGCACCGTATCGATGAAGTTCTCGACCCGCTCCTCGCCGTAGCGCTCCGCCAGGCGCGCGATCTTGGCCGCGTGATTGGCCATCTGGTCGAGCATCTTGCGGTCGGTCCGCGAGAACCACGCGTTGTTCTTGAAGAAGTCGCAGTGGGCGTAGACGTGCGCGACCACGAGCTTGTGCTCGAGCAGCGAGTTGGGCTCGAGCAGGTAGGCGTAACAAGGGTCGGTGTTGATGACGAGCTCGTAGATCTTGCTCAGCCCGTAGGCATACGACTTCGAGATGTTCTCGTACTCGGCGCCCCACTTCCAATGTTTGAAGCGGATGGGGAACCCGTCGTACGCCGCGAGCATGTTCATCTGCTCGTAGGTGACCATCTCGAAAATCGTGGGAAAAAAATCGAGCCCCTGGTCGCGCGCGATCTTCTCGATCTTCGCCACCCACTCACGCACCTCGGGAGGCAAGGTCAGCGTCGTCATCGTCATGGGTAACCCTTATTTGCCCTTTCCAAGGAAGTCCTTGATGGAGCGGACGATGGCGTCCTTGTTCTTGATTTCACTCGTGATGACCGCGTCGTCGCCCTTGAAGTGCACCCGCAGGTCCTTGATGAACTGCCCCGACCCGTAGGGGCTCTCGACCTGCCCGTAGCAGAACACGTTGACGATGGGGATCATCTCTTCCCGGACGAGCTTCACGCACTGCATCGTGTCGTCGGCCGACCAGTTGTCCCCGTCGGAGAAGTGGAACGGGTAGATGTTCCACTCACCCGTGGGGTAGTCTTTCTTGATGATTTCCATGCACTTGCGATAGGCCGACGAGATCATCGTGCCGCCGGACTCTTTCGTTCGGAAGAACGTGTCGCGGTCGACCTCACGCGCACTCGCGTCGTGGATGATGTAGCGGCTCTCGATGCCTTTGTACTGGCTGCGCAGCCACGTATCGATCCAGAAGCTCTCGATGCGCACGATCTCCTTCTGCTCGTCCCCCATCGAACCCGACACGTCCATCATGTAGATGATGACCGCGTTGTGGTGCGGCTTCGTCTCCTCCTTGACGGAGCGGAAACGCATGTCGTTCTTGATGGGGATGATGATCGGGTTCTTCGCGTCGTAGGTGCCAGATGTGATCTGGCGCCTCAAGGCCTGGCGATAGGTCTGCTTGAAGCTGCGGAGCGAGTTCGGTCCCACGGGCTTGAGGCCCGTGTACTTCTTGCTCTTCGACTCGAACTTACGCTTGCCCTTGGGCATGATGCGCGGCAGCTCGAGCTCTTCCCCGAGGATCTTGGCCAGCTCGTCGAGCGTGACCTCCACCTCGAGCGCGTGCTCGCCCGGCGAGTCGCCAGCTGGACCTTTGCCGCTGCCCTGGCCCTCGCCCTCACCCTGTCCGACCGGGTCGCCCGGCTCCCCGTCGCCCTGGCCGAGCCCTCCGTTGTCACGCTTGCCGAACTTGAAGCGCGGCAGGTCGACCTGAGGAACGGGCACTGACACGAGGTCCTTGCCCTGCTTCCCGATGAGCTCGCCCTGGGAGATGAACTTCTTGAGATTCTTGCGGATTTTGCCCCGCACGATCTCCTTGAAGCGATCCCGGTCGGAGTCGATTCGCTCCATGGATTAGCGCTTCTCCTTCGTCTCTCCGCGCGCGAAGATCGACGCCACGTAGTTGAGCACATCCGTTGCCGACTCGTCGTTGTAGCCGTAGTTCTGGATGAGGCGCTGCTTGACGATGTCGATCTTCTCCTGCGTCTCGCGGTCGACCACGTTGGAGACCAGCGTGCTGAGCTTGATGGTGTCCTTCTGGTCGTCGAAGAGCTTCGCTTCGAGCGCCTTGTGCAGTCGCGGATTGGTTCGATAATCGAACGATTTTCCTTCGATGGCGAGGGCACCGATGTAGTTCATGATCTCGCGGCGGAAGTCGTCCTTGCGGCTCTCCGTGATGTCGATCTTCTCTTCGATCGACCGCATGAGGCGCTCGTCCGGCTCCTCGTCCTGGCCGGTGAAGCGGTTCTTGACCCGCTCCTTCTGGGTGTAGGCCTTGACGTTGTCGATGTAGTTCGCGCACAGCCGGGCGATGGCGTCCTCGTCGGCCGAGATGGCGCGCTGGACCTCGTTCTTCACGATGTCCTCGTACTCGCGCTTGACCTCGTTCAGGAGCGCCATGAAGCGGCCCTTCTGCTCATCGCTCGTGATGAGGCCGTGGTGCTTCAGCCCGCTCTCGAGCTCGTTCATCACGATGAACGGGTTGACGTAGCGCCCACCCTTCTCGCTCGCGAGCGCGTTGCTGATCTTGTCCTGGATGTAGCGCGGCGAGATGCCCTCGTGGCCCTCGCTCTCGGCTTCCTTCCGCAGCTCTTTCACGTTGTCCGGCGTGTAGCCCGGCAGCGACTTGCCATCGTAGAGCTTCATCTTCTGGAGCACACTCAGGTCGTGCTTCTTCGGCGGTGTGAGCCGGCTCATGACCGCCCACATCGCCGCGACCTCCAACGTGTGAGGCGCCACATGCAGGCCACGCACCCGCTCGCTCGTCGGTCCGAAGTCCTTGGCGTAGATCTTGACCTCCTCGCTCACCTTGGTGATGTACGGGACGTCGATCTTGACCGTTCGGTCCCGCAGCGCCTCCATGAACTCGTTGCTGAGCAAGCGCTGGTACTCGGCCTCGTTCGTGTGGCCGAGGATGACCTCGTCGATGTCTGTCTGCGGGAACTTCTTCGGCTTGACCTTGTGCTCCTGCGTGGCGCCGAGCAGGTCGTAGAGGAAGGCCACGTCGAGCTTCAGCATCTCGACGAACTCGATGACGCCGCGGTTGGCGACGCAGAACTCGCCGTCGAAGTTGAACGCGCGCGGGTCGCTGTCCGACCCGTACTCCGCGATGCCGCGGTAGTTGATGTCGCCCGTGAGCTCGGTCGAGTCCTGGTTCTTCTCGTCCTTGGGCTGGAACGTCCCGATGCCGACGCGGTCCTGCTCGCTGAACACGAACCGGCGCACACGCACGTGCTCCATGACCTTGCTCCAGTCGCCGTCGTAGCGGGACAAGAGCTGGTTGTAGCGGTAGCGGCAGGCCGGGTTCAGCTCGCCCTTGATGGGCACCGGGTAGTTCTTGCAGCGCTCGCCGAGCCCGAGCTCTTTCACCGCGCGACCACGCCAGTCGAGCGGGATCAGGTGGAGCGGGTCCTCGTTCATGGGGCAGGGGACCCACTCTTTCGGGTCGTTCGGGTCGCCCATGTTCCAGTCGAACGTGTAGATCGAGCCCGCCACGGTGCGCGTGTACTCTTCGAGGCCCTTCTTGAGGAGCCGCGCGATGGTCGACTTCGAGCTGCCGACCGGCCCGTGCAAAAGGATCACACGCTTCTCGGTGCCATAACCGTAAGCGGCTGATTTCACGACGTTGACGAGCTTCATGAGCGTCACGTCGAGCCCGAAGATGGCGTCGCGCCCGGCCGTGAACGGGTCATCGAAGAACGCGTAGTGCGTCACCTTCTTTTTGGTGTCGGTGTATTCGGACACACCGTGGCTCACGACCATGTCGTAGAGCCGCTGCCACGCGGTCCGGGTCACCTCCGGGGTCTGGCGCACGATTTCGAGGTAGTCCTCGAAGGTGCCTGTCCAGTTGAGCTCCTGGTAGAGCTTTCGGTTCTGGAGGTCGGCGATTCTCGATACGAGCGAACCCATGGGATCCTTTTGAATCGTGAGGGGAGAGTATCCGCGGGCGCCGTTCGCGCCCTGCACCGCTGACGCCGGCCCCCAAACGCGCTACGATGCCGACGTCGTCAGGGGCCCTACCTCAGGAAGGCTCTTCGCCGCCCCCGACGCCAGAAGGTTAGCACAACGCTCGGGTCGGGCAAACTCAGCCCCCCTCGTTGTGTCACCCGCAACGCCAGGAGCCGTCGCCATGATTCCAGTCTACTGGGAACGCCCACTCATCGCCGAGTCCGCCGAACTCACCGAAGCAGCCGCGACTGCGCCCTTTTCCCCCACCTGCTCGGTCGCCGGCTTCGCGCTCGACCTGCGCTGGATGAACCTCCCCTCCGACCTCGAGCGAGAGCTGGCAGCGCCGCTCACCCGCGCCTTTGCCGACGTCCTCGCCACCGAGCGGGGGGCGGTCGTCAACGCCGACGAGGGCCGCATGGTCGGCCACTACTGGCTGCGCACCCCGGAGCTCGCGCCGCGCCCACAAAGAGACGCCATCCACGCCTCATGGCGCCAGGTCGACGACTTCGTGAGCGGCCTTGCCAAACGGTTTCCGCGTGTCCTCATCGTCGGCATCGGCGGCTCGGCGCTGGGACCCCAGTTCGTCGCCGACGCGCTCGCCCGCCAGACCGACCACCGCGCGATCCACTTCCTCGACAACACCGACCCCGATGGCATGACCCGGGTCCTTCACACGGTCGCTCCGTTGAACGACGTGCTGACCGTCGTCATCTCCAAGTCGGGCGGCACCGCCGAGACCCGCAACGGCATGCTCATCGTGCGCGAGGCGTACCAACGCTCTGGCCTCGACTTCGAAAAACACGCCGTCGCCGTCACCCAGAACGGGAGCGCCCTCGACAAGGTCGCTGCCAACTGGCTCGCTCGTTTCCCGATGTGGGACTGGGTCGGCGGCCGGACGTCGGTCACCTCGGTCGTTGGCCTCCTGCCTGCCGCACTCCAGGGGGTCGATATCGCCCACCTCCTCGGCGGTGCCGCCGCCATGGACGCCTGGACCCGCGAGTCACGGCTGGCCGACAACCCGGCCGCCCTTCTCGCCCTCGCCTGGTATCACGTCGGCAACGGGCGCGGTGACAAGGCCATGGTCGTCCTCCCTTATAAAGATCGCCTCATGCTGCTCAGCAAGTACCTGCAGCAGCTCATCATGGAGTCGCTCGGCAAGCGTCTCGACCGCCAGGGCGCGCTCGTCCACCAGGGGCTCGTCGTCTACGGCAACAAGGGTTCGACCGACCAGCACGCCTATGTCCAGCAGCTGCGTGATGGCCGCGACGACTTCTTTGCGACCTTCATCGAGGTCTTGGAAGACGGCCGCCCCAACACCCACGAGGTGTCGCTCGAAGTCGAGCCGACGGTCACCGCTGGCGACTTCCTATCGGGCTTCCTCGCGGGCACCCGCTCAGCGTTGGCCGAAGCCGGCCGGCCGTCCATCACCATCACGCTGCCGTGGGTCGACGAGGCCACCATCGGCGCGGTCATCGCCCTGTTCGAGCGCGCGGTGTCGATCTACGCATCGCTCATCGACGTCAACGCCTACCACCAGCCGGGCGTCGAAGCCGGCAAGGTCGCCGCGGCCCGTGTCCTCGACCTGCAGAAGCGGCTCGTCGAGCACCTCGAAGCCGGCCGCAGCGGCAACGCCGACGAGCTCGCAGCCGCCCTCGCGTGCGAGCCCCGCGATGCCTTCCACGTCTTGCGCCACCTCGCGGCCAATGGGCGCATCGCCTCTGAAGGCGTCGGGCTCGAGCGGGTCTTCTCGGTGGGGTGAGACGGGCGCGCTCGAAGTGGTGTCCGACTCGCAGTCCGGACCCCACCCGCAGGCTACGCTCGAAGCTACTGTAGCCGGCCTCGGCGCTACTGTAGGCGAGTGCGGCGACAACACGATGGGTGGCTTTCCAGGCGGCCCCGATGCGTATTTCAGACTTGGCCCGCGACGTGCACAGAGAGGCTGCGTCCCTCACTGGAGCACACCATGCGCCTCTCGATCATCGCTTCGTTCTCGGTCCTCCTCGCCACCGCTTGTGACACCCAGCCCCAGCCCAATGACGCGTCGAACGTGTCCAACATCCCCGACTTGTCGGTGTTGCAGCCGATCCTGGTCGGGCCGGCCGTCGACCTTCGTGGCTCGCGCGCCGAAGCCCAGCAGGGCGGCTACACGCGGTACGACGCGGCCGAAGCCGAGTGCAACGCTTTGATCCAGGACGGCGCAATGGCGCTTCAGGCCGCACGGACGGCCGCCAGCGGGTGTGAGGTCGACGCCGACTGCACCGTTGGATTCGCCGACACGGGTTGCGGCGGCGAGAACCGGTTCCCAATCAGCTTTGCCGGTCGGGCCTCTTTCGAGGCCGAGGTCGACCGCGTCGACCATGAGATTTGCGGCCAGCTCGGGGCCGACTGCGCCATCGCCGTGGTCGACTCGCTGCCCGTGCGTGCGGTCTGCGTCGAAGCGCAATGTCAGTTCGACGTGGTCCCGCCCACCGAGACCACGTGTGAATCGACCCAGGCACGCCAGACGCTCGAGGGCTGCCTCGACTGTGAGCTGGCCGCCAACAAGGCCTCCGCCGCCCTCAATAGTGCCGTCGCCGAGCTCAACGACTGCGAGTCCGACGCCGACTGCGTGCTCGTGTCCGACGACACCGGCTGCTCTGCCAGCTGTGGTGTCGCCATCGCCGCGACCCACGCCGACGCGTTCGAGGAAGCACGCCTGGAGGCCACCGCCGACTATTGCACCGGTGGCTCATGCCCCTACGCCGCGCCGGACTGCCTGCCGCAAGCGGCAGTCTGCGACGCCGGCCAATGCGCGGTGCGCGGGACCTGGTGAGCGACAACGCAGGCCCTGTGACAGCTCACCTCCAAGGAGCCGTCACGGGGTCTTGTTCTTGTTGCCGGGTCCCGCTGGCTTCGGCTCGGGCGGGGGCCCGAACCGCTTCTCGATGGCATCGAGGAAAGCCTTGAGACGCTTGTCCTTTTCAGGCTCCTCGAGCGCTTCTTTGTGCTCGAGCACACCCGCGATGACGACCTTGCCGTCGACTTCCCGCAACGCGACCCAGAAGCCCGGGTTGAAGTACTCGGCCATGACCGAGAAGTAGCAGGCGGCCGCACCTTGATAGGCACCTGTCACGCCGGGCCGCTCGACACAGATATCCGGAGCGACGTGGTCCTTGAAGCCGTACATGAAGTGGTAGCTCATCTCGCTGAGCGCACAGACCTCCGGGACCTGGACGGGTTGGGCGTCGGGCCGGGTGGTCTGGCCTACGGCGGCCCAGGTGAAACGCGCGAGTCGTGCCTGGCTGTTGCAGTAGATCCCGCGGGTCGGGTCGATGGGCCAGGGCTCGGTCTGGACGGGGGGCCGTTGCCGGCTCGCCGACTTTGCCATGGTGTTCACGCTGCTGTCGTCAGTAGGCCAGTCGCGCTTGAAGTAGTCGTAGAAGAACGACTCGAAGTGGGCCTTGGCGCGAGCCTCGTCGAAGGTTGTCGGGGCACTGGGCGCTGGCGTCGATACTGCGTACAGCGCGATGGAGACGAGCAGGGTGAGCATGGTTCTCCTTCAGTTGGGCGGCAATGGGGAGGCGAGGGTTCGGACGCGTGGGCAGGATTCTACTGGGCCGTCTCGGTGCTGGACTCGGCCACTCGCCGCACCCGGACTTCTCTGGTCTTGCTGCGGAGCTTCTGCGCGGTTGACATCGCGCCCCCATCGAAGTGCATGAGGTCGCCGTTGTCGCCGCCCAGATCGGCCCCGCCCCAGCGCAGGCCACCTGCGTCACGCAGCGCGACGATGAGCTCCTTCTTGAAGTCCATGAAGCCGGCAGGGCCCTCCGCCGCGGGGTTGGCGACGAGGTTCTTCTCGAGCCACTTCTCATCGTCCGCGATGGTCTTCAACCAGCGATCAGCGCCCTTCGACTTCGCCGCCGGCGGCGCATTGTCGGTGGCGAGGTGGTTCTCGAGCGCCGCGCGATCGGTCTTGAGGGCACGATAACGTTTGAGGGCTTCGTTGCTGGCGTCGAGCTTGGCAAATGCCTCTTCCGTGGTGCCGGCTTTTGCCTGTTTCGACATGTCCGCTGCGCCCCGGATGACGGCTTGCCCGAGGAGGTCCCCGACGTGTTTCATCGCATCTCCGAGCTTCACCCCACGTCCGCCATTGCTGAAGAGCCAGTTGTTCTGCGGCGCGTTCACGTCCAGGGCGACCCGAGGCCGTGGTACATCTGGTCGCTCCCTTTCTTCGACGTTCGAAAGTGCGAGGTTGTCGCGACCCCCATCTGCTGGCCGATCTCGCGTTCACTCTTGCCCGGAAACTTCCCGCGAAGGTACTTCATGGCGTTGTGCAGGCGGCCCAGGAACTCGGGGTGACCGACGACTGCGTGGCCGAGGAAGTCCATGGTTTTCAGGGATGCGCAGTAGGCCGCATAGCTCGGGGCGCCGACCACACGCACGGCTTCATCCTCCGGGGCCTGCGCGTCGGCCCTGACGTGTGCGGCTTGCGTGTTCGCAGCGACCGGTTTCTGGGGGATGTCGGCCAGCTTCGGGAACCGGCCGACGAGGAATGTGCGGGTGGGTGCCTTGAGCTCGCCGAGTGACCGCCGGACCCCGGCCTCTTTCTGCAGGCGCGCCACCGCCTCGACGAGCTCCTTGCTGGAGGTGCCCGTCACCGGCACACCGAGCTCGCCCTGCAATGCGGAGATCCACTCCACCGAGAGTCCCTCCTTACGGTTGATGTCCCACGCGTCGAGGACCTGCCGTGGGGTCAGCGGAGACGGCGTCTGTGTCCCCGGTGGCGGTGCGTTTTCGGCTGGGCGAAGCATCGCTTCGCCGGCCGCGTGAGAGGCCCCGCGCAGTGTGTCGTGTAGACCGTTCTGGCCGCCAGATCGCAGGGCGTCGGCGCCGGACGCCTCGCGCGGAGGCCTCGAGGTGGACTGACCGGATGTCTGTTCGAGCGGTGCGGGGTCTGGCAATTTTTCGCTCCTCTCTGGGCTCGCGGAGGCCGGGTCATGCGCGCGTCTCCATCGACGACTCACGCATCGATGGCGACGCGGCTGTGCCACGGCTTTAAGAAATGCGCGCCGCGTGTGGGTCTCGTACGCAGCTCGCCTTCTTCCCTTTCCCCAGGCGGACGCTACTCCTCGTTGCGTCAGGTGGCCAGCGCAGAGGCCCAATTTTATTCGAGATTCCACCCCTGGCCGATGTTGGTTTCCGCACTCCTGGTGTGCCGACCCGGCCTCAACGGCTCACATCGCGGCGAGATACTTTGCCGCCAGTGCCGGGACCGATGTCGGATAACGATCCTTCTCGCTCGCGACCTTCTTGTAGGTCGCCTTCGCCCACGCCTGGAACCCGAGCTTCTCCGCCAGACGCGCCAGAATGAGCTCGTCGTGCCCTTCGAGATTCGACGGCCTCTCGACCGACCCTCGGAAGGCAGTGATGGCCTCCGACAATTCGCCCCGATCGAGGTGAACCATCGCCAGCGTGTTGAGCCTTATCCGTTCGCTGGCCGCGTTCTTCTTCGCCTCGGTGGCAGCCCCTCGCGCGATGGCCACCACCTTCTCGTCGACCTTGCCCCGGACGACTTCGAGCCAGGCATACTGGTTCAACGCCATTCCGGTCAGCCGTCCGCTCTGATGGAGCTCCTCGAAAAGCGCGGCGGCCTCGTCGAGCTTGCCCTCATAGGTCAGCACGTCAGCTTTCTCCGTGAGCCAGAACGCGCTGTTGGGCGCTTTGTTGATGAGCTCGTCGATCAGGTCACGAGCGGCCTTGAGCGCACGTGCTTTGATGTGCATCCGGACGAGCTCCATCCACTCGTCCTGTTCCGGCTCGAGAGTCCCCGGCAATTGTTTCCAGAGCTCCGCCAGTCCCTTGAAGTCGTTGGCCGCGTATGCGTGCAAGACCAGGCTGTGATACGCCGCCAGGCGCAGCCCCCGCGGGATTTCCGCTAGCCGCGTCCGCATGACCTCGACCGACCTGGCCGGCGCCGTCGTGCTCATCACGGCGATCGTCGAGGCCGCGAGCTCGACTTCACTCGCGGTGAGCGACGCCGAGTTCGGCCAACGTGTCTTCCATCCCTCGAAGTCGGCGCTCCCCAGCGAGTCCGAAAACCAGCCCAGCCACTGCCTTGCACCGTCCAGGTCGCCGGCTGCGAGTCGTCTCAGCGCCTCGGCTCCAAGGCCCGATCCATAGCTGTCGGGGACCTGCTCGAGCTTTGCGCCGTTGCGTTTCCAGAACGTCGTCAGCCCCGATGGCATATGCCCGGACGTATCCACCAGCTTCACCCGCCACCCGAGCGCGTCGCTGCCATCGACTTGTCGTCGCGAAAGTCCCCACACGAGGTCCAAAGCGAACGCCAGGCCACCGCTTCCAAGGGTGGTCTTCAGTGTCCCAAGGGCCGCCACATATTCGTTGGGCTCCTCCTCTGAATCGCTCGCTCCAGATGCGGCATAGTCCTTGATGTAGGCCGTCAGCAGGCTACCCAGAGCCGCCTCCGGGGTCGAGTAGTCGTTGGCATACGGAACGCGGTTGGCCTGAGCGATCAACTGTCGCTGCTTCGAGAGGGACGGGAAGTCGCGCGTGAAGGCTGCCGAGACCGCGCGTGCGCCATCGTACTCCCGGGCGATGGACAGGAAGCCCACGGCTGCTTCCACAATCTGGGCTTGTGTGGCCCGGTCCGAAGTGATCGCCGGCAGCGCCTTTCGTAGCCCGTCTGCCCCCTCGTGCCCGGCGATCCCGGTCGCGTGGAACGCAGCTGCTTGTGTGAACCCCTTGAGCTTCGGGACCGTCTCCGCGAGCTCCTTCCACTGGCCGAGCTGCGCCGCCGCGAACGCCCAGAGCCCCATCGACTCGACGTGCCCCTCGAGCGCCAGGGCTTTCAAGACAGCGATTCCCTCGATCCGCTCCGGCCCGACCGTTGGATGCCCCTTCGCATCCGTGGTCAGCGCTCGGCCGAGCACGTAGCGATAACCCATCGACTTTGGATCCAGCGCGACGAGAGCGCGGCTCACCGCAAGGGTCCCGACGCGATCGAAGCCCTCACCAAACTCCACTCCGACCGGGCTCGTCAGGCCGACGAGTGCCGAGCCGAACAGCGTGAGCGCCCCTTTCGGATCGTCCTTGAGCGCCTGGGCCGCTTCGGCGCGCGCGACCTCCACAAGCCCCATCTGGCTGGCGATGTAGGCGAGCCGCGACCGCGCATCGACGTCCTTCTTGTTCTTGGCGAGCCGGTCGCGCAGCACAGCCAACGCTTCTTTAAGCTCACCTCGTTCGAAGTGATCCGAGGCCTCCTCGACGAGGAACACCGAGGTCATGTCGCCTTGCATCAACTCCTTCCAACTCTCGCGGAACGCCTTGCTCTGCTCGGCCGTCCAGTCGAGCTCGCCGAAATCCAGACTCGCCGTCACGACGAGCTCTTTGCCCTCGCGCACGTAACGTTCGGACCACGTCGCGGGACCCACACGAATATCTCGATTCTCGAGATGATCGCCTGTGACCACGAACCCGGTCGGCGGCACGATCCGCACTGAATGGCTCAGGACCCGTCTACGAACGTGCCGATAGGGAAAGGGTTCCGTCGCATTGATCAGGTAGTCCGGAACGAACTGCACCAGGTGCGCATAGATATCCAGATTCCAGCTGCCATTCTCATAGCCTAGCCAGTGTTTCTCGGATTCGAAGGTGGCGCTGACGACGAGCGACTTCTGGCCGGGACCACCCTCGACCTTGACCGCGCTCGGCTCCTTGACGTCGAACCGGCTCGTGAGCCAGGCGAGCTCCGCCTTCAGCTTCTTTTCATCCAGACCCCGATGGCGGGGTTCGTTGTGGCCAGCGATGGCACCCTCCCAACGCACCGTCTCGGTGACCTTCGCCCGCCCCATCGGCACGCCCTCGATGCGGGTCTCAGCGTGCATCCGGTCAAGGTGCTCGGCTCGCCCCGGCGTCTTGATGAGCCCGGTCGTCGCACCATCGATCACCAACGCCCACCGCTCGAGAGTCGCCGCGGGCAGGATCCCCGGCGCGAGCTCCGGCGCGGTCGTGTCGATCCAGCGCGCCGCCTGTCCTGCCTGCGGGTGCACATAGACGATGGCGTGGTTGAAGCGATTGAGCCCGGCGATCCCCGGCAATACGTCATCGCCGAAGCCGGTCCTCAGCAGCGCCAACGACGCTTTGATCCCCTGCGTCTCGAGCGACTTCACGACCAGCAGGGACACGTCCTTGCAGTCGCCATAGGCGCGTTTCCAGACGTCTGCGGGCGCGTACGGGACCACAGACGCTTCGCCCAACGACAGCCCCGTGTAGCGCATCTTTGCAGCCACCGCCTTCATCACACCGTCGACCTCGAGCCCCTTCTTGGTCAGCTCGGCCGGTGGCGTCCCTCCGCTGGGCGCTTTGATCTGCGCGGCATACGCGGCCGCAGCGGCCTGCCAGGTCCCGCCGAGCGACCACTCGATGTAGGAGATATCGGTCCGTGGGTCTGGCTTGCCGACAGGGCGGCGCTCTGCCGAGAGCACGGTCCTTCCGTCGACCTTCGACACCTTGGGCATCGCCCCGCCCCAGTTGGCGACCGCGTGTTCGAGCGTTCCCGGTGCGCTCACGACGAGGCGCTGGAAACGGGTATTGGTCCCGAAGTGATGCCGGCTCGAGTACGGGGCGCCGGGAAAGGCCGCACGGGTCTCGGTCGTGGTGAGCAGCTCCTCGACGATGGCCCCCGCGCCGAGCCCTGGCAGCGGCGCGACCAGGGTGCGATGGTCGTCGATCACCAGGCCATCGACGCGGCCGACACGCTCGCTGACCGTGGTCGGGTCGAGCCAGGTCTCCTCGCCGGTGGGCGAGACGATGCGCACCTTCAGCTCGGGTCTCGCCTCGTGCCAGGCGGCGTAGTCGAACTCACGGGTGCCGACCTCCTGCACCGCGTCATCGTCGTTGACACGATAGACGAAACGAGACCGTCGCACCGTCCTGCCTTCGTTGTCGTGGATGACCTCGACATCGCTCAGAATGGCGTCGAACGAGGCATCGCCGAAGGGCCGGAGCTTTGCCAGATCTCTGGCCGGAACCCCGAATGCAGGGGCCTTCACCAGGGCGTCGAACGCCGGGTCTGCTGGGGCTGGCGGGGGGCTTTGAGGTCCGGGGGCCGCAGTCCACAGGGAGACCAACAGCGTCGCAAGGAGGGCAGTCATGCGGGGCTCCGCGTAATTTATGTAGACCCAGATGTCTGACCGATTCCGACACAGTACGCAAGGTCAACCGGGCAACAAGTGGCGCAGTATTGCGGAACTGCCTGATCATGCTATGGAACTTTCCGCATGCGCACCCGCGTCGTCGCCTTCCACAAACCGATCGGACTCATCACCACCCATCGTGATGAGCATGGGCGCGAGACCGTCTACGACCGGCTCAGAGCCCTCATGCCGCCGGTGCTCGCGGCCCTCGAATGGCATGCTATCGGCCGCCTCGACGCCGACACGACCGGACTCCTGCTGTTCACGAACGACGGGGCGCTCATCCACCATGCGACCAACACGACGGGCTCAGCAAAGCTCGAAAAGACGTACCGGGTCCTCGCCAAGGGCCTCCTGAACGACGACCAGCTCGACCAACTCCGTCGCGGGGTCGAGCTGACCGGTGGGCTTGGCCGTTCGGCGCCCGCAACCGTGGTCGTGACCGGTCATCAGATCGCCACGACCTGGCTCGAGGTCACCATCGCCGAAGGCAAGAACCGCCAGGTGCGCCGCATGCTGCTCGCGGTCGCCAGCCAGGTCATCCGCCTCACCCGGATCCGCTTTGGTGGCCTCACCCTCGACCTGCCCGAGAACACCTGGCGCGAGCTCTCGCCGGGCGAGATCGAAGGCCAGCTCGGGTACGTCGTCCGCTCACTCGAGGCGCCCCGCCGCCCTAACCACTCCAAGGCCTCGCGGCCTCGCCCGATCAGCCCGGACGCTCCCCGAACAAGGCGCTCCCGACCCTGATGTGGGTGGCCCCGCAGCGGATCGCGAGCTCGAAGTCGTCGGACATTCCAAGGCTCAGAATCGGTGTCTTGCCAAGGACCGGTTCGACCTCGTCGGCGAGTCGCCGCATCGCCTCGAAGCTGCGCCCGAGGACGACCTCTCCGACCTCGTCGAGCGGCCTCGGAATCGCCATCAATCCGCCAAGGGTGAGGCATCGCGACGCGACGACCCGTTCGACGAGCGCACTCAAGTCCGCAACTGCGACGCCAGCCTTCTGCGGCTCCTCGTCGATGTCGACCTGGATCAACACGTCCAGGCGCGACCCAGCCTTGTCGCACTCCTTGTCGAGCGCCTCGACCAGGGCCACACGATCGATGGTGTGCAAAAGCGCTGGAGGCACCTTCGCCACGACCTTGGCCTTGTTCGTCTGGACCGGCCCGATGAGGTGCCAGCGGACTCCAACAATCCCGAGCGCTTGTCGTGTCAGCCATGCCTGCACCCGGTTCTCGCCGAGGTCCAGCACGCCGAGTGTCGCAGCCTCACGCACGAGCGCCTCGGGTTGTTCCTTCGACACCCCGATGAGCGTCACCGACTCGCGCAGCCGCCCCGCGACCCGACACGCGTCCGCGATGCGACCCTCGATGTGGGCCAGGCGGTCGGCGAGCCGTGAGGGGAGGGTCATGTCCACCAACGAGACCTCAATAGGGAAGGATGTCGTGTGCGCCCATCTCTTCCATCATCTCGACCGTCTGGCAGAGGGGCAGGCCGACGACATTGGTGTACGAACCGACGATGGAGTCGACCAGGTACGCGCCGACCCCCTGCACGGCATAGGCGCCGGCCTTGTCCATCGACTCGCCGACGGCGATGTACTTCTCGATTTCGCTCGCCGTGAGGCGCTTGAAGCGGACCTCGGTGGCGACCGCCTGCACGCCCTCTTTGTTCTTGCGCAGGTCATGGATACAGAAGCCGGTGATGACCCGGTGTGAGCTGTTCGACAGGCGATGCAGCATCTCGGCCGCCTCGGCTGTATCCTTGGGTTTGCCGAGGATGTGGTCGCCCAGCACGATGACCGTGTCCGCCCCGATGACCCAACGGGCATCCTGCGTGCGCCCCGACGGAGCGGTGCGGCGAACGCCCGTCTCGACGTCGGTGTACAGCGTCTGCGCGAGGCGCTCCACGACGGCCAGGACCTTGCTGCGGGCCATCCGCTTGACGAAGTTCTCGGCCCCTTCGTTCTCGAGCCGGATCTCATCCACGTTGGGCGGAATCACCTTCACGGTGAAGCCCAGGCGTTCGAGCAGCTCTTTGCGACGCGGGGACGACGAGGCGAGAATCACCGGGACGGCCATGCGCGAGACTCCTTTGCAGCGTTGCGCCACGCGTCGGGAGCCCACCCCCGACGGGCGGGTCCCATAGCGCAGGAAACGCCGCGACGAAAGCGTGGCGAGCGCTGGACGCGTCTGCTATAGAGCCGCGTTCGCGCCGCGCGCCCTCTTCTGCGACGCCGCGGCCGCGCATGGCGGGGCCTGCCCCGCGACTCCCGGCGGGGCCTGCCCCGCGATTACACGCGACTACACGCGACTACGGTAGATGGTGAGGATCCCATGGGGCTCTTCGGATTCGGTAACAGCGAAGGCAAAGTCGAGCGCCTCAAAAAGAAGGCGACCAACAAGTTCGGCCAGGCTATCGAGCGCCAGATGGCGCTGAAGTCCCTGCGTCAGATCGGCACGCCCGAGGCGCTCTCGGCGCTGCTCGCTCGCTTCACCGTCAACGTCGACGTGACCATCACCGACCAGGACGAGAAGCGTGAGGTCTACGACTGGTTGGTCGAGGCGGGTGAGCGCTCCGTCGAGCCGATCGAGCGCTTCGTCGCGACCCATGACGGTGTCTACTGGCCGCTCAAGGCCCTCAAAGAGATCGCTGGGCTCGAGCGCGCCGTCAAAGCGCTGCTCATCGCGCTCGACCGCTCCGAGACCGTCGAAGGCCGCGTCAACGAGCTGAAGGTCCAGCTCGTTTCGAACCTGCGCGACTTCCCGCATCCGCTCGTGCTCGAGCGTTTGAAGAAGCTCGCCAATGACCGCCACGACGAGGTCCGCCTCATGGCGCTCGATGGCCTCATGACCTACGGCGAGGCCGAGGCTCTGCCGGTCGTCGCGCAGCGGATGCTCGACCCGGAGGAGTCGCCGCGTATTCGCAGCGTGCTCTTCGAGCAGCTCGTCGACCACGGCTGGTCGTTCGCCGAGTGGAAGGACCGCCTCGTCGAGTCGAACGTGATGCCTTCGCATTACCGGCTCGACGACAAGGGGCGCATCGTCCGCTCCCGCTGATTCTTCAGCCCTCTCATTCCCCCGCGGCAGCCACAGGTGACGCTCAGAGGACGACCTCTTGGGTGGCACCTTGGCATTGCCGGCCCGCTTGATCCACACACGCCGAGGAGCCAGACCGCGATGAGCCACGAGCCCTACCTGACGAGCGCCGAGACTCTCGAGAAGCTGAAGGCCCGCCTGCGACAGATCCGCGAGACGGATCGTCCGCAGAACGTTCGTGACATCGAAGTGGCGCGGGAGCACGGCGACCTTCGCGAGAACGCCGAGTACCATGCCGCCAAGGAGCGGCAGGGCATGCTCGACGCCGAGATGCGCATGGTCGAAGACAAGATCGCGCGCGCCAAAGTCATCGACACGAAGAACATGGCGGGTGACCGCATCGTGTTCGGGGCGCGTGTCACGCTCATCAACGGCGACACCGACGAAGAGGTCGTCTACTCGATCACCGGTGAGGACGAGGCAGACGCCAAAGCGGGTCGGGTGTCCTATAAGGCGCCGATCGCCAAGGCTTTGTTGGGCAAGAAGGTCGGCGACGAGGTGGTCTTTGCGGCTCCCGGTGGTGCCCGTACCTACGAGGTCACCGACATCGCCTTCGACTGATGGCAGGCCCCTCCGAAGAGGTCCTCGTCGCGAGCGAGGACGAGACGTTCGCCTTCGCCGCACGCCTTGCACCCGAGCTGAAAGCGGGCAGCGTGGTCGCACTCGTAGGTGACCTCGGCGCCGGCAAGACCGCCTTTGTGCGAGGCCTCGCCCAGGCGCTTGGGCTGGCGGACGGCGAACGTGTCTCGAGCCCGAGCTACGCCCTCGTCAACGAGTACTTCCTCGCCCCATCGCCCGACCGCACCGTCGAGGTCCTGGCGCACCTCGACCTGTATCGCATCGCCGATTCCGACGAGCTCATCTCCATCGGCTACACCGACCTGCAGGACGACGCCATCGTGGTCGTGGAGTGGCCCGAACGCGCCCCACTCGTACTCGCCGACGCGTCCCATATCCTGCACTTCGAGGTCACCGGCGATACCACGCGCCGCATCCTTGTCACGCGCCCCTAGACGCCCGGAAAGACAGACGCCCGGAATACGGGTCAGGGTCCGCGTGTCGTGGGAGGCCCGCCGCTCGGTTGTGCCGCTTCACCGCTGACTTCGGGCGGTACCGGCCCGGTCACGAAGGTGCCACGAATCACGCCGAGCAGGACACTCAGCGACAGCCAGATAGCGAGCACCCACCACGCGTACTTGATCGCGCGGTAGAGAGGGTGTCGCTTTCCAGGGCTCGTCATCGTGGTACTCTTAGCAGCCCTCGTTCACTCGCGCCACCACCCTGGGAATCTCCCCACCGATGTGCCGCCTCGCCCCGCTCCTCGCAGTCCTGACCCTCATCGCCGCCCCGGCCCTCGTCGCGTCCCCGGCCCAGGCCGAGCGCCTGCGCCTCGACCTCGTCCGCGGCCCACTCATCACCAGCTCGCGTATCACCGGCCTTGGCGGCGCGTTCTCCGGCATCGCGCTCGGAATCGACGGCGTTCCCAAAAACCCAGCCGCCTACGCCAACCGTCCGGAGACCAGCACCGACTGGTTCGACTGGGACCTCTCCTTTGACTTCCTCTTCGTCCCCGGTCGCGACATCGACTGGGACGGGGACGGAGACGCCCCTGGCCTGCTCGATCCCACCTCGGAAGCCCCTGAGTTCCAGGCCTTCACCTTCGGCTTCCTGCTCCAACCCGGCCCCGTCGGCCTGGGCCTCCTCGCCAATTACTATGGCTGGCAAAGCGGAATCCTTTCGGTCAACTACGCCGACATCTACCTCGGCGGCGGGCTGGCCCTCTTCGACGGCGAGCTCGTCGTCGGCCTCGGCAGCCACATCGCCAACCTGACCTTGTCCGGCCCCTCCACCCCGACCGACGTCTCCCTGGTCGGCTCCGCCCCCGACATCGGCGTTCTCTATCGCCCCGCCGACCTCCCGTTCCGTTTCGGCGTCCGCTTCCGAAGCACCATTCGCCTCGAACCCGACGGCGATGCCCTCCTCTTCGAAGACTCCCCGGTGGTCGGCGCCGTCCCCTGGAGCCTCGCCTTTGGCGCCAGCTACCAGCTCACGGCCAACCGCCGCCCCATGAATCCGGCGCTCCGCCAACCCTTCGCCCCACCCGCCGACCGCCGCTATATCCTCGTCTCGGCGGACCTCGTCCTGCTCGGCGCTACCCATGGCACGAGCCTCGAAGGCCTCGTGTCGAGCCGCACGGCCGCGACCACGGGCACCCCGCGCAAGTCAGGCCACTCAGCATCTTTCGCATTCCACCTGGGCGGTGAAGGCGAAGTCGTCCACCATCGCCTTCGCGCCCGCTTCGGCACCTACTTCGAACCGATCCGCGTCGCAGGCGAGGCCCCCTTCCGCCTCCATCTCACGGGCGGCTTCGAGCTCCGCCTCTTCGAGTTCCTCTTCGACTGGAAGGCCACTCTCGGCTTCGATCTCGCCCCCGGCTGGGAGAACTTCACCATCGGCGTCGGGTTCTGGAACTGAATCGCAACTCAATCCAGGGTCTACGTTACTCGTCCTTGCGCCGCACCCTCGCATCGGGCAATGACCGGCCCCGCATGGCCCCGATCCGACCCGAGGAAGACCCCACCCTGGACGCCGACGTCTCCCTCGAGACCCGCCTCGGCTACAGCTTCACGGACCCTGTCCACCTCATCACGGCGTTGACCCACCCGTCCTACGCCAACGTCGCCGCCCAACGCGGCGAGCCCGTCGCGGACAACCAGCGCCTCGAGTTCCTCGGCGACGCCGTGCTCGATCTCATCGTCGGCGAGCGCCTCTACTTCGCCGACGCCACCGCCGACCCCGGCACGCTCACCCAGCGCCGCATCGCGCTCGTCGGCCAGAAGCGTTTGGCCCAGCTCGGTCACGAGCTCACCCTCCACCACCACCTTCGTGCCGGCCCGGGCGAGAGCCGGTCCGGCCTCCCCGAACAGCCGTCAGTCCTCGCCGACGCCTTCGAAGCGGTGCTGGGCGCCATCTACCTCGATGGTGGCCTCCCCGCCGCCGCGGCCGCGATCGACCGCCTGCTCGGCCCCGAGCTCATGGCGCTCCACTCCGCCGAGTCCCTGAAGTCGCCCAAGGTCGTCTTCCAGGAGCTCGCGCAAGGCCGCTGGTCCATCACCCCCACCTACACCCAGCTCACCGGTGCTCCGCGCTTCCACGTCGAGGTGAAAGCCGGTATCCATGTCGCCGCCCGCGGACTTGGCTCCACCCGCCGCGCCGCCGAAGAGAACGCCGCCCGCGCCGCTCTCGCCCGCCTCGAAGCGCCCGAAGCCCCTGGCCCGCTCACCGACTGAGCCGCTGTGACATCGTAATAAGGAAGGTTCAGGACATGGGAATCGACCCGCTCTGGCTCACCGATCGACGCATCATCCCCGCTGAGTGCCTCGCCGTCTCCTACACCCGCAGTCTCGTCGCCATCGAAGACGGGGTCACCGTGGTCCTCGACGGCGTCGAGGCCGCCCGCCGCTCCCCGTCGGCCGTGGACCTGCGCGTCGACATCGCCAACGCCCCGGTCTTCACCGCCGACGAGCGCGCCCGCATCCTCGCCTTCCAGGCCCTGCGCGCCGACCGCCGCGGCGTCATCCGCATGGAGGTCGGCGAGTTCGAGTCCCGCCCGAAGAATCTCAGCGCCGCCCGCGAACGTATGGCCGAGGCCATCGCCGAAGCGCTCGCGACACCTCTCGTCCCCGAGATCCCCGAGAAAAAGAAACGTGGCCGCGTCGGTCTGCTCAAGGTCGGCGACCCCACCGGCGAGTTGAGGCCCGCGAAGAGCCCCGCGTCTCCCGCACCACGCGGCCGCAAGCGGGCCTGACCTCGCCAACGACCTCGTCCGGGCAACCACGGCCGATTTGCGCGCTTGTCCCGCCGATGGTACTCCCTTGCGGAGTCAGGGCTCGCCGCAAAACGGCGCACCCGAAGCGCGTTACCACATTGAGCAACTCCGGTGGCCGTTCGGCGCCACCCAGACGGTCGGTCAGCGGTGGATACAGGCGTCAACAAAGGTCGGCAAGCTCTCCTCTCGGACCTCCGCGACGCGCACGGCCTCGACGGCCTCATCGCGCACCTCGGCCCCGAAGAGGCCTTCGCCCCCGACCACTCCGAGCTCGACGAAACAGCCCGCCTCGTCAGCGCCTTGCAAGGCCGCGAGCTCATGCTCTTCGGGCGTCACCTGCCTTTCTGCGGCCGCCGCGAGGCACTCGAAGCGGTCTACAACGGCGTGCGTGACGCAGTCGCCGAAAAGAAACTACACATCGTCGAGGTCGTCGGCGCTGTAGGGCTCGGCAAGACCCGTGTCCTCGCCGAGGCGCTCGCCATCATCGACCCCGAGTCACGCGGCATCGACGTCCTCCCGGTGGCTGTGCGTGAGGGCGATGGCCCCCAGAACCTGCTCGCCCAGATCGTGCGCCGCCGCTTCAAGATCCAGCTCGACGACTCCGACAAGCACGCTTACGACCGCATCCTCGAAGCCCTCGAACCCCTCACCGACGAGCGCCTCCTCGTCGGCCACGCTCGCCTCCTTGGCCACCTCGCTGGCCTGCGCGCCATGGGCCCAGGCGCCGACGCCTTGCCGGCCGACCTCGAAGCCTTCCGCCGTCAGGCCCAGAAAGCGCTCATCACGCTCTTCCGCGCCGACCTCGCCAAGGCTCCGCGGATCCTCGTCCTGCAGCGGGCCTCGCGCCTGCACGAGACGGCTGTCGAGGTCCTCTCGGGTCTCATCCGCGAGCTCGCCAACGAGCCGCTCGTGCTCGCCGTCCTCGGCGACGACCTGCCCCCCGACTTCATGAGCCCGGGCGACGGCGCCCCCGAGGCCGACGTCGCCCGGGTCCGCGTGCTCGTAGAACCGCTGAACGAGCGTGACCTCGAGCGCCTCATCACCGGCCTCTTCGCCGAGCCCGAAGCCGCCCCGACGGTGGCCATGATCCGCGGCCTCGTCGAGGCAGCCCGCGGCAGCCCACGCCTGCTCCTCGAGAGCACGCGCCTCCTCGTTCAGACCGGCCTGTGCCGCCTCACGGACGATGGCCTCGTCGTCGTTCCCGGCGCCGCCATCCGCTTCCCGCTCGACCTCGAGGACGCCTCACGCCTCCGAGTCGAGGCGCTCACCGACGCCCAGCGCACGCTGCTCCAGGTCGCCGCCGTCATCGGCTCGAACTTCGACACGCCCGCTCTTGCGGCGGTCGCCACCGCCATGTCCCCGCGCATCGCGCTCGCGCTCGGCGCACCCGAATCGGCGTTGTTATACGGCGCCCCCGACTCCGAGTCGGCCACCCACCAGGCCTTCGACGCGACCCTGGACCACCTCCAGCGCGCCGGCCTCGTGCGCGCCCAGGGGCGCCTCGGCTGGATCTTCGCCCACAGCTCGGATCGCGCCAGGCTGCTCGACGACCTCTCCGACGAACACCGCGTCGTCCTTCACGCGCTCGCCGGCCAGTGGTTCGACCACGTCCTGACACTCGCCACCAACGCCCCGGGCTTCGACCGCACCGGCCTCAACCCCAGCGCGCTCCGCGTCGCCTACCACTGGCACGTCGCCGCCCGCCCGCAGGAGGCCGCCCGCGCCCTCTTTCGCGCCGCCGAATCCGCCCGCGCCGGGCTGGCCATGGGCGAGGCCAGCAAGCTCTACCGCCAGGCCCTGCATGTGCTCGGCCTCCATGGCCCCGCGCGTGGCCTCGACCACGCCGCCCTCATCGCCGAGGTCCTCCTCGCCTACGGCGACCTCGCCCAGAAGGTCGGCGACCTGCAGGACGCCCGCCGCCTCGGCGCCGCCGCCCTCGAGGTATCGCGCGCGCTGGCCGCCCCCTGGCAAAACGCCAACAACCTCGGCTCGGCCAATACCGCCCTACGCGTCGAGCCCATCGCGGCACGCGCTTATCTCTTGATCGGCAAGACCCATCGCGCGCTCGGCAACTACCCGCCGGCCCAGGCCGCACTCGAGATCGCGTCCGACCTCTTCCGCCGCGCCACGAGCGCCAAGGGCTCGTCGGACTCGCTCACCGAGCTCGCCCGTCTCCACTGGGTCATGGGCGGCGACGGCGGCTACGACCGAGCCCGCACGCTGCTCGAGGAAGCCCTCGTCCTGCGCAAGAACCTCAGCGACCCGCGCCTCATCGCCGAGACGCTCGGTCTCATCGCCAATATCCTGTTGCAGCGCGGGGACTTCGACGACGCACGTGGCCTGCTCGAAGAGGCCCGCGGCCTGTCGCGCTCGGCCTTCGACATGGCGGGTGAGGCGCGCGCGCTCATGACGCTCGGCGCCATCGCGTTCTTCCGGGGCGACCGCGAGTCGGCCGTGGACACCTGGAAAGAAGGCCTGCACTCGGCCGAGGTGGCTGGCGAACGTGAGCTCATCGGCGCCCTGCTCGACAACATCGGCGAGGCCCGCCTCGAGCTCGGCGACTACGAACACGCCGCCTCCGCACTCATTGAAGCCCGTGAAATCACTCGTGAAACGGGTGACCTCCGCACGTTGTCCGACGTGGTGAAGAACCTCGCCATCCTGGAGCTGCGGCGTAACGAGCTCCTGCGTGCGCAGATGTTCGCCGACGAAGCAGTCGGGCTGGCCACGGTGCTCGACGCCGGACCTTCACTTGGCCCGGCCCTCCGCGCCCGCGGCCTCGTCCGAAGCGAGCGCGCGCTGCGCGAAGAGTCGCCCGAGCTGGCCGTGAAGGCGCTGGCCGACCTGCACGAGGCGCGAACGATCTTCAGCGCGCTCGGCGACACCACCGAGCTCGCGCGCACCGAAGCCGCCCTGAGCGAGCACCTCCGGCGTCACCCGCCGACCTGAGCAGGGCTGAGCCCCGTCTCAGCCGAAGAGGTGCTTGGCGATGATGAGCCGCTGGATCTGGCTCGTGCCTTCGTAGATCTGGAAGATCTTGGCGTCCCGCATCAGCTTCTCGACCGGGTACTCGGTGTTGAAGCCGTAGCCGCCAAACACCTGCACCGCGTCGGTCGCGATGCGCATCGCCTCATCGGCTGCGAAGCACTTGCCCATCGCCGCCAACAGGCTGTTACGCTCGCCCTGGTCGAACTGCCAAGCCGACTTCCACACGAGCAGCCGCGCGGCTTCGACCGACTTCGCCATGTCCGCGATCATGAACGACACCGCCTGGTAGTCGCTGATCGGACGGCCGAAGGTCTTGCGCTCCTTCGCGTAATTGATCGACTCGAACAGGCATCGCTGCGCGAGCCCGACCGCCGCCGCGGCGACCATCGGGCGCGTGACGTCGAAGGCCATCATCGCGACCTTGAAGCCCTGGCCAAGCCCACCGACCATGTTGTCGTCGGGCACCGCCACGTCCTCGAACACCACCTGGCGTGTGTCCGAGGCGCGCTGGCCCATGTTCTTCTCTTTGCGGCCGACCGACACGCCGGCCGTCTCGCGTGGGACGACGAAGCCCGTCATGCCGCGATGGCCTGCCGCCGCGTCGGTGTAGGCCAGCACGAAGTACCAGTCGGCCTTGGCCGCGTTGGTGATCCACTGCTTGGTGCCGTTGATGACCCAGTGGTCGCCCTTCTTGACCGCGGTCGTCCGGATGCCTGCCACGTCCGAGCCGGCCGACGGCTCGGTCACGCAGTACGCGGCCATCTTGAACTCCTCGGTCATCGGCAGCAGGAAGCGCTTCTTGACCGAGTCCGAGCCGGCCACGATGAGCGGCGCCTCGGCGAGGTTGTTGGCCTCGATGGCGGTCGTGATGCCGGTGCACCCGAAGCCGAGCTCCTCGGCGATGATCGCGCTCTCGAAGACGCCGAGCCCGATCCCGCCGTACTCGACCGGGATCTTGGTGTTCAACAGGCCGGTCTCCCAGGCCTTCTTCACCACCTCGACCGGGAACTCGCCCGTCTCGTCGTGGTGCGCCGCGACCGACATGACTTCCTTCTTGGCGAAGTCGCGGGCCAGCTGCTGGATCTGCTTCTGCTCGTCACTCAGGCGAAAATCGACCACGTCCTGCCTCCATCGACCATCTTGAGGGCCGGCGCGCCTATAACACGCGCCACCCGCAGATCGGAAAGCCAAACGTAGAGCCGGGACGCGCCCGCGCGCCTCTCTCGAAAGGGCCGATTCCTTTTCCGAACGCCCCTTTCAGGACGTGCGAATGCCCACTACTTGCGCAGGCCGATGACGAAGTCGGTGACGGCCTCGAGCTCGCCCGCCGACATCTTCTCGCCATACGGCTTCATCGGGCTGTCGGCGATGCCGTCACGAATCACCGCGAGAACCTTGGCGCGCTCGAGCTTGGACGCGTTCAGCTCGGGCCAACGCTGACCCTTCTCACGCCCCTTCTTGCCCATCCCGGTGTCGCCCTTGCCATCCGGCCCGTGGCACTTGCCACAGCTCTTCGTATACAGCTCGGCCCCGGTCTCGACCCCAGGCTTGGGCGGCGGCGCCTCGTCGAGCTGCGGCCCGCCCGCAAGCGCGACCCCGGACACACACAGGGCAAGACCGGCCGCGACGAGTGCGCGACGAACGAAAGCAGGGGCAAAGCGCTTCATCAAGGTGTTCTCCAGAATCCGTCCAGATGCGGGCGACCCGCACCCTTGACTACAAGACCGGGGCCGGGACGCCAGGTCAAGAGCCTCTATTCAGCATGTTCTCGTGAGCAGGCGCAACTCAAAGGCTCGCGCCCAACGGCACGGTAACTACTCGGCCCTCACGCCCATCGGCCGTCATGAGAGGTGTCCCCGGCTCGGCCGACTTACGCTTCATCATCGCGAGCCCGAGCCACCCGCCGCCCGAAGGCACGACGCTCCCGAGCCGCCCCACGACCTTTCCGGACTCTGGCTCCACGAGGTCACCGACGCCGGGCCGCTCACCCGCAGACAACCGCACGGCGCGCAGCTTCTTTGGGAGCTCTCCCCGGTCACGCGCCATCACGTAGACCTCCTGTCCAAGAAAACAACCCTTGCTCCACGAGACGTTGGCACCCAGCCGGTCACTCGCCAGCGCCACATCGTCCGAGCCCACATCGATGCCATCGAGCGGCCAGCCGGCCTCCACCCGCTTCTTGTCCCAGGTCGCCTCGTCCATCGGCTCCGCGCCTGCCGCCAGCAACCTCACGCGCAGTCGCGCAGCCCCGTCGGCGGCCGTCCGCACGAGCACCGTCGGCACCCCGAGCTCACTCTCGGTCGGCGTCAACCCGATGAGTCGGCAGCTACCATGCTCGGGATGCTGCACGTCGACCCAGCGCCCGCCGTCCACCCCTTCGAGGCCCGAGAACACGGCGCCCAGGATCTGCGACGCGAACGAGCCATGCACTGCGAGCGTCGTCGTCTTGAGTGGCGCGCCTTCGCCCGCCCCTTCGACCACCCACTTCACGTCGTCGGCGACCTTGTGTTTCTTGAGGCCTTCGAGGACTGCCTCGACCGAGGTCCGCCGCCCCGACATCACGATGGCGTCCGCCTCCACCTCGAGTCGTACCTGTCCGATGTGCCGCCCGTTGGAGGTCGCCATCATCGCGAAGCCGGCCTGGCCTGGCGTCATCTTGGCGACATCGGTCGTAGTCATGGCGTGGAGAAAACGTGCGCGGTGACGTCCGGTGATACGCGCGGTGACGAGGTCGAGGATGGCGAGGGTGGGGCGATCGATCATCATAAGCGGCTGAACTTCGGCACGCCGACGCTCCGGGGAAGACCCTCAAAACGGGCGTGCATCGCCCGCGGAGTTCGGGCATGTCTCGACTATGCCTCGATACTGCCGTTTCACGCTGCTCGGAAAACACCGCTGGGGCCTCGTCACCGACGACGGCCTGCAACCCCTGGACGCCAGCCCGTATGACGGCGGCACGCCCGGTCCCTCGGGCGACGTCCTGCCGCTCGAAGCGGTCGCGCTCGAGGTCCCCGCGACCCCGACCAAGATCGTGTGCATCGGCCGCAACTATGCCGACCACGCCAAGGAGCTCGGCAACGCCGTCCCCGAGGAGCCGCTCATCTTCCTCAAGCCGCCGTCTTCGCTGCTTCCCGACGGCGGTGAGATCCGGTACCCCCACCACATGAGCGCGCTCGTCCACCACGAGGCCGAGCTCGGCGTGGTCATCGGCCGCACCTGCAAGAACATCGTGGAGGCCGACGCCGAGACGTTCATCCTCGGCTACACCCTCGTCAACGACGTCACCGCCCGCGACCTGCAGCGCAAAGACGTCCAGTTCACGCGCGGCAAGGGCTTCGACACCTTCTGCCCGGTCGGCCCGTGGGTCGACACCGACTTCCGTCCCGGGTCCCAACGCATCTCGCTGACCGTCAACGGCGAGCTCCGTCAGGACGGCCACCTCGACCAGATGATCTTCTCGATTTCCAAGATGATCGCGTACATCAGCCAGATCATGACACTCGAGCGCGGCGACATCATCGCCACCGGCACCCCGTCCGGCGTCGGCCCGCTCGTCCCGGGCGACACCGTCGTCATCACCGTCGAGGGCCTCGGCTCACTGACGAACACGGTCGTCTGACACGAGCCGCAGCGCGCGGTGGTTGCAACCTGGGACTCAGCTCATCCCGTCGAGCGGCGCTGCCCTCGCCGAGGACCACGCGTATCGTCGCCTCACCGCGCCCCGAGATTCCGCGCCCCTGTTGAGGCAGTTCGGCTGGCGCTCAGCTAAGCGGTCCGGTGAGCTTTTCGATGAAGGGGACGACCGTTTTTCGGTGGATGAAGATCCAATTCCGATAGGCGCCGAAGCCCTGTGCCTTCGCGTTGTCGCACGAGTGGATACCCGTGTTGTCCACGCTCACTCCGGTGGCAGCGGCCAGAATCGATTGTTTGCTCGTCAACCATCCCTTCACCATGCCGGACGTGGGCTTCACGGCAGCCGGTCTGTCATAGTTCTCGATACCCTTTGCCCACCACATCAGGGCGTTGCTTTCCCCGGTCTGTTGGTAAAGGCTCAACCCGATTCCGGACTCCTTCTGGCTCTGGTCGCGATGCCCGAAGATCTTGTCGAAGGCGACCGCCACGCTCGCCAGTCCTTCGATCATCATGTCGTTGAAGTCGGAGACGACGGGGATCTTCGGGATCGCCAGGCTGATGGCCTTATAGAAGGCCTGAAACCGTCGCACATCGTCGCCCGCGGTCTTGCTCGGAGTCCGGAGGGCATCGATAGCCGCGATGATGGTCTCGAGCTGCTCTTTCTTGTCCTTGATCGTGTCGTAGGTGGACTTCGCCTGCAAGGCCGCGCCCTTGATTTCCTCGAGGAGCTTCTGCGCGTCTGGCGACGAGAGTGCCTTGCGGATCTTGTTCTCGTTGAGCTTACGCTGGATGTGGCGCGCCTCCTTGCGCTGGACGGAGCCCCCGGAGACGACGCCTGATTCCTTCTTCTGGGTTGGCTTCCCACTCGACTCGCCGACCATGTCGCGCGCAGCGCTCGCCATGTTGGCGGCGGTCTTGTCCGGGCTCTGCTTGGCGTTGTCGCCGCCGGCGTCCCGATACAGGCTCGCGAAGGTCGAGGTCGGAAGTCCCGACACATCCACCCCGTGTTTCGTCTTCAGGAGCTTGGCGACCTCCTGCTGGGGGCCGGTGAGCTTGGCCTCGAGGAAGAACGCCTTGAGGCGCTCCAACCAGCCCTTGTCGTCCTTCATCTGCAGCGAGCGTTGCACCGCGGCTGCGCCGCCCCACGACGCACCGCCGAGGAGGTCCTCCGCGCTCTTGCCCTGGACCACCCTGTCTGCCACCGCGTCAGCGTGCTGCTCGTAGCTGTCGCCGACCTTGCCGACCCCTCCCGACAGCTGCACGCCGGAGCGTTGCTGCACGATGTGAGCGGCCTCGTGAGCGGCGGTGTGGAGGTCGGGGCCGCCCTTGAAGGCGACGCTCGAGCCGGATGCATAGGCCTCTGCCCCCATCGCCTCGCAGGCTTCCGTCGCTTTGCCCCCGACATGCGCCGAGATCCCCGACACGTCGTGCGCGCCGAAGGACTTCTGAATCTGCCCCATATACGGAAGCGCGCCACCGCCGCCTGAGGTGCCGCGCTCTGCTGCTGCGTGCACGCTGCCAGTGTCCTCTTTGGCCTGGACCGGGGCGAGGCGCTGGACAGCCGTGTCGTAGTCGACGCCGCGCAGCGACTCGTGTCGCTGAACGGGCGCCTGGTGGGTCGTGATCTGCTGGGACTCAGGGGTCGTGTGTCGCTGGACGGCGCGCATGATGCCTCCGCAAGGGCTCATACCGGCGGGAGGGCCGATGACCGGGACAGTGACGCAGAACTCTCCGGGGCCTGAACAGCAACGAGGGCCAAGACTGAAATGGAGCAGGGCTGCTCAGGTCGTGGGCGCGAGAACCAGGCCACGCGAGCATCAGCGCTCACCCGGCCTTACCTGCCTTCCTTCACACACGACCGTGAGCGACGATCTCAGGACGATCTCAGGACCGTCTCAGAAGGTCCCGCCCTTGCCGCGAGTCGGGGGCTTCACGACAGCGGGCTTGGGGAAGACCTTGGCGAAGGTCTTGTGGGTGTCCGGGTCGTACTCGCTCAGCACCTTCGAAAAGAGCAGGGCGAGGTCGTCGGTGCCGGTCGTCGCGGCGCGTCGCAGCCACCACCAGCAGACCATGATGCGACCCCACTTCTCGTCATCCGGCGACTTCTTGACGAGCCCGTCGCAGGTGCTCGCGAAGCGGCCGCGCTGCTGATTGAAGTTCTTCTCGAGCTCCGCGACTTTGATGCCCTTGGTCATGCCCTTCGCCTTCAGCTTGGCGTAGACATCGACGGCCTGGCGGATCGGCGTGGCGAAGCCCTGGGCATACACGTCACGCGCGGTCACTCCACACATCGGCGTGTCGGCCGGCGGGATGAGCTCACGTGCCACCCACCGCACGAGCGCGGGGTTGAGCTGCATCATGTAGTCGTCGGGGTTCAGGTCGAGCTTGAGCCCGCTCAGCAACGAGAAGGCCGTGCGCGGGTCGGTGACCTCGTCCTCGGCCGCGAGCTTGCCCTCGATCATGGCGGGCTGCACCGCGTTGCCGCCGACGGCCCACTCGTACATGAGCACATGCTGCCAGGGCTGCATGTCGGGCTCGAAACCTTCACCCTTCGAGTCCTTGAAGATGCAGCGCTCCTTCGTGCAGTCGACCGACTTCTTCTGCACCACATCGCAGGACTTCTCCCAGATGAGGCGCTTGACGACCTCGGGCAGAGCGCGCCCCTCGTAGGCGCCATCGGGTTCCTTGGGGTCGGCGGCATGGGCCGAGGCGGCGGTGAGGGTGAGCATACAGACGAGGGCGAGGCGCATGGGGTGGTCCTTGTGCGGTGCGTTCGGGTGGCGGTTCGCGAAGCGCTTCGCGGCGTCACAGGGGCGAAGGGACGCAGCTCATGATGCCGGATTCAAAGGCATCTGTCGCCCGATCGCCTCAGGCTGCGGCGCGCATGCCTTCTTGGTGGTCCCACGCAGGGCAAAGCTGTCCGCGAGGTGGCGCTTCACTTCGCCGGTCGTCGGGTCGGTGAGCCACTGCATGGCCAGCTTCGCGGGCACTTCGACGGGCGCGTTCACGCGGTGATAGGTGCCAAAGACGAGGTCCCAGATCGGGCTCGTGACGCCGTGGTTCTTCTTCGGGTCGTGGAAGTGATGGAAGAAGTGGTGGCGCCGCGCCCACCGACCGAAGGGCCCAAAACCCTCGTAGACGTGCATGAGGCGATGGAGCGCTTCATAGGAGACATAGAACCCGATGAGCCCAGCCGTGTAGGCGAGGCCGAGCTCGAAGCCAGCGAGCAATGACGCGAGCGGCAACACCATCGCCGTGAACACGACGGCCGCCAGCCCTTTCTTCCAGCTCGGGGCGAAGTAGTTGCCGCGGCTGTGGTGGGCCGTGTGCTCGGCGCCGAAGGGGTTCTTGTTGGCGCCCTTCGAGTGCCCGAGGAAGCGGTGGAAGACGTACTCGAGAAGCGTCCACGTAAGGATGCCGAGGACGATGGCGACAAGCATAGTGATCATCGGCGGGCTCCGGGAGTCGGCAGGGTCGGGGTGCGGCCAAAGCCGCGCATGAGGGTGTCGAACATGGCCGCATAGAGGCGGTCGAGGTCGAGCTGGTCTGGCGCGCGTTCGGCCTGCTTGCGCAGGTTCAGCACACCTTGCAACCCCGCGAACAGCAGCAGCGTCCGCTCACGCGCGTCGCCGGGCTCGAGCACACCCATCGCCGCTGCGCGTTCGAAGGCCAGCGCCAGCGGGGTCAGCGCCTTGACCATGTGGCCGATGGCGGTGAGCGCCGGCGCGGGCTCGGTGATGACGATCTGCGGCGAGGCGAGCAGTGCGGCGATGAGGCCAAAACGATGCGGCGAAGTCCGGGCATAGTCACGCCAGGCGGTCGCGGCCCGTTCGATCGGCGCAAGCGGGTTCGCCTCGGGCGCCTCGCCGGGCGCACTCACCGTCGCCGCTGCGACGCGCTCGCCGATGTCCTCGATGATCTCGGCGACGAGCTCTGCGAGCAGCGCATCTTTGCTCGGGAAGTATCGATAGAGCGCGCCCGGCGTGAAGCCGAGCGCACCCGCGAGCTTGTTGATCGAGAGGGCCGCGAACCCGTGCGCGACGATGACGTCCATCGCGGTGTCCAGGATCCGTCGCAGGTTGGCGCCGTGTTTCTCGGCGCGTGAGGTCGGTGCGACCGTCGGCTCGGTGGGTGTCGTGTCCATGCCGGCAAACAGTAAATAGTATTTACTGATTTGCCAAGGCTGCGGTCGTCAAAGATAAAAACTCAGACATCACCAGTCGTTGCCGGCCTGTCCCCGAGGCCAGTGCGCCGGTTCGTCGCTCACGATGACCCGCCACGACTCGCCGAGGTCCTCGACCACCAGTCGTTCGAGCGCGCGCCCCCGAGCTGGCCCCCAGATACACGCGCCGGTCTTCGGGTCGAAACGCGCGCCGTGGTTCACACACACGATGGCGCCCTCGTGGATGACGTCGCCGTCTCCGAAGTCGAGCGCATACGGCACGTGGGGACACCGGTTCACATACGCGCGTGGTCCGTCGGCGCTGAGCACCACGAACCCACCCAGCGTCTGACCCCGGCGTATGAACGAGAAACACGCGGGCCGCTCGGCGGTCGCCCCGGCCTTGGGCACGACCACCTCGGTATCCGAACGCCCTTCATCCAGGGCGTCCCAGTTGATCGTCGAGTCGAACTCGGCCATCAGCCGTGCACGTTGGCCTCGAGCCACTTCTCCGCGTCCATCGCCGCCTGGCACCCGTGGCCAGCCGCCGTGATGGCCTGGCGGTAACGCTGGTCGGCTACGTCGCCGGCCGCGAAGACACCGTCGATGTTGGTGTTCGTGTGGTCCTTCAAGAGCAGGTAGCCACCGCTGTCCGTGTCGAGCTGGCCTTCGAGGAAAGCCGTGTTCGGCGTGTGGCCGATGGCGAGGAAGATGCCGTCGATGGGCATGTCCATCTCTTCGCCCGTGACAGTGTCGCGCATCCGAGCGCCGCTGACACTCATGCCATTGTCGGTCAAATACCGAACGATCTCTTTATTGTAGAGGACCTCGACCTTGGGGTTCGCGAGCACCCGATCCTGCATGATCTTCGATGCGCGGAACGAGTCGCGACGATGGACGAGCTTCACCTTGCTCGCAAAGCGGGTCAGGAAGTTCGCTTCCTCCATCGCGGTATCGCCGCCGCCGACCACGAAGATTTCCTTGTTCTTGAAGAAGAATCCGTCGCACGTCGCGCACGAGGACAGACCGCGACCCTGGAACTTCGACTCGTCCTCGAGGCCGAGCCACTTCGCCGACGCGCCCGTCGCGATGATGACGGAGTGCGCGCGGTGGATCGTGTCGCCGACGTAGACCTTGAACGGGCGCTCCGACAGGTCGACCTTGTCGACGTACTCGAAGTGGTGCACCGACCCGAATCGCTCTGCCTGCTTGCGCAGCGTGTCCATCAGCTCGGGGCCCTGGATGCCTTCGGGGAAGCCGGGATAGTTCTCGACCTCGGTCGTGATGGTGAGCTGACCACCGGGCTGCAAACCCTCGAAGACGATCGGGGCGAGGTTGGCGCGGGCCGCATAGATGGCGGCCGTCAGGCCTGCCGGACCGGAGCCGATGATGATGGTCTGGGCGATATCGTTGGTCGGGGTGTTGCTCATGGCTGGAGCCTCCTATGGCCGGGAGACATAGGCCCCGAATCGCCTGGGGGCAAGGCTTGGTCACCGCCCCCATGCCACCTGGCGCGCGGCCACGTCGTCATCACCGGCTCGTGTTCAAGCCCGCGAAGTGCTACACGCCGACGCAACGGAGGTCCGACTTTGGACGAGAAACTCGCGTACTACGGTAACCGCCCCCTCGACCCGAAGCTCGCGGCTCGATACTGGCGCCAGCTCGCCGTGACCGCCGGGGCGCGGGTCCTCGATGTCGGCTGTGGTGCGGGCGCCTTTGGGCAATATGCCCCCACCGGTGTCGAGGTCTTTGGCGTCGATCACGACCCCGGCGCCGTACGTCGTGCGTCGTCGACCATGCAGGCCGCCGTCGTCGACCTCGAAGAAGGCACCTTGCCATTTCCCGATGGGCACTTCGCGGGTGTCCTCGCCAAGGACATCCTCGAGCACGTCGCGCGCCCGACCCGCCTGCTCGCCGAGATCCGCCGCGTCTTGTCGCCGGGCGGCCGCCTCGTCGTCAGTGTTCCAATGGAATACCCGTGGGTCGTCTGGGCCGACTACACCCACCACCGCGGCTTCACGCGCGCGGCCGTGACGCTCATGCTCGCCGACTCGGACTTCGCCGACATCGTCGTTTCACCCATCGGCGCTGTCCCCGGCGCGGGCCGTCTCGGGCTTGCCGACTTCACCCCGAAGCTGCTCGCGTTGCCCCTCATGCGGCCGCTCTTCGGCCGCTCGTGGGAAGCCGTCGCCAAGCGCCGCTGAGCCCTGCTTCCCTGGTCAACCACCTCCTCGTGCACCTCGCCAACCCCCTATCGAGGCCGTTCACATGACCATCGCCGTCTCCGATTCCGCCATCGCCGAGCTCTCGTTTGGCCACCTCGTCTCGGTCGTCGCCATCGACAGCCAGAGCGACGAGACATCCGCCAGCATCCCCTCGTCCGAGGGCCAACGTGTGCTCGCGGACTTCGTCGCCGCCCATTTCACCGCGTGCGGCTTCGAGGTCAGCCGCGACGACCAGGCCAACGTCATCGCCTCGCGCCCGGGTCGTAAGGGTGGGGGGCCATCGTCGGCCGACCCCATCGCACTCCTGGTCCACCTCGACACCGCGCGTGGCACAGGCCACCCGTCGATGCTCCATCGGGTCGCCAACTGGGATGGCACTCGAGTGCCCTTCCCGAACAACCCGAGCATCTGCGTCGACACCGCGCACTACGCGTCGTTGACGCCCTTCCTCGGTCAGACCATCGTGCATGGCGACGGGCAAATCCCTTTTGGTCTCGATGACAAGCTGGGACTCACGCATCTCATGACGCTGGCGAGGCTCATCCACGGCGACCCGTCCATCGACCACCCGCCGCTGTTGCTCATCGGCAGGCCGGACGAAGAGATCGGCCGCATGGAAGCCGTCGAATCACTCGCCGACGAGCTCGCCCGCCGCGGCGTCCGCTCGGGCTTCACGGTCGACGGCATCCTCCCGTTCGAGGTCAACGTCGCCAACTTCAACGCCGCCCACGCGTCCGTCACCTTCATCGGTCGACCGACGTCCGTGCCGACCGGCGCCGACCAAAGACTCGAGGTGCTCGAGGTCGTCTTGAACGGCGTCAATACCCACGGCGCCACCGCCAACGCCGAAGGCCACCGCACAGCCGTCCGCTTCGCCGCCGAGCTCGTCGACACGCTCGCGCGCGCGGGCATCGAGGTCCACCCGGCGCGACTCGTCTCCGATGCCATGCGTGACTGTGACGGCGTGCTCACGCTGCTCGCGCGACCGGGGGACCGCCTCGCCATCGAGGGCATGACGACCGCCATCGTCGGACCTCACATCCCACGCGGCGCCTCCTTCGAGGTGCGCGTGGCCGACGCCGCGCCCGCAGACCTCATCCTCGACGACGCAGTCTCCCGCATGCTCGCGTCAGTCATCGCCTTCGCCAAGTCGAGACCCGTCGACACCTTCCCGCTCTGGGCCGAGGACTCGAGCGGCTGGCAGGGCTACTCACACGCCTACCGGGTTCACTCGAAGACCGAGCATCTCGACGGTCAAGATATCGCCGTCACGGCGCTGACCCTCGACATCCGGATCCGCGACTTCGACCCGGCCACCCTCGAGGCCCGAAAGCGCCACATCGCCGACTTCTTCGGCGCGTTCGAGCACTTCCAGGTCTCGGTCGCCCTCCGCGACCAGTACGTCAACATGGGGCCGCGCCTCGCCGACCGCAAAGACCTCGTCGAGGTCGCCATCGCCGCCGGTCGCGACATCGGGGTGGAGGTGCTCGACATGCCTATCCGCGGTGGCACTGGCGTCGACCCATTCCTCGACCGGGGCACAGCCATCGCCAACCTCGGCACCGGCTACTTCGCGCCCGAGTCCGAAAAGGAGCTCACGACCGTCGAGCTCATGGCCAAACACGCGCGTTGGCTCGTGGCGCTGCTCTCGCGACTGGCCTGAAACAGGGCAGGCACAAGGCCTGCCCTTACGGCGAACGACCGAAGTCTTCGGTAGGGGCACCCCATGTGGGTGCCCGACCACCACGAACCGTCGAAGTCTTCGGGAGGGGCACCCCTTGTGGCTGCCCGACGGGCTACAGCGAGAGCACGACCGCGACCGCGCCGCCGACCGCGATGGCCGCGATGACGAGGATGGCGATCATCTTGCCGTTGCCGCCCTTGCCAGGGGTTGCGGCGGCCTGCCCTTTGCCACCCTTTGCGCCCGCCGCCCCGAAGTCGAGGTCAGGGGTCTGCGCGGCTTTCTTGCGCTGGCTCTCGGCGATGGCGCGAGCGAGGTCGGCCTGGTTGAGGCCGCCGTCCTCGAGGATGGTCGCAGCCGAAGCGAGGTCTTGTTCGGGTGCACGCGTCTGGGCGCGGCGCGGGGGTTGGGCTCGCAACACGTCGGGCACGGAGGCCTCGACGGTCTTTTTGATGCCGCCATCGGGAGCGTTGACCTGGCCGCTAAGCCGCTCCTTGGCGCGGCGGGGAAGCTCGCCGACAGGAGGGGCAGGGGCCCGCAACGTCGCGGCCTCGGCCGGAGCGGCTGGTCCGAGCTTGTCGGCGTAGAGCTTACGCATGTAGTTGGCGAGGCTCTCGCCTTCGACGTCGGCGACGTTCTTGTAGTACCAGCGCGTGAGCTCGCGGCAGAAGACCTCGACCGAGGCCTGGCGGCGCTCGCGGTCCTTGTCGAGCGCGGTGAGGATGATGTCGTCGAGCTCCTGGTCGACACCCTTGCGGTGTTTCGAGGGGCGCTCGGCGTCTTCCTTCAAGATGGCCGTGAGCGTCTCGAAGTCGCTCGTGCGCAGGAACAGGCGCTTGTTCGTGATGAGCTCCCACAGGACCGTCGCGAGCGCGAAGAGGTCGCTGCGCGGGTCGAGCGGCTTGCCTCGGGCCTGCTCCGGGCTCATGTAGGCGACCTTGCCCTTTACCATGCCGGCCTGGGTCTTCGTCGAGCGCTCGGCCGCCTTGGCGATGCCGAAGTCCATGAGCTTCACGTCGCCGCCGTAGCTGATCATCGCGTTGTGAGGAGTCACGTCGCGGTGGATGATGTTGAGCGGCTTGCCGCGGTGCTCCTTGACGTGGGCGTAGTGGAGGCCCTTGGCCAGCTCGCAGACGATCCAGACGGCCTGCGCGACCGACATCGGGATGCCCTTCTCGATGCCGTCCTTGAGGATGTTGGTCAGGTCCTCGCCGTGGATGAACTCCATGGCGATGTAGTACTGGCGGTCGTGGACGTCGAAGTCGAAAATCTGAACGATATTCGGGTGTTGAAGCTTCGAGGTGAGCGAGGCTTCGTCGATGAACATCTTTACGAAGGATTCATCTTCCGAATAGGAGGGGAGGATTCGTTTGACGACGACCTCCCGCTCGAAGCCCTCGGCCCCCTGGGTCTTGGCGAGGAACAGCTCCGCCATGCCACCCGTGGCGACCTTGCGGGTGAGCATGTACTTGCCGAACTCTTTGGGGAAACCATGAGAGGACATAGGCAGACCTTCGGGTGACGCCTGACGCGCTATACGTTTCCGGACCTGACAGAGACGAAACGTATGGTGCTGTAATCGGATCGCTCGCGCACGCTCCGGCCCGCCACGTCGCGGGCCTGCGACGTGGCGCGAGCTGACGCTTCAAACCGAACCATGGGATGCCGGAGGTGTCAATTCGATCGGGGACCTAAAGTGGCCCCGAATCCGACGCGGGTCGGGTGCTTCATCGCCGATGAAGCTGGCGCAGCGCCTCTTCCCGGGCGGTCGCCTCGCGTAGGCGCTGGGCGAGGACCCGCATGACGCCAAGCGCCACAGCGCCGTTGTCCTTCACGATGGCGCGGAAACGTTCGGCGCTGAGCCGGTAGACGAGGACCTCGGTCGCGCAGACCGCGCCGGCCGTGCGGGTCGCGCCGTCGATGATGGCGATTTCGCCCAGACAGCGCGAGACCCCGACGGTGTTGATGACCGTGTGGCCGCGCACGATGTTGACGACGCCTTCGACCACCATATAGAGCGAGTCGCCGAAGTCGCCCTCGTTGAAGATGGCGGTGTTGGCCTTGAAGGTGCGCTTCTCGCACGCCTCGGCGATGGAGAGGAGCTCGATGCCGGGCACGTCGGAGAAGAGCGAGACATCCTTCAGGAATGCGAGACGCTTGCCGAGCTGGGAGGCCACTCCCTCGGTGTCGGCGTCGGGGGCTGTCGGCTCTGGGCCACAATAAGCGAGCACCGCTTCGAGCCACGGGTCGCGGCGCGGGTCACCGCCCGTTGTCGACACCAGCGGCGGCGGCAGGTCCTGGAGCAGGGCCGCGGCGGGGAGCTCGGGCATGCCCGGGGCCGATGGGAGCACCGGTGGCATCTCGTCGCCGCCGACCGCAAGGCGTTTGCCGTGGATGGCAACGGCCATGAGCGACGTGCGCGAGACCTGCCGCAGCATGTCGGTCGCCATCTGCTGAATCGCGCGGTTGCAAGGGACGCGGGCGGGATAGAGGCGCTTGAAGATGCGCCAGTAGAGGTCGCCCATCAGGGCGTCGAGAGGTGGGTGGTGGGCGCCCGCCTCGAGGGCTTCCACGCCGATGCGCACCGAATCCTGGTAGGCTGTCGACAAGGCGTCGCGCAGCTCCTGGAGGTCGCGCCGCCAGCTCGCGACGGCGGGGGCACCGCCCGACTTGGCGTCCATGATCTTGGTCTGCAGGGCGTCCGCGACGGCCTCTGTGCCCGACAGGTTTTCGAGCAGCAGGCGGCACTCGTTGAGCGCCCGCTGACCGAGCTCGACCCGTTGGCGCAGGCGGCGACGGCCGGCGAGGTGTTCTTCGACCTCGGCCATCAGCTCGGCGACGCTGGGGTAGCGGTCCTCCTTCTTCTTCGAGAGCGCCTTCATGCAGATGCGCTCGAGCCCGTCGGGGATCTTACGCGCCGGGTTGCGGCGCGATGGCGGGACGAGCTCGCCCTGGAGGACCGACTCGAGGGTCTCTTGTTTGGTGCGGCCGACGAACGGGCGCGCAAGGCAAAGCATCGCGTACAGGATGCCGCCGAGCGCCCACACGTCGGTGCGACCGTCGTATTGGGCCAGGTCGCCGATGACCTGCTCGGGCGCCATGAAGCCGGGGGTGCCGCTCCAGAACTGGGCGCGGGCCTGGAGCGCGCCGGCCTCGCCGAGCACGAAGGCGAGACCCCAGTCGACGAGCACCACCTCGCCGTAGTGGCCGATGAGGATGTTGTTCGGCTTGATGTCGCAGTGGATGACCTGGCGGTCGTGTGCGTAGATGACGCCCTGGCAGACCTCGATGAAGACCGTCAGCAGGCGGTCGAGGTCGAAGCGCGCCTCCATCTCCGGGTCGTGGCGGCGTAGGCCCTGAAGCGCCGTCCCGAGCGTGATGCCGTCGAGGCGCTTCATCACATAGTAGGGGCCGAGGTCGTCGTTGTAGCCGAGCTGGTAGACCGGGACGATGTTCGGGTGTTCGAGGCCGCCCGTGATGATGGCCTCTTCGATGAAGGCGCGCAGCAGCAGAGCGTTGTTGCGGTGCTTGTCGTGCAGGACCTTGATGGCGACCGAGCGGCGCAGGTCGCGGTCGACGCCAAGGTACACGTGGCCCGCACCGCCTTCGCCGATCTGCCCGCCCATGGCGTATTGGGTCGTGCCCGGGCCATCGAGGGTCGGGCCGTCGCGGTCGAGCCCGGGGCTGATGGTCGGCTCGATGCCGAGCGAGGCGTAGAACTGCGAGAGCCGGGTGCGGTTGGCGGGTTGGCCGGGCAGGCCGGAGGTGCCGGGGCGAGCCGAGGTGCCGGTCGTGAAGGCCGGTCGCTGCTTGATGCGCCGGTCCTTGGGGGCGTCGAAGCCGCCGGTCGCGCCGAGGTCGGTCGCGTCCTCCTGCAGGCCGTGGAGGTCGGTGTGCTGGCCCGGGTCGGTGTCGAGGTCTTGAAAGTCGGGGCCGAGGTCGTCGGGCGAGATGTCGCCGCTACCACGAATCTGGCCCGAGCCCATCGAGAGCTCGAGCAGGGACACGAGCTCGGAGGCGACCATGAGCTGGGACGTCTGACTGCCCTGCAGCACCTCGGCCACGAGCTCGTCGATGAGCTCGACTGACGGTGTCGTCGGGTCGACGTGCTCCTGGTTGCGAAGGGTGCGCGCGCCGTACAGAGCCATGACGCTGCAGAGCTCGTCGAGCCGCAAGCGGCCCTGGCGAAGCAGGGTCAAAGCATATTGGAGCGCATCCTGAAAGACGGCCAAGCGACACCCGGGGGCTACGAAAAGGCGCGTTCGCTGCTTACCCCATCTGGGCCCCGCCCGCCAATAAGACACCGGTCGGTGGGCCCTGCGTATCGGAGATGCCGTGAAGTGCGTCGCTCGTCGGACCTCCGTCGCGTCAATCATCGGTGGTCGCGGCGAACGACGCTAAAGCCGTCGGGACATCTGCACGTTGAGGGTTCCAAGGCGGGCGGGTCACCGAGGACTCACCCGATAGCGGCAGCCTCTTGCGAGGCCGTCACCGTCGCTCGTTCAGAGGAAGAGGAAGAGGCGCACCATGAACTCGTGGTTCTTGAGGCTGACGAAGTCGTCGAAGCCGGGCTTCTCGAGGCGGGCCACCGCTTCGGGGCCGCCTGTGGCAAGGGCCGATTCGACCTTGGCGACCGCGGCGTCAGCGATGGACCGGGCGCCGGGGGCGACGAGCATGAACGAGGTGTCGATGCTGATGTGGTCGGCGAGATGGAACTCGAAGCCGACACCGGCATGGTAGCTGCTCGTCGGCGAGTCCGGCTTGAAGAGCTCGGCCAAGCTCCCGCCGCCGAGTCCGGCGCCGAGGTAGAAGGCCACGCGCTCGCCGCTGTAAGGGTAGAGCAGCGCGGTCGCGCGCATCTTCGCCTTGTAGTGGAGCTCGCCGGGCTGCGGCTTCACGAGGTCGGTGTCGCGGGTCAGGTCGTAGGCGTAGTCGACGCCGAGGATCCAGAGGAGCTTGACGCGGACATTCGCCTGATTGACGAAGGCGGTCTCCGAGCGCTCGTCGGGGCCGGCCGCCTTGTGGATACCGACGCCGCCACCCACGCCCAGGGTCACAGGTGAAGAGCCGTCGGCAAGCGCTGAACCGCTGATGCCGAGGATTCCGAGACAAAAAGCTGCTGCTGCGAGCATGGAACGCATCGCATTTCCCCTGGACGATTGTTTGTGGAGGTCCCCGTTTGACCGGGGTTTGATGTTGACACTTGCCCTGTCGACCCTACGCGTCAGGAACTTGACTGGATTTTCCGGTCACGCGGTTAAGGTTCCGCTGAGGGCGCTGATCAGCCTGGATTGACGCGCGCCCCGGCCGGTTACGAATGTCATCCGACGTGATGCGGGCATGCCTGCCTTGACCCATCAAAAAGATGGAGCTACGCCCCGGCGCGTCGACGTTCTCGAAACCACGGAGTTCAACACATGCGCGTTCTCTCACGATCGTCTTGGCTTTCTCCCCTCTTGAAGGGGGCCGTTGCGTTCTCGTTGCTCTCCAGCGGACCTGCCCTCGCGGCGGCGGACCCGGGGCTGCTGCCGACCGAGACCGAGGTCGTCAAGGAAGCGAAGCCGCAGGGCTGGGACCCGGCGCTCGTTCTCGGAGCCAGCGTCTCGTTGTCTTCGAACAGCAATTACGTGGGGCAGCCCGACGGCAACTCGTTCACGGGCGGCCTGAACCTGTTCGGTCGCCTCGACTACCTTCAGGATGTCATCGACTGGCGTAACACGCTGAAGCTGAACGAGGTCTTTACGCGCACGCCGGTCATCGACGAGTTCGTGAAGACGGTCGACCAGCTCTTCTTCGAGTCGGTGCTCTACCTTCGTTACTCGGAGGTCGTGGGTCCGTTCGTGAGCTTCAAGCTCGAGACCTCGATTCTCGAAGGGCGCGACGTGCGCCCGTCCCCGGTCGACTACTCAGTCGATGGCACGGTGGTCGAGACCCAGGTCTCGAGCATCAAGGTCACCGACCCCTTCCAGCCGCTGCAATTGAAGGAGGCGGTCGGTGCCTTCTTCCGGCCGATTCAGGGCAAGGACGTCGAAGTCGATATCCGGCTCGGCTTCGGGGCGAGCCAGACGTTCGCGGACGGGGCGCGTATCGTCGCCGATGATGCGGCGACGGATACCATCGTCGAGCTGACCTCGCTGAAGGACGTCATCCAGGGCGGCGCTGTGCTCGGCGTCGAGGTCAAGGGCGAGCTCGAGGAGGGGCGGGTCAACTACCAGGCTCGCGCCGAGGTCATGATGCCGTTCATCAACGACGACGCGGCCGACCGCGATGTCGTCGAGCTGACCAACTTCGACATCGGCGGCAAGCTCGGGTTCAAGCTCTTCGAGTGGGCGTCGCTCAACTACGAGCTGAAGATCATGCGCCTGCCGCAGCTCGTCGACGCGTGGCAGATCCAGAACAACCTCCTGCTCACGTTCAGCTACACGCTCATCGACTGAGCGTGTATCGAGCTGCTGGTCGGTCGGGTATCGGCGCCTCGTCCCGGAGTCCGGGGCGAGGCCAGGTCAGCCCTGGACCGACTCCGGCGCGCCGCTTTGTAGGCGGCTCACACCCTTCTTCTCGATGTGCAGGTAGCGCCAGGTGAGGCCGACCGAGGCGGCGCCGAGCCCGACCGTCAGGCCGTACCAGAGGCCCTGGGCGCCCAGATCGAAGACGTAGGTCAGGATGAGCGAGACCGGAAAGCCAACGCCCCAGTAGCCCACGAGCGTGAGGATGAAGGGGAAGCGGATGTCGCCGATCCCGCGTAGGGCACCCGACACGAGGACCTGGGTGCCGTCGAAGAACTGGAAGAGGGCGCCGATGCCGAGAAGCTCGGCGGCCAGGATGTAGACCTCGACCTCCTTTGGATCGAAAATCGAGACAATGGGGGCAGCGAAGAAGCCGAAGATGAGGGCCGAGCAGCCCATCACCATCATGGTGAGGATGAAGCCGGCGCGGCTGCGGAGCTTGATTAGCTCGGGGCGGCCAAGGCCGACGGCCTCGCCGACGCGGGCGGCCGTCGCGCTCGAGATACCGACGGCGCCCATGAAGGTGAGTGCTGTGCAGTTGAGCGCGATCTGGTGGGCGTTGCCTTCGACGTCGCCGAGCGAGGTGGCGATGATGCCGCAGGTCGAGAAAACGATGAACTCGGCCGCGAGCTGAAGGCCTAGCGGGAGGCCGAGCTTGATGAGCAGGCGGACGTCGCCGGGCGGAATCGGCGTGCCCGGCGGGGGGCGCACATAGCTGATGGCGCGGGTCAGGCTCAGAACGAGCACGATGGTGGAGATGGACGTAGCGATGCCGGCGCCTGCCGCGCCCCACTGGACGATGCCATCGACGAGGGCGAGGTCGGCCAGCAGGTTGAAGACGTTGGCGAGGGCCGCCGCGATGAGCAGGGGGCGCGTCATCTGGTGGCTCTGCAGGAAGCTGCGGGCAGCCATCCAGGCGAGGAAGACGAGGTTGCCGGGGGTGCGAGCGAGGAGGTATTCGACGCCGTGGTCGCGGGTCTCGGCGCTGACGCCGAAGCTGTCGGCGAACATGGCGATGGCGACGGAGAGGAGCGACAAGGGGACGGCGGCGATGAGCGAGACACGCAGGCCCGTGCGCCACCAGCCCCAGGCGCGGCCGCGTTCCTGGGCGCCAAAAGCCTGGGCCATGAGTGGCTCGAGCGCGATTGACAGGCCCATACCAAAGACGAGGAGCCCCATGGCGATGCTGTTGCCAAGGGCCGTGCCGGCCGCGTGAGAGGCGGAGTAGCGCGAGACGACGGCGGTGTCGACGACGCCCATCAGCATGGTGCCGATCTGCGCCAATGCGAGTGGCGTCGCGAAGCGAATCGTGGCCTTCAGCTCGGAGCCGAGCGTGGTCGGCTGGTGTACCATCGAGGTCGGGGGGCTCAGGCGGTCGCCGTCGGGGGGCGGGCGGCGGCGATCTGGAGGAGCTGCTGGTGGCTTTCTTCGACTTCGTCGCGCGGGAGGTTGCCCGCTTCGAGCTTGGCGTCGTCGAGCGTTTTCAGCGTCTCATAGAAACGCAGGCCACGCTCGATGACACGCGGGTCGGGGCCGATGAGGCGGACCACCTTGAAGAGCGCATCCTCGGCGGCGGCGTAGCGGCCGGCCACCTCGGCGAAGCCGACGAGGTTCATCTGCGCGGCGACGAAGTGTGACATGGCCTCGCGGTCGGTCTGCGGGTTCGCTTCGAAGCGTTCCCACGAGACGTCGGCGGCCTTGGCGCAGTGCTCCACGGCGAGGTCGAATTGGCCGGCGCGGGCCGCACCACGGGCGGCGGCGACGAGGATCTCGGTGCGCAGGGTGGCGACGCCGGGGAGCTGCTGGGCGGCGAGTTGTTCGGCCAGGGTCATCGCTTCGGCGAAGGCGGCGGCCGACTCCTCGTGGCGGTTGAGCTGCGAGAGCAGGTTGGCGCGCGCCTCGGTGGCCGCGGTGAAGAAGATGCGGGCATGCGGCAGGTCGATGGTGGCGAGCGTCTCGCGGGCCTGGCGGTTGTACTCGAGGGCTTTGTCGGCCTGGCCGAGGCGGTGGTAGGCGCCCGTCAGGTTGACTAGGGCCACGGCGATGGACAGGGGAGGCGGGGTGCCGCCGGCAGTGGCTTCTTCCTTACGGAGGCGGATGCCGTCCTCGAGGTGGGGCAGGGCTTCTTCGGTCTTGCCACCGCGGAGTGCGAGCTGACCGCGGCCTTCGGCGAGGGCGGCGGCGAGGCCGAGCCACTTCGGGTCGCGCTCTTCGGGGAGGGCGAGGAAGGTCGTCTCGGCTTCGTCGATGTGCGTCTTGGCGGTGGCCCAGTCGCCCTTCTCAGCGGCCCGGATGGCCTGCTGGAGCATCCCTGTCACGCCGTTCAGCCTGGTCTCGCGCTCTTTCGCGTCCATCGTCGACTCCGAACCGTTGGGACCATCACCTATTGATCAGGAGATGGTGCCGAAGGCGGCAGGGCATAGCGCAGCCGATCGGTCACGGCAAAGGTTTCGGGGGCCGGGGCTGAAATCGCGCTCGCCGGGAAGGGTCCCGCGACCTCAGGCGGCGATGGCTCGCAAGAGGTCACGGAGCGCGGCGGTCGAGTCCTGGCTCATGGCCAGGGTGGAGTGGCCCGGGTGGACTGCGGCGTCATCGGGACGTGAGTTGCGCACGTTGACGACCGGGTCACCATCGGTGCCGCCGCCGAAGATGGCGAAGTCATCGGCCCCGTGCTTGGCCTCCGTGCGGGGGTAGCCCCAGGCGTCGAGCGCCTTGTCGAGCTCGTCCGCGAGCCATGCCGCGTTGGCGCGTTCACAGGCGAAGGTGGTGCTCATGTCGACGCCGCCCTCGAGCTGGCGGTCGAGGTGGACGACGACCACGCCGGTGGCCGAGCCGTCGTCGGCGATCGTGACCTTCTCGTGGACGACGCTCACAGTGCCTCCGCCTCGGACTTGGTATAGGTCCCCGGGTTGGTGTCGACGACGACATGGTTGTCGGGCGTGAGCGCGAAGCCGGTGTCTTTGTTGGTGATCATGACCTCACGCGCACCGAGCGAGCCGCCTTCGGTGATGGTCGCACCCATACCGCTATACAGCGGGTTGGCGCCATACTTGTCGGTGAGGACCTGGCGCAGCTTCAGGCAGTTGGCCTTGAGCGTCGGGTCGGAGGTCTTGGGGTCACCCTTGACGGGGGTCTGCATCCACACGTCGAAGCAGGCGCCGACGTCGGTGATCCCGACGGCCGTGCAGTCGGAGACGAAGCCGGAATCGCCGAGAGCCTTGGCCTTGAGCTGCGGCCACTCCATCTTGCCCATGCCGACCTGGGCGGTCTTGGACGGGTCCGACTTCGCCGGCACGACCTTCGCCGTGTCGAGGATACAGATCGCGATGGGGTTCCCCGCTTCCTTCACGATACTCGCCTTCTCCCAACCGACCTTATACATGGCGGCGACGGGGCTCAGGCCCGCCAGGTCGGCGGGCTCGGTGGCGAAGATGAAGTCGTTGGGGCGCCCGAAGGACTTGTAGCTGACGAAGTTCTTCTTCGGGCCGACACGTGCCACGTAGCGCGGCATCGTGTTGGCGGCGATGGCCGCGAGCATCTCGCGTTCACTGCGCGCGGTGCCCGTCTTCACGGACTTCGCCATGTCTTCCAGCGTCTTGCTGTTGGTGGCGACGGTCGTGTCGCGCGCGGTCTTCTTCTCGGACTCGGGGATGGCGCCGCCAGCGTGGTCGGCCAGCGTAACCTTGCCGCCCGTGATGCCGGTGGCGTCGCCCTCTTTGCGTTGGACCTGACGCTGGATCGAGCGCTGAACGCCCTTGCTCCCGCCGCCAGCCATCGTGTCGAGGACACCTTCTGCGGACTGGCCCTTCACGACCGCGTCGGCGACCTGGTCGGCGTGTTGCTCGTACCGGTCACCTTTCTGGCCGACGCCCCCGGAGAGCGCGACGCCTTCGCGCTGCTGAACGATGTGCGCCGCCTCGTGTGCGGTCGTGTGAAGGTCGGGCGCGCCCTTGAAGGCGACGTCGTTGCCGGTTGCATAGGCCTCGGCGCCCATGGCGTCGCTGGCGCGTGATGCCTTTTCGCCGGTGTGCGCCTTGATGCCCGAGACGTCGTGTGAGCCGAAGGCCTTCTGGATGGTCGCGAGGTGTGGGAGTGAGCCGCCACCGCCCTTGGTGCCTTCGGCCGCTGCGGCGTGGACCGTGTCGGTGCCGCCCTTTGCGTCGCCGCGGGCCTGGACCGGCTGCAACATGGCCTCTTGCTCGGCGAAGCTGTGGCCCTGGAGGGCCTGCTTCAGCTGGACATCGGACTTCCGCGCCGAGCCTGCGGCCTGCGAGGGCGCGGCTGAGGTGTTGGTGCGGGTCGACGAGTCGGGCTGGGTGGTGCGGGCGGAGGCGGACATGGGGACTCCATGAATGGCGATGCGGAGCGGCGCGCGGGACGGAACGCCTGACGCAGCGTTCCCGTGACGTCTCGCGTCACGCCGAGAGAGCGACCACCCCGGCGGCAGAGTGTAGACCGGATTTCGGATCGACCACAATGATGGGCACAATGATGGGCGGCGTTAACCGCTGATTATGATTCAGCCCAACCCCTCCGCCCGACACGCCGAAGTGGGGCGAAATGGGGGTCGCGACATTTCATATTTCATTCTGGGGGCGTCCAACCGAGGTCTCCAAGCAGGGGTCGGGACATTTCATATTGCATTTTAGGGTTGACTACGACGCGGGATTGACCAACTTTCCGTTTCGGTCATCGGGTTCTCGACGTTGGGTCGAAGAACGGTGGACCTGTGAGGAGAGTGCGTGGACGACGCCAAACGAGAGTGCATCCTGGTCGCCGCCGTGAAGGCGTTCTCGCGGCTCGGATTCCGTAAGACCTCAATCGACGAGGTCGCGCAGGAGGCGGGCGTCGGCAAGGGGACGATCTACCTGGCGGTGAGCTCGAAGGATGAGCTCTTCCTGCAGGCGGTCGAGCGTGAGGTGCGGGCGTTTCTCTCGGCCGGACGACGGGTGGTGAGCACGACCGACGAGGCCCTCGAGCTCCTGGCGACACTGCTGGTGACCGAAGTACGTGAGGCCTCGCGCCGGCCTCTGGTTCACGGGCTCTTCGTCGGGCAGACGCTGGCGACCGTGCCACGCGCTGATCGTGAGGTGGCGAGCCTTCAAGACAAGCTGCGCGAGAACCTCGCGGCCGCGCTCGAAGGGGCACGGGAAACAGGACTGTTGCGCGAGGACCTCGACATCCGACACGTTGCGCGGATCCTCCAAGACCTCGAGGTGGCCGCCCTGGTCCGGCTCGAACGACGCCACGATGCCGAAGCCCGGCTCGCGAACCTCGACTTCCGCCCCGACATCGACACCTTCATCCGTGGACTGCGCCGCCCGCTTGCGCTGGTGCGAGCAGCTTCCTGAGCCGCTGCGCGGCCGTCTGATAACGTTCAACCGGTGCCACACGGCACCTCTTTTTTGACCACCGGTGACCAGAATAACACTTCGGTCATTCAGTGCAGGGCCTCCAGTAGACCACCCCTAAGGAACACCCCATGACCACTTCACAGAGCGTCCAACGTATCCTCGTCCGCAAAGCCGGCGGCTTCGACAACCTCGAGCTCGCGACCGACTCACCCAAGCCGCTGGGGGCCGGCGAGGTCCGGATCGCCGTCGAGGCGGCGGGCGTGAACTATGCCGACGCGATGGTGCGCCGCGGCCTCTACGCGACGGCCAAGAAGTACGTCGGGTGGCCCATCACCCCGGGCTTCGAGGTGGCGGGACGTGTGGCCGAGCTCGCGCCGGACATTACCGATCTCAAAGTGGGTGACCGGGTCATGGGGCTGACCTTGTTCGGCGGCTACGCGTCGGAGGTCACCACCCAGCGCGCCTTCGTCTTCAAGACGCCGGACACCTGGAGCCTCGGCGGCGGCCGCGGCCTTCCCGACCGTCTACATGACGGCCTGGTTCGCGCTCTGCGAGCTCGCGCATCCGCGCCCGGGTGCAACCATCCTCGTGCACTCGGCGGCGGGTGGCGTCGGAACCGCATTGGCGCGCCTCGGCAAGCTGATGGGATGCACGGTCGTCGGTGTCGTCGGTGGGGCGCACAAGGTGGCCGCCGCGAAAGAGGCCGGCTGCGATCATGTGATCGACAAGTCGACCGCCGACCTCTGGCGCGAGGCGGAGCGTATCTCGCCGCGCGGCTATGACGTCATCTGCGACGCCAACGGGGTCGAGACGCTCGGCAAGAGCTACGAGCATCTCGCGCCGGTTGGTCGTCTCGTGGTGTATGGGTTTTCGACCATGATCCCGAAGACCAAGAGCGGCCGCACCAACTTCCTCAAGCTCGCATGGGACTTCCTGCGGACGCCCAAGTTCGCGCCTCTCGACCTCACCAACAAGAACCGATCGGTCATGGCCTTCAACCTGAGCGACCTGTTCACGCGCCAGGACCTTCTCGAGGCGGGCATGCGCGACCTGTTCGCCTGGGTCGACTCCGGCAAGATCCCCGCGGCCGAGCCCAAGACCTATCCACTCGCCAAGGCCAGTGAAGCGCATCGCGCCATCGAGAGCGGGACCACCACCGGCAAGCTCGTGCTCGTCACCGCTTGACGATCAAGATATTTGATCGTCGAGTTATTTAGCGCGGCGATCGAGAAATTTGACCCTCGAATTATTCGACCTCCAAGGAGACAGACATGAAAGGCCATATCCGCGTCCCCGGGCTGCCGCCCATCCCGAAGCCCGAGAGTCTCAATGACCTCCACCTGCTCGCGCCGTCGATCCTGCGCGGCGGTCGCGGACTCGTCGCGAAGGGGCCGGCGACCCGGCTCCCCGAAAAGCCGCTCGAGCTCTACGAGTTCGAAGGGTGCCCCTTCTGCCGCAAGGTGCGCGATGTGCTCGTCGAGCTCGACATCGGCTACATCTCGCGGACGTCGGGCAAGGGTGGCAACCGCGACCGCGTCATCGCCCTTGGCGGTAAGGCGCAGTTCCCGCTGCTGCACGACCCGAACACCGGCGACATCCTCTATGAGTCTGAGGACATCATCGACCACCTGCACACGCACTACGGCGCCGGCCCGCGCCCGAAGTGGAAGCGTGCACTCAGCCCGCTCGATACGGCGGCCTCGGGGCTTGCGTCCCTGTCGCGGCGTCGGGGGAGCAGGGTCGAGGCGGCCTATGCAAATCGAGTTCAGCCCGAGAAGCTCATCGAGCTCTGGTCATTCGAGGCTTCGCCGTACTGCCGCAAGGTGCGCGAGGAGCTCGTGTCGCTGAACCTCGATACGCGGGTGCACAACGTCGGCAAGCGCGGTCGGCGGCGTCCGGAGCTGGTCGCACTGGGTGGCAAGATGCAGGTGCCGTATCTCGTCGACCCGAACACGGGTGCCGCGATGTACGAGTCCGACGACATCGTCGCCTACCTTCGTAAGACCTACGGGTGAGCGCGTGGCAAAGGCGCTGAGGTGACCGCGTCGGGGCCCGGTTGTGACCCTGCGCGGGGCCTGATAGCTTTCGTCGTGCGGCGGCGTGGATGGAACCCGGGACCCCACCGGGTCGTTGAGTGACTGCGCGCGAAAGGGCCCCTTCTTTTTCGCGCGGTGCGAAACGCCGGGCGTCCGCCGCGCCACAGAGGCTCGTGCCGCATCGTTTCATCCTAGCGCTCCTCATGATTCTCGCCGTCCCGCCGGCGAGGGCGACCCCGAATTGCGACGCGCTCAAGGCGCTCGCCCCAGTATCGGACGACCAGGCCCGCACCTGGGTCACGGGGATCTGGGAAGGGCTTGTCGCCGCGCAGGCGCGCCTGGGTGGCGGTGCGGTACTTCCGACGCTACGCCTCATCGGGTCCTCGGAGCTCGCTGCTGGCGCCTGGTTCTGCCAGAGGTCTGCGACGGTGTACGTGTCGTCGGCGCTCATCGACTACGCATGGGCGGGGCGAGGCTCCGACGGCGCCGAGCTCATGGCGTTCGCACTTGCGCATGAGCTCGCACACGCGCGCTTCGATACCGGCGACCGCCAACTCGGTGGCAAGTGCCCCGATCAGGACGCCGCACTCGAGGCTCGCGCAGATCGTCGCGCCGCCTTCCTCGTGGCGCTCGCGAGCGACCCTGAGGGCCGGCGATTCAGGCCTGCGACGCTCGTCCGGCGCGACGCGTTGAAGGCTCTGTTCACGGCCGAGCTGGGTTGGGCGGCCGACTGCCCCGCGCTCTCGGCGCGCCTCGCTGCGGTCGAGGTGGCGCTCGGAAAGATGGACGATCTCGCGCAGGTCTTCGAGGTGGCGCTGGTCTTGAGCGCGGCAGGAGCCGGTGCCACGACCACGGTGCTGGCAGCCCTGCATGACGTGGCCGGACAACGGGACCCGCTCGATGGTGGGTGGGATGCGCTGCCAGAGCTTGCGGTCTTGAGGGCGACCCATCACCTGCAGCGTGCGGCCACCGTCGGGTGGTGTCAGCCCGCGATTACGAACGCGGAGCTGGTGCCCGATCCGTGTACCTTGCCGTGTCCCATCATCGTGCCCGGTCGTTCACGGTTGTCGCCGGACCCTGCGGGTGAGCGTCGTCGTACCGGTCGTGATGGACCCGATGGTGTGGACGTTCCGATGGAGCTGCTGGTGGCGCGCCTCATGCTCGACATGGCGCGGCTGCAGGGGGTTGCGGCTGCAGACCTCGCGGGCGCCGAGGCCTGCCACGCGTATCTGTCGGCCGACCCGATGCGGGGGATGAGGGCGCTCGAGGCGTTGCGCCCGCTCGTTGGGCCGCGTGTGCGAGCGGCCGTGCGTGACCTGAAGAGTCTCTTCGCGGTGCAGCAGGTGTTGGTGTCGCAGGCCCCGCGCAGCGCCGGCTGGCGGCGAGAGCTGGCAGCGCTGGAGCAACGTCTCGGGTGGGATGGGAGCCCGGCGGTCGCCGCGCTCAAGAGCTGGCTCGGTGGCAACGCGCCGCTCGTGCCGGTTGCGCTGCCCTTTTCGCCGCCCGAGCTCCACGCGTGTCATCAGGTCGCGACGGTGCGACCGATCGTCGTCGGCGAGGTCGAGGTTCGCAGCGCCAACGGGTGCACGGAAGTCAGGACGGCGCGCCAGGTCGTCGTGTTGCGCAGCGCCCTACGAGCGGCATCAGTGCCCTCGCTCGCGTCTTGGTCGGCCGTCTGTCGGATCGCGGCACCGACCATCACGCATGACGGGCGGAGCCTCGTCGGTGCGCGCTGCCCGGGTGAGCAGAGCTGGGTCCTCGAGCTTGCCGGTCAGGGTGTCCGAGGCGCAGTGCTGATCGAGGTGGTGAGGTGAGGGCAGCTGCACTCGGTGTGGCCCTGAGCGTCTCGGCGTGCGCGTCGTCGCCGGAGATCCGCGCGGCCGGCGACGAGACACTCGAACGGTGGGTGCGCGGTGAGCGGCTCTTCGTGGAAGGCGAGCGGGCGGCGTCGATCGAGGCGCTGCTGGAGGCTGCGTCGCTGCTGGCGCGCCATCCCGCGATTCCGTTCGAAGGAAACATCGACTCGGACCCGGGTCGGCCGACCGGCGCCGCGCTCGAGCCGCGGCTCGCGACACCTGCTTTGGCACTCTCCACCGCGCGTGACATCGCGGCCTCCGACCCACCGACACTCGAGCGTATCGCAAACGCCGAGTCGGCTTTGTCGTCGCCCGAAGGTCGAGGGCCGCGGGTCGTGGCGAGGGTCATCGGACCCGAAGGACGGGACTTCATCGACCTGGGCGTTGGCTCGTTCGAGGTCGTCGTGCTGGGTGAAGGCCGCAGCCTGTTGGACCTTTGGGTCGTCGATGACAGCCTGCGCACGGTGTGCTCGGCGACGGGAGTCGGGCGCGTCGCCTGCCGATGGGGCGACGAGGTGGGCCGACACTGCGACGTCGTCGTGCGCAACAGCGGGCCTGTGGCCGAACGTTATGTCTTCGCGGTCCGGTGAGAGGGCCGCGATGCCGACGGTCAATGCTTCGAGACGAAACGGGGCGGCCGCTCGTGCAGCTAACGGGCGTGTTTATCGCGTGTCCAGAACCGATGGGTTTGATGCAGTGCTCGGGGCACGTTGACGGTCCCCGACTTCGCTCGCATGATACTTCCTTCCTACGCGGGAGGGTTCCATTGCTGCTGGGCGTCTTGACGAGAGTCGGCAAGAGGATCGGACGCGCGCTCGGCGAACCCGGTGCCGTGGCTGACGTCCTCTCGGGACCGACCGGCGAGGGACTGGCGAAGGCACCTGGCGCGACGAGTGTGCCCGGTGTCGTCGGCGTGGTCGAAGCGCCTCACGTGGTCGAGGGCTCGACGCTCGACACCCTCGATGCCGAAGCCGAGGCGTTGTGGGCCGTCGCACGCGCCGAGTCTCGACCCTTCCGTCGCGACGCGATGTATCGCGATGTCGCGCGCCTCATGGTGAGAGCGCACGCCGAGAGCCTCCGCCGCTACTGCGCGAGCCAGGTCGCAGACGGCGCGGACGCTGATGACCTCGCACAGCGGGCATTGCTCGTGCTGTGGGAGAAGCTGCCGGGTTTCGAAGGGCGCAGCCGATTGCGCACCTTCTTGTATGGCATTGCGGCAAATCTCTGCCGACAGGCGCGACGCGATGAGCAGCGCGATGCGGCGCTGATCCAGAAGAACTTCGATGCGGTCCTCGACGGTGTGCATCCGGACCGCCATGTCGCGGTGGACGACGAGCTCGACGCGGCGCGACGACGACGGCGCGTGTTCGAGGTCATCGAGCGGCTCGAGCCCAAAGACGTGTGGCTGATTCGCCATCGGCTCGTCGAGCAGTCCGACTACCACGAGCTGCTGCCCCTCTATCGCGCGAAATTCGGCGCGAGCATCACCACGGTGGAGGGACTCAGGACCGCATTCTTCCATGCCAAGGGGCGGCTTCTGAGAGCGCTCGAGGAGGCCGACGATGGACGCTGAGAATGCGGACGCTGAAGGGAAACGTTTGGAAAACGAGAGATTCGTGGCAGCGGCCATGGCGCGGCTCGATGAGGCGTTCGAGGACCAGGAGCTCCGATACGTGCGGGCCGCGCTGCGGCCAAAAACCGTGCGGGTGCGGACGTTGGTTTGGTCGCTCGTCGCTGCGGCTGCCGTCGCCGCGGTTGCGACCTGGGGAGCGTTGTCCCTGACAGAATCAGAACGGCCGATGGCGTTTGGTGACGCGGTCGGAATGATTACGACTGGGGAGATCACGCGTGATGGGCGCGGACGGATTGCCCAGATAGATGGGCCGGATGGTGAACGGCTCATCTTCCGAGGCGGGCGCCTCGTTCGGGTCGAGCGGCATCGTGAAGGGGTGCTCGACGGGGTATCGGTGGACTTCGATGCGCGCGGCTTTGTGGCTGCCATTCGGAGCTGGCGTGCGGGCGTGGAAGCTGGGCCGTGGGTCGAGCTCGACGAGACCTGTCGGGTGCGCGCGTCGGGTGAGCGCTGAGTCGATGTGCGCGCGGATTTCCGGCATTCGGGCTAGTCTTTGACTAGGACAAAGTCCTAGATTTCAACGGATTGACGGTCGGTCGGTCTTCAGCTAGGTTTTCCGAATGCAACTGCCGTCATGTGTCGCCGTCCTGACACTCATTGCCGGGCTCGTTCCGGCGGGCTCGTTCGCGTCCGGTCCCGATTCGGTGGAGCCCGCTGACCGTTCGGCTGCGCTGAGCGTCGTGGGGCGGCGCATGGCGCTCATCGTCGGTACCAGCAATTACGAGAATGTCGCCTGGCCGCGGCTGCCAAACGCGCGGACCGATGCGCAGGCGCTCGCGCACGAGCTCGAGCGGCGCTACGGCTTCGAAGTCACGTTTCTCGATGCACCTGATGTCTCGGCTTTCAAGACAGAGCTGAGGCGGCTGGCAGAGGCCGCGACCCCGGCCGATGACCTGCTCGTGTTCGTGGCAGGGCACGGCCACTTCGACGAGATCGACAACGCTGGCTACCTCGTGTTTGGCGGGGCCGAGGCCGATTGTGGACGAGGGTGTTATGCCTTCGACAACCTCAAACGGGCGCTGTTCGGGAGCCGGGCGCGGCACGCGCTGGTGATGCTCGACGTGTGTTATGGGGGGACCTTCGACCTGCGCGTCGCCATGGGTGGCGGGGCGCCGGATCGCAGTAGGTCCGATCCGGAGTCGCTGCGCAGATTGCTCAAGGAATATGCCCAATATCCGAGCCGGCTCGTATTTGCCTCGGTAGGGCGCGCGACGACGACGGACGGGCCGGCGGGCCACCATTCGCCATTCATGTCCACCTTGTTATTGGCACTCTCGCGGCCCGGAACCAATGGGGTCGTGAGCCTCGACCGGATCTTTCTGGCGGTCCAAGATGCGCGTCCGTCGACACCGTTGCAGCGACCCACGTCGTTCGAGGCGGCGACGCCGCATCATCCGAATGGCACTTTCCTGTTCATCGAGGACGTCGATTTCTGCGAGGCGGCAAATACGATGGTGCGCGACGCGGACAATCGGTTCGCGGGGCTCCAGTCGGAGCTGGTCCAAGCGACGGATTGGGTGACGAGCTGGAACTCGACGTGGGTCATCCCTGGGACGAGTCAGTGTCGGGTGTGGCATTGGGCCGGCGATGGGAAGGCGCAGCTCCGATGCGAGTTCGGGCGCTTCGAGCGGGGCGGGGCGGACTTTCGGGCGGCAGCGTTGTTCCAGCGCCTGCGCGAGTGTCTGGACGAGCCTGGGGTGACGCGGGGCCGGCAGGTGGGCGTGGCGGGAGAGGGGGCGGGACCGGTCGTCGCGGCGCGTGAGTGGGTGCCGGCCGAGCGTGAGCGACGCCACGGAGACGTGGTTCACCACGACCTGATCCTGTCGAATGCGAGCCGCAAGGTGACGGTCACGCGGACGTGTCAAACCGATTGCGGGGTGTCGCTGGTGTTCGAATGAGGTGGGTGCTTTGGGGCCTGGTGTTGGTGAGCCATTCGGCGACGGCGGCCGAGCCGGGGCCAACGAGCGGTGGGTCGGCGGATGGGACTGGCGAGCTCGGCCTCGATGAGGTTGACGAGGTCGATGAGGTCGGGGGCGGTGGGCGGGTGCAACCGGGGATGGACCTGGACGCGGCGAAGACCGTTGCGGCCGAGGCGCAGCTCCTGCTCGAGGGCTTCGATGGGGCGGCGGCGGCGGCGCTCTTCGAGCGGGCGAATCATCTTGATGGTCAAGTCATCTGGTTGTTCGCGGCCGCTGAGGCGTGGCTGGTTGCGGCGGAGCCCGGTCGTGCGTTGGACCACCTGAAGTTGGTTCGAGGGACCACGGGTGGCCTGGCTCCTGAGCGGGTCGAGGCGGCGGTGGCGCTGGCCGAGGTGCTGGTTCCGATCGTCGGCCGGGCGCGGGCGGCGACGTTGTCGCAGGCGCACGCGGCTGCGGCGGCGGCATGGGGTGAGGCACATACGAAGAGGCCGGTCGGGCGTTATCGATTGGAGGAGGCCAGGGCGACGGTGCGGGCGGGGCTTGGGGCTTTGGCGTTGTTCGAGGAGCTCGAGCGGCGAAGTGACCTGAGCCGGGCCGAGCGGCTCGAGGTGGCCGATACGCTGGTGCGGCTCAGGAATCCGCTGCCGGATTTGTCAGTGCAAGCGTTGGAAACGCCGTCGGCGGCGCCGATGTGGCTGGTCGTCGGTGGTGGGGCGCTGGTGGTCGGAGGGGTGGTGGCGCTAGCGGTGGCCGAGGGGCAGCGCGCGGATGTCAGGGCCTCGCTCGAGCGGGAGCCGGACGGGCGGAGCATGACACGAGCCGAAGCGCTGACGAGCTGGGAACAGGCGCAGGCCTTGAACGCGGCGGGATGGATCGGTGGTGGGGTGGGGCTGGCCCTCGTGGGCAGCGGGGCGTTGCTGGGGTCGGTCGGCGGGTTGGGTTTCCAGTTCTGAGAGTGGGCGAGGAGCGGGCATGAAGCGGTTTGCGGGCGTGTGGGTGTGCGCGTTGGTGGTGTTGGGCGGCGGCGCCGGGTGTGACGGTAATGAAGCGGCGGATGGTGACACGGCAGCGATCGACACTTCGGAGGTCTCGGATGTGGCAGAAGAGCCGAGCGAGGTCGCCGAGGTGAACGCGGACGTCGAGACCGAGGACACGCGCGAAGTCGACGGAGCGAACGGTGACGGAGCGGTCGATGATGTCGAGGCCGAGGTCGCTGACGTCGAGGCCGAGGTGACGCCGGTTGATGTGGTCGACCCGTGTGAGCCCAACCCGTGTACCGAGCCGCCAGAAGAGCTCGGGTGCACGCTCGATCGTCGGGCCAGGACCGAGGCTGCGACGGGTAGCGGATTCTGCGAGGTGGTGGAGGGCCAGGCGAGCTGCGAGTATCCGCTGGAGTTGGAGGCGTGTGGGCTCGAGGCGTTCTGTTCGCTCGGCGAGTGCGTCGAGGTCGGGTCGTATTGCGACTTTCCGCTGGATATGGGCCCATGGTCGTTTGGGGTGTTGCACCGCTACGCGGGCTTTGGGGAGATCGACCCCGAGACGGGAGACCCGGTCGACGAGTGTTGTTTCGATCTCAATGGGGATGGGCAGATCGACAACGGGTTCGGGGCGATGTGGAGGTCGCTGAGCACCTTCTTCCCGGTCGACCTGAACGAGTGGCTCGATGAGCGGTTGCGCAGCTTTTCGGCCTCTTTCGTGAGTCAGCTCTGGGGGTTGCCGGATGTGCGATCGGATGTGCTTGTCGGAGCCCATCGTGTGGACCTGCTCGGTATGACTGGGAGTCCTGCCACTGGTAGTCCCGATCCATTCACCGCTGTGGGGACCATCGCTTTGAAGGAGACGTCGTTCATCTCACAGTCGGTGACACCGCGAGTCCATGTGGAATTCGAGCTCCAGGATGGGGCCGTCACTGGAGCCTACGGCGTCATCGGGTTTGCTATCGGTAGTGACCTGCGCAATGCCGAAGTGACGATCACCAGGGCTGAAGGACAGATCATGCTCGACGAAGAGGGACTCGGCTTCGGGGGATTCGCCGTGGGGCAACCGGGCATGAAGTTCGGGGGCCTGATCTCACGGGCAGAGTGGCTCTCGATCTGGAATGATCATGTGGACTCGTACTGCACGTGTACGACCTTTCCGGAGGGTTCGAGCGGCTCCGCCATCAATCTCGAAACGTTCTCGTGCAATACGCCTGTTCAGACCTGCACCGAGCCAGACCCCATCTGCCGGGCGTTCACGTCGCTTTTCTGCCAGCCGCTGGTCGACATCATGGCCGCCGACATCGACACCGATGGAGACACGGTCCCAGATGCCATCTCGGCGGGCTGGTGGTCGAAGTCCGTGCCGACGAGGGTGACCGGCCGGATCCGGGACTGTCCTTGAGTCCGGACCTCAATTGCAGGTTGGGGCCGTGAGGCGCAGCACCCCATCCGCATGGTCGCACACGAGCTCGCGGGCCTCGCCATTGGGTTGGATCCGACATGCGAAACCGCGTGGACCGGCGCTCGTGGCGAGCGTGCCCATGACCTCGCCGCGCACACACGATGGCACGACGGCCGCGCTGCAATCTGCCCGTACGACGATGATGGACACCTCGGCCGTGGCCTCGCCGCCGAGCTCATCGGATGCTCGGTAGCGGAAGCGATCCCGACCGGCAAAGCCCGGCTCGGGTCGATAACGGAAGCCGCCTTCACGGTTGATGGTGACGGTGCCGTGGTCGGTCAGGCCCGTGGCACTCCCGTCTGGCAGACTCGCGACGAGCGTGTCGTAGTCAGCGTCGGAGTCGTTGCTGAGCAGACCGGGCGAGGCTGCGTTCGGGGGCACGGCGACGACATCGAGGCCGACGTCTGAGGCACACGTGTAGGCGTCGTCGGCGGCGACCGGGGCCGAGTTGTCGCGTGTGCGGAAGTGGACCTGTGAGGGCTGGCCCGGGACTCCGCCGAGGTACCAGCGTGAGGTGGCTTGGGGTGGGGCTCGGACCAGGTCGTAATGGACTCGCGTGCGCCAACGGTAGGCCGTCGCTTTGGAGAGGCCGGCGACTGTCTGGCGAAGCTCTACGGCATCACCGAGGTAGGGTGACCAGGCCGAAAGCGCGCTTGGCGAGGTGGCGCTGGCGTAGGCGGGCGTGATCGCAGTCTCCAAGCGCAGGCGGCCCGAGCCGAAGGGGCTCGCCCCTTGGACCGCCAAGCTGACGGCATTGGGGAAGTTGCTGCGACTGTAAGGCGAGACGGCTTGCGGGCCGGCGACCCGGCGCTGGGTGGGGCGGGGGTGATGTGTGCTCGTAGTGCGGCCGTTTCCGCGGAACATGAAGAGGCGTGCCGCCTCGAAGGAGCCGGCAGTCGGGCTCAGGTCACGGGCGACCACACCGAAATCGGGAAAGGTATCACCGTCCAGATCGCCACCCCCGACCACGAGATCACCAAGGCTGGCACCGACACGGTCACCATCGAGGACCCAGTACGGGTTCGGGTCGAGGCCCGTCGCGGTACCGCGATAGATCGTCGCGCGGCCCCCGTCGACAAACGACCCGTCGACGCCGGGGGCACCGATGAGGACGTCCGCATAGTCGTCGTCGTCGATATCGCCGGCCGGGGCGACCGAGGCACCAAAGCGATCGCCTTCGGCGACCCCATGGTGCTCGACCACACGCAAGGCGTCGCGGCTGCCGTAGAAGAGTAGGACCACGCCACGACCGCCGGCTTCGGGGAGGCCTACGGCGAAGTCGCCGAAGTGGTCGTCATTGATGTCCCCGATCGCGGCAAGAGCGACACCGCGGTGTTCGAGGTCGGTCGGAATTGCGATGGCCTCGAGTGGCCCGAGCGTCTCGGGGTCGCCGCGCAGGAGGTAGACCTTGGACTCGCCCGGGGCAGCGATGAGCACATCGCTGAACGTGTCTCCATCGACGTCACCGGCCGCCGCGACGACCGTTCCGAGGCCTGCGTTGGGGGTCGCGCCGAGTCCCCGCCAGAGCTCAGTCGGAGCCACCAATTTCGGTGGGTTGCCCGGGGTCGAAGCACGGGTTCCAAAAATCACCGCTGTACCGACTCGGTCCGAGGTCGGGCTCAACCGTTCGCCGGGACCACCGACCCCAAAGTCCTGGAGGCCATCGCCGTCCACATCACCGAGTGCTGCGACCGAAGACCCCATCGCGGCGCCGTCATTCTGTCCGAAAACTTCCCAGAAGTACGCGAAAGTGGCGGCACCGATAAAGCCGGTGGTGGGCCGAACACCTGGCTGGCCGAACATCAGATCGACATAGCCCTGATTTCCGACGTCGACCCATGTGACCGACGCACCGACTCTGTTGTCGACATGGACACCGCTGAACCCTAAGTGGCCTCTGAAATTGGCCGTTGTGGGTTCGTATCTGTAGATTTCTGCCAGGCCGGCGCGTGCGAGCTCACGCCTGCCTGGCGGCCACCGGCCGTCCTCGCCAATCGCCAGGTCGTCGCGACCATCGCCCGTCTTGTCGCCCTGAAGGGTGACCGCAAGTGGACCGTTTCGTTGACCCGGGGCGCGCTCGCCGAAGGGAAATGGCTGCCCGAGCTGCGCGGGCAGAGTCGGCGCCCCACGGTGGACCTCGAGCGCCCCGAGGTCGAGCAAGTTCTGCTCGTCGAGGGAGGGCGCACCGCTGCCGATGTCCGCAAATCCGTCGCCGTCGATGTCGCCGAGCGGAGCCAAGGTCGAGCCATACCCGTGGTCATCGGCGCAGTCGACACAGCGGCCTCGCCAGAGCTCGACCGAAAGCGTGTGTTTCGTCGAGCCTGCGAGTACCAAGACCTGGCCGTCGCCGTCGCCGCCTGCAGTGACGATGAGGTCGGCCAGGCCGTCGGCGTTGACGTCGCCTGCGGGCGCGAGTGACGTGCCGAGCTCGCGGACAACGAACAAGTCGCCGCCGTAGTCGATGGGGCCCTTCGCGGCGTCGCCGAATATGACGAGCAGTTTGCCTTTGCCGCCATAGGCCCCGGGTGCGCCGCATACGAAGTCGGCGAGGCCGTCGCCATCGATGTCGCCGGCCATCGCGACGCTCGCTCCGAGTTGTTCGCCCGGTCCACCGACCCAGGTGCGTGCGGGGGCGTCCGGGGGGACTTCCGAGTCGGTCCCGAGCCATAGGTCGCACCGCCCGGCGTTGTTGTCGGCGGTGGGGTCGCCGATGACGACATCGTCGAGGTTGTCGCCATCGACGTCGCCAGCGCCTGCGACGGTCAGGCCAGGGGTCGTCCAGGTTGGTGTGGTCTCGAGGCTCTGGTCCTTTCCGCGGTAGAGCGAGATGGTCGCCGGTCCGGTGGCGGGCGCCGACGCTACCCACAAGTCGCTGCGACCACCGCCATCGAAGTCGCCGGCGGCGGCCACCCTCGCCCCGAAGCGCTGGCCTGGGACGATGGTCTCCATGGTCCAGGTGCGGGTCAGGTCGAACCCCCCGGCGCGGCCGAGGAACACATAGACACGCCCCTCGGCGACCCCGGGATTTGTGTGTTCCGGAGCTCCGACGGCGAGGTCTCCAAAGCCGTCGGCATCGACGTCGCCCAGAAAGGCGATCGAAGAGCCGAAGGCCGCACCGGCGGTGTCGCCGCTGAGGGTCGCTTGAGTCGGGGCCACGGCGGCGAGCCCGTCCGGACCGCCCCGTACCAGGCGCACGATACCCCGTCCGCTCGCGTTTCCGGGCAGGCCGACCGCGAGGTCCCCAAACCCATCACCATCAAGGTCACCGACCCGGGCCAGGGCCGCTCCGAGGCGATCACCCGGGTCGCCGCGCACGCCGAGACTGGTGATCGAAAGCGGAGCGGAGCGGTGTGGCGGCGGGGCCGCTGAGTCGGTGCAGGCGCCGAGCGCAATGACGACCGTGAACCACCGGATCATGGTGGGCCTCCGCAGATCTCGGGGCCAATTTCAGTCAGCTCCAATGTGCCATCTCTGTTGTCACATTCGAGTTGGCGTCCTTCGGCGGCCTGGATGACTCGGCAACGCATGCCCATCAGGCCACTCCCGGTCTGAAGGACGGCACTCGCCCGTCCACGACCACACTGGGTGAGCGAGACCGCCGAGCAGGCCCCACCCGGCTCGACATGCAGCGTCACGGTCCCGATGGCCGACGCGCCGGACGGGTCGGTGGCGCGCCATTGGAAGCTATCGATGCCGCTGAAGTCGAGGTCGGGTTTGTAGAAGAAGGTGCCATCTGGAAAGACCGTCGCGGTGCCCGAGTTCGGTCCGGCGACTTTAGTGGCGGTGAGGAGGTCGCGCACGTCAGGGTCACGCGCATAGGCCAACAGGCCGGGGGCGTTTCGGCTCACCCCCGTGACCGCGCCGAGGCCCAGGAATACGGCGTCTTCGACAGTCGGAGGGGTGTTCTTGCCGGTGCGGAAATGGACGGAAGTCAACTGGCCGGGTTGGCCACCGACGATCCAGTGTGAGCCGAGCTGGGGCGGATTCTGGGTGGGGTCGTAGCGGAGACGGACCCGCCAGTGGTAGGCGTGATCGGTCTCGAGGTGGGTGATGGGGAGGAGGATGGAGCTGGGCTCATGGGTCGTGGGTTGGTAAGGCGTGAGCAGGGTGTCGCGGCCGTCGAAGGGGATATCGAAGGGTTTCACCTCGAGCTCGAGTGCGGTGCGGGATATGCCAAATGCGGAGCGCAGAGAGCCGACGAGATAGGCCCCAATCGCCGCGGTGCCGCGGCCCCCGGGTTGGATTCGGACGAAGGTCGAGAGGTCGCGCAGGTGGAAGTTGGGGCGCCAGACGGGTGCGAAGCCGAGGCCGCGGCTGCCGAAGAAGACGCGGATTCGTGGTTCGGCGACGAGTGCGAGGTTGCCTCGCCACACGCCGAGCGCGATGTCCGAGTAGCCGTCGCCGTCGACGTCGCCGATCACGTCCATCGTGTCGCCCATGCTCTCCCATGGCAGCTCGCCATCGTGGGTCCAGTCGGGCGTATCGCGCGGGCCTTGGGGCCCGCCGAGATAGACAGCGACGCGGCCGATGACTTCGCGTGTATCCGAGTGCTCGCCAGCGTGAACCATGAAGTCGGCGAACCCGTCGGAGTCCAAGTCGCCGGCCGGGCTGCCGATCCGGCCCCACCGTGGGGCCCTGGGGCCTGTGGTGCCTGTCGAGCTCCAGATGTGTTGTCCAACACCTGAGCTCGCGGAGCCGAGGTACAGGTCGGACCGGCCTCGCCAATTGCCGAAGAGCCGGGAACCGGTGAGGAGGTCTGCGAAACCGTCACCGTTGACGTCGCCGACACCGATACGGAATCTGGCGGCTTCGCTAACGACGGACGCGCCGATCTCGCGTGGAGTGGTGGCCCCGTTTGCACCCAGGAGGATCGAGTTGTCGTCGGTCGATGCGTTGTACCAGTCCTGGATGCTGAAGTCCGAGGTGCCGTCGCCGTCGAGGTCGCCGACTGGGAACGGGTCCGGGGTGTTGCCTGAATCGAGTAGGGAGAAGGAGTCCCAGACCCGGCGCGGACCGAACCGCCCACCGAGGTAGAGCTGCACCATGCCGCGCCCGACCGGTATGGAGCTGACCAGGAAGTCCGCGAGGCCGTCGCCATCCATGTCGCCTGCTCCGGTGTGCCGAGCGCCTAGTTGGTCGCCCGGCTCGCCAGTGGCCACCCATGGGGGGCGATGGGACCCTGGCCCGAGGAGGCCCTCGGGGGAACCCCAGAAGACGGAGATCATGCCGGGTCCCGCGTACCCAACGGGTTGGTGGGCATCGTAGCCAACGAGAACATCGCTGAAACCGTCGCCGTCGACGTCGCCCGCGGGAGAGATGAGCGAGCCGCCCGGGCGGTTGGTGAAGTTCGCGCGCATGTTCATCGCGAAGGTCTTGGGTGGGGTGGTGAAGCCGTTGCTGGAACCCAGGTAGAGGACCGCGCGTTCACCGGTGTCGGGGTACTGGGCCGCTCGCCGGGTGGAAGCGGCGATGAGGTCGGCATGTCCATCGCCGTTGACGTCGCCCGCGGATGCGACGATTTGATAGCCGGGGGCGACCCAGTCGGGGGTCGATGAGAGGCCGCTGGAGCGTCCGCGCCATATCTCGATCTTCGAGTCATTGGGGGAGCCGATGGCGATGTCGGCCATGCCGTCCCCATCGAGGTCGCCGGCCGCGACGACGATGCGTGGGCCGTCCTCGCAGACGCAGTCGCCGGCGCGGATAGGCGTCGGGAGGAGGCCGGTGGGTGAGCCTGCGAGCAGGGCGATCCGGCTGTTCGGGGGGGCGAGTGCGATGGCGTCGGCATAGCCGTCACCGTTGAGGTCGCCAGCTGCGAGGAGGTTTGCGAGGAGGGCGGTCTGGCCGCTGTCGTCGATGTCGCCGAGGCTGGAGGTCGACGAGGCGAGGGTGGCGTCGGGTGTGCGCGCGATGTGTTCGGACCCGAGGAAGAGGAGCGTTGTGGCCGGGGTGTGGACGACGAAGTCGGAGAAGCCGTCGCCGTCGGTGTCGAGGGCTCGGGCGATGCGGTAGCCGATACGGTCGTCGGCGGGGTCGGTGCCGAAGTCGCTTCCATCGACGAACCACTCGGCGAAGGGGGTCGGACCGTTTGGGGTGCCGAGGTGGAGTTGGACACGCCCGAGGTCGCCCAGGCCCGGGGCGCCGATGAGGAGGTCGGCGTGGTGGTCGCTGTCGACATCGCCGACACCAGCGATGCTCGAGCCGAGTCGCGCGCCGGGTTCGATTCCTTCGACGGACCAGCTTCGCGGTGAAGCGTCGGTGGGCAGGCCGAGCCAGACGTAGACGATGCCTTCTTGGTCGGCGCCGCGGGAGAATCCGGGGGCGCCGACCGCGAAGTCGAAGCGCCCGTCGCCGTCGACATCGCCGAGGCCGGCGACCGCGTGGCCGAGGTGGGCGAAGGCCTGGCCGCCGGTCATGGTCCAGGCCGGGGTCTTTTCGAGGCCGACGGACTTGCCGAGATAGAGGCCGACCCAGCCCTCCTCTTCGAAGGCGTCGGTGTAGTGCGGCATACCGACGAGCAGGTCACCGCGCCCGTCGCCGTCGACGTCACCCGCTGCAGCGATGGCGGCGCCAAAGCCGATAGCGCCGTCCGGCCCCACGAGCGTGAGGGTGTCCGGGCCAGCCGCGAGTGCGGCGAGGGCGATCAGGGAAGCGGCGGACAGCACGGGTTCTCGCAGCACTCGAGGAGGGGCCCGACACTGGGTGAGGTGGGGTCGGGGAGAACGACGTCAGCCGGGAGTGCGTAGGTCGCCGTGAGCCCGTCGAGTGTGACGGTGATCTTCCAGCGACTCTCGCCCTCGTGCCAAAACACATCGAAGGTTGCAGCCTGGTCGGGCTCGGGCGAGGCGAGTGAAGCATCACAGGTGAAGCCGGTCGGCGCCGTGGTTTCCTCGGACTGCGTGTCGGTCGTGTCGTGTGTGTCGGCGGGTTGGGTGTCGGGTGCGGTGTCGGCAGTGTCTTGTGGTGTGCCGTCATCGCGATCAGAGTCGACGAGCACACAGACGCTGTCGATACAGCGGGCGCGCCAACCGCACTGCGAGTCCCCGGTGCACGCCCAGGGCACATCGTCGACCGCGAGGTCACCGATACAGGCTGGCCAGGCGGTGGCGACGAGCGTGTAGAAGGCGACCCGGAAGGCGGCGAAATGCATGAACAGAACTGAACAGAATCGAAATTTTTGGTCAAGTCGGCGAGGGCTCTGCATCAGCTTTCAGCGAGCGCTTTGAGGAGCTCGACGCGGTTCGTTACGGACAGGCGTTCGTAGACGGCGCGGAGGTGCGCGCGCACGGTGTTGACGGAGCACTCGAGCGCGAGGCCGATCTCGTGGTTGCGGCGGCCGAGGGCGGCGAGGCGCGCAACCTCGAACTGGCGCGGCGTGAGGCTGGTCGAATGGCCAATGGTGCGAGGCGCGAGTTGAACGATGAACCACGTGCGGTTCGGGTCTCTGATCGGGCGGACGGTCGCGAGGAAGACGCCGAGGTCGATCGTATGGCCGTACTTGTGAGGCTCGAGCTGCTCATCACGCCGCTCGACGGCGAGCCGCACGAGTGCGTGCAGCTCAGGCGGTCCGGCCATGACGACCCCATCGGCATCGACGATGAAGTCGAGGACTTCGTCGGTCACTTCTTCTGTCTTCGGGGCCGGACCAGAGTCGTCCATCGCACCACCTCGTGCGGGCTCATCCCGCGAAGCTCTGTGGCACGAGACGGGGCGACGTTTCGTGGAAAATGCGGCACGAGAGCGCGGTCATTTCTCAGCCAAATCGTCTCTGCTAGTCCATGCGGACGATGTTGGTTTGGTGCACGGTCTGCCATGACTTGGCGGTCGAACTCGACCTCTTGCGGGCTCGTTGGACGACCTCAATTCCGTCACATCCCAGGACTCTCATGAAGCGCACACATCTCAGTGCCGTCGTTGTTTCCGCTCTTGTTGCGGCCTGCGGTGAGGGAACACCGGAACCCGGCAGCGTCGGCAGACAGCTCGACATTCGAGTGGCACCGCTCAGCCTGCCTGGACTGGTGGACGCTTGCTATGGGCTCGAGGTCTTGAACGAGGAGCTCCAGCCGGTGTGGTCTCAGCCGTCGGTGTGCGCCGACCGGTATGGCGACCTGAAGAGCGACATCACGTACATCGGGACCTGTGATGCGAGTGATCCGAACGATGATGGTGTCGCCGAGGCGACGGTCGTGCTCACGATCGCGGGGCTCTATGGGCCGGACACGGCGTTGGACGTCGATACCAACCCGGACCTGCTCACCGGCTTTCGCAATCCGTGCTCGGCGCCGTATTCGCCGGGTGGTTGTCGGATCAAGACGCGCTGCCGTGAGAACGCGGATGTGCTGGTCGAGTTCAATCTGACGGTGATGCGGGATGCGAACCAGGGGTTCTTCGACATCGCCGTGAACTTCGAGGACATCTTCTGCTCGGCCAAGGTCGACTGCACTTATCCCGCGACGAGCACGACGCCGGAGCGGCCGATCGAGTTGGTCTTCGACCCGGCCACCGGGAAACGTGTGCGGACCGTGGTGTGGGCGTTCGCGTGCACCGACGGCGACCCGGGCGGTCCGACCGCCAGCTCGACGCACCTCTATATGGACGATGTGGTCCTTCGGTGCGGGGCCAACACGTATGCCGTGAGTCCGTCCGCTGGTCCTGGCAACGTGTACCCGGGTGGCGTCGGTGCGCCGGCCCCGTTGGTGCAGGCGATGGTCTTCGAGGGCGACGAGCGTGTGACCAACGGCGGCCTCGACGCGGACAAGCTCTATTGGAATGTGGCGCTCGGTCTCAAGGCGAGCTTCTTCGCCCCGGCGTCGCCAGCGGTCGCCCCCGACTGTGTGCTCGAGACGAAGGCCACGGCGACGCGCGGCCCGCTGACCGAGGGGACCACGGCGTTCAACACGAACTACCCGTATGTGCGTGTGTCGGTCCCGATCAACACTGGCTCGGTGTTCACGTGCAGCCAACATGGCCTGGACGAGGTCGCTCCTCACGCGGGCGTCAAGACCTGGTACACAGGTCCGAAGCCTGACGGTACAGGCTTCGCGACCGCGGCGTTTGGAAACGTCGGTGCGCCGACCGCTGGAGGGATCACCACCAACCCCGTCAATGCGCTCGTCGACGAGTGCCTCGGCTCGCCCTCGCCCTGTGCCGCGAACGCGTCATGCCAGGACCTGCCTGCCGGCTTTGCGTGCACTTGCAACGCCGGCTATTCGGGCAACGGCCTGACCTGCACCGACACCAACGGGTGCCTTGCGGCGCCGTGCTTTGCGGGTGTCACCTGCACCGACGTAGCGGCCCCAGCGGACGGTCGCATTTGCGGCGCTTGCCCCGATGGCATGACCGGTGATGGTGTCACCTGTGTCGAGCTCGACGCCTGTGTCGACCACCCGTGCGGCGCGGATGGCGACTGTGTCGACGTCGTCGGCGCGGGCAACGACCTGACCGGCCGAACCTGCTTCTGCGACGACGGCTATGCGGAAGACAGCGCGGGTCTGTGTGTCGACATCGACGAGTGTGAGGAGGTCGACGCGTGTCCGCACACGAGCGCGTGTGTCAATGAGATCGGCGGCTTCTCTTGCGAGTGCCTCGAAGGCACGGTCGAGGTCGACGGCGCGTGCGTGTCCGTCCTCGCGGGTTATGCCTATATCCCGGCGGGCACCTGTGAGATGGGCTCGCCGACCGATGAAGTGGGTCGGTACAGCAACGAGACTCAACATCCGGTGACGCTGACACGGGCGTTCTGGATGAAGCAGACGGAGGTCACCCAGGGCGAGTGGGTGACGCTCATGGGCGCCAACCCGTCGGGGTTCGCAAGCGAAACAGAGACGGACCGGCCGCTCGAAAGGATGAGCTGGTTCAGCGCGATCGAATATGCCAACCGACTCTCGCAGGCGAGCGGTTTGACCGCATGCTACGTCCTGAACGCTCCGTGCACGGGCACCGCCGCTGACGGAACGCTGAGCTGCCAGGGGGCGACGTTCCTGGGGCTCGCGTGTAAGGGCTTCCGTCTACCGACGGAGGCCGAGTGGGAATACGCGGCACGCGCCGGCACGACTGGGCCGCGTTACGGAGTGCTGGACGCCATCGCCTGGTACCTTCCGAACTCGGGGCCACCGACACATCCGGTCGCCCGGAAGGCGCCCAACGCCTGGGGACTCCATGACATGCTTGGCAACGTCTGGGAGTTCACAGCGGACTGGTATGGTGACTATTCGGTCGCCGTGACGGACCCAACGGGGCCGGTGAGCGGCACCCATCGTGTCTATCGCGGAGGTGGCTACGGCACGGTCACCGACGACGTGCGGGCGGCTGTCCGCGGACAACACACATCGAGCGAACGCGACGATGGTGTTGGCTTTCGGCTCGTGCGCACGGTCGGTTGCCCGGTCGGCACGGTGCTCGATGACGAAGGCGGCTGCGTGTCCATCCTGGCTGGCTACTCGTACATTCCGAATGGGACCTTTGTGATGGGCTCGCCGACGGGCGAGGTGGGACGGGGCAGCGACGAGACGCAACATGCGGTGACGCTGACACGTGCGTTCTGGATGAAGCAGACGGAGGTCACCCAGGGCGAGTGGGTGACGCTCATGGGCGCCAACCCGTCGGGGTTCGCAAGCGAAACAGAGACGGACCGGCCGCTCGAAAGGATGAGCTGGTTCAGCGCGATCGAATATGCCAACCGACTATCCCAGGCGAGCGGTTTGACGGCATGCTACGCCCTGAATGCTCCGTGCACAGGCACCGCCGCCGAAGGAACGCTGAGCTGCCATGGGGCGACCTTCATGGGGCTCGCGTGCAAGGGTTTCCGGCTACCGACGGAGGCGGAGTGGGAGTATGGCGCCCGCGCTGGATCGACCGGGCCGCGCTACGGAGTGCTGGATGCCATCGCCTGGTACCTGTCGAACTCGGGGCCACCGACACATCCGGTCGCCCAAAAGGCGCCCAACGCCTGGGGACTCCATGACATGCTTGGCAACGTCTGGGAGTTCACTGCGGATTGGTATGGTGACTATGCAGGCGCCGTGACGGACCCAACGGGGCCGGTGAGCGGCACCCATCGTGTCTATCGCGGAGGTGGCTACGGCACGGTGACCGACGACGTGCGGGCGGCTATCCGCGGACAACACACCGCGAGCGAACGCGACGATGGTGTCGGATTTCGGCTCGTGCGGACCGTCGGATGTCCGGTCGGGTCCGAGCTGAACGACCAAGGTGGGTGTGACCCCATCGTGGCAGAGCCTGCGAACTGGGGATACATTCCAACAAACGTCGAGCCGGCCATCGGCATCGTTGCCATCGCGGCAGGGGAGTCTCACACGGTGGTACTCAGGGGCGATGGTGCTGTCGTTTTGTGGGGAAGCAACTCGAGTCAGGTCAAGGTGCCAAGCGGCCTCACCAACGTTGTCGGCATCGCGGCAGGCCATCACCACACTGTCGCTTTGAAGGGTGATGGCTCGGTCGTCGCGTGGGGCCACAATGCCGAAGGTCAAACGATGGTGCCCGGCGGCCTTACAGGAGTTGTGGCCGTCGCAGCGGGCAGGTCACACACACTCGCTTTGAAGGACGATGGCTCGGTCGTCGCTTGGGGCCAAGACTTCGAAGGTCAGTCGACGGTGCCAGCTGACCTAACGAACGTCCGGGAGATTGCGGCAGGTAGATTTCATTCAGTCGCCTTGAAGGCCGATGGCACGGTTGTCGCGTGGGGCCGTGACGTCGAAGGTCAGACGACCGCGCCGGATGGCCTTACCGATGTCGTGGATATCGCGGCGGGTTGGACTCATACCGTGTCTTTAAGAGCCGACGGCTCGGTCGTCGCTTGGGGGAACAACAGTAACGGTCAGACGACGGTCCCGGGCGGCCTTACGAACGTAGTGGATATCGCCGCTGGCGGGACTCACACGGTCGCCTTGAAAGGCGACGGCTCGGTCGTGGCGTGGGGTGACAACGGCAACGGCCAGACTTCGGTGCCTGTCGGACTTACGGGCGTCGTAGCTATCGCTGCGGGCTGGAAGCATACGGTGGCGCTGAAGGCGGATGGCTCGGTCGTGGCGTGGGGCAGCAACTACCGAGGTCAGGCGACGGTGCCGGTTGCCCTCATTGGCGTAGTAGCGATCGCGGCAGGCTGGACCCATACAGTAGCGTTGAAGAATGATGGCTCGGTCATCACCTGGGGCAGCAATGACTTCGGGGAAGCAACAGTGCCAAGCGGCCTTACGAATGTTGTCGCCATTGCGGCAGGCTACTATCACTCGATCGCCTTGAAGTACGACGGCTCCGTCGTCGCTTGGGGCCTCAATTCCCTAGGGCAGACAACGGTCCCGAGCGGCCTGTCAAACGTTGTCGCTATCGCTGCAGGCGAGTCTCATTCGGTTGCCTTGAAAGGAGATGGCTCGGTCGTCACGTGGGGGCGCAACAACCATAATCAACAAACGGTGCCGAGCGGCCTGTCAAACGTCGTGGCTATCGCTGCGGGGCAGTCTCATACTGTAGCCTTGAAGGGCGATGGTTTGATCGTCGCATGGCCGCCAGGCGGCGATGAGAGTCGGGTGCCGAGCGACCTGACGAACGTCGTGTCTGTCGCGGCGGGGGGTATTCACACGGTAGCATTGAAGGGTGACGGAACAGTCGTCGCGTTTGGCTACGACAGTCATGGTCAGACGATGGTGCCCGCTGGCTTGTCAAACGTCATCGCTATTGCCGCTGGCCGTAGTCACACGGTCGCCTTGAAGGCCGATGGCTCTATCATCGCGTGGGGCGACGGAATCGAAGGTCAGACGACCCTGCAGAACGGCCTCACCAACGTGGTGGCAGTGGCTGCAGGTGCCTTTTCCACGCACGCCCTCACCCGCGTGCAATACGCCGCCCGTCCGACCATCAGCCAGGTGGGCTCGGGTGCGGTTGGCGACACGGTGACGATGATCGGCACCCACTTCGAGCGGGTAGTCGCGGTGCGTTTGGCAGGTCGCATCACGCGCTGGACGGTCGATAGCCCAACCCAAATCCGTTTCATCGTTCCCTATTTGGCGACACCCGGTCCCATCGAAGTCGTGACCATGTCCGGCTCGACGATCAGCGACGACGACTTCGACCTGGTCGAGGTCGACGCGTGCCTCACCTCGCCCTGTGGTGCCCATGCGGACTGCGAGGACCTCCCCGATCCGGCGGGCTCTGGCCCCGACGGTCGCGACTGCACCTGTCGCCCGGGCTTCGAGGAGGACGGTCCCAGTCAGTGTGCCTCTTCGGTCACTCGACTCCAGTCCGACGCGATTGCCTTGGCGAGCACGCTTACCACGCTCGTGACCGACGTGGGCTGCTCACAAGCAGCGGGCAAATACCTGCTCGGCACCGGGTGCGGCGTCGGGCTCACGAGCGCCCACATCCACGGGATGTCGTCAGTGGCGGGCGGCATCCAAAGGGGTAGGTGCAACGTGCGGAACGCACGCAACGTCGACGTCGGGTTCTCCGCTTGGGTTCGATGCTCGAACCTCCCGGTCACCACCGAGACGGTGCTCGCCCCGAGCATGACCGGCGGCAACGCAACACGCGAGGTCACTGCCACATGTGCGGATGGGCGTCACGCCGTCGCGGGCAATGTCGATAGCATCGCCGATGGTGTCCACCTGTATTCGACGGCACGTGTCGGGACGAACCAATGGCGTGCCCGTTTCATCGACACCCGAGCGGCTGGCTCGGCGCCTGTGAGCCCTTCCGTCGGCGTCCGCTGCGTCGCAGCCGAGGTCTTCGATGGAGCCGCGGGCACCGCGAGCTCGACCGGTGGCGCGACGATGGACGGAAGCAGCACCTGCCCGGTTGGTTCGGTCACCGTCGGTGGTTCGTGCGACGCGCGCGACGCGAACGTCCGGCTCGAGTGGGTCGATGGTGGCACGTGTGTCTTCCGCGACTATCGAGCCGGTGGATCGCCTTCGATTTCGCTGGTCGCGACATCGCACTGCATCCAGTAGGCGCGGTCGCGCTGAGGGGAACCAAGCGCGTTGAGCAGCTCCGCGAGGTGTGGCCGGCGCGCTCCGCGTGAACCCGATGGCGGGTCGCGCGGGCCGTCACGCCGAGTGTGTCGGCCCGAGACGGAAGGCTTGGCGGAGCCACCGCCTCAGCGTCGGGGTCTGTGCTTCGGTGAGGTGGCCGAAGCACCAGGAGAGGAGGACGATGCCGATGAGGACCAGCGTGTAGGAGACGAGGGCCACGGCGTCGAGTTGGTTGCGGCCGCCGTTGGCCATGTGTTCGCCGAGTGCTGCTCGGACGAGGAAGACGAGTGGCAGGTGGATGGCGTAGAGCGAGTAGGAGAACGCTGCGGTCCTGGTTCCGAAGTGCCAGAGGCGATGGGTGGCCGGTTCGGTGGCGCGGGGTGAGGCGACGACGGAGAGGACCCAGAGTGCGCAGGCGACGCCCAGGACGAAGTCTTCTGCCGGCCATACCCACGCGCGGGTTGCAAGGAGCACTGCTGCGAGGAGGCCTCCGGTCAGCCAGGGGAGGTAACGGCGGACCCGTTCGAAGCGGTCGGTCGGCTTGATGTAAGCGATGGCCGCTCCGAGGAGCCAGATCGGAAACGACCACATGACGCCCTCGCCCGCGATGAGACCGGCGACGACGAAGAGGGCGGCCGATGTGATGCGTTCGCCGGTGCGGGTCGACAGGAAGCCGCGTACCAGCAGTGGGAAGAGGAGATAGAACCAGAGCTCGTAGGCGAGGCTCCACAGGGGTGCGTTCGAGCCGTACGTGGGGCCCGCGATGTTCTGCAGGTACAGGTTGTTCAGCAGGAAGACTTCGGGGGTGAGACGGCTCGTGAGCCCGGGTGGCAAGAGCCCGCCTGGGTAGTCGCCCGCGTAGAGGGTCGGCATCAGCGATGAGCCCGCCATGTCGGCCGCGAGGGTCAGCACCAGCGCCGGCAGGAGCACGATGTGCAGCCGCGAGGTCCGGTCGATGAGGTAGTGGCCCCAGGACCAGGTGGATCCCGGTCGATGCCGGCTCACTACGGCTTGACCGATGAAGAAGCCGGACAGTACGAAAAAGACGATGACCGCCTGGTAGCCGTAGCCTGTCAGCGCGTAGAACGCCGATGCCGCGACGTCTCCCAGACCGCCACTTCGTTCGAGCTCGGGGTGGCTGACGAACCAGACGTTGCGTGTGTGACCCGCACAGACGGCGAACGCGGCCACGATGCGAGCGAGGTCGAGGATTGCCGAACTTCTGGAACCGTGTTGGGTGTGCAAAGCGACTCGGGGCGAGTCTTCGCGCAGGATGTCCGTCGGCGTCAAGCGGGCCGGCCAAGACCGACCCAGTGGGGCGGTCACAAGGATCGACAAGGCAAGAGGGCCGCAGGCGTTCCGAGGGCAAGGCAAGCCTTGCCCCTACATCGACAAAGGACAAAGGGAGGCCGCATGCGTTCCGAGGGAAAGGCAAGCCTTGCCCCTACATCGACAAAGGACAAAGGGAGGCCGCAGGCGTTCCGAGGGAAAGGCAAGCCTTGCCCCTACATCGACAAAGGACAAAGGGAGGCCGCAGGCGTTCCGAGGGCAAGGCAAGCCTTGCCCCTACATCGACAAAGGACAAAGGGAGGCCGCAGTCGTTCCGAGGGCAAGGCAAGCCTTGCCCCTACATCGACAAAGGACAAAGGGAGGCCGCAGTCGTTCCGAGGGCAAGGCAAGCCTTGCCCCTACATCGACAAAGGACAAAGGGAGGCCGCAGGCGTTCTGGGGGTGAGGCAAGCCTTGCCCCTACATCGACAAAGGACAAAGGGAGGCCGCAGGCGTTCCGAGGGCAAGGCAAGCCTTGCCCCTACATCGACAAAGGACAAAGGGAGGCCGCATGCGTTCTGGGGGTGAGGCAATCTTTGCCCCTACATCGACAAAGGACAAAGGGAGGTCCAAGTCGTCCCGAGGGCGAGGCACGCCTTGCCCCTACATCGAAAGAGCACAAGCCGAGGCCGCAGGCGTCCCGAGGGCGAGGCACGCCTTGCCCCCGAATCGCCTCAGCGCATCAGCGGGGGCAGCATGGCGGTGTTTTCGGGCTGACGTTAGGAGAAGCGAACCGCACACCCATCCTCAAGGGGGTCGCGCGTCGCGTCGAAAGGACCTATCTTGCGACCGTCAGGCGTCGGGCAGGTTCCGCCCGCGCTGCGAACAAACGAACAAACCTGGGGAGGTCCTCTGATGCGTACGCGTGCCGCCGTTTGCTGGGAAGTTGGAAAGCCGCTCGTCATCGAAGATGTCGAGCTCGATGGGCCGCGTTTCGGTGAGGTCCTCGTCGAGATGAAGGCGACCGGCGTCTGCCACACCGACGAGTTCACCCGCTCGGGCGCCGACCCCGAGGGTCTCTTCCCTGTCATCTTCGGCCACGAGGGTGCGGGCGTCGTCGTCGACGTCGGCCCCGGCGTCACGTCCTTGAAGAAGGGCGACCACGTCATCCCGCTCTACACCCCCGAGTGCCGCGGCTGTAAGTCCTGTCTCTCGCGCAAGACCAACCTGTGCACCGCCATCCGCGCGACTCAGGGCAAGGGCCTCATGCCCGACGGGACGAGCCGCTTCCGCATCGGCAACACGCCCATCCACCACTATATGGGCTGCTCGACCTTCGCGAACCACTCGGTCCTGCCCGAGATAGCACTCGCCAAAGTCCGCGAGGACGCCCCCTTCGACAAGATCTGCTACATCGGCTGCGGCGTCACGACGGGAGTCGGCGCGGTCCTCTGGACGGCCAAGGTCGAGGCCGGCGCCAACTGCGTCATCTTCGGTCTCGGCGGAATCGGCCTCAACGTGGTCCAGGCCTGCAAGATGGTCGGCGCCGACAAGATCATCGGGGTCGACATCAACCCCGCTCGCGAAGCGCTCGGCCGCCAGATGGGCATGACCCACTTCGTCAACCCGAACGAGGTCCAAGGCGACCTGGTCCCGTACCTCGTCGACCTCACCGGCGGCGGCGCCGACTACAGCTTCGAGTGTGTCGGCAACACCAAGCTCATGCGCCAGGCACTCGAGTGCTGCCATCGCGGCTGGGGCGTCTCGGTTGTCATCGGCGTCGCTGGCGCGGGACAAGAGATCTCGACGCGCCCCTTCCAGCTCGTCACCGGGCGGGTGTGGAAGGGCTCGGCGTTCGGCGGCGCGCGTGGTCGCACCGACGTCCCGAAGATCGTCGACTGGTACATGGACGGCAAGATCGACATCGACAGCCTCATCACCCACAAGCTGCCGCTCGCGCGTATCAACGAGGCCTTCGACCTGATGCACTCGGGTGAGTCCATCCGCAGCGTCGTGGAGTTCTCGTGACCGCCCCCAGCCCCGTCCGCACGCGCTCGGAGCACGTCTGCTTTGACGGCACGCAAGGCTTCTACGAGCACGACAGCCAGGCCTGCGCTGGCGCGATGCGCTTCTCGGTCTACCTGCCGCCGGCCGCCAAGCACCACAAGGTGCCGGCCGTCTACTTCCTCGCGGGCCTCACCTGCACCGAGGAGACCTTCGCCATCAAAGCGGGCGCCCAACGCCTCGCTTCCGAGCTCGGTCTGGCACTCATCGCTCCCGACACCAGCCCGCGCCAATCCCGGTTTCCGGGCGACGACGCGGACTGGGACTTCGGCCTCGGTGCCGGCTTCTATCTCGATGCCACCGTCGCCCCCTGGTCGTCGGCCTATCGCACCGAGACCTGGATCACCGACGAGCTTCCCGCTCTCGTCGAAGCCAACTTCCCGATCGACCCGTCGCGCCGCTCCATCATGGGGCACTCGATGGGCGGGCATGGGGCGCTCACCCTCGCGCTCCGCCACCCGGAACGCTACGCCTACGTGTCTGCGTTCGCCCCCATCTGCGCTCCGAGCCAGGTGCCCTGGGGCATCAAAGCCTTTGCGAACTACCTCGGTGACGACCGCGAATCGTGGCTCGCCCACGACGCCACCGCGCTCGTCACGGCAGGTCATCGGTTCCCAGGTGCCGACCCCGGCGACCCCGCCCAACCCGTTCTCCCAGTTCTCATAGACCAGGGCGAAGGCGACAAGTTCCTCGCCGGCCAGCTCCGGCCCGACCTCCTCGTCGCCGCCTGCAACGAATCGAAACAGCCGCTCCAGCTCCGCATGCACGCGGGCTACGACCACGGCTACTACTTCATCCAGTCGTTCATCGACGACCACCTGCGCCACCACGCGATTGCCCTGCGCTCGACCTGAGGCGCACAACCCTCTATACCTTCGGGGTCGCCGTGTTTTCACCGAGGAAGACACGGCCGACCTCGAAGCCATGGGGGAAGCATGAGGCGTATCGTCTACGGGTTCACGGCACTTGTGGCATCGGGCCTCGTCGCGTGTAGCAGCGACGACTCCGGAACCGACTCGACCGACAACGGCACCCCCGGCGACACGGGCGACGAAGTCCTCTCGCCCGACGTCGATGTCCTCGTGCCCGACACGGCTGACACCGTCGCCGATACCTCGATAATCGAGACATCGGACACGGCCCTGCCCGACGACGGCAGTCCACCTCAACCCGGCACCTTCGGCGCCGCATGCATCGAGAACATCGACTGCTTCTCGGGCTTCTGCGTGACCTCTGACGAGGGCCCTGTCTGCACCCGCAACTGCGTCGAGGACTGCCCCGGCGGCTGGAGCTGTGTCGGCATCACGGGCGAGACCGACGTGACGTTCCTGTGTATCCCGCGCCAGGATCGCCTCTGCCAACCCTGCGCCCTCGATGGCCAGTGCAACACCGGCTATTGCGTCGGCCTCACCGAAGGCAACCGCTGCACCGCCCGCTGCGACGACGACGGCGAGTGCCCGGACGGCTACACCTGCGAAGAGACCACGAGCGACCTCAACCCCAACAACACCTCGATGCAGTGTGTGCCTGCCAACGGCGCCTGCGACTGCGTCCCCGGCAAGGAGGGCTTCGTCGAGGCCTGCCAGAACACCAACGAGTTCGGCTCCTGTGTCGGCCTTCGCACCTGTCTCGGCCTCGCCGGCTGGGGCCCCTGCGAAGCCGACACGGCCGCCCCCGAGGCCTGCGACGGCGCCGACAACAACTGCAACCGCCTCGTCGACGAGAACCTCACCGGCGACTCCTGCCTCATCACGAACAGCTTTGGCACCTGCGTCGGCCTTCGTGTCTGCGAGGCCACCGACGGCCAGACCTGTGTCGGCCAGCAGCCCGCCGCCGAGTCCTGCAACTACCTCGACGACGACTGCGATGGCGCCACCGACAACGGCTTTCTCGACAACGGCCGCTACGTCGACGTCACGACGTGTGGCAATTGCTTCACCAACTGCTCCACCATCTTCGAGCGCCCGAACGCGTTCGGCGTGTGCAACACCGCGCCGCCCACGCCGACCTGCCGCATGGACTGCGACCCGACGTTCTACGACCTCAATGCCGTCCCCGATGACGGCTGCGAGTTCGGCCTCGACACGACGGCGATCTACGTCGGGCGCGACTCACCCGGCGCCGCCGGCGGCGCGTGTGGGCTCGGCCCGCTCGGCACCGGCCCCGACCACTTCCCTTGCCAGACCATCGCGCAGGGCCTCGCCCGCGCAGCCACCACCGGCCGCACCAAGCTCATCGTCGCCGACGGCCTCTACAATGAACAGGTCACCGTCGCCAACGGCGTGAGCCTGCTCGGCGGCTATCGCGCCGACACCTGGGAGCGCCACCTCGCCTCGACGGGCACCATCATCCGTGGGCCCGAGGGCAGCGGCGACCGCAAGGCCGTCATCGCGCTCAACATCAACCAGTCGACCCTCATCGAAGGCTTCGTCGTCAACGCCGCCAACGCCACCAGCACGGGCGCCAACAGCTACGCCTTCTACATCCGCAACTCGAACGGCCAGCTCGTCGTCCGCGACAATCTCGTCTTCGCGGGACTCGGTGGCCCGGGCTCGACGGGCTCGGCGGGCAGCTCGGGCCAGAACGGCGTCGCTGGCTCCAACGGGCAGCCGACCAAACATCTCAACGCCTGCTCCGGCACCCCGAACAACCCCGGTGGTGGCGCAGGCCAACGCACCTGCAACAACCCGAGCGGCTCGGGCACGACCGTCGTCAACGGCGGCACGGGTGGCGCGTCCGTCTGCCCTGCACGCGACATCCAGGAGGGGGGTGGCGCCGCGGGCTCCAACTCGGGCGGCAGTGGCGGGGTCGGCGGCTGGGGTCACAACAGCACCACCACGAGCTGCAGCCCGACGTCCGGCGTGCCCGAGGTCGGTGTCCCGGGCGGCGACGCGACCGTCAACCTCGCCAACGACGGGGCCGGCGGCACGGGCTGCAACAGCGGGCTCGGCTCCATCAGCGGCAACGAGTGGCGCGGCAGCAATGGCGGCGATGCATCACACGGCAACCACGGCGGCGGTGGTGGTGGCGGCGGGGCGGGCTCGGGCGGGCGGATCAGCGCGTCGAGCTTCGACATCTCGGGCTCGGGCGGCGGAGGCGGCTCGGGCGGATGCGCCGGCTCACGTGGCACGGGTGGGACCCCGGGCGGCGCGTCCATCGGCATCTTCATCCTTTGGACCTCGGGCAACCAGCCGTCCAGTGCGGGCGGCGTCCCGTCGGTTGCCGGCAACGTCATCTCGCGCAACCAGGGTGGGCCCGGCGGCACGGGCGGCAACGGCGGCGCCGGTGGTGACCCGGGGGCAGGCGGCAACGGTGGGGCGTTGGCCACGGCCGGCCTCGTGAGCCCGGTCTTCTGTGTGTTCGGCGGCGCCAAGGGCGGCTTTGGCGCTCGCGGCGGTCACGGCGGCGGGGCCGGCGGCGCGTGTGGCGGCGTGAGCTTCGACGTCCTCGCGTGGGGCATCAACAGCCAGCCGCACAACTTCGCGTCGAACACCTTCCCGAACGGCTCGGCGTCGACGGGCGGCGTCGGCGGTGCCGGCGGCAACTCGTCCAATACGACACGCGGCGGCACCTCTGGCGGTACCGGCACCTCGGGCACGGTCCGTACGGTGAACTGAAATCGACAGCATGGGTTGTCGCGAAACCCGAATGTAAACAATGAGATTCCCACGGATCGGATCTGGAGTGCCGCCATGAAAGACGACACCTTCGACCTCTCGAACACACCCGTCCACCTCGGGCTCGGCGCCACCGTGATCCCACAAGAGCCCTTCGATGGCATCGAGTGGTACCAGCGCTACGGCGAGCGCCATGCGTCTGACGGGGTCGAAGGCCGGCTCGTCTCGATGCACACGTTCGCCAAGCCGTGGTCCACCTGGGAGATGCACCCACACGGCGACGAGCTCGTCCTCTGTGTCGCCGGTCGCATCGTGCTCCACCAGGAGCAGGCCGACGGAACCATCAGCCGCGCCGAGCTCACCGCCGGCCAGGCCATCATCAACGCACCTGGGATCTGGCACACGGCCGACGTCGATGCGCCGGCTACAGCGCTCTTCATCACGGCCGGGCTCGGCACCCAGATCCGCCCCCGCTGAGCCTGCTTCTGCGGCCGCGCGGGTCATCCAGCTTGCTGTTTCGACACGCTTGAAACATGTTTCAGGCATGGCCTACCGACCGCTCACCGACTTCTCGAAACCCGGGCCTATCCAGTTCCAGGGCATGTGGACCCAGGACCCGGGCACGAAGGACGTCTTTCGTATCATCGAAAAGGTCGCGGCCGAGGACGTCACGGTCCTCGTGCGCGGCGAGACGGGCGCCGGCAAAGAGCTCGTCGCGGCCGCCGTCCACAATCTCTCGCCCCGCAAGGACGGACCCTTTCGCGCCATCAATTGCGCGGCCCTGCCACCGACCCTGCTCGAGAGCGAGCTGTTCGGCCACACACGCGGTGCGTTCACGGGGGCGGTCAGAGATGCCCCGGGCCACTTCCAGCTCGCCCATCGCGGCACCCTCTTTCTCGACGAGGTCGCCGAGCTCCCGCTCGAGCTGCAGGCGAAGCTCCTGCGTGTCCTCGAGACCGGACGTGTCCTGCCGGTCGGTGCGCGCGACGCCGTCACGGTCGATGTGCGTATCGTGTCGGCGACCCATCGCGCGCTACGTCGCGAGGTCGAGGCGGGGCGTTTTCGGTCGGACCTCATGTATCGGCTGCGCGTCATCCCGGTCTTCTTGCCGCCGCTTCGTCTTCGGCCAGGCGACCCGTCGCTCCTGCTCGAGCACTTCGTCATCGAGATGAACGGCAAGAGCCGCCGCCAGGTGCAACGCATCGCCCCCGACGTGTTCGACGCCTTCGAACACTACGACTGGCCTGGCAATATCCGCGAGCTGCGAAATGTCCTGGCCTACGCCTATGTCATCGGTGAGGGCCCGGTGCTGGAAGTCGGTGACCTGCCGCTCGAGGTGCTCGGCCAGGACCCGGCACAGCTCGCCGAGCCCGGTCCTCCCGGTCTGCACGGCGCGCACAATCCCCCGCTGTCCGACGAAGAGCGCCGGATCCGCGACGCGCTCATCGCCGCCGACGGTCGCCGCAGCGACGCCGCCTTGGCGCTCGGCATGAGCCGCGTCACCCTCTGGCGCAAGATCAAGGCGATGAAGGTACAAGGCCTGGGAGACCTCACACGATGAGCTTCACGCTGGAAGCGCTCGCTCGCGTGGAGCCCTGGCAGACGGCCGACACCCTGGCCCTCGACGGCACGATGAAGGCCGCGCTCTTGCGAGATTGGGGCGTCCACGTCATTCGCCGCTACGGCCCCGACGAGGCCGACCAGTTGCGCTCCCTGCTCGGCGTCGACCGACACCAGCTCCCGGATTCACCCGAGCCGGACCAACGGGTTCCCGTCGGCTGGCAGTTGGCGCTGACACGCCTCATCGCGCACCGTCACCTCGGTGGTGACCTCCTGCGGCTCGAGCCTCTGCTCATGGAGGATGCGCGCCGTCGCCCGGTGAGCCTCGCCGAGCGCATCGCGCGCAAAGCGCTCTCACCGCGTCGTCTGCTCGGCCAATGCAGCCGAATCCATGCCGCCATCTTCGACCGTGGACAGTGCCGGGCGGACGTCTCCAAACACGAGGCGACGATCACCTGGACGGGGGCCAGGATGTTTGCCGAGCCCACCTGGCGTGTGGTCCAGATCTTCGCCCTGCGCGGCATGTACGACGTGCTCGACCATCGTCCGCCGCTGGTGTCTGCGGATGAGGTGCCCGACGGCTTCCGTGTCCACCTCACCTGGTAGGGGTGGATGCCGATGTCTCGATGATCGAGGCATCTCTGAAAGCTCGAAAATCGAGTCAACGGGTCCGGCGCCAGATGGCTCGAAGATCGAGCGACCGGCGTGACGACGCCGAATCGACGGTTCGCCCCAACCCCAACCGCAACAAAAAACCCGACCATCGCTGGCCGGGTTTTCTGGTGTCCTACGAGACGTACGCCTCAGGTGCTCACTTGAAGGAGAGCAGCTCCACATCGAAGACGAGCATGCCCTGCGGCGCGCCCTGCTGGCCCTTGTAAGCGAGCTCCTCGGGGATCCAGAAGCGCACGGTCGAGCCGAGCTCCATGAGCTGCACACCCTCGGTCCAGCCGGGGATGACACCCTTCAGCGGGAAGCTGGTCGGCTCGCCGCGGGTGACCGAGCTGTCGAACATCTTGCCGTCGGTGGTCCAGCCCGAGTAGTGGACGGTCACGGTCGACTCGGCCGTCGGCTTGGTGCCGCCGCTGCCGGGCTTGATGACCTTGTAAGCGAGGCCGCTCGGGGTCTTCTGGGCGTCGGCCGGGGCCGCCGCAACGTCGGCCGGGGTGGCCGGGGGCTTGAGGATGTCGAGCAGCTCGACGTCGAAGACGAGCATGCCGGCGGGACGGCCGGGGCGGTCGTTGTAGGCGAGCTCCTTGGGGATCCAGAAGCGGTAGCGGTCGCCCTTGCTCATGAGCTGCAGACCTTCGGTCCAGCCGGGGATGACCCGGTTGAGCGGGAAGGAGATGCCGTTGCCGGGCGGGAGCTGGCTGTCGAACTTCTTGCCGTCGGTCGTCCAGCCGACATAGTGCACACGCACGGTGTCGGTGGCGCCGGGCTTGTCGCCGCCGGGGCCGGGCTTCAGGACCTTGTAGGCGAGGCCGGTCGCGGTCTTCTGGGCGTCCGCGGGCGGAGCCGCCACGTCGGTCGGGCTCTGCTCGACGAGGCCTTCGGCAGGCGGCGCGGGCTCGGTCGGCTTGGTGGCCGTGGCTGCGTCCGGTGCCGGTGCCGGGGCGGCGGCGTCTGCTGCTGCGGCTGGGGCGGCGTCGGCTGCGGGAGCCGGGGTGGGGGCGCCGGTCTCGGCGGCCGGGGCCGGGGCCTTCTTGTCGCAGCCCGCTACGACGGGCGACAGCGCGAGGGCACCGAGGGAAGCGCTCACGGCGAGCGAACGGGAGAGGTTCGAGAAGAACTTCATGATGGCAGGCTCCGGAAGTCCGGGTCGGGGCGACCCAAAGGCGGCGGTCCATATACCCTCGACATTTCCGAAACGCTAGCAGGCTGTACGCGGCACTCGCACAATGCCGTGACCGGTCCGTCGCGAGTTCGGCTGATGTTCATTCACCCGGTTGGCGCCGAGCTTATGCTTCTGGCAGCGTCCGGCCGGACTCGCCTCGGGAGGTAGCCCCATGTCCCCACTTCGAATCGTTTTTCTTGTGCTTTCGACCGCTTTCATCGCGGCCTGCGGTGACGACGACAAGCTGCCGATCGGCGCGACCTGCGGCGACGACTCGCAGTGCGCGAGTGGGATCTGCGCGGCCAACGTGTGCCTCGACCCGGCGGGCGACGAAGACGGCGACGGCATCATCAACGGCCTCGAGGCATCGCTCGGGTCGAACCCCGTCGACGTGGACTCCGACGGGGACGGCAAGCTCGACGAGGTCGAGTTCGACGCCATCTCGCCGCGTGATTCCGACGGAGACAGCCGCCCCGACCTCATCGAGAGTGCCATCGCAGACCGCGACGGCGACTGCGTCGTCGATGAGACCGACCCCGACGAGGACGGCGCGGGCGAGCTCATCGCCGAGCTGTGCCTGACGGCCGGGGTGTGCAGCGCGGGCGTCGAGCTCACGTGTGACCTGGGTCAGGGAGTGGCGACCGGATGCCAGTACGGCAAGGTCGTCGGCTACTCGACGAGCGAGACCTGCGACAACCGCGACAACGACTGTGACGGGCAGACCGACGAGGATTGTGGAGAGCAACCCAGCGCATCGTGCGAGGACGTGTACCGCGCGACCCTGGGGGCCAGCGGGCCCTACACGATCGAGCCCGACGGAGTCGCTGTGGAGGTGCAATGTGCCATGGGATTCGCCGACCGCGGCTGGACCCGGCTCGACCCGACCTATGAGGCGGTCCTCGCGCGCCAGCCCGCGCGCCTGCGCCAGTATCTATTCCTTGATACAAGCGACACGAGTGGGAGTGGGCGCTTCGTCGCCTCGCCCTGGTCGGATTCGCCGTTCCCGTGGGACACGAGCGGACATCTGTCAGGCACATGGCTCACCGGGCTCGGCCCGACGCTCGACGACCTCGGGTCTTTCGGCTGCGAGGCGAACGGGACCGAGGCGGGTGTCGGCTTCGGGTGCTTCGCCGCAACGGGCGTCTCGGCCACACGTGTCATCAGCCGGGACGAGGCGACGATCGAGCTCTGCGGTCGAGGGCTGGATGGTGTCGGGGCGTGGACTGGATGCAGCCCGGCGACGGTGTTCGTGCGTGAGGCGAGGTGTGCCGCGAGCAAGTTCAACCTCATCAGCGACTCCGGGTTCGAAGCCCTGGCGGCCGGGGAAGAGACCTGTTGGCGCATCGAGTCCACGCAGGGCAGCCTCAATGAGCTGAGCGCAGGTGTGTTCGCCGACTTCACCGACGCCCCGCCCGAGCAGGCCCCCGCGATTCGCGCCGAGCCGTTCGTGCCGACGCCCGGCTTGCCCTGGTTCGTCTCGCTCGTTCAAGACGAGATGATCTTCGCCAAGGGGGCCCACTATCGCCTGGTCTTCTGGGCAAAGGCGTCGGCGTTCCGAATCCTCTGGGTCGACATCGGGCAGACCTCCGACTTCGTCGAGCTCCTGCCGGTGGGCGACACCTGGCGACAATACGAGGTCGACTTCGTCGCGAGCGCGACCACGACCATGGGGTCGATTCGTTTCAACCTCAGCGACGTCATGGAGACGCAGGCGACGCTCTGGCTCGATGGCGTCGCGGTCTTCGAAGGGCGGCACGATGCGTGTGCGCGCGCTGGCCAGGAGCTCATCGCCAACGGCGGCTTCGACTCTGGGCTCGCGTGTTGGGAGCGGGTGCGCAGCCTCGAAGACGCGACCAACTCGCTCGGCACCGACGGTGACGCGCCGGTCACCGCGCCGTCTGCACTGGCCACGCCGGCGCCGAACGACACGTCCGAGGGCGGGGCTCCCTACATCAGTCAGGCCGGCCTGGCGCTGGTCGCTGGACGCTCCTACACGCTCACGTTCGCCGCGCGTTCGACGGCGGAAAGAACGATGCGTATGACGCTTCTCGACGAGCAGGGAGCAGGCCTTTTCATCGATGAGGAGGTCGTGCTCGGGACGGCGTGGACGACCCATCGTATCGTGTTCGAGGTGCCCGCGGAGGCGACCGTACAGTCGGGGCGCATCATGGTCTTCTTTGGCCACCCGGACATCGCACCGGTGTGGCTCGATGACGTGTCGCTGACCCCGACCACGTTCTGAACGGCCAATGGTTTCGAGGCCTGCTTGCAGGAAGCGGTTGCCCCGGACCTCGCGGCGATGGCATCGTCGACGCGAGCGGCTCGCGTCCTGGGTCGCCGACGGAGTTGATCATGCGGGTGGTCGCGGTCTGTTTGATGGCGTGGGTTCTCGGTGCGTGTGGTTCGAGTGTGGAAGCCGGGCCTCAGGGTGAGGCCGGACCGCAGGGCGAGCGTGGTGAGGTCGGTCCGCAGGGCGAGGCCGGCGACGTCGGACCCGCAGGTCCGGCCGGGCCGCGTGGTGAGCCGGGACTGCCGGGTGAGGCAGGTGCGCGTGGTGAGCCGGGACTGCCGGGTGCGGTCGGTCCTCAGGGCGCGCCGGGTCTTCAGGGCGAAGTCGGTCCTCAGGGCGAAGTCGGTCCTCAGGGCGAAGTCGGTCCTCAGGGCGCGACGGGTCCTCAGGGCGAAGTCGGTCCTCAGGGCGAAGTCGGTCCTCAGGGCGCGGCCGGTCCTCAAGGGCTGGCCGGTCCTCAAGGGCTGGTCGGACCACAGGGTCTGCAAGGTCTTCAAGGTCTTCGGGGCGAAGTCGGTCCGGCCGGTGCGGTCGGTCCGGCGGGGGCTCAGGGGCTGCGCGGTGAGGTCGGGCCGCAGGGGCCAGCGGGCGACAACGGACCTGCGGGTGCAATCGGACCTCAGGGACCTCAGGGGGCGACGGGGCTGACCGGGCCTCAAGGTGCTCAGGGCCTACAAGGCCTGCCCGGCCCCACGGGTCCGCAGGGTTCCATCGGTCCTCAGGGCATCCAGGGTGACATCGGTCCTCAGGGCATCGAGGGCGCGCAGGGCCCCATCGGCCCGCAGGGAGCGGAAGGTCCACAGGGTCCGGCCGGCCCGCTGCCGGTGGTCGCAACCAACGCCGGTCTCTCGGGAATTGGCTCGGTCGACGACCCGCTCGCCGTCGTCTTCGGCGGCTCGGGCGAAGCTTCGACCGCCGCGCGCTCCGACCACCAACACACGAGCCTCGACACGCTCAACGTCGTCGGCGACGGGAGCATCGGCCAGGACCTCACCGTCGAGGGGCTGTTGCTCGTCGGCAACGACGCCCTCCTCGATGGCACGCTGACCGTCAGTGGGACGGCCGTGTTTGAAGGCCAGGTCAGGACGCCGGCTGGCACCCGCATCGGCAACACCATCGTCGGCGCCTACTCGGGCCGCATGCCTCTCACCGACTCCGGCTACAGCAGCGACCCGCTGCATATCCAGACGGCCTGGCGCTGCAACGTCACCGATAGCGTGATGTACAACCTCAACTTCCGTGGCTACAACTTCAACGCGGGCCTGCCCTTCGACTTCACCGCGGTCGGCTACATGTATGGCATCAACGGCCACACCAAGAACGCCATCATCGCGGCCATCGCCGGCAATATCACGTTGACCAGCTACTGTTCGACGGAGGGCGGCGGCCTCAACGGCGGCTACCTGACCTTCCGCATGGTGCAGGCAGGAGGTGTCCAGTGGCACGCATCCGACATCGTCATCGACTTCGTCGGCGGCTCCAGCAGCTACCTCGTCAGCGGCGCCAACACCTTCACCGTCCGACGCTTCCTCAACCAGGCTGCCAACCTCTGAGTCGACGCTCGCCGCTCTGCCGCGATGCGGCGGGCGGCGCGTTCGTTTGCCCGAGCGACCGAGCGACGGTCTTTCACCGAGTCGGGCTCAGCCGAGCGCGACCATGAGGCTGGTCACGAGCATCGCCAGGACGACCGGCAACCAGACCAGCCGCTCGCGGCTACTCGTCGTGATCGCGTTCAACACCGAGCCCAACGCGCAGTAGCCGACGACCACCCAGATCAGCCACGATGCCGCACCGCTCAGGCCCCCGAATGCGACGCCGGCGCGGCTCAGCACGATGGGCACGAAGCCCGCCAGGATGATGGCAGAGACCACCGGCACGACCCGCAGCGGAGCGGGCAGAGGCCCCCGATGTCGGCCGCCCAACGTGAACTCCGCCCACGGCGCCCCGAACGCGAGCGCGACCTGGAAGGCAGTGGTGAGCCCAGCGAGAATCACAAACACGGTGGCGGCGGTGGCAAGCATGTTGGACGGCCTCATGCGCGGCGCCGGACCCGCCGTCAAGCTGTGGCGTCCAATCGGCCGGCGTTCTTTCGGGTCGGGTGAGAGCCGCCGGCGTCCGGGTGAGAGTGCAGGTCCGCGCTGAGAACACCTGCTCAATTAAGGGGTTTGGGATCTACGCCGCTGGAGGTCTCGCCGCTGCCGACGTCACTCCGTTCGTGATGCGCAAGTCACTGCGCGAAGGAGCCGTCATGAACGCCAACGTTATCCAGAAGAAGCCCGCGAACCCGATCGAGAGCACCCAGGCCGACTCGCGTGAGAGTGCCAATGCCGTGCAGAAAAAGGGACTGCGGGGCATGTCGTTCGACGAAGGCGAAGCCGCACTCGCGCCGGTCCAGATGGCGACCTCGCAGGTCCAGCATCGGAGCCCGGAGAAATTCGCAGAGGCCGTGGTGCACCAGATGATTCAGAAGGTAGGGCACCTCTCTGCCAACCAGAAGCAGAACCTCACGAAGGACGCGGTCACGGCGAAGAAGGCCGACGAGAAGCTCGAGGTCGTCCCCTTCGTCCTCGAGCGCGTCGACAATTATATGTCCAAAGGTGCCTGACATGCAGCGCCCCGTAAGCTCCGACGCGCGCGCTTCCGCAAGGTCATGGCGCCCGGACTTCGGTCTCGCCTTTGGGCTCGCGGCTAGTGGTTGAGTCCGAACGGCAGGCCGATTGCGTCCTGTCGTCCGACAACCTGACTCAGCCGCGTCGCTTCTGGAGGCGCTTGAATGCCTTCTCGAGCTCGCGGATCGGGTGGATCCACTGGCTCCACAACACGTGGCTCGGGATGTCGATGATCACCGGCTCGACCGCGTGGGGGCCGGCCGCGTTGACCGGTCCGGCTTCGGGCTTCAGAAACGCCTTGATGACCCGCGGCGTCGGATCGCGCGCCAACGCCTCGAGTGCGTCCGCGATCGCCAACACCACGGGGCTGCGCACCTCACGCAGGAAACGGGTCGGGTGCCACGCGCTGTTCGGGATGGCACCAAAGGCGATGCGCGGCGTGACGCTCTGGACGTGGACCGCGCTGCGCCCCGCCGACAGGAACCAGCGCACGTTGCGCCCAGCGTCGTCGATCAGGATCTTCGCGCCCGCAAAGGCCTCGCGCCCGGCCAGCACAGCGATCTCCGGGATCTTGAATCCCGAGTCGTGTGGCTTCTCGTCGAGCTGCTTGTGGATCGTGTCTCTCGCCGCCTCGGCGAAGCGGCTCAGCAGCGGCTCACGATGCTCTCGCTCCAGGAGCCCTTTCACCACGGCCACATAGTCGGGCCGCGTGAACACACGCGGATGTGTCGTCGGATGGAGCGCGCCCGCACCACCCAACTCCGCTTTGGATTGGGCGCCGAGCAGCTCGCGGAAGCCCTTGACCTTACGGAAGATCTCCCACAGCCGCCACGGATATCCGCTGGTCCAGATGCGCATATCCGGGTCGTGGCCGAGCTCGATGGACGCGTGCCGCATACCCCAGAGCAGCTCGAGCATCCCGGGTCGCACGGCGATCCACTCACGATGTCCGAAGTTGCCAAAGATCGCGATCGGCAGGCTCCCAAAGAGCCGTGTCCCCGACATCGCCCAGTCCCACAGCACCTCGTCCGCGTCCCACACCAGCTCGGCAAAGCGCAGCCCGTGGACCTCGATGAGCTCACGCCCACGTCGGTACAGACGTTCGCTGAACGCCGACGGCGTTCGCCCGCCTACGAACAGTGGTGTGTCATGTAAACCGAGGCGCATCAGCGAAGATGGTTAGCTGACACGCGTCCTGACGGCCAGGCCTATCGGTGCGGACCGGCGCGCCTTCATCCGCGCCCTCCACCTCGCGCGGACCGAGCACGGCTTCGACATCGACCGCGTGCCCACCCGCCCGTGTCAATCTCGCCTTGGCCGCGCTCACCGCGTCGGCCGAGAGATCGCACCCCAGATAACGTCGCATTCCAAGCACCGCTGCCAACCCAACGGAGCCCGATCCGCAGAACGGATCGACCACCAGCTCGCCCGGGCTGGTCGCGGCTTCGATGAGCCCCAGACACAGGCTCTCCGGGAGCTCTCCTGGCCACGCCGTCTCGGCCGGCGGCCGCGGCGCCACGATCAGCTCGGCCCCGGGGCTGCGCGCCTTGCCGCGCGTAAGCGGCAAGACGAAGCCGAGCCGGACCGACTGTTGGTCGCCGCGATCCCACACCATGGGTGCCCCGAGCGTGAACCCGAGCCGCTCCGCCGCACGCGCCGCGAAGAACGCCTGCGAGGTCTCACACACCCACCAGCACACCCGTCCGGGCGCCAGCACCCGCGCAACCTCGTACAAGAGGGCCGGGAGCCGCTCGGCCGGGAGCGACGCCACCTTCGGCGCGGCCTTCTTCCCGACCGCACGGGCGACGCGGCCAGGCACACCCGGATCGAGCACGACCAGGTCGGCCGAACCCCCGGGTAGTCCCTCCAACCACGAGACTGCATCACTGACTTCGATGTGGAACGAGCCATCCATGCAGACGGATCTACCGCGACACTGTACGCATGTACAGTGTCGGTTCGCATCCGACCCTGAAAACAAAAACGCGACCCGTGGGCCGCGTTCTCGTGAGCAGAACTGCGTCCGAATCAGGCCGCAGGCGGCGTGATGCCGAGCACCGTCTGGTAGGCCGCGAGCAACCCGTTCATCTGGTCGCGATAAGCCTGCATCGTCGAGACCAGCCCCTGGTTCGAGCGGATCGCGGCTTCGATCGCCTGCTTACGCTGCAACAGTGTCTGGACCTGCGCCATCAGACCGGCGACCGGATCGGCTCCGTCCCCTCCCGCGGGCGCCGGAGCGGGAGCTTCCTTCGCCGCCGCAGCCACCTCCTTGACGGGGGCTGGTGCCGGAGCCGGAGCCGGTGCCTTCGCTGCCGCCGGCGCTGGTGCACTCTTGCCACCCGGGGCCGACTTCGAACCTGCGCCCGCTGGCGCCTTGGCCGGCGCTGCTGCCTGCTTGACGTCGGCCTTGGCGGCCGCGGCGGGTGCCGGTGCAGCAGACTTGGCGTCTGCCCCTGGCATCGCACCAGGCGCTGCGGGCGCGGGACCACCCTTGTTCTCGGCCTTGGCCGCCTGGGCTGCTACGATCTGCTGCTGCACCGCGGTGATCTGCTCCTGGCAGGCCGTGATGTTGGCTTGTTCGGCCGCCAGCGCCGCCGCGTACTCGGTCGCCATCGCGTCGAGTGCCGAGACCTGCGCCTGGATGCCTTCGGCCCGCGCCTGATACCCGGCCTGGACTTCCGCACCCGGCATCGCGGCGCCGATGAACTCGCTCTTGCCGAGCTGCGCGCTCGTCTGGATGTAGGCCATCGCCAACTGCGACAGCGTCGAGCCCTGGGCCAGGGACTGCGCCCCGCCTTGCGACAGGAAGCCGGCCATGGCAGGTGCCAGACCCTCGGCCCCGGCCGCCCCGGAGAGCTGACCGCCGACCGACATGTGTTGTCCCGCGAGCTGCTGGAGCTGGCCGGCGCGCGTCGCGTGGAAGCTCTGCACGGCGGCGGGCTGGGCCGCGCCTGGTGGCGGCGTTCCATCGGGTGGAGGGGCCTTGCCGCTGCCCTCGCCCTTGCCACCGAACTTCTCGAGCTTCTCACCATCTTTCATGGTGTCGAAGTTCTCTTTGTCCGCCTTGGCTTGCGCAGCAACCTGCTTGCCAGACTCGAGGCTCGTGAGCTCGTCGACCTCGGCGTTGCCGCCCGAGCTCTGGAGCATGCCGAGCAGCGTCGCCGCATGGGCTGTGCCGAGCGCCATCAAGGCTCCGCCGGGGTCTGCCGCGGCGCCCTCGGGTACCGCACCGCCGCCCCCGCCGTCACTGGCGGCGTCTTTCTTCTTGGCGTCCGGCGCGGGTCCGGGCGCACGCGTGGCTTGGCGATTGTCTCCCATGGCCTCATCTCGATGTGTTGAAGGGGCCGACCCGCCGCAGACACTACCTGCTCGGGTCGCGTTCGTAAAGACCCGAGCCCGGCCACGCCAAACGAGCCAATGGCGCCGCGAAGTGCCCGAACCCTGGGGCGCGTTCACGGTATCGGGGTTCGTTCACGATGGCGAGGCGCGTGCATCGCGAGCCGCGCCGTATGTCATCGGGTGCCAAAGTGACCGTTGGCGCGCTCCGGTGCCTGATGTATCTTAATCGGGTTGGAAACGGCACCCACCGCACTGCGCCGGCCCGGTCGCCCGCTCGGGGTGCGGCTCGACGCGAGCTCGCTCCGCCTTCGTCGCACACTCCTCGGGCTCACCCAGGAGGAGCTGGCCGCGCGCGCCGGCGTCTCCGTCCGCACAGTGAACCACGCCGAAGCCGGCCGATCCCTCTCGCCGACGAGCGCGCTCTGCATCACCACGGTGCTCGGGATGGCCTACGCCGGCGTCGTGCAGTCCGCGGCCGAGGCCATCGAGAAGCGGTTGCATCTCTCGGGCTACGCGGCCCTGCCCAACGTCGGCCCCTTCATCGGGCGGCGCCCCCTGCTCGACGTGCTCGCGCGCGCCCTCTCGTCTCAAGGCGGCGCAGCCGTCTGCCTCTATGGCCTGTCGGGCATGGGGAAGAGCGCGCTGTTGCGCCAGCTCGTCCGCGAGGTCCGTGGTCGTTTCAGCGATGGTATCGTCTGGGTCGAGGGGGTCGACCTCGGCGAACGCAGCACGCGCTTGGCCGCCCAGGGCGACATCGCCGAGGCGTTGGGCTTTGGCGAGCTGCTCCCCAACGCCGGCCGCATCTCGGTGGAGGCCTACGACGCCGCCTTCGCCGCCCGCCTCTTCACGCTCCGACGCCTCCTCATCCTGGACGACCTCGATGACATCGGCGCGCGCTCGGCTTTCGTCCCCCGAGACGGCGCGAGCTGGGTCATCACGACGACCTCCCGGCGCCCGGTCCATGAGCCTGGCTGGCACTACATCGAGCTCGGCCCCCTCGAGCCCGACGAGGCCCACGCCGTCCTCGCCTCGACCGTCGGGAAGGAGCGCCTCGACTCTGACCCAACGGCGGTGAAGCGGCTCCTCGATGGGTGCGCCGGCGCCCCCGCTGCCCTGCACGTCGCTGGCCGCCTCCTCGCCCGGGACCGCTTCGGCCCGCTCGGCGACGTGGTCACGCGCCTTCTGTCTATGCGCCACGAGTCGCCCGGCGGGTCCGACTGGCACCGGCACCTCGACCCAGCCGCCGCGGCCGCGGCACTTGGCCTCCGGATCTTCGGCTTCTCGTCCTTCACGACAGCGTGGGCGACCGTGGCCACCGGGCTCGACGAGCGGGCCGTCCGCCGCCTGCTCGGCGAGCTGCACGACCTGCTCCTCGTCGACGAGGTGCCTGCATCGGAGCCGGAGGCCCGCGACGATGGCCCGGTCGACGGTGGTCGCTTCAGGGTCGCTGGGCGCGCTGCGGCGCTGCTCGGCCCCGCTCCCGAGGTGACGGAGGCGCAGCTCTCGCGTTGTCTGGCACTCATCCCGCGCTGGCATGACGGGCCGCTGCCACCGCAGGTCGCGCGCCTCGCGGGGGATCTGCCGCTGTGGCGATGTATGCTCGACGCGGCGGCCGACCAGGTGCTGTCCGGGCCCCACACCGCCCCGCTTGGCGACCTCGACCAGCTCCCCGCACCCCAGGCCGGCGTCCCGGCGAGTGCTGCGGCCCTCGTCGGGGACCCGCTCATGCCGAACCTCGTCCGCTACCTGGCTCCGCGCCAGTCTCCGCGCTGGATCGCAGCCGCGATGGCGCTCGCGCGGGGCCGCCAGGACGACCACGCGCTCAGCGACCTCGCCGCCCTCTACGGCTGGTGGTGGTTCGCTCGGACCGGGGCCTCGGGCGTGGCCCACGCCTGGCTCCGACGCTCCTGCGAGGCGGCCTTGCGCGGAGGGGACGCCGATAGCGTCGTCATGATGGGGTGTCACGCCGCTCTCTTCGGCTGGATCCATCGCGGCCATGTCGCCGCAGCCGAGCAGCGGGCCGACGCGCTCGAGGTGTCGCGCAGCACCACCGTGCGTTGGCAGAGCCGCGTGAGCGCCCTCATCAGCGCGGCGGTCTCGAGAGCCCTGCTCGGCGATCCAGATGGAGCGCTGGAGCTCCTCGACGAGGCGACATTGCTCGTGCCGGACCTCGACGCGAGCAATGTCAGGCTCACGCGAGCCGCGCTCACGCTCAACGTCGCTGTGTGCCAGCGACTCCTCGATCGGGGGCACACCTCCACGAAGGCCATCAACGCTGCCATCGGTGACATCGAGGAGCTCGTGCTCGGACACTATCCGCTGTCGCGGTTCCGTCTCGCGACCCTCGCGCGATGGCTCGGGGCAGAGCCGGTCAACGCCGCGCTCACCGCCCGGGAGGCGCTGCTCTCGGCGCCGCCTCCTTTCCGGAGCGACGCCCTCTCCCAGCTCATCCAGCTCTGCGGCGAGCTCGGGGTCCCCGTGGCCGAGGTGGCGCCCGAGGCGGCCGCCGTGATGACCCACCTCGGGCCGCTCTCGCGCCTCGGGATCACCACCGTTCGGAGCGACCGGCTCGCGCTCGACCTGCAGCTCGACGTGTTGTCGCCGGTCGGCGCCCTGCGCACGCTCCTCGACCGTGACCACGTCGGCCTCGCCCTGGAGTTCGTGGATCAGGTGGCGAGCCCTGAGCACGTGCTGCGGCCAGCGATCGGGGCCCTGCTGGAGCGCGGCCGTCTCACGAGTGAGCCGCGATGACATGTCTCTCGCCCGCTCTGAATGCGGGCCTGAGAATATCATGCAGGTTTCTTGCGGGTATCTGTCCTTGCGACGGCGGGGCGATGCGCCCGAACATAGGTCTCGAGAGTCTGGTGAGAGGCGCACCCGATGCGCCCAGCTCCACCGTTCGAACACTCTTGCACCACGGGAACCCACGATGATCACCCTCGACGCGCTCGCCTCATCAATCGTCACCCGCGGTCACACCAAGGCTCGGACCACCTTCGCGCTCGGAGCGGTCTTCGCCCTCTCGGCGTCCGTCTTCGCCTGCGGCGACAGCGGCGGAAGTGCCGCCGACACCGCCACGGGCAACGACGTGGTGGACTCCGTGGACGGCGACACGACGCCCGCCGACGCCGTCGAGGACACGCAGGTCCCCGACACCGCCGACACGGCAGTCGCCGAAGACGCCGAAACCACGGCCGATTCTTCCGACACGGCCGACACGACGATGGACGCAGAAACCGACACATCGGTAGGGCCGACCGCCGTGTTCACCATCGTGGACAAGGGGACTCCGGTCGACATCACCCCCGACGGCACCGCCGCCATCTTCTGGGACAACCTGTCGACCGATGGCGACACCTATGTCTGGGACGTCGCCGGCAAGACCCTCATCCTCGAGACCACGACCGGGCCGACCTTCCGGGACTTCCCGACGGCCGTCTCGTCGAACCTCGAGATCACGGCCCTCTACAGCGAGCCCGTGGCGGCCGGTCTCTGGACTCAGACCAAGGAGTGGCGCCGTCTGGGGAGCCTCTTTGCCGAGGGCTGCGGGATCGACCCGAGCGACGCCAAGCTCGGCGACATCGGCGGCGCCTGGGACATCTCGGCCGACGGCGTCGTGGTGGTAGGGCTCATCTGGGACGGGTGCGCCGCCAAGGCATTCCGCTGGTCAGAGGTCGATGGCACCCGCGACTTCCGCACCCTCGAGGAGCTCGGCGAGGTCCCAGAAGGCCTCACCCGTGGCCCCAACAGCCGGGCGACGGTCGTGTCGGATGATGGCACGGTGGCCGCAGGCTGGGTCGAGACCGCGATCGTCGATCGCTGGCCGACCATCTGGAACACCGAAGACGGCACCGGCACGAAGCTCACGACGACCGAGTTCACCAATGACTCGCCCGGCGAGATCCTGGCGATCTCCGCTGACGGCAAGTCCGCCTGCGGCGTCTGGAACCAGAGCGGCTTCGTCTGGACCGAGGCCGGTGGGGTCGTCCCGACAGGCGCCCTCGAGAACGTCCTCCCGGGCGAGCCGACCTACGCCAACGCCATCACCGCCGACGGTGCGTTGGTCTTCGGCGCCAGCGGCGGCGGCTTCTTCGGCATCCAGCAGGCCTTCGTCTGGAGCGCTGGCAAGGGCATGCGGCGCCTCGTCGACATCGCCAACGCCGCAGGCGCCAACATCGCCGACACGCTCATCCTCGGCAACGTGCTCGGCGCCTCCGCCGACGGCACGGTCCTCATCGGCACCTTGCTCGACGCCGACTTCAACCAGAAGGCGTTCGTCCTCGAGCTGCCGGCCAGCGCCTACACGGACTGAGCTGTCCGTCGTCCATCATGCTCTACCAGCGCTGACCCCGCCGCAGGTCCGGCCTCGGTAGGCTGGTCCAACGGGCCCGACTCTGGCATCGTGCGGGTGTGGATACCGCCCCCGACAAACGCCCCAACGAGCTCGCGCTGCGTCACCTGCGCGCCGAGCTCGACTACCTGCGCGCCTTGCTGCAGGCGCACCTGCGCCGCCTCCAGGCCACGGGGATCCTGCCCCCACCAGAGACCCGTTTTCCCGGCACCAGCATCTCGCCGACCGAAATCGAAGCCCGCCTCTGGAACTCCATCAGCCCGGGCGAGCTGACGGGGGTGCTCGAGATGCAGGCCATGGCCGAGATCGTGCGCACCGACGCGATGCGGCAGGACCTGGCCAAGATCGACCCCAACCTGCCGCTCGTCCGCCTGCGGAGCGCCTTCCAGCTCGACGAGCCCGAATACCTCGTCCTTCTCTTGTCCATCGCGGCCGACTTCGACCCGACCTTTCCGCGCCTCTTCGGATATCTGCAGAACCACTTCGAGCGCCAATACGCGACGCTCCAGGTCCTCGTCGACGCCGTCTCGCCGCTCGCCGACTCGGTCGCGTTGCGCTGGGTCCTCGACCCCGAAGCGACCTTGCGCAGCAACGCCCTCATCCGGCTCGACACCAAGAAGGAACACCTGCCGGTCTCACACCGCGCCATCATCGCCGAGCCGCGAATCGTCCGTTTCATCCAGGGTTATCGTGGCCTCGACGAGAAGCTCGGTGGGCTTGCACGCCTCGACCCGCCGCTGCCGGGCGACACCATCCAGCCCATCCTGACGGCCAAGGATCAGACCGTCCTCGAGACGCTTGTCCGCACCGTCGACGAGAACCCACGCGCCCTGCCCATCCCGTTCTTGCGTGGCCCACCGGGCGCCGGCAAACACCTCTGGTCACACATCCTGGCGACGCGCCTGCATCGCCATCACCTGCGCATCGAGCTCAACGCGCTCGTCTCCGAATACGGCTCGCTGGAGCTGGGCCTGCGTGTCGTGCTGCGCGAGGCCAAGCTGCAGAACGCGATGCTGTGCTTCGATGGCTGGGGCCGCCTCACCGAGCCGATGCGACTCGATGACGCCCCGAGCCGCAAGGACGCGGGCCCGCGGCTCGAGGCCTCGCGTACCTTCCAACGGATCTTCTGCGGCGGGAGTGCGGTCGGCGTCGACAGCGCCGCCTTCGGCCTCGACCTCTTCACCTTCACGACCGAGGACCCGCTCGTCGAGCCGCCGATCCTCGAGCGCGCTGTCAAAGTCATCCCGCTGACGATGCCCGACCTGCCGGCGTCGATGGCGCTGTGGAAACACTTCCTCCCACGCGAACGCCCGAAGGCCCCGGGCCTCACCGTGAAGCGTCTCGCACAGTCTTTCCGACTCACACCAGGACACGTGCAAGAGGCCATCGCCGAATGCACGGCCGAGCTACCGCTGAGCGAGCCGCTCTCGTACGAGAACCTCTCGGTCGCCATCAAGCGCCAGACCCGCCATCGCCTCGGCGAGAACGCGTCGCTCGTGGTCGCCGACTACGCGTGGAGCGACCTCGTCGTGCCGCCCGACGTCGATCTACAGATGCGTGAGCTCGTCGGTCGTTGGCGCAGCAAGTCGCTCGTCTTCGAGACCTGGGGGCTCGGCCGCCGCTTCGCGACAGGGCAAGGCATCTCGGTCCTGTTCGAGGGCCCGCCCGGTACCGGTAAAACGATGGCCGCGTCCATCATTGCGAAAGAGCTCGACCTCGACCTCTATCAAATCGACCTGTCGAAGGTCATCAACCGCTACATCGGCGAGACCGAGAAGAACCTCGCCCGCATCTTCGACGAGGCCGAACGGAGCCGCGTGATGTTGCTCTTCGATGAGGCGGACTCGTTGTTCTCGAGCCGCACCGAGGTCAAGTCCGCCAACGATCGGTACGCCAACCTCGAGGTGAACTACCTGCTCCAGCGGGTCGAACACTTCACGGGCATCGCCATCCTGACGACGAACTTCCCGACCGCTCTCGACGAGGCGTTCCGACGCCGAATCGCCATGCGTGTCAGCTTCCCGAAGCCGCAGCTCGAAGAACGCAAACGCCTCTGGGAGTCGATGCTCACGAACCGGGCCATCCTCGCGCCGAAGCTCGACACCGAGGACCTCGCCTACGAGTTCGAGCTGGCCGGCGGTCACATCAAGAACGCAGTCCTCCGCGCGGCTTTCATCGCCGCGACACGAGGCTGCCTCATCGATCAGGATCTCCTGCGCATCGCCGCCCGCATCGAGCTCAAGGAGCAGGGTTTGCTCGTCCACGGCAGTCCGTACGACGAGCTGAGAGCGAGAGAATGATCAGGTCAGGGCGGGGCGCATGACTTCCCAGGTGATAGCCGCGCTGTCCGTCAGGTGGCCGGCCTCATCGAAGAGGAGGTAGGTGCCGTCCGTGTAGCGGCGGCCGGCGATCTCCATGTCCTCGACGAGCTGCGCTACCGACAGGCTGCCGTCCGGGCGGAAGACGAGCTCGGTCCCGATCTCGAACGGGATGCTCAGGATCTCGAGCGACTCGCCGAGCGTGCCGACCGCGAGGTGGCCGGTCGAGTGCAGCTCGACGTCGGTCCCACCCATACAGGGGATGCCGTCGACGACGTGGCTCTTGGCGAGCGTCACACGCTCGGGGCGGCCGTCCGCGAAGCAGGTCACGACCGAGCCGGCCTGGCACGGGATGCCGTGGACCGAGTCCTCGACCGGGAGGCGGCGCGACCAGCTCACCAGCGTGCCGGCGTCATCCAGGCGCAGCGAGGCGCCGGCCGGGATCGTGATGTTTCCGATGCCGTGCGGCGAGGTCAGGAGCGCCATGAGCGTGCCGTCCTCGTTCCAGGTGAGGGTCGTGCCACGCGCGAGCGGCATGTTGCGCTCGACGTGGTCGATGGCGAGCGTGCACTGGGCGAGCTGGCCGGTCGGGTGGAAGTGCACGAGGCCCTGGGCGCACGGGATGCCGGAGATGACCTGGTCCTGTGGGAGCACACAGAGGACGAGCTCATCGGAGAGGCCGAAGAAGACCTGGGTCCCCGCCTCGAAGGGGATGCCCTGGATGTGGCAGGGGACGCCGAGTGTCTGGGCGCGAGCGTTGAGACTGGCCATGGGGGGTGCTCCGTCTGGGTGGGCGCGGTCGCCGCATTCTGTTGGCCTGTGAGGCTTTGGGCGACTTTGGGCGGGGTCGGCGTAGAGGCTGACGCCAACGAGCGGCGGAATGTAGACGACTTTCCATGCGGTGCAAGGCTTCGGTCGTATGCGCCGGCTACAATCGGTCGCGATGTTGTTATTTCATTCGTAATAACAACGTGTTGTGGCGGTGCCTCGGGGCCCTGCCGCCGCGTTTGCCCCGCAGACCGGCCCGTGGGAGAGTCGTCGTTATTCGTAAGGGCTCGCCAGCGCCACCGGTGACGGTCGTTGGTGCGCCCACCACAGGGAGGTTGGGATGGCAGACGCAATCATCATCGGAGACGGCCCGGCAGGGCTCGCCGCCGCGCTCTTTCTCGCCAAGAACGGTATGTCGGTCGAGGTCTACGGGCAGGGGCAGAGCTGGGTCAACAAGGCCCTCCTCAAGAACTATCTGGGCTTCGAGCAGATCTCCGGCCCCGAGTTCATGCGGCTCGCGAAAGAGCAGGTCGAGGGGCTTGGCGCCATGCTCATCGAGGCCGAGATCGTCTCGATCAAACGCGACGAGGACGGCTTCATCATCGACGCCGCTGACGGCCAGGGCTCGACCTCCGAATACGTCATCCTGGCGGCCGGCCCGAAGACCGGGCTGACCTCGGTCGCCGGCCTCGGCCTGGCGCTCGACGAGAAGGGCTTCATCGTCGCCGATCGCAACGGCCGCACGAACATCGACAAGCTCTATGTCGCGGGTTGGTCCACGCGCCCGGACAAGATCCAGCTCCAGATTTCGGCGGGCGACGGCGCGGCGGCGGCGCTCGACATCCTGTCGCGCAAGAAGGGTAAAGACTTCCACGACTTCGACTCGCTCGAGAACGACCCCGATCGCGGTTGAGCCGGTCGTCGTTGGCCTTCAACCTCGGCGCCAGCCGGCAGGGTGGGGGCCAAAGGCGGCTTCGTAGACCTCGAGCAGGCGCTCGCCATCGCGTTGTCGGCCCGATTGAAACGACGCACTCACGAGTAGCCGCAACGACTGCTCGCGGGACGTGAGCGAGTCGCCGAGCGCCATCATCAGAGGAGCCACCGCGGCCGCGAAGTCTCCGGCGACGAAACGCGCGCTGCCGAGGTTCTCCCACTGGTCGGCAGGGTGGACGCCGCCAAGGGTCGCGGCGCGCTCGAAGCAACGCCGTGCGCCGGCGATGTCGCCGTCCTCCCAGAGCTCGGCCCCACGCTCGTCGAGCTCGGCACTCGACGCGTGGTCGTCCACACCGTCGGCTTCGCGTCCGCCCGAACCAGGCTCGGCCCGTCTGCCAGCTCCGAGCCCGCCGACGTCGAAGCTCATCGACTCGCGCCCATCGTGTGTCACCCGACCTTGGCGATGCCAGACCGGCTCCCCGCCCGGACCACCATCTCGGCTGACCATCGCGACCCGCAGCGAGAGCCGGTCGCCGTCTTCGACCACCACACTGGGCAGCGGCCACCAGACCTGGTGCCAGTGGGTCTCGAAGCCCGGCCCCGTGTCGAGCACGACGCCGTCTGCCAGCGTGGCGCGAAACCAGCCCACGAGCCCGATGAGGCGGCCCTTTTTCAAGCGGAAGTCGAGGTCGGCAGCCAGCTCTGGAGCTGGCCCGGGCAGGTCCCATACAGCGAAGGTCGCAGGCGCCCCGAGCAGGGCCGCAGGTGGGAAGCTGCCACCCCAGGTGCCCTCACGAATGGCCTCGCCGATGAGCCCCAGCTCGAGCCCCAGGACCGGAAACGCAAACGTATCGACGAGGTCGAGGTGGCCCGCACTCACGGGTGCAACGATGAGCTCGACCCGACTCGGCGCGACGATGCCCCCCGGTGCCAACCAGCGGAACGCGTGGTCCATCGCCTCGACCATCTGGTCGTCGATGAGGAAGCGGCCCAGGCAGTCGCTCACGATGAGGTCGACCTCGGCCATCGGCGCGAGCGTGCGCAGGTCCGCCTGCACCACCTCGACGGTCCCCTCGAGCCCGTTTGCAATGACCAACCGCCTCGCCAGGTCGGCGACCGGCATCGATTCCACCGCATAGACCTTGGCCGCACCGGCGCGCGCGGCCATCATCGCCAGCACCCCTGTCCCCGCACCCGCATCGAGGACGACCATGCCGGGCTTGACTACGCGCTCGATGGCGCGTTGATAGGCGACCATACGATGCGGGTCGGCGATGAGGCGCTGGTGGTAGTCGAGGCGTGTGTCGTGTCCCTTGCGGGTGGCGCGATGCGGTGGCGCGCCGGTGTGGTCGTCCATGTCTGCCCTGCCTGCCCTGTCCGCCCTGTCCGCCCTGTCCGCCATGCCAGGTAGACTAACCCGGTGCCGTGGTTTACGCCCGCCCCGTTTTGGGCCAGAGTCCCCGCCACTGGCCCGGTCCCATCGACTCGGAGTGCTCACATGCGCCGACTGCTCGCGCCCCTCATCCTGTCTCTCGCGGCGACGCCCGCCCTGGCAGACGGCCTCCCGAGCCCCGGCGTCTACGGCGGGCTCTACGGCGGCTACCACCTCGTGCTCGACGACTGGGACCTGCACGAGACCTCGGACGCTGGCATCGCCCCCGAGAGCTCGCCGACCTTCGGCCTGCGCCTCGGCATACAGCTCACCCACTGGCTCGGGCTCGAGGTCGGCGCTGGCCTCGTCCCGTTCTCGGCCGACGCCCCGGGCGACCTGTCGGCCATGGCGCTTGCCGTGCGCGGCGACGTCCTCATCTCGCCCATCGAGGGCGATTGGTCTCCCCATGTGCTCGTCGGTGCGGGCCTCTACCAGCTCGCATCGGGCGACCTCGGCGACGACTCCGACTGGGAGATGCACTACGGGCTTGGCCTACGCGGCATGCTCACCGACTTCATGAACCTGCGGGTCGAGGCGCGCCACAACTTCACCGACAGCTTCGGGACCGGGCTCGCCAACAACGTCGAGGTCCACCTCGGGCTCGACTTCTGGCTCTGGGATGGCCACGTGGAGCCCGTGCGCGACACCGATGGCGACGCCATCCTCGACCCCGATGACGCCTGCCCGCTCGTGTCGGGCGTCGAGACCGCACGCGGCTGCCCCGACCGCGACCGCGACGGAATCGCCGACAACGACGACAAGTGCGCCGACGTGCCGGGTCCTTTGACGCTCTTCGGCTGCCCTGATCGCGACGCCGACGGCGTCTCCGACATCGAAGACAAGTGCCCGGACGTGCTCGGGATTGCGTCGGAACAAGGTTGCCCACCCAAGCCGCCCGATGCGGACGGCGACGGGGTCATCGACGACGAGGACATGTGCCCTGACGAACCCGGGCCCGGCTTCACCCAGGGGTGCGCGGACCGCGACGGCGACGGCGTCCTCGACGAGGTCGACAAGTGCCCCGACCAGCCGGGTGTCCCCGAAGAAAAGGGCTGCCTCCCGAGCGTCCTGCAGAAGAAGTTCTCGGGCTCGGTCAAAGGCATCCAGTTCGAGGTCGGCTCGGCCACCATCAAGCGCACCTCGTTCAAGCTCCTCGACGAGGCCGCGCGCCTCTTCGTGAGCTACCCGCTCTTGCGGGTGGAGATCTCCGGCCACACCGACGACCAGGGCCCCGACGACATGAACCTGACGCTGTCGCAGGACCGCGCCGATTCAGTGAAAGCCTACCTCGTCGACAAGGGCGTCGCCGCCGACCGCCTAACGGCCATCGGTTTTGGCGAGACGATCCCGGTCGCGAGCAACAAGACCAACGGCGGGCGCGCTCAGAACCGGCGCATCGAGTTCCGCATCCAGGGCCAGAACTGAGTAGCGGCACCCCTCGTGGGTGCCCTCCGGTCGCGAACCATCACAATGGTCGGACCAAGGTTCGTAACCCTCCGGCTCACATTTCCAATCTTCCGGTAGCGACGGGGACGCCCCATCGTTAGGGTCTGCGCGGGCGCTGGACACAACCAGCCTCTGGCTCTCGTCGTTTGCGGCAGCGAGGCCGAGATATCAAGCCCTTGGGAAGACCTCATGCATGTATCGACTATGCGACGCCTCGGTGTCTCACTCGTGGCCTTCCTCGGTGCGTGCGGCGGCGCCTCCGCGCCATTGCCGGACGGCTTGAAGATCGCGGTCGCCCCCCTTGCGCTGCCCGGCGTCGGCAAGGTCTGCTACGACCTCGAGGTCACCAACGCGACGGGTCGCACGGGCGACGTCGTGTGGTCGACCGGCACGCCCGGCCTCAACGGCGGCACGCCCGACTCCGGTGCCATCTGCTCGGACCGCTACGGCAATGCGACCGGCGGCGACGTCACATTCGTCGCCCCCTGCGATGCAGACGGACAGGCCGACGCCGACCCCGAAGCCGAGCGCGTGAACAGCGTGACCATCTGGTTTGATGGCCTCTACGATACCGCCGGCGACTACATCGTCCCCACCGGCTCGCAGGGCTGGCAGAACCCGTGCCTCGACAATAGCGGCGTGGAGGTCGGCTGCACGCTCGACGTGCTGTGCGAAGAGAACGCGGACGCGCTCGTCGAGTTTGACTTCACCATCATGCGTGAGGCGAACCAGGGCTTCTTCGACGTCGCCGTCAACTTCGAAGACATCTTCTGCTCGGCCAAGGTCGACTGCCGCGACGCGCTCTTGCACAATGGCGACACCCGCGACGCTACCGTCGTCGTCGCGTTCTCGTGCACGTCCGGCGAGAACCAGCCGAGCGTGCTCCAGCTCTCGGACCTCGTCCTGACCTGCGATGGGCTCGAGCCCATCACCATCCCCGCCGCCGCTGATCCCGGCCAACAAGGGGCGCTCGGCGCGTCCATCTTCGAGTGGGCCGTCTACCAGGGCGACGAGGAGCTCACCTCGAACGGCGCCCCGCTGTCCAAGTGTTTCTGGAACCGCGCCATCGGGCTCGACACGACGGCGCTCGCCGGCAGGACCTGCCGCCTCACCGGTGCCGCAAGTGCCAGCATGGCAGGCGTCATTCCACCCGCAGGCGCCACCGCTTATCCCGTCGTGCGTTTCGACGTGGAAGTCCTGAGCGCCTCGGGTGCGCTCTGCGGTCCGAACCCGCTGAACGGCGCTGGCAGCGGCGTGCAGACCGGATACCTCACCGCCGACAATACGCTCGCACCCAGCGAAGCGCTGTCGGGCAGCTTCACCTGCAGGTCCTGCAGCGCCGAAGGCGACGCCACCTGCGACAACGTGGACGATGACTGCGACGGCCAGCGCGACGAGGACTACGCCCCGACCGCGACCTCGTGCGGCGTCGGTGTCTGCACGAATGGCGGCATGCTCACCTGCAACAACGGCGTCGAGGTCGACTCGTGTGTGCCCGGCTCATTCGCGACCGCCACCAACACGTTCGACGACTTCGACGCCGACGCCTCGGTCGTCCATGTGTCGGCCTACCGCGGAGACCTGTTCTGCGACGACCTCACCGCGACCACGCCGCAGGGGCTCGCGTGCGCGCCGGAGCCGGGCTGGAGTGCCACGGGCGGCCTCGTCGACAGCGGCTATGTCTTCGGCACGGCGAAGGACTTCAACGAGCGCCATTACGGCCTGACGGTCGACACGGTGGCACTTCCAAATCTGCTCGGCGGTCGCATCGAAGGGCACTTCCGCTCGCTCGTCGCAGACCGCAGCGGACCTGGCACCGTGCGCGCCTCCGAGGGCTCGGCCAACTCCGCGGCCAACGCCTCTACCGCCACCGCGCGAGCCCGGTGGATCATCACGTCGCGAAACCCGACGACCGGCGTCATCTGGATCTGGGTCTCGAAGGACGCCTTCGCGTGGAATCCCAACGACGACCTCACCTGGACCGCGCACGGCGTCGACGTCGTCTGGGCCAACTTCGCACAGTGGTCGCCGTTCGTCGGCGGTGGTTATACCGGTGGCACCGCGCAGCAATTCGCCGACTCGGTCAACAACGTGACCCGCATCGGTGTGATCATGTCGGACGCGTCCATCGTCTACGCCCAGCACCTCGACGCCTCGTGGTACCGGACCCGGCGCTACGGTGTCCTGTCCGACGCAGTGCCTAACAACGTCGAGCTCGGCTGGGACGAGCTCACGGTCACGGCCACGGGCAGCGACTGCAACACCAACGGGCTCGACGACAACTGCAACGGCCTGACCGACGACTGCCCGCAGAAGTGATCACGCTGGCCGGCGCTGGCCTTCGGGAACACCGAGGGCCACGCGTCACGACCCTGTGCCCAGGTCACGCCTTGCAGGCGGACCCTGGTAGTTGGGGTGAGGCCCGACGCTAAGGGGAAGGCCCCTTCGACCAGGGCTTCGACGGCCTCGAGCTCACTGGCCGATATAGTAGGGCGACGGGCAGTAACACGCGCAGGTATTGTCGGCCGGGCCATGACAACAGGTGGCGATCTGAGTGCTGCTGCACTGGCTCACCGAGTTGCGGCTACACTTGCCCGTCGCGGCGTCCTTCGTAAGCCCCTTGCAGCACGGCTTCGAGCCGGCAACCTGCCCCAGCAGCGAGCACTTGGCGATCAACGTGGGCTTCTTGCAAACGCCCGAGACGCTCGTGAGTCCAAAGCAGCAGTCGCTGATCCCGTTGCTCTGGACCACCGCGGTCTGGCCCTCCTTCTTACAGGTCGGGAACTGACAACGGTTGTTCGTGTCCTTCACGAGTCCCTGGCAGCACGCGCCATCGCTCACGAAGGCACCGGCGCTGCCACAGACCGCCGCCGCCTGGGAGTTGGACGACGTCAGCACCACGAGGAACAACACACTCAGGAACGAGGTCACGGTTTTCATCTCATCTTCCTTCAGAAGGGTCTTCGTACGGCGACGGGGCCGACCGACAGCAGGCAACACGCCGGATTCAGAGGGCGCCGGTGGGCGCTCAGGAGGTGGAAGGCGACTTGGAGGGCGGTCGCCGACCGAAGCGCCAGGCGCGAGAAAACCCCAATGAGTTCCAATGTCAAGCGGACGTGCCCAACTCCGGACCCAGCCGATACGAGTCTTGGATGCCGGCAACCTTCGCTGCGGGCGAACCAGTCCGCAGCCCGAACGGCCCCGACCTGTTGCCGCGGCGGCCGCTCCGGGCTAGCGTTACCACCTCGAGCGGCGGGCTCGGGACTCGGCTGACCTCGGTCGAGTAGCTGCGAGATTCTCGATGCCCCCGATGACATCCATGACGTCGACGCCATCGATCTACCACGAACAGGCCCAGCTCCATGGGCTTCAGGAATCGCATCGCCTGATGCTCGCCCAGGTCCCCCGAGCCGCGCGTGTGCTCGATGTGGGCTGTGCCTCCGGCTATCTCGCCGCGGCCGCCCTGCGAGACGGCGCGCGCTGGGCAGACGGCATCGAACCCTTCGCACCTGACGCCGCGTTGGCCCGCGCCCACTGCCGTGTCGTCGTCGAAGGCTCGGCCGAAGACCCCAGCGTCTGGTCGGGTCTCGAGGGTCCCTACGACGCCATCATCTTTGGCGATGTCCTCGAGCACCTGGCGCACCCCGAGCGCGCCCTCGCCTATGCCCACAACGTCCTCGCCGACGACGGCCGCATCATCGCCTCACTCCCGAACGTCGCCCATTATTCTGTCCGCGCGATGCTGCTCAGCGGCCGCTTCGAATATGCCGACCACGGCATCCTCGACCGGACCCACCTGCGCTTCTTCACGCGCCGCGAGCTGGTCAGCCTGTTCGAGCAGAGCGGCTTCTCGCCGACCCAGGTCGATCCCATCCTGGCCCTCCCCAAGGGCCAGCTCGCACTCTTCGAGCGCTTCCTCGGCTACCGCCGGACCCAGCGCTGGGCAATGGCGCTCGCCCTTCGCGCCGAATCCCTCTTCGCGTTCCAGTTCGTCGTCACCGCGCACCCGTCTCGCCGATGACGGCTGCGGCCGGCGCGACGGGCTGGCCGCTCCACGTGTCGGCGGGGCTCAGAGTCGGCGTCTTTGAGCGGGCGTGAGCATGCCCTCGCCCCCGGTCAGCACGGGAATCGAAGGCCGGGTGGCGGGCTGGACCTGCGGGCTCACGCATGCCAGATTCTTTGGGCTCAGGAGGTCTTCCGTATGCGTCATTCCGCCCGTCGTTCGTTTGGAGTCGTATGTGTCGTCGTGCTCGGCCTCGGCGCGTGTGGCAAGTCCACGCCGCCTCCGGTCGCGCCGCCTCCAGTCGTGTCGACACCGGCCACGCCTGCACCCGCGCCGGATGCGACCGCGCCTGCAACGGCGGCCGATGACGCAGCCTCTGCACCGGTCCTGGCCGAGGTCGCGGCCGAGCCGACGGCGGCCGACGTCGCGGCGCCCGTGCCGACCGAGCTGGCCCAGCCGGACGCGGCGGGTGAACCCGCGCCTGCGCCGAAGGCCCCGTTCTCGGGGCCACGCATCACGGTGAAGGCGGCGGTGCCCGACGACGAGCCGGGGCCGAAGTCAGCGGACACCTACGTCGACGTGTTCGACTTCCCCGCGGTGTCGAGCGACGGCACGCGGGTCGTCGGTCTGCTGTCCGAGACCGACTACGGCACCAACCTCGATGTCGTCATGCTCGATGCCCGCACTGGCAAGGCCATCTCCACCACGACCGTGGTCGAAGGCACAGGCGAGGACACACGCGAGGCCATCCTCGGGCGCGTCGCTGCGCTCGAGAAGACCCTGGCCGAGCACACCTGGAAGGAGCTGGTCGTCGTGCCGCCCGTCCAAGGCAGCGAGGTTGGAGACGCTGGAACGTTCAACAGCGCCTACAAGAGCGCGGATGGGGCGTTCGAGCTGAAGCTCGAAGCGGGTGTGCTGACGGCGACGCTCGGCGGCAAGGTGGTTCACACCGAGAAGGGTGATGACTGGAAGGAGCTCAAGACGCCGTCGTGTGAGCCGGAGTGGAGCGAAGGCTGCGACTGCGTCGTCACTCCGGGCATTCCCGGCGTCCACTACGCGGCCGACCTGCGGGTGCTCCTCGTGCACCGCCGCTTCGACGGCTTCCATGCGTGTTTCGTCCCCGGCGATCTGCGTGTCGTCACGCTGCCCGCCGCGACCGAATGACACATGCTGGCGTCGACGACGCACACGCTCGCGCTCCCGCTCGAGACCCGTGTGTTCAGACAGAATGACGGGCGAATAGCCGCCTAATAGCGGGTGCCCGCCGCCGCCCCGACGGGGATATGCTCGTCGAGGAAGGCCAGCTCTTCCGCCGTGAACGTGACGCCGTTGGCCGCCTGGTTCTCGTCGAAGCGTGTCTTCTTCGTGGTGCCGGGGATCGACACGACATGCTCGCCGCGTCGCAGCACCCACGCCAGCGCCAACTGAGCGGGCGTGATGCCCTTCGTCGCGGCGAGCGAGCGCACGGCGGCGACGAGGTCGAGGTTGCGCTGCAGGTTGTCGCCCGTGAAGCGTGGGTTTCGGCGCCGGAAGTCGTCGGCCGCGAGGTCGTCTGGCGAGGTGATGGCGCCCGTCAGGAATCCCCGGCCGAGCGGCGAGTAGGCCACGAACGTGATCCCGAGCTCCTTGCAGGTATCGAGCAGCTCTTGCTCGGGCTCACGCGACCACAACGAATACTCGGTCTGCAGCGCCGCGATGGGGTGCACCGCGTGCGCGACCCGGATCTGCTCGGGCGTCGCCTCGGACAACCCGAGGTAACGGACCTTGCCCGCGGCGACGAGCTCGGCCATGGCGCCGACTGTTTCTTCGATGGGCGTCTTCGGATCGGGACGGTGCTGGAAGTAGAGGTCGATGGTGTCGACGCCGAGCCGCTCGAGCGATGCGTCGCAGCACGCACGAACGTACTCGGGTCTGCCGTCGATGCCGAGGAAGCCGCCTTCGGCCGTGCGCACCACACCGAACTTGGTGGCGATGACGGCCTCGTCGCGCCGCGTGCGCAGGGCCGCACCCACCAGGCGCTCGTTGGTCCACGGGCCATACATGTCAGCGGTGTCGAAGAAGTTCACCCCGCAATCGAGCGCGTGGTGCAGGAGCGCCGTCGAAGCCGCGTTGTCGGCCGGGCCATAGAAGTCGGACATACCCATGCAGCCAAGGCCGATGGGCGAGATCTGCAGGTCGGTGGTTCCGAGGCGGCGACGGGGAGGACTTTGCACGTGGGCTCCGGATTCGAGGTCGCGGTCGAGCTCTCGGAGCGACACATATGTCCTCCTCTGCATACGACCCGCAGCGTGGAGGTGTGGAGGTAAGGATGAACAGCAGCGCCGTCAACCCGCAGGTCTGCCAGGAGCCCCCCATTCTGCGTCGAGCTTGACGACCGCCATCGATGGGCGGAGGCTGCCATCGAACCGGAGGCACCTATGTTGCGCACGACCTCGGCGTTCTTGTTTGGTGTGGCCCTCTTGACCCAGGCCTGCGGCGAGGACCCGACCGCCACCCCTGTCGATGCCGACGCCGCCGATGTCGTGACCGATGTCGTGACCGATGTCGCACCCGACGTGCTGTCGGAGGTCGACACGGCGCCCGACCTGCTCCTCCATGTGCCGTCGCCCGACTGGCGCGAGCAGGTCATCTACTTCGTCTTCACCGATCGTTTCGACGACGGCGACCCGACCAACAACGACCAGGGCGCAAACGAGTACGACCCGTCCAAGACCAGCCACTACTCGGGTGGTGACCTGCAAGGCATCATCGACCAGCTCGACTACATCCAGGGGCTCGGCGCCACGGCCGTCTGGATCACCCCACCGGTCGCCAACATGTGGTGGGACCCACTGGCCCAATTCGGCGGCTTTCACGGCTACTGGGCGCGCGACTTCACGAAGGTCGACGAGCACCAGGGCACTCTCGCGACCTACCAGGCCTTGTCCGACGCTTTGCACCGACGCGGCATGTACCTCGTGCAGGACATCGTCACGAACCACACGGGCAACTTCTTCGCTTGGACCGGCCCCTTCGACCCTCAGAACCCAGAGGCGAACTTCGCCCTCAACACGGGTGCGAAACCTACGGCCGCCCATGAACAAAGCCCGTTCGACCAGAACGACCTGCGCGATGCCGCCGACCGCGCGGCGGGCATCTATCACTGGACGCCTGCCATCGCCGACTACAACGACCCGGTGCAGGAGAAGACCTGGCAACTGAGCGACCTCGACGACCTCGCCACCGAGAACCCGGTCGTGCGAAAGGCGCTCCGACAGAGCTATGGCGATTGGATCCGCAACGTCGGCGTCGACGCGTTCCGGATCGACACCGCGAAGTTCGTCGAGCTCGACTTCTGGAACGACTTCCTTCACGGCACTGACGCCACCGCACCCGGGATCCACGCGGTCGCAAATGCCACGGGGCGCGACGGCTTCCTCGCCTTCGGCGAGGTCTTCCAGGCCTCGGAGCCGATGGACGACGCGGGTGATCGGATCGTGACGAGCTATCTCGGAACGCCTCAGGCGCCCGGCCTCGACGCGGTGCTCGGCTTCCCACTCTACGAGGAGATCTCGCGGGTCATCGGCGGCGGACTGCCGACCCGCTATCTCGGCTATCGGCTCACCAGGGTCACCGACCCGACGCTGTACCGCGACCCGCACCTCACGCCGAACTTCCTCGACAACCACGACGTGCAACGTTTCCTCGCGACCGCGTCGCTTCCTGCCTTCGAGCAGGCGCTCGCCCTGTTGTTCACCGTGCCTGGGATCCCGGTCGTCTTCCAGGGCTCGGAGCAGGGCTTTGGCGAGACCCGCGCGTCGATGTTCGCGGCCGGCTGGATGTCGGGCGGAAGCGACCACTTCGATACGACGAGCGCCCTCTACCAGCTCGTGAAGTCGCTCTCCGCCGCGCGGCGCTCTCACAAGGTCCTGACGCATGGCGACCTCGAGGTCCTCGCCGACAATCCGTCGGGGCCAGGCATCATCGCATATCGTCGCGCACTCGCAGGCGAGCACTCAGCGTTGGTCTTGATCAACACCGCCGAAGAGGACGTGCTCGTCGTTGGACTGCCGACCGGGCTGGCCGCTGGCACCCAACTCGATGAGGTCCTGGCCCTCCGCGTCGATGCCGTTCCCAGCGTCGGGCGCGACGGCGAGCTCATGATGGTGATGCCGCCGCGCTCGGTCAGCGTGCTCGTCGACAAGGGCGAGGTCGTGACGCCGCCGAACCCGACCGTGACACTCGTGGTCGACACCCCGATCGATGGGCAGACCTTCACCGCTGACGTGGTCGTGACCGGGACCGTGACACCTGCCTCGACGTCTTTGCGGATGGTGCTCGATGGTTATCTCGGGCGCGCACTGACCATAACGCCGGCCGCCGACGGCACCTGGAGCGCGACCATCCCGGTGTCGCTCATGCCCTACGGCAACAACCCCCACACGCTCGTCGTCTATGCGCCCGACGCGAAAGAGGCGTCGCCGCTCATGCACTTCACGACCAATACGACCTTCGAGGGTGAGGTCGTGACGGTGCCCGACCCGGTCGGTGACGACGTCGGGCCGACCGGCACCTACACCTATCCGCAAGACGCTACCTTTGCGGTTGGTCGTTCGATGGACATCGAACAACTCGTCATCGAGGCCGGGCCGACGACTCTCAGGCTACGCTTCACGGTGGGCGAGCTCAGCACCGTCTGGAACCCGAGCAACGGGTTCGACCACCTGTGTTTCAACGTCTACTTCGACGTGCCGGGGACGGTCGGCATGACGATGCTGCCCAAGATCCAGGCCACCGCGCCAAGCGACTTCGCATGGGACTTCGCCCACTTCGGGGCGGGCTGGAGCAACGCGCTCTACAAGACCGACGGCGCGACCGAGACCGAGTGGGGAGGGGCCGTGCCGGGTCGTCCGACGATCACCACCAACGCCCCGACACGCACCATCACCTTCGAGTACCGCGCGAGCACCTTCGGGCTCGAGACGTGGGCCGGCGTGAAGGTCTACGCGACGACGTGGGACTTCGATGGCATCGACGCGCGCTACCGGCCGCTGTCCGAGACGGGTGGCCTTTGGAACATGGGCGGGGGTGCCGCGACCGACCCCTACATCATGGACGATGTCGGGCCGGTCACAATCCCCGCGCCCCAGTGAGCTGAAGATGGCGAGGCGAACGAAGACCGTCGAGTCGGGACGTTTGCCTTCGGCACACAGCACAACACGTCCGACGCGCGTTGGGTTGGCGAGCCCGTTCACCTGTATCTGGCCAGAGGCGGGGGCTGTTCTCAGGGCGTGCCGAGATAACGCGCACACCAGGCCTTCAGGTCCTCACCAAAGGTGTACTCGGCCTCGACCACCGGCAGCTTCCACAGGGCGAGCAACCCGCGCTTGTGGGCGGCCACCTTGAGGTTGTGCACGGGGTCCTGGTTGCGCCCGACGGCATACTCGACCTCGTCCCGCAGCGGCAGGAACACGAACCGGTCATAGCGGGTGACCGCCGCGCGGCACGCATCCACGAAGGCGACGTTGACCGGCTTGTCCTCGTGCTCGCTCTGGTTCTGCAGCCAGTAGGCGAGGTAGTCGACGACCGTCTTGTCCGACACGAACGACTCGTGCTCGCTCTCGGCCAGCACCTTACGACGCAGCCCGTCCTCACGAACCTTACGCCGCTGCTTGATGTCGCTGACGCCGCGCCACGAGTCCCGCCCGAGCTCGCGCAGCACGGTGACGACGTGGTCGGGGACATAGGTCGCGCCGAGGTGTGCCGCCAGGTTCTTCGCCAGCGTGGTCTTGCCGCAGCCCGCGGCACCGATGATCCCGATTCTCATGCGGCCACCCTAACGCATTTCCACCCGCGCGTGCGGTCCAACTACGAGGGCGGTCGGGCCCCGCCCCTTGTCTCACTCTTCGAGATAGTCGAGGTCGATGGCGAAGGTCTCGCGCAGTGACACGAGCGAGGCGTAGGCGATGGCGAAACACACCGCACCGACGATGGCCGCGGCCCCGAGAAACCCTACACCGGCGGAGACGAGGCCGTTGAAGCCGAAGACGATGGGGACCACCGCGCCGCGGACGAAGTTCGGGACGGTCGTCGTGACGGTGGCGCGCAGGTTGGTGCCGAACTGCTCCGACGCGATGGTCACGAACAGCGCCCAGTAGCCGGCTGCGACGCCCATGAGCACACACATCATATAGAAGAGGGTGGGGCTTGAAGTGACGACGAGGAAGAGGCCGTCGAGGGCCAGCAGCAGCGTGATGAACAGGAACACGACCTTCTTGCGGGAGCGCATCTGCTGGGACAACCAGCCCGAGCCGAGGTCACCGACCGCGAGTCCGATATAGGTCCACATGATGGCCTGGCCGGCGGTGATGCCGGTGAGACCGAAGGCCTCGCCGAAGCGATGGGCGAGGAAGACGAAGATGCCGACGGTGAACCAGATCGGGACCCCGATCCCGATACACGCGAAGTAGCGCAAGAGCCGCCTCGGGCTCCTGAAGAGGAGGTCGAAGCGAGCGAACTGCTTCTTGCTCTTCTTGATGGACTCGAAGAGCCCCGACTCGTAGGTCGAGAATCTCAACGCGAGCAATAGCAGCCCCAGGCCTCCACCCACGAAGTAGGCGGTGCGCCAGTCGAAGATCTCGGCGACCCCGAAAGCGAGGACCGCACCGAGCACTCCGAAGCTCGCGACAAGCGTCGTGCCCCAGCCGCGCGACTCACGCGCCATCGTCTCGTTGACCAGGGTGATGCCCGCGCCGAGCTCGCCGGCGAGGCCGACACCGGCGATGAAACGCAGCACCGCATAGGCATCCAGGTCGTGGACGAACCCGTTGGCGAGGTTCGCGAGCGAGTACAGGATGATCGATCCAAAGAGCACCGAGAGGCGACCCCGCAGGTCACCGAGCACACCCCAGAGGACGCCACCCACGAGCAGGCCAATCATCTGCATGTTGAGCAGCAGGTCGCCCGCCGCGTGCAGCTCGTCCCCTGCAAAGCCGAGGTCCTTCAGGCTCGGGACCCGCACGATGCCAAACAGGATGAGGTCGTAGATGTCCACGAAGTAGCCGAGCGCGGCCACGATCGCGATGACATTGAAGGGGGACTTGTGGGGCTTTCTGGGCTCGGACATGGGGCGTTTGCTTTGGCTGGGTCGGCGTTGCCCACAGTGCGGAGTGGGCCGAGACGGTCGCAAGGTGGGCGAGCCTAACCGCGATGCAGACGGACGCCAACCCGTCGCTCCTAGCCTCCAACCTCGCTTGTATCAGGCCGTCTGAGAAGCTACGCTAACCTTCATTGTTGATTGAGCAGTCCAACACCCAGCCCATCACCTGGGCGGAGCCCGGCATGACATCGATGCGCGGTGCGGACGGTACACGAGAAGCTACGATGGAAAAGCGATTGTTCCTGGCCATGTTCATGGCGTCACTTCTAGCGGCCTGCGCCTCCAGCGACTCGGAGGGCAATGCCGACACGAGCCCCGACGTGGATACCGCCGAGACGACCCCCGAGGTGGTGGCTCTCGACCCGTGCTGGCCCAACTACCACGAAGACGCCTGCGAAGCCGCTGGCTGGACCTGGCACCACGACGTCGCGACGAACTTCTGCCCGAATCCCGAGGAAAACTGTCCGCCTCCCACGCACAGCTACTTCTGCGCCCTCCCTTGTGAGCAGCACGCCGATTGCGAGGGTACGTCGGCCCCTTACTGCGGCCGCATCGGCTACTGGGGCGGAAGCGACTACTATCACTGCTCGCCCTTCAAGGTGTGTGTCCCGCTGGAGTCGCCCTACGAATGGGATTGCTTTCAGCCCAGGCCCCCCGAGTTCTGCTCCCGCTGACCCCTCGCTCCGATTCCTCCTTGTGAGCGCACCCAGCGCGCCACCGTTCGGCCCCGAGGTCGCTCGGGTCTGGCCAAACCCCGCGACCTCAGAAACAAAGGTCCACTCGACGACGAGGCACCGATGCGCACCCCCAGACCCTGGCTCCTGCTCCTCTGCCTCCCCCTGGTCGCCTGCGACGAGCCGGGGGCTCGTGGCGCCCCTTCGACGCCTCAGGCCGCGTAGACACAGGCATCTCCGATGGGAGCTGTTGGCCGTCGTACAGCGAGGCCAGTTGCGAAGCGCTTGGCTGGACCTGGTATGCGGACTTCGCCACCAGCTACTGCCGGACACCCCCGTGCGGGCCTCGGACCGAATACCCCTTCTGTGCACTGCCATGCACCGAGGACGCCGACTGCGCTGGCACCACCGTTCCGCACTGCGACGGCATCGGCTATTGGGGCGGAAGCGACAACTACGGCTGCTCATCATTCAGGGTGTGTGTCCCCGCGGACCGCGGTCCGTATGAGTGCTACAGGCCCCACGACTCGGAGCTCTGTTCGCGCTGAGCCTTCACCGACGTTAGGCCACCGGTCGCACCAGTCGAATCTGTCGGCCAGACCGGGCGAAACGTCAGCGAGGGTCCTCGGAGCGCACGACATCCGCCACAAATCGAGACGCGGGCGACAACGCCAAACCACCCCCGCGCATTCGCCGACATGGCACGTCGTTGCCCCACCTGCAGAGGTCTGCAGTCGGGCTACTGTAGGTCATGGGTCAAACCGGTGTGCAGTCGCCGCAGGACAGCCATTCATGCGGCTATGAGAGTTGGCCCGCGGCTTGCTCTAGTGCTCTGTGTCCGCAACGAAGCGGACCCCACAGACCAAGGAACACGCCATGAAGCTCTTCATCTCGACCGCCCTCTTCGCTTGCTCGTTCTCCTCGTTTGTCGCTTGTGACCAGAACCTCGCTGGGGTTGATGGGACCGACGGTGCCGGTGAGTTTGCCACCGTCCGCAGCACGGCCATCGAAGCGCTCGAGGCGCTCGGCCCCGAGCGCCGTATCGTGCCGGCTTCGATTGAAGACTCGGAGCGCTTTGCCGAGCTCTCGTTGGAGTCGCAGGAGCTGATGGACGCCAAGGGGCGTCTCGAAAATCGAGGCTTTGTCTTCGTGAGCCGCGCGACGGCCTTCTGGACGCACGGCGAGGGTGAGCCGCTGGCGACGCTGGTCGAGCGTGGTCGGCGCGCCGACGAGCAGGTGATGCTGGTGACGGTGTGGAAGTCGGACCTGACCCTCTTGAGCAGCTTCGAGGTCGGTGGTGAGGGCGCGGGCTTCGAGGTGCACGAGGTCAGCGAGTCGTGCGAGGACGAGGCCGAGGTCACGAGCCCAGGCTTCGTCTTCGTCGCCGAGAATGGGGAGGACACCTCGGACGATGAGCTCGGGATGCAGGAGGGCGCGCTCATCGGCTACACCGGCGGCGGCTCGACCCAGTGCACGCTGCAGAATGGTATCATCGACGCGGGTGGTCAGGTGGCCGACGGCCTGTGCCTCGGCGAAGCGAACTTCGTGTGCTTCTGGCAGTACATCGGCAATGACCGGGCCTTCAACCGGTGCGTGAACCAGCGGGTCGCGGCCTGCCAGATCGGCACCGACAAGTGGTCCGCCCCGGTCTGCAACTGAGCGCGACCGAGGTCGACCCGAAGCTCGCCGAGCTGTTGTGAGCGACCCGTCGGACGAGGCGCCCACGAGCTGGCGCGCCTGGTCAGCAGCGCCGACGCGTGCGTGGCGTTTGCAATCCCCCAGGGCGGTCGAGCTCCAAGTGGTGGGCGCGGCTTCGTGTCCGAGTCTGATCTCGCGCTTCCGCGAAAGTGGGTGCCATCGCATTTCGCCCTTGACGGGATCCAACGAGGGGCTCGGCAAAAAGCCTCGGTCGTCCGCGGAGATGGCCAGGGTGGCGGCGTTTCGATCCAGGGTGGGGCCTGATCTGGAAGTGACGAATTTCGTCTCTCGAAAGGGAGTGGAGCCGGCTTCCCGGGCCTCCTGCAGCAGGCCAGAACCCGCATGTTAGGGTTTCCGCCATGGCGCCCTCACACGATCTTTCGCTGCGTCTCGAGCTCGTCCGTTTGACCCGGGGGAGCGGAGGGCTGCGGCTCGCCATCGCCGACGGGGTCGATTCGACGACGATCGTCGAGGTCGAGGGCCGCAAGTTCCCGCTCGCTCACGTGGTGCGTGCGATTCATCGGCGGAGCGTCGTCGAGATCCACCACGAGCTTCGAGCCGTTCAGGCCTCGGGCGTCGGTGGCATGTCTCGTCGCTCACGCACAGGTGCCAGCCTCTTCCGTATGCTGCCCGGCTTTCTGCGGCGCTTGCTGTGCGGCGCGATCCTCCGATTTCCACGTTTCGCGAAACGCCACACCGGCACATTGCTCGTCTTCGCCGTCGGCATCTTCGGCTCCGGCTCAGCCGGCTGGGGGCTCTCCGCACCCGGCATCCACGACCTCTCCATCGTCATCGGCACCATTGCACAGCGTGCAGCCGCGGACTCGTCGGCCGAGGCGCGTGAGGTCCTCTGCTTGACGGTGAGCGCGAACCACGAGCTCGTCGACGGCGGACCGAAGGCGCGCTTCGCCCGCGAGCTGGCACGCCTCGTCAGCGCTGCGACGATTCGTTGAACCACACGCCCGCGAGCGCGGACGAAGTCGTGTCCAGCGACTGGTTGGGCAGCACTTCAGGCGTGGCCGTTGCCACGGCTACGCCTCATTGTAGGCTCGTTCGAGAGCCGCCACGTCGAGCTTCACCATCGTCATCATGGCCTCCATCACGGCCTTCACTTTGCTCGCATCCTTGTCGCGGATCAGCTCCATGAACCGCCGGGGGACAATCTGCCACGAGAGGCCAAACGGATCCTTGATCCAGCCGCACGCGGTAGGCGTCGCCCCGGCCTTGACCAGTTTGTCCCAATACTCGTCGACTTCGGCCTGGTCCTCGCAGTCAACGTAGAGCGAGATGCCTTCGGAGAAAGTGAAGTACGGGCCACCGTTGTAGCCCATGAAGACCTGACCACCGACGAGGAACTCGGCGGAGGTGATGGGACCGTCCTCGCCGTTGCGGGCGACGTTCCTGACTTCGGAGTCCGGGAACGTGGCGGTGTAGAACTCTATGGCCGCCTCGAGCTGATCGTTGAACATCAGGAATGGTGTCACCTTGGTCATCAGAGATCTCCTTCGTCGCGATGGTAGCCGACGGCCGCGCCTTCATCCATAGGTGCGCCTCGTGCTGTTTGCCCAACAAACGCTCGACGGGCAAGTCGATGGTCGCCACTTCTGTCCCGCGCGGCCCCCCAAGCTTGTCGAGACGAAGCGGAAGGTCGTGACCCGATCTTCGAGCGCATCACCTGCGACTCCGACGGGCCCGAGGTCATCGGCGTTCTCAGCGCCGATGCGCAGAAGCTCCCCGCCTACGGCGACATCTACCTACGCGGCCGTTTCCGCTGCCAAAGCCCGGTGTGCACGAGTCGCCATGTGACCCCACACCACATCCGGTTCCGCTCGCGCGGCGGCGGCGACGAACCCTCGAACCTCGTCTCGCTCTGTGACAAATGCCACCTGTCGCTGGTCCATGGAGGCCATCTCACCGTGACCGGTCTCGCGCCCCACGCCCTGGACTGGTCGGCCCGCGCCTACCGCGCCAACAGCACCAACAGATTGGAGGCCTGAGTCGACTTTGCGCAGGCCCAGGCCGACGTCGAGAGTCCCGGGTTCGTGTTCGTGGCCGAGGGTACATCGGACGACCGCAGCTGACCCTCGTGGCGCGTTGGCGACCGGCCGTCTGTGTGAGAGGTTCGCAGCATGCCGAACTTCGATCTCACCGTCACGGTCGACGTCAACGCCGCCGAGCTACACCTGTTGGACGACAACGGCGCCCAGCGCGCCTACCACCGCGTGGACTTCCAGCAGTTGGCGGTGAGCGACAAGCGCCGACTCTTCGACCTTCGCAGCTATCTCGACTTGTTTGTCGACGTCCCGCAGCGCGCAGCCGAGGTGGCCAATACGGGAGTGCTCATTGCCCAGCAGGTCCTGGGCCCCGACATTCTGGAACTGTTGTGGCGACCCCAGTCGCAGCGAACGCTGCGCGTAAGGCTCCCGGCTGCCGATGCGCATGGCCTGGCCGCGGCGATGGCTCGGATCCCGTGGGAGATCGCGCGACCCAACACGACGGACCCCACACTGGCCGAGCGCGCCTTAACCGTCCGAGTCGTGCACGACATGAACACGTCGCCGACGGAGCCTATCGCTCTCGAACCGGACGAGGAGCTACGTGTGCTCTTCGTCTTCGCCGCGGCGCCCGGCTCCCAACCGCTCGCAGCGCGACAGGAGCGTCGCGAATTGCGGCACCTCTTCAAGAGCGAGATCTATCCGCGCCGCCGCGTCGTCGCGCACGTGCTCGACCACGGCGTCACACGTGCGCGGCTCAAGGCGCAGGTCGAAGAGCACGGCGGCTACCACGTCGTCCACTGGAGCGGTCATGGGCACCTCGATCGACTCGAGCTTATGACCGTGGAAGGCGGACGAGACGCCATCAGCGGTAACGAGCTGCATGGCCTCTTCGTCGCGGCTGGTGGTGTCCTGCCGAGCCTGATGTTCCTCAGCGCATGTCATTCGGGCGACGTCTTGCGAGTGAAAGACTGGGACGACTTCTTCCGACGCGCTCGCGGCGCCGAAGCCGCAACCAAGAGCGACGTCGCGGCGCCTTTCGAACTCGACGACACCACGAGCTTCACCGGCACCGCGTACGCGCTCCTCTCCGGTGGAATCCCCACGATCGTCGCCATGCGCTACGCGGTTCGAGACAGCTACGCCCGCGACCTCGCCGTAGAATTCTACCGCGCGCTGCTCGCGCACGCGAAGCCCAAGTCGGCGGCCACCGCGCTCACGCTCGCGCGCCGCACGCTCAGCCAAAAGCAGGACCCCCACCACGACGCCTGCGACCACGCAACGCCAGTCTTCTTTGGCGCCGAGCAGCCGGAATTCACCCTCGCAAGCGGCGCCAGCACCCGATTCGGATGAACATCCCCGAGCTCACGTTGAGCCACGAGTGCCCAAGGGGCACCGCTTCGGCGAGTCCGGGGCGTCGTTCTGGTGCAAGCTGTTGCGCCTCGACTTCAGCGATGATGCGCTGCGGATCCAGGGGCTCGCGATCCACGACGACGTCGCGGCCTTCTTCGACGAGGTGCGCGCCTGCGCCGACAAGTATCCCGACGGACACGCGTTGTTCTTCCTCCACGGCTACAAGAACACCTTCGAAGACGCCGCGATCCGGGCCGCGCAGCTCGCGTTCGACCTGGGTGTGCCAGGCCCCGTCGCGTTCTTCTCGTGGCCCTCGCGCGGGAGCGTCGTTCAATACATCGCCGACGGTGCGACCATCGAGGCGAGTGAACAACACATCGCTGACTTCTTCGTCGACTTCGTCGCACGCTCGGGCGCTTCAAAGGTTCACGTCATCGCCCACAGCATGGGCAACCGGGCGCTGCTGCGCGCCATCGAGCAGATAACCCACCGCGGCCTCTCGACGAAGGTCGGCCAGGTGTTCCTCGCAGCACCCGACGTGGACCGCGACGTCTTCGTGCGCCTGGCACCACTCTATGCGCGCATCGCCGAACGAACGACGCTCTACGCGTCCGACGGTGACCGCGCCGTGCAGCTCGCCGCTGTCCTGGCGGACGCCCCACGCGCAGGCTATTTCGAGCCGTACACCATCGCGCCCGGCGTCGACACCGTCGCAGTGCCCGACTTCGACATCGACCTGCTCGGTCACGCGTACTTCGCGCAGGCCGAGGCCTTGCTCCACGACATGCACGGCCAGATGCTAGCAGACAGGCCGCCCGGCCGGCAGCGACGCATGGACGAGGCCAAAGACGGCGACAAGACCTACTGGGTCATGCGTCGTTAGGTGTCGGCGTCTGGGCGGACGCCTATGGCCACCTCAGTCCTTCAGGCTCGTCCACGTCCGCTCGACACTGGCCGGTGGGACCGATATCGGAGGCCCTCGAGAGCATCATTGTCCCAGCGCTCGCCCATCAGCGCGTCGACCTCTCAATATGACATAGGCGCTCACCGCCGGATGTCGCGCCACACGCTCGGCGCGACGAATTGGCCAGCCGGTCAATTGCTGTTAGAATGCGAGTCTCCCTGGCGGAGCCCGTCATGCTGCAGGCCAAGCGACACCTCACCCACAACGAACGCGTGCGCGTCTCCGCACAGCCGACTTGCGCGCCCGATCTGCCACACGCCGTGCGCTGGGGCGTGAGCCTCGACTTCCTCGCGGGCCTGCGACAGACCATCCTCTATCATTGGTTCCCCGATCAGCTCGACCCGCGCGACTGGATGCACCCCGAGGTGTCCGAGGAGCCGCTCGAGGACGACGGTCTTTGGTTCGACTACATCGCTGACACTGGCGACGCGGGGCGCGCGGTCGTGGCACTCGGCATGCTCGTACAGGGCGACCTGCATGTGCGCGGTCCGGACGTCGGCAGCGATGTGACGGCGGACTGGCCGGACGGCCACGTGAAGTTGCCGTGGGGTCGTTTCCTCGTCGTCGGGGGCGACACCGGCTACTCGGTCGCGATGGAGAAGACGATTGGCCTCCGGCTCGTCGCGCCGTGGAATTGGGCGCGCCACCTGCGCGTGTCACTGCCCAATCCCGGCGAACCGAACGTCGGCCGACACCTCTACGGGATCCCCGGCAACCACGACTGGTATGACAGCCTCGATGGCTTCAATCGTCTGTTCCGGCGTCTCGTGGGCGGCCCGGGCGGCCTCGAGATGCGCGAGTACAAAGCCGTGCAGGAAGCGAGCTACTTTGCCATACGCCTCACGGGTGGCACGGAGGCCGCGCGACAGTGGAGCCTCGTCGGGCTCGACGTGCCCGACATCGGGCGCGAAGAGCCGGCGCTCGACACACGGCAGAGCGCCTTCTTCAGCAGCGTGGAGCGCACGCCCAAGCGCATCATCATGACCCCGGAGCCAGCGCGACGGCACGACGAGGACGCGCCGTGGTACACAAGTCGTGGCATCGACGGCTATAGCGTCAAAAAGGACGCGCCCGACGGCACACGTGTGCTCGTGAGTGGCGACGTCCACCACTACGCGCGTTACCACGACGCAAAGAACGCGCCCGACGATCACATCGTGCAGTGTGGACTCGGCGGGACGCTGGCGCACCCGACCCATATCCACGACCCGCACGTGCCCGAGGCCGAGCGCCAGCTGCGTCAGAAGATGTGGCCTGACCCGGAGGCGAGTCGCAAACGCTACGACTGGGCAGTCGCGCCGTGGAGCGTGCGCGCCGGGTCGCTGGGCGCTGTACTCGGGCTCCTGCTCGGCCTCGGCCCGGTGGGGCTCGGGAGCTGGACGGCCGTCGGGCACCTCGCCTTCGACCTCGTTCTAGTGGCGCTCGCGGCCACGGGCTCGCTGTGGTGGTTGCGCCGGATGCAGGGCAAGCCGCCATGGTTGAAGGCGCTCGGGCCGCTCGCCTTGTTCGTCGGGGCGATGCTCGTCGCCGAGTATCTCGTGCACCCTCACAACGGCGCGCGCCGTCTCTTCCTCGAGCTGCTCTGGCACACGCTTGTGCTCGCGTTCCTCGTCGGCTTCACGCTGTTCGCGGCGAGTGGAGCGCAGCTCAAAAACGGGCCGCGTCCGCTCGCGATGGCACTCGTCGGGCTCACGATTGCCCTCGTGGTTGTGGTCGTGCCGGCCGGCGTCTCCGCCTGGGTCAGCCAGTCGTGCGACTTCGGCGTCGCGACGATGCCGGTGGCGCTCGCCGCGGCAAGCCTCGCGGGCCTCGCGACGGTCCTGCTCATGCTCGGCCTGTTCATCGCGGTGACGGTGCGGCTCGGCGGCTTCCCGACCGAGGCGGGCGCGTGGGGGCGCGACCAGGGGCAGGTCGCGTTCGTGCGATTCCACATCCACCCCGACGGGGTGCTCGAAGGTTGGGTCATCGGCGCGCAGGCGCCCAAGGGCCAGAGCTTTCAGGCCGGGCCGGAGCTGCCCAAAGCCACGCTCATCGACCACTTCCGGGTCGGCTGACGCGGCCGCTCGTGCGCGCCAGACTCTCGCTCCTCTCGCTCGAGGCGCTCATTCATTTTCGGATCCGCTCACCGTCACGGCGTCGCGCTTACAGACGACCTTCATGAATGGCAGAGTCGTGCCACCACCTGCGGGCTCGTCGATCTCTGAGACCTCGATCAGGCCGTACGGACCAAAGTCCCGGGTCAGCGAATCAGCGTCGTAGAAATACATCGGGAGCCCGGGCAGGCGTTCATACAGATCGTCGCCGAGCTTTCTGCCCTGTCCATACATCGGTGCCTTCTTCGAGATGACCGTGAAGACCATGTGCCCGCCGGGTTCGAGCTGGCGGTAACAATCACGAATGAGCTTCTGGCGGCCGCTAGCATCGAGGAGGTGAGCGAGCCCATGGCAGAAGACACCATCGTACGTCCGGTGGTCGAAGGGCATGTCCGTGACCGAGCCGTGGACGATCGGGACCTCGAGTCCGAGGCGCGAGCGGGCGAGCTCGATCGCGGTCTCCGAGATCTCGATTCCGGCGACGGACATCCCGTGCTCGAGGAATGGCTTCGCGTTCCGTCCATATCCGATGCCAGGGATGAGGACACTCTTCGCGCCAGAACGAACAAACGTCTCGCACGCGGCCGCCGCCGACACGGCCGGCGCGAGCCCCCACATCAGCTGGTTCGCGCTGAACGCGCCCTCCCAGAACCCGGTCTCCATGATGTCGTTCCTTTCCTGAGTCGAGTTCCTCACGGCCTTTGACGCGCCTCCACGATGTACTGGTCGGGCAGGACCACCGGCGAGACACGCGCCGAAAGTCCCGCGCTCTCGAGCGTCGCGATGACCACTTCTGGCGGCACACGCATCTCCGCGGGGGGACCGCGCCGGGCGGAGCTTCCGTAGTCGACGACCAACACGCGCCCGCCGGGCCTCAGCGCCCTTGCGAGATCGAGGGCATAGGCCTTGGGGTCGGCGAGGTGGTGCCAGACGTTCACGACGAGAATGCGGTCGACGCTGCGGGCCTCGAGCCCCGAGGCCGCTTCCGTGCCGAGTGTGGCACGGATGTTCGTCAAGCCTTCGCGGCGCGCTCGTTCGCTCAGGAATCGCACCATGTCGGGCTCGATATCCGTCGCGACCACCTCGCCGTCGGGGACAGCTCGCGCCAACCGGACGGAGAAGTAGCCCGTCGCCGCCCCGATGTCGGCGACCGTCATCGAAGGTTCGAGCTCGAGGGCGCGCAACACCTCATCAGGACGTTGCCATTCGTCGCGTGCGGGGTCGTCGAACACCCTGGTCCAGGCGTCGGCATCCGCGAAGGCGTGCCGCGTGTGCCCATGCGACCCATGGTGCTGATGGCGCGAGCCGTGAGCTGTGTTCGGCGCTGACGCTCGATGTTCGGGTGAGCTGCACCCAACGGCCAGGATGGCCGCGAGGCTGAGTGGGGTCGGCTTCTTCATCGACATTTCCTGTCCTGGTTTTTCTTTCCGCGGACGGCGACCCGGGTCCGCACGTCCTCACCGAGGGTCGCCAGCGTCACCTCACCGAAGCGCTCGAGGAGGAGCGCCTCCGCGGCCTCGAAGGACGTGCCCAGCGCCGCGTTGACGGCCTGCTCGATGGCACACCCGGGCGACTCCGTGCGATTGCCGATCGCAAGCAGTGAAGGCGAACCCAGCGCGACATACACGTCCCGCAGAGTCACCTGGGTCAGATCGCAGGACAGGGTCCACCCCCCGCCGTGTCCCTTCCCGGACTGGACATAACCCTTGTCACGAAGGCCGGCCATGACACGCCGGACCACCACCGGGTTCGTGTCCATGGCCTTCGCCATCTGCTCGGACGTCAACGGTCCGTCGTGCTCCGCCATGTGCAGCAGGACGTGGAGTACCCCTGAGAGTCGGCTGTCTCGTCTCATGGAACATATGATGTTGCGTGATGGCTCCGCGGTCAAGACGAAAACGCTCGTCGGCGCGCTCCAGGCGACGAAGACCTCAGCGATGCGCGGCCACACCACTGATGAGATCGATGTGATCGAGGAGCTCGAGACTCTCCGCGTCGAGCGAGAGGGTCGCGCTGGTGAGGTTGTCCTCGAGGTGGGCGATGGACGAGGTGCCTGGGATGAGGAGCATGTTGGGCGAGCGCTGGAGCAGCCACGCGAGCGCGACCTGCTGCGGAGTCGCGCCGAGGTGCGCGGCAACCTCGTCCAGCGCACGGGACTGCAGCGGAGTGAACCCACCCAGCGGGAAGTAGGGCACAAACGCAATGCGACTCGCCGCGAGCTCGTCGATGAGCCCGTCGTCGTGGCGGTGGGCGATGTTGTAGAGGTTCTGAACACACACGATCGGGACGAGCCTTCGCCCTTCGGCCACCTGTGCGGCGGTTGCGTTGCTCAGTCCGATGTGTCGAACGAGGCCGCGTCGCTGCATCTCCGCAAGGGCCGTGAGCGGCGCCTCGATCGAGCCCTCCACCGGCTGCATGGGGTTGATCATCACGCGCAGATTCACGACGTCGAGCACGTCGAGCCCGAGGTTCTTCAGGTTGTTGTGCACCTGCAGCTCGATGTCGACCTTGGAAGACGCCGCCACCCACGAGCCCGTCGGCCCCCGCGCGCCGCCGACCTTCGTGACGATGACCAGGTCATCGCGGTACGGGTGGAGTGCCTCGCGGATGAGCTGGTTGGTGAGGCTCGGGCCATAGGCGTCGCTGGTGTCGATGTGATTGACACCCCGCTCGACGGCCCTTCGTAGCACTGCCAGCGCCGCGCCCCTGTCGCTGGGCGGGCCCAAGGCGTTGGGTCCGGCGAGCTGCATCGCACCATAGCCAAGTCGATGAACGGTGCGCCCGCCAAGTGGATAGCTGCCTGAGTGCTCGGTCTGGGTCATTCGATTCTCCTCCCCGTGCGGATGACGAGGTCGTTGGCCGACATCTCTAGCGACGGCTCGACTACGTGAGAATCCGTGGCAATGCGCACGGGCTGTGCGACAATCTGCACAATGACGAACGACCTGTCCGACCTCGACGCCTTCCTGAACGTCGCGCGAGAGGGCGGTTTCCGCAGCGCGTCTCGAGCCTCCGGCGCCAGCCCATCGCGGCTTGGCGACGCGATTCGACGACTCGAGGAGCGCCTCGGCGTTCGCCTCTTGAACCGCACCACCCGCAGCGTGACGCCGACGGAGGCCGGAGCGCGTCTGCTCGAACGGCTCGTACCTGCGCTGGGCGAAGTGCAGGCGGCGCTCGACGTGGTCAACGACTTCAGGGATCGTCCGGCGGGTCGCCTGAGGCTCAACGTCCCGATCATGGCGGCACGTCTCGTGCTGCCGCGCATCGTGCCTCCGTTCCTCGCGAGATACCCGGAGATCACCGTCGATGTGACCGTCGAAGAGCGCCTCGTCGACGTGGTCGCGGAGGGCTACGATGCGGGGATCCGCTTCGAGAGGCGGCTCGAACAGGACATGGTGGCGATCCCCATCGGGCCGCCCAGGCTGCACATCGCCGCCGCCGCCTCGCCCGCATACCTGCAGGTGCGTGGCCGGCCGAGACATCCTCGTGATCTGCTCGACCACGACGGACTGCGGGGACGCTTCATGAACGGACCGCCCAACGTGTGGGAGTTCGTCCGCCGAAGGGAGACGATCCGGGTGGAGCCCAGGGGGTCGCTGATCTTCACCATGAACACGGGCACCGACCTCGCTGTCGAGGCGGCGGTCGCGGGCCAGGGCATCGTCTATCTGCTCGAGCCCTGGCTGCGCCCCTACATCGACCGCGGCGAGCTCGAACCGGTGCTCGAAGACTGGTGGCCGAGCTTGTCGGGGCCGTTCCTCTACTATCCGGGGCGCAAACACCTCCCCATGCCGCTTCGCACGTTTGTCGACTTCGTCAAATCCATGCCGCCTGGCTGACGCCGTGTGGCCTGTCCGCATCGAGCGGGTAAAGACGTTGGTCGGCCGAGAGGCTCGCCCTCGCGCGCACTGGAGGAGTGGCGGGCCGAGCGGTTCGACGAGCTCGCCAGCCAGTGTGAGGCGGCGGACAACCACCGCCCCCGCGGGGCGACCTCACGCGCGGTGTTCCCGGACGGGTCGGGCCCGTCAAAGCCCCCAAGGGGTCAGCCCAGGTGCGCGCGCTCGAGAAGCTCGGCAATGACCTCGGCAACGCCAGCGACGCGAAGGTGAAGACCATCGCCGAGTCGACCCTGCCGAAGCTGCGCGCTGCCGCCACCGCGCTCACGAGCGCCGAGGCCAAGTTCCAGACGGCGCGTAAGGCGTGGCGCGAGGCCGAAGACCTCGAAGACCTGCGGCTGAGCGAGCACCGTCGAGCGATGGACAGCCTGCTCGGCGAGCTGCGCAAGCTCTTTCCGGGTGACCAGGCGATGCAGAACCTCATCGTGCCCGACGTCGACGACGGGGACGAGCGCGGCGACGGTGGAAACGCAGGTACGGGAGGCAACGGCGGCAATGTGCCGGGGCCCACGCCTGACGCTGGCCCGACGCCGGCCTGACCCGAATGTGTGTGCGACGGGCGGTGGCGCTGCCGGCCGCTCGCCCGTCGCGACTTCGATGTGCGAAGCTGAGGGCGAGCAGGGCGAGCTCTACCCCAGCCCCCACCGTCGCAGCCGCTCGAACGAGGGCGGCTCGCTCGAGGAGCTCCGCGCGAGGCGCACCGCCGAGTGCCCCGCAAGCGGGTCACTGCTCGTCGGTGGGCGTGCGGCAGCGAGAGCGCGTAGCGGGTACCGCGTCAAAGAGAGCGACGTCGCTGCCGTCGAGCCACGACATCAATGCTTCGCGGAACGTGAGCTCGACGGAGTTGCCGTCGGCCAGCGTCGAGCCCGCGTACCAGTCGTCGTTCATCAGGGCGATGTGCTGAGCGCACGACGGGGCGTAGATGCCGGGGGCGCGCGTGATGGATGCTTTCTCGACGGCGGTGTCTTTGATGTTGGAGAGTGCCACGAGCCCATCGCGCATCGCTGTCGACCACTCGGGCAGCGTGGCGCCAAGAGAGATGAGCCCCCTCGAGGCGGTCGGGTCACGCAGGTCCATGCGCTGGAAGAACGGGGTCGTCATGTGGTTCAGCAGCACCTCGCGGGTCTCGGCGCAGCGCCACGGCTCGTCGACCGGCTGGGCCGCGCGGCACGACGTGTCCCAGAAGCTGTTGGCGGGGATGGTGAAGGCTTGGATGTTCGCGGACAGGAAGGCCTCGGCCGCGGCCTCGACCTCGTCCGAGAAGGCGGCGAAGTCGGGCCTGAAGGCAGCGTCGAAGACGCCGGCGACGTTGGCAGCCGGGTAGCGGTCCGCGACCCAGTCAAGGTGCTGCATGGCGCCGCCGGACCCGGCTGACGAGCCGGTCCACAGGATACGCTCCGCGTCGACCAGCGTCGGGAGGGTCACGCTGGCGTCGTCCGACTGCGCGCCGCCCGCATCGAGGTGGTCGAGGAGGGCCTCGATGATCTGGTGGCCGCGCGCATTCAGCGAGTAGACCTCGCCGGTGTCGCTCGTCAGGTCGATGGCCGCCTGTCCGGTCCACGCGTCCGAGCTGCAATAGTAGACGTAGACCTGGTTCCACTGTCCGGGCGGGTTGGCGGCGACGCGTTCAAAGAGGCCGGGCTCGCCGATTGTTGGCTTCGCCCAGCGCGAGCTCATCTTCGCCGCGTCATAGATCCCCTGCTCTCCGCACCAGCGGTCCCGGCAGTCCTGATAGCCGCCGCAGCCGCCTCCGGCCTGGAGGTGGAAGACCCACCGCTTGGCACGCGCGTTGTCGGTCGCCGCACGCGCGTAGGCGACGGCCGGCGAGCCATCGTTGCAGACCGCGCGTGGGTCATCCAGGGTGAGCTTGACGAGCGCGGTCCCGCTCGGGGTCGAGGCGCGCAGTTGATTCGAGCGCACGGGGCACTCGACCTCCAGGAACGTCGCGATGTTCGGCGCGGTCGGCGTCGCGGTGTCGTTGCCGGTATCGGTCGGCGCCGCGTCGTTGCTGGTGTCGGGGGGCGCGGTGTCGTTGCCGATGTCGACCTCGGGCGTGCCCGTGTCGGTCGTGTCGGGCGCGTCGGTGTCGGTCGCGTCGGTCGTGTCGCCCGGCCGGGTCGTGTCTGTCGTGTCGCGCGGCGCCGTCGCATCGTCTCCGCATGCGGCCGGGAAGAGCAAGGCAAGTAGGACGACGGTCATCAGGTTTCGCATGCGTGCTGGTCCCATGGCGAGGCCGCGATGTCCAGCCGGCATGTGGGCGCGGTGCATCGCCGAGCAATGCGGTCCACCGCGCTTCGGTCATGGCACCGGGACGAAACGCAGTCGCTTTGGGCAGCGGCGGGTGTCGCCTTTGGCGCCCGCGCGGGTTTGAATTCGCGCGGACCCGGCCGTCACTGTAGGGTCCCACTCCGTCCTGGAGGCGAACCCCGATGCAGCCACTTGTCGCCCGTTCTGGCCGTTCCGCGCGTCCTGCCCTAGCACTCGCGTTCACCTGCGTGTCCACCCTGGCGCACGCGCAGGAGATCCCCGGCGCGCTCACCAACCCGAGCGGGCTCACGGCGTCCGCGCATGGTGGTGTGCTGCTGCGGGCGCTGCCGATGTGGCGCGAGGCGGACGGCACGCTCATCGCGCTCTCCGAGGAGACGACCGGCGTCTACGAGAACCTGACCTTGCTCGGGAGCCGCCAGGTTGCGCCTCAGTGCTGGAGCGACGCCTCCGAGCCGGCCACCAACCTGCGCTCGCTCGTGACCGTGCCGCTTCCGAATGAGGTCGACAGGTGGAGCCTCGCCGCCTCGCCCACCGAGGTCATCGCGCTGCGGACCACACGTAATGCCGACGGCACACGCCCGCTCACCTTGTATCGGGCGAGCTGCAGCGGCAACAGCACGGAGCTTGGCCGGGTCGTCCTGCCGCGCGGCGACTCGGCCGACCTCGGCGTAGGAGACCAGGGCTACACGTGGCCCGTGATCGACGGCGTGGTCTATCTCGTGACGAGCACGAGGCAGCTCTTACGGATCGACAGTGCGACGCTCACGACCTCGTTCGTCGACCTCGGGGGCGAACAGGTCCACGCCGTTGGGCTCACACCCAGCGGCGCTCGCTGGATCGTCGGCGGCACCGCCACCCGAAGGATCTGGGCCTTCAACGGTTCGACGCTGACACCCGCCCCCACGATGGCCGACAAGCCCTTCGGCGTCACCCACGTCTTGCCGGCACCGGGGCTCGGCGGTGTGTTCCTCGGTGAGTCCGGCATCGCCCCGAACCCGACGACGAACCTTGCCCTGCTCGCCATCGAGCCCGAGGACGAGGCCTTCGGCTGGACCGGCCCGATTCCACCGTGGCCGCTGCTCGAAGGCTTTGACCACGACGGCTTCATCGGCTCGGCCGACGGCACGGTGTGGGCGCGGCACTGGCACGACTTCGTCGGCAACACGAACCAGAACGGGCGCCGCTACAGCCTGCGCCTGGTTGGTATCGACCCGGTCAACGCCGACTTCGATGCCGACGGTCTCGGTCGCGCGCGTGAAGCCGAGCTGGGGACATCCGATCGACTTCGCGACAGCGACGGCGACGGCTTCGACGACCGCTACGAGGCGCAGCGTGGGACGGGTCCGAATGACGCCGCGAGCCACCCGCCGATGACCCCGACCGAGCCCGTCATCGTGGCTCAGTCAGTGTTCCCCGTGTACCCGGTGAGCGACAAGCCGTGTCGCTTCGCCCCCCCTCAGACGGGTGAGCCGGCCGACCTGTGCACGGCGTTCCCGCTGCATGGCTCGAGCCGCGACCTGACACCCGACGGGCGCTGGCTCTTCGCCGGAGGCGACCTCGGCGTCGACGGGCTGCCGACGACGCTCGACGTCCACGACACGACCGATGGCAGTCACACTCCCTTCATCGACGAGTCGCTGCGCGTCGCCGCAATCTCCGACTGGCCGAGCGGCCAGAACTGGGCCATCACGCGCGACGCGATGGGCTTCGTGAGCAACGACCGTGGGGCGGTGCTGTTCACCGCGGGGCGCGCGCTGCGCTTCATCGATGTGACACGCCACACCTGTCCCATCGTGCGCGACGAGGCCGAGCTCGCCGCCTGCATACCCGGCGAACCGCGTAATGAGGTGCACGCAGTGCGCGCCGTCGGGGTGGTCGGCGACATGCTCGTCGTGCGCTACGACGACCGCTACGTCGGCGCCAGCGCGGCCGGCGTATTCGACCTCGGCGACGTGACGACAACGAGCGACGGCCTCGAGCTCACCAACATCGTAATGCTGCCCGACGGGCATGGCTTCATGGGCCAGGCCCAGGCGTATGTCGGCGATGCCAACGGCCTGCGCGCGCGTTTCTATGCGGCCTCGTTCCTCTATGACGCGCACCTCAGGCGGATGGGCGACCTGCCTTATGTCGGCTCGCTCGATCCGCTCGGGGCCTGGGACGGGATCGGCTACAGCTTCAATCCGCAGAGCCTCTTCTTCAAGCGCATCTTCATCCCGGCGCCGTGTGACACCAACCCCTGGGCCTTCGATCCACAATGCGGCACCGTCGCTGGCAACCCCATCGTCGAGCGGCTCCTGCCGCTCAGCGTCGACTTCCGCGTCACGCCCGAGGCGATCGAGCCGGGCGAGATCATCATGGCGAGCGAGCACACCTATGTGCGCCCGCCGCCAAACCAGGGCGGGGTCCCGCTGAGTGTCCTGGCGCGTAACGAGGACGGGGTGTACGCGGCCTTCGAGCAGGACGACGCTATCTGGCGCCTGTGGCGCCTCACCAAGTCGGGGTCCATCGTCGTGTGGCTGTCGGCTACGATGTTCGCCGATCACGCCGACGCAGCCGGCCGGGAAGCGATTGCGACGACGCCGCTCGGGGCCGTTAAGGCGCTGCGCGCGAGCCCCGATGGGACGCGCTTGTGCGCGACCGAGAGCGGTCGGGCCTGGGAGCTCACGCTGGTGGGCGGCGTGCTCGAGTCCGTGGTGCTCGTGAGCGACGACGCACGCGCCTGTGCCTATTCGGACGACGGCAAGCTCGCGTTGCTGAACGCCACCAGCATCAGCATCGACGGCGCGTCGCTGCCGGTCAGCGGCGACCCCATCGAGCTCGTGCGCACGGTTGGCGGCTGGCTCGTGAACGACAACGAGAGCGCCGCTTGTGTGCTCGACGATGGCACCCGTGTGCCGCTCGACATGAAGCTCGTCGGGATCTCCGAGGCCGCGCTCGCGGGCCCCGGCGCGGTCATGACCATCGACGACAAAGGCATGGCCTGGGTCGGGACCGACCCCTGCCACGGCAAGCTGCGTGAGGAGCTGCTCCATGACGGCTACCTCTGGTCGTGGCTCTACAGCGACATGCTCGGCCTGGTCATGCCCAAGGAGACCCACGACGCGTTCGCGCAGCGGCCGGACGGCTCGTTCGTGGTGTCGGGCGGCACGCTCGAGATCTTCCCGGCCAAGCTCCTGTGGTGGCTCCAGCCACAGTATCGACCGCTGTCGAAGGCGGCCCGCGTCACGGCACTCGACCCGTTCCGCCGGGACAGTGCGAACAAGACCTTGATGTCGCAGTACCTCACCGAGGTCTCGGCCATGACGGTGATCCCCGGTGGCGACCCGAGCGGCTACTGGGGCCACGCGCCGGTGATCCCGTACACGCTGCCCGACGACGTGGACCCTGACGACCCGGACGAGCCCGACCCCGTAGAGCCCGATGGTTCGGATCCGAAGGACTCGGACGACGGCTGCGCGGGCGGCGGCTTCGACCTCGGCCTGGCCTTCATGGGTTTCGGCATTCGTTGCTTCGTCGCGCGACGCCGCAAGCTCGGAGCCTGCCCGCGTTGATTGGCAGGGTCGCGGCGAGGGCTCGCAGTCGTCACGGGTGGCAGGTTCAGGCAGGAGCAGGTCGGCGGCGACACGGAGGAGCGGCGACGCCCTCTCCGTCAGTCGCTCGCGTCGCGAAGGTGCATGATGAAGAATCGCTCGTTCGGAATCAGCGCGTAATAGAGGTCGAGCGCCGCGTGACTGGCGCGTCCGCGGACGAGCAAGCCCTCGCGGCACAGCTCCGTCGTGACCTCCCAGATGAAGTCGGGCTGTCCAGCGAAACGACTACGAACCACCTTCTCCGCTCGCTCGTGAACGACGCGATCGTCGACCTCGGGCCCGAGGTCCATGGCGAGGGCGTTGGAGAACGCCTCTATCAGCTTCGGGTTGCTGGTGACTTGTGTGCGCTGCTCGTCGAAGGACAACTCGAGTCGCCCGAGCCCGGCGAAGTCAGCGGTGAACCAATCGGAGTCCCCTCGGAGCCAGCCGCCTGCTTCGATGCGGCACAGAAACAACGCCGCGTCGCCAAGTCGCACCTCGAAGAAGGAACGCCAGCCGGAGGTCTGCGTCGGACGGTCGTCCGGAATCTCCTCCTCGAGCAACAAGCGTCGAGATTCAGCCAGTGGCGCGTTGGCACCTGTGAGCTTGCGTGCGACCGCCTGGCAGGTTTGTAGGACACGGTCCATCGAGTGCGACCCGGGTGGGAGCGTGGCGGTGGTCACACCGTCGAGCGGAAGGGCTGCGCGGGCAGCGACCAGGACGCGTACGAGGATGTCTGGCGGGCACGTGTACCAGGGCCGCCCCGTCTTCAACAGGTCGAGCGCAGGTTGTTCCATGCTGCCGCCGCCCTGCACGTAGGCCGGCACACCAGGCCGCGGATTATCCACACCGACCCAGCGCAGTACGCCGGTCTTCGGCTCGAAGGTGACACTCCATTCGGCGTCAGCGGTGCTCCAGCTCCATTCATGTGCCATGGCAAGTGAGTATCATGCGTTCCCCTCGCAGACACCGACCGACGGCGATGTTTCTGGGGATTACTCGTGACGTGATGTGTCGTCTTCGAGCGCCACACGGGGCCTCTCCTGGAACACCGTACCCAACGTTGACGCGGCGCCAGTGGCCGGCTTAGCATCCAACCTGCTCAACCTGCGGAACGAGCACCCGAGCCCGGCCCGGCATCGACCCGTCATCGACACGTCACGTCACCAAAAAGGCACGGTATGTCCAAACGACCCGGCCAACTCTTGCGCTTTGCCTTCGTGAGCGCCGTCGCGCTCGTCACGGCTTGCTCGTCCAGCCCCGGAACCGACGAGCCGATGAAGGACCGTGTGACGATCCGGGTGGCACCTCTCGACCTGCCCGGCACGAGCCGCGTCTGTTACGATCTGCGCGTGACGAATGCGCCCGAAGGTGGCGGCGACGTCGTGTGGTCGGCCGGCGAGCCGGGCTTGAATGGCGGTCTCGGCGACGACGACGCGTTGTGCTCGGACCGGTACGGCAACGGCGACGGCGGCGAAATCGCCTATGTCGGCGCGTGCGACGCCTCGGGGCAAGAGGACCCCGAGACACCCGAGGGCGAGCGCACCAACAGTGTGACGTTATGGCTCGACGGCCTCTACGACGACGGCAACACCTACCTCGACCCGAGCGCGCCCGGCGTCGGCTGGCAGAATCCCTGTGCCGCGCCGACCGGCTGCACGCTCGAGGTCCTCTGCAGCGAGAACGCCGACGCCCAGGTCGCCTTCGACCTCACCATCTTGCGTGAGGCGAGGCAGGGCTTCTTCGATGTGGCGGTGAGCTTCGAGGACATCCTCTGCTCGGCCAAGCTCGACACCTGCAACGCCAGCAACGAGCACATCGAGCTCCTGCATGGCGCTGACGGCGACCGCGATTGGACCGCGGTTTTCGGCTTCGCGTGCACGGCCGGCGTCGGCGTCGACGTCGACACCATGCTCCTCTACAGCGACGTACGCGTCGAGTGCGGCGACGCGACCTTCCTCCTCGACCCCGCTGCAGACCCAGGCAACAATGACGTCACCGTCGGCGGCACGACGCTGCACTACGGCGTCTATCGCGGTGCCGAGGCCCTGGCCTGCGACGGCGCAGGCACGAGCGGGAGCTGCAACAAGCTCTACTGGAACCTGGCCGTGTCACTCGATGACCTCGCCGGCTTCGACAGCTGCCGCCTCTACTTCTCGGCCACCGCGAACGACGACAACGAGGGCTTCGACAGCGGCCTGCCGGTCGGCGCCGGGCGGCTCTATCCCTACATCGACGTCGACGCAGTGCTCGCGCCTGCTGCCTGCCAACGGAGCGGCATCGACGAGGGTGGGGTGGTCTCGACGGTCTACCACGGCAACCTCGGCGGCGTGCCCGCGCCGGTCCCGATGTGCACCCAGTATGACGGCGAGCTCGCCGAGCACGTGCCGGACGCGGAGTGCGGCGCCACCTGCACCGACGGCGACACACGTGTGGGGCCGACGAGCTGCGGCGCCAACGGGCGCGGGTACTTCGAGCAGGACTGCATCGCGGGCGGATGGGTCGACAACACGACCTGTGTCTCCCTCGACCGCGGCTTCTGGGTCGTGAACGCCAGCGTGTCGACCGTCGGGTACGCGTCGATGGGCTTCATCACGAACCTCGGCTACAGCGAGACCTGCCCGGCAGATGCCATCGACCCGACTGTCGACGGCGATCCAGGCGTCTACGACCCACGCGAGGAGCTCACGAGCGACGCCTCCACCGACCTCGGCTGGGCCGACCCCGCGACCGACTTCGGCTATCCGCTCGGCGGCTTCCTCTCCCGCACCTGGTGCATCCCGGCGCTGCCGAGCGACGTCGACCCGGCGCAGTTCCCGGGCCTGGGCTACACACGCGACGGCATCGTCGACACGGTCAGCATCCCGCCTCTGCCCGACGAGGCGAACAACGACCTCGAGTTCGTCTCGTCCCGCCCCGCCTTCGTCGAGCTCGTCGCCGACGGCGTCACCTGGACGATCTTCGCCGCGGGTTTCGAGCTCGACTTCTACGTGCCGGACTACGACGAGGCCACTGTGTTCGTCGGGCGCAAGGTCGCGATTGGCCAGGCCGCAAACGTGAACGCCTCGTGGTTTCTCGACTCGCCGACCTATCCATCGCTCGCCCAACCGGGTGTCATATACGGCCCGGTCGGCGGTCGTGTCACATTCGGCGAACCGACCGGACCAGACAGTCCCGCGCTCCTGCCGCCGGCGTCGTGCTGGGCGGTGCACGGCTGCGTCGACGACCTGCCGGTGACGTTCACCGGCGACGGCTCGTTCGACCTCTCGTCCATCGAGTGGGCCGAATTCGGCGGCACTTTCGATGGCTCCGTAGGCGTGTTGTCGGCGGGCCCCGACGGTGTCGTCGTCGTCCCGCCGAGCCTCAGCGTCCTCGCCGACCTGGGGTGGCGTTACGCGTCGCTCACTGTGCCCGTGTTGTTCTGGGACACCTTCCAGGAGACCCTGCTCGCGCGCAGCAGCTTCACCTACCGCGCCGAGCCTATCGTCGACACGGCCGTGTGGAGCTACGCCACGACGCCCAGCGGCACGGCCTGCGGCGGCGTATCTGGTGGCTCCGAGTGCCCGACGGGTGAGGTCTGCTACTGGGATCTCGAGCTCTGTGTGCCGACGGTCTACCGCCTCGACGCGGTCGGCACCGGCTTCCAGCCCGGCATGGAGTTCACGTTCGACGACCCGCAGGACTGGAACCACATCTACATGTTCCAGCCGGCCGGGGGCCCAGACCCAGGTGACTGGTACGACAACTGCCTCAGCGACAGCGAATGCAACGACTGGATAGCGGGCACGGTCTGCCGCAGAGAGTACGAGCAAGACAACGAGCGCGGCATCTGCGCGTTCCCCGACGCGGGCGCCGTCACAATGGTGGACCTCACGCCGACCTCGTTCTCCCTGCTCCTCGACACGACCCGGATGTTTCAGGACGGCGAGGGCTACTTCGGGTTCGAGCTGAACCCGGGCAACTCCAGGATGGCCCAGGTTCGCAACCCTGACTATGACGGCTGGGGCGGCTGGGGCGGCCTGCTCTTCGACTCGACCGCGCCGCTGGGCACGCTCACGGTGTGGCGGGCCATCGGCCTGCCGTTCCGCGGGGTCGCCGCGACCCAGACCATCGTGGCGGTCGTCACCAACCTCGGCGGCACCTCGCCGAGCGACCTCGTGGGTGTCACCGGCACTATCGCGCCAGTCATCCGCATCGAAAACGGCGTGCCGATCTACGGCGCCGAGCTCCCCATCCTCGGGCTCACCTACCTGCGCCCGAGCCCCGATACGCTGGGCGCGCACGAGTACACGGTGACTCTGCCCGGTGGTCTCACGAGCGACCTCTATCGCCTGACACTCACCAACGCCGCCGGCCAATCCGGCGTGGCGACGTTTGCCACCCAGGTGCGTCGCACGCCCTATGTCGCCAACCTCTGGAACGAGACGACCTACCTGCGCCAGACGGTCGACATCAACCCGTGGCAGAACTACTGCGCCTCGAACGAGTGTATCCCGAACGCCGAGAGCTCTTCCAACCACTGCCCGCCGGTCGACGCCTTCGGCCACGGCGCGTGCACGACCTCTACCGACTGCCGCAACGGCCGCAACGGCGTGTGTGTGGAGAGCGCCTGCCGCTACCAGCACCTGCCGAGCGACCAGTGCCAGGGTGCGGGCTTCGTGGTGCACAACGTCTATGTGTCGACCTACTCGCCCAACTTCGCGTTGTACGACCCTGTCACGCCGGTCGAGGGCGAGCGCTGGTTGTGCTCGGCCGCGATGGGGGTCGTGTGCGAGAACTTCCACGGCGCCGTCGTGCGGCTCGAGAACTACGACCCGGCGCTCGACACTCTGCACGTCGTCGACAGCGACGGCGTCACTCTCGCGGACGTGACCGCCGTGCCCTTCCTCGGCTCGGACGGGCGCTTCTCCGGGCTGTATCGACTCGCCGTCAGCCCGACCGCCTCACTCGGCAACGTCACTGGATTCATGAAGGCCGGCGAGCTCATCATCCGCACGGGCGGCGTGCGCCTCGAGTGCTCGTCGCTCGAGTACCTCTGCGTCAACGCGCCGGGCAATACCCGAAACCCGGTCATCGCCTTCGTCCACGGCCGCATCGCCTTTGGCAACCCCAGCGGCGACGAGGACCTCTTCACCGGGGTCTTCATCGGTGTGGGCAGCCTGAACGGCGAGTTCGTGTTGCCCATCTCGTCCGCCTACGTGCCGAGCTGCGCCAACGCACACCTCGAGGGCTCGCCCTACTACGTCGGTGACGTGTCGATCCCGGGCAACCTCACACGCGCGAACAACAACTGCGTCGCCGCCCTCACGGAGTCGCGACTCGGCTCCGACTGCTACCTGCAGCTCGAGTCGGGCGGCGGCTTCAGCGTGTGGTACCCCGGCATCCAGGTCTACTTCGCACTGCAGACGATGTACTGCACGAATGCCAGCTACACGTCGCTCGAGGCCTGGGAGGCCAGCCCGGGCGAGGACCATCCGACGCCCCAGCAGATGTTCCAGCATGCGCTCGGGACAGACGCGTCGGGCACGCCAGTCGTATTGTGGTGACGCGCTCCCCGCACGCGCGGGGCGCATCCCCAGCCTCCTCCCGCTTCAAGCGACGCGAGCTCTCGCCTCGTGCGGCCGATCGAGCCTTTCGACCCATTCGATAGGGCGAACACCCACACGCGGGGCTCGCGGAGGCGCCTGGAGAGCGGCGCCGGAGCTGGCACATCGAATGCTGCCCAATTGGGGTGGTGGTCCTCTGCGCTGACGCTCGCTCGCTGAGCCTGAGCTGGCCACCCTATCCAAAGGTGCAGGCCTCGATGAGTGACAACAACCGAATCGGTGAGTCCGTGCAGGGGCGCTACCGCCTCGAACGGCTCATCGGCACCGGCGGCTTCGGCACCGTTTACGAGGCGCGCCACCTGGAAATGGGCACGCAGGTCGCCCTGAAGATCCTCCACCCCGAGCACACACGCGACGCCCACACGGTCAAACGTTTCGAGCTCGAGGCGAGGCGCTCGGCGGCCCTCAAGCACCCGAACACCATCCGCGTCTTCGACTACGGCCACACCGACACGGACGAGCTCTTCATCGCGATGGAGTACCTCGAGGGCCGCTCACTCAAGCACCTGCTCGCGCACGAGCACCTGCTGGCGTTCGGGCGTGTCGTCCACATCCTGACCCAGATCCTGCGCGCCCTCGACGAGGCCCACCTGGCCGGCCTCGTCCACCGCGACCTCAAGCCCGACAACGTCTTCCTCCTCGAGATCGGGCGCGAGAAGGACTTCGTCAAGGTGCTCGACTTCGGCATCGCCAAGGCCATGCGTGAAGACGCGGCGCTGACGACCACCGGCACCCTCATCGGCACGCCCCTCTATATGTCGCCCGAGCAGTGCCGCGGGCGAGAGCTCGACGGGCGCAGCGACCTCTACTCGCTCGGCTGCATCGCCTACGAGCTGCTCACGGGACGCACACCGTTTCGCGCCAATGACGCCTTCGGCTACGCCATCGCCCACCTGCAGGAGACCCCACCCGACCCGCGTGAGGTCGCAGGTCCGGGGCGCCCCATCCCCGAGGGGCTCGTGCATTGGGTCCTGCGACTCCTCGAAAAGGACCCGGCCGCGCGCTTCGAGGACGCCGCGGCAGCCAACGAGGCCCTCGCCTCCGCGCTCGCCGGCGCCGCCACCTGGGAGTTTGCCGAGCCCTCGAGCGTCAACGGAGACGGCAACGGCAAGCTCGCGACACGAGGCCCACCCGGATTTGAAGTGTCGGGAGGCGTCGCACCCCAGGAGCAGGGGAGCCTGCACGCAGACCAGTCCGAGCGACGGCCGAGCGAGCGTGAGACCCGCGAGGCGGCGCCTGCGACGTCGAGGCCGGGCAGGCCGTGGTGGTTCTGGACGGGGCTCGGGGCGATCGCAGTGGCGGCGCTCGCCGTGGTGCTGCTGGCGTGGCCGCGCGCCGATGGGGGCGGGGCGGATATCTCGAAATCCGAGACAACGCCGCTTGCCGACGCCCAAGAGACGCTGGCCGATGACGCCCGCCTCGTGTCGCTCTTACGCTTCATTCCGCGGTCGGCCTGGTTCGTCATCGGCGTGCGGCCCGAGCTGCTGCGGACTTCAGCGCCGCTGACCCTGGGCTACCAGCGTATGTGTGATGCCATGTACGATGCGAGCCCGCTCGGGGTGGTCGGCGCCCGGCAGGTCTTTGTCGATGCGGGTCTCCTGGTGATGGGAATCACGACTCAACCCGAGGGGCCGCCACCACTCGGGCGCATCGTCGTCATCGCCTCGCCCGACCCGGGCCGCGTGCGACAGCCGGCGCTCGACCTCGGCGCGCGTTTCGACGACGCGCCGTTTCCGTGGCTGAGGCTCCCCGATGGGGGCGGCTTCGTCATCGAGCCCGGTCGTGTGGCCGCGGCCAACGAGCTCGCAATGGCCGACATGCTCGGGGCGCGTGATGCCAAGAGCATGCTACCTGCCGGGGTGCTCGCCCCGATGCTCGAGCGTGTGGCGCCAGGCGCGCCGGTCTTCGTGGTGATGCTGATGCCAGCCGAACTGCGGGCCGACCTCGAGCGCGAGATTCCAGGCCTCGGGCGCGCCCTGTGGCTAGGTGGGCGACTGCGTCTTCAGCCCACCGCCGGGGTGCAGATCTATCTCGAGTTTCGCAACGCCGAGATGGCGCGGGACGCGTATGGCGAGCTCGAACGTAAGCTCGCCGAGCTCCGTTCCCTGCGCGGCGGCACCAAGCTGGGCATGGCGGAGGTCGGCATCATCTCGACGCTCGAGACAAGGCTCGACGGTGCGGTCATCGCGCTCGAAGCGGCAATCCCCGAGGACACGCTCGCGACCCTGCTCGAGACGCTCGGCCTGCGTGAGCAGAAGGTCGAGCCCGCACCCGAGGACTCCCAGCCGGTCGACCCACCGCCGGACCCGGAGCCAGCGCTGCCGACCGATCCAGCGGACCCACCGTCGAACGGCTCGGACTCACCCACGCCCTGAGCCAGGTCAGTCCGCCAGCGTCATGAGGCCGGCGAGCGCCTCCTCCATCGCGCCAAAGACGAGGACACCGGCCTCTTGCAGCGGCTCCGTCAGCCAGGGTGCCTGTGTGCCGGCGTCGACCACCACGGCGACCGGGCAGGCCAACGCCCTGAGTCCGGCCACGAGGTCGGCCACCCGCTCTCTCACGAGTCGCGGCGTGAACGGCACGAGTCCGAGCACCAGCGGCTTGGATGTCGAGCTTGTGTGTGCCGCACCGGACGACTCGGGTGAAGCCACGCCCGCCAGCACCTTCACCACGTCGAGCCACGCGTCGATGTCCGCCATCGGTGTGAGGTCGAGCGGCAGTCGCGGGGCGACCAGCCCGCTCAAGCCGTGTCTGTCGAGCACCGTCGCGAGCGGTTGTGGATCCAAGAGCGACGCGAGCGGCATCCGGTCGGCCGCGCAGACCGTCTCGAAGCCTGCATTGGATACCACCACCGGGTGCGACGCCTGCACACCTGGGTAGGTCGAAAGCCATGCCAGCGCGGACTCGAACGCCTGCATCGTCTCCGCCAGGGACGCGCCGGCCCGACGCAGCGCGGCGACCTCGAGCCGATCGTCGCCCGCGATGGCGCCCGTGTGGCTCGCGGCCGCGACGTGACCCGCCTCGCTCTGCCCGGCGCGATAGACCACGACCCGCACCCCGCGTCGGCGCAAGCCAACGATCGCCATACACGCCCGACCAAGAGCGTCACCCGAGAGCCCCTCGAGGTAGAGCCCGACGGCCTCGATCTCCGGTGGCAGCGACCCGAGCACATCGGCCGCGTCGAGGTCGAGCTGGTTTCCGAGCGTGAGCGCTACACTGACCTTCAGCCCGGGCCGCGACGCAAGGCGGCTCAGGACGAAGGCGCCGCTCTGCGATATCAGCGCGAGCGACCCCGGCTTCAGCTCCGGCGCCCACCGATCGGCCGGGATGAAGGTCGTGTCGAGCGCGAGCGCTGGCACCACCTCACCAAGCCAGTTCGGCCCCACGACCGTCGGTGTCCACCGTCCCTGCCGACGAGCCTCCGTCAACGTGTGGGAGACCCGAGCGCCGAGCCCTTCGCGGTCGGCCCCGTCGCCGATCCCGCCCGCCACCAGCCCCACGACCTCGGCCCCACCGCCCTGCGCGATGAGCCCCTCGATGACCGCGACCGCCGCATGCGCCGGGACAGCCACCACGAGCAGGTCGAGCGGCGCGTCCATGAGCGTCGAAATGTCCGGCACACACGGCCGCCCCATGAAGCTGTCGCCGACGCCGGGCTTGATGAAGATTGTCTCGATCTTCGAACGAATCAGGTTCTCGGCGATGACCCGGCCGGGACCCTCGCCCTTCGAGACCCCGAGCAGGCCGACCCGTCGGGGCGTCACCAACCGGCCGATTTTCGGCGCGCGCCGGGGCGCAGCGACACCGACCTGGCCCGCACCGACACCATCGAGCGCCACGATGTTTCCCCTGCGATCCAGGACCAGCGGGTTCACCTCGATGAGGCAGAGGCCAGCTCGAGCCGCGAGCTCGGCGAGCCTCCAGAGTCCGGCGACGAACGCCTCGAGCTCGGCCCGGGTGGTGAGCGCTTTTGTACCGCGCACGGTGCCGAGCCAGGTTCGCCCGAGGAGGTGACGCTCGAGCTCTGCGAGCGCACTCTCAGAAGACATGAGCGCCAGCGGCCAGATGAGCGGCGGGCTCAGCTCGCCGAGCGCCTCGACCGCGAGGCCACCCTGGCCGACGACCGCGACCCAGAGCCCCTGCCTGAACCCGAGCGACATGAAGCCCTCGCTCGGCAGCGACGAGCGCGCGATGTCCACCCGCTCACACACGAGGGCTCCACGCCAGCCTGCGAGGGTGGGCCGCATCGCGGCGATGGTCGCCTCGACCTCGGCGCCCCGCACGAAGCGCACCGCGTCGGCCTCGCTCTTGTGCCAGAGCTCATCGGCCTGGCCCTTCACGACGACGTCTGCCTCCGGCTCGAAGAGAGGACTCGTGTGTGGTCCCATGACCGCATCGTGCCAGTCGTGCCGGTCGACCCAATCGTGCCGCGGCACACGCAGACCCGCCTGAGTCAGCAGCTCATAGATTTGATGTTCATCGAAGAACGCCCGCTCAGCCCGCTCGCCCATGGCGCGCCCCCTCCTCGAGCGCCGCGAGGTTGGGCGCGAGCATGGCCTGCTTGGAGGCGAGCAGCGTCACGAGCGTGGCCCTGACGCTCTCGAGTGGGAAGACTCCGGTCGCCCCGATGAGCGCGCCGAGCGCGACGATGTTCTTGATGAGCGGGTGTCTCAGGTCGGCTGCGATGCCGGAGAAGGGTACACCGATCACCCGGCGGCCCTCGGGCGCCGGCCCCGGGTCCGCGATCAACGTGGAGTCGTAGAGAATCGTCCCGCCCGCCCTGACCATTGGCGCAAACTTCAAGAGACTGGGCCGGTTGAACGCGACCAGGAGGTGTGGCTCGGAGGCGACGGGGTCGAGCACCTCGGTCTGCGCGATGTGCACATCGGCGTACGAAGTGCCACCCCGGCTCTCGGGCCCGTAGCTCGGGATATGGGTCGCGTCGAAGCCCTCGTGCTGGGCCGTGCGCGCGAGCAGGAGCGCGGCGGTCTGCGCCCCGTCACCACCTGCGCCGGCGAGCTTGAAGCTGATATCGTCGCCGCCGAGGTGCAACGGAAAAGACTCCGCGAACCGTGTCGCCGTCTCGCGCTCGCCGCCGATGACACCCAGTACCTCATCGGGGTCGAAGGTGGGCCTCGGACCCTGCCACACCCTGGCCGACTCGCTCGTGTCTTTGAGAACCCCAAGCGGGAAGACCTTACACATCTCGTCCTTCACCCACGCCTCGGCCTGCTCGGGCGTCATCTTGAGGTGGGTCGGGCACTCGGCGAGCACCTCGATGAACGAGTAGCCGCGGCCCTCGAGCTGCAGTCTCAGCCCCTTCTCGATGGCCTTCTTCGCGCGTTTCCGGTGCTGGCTCGAGAAGAGCGCCACACGGTCGACGTAGACAGGCCCATCGAGGGTCGCGATGAGCTCGGCCATCTTGAGCGGTTGCCCCATGGCTTCGGTCCGCCCCTCTGGGCTCGTGACGGTCTTCTGGCCGACGAGCGTCGTTGGCGCGAGCTGGCCGCCGGTCATGCCGTAGACGGCGTTATTGATGAAGATGACGGTCAGCGGCAGGCCCATCTGTGCCGTGGCGATGGTCTCCGCGAGCCCGATGGACGCGAGGTCCCCGTCGCCCTGGTAGACCACGACCACGCTGTCGGGGTTGGCGAGCTTGTGGCCCAACCCCACGACCGGCGCGCGCCCGTGCGCAGCCTGTGTGTTGCCGACGTCGAAGTAATAGTAGGCGAAGACGCTGCAGCCGACCGGGCTGACAAGGATGGTGCGGTCCTGGATCCCGAGCTCGCCGATCGCGTCGGCCAGATCCCGGTGTACGACGCCATGCCCGCAGCCCGCGCAGTAGTGGGTGCTGTGCCCTTTGAGTCCCTGGCCGTGGTCGTGCCGCTCGAAGGTGGGAAAGAAGACACTCATGCCGCACCTCGTTGCGCGGTCGGCGCGTTTGCGGAGCTGACGGCGCGGACGATCTCGTTGCGCGCCGGCAAGACACCGCCGTAGCGCTGGATCGACTGGATAGCCGGGGTCGCCAGGCCGGCCCTCGAGACGGCGAGGCGGAGCTCGTCCTCGAGCTGGCCCGGGCTCGCTTCGACGACTGCAATGCGGACCCCGCGTTCGAGGTGTGGTCGCAGGTGGTCGATGGGGAAGGGCCAGACGGTGATCGGGCGGAAGAGGCCTGCGCGGATGCCGGCGGCCCGCAGGTCCGCGACGGCACCCTTGGCCATTCGCGCGGGCGTGTTGCACGCCACGACCACGACGTCGGCGTCCTCACAAAGCCAGGTCTCGGCCCGCTGCTCGGCTGCGCGTATCGCCGCGTACTTCGTTAGCAGGTGGAGGTTGTGGCGCTCGAGGTCGTCCTCGCGCAGGTGGATCGAGCAGACGAGGTTGTTGCGGTGCGCGCGGTCCCCGGAGACGGCCCACGCCGGCAGCCCCGGCCGCCGCATCGCATCGGGAAGCTTCACGACCCCTGCCATCTGCCCGAGAAAACCATCGCCCGCGATGAGAACCGGGTTGCGGTAGCGGAAGGCGAGCTCGAAGGCGAGGATGGTGAGGTCGAGCATCTCTTGCGGGGTGGACGGCGCGAGCACGATGGCGTGGGTGTTGCCATGTCCCAGACCGCGCGCCATGAGCTTCAGGTCGGCCTGCTCCGGGGCGATGTTGCCGAGCCCAGGACCGCCGCGCATGATGTTGACGATCACCGCGGGCAGCTCAGCGCCGATCATGTACGAGATGCCCTCGAGCATGAGCGAGAGACCCGGGCTGCTCGTGAACGTCATGCTCGGCAGCCCTGCACCCGCGCAGCCGTAGAGCATGTTGATGGCCGCGACCTCGCTGACGGCCTGCACGAACACGCCGCCAAGCTTCGGGAGCGTGCGGGCCATGAGCTCGGCGCCCTCGGTGGACGGGGTGATGGGATAACCAAAGACGTGACGGCAGCCGGCGAGCACGGCACCCAGCGCCGAGGCGTAGGTGCCCTTCAGCATCATCGGCGCGGTCTGTGCCAGTGCGATCGACTCGTCTGGCACATCGACCGGTGGCGGCAGGGTCGGCAGCTTCGGTCCGAAGAGGTGTCGTGGGTCCTCGAGGTCGAAGTCCACCTCCCCGCGGTTATCGGTCGCGACCGACCCGACCCCGGGCACGAGTCCATAGGGTTCGGGGCAGGCCTCGATGCAGAGCTGGCAGGCGTTGCAGTCTTCGAGGTCGAGCTCGACCGGCATGAGCCCGGTGAGCGGGTTGAGGTCGTGCGACTGGGTGATACAGTGCTTGGGACACGCGTCGACACAGCGGAGACACCCTTTGCAGTATTCGGGCTGAAGGGTCGGCTTGAGTCGGGGGGACTTCATCGTGCGATTTCCCTCGAGCGACGAAATCAGCGTGCTCGAATCCACATATCCATCAGGGACCATGCCAAAGGTTCGGCGCAACGTTGACTGGGGTCGCGGCCACATCGGCCGGGGTGCCATGTGGCGATAGCGCACGCCAGCGAGTGCGATGTCGCACCAGGGGCTCGGGAGCGATGCCCCCCCTTGCGGTGCCGAAGCGGATGGCGACGTCAATCGTCGATGCTCACGAAGTACCACCGGCCGGCGATGCGCATGAGCTCGACGTCGAGCTTGGCCTTTTTCGCGGTGCCGTCGCGCCCCGCGCCGGTCAATCGGACCCTGGCCTGGGCGACACCGACTGGCGCTGTGGCCGCGCACGAGGCCTCGGGCACTTCGTCTCCCGGTCTCAGCTCCCCACCAGGCCCAGGTTCCAGCGTGCCGAAGGCCCAGGACTCGTCGCGAGCCTCTGCCGCGAGCTTTCGAAGCCTTGCCCACGAGAAGTAGACCCTCTGGGTGAGCGGGCTCGGTCCGCGCTCCAGGTAGCCGCAGACCAGGTGCTCCAAGAGCAGAGCCGAGGGCACGATGAGCGCCCCGGCGCCCGCGACGTCTTCCGCCACGAGCCGCGCACCAGCTGCTTCACCAGCGCTTCGACCCCATCATTGCCCGCAGGCGGCGCGGCCCTCACGGGTGTCGCCGCGGTCCACAACAGCGCGATGGTCAGGGGCACGAGAAAGTAGCTGACATGCTTGTCGGCCATTTGTAGGGCTCTCGTGGGAGGGGCTGTGTGGTCCGTCCGGGGTGCGTCAACCGGACGAGGGAGAGCTGGACTATCCGACCGTTCCCTGTCGCTGTCGATTCCAACTCCGCTTTGGCAAGTGATGACCCGGTACGCCGTCGGGGCCGGCTTCTTGGGCTCGCCGACGGCTCATGGTACCGTCCGGCCGCGCAGAGCGCACGAGGAGCACTCTATGGTCGCAGTCACCCAGAAAAGTAGCGTGGATGGGACCGAGGAGGCCAAAGAGGCCACAGACGTCGTCTATCCCGACAGCGACGGATTGCCGATGGCGGACAACACCAAGCAGTTCCGTTGGATCGTGACCCTGAAGGAAAACATCGACGAGATGTTGCCCGACTTCGTCGCGGGCGACCACCTCTGGTACCCCGTCGAGGGTCGGCCCACCATCCGGATCGGCCCCGACGTGATGGTCTGCCCGGGCCGGCCGAAAGGGGACCGCGGGTCCTACCGGCAGTGGCTCGAGGGCAACGTCCCGCCCAAGGTCGTGTTCGAGGTGCTCTCACCCGGAAACACGCTGCGCGAGATGGTGCGAAAGGGCGGCTTCTACGCGCAGTACGGCGTGGACGAGGTCATCTTCGTCGACCCGGAAAACGACAACGGCTGGGCGCGAGTGCGCGGGCCGAGCGGCGACATCGACGAGGTCGAGACCATCCTCGGGTGGACTTCGCCATTTCTGGGGATCCGCTTCGAGCAGGTCGATGGGGAGCTGGCCGTCTTCGGGCCGGACGGCGAGCGGTTCCTGACCTGGGGTGAGCTCGCGGAGAAGGGCCGCGCGTCCGAGCGACGGGCCGCAGCGGCAGCGCAGCGGGCCGAGCGACTCGCCGAGCGGCTACGCGCGCTCGGGGTGGACCCCGAGTCGGTCTGAGGGCGCGGTCGTCGCTCCCCTCGCGAACGCTCTCGCAGATGCGAAGCCTCACGCTCCCGCTGACACCCAATCCTCAGGCGGCTGGCGCTCTTGCCTCCTGCACACCTGCACCTGCGCCGGCCGCTTCGAGACACAAGGTCGGCCGCTTGAGCTCCATGCGTCGGCCCGAAACAGGGGAGTCGGCGAGCTCCGGACGAGCGATGCGTTCGAGGCGGTGGGCGACCTCGGAGCCGCGCTCGAGGTCGAGCGACAGGCCGTGGGCGGAGAGGTCCCCGCTGAGCCGGTGCTCGAGCGAGCGCAGGCGATTGAGCGTCGACAGCTACGCGCCCCTCCAGATCTCGCGATCGGGCGGTGGTCCATCGGGTTGATCGACAAGAGTCGGCGCAGCCTGTTGGCGGGCACGAACCCCAGACAGGGTCTCGGCAAGCGCCACGATGGCCCCGCCCGACCCGTGCGGGCGGCGCGGAGGACCAGCGCCTCTTCGCGAGGAGGTCTGGTCACGGGCTCGAGGGACGCTGCACTAAGGGCAGGTCTCACGCCATGCGTCGACGTCCTGCGTCGAGCGCTTGAGCACCGTCGAAAAGCCGAGACTCGTAGGCTCGTCGCAGATCGTCGTCAGCGTCTGACCCTCGTCGGCGTACTCGATGTGGAAGACCGCCTTGCCCGCGGCGATGAACGGTCGGAGTTGATCACACTCACCATGGACGAGGCACGACTCGTTCACGGCGAAGTCGAAGTCATCGACGAGCGCGTCCACTTGATCGAGGTCGTTCTTGAGCCCAATCGCGAGCCCACGCGTGTGGGCTTCGGCGGCGAGCCAGCGATTGAACGCGAGCTGATCGGCGCTCGTCAGTGACCAGCCGGTGTCGGTGAGGAAACCCTCGACGTTGTCGGGGTCGACGGCGTCGCAGCCGCGCTCGACGGCCAGGTCGAGGCGAGCCTCGAGGGCCGTGCGCACGTCCGTACGCCTGATGTCGAGCCAGCGCTCGTCATCGAAACCGTTGAGCGTCTGGCCGCGGGCGTCGACGGGGAACGCGTCGCGGTCGGGGCGCCAGTCTTCCCACGAGCCGGCCGAGAAGTAGCAGATGACGATGGCGCCATCGCGCTGCAATGCAGCCAGGTCGGCGAGCGACGTGTCGAACAGGTCGACGTCGAAGGCCTTCGCCGCGATTGCGCGGTCGAGCTCACCCTCGAGTTGGATCTGCCAGCTCGTCCCGGGCACCGCGGGCCATCGCTCGCGCTCGACTTCGTGTCGGGCCGCGTCAAAGACGATGTGGCGGCCGTTGGGCAAGCGCCAGCGTGTGGGGGCGACCTGCTCGAGCTCGCCTCGCAGCACGTCGATGAGCGCGCTGCGCAGATCGGTCGGAGGGTACGTAGGTACGAGGTCGACCGGCACTGAGCTCCGCTCGCCGATGCCCATTCCAACGACGGCCGGGGTCAACGTCGCAAAGCGTTCGCCCGGCAGCGCGCGCAGGTCGTCCGACAGGAAGACTCCGCCTCCCGTGAGCGCCACGACCCAGGCGCCGAAGTCGACCTCGCCTGAGGGGAGCGCGCGCAAGAGCGGCGGGTCGGCGTCGCATAGGGTCGCGCGACAGAAGGGCCAGCGCGCCGCGATGGACCGCAGCTCGTTGACGATGAACGGGAACGACGGCCCGAGCGGCTCGACCGCGATGTCGCCGCCGACGCGCCACACATCGACGTAGGGCAAGGCCGGTGTGGCCGGGTTGCCGACCGCGAGCAGGAGTGTGTCCTCACCGGCTCCCTCACGCAGGAGCTCGAGCGCGCGGCGGTAGGCCTCCATCCCGGTGTGGTTGTTGGCGCGTGTGCCCGGGAATGTGCCTGCAAAGAGGAAGTCGATCTTCAGCAGGTCATAGCCCCAGCCGACCAGCCGCGCGGCGGTCGCCCGCAGGTGGTCGGCGGCACCCGGCTGGAACGGATCGAGGATCCGCATGCGGCCCTCGACGAGGTGGTCGAAGGTCGCATCGGGCACGAGCCAGTCGGGGTGTTCACGCGCGACCGAGCTGTCCTCGTGCACGAGCAGTGGTGCCAGCCAGACACCCATCGCGAAGCCGTCGCTCCGCAGGTCACGCGCGAGCCCATCGAGCCCGCTCGGGAACTTTGTATTCGGATACCAATCGCCCCACGCGAGCTGCCATCCATCATCGACGACGATACGAAGGGGCGGTGAGCCGGTCGGAAGTCGGGGGCCGAGTCCCTCGTCGAGCCGCGCCGCGTTGGCGCGCACGGCGTCCTCGTCGACGCTCGACCATAAATCGTACCAGGAGTTCCAGCCCGCCTCGGCCGGCACCTCGTGGGTCGCGCGGCGCGACGGCAACGCGTCGCCGAACGAGACGAGCAACCCCTCGAGAGCCCCTGGTCCATCGGCGGTCGCGACGTGCCAGGTCTCGATATGACGGTCCTCGCCGCTGCCGATGACGAGGGCGTCACCGTTACCACCCGAGCGCAGCACGAGGTGGACAAGGTCACCCTCGCGCCAGGTCGTGACCGACGCCGCGAGCCGATCTCCCTCGAGCGCGCCCGCCACGACGGCCGGTCCGTCGGCCGGCCCTGCGACCCAGGTGTACCACCATGCGAGACCACGCCCGTCGCGGATCACCTCGGCGTCGCCTCGAGCCGTGAGCGCGGCGTCGAGCTCGCCCGCGTCAGGCGGCGCATCAGCGAGCGCCAGCACGCCGCTCTGCGACCACGACTGGAATCCGTTCGAGAGCCAGGCGCTCGCAAGCGGCATAGACACGGCGAGCTCGACCTCGATTACCTCGACGGAGAGCGCCGACCCCGCCGTCACGCCGACCTTCCAGGTCGACCCGAGCGCGGTCGACTCGACCCGCTCGGACCCGAGCCATACGCCGCCCGCGCGCAGCCGCGCTTCAACGAGTCGCACCTCCGGCCCGACCGATGTGTCCGAGCTTGTGTCCCCATCCGATGGGGTGCCGTCGGCGGAGTCCACGACTTCGACGTCCGGAAGCCCGGTGTCGGGGAGCGCGGAGGTCGACTCTCCGCAAGCCATCAAGAGGACAAGGCCGGTCGAGAGGCGCGCGATGCTCATCGCCGCAGTGGGCGCGCACGAGCCCCGGCTGTCAAGCAGCTGCTCACGTGCGCGCGGCTCGCTCGATGCGTGTGTGATCCCCGCGTTCACGACATGGACCCACGGGCGCCAGGACCGCATGCGCGCTTCGTGTATACCGACGAGGTCCTCGGTTCATGATGGATCTTTCGCCGGTACGGACCGACACTGCGGCCGTCACGCCCCCGCCCGCAGGAGCCCTCCATCATGCACTCTACCTTCACCGCTCGCATCTTGCCGTGGGTCTCTGGCCTGCTCTTGGCATGCGGTGAGAAGCCCGCTCAGTCTGACTCAGTCGCGCCCACGCCCACGCCCACGCCCACGCCCACGCCCACGCCCACACCCACGCTCGCGCCCACGCCCACGCTCGCACCCACGCCCGCGCCCACGCCCGCGCTCGCGCCCACGCCCACGCCCACGCCCGCGCCCGAGCCCACGCTCGCGCCCACGCTCGCACCCACGCCCGCGCTCGCGCCCACGCCCACGCCCGCGCCCACGCCCACGCCCGCACCCCCGCCCACGCTCCCGACCGCCCACACGGTGAGCCAGACGCTCGCGATCTCGGACCCGGCCCTATACGTCAGGACCTTGCTCGCACGGCCCGATGGTTCACTCGTCGCTCTCTGCGTATCGGGCGGTGATGGCCAGGGCGTGATCTTCCTCACGGCCTTCAGTGCCGACGGCAAGCTCCTCTGGAACCAGCTCCACGGCGACCACCACGACCTCGCGACGACGCCCAATGCCGGCGGCCTGGCACTACCCGATGGCGGCTTCATCGCCATCGGCCGCAAGCTGAACCCGGGGCGCGTTCCGGAGGTCTGGCTCGCCCGCTTCGACCCTTCGGGCTCTCTCGTGAAGGAGGTCTCCGTCGGCGCCGGCGATGCCACCCTCGACACCTCATGGCTCGTGCCGCTCGACGCTTCCCACATCTTTGTCTCCACGAGCCGCGGTGACAGGGACGCCCGCACCTTTGAGCTCTTGCGCGTCGAGCTGCATGGGGGCGCCGTCACGCACACGTTCACATCTCCAGGCCAAATCGAACTGCCTTGGCGCGAGGCAAGCGGTGAGCTCCGCGTCGAGACATGGATCGGCCGCGACATCCAGACCCACATCATCGACCCGAAGACCGGCGCCCTGACCGCCGCGCCCGAGGCGACCACCAGGTGGAGAGATGCCGCCGGCGCCGACACCATTGTCGCCTCTCCGCTGCTCGCCGATGGCACGCGCCTCCTCCTGGCGCGGGAGACCCAAGAAAATAAGACCACGCTCATCAAGACCAACGACAAGGGGGAGCGCCTCTGGACTCAGCCGCTTGGCGAGCTCGGCCTCGAGGACATCTCTGTCGTGACGGCGACCCCCGACGGCCTTGCACTCGCCGCCCGCCTGAGCGCGACCGACGACTCGACCCCGTCGTTCAGCATCGTCAGGATGCGTTGAACGGGACATCCACCCCGCCGCGCGGCTCATCGTAGGTTCGTCTCACCACCCACGATAAACGACCTACCGCGTCAGTCCGGGTGTGCGCTTCGAGGCCGCAGAGGTCGTGCTCCCGCGACCCTGAAGCGCCCACATGAAGAGCAGGGAGGCCTGCATCGGGAAGATGCCCGAGGCCACGTGCGGCCCCGCACTGGAGGCGCTCCCCGAGACGAAGGCGCCAACAGGCCAACGCCTCACTTCGACTGGTAAGCCTGGATGCCCGGATGCGCAACGTAGGCCTCGGCCACACCGCGCAGGAGCGGGTAGGGGGCGAGCACTTCGGCGGTGATGCCGTCGAGGCGGCCAGACTGGATCGTGAGCACCTGGCTCGCGATGAGGAGGTCCGCGATGGTCAGCGTCTGACCGAGCAGGAACGGTCCGCCGGACCGGGCGATGAGGCCTTCGACGAAGCGGCAGGCAAGCGTCAGCGGGCCCGCCACGAAGGTCGCGCGCATCTCGAGCTTCTTTGCCATGTCGCGCTCGAACATGCTCGGCGTGAGCGCGTTGGAGACCGTGTCATTGAAGGTGTCGACGCAGCTATCGACGATGAAAGCTTCGAAGGCGTCGGTCGGGTAGAGGGTGTTGCCGAGGCGCGCGACGTAACGAAGCATCGCACCGGTCTGGGTCAGGCGCAGGCCGTCGACGTCCATGACCGGAACGCTGCCCAGCGGCAGTGAGCCTTCCGCCTTCATGGCGCCAAAGCCGGCGAAGTCGACGCGGTGGTCGTTGAACGGGAGGCCGGCGAGGAAGAGTGCCACACGCACGGGCTCGGCGCGGCCAGGGGCGTTGAAGTAGGTCAGATCGATTTTCGGCATAGGAATCACCTTGGCGACGATGGCGATGGGCACATCGGGGCCCTATGCCTACGGCGCGGGACGCCTGCCTGCAACCTGCCCAAGCGGACAGGTCGTGGGTTGCACTTGGCGACAACGGCTCCGACGCGTTCACAGCGGGCGGACGGGGGGAAGACCGCCGTGGGTCGCTTCGAGGATCGTCGTCAGGTCACGTCGCAGCGCCTCGAGCCGGTCCCGACCGATGAGCTTCGCCCACTCGGCCTCGAGCTCGGCATAGATCGACTCGACCTCGGTCAGCAGCCGGCGCCCCTTCGCCGAGAGCGTGACCTCCTGCTTTCTCGAGTCCGTCGCGTGTGCCCGTCGTGCGACGAGGCCTTCGACCACCATCGCGTCGACGAGCTTCGACGCCGCCTGCTTCGTCATGCCCATCAGCGCCGCGATTTCGCCCCCGCTCGTCGGCCGATCACGGGTCGCCAGCAGCACGTAGCCAAACGCTGGCCGCACATCGTGAAAGCCACGCGCCACGAGCCGCTCGTGGAGGTTGTCGACCAGCGTTCGCGCCGCCATGGTCGTCAGGCGCGCCAGCGGCGTCTTCGCCCCCTTCATTGCGCCCACGGCGGCGTGAACGGTGCACCAGCGCCGAGATAGGCCTGCCCGCCCACCGGAAGGCAGCAGATCGCCGACAGCGCTTCATCCGTCGTGGCGAGCTCGAAGTCGGTGTCCGCGGGCACCACGATGACGTCTCCGCAGGCGACCTCGTAATGCGTATCACCCAGGCGGACATGGGCCCCTCCGGCGAGCACGACGAAGACCTCCTCCCGGGTGACACGATGAGGGGTCGCCGCCGTCCCGGGTGCTATCTCGACCTTCCAGACGCTGGTGTCGCGAGCGGTGCCGCGGCTCGGTGTAGCGAGCGACGTGAATCGGGTGGCGCCATGTGTATGGGTTGGGACGCTTGGGGAACGGACGATCGGCATAGGTGCTCCGGCTTGGATATGGTCAACGCGATTGACTATATCCACCGTGCACACGGCTGCCAATGAAGTCAACCAGGTTGACCATCTCGCATGTGCCTCACCCCGCGGCGCGTCCTACGCCTTCTTCTTGAAGAGCCCCGACCAGAAGCCCGGCTTCTGCTGGCCTTCCTGGATCTTCTGCACCAGGAGCTCGGTCTCGCCAGCGTCGAAGTAGATCCCGTTGCACCCCGAGCAGCGGTCGATGGTGATACCTTCGTACCCCTCTTCAGCCATGTTCTTGCCACACTTGGGGCACCGCATCTTGAACGCCGCCGCTTCGTCCATGAGCTCGACGACCTCCTTGTGCAGCGCGTCGGCGCGCTCGGCATTGGCGGCGCCGGTCTGCCGCAGGTCGGTGATGAGGGCCGCGTTCGTATAGACCTTGTTCTCGGCTTCTTTGGCCCGCTTCTCGGCTTCGGCACTCCGCTTCTCGGCTTCGAAGACCTTGTGGCTCACCTCGCTCGCCTTCTTGTGCGCCTCGGCGAGCTGGTGGGCCGCGTCGGCTGCCTTCTTCTCTGCATCGGCGGCCTTCTGTTGGGCGTCGGACAGAGCCTTGGCCGCATCGGCTGCCTTCTTCTCGGCATCGGCCGTTGCCTTGGCTGCGTCGGCTGCCTTCTTCTCGGCATCTGCCGCTGCCTTGGCCGCGTCGGCCGCCTTCTTCTCGGCATCTGCCGCTGCCTTGGCCGCATCGGCCGCTTTCTTCTCGGCCTCCGCAGCTCTCTTCTCCGCGGCAGCGTCGCCCGCTGCAGGGGCCTGGGCTTTGGGCGACGCCGCGACCTTCTTGGTCGTGGCCTCGCTCTTGGCCGTCTTCTTGGTTTTGGCCGGCTCCGAGCCGTCCGCTTTGGTCGTCGTTTTTTTGGTGGTTGCCATGGCGCGACTATACGCCTCTAAATGCCACAGGAAAACCCGACCCAGATTCTTGTAGGGTCGTGTCCAAACCCGTCAACAACCGAGGTCTCCCGATGTCGCACGCACGGATCCCATCGCTTGCCGCCTACAACCTGCTCGGCCGTTCGGGCCTGCGGGTCTCGCCGCTCTGTCTGGGCGCCATGACGTTTGGCACCGAATGGGGCTGGGGCGCGCCGCGCGAGACCGTCTTCGCGCTGCTGGACCGCTACGTCGAGGCGGGCGGCAACTTCGTCGACACCGCCGACATCTACACGGGCGGCACCTCCGAGCGCCTCATCGGCGAGTGGATGCGCGAGCGAAACAACCGCGACCACATCGTGCTCGCGACCAAGTTCACGCTTGGTGCCGGCGGCCATCAGGGCAATCCCAACGCTGGCGGCAACGGTCGCAAGGCGCTCATACGATCGCTCGAAGCCTCGCTGCGCCGCCTCCAGACGGATTACGTCGACCTCTATTGGCTACACGCGTGGGACACCGTGACCCCGGTCGAGGAGGTCGTGCGCACCCTCGACGACCTCGTGTCGCGTGGGCTCGTCCGCCACATCGGCCTGTCCGACACGCCCGCATGGTACGCCGCTCGCGCCTGGTCCATCGCCGAGGCGCTGGGTCGCGAAAAGGTCATCGCATTGCAGCTCGAGTACTCGCTCGCCGAGCGCGCCATCGAGCGTGAACATGTCCCGATGGCACTCGAGCTCGGCCTCGGCATCACGCCCTGGAGCCCGCTCGCGGCAGGGCTCCTGACCGGCAAGTTCGAACGTGGCTTCAAGGGTGGTCAGGGGCGCCTCACGACCTTCGATGTCACCAAGAGCCCGCTCCACGCCAAGTACGCGAGCGACCAGAAGTTCGACATCGTCGACACCGTGGTCGAGGTCGCGCGTGAGCTCGGCAAGTCCCCGGCCCAGGTCGCGCTCAACTGGGTGACCCGGCGTCCCGGTGTGACCTCGACCATCATCGGAGCGACCAAGCTGCACCAGCTCGACGAGAACCTGCAGGCGCTTTCGTTCGACCTGCCGGCTCAACAGCTGGCGAAGCTCGAAGCGGTCAGCGCCATCGACCTCGGCTTCCCCTACGGCTGGTTCAAAGCGGGCGCCAACAACCCCGCGATGAGCGGCGGCACTGCGATCTCGGCCGAGCCCCCGTGGTGGCGCGGCTGAGGTCCCGAGGCGCGAAGCCCGTCCCCAGATCGGTTGGTCAGGCCTGTGATGCCTGGCTCTGCGAGGCTTCGATCTCTCCACGCCGCACGAGCCTGACCTCGTCGCCCACGGCTTGTTTGAGGCGCAGCATCGACAACACGATCCAGACGATCATGCCGCCGACGGCGATGAAGACCTTGGTCTCGGGCAGGCGTGTCATGGCACCCGTCGCCACGCTGTAGATGTCGAGGACGACCGAGATGAAGAGCAGGTTCGCGAACAACGCGAGCCCGTAGGCGAGGCTCGACAGGGGCTCCAGCGCCCGCAGCCGGTTCTCGACGGGCAGCCGCATCCAGTGGATCTTACGTGGGATATTGACGAAGCCCGGGTGCGAGACGGCCAGCCGTCGGCTGCCCGCGACGACGAAGATCGCTGTCAGGATCATCGCCAGTCCAACGACAGGCAGGATCCAGTGGTTGCCTTCGCCGAACTTGTCGGGCTGCCCCGACGCATCGAAGTGGGTCGGGTAGGGCCCCTCGATCGAACCGATGGTCGTCGTCGCGACAACCCACAGGACGACCTGGGCGATGAGCGCGAGCAGCGGCACGAGGCGTGAAAACCAGCGGTTGAACATCGTGTCGGCGTTCCTGGAATCGTCGCTCAAGCGGCGTGGGTGAAGCGCGCCCCGAGGCTCTTGCAGAGCGCCTCGAGCGCGACCTTGTCGACCTCACCAAAGGCGTCGTGGTCATCCGAGTCGACATCGAGGACAGCGAGCAGCTCGCCTCCGCGTCCGAACACGGGCACGACGATCTCGGAGCGCGTGCTCGACGAACAGGCGATGTGGCCGGGGAACAACTCGACGTCGGGGACGAGCTGCGTCTCGCCCGTGCGGGCCGCAGCCCCGCATACACCCTTGTCGAACGGGATTCGCAGACACCCATGTCCGCCCTGGTAGGGGCCGATCACCAGCATCCTCCCCATAGACGCGGCGGCATCCGGGATCGCCCGGTAGAAGCCTGTCCAATGGTAGTGATCAAACGCGCGGTGCAGCTCACACACCACGGTGGCCAACGCCGCGATGAAGTCGGTCTCACCTTCGAGCAGCAGTTCGATGTGGGCGGCGACCTCGCGGTAGGTCGCTTCGCGTGATTCGGTCATCGCGGACATCGCTGACATGGGTGGCAGCCCCGAAAAACAAAAACCCCGGGAGGTCATCCCGGGGTTCGTATCTGGAGCGGGTAATCGGATTCGAACCGACGACATTCAGCTTGGGAAGCTGACGCTCTACCAACTGAGCTACACCCGCAGAGCGAGGCAAGAGGTAGATCCGCGGCGCGGATCTGTCAAGACGGTCCTGCCGGGACGCCGAAAGACTACTCGACGAGCTCGCTCATCTCCGCGAGCAGAGCGGTCAACCGCGTGCCCTCGGCCGAGTCTTCGAGCCTGGGAGCGAGCGCGGCGAGCTGCACCTGTGCTTCGCCGACCAGGGTCGCGAGCTTCATCGCGCGCTCGGTCATGTCGTTACGAAGTGAGTCGAGGCGGGCGTTGGTGCGCTCGAGCCGGCCGAGCAGGTCGACCTCGCGGCGGCGCTGGCGATCGGTGGTGACGACGCGCTTCAGGACCTGGGGCAGGTCGCGCCAGAAGCCGCTGTCCTTGATCACGTACTCGGCGACCTTCTGGCGCATGGCCTCGACCACCAGGTCCTCGCTGCCGGCCGACGTCATGAGGACAAACGGGGCGTCGACCCCGACCTCACGCAGCTCGGTCAACAGATCCAGGCCGCGGGTGCCGGGGATCCGGTTGTCGACGAGCATCACGTCGAAGGCCATCTGGCGGGCGTAGCGGACGGCCTCTTCGGATTCGCGGGCGAACTGCACCAACGAGAACCCGGAGCCCTCGCGCGTCAGGGCCTTACGTACGAGGAGCTGGTGCTCCGGCTCGTCCTCGACCACGAGGATCCGGATGCCGGTGGCGTCGTCGTCCCCCTCGGAGCCGATTGCGTCGGGATTTGAAGGTGCGGCGGTTTCAGACGTGGTCATGGCGTCTCCATCCCGGACTTGTCACCCACATCGCGGCGCCGCGTCAAGGCGACGGGCCTCCGCGATGGATGGGAGGGGGTCCGGACCTGGCATGGGTCTTGACAAGAACGCCCGGATCATGGCCATGTCTTCGGCCCGTGCGCGCTGCCCCGTGGCCGCCGCCCGCACCCCTCTCGATCCACGAGTCGGGTCAAGGAGCAAACGATGGCTCGTGTCACGATCGAAGATTGTCTGGACAACGTCGACAACCGCTTCGCCCTGGTCATGCTCGCCGCCAAGCGCGCCCGCGCGCTCGAGACCGGCGCCGACTCGCTCGTCGAGGCCCGCAAGAACAAGAGCGCGGTCAAGGCCTTGCGCGAGATCGCCGATGGCAAGGTCGCCTTCGACCGCAACATCGCCGAGCTGCTCACGACGTGGGACACGCGCCGCAAGTGAAGTCGATACTACCCCGCGCAGCGGCGTTGGCCTGGGTCGCGTTGCTCGTGGGGTGCCCCAACGGCGGGATCTCACCGCCGGCCGACCAACACACGAACGTCGACACCGTCGAACAGCTCGCCACCGAGTTCATCGCGTCGGGTCCGTCGTCTGCGGTCATCGAAGCCCGCGCCTCGCAGTACAGCGACCGCGGCGGGCTGAAAGGAAAGGTCGAGCTGCTCATCGAGCGGCCCGGTCGCCTACGTTTCACGGGCCTGTCGCCGACCGATGACATGGTCAGTGTGCTGGCCACGGACGGGGCACGTTTCGTCTCGTTCGAGCGCGGCCAGAAGGTCTGCTTCGTTGGCCGAGCCTGCCCCGAGAACGTGGGGCGCTTTGCGTCGATCGCTCTCGAGGCCGATGAGCTCGTCGGGGTCATGCTCGGGCGCCCGCCGCTCATCCCTCATCGCGAGCGTAAGCTCTCGTGGGACAAAGAGGTCGGCGGCTACCTTCTGGAGCTCGTCGGCGATGCGGGCGACCTCGGCATGGCGCGTGGTCGGACCCAGCGGCTGTGGGTCGCGCACGGGGACGGGCGGATCCTCAGGACCGCTCTGATCGAGGGCGGCAAGACCCGCGTCGATGTGCGCTACTCGGAGTTCACGCGCCGCGGAGACCACCTCATGCCGACCCGGCTCGACGTCGCCATGGAGCGCGAGAGCACCGACCTTCGTCTCGATTTTCGAGACATCGATCTGTCGCCCGACCTGGGCGAGGGGGCCTTCACCTTCAACTGCCCGGACGGGGCGCGCATGGAAGAGCTGATGTGCCTTTCAGGCGGGGGAGTCGGTCGATGACGTCGAAGCGGACGAAGCGGCGTGGGCGGTTCATCGTGCTCGAGGGCATCGATGGGTCGGGCACGACGACGCAGTTGAAGAACGTGACCGAGTGGCTCGAGAAGCGGGGCGAGCTCGTGCACGCGACGCGTGAGCCGACGGACGGACCGCTGGGATTGATGCTGCGGCAGGTGCTACGCGGGCGTCTTGTGTCGACGCCGTGGACGGCTGGCCATGATGCAAAGCCGCAGCCCCTGGACTCGGGGGCGGTGGCGCTGTTGTTTGCGGCCGACCGACTCGACCACCTCCAGAACGAGATCATCCCGCACCTCGAGGCCGGGCGACACGTCGTGTGTGACCGCTACGTCTTGTCGAGCCTCGCCTACCAGAGCGTCGATTGTGACCTGCGCTTCGTGCGCAACATCAACGAGAAGGCGCTGACGCCCGACCTCACGATCTTCCTGCGGGTGCGGGCCGAGGTCGCGATGGCGCGGATCGAGTCGTCGCGCACGCAGAAGGACAGCTTCGAGCAGCTGCCTCTACAGAAGAAGGTAGCGGCCAATTACGACAAGATCCTCGAGAGTTATCGGGATGGCGACGTCTCCATCCTCGATGGTGAGGAGGAGACGTCGATGGTCACGACGCGGATCAGGCACATCCTCGAGCCGCTGTTCTGAGAGCATCTCAAAGCCGCTCGGCAGAGGGTCGTCTCGATGCGGTTCGGCCGGGTAGGGGCAGGCCTTGTGCCCGCCCTTGGTGCGCAGAGTCGTAGGGGCAGGCATTGGCCCGCCCTCGGTGGTGGGTCAGCGTCGGCGGTCGGACTCGGAGACGAGCCGCTGGCTCATCCACATCGTGCGGCCGGGTCCCAGGCGGACGTGAACGGCTTCTTTGCGGAGCACGCGCCGGCCGGACAAGAAACAAAGGACACAATCCTCGTCGGGGCCGGGCTCGATCCACGGCGCCTCGACCTCGTGTGGTTGTTGCAGCGTCGGCGGGCGTTCGTTCGGCCCGGAGCCTGAAAAACGGGGCATCGAGGGATTGGTCTTACGGCGGGCTGTTTGGGTCATGGGGTGAGTCCGGTTCCAAAGAGGCAAGGGAAGCCGACCCTACGCTTGGGAACGACCTCGGGAGACCAGAGCTGAGCAATCGCCGTGCCATCGGATTCCATGGTCGATCATTGGCCTCGACCCGGTGGGCTCGGCGGCCTATGGTTCTCGCCGCATCTTGAACGGTGTGTGGAGAGCCTATGCGCAGCGAGAACGGTTCGGAGTCGGCCATTTCCAAGGCGGCGGATGCGCTTCGGCGCGGTGGCATCGCACTCGTCTGGGACCCGTCGTTTCCCGAACGCGGCGGCATCGTCGCGGCGGCCGCCTCACGCACGAGCGACGACACGGTGAACTTCTTCGCGGGCGAGGCGCGTGGCCTCACGGCGGTGGCCATGCCGCCCGAGCGGGCGGAGCGCCTCGGACTCATGCCGCAGGCCGCTGACCCGCGGGTCAGGGCGGCGTTCTCGCCAGCGCCGAGCGACACCGAGCGTTGGCTCGTCACGGTTGAAGCGCGCTACGGGGTCTCGACGGGCATCAGCGCGTCGGACCGGGCCGCCACGATCCTCGCGCTGGCGCGGCCGGATGCACGCTCGGACGACCTTTCGACGCCGGGGCACGTGCACCCGACGGTGTGTGATGCGGGTGGGCTGGTCTTCAAGCGTGGCTGGTCCGAAGCCGCCGTGGACCTCGTGCGGGCGGCGGGGCTCGAGCCCGTGGCGACGTTCTCGCAGGTGCTCGGCGATGATGGCGAGCTCCTCATCGGTGACGGGCTCCTGACCTTCGCAGAGCGACACGGGCTGCCTGTGGTGCGGGTCAGCGACGTGTTGACCCATCGCATGGCGACGGAGAGCTTCGTGCGCCAGCTCTCGCAGGCGACGCTGCCCACACGGCACGGCGATTTCCTGGTGCGAGCCTTTGAAAACAGGCTGGATTCCCGCCAGCACATGGTCTTGACGCTGGGCGAGACCCGCTCGGCCGAGCCGATCCTGGTGCGCCTCCATTCGGAGTGCCTGACGGGCGACGTCTTCCACTCGCAGCGCTGCGATTGTGGGCCGCAGCTCGACCTGGCGCTGGCGACGGTGGCGGCGGCCGGGCGTGGGGTCGTCCTGTACCTGCGGCAGGAGGGGCGCGGCATCGGGCTCCTGGGGAAGATCCAGGCCTACGCGCTGCAAGACGAAGGGCGCGACACGGTCGAGGCCAACCTCGAGCTGGGCTTGCCGGTCGACGGGCGCGACTACGGGTTGGCCGCGCAGATCCTACACACGCTGGGCGTCCAGCGTGTCCGGCTGCTCACCAACAACCCGGAAAAGGTCAGCACACTCATACAGTTCGGCGTGAACGTCGCAGCGCGTGAGTCGCTCGAGATTTCACCCACCGACTCCAACCGGGCCTACCTCAAGACCAAGAAAGACAAGCTCGGCCACCTCCTCACCGAGGTGTAGAGGTTTTTCCCGCGTGTGCAGCCCATGCGCAAAGCAGGTTGACGCGGGGCGGTTGGGGCGACGCCGGACTCAGAGGCTGATGGTGAACATCAGCGTTGTGTCGAGGCCGTCGCGGCGTTCGGGCCAGATGTCGAAGGTCGCAGCGAACCCGAAGATGGCGATCTGGGTCGACAGGATGATGCGGGCGCCGACGTCGCCACGTTCGAGGTCGATGGGGAGGCCAAGGCCGGCCCCTAACGTGATGGGCAGAAAGACGATCCCGGGCGTCGAGACCTCGAGCTGGGGCGCCAGGACATGTTCGTCGTCGTAGTCGGTGTCGAAAGCCAGCCCGACGATGAACGTCTCGCCGATCCCACCTTCGAGGCCGAGGCGCATACGAAACTCGGCGTCGTCGCCGAGGCTCGAGCCGAGCCCGACGAGCGGACCGCCGAACCGGAAGGTGTCGGCGTCACGGCGGAAGGTGACGAGCCGGGCGCGTGAGGGCTCGACGTCGACGCCTACGTCGACGTCGGAAAGGCCGCGGGCCCTTGGTTTGTCGCCGGTCATCGTCGTGGCATCGAGGCCGCCGCGCGGGGCGGGGACGACCATGCAGGTGTAGCCGTTCGTGGGGCGGTTTTTGGCCTCGGCGACCCAGAGCTCGAAGGTGTCGCTCTCGCGGCCTTGAAACAACACGAGGTGCCGCATCTGCAGCCCCGAGATGATCATCGAGTGGTGGCGGCGCTGGGACCAGATGGGGATACGATACTGCACGGCGATGGTGACCGGCGACGGGCCCGGGGGGATGACCAGGGCAGTGCCGCGCCGCTGGAGCGGGGTGCCGTCGAGGGTCGCTTCGAGAAGCTCGCCGCGCTCGGCCAGGGGCACTCGCAAGAGCACCTCGGATGCGAGGTCACGCAGCCTCAGAAAGCGGCCCGACACGTCACAAGCGTCCGGCTCGGGCCCGGTGCAGGTCGCCGTCCATTCGTCCTGCAGCGAGCTCAGAGCGAGGTCGGACTCCGGGGGCTCGAGGATGACCGGCGGCGGTGGGGCCGGGATAGCGTGGGCGGGCTCGGTCGGCACGAGGGCCGTGAACAGCGCGAGCGTGGCCAGCGATAAGTGTAGGGGGCGAGGGTGACGGGCCATGCCCCATCGTAGGCCGTGGCCATAGGCGTTGGCAATGCCGGTGGGGAATCCGAAGCAGATCGCTTGAAGAACGAGATGCTCGAATGTCAAGACGCTCGATGGTCGAGACGTTGCTTCACGGGGCGGGGACGGTCTCTGGATGCCTGCGATGTGTATGAGCGGAGGGCCCGGGTAGAACCACGATGGACCGTGTTCAGGTTCGTGTGACGCGCCGCCGGCCGCCCGAGCTCCGGCCCTCCAGACCCTCGCGCAGGGTCCGGAACTCGGCGCCGCGGGTCACACCCGGAGCGCCGGTTCGCCACGCAGCCTGCATCGCTGCAATGGCGACAGCCGGCACGGTGCCGAGCCCCTGAGCGACGCTGACCTCGGTCGCGCGGCCGCCCTCGGAGGCGTTGGCGACCATCACCTTGTGGATCGCGTCCTCGCCACGGCGGCCCGGCATGGCCCAGGTCCGCATCATCTGGGCGAGGTTCTGGTCGAGCCAGGTCTGCTTCGCAGGGTCCTCGGCCAGGTTGAGCTCAGCGATGAGCGCGGTCTTCTGGGCGGCCACGAACGACGCCGGGAAACACGTCTCGACGTTGGTCGCGCCTTCGACCCCGCCGCCGGCCTGGCCGACGACGGTGCGGCCCTCGGCGTTCTCGGTCGCGTGTGCGGCGCTGGTGTGGCCGAAGATCCGCGACGTGTGTCCGGCGTCGGCGAGGGCCTGGGCGAGCTGGTCGGCGAAGCCGCCTTCGGAGGCGGCGCTGCACGCATAGAGCTGAATGGCGACGCTCGGCGTGAGGCACGCGCCGATCTCGCTCACCATGGCGCCCGGCGTGACCCGATGGCGCCCGCTCCCACCCGTGAGGGTCGTGCGTTGCCCGTGCGTGAAGATCGCGAGCTCCTTGATGTTGCCCCGTGGGGCGCTGGGCAGCGCGCCGACCGCCTGGCTGACGCCGCGGATGAGCGGCAACGGGCCGCCGTCCTGGCGGGTGAAGGCCATCGACCGGCCGACCTCGAGCGCACCGCCGTCGAGTGCCACGGACTGGCGGGCGGCGGCGTGTGGAGTGGCCTCACGCGAGAAGGTCATGTCGTTGTTGAACTTGGCGCGTGCGATGGTGTCGGCGAGCGGGCCGACGGGAGAATCGCGGTGGGCTCGTAGGGCCGCGGGCACGTGGCCGGGCCCGAAGTACTCGGAGACGGTCTTGGTGCCGTTGGCGCGCACGTCCGCGAGCCACTCGGCGCGGTCGGCCTCGGTCGGCAGGATGTGTACGGCCACTGAAACACCAGAGGGGAAGCGGCGCGCGATGTCGGCGGCTGCGCCCGGTATGGGCGGCCTTGGTGCTGCGCCACCCGCGGGGACTGCCTCGGTACCTGGTGCCGCTGCTTCTTCGGGGCCGGCGCCAGCGCCCCGCTCCGGGCCTGCCTGGGCGTTGGCGTTGTCCGCCGCAGGGGCCGCACGAGTGACCCGACGGCGTGGTGAGGCACCGGCGCCACCGCCTGGTCGGGTCCCGCCGGCCGGAGCGCCGACGGTTTCGGTGCCACCTGCACCAGGCGCGGGCGCAACAGGGCTGTGTTTCGGTGGCTCCTTTGCGGCGCCAGGGGGGACCAGGCGCTGCACCTGAGCGTCGTAGCCCTGGGTACTCCCGATTGCGCCCCTGAGGCCGGTGCCCGATCCCCCCTCGGAGCTGTGCGTGCCAGCGCTGCTGGAGGAATGGGCGGTGGTGTCCGACGACCGCTCGGATTGGTGCGACATGAGGTGCCTCGATTCGCTGACGTGACTGCTGCACCGAGTCTAGCCATCGCAGCCGCGGAGCACCTAACGGTGACAGGTCGGCTCGACAAATTGCGTATGCCGGGTCGAGCAGGTATCGGGCCGTCGGGTCGACCGGCCAGGTGGCATACGTATGCTCTGGGGCTTTACGAAGATCGCCCGGATCATCGCGGAAGCATTGAGAGAGTTCTTCGACGTCGGCGGTTCGTTCCGCCTGCGAATCACTCAGGATTTCGGCGGGCCCTGCTGAAGACGCATGCGTTGGATGAGCTCCACGCGGGAGCTGACGCCGAGCTTTCGGGCGGCCGACTTGAGGTGGGTAGCGACGGTCGAAATCGAGATGCCGAGCTCGTAGGCGATGTGTTTGTTCGAGTGGCCCAGGGCCGCCGCGTGAGCGACCTGCGCTTCGCGTGGGGCGAGCAAGTCGTGCGCCGCGTCGGGGAGGTTGGGGCGCGCGAGATAGTAGCGGCGCCCGTCGCGGTCGAAGCGGTCGACCAGCGACCAGCGGCCTTCGGCGAGCCCAGTCCAGACGTTGGTCGTCGTGCGCCAGTCGTTGCGGTCGTTGCGGTCAGCGCGGCCGTCGAGATCATGGGCGCGCGCGCGGTCGACGGCGACGATACGTTCGCGTAGGGCGGCGAGCGCCACGGAGTCGCGAAGGTCGGTGGCCACATGCGCGAGTTGTCCGTTGGGTTCGATGACCGCGTCGACGCCGGCGAGCTCGTCGTCCAGTTGGCGATGCTTACGAATGAGGCGGTGGCCGGCTGCGACGTGAGCGCCGAGCCGGCTCCAGAGGGCGATGTCGCTCGGGCTGACGGCGCCGTCGGCGACCTCGGGCATGTTGGCGATGAGGATGGCGCCTCGTCCGGTGGCGTCGAGGCCCGAGACGTTGAACGAGTCCGGGTAGAGAAAGCCGCTGGGGCCGCGGGCGGCCGACTGCTGCGCCGGGCCAGACATCTGGCCAGAGTTGAAGCGGGCGCGCGCGGTCGAGTAGCGGCGGCTGACGCTGGGCGGCAGGTGGGTACCAAACGTCGGGCTCGCCTCCTGGACGGCGGCGAAGAGGTCCGAGGTGAAGTTCACGGGGCTGACGGTGTGCAGCACCTTGAGATGGTCGGGGCTCAGCTTCGCCATGAAGTTGTCCCACCAGGAGTGGCGCCAGGCGGCCTGCCAGGCATCGCGGCCCTCGACCAGGATCGGTGGGGTCGGGTGCGTGAGGGGCTCGGGTAGGCTCAGGTCGACGAGGTAGGCGTGGATGCCCTCACCAAAACCCATGAGCGGCACGGCGGCCTCGGCGACGCCGGTGAGCCAGGCGAGCTCGGGTTGTTCGACCCGATAGCAGGCTTCGACGAAGGCCATGAAGTCGAGGTCGTTCATCGGGCCGTCTCTCTGGTTGAAACCCCTAGCTTGTGATGATGGAAACGTTTGGCCATGTCAGAAGTGGTCGTGGCGAAGGTCGAGCGAGACGTGCCAGATGTGGCCGCCGATGTCGTAGGCGCCCGAAGGTCGTCCGGCGAGTGGGTCTTTGTCGACCTGGCGCGAGCCGATGGTCGTCATCTGGACGGTGAGGTCGATGCCGACCGGGGCGGCTTCGACGCCGAGCGGGTCGCCAAAGAGGATGCCCGCGCCGAGGCTGATGACGTGGGCGTCGGCGTCGAGCGTGTTGGTCTGGTAGATGGGGACGGGGAGCTGGGTCGGGCGGTAGAACCAGCCGCCGCGAACGGCGAAGGTGTCGCTCGGTCGCCACTCGAGGCCAAGGCGTGGGGTGAGGGTGTCGACGGCGCCGAGAGGGGTGCGTTCGCCGCGGACGTCGATGAGGTAATCGGGGGTGTCCTGCGGGTCGGTCGGTGGGCGGACGTTGGAGTCATCGATGCTGAGGGTGAAGCGGGCGCCGGCCGGTGGGGCGGCGCTCCAGCGCTCCCAGGTGAGGCCGAGCTCGACCGACACACCGGGTTCCGGGGCGGGTGCGCTCTCCCATGAGAGGCCGACGGCGAGCTGGTCGGGGGTGTAGAGCGAAACACCTTCGACGAGCACGTCGAGGGCGCCGACCTGCTCGATGTCGACCGAGACGGGCAGGCTATAGTCGAGCTCGAGCGACATACGCAGGGTGGCGCCAAAGCGGAAGCCGGAGCCTGGCGGTTGGCCTGGGAGCGGGAAGGGGCCAAGGGCCAGGCCAAAGGTCGGGGCGACGCGGGGGACGACCTCGAGGTCGATGGACTCGCGTAGGAAGCGGCCTTCGGCGAGTGAGAGGGCGCCGACCACTTCGCCGTCGAGGGCGGCCAGGATCTGGGCGCCGATTCCGAGGCGCAGCCAGGGGAAGGGTTCGGCGGCGAAGGCGGCGGCGATGACGAGCTTGTCCGGGAGGTTCTGGTAGCGGTACCAGTAGGGCTCGGCGGGGTCGATGGAGGTGACGTTGGTGCCCGTCGTGAGCGGGTGGAAGAACGCGAGACCAAAGCCGATTTTATCGTCGAAGACGCCGCCGATCGGGGTCGAGAAGCCGAGGTGGAAGCCGAGGTTGTCCTCGACCTCGATGGGTTCGAAGGTGCCGGCGAGTGGGGTCAGGTCGAGCGACGGCGTGACGAGGTCCAGGCCGAAGCCGAGGTGGACACGCTTACGCGAGAGCACGTTGGCCGGGTTGTAGTAGGCCGCGTCGTAGTCGAAGCCGAGGGCGACCATGGCGTTGCCGCGGGCGACGGCGCGGGCCGAGAAGCCGTAGGTGTCGAAGAACGAGGCATGGGCGGGGGTGGCGGCGAGCAGCGCGAGCGTCAGGGCAAGCGGGCCGGCGCAGCGGCAGCCGGAGCCCCGTGCCCGTTTGACGCGGGTCGACTCGCGGCTGTGGCCTCGTGCGGGGTCGAACATCGGCAGGACGGTATCACCGCGCAAGCGGTCCTGCCAACGCGCCCGGCAGTGGCGCCTCACGCATGAGCGATCCGAGGGCCGCGGCTGGGATCCGGTCTGGAGACCTTCGCCGGCGTTGTCGACCGGATGAGCAGGTTCCTTTTGGGATGCGCGGGGTTGACGTTCTGCTGGGCAACCGCGAAGGTGGCCCGAGCAGGAGGTTCGCCACACTCCAATGCAGCCAAGCGTCCGATTCAGGCTCGCCGACCAGCGTTCGTTCGAGCTTCATCCCGGCGACCTGATCGGTCGTTCCGACCGCGCCGCATTATGCCTGCTCGAACCCCACATCTCTGAAGCACACGCGATGGTGTCGCTGCGCTCGGGTGAGCTGAAGCTGTTGGCGCTCCGCGGGCGCCTCAGCGTCGATGGCAAGGCCGCGGCTCAGGCAACTTTGTGTGCGGGCCAACGGATCGTCCTGGCATCGAAGACGCCCTTGTTCGTGGAGGATGTTGCACTGCCAGGTGAGGCGCTCGCCCTGGTCGCCAATGGGTTGGAGCCGCAGCTTTTCGGAAGCGTGTCCTCGCTCGAGCTCGACCCCGAGCCGCGGCTGCTCAACGGCTTCGCCCCCGACGCGGCTGCTGTCTTCTGGACTTCTGGGGCCCGCCTCTTCGTGCGTATCGGTGGTGAGCCATCGCGCGAGCTCGAGGTCGGTGAGGCCATCGTCATCGACGGCGTCACCTTCACCATCGCGCTGACCCAGCGCGACATCGCGTCACACGCCGCGACCCTCGACACCACCGAGGTCGGCGCACCGCTGCACCTCATCCTCAATTTCGACACGGCGCACATCTTTGCTGGCCCGCATCGCCTGACCCTGGATGGGATTGCGGCGCGTATCGTGTCGGAGCTCGCCGCGATCCGGGCTCCGGTCGCATGGCAGGAGGTCGCGCGCCAGATCTGGGGGCGCGACGCGTTGACCGAGAGCAGCTTACGTGACCGCTGGGATTCGAGCCTGGCGCGGCTGCGGCGCAAGCTCGGCGAGGCGCGCCTGCGGACGAATCTCGTACACTCGACGCGGGCTGGCCTGGTCGAGCTCGTGCTCAACCCGGGCGACACGCTCGAGGACCGGATGTGAGTACCGAGGCGTGGAACGGCAGTGACCGGGAAGCGGTTGATCGCTCGCTCGGGCTCGACCCGCTCGAGGCCATCGAGTCGCTCGGGCCGAGCGTCGGGGACCCCGCTCTGGCCAGGTCGGAGGGCGATCGTATCGGCGACAAGGCCGAGGCGTGTCGCTTCGAGATCGGTCGTGAGATCGGGGTCGGCGGCAATGCACGCGTATCGCTCGTGCGCGACCGACGGCTGCTGCGCGAGGTCGCATGGAAACGCGGCGACTGGCGTCTTCTGCGTGAGGCGCGGGTGCTTGCCCAGCTCGAACATCCGGGGATCGTGCCGATCTACGACATGGGTTTCGACCCGGACGGGCAGGCCTTCTTTGCGATGCGAGTCGTGAGGGGGCGGTCGCTTTCACAGGTCCTGAGGACGACCCCGGCGCATGAACGCGCGAGCCTCTTGCGCCCGCTCCTGCAGGCCGCCGAAGCGGTCGCCTTCGCGCACCATCGAGGGGTCGTGCATCGGGACCTCAAGCCCGCGAACATCATGGTCGGTCGCTTCGGTGAGAGCCAGGTCGTCGACTGGGGGCTCGCCCGGGTCCTCGAAGATGGCGAGGACGCATTGCCAGAGGACGTGCGGTTGGCGGTCGGTGGGCACGACCTCGGGCGCATCGGGACCCCGGGCTACATGAGCCCCGAACAGGAGCAGGGCCTGCTGGCGGACCGGCGGTCGGACGTCTATGCGCTGGGGCGGATCCTCGAAAAAATCGTTCGATTTTCAAAGGAACAAGGACGGTCCGCGGAGACGACCTCGCCTGAGCTCGAGGCGATCATCCGTAAGTCCGTCGCGGACGACCCGGAAGACCGCTACCCCGATGCAGCCGCGTTTGCAGCCGACCTCACGAGCCACCTCGATGGCCACCGGGTGTCCGCTCACAGCTATGGGCAGCGCGAGTTGCTGCGGCGCTTCGTGAAGACCCATCGGGTTCATCTGACCATCGTCGCCATCGGCATGGCGGCCCTGGTCGCGTTCGGGATCATCTATGTGGTGCGTCTCGGGCAAGAGCGGGCCGTCGCGGAGAACGCGGCCGAGGCGACAGAGGTTGCGCTGCGGCGCTCCGACGAGCACCTGGCCCGGTCGCTGGTGGGCGAGGCGCGGCGGCAGCTCGGGCTCGGTGCGAGAGCCGAAGCCGAAGTGCTGGCCGCCCACGCGTTGTCGCTGAACGAGGACCCGGACGCGCGAGGCATCCTGGCCTCGGTTTCGGGGGCACCGTCGCTCGAGCTCCTCACACGGGTGCCGCTGCCATGCGCGGAGTCGCAGGTGGACCCGGTGCGTGGGCTCACGTTGTGCACGTCGCCCGAGGGCGTGGCGATGTGGACCCATGCGGGCGGAGTACCTCGCCTGTTGTGGAGCTATCCCTTCATGTTGCGGGTCGCGAGCCTCGTCGATGGGGGCGTCGTGCTGGTCGCATCCAACAATGCGGTCCTCCTGATGCTGGGCCTCGATGGGCGTGAAGTCGCGAGGCACCTGGTGACCGTCAGGTCGACGCGTAAGTTCGGGGTGGCAGCGGGGCGGGCGGTGTTCGAAAGCGCGCGGCGGAGCCTCGTGGTGGACCTGCCGCGACGTGAGGTGCGCCAGGTCCCGGTGTGCAACGGAGAGCTGCATGGAGCGCTCGCGCTGAGCCCGGACCCAACACGTTCGGGTGCCCAGCTCATGGGCGCGCTGTGCAAAGATGGAACGCTGCGTCGGCCCGGCCGCGATGTGCCGACGACACTCGTCGCGCCCGACCGCGAGGGGGCGCGTATGGTCGTCGTGTCGCCTACGCGGGTGGTGGTCGGGACGACCAAGGGGGAGGTCATCGTCCTCGATAGCGAGGGGCAGATCGTCAACGCAGGTCAGCTCGTCAATGGCATGGTGCGGTTGCTGGAGCCATCGCCAGACGGCCGGTTGCTCGTGGTCGCCGGCGAGGGTGAGCCTATCGTGCTCGTGACGCTTCCGGACCTGGCGCGGATCGGATCGCTGCCGCGGCGTGCCAAGACCGCGACCTGGGACGTCACGCGACCGAGCGATCTATTGACGACCGGTGCGTGGCTCGAGCGCTGGCGGGTGGAGTCGGCGCCATCGACGCGTCCGCTGCATGGCGCCTACGTGATCCCGCTCGAAGACGGGGTGGTCTCGCTCGACTACGAACGCGAAGGAGAGGAGCGGCTCGCGGTGGCACATGGGCCGCATGTCGCGATGATTTCGACGACACAGCTGGTCTCACGCGAGGTCGCGTTCGTGACCACCAAAGGGGCGAACATCAACGGCGCGTCCTTGTTGGCCGGGGGGATCGGCGGCGTCGTGCGGATCGATGCCGAGTCCATGGACATCGAGCGTTATGAGCGACCGATGCTGAAGGCCTTCAGGCGGCTCGTCACGCTTGCCGATGGGACGAGCCTGCTCGCGAGCTATAACGAGGTCGACCGGATCATCGGCGACGAGGCCGTTGCGATGGGGCTCAACCCGGTGCTCGACCTCTCGGTGTCGCCAAACCGGATGTTCGCCGTCGCCTTGAGCGAGCCATCGCGCTCACTCTTCCGACTGCGCTCGGGCGACTTCGGGTTCGAGGTCGTCGGTGTGGACCCGCGTGCCGAGGCGGTCGCCATCGCCGCCGACGGCGAACGGGTATTCGCCGCGCACCGGGACGAGATCGCCGTCTGGAGCACCTCCGGCTATCTCGAACAGATGCTCGACGCGACGGGTGCCACGTTGCTCGACGTCGAGGTTTCCGGCGATGGCCGCTGGGTCGCGGCGGGCGCCAAGGATGGCGGCGTGTGGTTGTGGGAGCTGGGAAACCCGTCACCTCGCGCCCGCTTCACCGACCACGACGAACGTGTTCCGGCCCTCGCCTTTTCCGGGGACTCACGCTGGCTCATCTCCGGCAGCTGGGATCGGAGCCTCCGGGTGCGCGACCTCAGGGCCGTGGAGCGGCCCGTCGTCGGCCTCCTCGCCGACCTGTCGCGACGCTACGGGCTCGACCTCACCGAAGCACTCGGCGGAACGGTCGACCCACCCCAATAGGGGTCGTCGCAATAGGGGTCGTCGCAATAGGGGTCGGAACATTTCATATTTCATATTAGGGCCGCCTCCCACCTCAGCCTCCCGTCACCCCACCAAGGGTCGCCACCAGGGGTCGGAGCATTTCATATTTCATTTTAGGGCTGCCTCCCCAGGCTCCTCAGAAGGGGGCGCGCAGTAGGGGTCGGGACATTTCATATTTCATTTCAGGTGCAGGCACGGCACAGGCCTTCGGCGCTGAATGGGCTCGCGCGCTCCGCGGAAAGATGGGCTATAACGTTTCGGATGGGCGCGCAGATCGCCACCGGTGCCTACGCGGGCACCCCGGAGCGTCTCCCTGCACGCGCGGCTAAGAACGAGGTCGTCATCATGGCGAGCCCCGTCTGGAGCCTGCGCGTCGAAGGTCGACGGCTCTCTATTGTGCTCCAGCGCGCGCCGCTGCCGGGTGGGGCGGAGCTTGCCGAATTGTCGGTCGAGCTGCCCCACGTCAGCTTCCCGTTCGACTTCCGCGACGGGCTCGAGCGCTTCCGGCACCATCGCGGGCTGGCCGAAGAGCTGGCCATCCGCATCGAGTCGCGCCTGATTCTGGACTGGTTGAACCAGGCCAGCGGCGGGCAGATCGGCGGCTCCGCCTTCGATGACCAGCTCGTGCTGAGCGGGCGCACCGAGTCCGGCACCCGCTGGACCATGCGCGCGCGTCTCGTGCCTGACCGCGCGGACGGCGAGGGCGAGGCCGAAGGTGAGCCGCTCCTCATTCTTTCGCTATACGGATTCAGGGTTTATGGGCCGTCCACCGAGCCGTGGCCGCTCATGGCCGACCAGGTCCTGCGCCTCATTCCGCGTGAGCTGGTGGTCGACAGGACGCTGACGACCGCGCGCCTGAAGGTCGTGCGGCTGGCGCTGGCGCATGCGTTGTCCGGCCTCGGCTGGAAGCTGCCGGATGTGGCGGGGCTCGTGTCGCGTGGGGTCGAGCTGCGTGAGGGCCGCTTTGTCGCACGGTTCGCGGCGCCCGGCCGTGGGCGGGATACGCGGGATACCGGGAATACGGTCGACCTCGAGCTCGACCCGCTCGGCGACGAGGACGGCGAGACCTGGGGCGAGGGCACCGAAGTGCGCTCGGCGTTCCTCAAGTTTGTCGAGGACTTGGAAGTCAAGCGCCACCACGGTCAGGTCGACAGGCTCCTGACCGAAGGCAAGGTGCGTGAAGCCCTGGCCGAGGTGTATCGCGCGCTGGACGGGCCGCCGCGCCCGGGGTTCCTGGCCGAGCGGCTCATCGGGATCGCCGCGACGCAGCCTATCCTGCACGACGAGGGCGAGCGGGTGTGTCGGGCTCTGCTCGAGGTGGCGCCTGGTTATGAGCCGGCCTTGGTCGGGCTGACGTCGATTGCGCTCATGCGTAAGCGCCCGGAAGAGGCGGCGGTGCAGCTCGAGCGCCTGGCCGCTGTCGTTACCGGGCCTGGTGATCGTGAGGACGCGACGGCCGTCGACCTGACGCTGGCGCAGATCCTGGCCGACTTTGCGCCCGAAGAGTCGCGCGCTGCGCTCGAACGTGTGTTGCTTCGGTCGCCCGACCACGAGGAGGCGCTGTCCGAGCTCATCGCGATGGCCGAGCGCGAAGGTGAGGTCCGGCATGCGCTGCCGCTCTACAAGCGGCTCCTGTTCGCGGCGCGCTCGAAAGCCAAGACGCGGGAGGCAGGGCTGCGGCTGGCGCGGTTTGCGCTGCAGCGCAACGAGCCCGAGGACGCGCGGGTGCTGCTCAAGGTGGTGCTCGAGTCGAGCCCGGACGACCTCGAGGCGCAGGTGGCGCTGGCCGAGGTCGAGACACGTGAAGGGCGTGGGGTCGAGGCACTACGTATTCTGGAAGAAGCGCTGAGAAAGCTGCCGCCAAGCGACACGCCGCGCATGGTGAAGCTGATTTCGCTTCTGGGGCGACTGCTTCTGGAGGTCATTGCGGACCCGGCGAAGGCGCGGCGTATTCTGTGGCGCGCCGGCGATTTGACACGCATGGACGCGGTCGACGCGGTGGAGCTCGGGCGCCTGGCGTTGCTCGCACGGGAGCCGACGTTGGGGCTCCGGTTCGTCGAGCTCGTGACGCCGGACGTTGGCGAGTGGCCGGAGTCGCAGGCGTTGAAAGCCGAAGCGCTGGTCATGCGTGGGGACAACCGCGGGGCGCTGCAGTGTGTGTTGGCGGTCCTGAGCCGTGAGCCGGACCACGAGCGGGCATTGGGATTGTTGGAGACGGTCGCGCCCGAGGCGGCGAGCCGTGAGTGGCTCGTCCATCAGCTCTATGAGAGCGCGCAGCGGTCGACAGGCGAGGAGGCCAAGGCAAGGATCCTCCACCGTGTGGCGCTGTTGTATCAGTCGCTCGGGCTGGGTTGGGACGCGCTCGGGCCGCTCGAAGAAGCGGTGTTCCTGGCGCCGGACTCGAAGCGGTTCGATGACCGCGCGGTGGCGCTGATGGCGCTCCAGCGTGAGTTCGGTCTGTGGCCGGAGTACCTGCGGGTCGGTGCGCAGAGGTTGGTCAAGATGCGGGCGGCGGGGCTCGGCGAGGAGTCGGCCATCGCGACCCGGGTCGAGCTGTTGACCGCGCTCGGACGGGCGGCGCTCGAAGAGGTGAGCGACCTGTCGATGGCGCGGAGCTGGCTGGAAGAAGCGGCGCGCCTGTCGCCGCGAGCCGTGCATGCGCAGGAGCTCTTGACCGAGACGCTGTTGCGGCAGCTCGGCGATGCGGGCGTCGGGACGTCGTCGGCGCGAGCGGTGGCGACGGCCCTGGCGGGGGTCTTGACCCGGCTGCAGGCGCTGCGGGTCGACGCCGAGGGACAAGACGAAGCGCGTGTGCTGCTGGCCGAGATTCAGTTGACACATCTAGGGGTTGCGGGCCAAGCCCGGGCGACCCTGCAGAAGCTGAGGTTGCCGCCGCGAGACGAGCGGACACGTGCGCTGATGGCCAAGGTCGGGTTGGTGGCGCCGCCGGTTGCGCATACTGCCGTGACGGAGCGGCCAGAGCGCGCGTCGTATGCGGACTTCTCAATCGCGATGCCGGCCGCGGCGGTGGCCCCGGCGAACATGCGGCCGAGTGTCGGGGCGTTGTTCGAGGAGGCGCTTGTTTGTGCGGACCGTGGCGACGATGCAGCGGCGCAGCGCTTGCTCGAGTCCATCCTGGCGATGGAGCCTACGCATCAGCCGACCTTGGAGTTGATGGCGTTGTTGGGGCCGGCGCCGGTGTTTGCGCAAGCGCCAGCGCCCGCGCCCGCGCCCACGCAAGCGCAAGCGCCCACTCCCACGCAAGCGCCCACGCCCACGCCCGCGCCCACGCAAGCGCCCACGCCCACGCCCACGCAAGCGCCCGAGCAAGCGCCCGCGCCCGAGCAAGCGCCCACGCCCGAGCAAGTGCCCGCGCCGACACCGGCGGCAACAAAACCCAGTCGGTTCGAGGCCCCCGACGCCGAAGCCAGCGAACGGGTCCTTGCCAAGGTTGCCGAGTCCGACGCCATCGACGAGCACCTCGGACGGGCTACCGAACGCTACTTCGCCGATGACCTCGACGGCGCTGCCGAGGCCCTCGAAGAGCTGCTCGCCATCGACCCCGACGTCGTCAGCGCGCTCGAGCTCTACCAGGAGATCCTCGTGGTTCGCGGCGACCACACACGCCGCTCCGAGGTCCTGGCCAAGCTCTCCGAACGTGTCTTCGACGCGGCCGCGGCGACCTCCTACACCAAGTCGCTCGGCGAGAGCCTCGAGCTCGCCGGCGACCCCGACGCCGCCAACGCGGCCTTCATCCGTTACCTGCGGTCGCGCCCGCTCGACGAACCCATCTTCGCGCGCATCATCGCGGCCCTCACCGCCGACGGCTCGGTCGACGCCAAGAAGACTGCCGCTGACCTGTGGGAAGCGCGCGCCGACGCCTTCGAGGACCGAGACGAGCCGGCCGGTCGCAACGCCGCCCTGCGCGCCGCGGCCCGCGCCCACTTCGGTGCCGGCGACCTCAAGGCCGCCGTCTTCGCCGCCGAGCGCATCGTGCCGCGAGACCCCCCGGCCGACGAGTCGCTCGAAGATCCCGAGGCGCTCGACCTGCTCGTGCGCGTCGAGCTCGCCCAGGGCCACATGGAGCGCGCTCGCGCAATTGCCAGACGCCTCCTGCCGCTCTTGTTGCCGGGGCCTGATCGGGAATGGCTCGAGTCACTCGCTTCTTGATGGGCGGCACCATGCGCCACCTCGCCTTCACCTTTCGAATGGGGCTGCTGGGACTCGTCACTGCGGTTCTCCTGGGCCAGGCCCATGCAGCCCCGCCGCGCCCTTCCCTGGAGATCGCCGTCACCCCCGACTCGACCCCGTCGGGCCTCACCGTCTACGCGCTCGCACACGACCTCATGGCGCGGTTGGAAGCGCCCATTCCGCGCCGTCGCCCCATCGTCTTCGTGGATGGCGCTGCACCCGCCACTCCCGGCGTCCCACGCATCTCGCTCGCCACGAGTCCCGACGGCCTCCGGGTCACCTGGCCCCAGCGCGCCAACGTCGCCGCCGAGCCCGAGGTGCTCTCCGCGGATCGCCTCGTCACGCTCGCGAATGACGTGGCAACGCGTCTCGGATGGCCGCCTCCGAACGCCCAACCACCGCTGCCCGACCCGGTTGCCGCCGGCTACCTGCTGGTGTTGCCCGAGCGGGTTCTGGGGTCGGAAGCACCCCCGTCGCCTCGCGCCCTCGAGCTCTTCTTGCGTATGGTCGAGCGGCGCGATGAGCCGCTTTCACAAGCGCTCGTTTCGGACCTCGATGTGGCGGTGGTCGCCTCGAACGAGCTCATCGAGGACGACCCGGACGAGTGCCTCGAGAGCAGCTCGATCCTGGCCGCGATAACGACCGGCGGGTCGCTCTCGGAGACGCTTCGCACTGAAATCGCCGAACGCCCCCTCGACGCGGTCCTCGACAGCATCGACACGCGCCGGGGCCCAGGGCTCGAGAGCGCCTGGCACGCCGCGGCGATCAGCCCCAACGCACGTGCGCACCTGACAGCTCTGGCGGCGGCCTATGTACCCATGCCCGACCTCCTCGCGGCGGCGCTCGAACGCCGCGACAGGTGGGGGGCGACGCCGCTCATCCGCGCGTTGTGGGCGGGGCGTGTGGATGCAGCGCGGCTCCTCATCGGGCTCGGTGCCAGAGTCGCCGCGCGCACTTCGGACGGGGTCAATGCGCTCCACGCGGCGGCGCGGGCCGGGCTCGCGAGCGAGATCCCTGGGCTCGCCCTGAAGCTCGCCGCGACGTCTCTCGACCAACGCGATGCCCGCGGCCTGACCCCCCTCGGTCAGGCGGTGCGGGCGCCGCCCGAAGCGGTCGCGAGCACGGTCGCCGCACTCCTGAAAGCAGGCGCCACCGTCGGCCCGGATGCAGTGGCTGGGGCCTGTGCATCAGGCGACCTGGCGCTCGCTGCATCACTCATGAACGGCGCCATCGCTGCCCAGCCGGACCTCGCGCCTCGCGCCGCCGAAGCCGCCCTTCGCCTCGGAACTTCTGAATTCCAGAATGCAGGTTGGGCCACCTATTCTGAAGAGAAGACTTCGGCCCCTCTGGCTTTCACGTGTGTGTCTGTCCTGGCCGGCGTGTCCGATGCAGGGATCTTTGCCAAAGCTTTGGAATACGGTCGACCCGACCTGGCGACCAGCCTGCTGCTCATGGGACTGCCGCCCAAGGCGCGCTCGTCGCTCGACGGTTCGTCGCTCTTGCACCTCGCGGCGCGTCATCGCCAGGCGGGCCTCGTGCGGGTGTTGGCCGCGCTCGGGTCGGACCCGGCGGCGCTCGACGGGCAGCTCGCGACCGCGCTCGAGGTGGCGGTCGACGTCGGACACCTGCCGACGCTGAGCGCGCTGCTCGACGTGTCGGACGGGCGCATGGACCTGGCCGTAGCGCTCGACCGGGCTTTCGAGACGGCGACCGAGCCCGCGGTTTTTTCTTTGATCGTCGAAGGGCGTTGGGAGTCGTTGGCGCTGACCCCGCTCGAGGCAGCGCGGGTCGCGGTAGTGCTTGGTGATGCTGGGCGCCTGGAGCCGCTGCTGGCGGCGCATGGGCCCGAGATCATCGGTGAGCAGGCGCCGCATGGGCTCGGGCTCATCCACTTTGCCGCGCGGTTTGGTCAGGTGTCGCTCATCGAGCGGCTGGTGCGCGCGGGTGAGCGGGTCGACCTCGAGGTGGTGCCCGGCACACGATGGCTCGTACGTGACCTGACCGGGTGGACGGCGCTGCACCTCGCGGCCTTCCATGGGCGCATCACGACCTATCACGCGTTGGTCGCGAGCGGTGCGCGCTCGACGGTGGCGGCCGATGGCACGAGGCCCGAGGACCATCTTCGGCTCGGCGGGATGATCTCGGGTGACTTCGGGGCGATTGGCAGTGCGGGCGGCTGGGAATCGCAAATCGGTTGGCCCGTGACGAGCTACGACGACACCCACGGCGATGGGCCCGAATCGGATGACCCCCTCGCGGAGGGCAAGCCGGAGGCCCCGGTCCCGCCGCTCGGTGCGCCACACATGAACCGCCCTCCGAATGCTGCGGGACACGTGTCTTTCGTAGGGCTCGGCGGTGGGATCCTGCTCGATGAGGCGCCCGGTCCGGAGTTCGAGCCGCGGCGCGAGACGGTCGCCGGCAAGGTCGACGCATTCGGTCCTGCAGACGGGTGGCAGGATCAAATCGAAGGGTGCCTCGACGTCCTCGAGCGGGATGCCGAGCGACGTCCCGGCGACGTGTCGAAGCCCGAATCCGAGGCGCGTGAGCGGCGGCTTCGAGCGCTGGCGGTGGCGCGGAGCCGGGCGCAGTCGTTGGTTGCCGAGCGTGCGCGCTCGCGGATCGGGCTTGGTCCGGCGGTGCTGGCCGTGGCCGAGCAGACGTTGGCGCGGGTCGAGCTCGAGGCCAAGAATCCGGAGGCCGCCGAGGAGGCGATCGCACGGTCGGAGGCGCGGCCCATTGGGGCGATTGGAGCGATGGGGGTGAACGCGGTGGCACTCGCGCTGACGTTGACGAAGGCGCGTGCGCAGCGGGCGCGTGGGGCGCTGACAGAGGCGATCGAGACGCTCGGGCGGGCAGGGTTCCAGACCGGCGAGGTATGGGCGCGGATCCAGCATTGGCGCGGGCTCTGGCTCGGTGAACAGGCGCGTTACGGCGAGGCCGTGGCGGCGCTGAGGTTTGCTGTCGCGGCGCGGCCAGGGCACTTCGCGGCGCGCCTGAATCTTGCGACGTTGCTCGGGCGGGTCGGTGCGAAAGACGAGGCCAAGGCGCTGGCCGAGACGCTGCACCAAGGTGCGGTGAAGCTCGGGGCGACGGCGGTCGAGGCGGCGGTGGCGGCGTTTTCGGCCGGACTCTGGCGACTGACCGGTGGGGATACCAACGGGCGCCTCATGGTGGAGAAAGCGCTCAAGACCATTGGTGAATGGTCGGCAGGGCATCCTGCCATCGGGCGGGTCGCATTGGCGTTGGCGCGGCTCGAACGAGGCGAGCGGCGATTACCCGAGGCACAGCGTTGGCTCTCGACGGCGCGTGCGGCACTGCTCACGAGCGACGGTGAAGACGCAGCGATCATTGGCGCCGTAGCGGGCGAGGAGTGTGAGGTGCTGCGCGAGTCGGGGCGCTTGGACGAGGCGCTGGCCAAGTGCCAGGAGGCCTACCTGACGGTGGTCGCGAGCGAGGAGCCCGAGCTCGTGTGGCCGGTCGAGCGCGCGTTGGCGCAGGTGTATCGGGCGCGCGGCGGGACGAGCGGGGCCGGGCTGTCGGCGGCGATCGTGTTTGGCAAACGGGCCGTCGCGACGCTCGAGCGGATCCGGGACGAGGTGCGCGCGACGTCGCCCGAGCTGGTGCGCGGCTTCACCGAAGACCGGATCGCGGCGTGGCGCGAGCTGGCGAACGACCTCGTGAAGGCCGAGCGATACGTCGAGGCGCTGGGGGTGTTGGAGGGTTTGAAGATCGACGAGCGGGCGAGCCTCGCGACGCGTGAGCTCACACAAGAGCGCCGGGTGCCGGTCGTCTTGCAGGCCGAGAAAGCGCCGGCGGTTGCGGCGAGCGAGCAGGCGGAGCGTCAGTTGAAGGCGCTCACGTTGGCGCGTGAGGAGCGACCTTTGACGGCCCGTGAGACGGCCGAAGTGGCGGCGCTGAGGGCGAAGCTGCGCGAGCGCAGGAAGGCCTTCGAGGTGTGGCTGGTCTCGCTCGAAGATGAGCTCGCGAAGATGCCGCCCAAACGTGCGCAGCAGATCGCGGCGCTCAACCTGCGCGACGTCGCGGCCATTCAAGGCACGCTCGAGCGCATCGGGCCGACGGTTGCTGTGCTGCATTATGTGTTTGCGGACGACAAGTTGCGGGTGGTCGTCACGACCGCCAAGGGTCAGGTAGGGCGCGACGCGGAGCTCGGTGCGGCGGATGTCGGGGCGCTGGTCGTGGCCTTTCGTGAGCAGCTCATCGACCCGACGAGTGACCCGCGGCCGGTGGCGCGTGAGCTCTGGGGGCAGCTCATCGGACCCATCGAGGCGGACCTGAAAGAGGCGGACATCGACACCCTCTTCTTCGCGTTGGACGGGCCCCTGCGTTACCTGCCGATGGCCGCGCTGTGGGATGGGGAGCGGTGGCTCGTGGAGCGTTTCAAGGTGGCGCACCTGGCGCGGGCGGCGCTCGACAAGCTCGAGAGCCGGGTCACCGCGACGGACGAGATGGCGGCGTTCGGGTCGGCGAAGGCGATACCCGGGTACGCGCCGTTGACGGCGGTCGTGGACGAGCTCGAAGGGGTCGTGAAGCGGGACGCGGCGGACCTGAGCGGGGTCATGCCCGGCGTGATTCGGCTCGACGAGGCGTTCACACGTGAGGCGCTGACGGGGTTGCTCGAGTCGAAGAAGTACGCGGCCTATCACATCGCGAGCCACTTCGTGTTGGCGGGCGGCGAGGGCGAGAGCTACCTGTTGCTCGGCGACGGGCAGCGGATGACGCTCACGGACATCCGCTACGAGCTGCGCTTCGATGGGGTCGACCTGTTGGCGCTCTCGGCGTGTAACACGGCGGTCGGCGAGGAGACCGACGGGCGAGAGCTCGAGGGGTTTGCGTCGCTGGCTTTGCGACTCGGGGCGCGGCAGGTGTTGGCGACCTTGTGGCCGGTCGGTGACACGAGCACGGGGCGCCTCATGCAGAGCCTCTATCGGTGGCAGCAGATGGCCGGGGTCGGGCGCGCGGAAGCCTTGCGACTGGCCATGCTCGAGCTCATCCGGGAGACGGAGGTCAAGCTCGACGACAAGGCCAAGGGGATGGCGGGCGCGGTGACGTGGGGCGCGTGTGGCGAGCTCGGCGGTGATCGGCATCCGTTCCATTGGGCGCCGTTCATCCTGGTCGGGAGTTGGCTGTAGCGCCGGGCAGGGCGCTCGGGCCGTCGTCCTCGTCCCTCGTCCCTCGTATGGTCCATGTTGCGGTTGCCGATTCCTCGGGCCGGCTTTTCAGGTGGCGAACGTTGCGGCCATGAAGTCGACGAAGGCCCGGACGCGAGGAGAGAGCTGACGGCTCGAGGGCCACACGAGCGAGAGTGTAGGCGCGGCCACGTCGAGCTCGGGGAGCACCCGCTCGACCGCTGTTGGCAAAGCGTTTGCTACCAGCACGGGCAAGAGGCCGATGCCCGCGCCGGCCGCGACCGCCGCCGCTGCGAAGTTCATGCTCGTCGTGGTCAGACCGCTACCGGCTGGTCGGTCGGGTCCCTCGAGGTCTGGGAGCTGCCCGAGCAGCGGCCAGGGAGACGAACCACCGGGGAGCTCGATGCGGACGAGCGCGTGTGTGTTCAGCGCTTCGACGTGGTCTGGTCGCCCCTCTCGGTCCAGGTAGTCTCGCGTCGCGAAGAGGCCCATCTCGAGTTGCCTCAGGCGCCGCACCTTGAGTGACGCGCGGTCCTCGAGCGGCCCGGTGTGCAGGCGGCAGCCGACGTCGACGCCTTCCGCGACGAGGTCGACCATCCGGTCCGAGAGGTCCACCGTGAGCCGAAGCCGGGGCCACGTCGCGGCGAAACGGATCATCGCCGAGGCGAACGCCGTGGAGCTGCCGAGATCCACCGGAGCCGTGATGCGAAGCGGTCCGACGGGCTCGGCGGCCGCGTCCCGCGTCGCGTCCATGGCCGCGTCGAGGTCGAGCAGTGCCGGGGCACTGCGGCGGTATAGCGCCTCGCCGGCCTCGGTCAGGCGGAAGGCACGCGAGGTCCGCAGTACGAGCTGTTGGCCCAGCGCTTCCTCGAGGCGCGCGAGCCGCCGGCTGATCGTCGACTTCGGGACGCCCAGCGCCTTCGCGGCGCCCGTCAGGCTGCCCCGGTCCACGGCCATCACGAACGACGCGAGATTCTCCAGTGCCATTGTTGCCTCCGTGCAACCTTGAGTCTACCATGGCGCCCTTGGTTGCGTCACTGGCGATGATTACGGTTGTTTCATCGGACGGGTCGCAGTGGCCCGCCGGCAACCAGGAGTCCATCATGCAGATCGCTATCATCGGTGTCGGGAACGTCGGAAGTGCCATCGCCCAGGCGGCCATCAACGCCGGGCACGAAGTCATCCTCTACGCGGCTCGACCGGAGGCCACGCGACAGGCTGCGGAGAAGACGGGGGCGCGCGCGGCGGCCTCGGCCAGTGAGGCGGCCCAGCGTGCCGAGCTCGTCGTGCTCGCGGTGCCCTATGGCGCGTTGAGCTCGGTCCTGTCCGACCTCGGAACGTCGATCGACGGCAAGGTCGTGGTCGACGTTACCAACCCGCTCAACGCTGCTTTCACCGGCCTCGACACGACGTCCTCAGCAGCCGAGGAGGTGCAGAAGGCAGCCCCTCGCGCCAAGGTCGTCAAGGCCTTCAACACGGTGTTCGCGTCGCGGCACGCGCACCCGACCGAGTCGGGACTTCCGCTCGACGCGTTCTACGCGGGTGACGACGCCGACGCCAAGGCCCGCGTCGCCGAGCTGGCGGGCTCACTGGGCTACCGCCCGGTCGATGTGGGTGAGCTCCGGAATGCGCGCCATCTCGAAGGGATGGCCTTCGTCAACATCCGGCTGAATGTCGCAAACGGCTGGTCGTGGCAGTCGGCCTGGAAACTTGTCGGCCCCACCAGCTGAGCCGGTTCATATCATCAGACCGAACGACAAAAGGAGGCGCGAGATGAAACGATTCGATGGACGGGTGGCCCTCGTCACGGGAGCGGCGAGCGGAATCGGCAGGGCAACGGCCCTACAGCTCGCCCGCGAGGGGGCCGCGGTCGTGGTCGCGGACATACAGGATGCGCTCGGCGCCGCGGTGGTCGAGGAGATCACGGCCGCGGGCAACAAGGCCATCTACCAGCGGCTCGATGTCTCGAGCGAAGAGGCCTGGGGCGTGGCGGTGGCTCGCACTGTGGGCGAGCTCGGCGGCCTCGACGTGCTCGTGAACAACGCGGGCATCGGTGACAACGAGGCCATCGAGGTCACGACCAAGGCGACCTGGGACAGGGTCGTCGCCATCACGCAGACCAGCGTGTTCCTCGGTCAGAAGGCTGCGAGCGCCGCGCTCAAGCGCTCCGGTCATGGCGCCGTGGTGAACGTGAGCTCGATGTTCGGCATCGTCGGCGGCTTTGGTACCTCACCCGCGTACCACGCCGCGAAAGGAGCGGTGCGCCTGCTCACGAAGAGCACGGCACTCGCCTGGGCGAAGGAGGGCGTGCGGGTGAACTCGGTCCATCCCGGCTTCGTCGACACCCCGATCCTCGGGACGACTGACCGGGAGATGCTGCGCAACCTGACCCCGATGGGGCGCCTGGCGCGACCCGAGGAGGTCGCATCGGCCATCGTGTTCCTCGTGAGCGACGACGCGAGCTTTGTGACCGGGGCCGAGTTCGTCGTGGACGGGGGCTACACGGCGGGCTGACAGTCTGGGCCCGATCTCTGGAGGCCTTCATGTCCGAAGGCGAGCAGGTCGACCCGGACGTGTGCGGCTCCACACGTCGCCCGTATCATCTGGCAAGCGTTGCCTCCCGGTGTCGGCTGAGCTAGCTACGCGGGCGATGCCGATGTTTGCCCCGACCCTGCGAGGGTATCGCGCTGCCTGGCTCCGGGTGGACCTCGTTGCGGGTCTCACCGTCGGGGCGATGCTGGTGCCGCAGGCGATGGCCTATGCCGAGCTCGCCGGGTTGCCGCCCGAGGTCGGGTTCAACGCGGCGCTGCTGCCGCTCGTGGTGTACGCGCTGGTCGGTGGGTCGCGTCATCTCGGGGTCGGGCCAGAGCCAGGTACGGCTATCCTGGCGGCGACCGGTGTCGGGTTGGTGGCCGATGGTGACCCGGTGCGCTACCTCGCGCTGATGGCGGCGCTGGCGCTGGTCGTCGGGCTCGTTGGCCTGGTCGCTGCGGTGTCCCGGTTGGGAGTACTGGCGTCTCTACTGAGCAAGCCCGTGTTGGTGGGCTACATCACGGGCGTCGGTTTGACGCTGGTGTCGAGCCAGCTCGCGAAAGCGACGGGTGTGGCGACGCCGGGCGACGGGTTCTTTCCACGCATCGCCTCGTTCGTGTCGGGGTTGTCGGGCTGGCACTGGGCGACATTTGCGGTGTTCGTCGGGACACTCGTTGGGATCCTCACGCTGAAGCAACGGGCACCAAAGTTTCCCGCGGCGCTCGCAGGTGTCGTCGTCGCGACCCTGGTCGTCTGGGTCATCGGTGGTGACACGATGGGCGTGAAGCTCATCGGGACCATCCCGGCCGCGCTGCCGACCTTGGGTTGGCCGGATGTGGCGCTCAGCGACGTGCTCGCGCTCGTGCCGACGGCGCTCGGTATCGCGCTCGTCGGCTACACTGACAACGTGCTCACGGCCCGCTCGGTCGCGACGAAGCACGGCTACACCATCGAGCCCAATCGTGAGCTGTTTGCACTTGGTGCCATCAACCTTGCGGCGGGTGTGTCAGGTGGCTTTCCAGTGTCATCATCGGCGAGTCGCACCGCCGTGCCGAGCTCACTCGGGAGTCACTCTCAGCTCGTCGGCCTCGTGGCAGCGGCGCTGCTGGCGCTGACCCTGGTGGCGGCAGGGCCCGCACTCTCGGCGATGCCCATGGCGGCGCTGGCGGCGGTCATCGTGGCGGCGGCGTTGGCCATCATCGACGTCGCGGGATTTCGTGACCTGTGGCGCGTCAGCCGCTCGGAGTTCGGGCTGGCAGTGGTGGCCGCCCTGGCGGTGATGGTCTTCGATGTGCTGGTCGGTGTGCTCATCGCGCTCGTGATGTCGGTCGCCCTGTTGATGCGACGTCTGTCGCGTCCGCACGACTCGGTCCTGGCCGAGGGGGAATCGCTCGGAGGCTGGGTCGATGCGCGCCTCTATGGGTTGTCGCCGACACATCCGGGGCTCTTGGTGTATCGTTTCGATGCGCCGCTTTTCTTTGGCAATATCGAGCACTTCGGCGCTCGGATCGATGCGGTGCTGACGGCCAATCCGGGCGACGAGACCTGGATCGTGCTCGACTTCGAAGGGGTCGGTGACATCGACTCGACGGCGCTCGACGGACTGCGTGAGCTGACCACGAAGCTGACCCGGGCCGGCCTGGTCGTGGCCGTCGCGCGCGCGAACGCGCCGGTGATGGCGTTGCTCGGGCGTGCCGACCTCGTCGCGCCGGGTGTGGGCGCGACGCTGCGGCCGTTCCCGACCATCAAGGCAGCCGTGATGGCATTCGAAGATGCGCATCGAACGAGCGCCTCGCCTTCGACGCCGCGACCGTAATGGCTACCGCATAGCCTCGTCTGTGGTATCGAGGGTGCGATGCTCGACCTCGACCCACGGCCCCTACCGCTGCTGACCCACGACCTCCCGGGCACGGGTGGCGTATCGAAGACCACCCCCGAAGACTTCGTGGTCGAAGAGCTGCCGGCCTATTTGCCGACCGGCGAAGGGCAACATCTCTATGTGTGGATCGAGAAGCGTAATCTCTCTACGCAGGAGGCGGTCGCAATCATCGCCAAGGCCGCCGCCGTCAGCGAGCGCAATGTCGGCTATGCCGGCCAGAAAGACCGCGCCGCCATCACGCGTCAGTGGCTCAGCATCGTGACGCCGCTCACGGGGCTCGTGGTCGAGGACGACCGCCTCACCATCCTGGCGACCTCACGCCACAACAACAAGCTCCGCCTTGGACACACCAAAGGCAACCGCTTCATCCTGCGCGTGAGGGGCGTGGAACCGGACGCCGAAGCGCGCGCCAACAACATCTTCGCGCGCCTCGCTGCGACCGGCATGCCCAACTTCTATGGCCCGCAGCGCTTTGGCCATCACAGCGACAACGCGGCCCTGGGAGCCGCCTTGTTGGGGCTCGGCGAACATGACGAGCGTCGACGCGCCGACCGTGACCGACACCTGTTCCGGCTCGCTATCTCGGCTCTGCAGAGTGAGCTCTTCAACCGCATCGTGACGGCTCGAATTGCCGACGGGCTCTGGGAGCAGGTCATCGCCGGCGACGTCCTGCAGAGGCGCGGTGGCGGTCTGTTTTCGACGACCGATCTGGTGACGGACCAGGAGCGCCTGCTGCGGCACGAGGTCGACATCACGGCCCCGATGCCGGGATTGAACGAGCGCCCCGAAGCGCGCGACGAAGCCCGCGCCCGTGAGGACCGGGTGCTGGCTGAGAGCGGCATCCCTCGCGAGGCGTTCGAGCGGTCACGTGGTCAAGCCGAAGGTGCCCGCCGCCCGGCACGTATCGTCATTCAGGAACCAGTCGCCCAGCTCGTTGCACCCGACGTGCTCGAGCTCACCTTCACGCTACCGCCCGGCGCCTATGCGACCCGCGTCGTCGCCGAGGTCACGCACTCCTGATCTCCATCGACACATCCTCGATGCTCAGAAGTCGATCTAACAGGCCGCCAGCGCTTGCGGGTCGCCGAGCATCTGCGTGCAGGCTTTGTCGCGCGCCGCAGCGTCACCCGCCCCCTGCGCATTGACCCATTCGCGCCACTCGCGCCACGACACCATGGCGATTCGTATGCGCCCTCCGCGCTGAGCAGGACAGTCAGGGCGGACGGCTCGAGGGGATCGCGAGCGCGACTCTATTGGGCACGCGCTACCTGCCGGCAATGCGCTCGGCTCGACGAGCGACGCTCAGGCATCTCGAGCGCGTGTCCGCCGCTTGCTTACGTCGCGCGACCGCAGCGCGTCGCGGAGCCGCGTGAACACCCCGTCGACCAGCGGCAGCGCGCGGATCCCGGGCCGGAAGAGCGCCGTCAGCGGCTCGGCGACGTCGAGCCCGCGCAGGCGGCGCGCGACCAGGTCGGGCTCGACGATGGTGTAATCCGGCAGGAGCGCCACGCCCGCGCCTGCGCGGACGAGCGCCTTGATGGTGGGGATGTGCGGCACGCGGAAGCGGATATGAGCGTCCGGCGCGTGGCGGTCGAGATAGCGCTGGATCGCTTCGAAGAATGGGTCCGTGACCCCGCCGTAGCCGATGACGTCGCCTGTCCCGATGGACCTGGCCGGGCCACGCGCTGCCGACGCGGCGGGCTCGACGAGGACCGCTCGCACCACGCCGAGTTGCTCGCTCGTGATCCCAGGCTCCTCGGGGCGGCCGACGGTGAGCGCGACGTCGATGCGACCGCGACGCAGCTCGTCCAACTGCTCGGTGATGAACGCCGGGCGGAGCTCGAAGTCGACGCGTGGGTACACCGCGGCGAGCTCGGCCAGGGCGGGGGCGAGCAGGTGGGCCCCGATCATCGGCAGCGTGCCGAGCCGGAACGTGCCCGACGGCTCGGCCGCTCCGGAGCGCGCGGTGTCGACGACCGAACGCGCGCGCTCGACGATGGCACGGATGTCCTCCAGCACCGCGCGGCCGAGCATGGTCGGCTGCACGCCCCGGCCCGCTCGGAGGAGCAGCGGGGCTCCGAGCGCGTCCTCCAGCAGCTTGAGTCGCGACGTCACGGCCGGCTGCGAGCGCCCCAGGTGAGTCGCGGCGCGGCCCACGCCGCCCGACTCGACCACCACGAAGTAGGTGTAGAGCAGGTTGAGGTCGATCGAACGCAGCGGATCGGACATGTCGATACATTCGCTCAGCCTATGAATCAGTGCACGAACAATCGATTGGACCGGCACCTGCGGGACGCCTAGTCTTGGCGTTGTCACTTCCCGGAGAAAGTCCATGCGCCGATTCGTCTGCCTCATTGTCTTCGCGTCCTGCGACGGTGCGTCCATCACACAAGGCACACCTGGCCTTCACGCTGGCGCCGAGCCGGCTCCGTCCAGCGCCGATATCGTGGCGCTAGCGACGGCGCAGGAAGAAGCGATCATCCTGCGCGCCCTCGGCCGCTGGACGGGTCCCGACGTCGTCGCCTACCGCGGCACCTTCGCGGCCGACGACGACCGCAGCGCCCTCCAGGTGTCGCCGCCGCTCGTCGAGGGCGACTACGAGGGCGATGTGCTCGGCGCCGTCGAGCCGTTCGAGTCCTGGTACGACGCCGAGTCAGGCACGAGCGCCGGCGGCCGGGCGCTGACGCTGTCGACCAGCGACGGCCGCGGCACGCGACTCATTCGCCTCGACACGGGCATAGGCTTCGCGTCACTGCCGACGCGCCCGGACTTCGGGTCGATCGTCATGGTCGGGCGTTGCGCGGCGTGTGTGCCCGAGCTCCAGGGCGACAGGCTCCTCATCGCCGACGCGACCGCGCGCGGGCCGTACATGGGCGGCACCGTCGCGGTCCGCTTCGGAGGCGAGCTAGCGCGCGTCGATCCGGCGGCGCTGAGCACCGACGAGGTGCTGCGGCTCGCCGCGCAGGACGAGTCGTCGAAGAACTGGGTGCGCGCGCTGGAGCGCGTTGGCGACGCGTGGACGCTGGTCAACGAGTCGTGGCTCTACGCGCCGATCGGCGACGGCGAGGACGACTGCGAAATCGAGGCGCGATACCGCGCGCAGTGGTACTTGTCCGCCGCCGACCCGACCGACTTCGGCGTGCGCGACGTGGTCGTGGACGACGCGCAAGTGTGTTGTTCGCGGGTCGATCCGAACGCCCACGGATGCATGCCGTGGGTCCGAGAGTGCCGGCCCCTCGACTGAAACGCCCTTGCGGGACTGCGTCTCGCACGTGGTGGGATGCCGCCGCAGAACCCGCTTGTGCGCACCGAAGGCGCGGGGGTCGTGCAGCGGCTGCCCGTCCAGCGGGTGCAGACTCTGGCGGCGGTCCACGGCCGGCGCAGGCAGGCGACGTTCCGTCGTCAATGCATTCTGGACTTGTGCCCCACCGACGACCCCACGGATGCCGATTGGAGATGAGCCAGGACGTCATCGGCGGCGCGGCGACCGCTGAGCCAGGCGCCCTCGACGCGGTTGCCCATACACCAGTCGCCGCAGATTCCGAGCGTGTGTGTAGTGTCCCAGAGTGCTCCGACATCGAGCGGGTTGGATGCTTGCGCGTAACGCCAGCGATGGACCTGCACGCGAGAGGTCGGGAGGGTGATGTCGAGGCGCTGGGCGAGCTCGGTGAAGGCATGGCTCAGTAGTCGAGCGACGGTGTCCGCGTCGTCCTCGAGGTGCTGTTCGCTCCAGGCGGGTGAGGCGTGTAGGACCCAGCGCTCGCCGGCCGGTCGGTCGGGCTTCGAGCTGTCGCGGGCCACCCACGCGAGGGGCGAGAGGTGTGTCTCTGATGTGCCGACGAAGGCGCCGTCAAAAGGCAGCGGGACCGGGGCGTCGAAGCTGGCCATGGCCGCCCAGCAGGGGGTCAACCTCACGGAGGCCACGGCTGCTCGAAGCAAGTCCGAGCGACTTGTCGGTGGAACAGTCGAATCGACCACCGAGGACAAGAGCACCGACGCCTGGTGGGAGGGCAGAGCGATGACGACGGCATCGAAGTCCGGGTGGCGCTCGCCGCGCTCGGTCGTGAGCGTCCAGGTCGGTCCAGGTTCGAGGCCGATGACCCGGGAGCTGGTATGGACCGTCAGGTCGTTGGCCCAGTGCAACGCGAGCGCACGCATGGACGGCACACCGACGAAGCGTCGCCCTCCGCCGACGTCGCGGAGTTGGACGGACGCGTCGTCTTGGAGCGCGAGGGCGACGATCCGCCCCTGCCACTCGGCGACGGTGCCAACGGCCAGGAGCCGGTCGACCTCTCCCCGGAAAGCATCCGAGCGCGCCGTGAAGTACTGGGCGCCGAAGTCCCAGCTCTCGCCAGAGTCCGCGTTCGCACGACTGGCGAGGCGACCCCACGGGCCACGGGCCTTGTCGAAGAGGACGACTTCGGCGTGGCCTCGAAGTGTGTTGGCGCAAGACAGACCCGAGACCCCGGCCCCGATGATGGCGACTCTCATCGCAGGGTCATAGGCGCGGGTTGGGTGCCCGACAAGGGATGCGCCGTAGCGCGGTCGCAAAGTCCGGACTGGATGCCAGGCGCTTCAGAGCGCCGGCTATCCACACCAACGAGGGGACCCCGATCAGTAGCCGGGGAGGCCTTCGGGGTAGTAGTACCAGGTGTCTTCGTAGGGGTCGTAGTACTCCCAGCGGCCGTCATAGTCATAGACGGGGCGGGACTCGTAGACGACGTACTGATGACCGCAATGGGCGTGGTGATGGTGCGAGTCGTGCGCGGAGAGCACCATGGCGGTCACGGCGACGTAGGCGGCGATCTCGGCCACGCCGCGGAACAGCTCCCAGCCGTAGCGATTGCAGCCAGTGGAGCCGATGAGGCTCACCGAGAGAACGAGGGCAACCAGAACACCGCGGGCGCGTGACATACGAACCTCCAAGCCGAAGATACGATGAAACGGGCCGCGGGATTCAGACGAAGTTTGGTCTTGAAAAGACCGTCTTAGATTCGACTACTTGCGAGTCGCGACGATGACGCAGGAGCCGGCGTCCTTCTCGTAGCCGAACTTGAACGAGAGTGGCTTGATGCCCTTCTCGGACTTGTAGGCGGAGGCGAGCTCGCGCTGGACGCCCTCGGTCCAGAGCTTGTGGGCGCGCTCGAAGCGACCGTGCAGCGCGACGTTGAAGGTCTTGACGAGGTCCTTGTAGTCGAGGCCGGTCTCGTCCTGGACGATGCTCGGGCTCTTGGCGAGGAGCGTGTCGCGTACGATCGAAAAGAAGCTTTTCTGCATGAGGTGAGAGGCGGCCTTGGTGAAGACCTTGTTGGTGGCCATCTTCTCGAGCCACTGGCGGGCGTTGTCGTGTTTCTTCAGGTGGCCGTCGGAGAGGTCGAGGAAGACGTAGTCGGCGATGACCTTTTTGCCGTCTTTGCTCAGGGTCATCCGCACGGAGTCCCAGGTTGCGACGGTGTTCTTGTCGCCGGGGTGGACCTCGAGGTCGGAGCCGTCGGCCTTGATGCGGACCGGCTCGATGTTGTCGACGCGATAGCCGAGCCGGCTCGCGAAGGCCATGAGCACGGGCGTGATGCCTTCGAGGGTGCGCTCCTTGCCGGTGTCCGCCTTGAGGTCGTCGGTGCGGAAGAAGCCGCGTCGGGCGAAGTCGGTCCAGCCGCGGCGGAAGAGGCCGATGTAGGCGGCGAACTGCTTCTCGTCGAGGCCCGCGAGGTCGGGCACGCGCCCGCCCGTCTGCAGGGCGACGAGCACGTAGCGGCCGGCGTCGGGATAGAGCTGCACGGCGGTCGGCAGGTCGGGGCCGGCAAACGGATAGAAGATGGTCTCGCCCGCGGACTGCGCGAGCGTCGCCTTGGACCAGTCCACCATGGGCTGGCCTATCTTCTTCCAGTACTTGGCCCAGGAGTCGGTCGCGGCTTTGGCGAAGTTCTTGGTGAGCTTCTTACGCGCGGCGTCGACGGGCAGGCTGTCAGGCGAGAGGCCGGCCAGGATCCGCGCCGTCTCGTCGTGCGGCAGTGGTGCGGCGAGCGCCGTCGAGGTCGCGAGCAGGGTCGAGAGGGCGAGCGGAACGGCGAGCTTCGTGAACAGCGGGCGGGACATGGGATGGGTTCTCCTCGGGGCGGGAGCCGCGTGACCTGCAAAGGGTCGGTTCGGGCTGCCGTAAAGACGCGGGCTATCGTGGGGCCGGGCGGGTGACTGGGCAAGATTGTCGGACGACTGTAGTCGAGCGGAGTCAAACGTCGTCGAGCCGACCAGGCCGAGCAGGCTCGGCGAGCGACGGACCGAGAACCGGTGGTCCGTCGCGCCGATTCCGGCTCACCGGGGTTTGTCGGTCACTCGGGGGCGCCGTCGTCGGTCTCGGGGCCGAGGCAGGCGCTCATCGAGTCGAGGACACGACCGTCGGCGAGCATGTCGTTCTTGTGGGCGAGTTGTTTCTCGGCGCGCTCGGAGAGGGCCGCGCCGCGGCGCTCGAACTCGGCGCGCTGGGCTGGGCCGTCCGGGGCGTCGACGAGGGCGTCGCGGTCGGCGATCATACGCTCGACGGCGGCGGCGTTCTGCTCGCAGTAGGCGGTGATCTTCGCGATGGCTTCGTCGGCGGTCGGCGACTCGGCGATGAGGGCGTAGAGGCTCTCCTGCAGGTTGAGGAAGCGGTCGACGACGGAGCCGCTGTCGAGCGACTTGACCTGGAAGGCGGCCGGCGGGGTGCTGCCACAGGCGAGCGTGGTCAGCGCGACGAAGGATGCGAGGAGGAAGGACTTCATGGGGACTCCGGTGATGTGGCCCGGGTGACGGGCGGGGAGTCTCATCCCACGATGTCGGGGTGTGGGAAAGGGCCGGTGGGGAAGCGCCCACGCAGGCGCATGCGCCCACACAGGCGCCCGGGCCTGCGCCCACGCGCACGCAAGCGCGCGCCGTATCGGTCGTCCCCTTCGCCCTCCGCCGAACCCTCTAGGCCATCCTCCGGAGGCCCGACGGGCCCGGCTGCGGCGCTACGGGACCGACCTGCCGTTGGTAAGCCCGCGCCCACGCAAGCGCCCGCGCCCACGCAAGCGCCCACGCCCAACCCCGTGTCAGGACGGGGCTGGCTCGTCGAGGTGCAGGTCGTGCTCCTCGTCGTGGGCGACACACGTCGCGACGGCGAGGTCGCCCGTGACGTTGAGGGTCGTGCGGCACATGTCGAGGAAGCGGTCGACGCCCAGCACGAGCGCCAGGCCTTCCGCCGGGATGCCGAACATGGCGAGGATCATCGCCACCACGGGCAGAGACCCCGCCGGGATACCCGCCGTGCCGATGCCGCCGAGGATACAGATGAACATGATGGAGATCTGTTGGCCCGCGGACAGGTCGACGTCGAAGAGCTGGGCGAGGAAGAGCACGGTCACGCCTTCGAAGAGGGCTGTGCCGTGCTGGTTCATGGTCGAGCCGGCGGTCAGCACGAAGCGCGCGATGCCGCGTGGCAGCTTCAGGTTGTTCTCGGCCACGGCGAGTGTCGTGGGCAGCGTCGCGTTCGACGAGGCCGTCGCGAAGGCGGTCGTCATCGCGAGGCGCGTCGCGCGGAAGAACTCGACGGGGTTGCGCTTGGCCACGAAGGTCAGGAGCAGCGGATAGACGACGAACATGTGGGTCGCGAGCGCGCCGACGACGACTGCGACGTACAATACGATGTTCACGAGGATGTCGGTGCCGAGCCGCGCCATCGTCGTGAAGACGAGCGCGAAGACGGCGTAGGGCGCGAGCTTCACGAGCCAGGTCACGAGCTTCATGCTGATGTCGTAGACGCCCTGCATGACCTCGACGAAGCGGGCGGTCCCGGGAGAGCGCACGAGCGTCGCCCCGACCCCCATGAAGAGGGCGAAGACGAGGATGCCGATCATGTCGCCGTCGGCGGCGGCTTTGACGGGGTTGTCGGGGATGATGGCGATGACCATGGCGGCCCCGCTCTGCTCGGGGGCGGCGACGGGGACCTTGCCATCGGCCAGTTGGTGCGCCAGCGCGCGCAGGGCTTCGCCGTCGTAGTCGCCCGGTTGGAAGACGTTGACGAAGAGGAGCCCGATGCCGACCGCGATGGTGCTCGTCACGACGACGTAGAGCAGGGTCTTGACGCCGATGCGACCGAGCCGTTTCGGGTCGAGCTCGGCGATGCCGACCACGAGCGCTGCGAAGATGAGCGGGATGGCCAACATCTTGAGCGCGCGGAGCCACAGCTGGCCGACGGTCGTCATGATGTTGTTGTTGAGCCACGTCACCGACTCGGCGGCGTCGCCACTCAGCTCATGAGCGAGCAGGCCGAGGGTGGCTCCGAGGACGATGGCGATGAGGATGCGCAGATGAACAGGCATGGTCGTTCGAACCTAAAGGCAAGAGGGCGTGACGTCCACGCGAAGTTGGTCGGTTTGGCCCGCATTCCGTGGTGGACGGACGAAATCAAACGTGGGATCCGACGCCGCCATCCGTGCCTCGATATCGGGGAGTCATCTTCAAATGTTCGACGCCATCGGCGAGTCCCTTCAGTCCTTCATCATCTCGATCGGCTACCTCGGAATCTTCCTCCTGATGGTCGCCGAGTCGACCTTCGTGCCGATTCCGTCCGTGTTGGTGATGCCCTTTGCCGGCTCGCTTGCCGCAGGGCTCGACCCGAAGTTGTCGTTGCCGCTCGTGATTCTCATGAACTCGCTCGGCGCGCTCGTCGGCTCGGCGGCCTTCTACGAGTTCGGGGCACGGGGCGGCAAGCCGCTCCTGCTGAGGTTCGGCAAGTGGTTTCTCGTCAAGCCGGCGGACATCGACCGGACCGAGGCGTACTTCCACAAGCCGGGGCGGCTGACCGTCTTCATCGCCCGCTTCGTCCCGGTCGTACGCCACTTCATCTCGTTCGTGGCCGGCCTGGGTCATATGCCGAGGGTGCCGTTCTTCGTGCAGACCGTCGCGGGTGCGACCATCTGGGGCGGCTTCCTCGCGGTGTTGGGCTTCGTGCTCGCCGAGAACTGGAAGGCGGTCGCGACCCAGATCAAACGCTTTGACCTGGTCATCGGCATCTCCGTCATCGTCGTGGCGCTGTTCCTGCTCTATCGCTTTTACAAGAAGCGCAAGGCGGAGCAGGCAGCCCGGGCGTCCATCTGAACCTCGCCTGAGGTCGTGGCCGGTGCTGTAGCCAGAGGCCGCGAGCTGGTGGGCGGGTCGATACCTCGACGACCATGATACTTGATCGTCGAGATATCGGCGCAGGTCACTCCTCGGAGGGGGCATCGTCGGTGGCGTCGCCCTCGGGGGCGTCGGCCGGCATCGGGGTGCAGCGGAACATGGCGCCCATCACGGCGGCGTCGGCGATCACGGCTTCCTTGCCGGCAAGCGCCTTCTCGGCGCGCTTCTGGATGACCTCCATCCGCTTGGCGAGCTGGTTGCCAAAGGCTTCGGCGTCGGCGCCTTCGAGGGCCTGGCCCTCGTTCTTCATGGCGTCGATGGCCTGGGCGTTCTGCTGGCAGTAGTTGTCGATCTTCGAGGCCGCTTCGGCGGGCGTACTCGACTGGGCGACGAGCGCGAAGATACTCTCCGAGAGGTTGGAGACGCGGTCGACGAGCGAGCCGCCTTCCAGCGAGTGGACCTTCAGGTCGGGGCTGCTGCCGCAGGCGAGGGTCGACAGGGCGATGAACGAAGCGATTAGGAACGTCTTCACGTGGGCTCCGAGGTATTCGGGAGGGGCTGGTCCCCGCGCTGGTGCGGGCGACAATCCCAGCTCTTCGCACACGTTGCGGTGGGGTGGAAGGCGAGCTGCGGCAGGATCTCGATGGAGGTAAGACCGACGTGGGGTCGAGCCGCCGACACATTGCTTCGCTTATAGGGGCGGCAGTGACGTCGCTATGCGTTTCCCGCACCACAAGCAGATGGAAACGCATGCGACGTGATCGGATCGCTCAGGCCCTCTCCGGCCTCCGCCGTGACCTCTGGGCCGACGTTTGGATGGGCCACAGGCCCGACGCCCCCGGCTACGGCGCTCCGAGGGCCCTCGCCGACGTTTCCTCCTGACTGGCCGAGAGCACGCGAGTCGTTGTCTTGCCGCGTCGGCTGGTGTAGCGAGGGGCCCATCGCGGGTCGCGACGTGCGGAAGAAGGCGAGTGTCGGGACCCGAGCGGAGTCCAGAGCGATGAGAATCCCCAAGCGGTTGCAGCCCCTGATAGATGAGGGGCTGGTGGATGAGGTGATTCGCCCGATCACCAGCGGCAAAGAGGCCGAGGTGTTCGTCGTGCGGAGCCAGGGGGTGCTCAGGGCGGCCAAGGTCTATAAGGAAGCGACCCACCGGAGCTTCAAGAACCGGGCGGACTACCTCGACGGGCGTAAAGCCAAGGGGTCGCGCGGCGAGCGGGCGCAGGCGCGCGGCGGGAAGTTCGCCAAGGACCAGGAGGAGGAGAGCTGGCAGATGGCCGAGATGCTGGCTCTCAACCGCCTCATCGCGGCGAACGTGCGGGTGCCGCAGCCGCGTGGCTTCATGGATGGGGTCCTCTTGATGGACCTCGTATTGGCGCTCGACGGGACGCCGGCGCCAAGGCTTGCCGACTGTGACTTCTCGCCGGACGAGGCGCGGGCGTTGTACGGCTCGATCCTGCACGAGGTGCAGCTCATGCTGTGCGCGGGCATCGTTCACGGCGACCTGAGCGAATACAACGTGCTGCTGTCGGCGTACGGGCCGGTCGTCATCGACCTGCCGCAGATGATCGACGCGGCGGCGAGCCGGGTGGCGCGTGAGCTGCTGGTGCGCGACGTGTCGAACATCCGGGCGTTCTGCGCGCGTTGGGCCCCGGAGCTCGAGCGCACACGCTTCGCCGAGGAGATGTGGTCGCTGTGGGAGCGGGCGCTCTTGACGCCGGACTCCGAGCTGACCGGGCAGTGGCGCGACTCGACGCGGACGGCCGACGTGAGTCGTGTGCGCGACGCCATCGTCGAGGCTGAACGGTTTGCGAAGCGCCCGGCCCCGAAGCGGGTGTCGGGTGGGCCAGGCAGTGGGGCGCCGGGTGGTGCTCCGGGTCGGCAGGGGCAACCTCCGGCGCGTCGGGCGGCCATCGACCCGCGGCTGTCGGGCATCGTGCCCGACGAGTCGTCGTGGTCGGAGGGACCGCGGTCGCGTCCACCGCGTCCAGACGGCCCGCCGCAGGGTGACCGTGGTCCGCGTCCACCGCGTCCAGACGGTCCGCCGCGTGGTCATGACGACCGTGGTCCGCGTCCGCCGCGTCCAGACGGTCCGCCGCGTGGTCATGACGACCGTGGTCCGCGTCCGCCGCGTCCAGACGGCCCGCCGCAGGGTGACCGGGGTCCGCGTCCGCCGCGTCCAGACGGTCCGCCGCGTGGTCATGACGACCGTGGTCCGCGTCCGCCGCGTGGTCATGACGACCGTGGTCCACGTCCGCCGCGTCCAGACGGTCCGCCGCAAGATGGTCCGCGTCCGCCACGTCCTCATGACGACCGTGGTCCACGTCCGCCGCGTCCAGACGGTCCGCCGCAGGGCGACCGTGGTCCGCGTCCACCGCGTCCAGACGGTCCGCCGCGTGGTCATGACGACCGTGGTCCACGTCCGCCGCGTCCAGACGGTCCACCGCAGGGCGACCGTGGTCCACGTCCGCCGCGTCCAGACGGTCCACCGCAGGGCGACCGGGGTCCGCGTCCGCCCCAGGACGGTCCGCGTCCTCCTCGCCCACACGATGACCGTGGTCCACGTCCGCCGCGCCCGCAGGCTCCGCCTCAGGACGGTCCGCGTCCGACGCGTCCGCAGCCTCCAGAAGACGACCGTGGTCCGCGCCCGCCGCGCAACCGGAGCTAAGGCGCGCCCATCAGGAAGAAGGGTGCCCACAGGGCCGGGTGGGCCAGCAGCGGGTCGGCGATCATCCCGCGCTGCGCGACGGCGAGCGCTTCATGGAAGGTCTGACCTTCGCGCAGCTGCGTGTAGAAGCGGGTGAAGAGCTCCGAGGTCGCCTGGTCGCTGACCTCCCACAACGAGGCCATGACGCTGTGGGTCGGGCCGCGTAGGAGCTGGTAGGCGAGCCCGTAGATCTCCGACCCGTCGCCGCCCGCGTGCACCGCCGTCTGGCATGCCGACAGGACGATGAGTCGTGTCTTGATGGGGTTGAGGGCCGGCATCTCCGCGTAGTCGAGGCGGCCGTCGGCGAGCACGATATGTGAGGCCTCGGGGGTGTCCTGGTCGAGACGGCCATGCGTCGCGAGGTGCAGGATGTCGAAGCCTGGCACCCGCAGCTTTTGTTTGAGCGTCGAGATACGTGCGGCCGCGCCATCGAAGATCTCGGTGGTCTTGAAGACGGCCTGGATGGCCGACGCCTCGGCGCGCGAGAACGGCAGCGTGCCATCGGGGTCGGAGAAGAGCAGGACCGACGAGTCGGGGCTGCCACGCGGCGAGACCTCGGCGAACTTCTCTCGATCGAGGGCGGTCGCGACGACCAGCGTCATATGTTCGATGACGTAGTGGTCGCCTGAGTGCAGCGCCGCCCACGGCACATAACGCAGGCTGCCAAGTGGGCTCATGACCAGCGTTTTCGGCTCGCCCACGGCGGAGAATGCTGGCTTCAGCAGCAGGTCGTAGAGCAGGTGGGCGCGTGCCTTCACCTTCTTCAGCGAGGCCAGGCCTGAGACCCCTCGGGCGTGCCGCGGGTCGAGCTCACGCGCGAGCTCCTTGATGTGTTTGTCGAGCTCGCCGACGGGGACGGTCTGCGTGAAGTGGGTCAGCACGCGTCGGGTCACGACGAAGACGACGAGTGTGTCCTGCTTGGCGCCGTCGTTCAACAACATCGGCGCGAGGATCATCGTGTCGTCGTCGCGCAGGTGCTCACGCAGCTTCTCGAGCTGGAGCGGGCGCAGGGCGTAGCGGTCGAATGCCGCATCGTTGCGGTCGAGCTCTTCCAGCAGCTTGGCGCGACGTGAGCGCACGTTGGCGAGGACCTCGTCCAAGCGTTGTGCCTTCTCAGCGTCGACGGGGACCCGCTGAAGGGTCTCGTCGAGCAGCGACTGCAGCTTCCCTTCCTGCACGTCGAGCTCCGTAGCGAGCGCCACCCCCGGGTCGCTCACACCGAGCCGTCGGTCGAGGCGCTGGACCTCGGCGACCTTGGCCCGCTCCATGTGTTCGAGCGCCGCGGCGACTTCGCCCTGGCCGAGCAGGAGCTTGATGAGGGCGCGATAGACGTCGAGCTTGTCGGCGTAATAGCGGGCCCTTGCGGTCTCGTCGGTGAGTACCCCGTCGGACCGCTCGATGGCGAGGACCGCTTCTTTCATGAGCGCGATGGCCGCACTGGTGTCGCCCTTCTTGGCGTTCAGGCGTCCGAGCTCGTAGAGCGGCTCCCACCAGTCGAGGACACCTTCGCCCTTGCGTGCACGTGTGAGCGCGTCTTCGAGGACCGGCAGGGCTTCAGCATCACGACCCATTCGCGACAACGCGATGCCGAGCTCGGCGCGCGCGGCATAGCCCCGGTCGCCGCGCTGTGCGGTCTCGAGCACCACGGCTTCACGCAGGCGGGTGAGCCCTTCCTCGTGGCGATTTCGTTTCGTCATGAGCGAGCCAAGCGCACGCAAGAGGCCGATGACCCGATCGGGCACAGCTGATCGCGCCATCGCCAGCGCGCGCGTCAGGTCGCGTTCGGCGTCGGCCCAGCGCTCGAGGTCTTCGAGGATGAGGGCGCGGCCGCTGATGAGGGCGACCTGGAAGGTGGCGTCGGGGGTGTTCGCGGCGAGCCTGGTGGCCCGATCGATCTGTGCCAGCGCTCCGGCAAAATCATTGTCCTTGTGCAGCGCCAGGGCGTGGTTGAAGAGCATTCGCGACAAGCCCGGCGGGTACTCGGCGCGCTCCATCAGGGCGACGGCCTCTTCCAGGGTGCGGCGCGACTCGACGGCGTGGCCGAGGGCTCTGTGCAGTGAGCTCCACTGGTTGAGGACCCAGGCCTTCGCCGCTGGGTCGTCGGTGGTGTCGACCACGGTGAGCGCTTCTTCGAGCGGGGCTCGTGCCTCGGTGAGTCGGCCGAGCTCGATGAGGGCGCTGGCCTGTTCGCGGGCGGCATCGACGAGCGTTGGGCGCGAGGTGCTCTTACGCGCGAGCTCGAGGCGGAGTCTCGCGAGCTCGGAGGCCTCGTCGAAGCGCGCGGATTGAAGTGCGAGGTCACGCGCGAGGGCGAGCGCGTCGAGGCGATCGGTGATGGCGCCGCCGCGTTCGGCGCGTTCGCGGATCCGTTCGATCCTGGAAGCCGCGGCTTCGAGGAGGCCGGCCTCGAGGTCCATCTCGGCCAGCGCCACCTCGGCGCTATGGACGAGCGGCCCGTCGGGGCTCTCGGCGATGACGGCCTCGAAGGTCTTACGCGCGGTGGTCGGGTCGCCGAGCTCACGATGGAGGTCACCGATGTAGTGCCGAACGAACAGCGCGGTCTCGCGGTCGCGGTTCTTGTCGAAGATGGCCAGGGCCTTCTTCGCCTCGGCGAGGGCGAGCTTATGAGCGCCCGTAGTCGCGTGTGCGAGCGCGATGTTGAAGCGGCCAAAGGCCTCGTCGAGAGGTTGGCGCAGGGTCTTTGCAATCGCCGTCGCTTCGGTGAACCAGGCGAGCGCCTCTGTGGGGCGCTTGAGCGCGATGGCGAGGTTGCCCAGCTCGTTCAACGCCTCGGCGATGCCCGTCGGCGAAGCGAGCTCGCGTCGGATGGCGAGGGCGCGTTCAAACGTCGTGCGCGCCTCTTCGCGGTCGCCCGTCGCGACCAGGATCCGGCCGCGTTCACGCAGGCCCCATGCGAGGCCGACGCGGTGTCCGATGGCCTCACGAATGGCGATGGCTTTGGCATGATGAAGGAGTGCGGCGGGGCCGTCGCCGAGCTTCCAGAGGACCTGACCTACGCTGGCGAGTGCCCGGGCTTCCTGGCCCTTGGAGCCGGCCTCCTGGGAGAGGTCGAGCGAGGCCTGGTAGTGTGTGCGTGCAGGCGCCCAGAGGCCGCGGCGCCAGGCGAGCTCGCCGCGTTCCCAGGCGAGGTCGGCGCGCGTTTCGAGGTTGCCGAGGTCGGCTGCCAGGCCGTCGATGGTCGTGTAGACGGCGTGGGCTTCGTCGTCGCGGCCGAGGCGGCCAAGGGCTCTTGCGAGCATGAGCTGGAGCTGGATTTCCGACTCGCGCACGCCGGTCCCGGACGCGGTCAGGTAGCGGCCGACCAGTGGCGTCAAACGAGCGACGACGGCGGCGAAGTCACCCCGCCGTTCGTCGATGGTGGCGCTCATACGCTCGACGAAGGCTTCGCGCAGCGGGAGTGCTGCGAGCAGAGACGGGTCGGTGAGCTTCGAGGATGCGTCGCGGATGAGGCGCTTCTGGATGTCGATCTCGCGCAGCGCTTCGTCGAATCGGTCGGCGTCCAGCAGGCGCAAGATGACGTTGTTCTGAGCGACGATGGCGTCCATCCAGAGGCCGGCGGCCTTGTAGTGGCCGGCGCTCTTGGTGTGGGAACGCGCGGCTGCGACCGCGTCCCAGGGTGGGAGCTCGTGGATGGAGGCTTCCATGGTCGCAAGGCGGGCGGCGATGCGTGGGGGGAGGCGCGCGCCCTTCTTTGGGAGGCGAGCCGTGGCGGCGCGTTCGAGGAGCGTGTGTTGGGCCTTGGCGAGGTCGCGGGTGTCGGCGAGTGCCAGGGTCGAGACGTGGTCGACGAAGTGAGTGAAGTCGTCGTCGGTGGGGGCGCGCGCGGCGACGAGGAAGGCAGTCGGGTCGGTGGCGGCGGTCAGCACGGCGAGGCGGTCGCGATGCGATGGGGGCTCGCCATGGAGGAGCCAGGTGGCGTAGGCCTCGCTGACGCGTATCGTGCGACCGAGGTAGTTTCCGGGGAAGTCGAGGACGAAGCCGAGGAAGCGTCGGTAGTCGTCGATGGTGCTCAGGTCCAGGGCCTGGCCGAGATCCATGGTGTGGAAACGTTGGCCCGTGCCAGGGTTGTTCGCGGTCGTGAGGTTCATCTTACGGGCCAGTTCGACGGCCTCTTTGCCGGCTGCGACCATGGCGGTCAGGATACGTTCCTCGTGTTGGTCGTCGGTGGCGGCGAGCGCTTCGGCGAGCGTCGCGAGTGGGGTCTGGGCATTGTCGGTGAAGTCGATCGCGTGCAGGGCGAGGCGCAGAATCGGGCCTCGCCAGGCGGTGCTCGGGATGAGGGCCGGGAGCTCGAAGAAGGCGTCTTGTGTGGCGGGGGAATTAGCGGTCGCGCCGGGGGTGAGGCGTACACGAGCTTCGGTCGGGGTGGTGGCGATGACCACGCCGCGGGCCGCGAGGTCACCGATGCCGGTGGTCGCCAGCGGCCAGAGGATGCCATGGGCGCCGACCACGACGCCGTGGCTCGAGCCGCGCGCGATGGTGATGACGAGCGCGCCGGGGTGGTCGGGGTCGGGGGTCGCGGCGGCCGTGGTCAGAGGGGCGTTGAGGAGCTCCTCGGTGCGTGTCGGCGCGGCGAGGGTCGGTGGCGCCTGGAAAAGCGGCGCGCCAGCGAGGAGGCCGATGGCGAGGGTCATCGCCAGGACGGGAAGGGGCAGATGTCGGGTCGGGGGGCGCACGCGGCGAGTGTAGGCGGTGGAGCTCGAGTGCACAAAGGAGGGTCGGCCGAATCAGAGGGTTCGGGGCGGCGAGGCGTTGGCGTGTGGCGACTTGCCGATATTCTGCTAGAGTCCGAGGCGTTCGATAGGGATCGTCAACCAGTGAACGAGGGGCTTATGCGGAGCGGACAGATCGTCAGAGCGTGTGTCATGGCGTGTATAGGGGTGGGTTTCGGCAGCGTCGCGCAGGCGCAGACGGTGGTCCTCGAGCCCATTGCGGACACGTCCATTTCGCGTGAGGAGACGGGGGAATCCAATGGCCTTGGCCAGCACCTGTTCGTCGGGGCGACGGGGCCTGGAGGCGGGTCCGCGCTGCGACGGGCGTTGGTGCGCTTCGACGTGTCGTCGATCCCGGCGGACGCGCGCATCACGGCCGTGTCGTTGACGATGAACGCCTCACGAACGGGGGCCTCCGCGCAGACCCTGACGCTGACCCCGCTGACCGAAGGGTGGGGCGAGGGCACGTCCGATGCCAGTGCCAACGAAGGGCGGTTGGCTGCCGCGACGGCAGGCGACGCGACCTGGCTCATGCGGGCTTTTCCCGTGGAGGCGTGGACTACCCAGGGCGGGACGATTGCGGCGGCGATCGACGCGTCGACCTCGTCGAGTGGGCTCGGTGTGAAGACGTGGACGAGCGCCGCGATGGCGACGACCGCGCAGGGATGGCTCGCGTCACCCGATTCGAACAATGGGTGGCTCGTGCGCAACACGGTCGAGACCGGCTCGAACACGGCTATCCGCTTCGACTCGAGCGAGAGTACGACGGCCGCGAACCGGCCCAAGCTGACCGTCACCTACGTTATGCCGACCGTGCTCACGGACACGACGAGTGGGCTCGACACGTTCAACTCGGTCTTCATCCAGGGCAATGGCAATAGCGGCTTTGGTGGACCCGTCGGCGGTGGCCGGCTGTATCTGGACAGCGACTTCAACGAGATCGTCAAGATCGGTATCCAGAAGGGCAGCGGCAATCTCAATGATGTACTGGTCCTGTACTTCGATAGCGTCGAGGGTGGCGAGGCGAGCACGGCGGCGTACACCGACTCGGCCGACGGGTCGCGGGTCGCCATCAGCGGCGTGTCGGGGGCCAATCGCACGACCTTGACCTTCCCGAGCGGGTTTCGCCCGGACTATGCGTTGGCCTACGACGCGCGCTTCGGGGCGTTCCTCTTCGAGCTCTCGTCCGGTGGCACCCATGCGTTCGTCTCGACCGTCGCGGATGCAGGCGCCGCCGGGAACGCGACGGCCGAGCTGACGATGCTGATGAGCGACATCGGGCTCGTGCCCGGCGACCGTTTCGGGGTCATCGGGACGTATATCTCGGAGACGGCGTTCCGCTCGGACGAGTTCTTCGGGCCTTCGGTGGCGGCGGGGAACCCGGGCTTCGGGTCGGTGGTGCTGCCCGCTGCGAGCCATGTGATCTTCCAGTCGGTCGAGAGCCTGTGTGTGCCGGTCGACTGCGACGACGACAACGAGTGCACGGCCGACGTGTGCACCGCGGTCGGTTGCACGAACGAGCCGGAGCTCAGCGGCGCGCCGTGCGCCGGCGGGGTCTGCGACGGTCAGGCGGTGCCGCTGTGTGTCGAGTGTGTGGCGGTCTCCGACTGCGACGACGACGACACGTGCACCAACGACACGTGTGCGGCAGGGGTCTGCGCCAACACCGACAACGGCACCTGCCAGGTCGAGCCGGGGCCCGAGGCAGCCGAAGCCGAGCCCGAGGTCGAGGTCGTCGAGGTTGTCGAGGTGGTCGAGAGCGAGCCGCAGCCCGAGGTGGTCGAGGTCGTGGACGTCGTCGAAGAGAGCGAGCCGCAGCCCGAGGTCGTGGAAGTGGTCGAGGAGAGTGAGCCGCAGCCCGAGGTCAGCCCCGAGGTGGTGGAGCCGCAGCCCGACTCCAGCCCCGAGGTGGTGGAGCCGCAGCCCGACTCCAGCCCCGAGGTGGTCGAGCCCGGACCCGAGCTCGCCGAGCCCAACCCCGAGGTGGAGGTGAAGGGTGGCTCCGATTCGTGTGGCAGTAGCTCGGGCGCCAGCGGAGCGCTGACCTACGGCATGTTCTTCGTATTGCTCTTCGGCATGCGGCGCATGCGCCGGGTGTGAGCAAGGTTCGGGTGAGGGCAGGCACGCGGCCTGTCCTCACCTGAGGCGTTGCGCGCCCACGCAAACGCCTGCGCCCGCGCCCACGCAAACGCCTGCGCCCACGCAAACGCCCGCGCCCGCGCCCACGCAAACGCCCGCGCCCGCGCAAACGCCCGCGGGCAGGCAAGCCGCCTGCCCCTACCTGGGAACGTAGACCTCACGTCCGATAGCGCCAGCGGCGACGTCGGCCGGGGCGAAGCGCACCGGGAAGTACTCGTTGCCGAGCCAGAGCCGCGTCTGGTCCGCGAAGTAAGGGCTGTCCACGAGACCCGATTGGCCGCCGGGCAGGATGAAGCGCCCTTGCACCTTGCCGTCCTCGAGCGCGATGACCAGCCGCATCGCGGGGCCTGAGCCGTGGGTGAAGTCGCCGCCACCGAGGCCGGGGTTGGCTGCGTCGACGCCCCACTGGTCGCCGCCGCGCGGGAACCAGCGCAGGCCGCGCCGTGGGTCGCCGGCCGGGAGCGGCGAGGCTAGCGGGTGGATGTCGGTCGTGATGGCGAACTGGCCGGTGATGAGCGACAGCGTCGGGTCGTCGCCGATGAAGCCGGCGAGGATGGACTCGAAGCGCACCTGGTGGCGCAGGCCCCAGAGCCACTGATCCATGTCGGTCGTGCCAAACCCGTCCAGGCCGGCGCTCCCAGCGCCCTGGAGGTAGTCGAGCGCTCCCGTCAGCGCGGTAAGGACGAGCTCGTCGCTGCGCTCGACGACCTCGGTCCCGAGCCGGTCGAAGAAGACCGACTCGAGCGTGGCCGGGTTGTACGAGGTGAGGCCTTCGGGGTTGTTCGGCCCGCGGCCGGCGAAGTAACGGGCGAGTGCGGCGACACGCTTCTCGCCGCCCCAGCGCTGGGCGGACGCGTTCTCGTCGTCCCAGACCAGGGACAAGATGCGGCGGAAGGCGGCGTTGAAGATCATCGTGGCGACGGCATCCTTCTTCTGCTCGGCGTTCGGCGACGCATAGAAGGTCTCGACCCCCGACTCGGCCAGGAAGCCACGCTCGCCCCACGCCAGGAGGCGTGCTTTGACCTCCGTCAGCTCGGCCGCCCGCGCGGTGTAGAGGGCTGCGAGCCGGCTCTCGTGAGGTTGTTGGTCATCGAGCAGTGAGGCGGCCAGAGCGTTGTCGATGGCCTGCGCGATGAACGGTGTGAAGACCTCGCCCAGACGAGACTCGATGTTGGCTTGCAGGTTGGTCACATCGTCGAAGGTCGCCTTCTTGTCGGCCGTCATCTCGGTCAAGGCGCGGCGGATCGTGTTGGCGCGCGTGGAGGCCCAGGGGCCGCCGAGGTAGTGCAGGTCGTTACGCTCGTCGCCATCGTCGGTGAGGCCGGCCGGGTCGTTGTTGGCGCTGAACATGATGCCCGAGGGCGGGTTCTTGGCATACGGCATGGTGTCGTAGCCGATGACACACCGGTACGGGTCGGTCTGGCCCGGACCTTCGTCGGCTTTGCCGTCGGCCGACGTAGGAATGGTGAACGCGCCGTAGGTCGTGCCGTCGAGCAACATGCTCGGGTCGGCGCCGTCGACAAAGCGCCCGTCTTCACGCGGCAGGTAGCCGCGGCAGGGGACGGCCTGATAGCTGGAGTAGAGGATGGAGCCGTCCTTGTCGGCCGCTCCAGTGAAGAGCCCACCGCCGACGAGGCCACGAATGGCCTGGCGGATCCCCTCGACATCAGTCGCCAGTCCGATGTCGAAGTTGGCGTCCATCCAACGGGTTGCGTCGAACGCGGTGTGGTCGAAGGTAATGCCCGTGATGACGCCGTCGGTATCGGTGTCGGCCGGGACGACGAGGTCGCCGAGCATGTTGACGACGCTCTCGCCGTCGCCAGCGTCGGCGGTCGAGGTGGCAGGACGCCCCTCGATGCTGGAGAGCCAACGGCCATCGAAGGTGACCCAGCGGGTCCAGGTCTCGGTGCGCCCGACGCTATCGAGGGCGGCGACGTCGGCGACCACATAGTCCTCGTTCACCGCCGTGAGCGGACGCCACTCGCCGTTGAACCTGGTCGCCTTGGGGCGGCCGGCTTCATCGAGCTGGACCTCTTCACGATAGTAGTCGGTGATGTCGAGGACGGGATTCACGCCGCCCCACGCGACGTTGCCGTTGGTGCCACCGATGGTGATAGGGAGGTTGCCGAGCCAGCCGCCGAGCAGGTGGATGTTGCCACCGCCAAAGAGGCGGGTGTCGAGTGCCGTCCCATAGCCGAGCGGGGGCACACTGAGCTCGAGGTGGCCGTCGTTGGCGAAGATGGCGCCGCCGCCCTCGCTGTGGGTGCCAGCCACGGCCCAGAAGTTGCTGCCGAAGCCGGCCTCACGGTCCTTGCCGAGGCGAAGCATCCGCGCTTCGAGCTTGGCGTGCAGGTCGGCCACCAGCGCGTAAGGGGTCTTCTTCTCGGTGGCGGGTTTGCCGGCGTCGGGGTTGCTGCCGGCGCGGCCGGGGACGGCGGATTTGGCAGTGATGCCGCCCTGCGCGCCGTTGTTGCCAAAGCCGGTGGTCGAGTTCGTGTCGGGGAAGAGCGGGCGGATGTCGTCCCAGATCTCGTCGAAGTAGCCGTCCTTACGCAGGGCCTCGTCGACCACACCGTCGAACTGGGTCTCGAGTCGCAGAGCTGCCGCGCTGCGGCCGAGGTCGCCGGTCTCGAAGTTGCTCGAGTACATGAAGACCGCGGCCAGCGCCGCGACGTCGCGCAGGGCGAAGGGCTTCATCATGTCGGCTGGCTCGTCGTAGCCGAGCAGGCTCGCGAACTGGGTCTCGGTCGGGGCGGGGAGGGTGCCGGCGCGGACCGCGTCGATGTAGTCGTTGACGCCTTCGGCGAAGGCGCCGAGGTAGGCCGCGAGCTCGGGCGACATGTGGGTCACCAGCCGCTCGGTGACGAACGTCATGCCGGTGCCGCGGCTCTCGATGTCGGACGACAGGCCGGCGTCGCCGAGCAGCTCGGAGATGGTGCCGAGGCCCAGACGCCGCTGCAGGTCCATGAAGAAGAAGCGGTCGCGCGCCTGGACGTAGCCGAGCACACGCCCGAGGTCGGTCTGGTTCTCGGCGTAGATATGGGGCACGGACCCTTCGGTGCGCACGACGTGGACCGGGGCGGACAAGCCACCGAGGTCGACGCGCGCAGTCTCGGGGACACCGAGGATCGCCGCGCGCTCGAGCTCGAGGTCGGGGCCCGTGTCTCCGGAGGCGTCGTCGCCAGCGTCGGGGGCGGTATCGTCGCCGACGTCAGGCGTCACCTCGCCTGGTGTGGTGTCCGTATCGGCGTCGTTCGTGGTGCTAGGCTTGTCGTCGCCGCATGCCCCAAGGGCCAGCACGAACGCCCAGGCGCCCGTCAAAATCCAGTTGGTCCCGCGCATCTCAACCTCATGTCATTGGAAACGTCTGCTCGCCACGTCGCAGGCCCGCGAGGGAGCGGGCCGTAGCGTGTGCAAGCGATCCGATCGCGTCGCCATGTGTTTCATCCTCTGTGGGGCCCAAACGCATGGCGACATCCGCGCCGCAATCCGCTTGCGACGGCCCGGGCTCTTATCATGATGGGTGGGTTCAGATCACGTCATGTGAAACGTCTGCTCGCCAGGTCGCAGGCCTGCGGCGTAGCAGGTCGTAGCCTGGCGAGCGATCCGATCGCGTCCCCATGCCTTTCATCCTTTCATCCCGGCCGGCGCCGAAAGGCATGGGGACGCCCTCTGAGCGGACTCTGACACCGGGCGGTCTCGGGTTGTCGGCGGCGAATCGAGTCTGTAACACCGCAACCACAGCGGGCCGAATGCGTGGACTCCTTTGCGGGAGACGGGCTTGCTGTGTGCTTTGTCCGGTGTCGGTGTCGCTCGACACCGTCTGGCTGAGCCGTCACCCCCACACCGAACGAGGTTCGTATGTCCATGAGATCCATCACCAGAAGAATGTCAGGTCCCCTGGTCGGCTGCATCGCCGGCGTTGCCCTTGGCGCGTGTGCCGAAGGCAGTGGGGAGGCCGAGGTCCGCGGCATCGAGATCAACGTCGCGCCATTGTCGCTGCCGGGGATCGGCGGGGCCTGCTACGACATCGAAGTGTCCAACGGCACCGATGTCGTGTGGTCGCTTGGCGACCCGGCGTTCACGAAGCTCGGGGCCGACCAGACCCTGAACAACGGGCCGCTCGATGCGCTCGTCGAGGCGAACGAGGACGACACGACCGTGTGCTCCGGCCAGTTCGGCAATGGGGCCGGCGGCGCCATCACCTACGTCGGGCCGTGCGATGCCGCGGTCGACTCCGACGGCGACCTTGGCAACGGCGTCCAGAACACCGTCACCCTGTGGGTTGACGGCCTCTATGCGACCGGCCTGGCCACGGACGCCGGTGAGTGGCGCGACCCGTGCGGCACGAGCGGCTGCTCGATCGAAGTCGACTGCGACGCGAACACCGACTCGCTCGCCGAGTTCAACTTCTCGGTCATGCGCTCGGCCAACCAGGGCTTCTTCGACATCGCTGTGAACTTCGAGGACGTCTTCTGCTCCGCCAAGTTCGACACCTGCTACGAAGGTGATCCGGACGATCAGATCCGGCTCCTGCACGGCGCCGACTCGGTCCGCGACTGGACCGGCGTCGTCGGCTTCACCTGCACCGCGGGCGCCGACACGGCGGACCTCGGCACGGTCACGCACCTTCTCTACAGCAAGATCGCCATCACCTGCGGGGCCGACGTCTTCACGCTCGACCCGAACATCCCCGAGGGCCAGACGACGGCCTCGGCTGGCGGCCAGACCCTGCACTACGCGATCTATCGCGGCGTCAACCAGCAGGAGGTCAGCGCTGGCCTCAGCGCCAACCTGCTCTACTGGAACCTCGCGTTCAGCCTCGATGACCTGACGACCGGCTTCCCGGCCGCGAGCTGCACGCTCGACCTGACGGCGACCGCCGACGACGCGACCCCGGACGACGGGCACATCGACTTCGTCGCGGGTGTCCCCGTCGGCAACGGCGTGACCTATCCGTACATCGTCGTCGACGCCGACCTCACGACCGCGGGCGTCGCCGCCTGCCAGCAGAACGAGCTCGACGGCGGCAACGTCGTCAAGACGGTCTATGCCGGCAACACCGGCGAGGTCTCGGCCCCGACGGTCATGTGCTCGCAGTTCAACGGCACGGCCGCGACCGGTACGGGTGGCGCAAGCTGCAACTGATGTCTCCATGCGTTTCGGCACCACATGTGGACGAAAGCGCATGGAGACCGATCGGATCGCTCGCCCGGCTACGGCCCGCTACGCCGCGGGCCTGCGACCGGGCGAGCAGACGTTTGCAACTGATGCCTGGCATGAGGTGATGAACGGTTGGGTGGTCTTCGCGGGCCACCCGCCGTCCAGTTATGCTCCCTCGGGTGGCTCATCCGCTTGAGGACTCGATGGGAGCCCCGCGGTGTGTCGTATTCGTGACGGATACGGCCACCGCGGATTTTTTTTGGCACTCGCGCAGCTGACCCGTCAGCGGCTGAGCAAGGGCGAAAGCAGGGCGACGCGCCGCATGACGATGGTCGACCAGTCGTCCTCGTAGAGGCCGCCCGTGTCGCCCGAGTTGGGGTTGACGGCCCAGTAATAGAACGAGGTCGGCTGGCCGCGATCAAGCGTCGCGAGGTAGGCTACGAAAGCCTCGTTCCAGGCCACTTCGCCGGGCTTCTTCGCGTCGTCGTAGAAGCCGCCGAACTCGCCCACGGCGAACGCAAAACGTGGGACGAGGTGCCCGAAGTGTGTGGTCCAGATGGCTGGCATATTGGCCGGGAATCCGGCGGCCGCAAAATAGGACTGGTCGGCGATCCCGGGGCCGTAGACATGTGGCGAGAAGACGAGGCGTGAGGGCGGGATGGCCGGTTGGGAGGTGGCCGCGTCGGTGAGGTTCTCGCCCCAGAAGGGGTAATGGGCGCCGAAGTTGGAGCGACCGGCGACACCCTCGACGATGATGAGCAGGCGCGGGTTGGCGCGCAAGACGGCTTCGGCACCTTGTTCGGCGGACGACTTCCACTCGGCCCAGGTGAGCGCATGTGGTTCGTTGCAGAGGTCGATGCCGACCACATGTGGGTGGGCCGAGGCGAGGGTGGCAAGTGTTGTGAGGTCGGTCTTCCAGTCGGCGAGCGTGTAGCCGTCGCACCCGTCGGGTCGGCCTGGGAGCTGTTGTCCAAGGCGGTCCGGGTGGCAGGTGTGGAAGTCGAGCAGCACGCTGAACCCGGCGTCACCGGCCGCGACGAGGAGCTTGTCGAGCTGTTCACGACCGGTGGTGGTGGGGCCGGATTGGTAGGCGTTGTGTGACCAGGATGCGGCGTCGAAGCCGGCGTTGATGGACTGAGGCGAGACGGGAATACGTAGGCTGTCGAAGCCGAGGGTGCGGAGCTCAGCGAGGAAGTCTTCGACCTTGCGACCGTACCACGTGCCGTGCAAGGCGCGGTCGGCGGTCTCGAGGCCAAACCAGTTGATTCCACGCAGGCGAGTGACGTCGCGATTCCGAAAGATACGGCCGTCGTTCACCCACCACGAGGTCGAGCGTGGAACGGTCACGCCGAAGATGTCGTCGGAGAGGTCGGCCGGGTCGACCGGGACGATCGTGTCGGGAGTGGTCGCGTCGGTCGTGTCAGTCGTGTCGGGCGGGGTCGCGTCGGTCGTGTCCGTGGGAAGGGCGGCGTCGGGCTGGACGTCCTCGGGCGGGTTGGTCACGTCTGGGGTCACCGAGGTGTCGGGCGCGACGTCGGCGCCGGGCTCGGTGTCTATCGTGTCCTGGGCGACATCGGCCGTGACGTCGGCCGTCGGTTGCTGGCTTGTTTCGCACGAACTGCACGCGGTGAGCATCGAGGCCAGGCCGGTGATGAGTGGTCGTTTCACGGCCGGACCATAACGAAAGTCGTGGCCCGGGGCCATCACGATGGAGCCCATCGGCTGTCACGCACAGCAGCGTTTGAACTTCTTGCCGCTGCCGCAGGCGCACAGGTCGTTGCGCCCGGGCTTGGGCTCGGCCCGCACAGGGGCTCTGACGAGGAGGTTCTCCGGCGGCAGCTCTTCTAGGAACTTGAGCGTCATCGCGGGCTGCCATGGCTTCGCGAGGTCGACTTTTGGGCTGTAGAAGTCGCCGGGCGCGAGCCTCACCACCCAGGGCAGCTCTTGCAGGAGCAACATGAGGTAGGTGTAGTTCGTCCAGACGTTGCCGCGGAAGTTGAGGATCGCGACCTGCGACACATCCATGTAGAGCGCACGTTGTGGCTCCTCGAGCGTCGCCCAGTCCACCGGAGGCGAGTTGCCGACGGCCAGTTGCTCGGCGAAGCTCGTGAACGGCTCCAGGGCCATCTCCGCGCGCTCGGCGACGTCGATTCTGAGGTAGGCCGCGGTGGCTCGGCGAAAGATGACCCCACGCTTCTTCTGTTCGGGGACGTCGAGCGCCTTGGCGATCTCGGCCTTGAGCTTTTCGCGACGCGAGGCGATGGCTGCAAGTGCCATGGTAGGGAACAGCTCCAGGAGTGCGAGCCTGTGGTTCGGCTTGGCGAGCTCGGCCTTCAGGCTGCGGACCAGCAGCTTGCCAAAACGCGAGGCGAACCAGAGCGCGCGAACGACGTGGGGCTGGAAGCCGAAGCGACAGATGTTGCGGAGCAGTAACGTGAACCCGCTCTGCAGGTTCTCTTCGAGCTCGGGGGTTTGAGGATAGAACTCCATGAAGTCGCGCTGGCCCCCTCCGATGAGCACGCCGATATGTGCCTTGGCCCACTCGTTGACCCACACGCGGCGAAGCTGGTCGGTGTCGTATGAGCTCAGGCGGTCGCGTCGCCTGAGCAGGCGCTGGCCGTCGTTGTAGACGATGTCGCGGCTCACCTTGTCGAGCTCGCTCAGGCGCCGGATGAAGTGGGGCCAGAGCATGGCGCCCAACGGCATGATGGCCGAGATGGTCTCGCGAGAGACCCGCTCGCCGGCCTCGTAGAGCTCGCGCAGCGTTCGGCGGAAGCCACTGCCGTTCTCGGCGCATTCCGCCCAGTGGGCGATCTGGCTGCGCAGCGCTTCGTGGCGCGTCGCGATCCGGGTCACGGTGGCGTGAGAGATGCGAGGCCAGGCGCCCGGGCTCATGCCGCTGCCAAGGCAGGTCACGAACCCACCGTCGCGCGCGACGATGAGCCAGGACGGCTCGTCGCCTGGGCCCAAGGCGATGGCGACGCGCTCGACTTCAGGGGCGGCGGCCGCAGTCAGGATCTCGCTGACCAGCTCGGGTTTGCGATAGAGGCCGAGTGCCATCTCCGTCTCGCCATACGAGGCGCGCGGCAGCCGCTCGAGGAAGTGGGTGTCGTGCATGGCAACCCCTGCGTGGTCTTGAGAGACATGAGGTCTGTTCACGGTGCGGCGTCGGCGCGCTCGAGCAGCTCGACCGCCTGAGTTGTGCATGCATTTATATCGCAGGACCACTCCATGACGAGAGCAGCGCCGCGGGGTCACCGTCGCGACAGCACCAGCGTCTCGTTCCTCGGCTTTGCGCGGCCGGCCCGTCTGCTGAGTGTCGGTCAATTGAGCTTTGCGATGGCGCAGCAATTCGCTCGACCTGGACTCGAGGGGACACGAACTTGGCGGGCTCGATCGGCGGCTCGCGGACTCGTGTCTTCGGGAGTCGACGGCGAGCGCTACTCTGAGGTCTGCTCGGTCACGAGGTAGCCGTGAGACGCGCGCAGGGGGCCACGAGGCTGGAGCACGAGGCCTTGCTCGCTCAGGGGCAAGAGCGAGAGGCCGGGTCGGGCGACGGCGTCGAGGGCCTGGTTGACGAGCCCTCTGAGCCACACCTCGCGCACGATACGCACGGCCACCGCGTCGGCGGTTGCGGCGAAGTTGTCGAGCGGTTTCGGGCCTTCGGCCTGCGACTGTGCACGGAGGACTCGCTCGCCGGTCAGTTCCGATGTGAAGCCGTCGTCGGCGAAGGGGGCGACGTCGGCCACCAGGGCCACGATGGTCGTCACGACCAGCGGCTCCCCGGCGATGCGGTAGCGGACCCACACGTGGGCCGCGCCGACCTCCGCTTGTAGAGACCCGCTCGCGCAGTCCGAGAGGACCATGGGCAACCCTGGCATGAGCCGCACCTCGGCCACCTCGACACCGTCGGGGAGCACGTCGGCGAGGTCGATGGTCGAGACGTCGGGTAGAAGCGGCGACGACGCGCCGAGCCACGCGGCATAGAGGACCTCGTTGACGAGGTCGATAGGTACGACCACCCCGACGGCGTCGACCGCGGGCATCGTCCGGGCCGCCGGGTCGAGCCCCAGGCAGTCGGCACGCGCGATGGCCCCGAAGCCCGGCACCTCAGGTGGGAGGGTCGGCTCCACACCGATGCTCGTGCGCAGGAACAGGTCGATTCCGTCATCGCTCGCCACCACCTCGTGAGGTGCGCTGATGATCGAGACCACGCTGCCCGCGATGTCAGCGGTGACGTCCTGGTCGAAGCTCGCGAGCGTCTCGACGAGCAATGCAGAGCGCGCGGTCAGCGCTTCGGAGGCGATCGTCGCAAAGGGCGTCGCCGCGTTGGCATCGGCCAGGAGCTGGTTCAAGCCGGAGCCCAGAGACGGCATGAGGTCTCCGAGGTCCGAGGTCAGGTTCACGACGTTCGCGTTGCCGTTGAAATAGTAGACCGCGCGACCGCGCAGCACCTCCTCCGTGGCGGCCGTTGCGAGGTCGAATCGGGTGTTGCTCAGCCCGGAGCTCGTGAACGACGCCGTGACGGTCGGCGCCTGGCCGGGCACTTGCGTCCAGTCGATCGAGCCCGTCACCGTCACCGTGCCACGCACCGGCACATCGATCTCGTCGGATTGGGATTGTGCGTTGAGCGGCCAGCTCCCCTGGTCGCAATCGCACGAGACGATACAGCCGGCATTGCCGCCCTGGCTGCGATAGGGCGACGCGGTGACGAGTGCCAGGACCGCCGAGACCTCGCTCGTCCAGGTGACATCGATCCCATTTGGTCGGGCGACAAAGCCGGGAGACGACGTCGCCAGGCCGAGCTCGAGGCGGGTCCAGCGCGAACGAATCGAGACCGGGCCCTGGCTCTCGATGGCCCAGAGCGGCACGCACCCGAAGTTCGATGCGCTGCGCTGGTCCGGAAGGTCGTAGCTTCGCGCGGTGGCCGAGACCGATGCGGTCACAGGTGCCGCGGCGCCGGCCCACGCGTGCGCCAGGTCGTCCACCTCCGGGCCGAGGGTGCCGTCGCTCAGGGCCGTCGGACCGAAGCGCCAGGCGACCCCGTCGCTGACAAGGGACGGGTCGGCGAGCTCGGGGAGCGGCGTCCAGCTCGGCGAATAGAGCCACTCGGCATAGACCGTCGAGCGATTGCCACCCACATCGAAGGCGTCGACGCGCACGACGTTCAAGCCGTGTCTGGATGTCACGTCGACCGAGAACGCGCCGCCGGTCCCGAGTGTGAGAGCCTCGCCATCGAGCTCGACCCGGCTGAGGCCCGAGCCGACATCGGCGGCTTGACCACGCACGGTGACGACACCATCGCCATCGACGAACCTGGCGGTCGGGGAGTCGAGGTCGAGTGTCGGGCGATCACCGTCGACCTGCGCCATCACCCGATCGGAGAGGACCACGCCGCTCGGGGACACGAGCCTCGCCTCGAAGACGACGAGCCCGCTCACGAGCAATCGGTAGCGGCCCGAACCGACGCGCTCGGCTGCATTGGGCGGCGTCACAGCGAAGACGATATCGTCGTGTGTGACCTCGACCGGGTTGCCGAACGCGTCGTCGATACGCCAACGCACATCGACCTCGGCTCCGTAGGCGTAAAGAGGCTGCTCGGGTTCGAGCGACGTCGTGAGCACCGACGCGCTCGCCGCGACGACGGTCAGTGTCGCGGGCACACGCTCGACGTCGAGCGACGACACGAGCGAACAGTGGATGGTGTGGTCGCCCGCGACCCGAGACGAGACCCGGTCGCCAAAGACCTGGACCTCGGGTGGGGCACTGATGATCGTGGGTATGGCGGTCGAGGTAGGCATCCCCTCGACGAGACAGGTCACGCGTGTGTCCTCGCCTGCGACGACTTGTTGGGCCGCGAGCAGCGCCGTGACCTTCAGGCCCGAAGTCGTCTCGGGGGCGACGTCTTCCGTTGTGTCGGGCGTGTCGGTTGTGTCGGGCGTGTCGGCATCGGGGCTCGACGCGTCGGTGTCGCCCACATCGCTCGGGACCGACGTGTCCGACACGGTGGTGTCGCTGTCGCTACACGCTGCGAGCGTGGCCGCTATCAGGACGGTGAGGAGGTGGGGGCGAAGATCACTCACAGGTCACCTCACCTTGCACGTCTGCGCAGTCATCCTGGACGAGGTGTCCCGCCCGGACCGAGACGGGGCCCGTCCGACGCATCACTTTGCCGTTGGTGCCAAAGGGCGCGAGTGAGAACTCAGGTGGCCTCACCGCGTCGAACAGGTCGGCCAGCGGGGCTTCGACGAGGGCCTCGATGGCCACCTCGAGCGCGATCAGATCCGTGGCGCTCAAGAGCTCGCCTGGGCCATCGGGTGGGCTCGTGGTCGATTGTGATGAAAGCACCGTCGGTGCGCCGATGTCGGCCATGTAGCGGTCAGATGCCGAGACCGTGAGGTCGGCCGTGAACGAGACTTCGGTGGCGACTAGAACGGGCGCGCCGAAGACGTCGTAGTGTATGTCGACCTGGGCGCGGCCGACGTGTGCTTCGAGAGCGCCGCCGCAGTCGGTGAGCACGGTGGGTAGACCTGGCGACAGCTCGATGCGCGTTATCGAGACCCCCGGTGGGAGCACGACATCGACGTCGACAGCCGAGGCGTCGAGCGTAAAGGGCACGGTGCTCGTCCAACCCGCATAGAGGAGCTGATTGAGGAGGTCGAGCGGCATGGCGGTCGCCAGCTCACGAGCGGACAGGGCGAGCGGGTCGTCGTTCGTGCCGAGGCAGTCCCCTCGTCGAATCGAGCCGGGTCCACGCGTCGTCGGGGGCAGGACGGGGAGGGCAAAGGCCGATGCACCGAGCACGAGCTCGAGGGCGCCCTCGGTCGCGTCCGTCGAATCGATCACATCGCCCACATCGCCCACATCGATCACATTGACCGACATGAGCTCGCTCTTCCAGCTCACGTCGTTGACGCTCTCACCGATGGTCGCGGTCGCGGCGCGCTCGACCCCGCGCGTGGCCGCGTTCAACTTGACCACGTTGGCGTCCAGCAGCTCCTCGAGCTTCTGCCCGGTGTCGACGGGGATCTGGGCGTTGACCAGCACAGCCTGAAGCTGAGAGCCAGGGTTGGTGAAGATGGCCTGGAAGTCCTGACGCACTTCCCTGACGGTGACGCAAATGGTCACGCGCCCACGCTCGACCTGTCGGATCGGTGCCACGACCGGGAAGCTCATGGTGCCCGAGATGTCGTGGCTCCGCGACACCGTCAGCGCAGGCGGATTGCGCTCCGGGTCCCAGCGAATCTGCGCGCTCATCGCGGCGGGCAGCACGGCCGGGACCTTTGCCGTGCTGTGGTGGTTGGTCCAATCGCTCCACGGGCCGAGGCCGGTGCAGTCACCGCACCCCTGCGCGTGCGAGATGCGCTCCGAGATGGTCTCGAAGAGGATCTCCGCGAGCGCCGTCCCTGACCATTGGAAGGCCAACGCGCCGTCGGCGGTGCCGAGGCTGAGCGTCGTCCCGGGTTCGGTCCCTGCAACGGACGGACGCGAGAAGCCCACGCTCGCGAGGTGAGGCTCGAAGGTGACCGCCCTCGACTGGAGCTCCGCGTAGGGCTCGCTGCAATGCCCCGTCTCCTGCCACGCGAACGCGTTGACGATACGGTGGTTTGGCCGGCCCACGGTGTCGTTGACCAGGGTGAGCCCGCTCGTGAGGGCGTGTGCGAGGTCGTCGATGGTCTGGGTCTCGACCGCGTCGCCCAACAGCGCGTCGGTCCCGAGACGAACCCGCACCTGCGGCGCGCTCGGGCTCGTTTGAGCCTCCTCATTGAGCGGGGAAAAGGCCGTCGCCTGGAGCCAGACCCGGGTGCTCGTACCGACGTTGCCGGCCGCGTCGGTGGCCGCGAGCGCGACGATGTTCAACCCGTGCCGGACCTCGACGGGGATTGCGAATGAACCATCCGGCTGCACGGTCGCGGCCTGTCCGTCGACGGTCAACGCGACGATAGGTGAGCCGCTGAGGTCGAAGGTTCCCTCGACGAGGACGGGTCCAACGCCAGCCACCATCGCGGCGCGAGCCGGTGGGAAGGCAACGTTCGGCACGGGGGCCTGGGTGTCGACGATGGCGACGGCGCTGCCATCGACCCCGCCGGATGTCACACCGAAGACGACGACGCCATCGCGCGCCATTCGGAAGCGAGTGGGGCTCAGAGGCGCGGCGACATCGGTTGGCGTCGTGGTGAGCGTGACCTCGTGGGGTGCGAGTATGACGGGGTTGCCAAGCCCGTCGAAGGCCTCCCAGGTGACCTCGACCTCAGCGTCTCGTGGATAGGCGATGAGCCGCGGCGAGAGCGCGACCTCGATGCGCGCGTGAGCTCTCGGGACGATGTCGACGGTGGCGGGGAGCAGGGCTGTCGCGTCGCCTTCGCTGAGGCGACAGGTGACCTCGTAGCGGCCGGGAATGCTCGAGCGGATTTGTGTTCCGACGCGCTCGATCTCGACCGGGACGTCGATGGTCGTGGGCAGGTTCCAGAGGGTGCCCAACGGGTCGGTGACCACACAATAGACATCGGCCACATCGGTGACCGCGAGCGTGTAGGCCGCGAGCAGCGTGCGAACGGTCAGGTCGCGCGCTTGCGGGACGTCGGGGGCGTCGAGCGTCGCGTCGGCTGAGTCGGGGCCGTCGTCGCTGTCCGCCTCGGTTGCGACGTCGCCCGTGTGGGTCTCGACCTCGACCGAGTCGCCCAGCCCGCCGGTGCCGTCGCCGCTGTCGCCGCTGTCGCCGCTCTCATCCTGGTCGACCTCGTCCTCGCCGTTTGGGCCGCAGTGGGTGCAGGCGAGGGCAAGGACGATTGCAAAGCACGAGTGGGCTGCCCCGAAAGACGAGGCGTGGTGCGAAGGTTCCATGGCGGCTCCGGCACTCTGAGATGTAACCGGGCAACTGTACCCATGGCCATGGGATACCACAAGCTCGGCGCCCACCCGGGCGCCAGAAGCCAAGTAGCACAGGGACTTGTGGGCGAGGCCATCATCTCGTGGTTACGACGCGAGGCGGCGCTCAGGCAGCGACGCGAAGTACGGCGCTCAGGCGCAGACGCGAAGTACGGCGCTCAGGCAGCGACGCGAAGTACGGCGCTCAGGCAGCGACGCGAAGTACGGCGCTCAGGCGCCGAGCGCTTTGACCAGGCCGGCGAAGTCCGCGGGGTCGGGGGACTCGAAGCGGAGCTTTTCGCCGGTGATGGGGTGCACAAAGCCGAGCACGGCGGCGTGGAGGGCGAGGCGCGGCATGGTGCGGGCCGCCAGGAGCTCGCGGTTCATGCGGGCGGTGTCGCTGCCGGCGCTGGAGCGTGAGAGCGTGTGGCCGTAGATCGGGTCGGCCACGATGGGGTAGCCGTGCTCGGACATGTGGACGCGGATCTGGTGGGTGCGGCCGGTCTCGAGGCGGCACTCGACCAGCGCCAGGGTGAAGCCGCGGGTAATCACATTCCAGTGGGTGACGGCTTTGCGGGCCGCTGTTTCGAGGCGGCCCGTGTAGCGCTTGCGGTCCTTCGGGTGGCGTCCGTAGAAGGTCTCGATGCGGCCCGTTTCGGTGAGGTTCTTTCCGAGGACAACCGCGCGGTAGACACGTTCGATCGTGTGGGCGGCGAACTGGGCCTGCAGGCCTCGCAGGGTCTGGTCATCGAAGGCGACGACGATGAGGCCGCTCGTGTCCTTGTCGATACGATGGGCGAGTCCGGGGCGGATCTCGTCGTCGATGTCGAGGGCGACGTCTTCCTCTTTGGCCCAGTGGATCAGCGCATTGACGAGAGTGCCGGTTGCGTGGCCCGGGGCCGGGTGGACGACGAGCCCGCTCGGCTTGTCGATGACGACGAGGTGGGCGTCGCGATAGACGATGGTCAGCGGGATGTCCTCGCCGAGGTTGTCGACCTCGGACGGGGCGACGGGCATGTCGACGTGGACGACCTCGCCCCCTTTGAGGGCGAAGCCGGCCTTGGTCGCGCGTTCCTCGCCGACCGTCACGCGACCATCGTCGACGAGGCGCGAGATGGCGCTGCGACTGCGGTCGGGGAGGAGGTCAGTTAGGAACCGATCGAGACGGAAACCGGCGAGCTCGCGCGGCACCTCGAAGGAGAGTCGTGTGGTCGCCGGCTCCGTCATATTATCAGGCTCTCGGTAGAGTGGGGGCCAAGGGGCGCCCCCCCCGTGGGGCACAGTGAAACGTCTGCTCGGGCGACCGCCCCGCTCACACGATTGGGGCGGGAAGGCTCGCCCGAGCGATCCGATCGGTCTCCATGCGTTTCATCCTTCGTGGGGCCGAAACGCATGGAGTCATCAGAACTTGTAGAGGTCCGACAGGTCGGTGATGTCGTCGATGTCGATCCAGTTGTCATGGACGTACTGGACACCGACCTTCACGCCGTTCTCGATCAGGTGGTTGATGAGGTGCGGCAGCGTCCACTTCGCGATGTCGGCACCGTTGTGAGCGAGCGCGTCGATCGTGTCGAGCACGGTCTTGGCGCCCTTTTCGGACAGGCCGACGAGACCAATCCACTCGCCCGAGACGCTGTGGGTCGTGTCGTCGGGGTCGAGGCGGTCGTCGATGCGGACGAGCGAGTATTCGACGTCCTTGAGCGGGACGTCACCGGTGCGGACCGGGGTGACCCGGGTCCAGTCGACCGACGTGCGAGCCTTGGTGTGGGGCTCCTTGTAGTCGACGACGACGGTGATGTCGTCCTTGGCCTTGATGAGGTTCTCGATGATGAAGGGGCGCACGACGACGTCGCCGTAGCCGATGACGGTCTTGCCGCTGATGGCCTTCTTGGCGGCCATGAGCGAGCCGACTTCGCCGGAGTCTTCCCATTCGGCGTTGTGCGTGAACTTCACCGAGGTGAGGTTGACGAATGCCTCGGGCTTGTAGCCGGTGACGACGGTCACGTCGCGGATGCCGCCGGTCTTGAAGGCCGAGATGGCGTGCGAGATGACGGGCTTGCCTTCGACCTCGAGCATCGCCTTCGGGCGGTCTTCGGTGAGATTGCCGAAGTTGCTGCCGCGGCTGGCGGCGAGCAGGACCGCCTTGTGCGGGGTCGAGGTCTTGGGGAGGTAGGCCTTCTCCCACTTCTCGTACTCGTCCATGCCCTGGAGGCGGAAGATCTCTTCGACGGTCGGAAGGGACTTCTCGATGGCGGCGAGCGACTGGTGCTTGAAGAGGTGGGCGGACATCTCCTTCATGGCGTTGATGGCCGTGCGGAGGTTGTGGTTGGCCCAGATGATGAGGGAGATGCCGGCCTCGCGGAAGAGGTCGGTCGGGGTCGCGTAGTACTTGGTCGGCACGATGACGACCGGGAGGCGATTGTCCCACTCCTTCATGAAGGCGAAGATCTCGTCGGCGACGGCGAGCTTGCTGTGGACGAGCACGGCGTCCGCGCCGGCGAGGCGGTAGGCTTCGCAGCGCTTGAGGGCTTCTTCGAGGCCCCAGCCGGAGATGAAGGCCTCGGTGCGGGCGACGATGCAGAAGTCGTCGTCTTTGGCGGCGTCCTTGCCGGCTTTGATCTTGCCGCAGAACTCGTCGATCTCGGCGAGAGGCTGGGCCTCACCCTTGATGAAGGAGTTGGTCTTGGGGAAGATCTTGTCTTCGATACACGCCGCGGCGATGTCGCGCTGCTCGAGCTTCTGCACGAGGCGGCGCATGTTGTTGAAGTTGCCGTAGCCGGTGTCCGCGTCGAGCAGGATGGGGACCTTGGTCTGGTCGGCCATGAACTCGAGGACCTCGAGGACCTGGGTCCAGGAGGCTTCATTGTTGTCGCGCACGCCCATGGCGGCCGAGATGCTGAGGCCCGAGCCCCAGATGCCTTTGAAGCCGGCTTCTTCGGCGATTTTGGCGGACAGTCCGTTATGGGCTTCGCAGATGAACTCGAGCTCGGGGGAGGTCAGCATCTGCTTGAAGCTGGTGGTCTTCTTCATGGGGAATCCTCGTCGAAGGGCGCCGCCCCGGACACTTGGCAGGGCGCGCGAACGGGCGTCCGTACACCAGCGGATCGGGGTCCGCAATCTGGAGGATGCTTCGCACCTGTGCGAAATCGGTTGCGCAGGCGGGGGCCGGGCGCAAAGGGTGAGGCGCGGCGGGGGATTGGCTGAAACTGTGAGGGGGCGCGAAGCGTTGCGTCGGGTGATCGAAGGGGGCCGTCATGCCGGTGGCGTGGGGGCGTGGGACGGGTCAGGGGGCCTTGTCGGGTGGGGCGGACTCGAGCGTGAGGGTGCCTTGGCTGATTCGGTACTGGCCCATCGCGAGGACGTGGGTGAGCTGAGCGCCGAAGAGGAAGACGAAGGCCGAGTAGTAGGCCCAGAAGAGGAAGACGACGACGGAGCCGGCGGCGCCGAAGGCGGACTCGATGGTGGCGGTGCCGAGGTAGCGCGAGATGAGGGAGCGGCCGACGAGCATGAGGACGGCGGTGATGGCGCCGCCGAGGATGAGTGGGCGCCAGCGGCAGCGTCGGTCGGGCATGACCCGAAAGAGGACGGCGAAGAGGACCGTGAGCGTGGTGAAGGCGACGGCGGTCTCGGCGTGTTCCCAGAACGAGATGGTCTCGAGGAGCTCGAGATCCTCGGAGAAGGCGGCGACGAAGGTGAGTGCGAAGCGGGCGGCGATAAGTGCCAGGAAGACGAGGCCGACGGTCAGGACGCCGGCCATCGAGAGGAGCTTGCCCCGGATATAGCGCCAGAAGACGGCGCCGAAGTTCGACTTGTGGCCTTCGGGGACGCCCCAGAGGGTGTTGATGGCGGTCGTGAGGGTGCCAAAGAGGCGTGAGGAAGCGAGCAAGAGCGCGATGATGCTGAGGATGGTGGCGACGATGCTGGCGGTGGGGGCCTGGGTGGCGGTGGCGATTGAGGCGACGAAGTCGGCCATCTTTTCGCCGAGCTGTTCGGTGATGCGGGCGCGGATTTCGGCCTGGACGAGGTCGGTGCCGACGACGAGGCCGCCGACGGCGACGGCGATGACGAGCAGCGGGGCGATGGAGATGAGGGCGTAGAACGAGAGGCCGGCGGCCATGAGGTCGGCGTTCTTGTCGAGGAGGCCTTCGACGGTGAGGCGGATGGCGTTCCAGACGGGGAGGACGACCGGGCGCATTGCACGCCAGAGCGGGGTGAGGCGCTTGCCGAGGGCGGTGAACCAGCGACGGAACATGTGCAGGAACTGCATCGGCCTAGGGTAGACACGCTGGGGCGTGAGCGGTGAGCGGCGGTTGATTTGGGCGGCGGGTGCGGGGATGACCGGGTCGTGGCGTGAGGCTCACGGCGAATCGGGGCAGGCAACGAGGCGCTCGAAGAGGCGCGTCAGAGTGAGGGCCGGGTCGTCGCAGAGGCCTGAGTGTACGGCGGATGTCTGCAGGATCGTGCTGCGCGGCGCGACGAGCCAGTGGAAACGTTCGCGCTGGGTGAGGCGGGCGATGGGGCCGGCGGTCGGGTCGCCGAGGCTTACCCGGTCGAAGGCGGCGAGGTGGGAGGTCACGAGCGGGATGTCGATGGACGGCCAGAAGGCTCGGAGACGGGGCTCGTCCAGCGTCGTGCGGGTGGCGAGGAAGTCCCGAGTGAGGCTGTAGAGAACGACGCCGAGGTTGATGCGCTCGGCGCGTTCGACGCGCGGCACGAGCTGTATGAGGGCGTAGTCATACGACGCGCTAGCGGCCACGGCCGGCCTCCTCGGCGAGCTGTGCCAGGTCTGCCAGGTGCGGCAGGTGGGCGAGGCGCGCGGTGAGCCAAGCGGCGTATTCGGAGCGTGAGGGGAGGGGTGTCGCTGACGAGGCTAGCCAGTCGTCGGGGATGGCGGCGACGACGGTGGGGATGTGAGCGGCGAGGTCGGCGAAGGACGCGAGGGCCGTAGGGAGTGGGGCGGCGAAGGGCCAGAGGACGTGGTCGGCGAGGCGCGGAAGTGGGCTTTGGGAGCGGGCGTGCGGGGCGTCGGGGGAGAAGGCGTATTGGAAGTACAGGGCTGCACCGTGGTCGATGAGCCAGAGCCTGTCGTGCCACCAGAGGAGGTTCGGGTTGCGGGCGGTGCGGTCGGGGTTGGTCACGAGCAGGTCGAAGAGGATGATCTTCGCGGCGAGGTCGGGTGAAGGGCGGCGGTCGGCGGCGGGGTCGAAGGTGATGGCGCCTGGCAGGTAGTCGAGGCCGAGGTTGTCGCCGACGCTCTTGGCGAGGAGGGCGTGGATTTCGGGGTCGGGTTCGTTGCGGCCGATGGCGGGGGCGAGGTCGATGCGGACGACCTCGGGGATGGGGAGTGAGAGGGCGTTGGCGAGGCCGGCGCAGATGAGCTCGGCGATGAGGACGGGGGTCCCCTGGCCGGCGCCGCGGAGCTTGACGACGTAGAGGCCGTCGTCGTCGGCTTCGAGGAGGGCGGGGAGCGAGCCGCCTTCGCGGAGCGGGGTCGCGTAGCGGGTGGCGGTGAGGTGGCGGGGCCAGGTCGTCATTGGGCGGACGTGGGCGGCGGGGACGTTAGAAGTGTGGCGGTTTGCGGCGGGGTGAGGGCGGTGGAGCGCGGGTCGGGGACGTAGGTGCGCTCGATGAACTGGCGGTCGCGTTCGACGTCCTGGGTGCGGCCGGGGAGGCGGGCGAGGGCGATGTAGGTCGCGGCGATGGCGGTGGTGAGGGCGGCGGTGGCGAGGAGTGCCACGTAGCGATGGCGGAGGATGAGCGGTTCGAGGAGGTAGGCGAGGAGACAGAGCGAGGCGAGGCCGAGGAGAGTGACGAGGAGCCACCACGAAGAGATGAAGGCGAGGGCGGAGGCGGGGACCCAGCCGTCGGCGAAGAGGGGCCAACCGAGCTGCCAGAAGGGGTTCTGGAGGTGGTCTTGCCAGTGGGGCCAGACGACGGCGGAGATGGTGCAAGCGGCGATGGAGGGGATCAGCAGGCCGACGAGGACGGGCGCGAATGGGGAGCGGCGGCGGTCGATGAGGAGGCCGATGGGGAGGATGAGGAAAGGGACCATCGGGGCGAGGTGGCGCTGGGAGACGGTCCAGCCGCCGTCGGGGTAGACGAGGGAGGAGACGAAGAGGGCGTAGATGACGACGAAGACGAGGGTGAAGCGGTGGGGGCCGCGCGGGTCCAGGAGGAAGAGGCCGGGCAGGGCGAGGGCGAGCCAGGGGGAGAAGAAGAAGAGGCCTTTCGCAGGGGATATGAAGGAGAGGTTGGCGGCGGAAAGCTTGGGAAGGGTGACGCCGAGGAGGCCCTGGGCGTGGACCTCGGCGAAGGAGGAGGCGATGAAGGAATAGCCGGTGAGGAAGGGGGAGCCGAAGGCGGCGTGGTGGTAGACGAGGAGGAGGGCGGTGAGCGGGGCCATGCCGAGGACGGCCAGGGCGAGGTGTCGCGGGGAGAGGCGCACGCGGGCGAGGAACCAGATGGCGAAGGGGAGGAGAAGGAGGGCGTTCTGGTATTCGACGAGGACGGCGGCGGAGGCGAGGAGGCCGACGAGGGGGGCGCGGGGTTTATCGGCGCGGATGGCGAGGAAGAGTGAGAAGAGGATGCAGGCGGAGAGCTGGTGGCCAAAGGCCAGGCCGCTGTAAGGGGTGGCGACGGTGCCGAGGGCGTAGCCGAGGACGAGGATGGCGGGGAGGCGGCGGTCGACGAGCTCGGAACGGAGGAATCGGAGGAGGAGGACGAGGAGGATGAAGGTCGGGAGGGTCGCTGTGACGAAGCGGGTGAGGCGGACCTGGGTGTTGAGGTCGGGGGCGGAAGAGGTCGCGTGGTAGAGTGCGATGAAGGGGGTCGCGAGGAAGGCGAGGCCCGGGGCTTTGTCGGAGTAGTGGCGGCGGTGGCCGTCGACCTCGCGGACGGAGAGGTCGAAGATGGAGCCGTGGCGAGCGATGGCGCCGTCGATGGAGACGGAGGCGTCGTCGACGAGGCTCTCGGCGAGGTAGACGCGGGTGAGCTCGTTGGGGGAGCGGAGCTCGGGGAACCAGGGGAAGAATGCCGCCTGGGTGACGAAGGCGAGTGCGAGCACGAGGCGTTCGAATGGGCCGAAATGGAGTCGGGTGGCTGCCGTCATCGAGCCAGCCGATACCACTTAAGCGCCCCCGACGCGACTCCGACAAGCCCCCTTTCTGCATCCCTTACACACGTCATGGACGTGGGTGGCGCCACACCTCCTTCCTAAGGACGGAGTCCGTTGGGGGGTGGGGACGGGGGAGGTGGCGGCCGGTGGGCAAATGGGGGCCGTGGGCCAGCTCAGCGGGCTCCGGTTGGGTTCGCGATGTCGGGCACTGGGGTAGAGGTGGACGCAACAAGGCGGCTGCATGTCGCTCGCGCGAGGTCAGCCTGGTCTCACGTCAGCTAGGCGCCTTCATCGCCTCCGCCACGCCCTCCTCGCGCGACGCCCCATAGAATCGCCACGCCTTCCACGTCCCCGCCGGGAACATCGCCTCCGCCCCGGCCCGGAACGCCTCCCACGCCCGCCGATGCGCCTTCCGGAACGCCAGCAACGCCTCGAGCATGGCCTGCAGCCTCCCCATCGTCGCCGCCGCCACCCGCTTCTTCACCTTCGCCTTCTTCCCCGCCGCCGCCCGCTCCCGCTCCACCGAGTGCCACACCGACACCTTCTTCGTCCGCTCCACCCCGAACCACTCCGCCCGCCCCGCCGCCACCTCTGCCTGCGCCGCCGCGACATACTCGCCCACCCGCTGCTCGACCCGCGCCCGGAATTCGTCGAGTTCCATCAACTCACTGAATTCACTCGGATAATCCGACCACAGCATCACCGACTCGGACGTCCCACCGTCCGCATCGAAGAACCGTTTCGGCCGCTGGTACACCTTGCCCACCCCCAGCCCGAGCGTCGCCACCGGCGTCATCGCCCCAATCCACTCCCCGGGCTCCGACACCACGAAGTCCTTCGTCGGGTTCGCGAGCGAATACGACACCTTCTCAATCACCGTCTCCATGTCCCCGAGCTCGATCTCCCGCCCGTCCTCGGAACACCAGAACTTCGTCTTTTCGACCTCGTCCCGGGCGCTCCCGTACTTGCCCATCACCCCATGGAAATCCCTCAGGAACTCCGACAGCGTCCCCAGCCGATCGAACACCACCGCATGGTAATGGCTCGACATCTGGCACACCGCCACCACGTCGACCCCATGCCGCATCGCGCTCTCCATCAGCGTGAACGCAAACGCCGCATTCGTCTCCGGCGTCGGCTTCAGCCGAAACTCGTGCCGCTCACACACCCCGGTCAAAAAGTACGCCGTCCCCGGCAGTCGCCGCTTCGGTAATGTCATATCCCCCAACTCTCTCAAACGTTAGCCGGACGCCATAAACCCCAACCGTCCCGCGTCAAGCCCCCAACCCGCCGCCGCCCCCACGCCCGATTTCAACCCCCACATCCGCCCCCGTCTCCCCCTCGACACCCCACCCGAGGTCCCCTCATGCACCCCACCCGCACCCTCCTCATCGCCCTCGCCGTCCCCCTCACATCCGCCCACGCCGCCCCCGACGCCACCTGTAAAGCCCCACCCAACCCCTCCCAGACCACCCAACCCAATACCCCCATCAACGTCGCCGAAGCCGACTTCTCCACCCTCCGCGCCCTCTGCGACGACGGCCACTGCCCCGACGCCTGCGTCCGTCTCGTCCAGCACGCCCAGACCCCCGCCGCCACCGAGGCCGACGTCGGCCCCCGCATCTTCCTCGCAGCCCTCCTCACCCGCTGCCAATCCGGCGACCCCACCTCCTGCCGCACCGCCGCCGAGCGCCTCTTCGACGGCATCTCCACCCTTCAACAACCGGTCCCCGCCTGCGACCTCTTCGCCTCGACCTGCGCCGCCGGCGACCCCCTCAGCTGCGCCCGCGAAGGCCTCTGCTTCCACCTCGGCATCGGCCGCCCGCGCGACCTAGCCACCGCCGCCGCCCGCTTCACCCAGGGCTGCGACGCCAACGACGGCCGCTCCTGCATGATGCTCGGCGACATGCTCCACAACGGCACCGGCCTCCCTACCGACCCCACACGTGCGCTTGCGCTCATCGACAAGTCCTGCGCCGCCGACTACCCCGACGGCTGCGCCTACGCCGGCGCCCTCCGCAACGACTCCGGCGACAAGCCCGCCGCCCGCACCCTCCTCGAGCGCGCCTGCACCCTCGGTAGCCACATGGGCTGCACGCTCGCTGGTCGCCTCCACCTCGCCGGCGTCGGTGGCCCCAAAGACCCCAAGCATGCCTTCACCCTCTTCGCCCGCGGCTGCGACCTCGGCTCCGCAGAGTCCTGCAACAGCGCCGGAATCCTCATGGCGTCCGGCGAACACAACCCCAAGGACTACACCCTCGCCGCAAAGCTCTTCGCCCGCGGCTGCGACCTCGACTCGACCAAGGCCTGCTCCAACGCCGCCCGGGCCCTCCTCGACAGCGGCAACGTCGACTACCCGCACATCGCGACCTACACCAAGCGCGCCTGCGACCTCGGCGACAAGGACGAGTGCGACCGCCACGCCCGCCTATGCGCGACCGGCGCCATCACCTGCGATTGACCTCCGCCTCGCTCGGCCGCTTGCACAAGGAGTCCCACTCCGTGCCAAGCACCACCTCGTCGGGCCCTGCGTCCCACGCTGACGCAACCCGACCCACCACCCACCGCTCGATCCGCACCAGCGTCGCCCGCCTAGCCCCGTCGTCCTCACGCCATCCGAAATAGTACCAGGGTCCATGACGCAACCCCTGAAATTGCCATCCGACAACCAATGGCAATCCGTCATCTCCGAATGCCACATACATGCCCTCGCCGACCTGGTCCGCCTCCGTCCACACCTCGGCGGGCACATCGACGTGTTCGTACCAACGCAAGCGCACACTCGCTGACCTCTTCGGCGCCCACGCCTGCACCGACGCCGGCATGAACGGGTCGTTCTCGCCACACCCAGTCACCTGATTCCAACCGCGTGGCGGATACTCCCTGCTAACCACCCAATCCCCATCGTCGTAGAGCTCCGGCTCCGGCTCCTCCGTCCACACCTCCGTCGGCCGCCCCTTGTCGTCCCTCACCACCCCTCGCCACTCGAGCCCACCACCGCGTCGATTCGTGACGAGCAGATCATCCACGAATCGTGGTCGCAACCGACGTCCCGACTCGTCCTCTCGGAACTTGTCATAATCCATCAGATATACGTCCGGTCGGCACCCGGCCTTGGCCAACGGCCGCGGTGTTCCATGCTCGTATCCGCTGCGAAGTCCGCTCAGCCCTCCCAGAGCGCCTACGCAAGCTTCGGCTGCCGGATCGAGCCCACGAGCGTCATCATCGCTGAGTGACGCGAAGGACTCCCCGAAGGTGACCAACGTGGTGCGACTGAACGGGTAGTGTTCGGCGGACACAAAGTCGCTCTTTCCCCCGTCGCCCAAGGCCATCCGCAACCCGATCAGCGCCCCGCTCTTGATTCTGAACGACATGGCGGTACAGCCCCCGAATTCGATTCGTCCTGGATACTCCAGGCCACCGTCGCCAGGCCGCTCGTCCAGCGGGCGTTCAAACACCTCGGTGACGGATGGCACATGTTCGAGCGACCGAACCTCCGGCATCGCATCCGCCACACGCACGTCGTCAGAATCGCCCCCACAGGCCACAACGACGAACATCATAAAACCTCGAAGATCAAGATAACGCATGGTCTGTCTCCCTTGCCTGATAGGTCTCGCGCTCGGCCCGTCTCCCGGCAGTCGCCGCTGAGACTCGCACTCTGACTCGCCATCCGCTCTCAACGGAGCACCGCCCGCCTCGGCTGGTCCACCCTCGCGCGTGGACCCGTCTGCTCCCGCCAGTTCTCGATCCCGCGTTTCCACCCCTCACGCGCAACCGGGTCGTTCCAGATCGCGGCCTCGACCTCCCTTCGATAGCTCCCACATCGCACCTCGACCCTGTCCTCACGCACCATGAGCTCCTCCTTCAGGGTGTCTCCGATAGCGGCCACCTCGTTCGCGCTCACAGTCCGTCCGCTCCACCCACCCTCGACGTGTTCGATCCGGGACTTCAGCGGCAGCGACTCCAGCGCCATCGGCTCGCGACTCACGATCATCTTCTGTCCATGCGGTGTGGCGGTCTCGGCCTCTGGCTCCAGCGTTTTGGGATTCAGGTACACGAGCTTCATCCGCACATCTCCGAGCCTCAGCTCGTCGGCCGCATGCCGCGCCGTCACCGCGTCCACCAGGCTCCGCATCCCGCTCATCGGCATCATCGCTCCCGCCCCGAGCTTCCGCGACGCCTCGAGCCTCGCCTTCAGCGTCCGCAGCGTGTCCTCATGCAGACCAAAGCCTTCGTGCCGCGCGGCGACCTCGCTCTCGAACTCGCTAAGCGCTTCAGGTGAGGTCACTCTATCGACGATGGCGGTCAGGCCCTTGGCAGCGGTCTTTGCGTCGCCGAGGTGGTCCTCGATGATCATGAGACTCTGGTCCATTCCGAACCGCCCCAGCTCGACCACCGCGCGAGACACTGCTTCGACCTGATGCGCCAACTTCTTGAATGATCCGTCGGCTTCGGTGAATGACGGGACCTTCTTGGCCACCCCTCCGACCGCGCCCAAAAACGAGTTGATGCCGTCGCCCACGGCGACCACTCCCGGACCCGCAGAACCGCGGGCTCGTAGCGCCTTGATACCCGCGAGGATGAGCCCAAGTGCGGTCTTGCCGCTCACGACCGCCGAGAACACGGCGCTCACAAAGCCAAGCGCTGCCTTTGCACCCTCGGCCTTCGATGCTCGCCGCTCAGCTGCAACAGCGCTCCCGACGTTCCGCCCGAGATCGGTCAGGGCAACATCCATCGCGAGCAGCTCGTCGAGCTTTCGCTCCGTCGCCCCGAGCCATTTGGCAACCTTCGTGTCAGCGTCCGCCAGCGCCCTGAGGTGATCGCGCGAAACTGCCACGGCCCACTCGTTCCGCCCTTCGATCCTTCCTTCCTCCTTGGCTTTGTCGACGAGCACCCCACAGGACTCCGCTGGCATCGCCAGCGCCGCCTGCTGCGCCTCCGCCCCCGGTTGCCGCTTCGGGTCGGTGGCGGCTTCCTGCTCTTCCATCGTCCCGTGCGGCGGCACGACCTGCGACCGCCGCGACCCGGGCGCAGCCTCCTTCCCGTCCCCCCGCGCCTTCCCCTCATTCCCGGAAATCCGGCCACCGTCTCGAATCGTCGGGGACTTCACCGTCTCGTAGGGCTCTGACATCGCGCAACCTCCTCGAAGCGCTCCCCTGACCACGCTGGGGAGACGCTACGAGCCTTGTGCGACCTTCATGCCGACGACATTTGTCGTGAATATGCCAAAAACCACCATCGCGAAATGGTAGTTATCAAAAGGATCGGGACGACAGCCCGGTGATGCGGGCTGTCACCCCCGAAGTGGGGCCGCTGGGGTCGTCCGTCCCCAATCACTCATCCCCGCAAGGCACAGCACCCCGCGGCCCCAATCACCCTCGCTCAACCCCTCACGGTACCGCTACTGGCACCGACCCATCATAGATCGGACCCCAGTCCTCGGGCTGGCTCTCGCGGGGCTGATTCGTGTCAAATGGATGCCCCGACGAAACCGTCCCTGTCACATCCAGCCATCCGTCCCAGAAGACATTCAGACCGAAGACAAACCCCTCGGTCGAGCCGACATTGTTGCGCACTGTCGAATCGGTCACCGTGCAGAACGACGACCCCCCGCAGTTCACCCCGCCCCGGAAGTTGTTCTCGATCAGGCTCTGGCTCGCAGTCACCCAGCTCGTCCCGACGGCGCTCAATCCGAGCCCCTCGAGCGAGCCCGTCAACGTCGACCCATTGACCTCGACACCCGACAACGCGCCAGCATCGACCGACGTCAACCGGTTGCCGTCCGCCTGCAGACCCGACATGGCCGCGTACGACCCGCCGTTCACATGCAGACCATGGCGCCCGTTGTCGTTAGACCGCGACCGCAGGTCCTCTGCGACGTCGCTGGACCCCGCCTCGAAGAAGCTGCCCCGCGCCACCGAGATACCGTCGCCGTCGCAGCCCACGACGCTCACGTCCCAGCTCGACCCATAGGACCCGGTCCCGAGCGCGATGCCCGTCTCACCGCAGTCGGTCACCGCCATCTGCCCACCCATCAGAGCCGAGCCACCCCACGCCGTGAACCCGCTGCCGATAGGGCTCGTTGCGGTCGCCCCATTCGTCGAGATGGTCGAGCCGTTCCACGCATCATAACCATGCATGCCACATGCGATCGCCGACGTGTTGCTCGCCTGGACGTTGGACGTGTCGTGCGCCATGAAGCAGCTCCCGACGGTCTCGACGGCCACCGCTCCATCCGCCGCGATCATCGACTCGCCCTGCGCGCGATACGCTGCCTCCCCGGCCGCCTCCGAGCGAGACCTGTTCGCCTCGATGAAGCTGTTGCTCCACGCCGCAAATCCCATCCCGGTTCGGACCGCTTCGGCATCGGCCGCGAAGATCGTCGAGTTGCTCGACGCATGGAAGCCGGGCCCGCCCGTGTCCTCGACGCGCGCCGAGCCGCTCGAGATAGACGACCCCTCGTATGCCCCGATACCGTGGCCCAACGTCACGTTCTTCACGACCGCTTCCGACGCGACCACCGTCGACGAATGCCAGGCCGTGATGCCGCCGCTCACCGCGCCGTCGACCTGCGCCCCGTCCGCCCTACCAGCCGACCCGATCGTCACATGCACACCATCGTTGCCACTGTCGCTGACCCGCGCCGCACCCGTCTCGAGCGTCGAGCCGATGTACGCGAAGAACCCGTGCTGGCCGTTGCCCTGTGCGACGGCCGCATGTTCGGTCCAGTCCTGGCTGCTCGACAGCGTCGACCCCAGGTGCGCCGAAAAGCCATGCCCCGTGTTGTCGATCGCATGAGCCCCCTGGGCGAGCATCACCGAGCCACCCGAAGCGTCGAAGCCCCGGCCCGTGTTGCTACGCGCCACGGCCGGTAGCGGGTCGATCTCGTCGGTGGCGAGCGCCCAGTTCATGTTCGCCGTAATCGCCGACCCGATGTTCGCGTGGAACCCGTCTCCGCCGTTCTGCGCCGCCGTCGCGCCGTCCGCCCCGATCTCCGAGCCGACCCCGGCCGAGAACCCGCCAAACGTATTGCCCGTCGCCTGCGCCGCGGCCCCTGACGGCCCGTGCACCGTGGCGTTGATCGACGACCCGAGCCACGCCGAGAAGCCCTGGCCACCGTTGTCCATCGACTTCGCAGCGATGGCTTCGAGAACCGACCCGGCGGTGGCCACGAACCCGTCGCTGCCATTGCCCTGCGCCACCGTCGAGACCCCGGTCGCGAAGATCACACCCGCCTGCACCGCCGAGCCGAGCCACGACGCAAACCCGTGTTGCGCGTTGTCCCGGCTCTCGGACGCAGCCACCTGCATCGCGGTTCCGAGCCAACCGGCATACCCCGACTGACCGTTCTCGTTCGCGCGCGACGACTGGGCGTTGATGGTCGCCCCGAGCGACCCGTTGAGACCATTGAACGCATTGTTGTTGAACGTGCCGTTGCTCGCGTCGACGAACCCGCCCATGAACGACGTGATACCGTGCCCGTCATTGTCAGACGCGTTGGCGTTCAGCACATAGAGTACGGCGCCGTGGTTGCTCACCATGCCGTGGCTCGGGTGGCCCGTCGCGACCGCGTTGACCGAATAGATGACCGAGCTTCCAAAGGCGTTGAAGCCGTTGCGCCCGTTGTCCAACGCCCGCGCCCCATTGGCATCGATAACCGCACCGATGGCTGCGTTGTACCCATCGCGCAGGTTGCCTTCGGCCAGGCTCGAAGAGGCGACGATCGTGGCGCCATCGACAGCCGAGAAGCCATCGATGCCATTGCCCCGCACCGTCACGCCGCCCGCCTGGATGTACGCATTGGAAACGGCCCGAACGCCATATCCGGTGAAGTTCTCGATGACGACATTCGGACCGAGCCTGATGACGCCGCCCTCGCTCGCCACGACGCCGCTGAGCCCGGCCGCCGCACCTTCGTCGCGACCACCTCGGATGGTGACGCCATTGACCAACCCCAGTCGTCCCAACCGGAGCGCAATGCCCGAGCTCGTCGGGAAGTGCAGGACGACCCGTGTCGGGTCGGCGGCATTGCCAAGGATATTGATGAGCCCACCGTCTCGATGGCTCGCATTGAGGGCAGCATCGAAGACGTACGGGTTGTCGCTGTCGGCGAGCTGGAAGGTGACCGTCTTGCCCCGCGCGATCGAGAAGTGCTGCGCCCACGCGAACGCCGCCTCGAGCGTCGGGAAGTCGCCCGGGATCGTCTTGGTCACGTCGTCGGGAATCAGATGGATGACGTCGTCATAGGCCGACAGGTCCGCATCGAGCGCATACGGCTCGAGGTCCTCGCTCTGCACGAAGCCTTCGAGCTCCGAGCGCAGGGCATACCCCGACAAGTCCGGCAGGTCGGACGTGCGTGCATAAGCCGCGAGGTCGGACTTCAGCGCATAGAGCGACAGGTCCGCGTACTCCGGCAGGTCTTCCAGCCGCGCATATCCCGCCAGGTCTTCTTCGCGCACACACCCTTCGAGATCGGCGAGCCGCGCATAGTCCGCGAGCGCCGCCGTCGTTGCCCGCTCTGAGAGCTCGCTCTTGAGGGTCGTATTCTCCTGCTCGAGCACGGTGAGCCGTGCCTCCATACCTTTCCAGTCGAAGGTCTCGATGCTCGAGCCGTCGTCGCAGGCCGTACTCGCCATGAGCACCGCCACACCCAGCGCCATCTTTCGCATGTCCGCACTCCTCTCCGCTGTGAAGTCACGCCAGGGGCGTTGCCGCCCCGGCCCATGTGGTTCGAAAATCGAGAAATCGTGACGCTGGTCGTCTCAGCGCCCACAACCGGTGATGACCGGGTCGAGGATGATGAACTGCACACGCCGATTCTGGGCCCGCCCCGCCGCATTCGTATTCGCCGCGATGGGTCTCGTCTGACCGTAGCCCTTGGGCGCGAGCCGCTCGGCCACAATCCCCTTGCCCACGAAGTACGCGACCACCGCATCCGCCCGCCGCTGCGACAGGTCGAGGTTGTAGTCGGGTGTCCCCTCGTTGTCGGTGTGGCCCTGGACCTCCACCTTCTTGACGGTGTCGCGCGTCGACATGAGAGACACGACGGCATCCAGGATGGCGAAGCTCTCCGGCTTGATGACGGCCTGGTCGTATTCGAACTGCACCGTCTGATCGATGCGGATCTCACACGGGTCGACCTTGATGCCGCAGCGATTGCCAGCGTCGGCCGGGCAGTCGTCCTCGGCGTCGAGGATCCCGTCGCCGTCGTTGTCGGGATCGGGGCAGCCGTCGCTGTCCTCGTGACCGTCCTTGTCCTCGGCCGCGTCCGGGCACTTGTCGGCCGTATCCAGGATCCCGTCGCCGTCGTTGTCCGGGTCGGGGCAGCCGTCGTCATCCTGGAAACCATCGACGTCTTCGGACTCGAAACATCCGTCGGCGTCATCGAGGATGCCGTCGCCGTCGTTGTCGGCGTCCGGGCAGCCGTCCGTGTCCTCGAATCCGTCCTTGTCCTCGGCCACCGCCACACACTTGTCGACGGTGTCGAGGATGCCATCCCCGTCGGTGTCGACCACGACCACGGGGCGCTCCGCCCGCGGCGTCCAGCCGACCATCGCCACGACACGTGCGGACGTCGACCCGTAGCCCTCGGCGAAGCCACGACCACCCGCAAGCGTCACATGCAAGTGACCCGAACCCACCTCGGCGACGTTCACAGCCCCACCGATGAGTCCTTCCACATGGGTGTTGTTGTCATTCTCGAAGTTGTGGCTCGCCCCATGGACCTCGCCGACGAGGGCCAACGTGTCTTCGATGATGTCGACCGACACGGCCGCCCGGAACACGAGCTCGTGGCCCGTCTCGGTGCCGATGGTCACATCATCGCTGCCGCGAAGCCGCGCTCCGATGTTGCCGGCGAGCCGCAAGGGGCCTACCCGCCCATCGACGACCAGCATCGGCGTCACCGAGAAGCCGTTGGTCACGAACGCGTCCCGGTCCCCGGTCGGCAGCCCGAACGACACTTCGAGGCCCAGGCCAAACCCGTCGCCGAGACGAGGCCGTCGCAACAATCCAGCCTTGGCCGAAAGCCGCACATCGCCAAAGGCAGCGCTGGGCACGGGACCGAGCGGCTCGAAGCCGGCGTCGTCGCCGTCCAACATAGGGAAGAAGGGTACCTCGAGGCCGATGGACAACCAGTCGGTTGCGGCGAACCCGGCGGTGGCATGCACACCGAGCTGGCTCGCGATGACCTCGTGGTCGGGGAGGTTGCCCGCGGCGTCGACGAAGACGAGCGGGTCGAGCCCGAAGCTCAGCCACAGGGCCGCGTTGAATGAGCCGGCCGCGAGGTGGGCGGTCGTCGCGGTACTCAGGATGTCGTCGCCATGTGGCGACGGGAGGAAGGTCTGCGTATTGATGCGCGGGCTCTCGGCGTGGGCCGGCGAGCAGACCATGGCGAGCGCGAACGTGGCGCCCGCAAACGGGACACGGCGGGGGGAGACGATCACCCGGAACTCCTGTGACGGTAGGGCAGGGTCCACGCACGACGGACGACCCCGACACAACTGGAACCTGCGCCATAAGACCCGATCGGGTCAACCTCGTTCATGGAGCAAGGGGCTGCGGAGGGTCTGCAGTGCCCGCAGAGATGGCCTGCGGAATCCGCAGAGAGCGGCCCCGCCGATGCAACCAGAAGTCCATAAGTCATTGTGCTGAAAGGGTTGGCTCTTCGCTATCGGCGATGGCACGCGCCTTGAAGTGTAGTCCAGTCGACAACGGCCTGGACGGCCCCAAGGAGGTTCCCGTGAAGAAGAAGATCCTGTTTTCGGCTGGTGCCGGTTTCATCGCGCTGCTCGTTGCGATTCCCCTGGCGCTGGCACAGGGCCCTGGTGACGGTGACGGCTATGGTCGAGGTGGCGAGCCCGGTGCACGCTTCGAGAAGATGGCCGAGAAGCTCGGTCTCGACGCCAAGCAGTCGGCTGCCCTGAAGGCGCTGCACGAGACCCATCGCGACGAGGCGTCTTCGCTGCGTGAGCAGATGAAGGCCGCCCGCGAGAAGTCGAAGGCCGCATGGCTCGACCCCAACGCCACGGAGGCGTCGGTGCGCGCAGCTCAGCGCGAGGTCCACGCCCTCCAGGGCCAGCTCGCCGACCAGCGCGTCTCGTTCGGCTTCGCCGTGAAGAAGGTGCTCACCCCTGACCAGTTCCAGAAGTTCGCGTCGAAGTTCCTCGATGGGAAGGGCGGCAAGGGCTTTGGCAAAGGCAAGCGCGGCCGCCATGGCAACGACGGAATGGGCGGCCACCGCGGTGGACGCGGCGGATGGGGCGGCGAGCGCGGCGCCCCCGACGTGGAGTGAGTCCGAGCGCGTGATGTCCAAGTCTGAGCGCGTGATGTCCATATGAAGGCTGCATGACGTGCTATCAACGACCCTCCTGGTGGTTTCCCGCCAGGAGGGTTTTCTCGTTGGGCCGGGGTCGGCCAGACGAGCGAGGAGTCATGACGGTGGTCGCCCCGAGCCCCGACATATATGTTCCGCACCGCAGCACCCGTCCGGCACGGTGGGGCATGCTGCTCATCATGCTCGCCATGGGCGCCTCACTCATCGCGACCGGCCTCGTCACCTGGGTCGACAGCAAGGCGGCCGCTGCGACCGTCGCCGAGGCCCGCACGATGGACCTCTTTCGCGCCGTCCGCCGTAGTCTGCGCGACGCCGTCAACGAGGACCGCGCCGACCTCGTCGGCCTGCGCGAAGACTTCGATGAGGCCGGGCTGCGCTACGTCGGCGTCGTGACCCGCGATGGCGACGTCATCAAGGCCGCGGGCGAGCCCTGCGGCGTCGCCTTGCCTCGCAACCGGTTCGACGGCCCTCCGGAGCCCCGCCCCGAGGTCATCGAAGACCGGCTCCGCGTCGACGCGCCGCTCGTGCAACGACCCGGCGGTCGTGGGCGCGGCATGCGCCTCGTCATCGAGGTCGAGCCCGTGCTCGCGCGTTCGTTGGAACATGCCGCGCGTAATCAGCTCATCGTGAGTGGCGCCGTCTCACTCGCCCTCATCGTCCTGGCGCTGGTCTTCTGGCGACTCGGGCGCCGCGCAGACGAGCTCGAAGCACTTCGCGCCCACGACCGTCGACTGGCCGCACTCGGCGAGATGTCGGCAGTGCTCGGTCACGAGCTCAGAAACCCGCTGGCCTCGTTGAAGGGCCACGCGCAGCTCGTCCTGGAACGAATGGCCGAGGGCGAGCGCAGCCGCAAGAACGCCGAGCGTGTCGTCGCCGAGGCCATCCGCCTCGAGCGCCTCATGGGTCAGATCCTCGAGTTCGCTCGCACCGGCACGCTCGAGATCGCCGAGGGCTCGCCGCTCGAGCTCGTGACCGCCGCCGTCGAGAAGGCCAACGACCCACGTATCACGGTGGAGTCGTCGCGCGCTCCCGAGCGCTGGCGTTTCGACCGGTCTCGCATGGAGCAGGTGCTCGTCAACCTGCTCACGAACGCCGCCGAAGCCACACCCGAGGGCGGGCGTATCGAAGTCTCGGTCTCGACCCAGAACCGCCGGCTCGTCATCGGGGTGCGCGACACCGGCCCCGGCTTCGAGCCCGACGCCGACGGCACCGTGAGTCACGTCTTCGAGCCGTTCAAAACCACAGGTAAAATCTATGGAACCGGGCTCGGCCTCGCCATCGCACGACGCATCGTCATTGCCCACGGTGGCACGATTGGCGCCGAGAACGTAGCGGGTGGTGGCGCCCTCGTCGTCATCGCGCTGCCTTGAGCACCAAGCATCACGTTTTTCGAGTATCACGACCCTCAAGAGGATTTCTCCATGGCCAGGATTCTGATCGCCGACGATGAAGAGGGGATTCGCAGCTTCATCGGCGAGGTCCTCGAGGATGAGGGACACGAGGTCGTCCTGGTCGCCGACGGGATGGCGGCGCTCGATGCGCTGACCCATTCGGCCTTCCACCTGCTCATCACCGACCTCAAGATGCCGCGTCTCACCGGCGACCAGCTCCTCATCAAAGCCAAGGGCGACCACCCCGAGCTCGAGGTCATCGTGCTCACGGCCCACGGCACCGTCGAGTCGGCCGTCGCCGCCATGCGAGCCGGCGCGTACGATTACCTGCAAAAGCCCATCGCCAGCCCGACCGAGCTGCGCCTGCTGGTCCGCCGCGCACTCGAGCGTCGCGGCCTGAAGGACCGGGCCGAGGCCGAGCTCACCGCCGACGAGACGCTGACCTGGGGTGACCCGGCGATGACCCCGGTGGTGCAGGCGATCCACAAGGTCGCAAAGACCGATGCGTCCGTCCTGCTGCTCGGCGAGAGCGGCACCGGCAAGGAGGTCATGGCCCGCGCCGTCCACCGCCTGAGCCGCCGCAAGGACGGGCCGTTCATCGCCGTGAACTGCGCGGCCCTCTCCGACACGCTGCTCGAGAGCGAGCTCTTTGGCCACGAGAAGGGCGCCTTCACGGGTGCGACCGCCAGGCGTCGCGGTAAGCTCGAGCTGGCCGATGGTGGCACCTTCTTTCTGGACGAGCTCGGCGAGCTCAAGCCCGAGCTCCAGGCCAAGCTGCTGCGGGTCCTCGAGCTCCGCCGCTTCGAGCGCCTCGGTGGCACCCAGACCCTGACGGCCGACGTGCGTTGGGTCGCCGCGACCAATCGCGACCTGGCCGCCGAGATCGCCGCCGGCCGTTTCCGCGAAGACCTCTATCACCGGCTCGCGGTCTTTCCGGTCCGCCTGCCGCCCCTGCGTGAGCGCCTCTCGGACTTGTTGCCGCTGGCCGAGGCGCTCTTGACCCGGGTCGGCCAGAGCGTCGGCAAGCGTGGCCTCACCCTCGATGCGTCCGCCCGCCAGGCGCTGCTCGCCCACGACTGGCCTGGCAACGCGCGTGAGCTCAAGAACGCGCTCGAGCGCGCCGCAATCCTCGCCGACGACACGACCATCACGGCCGAGTCCCTCGTCATGTCGGCCGTCACGCCGCGCCCTGAAGGCACCATGGCCACCGTCGAGAAGCAGGCCATCCTCGAAGCCCTCGCAGCCGTGGGTGGCCACCGCAAGAAGGCGGCCGACCGCCTCGGCATCGGCGAGCGCACCCTCTACGACAAGCTCAAGGCCTACGGCATCCGATAGGCGACGCCCCGACGACGATCCCGCGCACGGTGCGCACCGCTCATCAAAAGCACAATGAGATCAAATGGTTGTGGCCGAAATGAGCCACCGGCCAGCACCCCGTCTGGGGTCGAGCTCACGTGCGTGATAGCCTCTGACCCATGCCGGTCCGCCTCTCGATCACCCCTCTCGTTGCACTCCTCACCACCATGGGTTCACTCCCCTTGTCCGCTTGCGACGATGCCGACCCACGGCCCGCCACTCCTATCCTCATCGTCGCGCCTCTCGTCGCAATCCCTGGCACCGAACGGCTCGAGCTCGGCGACCCCAACCTCACGCTCGCCCTCGACGACGCCATCACCGTCCTCGTATCCACCCTCGAGCGCTCCGTTGGTCCTCTCGACGACCTCGGCTCGGCGGGCTCTATCGTCGTAGCGCGCACCACCGACGCGACCGACCTCGAGGCACTCATCGCGTCCCACTCACCCGCCGTCCTCATCACGCTGGACTCCCACCAACTCGCCCTCACCGACTGGTCGCTCCCCGCACTCGACCCGTCCGACTTCATCGACCCCGACGAGCCCCATCACGACGACCGTTTCGTCCTCGCCACGCGCCAGGTCCCCACCACCCAGAACCCGCTCGACGGCTCGACCTCCCGCCTCGAAGTTGCGCTGGCCTCCAACACCCGACTCGGCCGCTTCTACGCCGTCTACGAGCTCATGCGCCGCCTCGGCGCCCGCTACTACCACCCCGAGGACGAGTGGCTGCCGCAGGTCCCTTCCGAGCAAATCCCCCTACGCCTCGCGACCCCCACGGCACTCGGCCCCGGCCCGCTCTTCAGCCCCGACTTCGTGCACCGCTCGTACACGTTTCATGGCGCCCACCCGCTCGAACACCTCGAGTCCTTCTCGGACGCGCGCCACCCCATCTCCGAAGCCCGCAACGTCAACGACTGGATCATCAAGAACCGCGGCGACCTCATGCGCGGGGTCGGTCGCGGCATCGCACCCGCTGCCGATCGCGACACGCGAGTCGCCGACCTGGAACGGCTCCGCTTGCGACGTGGCCTACGGCGCTCCACGGGCATCACGCTCCACAACCAACAACAAGGAGCCAGCGCCGACCTCGACCCGACGTCCATGACCCCGCTGTCCGACCAGGTCCGCACCGTCGTCGCCGACCGCCTCGCCGCCGCACCCGACGCCTATGCCTTCGGGATCCACTTCGGCCCGACCGAGCTCACGACCACCCCCGACCTCGAGACCGTCGCCCTCATCGACCTCGCCGGCCAGGCCGCGCTGACCCTCCGCCCCGACCTCCACATCGAGGTCAACAACCACACGTCGGGCAGCCAACCCGTCGACAACTTCGACGACCTGGGCTGCCCACCCGGCACCAACGACCGCGGCGTCGCCGACTATTATGACCTCGCCTTCCACACCGACCCACGCTTCACGGCGCGTGTCCACACGGTCATGTTCCACCCGCTCGAAGGCCCCGCCCCGGTCTACAATCAGGAGACCTTCGCCCACAAGCTCTGCCTCATGACCCAGGCTTCGGCTGCCGGCCGCCCCCTCATCTATTTCCCCGAGAGTGCCTATTGGCTCAGCTGGGATAATGCCATTCCTGTCTATATGCCACTCTATCTGCACTCGCGCTGGCGCGACATCCAGCTCGTCGCCCCGCTGCTCTTGAAGAATGGCGGCACACTTCGCGACCACCGCCTCTTCAACAGCGGTCACGAGTGGGGCTATTGGCAGGCCGACTACGCGGTCGGCCTCCTCCACTGGAAGTCCGACCTCCCGCTGAAGACACTCCTCGGCGAGCTCGCCGACCCTTTCTGTGACCCGACCATCTTCCCATCCGATTGCCCCGCACGCACGACCTGGATCGACGTCCTGACCGAGGTCATGGACTCCCAACGCACCCACTTCCTCGACGCCCCCGACTTCCGCGGCCGCCCAGGTGGCATCTATACGATGTTCGCCGGCGAGGACCCGGCCGACGAGCTCGGCGCTGCGTCGGGCCTCGAGTTCCGCCCCGTTCGGCTGCCCTTCCGCGACGTCCTGACTCTCACGCCAGCCGACCTCACCCGCTTCGTCGCGACCGACCTCGATCGACTCGAAGCCCTCGCCGCCGAATACGAAGGCTGGCGTGATCGCCTCCTCATGGAACGCCCATCCGTCTCCAACGACGCGCTCCGTTTCTACGACGAGACCGTCGACGGCCTCGCCATCAACGCCGTCCGTGCGCGCCACACCCACACACTCTACAGCATCGCCATCGCCCTTCGCACCAGCGTCCCAACCGCACCCGACATCGCCGCTCTGCTCGCTCGATCCGAAGCCCACCTCACCCTGGCCGAGACCATCATCCGCCGTCGTGAGGCCGCCTACCGCTACCCCGCAGCCCAGACCCACGGCGGCGGCTTCACCCCCGACACCGCCCTCCCCAACGGCACGACCTACCCCTTCCGGGTCCACACCAAGACCCACCATCTCAGCTATTGGACCCACCGCCAGGACCAGATAGCAGACCTCATCGCCGGCCGCTCCACCGACCCCGACCAGCTCGCTCTGACCCCCGTCTTCGCCGACCCGACCAGTGCACTGACCTTCAGCTGGCCATCGCTCGACGGCCTCTCTGGCGAGCGTCACGCTGACCTCCACTGGCGACGACACCGAGACCACTATCGCCGTCGGCACCCCGTCCCTCGCAGTCTCGGCACCCGGCATCTATCGCGTCGCCGGCCTGCTCGAGACCGCTTCCGCCCCGCTCCCGATCGGCGGCGCAATCGTCCGCACCCCGCTGCGCGCCAGCGCCCCGGCCGGCAGCTTCACCCTCGAAGAGCCCGATTCCGACCTCGCCGCCTCCGTCCTCGCTTCCCTCGTCCCGTTGCTCCGCATCGCGCTCGACGCCCCACCGTCCACGCCGGCCCGCCTTGCCCACCTCGCGATTGCGGCTGAACCGTCTGGCCTCGACACAGCCTCGTTCGCCTCCGTCCGAGTCGCTCCGACAACCCTCGAAGGCGACACCTTCGTCTCCGCCCCGTTCGACTTCGCCTTACCGATCCCCGACCCCTCGAGTGGGCGCATCGCGTTATCGGTCGGCCTCATCGAAACGACCCTCTCGGGCCCGACGATCGCCTTCACCGATGGCGGCGACCTGATGCTCGAAGGCCGCCTCTCGGTCACCGACCTCATCGACGCGCTCGTCACGCTCGCCGGCTTCGAACCCACCGGCGCCGCCGAGACCCTGGCTGGTGTGCTCGGCTTCGACCCGGCCAACCCCCCCGATGACGTCCCATTTCGCGCCACGCTGACCGTCATCGCCGATTCGCCTTGAGCTCCGAGCCGTCATCGTCCCCAACGCAACCCGCCCCCGAATTCAGAGTTGTATCGGGCCCATCCATCGCGTATCTGATCCGCCGTCGTGGCCACCGACACCCCGGTTCCGCTCGAGACCCCGCCAGATGCCAAACAAGCATCGCTGGTCGCGTCGCGCGTTGCGTTTCCGGCCCTGCGCTATGCGCTGTTTCTCACAGCACCGCTCGCGCTCATCTGTATCTTCGCAAAGGTCCACAAGCTCCTCGCAGCCTCGGAAGGTGATGTCGCCTCCTTCCTGGCCGCACTCTTTCCGGACCTCGTCTTCGCGCTGGTACTCTTCAGTGTCGTCTACGTCGCGCTGCGCTTCACACGCGGCCCGTGGCGCATCGCGGCGGGCTTCGCCTCACACTGCGCCGTGCTCGCACTGACCTTGCTCGTCTTCGTCGAGCATGGCTTCTGGCTCACGACCGGCGCCATCCTCGATGGCTACACCCTCTGGTATGGCCTCGACCAGCTCGACGCCCTCGGCAAGGTCTACCTGTCTGAGATGGGACCGGCCGTCTGGCTCGGCTTCAGCTTCGTCCTCGCCCTTCAGCTCCTGCCGCGCCTCGCGTGGCGCCGACCCGGCAAGTCACTCGCCGTCGCATCGAGGGCCGCCGCATCCGCCACACCGGCCACACCGGCCACACCCACCACGCCGGGCCAGCTCTCGCTCGGCGCCATCGGCCTCGTCCTGCTCGCCCCCGCCTGCACGGGTGTCTTCGCCCTGGTCTCCGACGTGCCCGACCCCGTCCTGCCGCTCACGGGCAACGTGGTCGCCGAGTTCGCGGGCGACGTCCTCGGCTCCGACGACCCATCCCACCCCGCCGGCGGGCCGCACGCCGACGCCGTCGAGGACATCCCCGTCGTGCTCGCGAAGGGACCCGACAAGCCGCGCGGCAACGTCATCGTCATCGTGCTCGAGTCGCTGCGCGCGAGCGCCACCAGCGTCTACACACCCGAGCTCGACACCACCCCGTTTCTGCTCTCACTCGCCGCAAAGGGCGCCGTCGTCGAGCACGCCTGGCCCTCGGTCACCCACACCTCGAAGGCCCTCGTCGGTGCCCTCTGCGGCATCCACCCGAAGCTCGACGTCCCCATCGAAGAGGCCGAGCCGACCGGCCTCCCGGTCCCCTGCCTCGCCCGCCTCCTGAACCAGCAGGGCTTCGACACGGCCTTCATGCAGACGGCCACCGCCCACTTCGAACGTCGCGACCAGCTCGTGCGCAACATGGACTACACGACCTTCGAATCGAAGGAGACCCTTCCTTCCGCCGGCTTCGAGGAAACGAGCTACTTCGGCTGGGAGGACCGCGCGCTCGTCAAACCCGCGCTGGACTGGGTCGCCGCCCGCAAGGCGCCGTTCTTCCTCACGCTGCTCACGCTGAGCACGCACCACACCTACAAGACGCCGAGCACATTCCCCAAGGTCAAACGCACGAGCGGCGAGCTCGACGCCTACCTCAACGCCACGAGCTATCTCGACACCGTCCTGGCCGAGCTCTTCGCCGGGCTCGAGGCGCTGGGCCGCCTCGACGACACCCTCATCGTGCTCGTCGGCGACCACGGCGAGGCCTTCGGTGAGCACGGTCGATTCCAACACGACTCGGTCATCTACGAGGAAGGCCTCCACATCCCGATGCTGCTCGTCGGCCCGGGCGTCCCCGCCGGGGCCCGCATCGCCGGCAACCGCCACGCCATCGACATCGTCCCGACGGTCCTCGAATGGGTCGGCACCCCTGTCGTCTCCGGCCTCCCCGGCAAGAGTCTGCTGACAACCGACGGCCACGATCGTGTGTTCGCCGCGTGCTGGCTCCGCCTGCGTTGTATGGCCGTTCACGAAGGGCCGCTCAAATACATCTGGCACTTCGATCGCCAGGGCCCAGAGGTCTTCGACCTCGCCAAGGACCCCTTCGAGAAGGCGAACCTGATGGCCTCGACCCCACCCGAGGTCGCTTCGCGCCTGCGTGAACATGTGCTCGCCTGGAAGTCCGACAACGACCAACGCTGGGCCCGCTTCTTTGCCAACGCCCATCGCGACTTCGTCACGACACTCCCGCCCACCGTGGGTCGTCCCCTCGACATCGTCTTTGGCGACCCGAGCCCCACCGCGCCAGACGGTGGCAATGCCCCCGCAGCACGCCCGCTGGTCCGCCTCATCGGCGTCGACGCACCCGAGTTCGCCGTCTCCGGCCTCCCGCTCAAGATCACGCTTCATTGGGAGGTCATCAACGCGCCCGGTCCGGGGTGGAAGATCTTCACACACCTGCTCGGCGTCTCCGACGGTGCACGCCCTCGCCTCAACGCCGACCACATCCCGGTCTCCGGGCGCCATCCGGTCGCGAGCTGGCAACCCCACACGTACATCACTGATCCCTTTCGGATCTTCCCCGAGCCCAAGCTCCCTCCCGGCACCTACGAGCTCGTGGTCGGACTCTGGAACGAGGCATCCAAAGCGCCTGGCATCGAGGACCGCGCCACTGCCGTGCTCGGCTCCCCCGACGCGTCCGTCGGTGTCACGCTCGATCCAGATCGCAGGGCCCACGTCATCCGCATCGAGGTCAAGCCAAGCACGGCGACCCCAGCGGACTGAGCTGCGCCCCCACTTTACCTGAAGGTGCCGACGGCCCGGCCCGCCCACGCGCTGGACCGGTAACTTAGATCGGGTTCGCAGCTTGACCTGAACCTCGCGAAGTCTTCAGAATGCAGGCGGGGGCGAGGCTGGATGCTTGAACTGCGACCAGACTCGAGCGCGAGGGACAGTAACCTCGTCAAGTTCTAAGGAGGGCATCATGTTCAAGCTCGGGAGCATCGTCAGCGTCTTCGTCGTGCTCGGCCTTGCGTCGGCTTGTTCATCGAGTGACTCCAACCGACCCGACATCACGCCCGACGGGACCACGACTCCCGACATCGGCGGCGGTGACACGACACCGCCCGACACCTCCGTGCCGTCCGACACGACGCCGCCTTCCGACACGACACCGCCCTCGGACACCACCAATGATACGGCCGCGGACACCGGGCCGACCGACGTGGCCCAGCCCGATCCAGGCACCTTCGGCGCCCCCTGCAACGACGACCAGGAATGTGACTCGACCCACTGCGTCCCCAGCTCGGACGGCCTCGTGTGCTCCAAGACCTGCTTTGCAGATTGCCCGACCAACTGGTCTTGCATCGGTGTCCCCGAGAGCGCCGGCGGCGTGACCTTCATCTGTCTGCAAGACCGTGCGGTCCTCTGTCAGCCCTGCAACACCAACACCGACTGCAATCCCGAGGTGCTGACGGGGCAGAACGCCTGCGTCTCGCTCGGCAACGCGGGCAGCTTCTGCGCCACCGCGTGTGACTTCGATAGCGAGTGTCCCTCGGGCTACACATGTCAGACCACCGAGACCCAGGGCCGCCAGTGCCTGCCAACCTCCGGAGAGTGCACCTGCAATGGGGCGGGCATCGCGCTCGAGATGTCGACGAGCTGCCGCTTCTCGAACGAGTTCGGGACCTGCGGTGGAACCCGCGCCTGCGAGGCGACCGGACTGACCACCTGCGGCGGCGTCGGTGCGGCGGCCGAGGTCTGTAACAACATGGACGACGACTGCAACGGCTCCGTCGACGACAACATCGCGCCCACGGCCTGCGAAATCGAGGTCGTCGAGGGGCGGTGCGTCGGCGTGACGTCGTGCTCGGGTGGCGCCCCGGTGTGTGTCGGCCAGCTCCCCACGACCGAGATCTGCAACGGCATCGACGACGACTGCGACGGCACGACCGACAACAACTTCACGGACACCGACGACGACAATGTCGCTGACTGCGTCGACACCGACGACGACGGCGATGGCGCGCTCGACGCCGACGACTGTGCCCCGCTCGATGCCACCGTCTTCCCGGGCGCGACCGAGACCTGCAACAACAAGGACGACGACTGCGACGGTCTCAACGACGAGCTCAACGCGGTGGGGTGTCGCGCCTTCTTCCGCGACGCGGACAGCGACACCTTTGGCAGCGACGCCACGCCCAGCCGCTGCCAATGCGGCCCCAACACCGTCAGCGGCTTCGTTGTCGATGTCGGTGGCGACTGCAACGACTTCAGCGCCGACACCAAGCCGGGCGGCACCGAGGTCTGCAACCTCCAGGACGACAACTGCAACAGCACCACCGACGAGGGCGTCGCTTCACCGTGCGGCGGGTGCACGCCCGTCTGTCTCATCACGGTCGGCGACCGTGGCGACGAGGCGCTCGACCCCGACAACGCCGAAGACGGCTCGATGGTCGTCAACCCCGATGGCTCCCTCTCGTTGAGCTCGTCGAGTGTCAGCATCCCGTTCATCTGGATCGCCAACTCTCCCAACAACACCGTCTCACGCATCGACACCGACACCGGGCGCGAAGTCGCGCGTTACCCCGTCTGTGACGACCCAAGCCGCACGGCCGTCGACCTAAACGGTGACGGCATCGTCGGCTGCCGCGGTGATGGGCGCGTCGTCAAGATCGCCATCGTCGAGGCCGACTGCATCGACCGCAACAACAACGGCGTCATCGACACCTCGCGCGACGTGAACGCCGACGGCGTCATCGGCTCGGTCGCTTCCGGTGAACGTTTCGCCGCGGGCAACGACGAGTGTGTGCTGTGGAATGTGGTCGCCGACCCCAACTGCGATACCAGCGTCGAACGGTGTACTCGCGCGGCCGGCGTCGATGGCGACAACAACATCTGGGTCGGATTCTACGGCTCGAAGAACCTCGTGAAGCTCGACGGCGCGACCGGCGCCACCCTCACCACCCACGCCACGACGTTCTCGCCTTATGGCCTCGCCATCGATGCCAATGGAACCATCTGGGCGGCCTCACGCTCGCCTGTGGGCCTCGGAAAGATCGACCCGGCCTCGGGACAGCTCAACTTCTGGGCCATGCCGGGTAGCCGCAGCGCCTATGGCATGGCCATCGACCACCTCGGCAAGATCTGGGTCGCGACCGGCGAACACCAGGCCGCGTCACGCTTCGACCCCACGACCGAGACGTGGACCAACTTCGGCCCCTGGACCAACCCCGGCCCGGTGGACCGCGGCCGCACACGTGGTGTAGCGGTGCGACTGCTGACCAACGCCCAGGGCGACGTGACCGGATCGCAGGTGTTCCTCGCGCACCATGACTGGGGTGACGGTAGCTGCAGCAGCACCGGCCATCGCAACGTCACGATGCTCGATGCCGTGTCCGGCAACGAGATCCGCAACATCGACATCGGCGCCGAGCGCGGCCCGGTCGGGGTCGCCATTGCCAATGACGGCATGCTCTGGACCGTCAATCAGTGTGGCTCCAACGCGACCCGCGTCAATCCCGACACCGGGGCCGTGTTGGGCAACTTCGCGACCGGCTCGAGCCCGTACACCTACAGCGACATGACCGGCTATGCGCTGCGCACCATCACCGCGCGTTCGGGTTATTATCGTGAGGTCTTCGAGGGCTGGGTCGCGGGGCAGACACGCTGGACCACCATCTTCGTCGAGGCCGACCTGCCCGGCAACGGAGACAGCTTCGTGCGCCTTCGTTATCGCGTCGCCGACAGCCAGGCCGCACTCGCGGGCGCAGCCTTCTCGGCGAGCGCGGGCCCCTTCCCGCCAGCGTCACTTCCCTTGACAATAAACTCGGTCGGCCGCTTCATCGAGGTCGAGGTCACGCTCGGAACGAACGATCCGGGCGCCATCCCGACCTTGCGCGGCGTGTCCGTGATCGGCGACCAACTCTGAGAGATTCCATGCGACGACTCGTAGCAGCCACCGTCCTGTTCGTCAGCGTGCTACCCACCTCTGCGCCTCTTGCAGAGGACGGGGACTTCAAGACCATCGTCACACCGACCCGACGTGAGACACCCTCGTTCGAAACGCCAGGGCAGACGCTGGTGGTCGGGCGTGAGGATCTCGACTTCGAGATGCCGGGCGACGTTCCCGAGGCTCTGTTGTCGCTGCCGGGTGTCATGGTGCAGCGCACCAATCGCGGCGCGGCGACACCGATCCTGCGCGGCCTCGTGGGGCCCGAGAACCTGCTCCTCCTCGACGGCGTGAGGCTCAACACATCGATCTACCGAACCGGGCCCAACCAGTATGCGGCGCTCGTGGACCCGCTGGCGCTCCAGTCGGTCGAGGTCGTGCTCGGACCGGGCTCGGTCCTCTACGGAACGGACGCGATGGGTGGGACCATCAACCATCTGACGCTCCCGGTGCCACGTGGCGGCCGCGCCCTCGACCTCTCGCTCACGGGTGCCTCGGTCGACCTCGGGCTTGGCCTGCGCGCTCACGGCGAGCTCTCGGAAGGTCCGCTGTCGGGCTGGGTGCGCGGCGGAATGCGTCGCTTCGGCGAGCTCACGGCAGGCGGTTCGACAGTGCCGCTGTCCGACTACGAACAATACGATTGGGGCACCAAGCTGCGGCTCGACCTCGGTCGGGAGTGGTCACTCACCGGGGCTCTCATAGGCGCCTTCATCGACAACGCGGCGCGTATCGACAACGTCGGCCGCGGCGACATCCGCTTCGCGGACAACCTCGACAACCTCGCCTACCTTCGGCTTCAGCGCCGCGCGAGTGAGCTGGTTCGAAGGGTCGTCTTCACGGTGTCGTTGCATGCAGTGTCCGAGCGTGAGGAGCGTCGCCGCTGCAACACTGTCGATGGTGGGGCGACCGCCGACCGGGCGGGCTGCATCTCTGGCGTCGACTCGGCCGTGCGCGCCATCGAAGAGCGTGAGGACGCGGTCAACGGGCTCGGCCTTTCGGCGGAGCTCGGGCTCTCGCCGCTGGCGTGGCTCGACGTCGACCTCGGCACGGAGTTCCGAAACGAGTGGGTCTCGAGTCGTCGTGTCGACAACCCTGACGCACGTGGCAACTTCTCGGACGGCTCGACCTTTGGCACCGCCGACGCCTGGCTCTGGGCCGAGACGCGGCTCCTCTGGGCCGACTACGAGGAGAACGACCAGCAGTTCCGCCTCAAGCTCGACGGTGGCATCCGTGGCACGGCCGTCTTTGCACACGCCCCCGACGTGCCGGGCCTCGGCGACGTCGACTATGACTTCGCGGGCCTCGTCGGCGCCCTGCGTGCGAGCGCGCTCGTCGGCCGCAATGTCCACTTCTGGGCAGGCTACTCGCAAGGCTTCCGGGCTCCCAACCTGCAGGAGACGACGGTCCTCGGCGACACGGGGCAGACCTTCGAGGTCCCCAATCCCGACCTCGGCCCTCAGACCAACGACACCTGGGAGCTCGGGCTGCGGATGCACTCTCCGGTGACGAGCTTCAGCCTCGTCGGCTTCGCTTCCAAGATGAGCGACGCCATCGTGCGTGAGCCCACGACCTTCGAGGGGCAGAGCCAGGTCGACGGCAAGGACGTCTTCCGCCGTGTCAACGCGACCTCGACCGAGTACGTCGGTATCGAGGCTCAGCTCGAGGTCGGCCCCTTCGAGGGTGTCACCGTGCTCGGCTCGGTGGGTTATGTCGATGGTGTCCAGAAGGTCGACGGCGACTCGCTCGTGCCGCGCCGCTTGCCGCCTTTCCAGGGGCGCGCAGCCGTGCGCTGGCAGTCCGACTGGCGGCGCTTCCGCGTCGAGACCGGCGTTCGCTTCTCGGCCGCGCAGACGCTCCTCAACCCCGAGGACGAGCGCGACCTCCGGATCTGCGGCAACGCCGACGGCACGGGCTTCGCCGAGAACTGCCAGGGCACTCCCGGTTGGGCCAACGTCTATATCGGTGCGGCCGTCGAGCCTATCGACTCGCTCACCGTTCGACTTCGCGCCGAGAACGTTCTCGACCAGGACTACAAGGTCCACGGCTCGGGCTACCCGGCACCCGGCCGGAGCGTTGAGCTCGGACTCGGCGTCCGCTTCAACTGAGCGTTCATTAGACGACCATCGAAGTTCTTGTCACTCGCCCCTGTTCGGGAGTCCGCTCATCCGAGCGGGGCGAAGTGACAGGTGAAGTGCCGTAGGGTCTTGGGCTGCCAGGTCATCTCGAGGCCTCGGATCTCGTCGCGTTTGGCAAACACCTCGAGGATCACCTCGACCGTGTAGTCGATGTGGCTCTGGGTGTAGACGCGCCGCGGGATGGCCAGTCGCACCAGATCCATGAGCGCGTTCTCGCCGAACATGACGGGCCCGATCTCACACGAGCGGATTCCGCCATGCAGGTAGAGCGCGCATGCGAGGGCCTGACCCGGGAACTGCGACTTCGGCAGGTGTGGCAGGAAACGCTCGGCGTCGAGATACACCGCATGCCCTCCGGCCGGGCGCAGGACGGGCACCCCGGCCGCATGCAGGTGGTCGCAGAGGTAGGCCGTCGAGACCGCGCGATAACGCAGGTAGTCCTCGTCGAGCACCTCGTCGAGCCCCTGCGCGATGGCTTCGAGGTCGCGGCCCGCGAGCCCTCCATAGGTCGGGAAGCCCTCGGTCATGATGAGCAGGTTTCGCGCCTCGGCCGCGAGGTTCGCGTCATTGGTCGCGAGGAACCCACCGATGTTGGCGAGCCCGTCTTTCTTCGCGCTCATCGTGCAGCCGTCGCCGAGTGCGAACAGCTCACGCGCGATCTGCTTCACGGACTTGGCGGCGAAGCCCGGCTCACGCTGCTTGATGAACCAGCAGTTCTCGGCGAAGCGGCACGCGTCGAACCAGAAGGGGATGCCCGCCGCGTGGCAACGCTTTGCCACAGCCTGAGCGTTGCCGAACGACACGGGCTGCCCGCCGCCCGCATTGTTGGTGATGGTCAGCATCGCCATCGGGATGTTGTCGCGATGCTCGGCGATGAGCGCGTCGAGTCGCAAAAGGTCTAGGTCGCCCTTGAACGGCAGCTCGAGCGTCGGGTCACGCGCTTCGCTCTTCACGAGGTCGAGCGCTCTCGCGCCGGAGTACTCGACGTTCGCGCGGGTGGTGTCGAAGTGGGTGTTGTTGGGGATGATCTTGCCGGGTCCGCCCACGAGCGAGAACAGGATTCGTTCGGCCGCGCGGCCCTGGTGCGTCGGGATGACGTGCTCGTAGCCGAAGACCTCCTGGATCTTCGAAGCGAAGCGCGCATACGAACGCCCACCCGCATAGCTCTCGTCGCCGCGCATGATGCCGGCCCACTGCTCCTGGCTCATCGCACCCGTCCCCGAGTCGGTCAGCAGATCGATGAGGACGTCATCGGACGCCAATCGGAACAGGTTCCAGTTGGCCCCGGCCAGGGCCACCTTACGCTCGTCCGCCGTCGTCTGACGGACCGGCTCTACGACCTTGATACGGAACGGCTCGATGATGGTCTTCACGGCTACCTCTGGGCTCGACTCAGGTCGACACTACGCTGGCAGGGGATCCTGGTCACGGGCTCTCGGCTTCAAGTCATCCCACGAGCCGCGCGGCACCGCGCACGCCGCTCGCATCGCCCCAACGCGCCTTGATGAGCCTGGTCTCGAGCGTCACGCGGGCGTGTTTGCCCGCACCGCGTCGGCCCGCGAAGACCCACTTCGCCCATCGCTTGGGGACCTCCTCGTAGAGGGCCGCGACGTTCGACAGGCCACCACCGAGCACGATGACATCGGGGTCGACGATGTTGATGACGAGCGACAAGGCGCGACTGAGCCTCTCAGCATAGACATCGACCGCCGCAGCCGCCGCAGGTTCACGCAGGGCCGCGCGCTCACCGATTTCAGCGGCGGTCATGCGGTGTCCGGTGGTCAACAGGTATTCGCGGCTCAGGCCGGCACCCGAAAGCCAGGTCTCGATGCAGCCGCGATGACCACAATAGCAGGGCATCCCCGGCCGCTCCCAGGCGCTCGGGTAGGGCAGGGGGTTGTGGCCCCATTCGCCCGCGATGGCATTTCGCCCTCGCACGAGGCGACCGTCCACCACGAGCCCACCACCCACTCCGGTCCCGAGGATCACGGCAAACACTATCCCGGCACCTGCGCCGGCCCCATCGTGCGCTTCCGACAAGGCGAGGCAGTTGGCGTCGTTCTCGATGACGAGGTCGCGGCCGAGCGCTTCACGCAGCTCAGCCGCGAGCGGTCGCCCGTTGAGCGACACCGTATTGCTGTTCTCGAGCAGGCCCGTCGCGGGAGAGATAGCACCCGGAGTTCCAATACCCACTGTCGCCGTGCTCGCCGTCTCCGACTCGAGGCTACGCACGAGGTCGACGACCGCCTCGATGATGGCAGGAGCTGAGCTCGGAGTCGCGATTCGTTTACGCGCCAGCTCGATCGCAGGCTCGCCATCGCTCAGGACGACACCTTCGATCTTGGTGCCGCCGAGGTCGATCCCGATACGTGTCATCGCCATACGCGCTCCCCGCGCGAGCCCAGGTCCGCCTCGGCTCGTTTGCCCCAATCATTAACCCGGTTCCATTCGGGCTCTAAGAAAACCGCCGTCCATTCGTCGCCCCTGAGGTTCGTTACCGTTCTTTAAGAACGAGCCGGGGCAAGCATGGTCTGGCGTCCACCTCGGATAACCACTATGTTCCCGCCGGGATGTCGGACCCCGCAGACAAGGTCGAGCGCGCTCGCGCCTTCGAGACCGCAACACGCGCGCTCGAGGTCTATGCACGCCTACGCGAGGCCCTCAGCACATTGCCCGAGGCCGCCCGCGCCGACGCTGTCGCCGCGGCCGTCGACGACTTGTCCGTGCGCCACGAGGTCATGCGGCTCGCGGCCCTCTCCGGCCTCACCCCGCGCGAGGTAGACGACCGCGCGCCTCGCACCGACGAGCTCGAGCCTGGCGCCTTCCTCGCCCAGCGCTATCGTATCATCCGCAAGGTCGGTGAGGGCGGTGTAGGCGTCGTCTACCTCGCCAACCAGGAGACCCCGGTCAAGCGCCAGGTCGCCGTCAAGGTCCTGCCAGGCGAGCTCGGCGGGCCGCGCGCCGAGATGCGTTTCGAGTCCGAACGCAACGCGTTGTCGCGCATGAACCACCCCTGGGTCGCCAGCATCTACGACGCTGGCCGCACCCGTGCAGGTCGCCTCTTCGTAGTGATGGAGTACGTCGACGGCGAGCCCATCGACACCTACTGCGCGCGACACGCGTTGACCGTGCGCGAGCGCGCCGAGCTCTTCGTGAAGGTCTGCCGCGGCGTCCATCACGCCCACCAGAAAGGCATCATCCATCGCGACCTGAAGCCGGGCAACGTGCTCGTCGCCGTGCGCGAAGGCATCGCCGTCCCGAAGATCATCGACTTCGGCATCGCCAAGGTCTCGACCCCGAACGACTCTCCACGCGCGACCGTCGCAGGCTTCTTCGTTGGCACCCCCGAGTACATGAGCCCCGAGCAGGCGGGCGTCGGCGATGGCGACGTCGACACCATCTCGGACGTCTACTCGCTCGGCGTCCTCCTCTATGAGCTCCTCACCGGCCTCCTTCCCCTGACCCGCGACTCGGACTCCGCGCAGATCACCGACTGGCAGCGCGTGCTCGCCACCACCGACCCGATCCGCCCGAGCCAGCGCCTCTCCCAGGCACTCACACGTCGTGAGGTTGCACCCACGGCGGTCGCCCCGCGCGACCTCGTTGGCGACCTCGACAGCATCGCGATGAAGGCGCTCTCTCGTGAGCGTGACCGCCGCTACTCCTCCGCCTCCGAGCTCGCCGCCGACGTCGAGCGTTACCTCGCCGAAGAGCAGATCCTCGCTCGCCCACCGAGCCTTGGCTATCGCCTCGTCCGCTACGCGCGGCGTCACTCCGCCCTGGTCGCGGGACTCGGCGTACTGCTCGGCTCGGCCATCGTCGCGGCCATCGTGGTCTCGAGCCTGGCCGCTGATCGCGCTGAACAACAACGCCAGGTCGAGGCTGCTCAGATCCGCGCCGAGAGCGAGCGCGACCTCGCGCGCCGCCAGGCCCTCGTCGCGACCGAGATGACGGCGCGCAGCAATCTTGCCTCGGCCCGCGTCGCCTTCGAGGTTCGCGACGCGTTCACCGCCAAGCGTGCCCTCGATGCGATTCCCGAGTCCTATCGCGGCTGGGAGTGGCGCTGGCTTCGTTACGAGGTCGACCGCTCGTCTGCAACCGCACGCATCGACCCTCACGATGGCCCCGTCCGAAAGCTCTCGACGCTCGCCGCGGACTCGGTCGTCGTCTCCGGCGGTGACGACGGCACACTACGATTGTGGAACGCCACCGACTTGAATCCCATCGCCAGCGTGCAGGCCTATGTCGGACCGGTCACTGGACTCACGGTCGGCGAACATCCCACGACCCCACTCGCTGCAACGACCGACGACTCGACCGGTCTCATCATGTGGGACCTGCGAACGATGCAACCGTTGTGGCGGCTCGATGGTGGTGTCCGTATCTGCCGCGAGAGCATCTCGCCCGATGGCACACGTATAGCCGTCACACGCGATGACAAGTCGGTCGTCATCCACGAGACACTCACGGGCGCCGAGCTCGAGACCGTGGAGGTCGCCGAGTCATGGGTCGAGGTCGCCGGCTTCCTCATCGGCGACCGGGTCTTCTACGACGCCGGCAACTTCACCGTTGTGTTATCGCCCGGCGCCTCCATGCGTTTGGGCACCACAAAGGATGAAACGCATGGAGACCGATCGGATCGCTCGGGCGAGCCTTCCCGCCCCAATCGTCTGAGCGGGGCGGTCGCCCGAACAGACGTTTTACCCAGCCGCGCCGAAAGGACAGTCTTTCCAGGCCGTTGGCCCAACAGCTCGCCCACGCGTGATCGCATCGTCTTGAAGCCCTGGAACCAGTGGCACGACCGGGTGGTGTTCGATGTCCTGACCTCCATGGAGCAGGGTTGGGTCCGCGGCGATCACAGCATCAAGACGCTCCACCTCGCGCCGGGGGACGGTGTGGCAACGAGCGAGCAGCCGACCACGGTAACGATTCGCGGCCACCTCGATCGTGTCCCACGCCCGAGCTACGAGGGGCTGGTCCTCGACCGCACCCGCGCGCAACACGGCCCTATCGGCTCCGAGACCGCGCGACAAGAGGGCGTCATCCTGCCCGGTCACCGCGACATCGTGACCGCCATCGTCTATTCGTCTTCCGGTGATACGGTCTTTTCGGCCGCGGCCAATGGCAGCATCAAGCGGTGGGAGGCCTCTCTACTGCGCACGCCGTATACCGCGTTGGCCACGAATGACGCGGTCTTCGGCTCCGACATCGACCCGCTCGCCGAGCGTGTGGCGACCACGGGCTGGGGAGCCGTCAAGCTGTGGGATACCCGCACCGGTCGTGAGATCTTCACGAACTGGTGGACTCGCGCCTACATCACCGGGGTCAGTTTCTCGCCCGACTCCAAGCGGGTCGTCGCCGCCGACTGGGGAGGCCAGCTCGCGGTCTTCGACGCCTCCACAGGCGACATCCTCGTTCGATGGCCGTCGGTCGGCACCTCGGTCACGGAAGTCCAGTGGGCCCATGATGGCGTCTATCTCGGGACGCGTGGTGGCGAGGTCATGCGCCTCGATGCCACTACCGGCGCCGTCATCTGGCGTCGGCTCGTCCACCCGGATACGCCGATTCTGGCGCTCACTCGGACACGTGCCGACTCGCCGTTCCCCGACTACCTCTACTCGGCGGGCTCGTTGGAAGATGCGCTGCCCGAGCTGTCCGGCAATGAGCACAAGCGCCCGTCCAACGACCCCTTCGTGCGTGTGCTCGACCCGCTGACCGGCCACGAGCACCACACCCTGGAGCGCACCGTCGGCCCGTTCTCAGCGCTGGCGCTCTCGCCGGATGGACGCGAGCTGGCGGGTGGAGCCGAGGACGGGACCGTCGCCATCTGGTCGATCGCCACTGGTCGCCTTCGCCTTCGATTGCCGGGCGTCGGTGGACGCATCGTCGCTCTGAGCTGGACCCCCGACCAGCAACGCGTCGTCTTCGCCCACGTCACCGGCGTGGTCGTCGTGACGGACGCGAAGACCCTCGCGCCCCTCTTGACGCTGCCCGGCGCCCCGCCTGGCGTGCGCGCGATGGCGGCTACACCCGATGGGCGCGCCTTGATCATGTCGGGTCAGGGGGCTCCCCTTGTGGCACATGAAGCCGAGCCCCGCGCGAGTCCGGTCGAGCGCGCGTATTGGCAAGGACTTCGCGCCGAGTTGGACCGGAGCCTGACCCGCCATCCGGGGGTCGATTCGGTGCTCGCGACGCAGCTGTCGCCGGCACTCCGGGACCTCGCTCGCGCGCGCGGCGACAACCCGAACCACCTCAACAGTCACGCCTGGGCGACGGTCCGTTATCCGGGCGAGTCGGCTGCGGCCATCGCCTTTGCACGTGCGCAGTCCGAGGTCGCGGCGAGTGGGTGGCCCATCTGGCAGTTCGAGAATACACGTGCCCTCGCGCGTCTCCGCGATGGTGACCCGGAGGGAGCGCTGGTCTCGGTGGAGCGCGGCGTCGAGCTGCAGCGGCAGGCAGGCCTCACGACGCACCCGAGCGATTGGGCCACGGCGGCGATGGCGCTCGTCGGGCTCCGCCGCGACGAGGAGGCCAGGGTCATGCTCGAGCGCGCGCTCGTCGAGATGGAGCAGGCGCCCTGGCGGGGAGACAGCGAGGTAGCGTCGATCGTCGGGGAGGCGCGGATGCTGGTTGCACGAGAGCTGGGCTCGACGGAGCCATAAGTCATTGAGCAGACGGCGAATTCTGTGAGTTCATGGTTCTTGGCTGGAATTGTTGACCAAGTTCGTCTACTTACTCACCTAGATTGTTGACCGAGTTGGTCACCTTACTTACGTAAGGCCGCCAACCCATCCGGACAAAGGTGTCTTGGGTATGTACCGCTACGATCAGACCGACCTCCGCATCGTTCGTGAACGCGTCGAGGAATACCGGAGCCAGGTCCAACGCCGCATGGCTGGCGAGCTGAGCGAGGACGAGTTCCGGCCGCTGCGGCTCATGAACGGCCTGTACCTGCAGCGCCACGCCTACATGATGCGCATCGCGGTGCCCTACGGGCTCTTGAACTCGACCCAGATGCGAAAGCTGGCGTTCATCACCGAGCGGTATGATCGTGGGCTTGGCCATTGGACGACGCGTCAGAACCTGCAGCTCAACTGGCTGCGGCTCGAGGACACGCCCGACATCCTGGGGCACCTCGCCGACGTCGAGATGCACGCGATGCAGACGTCCGGAAACTGTGTGCGCAACATCACGGCCGACCCGTGGGCAGGTGTGGCTGTCGACGAGCTCTTCGACGTCCGCCCCTGGTGCGAGGTGCTGCGCCAGTACACGACGCTGCACCCGGAGTTCATGTACCTGCCGCGCAAGTTCAAGATCGCGTTCTCGGGGGCGCGCGAGGATCGCGCCGCGACGCAGATCCACGACATCGGCATCGAGGCCATGACGCGCGCCGACGGGGCGTTCGGCTGGAGGGTCTACGTCGGTGGTGGGCTGGGACGTACGCCGCGCGTGGGTCAGGTCGTGCGCGAAGGCCTGCCGCTCGACGAGCTCATCGCCTACTGCGAGGCCATTCTGCGCGTCTACAACCTGCACGGCCGACGCGACAACAAGTTCAAGGCGCGTATCAAGATCCTGGTCGGCGAGCTCGGGCTCGAGCGCTTCACCGAGGAGGTCGAGGCCGAGTATGCGCGGATCCCCGAGGCCGAGAAGCACGTAGACCTCGAGCGGATTGCCTCGATTTCCAAACAATTCGAAGTGGCGCAACCGGACGCCCAGGCGGTGGCCGCGGCTGTCGTCGGACAACGTTTTGGTGAGTCGGTCGCGGCCCGCGCCCAGACCGACACGACGTTTGCCCGCTGGCTCGAGCACAATACGGTGGCGCATCGTTGGCCGGGCCACCACATCGTGTTGTTGTCGCTGAAGTACCCTGGGCGCGCGCCTGGCGACGCGACGACGGCGCAGCACTATGCGATTGCGGACCTCATGGACCGCTACAGCCAGGGCTTCTGCGTGTCGACGTACCAACAGAACTTGGCGCTCCAGTACGTGCGGGACCAGGACCTCGTAGCGTTGTACGACGACCTGGTGGCTCACGGCATGGGGCTGGGCAATATCGGCACCATCCAGGACATCATCTGCTGCCCCGGAATGGACTATTGCAGCCTTGCGAATGCGCACTCGATTCCGATCGCGAAGCAGATCCACGAGCGCTTCATCGACCTCGACGAGGCGTACGACCTGGGGCCCGTGCACATCAAGATGTCGGGATGCATCAACGCGTGTGGGCATCATCACGTAGGGCACATCGGCATTCTCGGCATCGACAAGCGCGGGGTCGACTATTACCAGATAGCGATCGGCGGCCATCCGGGAACCGGGCCCGACGACCCGGCACGGGTCGGAAAGATCCTCGGGCAGGCGGTCCACAAGGAGAAGGTCGTGGACGTCATCGAGCGGGTACTCGAGGTCTACAAGGACGTGCGGGTCGGGACCGAGTCCTTCGTCCAAACGGTCGCGCGACTGGGCGTGACGCCCTTCCAGGAGGCAGCATATGCGTGAGCTCTTCGACTCGATTCGTGAGCCATCAGGCTCGGGCAAAGGGGCGGTCATGATCCTGGACAAACGAATCGTCGCCCGACGCTTCGAGCTCTCCGAGACGGCGCGACCCGGAGCGGTCATCCCGTTTTCAATCTGGCTCGAGCTCAAGGCCAAAGGCGAGGACCTGTCGCAGGTGGGCGTGTCGTTCCCCAATGACAAGGACGTGGTCGACCTCATCCCGCACTTCGCGGACATTCCGGTCATCGCGCTGAGCTTTCCCACCTACCGCGACGGCCGCGCCTACAGCCAGGCGCGCAAGCTCTCGCACCTCTTCGGCTATCGCGGCACCCTGCTCGCCGTCGGCGACGTCTTGCGCGATCAGCTCCTCTATATGAGCCGCGTCGGCTTCAACGCCTTCCACCTCCGCGACGACCAGGACCCCACCGCCGCCCTCCGCGCCTTCTCCCTCTTCTCCGCCTTCTACCAATATCCCTCCTGAGGAGGGGGCCACGTCCCTGTGGGTGGGGGCGGGACTGGGGGGTGTGAGGCAAATGGGGCCCGCTGGCCAGCGGTGCGGGCCCGGTTTGGGAACACGTTGTCGGGACACTGTGCAGAGGTGGACGCGATAAGGCGGCCGCATGTCGCGCTGCGCGAGGTCGGCCTGAGGTCGTCTCAGCTCGGGGCCTCGAGCACCTCGCTGACTCCCGCTTCGCGCTTCGCCCCGTAGAAGCGCCACGCCATCCAGCTGCCCGCCGGGAACATGGCCTCGTACACGCCGCGCCGGAACGCCTCCCACGCCTTGCGGTGGGCCTTGCGCCAAGCCACCAGCCCCTCGAGCATCGCCTGCAGCCGTCCCGCCCTCGCCGCCGCCACACGCTTGCGCGGCTTGGCTTTGCGCCCGACCTCGCCGCTGCTCGCCCGCTCCGCCGAGTGCCAAACCGACAGCTTCTTCGCCTGCTCCACCCCCGAGTACTCGCGCCGCCCGGCCGCCACCTCCGCCTTGGCCTCCGCGACGTACGCCTCGATTCGCGCCGCCACCCGCAGCTTGAACTCCGCCAACGGCAGCAGCTCGTCGAGCTCCCACGGGTAATCCGAGCACAGCATGACCGCCTCCGACGTCACCCCATCCGGGTCGAAGAAGCGCCTGGGCCGCTCGAAGACCTTGCCCGCCCCGCTCCCGAGCGCATCCACCGGCGTCATCACGCCGCACCACTGCTCGGGCCGCTCGACGATGAAGTCCTTCGTCGGATTGGCCAACGTATAGGCGACGCAGTCGACCAGCGTATCGACATCACCGATCTCGATGTTCTCGCTGTCCTCCGCACTCCAGAACTTCGTCCCCTCGACCCCGTCCCGTGCGCTCCCAAACTTCCCCATCAAGCCATGGAAATCACGCAGAAAGTCCGACAGCGTCCCGAGCCTGTCATACACCACCGCATGGTAATGACTCGACATCTGCATCACCGCGATGATGTCGACCCCATGCTTCATGGCCGACTCCATCAACGTGAACGCAAACGCCGCCTTGGTCTCGTTCGTCGGCTTGAGCCGAAACTCCTTCCGGTCGCAAACGGGACTCAGAAAGTACGTCGTCCCTGGCAATCGCCGCTTCGGTAGCGTCACGACTACCCCCTTTTCAAAAGATGGCCGCCCCCAATAGCCACCTCCGCGACCCGGTCAACCCTCTGCGAAAACCCGTCGCCCGAAACCGGGGCCCTACCTCCGCCGCCGCATCATCAGCCCCAACGCGAGCACTGCGCCCGGCACGAACCCGAAGCCACCGCCGCCCGCGCAGCCCTCCTCCTCGTCGTAGCACTCCTCATAGAACTCGCCGTCCTCCTCTACCAACTCGCAGTTCTCGCCGAGCTCTTCGCCCGGGTCGACCGGCTCCTCCGGGTCGACCGGCCCCGTCGGCGACGCCGAGTACAACCCCTGCGAATTCGCCACGAACCAATCCCGATACACCGGCGCGAACGCATAGACCCCGCCCTCGCCGCACGTCGCCACCGCATTCTCTGACGCCCGCGACGTCACCCCCACGAGCCACGTCGCCGACCCCGACTTCAGATACGCCGGCCCACCCGAGTCCCCCGGACACGTGTCCGGCTCCGACGGCCCGCCCAGCACGATCTCCGCGTCGACCCGCACCTCGAACGACGTCTCGGCCGTGTACAGGACCCCCGAGTCATCCGTGTTCGCCGACGTCGCCCCATACCCGGTGATCGTCACGCTCGCCCCGCCATCGAGCAACGCCATCGCCTCGCTCACCGTCGGCACCACCGCCGGCGTCATCCCCGCGACCGCCCGCTCCAGAATCAACACCCCCACATCGTCATACCGCGCCGCACCACTCACATGGCTCGACGCCGTCTCGTTGGGATACCCCTCGTGCACGATGACCTCGGCCACCGCATACCGCTGCGACCCCGACGCCTCCGCCACATCGAGCACCCCGGCCACGACCTCGATATCACCTGCCGAGTTCACGCTGATGACCTGCCCCGTCTCCTCGTTCTCCTGCACCAGGCAGTGCGCCGCAGTCACCACCACCCGAGGCGCGATCAGCGTCCCCGTGCACACGCTCTCGCCCGACGAGTCCGTCAACGACACCGTCGCCAGGATCTCACCCGCGCTTGCCCGCCGACCGTCCACAATCGGGGCCTCGACGATCCCGACTTCGGCCCGCGCCCCAGAGACTCCCCCGACCGCCGCCAAACCGACCAACACCACGCAGCGCCCAAACACTTGAGTCATCGATGAATCCTTGGACCATCCGCACAACGCACCTTTGCACCCGACGCGGACCCGCCCTGAATCCGTCGCCACCCGCTCACAAACTCATCGCCCGCTTCACGGCGTCGTGCCGGCACATGCCCCAACATGCCTCACCGTGAAGCCCCGCGCCTCCGCCACACATGAATTGCAGAAGCGCTGCCCATCACATCCGCAGACCCCTGGACAGTCCCGCTTACAAGCCGTCGGCTTCGCCTCACACACGCCCGCACCCCCGCCGTCACCGCAGACGTCTTCAGCCGCATAGCGGCAAAAGCCCATCGCATCGCAGGCCCCTATCCCGTCGCCACACGCCCCGCCCACAGTCACCGTCCCGACCTCGGCAACCACGCCCACGTCTGCGGCCTCGCCCCCGTCCGTACCCACACCGACCGCGCCGACCGCTTCCACGGGCGCCCCACTCGCCGCGCCCGGTCCCGCCGGGACCTCCGACCTCACGGCCGCCTGAGGACACGCGCATCCGGCCAGCACGACCATCAACATCAGACCCAGGCCCCATCCGGCCATAGCCAGTCCCTGACTCTTCGGCACCTCAGTACTCCGCACTTCAGAACCCCTTCGGCGCATCGGCTTCACGCTCACCCGGCTCAATCCACACCAACCCACAGCGCTGAAGGTAGCCGACAAGTTCATGGAATGCCAACGGTTTTCGGGTATCAACGCGGACCTCTGGCCGGCCGTGATCTACGCCACACGACCTACGAAGTGACTCGTAGTCACCGCCTCGTCAGCTCCTCTTCTCCAACGTCCGCACTGTTGCACCTCTGTGAAACACCACGCGCAACGCTGAAACGCTGCGACCCGCGCCAGACCATACCCAACTCCACAAACCCACGCGAAATCGCCGGCGTTTCGTCTGGCACGTTCCATGCTCAGTCAGTCGGCATGAGCGTTTCATACCCATTTCGCAGAATTCTCGTCCCGACCGACTTCTCGACCTGCTCCGACTCGGCCCTCGAGCTGGGCGCCAACCTCGCCGCCGACCACGGCGCCGAGCTCATCGCGCTGCACGTCGTAGACCTCGGCCACGTCTCGTCGCGAGCCATCATCCACACGTCGGCCCACCCCGAAGGCATCCCGGTCGGCGACCACGCCATCGAGCTCGCCACCTCCGAGCTCACCCGCCGCCTCGACCGCCTCGGCGCCAAGGTCCTGAACCGCTCCAGCCGCATCTCGCTGGGCTCCCCGGTCCGCGCCATCTGCGCCGCCGTCGCCGAGCTCGGCGTCGACCTCGTGGTCATGGGCACCCATGGCCGGGGCGGTCTGGCCCACATCGTCATGGGCAGCGTCGCCGAGAAGGTTCTTCGCACTGCCAAGATCCCGGTCCTCACGGTCCGCGAAGAGACCTGCGTCGACCGCCCCCTCGACCCCGGCATCGCCGGCGAAGACATGGGCTGACCTCTCCCCCTGGCGCCCTCGCTCACCCCGCCTGACGCCCCCGGTCACCCGCCGCCTGCTCCCCTGCGCTCCCCCGCCGCGCGCCTCGCTTCCCCAAGCGCGTCGCACCCGTTCGCCCACTCTCCCGCTTCCCGGAGTGTCGCCCATGTTCATCATCGCCATCGCCTTCGCGCTCCTCGTCGGCGTCGCCCTCGGTCTCCTCGGTGGCGGCGGCTCCATCCTCACGCTGCCTATTCTCAAGTACGTCATCGGCCAGGAAGCACACGTCGCCGTGGCCTCGTCGCTCTTCGTCGTCGGCGTCACCAGCATCGTCGCCCTCATCCCCCACGCCCGCGCCGGCCGTGTCCGCTGGCAGACCGGCCTCGTCTTCGGCGTCGCCTCCATGGTCGGCGCCTTCCTCGCCGGCATGCTCGCCCGCCACCTCCCAGCCCCCATCCTCCTCATCCTCTTCGCCATCATGATGCTCGTCACCGCAATCGCCATGCTGCGCGGCCGCAAAGCCGACCGCGAGTCGGTCTGCACCCCGGACCTGGCACCGCCTCCCATCAAGCGCCTCAATATCCCCAAGGTCGTCCTCGAAGGCCTCGTCGTCGGCGGCGTCACCGGCCTCGTCGGCGCCGGCGGCGGCTTCCTCGTCGTCCCTGCCCTGGTCCTCCTCGGCGGCCTCCCCATGAACATCGCCGTCGGCACCTCGCTGCTCGTCCTCGCCATGAAGTCCTTCGCCGGATTCGCCGGCCACGCCTCCGCGGTCACCATCGACTGGGCAATCCTCCTCCCTGTCACCGCCGCCGCCGTCGTCGGCAGCTTTGCCGGCGCCCGCCTCGTGTCGGTCATCCCACAAGCCACCCTGCGCCGCTCCTTCGGTTGGTTCGTCATCGTCATGGGCGTCTTCATGCTGGCCCAGGAGGTTCCGCCCCTCTTCGGCAACATCTGGCCCATCGGGATCCCGCTCGCGCTGGCCCTCCTCGTCACCGTCGTCGCGGTCATCGCCGAGCACTTCCGGAATCAGCGTGCCCGCGCCGCCGCCTGAGGCATAGTCCTCACCGCGTACCTCACCGACCTCGTCAACCCGACGAGGCCGGCCCACCACAACCAGGTGCCCCCTCGTTGGTCGCGACCACTTCAACCCCGCGACCCCAGAAATCTCGACCATCAAGCTAAAACGAGACACTGCCACCATGCCCGAATTCACGCCCATTCCATCCCTCGTCGGCGGCCTCCTCATCGGCCTCTCTGCCTCGATGCTGCTTCTTTCGCATGGCCGTATCCTCGGAATCAGCGGCCTCTACGGCGGCCTCATCACGCGCCAGGCGACCGACCGCAGCATGCGCCTATCCTTCTTCTTCGGCCTGCTTTCAGCCGGCTTCATCATGTGGCTCATCCGCCCCGAGCTCTTTCCCTCGGGCCCGGTCACCTCGCTGTGGGTCACCGCCATCGCGGGCTTCCTCGTCGGTTTCGGCACCCGGCTCGGCAACGGCTGCACCAGTGGACACGGCGTCTGCGGCATCTCGCGCCTGTCGACCCGCTCGCTCGTCGCGACCGGCACCTTCATGGCCACCGGCATCATCACCGTCCTCCTCGTCCGCGCACTCGGGAGCACCTGACCCATGAAAGCAAACCTCTGGGCCTACCTCGCGGGCCTCATCTTCGGCGTCGGACTCGCTCTGGCCGGCATGGTCGACCCCGCCAAGGTCATCGGCTTCCTCGACCTCTTTGGCTCCTGGGACCCGAGCCTCGCCTTCGTCATGGGCGGCGCCATCGCCGTTCACTTCGTCCTCTTCCGCGTCATCACGAAGCGCGCGTCCCCGCTGTTCGACGCGCGTTTCCAACTCCCGACCCGCACCGACCTAGACCCGAAGCTGCTCGGCGGCGCCGCCATCTTCGGTATCGGCTGGGGACTCGCCGGATTCTGCCCCGGCCCGGGCCTCACGAGCCTCGGCTCCGGCAGCCTCTCAGCCGTCGTCTTCGTCGCCACCATGACGCTCGGCATGTGGCTTCAGCACCGCACCAGTACGTCGAATCCCGTCCTCTCCCGACCGCTTTCACCCAAGCTCCGACAGCACAACGCATCGTGAGCCCGCGCCGAGCGCCCCCCGCTCAGGAGTTTTTATCATGGAAATCAAGACATTTTTCGACCCGGCGACCTACACCCTGACCTACGTCGCCTTCGACCCGAAGTCCAAAGACGCCGTCGTCATCGACCCGGTCCTCGACTACGACCCCATCGGCTCGACCACCTCCACCGAGAGCGTCCAGGCCGTCGAGACCTTCCTGCGCGGCAACGGCCTCGCGCTACGTTTCATCCTCGAGACCCACGCCCACGCCGACCACATCACCGGCGCGCAGTACCTCAAGCGCCGCTTCGAGGCCCCGGTCGTGATCGGCCACCTCATCACCGAGGTGCAGAAGACCTTCAAGCCGGTCTTCGACCTCCCTCAGACCTTCGCCGTCGACGGCTCGCAGTTCGATCGCCTCGTCAAAGACGGCGACACCCTCGCGGCCGGCTCGCTCTCGGTCTCGGTCATCGAGACCCCCGGCCACACACCCGCCTGCGTCTCCTACCTCATCGGTGACGCGGTCTTCACGGGCGACGCCCTCTTCATCGAGGACTACGGCACTGGCCGCTGCGACTTCCCACGCGGCGATGCAGCCGTCCTCTACCGCTCGGTCCACGACAAGCTCTACGCGCTGCCCGACGCCACCCGCGTCTTCACCGGCCACGACTACCAGCCCAACGGCCGCCCGCTGCGCTTCGAGACCACGATCGCCGCGTCGAAGACCCAGAACATCCAGCTCCGCCACGACACCACCGAGGCCGAGTTCGTCGTCTTCCGCCAGCAACGCGACGCCACCCTCAGGGCACCCCGCCTCCTGTTTCCGAGCATCCAGGTCAATGTCGACGCCGGTCGCCTGCCGCAACCCGCGGCCACCGGCCTCCGCTACCTCAAGACACCGCTCAACCTCAGGTCACCGACCGAGGACGACGGCACCCCGAAGCGCTGATCGGCACTCTACGATGCGCCGACCGCGCCCAGGTCCGAGTGCCCCCTCGACCGCGACCTGCCGTCGAGGGGGACACGAGCCGAGCGAGCCAGGGGGCTCCTGGAGCCCGCTCACTCGTCGTCGGTCCACCACGGCACCGGCGGGTTCGTTCCACCCGTGTAGAAGACCACGTCCGAGCCGTCGTTGTCGCTGACCTCGCGCCCCCCGAAGATCGTCTGCGTCGCCTCATCCAGGAGCGTTATCTCGGAGTTCGAGACATTCAGGTAGCCGCCCCAGAAGATGGACCCGATGTGGGTGCCGAGGTTTCCGGCGATGGTCGCCCACTCGAAGAAGCAATAGCCGCCCGCGCAGTGGATGGTGTCGTTGAAGCCACTCGGATCCGTGTTGTTGCCCGTCATCGTCGCGCCCGTGCCCTGGATCGTCGCGTTGTACCGGGAGACGAAAGCGCTCCACCCATTGCCCTCGGCGACCGAGAAGTCGGCCTGGATGCTCGACCCCGTGTTGGCCTCGAAGCCAACGCGCGCATTACCCATCGAGATCGCGCCGACCGCGTCCAACGACGAGCCGTTGTTCGAGATGAAGCCGTGTGACCCATTGCCTTGCGCGGTCGCGCGGAAGGCGTGGATGTGGCTGTTCTCGTTTACCGAATACCCCTCTCCGCCGTTGTCGATGCTCTGCGTCATCTCGACGTTCATGCCGCTCGAAGACCACACCGAAAAGCCGCTGCCGTCGTTCTCTTCGGCGCGGGTATTCCATCCCTGCATGGTGCTCGTCATGCTGGCGTCAAACCCGTTGCCGCGGTTGTCCGTGGACACACAGTCGTGGCAGTGGAGCGCCGAGCCCTGCAACGCCCAGAAGCCATGCCCAGTGTTGTTGGTCGCGGTCGACCCGTTGGCGCTCAGGCTGCTCGCAAGCTGGGCCTGAAATCCCGCGTCGCCGTTGTCGGTCGCGTTGGAGGCCTGCGCGCTCAATGACGAGCCGTTCCATGCATTGAAGCCACGCCCCGTATTGCCGATCGACGTCGAGCCGTCGGCGCGCATCGTCGCTCCGTTGTAGGCGACAAAGCCCAACGCATAGTGCTCGGCGTCGCCGTTCGTCTCGGCGCGTGAGTTGCGTGCGTCCATCACGGCCGCCGAGACCTCGTAGCCCGCCCCGAGGTTGTTCTTCGCGATGCTGTTCTGAGCCCGCAACGTGCCGCCGTTGTAGACACCGAAGCCAGCGAAGCCGTTGTTCTCGGCGGTCGCGAAACGTGCCCGAAGGGTACCGCCCTCGCCCGCTTCGAAGCCCGAAAAGGCGTTGTTACGCGACACGACGTTGTCGGCGAAGAGGGCGCCGTTTCGGAAGGCGAAGAGCCCCGCGAGATCGAAGTTCTCGACGATGACCGGAGGCTGCGTGTTCGCCGCGTCGCCGCGCCCGATGCGCAGGAACCCACCGTCGCGCACCTCGACGCCATAGCTGCCGGCGGCTCTGGTCCCGCGCACGGTGACCCCTTCGAGCCAACCGAGCGCACGATTGTTGCGCACCAGCAGCCCGCTGCCGCTCGCCGCGAGGATGACCGCCGACGGGTTCGTCGGGTTGCCGATGATGCGGAGCCGGGCGCCATCCCGATGGCCGACCTCGAGCTGCTGCGTGAGCGGGTAGGTCCCGTCTGCGAGCTGGATGGTGACGAACGCGCCGCGTGCGATGGCGTAGCCGTCGAGCCAGCTGAGCGCCGTGTCGATGGTCGGGAAGTCCTCGGACGGGACGGCGAGCGTCGTGTTCGTCGTGATGAGGCGCACGACATCGTCGAGCTCCGAGCTCTGCGCCACCCCTTCCAACTGGCCGGTGACCCAGCTCTCGGTCGCATAGCCCTGGCCCGTGACCCAGCTCTGGGTGGTGTAGCCCTGGCCCGTGACCCAGCTCTGGGTGGTGTAGCCCTTGGCCTCGACCCAGCTCTCGGTCGCATAACCCTTGGCCTCGACCCAGCTCTCGGTCGCAAAGCCCTGCTCGCCCACCCACACCTTCGTCGCATAGGCGCTCAGGTCCGGCGCGCTGACCCCTGCCAGATCTTCGAGCGTCGCGTAGCTCTCCAGCGTCGCGCTGTCGACCTTGTCGGACAGCGCCGTCGTCAAGGTCTGGTTCTCGGTCTCGAGCACCGTCACCTTTTCACGCAGCGACTCGGTCTCGGTCTCGAGCGCTTCGAGCCGTGCCAGCAGGCCGGAGCTGCTGTCGATCGAGCTGCCGCTGTCGCAGCCCACGAGAAGGAAGAACGACCACACGGTCGCGACTCTGAAGTGACGATTCATCGATGAGCTCCCCGGGTCGCCTCGCAACGGCGGCGCCAACAGGGGGAACACTACCGCGTTTCATCGGCCGATGCACACCCCTCGATTCGAACTCCAGTCCCTTGCGGTCCCCGAGCCCCCTCCCGCGACTTCGCGTCTCGGCCTCATGAATAGCTTCGCCTGACCGCCGTCGACCGCGACCTGCGACGAGGAGCAGGTCATGTCGTCTTCAAGCCTACGGCCGGGTGTCTCGCGGCCTTTTCGAGTCATGTCGTCCTTCGCCGGGATCATCGTGTCCATCGGCATCCTGGCCCAGTCCCAGGGCTGCGCTGTCACCATGGGATCGCTCTACGCCGCGACCGGCGAGTGGCCGTCCTCGTCCTCCCATGAGTCCAAGGCCTGGGTCGGCGGGGAGCCCCGTCGCTCGCTCACGCTCGAGGCGCACCTCTCGACCCCGCCGCGTGTCCTCTGTGACGAACACGTCTGGGAGCCCCAAGCCATCTCCACGCGCGAGGACTTCGGTCTCGACGGGGGTGGTCGGTTTGCCATCGGCTTCATCGGCGTGAGCGAGATGGCCGTCGGCCTCATCCCGTTGCTCCTCGACGATGACCCGGGTGCGGGCGCGGCCATCGCCCTCGGAGCGCTCGCCCTCGACGGGCTCGTCACCGTCATCATGGCCTCGACCATCCCCGACTTCTACAAGAAGTCTCAGGCGACGACCCTCCCTCGCGAATACCACCTGACCACCTGCCCACCGGGCGTCGCCCTCGAGGCCCATGGCCACGTCCTCCCCGTCTCCGAGGATGGCAACGTCTCGGTCGAGGGTGGCCGCTACCTCATGGAGGTCGTCCTCACCGGCGAGCCCGTCTTCGGCCTGCGCAATGGCGAAGACCTCCGCCGCGTCGACGTCCCCGTCGAGGTCCAGTGCGACTGGGCGACCTTCCTCAACCATCCGGCGCAGAACCGCGTCTGCCCACCGCGACCGGTCTTCGTGCCCGTCCCGGTCATCCCGCTGAGGCCCCCGCCTATCCGCTGACGAGGCTCGAATCCCGAGCTGGCTCGACAACCAAGATACTCGATCATCAAGATTTCAGGTCGGGGCGACCCTCACCGCGAAGGTCTTGCGTCGGGGTCCAAGCGTCTGGCTCAGTTTGGTGTCGTCCCACAGGCCGCCACTGTCGGTCGCGAGTCCCAATACACGTTCCAGCGGCACACCGAGCACTGTCGGCGCGAGCTCTGGGTCCACGTCCGGCATCGGCTCGACCTCGATCTCGAAGCGTCCATTGTCGAACGGCAGCCCAGGCGCCGCCTCGACCTGGATGAGTCTTTCACGCACGCCGCGCGACTCGTGATCGAGCGCCCGATGGATGCAGTAAGGGTTGTTGCCAGATCGCCCCATGAAGACGTGCGAGGTCCAGGTGCAGCCAGCTTTGCAAACGTCGGCGTAATAGCAGGTCGAGCAGAACCCCCAGAGGTCGGCCCGTGTCCGGTTCTTGATGTGATTGATCTCGGCTGCGTTGGCGACCGCGTCGGCGATCTTCACCTCACGCGAGAAGCCACCCGTGTACTTGTCGCTCGGCAACGACGGGCACCCCTTGATCTTGCCGTCGGCCTCCATGCCCAGGCACCACTTGCCCGCCGCGCATCCGGCCCAGTGCGCGCCACCATCACCGCGATACCGCAACCGACTCTCGTACGGGCCGAAGTAGCCGATGTTGTTGCCTGGGTAGAGCGTCACCCCACGCGGGTCGAGCCGGTTCTCCTTGATGAAGACGAGCAGCGGGTAGAGCTCGAGCAGCTCCCACGGCTGTAGCAACAGGTCGGGCCGGTCGGCGCCGTGGCCCATCGGCACCGTGAGCTGGATCTGCCAGGCTTTGCTCCCGATGTCGCCGAGGAGCGTCGCGAGCGCTGGCAGCTCGGGCATCGACAGGCGGTTGATCTGGGTATTGGTCGCCAGCCGAATCTGTGTCTTCGCGATGCGTTCGGACGCGTCGACAGCGGCCTTCCACGCCCCCTTGACGCCGCGTTGGGCGTCGTGGGTACGCTCGAGCCCGTCGAGGCTGACGCTGATGGTCTTGACCCCGGCATCGACCGCGCGCGACAGGCGCTCGGGTGTGAGGTTCCTGGCGCCCGTCGTGATGCCGCAGGCCATCTTGTGGTCGGTGATCGCACGCGCGATGACGTCCCAGTCTTCGCGCAGGTAGGCCTCGCCGCCGATGAGGGTGATCTCCCGGATACCCATGTCGGCGTACTGTTGCACGACGTCGAGACACTCGTCCGTCGTCAGCTCGCCCTCACGTTTCGGGCCGGCGCGTGACCCGCAATGACGGCATCCCAGGTCACATGCGAGGGTGATCTCCCAGACGACGTACAGAGGATGCGGGTTGTCCCACTCGATGTGGCGGGCGTCGCGCGGGTGCCGTGGCGCGGCGTCGCGCGGGATGGCGCCGATGGGCGCGCGACCGTTGTCGGTCGAGGAGATCGTCATTCGGGGGGCAACCCGTAGAGCGGCACGGGAACGATCTCGTCGTCCTTCGTGTCGCCATCAGCCGAGGCGCTCGTATCGTCCACGACGTCTTCCATCGGCAGCCCGTATTCGGGCTGTGGCAGGACGTCGTCTGCCGGCTGGACGGTATCGGAAGGCGGCAGACCATAAAGCGGCGCGATGGGCACGTCTTCGGTCGGGCCCGCATCGGATGAGGCGCCCGTGTCCTCTTTTACGTCCTCCATAGGCAGGCCGTACTCGGGCTGCGGGAGCGTGTCGTCGGCGTCGATGATGTCCATCGGCACGCCGTAGACCGGCTGTGGCGTCGTGTCCGTGGTGTCGGGTGTCGCATCTGGAAGGATGTCCGACGCGGCGTCGGTCGAGTCGCCGGTCGTGGCGTCGACGGTGTCCCCGGCGTCATTGTCGCGGGCTCCGTCATCGAGACACGCCGAGCCGAGGCCGAGCGAAACCAGCGAGGCGGCGAGCGCATTGCCCGTCCGCCCGAGCAACCCGACGCTCCGGGTGCCCGACCGTGCGGCCCCTGTCAGCGATGCGCGACAGAATGGGCAGGTCGACTCGGACACGATGGTCTCGGTCAGGAAGTGCCGGTCGCAGCTGGGGCAGCGCGTCATCCCGTGGCGTGAGATGCGAATCACCATGACGAACCTCTGCGGGCCAAGAGGGTGGAGCCGGCCAACGCGAGGCGAGTCTGCCAGACGCTCGGTCACCAGCGCAAGGCGCAGACCCGCCGGTGTGGGCGCTTACTCAGGTGTCGACACGCGCGCTTGCGTTGGCGCGGGCGCTTGCGTTGGCGTGGGCGCTTGCGTCTGCGCGGGCGTTGGCGTTTGCGAGGGCGGGGGCGCTTGCGCTTGCGCGGGCGCTTGCGAGGGCGTGGGCGCTTGCGCGGGCGTGGGCGTGGGCGCGGGCGCGCGCTCTCAGCGGGTGAGAATGCCCCGTGCCTGAGCGATCTGCTGCTCGGGTGTGACCGTCTGGTCCGGGATGGCCATGCCCGCCTTGACGGCAGGTCGTTCGCCGATGGTCTCCACCCAGCGCTTCAGGTGGTCATACCCGTCGAGGGTCAACCCGATCCAGGCGTACGCGAGGATCCACGGATAGGTCGCGATGTCCGCGATGGAGTAGTCGCCCGCGAGGTGTTCGTTCGTTGCCAGCCGCTCGTCGAGAACCCCAAAAAGTCGTTTGGTTTCATTCTGGTAGCGGTTGATGGCGAACGGGATCTTCTCCTCGGCGTAACGAAAGAAGACACCGGCCTGCCCCATCATCGGCCCGACCCCGGCCATCTGGAACATGAGCCACTGCATCACGACCGAGCGTCCTTTCGGGTCGGTGGCCGGTGGTAGGAAACGCCCGTGTTTGTCGGCCAGGTAGTGCAGGATCGCCCCCGACTCGAAGATTGGGAAATCCCCGGCCTCGTGGTCGATGAGTGTCGGGATCCGCCCATTGGGATTGAGCTTGATGTAGTTGGGGCGCTTCTGTTCGCTCGCCGCGAAGCTCACCGGGACGACGGTGTAGGGGACCCCCAGCTCTTCGAGCATGACGGAGATCTTGCGGCCATTGGGGGTCTGCGCGGTATAGAGTGTGTACATCGGTTTCCAGATGACCACGACGACTCGCCGGGTCAAGGGCTCACCTGCGAACACTGTGTTGCTCAGACGAGGTCCCCCATGAAGCTCTCGTTCCTCCTCTTCGTATTCGTCTCCCTCATGACCAGCGGCTGCGCCACCCGTCCGGCCGACGGCAAGTGTAAGGAGTACAAGCCGCTCCCCCTGTGCTCACCCGGCTTCCACGAGGAATGCCAGACGACCCGGGACGGCTGCGAACAATGCGGATGTGTGCCCTCGGTCGACGACAGCGGGCGCTCGCCCTACGAACCGCACTGAGTCCCTGTCAGAGTGGGCTCGCGCAGCGGGCCGCGTACTGGAAACACAGGCCCCCAGCTTGCGTCGCTTCGCGCAGACAGTCATCGCCCAACTGGCCGAAACACGTGTACTGCACGCACAGATCGAGGATCGCGAACTCGGCCTGGGCATCGGCGCTCGCGTCATCGCCGCACTCGCGCCAACAGGTCGCGTCGCCGTCGTCACAGCCTTCTGCGCACTCAAGGATATCGCCGCAACCTTTGCGGCCGGTCTCTTCGAAGTAGCAGAGCGCTAGCTGAAGCGAACACCCGTCATCGATGCACTCCAGCGTCGAGGTGCCGTCCTCCTCGCACCCCTTCTCGTCGATGCAGCTTGTGACGAGTCCGAGCTCCGACTGCGCGGTCCCCGACCCGCTGATGAAGCAGGCGACGAGACATTGATAACGTCCATCGAGGTCTTCGGCGAAGTTGACCTGGCAGAGCGCATAACAATAGAGGACGTCCCGGCAGGTGCTCTCACCCGTGGCGCTCAGGCACTCGGCGCCGCCGAAGTCGACGCAGATGCGGTCGCTCGGGCACGAGACGGTCTGCCACTGGCCGTCGTCACAGATCTGAGTGGCCTCGGTGCCTGCGCATCGGGTCGTCCCCTGCTCGTCGCAAGGTTCGACGTCGGGCACGTCGGCCGTGTCTGTTGCGTCGGGTGTGTTGGTGGTGTCGGGCGCAACCGTGGTGTCGGTATCGTCACCGCGGAGGGGGCGGTCGGTTTCCACGCAGGCACTGAGAAGGACGAGAACAATCAGCGAGGCACGTACCATGGTCTGCAAGATAGCAGGGTGTTGGCTTCTGCGCCTGTTCTTCGCCCTGGGCGGCCAGCGGCGCGGTCCCGAGGAAGGCGGTCCCGGGCTCGCAAGCCGTTGTGGTTGTTCGCTTCCACCACGGCGCCGACACGAACCGGGGCGACCCTCGCCAGACCCGTCCGAGCGTTCTTCGTGAACCGGTTGATTCCGGGTGGGCGGATTGTTAGCTTCCGTGAAATTTCGCACCCGAGGCCCAAATGTTCAGACTCACATCGCTCCTGGCCATCGCGGCCCTGACGACCCTGTCGGTTCCGTCCGCGCGGGCCGAGTCGGTGCCCCCTCAGTGTGACGAGGGGTGGTGGATCGATGCACCGTCACGAGCTACCCCGTTGGTCGACATGCCGGCGTTGCCCTGGATTCGGATTCCTATCCTGTGGTCCCCCGCCACTTATGATCGTGCGCCACCGACCACACTCGACCTTGCGCCAGAACGGTTCTCGATCGAGGTGCGCGACGAGCTGGACGTAGTGGTCCCAGGAGCGGTCGCGGTGCGGACATTTCCGAGCGGCTTCGACGACCTCGGGCAGACTCCGTGGTGGCAGCCGGACACGCCGCTGACCCCGGGTGCGACCTACAGCATGGTCGTGAATGTGGCTGCGCCCACACCTTCCGAGTCGAACTGGAACTGCCCCCATCGGGCCTTCGAGATTCAGGTCACATGGACCGTCGCGCTAGAGGCGTTCGCGCCCGCGGTCGACGTCGTGGTCTACACGGATGAGCACGAGCTCCCAGCCCCATCCGACTACTTCGCTTGCACGGGCGCCGAGGGCGAGGTCGTCTGCGCGGACTACCCTCGGGTGTGCTGCGTCGGACCGACACGTCAGTACCGACGTCTCATCGCAAAGCTGACCGCTGTATCCCCGCCCGGCGGCCTCGACGCGTATTCGCTCATCGCCTCGTTCGAACGACCTGGGGCCGCCCTCGAGGTGCAACGCCGCCCGTTCTTCCAGGCGACCAGCACTGCGACCGCCATGACGCAGTGGCTCACCCCACCGGGACCTCCGCAAGCGGACAGCGAGTGTGTCCTGGTCGAGCTCGAGAGCTTCATCACCGAGGCCGTCGTGTTCAGCGTCAGGGTCTGCGCCGCGCCTGAAGACCACGTGGCACTTCCGACTTCGACGACCCCCTACGAGTGCTTCTCTTTGATATGCCAGTCCACCGACGGCAACCTCTTCGCCGAGCCAGGGCCCGAGACGGCCGAGGTGGTCGAGCCTGCACCCGAGACCGCCGACGAGGTCGAGTCCGGACCTGAGCCCGAGCTCGAACCCGGACCGGAGACCGCGGACGAAGTCGAGCCCGGGCCCGAGGAGAGCGACGTCGCCGAGGTCGTCGACAGCTCCCCACACGAGTCCGCGCCGGGTGGGTGCGGAGCGGCGACGACGGCAGTGCCCTGGGGCGTTTCGATAGGTCTCCTGATGGTGCTGGGTTGGCGGCGCAGGCGGGGCGGTGGAGCTCATTTCGGCTGGTGGAGCGAGTGATGCGCGTGGGGAAGCAAGAGGTCGGGCAAGCGGTCATCGCGTCGGCTCGGACCCGGACGTGGGCGCTAAGGCTGGCAGCACTGCTGATGATGCTGGGAGCCTGGTCGGTCTCGGCGCGTGCCGCGTACCCTCCACCACCGAGCTGTCCGCGCACGGGGTGGTGGTCGTTGTCGTCGACTCTCACATCGCTGCAATGGATGCCAGTGTCGCCCTGGGTGCTGCTGCCCATCGAGTGGGTTCCGCTCCGGCCGGACGCGCAATCCTGGTCGTCCGAGATGGTGTCACCCAACACCCTCTCGGTCGAGGTGCGCGACGAGGTCGGGACGCTCGTTGCGGGCGAGCTCCAGATACGCTCGCCTGGTTCATCGCTGGCCTTTCTCGCCAAGTCACCGTGGTGGCGTCCAGACGAGCCACTCGCGCCAGACACCCGCTACACGGTGACCATCGTCGTCTTCGGACCCTCGGAGAACACGGTCGAGAACCCAGGCCGACTCCAATGCAACTTCAGTGGCTTCACAACGGCCTTCGACTTCACGACCCGTGGCGAGGACTATCCACGACCTGAGCTCGTCGTCGAATACCGCACCGAGGACAACGACACCCCGTGGCAAGACGACTACGGGTGGTGCACGGGCGCCGCGAACGAACGGTGGTGCGAGACGAATCGGTCCATCTGCTGTATCGATCCGCCCACGATCGTGAGGGCACACAAGTTGTCGGTGACGACACGGAACCTCAGTGGATGGAGCGCCTCATACGCGGTGATAGCGCGCTCTGACTCGAGTGTGAGCAGTGCGTGGGACCTGCGGGCGGCGCTCGAGGACGAAACGGGCGGGCTCCAGTTGATCACGTATGCAGCCGCGGCAGGGCCCGAGTTGGACGCCGATACGTGTGTAGTCGTCGACCTCCGGAGCTACATCGTCGATGGGATCGTGGCGACCCAACGCGTCTGCGCGAAGCCCGAAGATCATGTTGCGCTTGGGCCACGCACAAGCCCATTCGCATGCAAGGAATGGATGTGTGAGCGGGCAGCCGGCAATCCAGGGCCGACCCCCACAGAGCCGGTCGACGGCGGCGGAAGCACTGACCCTGGAAGCTGTGCAAGTGGAGAGGTCGGTCTCGCGCACGTCGTCGCCGGACTGCTATTGCTCCGGCTGAGACGGTGGCGTGACTCGTCACTCTGACCAGCTGGTTATGGCACTTTGACCCGACGGTCACCGCGTTTTGGCCATGGCACTTTCACCGCTCGGTCATGACACTTTCACCGCTCGGTCATGGCACTTTGACCGCGCGGTTCTCGCACTTTGACCGCGCGGTTCTTGTGCCTCGCCTGCGCGGTTTTGCCAGTCGATACGCGGTGATCTAATACTTTGTTTCGGTGCGCTTGATGTGTGGGATGCAAGCACATAGAGTGCCGCCTCGTTTCCCCGTTGAAGTGCCAAGGATGGCCCAAGGATGGCCAGCCCAATCCCCAAGTGTACGAGAGAACGTGGTGCACAAGTTGCGGCCGCTTGGCCTTTGCATTGCCATAGGGATGCTGTTGTCTACCTCAGGAGCGACGAGCGCCCTCGCAGAGGAGCCGTTGCCCCGTCTGTATGTCGGACTCGGCGGAGGTGCGAACCTCGTCCTGACCGACTGGGACGTCGATGTGATCAACGCCGAGCGGCGGCCAATCAGCGCAGATGGCTCTCCGCTTCTGGTCGCACACCTCGGTGTGGATCTGGCGTCGTGGCTCTCGCTCGAAGCCGGCGCAGCACTCCTGCCCCTGAACGCGGGGGATACCGATCTCACGGTGGTGCAGCTCCAGGTGAGCGCGCGATTCCCTTTTGCGCGCGGTGGCGTGCAGCCCTACGCGCTCGTTGGTGCCGGTGCCTACCTGGGCCCCGGCGGCTATCGAGGGGCCGACGAAGACCCTGAGGTCCACTACGGCGCGGGCGTGACATTGTCCGCGACCGACTGGCTCGATGTGCGGCTCGAAGCGCGCCACGTCATGAGCGACGGCGTCGAGTCCTCGCTGAGTCACGCGCTGGCGTTGACCGCGGGGGTCGACTTCGTGCTCTGGGCCGCCAGCGACGAAGATGCGCCGCCACCCGATCGAGATGGAGATGGCGTCATCGATGCTGTCGATGCCTGTCCGGACGCAGCGGGATCTAGCGCGCTCGCGGGCTGTCCCGACAGCGATGGCGACCGGATCGCAGATGCCAGCGACGCCTGTCCCGACCAACAGGGGCCAGCGCCCGACGGGTGTCCAGCTGTGGCCGTCGTTCCCGAACCAGAGCCGGAGCCTGACCCGAAGCCGGCGCCCGACCCGAAGCCGGCGCCCGACCCGAAGCCGGGCACGGACCCACTGGGTCCACTGCTCGAGCCGCTCCCCTTCGACTCGGCGTCGACCGAGCCGTCGCCCTCGGTGCGTGCGACGCTCGATCGGATCGCCGCGGTGATGCGAGAGCACCCCGACATCCAGGTGCAGATCGAGGGCCACGCCGACGCGACAGGCGGAAGCGATCTCAACGACGCTCTATCCCGTTCTCGCGCCGAGCGTGTGCGCGATCTGCTCGTCGAGCGCGGCGTTGCGGCCACGCGCCTGGTCGTGCGCGGCTACGGCGAGAACCGCCCGATTGCGGACAACGGAACCGCCCAGGGACGCGCGAAGAACCGACGCGTCGGCATCAGCATCATCGAGCGTTGAGCTCTGGAGGAGTTGTCTCTTATGGATAGACGGTTGATTGGCGTACTACCGCGCACCGCGCGGATGGCGATGGCGTTCGGGGTCGCGCTGGTGTTCGGGGCTTGCGAAGGGCAGGAGGGACTTCAGGGTCCGCAGGGTGAGCGCGGCGCCACCGGGGAGACCGGACCGCAGGGTGAGCGCGGCGAGACCGGAGCAACCGGTCCCCAAGGCGCGACCGGGGCGACGGGGGCCACCGGAGCGGTCGGGCCGCAGGGGACGCAAGGTCTGCAGGGGCCGCAAGGGGAGGTGGGTCCGCAGGGGGTGCAGGGCATCCAGGGTATCCAGGGGGAGCAGGGTGAGGTGGGCCCTTCGGGAGCCATCTCACTCTTGCGGTTGACGACGACGGAACCCGACGCTGTGTGCCCAGCAGGGGGTGTGCTCTTCGAGGTCGGCGTCGACGCCGATGGCGATGGAGTGCTCGGCGACGGCGAGGTCGACGCGGCGCAGACGCGCCAGGTCTGCGATGGCGAGCTCGGACCCGTAGGCCCCCAGGGTGACGAGGGGCTCCCGGGTTTGGACGCGCTCGTCCGGACGACCTCCATCGCGGCCGGCGCAGCGTGCGCGACCGGCGGCGTGCGTGTGCAGGCAGGCCTCGATCTCAACAGCAACGGCGCGCTCGAGGACAACGAGGTCGACGCGGCGCAGACCCGCGACGTCTGCAATGGCGCGGTGGGACCGCAGGGTCTCCTGGGGCCGCAGGGACCTCAGGGCGTTCCGGGCACCACGGGCCCAATCGGCCCGCCCGGACCGGTCGGGCCCGAGGGTGCGAGCGGGCTCACCGCGTTCGACGCGAATGGCAACGCTCTGGGCGCTATCGTCAGCTTCGGGCGCTCGACGGTCTCGGTCATGCGCTCGGGTCACATCGTGACATTGGGAGTCGACGGTGTCTTCGTGCCGTCGCAGATCTGGTGGACCGACGCCGCTTCGTGCACGGGCCAGGCCTTCCTCAATGACGGGTCGGGCGGTGACGGCGGCGATTCGCTCTACTTCCGGACGGTCGTGTACTCGTCGCAGGCCAACTCGTTGATGATCCCGGCGGCCGCTGCGACGCGGGGCGTCGTGATCTCGGTCTTTGGCGGTGCTGGCGCCCACAGCATCGAGAACAGTGGGGCACCCGCTGGCCAGGGCGCGCCCAATGGCTCTGGCTACTGCACCAACAACCCCGCCAACAGCTACGGTGGCTGGCTTTTGACACCGTTCAACGCACAGACCACGCTCGGGTGGACGGTGTTGTCCAACTGCAGCGCCCTCATCAACGGTGTGACGCTGAACAATCGGTTGTGTGTAGCGGGGCCACTCACTTTCCAGTGAGGGGGAGGGCGCGGGCGTTTGCGCGGGCTCGCCCTGCCCGAGGGGTCCGCGTCTACTCCGGTGGGCGGCCGGTCATGGGGACGAATCGGACGGCCAGCATCACACGTTCGGTCAGGGTGCCATCCATGGCCTTCTCGATGAGCTCTAGCTCCTGGCCTTCGAAGGTCTGCGGGCCGACGGGGATGATGAGGCGGCCACCGGGCGCGAGCTGGTCGAGGAGTGCCTGCGGGACCACTTCGGGGGCGGCCGCCACGACGATGACATCATAGGGGGCGCGTTCGGGTTTGCCAGCCCAGCCATTGCCACAGGTCACCTCGATGTTGTCGTAGCCCAGCGCGGCGAGGCGGGTCTTCGCCTCATCAGCGAGTGCGCACACGATGTCCATGCTGTCGACGCGGTAGACGAGGCGCGACAGGACGGCCGCGTGGTAGCCGCTGCCCGTGCCGATATCGAGCGCGCGGTCGCTTGGACGCGGGCGCACGGCCTCGGTCATGAGCGCCACGATGAACGGCTGTGAAATGGTCTGCCGATGGCCGATGGGGAGGGGGCGATCGTCGTGGGCGCGGTCCTCCGTCTCGGGCATGACGAAGCGATGGCGGGGGACTTCGCGCATGGCCGCGAGGACTCGCGCGTCGGTGACGCCACGTGCGGCAATGTCGTTGGCCACCATCTGGTCACGCGCAGCTCGAGTCGGGTCGGCCCGGGCGATCGATTCGAGCGCATCGGGCCGGTCAGGTGAGTTGGCAGGTTCGGGAGTGTGCGCGGTCACAGGGGCCTCGGCGCTGATGAGGCGAGTGGGCTCGGAGCACGCGACAAGTGCGGCGTTGAAGGCGCAAGCGACGCCGAGGGTCGAGCGCGACCGTCGAGCGCGGTCCGGATTTGGCGGCAAGCAATGCACACCACCCTTGATACGCCGGCCCGAGGGTGTGCTCAAGGAAGCGGCAAATCACCTCTAGCGGAGGGTATCGATCAGTCCGCCACTCGTGATGGCCCTCAACTTGCGGCGGCCCTCGTGAAGGCGGTCGAAGGCGTTGGCATTTCGCTCCATGAGGCGCTTGTGATCCTTCTCGAAAAGGCGACAGAGAGCCGTGAGCTCGGGGCTCGGCTTGTCGCAAATCAAAGCGATCTCTGGGGCGAGAGGCGGTTCCCTTCCGAGCCCTGATGAGTTTCGTCCAAGGCCCGCGGAGGCGTCGCTGGGCTCACTTCCGCGCCGCGCGAGCTCGTCTGGCTGGGGCCATTGCGCGTGGGCTTCGGGGGGCGGAAACACGACCTCGAAGCCCGCGAGGTGTCGTATGAGCGACGCCAGCTGTTCGGGGCTGTTGCGGGTCGAGCGTACCTCGGGCGCGGTCGCGTCAGCTCTCCACACGAGGTCGAGCCGGTCGCCTGGGCGGGCAGCGACTGCGAGCTCCCCGCGCTGGCCACCTGGCGAGATGTAGGCGAGGCGAATCTCACCCGTCGGCACGAGACCGTCCCAGGACACCGGGGACACGGCGGCATCCGGGCCGAAGCTCGCGGTCGCGATGACCCTTCGTTCGTGAGCGATGGACCCGGCGCGCTCGAGTCGGATGGCGAGGTGCACGAGCGACCTGCTCATGGCCTCCTCGGTGAACTGCTTTGCCTCGCCGACTTCGAACCACTCGAGGCCTCGGCCACCGCCTCGTATGGCTCGCCAATAGTGCAAGACCGCATCGGGTAGACGGCCGAGCGCACGGAGCGAGCGCGCCATGACGAAGTGGGTGTAGGGGAGGTCGACCACCAGCAACGAACGTCGAAAAGCGCTCACAGCCGACTCGTGCTGCGAGGTCGACTGGTACACGAGCCCTTCGATGACGAGACCTTCGGCGAAGGCTTGTCGCTCGTCGGACGGCTCTGGATCGCCTGGTGGCAGAGCCTGAGCTTGTGAGGCCAGGCCCGTGGCGAGGGCAACGACCAACAGCGTTGCAGCCCAGAGCGCTACCGGCTTCGATTCGCAGAAAGGGATTGGTATGGGTAGCGGCCTCATTGCAGCACTTCGCCTTCAAAGCCGTATGTGTATCGTTTGAGGACTCTGACCACCTCGGCGAATCCGATTTCGAGCACGACGATGTTGCGATTGAGTTTGCCGATGGCGTGAGCCATTCGTTTACAGGCCCCGGCGAGCGTGGGGGACCGCGGCTTCTCGCAGATGGTTCTCGCTCCGCCCCAGTCGATGCGCGTTATTCGGCCCTTGCGCGGCGCCGTGAGGGCGTGGTGCTCGGCGAAGTCGGGGAAACGAACCTCGAACCCGACGACGGTCCGCATGAGAGGCGCTCGATCGGAGAGCTCGGCCGGACGTTGGATGACTTGCGGTGGCGCAGTGTCGGTTTCTGACTGTCGCCAGGTGACTTCGACATATTGACCAGCGGCGACAGGCAACACGTGTCCTCGATGCGTCGTCGTGCTCCTCACGTCGATAGTGTGGTCACCAGGGATCACGACGCCCTCCCAGCGACCGGGGCCGACGAAGACCACGTTGCCATCGATGCTGAGCTGGGAGTCGTCGTTCAGCACGACGACGAGGTGACCGAGCTCGAACCGCAGCAGGTAGTCGCTGAGCGCGGCCAGCGTTTCGACGCGATGGAACATGAGGCCCGCGCCACCATGACGCATGGCCCCCCAGGCGTGGCGTAACGCGACGTCGTATCGGCCATGATCGGCGAGGGCGACGGCAATCCGGAATCGGCTCAACGGTGCATCCCAGAGGGCGATCGACCTTTCGAAGGCGACGTTCGCGTCGACAGGACATGCTTGTTTCAGTTGCTCGAGCCCTGCGCTGAGGTCGGAATGAGCCGAATCTCGTTCCGCTTTGTCGACACCTCCCGTCCAGGAGGCCTCGTCGGTTCCGGTGCCTGCCACCTGTGCGAAGGCGGGCGCCGCCAGCGTCATCGACAGGACTGCCAGGAGCCAGGGGATGTGGGTTTGGTGTGACGCTCTCATCGGGTCGATCCTATGTGCCGGATACTTCGAGGCATCAATGGAGGTAGTCGAGAAGCCCACCGACCGTCATTTCGCGATACTTGCGCCACACATCCGCCCAGCCGGCCGAGGCTTCCTTCCACCTCGCTTCGAGTCGTATGAGGTCGGCATCGTAGGCGCGACAGAGTTGGACGAGCTCGCCGGTGGCACCCTTGCAGAGGTGCCGGGCTTCGGGATTGCGGTCGAATGGGGCGACGAGAGCTTGTGCGATGTCGTCGATGCGGTATCGGATTGGCTTGGCTTTCGAGATATCTGCGCCGGTCGGCATCGCGACGACGTAGCCGAGGGTCGCCAGCATGAGGTCGGGCAGGTCGCCCGGGTCGTGCGCCCTGATGGCCACCTTGGGTTTGCGTTTCGCCGACCAGATGACCTCCACCCGATCGCCGGCTTTGGCCTCCTGGGACCATACGCGCTTCGACTCCGGCGCGGTGAGCTTGATGGGACCGGCGAGCATGACGCCCTCCCAGCGTCCGGGTCCGACCATGATCTCGCGGTCGCCGAGGCGAAGCGGTCCGTTCTCGTCCGAGACCACCACGAGATGGACGAGGTCGAGCTCCATCAGAAACGGGATGAATCGAATGGCCTGCTCGGCCGCATCGGGTCCGAGCCCATCGACGCCAAACCGCAACGCAATCCAGAAGTGCAGCAGCGCATCGTCGGAGCGATTCAGGACGACGAGGCCCCTGGCCAGGTTGAAGTGGATAGCCGGGTGGTACCAGCTCGCGAGGGCGCGCTCATAACTAGCGACTCCAGGTGCATAGAGGCGCTTCTGCAGGAGGCTATTGCCCTGGTCGAGATGACGCTGCGCTTCAATGCGTTGGGCCGGGGTGACGCCGATGTGCCAGGGTTTCGGGTCGTCGGCCCGCGCGGATGGCCCGGATGTTGCGGCCCAGACAAGCGCGATGAGGACCGCGGCGACCAGCGTGCGAAGCGGCGTTGAAGAACGTATCATCGGGTCATCCTCCGGAGTGCGTGGATGGTCTTGATACGCTCTGCCTCGACGGCGTTGATCCGTGTCGCGAAGAGGCGTCGGTCGGCGCTGTGGAGCTCACACAGTCGCTTCTCATTGCGAGTCTTGGCTCGTTCGCAACGCGCTGCCGCCTCAGGTGGCAACTCGACGGGCTCGAAGTTGCCTTCGTTCGAGCGCGGGCGTGATGCGGATTGCTCTTGTGGGTTCGGGTAGTCGATGGCGAACCCGACGAGGCTCAGCATGAGGTCGCGCACCTCTGACTGGCGACGAGGGCCAGCGTCCAGCTGAGGCGGGTTGGTGTTCCCTGGGGCCGGGGCGGGCACGGTGATCGCCAGGCGATCACCGGGGCGGGGTGCGTGATAGGCTTCCAAGCGTTTGGCGTCGCGTGCCCAGACTGACATGCGGATCGGGATCGGGGCGATGATGCCGTGCCAGCGTGCGGGGCCGGTGACCACGATGCGATCACCCACTCGTACGGTAGAGGTGTCCTCGATGATGATGACGACATGCACGAGGGACTGGTCGAGCGAGTACCGTTCGATCTCGGAGACGGTTTCGACCTCTTCTGCCGACAGTCCGCGGCCACCGAGCGACATGGCCGACCAGGCGTGCCGGAGCGACTCCTCCGAGCGGCCGACGTTGAGCAGCGCGCGTGCCAGGACGAGCCGTGTCCTCGGCACGTCCCACGCTGCCAGCGAGCGTTCCAGCACTGGGATGGCGCGCTCGAAGAAGGCGTCGTCTTCGAGCTGTGAACCCTGGTGCCAGGTCTCGCAAGCGAGGGCGTAGGCCGCATCGTCAACGGGTGGGAGCCAGGCCCGGTCGGATTGCTCGTAGCACGGCTCCTGGGGGAGGGCCGTAGCCGTGCCAACGACCAGCAGCGTTGTCAGCGCGATCGACGAGGCTACCGTTCGCCTTGCGCAGTGGGTGATCGTCATCGAGGCCTCACCGTGTGGTTCACCAACGGCTGCGACGGTTGCGGTGTCGTCGAAGCTGGATCGGAGCCGCAGTGTGGACTGAGACGTGGAGCCGTGTCGAATCTGAAGACCGTCGATGACGTTTCGCGGTGCTCGGTCATCGGGGAAGGTGACCGACGCAATCGCTGGAGGGAGCGTCAGATGTTCGGGGGCAGGAGCATCCCGGCGGCGACGGTGTTGTTGGTCGCTTCGTCGACGAGGATGAAGGAGCCCGTTGCGCGGCTGCGGCGGTAGTCGTCGTAGAAGAGCGGGGCGGTCGTGCGCAGTTGGATGCGCCCGATGTCGTTCATGGCGAGCTGGCCCACGCCCTCGGTGCGCTCGTTCGTGTTCACATCCAGCCGGTGGTGGATGCCGGACACCATGGCGCGCACCCAGCGCGAGGTATGTTTCAGCGCGTAGCGGCTGCGCGGCGAGAGCGGGGTCTCGCTCATCCAGCAGACCATCGCGTCGAGGTCCTGGCCGACGTAGGGCTTGGCCCTCGGTCGGCAGAGCATGTCGCCGCGCGAGATGTCGAGCTCGTCCTCGAGGATGAGCGTGACACTCATCGGGGCGAAGGCACTTTCGATGGGGCCGTCGTAGGTGTCGATTTGTTTGATTTTCGAGATGAATCCGCTCGGCAGGTGGACGACCGGGTCGCCGACCGAAGCGACGCCGGCGGCGATCTGACCTGCATAGCCGCGATAGTCCCGGTACTGCTCGCTCTGCGGACGGATGACCCACTGCACGGGGAAGCGCAGGTCGATGGCCTTGTCGCTCGAGGCCACGCCGTGTCGTGCGCCGGCCGCCGGGGCGGGGTTCAGGTCGAAGGCGACCTCGACGGTCTCCAGGTGATGGAGCAACGTCGGGCCGGTGTACCACGGCATGTTGGCGGAGCGGTCGACGACGTTGTCGCCCTTGAGCGCGCTCATCGGGATGAAGGTCTGGTCGCCAATCCCGAGGTTGTCGAGGTTGACGGCGAACTCGCGGATCTCCTGCGAGATGCGGTTGAAGACGTCCTCGCTCCAGTCGACGAGGTCCATTTTGTTGATGGCGAAGACGATGTGCGGGATGCGCAAGAGCGACGCGATGAAGGCATGGCGGCGCGACTGTTCGACGAGGCCCTTGTTGGCGTTGACGAGCACGATGGCGAGGTTGGCCGTGCTGGCGCCCGTCACCATGTTGCGCGTGTACTGCACGTGGCCCGGCGTGTCGGCGATGATGAACTTGCGGCGCGGGGTCGCGAAGTAGCGGTAGGCCACGTCGATGGTGATGCCCTGCTCACGTTCGGCGCGCAGCCCGTCGGTCAAGAGCGCCAGGTCGGTGTAGTCGTCGCCGCGGCGGCGCGAGGCCTCTTCGACGTGCTCGAGCTGGTCTTCGAAGATGCTCTTGCTGTCGTAGAGCAGGCGGCCGATGAGGGTCGACTTGCCGTCGTCGACGCTTCCGCAGGTCGAGAATCTCAGGAGGTCGGCGTTTTCGTCCATGGCCGCGCGGGTGTGCGCTTCGTGAGGGTGCGTCTCGGGCGTGGACATCAGAAGTATCCTTCCTTCTTGCGGTCTTCCATCGCGGCTTCGGTGGCGCGGTCGTCGGCGCGGGTGGCGCCCCGCTCGGTGAGGCGGGAGGCGGCGATCTCTTCGACGACCTTCTCGATGGTGACGGCGTCGCTGCGGACTGCGCCCGTGCAGCTCATGTCGCCGACGGTGCGGAAGCGGACGGTGTCTTCGAAGAAGGCCTCACCCGGCAGCAACTCGGTGAAGGAGGCGCGCGCGTAGATCATGCCGTCGCGGTTGAAGACCTCGCGGCGGTGGGCGAAGTAGATGCTGGGGAGCTCGAGGCGCTCCTGCTCGATGTAGGACCACACGTCGAGCTCGGTCCAGTTGGAGATGGGGAAGACGCGGAAGTGTTCGCCTTTGCGAAGACGTGCGTTGTAGAGGTTCCAGAGCTCGGGGCGCTGGTTCTTCGGGTCCCACTGACCGAAGTCGTCGCGGTGCGAGAAGATGCGCTCCTTGGCGCGGGCGCGTTCTTCGTCGCGGCGGGCGCCGCCGATGGCCGCGTCGAATTGGTGTTCTTCGATGGCGTCCAGCAGGGCCGTCGTCTGGAGGCGGTTACGCGAGGCGCGTGGGCCCTTCTCTTCGACGACGCGACCCTTGGCGATGGACTCTTCGACGCTGGCGATGATGAGGCGTTCGCCGAGCTCTTGCACGCGGCGATCGCGGAACTCGACGACCTCCGGGAAGTTGTGCCCGGTGTCGACGTGCATGATGGGGAAGGGGAAGCGTGCGGGTCGAAAGGCCTTTTCGGCGAGGCGCAGCAGGACGATGGAGTCCTTGCCGCCGGAGAAGAGCAGCACCGGGCGCTCGCGCTCGGCGGCCATCTCTCGCAGGATGTGGATCCCTTCGGACTCCAGGGCTTTCAGGTGGCTAAGCGCGTGAGCTCTCATCGGACGCTCGATACCGTCGTTCGTTGGGCGAAGCAAGCTCCGCGGGCGTGGGCCGTGTCGGCGGCCGGCCGTCGTGTGGAACGCTGATCTTGTCCTAACCGACGGGTCGTGGTTCCATCCACCCGATGGAGTCGGTCCCCTCCCATGTGCCCTCCGGTGAGCCAGCAGCTGGCCACACGGGGGTTCGCGACTATGTCCTCGACGAGGATGAGCTCGAGCGTCTGCGCGCGAGGAACCCGGTTGCGCAAGCGCGGTTCTTTCGTGCCCACCGCGAGCGGGTCGAGAACATCTGCGGGCGGATCCTCGGCCAGGGTGGCGACGCGCAGGAGCTCGCGGCGGACGTGCTCGGGGACTTCTTGTACACGTATGTCGACGGGGTCGAGACGCCCCGGGCGGTGTCGACGTACCTCAAATTGATGGCCACGCGGCGCGCGCTGCGTTGGCAGAAGGCGCGGGATCGCGCGGGCGAGTTCGACGAGGAGACCGTCGCCGCGGCGGATGGGTCGAGCGACAACGCCATCTGGGCGCAGCAGGTCCTGCCGCGGCTCGATGGGTGTCTCACGCATCTCACGCCCAAGGCGCGCGAAGTCCTGAAGCTGCGCTTCTCGACGGAGCTCACGAACGAGGCGATTGGCGAGATCGTCGGGGGCTCGAAGCAGTACATCGGACGGCTCATCAAGGAGTCGACCGAGAAGCTGCGTAGGTGCCTCGAGAGCGCCTGAGACGCGGGTCTGGCGCGGGCCCGGACGTTGACCTGGGGCGTCGGTGAGGTGCATCATACGGGCATGACTATCGCCCAGACTGCCTCGACCCTCACCCGAACTCCAGCGACGTACGCCGATATCGAGGCCCTGCCCGAAGAAGTCGTCGGTGAGCTGGTCGAGGGCGAGCTGCTCGTCAGCCCGCGCCCAGCCGTAGCCCACGCGGGCGCTTCCACTGGGCTCGCCGCTGGGCTGAAGATGCTGTTCGATGTCGGGATGGGTGGCCCGGGTGGCTGGCTCATCGTCAGCGAACCCGAGATTCACGGCTCCTTTCGGGGACAGAAGCTGGTGCTGGTGCCCGACTTCGCGGGATGGCGGAGGGAAGCGCTGCCAGCCGACCTCGACGTCGTCTACATGACTCTGTGGCCGGCCTTCGTGTGCGAAGTGTTGTCGCCTTCGACCATGTTGCGCGACCAGAAGAAGAAGCTCCCGGCCTACGCCGCGATGGGCGTCGAGTGGGTGTGGCTGGTCGACCCCAAGGCGGGCGGCGTCACGGTCTATCAGCGCAACGATGTGCATTGGACGCTCGTCGGCGTGTTCGGCCCGGGGCCGGCAAAGATTCCGCCGTTCGACGCCGTGGAGCTGCCGCTCGACCGGTTCTGGGTCCCAGGCACACAAGCGGCGGCGGCGGTCGCAGCGGGCGATCTTGGCGACGACTGACGTACGAGCAGCCGCTAATCAGGAACGCTCGGGCAAGGAGCCAAACCGTCAGGCAAGGAGCGAGGGAAGGGAGGGCGGAGGCGCACTGGTGGTGCGCCGCACAACCGACCGACCGAGCGACGCCGCATCACGGTTTGGATCCGAAGTCCTGCGTTTCTGATTACTTGAAGTCGGCTTGCCAGTCGACGACGTCGACGGATACGACGCGCTCGAGCTGGCGCAGGTCCTTCTCGAGCTCACTCGCGGTCCCCACGATGGTGATAGCCATGTCGGCGGGGCGCAGGTGTTTCTTTACGGCCTCGACGGCGTGCTCGTAGGAGACACGCTTCAGGCGGTCGACGGTCGAGTCGACGTGGTCGTCGGGGTGGCCGAGCAGGCGCGAGCTGACGAGCTCGGCCAGGCGTTTGACGGCGGTGTCGATGGCGAAGACGAAGCCGTTCTGTAAGTAGCTCTGAGCGTTGGCGAATTCGTCTGCGGTCGGCCCGGTCTTACAGAAGTCGGTCAAGAGCTCGTCGGTCAAGACGAGCGCCGGGACGGTGTCCTTCGTGGTCGGGTAGAAACGCAGCATGAAGGTGCCGAGCCGCTGGTCACCGGACACCTGGCTCCAGGCGCCGTACGACCAGCCGCGTTTCTCGCGGATCTCATGCGAGAACCGGCTCGTGAACGTGCCGCCGAAGCTCGTCTGGCCCACCTGAAGCGGGGTCCAGTCGCGGCTCTTCGCGTCGATGGTGAGCTGGCCGATGAAGACCTGGGTCTGGGTCCTCTGCGGCTTGTCGACGATGAGCACCCGCCAGCCGGGCTTGGTCGGCTCGGCGGCGGCTACCTGGACATCGGCGCCCGAGGTCGGGCCGAGACCCGCGACGAGGCGGTTGCCGATCGAGCGCTGCTCGGCCTCGGCGATGTCGCCAGCCATCGCGACGAGCACGCGATCCGCCGTCCACGTGCGATGATATCGCGCGAGGTCCTCGGGTTGGATGGCCGCAAGCGTCGTCTCGGTGCCCTTCATCGGGCGCCCGTAGAGGTGGTCGCCGTAGAGGTGGCGCGCGAAGAAACGCATGCCGAGGGAGGCGTCGTCGTCGCGCAGGGCGGCGAGGTCCGCGATGGTCTCACGTTTGAGCTTCTCGAGCTCATCCACGGGGAAGGTCGGCTTGTGCAGCACGTGCTCGATGAGGCGCAAGAGCGGCTCACGGTTGCGGGTCAGGCCGTCGGCCCAGAGCGTCGTGTGATCGCGGCCGACCGACAGGTCGATGCTCGACCCGAGGTGGTCGATGGCCTCGGCCATCTCGGGGCGTGTGTAGCCGGTCGAGCCGCGCTGGAGCATCTGTGCCGTCAAGAAGGCGACGCCCTCCTGGCCGGGCGGGTCTTCGAGTGCGCCGCGCTTGATGGCCAGGCCAATGGTCGCAAATGGGCGCGCGAAGTCGGTGACGGCGATGGTGGGCGGGGTCGTGTCGAGCGTCATCAGGTCAGTTCCTCGTCGCCATCTTCATCGTGCTCGACCAGCGCGCCGTGCTCGACGTCGTCGTCGTCGTCGTCGTCGTCATCGCCATCGTCGTCTGCAACATCGGCTGGGGTCGACCCGTCGGGGCGCGCAATAGCGGTGACGCAGCGGTCGGGGCGCAGGACCTCGTTCGCGGCGGCCATCACGTCTTCGGCCGTGACGCTCGTCAGGCGCTCGCTCTCGAACCAGAAGTCTCGGAAGTCGCCGACCGTCGCGCGGTGATGGCCGAGCTGGCGAGCGCGTGAGCTGACATCGGCGAGCCCGCGCAGGAAGTCGGCTTCGAGCCCGTTGCGCGCCTTTTCCAGCTCTCGCTCGGGGATCGAGCCAGCCAGGAAAGCCGCCAGCTCGGCCTCGAGGGCCAGCTCGGCGGTCTCGACCTCGACGCCGGGGCGAAGGGTCAGAGAGATCTCGAGGATACCCGGCTGGGCCCAGCTCGACACCCAGCCCGACGCGTCCGAGCAGAGCTCGAGCTCTTCGACGAGGCGGCGATGGAGCCGCGAGGAGTCGCCACCGACCAGCAGCTCACACGCGACATCCAGCGCCGCGTGTTTGCGGTTGCCCGAAGGGAAGGCGCGCCAGGCCTTGACGAGGCGCGCGGTCGACAAGGGCAGGGCCATCTCGAGGCGTTGTGGCTCGGTCGAGACGGGCTCGACGACGACCGTCTCCTCCGGGAGAGGCTGGCTCGTGAGGTGGCCGTAACGTTGCTCGACGAGCGTCAGCAGCTCCTGGGTGTCGAAGTCGCCGACCACGATGAGCGTCGCGTTGTTGGGCGAATAATGGGTGCGATAGAAGAGGTTGCAGTCGTCGAGCGAGATACGCTCGATGTCCTCCATCCAGCCGATGGTCGGCACACCATACGGGTGCACCTTGAAACACTCGCGATAGAGCTTCTCCGAAAGGAGGCCATCGGGGTCGTTGTCGACCCGCATGAGGCGCTCGTTCTTCACGACCTCGCGTTCACGCTCGAGCATGTCGGTCGACAGCGCGAGGTTCTCCATCCGGTCGGCCTCGAGCTCGATCGCGAAAGCCAGCTCCCACTTCGGAAGCTTGGCCTTGTAGTAGGTCCAGTCGACCCAGGTCGCCGCGTTGGTCTGCGCGCCGCGGGCCTCCATGAGCCGGTCGTAGTCGCCTTCACCGCGGGTCTTGGTTGCCTTGAACATCAAGTGTTCGAACAAGTGGGCGATGCCGCTGCGGCCCGGCGGGTCATGGCGCGCGCCGACACGAAACCAGGTCTGGTAGGACACGACCGGAGCCGTGTGGTCCTCCCAGGTGATGACCTCGAGCCCGTTCGGGAAGCGGTAGCGCTCCACGCGGAGGTCGGCGACGGTGTGAAAGTCGACGAGCTCGGCCTTGTGGCCGGCGGAAGTGGCGGGGCGCTCATGTGACTGCTGCGACTCACCCGGCGATGGAATCAAGCGCTCCCCCTCTGAAGGCTCGGCTGGCCCTGGTGGGCGTCGAGCTGGGTCATCAACGAATCGGACAGGGTCTCGACGGCCTGCAGGCCGAAGTCCTCGACGAAGAGATAGGGCAGCTCGACCCGGGGCCACGGCATATGCTCACGCAGCTCGGTCATGTGGTGCTCCTGGAAGCGCCGCCGCTCGAGCATGCTCGACAGACATCGCACCCCCGCACGCGCCCGCACCGCGTCATCCGGAAGGACCGCGTCCAGCGCCGACACGAGGCCTGACTCGGCCTCGGTCAGAAGGCGTGGCCAGATGCCATTCACGATTAGGTAGCCGTGCGGAATCGAGAGCAGGTCTTTGACCTGGGCCGCGAGCTCGAAGGTCTCGCGCACGGGCATCTCTTCCGGCAGGGTCACGAGGTTCAGCGCGGTGCGGCGCGGGTCGAGCAACAGGTCGCGCATCGCCCCGACCTCTTCGGCCATGGGGCCCGCGTCGGCGACCTTCAGGATGGTGTCGGGCAGGCGCAAGAGGCTGACGCCGTGGCCAGTCGCCGGCGCGTCGACGATGACGAGGTCCCAGAAGGGGCGCCCGTCCTTTCGGCGCTCGCGTTCCATATTGAAGGCCTTGCCGAGCAGGAACAGCTCGTTCATGCCCGGGACGACCTTGATGAGGCGCTTCATCGCCTCGTTCTCGAAGACCAACTTGTAGATGCGCTCGAAACGCAGCTTCATGAGGCCGTACTCGCGCAGGGCGGGCTCGGGCTGGATGTTGATGGAGAACAGGTTCGGCTGGAGCTCCTGGTAGACGTATCCCGACGGCGGTTTACCGAAGAAGAGCGGCGCCTTCTCGCGTGTGTTGAGCTCGGCGATGCAAGTCCTGAGGCCACGGCGCGCCGCAGCGAGGCCGAGCGCTGCGCATACGACGCTTTTCCCGACGCCGCCCTTGCCGGCGACGATGACGAAGCGTTTCTCGAACAGATTCGGACTCATGCAGCGGCTTGTTCACTCCGTTGGATAGCCCCGGCTGGAGCGTCGGTCGTCTGGTCCGGTTTCGCCGGTTCGCCCGCGCGGATGGCCCGGCGAAGGAGCCGGAACCGTAGTGCGGAAGCGACCGTCCTACAAGGCCCGATTTCGCCGTTGCGGTGTCGGCGGACGGCTTTGGTGGTGCCCGCACGACGCCGGTCGGCTCCGCTACGGTGCGTGGAAAGGTCAAGGAGCCCTGGCCAAGGCGCTGCCGTTGGGCCACCTTAGGGGGGCCGGTGCGCCTCCCAGCGGGGCGACCGTCGTCATCGGTCCACCAGGCCCCCATCAACCACACCCGGAGCACCTCCATGTCGTCTTGGCCCCGCTCGCTGACCCTCGTGCCCCTGTCCATCATCACCACTGGCCTCGCCGTTGGCTCCTTCTCGGACGCTCACGCCCGCCCAGGCAATCCGAACGCCGGCCACCGCCACGATCCAGGCCACTTCTTCATGCGCCTATCGGCTGGAGCTGGCTTCTCCAGCATGGCCAGCGACGATTCGAGCGAGACGACCCTTTCGGGCATCGGCGGCATGGGCTCCTTCGCCTTTGGGGCCACCATCGCGCCGAACATCGCGCTCGGCGTCGACTTCTTCGGACTCAGCATGCTCGAGCCGTCCGTCGAAGTGGAAGGCAACGACCTCGGCGACGCGGAGAACACGCGCGCCAGCCTCGGGGCCATCGGCATCGGCGCGACCTTCTACGTCATGCCCGCGAACCTCTACTTTGCAGGGTCCATCGGCGCGGGCGTGGCCTCGCTCGAGTTCCGTGACTCCGGCTTCTCCGCCAAGGCCGACAGCGAGGTCGGGCTGGCCGCGAGCCTCATGGTCGGCAAGGAGTGGTGGGTCGCTCGCCGCTGGGGCATCGGCATCGCCGCGCAGGCCATCTTCGCATCGCTCGAGACCGAATCGGGAGCCGGGCTCAACGTCTTTGGCTTTGGTCTCCTGTTCACGGCGACGATGAACTGAAGGTCCGGCGGGTCGAGCCAGGTCGGCTCGACTCACGCCCGACGGCGCTTGCCGGGCTCGATGACGATGTTGCCACGGGCACCGAGGTCGAGGACGAGGCGCGCTGGACCGTCGGCTGAGAGGCCTGCGATGAGGCGGGTCTGACCGCGCCGGAAGAGCCGGTCGGCCTCCTCGTCGGGCAGTCGGATGTCGCCTTGTTGGAAGGTCACGACGAAGGCGCAGCCGTCGCGCCAGCGGGTGCAACCCCAGGCCTGGCGTCCCACCATGACGCGGCCCTCCTTGCAGCTCGGGCACTTCGGGCGCCCGTCTCTGGGTTCCTTGGGAGCCTTCGTAGACTCTGGGCTCTTCTTGGGAGTCGTCGCGGCCTTTGGGACCTTGGCAGTCTGCGCCGCCCTGGTCGCCGTCATAGCCCTTCGGGGCGCGGTCCGGGTCGCCTTCGATGCGGTGCGCCTCCTGGCTTTTGGGGCTTCACCGTCCGATGTCGATGCGTCCGGGTCGGCGGACGACGCGCCGAAGTCGAGGCTCACCAGACCGTCGGGCCCCAGCACCAGCGCGGCCTTGAACCGCTTGCCTGCCTTGGAACGAAAGCCCGGGAGGACCGAAGAGCGGCGCTTTGCCAGCAGCAGCTTCACGAGGTTCGGTGAGATCGTCTTGCCCGCGATGGTCGTGAAGATGACGAAGGTGCACTCGCGCCCGGTCGCGCACGAGTAGGCCTTGCGTCCCTGGGTGACGGCGGTGCCACACACCGGACATTGCCCGAGCACGTCTGCGCTGTTCTTCACCTCGAGAGCAGGCGGTGGGGTGGCGCTCGCCATCGCGGCGATGGCCTCAGTCGTGAAGCGCCGGATCTCCGCCATGAACGATGCTGGGTCGTCGCGACCTTCGGCCATCCGCGAGAGCCGGGCTTCCCACGCGCCCGTGAGCTCGGCCGAACATAGGGCTGGGACTGGCAAAGCCGCGATCAAGGCGCGACCCGACGGGGTTGGCACGAGCGTCTTGCCGTCTCGGCGGATGAAGTCACGGGTCAACAATGTCTCGATAATCGAGGCACGTGTCGCTGGCGTTCCGAGGCCCGACTCTCGCATCGCGCGGCGCAAGGCCTCTTCGGTCAGGTCCTTGCCGGCGTTCTCCATGGCGCCGAGCAGCGTCGCTTCGGTAAAACGTTTGGGTGGCTGGGTCTTGCTCTCGACGACCTTCGCGGACACCGTCTGCGCTGCCTCGCCCTGGGTCACAGCCGGGATGAGTGGAGCCGCATCACGGGCGGGCGGCGGTGGCTCGGCGGCATGCCATCCGAGCGCCACCCGAGCACGCCCTTCGGTCCGAAAGTGGTGCGTCGCGTCGGTCACAGACACCGTGGTGATGATCGTGCGCTTGTCGAAGATGGCCGCGGGCAGGAAGACTGCGACGAGACGCCGCGCCACCAGCTCGTAGACCGAACGCTCGTCGAACGACAGCCGCCCCAGGTCGGGGATTCGCTCGGTCGGGAGGATGGCGTGGTGGTCACCGACCTCGGCGTCGTCGACGACCCGGCGCTGAGGAGTCGGGCCGAGCGCCATCGCGGTGTGTGCTGCGCTGGCCCAGGGAAGCGCGGTCTGGGCGCGTAGGAGCGCGGGCAGGGTGGGGCCGACATCGGCCGTGACAAAGCGCGAGTCGGTGCGCGGATAGGTGATGGCCTTGTGTTGTTCGTAGAGGTTCTGGGCCGCCTTCAACGTGCGGTCGGCCGAGAGGCCAAAGCGCTGGTTGGCTAGCTTCTGGAGCGCGGTCAGGTCGAAGAGGGCAGGGGCCTGTTCGCGTTGTTCTTCGCGTGTGACCTTTGCGACCTGCGCGAGTCGTCCCGCGACGGCTTTGGCTATGGCGGCGGCGCGGGCCGGGGCATCCGACCCCGCGAGCCGGTCGTCGAGGCGGCCCTTCAGGCGATCGTCGAGGCGGTCGTCACGTTGGCCACGGTCCGCGCTCGGTTCGGCCGAAGCTTTCATCGGGCGAGGATCGAACCAGCGGCCGACGTACGGACTCCGGTCGTTCCCGTCCGCGACGAAGGTCGCGTCCACATGCCAGAACGGCTCGGGGACAAAGGCTTCGATGTCGTCTTCGCGCCGGGTCAGCATCGCCAACGTCGGCGTTTGCACGCGGCCGACCGACAAGAGCGAGCGGTCAGCACCAGCGCGCCGTCCGAGCAGCGTCATCGCGCGCGTTGCATTCAGCCCGACGAGCCAGTCGGCTTCGGAGCGGCAGCGGGCGGCATCCGCGAGCGGGTCGAAGGCAGCCCCGGCCCTCAGCCGCGCGAAGCCAGCCGCGATGGAGGCGTCGGTGAGCGAGGCTATCCAGAGGCGGTCGATGGGTGGGCGCCGGGTCGCCGAGCTCGCGCCGAATACATGGTCGATGAGCCAGCGGAAGATGAGCTCGCCCTCGCGTCCGGCATCGCAGGCGTTGACGATGCGTGTGACATCGCGCTCGCGCAACAGGCGCTTCAAGACCGCGAGCTGCTTGCCCGCACCCTTTCGCGGCTGCAAGAGGAAGCGCTCGGGCAACATGGGCAGAGTGGCTTGCGACCAGCGTTTCCAGGCCGGGTCGTAGCTCTCCGGAGGGGCGAGCTCGAGCAGGTGGCCGATGCACCAGCCCACCCGATAACCTTGACCTTCGAGATATCCGTCGCCTTTCGTACGAGCCCCGAGCACCTTCGCGAGGTCGCGGGCGACGGACGGTTTCTCGGCGATGACGACGATGGTCAAGGTTGGAGCTCTGGGCGTGGGCGATGAGCGCGGGACAACACAAGTGTATCCCGCGACATGTCGATACGTCTTGTCCCGTTGGCGCGTGCGGACCGCGGCGCGACACGACCGCTCACATAACATCCCTTGCATCCCTGCGGTCATGGGTTGCGACGTGTTTCCGGATTCGTTATCCCTTGCCGATGCATGACACTCCAATCGCCCGGCCCCATCCGACAGGCGCCTGCGCCAAGACCTGGTCCGCGATGATCGGGCTTGGATTGTCGCTCCTGCTCGGTGCCTGTGAGGCCGACCCAACCAGCGCCGCCGACACCTCGGCGCCAGATGTGCCCGATGTGACAGACGCGACAGACGCGACAGATGAGACAGATGAGACAGATGTGTCCGACACCTCCGCCGACACCGCAGTGGTCCACGTAACCTGTGGCACCGCTGACCCGATCGCCGGCAACCTGAGCTGGCCAGTGGACGTCACGGCCGCCTGCACACACTACCTCGGCAGCGTGCACCTGCCCGACACCTCCGACAGTGCGGCGTTCGCACCGCTGCGCGAGCTGCTCCGAATCGACGGTTCGCTCACCGTCTTCAGGCCCCACACCGAGGTCGACCTCACCCAGCTCGAACGCCTCGAAGCTGTTGGCGGTGTGTTCTCCTTCCGCATCGATGACGCCAGCCACACCGCGCTGAGCGGCCCACCTCGCCTGCGCGAGGTCGGCCACCTCACGATCGAGAGCAATGGCCTCCTCGAGCGTCTCGACGGGTTCGCGCCCGCCCTCGAGACGGTCCATGGCGACCTGCGAATCCGTCACAACCCGAAGCTGTCGGCCAGCCAGGTCGAGACCTTCCTCGACCGGGTCACCGTCGGCGGGGCGGTCCTCATCGAAGGCAATGGCGACGGGCTCCCCTGAACCGGGGCTCTCGGGCTGGCCAGCCGGTCGCAAGGATTTCATCTGGACTTCTTCGGCTCGTGGCGCACGTTCCGCCCAAACCCTGTCACGTGCGCGTCCGGCTTGAAAAGGCAAGGCCCATGCGGTAGTCCGCCCCCATGCGCACGCGCTCCATCAAGCTCTTCCTCGCCCTCCTCGTTATCTCCATCGCTCTGGCGGGTTGCCGCCGTCCGCGCCAGCGCGCTTGGACCAAAGAGCAGGAGCGGCAGGTCAATGCCTCCATCCTGACGGAGCGGCCGACCCCTCAGTTCGTCATCAACGCGGTCTTCGACGACAAGGTCCGCCTCATCGGCGTCGACCTCGACAGGACGGAAGTGCGCCCGGGCGACCGCTTCAATGTGACCTGGTATTGGGAGGCCCTGGCCGAGGCCCCCGGCCCGTGGAAGGTCTTCGTCCACTTCGAGGGACCCGGTCGTCGCGAGCCCTTCGACCACGACCCCGTCGCCGAGCTCCTGCCGGTCGAAAAGTTCAAGCCCGGCCAAATCATCAAGGACGTTCAGGAAATTCGTGTCCCGGAGAACTTCCCGGAGTCCGAGGCGCGCCTGTGGACCGGCATCTTCGACCAGAAGGCCTGGTCCGAGCGTCAGCAGGATCTGCGGATGCGCATCATCAACGCGGCCGAGCTCACGGTGGGTCACGACGACAACCAGCGCGTCGAAGGCGCGAAGATCCGCGTCACCAAGTCGGCCAAGACGGTCGAGGGCAAGGTCGACAACGCTGCCCCGCCCAAGCCTCGTAATGACCGTCGGCCCCGCCGCTACGTCGCCTACCGCGCGCCCGGCGCCATCGCCGTCGACGGCAAGCTCGATGATGCTGGCTGGAACGGTGTGCCGAGCGTCAGTGCGTTCGTCACCCCGCAGGACGGGGCGGAGCTCACCGACTCGCAGCGGCCCGAGGCCAAGATAGCCTGGGACGACACCTACCTCTATGTAGGCTTCACCGTGCCCGACGACAACATCGTCAGCGAGTTCAAGGGCCGCGACTCACGCCTGTGGGAAGCGGACGTCATCGAGATCTACCTCGACCCCAAGGCCGACGGCAGCAACTACCTCGAGCTGCAGGTGGCCCCGAGTGCTGAGATCTTCGACGCCAAGTTCACGAGCCGCCGGGCGCCTCCGTGGGAAGAAGCAGCCCCGGCCTTCACCATCGACATGATCACCAAGGTGACCCTCGACGGGACGCTGAATCAGGCCGGCGACACGGACCGCTCGTGGACGGTCGAGGTCGCGATCCCCTGGGCCCAGATCCCCGACGCGGGTGGCCCTCCGACGGGTGACACGACCTGGTCGGTCAACCTCTATCGGCTGGACCAGAACTTCCACGCCGCCTGGTCGCCCTCGGGCAACGACTACCACAACCTGCCGGGCTTCGGCCGCGTGGTCTTCGTGACGAGCCCGCCTCCCGGTGGGGCCGTTCCGGCGCCGGTCGACAATGTTCCGACGCCCACGCCGACGCCCACGCCCGCGCCCGCGCCGACGCCCACGCCCACGCCGACGCCGACGCCCACGCCCACGCCCGCGCCCACGCCGACGCCCACGCCCACGCCCACGCCCACGCCCACGCCCACGCCCGCGCCGACACCGACCCCTGGCACCACCCCGTGACCGAGCCCGACGCGCGACCCTGGCACGAACGTGAGGTCCGTGACCCCGGGCTCGTCCGACTCGCACGTATCATGCACGCGCTGCGCGCTCCCGACGGCTGCCCCTGGGACCGCGAACAGAGCCTCGAGACTCTGCGCCACTACCTGTTGGAAGAGTCGCACGAGGTCCTCGAAGTCATGACCGGCGACGACACGGCGGCGCACTGCGAGGAGCTCGGTGACCTCCTGCTCCAGGTTGCCTTCCAGTCGCAGCTTCGCTCCGAAGTTCAGGCCTTCGACCTGGCCGACGTCGTGACCTCGATCTGCAACAAGCTCGAGAGCCGCCACCCGCATGTCTTCGGTGACGAACGCGCCGCCGACGCCGCGGCCGTCTCGCGCCGCTGGGACGAGATCAAACACAAGGAAGGCAAACCCAAGGGCCCAGCCGGGGTCTCGACCCAACTGCCCGCATTGATACGCGCCGAGAAGATCGGCGAGAAGGCCAAGAAGGTCGGCTTCGACTGGCCCGACGTCGAAGGCCCTCTCGCCAAGGTCACCGAGGAGCTCGGCGAGTTACAGAACGCGCGCCAGATCGCCGACCCGGAGCTCCGTCAGCGCCGCCTCCACGAAGAGCTCGGCGACCTCTTGTTCTCGGTCGTCAACGTCGCCCGTCATCTCGGTATCCGACCCGAGCTCGCCCTACACGACGCCTCGGCTCGTTTCACCTCACGCTTCGCAGGCGTGAACGCGCGTATCCCCGACACGACCACCGCGTCGCTCACCGAGCTCGACGCCGCCTGGGAGGCGGCCAAACGTGACGAACGCGGCTGAGCCGACTCCACAGGATCCTCCTCCCTCTCCGCCTCCGACGCGCAAAAATGAGCAGCGTCAGATTCTGAAGTCGGCCACGGTCATGACGTTCATGACCATCCTGTCGCGTATCCTCGGCCTCGTGCGTGAGCAGGTCCGCGCGGTCCTCATCGGCACCGGCGCCGCGTCCGACGCCTTCGGGCTCGCCACCACCATCCCCAACCTGTTTCGCCGGCTGTTTGCCGAAGGTGCGATGACCGCGGCCTTCGTCCCGGTCTTCACCGAGCACCTCCACACCGACACGCTCGAAGGCACACGCCGCTTCCTCTCGCGCTTCGTGACGCTGCTCACCTTGGCCGTGGTCGCCTTCACGGTGTTGGCCATCCTCATCACCCCCTGGCTCATCGACACGTTCTTCTCGAGCGAGTTCCAGAACGTGCCCGGCAAGGTGGTCCTCACCATCGCGCTCACCGAGCTCATGTGGCCCTACCTCGTGCTCGTCACGCTGGCCGCGGTGCTGCAGGGAATCCTGAACGCGCACAAGATCTTCGGGCCGTCTGCCTTCGCGCCGGTCCTCATGAACCTGGCCATCATCGTCTTCGCCTGGCTCTTCAAAGACAGCTTCTCGGATCCCAGCTACGCGCTTGTCCTCGGGTTCCTCGCAGGCGGCGTCTTCCAGCTCGTCTTCCAGATCCCGTTTCTCTTTCGAAAGACACCTATCCGCTTCACGGTCGACTTCAAGTTCCGCGACCCGGCCGTCTATCGCGTCTTGAAGATCATGGTGCCCGGCATCTTCGCCGCGGGCATCTACCAGTTCAACGTCTTCGCGGCGCAGATCATCGCGGCCGGCCTCGAAGAGGGCTCGGTCTCGAGCCTCCAGTACAGCCTTCGCCTGCAAGAGCTCGTGCTCGGTGTGTTCGTGGTCTCCATCGCGCAGGTCATCCTGCCGTCCATGTCGGAGCACACGGCCAAAGGTGACCACCAGGGGCTGCGAGACACCATCGACTACTCGACGCGCCTCATCGCCTTCATCACCTTGCCCGCGACCGTCCTGCTCGGGCTGCTTGGCCCACTCATCGTCGAGGCCCTGTTCCAGTTCGGCGCCTTCTCCCAGGATTCGACCGACAAGACCGCGGCTGCCCTGACCTTCCACGCCATGGGCCTCTTCTTCATCGGCCAGGCCCGTGTGCTCAGCCAGGCCTTCTTCGCTCAGAAGGACCTCAAGACCCCGACCCTCATCGCGCTCTTCGACGCCGTCATCAATATCGCCATGTGCCTGGTCCTCGCCGAGCTCATGGGACACGCGGGCATAGCGCTGGCCTCGACGCTGGCCGCCGTCGCCAACAGCGCGCTCCTGCATGTCTACCTCGCCCGCAAGATCGGCGGCATCCCGCTAGCTCCGCTGCTGCGTCGACTCGGCGCCATCGCGCTCGCGACGCTCACCATGGCCGGCGTCGTCATCACGCTGACACTCGTCCTGCCGCCTGGCGATCTGTCCCGCCCGCTGCTCATCGGCTGGCTCATGTTGGCCTTGACGCTGGCCGGGGCAGTCTTCCTCGTGGTATCGAGCGAGCTGAAGATCAACGAGCTCTCGACGCTGATCTCCGCCGTCAAGCGCCGCTTCCGCCGCCGCTGATCCCGTCACCCGTCACCCCATCCATCGGAGCCGACCATGCGTTTGGCGCTCGCCCTCCCACTCATCGTCGGGTTCGTCTCGGGCTGCCTCGAGTCACGCGAAGGACAGCTCGTCGCCGACCCAGGGACGCTTCGCATCGCCATCGCGACCACCACCGCCCCCCTCGTCCGCACGGTCTGCTACAGCGTCACCGTGACGACCGAGAATGGCGCCACACCATCGATACACGGCGCCCCGACCCGCCTCTTCGACACAGTAGCCGAGGCCGAGCAGGCCGGCGCGATTTGCGGGCGGCGCCTTGATCCAGTCAACGACCTCACGCTCCGCGGCACGCTGACCATCCCGTGTGAAGCCGGCGACGGCACGGTCGCCGTGGACCCATCCGGCGCCTTCGACGAAGACGGACTCCTCCTTGGCGACGAGGATGTCCTACCCGAGTCCTACCTCGGCGACTCCCTTCCGTTCACCTGTGTCGCCGAGACAGAGACGTTGGTCTCGTTCGACCTCACCCTCTGGGTCCAAGCCCGCCAGGGCTTCTTCGATATCGCCGTGAACGGTGCCCCACCCGATGGCGCGAGCGCCGTATGTTACGCGGTTCGTGTCTCGAACGGGGACGGGGTCGTCGTCTGGGCTGATCCCGGCATCTGTTCGAACGAGTACGGCGACGGTAGGGGTGGCGGCATCACCTACATCGGCCAATGCGATGACCGCGCTCCCGAACACGTCGTCACGCTATGGACGACCAGCGTGCTCGATGGTGACGGCAACGTCCTCTCCGACCCGCCCGGCCCCTGCACGGAGGGCAACCGCGAAGGCGACCCGCTGACCTGGACCGGGGGATGCGCGCGCGAGGTGACGTGCATCGAGAACACGGATGTCGCGGTCCCCTTCGACCTGCCCACCCTCACGGACCGCAACCCCTGATTCTTCGGAGCCGACCATGCGTTTGCTGTTCACCCTGCCGCTGCCCCTGCTCTTCGTTGGATGCCTCGAGTCGCGCGAAGGACAGCGCGTTCCCGAGCCCGCCACGCTCCGCATCGACGTCGAGACCACCACGGCCGACATCGTCCGCACCATCTGCTTCAGCGTGGTCGTGTCACCCGATGAGCCAGCAGCGGCCCCTTCGATCCACGGCGACCCGAGCCGCCTCTTCGACACCGTCGCCGAAGCGGAGCAGGCCGGTGCCATCTGCGGCGAGCGCCTCGACCCCGACACGGACTTGACGCTCGTCGCCTCACTCACCGTCCCATGCGAAGTGGGCGACGGCACGGTCGTCGTGAGCCCAGCCGGCGCCTTCTACGAAGACGGACTCCGGCTCGACGAGGCCGATGTCCAATCCGACACCTACCCCCGCGGCTCCCTTTCGTTCACGTGTGCCGCCCTCACCGAGACTCCCGTCTCGTTCGACTTCCTGCTCATGGTCCAAGCCCGCCAGGGCTTCTTCGATATCGGCGTGAATGGCGCCCCGCCCGCCGGCGCGGAGACTGTCTGCTACGCAGTCCGGGTCTTGAACGGGGAGGGGCTCGTCGTCTGGGCCAACCCTGCTCTCTGCTCGAACGAGTACGGCGACCACGATGGTGGCAACGTGACCTATGTCGGCCCATGCGATAGCCGCGCCCCTGAGCACGTCGTCACCGTCTGGACGACTGCCGCCTACGGCCCCGACGGCGAGCTTCTTCCCGACGCACCGGGGCCCTGCAACGACGGACGCCTCGAAGGCGACGCATCGACCTGGACCGGGGGCTGCGCCACTGAAGCGACCTGCCTCGAATACGACGACGTCTCGGTCGACTTCGACCTGCCCGCCCTTTCGGGGCGCACTCCCTGACGTCCGGATCCGGTGTCTCTGGCGTCGAGCCATGGCTGCCCCTACTATCGCGCGATGTCGCACCGCCGCGCGCCCTGCATGCTTTTCCCCGTCATCGTCCTATGCGTGTCTTTCACCGCATGTGGCTCGCCATCTGAGCAGGTCGTCGCCGACACCGCAGTCGACCTCGACACCGCTGACGTCGCCGATGCCGAAGCCCTTGCAGACACCCAAGCAGACCTCGACGACATCGCCGAGCCGAGTCACGCCGCACTCTTCGTCGGCAACAGCTACGTCTTCGTCAACGACGTCCCCGCCCTCTACCGTCGTGGCCTCGCACCTTCATTCTCTGATGTCCGCACCGAGCAGGTCACGCTCGCCGGCTACACGCTCGCGCGACACGTCTACGACTTAGCGACCGATGGAACCGACCTCGCCCGCTGGCTCCGGACGGGCACTCCGGCGGAGACCGACTTCGACGTCGTGATCCTCCAGGAGCAGAGTCAAGTCGGTGGCTTCCCCCTCGCTGGACCGGGCTTCGCCTCCGCGCGTGCCGCGACCATCGCCGCCGCCTCCGAGCTCTCGTCGCTCGCCACAGCACGTGGGGCCGCGGTCGTCCTCTATCTCACCTGGGGCCGCCTGAACGGCGACCCGAGCTACCCCACCCTCGGGTACGACACCTACCTCGGCATGCAGGACCGCCTCGACGAAGGCTACGTTACGCTGGCCGCTCACCTGCGCGAACAGGGGGCGACAGTCCACCTCGCCCCGGTCGGCGGTGGCTTCCGCCTCGTCTACGAACAGGTCCTCGCGGATGGCGGCGACCCACTCGCCGACGGCAGCGACTTCGTCGCCCTCTACGACCCCGACGGCTCGCACCCCTCGCTACGCGGCGCCTACCTCGCCGCGTGTATCCTCGCGGCGGTGGCTACACAAGAGACCCCGAACACCTTCACCGACGAGCCGACACTCGGCCCCGCGGTCTCCGAACAGCTACGCGACACATGCTCCGCCGCAGTCACCGACCCGCGTTGGAACGTCCCGACGGTCCAGCGACCCGTCGCGGATTTCGGGCCAGACTCCGTTGCGTACACCGCCTTCGGCTCTTCCGTCGCGCTCGGTGGCTCGAGCCTCGTCGTCGGCTCCCCAGCGCTGCCACCCGAGACCGCCCCGGCCAGCGCGCGCCTCTACGAAGCGACCGGCGAAGGCTATCCCGAGGCCAAGCGCTGGCCCGATGGCGAGCCGCTGCCGACCGCGCTGGAACGCGGCTTCGCGAAGTACCTCGCCGCTAGCGCCGATGGCGAAACAGTCCTCATGAGCCCTGGCCCACACGTGTATCGAAAGGTCGACGGCTGGCAACACAGCCTCCTGCGTCCGGACCTGAATGAGCAGGTGGCGACATCCATAGCCCTCTCGGCCGATGGCAAACTTGCCCTCGTGAGCGAGCCCAGCGGGCCCGACGTCGGTCCCGAGGTGGCCATCGCGCGCATCTTCAGCGCCGACGGCGCGCAGTGGATCGCCGACGGGATCTTGTATGGCCGCTCGGCCGGCTGGTTCAGCGCGGCGGTGGCGCTGGACGCCGCAGGCGAGCGCGCACTCATCGGCGAGTCACCGGGCCTCATCTTCGTGCGCGGTACCGACGGCTGGTCTCTCGAAGCGACCCTGCCCACCGAGCGCGGAGCAGTCGCAATGTCGGGGGACGGGACCCGTGCCATCGTCGGCGACACGGATGTCGGCCAGGTCTCACTCTTTGCCCGGACAGGCTCCACCTGGACCCTGCAAACGCACTGGAAAGGACTCGCCTCACCGACGTTTGGGACCTCGGTCGCCGTGACATCAGACGGCACACGCGTCGCCATCGGCACACCTATCGAAGCCTCGACCTCGACCGGGGGACCGACCGGGGTCGTGCGGATCTACGACGTGCGTGATGGGACCGCTGCGCTCGCCCACCTGCTCGTGCCGCCGATCCGGACCGACGGCATCGTCGACCTGCCGCAGTTCGGAACTTCCATCGCCATGAGCCCAGACGGAAGACTCGTCGCGGTCGGTGCCCCGCGCCATGAGTCGCTCGAAGGAGGCCTGAACCTCGGCCGCGCCTACCTGTTCACGCTGCCGTGAACCACTCGAATAGTCAGCGCTTCTTGCTCTCTTCTGCCCAGAAGTCGCCGAGCCTCTTGACGTCGATACGCCAGCCCTCTTCGGGGACGTTGACCATGATGATACGCTTACGCGCCGCACCACGCGCGACCGAGAGGATGGCCTGCTCGCCTTCGATCAGGACCTCTTCCACGTTGGAGAAGACCAGCATCGAGACCGGGTTCTCGTTGCGGAGTCCGTAGGCTTCGGACAGGCTCATCTGCGATTGGATGAGCTGCTGGGACTGCTTGGTGAAGCCTTTGAGGAAGCCGTCGTAGTCGCCCATCTCGGCGGCCGTGACCATGCCGTAGTAGACATTCTCCGGGCCGCTCTTGTCGCAGCCGAAGAGGCCGAGCATGAGGCCTGCCCAGATCCAACGACCCCAACGACCCCGCCCACCACCGTCACGCCCGGCGCTCACTGTGCACCTCCCAGGGGCTTCAGCAGGCTCGGCAGCGAGAACACGTCGATCGACCATTCGTCGTTTTCCATGAACATGCGGACCTCGACCACGCTCCGGCCCTTCACCTTCAGGACGGCCGAGTTGCCATCGATGAGGACGTCTTCGACGTCGCCCTCGGGCAGGATGGAGAAGGTGTCCTTGATGTAGGGGATGCGGGAGCGCGACCCGGCCTTGTCCATATTCCGTAGGAATATCGCGGAGTCACGCGTAAAGAACTTGGTGAAGTTGTCCAGGTTCTTGTCGGCCGCAGCCGCTTGCGCCTGGACATAACGCTCCGTCGGTTCGGCGGCGCAGCCAACCACGAAGAGGAGCAAGGAGATCACGGTGAAGTGCGCCACCCGGCGCGCCAACGAGTTCATGCCACGACCCTAACAGGGGTTCGGCGTTCCGAAAAGGCCGGATGACCATCTGGTGCAAACCCGAGGCGAAAAGGTCTCCCGTACGCCCGCATCATGCAGATCCGGCCTGAGCTCAAGGGTCGCTGGCGTAGCCGAACATGGCGCGCTCGGTGTCGAGCAGGTCGATGCGCCACATGCCCCCGAGCCGATGCGCATAGACACGTGCGGTGTCCTGCCCTTCCTGGATCTGGATGACGGCGCGCTCGGGCATGTAGTCGCGGCTAGAGATGATCTGGACGCCCGTGACCTCGACGTCGTTGGCCCCCAGTCGCGCAAGCGCGGGGTTGTGTGTGTCCGTCGTCTGCCACCAGGTCTCGATGAGGGGGCGCGAGCGTGGAGTGAAGCACGCGAGCAGGGCCTCACGGTCGTTGTCACGCGCGGCTTCCGCGGCTTGCTCGATGATGAGCTCGGGGCCGGGGGCAACGCAGCCCGGAGCTGCGGCCACGACGAGAGCCCCCAGGATAGCGACTGCCAGGGCCCGCGACCCACGGGCCGTGCCCAGCAGGGCAAGACCGAAAACGAGGCGCGACATCGGCCATCGCATGGGGCGTGAGGTGGAGTGCATGTGACCTGTGACCCCCAAAACAAAAAGGCCCTGCCGTTTCCGACAGGGCCTTTGTGGCGTTGGTGCGAGAGGGGGGACTTGAACCCCCATGACCTTGCGGTCACTAGCACCTCAAACTAGCGCGTCTACCATTCCGCCACTCTCGCTCACCGCGCTGGCGACCGGTCTTTTAGGGGGTGACCGGTGCGCCGTCAATCGAAAAAACCAGCGGAGAAAACTTCGCTGATTTGGCCCGAAGGCCGACCTCATTCAGGGGCCGGCTCGGGGGTCGGAGCCGGAGCCGCCGGAGCCTCACCAGCCGGAGCCGGGGCCGGAGCAGCCGGAGCCTCACCAGCGGGGGCCGGAGCCGGAGCCGCAGGAGCCTCACCAGCCGGGGCCGGGGCCGGAGCAGCAGGAGCCGCACCAGCGGGGGCCGGAGCCGGAGCCGCCGGAGCCTCACCAGCCGGAGCCGGGACAGCCGGAGACATCGGTGCATCACCTGCCGGGGCTGCTGGAGCCGCCGTGCCCTCGATGAACTCGTTCGGGTCGATGTTGGACGGGTCGGCGTTCATCTTTGCGATGACGAGCACGAGCACGCCAAACGAGATGCCGAGGTAGACCGTCATCTTCGACAGGAACGGGACCGCACCACGCGCGCCGAAGACGCCGCCAGCCGGGCCGCCACCGCCACCGCCCGAGAGACCACCCAGACCGCCACCCTTACCGGGCTGCAGAATGATGGCCAGACAGAGCAAGAAGCACACGAGAACAAACAGGATGAGAACGACCGTGTCCACAGGGCTCTCCAAACAGGCGTCGCAAGGGGTTGAATCCAAACGAACGACGCAGGGGGTGAGCGACCTAGCAGGTTCACCCCAACCGGTCAATCCCCTTGAGGCGCAGCTCGGGCGATCGCTACGAACCCCGCGGCGTCGAGGCTGGCGCCCCCTACGAGCGCGCCATCGATGTCGGCCTGGGCCAGGAGCTCGGCTGCGTTGTCCGCCTTCACGCTGCCTCCGTAGAGAACGAGCGTCGTGGCTGCGGCCTCCCCGTGGTGACTGAAGAGCCAGCGGCGGATGAAGGCGTGGACATCTTGCGCCTGGCTCGGCGTCGCGACCTTGCCCGTGCCGATCGCCCAGACCGGCTCATAGGCGATGACGAAGCCCACATACTGTTTTTCCGACAGGCCGCCGAGCCCACCGTCCAGCTGCGCTTCGACGACGGCTTCGGTGGTACCCGCTTCGCGTTCGGCCAGGGTCTCGCCGACACACAGGATCGGGGTCAGCCCGTCGCGCAACGCAGCCAGGACCTTCTGGCCGACGAACACGCTCGACTCCCCGAAGATCTGGCGCCGCTCCGAGTGGCCACACAGAACGAAGGTCGCTCCAACGGCGCTCAGCATCGACCCCGCTGCTTCACCCGTGAAGGCGCCCTTCGGCTCAGGGTGCAGGTTCTGAGCCCCGACCGCCACGCGCGTGTCGACGATGGAACGCGCCACGTCGGACAGAAACGGGGTCGGCGGTATCACCAGCAGGTCCACGCCGTGGAGCCCCTCGGCCCCTTCCGCCACCGCGGTTGCGAGCGCGACCGCCGCGTCTAGCGATGCCGGGTTGAGCTTCCAGTTGCCAGCGATGAGTTGTCGTCGCGCCATCTCGGCCTCCACTCGAAGATCGATGTCTTCTCATCGCTTTCGAAGCGACAAGACGTTGTCGTGAGAGCGGGCGGCCGCCCGATCAGGCGTCGCCCATGTCCCACGATGGTCTCTCTCATGAGGGCTACTTGACCCGGAGCGCCTCGACGCCCGGCAGGTCGCGACCCTCGATCAGCTCGAGCGAAGCCCCGCCACCGGTCGAAGCGTGGGTCACCTTGTCGAAGAGCCCCATCTGCTGGAGCGCCGCGATCGAGTCGCCTCCGCCCACGATGGTCTTGCCCTCGCACTGGGCGAGCGCCTGCGCCACGGCCCTTGTCCCGCCCGCGAACGGCGCCATCTCGAAGATGCCCATCGGGCCATTCCAGAAGACCGTCTTCGCGCCGCGCACGATGGTCGCGTAGAACTCGGCGGTGACCGGGCCGATGTCGACCGCGATGCCATCTTCGGGGAAGCCCTCGTTCACGCAGATCCGCGTCGGTGCGTCAGCGTTGACCTCGGTCACGACGAGGTGATCGGTCGGCAGGTGGACCGCGACCTTACGCGCCTCGGCCTTGGCCAGCGCGCGTTTGGCGAGTGCAATCTTGTCGGTCTCGACCCGCGACTTGCCGAGGTCGATGCCCTTGGCCGCGAGGAACGTGTACGCCATCGCGCCGCCCACGATGAGCGCGTCACACGTCGAGAGCAACGACTCCACGACGCCGATCTTATCGCTGACCTTGGCGCCACCGAGGACCGCCACGAACGGGCGCGGTGGGTCGGTGATGAGCCCCGTCAACGCGTCGAGCTCGCTCATCATGAGGAGGCCGGCCGCGCGGTCACGGACCATGCGGGGCAGGGCGTCGACCGAGGCGTGGGCGCGATGGGCGGCGCCGAACGCATCGTTGATATAGGTGTCGCACAGAGCCGCGAGCTGGCGCGCGAAGCCCTCGTCGTTCTTCTCTTCCTCGGCGTGATAGCGGAGGTTCTCGAGCAGGACGACCTGGTTGTCGCGCAGGTTGGCGATGAGGTTCTTCGGGCCCTCGCCGATGCAGTCGTCGGGGACGAGGACCTCGTAGCCGGTCAGCTCGGCGAGCCGCTGGCCGACGGGGACCATGCTGTACTTCGGGTCGACCTTGCCATCGGGCCGCCCGAGGTGGGACGCCAGGATGACGCGCGCGCCGGCCTTCTTGGCGAGCTGGATGGTCGGGATGGCCGCGCGGATCCGGGTGTCGTCGGTGACGGCTCCGGTCTTCTTGTCGAGCGGCACGTTGAAGTCGACGCGGATGAAGACACGTTTGCCTTCCAGGCTGAGGTCACGAATGTCGCGTAGATTTTCCATGCCGGCGTCCTACCGCGCCCCGGACTTCGGGGTCAAGGCACGGACTTCGCACATCAGCGCGTGCACTCGCGCCTGCAATCCTCCTCGATGACCTCGATGCCCACGGCCTGCATCTGGTTGCGTGTGACGCAGGCCGCGACACACGCCGCGTCGGGCGCTTTGACACTCTCGAGACCCGGTCGCCACACCCGTGTGAGCTCCATACATGCGACACCCGGCTCGGGGTTGGCCGTGGCACCCCGCGCGGGGACCTTCTGCGGGGGCGGCACTTTTGAGCCAGGAGCCGTTGCACAAAGCGCGGCCTCGTTCGTGGTCGGGTCGAGGTGGAAACGTACGAAGCTCTTGCCGCCCGCCAGGACCGCAGCCGGCTTGCCATCGCGTGCGGTGCGGGAGAGTGCGGTCGAGACCGCCTTGAAGCGTAGCCCACCCGCCTTCGTGCCCGGACCCGCGAGGGACCAATCGTCGATGCGCGCGACCGAGACCCCATCCTTATGGATCATGATGAAGCTCGGTCCACGCAGCTCGATGGTGATCTTGTTGTCCTCCTGGCCGACGCGATGGCCGACGTAGACCCCGTTGACGACGTCGCTCGGGTCCTCGGTCGCGAGTGCGGTGCCCGTGCCTGCGACTGACGCGGTGAGGAGTCCGAACGCAGTGATGTGTGCACGAAGGTTGGAACGGAAGAGCGACATGGGGGACTCCGGAGGATGGGGCGGGAAGCAGAAGGGCGACCTCAACGCCTCGCGGCGACTCTGTCAAGGTCGCGACGCAGTCAAGGTCGCGACGCAGTCAAGGTCGCAACGCCTGAACGCAGGGTGAAAACTCCCGAGCGGTGTGCTACCCGGTGACTCGAGATGGCGAGCGCGGACGAGCACCAGTCAGAACAAACGAGCCCGCTCGCGGTGAAGCACACGAGCCCGCTCGCACCGGCATCGAGCCGTAGCGACGAGCCCAGACCGAATCCGCCCTCTCGACCCGGTCGTCCGCTCGCCCGCCTCATCCGTCCGGGTCTGGCGCTGTTGTCGGCAGGTCTTGTATGCCTGGCCCTGCCCACCTTCGAGCTCGCGCCCATCGGGCTCGTCGCGTTCGTGCCGCTGCTCATTGCACTCCGCCCATTCCGCAGTGCGGCAGGTGAAGGAAGCTTCGTCTCGCGCCCCCTCGTTTCAAGGAAGACCCGCTTCTGGCTCGGCTGGCTCACGGGCTTCGTCTTCCAGCTCGTCTTGTTTCGTTGGATCCCGTTCACACTGGGCGAGATGACGGCCTTCCCCGAGGCGCTGACGCTGTCCATGTTGGCGCTCTATGCGGCGTGGCACGGCCTTCAGATAGCCCTCTTCGCGGCCTTCGTCGTGCCCATCGAAGACCTCGTCGCGAAACGTTTTCCAGCGTTGACCCCGGTCGCTGCGGCGCTCTTCTACGCCTGCCTCGAGTGGGCCTTTCCCTCGCTGTTCCCGTGGTCCTATGGGCACGTCGTCTGGGAGGTCGGCTTCATCGCGGCGCCTCTCTTGTCGTTGCAGGGGGTGCCGCTCATGACGGCCTGGGTCGTCTTGCCGAGCGCGCTCATCGCCGCCCTCTGGACGCGTCCCATCCACCAGGACACACAGGTCCCACGCCTGCGCCTCGCCGCGGTGTCGGTCGGCGTTGCCCTCGGCGTGCTCGTCTTCGCGACCGCGCTGCGCAGCATGACCCTCGGCGAATCCGACACCACCTGGCGTGTCGCCATCATCCAGCCCAACTATGTCCTGGCCGAGAAGAAGCGCGCCAACATGGCGATGCGACAACGTTTTCTGGAGCGCCTGGAAGGGCAGATCAGCTCGCTCGCGCCCGACACCTACGACCTCGTCGTCGCGTCGGAAGGCGCCTTCCCGATGTGGTGGCGCGTCGACATCGACCGCCTGGGCGGGGCGAAGAACCCCCAGGTCGAGGCCACACGCAGGGTCCAGCGCGCCATCGCCAACGGACCCAAGGCCCACACCATCATGGGCGGCCTGCGCCACGATGACGACGGCGAGACCAGGAACGCCGCCGTTCACCTCGGGCCCGACGGCAGGATCCTCGGCCACTACGACAAGAAGACACTCGTCCCGTTCAGCGAATACGTTCCATTTGCCGACCTCTTCCCGTCCCTCAAGGAAGTGAAAGGCATCGGACACATGGCGGCGGGTGAGGAGGCATGCGGCTTCACGGCGAAGGGTGGGGTGCCGGTCACCTGTGGGATCTGCTACGAGTCGATGTTCGCCGGCGACACCCGCGGCGACGCTGGAGACGCTCGACTGCTCGTCAACCTCACCATCGACACCTGGTTTGGGACCTCGACCGCTCCGCGTATGCACCTCATGTCGCACGCCTCACGCGCGGCCGAGCTCGGCATCCCGCTCGTCCGCACGGCGCTCACCGGGATCTCGGCGCTCATCGGTCCCGACGGTCAGGTCGTGGACATGCTCGGGCTCGACGTCCCCGGCATCCTCGATGTGACCGTGCCGCTGCCGACCGGGACGACCGTCTATCGTGAGGTCGGCCAGGTCCTGATGCCGCTCGTCGGTCTTGCCCTGGCATTGTTGGTCGCTTGGCGTATTGCCGCTCGGTTCCGACGGAGGGCCGCATGAGCGAGCCGCCGCGTGACCTGAAAGCAGACGAGCTGCGCTTCGTTCAGGCGCTCAAGAACCGCGATGAGCGCGCCTTCAACGCGTTGGTCTTGCGATTCCAGGACCGCGTCTACAACCTGATTCGTCGGCTCATCGGGAACCCGGAGGAGGCGCGTGATGTCACCCAGGAGGTGTTCGTCAGCATCTTCGAAAAGGTCGACACCTACCGCGGCGACTCGGCCATCGCCACGTGGGTCTATCGAATCGCGGCCAACCATGCGAAGAATCGGATCAAGTACCTGGCGCGCCGCAAGGACCGCCAGCGGGAGAGTCTCGAACACATGCTCACGCCACCCACCTCGAGCCAGCTCTCCGCCGAGGTACTGCGCCCCGACCAGGCTCTCACGCGTGAGCGTGTCTCCCGCCTCGTCGACTGGGGGCTGGCTTCACTCGACGAGGAGCAGCGCCTCGTGCTCGTCCTGCGCGACGTCGAGGGCCAGAGCTACGAGGACATCGCCACCATCACGGGGCTCAACCTCGGCACGGTGAAGAGCCGTCTGCATCGGGGACGGCTGCGCCTGAAAGAGGTGCTCGCCCCCTACATCGACCCGCGTGACTTCAGCGAAGGGGGGGACTCGTGAGCGCGTCGAACCGACCTGACGACCCGACAGCTCGCGCCGATGGTGACGCGTCGCCGCTCGATGAGCAGGCGCAGATGGCGGACCATGGGCTCGGCGCCGTCGAGGGTGATGCGCCGCCTTCGGGCGACGAGGTGCCGTCGGATGACGAGGTGCCTTCGGACGACGAGCTCGAGGGAGAGGCCCAGACGCTCGCGGGGCTGCTCGCGACCATCAAGTCCCAGCCCACCGAGACCCGGCCCGTGAACATCCTGGCCAACGTCCAGGACCAGCTCCGACATCGTTCGCGTGGGCGCTATTACGCCGACCACTGGAAGCATCGTTTCCCGTACGAGGCGATCCTGCAGGCGGTGCTCCTGGTCGGGGCGTTCATCATCTATGCGCTGGCGGTACCGGAGCCACCGCGGCTCATCCCGGTGACGGCCGAGACCTTCAAGGTCGCCGGCTCCGAGGTGAGTCTCGCGGCCCGGATGTTGAACGATTACGGGTCTTTCACCAACGAGCACGAGGGCGTCGATGCCAACGGCTGGAAGCACCTGGTCGGTGAGGTCCCCAACGCGCGCCTCGAGGATCTCAAGACGGAGCTCTCGCTCTATCCGTGGATGCGACTCGACTCCGAGGACCTCGTCCCGCCCGACAAGACCCGGGTCCGGATCGCCATCCGACCGGGGCGCTGAGGTCGTCTTCGGGAATCCGAATCAGTCGCGCGCGGCGCGTGCCGAGACGGCCATGATGTTTCGATTTTCGAGATTCATGGCGGTCAAGGTACTGCCCCAGACGCAGCCGCTGTCGAGAGCCGCGAATCGCTCATCCACCCACAGGCCGAGTGCTGCCCAATGTCCAAAGACGATGGGCTTGTCCCAGGTGCCCGCTGCGAACCAGGGGCGCGCGGAAGGGCTCGGCGGGCGTTCGGGCGGGGTCGAGCCCGAGACGGGTTGGTTCTGCGCGTCGACGAAGCGGATGCGGATGAAGACCGACAAGGCCGCGACCGCACGCTCGGAGCCCGAGAGCGAGGGTGTCCAGGGGGAGCGCGCGCGCTGGAAGTAGCGGGCGAGGAAGGTCTTGGGATCGGTGGCGAGGTGATGCTCGACGTGGCGGGCTTCGGCGCGTGCGGTGTCGAGCGTCCAGCCGGGCAGGAGGCCGGCGTGCACGAGGATGTGGCTCGGCTCGTCGTGAAGGACGGGGCGGGAGACGAGCCAGGCCAGCAGCGCTTCACGATCGGGCGCACTCCATGTGCCATTGAGTGTGTCGTCAGCGGTGGGGGCGGCAACGTCGAAGGCGCGGCCGAGCGCGTAGATGTCGTGGTTGCCGAGCACCGCGGTGACGTCGTGGTCGACCATGAAACGCAGGGTGTCGAGCGATTGGGGGCCGCGATTGATGAGGTCTCCCACGAAGCAGAGGCGGTCTTTGTCCCGGCGATAGTCGATGCGTTGAAGCAGCCGCTTCAGCGGTTCGAAGCAGCCCTGGACATCACCGATCGCATACGTCGCCATGGGCCCCTCCATACACGGGGAGGCCTCTCTCCTCAACGCAAACGCGAATGAGAACGCAGCGGGTCGACCCAGGTGAGGTCCGAGAAGCGGGCTCGCCGTACACGTGGAACGGTCTGGCCTGCATCTCGAAACCGTTCACGGTGGTCCACACCGAGACCGCGTCGATGAGCCCCGCGAGCGCGCACCCCTGGTGTAAGGCCTCCGGCTTGCGCTGGCTCCGCCACTCGAAGCTGTCCCCATCCTTCCAGGGGACGAGCTCGACCGACATCTTCCTGGGCTTCATGAAAGGTGTCGCGTTTGTCGAGGGGACGTCTCCGGAACGCGTGGTCGCCCTTGGCGACGGGGGCCGCGTCCCTCCAGGTCGAACACCCGATCCGCACGGGGTCTTGACACACCCGTCCCTATTGCGTCTTTTTAGACACATAGCGAGCGGACCCTCACACCAACCTCGGAGCCTCGACAGTGAACTGCAAGTACCTCATCGTGTGGTCCGCGCTCCTGCCCGTTGTCGTGGCTGCCTGTGGTGACTCCGCAGGCGGTGTCGATACCCTCGACAGAGTCGAGACCGACACCGCAACCGAGGACACCTCCGACAGCGTCGAGACCGACACCCAGTCCGAAGACACCTCCGACACCTCCGACACCGCGGAGGAAACAACGCCCGACGCCAGCGCGTGCGAAGCCGTCGGCGAGCCCTGTTCGACCGGAGTCCCCGGCGCTTGCTCGACGGGTGTCGGCGTCTGCGTCGACGGTGCGTTCGCCTGTGCCCCACCTGATGGTGACGGCGATGGCCTCTTCGACTGTCTCGATGGCTGCCCCGAGAACCCCAGCCTGTTCATCGCGACAGTGTGCGGCTGCGGCGACCTGGTCGACACCGACACCGATGGGGTGTTCGACTGCGCCGACGGATGTCCGAGTGACCCCGCCAAGGCCGCACCGGGCGCCTGCGGCTGCGGCCTCGCCGACACCGACGAGGACCTCGACGGGCTCGCCGATTGCGTCGAGGTGTCCACCTGTGCCGACGGTCTCGAGTGTGGCGCGAACGAGCGCTGCGAGCTGCTCGTCTCAGGTCCGGCCTGTGTGTGCAACGACGGCTACACGGGTGCTCCGTGCGAGGACATCGACGAGTGTGAGTTGGGCGAGGTGTGCGGCGCGCTCCGAGATTGTGTCAATATCGCAGGCGCTTTCGAATGTCCCTGCAAGGCGGGTTTCCGCGAGGACGGCGCCGGCGCCTGTGTGGACCTCGACGAGTGCGACTCGAGCCCGACACCTTGTGGCCCGGCTCATTGCATCAACCGCTACGGCACCTGGGAGTGCGGCTGCGACCCACTAACGAACTGCGATGTCACCTATACCTGCGAGGCCGACTCGAACTGTACGGACTGTAACAGTGAGGACACCCGCATCTGCCGCGCCTGTCGCCCGGGCTTTTCGCCGCAGCCCTTGCTCGGCATCGAATCGCTGCTGTCTTGCGAGAGCACCAATGAGTGTCTGACGCTGAACCCCATTCCGACAGCAAGGCACATCGGTCCCTACCTCGATCGAATCGAGCAGCTCGTCTGTGTCGACACCCCGACGAGTTATACCCTCACGTGCCGCGCGGGTTTTGTGCTCGATGAGACGGTCTCGCCCGCGGTGTGTCGCGACATCGATGAGTGTGCGCTCCCGACGACCTCATGCAGCCCCGAGCCGACCTCGGCGTTCGAGCGCAAGAGCGACTGTATCAACCTCGCGGGTTCTTTCCGCTGCGTTTGCCCGGCCGGCTGGACACAGGCCGCCAGTGGCATCTGCCAGGACGTCAACGAGTGCGAGGCCAACCGGTGTAGCTTCTATCCCTGCACCAACGAACCTGGGGACTTCGTGTGTTCGTGTCAGCAAGGACTCGAGGGCGATCCCCGGACCACCGGCTGCTTTCCGCCGGTCGACCCTGCACAGACCCGGTGCGAAGGGTTCGGCTGGTACATGGCCGCCGCCGGCGAGCAGGCCCGCTTCAGGTGTTACTACATCGATCGTCTGGGCAAGAAGCGGCTCCCCCTCGACAATCAGCTCAGCATCACCGTGACCGGGCCCGCGGGTCCCCTGACCGTCACGCCGACCCCACGCATCAACGCGCTCGAGGTGGTCTACGTCCCTCCAACGGCCGGGTCCTACGACATCGTCGTCAGGATGAACGGCCAACAGGTGGGTGAGGTCCGCCAGGTGGAGGCGGCCGCAACCGGAGGGTGCGTCTCCAACCCATTCGACTATCTCGCGGAGTGCCGTACGCCGGTGACGGTCTCGGGGACTTCGAGCCAGGTGAACCTTCAGATCGCCAACCTTCCGGACACACGCCTCTTCACGCTCGGCCGCGTCGTGAAGGCGTTGTCCTATGACGAGCAACGCGGCCTCTACGAGGTCGAGCTCATCCGAGAGGACGGCACGCGGTTCGGCGCGATCAATCTGGCCGCCACCCGCGCGAACTTCCTGGTCGGCGCTGTCGCCCATCGGCTGTGTCTGGGTACTGGCGAGACTCAGGAGGGCAGTGCCGGCGCCGGCTGCTCCCTGTTCGCGTTGTCCGCTTCGGCCGGCATCTCGGGCGATGGCTCTTCCCTTCTGGACCCTTCGCCCTATCCCACCCATGTCGAACACGTGCTCCTTGGAAACCGGTCCAACCGGACCATCGTCGGTGACTACGTCGTCTGGTCCTGGGAGGTCGCTTCAAACCCCTTCTTTGCTCAGTTCAACAACGACTACATCGTGGGTGGACCCATGGCCTCGAGGCTCTGTGGCGACGTGGACGCCGCGTTTGTCGGCGTGGCGGCAAACCCGGTCTTCGGTGACGACGAGATTGTCGCCAACGGACCCTCGCAGCTCTACGGCGATTGCAAATCGCTCCGCCTCGCTCAGGGCAACGTCACGCGCCCGATCGAGCTCGGCAACGACGTCCTCATCGGCAGCGACGGCCCGGACGAGCTCTACGGCGACTTCGCTGAAGGCATGGCGAGTGGGGGCACCGCCGGACCGACGATGCTCGGGGGCCAGGACACCCTGCGCGGTGGCGCGGGCGACGACCTGCTCTACGGCGATGGTGTTCCAGGCCAGCCCTTCCCGCACGATGCCAGCGATGTCCTCGAAGGCGGGCCAGGCGACGACATCATCGTGGGCACGACGGTGACACTGGGGCGGACAGCCGGCGACACCTACGTCTTTGACCTCTCGGACCCCCGCGGCTTCGGCGACGACACGCTGGTCTCGGCCGCTCGAGGGACCTTTGGCAATGTCGGAGACACCCTGCGTTTTGTGGGCGTTCCGGACGTCGACGGCGACTCGACCGCAACCGTCGCCGATCTCTACCCGCTGACCAAGGCCGTGGCCGTCGGCTTCTACGTGCGGATCGAGGTGTACGCAGACCTCGCCCAGACCCAGCGACTCGGGTCGTTCTACCTGCCCTACGTCGCGTTCTTCCACCCGACGCTGCAGGGTTATCCGTTCCGGCTCGAGCTGCGCTGACCCGGCGTTCACGCCGCTCTGCGACGACTTCTATGTGCGCGCAGCCTGGCTTCGCCAAGCCTTCTGCGAATTCGGCGCACCAGCGGATGGACCCATCCGGCGCCATCAAGCAATCCGCTGCGCCCTCGCACACATCCCTGGTCACGAGGGGCACCTTGGGCGTGCGGGTCGTGCCCGGGCCGAAGACGTACAAACGACCGATGCATGGCCGCGAAGAAGCGGCCTTGCAGGTTGAGGTTGTCATAGAAGGTGTCACCCGTACCCGACTCGGGGATGCCACGAAATCCCGGCAAGGCCGTCGTCGGTGGAGAGACCATCGGGCCCTCTCTCTGGACATCACCGATCGCGTACGTCGCCATGGCCAACTCCATGGATGGGCCGGCAGCCTTGCTCGATCGTTCATGCCGCCATGGTCGAGGAGCCGACGTTTCCTCGGGGGCGACCGCGCGTTGTCATTGTGGTCGGGGGATGAAGAAGATACGGTCCGCCCAATGCAGATTCAGCCGATACCGCGCGACCGAACGATCCTCTACGCCGCGACAGACAGACAGTGACCGAAGCCTCGCCTTTGCGCGGACGCGAGCGTGTGGTCTGGCTCGCGGCCTTCATCGTTCTTGTGCTGGGTGTCGCCGCCGTCGGTGGGCTCGCGACGGACACGCGCGGGTGGTTCGAGGCCCTGGAGAAGCCCGTCTTCAACCCACCCTCGTGGGTCTTCGCGCCCGTCTGGACGGTCCTCTACCTCATGATGGGTGTTGCTGCGTGGAGGGTCGTGGACCGGGTCGGCTGGCGCGCGGCTCGGGGCGCAATGGCCCTCTTTGGCGTCCAGCTCGCCCTGAATCTCGGCTGGAGCTGGCTCTTCTTTGGCGCCCAGCGCCCCGACCTGGCGCTCATCGACATCGCAGCGCTGGACCTCGCGGTCTTCTTCACCGGCTGGGCCTTCAGCCGGCACGATCGCCCCGCCGCCTACCTGCTCCTGCCCTATGCAGCCTGGATCGCCTTCGCCACGGCCCTCAACGCGGACTTCGTGAGGCTCAACTACTGAGCCCGCCTGTTGGCAGAGACGGCCTGCAGCTCGAGCTTTTCCGCATGCTCCAGGCGCACCAGGTCGCTGGCTCGACCTGGTTCACGGTGCGGATACGAGGTCCTTCTTGCAGGCGAGGCGTTGGACAAAGCCCAGCCCGGAAGTCGCGGGCGCCGAGGCGAGCGTGGCACTGACGGTGCCCGGGGCGGCGCCGCTCGTGTTGGGGCCGTTGGCAGCGGCGATATTACGTTGGGAAAGCGTCGCGGACAGCGCGACGGGATGCGTGTGGGTGCGGTCTTCGCGGTCGCCCAGCGGGGTGTTGACGGTGAAGCCGACGTCGCCGCCGAGCGCCACGCCGACTAGGATTCGGCCGGCGGCCGCCGCGAAGATGGACCAGCCTGCCGGGCAGGTGGCCGACTGCGAGAACAGGACCATGCCGGGAGGCGCGGCGTCGGGTTCGTCGGTGGAAGATGTCGCGGCCGGGAGCTCACATTGGAGCAGTCCGAGGGTTGGGAAGACGACCTCGCTCTCGCTCGAGGTGAGGGTCGTGCCGATCCCCGAGGCCGTCGCGTAGCCACCACCGCAGCAGCCGCTCGCGAGGGCGATGCCCTTGGCCGGGGTGGGCATGGTGCCGGACAAGGTGTGGCCGTGGGGCACGCCCGGGCTCGTGCCGAAGCTCGCGCCCGAGGTGCCACCGGTCGGGGTCGCGACGATGAGGCGGTCGTAGGTCGTGATGGACGGGGTACCGTCGCCGCAGGTGTCGATCGACGAGAATGTCGAGAGCTCGGACGGGAGCGCGCCGACCCGCGCTTCTTCGACCTTCGAGCAGGCGAGGAGCTGGAGGTAGGGGAGGCCTGACGAGGCCCCACCGTCGGTGGCTGTGGGCGTGAGAGACCCGGCCGAGGCGAGCCCGTTGCCGCCCCCGACGATGCCGGCGAAGCTGGTCGACGCCGCGGTCGCCGAGCCGGTGAAGGTGTGTGTGTGTTTGCGGTCCTCGCCGCTGAGCAGGGCATCCCCCCGGGCCTGGCCAACGGCGTCAGGAGCAACCGCCACGGCGCTGCGTCCGGCGAGTTGGGTGGCCAACGACCAGCCGGCCGGGCAGGTCGCCCGGTCGAAGAAGGCGACCGTGCCGAGCGCGAACGGGTCGCCGGGTTCACACAGCGGCGTGGGGTCGGCCGCAGGGACGGCCGGCTCTGTTGGCTCGGGAACCGCCACCTGACAGACCAGTCCGGGACCACAGACGGCGCCTTCGGGGCGTGGGCTCGTCTGGCATCCACCCGCGTCGGACACACATCCCAGCGAGACCTCACACGCGTCGGGCGCAGGGCAGGTGATGGGCTCGCCGCCACGGCAGATACCACCGAGGCATTGCTCGCCAATGGTGCATGGGTCTTCATCGTTGCACGGGCCCCCGGTGAGCGGCGTGTAGCGGGTGGGGTCGACCTGGGGGGCGCAGACCTGGCATTGCGAGCCGAAGCCCGCCGTCACGCAGCGGCCGGCGATGGCGCAGAACCCCTCCTTCACGGTATTGCGACACACGCCGTCGATGCCGCAGCCGTCGCTCGTGCAGTCGAGGTCGTCGTCGCAGTCGTCGCACATCTGCGTCGGCAGCTCGGGCTCGGTGTCGGCCGCGATGTCGTCCGGCTGCGTGTCCTCGCCCAGTCCTTCGTCGATGTCCGGCTCGATGTCCGGCGTGACATCCGACATATCGTCTGTATCGGCGAACCCCAGGCCGTCCGCGTCATCGGACGTCACGTCGACGGAGCCGTCATCGACGTTGCTCCCACAGGCAAAGAGACCGACGCATATGAAGGGGGCGAACCGCATGACCCGGACTATCCCACGGCGGGCCGGTCGGCGGCAAACGTCCCGGCCAAACCGACCAGCGTTGGCAGTGGGTCGGACCCCCGAATGTAAATGAGACGTACGGACCGCGCGCATGCCGAAGGGGAGGATAGTGTCCGGCCGGTCGACATCATGGACGAAATCAGGCATGTCTCTGACGAACCCACGCACGGACTTCCAGGCCCACCTGAGGTACACCTTGAAGCCACCACCACCGTCACGCACCGACCCGCGACCCGACGCTCGAGTCGTGATCCTCGAGATCGAAGGCGAGGACCTCATCGTCCTGAGCCACCCGATCAACGCGCATCCATCGGGCCTGCTCGACGAGCTCACCGCATCCGAACGCCAGGTCATGGGCCTCGTCCTAGACGGCTGGTCGCAAAGCCAGATCGCCGCCGAGCGCGGCACATCCCCACGCACCGTCGCCAAGCAGATCGAGTGCGCCTATCGCCGCCTCGGTATCGGCTCCAAGGCTGCACTCGCGGCGCTCTGGGCGAGCTCTCTACCCGTTCGACCCAAGTCGGAAGTCGGCCGCTGAGCCCTGGGCTCCTCGTCATCTGGTGAGCGGCATGACGCCTCGTTGAAGTGCGTATGCCGAAACTGCCTTCCTTCAAAATCGAGATGTTGTCGGGCGCCCGACATCGTCCAGATGCGGATTGCCGACCGCGCGCAGTCCGTGATGGACTCGCAGCTAAACCGCACGACGGGTGCCGAAGCGCGAGCGAGGCCGTTGAGGGAAGGCTCGGCGTCCCTGTGACGGCTCGTCCGTCGTCAACCAACGTGCTGTCCTGGGAATGACCGACCAACGCGCTCGTTGGAGAATTGTGTATTGATTCTGTTAGCTTGCGGGAAGTCGTGGCACGCGCTAGCGTTCCTCTGAGACGCCCTCCCCGCAACGCTCGAGACGTCATGCGTCCGGCTTGGCGTGCTCGACCGTCCACGCAACGGAGTCACCACCCGCAATGGAAGAGCCAGACTACGTCCACTTCCTGGAGGCGTGTTACCGCATCGGCTCCAAGCCGGCCGATTGGCTGCGTGGGTTGGGGGAGGCCGCGCTCGACCTGATGGGGTTCGGACTCGGGATCCATGTCTACCTCGTCGACCTCACGCAGGTCCCTGAACCAAGATTCGAAGAGCCGATGCTGGTCGGTGGTCTGCCGGACTGGGAGGAGCGTTGGCGCTCGGACTGGTGGCAGCCGATCATGCTCAACACCACACGAGACGACCTGTTGTCCATGCACACCATGAGCCCGGTCAATCACTCGACCGAGGTCTGGGGTGCGTTGAGCGCAAAGAGCCCGACCTATGCGGCGCACCTGGCCTCGTTGTCCAACCGCGGCTACTCGACCATCTTCGCTCGTTACCTCGCGGGTCAGACCGTCCCGCCGGATACCCGCCATGCGATGTATCCGGACTCGTTCAACGTCATCGGGACCGACGCGCGTGGGATTGGGGCGGTGCTGCTCGCCAACATGCCCGAGCCCTCGAACGGGGGCGTGCCGCCTCGGCTCGCGCAGGTCTGGAACCGACTCGCCGCCCATATCGGAGCGGGACATCGGCTCATGCGGGTGGCGCAGGGGCAGAGTGGGCTGGAAGACGCCGACGCCATCTTCGAGCCCAATGGTAAGGTGGCGCACGCTGGCCAGGACCTGCGAGACTCGTTGGCGCTCAAGTCACTTCGAAGCCAGGTCGTCGACATCGATCGGGTCAGGGGCCGGCATCGCGGCGATGGTCCGGTGGCGACCGAGGTCTGGCGCGCGCTCCACGAGGGGCGCTACTCGTTGCTCGATCAGTTCGACCGCGACGGGCGGCGCTACTATGTCGCGCGAGCCAACGAGCCACCGGTCGACCCGCTCGCGAAGCTGACGGCGCGCGAGACGCAGGTCGTGAAGGCGGCGGCCCTCGGACACTCGAACAAACACATCGCGTATGAGCTCGGGATCGGCCCCTCGACGGTCGCCGTCCACCTGAAAGCCGCGAGCGCCAAGCTCGGCGTCTCATCACGTCTCGACCTCATCATGCTGATTCGCAAGCTGAAGGGATGAAGAGAGGCAACTTGTCAGACGACTCCACCCTCGACCGCGCACGAGCTGTGCTCTGGGGCCAGGCCATCGGCGACGCGCTCGGGCTCGCGACCGAGTTCATGACCTCGGCCGAGGCCCGGCTCGCCTACCCCAACGGGCTCAGCGGCTACACCGACATCGTGCGCGACCACCACCGCAGCCGCTGGCCCGTTGGCGCGTTCACCGATGACAGCGAGCAGATGCTGTGTATCCTCGAGAGCCTCATCGACCGCGGCGAGGTCGACCCCGCCGACATCGGCAGACGTATCGCGCACTGGGCCGCGACGAGTGGGCTCGGGATCGGCCGCACGGTGCAGCGCGCTCTCGACCGCGACGGCTTCGCCGACGACCCCATCGCCGCCGCACGCCAGGCCTGGGAGGACGGCCGCGCCCGCCACGCCGCCAACGGCGCGGTGATGCGCACGAGCGTCTTTGGTGTCTGGCGCTTGAACGATCCCGGAGCCACGACGGCCGTCTTGCAAGGTGCCGCTGCCGCCTGCCGCGTCACTCATTACGACCCGCGCTGCGTCGCCTCGTGTGTCGCCGTGAGCCTCGCCATCCGGACCCTGGTCGTCGATCCCGACGCGGACCGCGAGGTCCTCTTCGCTTCGCTTTCCGACCTGTGCACGTTGATCGACCCGCGCTGCTCCGAAGCCTTCGAGGCTGCCGCCGACGGTCGAGTCGAAGCGCTGGCACTCGACGAGGGTATGCGCGCAGGCGAGGCGGGCCGAATCGGCTACACGCTCAAAGCACTCTCGGCCGGCCTCTGGGCGCTCCTGCATGCCCCCGACTTCGCTCGTGGCCTCACCGCCATCGCGCTCGCCGGCGGTGACGGCGACAGCAACAGCGCGGTCGCCGGCGCCATCCTCGGCGCGCGCTTCGGGCTCGACGCCATCCCCCTCCGCTGGCGCGACGAGCTTCACGGGGCGACAGAATATGCCACCACACTCGAACGCTTCTTCGCGAGTGTCGGTCCGGCCGGCACAGCATCGCGTTCGAGGTGAAGGCACGTGCCGCGGACCGCGGCTGCGCGCGACCGAAACTCGATTGATCTCAGTGGTTTACCTCCTCGGCCGAACCCAATCGCAATATGCATGAGATACCCGTCTGGGTCGTCGCGGTCGTCACCCGCCACGCCTCTGGTATCCGTCGTCTGCCGCCCGGAGGTCATATGTCCATTTCCACCCTTCATCGTCTCGTCTTCGTGCTGGCGCTCGTCATCTGCGGTCAACCACACAGGACTCATGCCGAGGACGCCGCCGCCGGTGCGTCCCCGACCTTGCTCGAGCCCCACCGCATCCAGATCGTGGTGCCGGCAGGGTGGACCTGGAAGGACGGGAGCTTCATGCACTCAAGCGAGACCCGCGCGACCATCGAGGTCAGCACCGCCATCGCAGCCGGGGTCGACGCACGCTACTGCGAGATGCAGGTGTCCATGGCGCAGCTCGATATCCTGGGCAACGAGCGTGAGGGCGACGTCCCCGAAGACCTCGGCCCTCCACCGATGGCGGGCTGGAGCTCGTGGCTCCCGGCCAATGACGGCAAAGACATCATGACCTGTGGACGTGTGGATCTACCGGTCGATATCCGACTCTCCAGCTATGGGCCCAAGGACATCAAGGTCACTGTGACAGGTCGGGACCTCGGCGCTGGAAAGGCGCTCGTCGCTGCCCTCGCCCAGGCCCAGCCAGCTGGCGCCAAGCCGCCGCCCTCGAAGCCCTCCGTGCCCAGAACGCTGCGCCTGCCACTCTTCGACGTGGACTTACAGCTCCCTGATGACGGTATGACGTGGTCACTCGAGAGCTCATGCGAAGAGGGGGGCCTCATTCAGGTGAGCCTTACGCGGCTTGCACCGGCAAAGCCGCCCTTGGAAGCTCGCGGCGGCACTCGCCAACACCGGCCAGAAAGCGCATATCCGTGGGTGGCCGGATGCGGCCGGTCGTACGAGATAGCCATCGCGATGGACACGGGGCACGCGCCGAGGCCAAAGCCATGAAGGTCAGACAGAGCGAGACACCTGGGGTGGTCCCCGGGGAAAGGGGCGTCGCCGGAGGTGGCGCGACCTGGCACGGCGATGTCGAGCTCAAACGTGGAACGCTCGCTCAGTTGGCGACGCAGCGCGATGCACCGGTCCCCCACTTCGAGGCGCTCGAGGTCGGGGGTGAGGCCATCCCCATCTTTGGCTGGACCGGCACGCCTTCGCGCCTCGATCTGGCAGCCGAGGCGCTTGGCCTGCCCGCGGACCTCCTGGAGCTGGGTTGGTGCCTCTTCGAGGGGTTTCCGGACTGCGACGAGGCCGTGGCCGACGAGATTGCACTCAAAATCGACTTCCTCACGCGGATCCCGGTCGGTGTCGACGCCACCCAGGTCGCGGCTCACTTTGTTGCTGGGTGCCTGCGCGACCGACTCGGGAGTTTTGCGACGCCGACGCTGGCCACTGACCGAGCGCTCATCCAAGACGTGGGCCGCGCGGTCTTCTCCAGGTCGGGGTCCGAGCTCGCCGAGCTCGGCGCACGCGTCGAGGCGTGGGGGCGGTCGTTGGTGGCTGAGCTGAGGGCGGTGTGGCAGGGGCATGAGACCGCAGAGTCTCTGCGGCTACAGCGCGAGTGGCGGACCATGGACGCGACCTCGGCCGCCTGCAAGATGCTCGTGGACCCACGCGCTGTGCGCCGGGTGGTGACCGGTTCCCTTACGGGAGCCAAGAGCGACGAGCCCTGGGACGTGGACAAGGACTTCGAGCCGTTGGTGGCGCGCTTGTCGGCGCTCCTCGCTGAGCTTGGCTGAGCTCAGGGCCGACGCCTCGCGTCGTGGCCCAGTCCGATACTCATGGCGACGGGTCCTGCCGCGATGAGCGCAATGACCCGAGCCACCCGAGCGGAGGGTCCCCCCGCGCATCAACCCGTGCCTTCGGGCTGGTCGCCCAATGGCCCCTCCCTTCGGGCCCGACCGCCATGGACCTCACGATCAAGACCATGACGGGAAAGATCTTCACGCTCGAGGTCGACAGCCAGGATACGATCGAGACCATCAAGCTGAAGGTCCAAGACCAGGAAGGGATCCCGCCCGAGCAACAGCTCCTCACCTATGAGGGCAAGGAGCTCGAAGATGGGCGGACGCTGAACGACTACAACATCGGGAAGGGCTCGACGATCAGTCTGGTCCTGCGCAAGCGTGGGGGCTGAGCCTCGAGGCGTGTGACCTCGAGGCGCGACCTCGAATGGTGTTGGGTCACCCTGATGGTCGGTGAAGCGGGTGGTTCGGCCGCGCCTCTGCGGAGCCCACACGTCAAGGTCGGCGGCGCCACATCGCAAGCATTAGTGCCTTGGCGCCACCGTTTTGATTCGTCTATCGCCGCGCCGAGGCACTAGGCCCGCCAAGGGCGGGCGGGGCTTGGGGCGCAGCCCCAATCCGATCGTCTAGTCCGCGGCTCGCCGAAGGCGACCGGCGCGAAGCGACGGGCAGACGTAGGTCACTACGTCTGCGCCGCAGCACTAGGAGCCACCCGATCGACGTCAATGACCCGAGCCACCCGAAGGGCCCACCCGCGCATCCGCCGCCGTCGTCGCCGTCTTTGGTTGCCGTCCTCTCGGCGCAGCCCGTGGCCGGGTCGCCGACCGTGCCGACGGGGCAAGCGCACGAGAAGGTGCCTGGCGCATTGGTGCACTCGGCGGAGGCGTGGCAGTCGTCGGTCCCGAGCGTGCACTCGTCGATGTCCACGCAGGTGAGGCCGTCTCCGGAGTAGCCGCTGCGACACTCGCAGGTGAAAGCCGTCGCCGCGTCGGTGCAGGTGGCGTTGGGGTCACACGGGTCGTCCTCGCAGGTCACGAGCTTCGTACAGTCGAACCCGTCGCCCTCGAAGCCGTCGTCGCATCGGCAGGTGAAGGCGCCGTCGGCATTGGTGCAGGAGGCGTCGTCATCGCAGGGAGAGTCCTGGCACTCGTCGACGTCGGAACAACTCAAGCCGTCGCCCTCGAAGCCGTCGTCGCATCGACACGTGAAAGCGCCGGCGGTGTTGGTGCAGGAGGCGTCTTCGTCGCAGGGGTCTGTGAGGCACTCGTCGGTATCGACACAGCTCTCGCCCGCGAGCTCGAAACCTGAGGCGCACACACACACGTACGCGCCGGGGGTGTTCTGGCATTCTTCGTTGGCGCCGCATGGATTGCCGACGCACTCGTCGACGTCTGCGCAGACCGCCCCCGCTACCTCGAACCCGTCGCGGCACACGACCGTCACGCGACACTCTGCGGTCGCGCAGGCCTCGGCGCTGTTACAGACCTCGACGTCGAAGACGAGCACGCCTGGTACTTCCGGGGCGCTGAAGCGTGGTCGCGCGGTCAGCGGGCCCGTGAGGGTGACCCCCTCGCCCGCGCTCTGCGACCAGGCAAAGGTCAAATCCAGGCCCTGAGGGTCGGTCGTTGCCGACGCGTCGAGCGAGATGGCCGCGCCGACCCACGCCGTCTGGTCACTCGTGACCACGTCTGGCAATCCGATGACCGACACCCCGACGACGTCCGTGTCGCAGAGCGAGTCGACATTGCAGACCTCGAGTGAGAAGCCCAGCAGGCTCGGGCCAGCAGGTGCGACGAAGCTCGGGGTCGGTCCGTCGTCACCCGTGAGGGTGACCGTCGGCCCGCTCGTCTGAGTCCACTCGAAGGTCAGCGCCAAGACCTGCGGGTCACGCGAACCCGTGCCTGATAGCGTCACGGTGCTCGCCTCGACGGAGGTCTGGTCGTCGCCCGCGTCGGCGGAGGGGGTTGGGTCGATGCAGCGCACTCCACGCTGGAAGGTGCCGCTGGGACAGGCGCATCCCACAGTGTCGAGTGTGGTGATGACGATGCGGAAGACGCCTGGCTCCTCGTCGCCGGCGAGCAGCGTCGTGTTGACGTCGACCGTGCCGGAGCCGGGGATGAGGGACGACGTTTCCAGGGTCTTGTATCCCGCCTTCGCGGGTTGGCAGGCGCCTGGCTCGACGGCGTTGCACACACCAGCGAGGTCGCCACCGGTGTTGCTCGACGCGTACCAGCTCAGCTCGACGTAGCGCACCTCGACGCCGAGGCTTTCTCTCGCAGCACCTTCCGGGCCGGTGCAGACGAGGTCGCTCTTCTCGAGGACGATCTGGTAGGTGTTGAGCTCGTGGTTGAAATAGCTCCGCTCGAAGAAGCCGACCTGGCTCCAGGTGGTGATGATGCGGCCTTGTACCAGGTCCTGGCACAACAGGATCCGCCCGGGGTTGGGCCGCTCGCCCAGCTGGTGGCGCACGTCAACGTCACTCAGGTGAGCGGCGAAGGTCATGGGGCCGGCTTCAGGAAATGTGCCCGGCGCGACGAAGCCGAGGGGGACATCGAAGGTCAACGCACCGTTCGCGTTGATGTAGAGCGATGGCGCGAGGTACCCACCGAACGGGATGCCTTCGGGCCACACCGAAGGCGGCGCCGTCAGCGCGTAGTGCCCGTCGTCGCATCCCTGCCCGTCGCGTGCCGGGCCACAGATCCCTGGATTGGTCACCGAGTCGAGGAGCGGCGTCACGTCCAACTCGACGAGCCCCTGGGGGCACTGGAGCCGCTGCGCCTGGGCGAGGACGTTCGAATGCGCGAGCAGGAGACTGGATATGGTGATCCATAAAGATGGATGTGGCAGAAACCTCATCATGGCCCCCAAGGTGTGATCGTCATGACGGTGGTGACGGTGGTGACCGTGAGCGACGCCATCGAAGCCGCATGAGAGGCAGCAATACTCGTTGACGCCAGAGATGCCCTGGGCTGGGACTCTGAAAAGCTCGAAAATCGAAACCCTTGAGCGTCAAGGAAAAGACAAACGGCTCGGGCTGTCAAGCTCGGGTTCGAGCGTCAGCCGAGTGTTGTCCTACGCATTCACTAAGAACGCCTGCTCGCCAGGTCGCAGGCCCGCGGCTTTGCGGGCCGTAGGCTGGCGGCCGATCCCACGCGTCTTGGCTCAGGGCATCGAGACGAGGTGGCCGGCGCGTCCGGAGTTCAGGCGGTTGCCACGAGGCCGCGCCCAGGTCGAGGCGGCATATCCGAGGCCCTGGGTCGCGAGGCGATAAACCCGACCGGCATAATCGGTGCCGAATATGTCGCCACCTTTGAGAATCGAGAAGTAGCCGCTGAAGCGGTTGGCGACGGTGACACCGTCGATCGAGATATTGCCGGCGACCGCATCGAGGCGCCAGACGATGGCGCCGTCCGTCATGGCGAGGGCATAAAGGCTGCTGTCGGTGCGCACATAGAAGCGGCCGTCGTCCCCGAGGAACTGGGCTGTCGCCGTGCCATTCAAGGCGCGCGTCCAGCGTAGGCTGCCGGTGGCGGTGAGCGAGGTGGCCGCGTCGGCGTGACCGAAGTAGAGGTGGCCGACCTCGTCCGTGAGGATGGCGCCCGAGCCGCCCGCCATCGAGTACGACCAGAGCTCGGCGCCCGTCTCGCCGTTCACAAAGAAGAGGTTTGTGCCCGACGGTCCGAAGCCGACGACGTTGTCACCCAGTGTCATGTCGAGCGTGTGGCGCAACACGCTCGAGTTCCAGACCTGACTGCCATCCGGGGTCCAGCGCTGGGAGCGGTGGTTGTTCTGAGAAGCGATCATGTCGCCCGAGGTCGTGAGCACGATGGCGCCCCCTTCCGACGAGCCGGCCGACAGGTTCATGCTCGCGTCGATGCCGCCGTCGACGAGGTCGAACTTGCGGATGAGGCCGACCCAGCCGCCATAGAAGGCGTGGGTCGCGCTGAGCGCAATCGAGTGGCGCGGGTGTGGACCCGACGGCGAGGCGTTCCACACGGCCGCTCCGTCGGTCATGTTCTTGGCGAAGATGGACGCGCAGAAGTCGTTCGCGCCGTCGTTCCAGTCGCCGCTCGTGAAGACGAGTCCGAGGGCTTCGTCCAGCGACGGGGTAGGTGAGCCGGAGTTGAAGTCGCAGCTGGGATGGTTGGGAACCGGCCCCCACGCGATCCCGAGGTCCGAAGAGCGTAAGACGTAGGTGCGGCCGACCCGGTGGAGGTCGTTCTGCGGGGCGGTGTAGGTCACTGGGACGGTTCGTCCGGCGGTGTGGACGAGGCCATTGGAGTCGAGGGCGGGCAGGGCCTCGAAGGCGAGCGTGCCCTGGGTGATGGTGGCGCAGGTGAACACCGGGTCTTCGCAGGTAACGCCGTCACAGGTCTGCGACGTGCATTCGCCCGAGCCGCAACCGGGGGCGTTCGGGTTGGCGGCGCAGGGGTCGGTCGGTGGCACCATCGGGCAGGTGCTCGGAACACGACGCGTCGACGCGGTCTGCGCGGTCCAGTCGACGGCGAGCTCGTTCTGGAAACAGACGGTCGCGTCATCCGTGCGGCCCGCCATCTCGGTGGTGACGCCGCCTACGAGGTCGTCGTCGAGGGGGCGCTCGGTGCACGAGAGCGCGCCGGCCCCGGCCGGGTCGAGCGGAACCGCGAAGCGCACGTAAGGGTAGATGCCGTCGGGCGTCGTGAACGGTGCGTCCAGGGCGCCGTCGTGGGCCGTGCCCCAGGCGAGCAGACTGCAGCCCTCGTGCTCGTCGAAGAAGGTGGGGCTGATCCCGACCGCGACATTCCAGTAGGCCTTGCGCATCCCGGGCAGCGACTCCACGCCGCGATAGGCGGCATATCCGAAGACACCTTCGGGGCTTTGAGCCGGAAGCGGGAGATTACCTTCGCCAAGGCTCGGGTCGAGCGTCAGGATCGCGGTCGGTGTTTCGCCGCAGACGAGGTGCACGTCGCTCAGATAGAGGTGGGTGTCAGCGCCGGGGCCGGCCGTGCACGCGAAGGCCATGACGAGGGTGTCGTCGCGTGAGCCGCCGTTGAAGAGGAGGTCACGCGCGCAGTCGACCTTGGCCGAGCAGAAGATGTCCTCGAACTCGACGGCGATGTCGAAGAAGCCCTGCTCGGCGGAGCGCATGAGCGTGAGGTTGAAGTCGACCGGGCTGTCGGCGTTGGGACGGCAGGTGACGGTCTGCCTGCAGCCGTCGGGCGCTGGGCACGGGTTGACGTAGTCCTCGCCGTCGACGAGCGGTCGGTCTTGCGCTTCGACGCTCAAGAGCGAGAGTGCCACCGTGTTGGGGCGCGCGCCGCCGCCGGCGTCGCACGGGCCGACATAGCTGATGGCGCCGTCGCTCGTGCCGTAGTCGTCCGAGCAGACATCACGGGTCCAGACACGGGTCGCATCGTCGAAGGGGCCGGCGTCGTCGACGCCGAACACGTCGAGGCGGTAACACGCGCCGGCGATCCCAGCGAGGTCGAGCGGCGCAACTCGGACGGACAGCTCGGGCCCGCTGGGCTGGGGAGCGCCTTCGCCGCAGCCCATGGCCAGTAAGGTCATGGCGCAGGCCGATCGGCAGAAGGCCCGCCGCAGGTCGGCTGTGCGCGAATTGAAGTGGCGGGTAGCGAGGTGTGACATCTGGGACCTCGAGGTGGAGATCAAGGCATCGGGACGAGGTGGTCGACGCGGCCCGAGTTCAGGCGATTGCCACGTGGCCTTGGCCAGGGGGCGGCTGCGTAGCCGAGCCCGGTCTCGAGGCGATACATGTTGCCGGCGTAGTCGGTGGCGAAGAGGTCGCCGCCCTGGAGGAGCGAGAAGGTGCCGCTGAAGCGGTTGGGGACCGTGACACCATCGAGTGTGATGTTTCCGGCGGCCACATCGAGGCGCCAAGCGATGGCGCCATCGTCCGTGTTCAGCGCGTAGAGCGTCGTGTCGGTGCGCACGTAGAAACGGTCATCGTCGCCGAGCAGCTGGGCGTGCACGACACCGACGAGGGCCGTGGCCCACCGGAGCTGTCCTTCGTCGTCGAGCGACATCGCCCCACCATCGTGGCCGAAGAACAGGTGTCCTTCGGCGTCGGTCAAGATGGCGCCGACACCGGTCGAGACCGGGTAGGACCAGCTCTCGGCGCCGTCATCGCCGTCGGCGTAGATCACCTCGGCCCCCGTTCCGTCGAAGCCGACCACATTGTCGCCCATGGTCATGTGCAGCTCGTGGCGCAGGGCAGTCGAGGTCCAGACACGTGTGCCGGCGAGCGTCCAGCGCTCCATCTTGTGGGTTCGCTGGGAGATGATCGCGTCTCCATTGGAGGTGAGCACGATGCTGCCGCCCTCGGAGTAGCCCGCCGCGAGGTTCATGGTCGCGGTGATGTTGCCGGTCACCAGCTCGAAGGCGCGCACCGAGCCGCTGTTGCCACCGTAGATGGCGTGGGTCGTGCCCAGGGCGATCGTGTGGCGCGGGTGGGGACCGCCGGGTTGAGTGTTCCAGAGCGGCGTGCCGTCGTCCTGATCCTTGGCGAAGATCGACGCGCAGAAGTCGCTGGCCCCATCGTTCCAGTCGCCTTGTGTGAAGACCCAGCCGCGCTCGTCCAGCGCCGGAATCGGTGAGCCGGAGTTGAACCCGCAGTTGGCGTGGTTGGGAACGGGTCCCCACTCGACCCCGAGGTCCGAGGAGCGCAAGACATAGGTCCGGCCGACGCGGCGCAGGTCGTTCTGCGGAGCGGTGTAGTCAGCCGGGACGGTGCGGCCGGCGGTGTGGAGGAGGCCATCGGCGCCGAGTGCGGGCAGGGCTTCGAGGGCGAGGGTGCCGCGAGTGATCGTCGTGCAGGTCCAGGTCGGGTCCGAGCATTCGCCGTCGACACAGACGGGCGGGTCGACACATGGCTCGTCGTCACATTCCGGCGTGGTCAGTGGCGTGTGGGTGACCTCGCCGGTCGATGGGTCGCAAGCGTCCAGGGTGCAAGGGTCTTCGTCGTCGACGGCGAGGGTCGCAGAGCCGGCGCAGGTGTGATCGGTGCCACATCGATCAGACGCGGTGCACGGATCACCGTCGTCGCACACGGCATCGACCGGGCTCCAAACCGGTACACATCCGAGGTCCGGGACACACGAGGTCGAGCTCGCGCAGAGCGGTTTGACACATTGCACGAGCGGCCCACCGACGCAGACCCCGAACAGGCAGCCGTCATCGGTGGTGCAGGGGTTGCCGTCGTCACATTGGCCTTCCGAGAAGCCGCGGTGGGTGATCTCACCTTTGATGCAGAGGTCGCTCGTGCATGGGTTGCCATCGTCCAGATCGGCGGGGGCGCCTTGTACGCAGCGGCCGGCGCGGCACTCGTCCCCGGTCGTGCAGGCGTTCTCGTCCACGACGCAGGACAGGCCTTCGGCCGAGGTGTGGCTGCATTGACCGTCGGCCTCGCAGCGGTCCACCGTGCAGAGCTCGTCGTCATCGCAGGCGGCGTGATCGACACAGCCGGCGTCGACCGCGACGTCGGGGCCCGAGTCGGGCGCGAGCGTGTCCGCGGTGCTCGTGTCGGTGCTGGTCGTGTCCGGCGTCGTGTCGGGTGTCGTGTCGGATATCCCATCGGTGGTGTCGGTGTCGGGGCCGACGGCATCGGGGGCCGTATCGGGCCCGACCTCGAGCGCGATGTCACCCGTTTCTGCTGTATTAGAGTCGGCCGTGTCGGCCGAGACCTTACCGCCCGAAGCCTCGGACCCGCAGGCCATGAGGAGGCTGACCTTGGCCACGAACAACCAACTACGCACACGACACGGCTTGCTCATCGACCCTGGCCTCCGCCGGCGTGACGCACCGGCAAGGTTTCAGTAGAAACGTCCGCCCGTGCACCGCGATGACGAGCAGACACGAGGGAAGCACGGCGATTGAACCGATGCAATCTCTAACCATCCAGAGCACATCAGCGTCGCGCGCGGTACCCGAAGATCGTGTATGCCCGCGCTTTCAGCGACTTGTTGTCGGGACGGCATATTACGAGCCCGGGATGTGGCGCGCGCACTCGGACTGGCCGCTCACACACTGACGTTCGAAGCAGCGGCCGGAGCCTCACGCCGCGCCGGGGCTGGCATCTGCGTCGACGGGGTACTCACTGCCCAGGCCGTCGCACACATCTTCTATGTCGAATGGACCTGCGGACGCACGGCACACCTTGCGCGGGGAGGCAGCGGTGAACTGCCCGGCCGTGCAGCACGGGTCGGTGTTCGCACACATGCAGCCGATCGTTTTGGCGTTGGGGTCGGCGCACGCCGTGCTCGCGATGCCGCCATCGTAGGTTGGCGAAGGCCAGCGCGTCCCAGCAGACGGGTCGTGAGTCATTAGGAAACCCCTCGCTCGCTTCGCTCGCCTCCCCTTCGACCGCCCTGGCGGTCGAGGGGACGATGGTCTGACTTTGGCCATGGTTTCCGTCCTTTGTGGTGCGGGAAACGCATGGCCACGTCAGGAAATATGAGCGCGCTCAGGCCGGCGACACCGCGCGGCGCTTGGCCAGCAGGCCGGCGGCGATGCCAAAGGGGGCGAGCGGCAGGAAGAGTGCCAGACTCAAAAGCGATGCGGCCGCCCCGCCGACGAAGGTGGCGCCGAAGAGCGCGAGGTCGGTCGGCGTCGCGTGGGGTTGTGACTCAGGCGTGGCGGTCTGCACCCTGGCCTGGGCGACGCTCAGATCGAGCAGAGGCTCGTAGCTCTCGCCATAGAACGAGCGGCTTCGGCGGCCGCGGACGAAGGCCAAGAAGGTCCGCTTCGGGGCGAAGAAACAGCCGACGAAGCTCATGGAGAGGTTGAGCTGCCAGGCGACCAGGAGGCTCTTGCAGCCGGCGCCGAGCTCCCAGGCGCTGATCTCGGCCTCGCCTGACCAATCGGTGCCATAGCCCGTCGTGATGTGGTGCAGGTCGTGGAAGGGCACCGCCTTCTTACGCGCCGACGTGTTCGGGAAGGGCATGGGAATCGGGCCGACCTTCAGCTCGACCCAGCTCGAGTCGTAGCCCCCGTCGGCGCCAAAACCGTTGTCCAGGAAGTAACGTTGGAGCGCGTCGCGGAGAGAGAGGTTGCCTTCATAGGTCGTGGTCATGGTAGATCTCCGGTGCGAGAGGGAGGTTTTCTCCCTCTCGATTTATGAGTGTGCTCATTATTCGGATCGGCATGAGGCGGGTCAAGAGGGCAGGCTCGATGCATCGATGATTTTCACAAGTGACTGAAATAACGCATTTAATTCGTGATAGAGGCTGGTGATGGGGCGTGTCGCTGGAAAGAAGGATGTCGTGAAAACTTCACGAAAAACCGAGGCGTCCGGTGAGCGTGGTCACTCCGAGCCTTCCGCCGTCGAGGCTCTGGACGGCGGGCGGCGCGAGCAGAACAAGCTCGACAAACGACTACGGATCCGGGACGCGGCGGCGGAGCTGTTCGAAGAGCTGGGCTACGGACAGACCACGACGCGGATGATCGCGCAGCGCGCGGGTGTCGCCGCCGGCACGCTCTTCTTGTATGCGGACGACAAGCAGGACCTGTTGTTCCTCGTGTTCCATGACCGGCTCCAGGCGGCCGTCGAGCGACAGACCCGGAGCCTGCCGCGTCATGCACCGCTCATCGATCGGTTGCTGCACATGTTTCGCGGCATCTTCGCAATGTACGGCGAGACGCCGGCGCTCTCCGCCGAGTTCATCAAGACCGTGCCAGGGTCGAAGGGCCGCAACGCCAATGAGGTGAACGCGCTCACTTTTTCATTCCTCGCCACGCTCGCGACCCTGGTGCGAGACGGCAAGGCGCGCGGCGAAGTCGACCCGGCGGTGGACGCGCTCATGGCCGCTCGCAACATCTTCTCGTTGTATTTCGGGGCGCTGATGTCGTGGCTCATGGGGCTGGCGCCCACCATGGAGAGCGCGCTCGACCCCATCCTGCGCGACTCGCTGCTCCTGCAGATCCGTGGGCTGGCGGCGCGCGGGTAGAGATAGGCTCATTCACGCCCAGGAGAACGCAAAATGACCCAGGACGAAGCCCTGACCCTCGTCGCCGCGCTGCGAGCCGGGAAGACCTTTGCGACCCGTCACCAGGAAGACGAGTGGGGCCTGCGCGTACGCAAGGACGGTCGCTTCGACAAGTGGTCTCACCGCCTCCTCATCGAGGGCGGCGAAGAGCACGCCACCGACGTCCTCGATGAGGGCGAGCTCGTCGCACTCCTCGTGAAGTGGTACGGCTTCGACCGCATCAAGGCTGGCCTTCGATGACCCCAACGCGATGGCTCTGAGCACGCTTCCGACCACCTCACAGGAGGTGCGACGTGACGATACCCATTCCCTCACAAGAGGCTGTGCAGGAGTTCTGGCACCGCGCCATCGGCGCTGGGGTGGTCTCCGTCGACGCTGCGGTTCCCACTGCCGTCGAGGTATTCGGCGATAGCCCGGCGCTCGCGGACGAGCTGATCGGGCTCGTCATCGATGGACCGAAGCGTGCGACGGCGGGGGCTCTCGCCGACTACGAGCAGGCGCGTGAACCGCTGCCATTCGTCGGTCGACTCGCGATTGCCACGGATGGCGCCGGTCGGCCCAGAGCGCTCATACGAACGACCGAGGTCCGCAGTCTACTCGAAGCGACTCCAGCTCCGGGCGGACTGGCCGGGCCCCGCGACGAGTAGAGCCCCGGAAGACTGGGGACCGGCGAGGTCGACCATCGACCACGTTCCGGCGCGGAAACGAGCCAGGTGGATCCCGCCGTCGTTGCCCGCCCAGGCCACGAGCGGGGTGTCACCCACCGCGACCACGGCATCTCGCGCCCATGGGTTGGGGGTCGATTCGAGCAAGCCTGAGCCGAGCCATTCCCATGAGGTGCCCGACCAGCGTGTGACCCAGACCCTGCCATCGTTGCCGGCCCAGCCGACGACAGGCCCGCCCGTTCGTCCGACGGAGATGCTCGCCCGGTAGGGGGCCGGGTTGTCGATGGGCTCCTGCAGTCCGCCGCCAAGCCCGCTCCACGCGCCGCCGTCCCACTGCGCCACATAGACGTGGCCATCGTTGCTGTTGATGGCGACGAAGACGTCCCCGTCGGGAGCAACGGCATGCGACGCATACCGCACCCACGGGTTCACACCCGGGTCGGGGAGCGGAGCGCCAAGCCACTCCCATGCGGCCCCATCCCAGCGGACCACCGGCACGGTCCCATCGTTGGCCTTCCATAAGAGGACCGGCACACCAGCCTCGCCGGTCGCGAGCACCGGGCTCTGTGCCCATGGGCTCGCTCCCGGGTCCATCAACCCGTCGCCGAGCAGGGACCATTCGCCCCCCAGATTGCGGGCCGCATAGACGAGCCCGTTGTTGCCCACCCAGCCCATGACGACCGCGCCCGCACCATCGACGACCACCGTCGGACTGCGCGCGGACGGGGAGCTGCCGGCCGGGTCCGTGAGAGGCCCGCCCACCGCGGTCCAGCTGCCGGCCTTGTGCCGCGCCGCTCTCACGGAGCCGTTCGACGCCCACGCCACCACGGGGTCACCTTCGGCGTCCATCGCCAGCGCCATGGTCTGGCCGCTGACTCCCGAGGGAGCGCCGAGCGACTCGATGTCGGGCTCGCCAGCCTTCGCGAACGCAGCGCCGCTGCTGCCCCGCCAGCCGGCGATAGGCGTCGGGAGCGGCTCGGGCTCGGGGTCGCCGCCGGCGCATGGGCCGGTCGTGGCGGTCACCGGTTCGGTTGCGACGGCTCCCTCGGGCTCGTCCCAATCGACCCGCAGCTCGTGGCCAAAGCAGATCGCCGCCTCGCCGGGCCGCGTATAGCCCGGCTCGAGCCCGGGTGCTCCGAGCGGGACACGACCGCAGCTCGGAGCGGCGACGCCGCCGGGGTTGAGCACGACCGACCAGTTCAGGACCGGGTAGACGCGACCGTCGGGGATGGCTCCGTCGGTGAGCGGTCCGTCCGACGCCGTGGCGCGTGTATGCAGCGAGCAGGTGCCGCGGCTGGGCAGCACGGTCGTGTCGAGCCCGATGGCGAGGTTCCAGAAGGCCTTGTTCAACCCCGGCAATTGTTCGCGACCTTCGTAGACGGCGTATTGGTAGACGAGCTCCTCGCCGATGGGGTGCGGCGGGGCATAGGCGTTGCCGCCATCACCGATGGACGGCGAGAGGGTCACCGGCGCCCCCGTCGAACACGTGATCGTCACGTCCGTGAGGTAGATGTGGGTGTCCGCGGCTGGTCCGGCGGTGCAGGCGAGGCCCAGGACGACGGTCTCGGCCCGTTGTCCCGAGGCGTCATAAAGAAGCTTCAGGGGTTCGGCGTCGTCGTCTTCACAGTCGAGCTTGGCCGAGCAGAAGATGTCTTCGAACTCGACCGCGATGTCGAAGAAGCCCTGCTCGGCGCGCCGCATCACGGTGAGGTCGAAGACGACGGCGGCGTCCTGGTTGGGTTCGCAAGTGACGGTCCGCTGGCAGACGAAGCCGTCCCAGTTGACGCCCGATTCGGACGGTCCGTCGTGGGGCGGGTCGGATGGGAGCGGCAAAGCGACGCCGCCGTCGAAGCCGAGCGCATCGGCGTCGATGGTGATCTCGGGCCACCCGCAGGGGTTCACGTAGTCGGCGTGCGCGAGCCAGCGCGTTGCTTCACCCGGCTCGAGGTCGACCCCTTCGAGGACGAGTGTCACCGTGTTGTCGGCGTCGCCCGAAGCGGGTGAGGTCGCGTCGCATGGGATGACATAGGAGAGGCCGCCACCTGCACCGTAGCGCGACGAACAGACGCCGGACCGATAGGCGACGAGGTCGCCCGCGGCGTTCTGGACGTAGACGCCGTAGCAGACGTCGGCCACCCCTGGCAGCGACAGCGGTGACACTTCGATGGTGATCGAAGGACCGAGCGTGGGCGCTACCTCCGGTGCCTCACCGCAAGCGGTCGCAGCCGCGATCGATAGGAAAGAGGCTCGAGCGAGGAAGGAGACCAGGAGACCGGACCGCATGAGGTTCTCCACGGCAAAAACCAATGACGGACATGCCTTGGACGGTCTAGCGCCGCGTGTGGACCTTAGCAAGCTATGCGCGTGCGCTCGTCGCTCATGCCCGGGGATAGAGCGAGGAAGGACGGCAGGTCCGTTCACGACCTGGGTCGACAGTCTCGCGAGTCCGAGCGGTCGAACCGCCTCGCTGGATCAAGTGGTTGAAAGGACACATGGTATACAAACCGGACGACCCGCCGGAGGAGGCGTCATTGGTGCCGACATCGTGGGTCGACAGCCTCTCCGGTGTGCCGGGGCCACACACGGTACGCGGAAAACCCCGAGCTCGGCGTCAATTGACTCGAGAATCGAGATGCTCGATGGTCGAGAGAGTCGGTGATTCCGGTGGCGCAGGGTCGCAAGCGTCAGCGGCGCTCAACCCTTGAAGATCTGTCTCAGCTTCGCCATGAACCCCTCGGAGGCCTCCGTGCTTGCGCCATCTGCGCTCGCACCCTCCTCGCGGCACCGACACCGGTCGGCTTTGGGGACATCAGAGAGGACCGACTCGATATGGGCTCCACACCCGGCCCAGTTCGGCTTCTTACACTTGGGACACGTCACGCGTCGGCACATGGCCACCTCCTACACCCTTTGAGTCGGCGGAGGCTCAAGAGGGTTCGCACAATCGTTGGGGCATCCGGGGGCGAATGGTCAGAGCCTGCGGGGCGGGCATCGATAGCGATCGAGTCGAAGGGCCTTGTGTGGTACGCGCCCGGTGAGCAAGGTGAGCGGCCAGGCGGAGGCGAAGATGATCGCGACGTTGACGAGGCAGAGCGCGAAGGTCCGATGGGTGATGCGACCCCTTTTGGTGGTGCTCGCGACGGCCGTTGCTGCGGGCGCGGGTTGTGCGTCGAGCGACCCCGGGGTGAACGGGTTGGCGTCCGCGAAGGCGGCCATTGGCACTCTGAAGATGCAGCTCAAGCAGAAGCTGCAGATGGCCATGGCGGAGGGGCCGGACAAGGCCCTGGAGGTCTGCGCGGTGGAGGCGCAGGCCATTCGAGCAAAGATCTCGCACTCGAGCGGGGTGGCGCTCGGGCGGTCGAGCCTGCGGCTGCGGACCCCGGCCGACGCGGCGCCGGATTGGGTCCAGGCGTGGCTCGACGAGCAGGGCGAACGGAAAGTCGAGGGCGTCGTCGGGATCTCGCGGGTCGACGAGACCCCGACCGGCAGAGTCGCACGAGTGCTGGAGCCCATCGGGATCGACAAGGGGTGCCTCGGGTGCCATGGGCCCGCGGACGCGATCAAACCGGGGGTGCGCGACCTTCTCGCGAAGCGATATCCAACCGACGCGGCTATCGGCTATGCCGAGGGCGACCTGCGTGGCGCCCTCTGGGCGGAGCTGCCGCTGAACTGAAAACCGTGCCCCGTGAGTCTGTGACCAGCCTTACGGCCTGCTTCTCCGGGCGTCCCTTCGGGCCGCGCCCGTCTATGCGAGGACGGGGAGGCGGCCCTCCCCGCCCGGTACTCCACCCCTCCCGAGCCGGCCGAGCCGGCTCGCAGTACAGCGCCCCGCGTACTTGATCGCTGATCACCAATCTGTTGGGCGCTGTTCTGAGTGTCTTTTCCGTGCGCTGAATCGCACGTCTCCAGGGCCGGATGCGTTATAGCCGGAAGGCCGCGATTGCAGGACGCGTCGCGGCGCAGATTCGAACACGCAAGAGGTGAAGTGATGACGCGAGGATGGTTGGTGTGGAGCTTTGCGGGCGTGGTCCTGGGATGCGGTGGGCGTGAAGGCGGGGCGGCCGAGGTGGCCCCGGTCGCAGCGACTCTGGTCGATGGGGCAGAGTCCGACCCCAAGCGCGGGGTGGCCCCGGAGCCGGAGATGGCTGAGGTGGTTCGACCCGCGACAAAGGGGCCAGGTGAGACGGGTGAAGCGGCTGCGGCGGGTGCGACGGATGCGACGGATGCAGCCAAGGTCGAGCCGGCGCCCACGACAAAGCCCCGGAGCCGTGACGCAGAGCCGACCCCGAACGACAAGGTCGGGACGGTCGCCGAAGGGTTCGGGCTCTCGCTCGGGACAACGGCACCCGTCGTCGATGTGATGGATAGCGACGGAAAGGTCGTCTCGACCGGGGCGGTCTTTGGGAAGGAGGCGGCGCTGGTCGTCTTCTATCGCGGCGGCTGGTGCCCCTACTGCAATGCGCAGCTGCACGGTTTTGCGCAGCGCTTCGGCGAGCTACAGAAGCGGGGTGTGACCGTCGTCGCGGTCAGCGTCGACAAAGCGGAGGAGGCTGCGAAGACCAGGGCGAGCTGGGAGATCCCGTTCCACGTCTGGAGCGACCCGAAGCTCGTCGCGCACGAAGCATTCAAGGTGGTCCATCAGGTCGGCGACGAAGAGCGCACGAAGCTCGAAGGCTACGGCATCGACATCGAAGCGAGCTCCGGCGAGGTGCATCACAAGTTCGCCGTGCCGGGGATCTTCCTCGTCGACAAGGCCGGGGTCGTGCGGTGGGCGCATGTCGACCCCGAGTACAAAGTGCGACCGACTCTCGACCAGCTCCTCGCCGTCATCGACGGCGCGAAGCTCGGTGAGTGAAGCGGATTACTCCAGGTCGGCCGGGCACGAGCCTTCGACGTCGATGAGCTCGCGTTCGTAGGCGATGAGCAGCGGGCTCGTCGAGGTGTAGGCGTAGGCAGTGGTGGCGTTGAGCTTGGTGCCCGAGACACCGACCTGCGAGGGCAGGCCGGTGAAGGTCACACGCAGGCGGAAGTTGCCATCCGAGATGTCGTCCATGTTGCGGGCGAGGGCAAGGAGGGCGAGCTTGGCGGTCCTGATGGTCGCGACCCGGCCGCCGAGCGCGTAGCCGTTGGCGGCGGCCAGCTTGGTGACGTCGAGCTTCATCGTGTACTCCCAGACGCCCGACGCGGTGACGTTGTCCGAGACGTAGGTGTGGACGAGCGGGCGGCTCGGCGACGCGAGGTTGATGTTGACGTAGCTGCGCGTCGGGAAGTCCTTGAGGATGGACGTCGGGGCGAGCGAGGCCTGGATGATGGCGGCCTGCGGGATGCCGAACTGGGCGAGCATCGGCAGGCGCATCCAGCAGATGTCGTCGGTCTGCAAGCTCTTGTAGGGGATGTTGTAGAGGATGAAGCCTTCGACGGTGGCCTGGGCTGACATCGGCAGCATGGCGGCGATGGCGAGGGTTGCGAGCTTGAGCGCAAAGCGTTTCATGGTGTGGCTCCGGTGGGATTTGCGCCGGCGCAGTACGGCTGTTGCGGTCGGAGCGCAAGGAGAATCGAGCTCGGTAACCGGGGGTTCTCGGGTGATCTGCTCCTGGTTTGGATCCGGGAGTCGCACCGCCACCGCCTGCAGTCGCCTCGAGCAATCTACTGTTGCGGCGGCCCCGTCTACTGTAGGCGCTGCATCGATGCGCCGTCACGGCCGCCAACCAGGCCGCTGCGAGCGCTGGCACGCCTCGTGAATTGTGTCGCTGCGTCCCTCGACGAACCCCACCGAACCCCAGACAATTCAGGAGTACCCCATGCGCCTCTCAATCCTCGCCGCCATGATCCCCACCGCCCTCCTCACCATCGCCTGTGACGGTGCCACCAACGAGCCGACAACCGTCGCGCAGCCGAACCCCGTCAACCCCACGCCGGCCGACCCCAGCCCGGCCGATCCCACCCCGGCCGACCCCAGCCCGGCCGACCCCACCCCGGCGGTTCCCGAGCCGGTCGAACCCCCGGTCACTCCCGTCGACCTTTGCCAGGAGGTGCCAAACGCCGCATTCCACGCGATTGAGACCGCTCGCCAGGCCCACAATGGCTGTAACAGCGACACCGCGTGCACGCTGAGCTTCAGCGAGAGCGCATGTGGCGGAGCCTCGGTCTACGCTGTCAGCTTCGCGGGCCTTGCAGCGTTCGAGCGCGCGTTCGACCAGGTCGACGCGGATATCTGCTCGACGCTCGATCCCGAGTGTGGAGTCGCCGTGTGGGACCTCGCCGGCTACCCGAAGGCCGTGTGTGTCGAGAATCAGTGTGAGCTCGGGGTGACCGAGCCGGCCGAGGCCGAGGCGGCGTGCACCACGACTTCCGAGCGCTTCGAGACGATCGAGGGCTGCCTCGGTTGCGAAGTCGCCGGGCAGAAGGCGGGGAACGCGCTCGACGCGGTCGTCGCGGAGTACAACGCCTGCGAGTCCGACAGCGACTGCACGCAGGTCGCCGACGACACCGGCTGCTCGAGCAGCTGCGGCAACGCCATCAACGCCGCGCATGTCGATGCATACAACGAAGCCCGCGGCGAGATCGGCGCTGACTACTGCACGGGTGGCAACTGCCCCATCGCCATGGCCGGATGCCTCCAGCAAGCGGCCGTCTGCGAGGCCGGTCGCTGCGCCCTGGTCGGCATCTGGTGAGCTCGGGGGTCGCGCCCCGACACCCTCGAGTGAGATGAACGCCGCCGCCCCCTCTGGGCGGCGTTCGTCGTTTAAGCGCCGCGCCCGCTCCACCTCAGTCAGCCAACAGCAGGGGCTACTGCAACTCGCTCGCCGTCCTTGGGTACACCTACTGTAGGCCACCGCCCCGCGCGCGTTCGAGCCAGCGAAGGTCGGCTTTCCATGCGGGTGTGAGGTCATCGGCGGGGTTGGCATCCGCCTTGCTCCAGGCTCCAGGGTCGCATGTCCGCGACCTGCACATCCCAAGGACTCCACCATGAACGCACGCCTCGCTGCCCTGCTCGCCCCACTCGCACTCGTCGCCACGGTCGACGCCGCGCGCGCGAGCTGCCCGACCGAAGGTCCCGTCAGCTGCTCCCGCTTTCAGGATCGCCTCGTCATCAACTCCGATGCGGGGCGCTTGACCTTGCGCGGCCAATGGTCGCCGCGCGACGCGAGCAATCGCTTCACGACCACCGAGGGCTTCGCCATCGCGCTGCCTGGCGGCATCGATTTGCCGGTCCCCGGGGTCGAATCGGTGACCGTCACTTGCGGCCCCTATCTCTCGATCACTGGCGAGCTCGACGCCCTCCCAGGCTTCGCGGCCTATTGGCCGAGCATCGACCCCGAGCTCGTCGCCGGCGGTGAGCAGATGGCGCCAAGCCCGCTCACGGGTCTGCCCGAGCTCGTCTCGACGCCCAAGGTGAGCTTCGGCCTCGCGCTCGGCGAGCAGATCAACGCAACGCTTGGCGCCATTACGATGCCGGTCGATGCGTGCAGTCCGTACTTCTTCTTCGCGTTCGAGAACCACGCGGCGGTGCAGGTCGGTGACGTCTGGGCCGGCAAGATGGCCACCGACGTCCGCTTTCTCCTGAACCCATGGGACCCGGCACTTCTCGTCCAGGTCGGGGGCGAACTCCTCGACGAAGCCACCGCTGGCTTCGTCAACAAGGTCGGCTTCGGCTTCAGCAAGAAGGGTCTCATCCACTGGGAGAGTGTCCTGCCCCTGCCCAATGGCGTCGGCGCCGCCGCGACCCTCGAGGACATGGCGATTGACGCGCACCTCTGGGCCTCCGGCAAGTATGGCCTCATTCCGGTCCCGAAGTCGCCCGTGCAGCTCTACATCGATGGGGACCTCGCTATCGATCTCGGCCCCTGGCCGGGCGTCGCCGAGACGCTTCTGAACCGGCTGACGGCGGGCGAGGCGGTCGACGTCGCGTCGGTCGTCGCCGCTGAAGTGCCGAATGTGACGGTCGCCAGTGCGCTCAGGAGGATATCCATCGGTGGCAATCTCATGGACCTCGCGCTCACCGCCGGCCCGAACGTCAGCCTCTCGCTCGGTCAGGGCTCATTCCTGGTCGAGGACGGCAAGCTCCACTTCGCCGCCGACGTCTGGACCCCCGGCACCAAGCTGGCGCAGGCCACGACCGGCAATCCGCTCATCGACGTGGCGATGAAGGCGATCATGGTCAGGGCCCGCGGCGGAGCCCGGGGCTACGTCGATGACAAGGGCTATCGCTTCGAGCTCGAGGGCAGCTTCACCTTCGGCCCCTGGAACCTGCCGAGCGCGACCCTCATCATCGACTCGCGGGAAGGTGTCACGGTCGAGAACGAGGGCATCGACTTCGACCCGAACGCGCTCGTCGCTCAGCTGCGGGAGATCTTCAACTGCGACTTCAGCGACGGCCTGGCCGCTTGCCGCGTCGCGGGCTTCAAGGTGCTCGACGTCGAGGCCCGCATCGTCAACGGCAACCCCAGGGTGAAGGTCGCCGTCGACCTGCTCGGTCTCGCCGGTGGCTACTTCGAGATGCATCGCATGCAGGACGGCGAGCTGAAGTTCGTCCTCCAGGCCCATGGGCCGGGGCCGGTCGGCGGCTTCTCGCTGCTGAGCGCCAAGCTCACCATCACACGACAGGGTGTCGAGCTCGAAGCCGGTTTTCAGCAGGCCATGCAGGGGGTCAAGCTGAAGGGCTCTCTCTCCCGCGTCAATGGCGCGCTGCGCTACAACCTGGAGGGACGTGGCAAGGTGCCGCTCGCCGGTTTCGACCTCGATGCAAGGGCGCGCTTCACCAATCACGGCGGTCCCTCGCGCTTCACCATCGACGCCGAATTCACGCCGTCCAGGTTCAACGTCGCCTTCTCGGGGACGACCTTCGCGATGCGCGGCGACGTCGACACCAATGGCCAGTTCGAGCTGAGTGCGAATGGCAATCTCCAGGTGGCAAATTACCCTCTTGGCAATCTCACGGTGTCACTCTCCAACAGGTCTGGCCAGCTGGGCTTCTCGATGCTCGGCCGCTTCGACGCTCAGGTGGTCCACGTCGGCCTCTACGGTCGTTATCAGGCGGGTGACAACGAGGTCGTCCTCACCGGTACCAGCGACCTCACCGTCGAGGGACACACGCTCAGCGCTGCCGCCTTCACGCTGTCGAGCCTGAATGGGTTTTCCGTCGTCGGCTATGTAAACCTCGGCGCCATAACGCTGCAGATGACGGGAAGCGTCGCCACCAACGGGGGCGTCACGGTGACCGGGCGGGTCGACGTCGCCATCCCCGTCACGGCGGGCTTCGAGGTCATCCGTAAGGCGCTCGAGTGTGGGACCACTACCATCGATCGCGCCGGCCAGTGCGGCTTCGACTACGTGAGCCAGGGTCTGCAGTGGGTCCAGGACTACGCCCAGTGCGGCAGCGACCTTGTGACAACGGTCTTTGGTTGCGTCGATGTGGTCGTTCCATGGGCCTTCGAGTGGGTCAACGATGCGGCTCGCTGCGCTCAGCAGGGCCTCGAGTGCGGCGCGCGTATCGTGACCGACGGCGCGCAGTGCGGCTGGCAGATGGCCCAGGAGAAGCTGCCGCTCATGGGGCAGTGTGTCTCAGATTGGTGGACCTGTGCGCTCGGCAACATCGTCGGCATCAGCTGCGACCCGGTGAACAATCCCCCGGCGAGCTGCCTCGCCTTCGCCGAGCCCAAGACCTGCGTCGTCAACACCGAGTGCCCGACGAGCTGCCTCGTCGTCGCCGAGTACCGCGCCATCCCGACCGGCTGCCAGGAGCGCATCGACGAGGTCATCAGGACGTGCCCGGTCGAGACCTTCCTTCCCGTGCCGAAGCCCTGCCTGGAGGTGGTCCCCAACATCTGCCAGCCCGAGGTGATCTACGACCCGAACCACGACCTCGGCATGTTCCGTGGGTCGCTTTCGGTCTCGTTCGGGCAGAACACGGGGATCAGCATGACCGGTAGCTACTGCGACCTCACGGGCCTCTGCACGAGCTGGGGGGTCGGCGGGTCAATCGACTGGTCCAACCCGAGCAGCCCTCAGGCTTGTGTGTCCATACCGCAGGATGTCCTGCCGCTCGGCGCCGTCTTTGGTGCCATGTCGGTCAACGGACAACCCCTGTTCTGCGCCCCTCTCTGACGAGCGCTTGGTCTCTGCAAGTGCCGTCGGCTTCATTCATGAAGTCGGCGGCATTTGTCTTCCTCCGAGCCATCGCAGCGGCCCTTCGAGTCTGAATACTGGCTACGCAGGGGGCTCGCTTTCGGGTTCGGGCGCGGTGTCGACGAGCGCGAGCCTGCGGGCGTACTCGGCCGCGCGAGAGACGATGGGGCTCGCGATATCGGCCAGGGCGGTGTCGCTGGTCCAGGTGGTCGGCTGTCCGAGCTGGCGTAAGAGGGCCCCGTGTGTGGTCGGGGTGTCGAAGTTGAAGTGCAGGGTGGGAAGTGGGGTGCGAGCGCGCTCGTAGTCTTCAGGACTGACCTTCGTCCACACGACGGCAGCGGCTTCGGAATCCGTTGGTGTGGGGGCGGGAGCTTTGGCCTTCGAGCGGGTCTTCTTGGGTGTTGCGGTATCTGTGGGCTCGGTTGAGGCCTTGGAAATGCGTTTCGATGATGTCTTGGTTTTCGAGACTTCGGGCGGGGGCGAGGTAGCGCCGCGAGCGGCTCTCAGGGCTGCCAGGACCTGCTCGCGGGTGCGGCCGCGAAGCTCGAAGAGGAGAAAGGGGTCCTTCTCGAAGGCGTCGCCGAGCACGTGATGGACGGCGGCGACGTGTTTGCATGGGTCGCCCCAGTCGGGGCACGAGCAGTCGGCTTTGAGGTCGGCGCGCGTGGTGGGGAAGAGGTTCGTGCCGGCGGCGCGAAAGGCTGTGTCGATGTCCCTGGGCATGGCACCCGACAAGAGCTCGGCGGTGTATTCGGCGCGTTTGGCGAGCTCCGCGATGACCTTGTTCCAGGCGTCGGCGGAGAGTTGTGAGAGGGTGATTGTGATCGTGTAGGGCGTCGGGCGTGAGCCGGTGACCTTGGCGGTGACCCTGCCTGTCGTGAAGTCGAGGTCGCTGACCCGACCGGCGCGAGCATAGGTCCCTCCGCGTGAGAGGCGGCCGTCGTCGCCATCCAGGACCTCGCGCAGGGCGGCGAGCCAGCGCTCACCCCACCACGTCTTGCCGACCTTGCCGACCTTGATGCCATCGGTCGGTGGGGGTGGTTTGGGGCCTGACGAAAAGTCTGCGTAGCCCCCGCCGGTCCGGATCCAACCGCGCGCTTTCGAGCGTCCAGTCATGGTGTGGCCCTCCTGTTCGGGGCGCTGTTACTGGTCGTGGTGGGTTTGGGTTCGAGGGTTGTTTTTCTTTGTGATGGCAATGGGTTGCTGGTCTCGTCGTCGTCGGCGAGGGCGCTGTCGGAGAGCGCGAAGAGGTTGCGCAGTTCGGTGACGCCGAGCTCGGTGATCCACTGCTCGCCGGTCCCGATGATCTTTGAGGCGAGCTCACGTTTCTGGGTGAGCAGCTGGTCGATGCGGTCTTCGACGGTGCCCGCGCAGACGAACTTGTGGACCTGGACCGAACGTGTCTGGCCGATGCGATAGGCGCGGTCGGTGGCCTGGTCCTCGACAGCGGGGTTCCACCAGCGGTCGTAGTGAAAGACGTGATTGGCGGCGGTCAGGTTCAGCCCGGTACCGCCTGCCTTGAGTGACAAGACGAAGATGCGTGGGCCGTGAGGGTCTTCCTGGAAGCGCCGCACGAGTGTGTCGCGAGCCGCCTTCGAGGTGCCGCCGTGGAGGAAGGCGACTTCGATGTTGAAGGTAGAGGCGAGGTGTTGGACGAGGCGATCACCCATCTCGCGGAACTGCGTGAAGACGAGCGAGCGGTCGCCAACCGAGAGGGCTTCTTCGAGCATCTCGGTGAGGCGGGTGAGCTTGCCCGAACGTTTGTGGAGGGGGCCGCTGTCCGACAGGTATTGGGCCGGGTGGTTGCAGACCTGCTTCGTATAGGTGAGGAGCGCCAGCACACGCCCGCGGCGCTCGATGCCGGTCGACTCGGCGATGCGACGGAGCTCTTCGTCGACGACCGCTTTGTAGAGGCTGACCTGCTCGCGGGTGAGGGTGCAGAGGACCTTCATCTCTTGTTTGGCGGGCAGGTCGTCGATGATGCGTGGGTCGCTTTTGAGGCGGCGAAGGATGAAGGGGCTCGATACCTTACGAAGGCGAACCGCGGCCTGGTCGTCGCCGAAGCGCTCGATGGGGATGGCGAAGGTCTTGCGGAAGGACTCGAGTGGGCCGAGCAGGCCGGGATTGGCAAACTCGAGGATGGACCAGAGCTCGGCCAGGCGATTCTCGACCGGGGTGCCGGTCAGGGCGAAGCGGTGGGTCGCGGTCAGTGAGCGCGCGACACGCGCCGTGGTCGAGGCGGCGTTCTTGATGTTCTGGGCTTCGTCGAGTGCTACGCAGGCCCAGTCGACGCGGGTCAGCAGGTCGGCGTCGCGGCGGAGCAGGCCGTAGGTCGTCAGCACGAGCGTGTTGGGTGAGCTCGGGAAGTCGCGCGGGGCGGTGGCGCGGTTGGGGCCGTAGTGTTGGACGACGTCGAGCGAGGGGGCGAAGCGTTGCACCTCGCGTTGCCAGTTGCCGATGACCGAGGTCGGGGCGACGAGCAGGGTAGGGCGGCGGTCGGTCGTCGTGCGGGTCGTGTCGGCGCGGCGCAGGAGAAATGCCAGGAGCTGGATGGTCTTGCCAAGCCCCATGTCGTCGGCGAGGCAGGCGCCAAGGCCGAGCGAGGCCATGGTCGTGAGCCAGTCGAGGCCACGCAGCTGGTAGGGGCGCAGCGTGGCGTTCAGTGTCGAGGGGGCCTTGTGGTCGGAGCGGCCGCCGGATTGGAGGCGTTCGAGCAGCGCCGCGAGTGTGCCGGTCGGGGTGACGGCGATGGTCTGGCCGCCGTGGGTCATGTCGCCGGCGAGCCCGGCCATGACGGCCTGGCTCAATGGCAGGGTCGTCGGGCCGGCGGCGATGCGGCGCTGGAGGTCGGGCAGCTCGTGTGGGTCGAGGGCGACCCATTCGCCGCGGAAGCGGACGAGCGGGGCTTTGTGTCTGGCGAGGGCGGCGAGCTCATCGGCGGTGAGGGGTTGGTCGCCGATGACCGCCTCCCAGTCGACGTTGACGAGCGAGTCGAGCGAGAGGCCGGCGCTCGACGCGACGCCCGCGACGCGACCCTTGGACGGGTTGCCGACGCGCATACGGAGCTTGAGGCGGCGCTGACCTGCGGCCGTGAGCTCGCCCGGGACGATGACCACAAAGCCCGCGTCGGTCAGCATCGCGGCGCCATCTTCGAGGAAGGACCAGGCGTCGGCGGGGTCGAGTGGGAGGGACTCGGGGCGGGCTTCGGCGAGCGCGCGGGCGATGGGGGGAAAGAGGCGGGCGGCGCGGCCGAGTGAGGCGAGAAGCGACTCCTGCGGGTCTTTGAAGGCGCGTCCCAGCGCGCGAAGGCTGCGGCCGGACGCGCTCCAGATCTCGGTCGCGTCGACGAAGAGGCTCGGGTCGTCGGGGGGCTGCAACAGAAAGCGCAGGGTGAAAGAGGCCCCGTCTGCGGGCGGGACCTCGAGTCGGAAGCAGGCGCGAAGTTGGTCGTGGGCGGCGAGGGCTGGCTCGGCCCAGCGGGTGACGGTGTCGAAGACCGAGCGTTCCTGAAAGCCGATGGGCTCGAAGGTGGCGTCGGATTGGGTCAGGGCGGTGCGCCAGCGGGCGGGCCAGGATGCAGGGTCAGGAGAGGGCACGCGCGTCGCGATCATGCGATCACGCGAACGTGGGGCGGGTTGGCGTGGGGCCGGGGTCAGGGCGAGGTCGGCGCCGGACGCGCGCAGGAGAGCGTCGACGGTGGCGTCGAGGAAGGCGCGGAGCAGTGCGTCGGGGGACCAGACGGAGAGGGTGCGCGGTGATTCGGCGCTGGCGAGGGGGATGGCGTGGGCGCCGGGCGGCATGCTCTTCGCGATGGCGGCGGCGCGGGTGAGGTCGTCCGAGGCCGACAGGGCGGCGGCCCAGCGCGCCTCGATGCGGCCGTTGGTGCGGGTGAGGGTGGGGACGACGCGTTCGCGGGCGACGAGCTCGAGCGCCAGCTTGCTCGCCAGGATCCAGGTGGCCCAGGACGCCGGGAGGTCTGGGCAGACGTGGGTCGGGACGGTGGCGAGTCGGCTTGCGGTGGTGAGTAGTGGCAAGGCCACACCACTGACCTCGCGGAGGCCGGATGGGGTGGCGATGGTCTGGCGGAGGGGGAGGCCCGCGCCCAAGGAGGTCAGGTCGGCGTCCTCGGCGTCGTCCTCCCAGAGGTAGAGCGAGGCGTGGTCCGGAAGGTAGAGCAATGGCATCGGTGACGACATGCCGCAGGTCCGAGAGGATTTGAAGCGCTATCAGGCCGCCGGGTGCGGGCCATTGGACGCAGGGCTCGGCAAGGAGCCAATCGCTTCGACAGGCTTGTCCACGGGGGGACCGTTGTTGAACAGGTCCGAGGCGGTGATGTGTTGCCCGCATCACAAAGGGCGCAAACCAAAGCCACGGCCCGAAGGATTGTGATTGAAGGCGAAAGATGTCTTCTGTAAAGACGAACAAACTCGTTTGCGTTTCTACCTCGGGCCCTCGGGTCCCTGTCTTCGGAGTCGAATCATGCATGTATTCAAGCGCTTCATGTGCGCCGCGGGTCTGTCGGCACTCGGTGCCTGCAACGCCACCATACAGCAACTCAACAATCGTGCTGCGTTCGAGTTGTCGTGCCCGAGTGAGCAGATCCGGACGACGAGGCTCGACGCCCGGACCATGGGGGTCGAGGGCTGCGGTACGAAGGCCGTCTACATCGAGTCGTGTGAGGGCGAGGGGTGGGCTCGAACGTGCACCTGGGTGCTCAATAGCCGCGAGCCGTGAGGACTCCGGTCGGCGCGGGGCGACCCGAGATTCGAGCATCGAGATACTCGGGAATCGAGACGTCCCTCGACGGAGCTGGAAAGGCGAGGTTGCGGCCGCGCGACCGACGGAGTACGACACCGTCCGATGGCTTCGGTCGACGATGATGCGGCGTTCGTGGCAAGGCTCGCGGCTGGTGAGCCGGCGGCCTTTGGCGCATTGATCGACCGCTTCGGTGGGCGGCTCTTGCGGCTGGCCATGGGGTTCGTGAACGAGCGCTCCGTCGCGGAGGAGGTCGTTCAGGATACGTGGGTCGCGGTGGTGAGCGGGCTCAAGAGCTTCGAGGGTCGGTCGTCACTCGATACCTGGGTCTTCAGGATCCTCTGCAACCGGGCACGGACCCGGGCTGTGCGCGAGAAGCGGACGGTGCCGTTCTCGTCGCTCGAGTTCGATGGTGAGGTCGCTCTCGAGGGCGATCGTTTCGATGCGAAGGGGCATTGGGCGAGCCCACCGCGGCGGTGGGACGAGGAGGACCCCGAGAAGCTGCTGCTGCGGCACGAGATGCTGGTGGTCCTGCGCGACGCGATCGCGGTGCTCCCGACGACACAACGGGTCGTGGTCACGCTTCGCGACATCGAAGGACTCGAGAGCGCCGAGGTGTGTAACATTCTCGACATCACGGAGACCAATCAGCGGGTCTTGTTGCACCGGGCGCGAGCCAGGTTGCGCGCAGCCCTCGAGGAGACATTGGGATGAGCCCGGAAGACAAGGGTGCGCGGAGGGACAAGGCATGTTGAGCTGCGCCGAGGTCACCGGACTCGTGACGTCGTTTCTGGACAAGCGGATGCCGATTCGACAGCGGATGTCGTTCCGGATGCACATCGCGATGTGTCCTCATTGCCGGCGATATCTGCGGCAGATGAAGGCGACCGTGAAAGTGACAGGGCGGCTGCCGGTCGAGACGATGCCGCCCGAGGTGCGTGATGCGCTCGCCGAGGCGTTGGCCAGGCTGAGTCGAGGCGATAGGCGCGACGACGAGAGCTGAGTCCGCGCCAGCTCGGAGCGAGGGGACGCGGCACGGATGTCGTCCAAACGGGTCGCCCTTCATTCGAGAAGGGAGACCCGCGGACGCCTCAGAAGTCTTTGCCCAGCGCGTCGTCGAGGGCCTTCTGGGTGTCTACGGCGCGGTCGCGGTCGCCCTCGAACTGCGGGTCGTCGATGCGGAACATGACCCACCAGATGGCGAAGGCGGCGGCGCCCGCGCCTAGCACCGAGGCCGAGACGAGGTGGATACGTTTGCGGGGGAAGCGGCGCCACAGCCAGATGAAGACCAGGAGTGCGGCTATCCCGCCGAGGATGAGGACGATGAGCTGGACTTCGGGGAGGCCCATGTCACTTCTCCACTGCGGTGATGGCGAACGTGATGGTCACCTCGTCAGCGACCTTCACGCCTGCGAGGTGGTCGGGCGCTACGACCCCGAAGTCGGCGAGCTTCAACGTGAGCTGGCCTTTCACGCGCAGCGCATTGCCGTTGATGTAGACCTTCTTCAGCTTGTCCGAGGCCTCGAGGTAGGCGACCTTGACGGGGACGTCGACCTGCTTGGTCTTTCCCTTGATGGTGAAGGTACCTTTGATGCGACCCTGGGTCGTCGCGCCAAAGGCGAGGGGGCCTTTGACGTCGAGGCGGGTCTCTTCGAGGGTGAAGACGAGGTCCGGGTGACGCTTGGCGTCGAGCCACTCGGGTTGTTGCAGGTGGCCGTCGCGTGTGGTGTTGCCGGTTCGCAGGCTGGCGACCGGGACGGAGATGCGCCCCTTGGTGGCGTTGGGGTTGGTCGCGTCGAAGTTGATGGTGCCGCGCGCCTCGGTGGAGAGACCGCGGATGTTCTCGATGGGGGCTTCGGACTCGAACTCGACGAGCTGGACGGCGCCCGGTGGGACGTCGAACTCGCCGGCTCGGGCGATGCTCGGCAGCGCGAGGGAGGTGGGGAGGGCGAGCACACTGGCGATGAGGAGGCGCAAAGACATGGGGACTCCGTTCGGCCGCGCGACTTGGCGCGGTCGGTTCGTCGAGCACCGGGCTGGTGCTGCGTTGCGAAGTCATGGTCTCGCCAGAGCGCTGGGCGTTACACCTGTCAGGAATTCGTGTGGGCCTCGCAGGTCCCGGCGGGCACATGGCTCGATGGGCGGGCCTGGCGGAGCGACCCGCCAGGCTCACCCGATACGTTTCACCACCGCGGTTCCGGGGTGAGACGCAAGGCGACGTTACGGCGTTCGGGAGTCGCTGGCCCGCGGGTTCCGCGATGCAGGGGCGGGCCGGGACGGGGTGGCGATGATCTGGCGGAGGGGGATGCCCGCGCCCAAGGAGGTCAGGTCGGCGTCCTCGGCGTCGTCCTCCCAGAGGTAGAGCGAGGCGTGGTCCGGAAGGTTGAGCAATGGCATCGGTGACGACATGCCGCAGGTCCGAGAGGATTTGAAAGGCTATTCGTAGTCGAGCACGATGCCCGCCGTCGCTCTCAGGGGGTGGAAAGGGACGGCGAAGTCAGGGGCAGGAGGATGCGAAAGGTCGCGCCCTTGCCGGGCTCGCTGTCGACTTCGATTCGCCCCTGCCAGTAGCGCGCGACATTGCCTACTACAGCTAGCCCGAGGCCCGTGCCCTTGCCGCCTTCCTTGGTCGTGAAGAATGGCTCGAAGATACGCGCCATGACCTCGGGCGGGATGCCCGGACCGCTGTCGCTGACCTCGACGACGGCGTGTTCGACCTCGGCATGGCCATCGTGGCTTGGGGCTACGATGGTTCGCGTCCGGATGACGATGATGCCTTCGTTGGACATGGCGTCGCGCGCGTTGACGACCAGGTTCATCACGGCCTGCTCGACCTGGGTCGCGTCGGCCCAGACAGGGCCGGCGATGCCGTCCAACTTGACCTGCAGCACCACGCCGTGGCCGGCGATGCGTCGCAGCATCGGCTCGAGGCGCGAGACGAGGTCCGAGAGTCCGAGCCGCACCGGGCTGAACTCGGCGCGTCGCGAGAATGCGAGGAGCTGCCGCGTCAGTGCGGCGCCGTGCTCGCTCGTCTGATGGAGTTCTGCGGCGACGTCTCGCAGTGGGCCTTCAGGGAGCTCGTCCATGAGCCATCCCGAGCCGGCCATGAGGATCGTCAAGAGGTTGTTGAAGTCGTGGGCGACACCTGCCGCGACCTGACCAAGGGCTTCGATTTTCTGGGCTTGGCGGAGTCCTTCTTCAGCGTGGCGCTGTTCGGTGACGTCGCGCAGCGCGATGATGACACGTCTGGGGGCGCCATCCTCGCCCGTCACGAGGAGGGGGGATGCGCTCATCCTGCGCCAGTTGGAGGGCGTGCCCATGCGGAGCTCGAAGGCAGGCACGGCCTTGCCAGTCACCAGGGTCCCGATCTGTGCGATGGCGTTCGCCTTGTCGTCGGGGTGTATGACCTCTGAGCGCGACATGTATGTGCCTTCGCTCGAGCCGCTCAATCCCAGCATGGTGGTGAGCTGAGGGGACCACACGGTCTTGAGGGTGGCGATGTCGAGCTCCCACAGGCCCATCTTGGCAGCTTCGAAGGCGTGGTCCATGCGGTCGAGAGAGTCTCGCAGGCGGTCCTGAACGTCGCGCCGCTCGATGGCGCTGCGAGCGAGCTCGGCGATCGAGTCGAGCAGTGCGCGCTCTTCGGGGACAAACGGGTCGCAGCCGGCGACGGTCCTATCGACCTGATAGGCGACCTCGAGGACGGAGGTGCCCTGCGAGGTGGAGATGTCCGCGGTGAGCATCCAGGGGCTTCGTGAATGGCCGACGGTCGCGTAGATGGCTCCGCGATGGTGGAAGGCTGCGGTCGCGTCCTCGGGGAATTGCATCGCGCGAGGGAGGCACTCGACCATGGTGGCGAAGCGGTCGTCGAGCGGTCCGTCCGCGACGAAGAGCGCCGCGATCTGGTGCACGGCCGTGAGCTCTTTGACGCGCTCACGTAGAGCGCGCTCCAGGTGAGCCTGGTAGTTGTCCGGCAGAGACGGGGTCGAATGGTGTGTGGGACCACTGGTGGTGGTGCGGTCAGTGCCCATGACGGGGGCCCTCCTGGGCGCCTGGGGCATGATGGCACACGGTCCGGACTGTGAAAAGTCAATCGATTCATGTGCTAGTCAATGTCGGACCATTGAGCGCCGCCGATGATGTCGGCGTCGAGGGGCGTGGCGGACGCCGACCTCACCGAACAGGTCGAGCGAGAAATGGTCAATCAATGCGAATTCATAGCCGGCGCCCAGGCCGAACAGGGCCTCGCTCCCATCGCCGTAGGCGCCGGACGCGAGGACTCCGAAGATGAGTGTCGTGCCCGGATAGCTTCGGAGGGAGGGTGGAGCCTGGGGTCGACGCGCGTCGACGACGGGGTCCAGCCCACCCCACGTCGGTCGGCGTGGGGTGAGTCGATTCGTTTGACCGTGCTGCGTCAGTTCGGTTCGGCGCGGGGCGCCAGAGATTCGAAGATCGAGAGACTCAAGGATCGAGATAGTCGAAGATCGAGACGTTGCTCGCGGGTGGAGCGGGTACCGAAACGTGGCCGCCGGGACCAGGTGGTGGTCCGTCGAGACCCGGTGGCGGACGTCGGCATGGGCGTCAGAGCCAGTTGAAGACCCTGCCTACAGGCTCACTTGGCGAGACTGGACGCGACTTTCTGGAGGGCCGCGTGCTGCTGGACCAGCTCGTCGAACTTGTTGCTTACGAGACGGCGATCGAGCGTCGCGGCCATGAGCATTTTCCGCACCTGCAACAGGGCTTCGTCGGCTCCGTCGTACTCATTCTGCATCTCGCTGAGCTGGTAGTCGACAGCGCTCGAGCCCACGAGCTGGAAGAGGTTGACCGGGTCCAGCGGCTTGAAGAAGCCATCGATCCCGTAGGTGAGGGCCCCAAAGAGGGTCTTCGACTTCCAGTCGGCGTTGTTGAGGACGGAGTCGGCCAGGATTCGCGCCTTCAGGCCGACCACCGTGGTCGCGACCTCGGCCGCGCCCTTGGCCCCCGCGATGTTGCGCATATGGTTCACCCAGGTGGCCCAGTCCTTGAGGGTGGCCTTGGTGGCGGCGCTCCAATTGAGCCCGCGCTTGCTCCGCTCGACTTTGGCGACCTCCTGCCCAATCTCTAAGATCGCCGCATCGAATTTGTCGCGGAGCGTGGAGAACTCGCCCCTCTTATTCCAGATGATGTCCATCGCGGCCCGCACCTGCTTCTCGGGTGGCGGCGGGGGCGGCTTGACGTCCTTACTCGTGCCTTTGCGTTGGACGTGGCGAGCGACCTTGCGCTGGATCGAGTGACCTGAGACGGGGCCCGAAGCGTGGGTGGGCGTACCCACGGCGCCCTTCATCTGAAGCGAGCGCTGCACGGCTGCTGCACCACCCCACGACGCGCCACCGAGGAGGTCGGCAGCGCTCTTGCCCTGGACCACCCGATCGGCGACCGCGTCGGCGTTCTGCTCGTAGCTGTCGCCGGCCTTGCCGACCCCGCCCGAGAGCTGCACGCCGGAGCGCTGCTGCACGATGTGAGCGGCCTCGTGGGCGGCGGTGTGCAGGTCGGGCTGGCCCTTGAACGCCACATCCTGGCCCGACGCGTAGGCCTCTGCCCCCATGGACTCGCAGGCTTCACCAGCATTGCCACCCGTGTGGGCCTTGATGCCCGACACATCATGGCCGCCGAAAGACTTCTGGATCTGCCCGAGATAGGGCAAGGACCCACCGCCACCCGACGTCCCACGCTGGGCGGCGGCGTGCACCGCGCCCGAGTCGTCTTTGGCCTGAACCGGGGCGAGCATCTGAACCGCCGAGTCGAAGTCGACGCCGCGAAGCGAGGCCCGGCGCTGGACGGGCGCCTCAGGGGTCGTGGTTGGCTGGGACTCGGGTTCGCTCTGGTGTTTCTGGGTCGCGTGCATGATGCCTCCGCAAAGCGTGACCGCCGCAGGTCACTGACCCTCAGAGTGACGCAGAACGGTCGCGAGCGGAGAGGCTACGGAAGCCAGAGCGCCAAATAGAGCAACGTTACCCAGTTCAGAGGTGGGCTTTTGCGGGGCGCATGGGAGTCACCACGTCAGCGGCACGCGCCTACCCACGCCTCGTGTTCGGCACGCTTCGTCGCCAGCTTGGCGAGCTCCGACTCGAGGAACTTCTCCGACCAGGCCTCGACCTTGGCACCGTCGATGAAGTCCTGATTGCGGTCATATTGGACGTAGCCCCACTCGGTCTCGCCTTTGTTGGCGTGGCGTACTGCGCGGTGGCCGCCCTGGCCGAGCTCGGCCGTCGTCAGGTGTTTGCTCGTGACCCATTTGCCGTCGACACACTTGCGGCGAGTTTCACACGTCGCTTCGACCTCTCGCGTCGTGACGAACAGCTCGGCCGTGACCTTGAAGGCGCGGTCCGTGGCCCATTGGGTGTTGGAGATCCGGTCGAGGATCTCGCCCCCCTTGACGAGGTAGTCCATGACGAATCCGACCGCGATCCCGCTCTTGCCCGCTGCCTCCGGCAAGAGCTTCATCACGCCGCCCATGACAGCGGTGCCCGCCTTCCAGAAGCCCGCCATGCCGCGCGCCGCCGCGACTGCGTCGTCATTGTCCTTCGACACGCCAAACAGGACCTTGCTGCTCTCGTCGGTGAGTGCGGCCTTACGCCTGGTCTCGGCCACCCTCTCGTCGGCGCCGTTCGTGCATTCGTCATTCGGCTGCGGGGCGTCGGCGATGCGCAGCGAGCGCGCGATGTACTCGGCCGCGCCGACGAGCCTCGGGGTCGCCGGGTCTTTGGTCTCGAGCGTCGCCGTGACCATCAGGCGATAGAACGTCTTGTCGATCTGGAAGTGTACGAGGAACATCGCCACGACCGCGTACGAGCGGGTCATGCCCGAGTGCTCGACCTTGACGTTGGAGATTAAACACGCGGGCACCCGGCCGAGCATCACCTTCTCGTGCTTCAGGTCTTTGACGGGACTCGATGCACAGTCGACGCGCGGGTCTTTGTCGAGCTCGTTGATGGCAGCCGCGACGAGATAGTTGCTCACCATCACACCCCCGGCCCGACCGAGGTCACCCATGAACGGCTGGCGCATCCTGTCGAGACTCGTCCGAAGCTTCTCGTCGATCTCGAACACGGTCGGGACTGCGATGACAAAGCGTTGCTTGCGCAGGTCGATCGCAACCTCGGCGCTCGCACCAGTATAGACGACCACCTGGACCGGCTCGGGCTCCGGAGGTGGAGCCGTGGGACCGGGCGTGCCGGTCGGCGGAGGCTCGTGGATCGGCACACCTGCCGCCTCCATCTCGGCCCGCAGGGCCGCAATAGCCTGCTGCGCCTCGGCGATTTGTCGTTTGAAGATCCCGCTCTTCTTGGGTGCATAGGCCGCCTCGTAGCCACGCTTGGCTTTCGTGAAGGCCAGGAGCGCGGCGTTGTAGTCGGTCTCTTTCGCGCTCGCCAACCGGGTTCCATGCGCCGCCTCGGTCCAGAGGGCGCCCGCGCGCATGAAGTTGTCGGCGCCCGTACCCGGGTGGCGTTGGTAGGTCACATAGAGCTCGCCGATTTCGTCTGAGATCCGCGCGGCGTCGCGTGCTCTGTCTGACGAGATGGCAACACGGCGTTGCTGGTCGAGGCGTGTGAGCTGTGCGTCGAAGCCCGGGGTTGGCTCCGAAAATGCCTTGATGTCACTTAGGAGAGTGACTAGACAAAGTGACAGAGCGATCAGTCTGGCCATGACTCCTCCGGGGTGGGAGCGAGCATGGCCGCGCCCCGCACCCCGGTCAATGATCCGAGCGAATCCCCCGAATCGAGCGGCCATGAGACGGGTTCACCAGGGTCCGAAACGTCGGCCCTGGTGAACCTCTCATCGTCGCCGCTGCGAAGGACCTCGGAATGCCGAGCTGGGTCCCCGACGTCCCCGAGCTGGCCGAGCGATGCCGCGCCCGGGTCGTCAGCTCACGCATGCACGAACGCCACGCCGAAGCGTGACGCTCGGGGCGCGGTACTCAGGGACTCGAGCAGCCGGCCAGGTTGCCGTTGATGGACACGTTCTCGGGCGTGCTCGTGAGCTGGTCGACGAGGGCCTGGGCAACCGCGCAGTCGAGTGCGGTGTTCCAGCGGATGATGACCGAGCTCACAACGGTCTGGAGGCCGGTGAGGCCGAGGCTCGTGAGGTTGGAGTGGTTACGCACGATGAGGCGGTCGACGCCGGTGACGGATGCGAAGACCGACAGGTCGGGCCACAACGAGCTCGGCGGCGAGGTCGAGTTCGCGCCGGCCACCTGCAGGTCGCCGCCGATGGTCGAGAGCACGGGGAACGACAGGGCGTCCGGGTCGGTGTCGTTGTAGCCAGCGACCAATGTGCCGCTGAGCGTGGTCAGCGCCGGGAAGGTGAGCGAGCTGGTGGCGGTGGCGCCATAGAAGTAGAGCTCGGTGGCGGTCGTGAGCGCGGGGAAGTCGAGTGTCAGCGCCGAAGCCGGCGCAGATGGGGCGATGTAGAGCGGAAAGCTCAGAGTGGCGAGCGAGGTGAAGCTGGCCATGAGCCCGTCGCCATAGACGTTGAAGGTGTTGCCGACGGTGGTCAGCGCGGGGACGCTCAAGAGGAGGGGCTCGGCGCCGAAGTGGGTGAAGGCGCCGATGTCGGTCAGCAGTGGGAAGTGGGCACTCGTCATGGCCGACGTGGCGACCAGCGTGAAGGACCCGCCGACGAGCTCGAGGCTCGCGAAGTTGAGCGGGGGAAGGTTGCCATCGAGGGGATTGGGGCTCAACTGCAGGTTGCCTGTGACCTCGGTGATACACTCGTAGTCGAGCGGCAGGGTGGCGGGGTTCATGACCGTAAGGTTGCCCGTGACCACGTAGGGGAGGGCCGGGCCGACGCAGACATTCATGTCGCAGAGCCCGCTGCAGCAGTCGCTGTTGGCGAGGCACGGGTCACATGCGAGCGGGTTGCTGTCCTCGTCGATGATGCCATCGCAGTCGTCGTCGATCCCGTCGCAGGTGGTGTCGTTGGCAGCCACGGGGACGCAGCTAGAGCGCACTGCGAGGTCGGCGAGAACGAGGCCGCCGACGGTCGGCGTGAGGGTGAGGCCGCACTGGACGGCACCGAGGGTGGTCGGCCAGTTGACGCGGCGCCAGCAGAGCGGCGTGCGCACGGGAATGTCGGCGAGCAGGTAGTGGCCGGTCGTGTTGCTGGTCGCCACTCGCGGCAGCGGCACGAAGTCGAGGTTGGCGCCCGGGGTGGCGTCGATCATGAGCTCGAGCTGGACGCCGGAGCGCTCCTCGCCCGGGGTGTAGGCGCCGTCGCCGTCCAGGTCCTCGTAGACCCGGCCCGAGACGTCGACGGTGTCGGGGGCGACGACTGGCTCGCAGGCGTCGACGCTGACAGTGCCGATCGGGGTGGCGTAGACCTCGGTGTCGAAGGTTTGTGGGGTCCCATTCGTGTAGCGGACTGGGAACGAGGCGCTGCCGAGCGGGTGGTTCGTGCAGGCGAAGCCCTGGCCGCGCGGCGCGATGAACGGGACGGCGTCGAGTGCCAGGATGGGGTAGGTCGTGTCGGCGGCGGTGCTGCAGTCTTCGAGCGCGCCGTCGGCGGCGGTTGCTCGTAGGCTGAGCGTACAGCCCTGCGCGAGCTGGTTCGGGCCTATGGCCGAGAAGTCGATGCCGATGGCGGTGTTGAAGTAGAGCTTGTTGAGCGGGTTGTTGTCCTGGCTCAAGAGCTCTTTGCCGGTGAAGGTCATGACCTGGGTCAGGGGGCGGGGTGCTGGGTCTTCGGCGCTGTAGAGGTTGCCGGGGCCTTGGGTGACCGGGATGCCGATGATGGTCTCGCCGCAGGTGACGACGAGCTCGGTCATATAAAGGTGGGTGTCAGCGCGGGGGCCGGCGGTGCAGGCCAGCGCGATGACGGCAGACGGGAGGCGCTCGCCCGAGACGGGGTGGTGGACGAGCTCGATGGGGTTCTGACCGTCCCGGCAATCGAGCTTGGCCGAGCAGAAGAGGTCTTCGAAGTTGACGGCGATGTCGAAGAAGCCCTGCTGGGCGCTGCGCATCACGGTGAGGTTGAACTCGACGAGCTGGTCGGCGTTGGGGATACACGGCACCGTGCGTGTGAGCGGGCCGTTGATGGTCGGGTTCACGTAGTCGGAGGCGTCGAGCCGGCCGCCTGCGTCGAACAGGTCGAGTAGCGTGAGCTCGACCGTGTTGACGGCCGTTGCGTCGCAGGGGCCGACGTAGGTCACGGCACCCTCTCCGTTGCCGTAGGTGTCGGCGTCGATGTCGGCGGTCCAGACGACGTCGGTCGGCGTGCGGACCGTGATGCGATAGCTCGCGTTGGTGATCTCGGGCAGCGAGAGCGGGCTGACGGTGATGGCGATCTCAGGGCCGGTCGGGTCCGGCTCGGAAGACGTCGAGCAGGCGCTGAGCGACACGAGCGACGCAGATAGTGCAAAGGGGGCGACGGCGACGAGCGCCGAGGTGAGGCGTGACATGGTGGTCCTCCGTGACGGTGGCGGGACCCGCAGTGCCCCGAAGCTGCCGACGCTAGAGGGGTGGGGCGGGAACGTCAACGCGGAGGGCTGGTTCAGGTCGTGCGTGTATGTTGTTGGAATTGTTGTTTCAAATGGGAGTCGGCGGTTCGCTGGGAGGCGATGTCCGAACTGCGTCCGATCGGCTGATGGAGCTCGTCGGGTCTCGATTGCTCGACCTTCGAGACAAAGCGAAATGCTCGAAAATCAAGAGGTCAGCGCCTCATCGGAGGGTTGCAGTCCACGGTCCCTCGTCCTGGCCGACGACTCCGAAGAAGAGAATCGCTGGCAGGCCGTCAAGCCCGATGGTCAGCTCGACGTCGCCGCCGAGCGCGCCGGTCGAGAGCTGGCCCCGGTCGACGACCTTGTAGGTCACCCATTCGCCCGACAGGTCGGCGGGCCTCGCCGAGAGCCGCACGTCGCCGTTGGGCGTGACCCAGGAGGCCCAGACCGTCCCGCCTTCGACGTGGATGTCGTTGAAGGCCCCGACCGATTCGTCCGTTGGGAGCTCGTAGCCGAGATAGCTCGCCGGGTCGGCTGGGGTGTCCGAGGTGAAGAAGACGAGCACACCTTGTGAGAGGTCCTGCATCAAGCCGTACGCCCTGCCGCCGCGGCAGTCGAGGGCGAGACCCGCGCCGACGAACTGCACCTCCCACGGGATGAACTTCGAGCGCCACGAGGTCGTGACCCGTGCACCGATGTACGAGATCCACATGTCGGGCGCCATGTCGGCCCACGCGATGAGCTGCGTGCCGTCGTCGCAGATCGCTATGACCTGCTCGAATGGGGGGCCCTGGAGGTCTTCCAGGTTCTGGGTGGTATCCGCCGTGAGCTGATACGTCCTGAGGCTGTTGCCGTTGGTGCGCTCATCGACCGAGATGGCGTGGAGGTCGCCCGAGGGTGCACCGGCGATGCGTGGGCCGACGCCCCGATAGTTGGGCGTGTTTCCGACGACGTTGACCTCGCCGAGCACCCCGTTGGTGACAGTCCGGTGATGGAAGGAGTGGCCTCGCTCGGGGTCGTTCTTCGCGCCGTAGGCCAGGAGTGCCGTGCCCCCCTGGCCGGGGGCGAGGTCGCAATCGACGCCGTTCACGCCGATGGCGCTGACGCTCCAGGAGCCGCCGCTCGGCTGGTGGGCGAGGGTGAGGGCACCGTCGTCCGAGTAGCAGGCGTAGCGTCCGCCGGCGCCGACGTCGACGAAGCCCGTGCGCGCGCCTCCGCCGCCGGTGCTCAGCTGGTCGTGCGAGAAGGTGAGGCATGCGCACTCGTCCCAGCCGCCGACGAGACATTGACGCATCGGAAGCTGGTAGGCGCCACACGCGAGGTCGCAGCGCTCGTGGCGGCCCGGGGTGGTGCACGGCTCGAGGACGACCGCGTCTGCAGCGCCGTCGGGGGACTGTGTATCCGATGAGACCTCTGCCTGGGTATCCGGCAAGGAGGTGTCGGCGGTGTCGGGGGCCGTGTCCGATGTCTCACCTGAATCGTTCGGGTCGTTCGAATCGGGCGCGTCGCCGTTGCCGGCTGTGTCGCCGTTGCCGGCTGTGTCGTCAGTGTCGCCGCTGTCGTCAGTGTCGCCGGTGGCAGTCTCGCCGCCGTCAGTGTCCGAAGCGTCGGTCGTGTCGACGGTCTCGGTGCTCGTGTCGTCGGAGGGCGAGGAGCTCGAGCCGCAGCCGAACGCGCCGAGCGCAAGGGAGGATGAAAGGATGACATGAACGAGCCGCATCGGGACCTCGGTGACGTTGGCGAGAGCGGCGATGGGGCCGCGCACCCACCGGCGGCGTTGGGCCGGGACTGACCCGGATTCACGTTGCCGCGCGAATACTTTAGCCCAAGCGAGGCGAGCGCACCATGGGTGTGACAGCGCTCGAATGTGATCGCGGAAAATGACCCGATGCCTCGCTCGGACACGCCGCCGACCATTGGCTCGGCGATTGTGGTTGTCGCCCTGCTCGACCTCGAGCCGTGAGCACTGGCGGCCGAGCTGACGCGCCGCGACCCGCGGCTTGGCGAGCTCTCGCTCGAGGCGGAGCACACCGGAGGCGTCGCGCGTGCCGACGCGATCGAAGAAGATCGTGAGCCCGACGCGACCGAGGTGACCGGCACCCCAACGGGTCCGTCGGTTCCATCGCGAGCTGTGCTAAGACGCATCAGGTCGAAGCGCCTCGGGGGCCGGGAGGTCGGCGGATCACGACCGACGGTGTGCCCACACACCGCTGCACGTTCTCATCCGTGTTCGAAGTAGTCCACGCGCCTAGCCGCACGATGGCTTTCGACGGGGCGACCTCACGCGCGCACACCCGAAGGAGCGTCCCATGAACCCCTCAAGACGAGCGGGTGAAACCCCCCAACCTATCGAAAATCGGTTGTTCTTTTGGGTGGTCCGCTTGCCGCTCGCCGTGACGCCAACTAATCTGGCAACGACTCGACGCCCATCCGTCTCCCAGCGTCGAGCCCCGGAGTCACCATGTCGATTCGTCTCCTACTCGTGTCTTCCCTCTTCGCTCTCGGCTGTGGCGCGAGCCCCTTCGGACCACCTCCACCGGGCGGCCCAGGTGCCCAGTACATGCCCGGCGCGCAGGACCCGGCAGCCGAGGATGAAGGGCCCAAGTGTGATCCGAAGAAGTGCTCCAACTTCTGCATGAACATGCGCTGCATCTATGACGAGATCGGCACCGACAAGTGTATGGCCGTCTGCACCTCGCGCTGCGGCGACGCCTTCTTCGAGCAGGCCGACGCCGCCGTGCTCGCCTGTGTCAACAACACCATGGACCTCTCGTGTGAGGGCCAGAAGGCCTGCTGCTCGGAGCACTTCACCAACCAGCTCTGCTCGCAATAGTCGTCGGCTCCGCGGCGTCGGGCGGCGAGCTCAGCCCTCGACAGTCATGGCCGCAGTCGTGGCCTCGACGGTCACCGGCATCGAGCTCATCGTTGCCCGAGCCGCGAGGTTTTCGGCATATAGCCGCGCTTGTTTGGCCGCGCGACCCGCCTCGGCAGCGCGTGCGCTGGCGAGGTCGTCGACGCTCCAGATGCGGGCGTCGGGCGAGAGCCACACGTCGATGTCGCGTGTGACCCGCGTGTGGAGGTCGGGCGGCTGCTCGAAGTAGCGGCGCGCAGCGAGGCGTCGCGGCAACTGCGGTTGACCGTGTCGTACCCGCGCACGCTCGAGTCGCTCCGCCTCGTCGACGTAGCGTGGGTCGATGCCCCAGCTCGCCGCAAGGAGCTCGGTGCGCTTGTGCATGTAGCCGCTGATCTGTTTGTTGCGCCCCCACCACATCCACCACGACTTCTCGAGCCCGGCCAGCGCGCGAACGCCCGCCAACAGGATGGCGAGGACCCGCTTGCCCGCATCGTCGACGCCTGGCCAGTCACCTCGTCCGAGCTCGTCCAGGGCGGCCAGCCGCTCGGCGAGGACAGCGTCGGACAGCTTGACGTCGCCGCGCCTGAGGGCCGTCTGCTCCTCGGCGAGGTCGACCAGGATCGCCCGTGCACACAAGACAGCGGTCTCGATGCGATGTCTCGAAAAACAAGAGAACAGGCGCTGGACCTTGTCGGTGAATGGCAACGAGAGCAGTACCGCGTAGCGCACTTCGGGCCCGGTCAGGTAGCTCGGGTCCGAGAGCTGTTCTTCGGTCGCGGCGAGCAGGACCGACGAGCTCGTGTCGATGTCGAGCGTGCGCCGCACCTCCGCGCGTCCGACCCGCCAGTGCCGCCAGAAGAGCCAGCGCAGCCCGAGCGCTGGCCGCTCGAGGTCGGGGCGATATACGATGACATAGCGCCGACTCGGGTAGAGCGCCTCGAGGCGCATGAGCAAAAGTCGCGACGCAAGGTGCACATCGGCGAGTCGTGGTCGCCGCCAGAACCAGAGCGCCCGATGGAGGCCGACCTCATCCCACATCAGCGTGAGGTCGTCGCGCATCACCTCCTGGGTCATCGAGCCGCCGGTCTTCACCTCTTTGTGGAGGAGCTGGGCCTCGTCCTCGAAGTCGTCGCCCATCAGCCGGACCTCGGCCGTCGGTCGTAAGAGCTCGGTCAGCGCCACGTCGCTGCCCCCGACAAAGAGGATGTGGGTGCCTTCGTAGGTTGCGCCTTCGCGGGCCTCACGCGCGGGCACGTACTCGGCGGGCCAGTCGGTCTCGGCGGAGTCGCGTGGGTGGAACGGCTGGTTGATGACGATGGCGACGCGGTCGGCGAGCCAGGCCTTGAGCGTCGTGCCGTCATCGAGCTCACGACGCCAGTCGAAGTGACCTTCGCGCGAGAGGCTCCATGCGTCGTGCACGAGGCCGAGCTCGTCGGATAGCAGCGTGGTCCACGCGAGGTAGGCCGGGCGAGTCGTGCGGTCGTTGAGGCAGAGCAGCGCCCTTCCGTCGGGACGGGCGCGGAAACGCGGCTCGACGCGGACCTCGAGGTCGCGGTGCTGCACGGCAAAGAAGTCGTTTCTGGCGGCGCCGAGCTCAGCGAGCCAGATGGTGAAACGTAGCCGCGCGTGCACATACGGCGGCAATCCGTCGCGCACCCGGATCTGACCTTCGAGTGTGTAGGCGCCGTGTGCCGGGAGCTCCGGGATACGATGGAACAGGCCCGCACGGCCTTCTTGTGAGGCGACCAGATCGATGCGCCCGCCAGGTCCGTGCACCTCGATGTCGTCCGGCCCGAGCTCGCCACCCGCGAGCTGGATCTGGATCGCCACCGGTCTTCGTTTCTCCCCGAGCAAGGCGCGCGAGATGTTGTGCACGGCAAATGAGAAGCGCGTCGACTCGCCCGGCGACAAGGAGCGGAGCGCCTTCACGTGGTCACGATTCTCGACCGGGAAGCGTGTCTCCAGCTCACGGCGAATATGGCGATCGTTATAAAGGCGCCCATAATTCGCCGCGCTCGGACCGCGCTGCGTCACTCGCACAGTAACGTCCTCACGAAGCACGAGTGGGTCGCCCGCCTCGGTGATCACCGGCCTCGGGATCCTGAAGCGGAGCGGTCCTGGCAACAGTGCGTGTTCATGCACGGCGAGCGAACGTGAGAGCACGACCGCGTCGCCGAGCGGCTCGACGAGGCGTCCGGCGACCACTTCGATGGCGGCTGGCGCGTTGCCCGGTGACGGCATACCCCCGTCATTGACCAGGTCGATGTCCTCGACCACGACGACCTCGCCGAGCTCGAAGATCCCGTCGCGGTCGTCGCCGTCGGTGGTCTCGTCGAGCACGAAGCCGCGCGCGCGCAGGTCGTAGCGGCGGCAATACACACCCTCGTGCGGGGCACCCTCGACCGTGATGGTGAAGCGCCCATCACGCCCGTCGGGTCCATCGAAGAGCGGTATCCTGGGGGTGTCGCCGCTCGAGCCGCTCGACCCCGAGAAGCCGCCCGACCGGTAGGTCGTCTTGCCGTCTCTGTCGGTGTGCGAGTAGCTCGACCCGCCGCTGCCACCCGAGCCGCCGCTGCCGCCGCGCCCATGTCGCCCGGCCGCGCCGCCCTCACCACCGACCACCAGGGTCGCCGGTTGGTCCGCCTCCGCGACGGCCATGAGGAGCCACGAGTCGACGCTCGACACGCGCACCTGGATGTCGCCGCCGTCCCCTCCTCCTCCACCATCGGACCCACGTCCGCCGTCGCCTCCATCGCCGCCACTCCCACCATTGGACCCAGACGATGACGAGGTCGCGTCGCGCCCATCGGCTCCTCGCGCGCCGCTCCCGCCGTCACCGCCGCGCCCACCGTCGCCGCCCTTGCCGCCACTCGCGCGTACGTGCACGACTCCGAGCTCCTCGGGTCGCAGGCGGGTGTCGAGCCTCGATGCCTGTCGTCCAGCTGGGTCCGCCGCGCCGACGAGGACCACTTCGCGTTCGACATGTGCGAGGGCGAGCACGACCCGCCCGCCCCGCGTGCCGGGTATGGCCTGCCCAGCGTCACCGCCGTCACCGCCGTCGGCGCCGCCGAAGAAACCATTCGAGCCGTCGGCTCCGTCGTGGGCGTCAGCGCCAGCTTCACCCCTGGCATCGAGGACAAAGTCTTTCATCCCCAGAGCGTCAGGCGATTCGCCGGCGCCGTCAACGCGTCCGGGACCTCGGGCTTCGGCGTAGTGGTCACAGAGGCCGGCCGCGTACCGCCATCTCTCACCTCGACCTCATCGGGGCTCAGCGTCGCGCGTTCGCCGGGACCATCCAACAGTTGTCTCGCCGCCCTCCGCAGCTCGTGATTCGGATCGACACCTCGGTCTGCGAGGTCAGGCCAAACCGATCTGTGACCTCGAGCGAGAGCTTGTGAGTTACCGCAGTCTCGAGCGGACTCGCGGCCACCATGACCCGCGTCGTCGGCGACTTCGGGTCGGAGAAGCGCACGCTGCGGCTCGCCGTCGACCATCGGTAACGGACCGCGTCCTGCCCCGTCGAGTCCGTTGCGACAGCGCGCAGGGCCGACCAGCGTCCCGCCTCAAACGTGGTCGGGCCTTGGATGACCACCTTGGGCGGGCGCAGCCAGGTCACGTCACGGGCCACGAACTCGGCGAACCACACCGAGGTCTTCGATGCGTCGTCCTCGAAGAGGTACACCGTGCCGTCCGCGTCGAACGTGGACACAGGCGAGCATGGCAGGGCGTCGCGCAGAGTCCGGTCGAAGGTCAGGTGCGTGTTCACTCTGGCGATATACGAGCCGTTGTCGGACACCGACTCGGCCGCGAGCCAGGTGGTGTCCGGCCCGACGGTTGTCTCGAGGATAGGCTCGTGTGGGACGGTCGGCGTGCGGAGGAGGTCGCTCGGGGCGAAGTGGAAGCCCAGGTCACCACCGATGTCGGTCATGGCGTTGCCAAGGGTGAAGGAGCCCGAGGCCGGTGCACTCGAGACGTCGTCCTGGTCACAGGACCAGGTGATGGCGGTCTCGACCACATCGCCCTCTGCAGGCCTCTCGCCGACCCATGCGCGTGTGCCGACCTCGCTGCCATCGACGGGCGAGAAGGAGCGGATGATCTTGCCCGTGACCAGCACTCCGAAGCGGCTCGGCTCGGCGATGTGATACGTTGCGTCGACGTCCGCGCTGGGCGCCATGCCGTCGGAGAATGCCCGAGCGCGCAGCCTGATATTGCCATCGATGACGATGGGGCCCACATAGAGCGGCGAGTCGTCGGTCGGCTCGGAACCGTCGATCGTGTACCGCAGCTCGACGCCGGCGGTCGGCGCAACGAGCTGGACCTGCACCTGGCCGACGTAGGTCCCGGCGCCTGGCGCGATGACAGGCATCGCGACCTGTCCGGCCGGCGGCGCGGCTCGAAGCCGGCGCGCGAGCTGGTCCACGTAGAGCGACTGTGGCTCCAGGAGGTCGCCGCTGCCTTCGCCCTCCACGATGTCCATGGGGGCCGTCCGACCCACGGGGTCGAAGGGCAGGTAGGCGGGGTGGGTCTGACCGTTCTGGGTGACGCCGGAGATTGACACCCGCGGCGCAGGTCCGCGTGTGCCAATGGCATATCCGTAGCGCCCCTGTTGCGTCATGACGATGTGGCGACCCGCGTAGATGGCGTAGGGCGCTGGGTAGGCCTGACCGTCGACATTCCAGTACACGGTGTGGGTCGCGGTCGTGCCCTGTGTGCTCGAGGCGCGCCAGAAGGCCGCGAAGTAGTCGCGCTCGGCCACCGTGCCATCGAACAGGTTGGACTGACTGAGCCACGCGTGGTGGTCGCTGCCGGTCGAGCCGGCCGTATTGGCGGTGCCCTCGATCCCGCGCCAGCCCGTGTCGTGGGCGCGGCCCCGCAGGATGACGTTGCCCGAGGTCGACATTGCGGCGAACGTGAAGCCGTGGCGCGCGTAGCCGACGTCGACGTCGGCGAGCAGGATCTCTTGCGCGGCGGCGAACGACACCATGTACCCGTTGCCACCATCGGCCGCGTACATCGCGCGCTGGAAGCTCGAGTCCTGCACGGTCACGGCGACGCAGGTGAAGATCGCCAGGGCGCTCGAGAGCACGTGCGAGTTGGTCGTATTGTCCGCGTGCCGGTAGGTGTGCACGTCGCGGATCCAGCCGTTGCGCAGCCCATTGAGGCGGATGGCGTAGGACTGCACCTCGTAGGCATTCGAGTCGGCGTCGTCGTAGTCACCGACGCCCCAGCCCACACCACTGCCGACCTCTGGGTGCTCGATGTTGCCAACGGAGAATCCTTCGAGCCCGACCTCTTCGAGGTAGTAGGGCTTCTCGAACCCGCTCGCGCTCAACCCGTTTGGGGCCGTGGCTTTCACGAGCTGGTACATACGCGCATTGTCGCGCACCTTGAGGTAGTACCGAATCGGGACGTCGATGTGGACCTCGTTCGCCTCGGTGTCGATCGCCTTGATCTGGCGCACGAACATCGGCTTGAGCGAGTCGTTGGTGTCGCCGTTCCATTTGTCGGCCATCATGTGTTCGGCGTTGAACGCGTTGGTCAGGTCCGAGCGCAGCACGACCCAGTCCCCGACCTCGAAGCCGCTCACGCTTGCGAGCGGGATGACGGTCGTTGGCGAGAGGAGGTCGCTCGTGATGTGCGCCTCGGCCCCGCCGACCGCCTTGAGCGGCCAGTTGAACAGGGTCCACGGTCTTACCCGGATGATGTCCCTGCCTCGCATGTTGGTCGTCTCATTGAAGAGGAAGGTCTGGTCCTTCCCTGCGCCGCGCAGGACGACCCCGCTGTAGCGGATGACGAGCGCGCCGCCGACCGTGCCAGTGCGCGAGAGCCGGTAGTGTCCCGCGGGGATGTAGACGACGGCGCGTCCGACCTCCTCCGCATAGGCGCAGCGCGGGTCGAGCTGGTCCTCTTCAGTACCCTGGCCTGCGGCGCAGAGTCCCGCCCGGTCGATGGCTTTCTGGATCGCCGCGCTGCTGTCGACAATGCCGTTGGGGTGGGCGCCGAACTCGAGCTCGACCACATCGAACACGGGCCCTGCGACGTCGGGAATCGGCGCTTCGCCGCGGCGATAACCGGCGTAGGAGAAGTCCTGCAGGAAGGCGTCGGTCTCGAAGCGCGGTGGGTTGTCGCGCAGCTCGGGAGGGAGCCAGTTCTCCGGGTAGAGGACGCTTCGCCATGCCTGCGCGGGTCCGACCCCACACATGACCAGGGCCGCCGACGTCGAGAGCACGCGTACTATCACCGCCGCAAGTTGAGCCACGCTTCCAACCCCAGACATCCCAACCCCCATCACTGTGCCGGAACCAGGGCCTTGCATGTGGGTGCGGGCCCCGGGAGGCCTTGGATTTGCTCCCCTCCCAGGTCCGACAAGAGTGCCTTGCTCGGTCGAGCGCAAGCGAAGACAGACAAAGCTCAGATCGACATCAGATTCATCGAGCGCAAAGCTTCATCGCCTTCACTGTCATGGTGGCAATCGACGTCGCTATTCACAGCCAGGCAAGGCGTCGTTGTTGGCGGCACAGGAGACGAGGCTGAAGGACACCGAACCACGCGAATACTCGTTGGGGTCGGGCGGGCTGCAGGTGGTCTGGCCACCTGGAGTTGACGGCCAGATGACGGTCGCTGGCCCGTCCATACGCAGGCCATTGCATCGGTCACAAGGCTCCACGTTGGGCTCTGTGCCGCAGAGGCCTTCGGCACACGCCCGTCTCATCCAGAGGACCGCGTCGCCGCAGCTCGCGCTGTCGTAATCGGTCTGCGCCCCGACGGGCAGTGCCGCCGGCAAGGTGATCCCAAAGCGGGCCGTGACCTGTCCACCCGCAGCCCAACCGATGGTTTCTTTAAAGGTGGGCCCATCGCAGAAGGCGGCCTCGTAGCAACCGCTGATGCTGTCCGGGTCGACCACGTAGAAGTCATCGCCCAGCTCACACGTGACCTCGGCGCTGCCAGCACCTTGAGTCACCGGACATGGCACACCGGGGGTGCGTTTGCGCCGCAACTTGACCGGCTTGTCTTCGCCGGCCACCACCGTCACGACCTTGGGGCGCGCTTCCACTTCAGGCCCTTCGACGACCGTGACGGTGAGTGTGACGGTGCCAGCTTTCACGGTGTAGATGAAGGGCAACAGGTCGTCGATGCGGATGACGCGGGTATACCCGGTATTGTCCGCCGAGACACGCACACTCTTGGCGCCTTTGCGCCAGAAGTCATCGAGATCCAAGATGAGATCAGCGCTTGCAGCGAGATTTTCGAGCTCGGTGCCTGGCACTTGCGGGTCATTCCATTCTTTGGCTTCCCCCAGCGTCTCGAGGTCCAGCACCGACACCACTCCGTCATCGTTGAAATCGAAACGCGACCACACCTCGGGGACACTATCGAGGACGACGCCATCCCGATTGTGGTCACGCTTCTTGTTCGAGGTCGAGGGGTCTCCCGCGATGAGGCCTTCGCGTTGACCGTTGTCCCAGAGGATCGTGTCGCGCACACGGCGAAAGTCGGACATGTCGACCTGCTCGTCCCCACGTGCATCCTCGAAGCGGTTCATGTCGAGGCCATCGACCGTGCCGTCGTCGACGTCGAAGAGCGCCTCCATCGCGCCTGGCAGGCGGCGCATCGCTTGACCCGCGTCGATCTGCGGGGCGGTGCCTGCTTCGGCGGGACGGGCGGAATCGAGGAGCGCCTGGCGAATGGTCGCGAGGGGGGCGTCGGGCGCAAAGGCCATCATATGGGCCACGAGACCCGCCACCATAGGCGACGTGAACGAGGTACCGCTGGGGCTCACGTAGCCGGCGCTCGTGCGTGAGCAGCCGGGAGTGTTGCACAAGGTCGTGGTCGTCACACCTTCGCCCGGGGCTGACAACAGCCCGCCAACGCCGGTGAAGACCGAACGCACAGGCGGGACTCCGACTGCCGTGGTCTTGACGGATTCGATGCACAGAACGTTGTCGGCTTGCGCCTCGATCGAGGCCCAACAAAAGGGGCTGTTCCATCGTGCTTCCGGACGCCGCCATCGTTCGGCGTGCGCGACTTGTTCAGGCGTTGCAGCCGGCGAGACCGTGGCGGTGTCGAGACCATCGTTGCCAGCCGAGACGACGATCATGACCGGAGCCGCGAGACTTCCGAGGTGTCTGGCCATCCTCGCGGCGATCAACCCCGACTCACGCACGACCCGCTGTTGGGCAGGTCGCTCCTCTGGCGGATCGTAGTTGAGGGTCGCGCCTTGAGCATCAGCATCGAGAGTCGTCTTCTGCCGCCTTCGCCAGTTGAACCCCAGCGACATGTTTATGACACGCACCGGTGTGTGCCTCACGAGCTGACGAAACCCGCGCAAGATGATGTCGCCCGAGGAGGCCAGCCCGCCATAAGAGACACCCAGGCCGACGGACGTGAGTCTGGCGAAAGGTGTGATTCCGTTCAGTCCTGCGCGGTCGGTCGCGGAGGCGGCGATCACACCTGCGACGTTGGTTGCGTGCACCGCAGCCGTGTCACCCCCGAATGGCGTGGCGGTGACGCGGCCGGCGAGCTCTTCGTGGGCGGTCCACACGATCTCGCCATCGAGCACGCCGACTGAGACCTCAGTGCCGGCGCGTTCGATCACGTCGTTCCAGTTCCAGGCCTGAGGTGCCCGCATCTGCTCGAGCCAGGCATTCCCCCCGGCAGGCTCACGCTCCCAGTCCCAGGGGATCGAGGCGCCGCCGGCATCGTTGGGTGGAAGCTCCTTGCCGCCATCCACGGCCGGCAAGGCGTCTACCGCCAGCGTCCAATCCTCGGTCGCCACGGCCACCCCGGGTACCGCCGCGACGAGGTCCTTCAGCTTCGGTATCGCGTCGAGCGCGGCCCCATCCGGCAAGGCCAGGAGCATCACCCCGAGCTCGGGCGCGCCACCTACGACGGTGGCCCCTTCCTCGGCTGCGACCGCCACCACGGTACGCGTCACCTCGACGCTCGCGTCGAGGTCCAACATGACCAGCAGCCGGGTCAGTGAGCGCTCGATACCGACCGTGTCGTCGACGACGAAGTCTGCCGCCACGGGCGGTAGTGGGTCGAGGTCGATGATGCCGTTGGCAGCCTCTTGCCCCTCACCGGGACTCGCACAGCCGGCGAACCAGAGTGCTACGAGGGCGACGGTCAGGGTCATCTTGGAAACACTCGCCCAACGCACCATGGTCTCGCTCCTGTCGTCCCACGGGCGGACGCCCACCACAAAGTCTGGAAACGCCCGTGGGACGTCGCCGTATCGGTCGCCTGCTGCGGCCCGCTACGCCGCGGGCCTGCGGCAGGCGACCTGCCGTTTCCACCTGTCCGATCTCGCGTCCTGATTCCTGCCTCCCGCTCAGCGACTCCGTCAAGCGCCGAGCGGTCTACCCTTTGGGGCGCGCGAAATGCATAGCGATGTCAGTTCGAGTCCCAGTCCATGATGCCGCAGTACTTGCCCTGCATGAGGCCGACGACCTTGACCTGCTTGCCGGCGTTTTTGCCGCTCTTGGGTGAGAACGTCGATTCGGGGACACAGACCGCGACCACGTCGCCCGGGTTCTTGGGTGCGTCGGAGGCGAGCTTCACGCCGAGGCCCATCTGCGTGTGGTCACCCACGCCGACACCGTCGCCCATCAGACCTTCACCACCGGAGAAGCCCCACACGTGCTCTTCGCCGTCGGGGATCTGACGGCCCTTACGCGACGTCAGCTGCTCGCAGGTGGTCTTGTCGTGGTTGAAGAGGTCGACCTGGTGGACGAGCTCTGCGCCGCGTTTGTGGGTGAACGCCATGCCGTGGGTCAGGCCGGCGACCGGGCTGCCATCGACCGTGACCGAGAAGGCCGGGCAGGCCGCGGCGTCACCACCACCCTTGGCGTCCTTGTCGCCCTTGGAGCAGGCAGGGGCCGCGAAACATACCGAAATCAGTGTGAAATAATACAGGTTGTGCATGGCCTATCCTTAGCCCGAGGTGTGCCGGCTGTCGAGCGACCCGCTGCAGATCGGCAGAGCTACTCCTCGAGGCCTGCGCCCGCGAACAGCCCCGCGAGCTCGGCTTCCGACATGTTCAACGCAAGCGTCACACGCGCGCCTTCGAGTGACACGACCACCCGTCGCAGCATCACACCTTCGGGCGAGCCGACGAGCTCCGCGCGTTTGTTCTCGAAGCCCGCCAGCACATCCGTGGCGGTGACCGCATCGGGGAAGGTGAGGTGGAGCGTCGCGCCGACCTGCGCGCCGACCTCGATGGTGGCGCCGAGCACCTCCGCGCGGCCGAGGCCGGTGATGAGCCGGTTCAGGTCCGTCGTCTGCGCCGCCTGGACCCGCATCACCACGAAGACCGACGCCCTCGGAGCGACGCGCAACAACATCGACGAGAGGGTGCCTTCGGACAACATGCCGCCGCTCGCCCGTGCCGCCAGCATGGCAGGACCCATGCCGCGCGCCGCCGCGAAACGCCCAGGTTCGAGCAGCACCGACTGACCTCCGGGCAGCACCAGCGAGGTGAGCACGCCGTCGTCGAGCCTCGCCCCGGCGGCGACTGCCAGCTCACGGATCCGCTCTCCCTGCGATGTCGTCCCCACGACGATGAACTCGTCGTCCGGGTCGCCCCCATCGCCCCGGTCGAGGGCACTTGCGTACACGAGCTCGCTGGCCTCGGAGAGGAGCCCGCTGCCTCCGATGGTCGACAGCGGCGAGGTCTCGCCCAGCCCACGCGCGAGCAAGTCGCGCAGCCGCGATAGCGTCGGCGAGCCCGCGAGCCGAGCCTTGTCCAACCCCACCACAATCCAGCTACGAGCCGGCACGAAACGCAGGAGGCCCGACATCGAGGCACCGACGTCCCCAATCGCCGAAGGGTCGATGCCGTTGACCTCGTTGACCTCATCCACCCCGTTCACCCCGTTCACCCCGTCCTCCCCGTTCACCCCGTTCACCGGGTCGGGCGTGGCCGGTGTGGTCGGTGCGGTGGACGCGCCCGCGGCCAGGCGCATACGTGGCAGCGCAGGGTCCGGCGGATTCGTTCGGTATCTCGCCTGCAGCTCGGCCAACGAGAGTTCTTCCGGGAAGAGTCTCTCCATGACCGGAGGTGGTGTCTCGAAGGCCGCCTTCCAGTCCTCGAAGGTCGCGAGCCCACGCCCGGGTCTGCTCGTGACTGCGCCGTCCGGTGAGATGACATAGTCGTCGGTCGCCAGATCCTCGGGCCGCCAATCAGGTGGTCTCAGCTCCGCGATGGGCCCTCCCGCGGTCAGGGCCAGCTCGAGCGAGGCTCCGGCCGCACTACCGCTGCGCTGAAGCAGCGCGACGATGACAAGCGTTATGCCCGCGACCAGCAGCAAAGACGCCAGGAGCCACCATATCCCCGGCCGACCGGGGCGTGGCAGCAGGGGCCTCGCCACCGGCTGCGACACAGGCTCGGGCACCGGCGCCGCCCCCTTGCCCCATACGAACTGCTCACCATCACGCACGAGCTGCGATGCCTTGCCTGCCGGCTCGTCGCCGACGTGTTTCGCCGACGGACCCGGAGGTCGTGTCTCGAGCTCTTTCCGCACATCTGCACGAAACCGCTCCTCTTCGAGCTCATGTCGGACCTGCTCACGATATCGCTCTTCTTCGAGCGCGCACACGGGCTTCCTCTTCACGACGGATCCGCTGCATCTCCTCTGTTGTCAGCCGGCTCATGGCGTCACCTCCTGCGGCGCCCCGACCCCGAGACGCCTCCGTCTGCGCTGGGCCAGGAGCGCGACGACCCCGGCCGCGATGGCAGCGACGATCAACACAATGCCGACGACCAGCAGCGTCCGCCCACCGGCCTTTGGTACATCCTCGGTTCCGTGCACCACGACGGCCGTGTCGACCGCGGCGAGCAGGGCGTTGGCGACCTCCTCGCCGGTCTTGACCGAGAGCACCTCTCCGTCGGTGCCTGCCGCGAGCACGGCCGCATGGCGCGCCGCCTCGGTGTCCGAGCCGACGACGATGGGGTAGATGTGGGCCGGGTCCACGGCGAAGGCCCGGGCCTGAATCGACTCGAAGGTATTGCCGGCTTTGTCTGGCACTTTCGCCGGTGCATCGGTGATGGTCACGATGACCTTGGCCGGCACCCGATCCTCGTCCTGCGGCTCGTTCTCCCACAGCGCCACCGCCCGACTCAGGCCGTCGAGCTGGTCTTCCGGCGTGTCGCCACCACCGTCGGCCTTGAGCCCTCGCATGAAGGCGAACTGCGACTCGAGGTCGTCGGTGAAGCCCGACGTGAGGAAGTGCCCGGCGTCCGACTCGACCGCACGGTCGCGGAACGTGACGACGGCCATACGGATGTCTTTCGTCTGCCCACGCAACTTCTGGATAGCCGCGATGGCGTTGTCGCGCATCGAGTCGATCGAGCTCTGCATGGAGCCGGTCGTGTCCATCACCACGATGACGTCGATGGGCCCTTTCGTCCTGACGAGCTTCGCGCCACCCGACGGATTGGTGACGCGCCTGGTCTCGCGTGTGCCGAGCATCAGGCGCAGCCGGCCGCTGTCGGGCAGGGTCCCGAAGTCAGCGTGCACCTCGACCGAGAGCTCAGGCACGAGCAGGTCGGCCGGCACGCCTTCGATAGTCACGCCGAGGTCGAGCGGTTCATCGGCGGTCACCACCTTGCCCCCGAGGTCGACCGTCCACCCCGGTGCGCTGTGTCGCTTGCCCGCGCGGTCTTTGTACCAGAACTGCACCTCGAGCAACCTGGCGGGCACGTCCGCGAGGTTCTCGAGGACGAGCTGAGCCCGCATCCTCCCGTCGGGTGTCTTACGCGCCCAGCCCTCGCCGCGTAGCGCGCTAACCGTCGCTCTCAGCGCGGTCGCGACACACTTCACCGAGAGCGTGAGCTTGTCCTTGAAAGGCGGCGTGAAGTCGCCATCGTCACCGATATTGCCATGTGACAGGAGCGCGCAGCGTTTGACCAGATCGGCCGCCGTATCTGCCATCGCCTGTCCGGCCACCTTCTCGTCGAAGCTCGTGAACCCAGGCATTCTGATCCATGGCAGATAGATGGACTTCGGGTCGCTCGACCCAACGATGGTCGTCGCCTCCCCAGGGGCGGACATCGTCGTCTTGACGAGGTCGTACTGGCCCGGGTTCGTCTCCCAGAAGAGGTGCTCCGACAACGGGACACAGATGCTGAAGTCCGGATACGAACCCACCGGATTGAAGATGGGGCCGTTGAAGTAGAACGGGTCGAAGTACGAGTAGAACTTGTCGAGTGGCTTTTCCACCCCGCCCACTTTCGGGCGCGCCTCGAGCTCGTGCAGGTAACAGCCGATTGCCGAGCGTAGGCTGCTGTCGGCGATGTCGACCCACGAGACGACCCACCACCCACGTTTCAAGAGCTTGGTCCCGCCGATCACGCCCGCCCGGCTCCGCACGCGGTCGAGCCACGCATCTCCCTGCGGTCCGATGGCGCGGGCGCGGTTCTCGATGGCGGTCACCGCTTCGGTCAGGATGGGGCTCGCGAGCCAGTCCTCGATCTCGTCGTTCTTGGCCTCCATCCACTTCTTCGAGATCTTCGTCAGATCGTCCAGCGTCTTGTTGTCGAGCGTGATCATGTCGGCGTGTTTGGCACTTACCGGATCCGACACATAGTGCGCGAGATAGGCCGCGTGGTGCGCGCGTTTGGACGGGTCGCCACCATTCATCGCCAGGATCGCCAGCCGCTCGTAGTTCTCGCCCGCCAACCGTGGAGCGTCACCGTCCTCGAGCCACGGGTTCCAGTAGTGCGCGCGCCCGTTGTAGGTCGGGTTCCACCCGCCCGTTCGGTCGACCTCCGCGTCCGCTCCCGGCCTCGCCTCGTCGTCGCCTTCGGGTCGCGGCGGCGCGAGCTCGGTGATGGGCGTCATCGTAGACGGCGTCCGTTCACGCATGCCCTGCTCGCAGCGCTCGATGCCGTCCCACGCGTTGATGGCCTTCACCTCGGGCAGCCCACTCTTCTCATCGGCGATGGCCGGGTCCTTCGCGATGAGTGTCCACGCCTGCTGTACGATGAACTGGTGGATCGGGTGGGAGCCGGTGCGCGCCTCGTACTGCTCCCCGAGTGCCGCCGGGTCGACGCCGTAGTCCTTGATGAGCCATTTGAGGTTCTCGTTCTCCTTGGCGCTCATGTTGAGGCCGCCCGTGAGCGTGCCCCAGCCGAGCACGGCAGCAGGAGCCAAGAACAACAAGACGACGAGCAGGATGAGGCGACGGGTGGTCATGGCTACGCCTCCGGTGCTGGACACAACGCAATACAAGGTTTGGAAGCAGGTCGCGTGCCACACGCAACGGCTTGACATCACGCGATAAACACCCGCGCAATGTGCATTCTTGCGCACCTCCCGTTGGAAAGCGCACCGTCCCGACCTCGTCGATAGAGGCGCTGAGCCACAGGGACCCAGCAGACGACAACCGAGGTTGTCTCGAACATCGAGATATGTCGTCGAGCCCGCCGGGTATCGGCTGCGCATCGGTTGCAAAGTCACGGAATGGCGATGAGAATCTAAGGGATCGCTCGTCGAGAGACCCGAGCCTGCCGCACGCCACAGCCGACTGCTCCTGATTCCAGCTCACAAGGCCGTCACATGTCCAAACGAACCCACGCGCTCATCGGAGCGTCGTTGGCCTGTGTCCTCGGGGTCGGTTGTACCGACCTCGCCGACACGACCTCGACCTCGTCCAACCCCGACCCAGCACGTCGCGTCGCGACACTCGGCAACACCCCGGCGCCGACTTCGCGCTACGTCATCCTGCAGGGACCGAGTGCCATCGATCGGGTACGTGCGCTCGACCTCGTCGACGCGGAGAAGCGTAAGCTCGTGAAGGCCTATGCAGCCGATCTCCGAAAACGACACGCCGAGCTCAGGCCGCAGCTCGAGGCGCTGGGTGCGACCATCGTGTCTGACCTGGTGCTCGTCGCCAACGCCTTCCAGGTCGTCGTCCCGGACGATCGACTCGGTGCACTCGCGAAGCTGCCAGGCGTCGCCCGCCTGGAGAAACCGACCGTCTATACGCGCTCCCTCGCCGCCGCCGTGCCGCTCGTCGGCGCTCCCAGCCTCTGGCAGTCCGCCTCGGGCTACACCGGCGAGGGCATGCGCATCGGCATCATCGACACGGGTGTCGACTACAACCACGCCGCGCTCGGCGGGTCCGGCGTGCCCGCGGACTACACCGGCAACGACCCGACGCTGGTCGAGTCAGACACCTTCCCGACCGACAAGGTCATCGGTGGCCGCGACTTCGCGGGCGACGACTACGACCCCCTGGGAGTCGAGGGCCCCATCACACCCACGCCAGACGACGACCCCCGCGACTGCGCGGGCCATGGCACGCACGTGGCGGCCATCGCCGCCGGGACCGGGGTCACCAACGAAGGCACCTCCTACGAAGGCTCCTTCGAGGTCTCGCTCGACCCGCAAGACTTCATGGTCTACCCGGGCGCCGCCCCCGAGGCGTCGATCTTCGCGCTCAAGATTTTTGGTTGTCTGGGCTCCACCAACGTCACGCTCGGCGCCTTCGAGCTGGCGGTCGACCCTGACGAGGACGACGACATCGGTGACCGCCTCGACGTCGTCAACCTCTCTCTCGGGAGCAGCTTCGCTCAGGCCGCGCCGCTCGAACACGCCGCTGTCGCCAACCTGACGGAGGCCGGCGCCCTGGTCGTCGCGGCCGCGGGCAATGATGGCTTCACACCCTTCACCGTCGCCTTCCCGGCCAGCTCGCCCAGCGCGCTCGCGGTCGGCATGACCAACAAGGTCGTCGAGGAGCAGGTCTGGCCTGGGCTCCAGGTCACGGCCCCGCCCGGGGTCGTTGGGACCTATCCAACCAGGAGCCCTGACGTCGGCCCGGCCATCGCCGAGCTCGGCGCATACACCGGTCAGCTCATCGCCGGCACGCCTATCCTCGGTTGTGAGGCCTTCACCAACGCCGCGAGCCTCGCGGACAAGATCGTGTTGGTGCGCCGCGGCGCCTGCCCCTACGCTACCAAGGACCAGAACGCCTCGGCGGCCGGTGCGCGCGCCATCGTCGTCGTCGACAACTCACCAGCCGAGATCCCCAACGGGTCGGCCGGCACCTACACGCTCCCGATGTTCCACCTGCGGCAGGCCGATGGTGAGGCCCTGATCGCGGCCGCGCCGGTCGACATTGCAATGCGGCCCGACCTGGAGGCGACCATCAGTCTCGGCCCCGATTATCTCATCGGCCTGAGCAGCCGCGGCCCGACGGCGGACCGCATGCTCAACAAGCCGGACCTGTCCGCGCCTGGGTTCTTCATCGCCTCGGCGCTTGTCGGTACGGGCTTCGACGGCGTCGAGCTCAGCGGGACCTCGATGGCGAGCCCGCTGGTCGCCGGTGCGGCGGCGCTGCTGCGACAGGCTCGGCCGTCGCTCACCCCGTTCGAGGTCAAGGCGCGGCTCGCGAGCTCGACGGCCCCGATCTTGGGTGGCCTCGGAAACGCCTTTCCCGCCGCCTCGGCCGGCTCCGGTCGCCTCGACCTCGAGCAGGCGCTCGTGACGACCATCACGGCCCGCGAAGACGGCGATGAAGGGCAGCTCGGGGTCTCGTTCGGCGCGATCCTCGCGGTCTCGACCCGGACCGAGACCCGCACCGTCGTGGTCGAGAACTCTGGCGTCGAAGTGGCGCGCCTCGACCTCGCCGTCGAGCAGGCGACCGAGTGGCCGGGCCTCACGGTCGAGGTCACACCGACCTCGATCGAGGTGCCGGCAGGCGGCAGCGCAACCTTCCAGATCGCCTTGACGGTCGACCCCGCACTGCTGCCGAAGGCTCCGGCCTACCAGCTCTACGCGACTCCGGTCTCCTTCCTTCCGGACACCAGCGCCGCTGGGCGACGTGACGCGCCGGCGGTCCTCTTCACAGCGGCGTCGGGCCGCGTTCTCTTGACCCCGAGCGAGGGAGAGGATCCGGTCGCCATGGTCGGTTATCACGGCGTCGCGCGGGCCGCGGCTGCCAGGACCACCGGAGCGCTCTCCGGCTGTGTCGGACCGACGGGTGGGAGTGCCATGCTCGACTTCGAAGGGACACCGGCCCACCATGACAACGCGACCAGTATCCTGGAGCTCGGCACGACCGAATCGACGTTCGAGGACACGGACGGCACCCGTGCCTCCGCCGACATCGTGGCCACGGGGTCCTACGTCGATTCTGGGTCGGAGCGCCTGTTCTTCGGCGTCGTGACGGCAGGCGACTGGGTGACTCCGACCCAGTCGTTCCTCTCGCTCGTCGGGTTCGAGCTCGACACGAACGACGACCAGGAGGCGGACTTCCTCGTCGTCGTCGAGTCCTTCGAGCAACCCGACCCGACCTCCTATGTCCACTTCCCCGCGACCGCCCCCTCAACGCGTGTGATCGACCTCGCCACCGGCGAGAGCCCGATCGTCCCGGAGTTGATCAATGGGGTCTATGCGGCCTACCCGAACAACGCCTTCATCGACTCTGGCGCCGCCCATGAGACCCACATCTTCTTCAACCAGGTGCTCGTCCTGCCGGTCCGCTTCGCCAGCATCGGCTTGAACACTCAACAAACGAAGGTCGCTTATCGCGGCGTCTCTATGGTGAGTCGCCTGCCCTATTTGATCGACCTGCCAGCGGACGCGCCGCTCGACACGACGGATTGGGTCGAGCTCGATACCAATGGTGCGCGCCTGGCAATCTCCGGATGTGTCAGTGGCACTCCCCTGTGTGTCGACAACGAAGGCCCGGTTGCGATGACGATCGGCGACGGGACCGACGCACCGTCCAAGCTGCTGGTCCTGCATCACGGCAATGGGGGAGACCCACGTCATGAGCGGCATGAAATCGTCGAGCTCGCTGCGGGCGAGCTCACGAACAACCTCACGCTCACCGCCACGTCAGGCGAAGCGACCGAAGTCGGTGCCGAGGTCGGCGCGACCTTCACGGTGACCGCCAGCGGCGCGCGCGACGAGGTGTCGATCATCGTCGACACCAGCGGCGGGACGCTCGTGTCATTGACCCCGTCGGTCGGGTCGTGCGCCGATGGCACCTGCGAGCTCGGCTCACTCGCGGCCGGCTCTTCGGCGACGATCGAGGTCAAGGCCATGGCCACAGCGGCGGGCACGCTGGGCCTGACCGGGAGCGTGGGTAGCACCCCGGCTTGTGAGTCGAACACGGCCGACGATTCGGCGACGGCGAGCTTCGAGGTGACAGCCATCGGACCGGAGCCGGAGCCCAACCCCGAGGTCACCGAGCCGAACCCGGAGAGCTCGAAGAAGGGGTCGGACTCGGGGTGCGGCTCGACCGACCAGGGGCTCGGCAGCGTCGGCAGCGTGGGCCTCATCGGCGTCATAGGGCTCCTCGCCCTGGCGATGCGAAGACGCCTCGACGCGCAGAGGCGCCTACGCGGTTCGTGGTGAGGTCCCTTCCTCTTGCATAGCCGATGCCTACGGGTGTTCCCCCAACATCTGAGGCCGGCTTCAGCCTGCCCGATATGACAATGTCACTTCGTCGGCGGTGTCGAAGCGAGGGGTTGTGTCGTCGGACATCCGCACGACGCGAACGGTCATCGCGTCGTCCCCGAGCTCGAGCTCGAGGAAGTGCATGAAGCGCAGCGGCCCCCCGGCGAAGAGGTCGTGTCCGCGTTGGTATTCTGGCCGGGTCTCGAGCCGATGACGCGGCCCACCGCCGCCACCCGAGACGAAGCAGTGAAGGCCCGCGACGATGAAGTGCTCGTAGGCGTGGGCGTGTCCGGTGAAGACCGCGAGCCCCTTTTGCGACCCGGCGAGCCTCGGCACGAACTCCATACGCGCGCGTCTCGACGGGCGCACGATGCGGCTGTTCGACATCGGTGGGTGATGCCAGAAGCCGATGATGGCCTTCACCTGCGGGTCGGCGTCGGCTGCGGCGAGCACCTCGTCGAACCAACGGAGCTGGAGTGCTGCGGCGTCTCCCGACAGGTTCGAGTCGAGCGCGATGAACGCGACGTCGCCATTTCGGCCATGTCGGCCATACCGAAAGGTGTAGCAGGTGCGCTCGCCGAGCACGGCGAAGCGACGTGCGAGCTGGTCCAGCCCGAGCTTCGTAAGGACCATCCGATCGTGGTTACCGACCACCGGCATGAGCGGGATGTTGGCCTCGCGCAAGGGCTCCAGCAGCGCGTCGAGGCGGGCCCAATGGCCGCGCGACGACCCGAATGTGACGAGGTCACCGAGGTGCAGCACCCCATCGGGCTTCCGCGCCGCGAGCTCGTTCAGGAGGTGGACCCGCCGCGAAGCGTTCTGTTCGAGGCCGACCAGCCGCTCGACCCACGCCGTCTCCTGGGTGTCGCCGACCACCGCTAGCCGTCGTGTGTTTTCGACCAGCGCCTCTGGACCTGGGTACTTCATCGCGGCGACCATAGCCCACTGTGTGCCTGCCGCCGAATCGTATCGAGGCCATCGCCGGGCGCGGGTCTGTTCTCCTATAGATTTCTATAAGATGAAACCCGCAGCCACTGTCGGTCGAGGGGGCCCGGGAGCTTGACACGGCGCTGGCAAGGTGTGCCTTTGGAGAGGTCGTCACGTGTATCGGCGCCCTGCGGAATGCGCCCATACTATCGACGGAGCTGCGGCCTCCCTCGCGAACACACGAGCACTCATGCGACCTGCCACACTGCGTCATGTCTTCGGTTTCACGATCGCCGGTCTCCTCGCCGGCTGTGCGTCGGAGTCTCCTTCGAGTGGCCAGACCGGCGCCTCCATCGAGGTGGAGGTCGCAGCGCTCGAGCTGCCCGGCGTGTTGGACGCGTGTTACTCGCTCGCCGTCACGAACGAAGATGGGCAGCCGGTCTGGTCCCGGTCCGGTCTTTGTGCCTCGAGCTACGGCAGCGGCGCCGACATCAGCTTTGTCGCGCCGTGCGACGCCACGGACGTCGATGGCGGCGGGGCCATGAATACCGTCACTCTCACGATAGACGGACTCTCTGGTGCGGGTGCCTCGCCTATCGAAGACTTCATCGACCCGTGTGCCGCGCCCCATAACCCCGACGGATGTCAGCTCGCGGTCCTGTGTCGCGAGAACGCCGACGCCCCGGTCGTCTTCAACCTCACGCTCATGCGCCAGGCGAACCAGGGCTTCTTCGACATCGCGGTGAGCTTCTCCGACATCTTCTGCTCCGCGAAGGTCGACTGCGTCGACGCCGAGTCCGACCCGCTCGAGCTCGTCCACGACCCCGAGACCGGTCGACGCGTCGCCTCCGTCGTGCTCGCTTTGTCCTGCACGGACGGCTCGGCCCCAGGCGCCGAGAGCGAGTCGACCCACCTCTATCGCGAGCCCATCGTCATCGACTGCGATGGCACGACCTACCCGGTCGACCCGAGCGGTGGGCCTGGCAACGTCTTCCCCGGCGGGGTCGGCGCCCCAGCTCCACTCGTCCAGGCGATGGTCTTCGAGGGCGTCGAGGCCCTCATGAACGGCGGCGAGCAGGCTGACAAGCTCTACTGGAACGTCGCGCTCGGGCTCGACGTGGCGTGGTTCGAGGCGCAGCCCGAGGGGACCTCGTGCCGGCTCCGGACACGAATGACCGCGTCGGAAGGGCCGCTCGAGAATGGCACCATCGCGGCCAACCGGAGCTACCCCTATATCACCGTGGATGTGCCACTCTGGTCGACCGGCGTCGGGGCAGCACCGCTCTGCTCGCGCCATCCCCTCAACGGCTCACCCGAGGGCGTCGCGACCGCGTACACACGCCCCGGAGAAGCGCCGACAGGCTTCCGTTTCGTCGGCAGTCAGAGCGGTGAGGGTTTCGACTCGTCCACACTGTTGGGGCCGACGACCTGTGCCGTGGACATCGGCTGCCAGCCAGGTGAGGTCCAGCTCGTCAGCGTGCAGGCGACCGGTGTCATCAATGAGTACTCCGACCTCGCAGGGGTGCAGTTCGGCGAGCCCTTCGCCGTGAACTGGGCCTACGACGCCTGTGCGCCCAGCAACCCCTATGGTGGCAATAGCAGTCAGTATGACCAGTCAGGCGCGGGTGCAGTCGCTATCTGGCAATTCGGCTCGGTTCGACAGGAGGCACCGTTCACCCTCTTTCTCGGCAACGACTCCGAAGACTGGACCGGCTATCCACATGACATGTACCAGCTTCAGTCGAACAACAACCCTTCGACGATGTTCGAGCTCAGCACGACCGAGCCGTACCTCGACTTCAGGACCTCGGACCGGCTCGAGTGCACCGGACCGTCCGTGGACGGCGTCGTTTTCCAGACGAACTTCGCTCGCCTCTGTGATGACAGCGGTTGTGCGCAAGGCAACATCACGGCCATTACACTCGCGCCATTGCCGCCTCCCCCACCTCCGCCAGTCTGCGACCCGGCCTGCGACAACGGCACGTGCGTCGCCAACGACCTGTGCCAGTGTGACCTCGGCTACACGGGCGCCACCTGCTCGACGCCGATCTGTGCGCCGCCGTGCGACGCTGGTGAGTGCTCTGCGCCGGGTCTCTGCGACTGCGACGGGACGAATACAAGCGGCTTTTGCAGCACCACGACCGCCGCCACCTGGATTCGCACCTTTGGCTCGGCGGCTCAAGACTACGGCGGGCAGACGAGCCTGCTGACCAGGAGCCATGATGGTCACTTCATCGCTGTGGGTGGCACCCAGTCCACCGACCCCGGCGGTGATGCGTACGTCATCAAGTTCGACGCCAACGGCAACCACCTCAGCAGCCGCACCTTCGGGGGCGCGGCCTCCGACAGCTTCTTGGGCATCACCCGATTCAACTCGGGCTACGCGGCCTGCGGCACCTCGCTCTCGTTCGGCGGCGGTCGTAGTCGAGGCTACTGCGTCGCTCTCGACGCCGACCTCATCGCCACGACCTCCAACGCGTACGGCGGGGATGATGTCACCAACCTCTTCGACCTGGTACCCGCTCCGGGCAACGCGTTCATCAGCGCCGGCAATACGACCGACACCGACGCCTTCCTGGACATCGTCGTCCGAACACACGATGCCACCGGCGCCGAGGTCTGGAAGCAATACTTCGGGCGCTCACGCGACGACACCGCTCTCAATGTCCTCGCCTTCGCCGACGGCAGCTATCTACTGAGCGGCTTCACAGGCGGCTGGGCTGACTGCCAGCAATACTACGCGATCAAGATCGATGGCTCCGGCAGCAAAATCTGGGACCGCACCTATGGCGGCTGCTCCGCGGGCAACCAGGTCAGTTGGCATCAGATGCGCCAGGCCCTCGAGACCAGCGACAACGGCTTCATCGCCACCGGCTCGACCGTCATCAACGGACAGCGCAGCGTCTTTCTCGAGAAGTTCGCAGCCAATGGCGACTCGCAGTGGCGCAAGACCTACGGTGGCTCCGACAACGAGTACGGCGCCGGCCTGGTCGCGACCGCCGACGGAGGGTACGCCATCGTCGGCTGGACACGATCCTTTGGCGCGGGCGGCGATGACATCTACCTCATCAAGACGACCTCGGATGGCACTCTCGAGTGGCAGCGAACTTTCGGCGGCGCGGCCGACGAGCAAGGGCTCTCCATCCTGCAGCTGGCCGACGGCGGCTTCATGCTCGGCGGCACGACCAGCTCCTGGGGCGCGGGAGGAGCGGACCTCGTCGTCATCCGCACCGATGCCCTCGGCAATGCGCCGGGCTACGCGCAGTGCAACCCGGCCTGCGAGAACGGCGGCGCCTGCATCGCAAACAACGCGTGTGACTGCGCGGGCACGGGCCACTTCGGTGACCGTTGCGAATACTCCGAGGCCGAGTACACGACCCAATGGTCCAAGGACTCCGAGCCACGTGTCACAGCCCTCAATGCCGAGAAGACCGTCGGCACCGTCTCATGGAAGGGTGTGGTCGGCGCCACGAGCTACAAGATCTGGCGCTACGACGGGGCGAACTTCGCACGAGAGATCGTCACGAGCACGACCGAGCGCACCTATGCCGCATCGGCCAGCTATGCCTATCGCATCGAGGCGATGGGCCCCAACGATGTCATTCTCGACTTCGTCAATATCGGCGTCCAGACCATCGTCCCCCAGACCTGGACGACTGGCACCTTCTTCGATGACTTCGAAGACAACTCGCTCGCCCCCAACTACCTCAACACCAAGCCGCATCAGGTCTCCGAGGCCGGCGGCTATCTGCAGATCACCCAGACCGTCACCGACGACTATCCGGCCTTCTACCTCCCCTACGACACCGAGGGTAAACGCTTCCTCAAGCTCACGGCCCGCCTCTATCAATATTGGTCAAATCCCCAATACACCGGCGGCATCTCGTTTCATCCAGCTGAAAACAGCTGGAAGTTCCTGTCTTTCGGGAGTCCCTGGGAGTCCTATCGCGCCTGGATGGGGGGCCGCCTGCGACACTCGCTTTATCGCGGCGATCCGCCCTCTCAAGACATCTACCCGATGATTGTGCTCGACTCGGTGAGTCGCGCGTCGACCTGGTTCGACTACGAGGTCACCATCGACACCGAGACCGGCCTCGTCTCGGGAAGCCTCGGAGGCGAGACCTTCCCGACGCTCCTCCCGGTCGAGACGCAGTTCCTCCCGACCGGCAAAGTGCTCATCCACTTCACCTGCTACGGATGGTTCACCGGCCACTTCCTGCGCGTCGACGACCTGCGCGTCGAGTCCTACGACTGACCGACATAGCTCCGAGCTCGGCCCCGCGCCGCGCCGTCATCGCGAGCGCGCTAAGGTCGACGGGTGCCGAAGCGGTCGACCGTGCAGCGTCGGCATCGGTGACGAACCTCGAAAGGAGCGGGTGGAGGACTCAGTCGGCGGAGATCATCGCGCGCTGTGCAGGGCCTTCAGCGCGGCGTTGCGGTCGGGCGCGGCCACGAGCGTGGAGAGGTCATCGTGATCGATGATGATGACGAGCTTGTCCTCACGACGGTGCGATGCCGAGACAGTCGTCGTCGGCGTCTTCCGGGCGAAAGCAGGTATGCAAAGCCTGTGGCGAGGATCACGCGAGAGCTCCGGTTGAAGCGGCTGACCTCTTCCAGGAGGTCGAGGTCAGCGCCGTTCGGTCCATCGAGGTGTTTGTCGAGCACGATGCTGGGGCGATGGGGAGAAGCTCACCGCAATCGGTCTCCATACGTTTCATCCCAGGTAGTGCTGAAACGTATGGCCACAGACACGTCGCTGGGGCTGGCACCGATCGCATAGCTGCGGCAGAGTGCGACGCCATGATGACCCGCTGGCTCTTCCTGCTCGTACTCGCGGTCGCCCCTGCCACACACGCAGGAGCTCCGTCCTTTGACACGCTCTTCGGTCTGGAGCGGGGCGCCACCGCCGCCGATCTCGAGCGTGCGCTCGGCACCCCCGACCAGATCGAGCCGGGCGATGACCCCATCTTGCGCTTCGCCGTCCACCCCTTCGACCCCGGCGAACCACTGCCTCCCACCCTCGACGTCACCCTCTGTGGCGACACCGGTCGGATATGCTCGTTTGCGCTCGAGCTCCCCGCCCGCGACACCTTCGCCCGTCGCGCCGAGGCCCTCGCCGTGCTCGGACTGCCACGCGCAGACCTCATCGCGTTGCTCGGCCCTCCGGCTTCCGTCAGCCCCGCTTCCCTCACCTGGCGGTTCGCGGCCCCTGACCGGCCCGGCGAGACTACGGTGGTCGTGACGCTGGGCCCCGGGGACAGCGCCCAGCGGCTCGTCGTCGATTGGAAGACGTGGACCACGCCGACACGGCCCGCCCCGCCGCACCCACGTGTGTCCTCGTTCGCCCGATTCGCGGGCCTCGCTCGCGGTGACCGGGAAGAGCGCGTCGTCGCCGTCCTCGGGCCCCCGAGCACCGTCACCATCGAAGCCCGCGAAAACCGGCGCCGCCTCGAATATCCCGGCCTCGCCATCGGCATCGACCGCCAGACCGGCCTCGTCATGCACCTCTCGTTCGACCTCGAAGCCGAGCCCTTCCTCGCTGCTCGCGGTATCGACGAGCCCGGCCTCTGGGTACTCGGCAAGAGCCCCGCCCACCTGCGCCGCCACCTCGGCCGGCCCACCGCGAGCAGCGACTCCGAGACCTGGCGCTGGCCGTCCCCAAAGGCGTCCAAGGGCAGCCTCACGATGTTGTGCGGGTTGGGGGCCGTGCCCACCTGCGACTCGGCCATCGTCGACTGGTTCGTGCACGTGCCGCCCCCGCCACTGCCCAAGCTCGCCGTGGCCGACTTCGCCCGCATCGGCCCTCTCGTGCACGGCGACACCGAGGTCGAGCTGCGGAAGAAGCTCGGCGAGCCATCCCGCATCACCGTCCAGGACGGCACGCGCCGCTTCTTCCAATACGGCGACGGCGTGCTGACCGTGTCCTTCGACCCTGCCGGGCGGATCGACATCTTGATGGTCTCGCCGGGCGCCGTGCCGTGGCTTGCGGACAGGGGCCAGGCCGACCCGCGGCTCGGCATCCTCGGACGTAGACGCGCAGAGCTCATCCGCGCCCTGGGCCGACCCGCACCGGACTCGGACAACGAGAACATCTCGTGGGGGACATCACCGATAGCCCTCCATCGGGTGGGGCTCAGCGTCACTTGCTACGACTTCGACAATCACCTCTGCCAGGCGCTCACCGTCACCTGGTAGCGGCTCGGATGAGCGTCACGGCGACGGTGAGAACGATCAGGCGCCGCGAACCGACGCGCTTGGCCAGGTCGTGGAGGGGGCTGTCGCCCAGCGGAGACTCCCGGGGGCGCAGTACAAACCTGCACCCACGGGTTGATCTGCTGCCATCCGCGAAACGCAACACCCCCCCGGGCCTCAGAACCAAAGTCGATTGCCTGCGATCTTCAGGGTGCGGGCTGGCCATCTGCATCGATGACGAAGGTCCGGGTCGCGCCGTTGGGACGGGTGACCGTCACGGTCAAGTCGCCAGCGTCGTTGCGTCCGTGTGTCATGGTCCAGCTCCGCCCGCGGAAGTTGGAAATGGACACGACGCCAGACTCGGGCGCGCGCTCGTCGCGCTGCCATACGAGGTCGGTCGCGGTGCGATTGGCGCTGAGCCCGTCGACCGTGGCGACGTGGCTCGCACTGTTGATGGTGTAGGCCGCGTCGTCCCACTGGTAGTCGCCGTCCCAGCTGCCGACGACCGTCTTGCCCGCGGCCGTGACCCGGGTCCAATCCGCATCGACCACGACGTGGTCTTCCTCGACGCGTGTGACCGTCATCTCGCCGGTGAGCGTCGCGCCGTTGGTCTTGAGGCCCTCGTAGGTGACCTCGGCGCTCGAGCCGTCAGCGGCCCACGAGAACGACACACTGCCTGTCCAACGTCTACCCGACCAATCACAGCTGGTCCCGAAGGTCAGCGTCGCGCCACGGTCCCCCGACGCGGTCACTTCGCCGCACGTGAGCTTGTCATCGACGAAGTCTTTGAGTGCCTGCACCCGCTCTTCGGCGGTCAGGCCGGCGCCACGCGGGAACGCCAGGATGCCGAGCGCCTGCCCGTCACCTTCCGCCTCTGAAGTCGAGAGCGCCGCCTCGGCAACCTCGAGGTTCGAGTCTACTTCCCCGTCTTTGTCGCAGGCCCCCGCGAGCACCGTCAGCGCCGCGATCGAAAACGTCTTGCCCAGATTGATGACGAACATGGTCCCTCTCCTTTATGCCCTCGTGGGCCTCGCATCCAGTATGCCCTCGTGGGCCTCGCATCCAGTGTGCCCTCGTGGGCCTCGCATCCAGTGTGCCCTCGTGAGCGTCGAAGCCATTCTGAGCAAGGCCCATGCCTAATCGTTTCCCCGAGGCGTTGCGCGGCTCCGAGCCCCACTCCCACACACGCTCGTATCCGCCCGGAGACAGAGCGGTCGAGCAGGTGTCAACCATGGGCGACAGCTGAGACCTGGGCCAAGCTTCAAGGGCCCGCAATCGACTCGACGTGGCACTTCAGGGGGTCAGGGTGGCCGCGAGCCCGAGGTGGTCGGAGCCAAAGATCCCGCCCACGGCGGTCGTGAGGATACGAACGACGCTCGTGCCCATGAGCCCGCCCGTGGAGGCGTCGAGCCAGATGACATCGATGCGGTCTCGCGGGTTGGCCGAGGTGAAGGTCGGGCCCGGGTCGCCGACGTTGAGCGCAGCCCAGAGGTCGACGAGCCCACTTGCGGAGAGCGTCGTGTGGACATCACCGGCGGTGGGGCCCTCGTTGAAGTCGCCAGTGAGAACGAAGGCTTCGCCGCTGCGAGGGTAGGTGTCGGTCTCGGTCGCCACCCGCTGCGCCTGGAGCTTACGGGCCGGCGCGCTCTGATGGTCGAGGTGCGTCGTACCGATTGCCATGGTCTCGCCGCCGGGCAGCGTGGCACGTGCAAGCAGGAGCTTACGGGGGAAGACACCGCCGGGCAGGGCGATTCCTTCGAGGTCGACGAGCGGCAGGGCTGACACGATGGCGAGGCCTTCATCGTACTTGTCCCAGGCCCGATGGGTCACGGCGCGATGCACCGCATAGGTGCGTCCGGTGCGCTCTTCGAGTGCCGCGACCAGCTCCATGAGGTTGTCCTTCACGCCGCGCTCTTCACAGGCCTCCTGCAGCGCGAGCAGCTCGGGGTCGACCGCGGCGAGGCCGTCGGCCAGGATCGGGAGGCGTTTGTCCCAGTCGTCGATGAGGCACCGCAGGTTGAGCGAGACGATGCGCACCTGGGGCTCGACCTGCTCCTCGTCGGCCGTCGTGTCGAGCTCGGCGGAGGTGTCGGGCGTCGTCTCGAGGTCGAGCAGGAGCGTGTCGGTGTCCAGGTCTGCGTCGTCATTCGAGGTCGCGCCGCCGCATGCGGCAAGGGTCACGAGCAGGAGTATCGATGAAGCGCGGTGCCAGACCTTCATGGCCGGCAGACTAACACGACTGCGACACCCCATGGTGTGTGTGCTCGACCAGCTTCGAGGGCGGGGGTGCCCAACCAGCACTCGGCGTGAGCAGGCCGACGGCCCGGTGGGCCAGCCTGAGGCCATCGGGTGAGAGGTACATGGATTGCACGTTTCTCGGTTCGTTCACCAAATGGAGGCCCACGATGAACATGCGAAGTCATCTCATGGGGGTGCTCTTGTTGTCGCTGGGTGGTGCAGCTCTTGCGGAGTCGGTCCACGCCATCCCCGAGCGGCCCGAGCGACGCTTTGCGCAGTGGAGCGGTCAGAACTGGGGCATGGTCATCACGGTGCCGCGCATCGCGCGTTACGGCGACACGATCCAAGCGCATGCCACCGTCGTGGGCGGGCCGGCCGCCGACCCCTGGTGGAGCTGCTCGCAATACTCGGCGTGGACCGCCAACGGCACGAGCGGCATCAACGTGTCGGTCCCTGGCAATTGGGAGATGCCATCATCGATCATCGACTACTTCGGCAACCGGGTCAGCATCATGACGCGTGAAGCCGGCGACCCGCCGCCCTACGGCTGGGAGGAGCGTATCTCCGACACGTGCTACTGCATCGTCACCGACTTCGGCGCGCAGGGCGGCTGCGAGTCCCGCGAATATCAGCCGAAGTTCTTCCACCTGATGGACCAGTTCAACCCGCGCTCGGGCCACGTCAAGTTCGCCAAGGTCACCAGTGGCAACGGCTGGGTCTCCATCACAGGGCAGTTCGATGGGCGGGCGGGCGTGGGTTGGTCGGACTGGGCGTCGGACACGATCTACGTCATGGGTGACGAGGCCGACCTGTCCGAAGACTCCGACCGGGACGGCCTGCCCGACGTATGGGAGTACGCGCACTCGCCCAACCAGAGCCTCGACGACTTCGGCGGCAGCGTCCAACGAAGCGCACTCACGGCCGAGGCCCCCGCGTGGGTGAGTCCGTACGCGCCGCGCGAGCTGGACTGGGTGCCGGTGTCGGCGTCCGACTGGGACGGCGATGGTGTGTCGGACAAGGACGAGTATCATCGCTGGCTGGCTGGCGACCTGGATGGTGACCGGCTTCCCTACGACCCGACCTACATCAACACACCTCGGCGCCCCGAGGACTCGGGCTGTGGCGGGGGAGCGTCGCCGGGCGGCTGGGCTCTCGGGCTCTTCGGGCTGAGGTTCCTTTTGCGAAAGTCCCGCGTCCGCGACCTCGGCGTGTGAAGCAACGCTCAGCCATTGAAGCCACCCTTCACCACGAACGACACTTGCGATGGCCCCGAGCGTGTGCCCCGACACGTGCAACACCTCGACCGAGAGGCTCCCCAACGTACACCGCGCGCCGTCCTCGCGGGCCACCGTCTTGTCACCGCCAGGCACAGCTCCCACGCACGACACTTGCGGTCGACGGCTCGAACCCGCTACGAGTCCGAGACCGCGGGGCCCCACCGAGACCATGCGGGCCCCACTTTATCGGAGCGCGCTTGTCCAAGAGCCTCACCATTCTGTCGCTCGCCTCGTTCATCGTCCTGCAAGCAGGCTGCCCCGTCGACGAGGACATGTCTGTAGACGCGGACCTCGAGGGGGACACCGCGCTGCTCGACACGAGAGATGCGGCGTCGGTCGACGCTGATGCGACCTCCATGCCCGATGCGCCCGATGCGTCCGACTCGCCTGACACATCCGAGGTCGACGCCGACACGACCACGCCGCCCTCCGAGGTGATGCGAGTCCATGTCCTCGACGTCGGCCAGGGCGAGGCCATCCTCATCGAGCTCCCCTGCGGCGCCATGCTCATCGACACGGGCGGCGAGGTCACACCCGCTTCCGCCGACGCCCCGGCCTTCGACAGCGTAGACGCCCTCGACACCCAGCTCCGCGCCTTCTTCGCCGGCCGCCCCGACCTCGACCACACCCTCGACCTCGTCGTCCTCACCCACCCCCACCTCGACCATACACGCGGCGTTGCACGCCTCATCGAGATGGTCTCGGACGGCGAGCTCGTTATTGGCAACATCGTCACCAACGGTGCCGAGGGCTCGGGCAGCGGGGTCGTTCAGCAGCGCGACCTGCACGACCTTGCGGACGCCAACACCATCCCGCGCTGGTACGTCCTCGAGCGTAAAGCCCGGCCCGACGGCCTGACCAACGACATCATCGACCCGTTCCCCGCCTGTTCACGCACGCCCGGAGCGGCGCCCATCGACCCGAAGGTCACGGCCCTCTGGGGCCGCATCGACGACGCGTCCGACCTCAACTCGACCTGGTCTGCCGACGACCTCGACAACCAGAACAACCACAGCGTCGTCCTGCGCATCGAGTTCGGCCTCGCCTCGGCGCTCTTCCCGGGCGACCTCGAGTCGGCCGGGATCGGCGAGCTCATCCGCACCTTCTGGTCGACCGACCTCCTCGATGTCGACCTCTACAAGGCGGGCCACCACGGCTCCTACAACGGCACCACCGCGGCCCTCGTCACCACCATGTCGCCCGAGGTCGCCGTCATCTCGGCCGGCCCCGCCCACCGCACCGGCCCCTGGACCGCCTGGTCCTTTGGACTCCCCCGCTGGGCGGCGGTCTCCGACATGCTCGGCGACGCCGACAGCCCTGGGGTCGCACTCGACCGCCCGACTGCCATCACCGTCCCGATTGGCGCCTCATGGAACGGCGAGCACGGGGTCTTCGTCGACCGGCCCATCGGCCCGGCGGTGTTCTGCACCGGCTGGGACGGCCCCATCGGCGTGACACTCTCGGCCGACGGCCGCATGGTGTTGCCGGACTGACGCCGCCTCCCGCGTCAGCCCGCAGCGTCATGCCACGACACGTTCAGCTCAACGCACCCGAGCTCGACCTCGGCCACCTTCAACGCCAACCGCTCGTGCACCGGCGTCGAAGGCACCCTGTGGTGTGCGGCGAGTATTGCCAGGACGTGAGGGGCCGTCGCCCGACGCCTATCGATTGTCGCCGCCTGTCAGGTCGATCCAGGTGTCTCGATTTTCGAGACGTCCGACCAGCCGTCGCCTGAAGAGTGGACCTGTCTCCGCGACGAGCTCACGCGGAGCGCTGGCTCGGAATCGGGCTTCGAGCTCGGGAACCTGCGGCGCTTCGGCGTGGGTGCCGGAAGTTGCACTCTGGAAGTAGAGGCTGTGGTCGAAGTGCGCCTTTCTGTGCACCCGCCCGTCGTGGACATGGACCGTCGGAAAGAACAGCCGCCCTGAGTCCCGGGTGCGGAACCTCAGCGCCATCGGGTGGACTGTCTGCTCACCGGGTGCGAGCCGAAACACAGCGAAACCATAGTCGTGATAGCCCGGCAGCGCCGAGAAGAAGCCATCCGGCAACCGGAAGCGTGGGTCGATGCGTTCGAAAGACGCTACATCCGGAACATAGGACGCCTCATAGCTGCCGACACGCTCGACCTCGAGCCAGCGCGACGACTTGCTCTGCGGCCCTGCCTGCCGCGAAGGATACTGATTCCATACCGCGTCGAGGCGGTCGAAGAAGTCCGTATGCCCCGACACGTCGATGAACCGCACAGCCTTCTGCCGATGCGTCGGCGCGACCGGCAGCGGCAGCACCATCGCCACCTCGCTCCCGACCGACAGCCTCATCTGATACGCCAGGACCTCTTCGCCCTCACCGTCGAGGCGCGCGAAGATCCGCGTCTTCGACACCGCGACGCCCGCGCGGCGCCCCCGGAACAGACGACTCAGCCAGGACCCCGTCGACGCGACCGGCGAAAAGCAGCACATGCCACCATGTTAGTCCTGTCCTGCCCGGGTCTCAACCCGGGCCACCCCGGGCGCCAAGGCACCCGACGTCTCGAGACGTTTCGGCACCAGCAGACGTCTCTGTCGACGGACACCAGGCGCGCCGCGACTGCCGAAGACGGCCTCATCGCATCGTAGCTTGCGAACACAGACGAGAGCGTCTAATGTTCCACGGTCGGTCTCAGGCAAGGCAGCGCCACGTCAGTGTCCCATCACGGGTTTTGGGCATTCGTGTCAGCGCGGGAGATGCGTCGATGATTCATGCGGACAAGTCCAAGACATTGCCAGGCAAGGCCAAGGCGGCCGACGTCGATGCCAAGGGGCCCAAGCAGGCGCTGAAGGGTAAGTCGCTCGAGGAGCAGGAGAAGGCGCTCGTCCCACCCGCGCCCCCAGCGCACACGGTCCGTCCGACCTCGCCGGTCGCCGAAGTGCGGCCCGCCCCGGCACCGATACCGGATGCCGAAAAGCTCAACAGCGCCGAGCTGTCCCAGGCCGACAAAGACAAGGCCGCTGACAAGGACGCGAAGGCTGTGGCCCCGGTCGAAAAGCAGCCCGAGCCGCAGAAGAAGCCCGAGGTCCTCGACGAGCGCGAGGTCGAGAAGGTCAAGGAGCCCGAGGACAAGAAGAAGGAGCTCGAGGACAAGAAGGAGCCCGAGACCAAGAAGGAGTCCACGGAAGACACCAAGAAGGAGCCCGAGAAGCCAAAGGGTCCGAGCAAGAAAGAGCTCCGTCGCCAGCAGGCCGAGCAGCGCAAGGAGCTTCAGCTCGGGCAGCGCGAGGTCGTGCACAACCAGCGGGCCGAACGCCAGGACAAGAGGCGCAAGTCCGACGAGAAGGAGCTCCAGGAGCGCAACGAGCGGCGCGAGCAGATCCGCCGCGAGGTCGAGCGGAAGCAGCTCAAGGCTCAAGCCGAGAAGGTCCTCGAGCGTGTCAACGGGCTGGAGCCAGAGGTCGCCAACGCGCTCAAGGAGAACTTCAAGGCCAACGTCGAGAAGCTCATCCAGATGTTCAGCGACGAGAAGGCGACCAACGAGAACCTCTCCAACGGGGTCACGAAGGCCACCAATAGCCTCGACGGTGTCATCGCCGATACGATCCGTGTGCCCGAGCAACAGGTGCGCTCGGGCCTCGTGAATCTCGACTCGAAGGGTGAGCTCACCGAAGCGCGTCGCTACCTCGGCGACAGGACGCTCGCCCGTCAATACAACGAGCTCACTGACGCGATGAGCGCCGGCAAGTGGTTCACCGCGAAGGTGTGCCTCGCGGCGGTCAAGGAGTCGCTCGACATCCTCACGCCACTCATCAAGGAAGTGATGACCTGGCAGCCGAAGGTCACCTGGACCGACAACAAGACGCTCGTCGACAAGAAGGGTGCCGAAGGAGAGAAGCAGGCCTCGCCCCTCAAGCTCGCGGCCGTGCAGAAGCTGGCCGACCGGTACGCGCTCGGGCGTAACGGCCTCGAGAAGCTCGCGAAGTGGTTCAAGACCGATTACGAGCCGTTCGTGCAGATCCCGCTCACCTGCTCCATGTGGGACACGGTGAAGCACGACGACGGTCTGGCCGAGGGTATGCTCAGCACGCTGCTCACCGCCGGTGTCATCAGCGGGCACTATGCCAGCACCTACAAGACCAGCTACGACACGGGCTCCGACTACTCTGTCGAGTATACCGTCCGCGGCATCGACTCGATCGTGTTGCACTCGCACTGCACTTCCTCGGGCACTCCCAAGACCGGCGACAACGCGTCGCACTGGAAGCGGAAGGGCTCGAAGAAGGACAAGGGCGGGACACACCCGATCTCGCAGACGCTGATGAAGCGCTTCATGGCCTGACGCAACGACCGCGCCCGGCTGGGGATGGACCCACGCCGGCGCGGCTGTTCGTATAGCTGTCGCAAGTCGAGCGCGAACTGACCGCCTCCAGGAGACGCGTCTTCGGCGAACCCGGCGAACAACGTTGCGGCGCACTTCGGTCCGACAACGGCTGCGACATCGGTGCTCACCCCGGTCGCAGCCGATGCCGTCTGGAGCCTTTCAGGGTGCGCCGACCAACTCTCGACGCTGCCGTGCCCACGCCTCGACCCGCGCGACGACCTCTGGCTCCGCGAGAGGTCCGGCGAGCGCCGCCTTGACCTGTGGCTCTACCGCGTGGCGAACGGCCAGGCGCACGTCCTCGGCCAAGGCGTCGGCCGCATCGCTGAGGGTATCATCGTCGAGGTCGGCCGGCGGCACGAGTGGCTCGAGCCCGGTGCGCAGCCGCAGCAGGCGGGACTGAAGCGCTTGGACATCGGGCGAAGGGCGCTCGAGCGCCAACAGATCGGGCAGTGACGCGGTGAGGTCGACGAAATCGTTTCGCGCCTCGAGGGGCGAAGTCCGCGGCGCACCGCCAACCGTGACGACCATGCTCGCACCCGGAGGAGGCGCACCGATGACGACCTCGACGAGATCCTCGGCGAGTCGATCGATGATGGCTTTGCGTGTATCCGCGTCGACCCACGCGGGGACGAGCTGGTCATACGATGACACGTAGATTCGCGTCGTCCCGAGTCCGAGCGCCTCCACCGAGAACCCGTGTTGTTGAACGGTGCGAAGGACACCCTGACGATGCAGCGGGATCGGACCGGTCTGCTTGCCACGCGCATCGAGTGCCGCGACGACCCGGCGGAATGCCAGGATACGCGCGCAGTCGATAGCGGCGAGCCCGCCTCCGACCACCACCGCATCGTCTTTGGGATCGAGCTCGGGTCCGGTGTAGCCGCGTCGACCTTTGCCGTTGAACCAATGGAGCAACGCACGGTCGTCGACGACGGCACCCTGAACGAACGGGGCTGCGAGCTCGATGGTCCCACGCGCCGCAAGCACCTGCTGCACCCCGAGCGCGAGCAGCGCGTCGACTGTGATATCGGTGCCGAGCTTGGTCCTCGGCACGAACCATACGTTGGTTGTCTCGAGGTTGTCGTTGATGATGGCGATCTGCGCGTCGCGCTCGTCGAAGTGCCAGACGGGGATACGCTCGAACATCGCTCCGTAGGGCTCGGCCTGTTGCTCGAGCACGAGGACCAGTGCTCCTTCTGCAGCCGCCAATGCGGCCGCCTCAGAGCCCGTGAGGGCCGCCCCGGCGATGGCGAGGATGCGCTTACCGGCAAGTGCTTCGGTCATGAGCTGAGCTCCAGTGCTCGTTCGTTGGGAACCCGGTGTCGTCGACCGCGAACTCCTGCCCTTCCGGGCCGTCGTCTCGGGCGCGTCCGTCGGGGCGGATCCGGTCACCAAAGGATCGAGCTGTCAAGGCCAAGCCGCCCGGTCGGGGCCCCGGCTCGCAAAGGGGCGCCCCGCGGAGGATGGCCGCCCGTGTCGCGCTCGCTCGCCACTGCCACCCGATGGGCATCCCCGCCTCGTCGTGGGGACACCCGTCGGCAGATCAGTTGTGGACGTCAGCTCGCGCGACGTCGCAGGCCCGCGACGAGAGCTTACCTCCGCGTGCACGAGCGATCAGATCACGTCGTCTTGCGCTTCATCCATCTATGGTCCGGACACGCATCGAGACGTCAGTTGTCGTCGACCAAGTTCTTCTCGAGCTCCGGCTGTGGGTCGTCGTTCTCGACCTCGCTACCTTCGTCCTCGATCAGCCCCTGTTTCGCGAAGGCTTTCGATATCACTTCGCTCTTGCTCCGCAAGACCTTCTCGAGCTCGAGATAGGTCTCCTGCTCCTCCACGTTCCAGTCAGGAACCTTCCCACCCGGAAGGCCGAGCCTGTGTTGGATCATCGTGTTGACGTCCATATAGCTGAGTTTCACTTCGGCACATGCCTTGAACATGCTGTCGCCTTGCATGATGTCAGTGATGCGCTGGCCGAGGACCTGCTTCTGGCCTTCGGGCGACTGCTGGAACCTCAGCTTCTCGCGCTCCCGCTTCTTGTTCTTTTTCTTGTTCTTATAGCTCTTGACCGTTCCAGCGATGAAGAACCCGCCCGCCATCACGAGCGGCGCGAAGAGCTGGCCGATGAGCGAGCCCGCGCGCATCGCCCAGACCTTCTTCTTCTCACCCGACCTGTCGTGGTCCTTCTTGACGGAGTTCCCGGTGGCCTTCGAGCTCCAGATGGCTCCGCCTGGCAACGCATTGCTCACGGCTTTGGCGCCGCTCTTGAGGTGGTCCCCGAGGCCACCCTTCATCTGGATGGCCTGCTGCTGCACGCCCGCGCCGCCTCCACCGCCGTGTTTGTCGAGGAGGCCCTCGGCCGACTTGCCCTGCACGACCGCATCCGCGACCTGGTCGGCGTGCCGTTCGTAGGCATCGCCGCTCTTGCCGACGCCGCCGGACAAGCTCACCCCAGCGCGCTGCTGCACGATGTGGGCGGCTTCGTGTGCCGCGGTGTGGAGGTCGGGCTGGCCCTTGAACGCGACCGCGTTGCCGCTCGCGTAGGCGCTCGCCCCCATGTCTTCACATGCCGCGGCAGCGTTGCCACCCGCGTGGGCCTTCACCGCGCTGACGTCGTGTCGGCCGAAGCTCCCCTGGATCGCCCCCAGATGAGGCAACTTGCCCCCCGAGCCGGCGACACCCGCTTGGGCTGCGCGCTGGACGATGCCTGGGCTCATGCCGCCCTTGCCACCGTCGAGCTGCACCGGGGCGAGTGCTTGGGAGGCCGCGTCGAATCCACCGGCGGCGAGCATACGCATCTCACGCGACGTGGACTTCTCGGCGTCGGCCGCCTTGAGCTGGAGGTTCTTCTGGTCCTGCTTGCGCTGAAGCTCGAATGCCATGGGTCGGCCTGCATACATGTGAGGGATGGTCGGGAGGGACGCTGTCGCTGGCCCTCTGAAATCTAGTCCGTCGCCCGAACCAAAAAACCTTCACCGACGATGTCGATTTTCGCCCCGGGCCCTCGGCAGGGTATAAGCGGCCGATGAGCACGCCTTTTGTCCACGTCGCCCTGGACGAGCAACTCCCACTGACCTGTTCGCGCGGCGGCACCTGCTGCCACGGTAATCGTATCGGCCTCAACCCGTGGGAGCTGGCCTGTCTCTCGCGGGCCCGAGGTCTCACGCCTTCCGACTTCCGCGAACGCTTCACCTCCGAAGGGGGTGTCGCCCTACGCTTCGACGGGCCACCCGACCACCGCGGTCTGCCCGCGTGCTCGCAGTACCTTGGCGGCGACGACCCGGGTTGCTCCGTGCATGACGCTCGGCCGCTGTCGTGCAGGCTCTATCCGCTGGGGCGCCGCCAGCAGGGGGACCGGACGGGCTACATCCACCTCGGGTCGACCTTCCCTTGTCTCTCCGGGTGCCCCACGGTCGTTTCCCTTCCGAGGCGCACCGTCGCCGCCTACCTCGAGAGCCAGGACGTCGCCGCCGCCGAGATCGCGCACGACGCCTACCTCGAGATCATGCAGCACCTCGCCGACGCCGCCCTCGTTCTGCTCCTCGACAGTGGGCTTGCAAAGAGCGGTGATCGCCTGACGCTCAGGCGCTGGCGCGAGCTCGGGGCCGGGCCTGCGGAGCTGCGCGTCAAGACTCTCGGTCCCGCCTGGTTGGGCCGGCTCACGACACCGCTCATCGAGGTCCCGCTCGATGAGCCGGCGGCCTTTGCCGCGCGCCACCACGTGGCGCTGCAGGCCGTCGCCCAGGACGAGCTCGCGAGCTTGTCCGACCACCGCTCGCTGCGTGAGGCCTCGTCCCTCATGATGGCCATGGCGCTGCATCTCGGGCGCGCGCTCGGTGCCGAGTCCGCGCCGCTCGCCGCCCATTGGATTGCCACCGCCCGCGCCCACGGCGCCCGCGACTGAGCCCAGCGCCGCGTAGGTTTATGACCAGCCTTGCGGCCGGCCTCGCCGGGCGTCCCTTCGGCCGCGCGCTTCAACGCGAGGACGTGGAGGCGGCCCTCCCGGCTTGGTTCTCCACCCCCTTCATGGTGGAACACCGCGATGCCCACAACCCAGCCGTTTGGCATGTCGCATCGGATGAGGCCAATGGCGTTGGCACCGCGCGGACACTGTACCGGGGCATCGGCTCGTAATGCTGACGCCAGGACGCGTGTGTGCCGGCACGGCTCTGTCCGGTCCCCAACCGGTTGCGGAGGACACCCGCAGCCTGACGACTTGGCTGGCGCTCCGGCGCAGTGCCGGTGAGAGCAACAGGCGTATGTTCTATCTCGGGTTCCGAGATGCAAAAGGTGGAACGGCCGAACCTCGATTCGGCCGCTCTGTGGAGAGTGTCATCGGATTCCGGCGTTCACTTCGGAGCGAACGGGAGAGACGAGTGGTGGAGCACGATGGTCAGCGAGCCATCGGCCTGGCGCTGATAGCCGAAGGTCTTGTCGACCATGACCTTGTCGCCCTTGCCGTTGGCAAGGTGGACATTGCCCATCGCGATGGCGATATCGCCGCTCTCGACGACACCGCGTACATCGGGGCGGCAGCTCACCCAGTCCTGGAGCGCGAAGCCGTTGTCGTTCGGGTAGGTAGAGTCCCCACCGACGAAGTAGGCGAGTGCCCCTTGCTTGTCCATGCGGAAGGTCTGGGCGCCGTAGGTCAGGGTCGGCTTGAAGAGCACGGGCCCGCGGTCGTAGTTGTAGGCCGTCGAAAGGATCCGGGTCGCGAGCGCCTTGGCGTCGGCGCCAATACGACCGGCCTCGCTCAGCGAGAGCAGCGCGCCACACCATGCGCGTTGGGCCGCCTCGACCTGCGATTGGGTGATGGGGTTGGAGCTTTCGCCTCCGCTCGTGGTGCGGGCCTGCGACGACGCGCAGCCGAGGAGAGCGAGGGCGAGGACAGAGGACGTCATGAGTTGGGTTCGTGCCATGGAGGCATTCTGCCCACCGCCGACACATCGACAATCAGATAGTCTTGAGTCAACGATACGGAAAAACAGAAGTGTCGACTCGACGGCGCATCCACCTTCGCGTCCATCGCACCCGTCACCGTGAAATCGATCTTTGGGGAACGTGTCCTGGTGAGGCGCCGAGTCGACGTTGCCGGTGGAGCATTTGCCGGCTCATTCGCGCCCGCACAGACTCATGGGCCGCCGTGCTGGCTGCCTATACGGCATCCGTCACTCGTCGCCCCCTCGACCGCGCGAGCGGCCGAGAGGGCTCGAATGGCGTTCGAAACTCAGGGCGATGTCACTTCGGGTCGATGAGCTTCGGCGCGGCGTAATAGGTGCCCTTCGGGGTCACACATTTGCCGCTGCCCGCGTTGTAGGTCGCGACCGAGTCGCACTTGATGTTCTGGTCATTCTCCAGGGTGGTGCCGCCGTTGGTGCGGGTGCACTTCTTCTTGGAAGCGCTCCAGGTCCACTTGTGGTCGCCGAACTCGGCGCAGGTCGGGTCCTCGAGACGCGGGCTCGTGAGATACAGCTCGCAGAAGTAGTTGCTGCCCGTCTTCTTCACCCCGCCGACTGCGCAATGCAGCATGCGGGTCGCCTTGGCCTGGTTGTCCTCGGGGCGACCTGCACCGCCGCCCAGGGCGGGGGCCTTGTAGCTCATCGACTCGGCCTTCTGGCAGCCCATAGGCGGTCCGAAGTTTGCGGGCGGGTTGGGCTGGGTGCCCGCGGGGCAGGCGAGGTTCTCCTTCGTGTTGACGACCACCCCGTTCTCGCGGGTGCGGGTGCACTGGAGTCCGGCCTTGTCGTACTTCCAGTCGTTGTTCTTGTTGTGCTCCTTGCAGATGGGCAAGAGGACCGCGGCCTCTTCCTTCTTGACGCAGAAGAAGCTGAACGGCGCGACGGAGCCCCTGAGGTCGAACCCGCCGCTACAGCTGACGGTCTGGCTACAGGTGTCGACGGAGTTGCACTCCGCGCGCGCGTCGGAAGCGAGCGTTGCGAAGGTGAAAGTGCCAAGTGCGACGGCGAATAGCTTACCAAACATGAGGCCTCCAGAAGTGGTCCGCCCGCGTGTGTGCGGAGCGGGGTAAACTGGACGACATCCGGAGAGCGTTATGCCTTAGGCGACCTTAATCGGCCGCCGCACGTCACGGGAGACGTCTGCTCGGGCGACCGCCCCGCTCCCGCTGAAGGGGCGGGAAGGCTCGCCCGAGCGATCCGATCGGCCTCGATGCGTTTCATCCTTTGTGGTGCCGAAACGCATCGAGACGTCAGGTCTTGCTCAGGTGGGCCGCGCTCGTTTGCCCTTCGAGGGGCATACACGCGACCGGGTCCGTCGCTCTGTCTTTCGCGCGCCATGCGGTCCCGGTCAGCAGCAGCAAGGCGGAGAGAGGTTACATCCTCGCTCCGACGAGAGGCCACCCCGGCTGCTGCTAGCGCTGTGTGCTCGTACTCCTCATCCAACTGATCCGTTGAATGGCGTCGGCTCTCGATGCTTTCGCTTGCTCCCTCGGAGCCACGGCGCTAGGAGCCCACTCCGGCGCGGGCTGACCGCGCATCAAGGATGACGTCCGATGCCCTACAGCACGGAAGCGCCTTCGAACTCCCGAACGGAGCCTCCCGATTCTGGACGTCCTGAAGGTACACCGCCCCCGACATCGCACCGCTCAGGAAAGTGGAAGCTGGCGCTGGGTGCTCTCGGCGTCGTCTATGGCGACATCGGGACCTCCCCGCTCTACGCCTTCCGCGAGTGCTTCCACGACCTGGCCGCCACCGAGGCGCACACGCTCGGCATCGTGTCATGCGTCTTCTGGGCGCTCGTGCTGGTGGTGGGCATCAAGTATGCCCTGTTCGTGCTGCGCGCCGACAATCACGGCGAAGGCGGCGTGCTGGCGCTCATGGCCCTCGCCGCCCGCAGGCACAGCCGCGGACGGCTGACGCGCCGACTCGTGGTCATCGGGCTCTTCGGGACGGCCCTCTTCTACGCCGATGGCATGCTCACACCCGCCATCTCGGTGCTATCCGCGGTCGAGGGCCTGGCGGTCCGCAACGAGGCATTCACGCCTTACGTGGTGCCCATCACAGTCGTCATCCTGGTCGTGCTCTTCGCCATGCAGCGCCGCGGCACGGCAGGTCTCGGCGCCATGTTCGGACCGGTCACATTGGTCTGGTTCCTCCTCATCAGCGTCATCGCGGTGCCCTGGATCATCGCGCACCCCGAGATCCTGCGCGCCGTGAATCCGGCCTATGCCTTTAGCCTCTTGACCTCCAGCTGGGAGGGCTACCTGGTGCTCGGATCCGTCGTCCTGACCGTCACCGGTGCCGAGGCGATGTTCGCCGACCTGGGCCACTTCGGTAAGTCTCCGATCCGCCGCGCCTGGTTCATTGTCGCCTTTCCCGCCCTGTTCCTCAGCTACGCGGGACAAGGCGCCTACGTGCTCGGCCACCTCGAGATGCCCATTGGCAATCCCTTCTACGAGATGGCGCCGACGGTCCTCTTCTACCCGCTCGTGGTGGTCGCGACCCTGGCGACCATCGTCGCCTCCCAGGCTTTGATCTCCGGCGTCTTCTCTGTCACCCACCAGGGTATCCAGTTGGGCTACCTGCCACGCCTCACGGTCGTGCACACCTCGACCGACATGGAGGGCCAGGTCTATGTGCCCCAGGCCAACTGGATGCTGGCCCTGGCGTGTATCGGCCTCGTCCTCGTCTTCCGCGAGTCGGGCAATCTCGCGTCGGCCTACGGTATCGCCGTCACGGGCACGATGCTCGTGACCTCCATCCTGTTCTTCGACGCCATGCGTGCGCGCTGGGGAAGCCTGCGCACCGCAGCCCTCGTCTCGGCCTTCATCGTGCTCGACCTCGCGTTGCTCGTGGCCAATATCCCGAAGATCCCGTCGGGCGGTTGGATCCCTCTCGTCGCGGGTCTGCTGATCATCACCGTGATGCTGGTCTGGCTCGATGGTTCGGACGCCGTGCGCAGGCGCCTCAGCGAGATGAGCGTGCCGCTGGATCGCTTCAAGTCATATCTGTCGCGCTCCAATTGTATCCGCATTCCCGGCACCGCGGTCTTCCTGACGCGTGCCGATCACGGCGCTCCGCCGATGCTGGTCCACCATGTCCGTCACTCGCACGCGCTGCATCAGAATGTCGTGTTGCTGCGCGTCGAGACCGCGCATGTGCCGACCGTGCCACGCGTACGGCGCCTCGAGGTCGAGCCGCACAAGAACGGCTTCATCCGGGTGACCGCACATTATGGGTTCCACGAGTCGCCGGATCTCCGTGAGGTGCTCGAAGAGCTGGAGCTGCGTGGCTACCCGATCATCGCCAAGAAGGCCGACATCTTCGTAGGCCACTCCACCATCATCGCGACCGGCTCGAGCGGATTTTCGCGTTGGCGTGGCCACCTTTTCCACGCGCTGCAGCGCAACTCCAAGCCGGCCACGACGTTCTTCCATCTGCCTTCGGACCAGGTCGAAGAGGTCGGCGTGCGCCTCGAGATCTGAGTCCGGGTGAACGACGCGGTTCACCGGGGACGAGGCCCGACGGGTCGCGCCGCTCGAATCCGCTGAATGCGCTTCAGACACCGATTGTCTCGATCTTCGAGACAATACCAGGGCACCGAGCGGTCCATGAGGTGTGGTCTGGCACGATTCGCTCGTGCCGTTGACAGCCGTGGCGGGAGGCGCACAGTACGCACACCCCGCGAGGCCTTCGTCCCCACCCCACAACCTCGCGAGTCGTCACATTGGGCCACGGCCCGTCACCCGAGGTTGAACATGCGCAAGCTCTTCGTCACCCTGTCGCTCTCCTTGTTGGTCGCTGCGTGCAGCAAGAAGCCAGTCGAGCCGAAACCCGTCACCGAGCCGACCCAGGTCACCCCGGCCGATGTGGCCCCGGAGCCGGCCAAGCCCGTGGCCGAGAAGCCCGTCGAGCCCGACGCTGCGAAACCCGCCGAGGCCGACGCCCAGAAGCCCGGCGCCGAGGACCCCGACGCCACTGCGAAGCCCGCGGAGCCCGCGCCCGCGCCGGCCGTCATCCCCGTGACCGAGTGGATGGCCTGGGAGGGTGGCGTCGACATCGCCGGCATGACCAAGGAAGGCATGGCCGGCCCCAACGTCATCCTGCACATCAGCCGCATGGTGCACACCCCGCTCGGCTCGGCCGCGTCCGGCATGGTCCTCTACCAGCCCGAGGCCGACAAGCCGCCTGTTGTCGCGGGCTTCGTCTCCACCGACGCCGCCGTCGGCGCCTACTTCGGCCCGAAGATCTTCGCGGGCACACCGTTCGAGCAGGCGCCCGCGGCGGTGGCCGAGATCGAGATCAAGTATGACGCGGCCGAGAAGAAGGCGACCGCGCGCTGCAAAGTCGGCGACAACGTGTTCGAGGCCGAGCTGACCGAGCTCGGTGAGGCGTATCTCATCAACCGTGCGCCAGCGCAGATGACTCCCTTCCACCAGCAGGGCGTCGAGGCCAAGGCTGGCAAGGTCGTCTTCAAGGTCAACGGGGCCGAGGTTCCGCTCGTCCTGCCGCCTGTCGGTCTCAGCGGAGGACCTGCGGCTGTGTTCGCGGCTTCGGGCATCTACGCTCGCTGAAGTCGAGGTTGAGCTGTGAGCCTCTCCGGGAGTGTGAGCCCCCGGGGAGGAGCCCGCAATCGCCTGCGAAGTGGACGCGCTCGGAGAAGTCGCGGGAGCGTCGTGTCCTGGGCGTCCTCAAACGGCGAGCGCGCGTGAGGTCATGCGTAGGGGAGGCGGTGGTTGTCGCCGACCGTCGAGGCATGCTCGACGGGCCACCCATAGTGTTCGTTGATCGCTCGAGGATCGAGACAATTTGAGTCGGCGACGCGCGGTGGTCGTCCCGATTTGAAGAAGGCGGATGTCGATCCGACGACAATTGCTGTCGGTCCCGCGCCAAGCCTGTCGGAGACCTGGACCGAGGTGCCTCGACTCTGCACATGCTGCTCCCAGGACCAGCGTGCCCGACGTCTTTCGGGCGGCGCTGGGCCAAGGAGCCGTCATGCAAACCAGACCTCGAACCGTCGCGGCGTTCGTCGCAGTCGTGAGCGCGACGCACATCTTCCTTCTCGACGACGCACGCGCATGTTCTCGCACCCACTTCGTCGTGAACTCGGTCGAGTTCGTCGACGGCCTCTGGGAGTACAAAGCCGAGCTCTGTGTGGGGGCCGGCAAGACCGGTGCAGTCCAGGGTGGCGATGGCCCAACCCAGGCCATTGCCATTGCGGTCACGGGTCCTGGCCAACTTCATAGCTTCGAGCCGACCACACTCGTCGGGGCCTATTCCGGGACCGAGCTCGTGGGCTACGCGATCGACGACCCGGCCCCGTTCCCCAATGGATTCCTGGGAACATTGCCTGCGTGCCCGAACCCGAACACCGCTGGCGAGCGCTGTCGACATTCCACGAGCTCTCTCATCTTCTTCGAAAGCAGCGACCCGACGCCCTACACCTGTGTCCTGAGCACTGCGCTTTGCGGGCCCGAGCGTGCCGAGTGCACCGACTTCACCCTGCGTTTCGACGGCCGTATCGACGCCCTGCGCGTCCTTGGCCTCGAGGGTGGTAATAACCTCTATGCAGGCTGCACACCCACCGCCGAAGTCTGGTACCTCGGCGGTGCGGATCGCGACGGGGATGGCTTCTTCGACTCTGCCGATCAGTGCCCGGGGGCCGACGACCTGGTCGACCTCGACGCCGATGGCACTCCCGATTGCGCCGATCGGGTCGACACCGATCAAGACGGCGTCGGCGATACCCACGACACGTCGTCCTGTCCCGTCTCGGGACCCGATGCCGACGGCGACGGTATACCGGACCCCTGTGACCTCTGCCCCACCGACCGACACGACGACAGTGACCGCGACGGTGTCTGCGATGCGGTCGACCCGTGCCCGTTCGATGGGCCCATGCAACCATCCGCTGACGGTCGCTGCGGAACCTTCCAGGGGTGTGGCATCAGCGCCGCGACGGCCATGCAGACGGCAGCGGGTTGGCAGGTCGAGGCGCAGATCTGCGCGCGGCAGAACTTCCCCCTGAGGTCACAACGACCCGACGAGACCACGTTGAACGTCGCGCTTGCGGTGTACGGTGATGGTTTGGAAATCGAGGCATTCTCCCCGGCGACCCTTTCGTTCCAGGGGCAGTTCTTCCAGCCCGGCCGTGTCGCATCCCCCTCCGAGTTCACCGGACCGCCGCTCTTTGGCGCGAAGGCATCGGCCTGTGCCCAGTACGCCGCGACGACGACCCCCTGTCTCGACCGCGGGGCCGAACCGGCAGCCGTCCTCCTCTATGACACACCGCCAGATCCCGTCTTCTTCACCAACGGCCTGCCGCGCCCCCCCGAGTGCCACGTCGTGAGCTTCACGAGTACCACCCGGCCAACCCAGCTCAGGGCCCATGGCCTCGAGGCTATGGGCGACCTCTATGATGGTTGTCTCGTCAGCCCGTTCTCCGACATCGTTCCGACCCTCATCCAAGAGCCCGACGGCGACGGGGACGGGGTAGGGGACTCTTTCGATCGATGTGCCGGGTCCGATGACCGCGTGGACGGCGACGACGATGGGGCGCCCGATGGCTGTGACCTGTGCCCCCTCGACGCCTCCGATGACGCCGACAACGATGGTGTCTGTGGGGACCTCGACCTCTGCGAGGGACACGACGACCTCAGCGACCTGGATGGCGATGGCGTCGCGGATGGATGTGATGCGTGCCCGCTCGACCTGCTCAACGACAGCGACGGAGATGGTGCGTGTGACGGAGCGGACCTGTGTCCCCTCGACCCGGGCAACGACGTCGATGGTGACGGGGTCTGCGCGCCTGATGATGTGTGCCCGCTCGACGCGAGCAACGACGCGGATGGCGACGGCGTGTGTGCGCCTGATGATGTGTGCCCGCTCGACGTGAACAATGACGCGGACGGCGACGGGCTGTGCGCTGACGTTGACCTCTTCGACGACTGCGACGACCGGGCCGACCAGGACGACGATGGCACACCAGACGCCTGTGATGCGTGTCCCCTCGACTTCTTCAACGACAGCGATGGGGACGGGGCCTGCGACGGCCAAGACATCTGTCCGCTGGATGTCGGCGACGACCGGGACGGTGATGGCGCGTGCGACAGCTCGGACATCTGCCCGCTCGATTCGGCAGACGACGCGGACAGCGACGGGGTATGCGGTGACGTCGACCCGTGTCCGCTCGACGCCCTCAACGACGCTGATGGTGATGGGATCTGCGAGCAGGTCGACAACTGTCCGTCGACTTCGAACTCCGATCAGGTCGATGCCGACCTCGATGGTCTGGGCGACGCGTGTGAGCCCGACGCCGATGGCGATAGCATCATCGACGACATCGACAACTGCCCTTACCTGCCCAACGTCGACCAGGCGGATAGCGACGATGACGGCGCGGGCGATGCCTGTGACACCTTCGACCCGGATGGCGACGACGACGGGGTCGACGACGTCATCGACAGCTGTCCGGCCACCGCACCCCATGCGCCGGTCGACTGCGGCAATGGTTGCTCGATCGCGCAGACCTGCCCCGCGACGGGGGCTTGGAAGAACCACGGAGCCTATGTCGTTTGCGTGACGAAGGCGGCACTTCGGCTGCGACTGCAACGCGCCATCACCCTCGCCGAGGCCGTGCGGGTGGTCCTCGTCGCGGCGCTCTCGGACGTGGGGCGACGCTGAACGCGGGTCTCTGTGGATGGCCGCAGACCTCACCGTTGCGTGCATCGTTGCGCGATGCGGTGAGCTGTCTGCGAGTGCGCGAGCTCACATCCCTTGGACTCCTTTCACTCCGAACGCATGCGACGTGAACCGGCCTGCGGGGTCGACCCGCTGCTTGATGTTTTGGAGCCGCCTATAGCGGTCGGCGCCTTCGACGTAGCAGGGCCACACCCTGGCCATGTCGACGTCCCCATATGAGCCCCACGAGAAGCGGCGGTCCTCGGTCGCGAAGCGACGCTCACCGAGGAAGAGCGTGTCGTTGTCGCGCTGCCAGCGCTCGGCTTCCAGGCGCGCCGGCGTGGGCCCGCGAGCACTGTCGGGCTCGACATCCCCATCATCGGGATAGAAGCAGTCGAGCAGGCACACGAGCGTCGTGTCGTCTCGCCAGCTGTGGGCGGTCGCGTCGCCGGCACCCTGCGTCCGATATCGCGCGTGCCGGCCGCCCTGATGTTGCACCTGAATGAGAGGGCTCATGCTGCGGCACCGCACCATCGCGTCGAAGCGCTCGGCGGTGAGTCGTGCCCATGAGGTCTCCGAGAGGTCGGTCCGGTTAGAGAGGTAGACACGTTTGACGTAGGGCAGGGCAAACTCGCGGACGTTGAGGAACATCCAGGCGCGGGTGAGTTGTGAGATGGGCGTCGGGGTGTCGGGTGAGATCCCGAGCAGCGAGCCGTCGAGGCGAACGCGGTTGAGCGCACGTTCGAAGAGCGAAGGTAGAATCCCATGTCCGCGTCCATAGCCTGCGGCACGCCGGATCCGATCGAAGAGTCTGGGGTCGTAGGCCTGGTCCTCGCCGCCGAGGTTGCTCCACTGGCCGTAGACGATGATAGCGCGTGGCAGGGCCAGGTGTCCGTCGTCGCCGTAAACAGCGGGGTGGCGCGCGCGCATGACCTCGTCGCGGGCGCGTGTCCTGGCCCATGGCGGGTTCACCTGTGGCGCACCGAGGACTGTCACCGTGAGGTCGTGGTCGGCTGCAAGGTCGTCCTCGGCCGCGAGCTCGGCCATGACATCGAGGACCGAGCGCAGCCGGTTGTTGTCATAAGGCACGAGGAACTTGAGCCCACGCGAGCGCGTGTGGTCGGCGTCGCGGAGCGGGCGGAAGAAGACCCGTGTCACGATGCCGAAGGCGCCGGGGCTACCGCCCAGCACGGCCCAGTACAGGTCGGCCTCGTGGGGGTCGCTGGCGCCCTTGTGGACCATGTGGGTGCGCCCGTCGGCGGTGATGAGCTCGAAGGCCTCGACGTGGTCCGACATGAGCCCGAAGGCACGTGCCAGCATACCCGAGCCGCCCGTCTGGACATGCCCGCCGAGCATGACGTGTCGGCACTGGCCGTGGGGCAGGAAGCGGCCCCGCGCCGCAAGGTGGCCGTGAAAGGTCCCGAGGTCCTGGCTCACGCCGGCTTCGACGAGGTCGCGGTCGGGGTGCCACGTGACGTGAGGCCATGTGTGGCGGAGGTCGAGAAGCAGGTTCGGTCCCGCCGTCGACGACGCGCCAGAGAGCTGGTGGCCGCCGGTCCGGAGTGCCATCGCGACCCCTTCGTGGTCGGCATGTTCGAGCGCGCGCAGGACGTCGTCGCTGTTGCGCGGCATCAGGATCATGGCCGGCGCCATGGTCGAGGCGTCCACGCTGGTCAGGGCGTATTGATATCGGTAGAGCTCGTAGTCCTTGTCGCCTGGACGCAGGACGCGACCCCTGAAGCGGCGGAGCGGTGAACCTGACATCGGTGCAGTGACAGGCAGGTCCCGGCCCGTGTCAAGGGCCCGCGCCCGCGCCCACGCCCGCGCCCGCGCCCACGCCCACGCAAGCGCCCACGCCCACGCCCACGCAAGCGCCCACGCCCACGCAAGCGCCCACGCCCACGCTCACGCAAGCGCCCACGCAAGTGCCCACGCCCACGCAAGCGCCCACGCCCGTGCCGACACTCGCCACCACCCGGCAATGTCACTCGCCGCTAGTATCGTTCAGCGCGTCGCGAACCGTCTTGAGCAACGTCCCCGCGTTGTAGGGTTTGGGGACGAAGTATTTGACGCCGGCTCCGATCGCTTTGGCGACGTCGCCGTTCGCCGTCAGGCCGCTCGATCCCACGATCTTCGCTTGCGGGTTGAGCGTTCGGATCGCGACGATGGTCGACGGGCCGTCCATGACGGGCATGGCCATGTCGGTCAGCACAAGAGCGATCCGCGCCCGATTCTTCGCATACGCGGCGACCGCTTCCGCACCGTTGGCCGCGAGCAGGACTCCGTATCCGAAGTGCTCCAGCGTGCTGCGGACGACGTTGCGAATCGCGTCCTCGTCGTCGACCACCAGCACGACCTCGCCCGCGCCCCGCGGCATCCCCGCCAGGGTGACACCAACCTGGGTGGCGCGTGTGTTCGACGTGTCTGCAGGCAGGTAGACCTTGAACTTCGACCCTCGGCCGAGCTCGCTGTAGACGTCGATGAAGCCGCCGTGGCTCTTGACGATGGTCAAGGTCGTCGACAGCCCGAGTCCGGTGCCCTGGCCGACGTCCTTGGTCGTGAAGAACGGGTCGAAGATCCGCTCCTGGATGTCGGGCGACATGCCGGTGCCGCAATCCATGACCTCGATGGCCACGTACGAGCCAGGGCGAGCGTCCCCGTTCATCGACGCGTAGGTCTCGTCCAGCACGACGTTCTGGATGCTCACCTCGAGGTCTCCGCCACTCGGCATCGCATCTCGACCGTTGATGCACAGGTTGAGTAGCACCTGGTGCAGCTGGGTCGGGTCGCCGCTGACCGTCCAGAGGTCGGAGCCCGGCCTGAATCGTAGGCTGATCGACTTCGGCAGGGTGTCCTCGAGGACACGAAACAGGTCGCGCGCCAACGCAGACAGGTCGACGACGGAGCGCTGGACCTCGACTCCACGAGCGAAATAGAGCACTTGCCTCACGAGGTCCGCGCCCCGACGCGCACAGATGTCGAGTGTGTCGAGTGTGTCGATGGCCTCACCGTTGTCGGCCACTTCGCTCTTGAGAAACTCGATGGAAGCCATGATGGGCGCGAGCACGTTGTTCAAGTCGTGCGCAATGCCGCCCGCGAGAGTGCCGATACTCTCCATGCGCTGCGCGCGGATGAACTGGGCCTCGAGCTTCTTCTTCTCGGTGATGTCGGTGCTGATGATGAGCAGCGCCTTGGGACGTCCCGACTTGTCCTTCACGAGAGACCAATGGCTCGCGACGAGGACGCTTGGGCCACCTCGGCGCCGGACCTTCAGCTCGCCGGTCCAGCCTCCGTGCTCGAGCGTGGTTCGACGGGCCTCGTCGATACTCGCCGCGTCGACGTACGAATCCTCCATAGCGGAGCGGGCCGTGAGGTCGTCCGCCGCCAACCCATAGAGCCGCTCGGCGCTCTTGTTGAAGTAGGTGATTCGCAGGTCGAGGTCGCGCACCACGATGGCGTCGCGCGCCTCGTCCAGGAGTGCCGCTTGTTCGGCGATGCGTTCCTCGTGTCGCTTGCGCTCCGTGAGGTCCTTCATGCCGCCGATCATGCGCACAGGATTTCCTGATGCATCGCGCTGGATGTAGCCGCAATCGAGCACCCAGACGTAGCTGCCATCCCGATGCCGGAAGCGGTACTCACCCGACCAGCTCTCGGCGCCGCTGGCGATGGCGCCCGTGACGACTGCATTCGTCGCATCGAAGTCGTCAGGGTGGATGCGGTCGAGACAGAACTGGATGGTCGGCTCGATCTCTTCTGGCGGGTAGCCGAAGAGCGTCTGGACACCTTCGTTCCACCAATGTGCGCCGGTCACCATGTCCCAATCCCAGACGGCGTCGTTGGTCGTCCGCGATAGCAGCCGAAAGCGCTCTTCGCTCAGACGCATCGCCTCCAGGCCCTGGCGCACGCCCGAGATGTCCTGGAACGCTCCCTGGACCTTCACGACCTGCCCGTCGAGGTCATGCACCGCCTCACCGATCGCCCTCACCCACAGGCGGCGCCCCTTGGCCGTGACGATCTCGAGATCCAGGTCAAAGGGTGTGCCATCACGAGCGCAGGCAGTCACCGCATCGGTGATCGCCGCCCGATGCTCTGGGGCGTAGAACTCGATCGCGTCGCCGACGGTGGGCCTGAATCCCGGCGGCACCTCGTGCATGCTGCGGACCTCGTCCGACCAGGTCAGGGTGTGGTCGGTCGTGTCGACGACCCAGCCGCCGAGCCGTGCGGCCGCACCCGCGATGCGTGTCAGCCGCTGGCTCTGTTGCTGCGCCGTCAACGCCGCCGCCATTGCGCTTTCCGCTTCGATTCGTGCTGTGACATCACGGGCATGAATCAAGCAGGCCGGTCGCCCTGCGAAGTCCAGCCCGCGAGCCGCGATCTCCACATGGAGGACGGCTCCGTCCTTCTTCTGGTGGCGCCAGGTCCCGCGCGCCTCTTTGCCCTCACCTGCGCGGGATAACATGTCGAGCAGGGCGGGGACGTCTGCGATGGGCCGGATGTCCTTGATCGTCATCGCCAGGAACTCGTCCCGGCTGTACCCGTACAGCGCGACCGCGGCGTCGTTGACCGCGAGATACTGCAGCGTCCCGCGCTCGTAGACGAAGAGGGGGTCTGCGACGCAGTCGAACAGGTTGCTGGTGTGGTCTTCTGGGCTCACTTCGTCTCCTCCGCTGAAGCCACGCGTTCCAACGAGCTCGGTGGGCCTCGCCTTCGAGGAACGGATTGAGACGTAACTGGCGCCGTCGCTGCACCCGGTCCTTGCACGTTGCCTGGCTTGTGGACGGGCTGCAACCGACTTCGTCGCAAGTGTAACCAGGCAGCCTATGAGCTACGCACAGCTTTCTCACCCGCGGTCATGCCCGAGCTTTCTGCGGCGAGGTGGCTGGCTGGCGCGGCATGGGTTGCCGGCGCAGATTGCCATCCTCTCGGCCAAATAGCTCGAGGATCGAGAGTCTCGACGGTCAAGTGAATTGCTCGGCCTGATCTGTCAGCTGGTGCGGGTTCGGCGATGAGGCGAGCTCCACGAGCCTGGAAACCAGCGAATGACGGGCCGTTCACTTCCACGCGAAGTATCGACCGTTTTGAGCGCTTCCGGTCGGTCGGTGGTCGCGCTCCTCGGCCGCCGGTTGCCGAGGAGCCCCGGATATTCAGGCGTTCCTGCTGGCAAGGCAATTGCACAGCCACAGCGCTGAACTGCCGTTCCATCACCGGCATCAAGATACACTTCGGAGTTCAGATGCCCACGTCCAGGTCCCCTGCCAAATCGACTGCCCCGGCCGCCGGTACCTCGAAGTCTTCCTCGAAAGCCGCGGCAGAGGTGTCGAGCACCCCTGATCCGCTCGGCGGAGCTGGCGAGCTCCACCACGTAGCCAAGTCCGCCGTCCAGTCCATGACGACGAATCACGGCCCCCCCAATGCCGACGACCAGTCATCTCTGAAGGCCGGTTGGCGCCGTCCGACGCTGCTCGAGGACTTCGTCCTGCGCGAGAAGATCACCCACTTCGATCACGAGCGTATCCCGGAGCGCGTCGTGCACGCGCGGGGCTCGGGCGCACACGGCTACTTCCAGCCCCACGCGTCGTGCGCCGACATCACACGCGCATCCTCTCGCTCATGCCCGAGAGCATGCACATGATCATGTGCCTGATGTCGGACCGGGGCCTCCCGCGCTCGCTTCGTATGATCGAGGGCTTCGGTGTCCACACCTTCCGCCTCGTCGACGCCGCCGGCATTTCCCGCTTCGTGAAGTTCCACTGGCGCCCGGTCCTGGTCGCCCAGTCGGTCGTGTGGGACGAGGCGATGAAGATCAACGGCGCCGATCAAGACTTCCACCGCCGCGACCTGTGGTCCGCCATCGACCGTGGCGACTTCCCGGAGTGGGAGCTCTCGCTGCAGGTCTTCGACGAGGCGTTCGCCGCGAGCTTCGGGCTCGATGTCCTCGACGCGACCAAGCTCATCCCGGAAGAGCAGGTGCCGCTGAGGCCGGTCGGACGTATGGTACTCGACCGCAACCCCGACAACTTCTTCGCCGAGACCGAGCAGGTTGCCTTCCACCCCGGCAACCTGCCGCCCGGCATCGACGTGAGCGCGGACCCGCTCCTGCAGGGGCGCCTGTTCTCTTACATCGATACGCAGCTCTTCCGGTCGGGCGGACCGAACTTCCATGAGATCCCGATCAACCAACCGAATTGCCCGATGCGCAACTTCCAACGCGACGGCCTCAAGCGCCACGAGGTCCCGAGGGGACGCGTCTCCTACGAGCCGAACAGTCTCGATCCAGACGGTCCGCGCGCGAATCCGGAGCGGGACTTCGTGCATCTGCCGGTGCTCACCGATGGAGCCAAGACCCGCTTCGAGCTGGAGAAGGTCGAGACGTTGGCGATCTGGACGCGGATGCTCGGGCACCTGGCGATCATCGATGACACTCTCGTCGCGGGCGTCGAAGAAGCGCTTGGAATGGAGGGGCAGGCCGACATGATCGAGCCGGCGCGCCTGCCCATCGATCTGCCGCTCTCGCCGATGCTGAGCATCATTGCGAAGGCGCCGGTGACAATGCGCCATCGTGTCGTCGGTGCGCTCGTGAGCGAAGGTTGCGAAGGCGAGCTCGTTGCCCGGCCGCAGGCTGCCATCGAGAAGGTGCGAAGAACGGTCGCATCTGGGAGCGCGAGCCGACGCTGCGAAGGCCCGGGTGACCTTCGTCGTCTGGCGGTTGTCGGTGTGACTCGCGCCGAAGTCGAAGTCGCGTCGTCGCATCGGGGCTCATGTCGAGTCCCGAGCGACGCAGCGAGGAAGCGTCTGCTCGGGCGACCGCCCCGCTCATACGATTGGGGCGGGAAGGCTCGCCCGAGCGATCCGATCGGTCTCATGCGTTTCATCCCGTTGTGGTGCCGAAACGCATGGAGACGTAAGGGGAACGACATGGACATCATCGACGCGCTCAAAGAGCAGCACAAGAAGGTGAAGGCGATGTTCGAGCAGCTCGAGAGTACGACGACCTCGACTTCGAAGACACGCTTCGAAGTCCTGGCGGAGCTCGAGTCCGGCTTGCGCAACCAGATGAAGTACGAGGAGGAGGTCTTGTATCCCGAGGTCAAGGCCGCGGCCGACAAGGAATGGCGCGAGCTCACAAAGGAGGCGTTCGCCGACCACGAGATCACGATCACCACGTTGAATCGCCTCAAGGAAGAGTCGACCGGCGACGAGATGTGGAAGGCGTGGCTCGGCGCGTTCAAGGCGGGCCTCGAGCACCACATCATGGAGGAGGGTAGAGAGCTCTTCGTTCACGTGAAGGCGGGCATCTCGGCTGAGCGACGAACCGAAATGGCAGCCGAGTTCAAGCAGATGAATGCCAGCGGTGATCCGAATCCGGGCGGTGCCATTCCCGGCATTCAGCCAGGGAAAGCAGTGTACTGCGTTGGTTCCAGCGCCGTGGCTCACGCGTCTGGTCCCTTCCGATCCAAGCCGGCGGGGTCGCCCCGACGTGCGAGATCCGCGTCATAGCCCCGTGTCGGTTCGGGATGAGTGTAACGCGCGCGGTGCCGCACTCAAGGCGCTCGAGCGAGCCCCTCCTCACCGGAGGGGACCCGAACAGACCGTTGACTCAGGTCTCGCGCGTTGCGGAAGCGCGGCGCTCGGCGTGCTCCCAAGCGTCACGGGAGGCGTGGCGGGCATCCTTCCACTCGAGGGCCGAGGGACCGCGGTTGGTCTCCCAGTCCCGCGACAGGTCGGACTCGACATCGTCCCAGCCCGTCTTGGCGTCGTGACGCGACCGTGCCTCCCACCCGTGGCGATAGGCAGGCTCGAGCATCGCGTAGTCATGGTCCTTGGAGTACGGCCGCGCGACGTAGTGCTCGCGCCAGTAGGCCTCGTATTCTTTGGCGTCGATGGCACTCCCGATGGCGGTTCCGCCCAGAGCTCCGGTCACTGCACCGATCGTTCCGCCGATGACGGCGCCGATGGCCGTGCCGAGACCCGGGACGATCGACCCGATAGCGGCCCCAGCGACAATGCCTGCGCCTGTTCCGGCGAGCGAGCCGATCTCCGCTTTGTCCTGCGTCAAACCCACTTTCATGTCGTGCTTTCGCTTCTTCTCCTGCTCTTCGTGCGAGAGGTCCCGATGTGACTTCGAAGTGTCCTGGGTCATACGTTTCTCCGTCTGTGGACGCGTCATTTCTGATGCGCGTGCGTGCGTGTGTGCTGACGTCGCCCCGGGCTTCCCCGTGGTGTGGAGAGTATCTGGGCTCGTCAAAGAACGTCCGACGTCACCCTGTGTTCGCATCCATGATGGCGGCGAAACGCATGGGCGACCTCAGTCATAAAGGTCAGGGAGTTGAGCTCGTGATCGGACCGCGGGTCTTACGATTCAGGTTGTTCGCTCCCATCGCGCCGTCGGGCTTGCCATTCTCGTTCCCGGGCTCGTCGCCTTCGTGCTTGGCCGACTCTGTCTTGCCCTCATGTTTGCCCGACGCGTTCTTGCCCTTGCCCTTGCTCGAGCTGAGCTTGGACACGAGCGCCATGACCTTGGCGCGAACCTCCTTGCCGGTCACGGGCGACAGCATCAGTGCCGCGCCGGCCCCGATCACCACGCCGACTCCGATGAGCGCGAAGATGGGCAGGGTCCTGCTAGCGGGCTTCGTATCCGTGGGAGTGAACTGCTCGAGGAGCGCCTGGATCGCGCCCCTGGCGGCGGGGGTGAACACGTGATTCTTCAAGCCTTCACCAACCTTCGAGATATCCATGTCTGTGTTCCTGATTGCGGATTGTCTGCCTGCGCGCTCGGACCGAGCAGCGCGTGCCTTCTGTCGCAAGCCTCGTGCCACTCGGCGGCAACTGGGCAAGTGTTCGAAATCGCTGGCGGACACCGGGGACTTTGGCTCTGCAGGTCCAGATTGAGGGCAGGTGGACCCTCGAAAAATCGTCCCTCTGCAATCACTTCGATATCTGTAGGGGAGCTCGCGAGTGAGCCCTGTCGACGGGACGACGATGGCAAGGCCGGTCGTCTGACGTCGGGACGACGATGTGAAGGCCGGTCGTCTGACGACCGAACGACCGGACGACCGGACGACGCATGCAGCTGACCGGGGACACTGGCGGCGGCCATGTTGCCATCAGCCAGGACGCGCCTGACTCGATCGAAAGGGGCTCCCCGAGGGTATGCGGAGCCTGGGGGAGCCCATGAGGATGACTCACGTGGTCTGGAGAAAGAGCCGCGTGAGTCACCCGCGAACAAGGGGTTTCCACCCTCCACAGAGGAGGAGACCCGTCCCTACCTCAGTTGCCGCAGGCGCGACTGTGCTCGGCATGCAGGTTGAGCCGGTTGCCCTCTGCGTCACATTCGACCGTCTCGCGACCACCTTCCAGAACGACGAAGCAGAGCACCGAACCGACCACCTTGTTGTCCCTCGAGACGGGCAGGTAGAAGGGGCGCTTGTTGGCGCAATCGAAGACCGGTCGGTAGCCGCAGAGGCCGGTCTCAGGGTCGCAGCTGTCGCGTGTGCAGGTGTTCTCGTCGCCACAGCTCGTCGTCGTGGTCGCCGTGCACACGCCTGCGCTGCAGGCCGCCGCCGTGACACACAGGTCGCCTTCGAACTGGCAACTCGCCTGGTCCTCTTCGTTGACCTGAATGCACGCACCCTGGGCATCACAGCCACCGGTCGAGCATGGGTCGTTCGGGGTCGGGTCCGGGCAATCGCAGGCCGGTCGGCACTGTGCCGCGTCGATCGGCACCTCCTTCTCCGGAGTACGACCGAGGCCTTGGGTCGGAGTCTCGGACCACGCCTTCGCGGTGATTATCGCATTCGGGTCATTGGCGCTGACCGCGACATAGAAGGAAGGACGCAGCGCATCCAAGCCAGCTCCGGCGATGACGAACCCACTGATGCGTACATCGGTCACCGTGGGGTCTGCTCCTGCCGGGGCGTTCGCCCACGTGGCTCCCCCATTACGCGAGACCTCTATCGTCGTCTCTGCCGGGAAGTCCGGTCCGGCAAACGCGGTCTGGTAGGTCGCACCGGGCGGCATGATGAAGCGTAGCTCCATGGCCTCGAGGTCTTCGCTACCCCGATTGATGGCGGTCGCCTTGAAGAGCACCAGGCCCGGGCCCGACGGCGTGACGCCCTCCACTGGTTCGTTCCAGCAGCCGCCTTCGAGCTGCACATCCATGCCGGTGGTCACGATGAGGCGAGTGCTCGTGAACGCTGTCGACAGCGTCGTGATCGGTCCCGTCTGGTTGTCGACTGTGCCGTTCACGACGAACGAGACGACCTGGTTGTCGAAGAACGGGTAGAGGCGATCCGCCTTGAAGTTCACCCTCAGCGTGCCTCCGCAGCCTTCGCCGGCGATCCGCCACGGCTCGCTTTCCGACCCGAGCTTGAACGCGATCGTCGACCCGAAGGGCGCTGTGGGCACGATGCCCGCCGGAACAGGCGCCTCGCAGTTGGTGGCGGTGAACACGAAGTTGGTGATGATGATCCCCGGCGGCGCGGTGATGCTGAACTCGGGGTTGATTGGCCAACGAAGCGTCGCGTCGTTGCCGAATGTCCACGTCGCAACGCCGTTGCCCTCGTTGGCGTCGACCGGTGAAGTGGGACTGCCCGAAGTGGCGACACCCAGGGACAAGCGACCAGCGTCCAAGGGGAAGGGCGTTGACCCCGCGGCGTCTTGCCAGGTGTCGGCGGCATCGTTGGTTGCGTCCTGATCACCACGCGTGCCATAGATGGTCGTGCCGTTGAAGTACCCGCGATTGACGAGCCTTTCGCCGATGTGTGCGAGCGAGTAGGCCTCGGTCACATCCACGTAGAAGTAGATGCTGATGGAGCTCATCACGCCGTCTTCGTTGGCTCTCCACTCGGGCGAGTAATGGACCAGGTGAGTGTCGCCAGACGCCCAGGTGTCACGGCAATTCGCGTCACGCGTCGCGAGGAACTCGCTCACGCTGAAGTGTGCGCCGCCGAGCGCCGAAAAGTTGCAGAAGTGTTGGGTGAAGTCGGCGAGCCCGATGGGATAGCCCCCAGCCGTGAGCATGCCGAATCCCGTAGCCTCGGGCGGAATCGCGTTGACCATCATCGCGTCGGTGATGCTCGTCACGCCGGCCGGAGGGGAGGTCGTCGATTTCCAGCTCGCGCGAGTGCCCGCATTCACGAGCTGGACGAAGTCGGTGTTGAAGGACCCGCCCGAGCCGCACACGACCTCGAGATTGGGACCCGCGATATCGGCACCATCCACCGACTGTGCGTCGACGACGCCGAAGTAGTCGGTCCCGCTCGCGGTAATGCTGCCACGGCTCACAAAGGTCGGTGCCACCTCGGCTTCCTGTGCGGCCGTCTTGCCAAAGTCCTCACAGGGCACGAAGACGCCGATCGCGACATATCCGTTGAGGCCGTTGGTCGACCCGATTGACCGGACGCCGGTGAAGCTGCCGCCGCGCTGGTAGGGAGTGAGATCGCCGCTCACTGTGACGCCGTTGCCCACCGCGCTGAGAAGGTAATAGCCGGCACCGACCTCGACCGCGAACGTAGCCCCCGGATCGGTGGGGCCCGTGCCCGCATTCCTTGAGGGCACGACGATGTTGCCGAACCATCCCGGACGCGGCGTCGGCTCGTCGGACAAACCCCAGCGCCCGGTTTGCAGACCGTAGCGAATCGAGGCGTTGTAGCTCAACGAGAGCACCAGACCCTGGCCGCGGGCCGTGATGACCTGCTCGTCCGTGGCCTCGGGGAAGGGGAGGTCATTCTGGTCGCCGTTCGCTGTCGCCCGGAAGGTGAAGGGCTGGCCGTCGCGCACGGTGTGGCGCGGAATGCTCACCTCGATCGTGAACTTGCGTACGCCCGAGCCTTCCAGCACGTCGATCTCTGGGACCTGCTGGATCCAGGTGATGCTGTTCTCGCCCGAGTTGTAGACGCCGTTGTCGAACTCGCCGCTCGTCGGCGAACCGGAGGCACCGCGCGTGATGCCCGGCGGAAGGAAAGCCTTCACGCGGGCACCCGTGTAGAGGCCGGCAGGGAAGTCGACGACGACTTCATAGTCGAACGCGGCGCCGGCGATCGGCATGTCGGTGTCGGGCCCGAGCTGCACGCTGACTTCCGTGGCCTGGGCATGGGCGGGGGATACGAGGCACAGGAGCAGGCCGACCGTCGACGCGAGGCGCGCGACACAAGAGATGGTTGAGCGCTTCATCACGGGGCCTCCTCGCAGCAGGGTTCGACACAGCACTCACCCGAGGCGACGTCGATGGTGGTTCCTTGGGGCAGGACGAACGGACCGAAGGTCTGACCGCCGTAGGACACGGTGACCCGGCCGTCGCCAGCAGGCGCGAACGCCATCTCGGGTTCGCCCTCCGACGTGCCGGTGCAGGCGACCTGGTTGAAGAAGGGCGCACCACCGCAGGCGGCGCCGGCCTGGAATTGGACCCCGTCCGTGGTCGAGTACTCGGTCTTGACGCCGCTCGAGAAGCCGTTGAGCGGGTTCTCATCGCACACGAGCTTGTCGTCGCGGGTCAGGTCCACCTTCCAACGGATGAGGGGGTAGACCGTGTTGGGCGGGCTGTGGAGGTAGGGCGAGTCGAAGCGTTGATCGGCCGCTGTCGCCGTCGCCTCGAAGGTGCAGTTGTCACCGAGCTTCTCGAGGTCGAGGCCGAGCGCCATCGTCCACGCGCACTTGTCGATGTCTTGATTTTCGAATTGTTCGTTGGTGCGGTAGATGGCCCACTCGAAGACGCCGTTGCTCTCCGGATTCGCCGAGGCGAAGATGGGGCCCTGGTTGCCTTCACCGGCTCCCGGGTTCACCGGATAACGCGCCGTGACCTGCTCGCCTTCGCGGCACACGATGGCGGCGTCGCCCCAGTACAGCGTCGTGTCCTGACCTTCGCCGGACGTGCAGGCGAAAGCGACGACGGCCGTGAGGTCGCGCTTGCCGGTCGCCGGGTTGTGCAGGAGCTGAGGCTGGCAGTCGAGCTTGGCCGAGCAGAAGATGTCGGAGAAGTTCACCGCGATGTCGAAGAAGCCCTGCATTGCGTCGCGCATGACGGTCACGTTGAAGACCACGAGCACGTCTGCATTCGGCACGCAGTCGACGTCCTGGACCATCGGCGCGGGCTTCACAAAGTCGCCTTCGCCGAGCTCCGCACCGGAGTCATCGATGAGCGCATCGACCGACACGGTGACCGTGTTCGGGTTGGCGCCGTCGCTGGCGTCGCACGGACCGACGTAGGTCAGCGCGCCACGGCCATTGCCGTATTGATTGGAGCCGAGCTCCTTTTGCCAGACCACGTCGCCGAGCGCGTTCTCGACCGTGACCGTGTAGATCGCTTCGTCGATTCCTTCGAGCGTCAGGGCCGAAGTCTCGATCTTCAGGTGGCCGTCGGGACCGCCCTGTCCGCTGCTGCACGCAGCCAAACCAAGGAGGCCGAACAACGGCCCCCACCTCCACAGATGTGTTCTCATGCTCAGCTCCGAGCGGCGTGACGAGGCGCGCGTGCGCTGCCGATCCGACCGCATGCAGACCGGCAGCCGGAGTCATGCGGACTGTCGACTCGCCCGGTAAAGGTTGCTCTCAGCGACCGATGAAGCGTGTACGATCGAACCCTGGCGCGACCGCCCCGATGGCGCTTGTCCCTCCGTGTGCGGAATCGTCACTCCCGGCCGGTCCGGTCTGCCCCGTGCAGTTGCGGCAAAGTCGGCGATCGGGTCCGGGCCAGCGAGGTCCTTTGCAAACCGCGAGGATGAGACTAACCTCGGCGTGTGCAGATATTCGCGCGGCTCCGACTACCTGACGAGCGACTCGTCGACGCATGTCCGGGCGACCTCGTCGGTCGTCTGCCGACGGCCGCGGTGCGCCTCAACGACCCGCGTATCTCGGAGGCACACGCGCTCGTCAGCCTGCGGGGCAGCTCGTTACGCCTGCTCGCCCTGCGCGGCCGCTTCGCCGTGGGTGGCGCGGTCACGAGCGAGGTCGCGCTCACCCCCGGCCTCGTCATCCGACTCGCCCCCGAGATCGACCTCCGGGTCGTCGATGTCACGCTTCTGGACAGCGTGCTCGGCATCGAAGGCGATGGGCTCGCAAGCCAGATCCTGCCGCCGGTGGCGTCCTTACGCGCCGAGAGTGGCGAGCTGCTTCAGACCTTCACACCCGATGCCGATGCGCTGCTCTGGACGGCCGGTCGTTACCTCCACCTGCGTATTCCCAACGAGCCCGACAGGCTGCTCGCGGCCGGCTCGACCTTCTCGGTAGGTGCCCGCAACTACCGCATCGCAACGGTGGCCCTGCAGTCCGCCAATACCCCGGTCACCGAGCGCGGCACTGACCTCGACGCGCCGATGGTCATCGTCTTGCGTTATGACACCGTGCACATCCATCGCGGCGCGCAGGTCACCGCCATCGACGGTCTGCCGGCGCGCCTCGTGTCTGAGCTCGGGCTCATGGGGGTGCCGGTCGAGTGGCGGACGCTCGCGCGGGTGCTCTGGCCCGGTGACACGGAAGACGTCTCGCTGCGTGGGCGCTGGGATCGTGTGCTCACACGCCTTCGCCAGCGCCTGCGTGAGTCGGGGCTGCGGCCAGATCTGGTGCGCACCGATGGAGCCGGCCGCATCGAGCTGCTGCTCGGCCCCAAGGACCGCATCCGGGACGAGACGTGAAGAGCCACGCCGAGCCCGTAAGCGAGGCGCTCAGCGGAGTCGATCCGCTGACGGGCATGCTCGAGGCCCGGACGGCGGACAACGCATCGCCACTCGCAGACACCTTCGATGACAGCGGTCGCTGGGAGCGACGCGGTGAGGTCGGCGCGGGTGGCATGGGGCTCGTCGCCATCTTCTACGACCGCCGCCTGGGCCGCGAGCTCGCCGTCAAGACCCCGGTGTCACCCCAGGACACCCAGCGGCTCGCGCGTGAGGCGCTCGTCACTGCGCGCCTGGAACATCCAGGAATCGTTGCGATATACGACACCGGCACGAGCCCGTCGGGCGCGCCGTGGTTTGCCATGCGGCTCGTGCGGGGCAGCTCCCTGGCGTCGATCATCAGCGCCTCGAAGACCGCTGCCGAACGACTGGGTTATCTGCGGCATGTGCAGGCCGCGGCCGAAGCCGTGGCCTATGCGCACTCGCGTGGGGTCGTGCATCGCGACCTCAAGCCGGCCAACATCATGGTCGGTGCCTTCGGTGAGACGCAGGTGATCGACTGGGGACTGGCACTTGCTCCAGACGTCCCGTCCGTGGACCCGGGGCGCGCCGGCACCCCGTCGTCGATGAGCCCTGAGCAGGCTCGCGGCGAGCCCATCGACGCCCGCACCGATGTCTATGGGCTGGGCGCCATCTTGCGTCAGGTCCTGACCGGCCGAACGGTCTTCGGGCCGGAGTCGGATCGCGAGGCGACGTTTGGTGCGCTCGCTGCCAACCGGGTGCCGGCGATGCCCGAAGACGATACCCCTCCTGCCTTACGTGCCATCGTCGAGCGGGCCATGGCGCCGCGAGCGCAAGACCGCTATCCGGACGCCAAGGCCTTTGCCGACGACCTCGGGCGGTTCCTGGATGGGCGGCGCGTCATCGCCCACAGCTACACGCCGCTCGAGCTCGTGCGTCGACTCGTTCGTGTGTGGCGGTTGCCGCTTTTGGTCGCGGCGGCTGGGCTCGTCGTGCTGGCGATCGTGCTGGTCGTCGCGTTCTCGCGTATCACCGCCGAGCGCGACCTGTCCGATGACCGGCTCGCAGTGACCCTGGTCGGTGAGGCGCGGCGTGCCATCGCTGCCGACTCACGGGGGCTGGCCGAAGTGCTCGCGCGTGAGGCCTTCGCCCACGCTCCGGTCGAGGCGCGCGGCATCCTCATGGCACTGCCTGCAGAACGCCCGACACGACAACGCCTGGGCCCGCTCGACTGCGAGGCCACCGATGTCGCAGTCGTGGCAGGTGCGGTGCGCGTCTTGTGCCATTCGCGTACCCGCATCTCGGTCCACGAATCAGGGGCCGAGCTCTGGGGGCAGAGCCTCGAAGCTGCGACTGCCGTGATGGTGGAGCGCGGTGAGATGGTACTCGTGAGGCGTGACATCGGGCTCGAGATCCTGGACGCGCGCACCGGGCGGCACCTGGCGACGCGACCCAGCAAGAGCAGCCCCACTCAGGTCGTGGGAGCCGCCGATGGGGTCTCGGCGTTGACGTTTGGCGGGTCTTTCGCGGCGCTGGTCCGCGCCGGCAGCGTCGCCGAGATCCCGATCGGAGGGTGCCACGGTTCACGCATCCGCGCGGCGGCGTTGGCCCACGATGGAGACCACTGGACGCTCGTATGTGCGGATGGCGCGCTCGTCGTCGGGCGGCTCTCCGACGCCGCTGAGGAGCGGTTCGAGACAGGTTTCCCGGTGTCGCCCCAGGCCCCGCTCCCCACGGTGGTCGCCTTCGAGACACCCGACCGGCTGCTGGTGGGCGACGACGCGGGCCACCTGATCCGCGTCGATCTCGCCGCTCCAAACGGCGGGCCGTCGGGGCGGCAGAGCCTCGTCATCGGTCGTGGCCTCGTTCGCTCCATCACGGTGTCGCCCGACCTGAGCCAGGCCGTGGTGCTCGCCGACAGCGAACCCGCACGTGTCATCGATCTCGCGCGCTGGGCCTCGCTAGGGCGCTTGCCTGCCCTTCGCAGCAGCCGGCGCCCGCGATTCGTGTACGACCGGGACGGCGGCCTCATCGTCGCACATGAGGCGGTGGAGCGCTGGGACTTCCGAGGCTCGTGCCCGCGCGAGCTCGTCCTCCCGATGGGCATCAGCACCTTGTCGGTTTCGCCCGACGGTCGTTACCTGGGCGCCGGTTGGGGGAGCTCGTTGGCGCTCATCGACGCGGAGCGACGCGAGGTGGTCGCGACCCACTCGTGGCAGTCCGACTTCGTCAAGGCGTCCGCATTCGGTCCCGGCAACGTGCTCACCGGTGCCGGCATGGGAACGGTCGGCGCCGCGCGTTTCGACCCGAAACATCTGGCCAGTCCGTATCAGACCGATCGTTCCCTGCGACGAATCGCCGTGCTCGCCGACGGCACCGCCCTCGCACTCGACTACGGCAGCTTCTTGTTGCACCTGAGCCCGACCCGACCCGCGATCAAGCTCGCCCGGTACGACGGCCTGGATCTCGCGACGAGCCCCGACGGCCGCCGCGCCGTGGTGCTCGGCGCAGACCAGCGGTTGTCGCACGCGCTCGACCTGCACCTGGGCAAGCCGCTCGAGCCGCTGGCGATCGACTTCACCGCCATCGACGTGACAGTCGACGATCGTGGCCATGTGCGGGCGGCCTCCCCCGACGGGATCCGCCAGTGGTTCGAGGGGGTCGAGGGACCAGGCTTGTCCGCGGTCGGGGCCGACCTCATCGCGGTCGCTGCCGCGGGCGACCTCATCGCCGCGTCCTCGAAGGACGGCACCGTCTATGTCTGGCGCGCTGCTGCGCCGGACAAGCCCTGGGCGAAGCTGCGGGCGCACGAGGTCCGTGCCGACACACTGGTCGTCGAGCCCCACGGTCGATGGATTGCGTCGGGTGGTTGGGACGGTCAGGTCCAGTTCTTGCGCCCACCTGACCACATCGAGGAGCGCCCGACCTCCGAAGCGGAGGCCTGGTGGGGCGTGAGCCTGACGGAGGTCCTGCGCTCGCCGTGAGGGGCGGCGCTCACGAGGGCTCAGCGGCGCAGGATGACGCCGAGTGAGGTCGTGTGGTCGAGGTCGGCCTCGTCGGGGATGGTGTCGTTGGCGAGTGCAGAGAGGGCGCGTGCGGTCGGGGCGTCGAGGACGCGGAACGCGACGGCGTGGGTTTCGCGGCGGTAGACGAGCGCGACCTGCGGGGCGTCGAGGCGGGCGGGGAGGGGTTGGTCGACGGGTGAGCGGCTTGGGTCGGGTTCGGGGTGGTCGACCATGAACTGGACGGCCGGGTAGAATTGTTCAAAAATCGAGATGCTTGGGTTCAGAGTGAATCTGGATTCCGGTGGCTGGACGATGGAGGGGTGGACGGCGGCTGCAAAGAGCTCCCATTCGAGCTGGGCGAGGCTCGCGGAGAAGCCGAAGCCGAGGTCATCGAGGAAGGCCGGAAACGGGGCGCCGGCGAGGTTGAGGTCGCGATGGCGCGGTGGGTGGGTGCGCAGGAAGTCGGCGATCAGCTGTGAGGGTGAGGTCAGCGTGGAGAGTGCCACCGGGTAGAGCTTGTCGAGGATGGTGGTGACGTGGCCCTGCACGAACTCGCGGTAGATGTTCAAGCGGTAGGACGGGATTACGAGGTCGCTCGCGCTGGATTCGAGGGGGGCGTCGCCGCGGGTGACAGCGACCAGGGTGGATTGGAGGGTGGTGAGGTTCATGCCGGCCTCGAGTCGCCGGTGACTCGTTCGAGGGTGGCGCGGATGCTGGCGAGCTCGGCGACCATACGATCGATGTCGGGGATGTCGTGGTCCCACTCGAGCAGGGTCGAGACCGCGCCGGTGCGCTCGAGGACGTGGGCGTAGAGGTCGAGGACATGCGCGTCGATGGGGCGGCTGTGGGTGTCGATGAGGACCTGCTCCTTGTGGCCGTCGTGGTCGAGCTCGGTTGTGATGTGGCCCGCAAGGTGGATCTGGGCGACACGTTCGAGCGGCAAGGCGTCGAGGAAGCGGCGCGCGTCATAGCCGTGGTTCACCGCGTTGACGTAGACGTTGTTGACGTCGAGCAAGAGCCCGCAGTCGCTCTGGTCGGCGATGCGACGGATGAAGGTCGCCTCGTCCATCTCGCGGCGATGGCCCGACACGTCGCAGTAATAGGTCGGGTTCTCGAGCAAGAACGGGCGCTTGCTGCGACGGGCGACCTCACGCACGCGGCGCACGACGTGGTCGACGGCCTCGGTGGTGAAGGGAAGCGGCAAGAGGTCGTGCAGCTCGACCGAGTGAGCCGAGCTCCAGCACAGGTGGTCGGAGAACCAACGCGCACCGACCTCGTCGCCGAGGAGGTCGGTCGCGTCGAGGAACGCCGGGTCGAGTGGGTCGACGCTGCCGATGGACAGAGAGACTCCGTGCAGCACCACGGGGAAGTTCTGGGACGCTCGGTCGAGCGCCTCACGGGTGCGACCGCCGAAGCGGACGAAGGGGGGAGTGTCGTCCGAGAGTGACTCTCGAATGGCATTCTCGGTCAGGACTTCGACGAAGTCGATGTCGCCGGTGTGGTCCCAGAGCGAGTCGTAGTGCTCGCGGCGTAGGCCGATACCGACCCCGAGGAAGTCCTGACCGTATCTCATCGCTCAGCCGCAGGACTTGGCGCCGCAGGTCTTCTCGCCGGCGTCGGTCTTCTTTTCGGCGCCGCAGGACTTGGCGCCGCATGAGGCCTCGCCGCCTTCCTTCTTCTTTTCGGCGCCGCAAGACGTCGCGCCACACGAGTGGCCTTCGGCCTTCTGCTGGCTCTGGGTGGAGCCGCAACCGGCGCCGAGCGTCAGGGTGCCGGCCGAGAGACCGAGAGCGAGGATACCGAGCGAGAGCTTCTTTCCGAGGTTCATGTGGACTCCAAACAGGTGAAGACGTCCGCCGAGGCAGCCGCCACGCGTCGTGCGTGGGGCGCTTCGGCGGGCTCACGAGGGCACAGTCCAGCGTGTGCGCGTGGCGTTACACCTGACCCGAGAAAAGAGTGCAGGGCCTGTCTGGAGGTCGCAGTCGAGCGGGGCGTAGACCCGACTGATCACTCGGGGGCGATGGCGATGAGGTCCGAGCCGGGGACCTGGCCGAGTGCGATGGGGCCGACGTTGACGACCCAGTGCGCGCCCGTCACGATCATGTCGGCGATCTCGTACTCGAGCTCGAGCCAGAGGTCGTGGGGGCCGATGACGGCGTCGTCCATGGCCTGCGTGGAGCATGCGCGGAAGACCCGAAAGGAGGGGCCGGTCTCGGCGATGGGGTTGGTGGCGGGGCCTTCGGCGATGAAGAGCGGAGGTTCGTGGCGGGCCCAGCGGATGGTCTTCGGGCGGGTCAAGAACTCCCAGTTGGTGACGTCGGCCGAGGGCCAGGTGGCCGAGCCCGATGGGCCGGTGCAGGTGAAGGCCGGGACGTTCGTGCCGTCGCCCATCATGGCGCTGCCGTCGTTGATGTCGACCTTGTGCAGCTTGACACTGTAGCCGGCTGGCGCGGACAGGCGGCCGAGCTCGTTGGGGGCGAGCCCGCTTTGAAGGCGGCGTGTGTCTTTGGTGCCGGGCGGGACCTTGCGGGTGAGGCGGTCGAAGGAGCCGGTGGCGAGGTCGGCGCGAAGGGCGCGGTAGGCCTTGCAGGTGTTGGGGCGATTGTCGTCGTAGGCGAGGCAGGTGCCGACCCAGTAGTTCTGCTTCTTGTCGATGCGGAGATTGAAGAGCAGGCCGAGCTCCTGGTTCGCGGACAGCTCCCAGGAGGCGTTGGGGATGGAGATCCGGGCGCCGGATGGTTTGCCGTCGACGTAGACCTGGAGGAAGGGTTGCCCGCTATTGTTGACGTCGCCGAGTGCAACGAGGGTGCGGCTGTCTTTCCAAGGGAAGGACTGGTAGTCGGCGTGGTTCTCCTCGGCGAGCAGGGTCATGCCGGTGTGTGAGACCTCGGCGATGATGAAGCGGTGCTTCGCATTGTCCGAGGACGAGTAGACCTGCGTCGCGAACCGGACGCCGCCAGCCGGGAGGCGCTGGAGCCAGATGTCGCGTTCTTCTGCGTGGGTCGGGGTGGTGAAGACCAGGGTTGTGACGGCGAGGGCTGTGAGGCCGAGGACGGTGAGCGGGCGGAGCATGAGAGCCTCGAGGGATGCTGGGGACCGGTGGTGGCCAGTAGGAAACGTCCGATCACGTCGGATGGGTTTCCATTCCCATGTGGTGAGGGAAACGTATAGCGACGTCAGGCGAGTGCGCGGTTGGGGCGCCAGGAGATGAGGGCGAGGTAGGGCAGCGCGATGGCGGCGAAGTGGACGTAGAGCGGCGGGCCCTCGGCGTAGAGGGCAAGCAGGACGACGAAGACCGAGGTCGCGGCGGCGCGTGGGATGGCGGTGGCGAGTGGGATCCGATGCGGGCGGCGAATCATTATCACGGAAATCGAGATGCTTACCGCGAGCGCGATGTAGGCGGCATAGTGCGGGAGCTCGTCGCGCAGGGCATGGCGCAAGAAGGCCCACCAGGTGAGGACGAGGAGCGCGTGGGTGACGGCGAGCGACATGGCGCATGTGACGAGACACGCGAGCCACGGCGAAGGTGAGTGCAGGTCGTGGGCGAGGTCATCGAGGCGATGGGTGAGGCGGGTCGTGAACGAGGCGGGGGTAGGTGAGGGGCGAGCGGAGTCGGGTGAGCGGGTGACAGGCGAGGGGGACTTCGGGTGTGAGGGGAGGACCAGCGCGATGGAGAAGGCGTAGGCGGCCCACCCGATGAGGCCTATGAGGGGGGCGCCGAGGTAGCCACCTTCGACCCAGAACCAGAGGTCAGATGCGACGGCGACGGTCTCGACGAGTGATGCATCGATGAACACCATGAGGCCGATGGCGAACGCGTGGCCGATGCGCGAGAGGCCGGGGAAGAGGGCGCGGATGACCTGGTCGGCGGTGAGGACGACGAGCGGCCAGATGAGGACGACGATGAGCGGAACTTCGTCGAGCTTGAGCCACCACGTGTCGGGGTAGCCATAGAAGCCGTAGCGCAGGATGGAGGTCTCTTCGGCGGCCCACGAGGTGAGCGCGATGAGCACGATGGTGGTCGTGAGGCGGCGGCGTTCGGACGGGGCGGTGTCCCGGTAGAGCAGCGCGTAGGCGAAGGCCAGGACGACGAGGCAGGCGGTCTGGAAGAGGGGCCAGTTCATGGCGGCGAGACACCTGTTGCGGGTCGGGCGGAGGGCCCGGAGGCAGCGTTGGATCAGTGCTGGAGTGGGCGCTCACGAGCGATGAACCACTGGCGCATGGTCATCATCATCTCGCGTTGGGCGGGAGGTGCCTGGCGTTTGCAGGTGGCCAGCTCGGGTGAGCCTTCGGGGGCCCCCCAGCGCAGCTCGGGGCAGTCGTTCGGGTTCCAGGCGAGCTCGATTTGAGCCTTGCGCTGCATGAGGTCGTAGAGCGTGATGGTCTGGCTCACGCCGTCGGAGCGTTGGTAGGTCAGCGTGCGGCCCTTGGTGTCCGACACGGTGAGCTCGGCGATCCGGCGCGAGAGCGCTTCGGCCGAGTCGCCAGGGGCGATGACGAAGCGCTCGGGGCGGCGCTTCACGCGTGCGGCGAAGTCTTGCACGGTGTCGATGGCGATGAGCATCCGCATGTCGCGCGACGGGGTGGAGAAGTCCTCCCAGGGGCCGGCGGTGAGAAAGATGTCCGAGCCTTTTGGCATCGCGATGGTCTTGCCGGGGTTTTTCTCGAACCAGGGGCGGACGGCTTCGATCGACTCCACGCGGCGCAGCGCCTGCTGGTAGAGCGCGTCGATCGTCGCGCGGAGGGCTGTCTCGGGCGGCATGGGGTTGGGCGAGATGACGGCGTCCATCGCCTCGTAGAAGCCGTCCTGACCTTTGGACCATTGTTCGGTCGAGTAGTCGCCGTAGTCGGGGGACTCGTTGATCTGCTCGTTGGTCAGCTCGACGATGGCGTCGCCGCGCCCGCGGGCGGGGCGGAAACGTTTCCAGCCGGCGCCGGCCACATCGCCGTCACGCGGGAAGAGGAAGGCGCCCTTCCAGAAGACGCGGCGGCCGACGGTGCCATCGGGTTGGGCGTCGACGGTCATGAGGACGCCGGCCTGGGTGTCGGTCTGCGGGTACCAGCGCAGGATCATCATCGTGTGGCCGTACGGGTCGGCGTAGATGGTGCCGGGGCGGAGCGCTTTCTTGTCGAGGCGGACCGGGTAGAAGTCGGACTTCTCGTCGGTCGGGGCGCCGCGCAGCGAGCTCGAATGGACGGTCGCGCGCAGCTTCTTGTGGAAGCTCCTGAAGGCGGCGACACGGTTGGAGGTGTCGGTCGGGAGCTCGTTGGTGACGAGCTCGGAGCCGCAGGTCGGAGCGCGTTCGGCATTGCCACGGCGGCAATTTCGCATGGCAAATGGCAGACCCATCTTCCAGGCGAAGTAGGCGCGAAGGGCGTAAGGGAAGTCGGCGCAGTCGGGGTTCATGCCGAGGCCGTCCTTGTCTTCGTCGAGGCCGAGGTGGTCGTAGAGCAGGTTGCGGTCGCGGTCGCGGATGACCTTGGACAGCGGGTTCCACGAGACGTCTTCGGCCAGCGGGGCGTCGAAGAGGCGCTCGACCCAGAGCGAGAACAGGTTCTCGGTGTCGCGTTCCCACTTGATGCGCGACTCCCAGAAGGGGTCTTCGTCGACGGTGAGAATGCCGGGTCCGGACGGGCGGTCGCGGACCTCGATCTCCTGGCAGGCGAGGACGGATTGGCCATCGGTGAGTGCCGCGCGCCAGTTGCCGACGGCGGGGTTGTCGACGGTCGCGACGAGGCCGTATGGCGGGCCGCCGGTCGTGATGAGGGTGGGCGTGGAGGTCGACGTGTCGGGTGCGAGGAGGACGATCTTGGCATTCGCAGGCAGGGCCTGTTCGCTGGCGACGAGGATCCGCATCGGACCGCGTTTGTGTGGGCGCCGCGGCGAGTTGAAGATCGAGACGTCGAGCGAATCGACACACTCGGGCAGTGCCGCGAGGTCCGCCAAGGCGCCTTGGGTTGGCACCGGGTCGACCTGTGCGAGGGTGGGGGACAACACGAAAGCAAGCAGCAGAGTGACGGACATCATGGCGGGCCGAAGACCGACAGGCGGCTGATGCGGGTCAAGAAGCTCGTTCGTTCGGTGCCTTCGCCCCGGTTGAGGTCGGTGACGTCGACGCGGTCGATTCTCACGGTCTGATGTCCTCCTTCGGGGCAGGGCAAGAGGTACTCGGAGATGGCGGAGATTGCGTAGGGCCGGCCATCGAGGTCGCCGAGATACACCATGATGTGACCGGGCATGTACAGAAAGACGAGGCCTCTCGTGTGGGCCTTGCGGATGGCCACGAGTTTCTCGGGGGCGGACATGGCGGCGGTGTCGATGACCTCGGAGCCGGCGAGGCCTTGCACGCTGGAGTTGCGGCCGAGGCGGAGGTCGAAGACGGCGAGCGCATCGAGGAGCAGGGCCGAGCAGTCGCGAAAGCCGCGGGTGCCGCCCCAGCCGTAGGGGTCGCCGAGGCGGTCGAAGAGGAGCGTGAGAGCGCGACGGCGCGTGAAGGCGGGTGTGCCAATGTGGACGCGGGAATTGGGCGGGAGCCACGCGTCGGTGTAGCCGGACGGCGATGGGATGAGGATGTGGAGCGGCTCGCCGTCCGGGGTGGCCGCGCTCGGGAGCATGGGAAAGTGCGAGCCGAGCCGCAGGAAGGTGAGGTCGCCGTGGGCGGTGGTGGCAGGGACGAGGTCGTCGACGAGGGTCAGGTGGGGGCGTGCAAGCAGCGAGAGCTCGTCGGCGGTGAGGGGTGGTGTGTGGGTCGGGTAGTGGACCCAGCCGACCGCGTGGCCGGCGCGCACGTAGAGCCAGCCGTCGGGGGTCTCGCGTTGGACGCGGAGCAGGTCGCCGGGGTGCAGGCGTGAGCACTGATTGCGGTCGAAGTCGGGGTCGATGCGGCCACGAAAGAGGCCGGCTGACATCGGGATACAGCGCAGGTCGGCGGGCTCGACGAGGGCGACGAGGCGGTCGACGGGGAAGGCGTTCTCGACGCGGTGGACGGCCTCATCGAACGTGTCGCCGACGGGCGGGGCGGGTGAGGCGACGTACTCGCCGGAGCGGACACGTTCGCCGATGACGGCGAGGCGGTCTTTGAGCTCGGCGTCGACCGACTCGATCGGCATGACGGCGGCGGTGGTCGTGATGGGGTCGCGGAAGGCGCCGATGGTGGCGACGTTGCGGGCGTTGAGGGCGGCGATCTGTTCCGGGTCCAGGAGCTCGTCGTCGAGGTTCGGGGTCGATGCGAGCCAGGTCTCCAGGCGGCGGGCGAGCTCGGGCGTGCCGTCGGGGGCGGCGTCCTGTCGGAGCCAGACGGTCGTGTCGCGACAACGCGGTGCGGGCTCGCTGACGACGAGGCTGGCGAGCAGCCAGAGGGGGTTGAGCTGTGTGAGGATCAGCATGGGCGCCAAACGTTCCAGCGCGGAAGCGTCATCCGCAGCGTGTAGCACACCCTAACAGAATGGCAGCGAATCAGCTCGTGGCGCAGGCCGAGACGAGCCGTTGCGACGGAGGCGGGCCGGCGGTCCTGGCGAGGTCGACGACGGCCTCGACCCAGCGCGGGTGGCTGTTGACACACGGGATGGCGATGAGGTCTTCGCCGCCCGCTGCTATGAAGTCCTCTTTCGCGCGCAGCCCGATTTCTTCGAGCGTCTCGAGGCAGTCGGCGGTGAACGAGGGGCAGAGGATCGCAAGTCGCTTGATGCCCTGCTTCGGCAGGGTCGTCAGGACCTCGTCCGTGTAGGGGCGAATCCAGGGGATCTTGCCGAGTCGCGACTGGAACGCGACCAGCGGCGGGTGCGGGTCGTTGAGCGAAGTGGCCAGGGCGCGTGCGGTTGCGAAGGCTTGAGCGCGGTAGCAAAGGGCGTTTTTGGCGGTGACGGCGTCGCAGCAGGTGGCGAACTTGCAGACATCCGGGTGGATGTTGGTGAGGTGGCGCTCGGGGATGCCGTGGAACGAGTAGAGGATGCGGTCGGGCTTGAATGCCGCCAGCGCGTCCTTGGCGACGGCGGCCTGCGCGTCGATGAAGCCGGGGTCGGCGTAGAAGTCGCGCACGACCTTGAGCGTCGGGCGCGGGGAGTGCTTGGCGAGGAGCTCGTCTAGGCGCTCGAGCGTGGAGTAGGTCGAGGCGCTGGCGTACTGGGGGTAGAGCGGCAGGACGGTGATGGACTCGACGCCGCTGAGCTCGGCGAGGCCGGCCTCGAGCGAGGGGTTGCCATAGCGCATGCCGAGCGAGACCTTCCACTCGGGGCCGAGAGCTGCCTGGACGGCTGCGGTCAGGTCCTGCGAGTGGAACATCAGCGGGGAGCCGCGGTCGGTCCAGACCTTCTGGTAGGCGTGGGCGGATTTCGACGGGCGGGTGCGCAGGATGATGCCGTGCAGCAGCAGCCAGCGGCCGACGGGGTTGATGTCCAGCACGTGGCGGTCCCAGAGGAACTCCGCCAGGTAGCGGCGGACGGCCGGGGTCTGCGGGTCGTCGGGGGTGCCGAGGTTGGTCAGCAGCAGGCCGTGGCGTGGGGGCATGGAAGGGGCTCCGGGGGCCGCGAAGCTGCGGCGGCGAACCGGGATTTGCGCCCGGCGGCGTGCGAAAGTAGGCTCGTGGGGGCGCGCGGTCGAGGGGAAAGTTGGACCGGGCCATGGAGGGGCGATGAGGGGCGACCGGCTGGGGTGTTGCGTGTGGTGCGTTGTGGCCCTATGCGGGTGTGGACCGGGGGCGAGCGGCGCGTCGGACGTCGCGGACACGGGTGTGGATGCCCCGGAGACGCGGGTCGATGCGGTGGATGTCAATCTCGGCGGCGATGCCGATGTCGTCGGCGACGATGCCGATGCTGTCGGCGTGGATGTCGTTGCGGACGTCGGCGACACCAGCGGTGGGGAGCTCGGACGGTGGTTCACGTACGAGATGGCCTGGGACCGGCCGGTCGACGGGCTGTTGCCGCATGCCGACTCCGAGGCGATGATCGCAGCGCTGGCGGAGCGGGGAGGGTGGGGGAACTCGAACCGCTTTCAAATCGACTTCTCGATTCGGGTCCTCGAGCACGACGGTTCCGGGCTGCGCGCGTTTGTACCGACCGACGAATTCTACGAGCCCGATTGTGACGAGGTCGCTGTGCCCGTTCCGGCGGGCGGCGCGCTCGAAGGGGAGTCTGGATATGCCTGCGAGAGTGACGGTGATTGCCACTTGATCGTGCGCGATCGGTCGACCGACCGACTCTTCGAGATGTGGCGGGCGAACATCGCAGGCGACGATTTCTGGGGTGGGTGCCTGGCGGTGTGGGACCTGGCCGCGACCTATCCGTCCAGCCTGCGCGGCGAGGGATGTACGTCCGCCGATGCCGCAGGGCTGCCGATTGCGCCGCTCCTGTTCACCGCCGACGAGGTCGCCGCGGGTCAGATCAATCATGCGATCCGGTTCATCCTGCCGAATTCGCGCATCGCCCATCGGCAATATGTCAGGCCGGCGACCCACGCGACGGGCGCTGCCAGTGCACAAGAGAACGGCATGCCTTATGGCGTGCGGCTCCGGCTGCGCGATGACTTTCCAGTCGATGGCCTGCCGAGTGCCGGGGCGCGGGTAGTCGCTCGCGCGCTGCAGCGCTACGGGATGATCCTGGCCGATGGCGGCCAGATCGCGTTGACGGCGATGTCCGACGCAGACTCGATGGCCACGTGGGAGGGGCTGCTCGGGCCGCGTGACCTGGCGCTTCTCGGCGTCACCGACTTCGAGGTCGTCGACATGGGGCCACGCTTCGACTGGACCGGCGACTGCGTCCGCAACTCCCCTTGAACCCCTTTCGTGTCCAGCCGGGTCCAAGTGATGTCCCGCGGTCCGCCGGTTGCGAGACCGTCGAAAGAAGGGTTGCGTTCCGCCCCGAGCGGGTCGAGTCTGTGCCCGCCATGAGCCTACGACCGATGTCATGAGACCCCTTCGCCCGCTGAAGCTCGAGCCCGAGCTCGCGCACGCACACCTGACGAGCTCCACCAACGACGCGCTCGGCCCGACCGAGAGCTTCGTCATCGCGCTCGCCATGGAGCTGCACGCGTCCGGCGCCCCGGCCCACCGCCTCGAAGAGATGATCGACGAGGTCACCCGACGCCTGGGCGTCATGTCGGTCGTGTTCTCGACCCCGACCATGCTCATGCTCGCCTTCGGTCCAGTCGAACAACAGCGCACCGTCCTGCTGCGAGTCACCCCGGTCGACGTCCACCTCGGCCGCCTCGACCGACTCGACCGCATCGTGCGCCGCGTCATCTCCGGGGTCTGGACCCCCGCCCAGGGCTACGCCGAGCTCGAACGTGTCAAGCACCACCCGCAGGTCCTCAAAGCTTCGGCCCTCGTCACCTTGTGGCTCCTGCTCTCGGCGGGCCTCGCCCTGTTCTTTGGCGGCGGCATTCTCGAGGTCGCGGTCGGCGCGCTCGTCGGCGGGCTCGTCGGCGCTCTGTCGCTCGCCTGGGCCCGCGTCACCACGGGCGCCCCCGTCTTCGAGTTGCTCGCCGCCGCCGTCGCCTCGTTCGTCTCGGGTGCCATGGCCACCTGGCTCGAGACCCTCGACCTCCACTTGTCCAGCTATGTCGCGACCCTCTCGGGCGTCGTCGGCCTCCTGCCCGGCATGACGCTCACGGTCGCCGTCACCGAGCTCGCCACCCGCCACCTCGCCTCTGGCACCGCCCGCGCGACGGCCGCCGCAACGACCCTGCTCCAGATGGCCGTCGGTGTCGCCCTTGGCTCGAAGATCGCCGAGGGCCTCTTTGGGCCGACCCCGACCGTCGCTCCCGACGCTTTGCCGGCCTGGGTCACGATGGCCATCCTGCCACTCGTCGCGGTCGTCATGGGTGTCTTCTCGAACTCTCGCGCCGAGCGCCTCCTCGCCATCGTCATCGTCAGTACGCTCGGCTTCTTTGGCGCCCGCCTCGGCAGCGACCTCATGGGGCCGGAGCTCGGCGCCGCTCTCGGGGCGTTTGTCGTCGGCCTCGCGAGCCGCATCCACGGGCAGCTCGCCGAGTGCCCGCAGCTCCTGACGCTCGTGCCTGCGACGCTGTTGCTCGTCCCCGGCTCGTTCGGGTTCCGCAGCGTGTCGCTCTTCCTAGGGGCCGACGTCACGAGCGGCATCGACGCCGCCCTACGTATGCTCCTCATCGCCATGGCCATCTCCGCAGGCCTGCTCGTCGCGCAGGCCATCGGTCGCAGTAAGCCCGGCCTCTGAGATGGCGTGTCCGTCTCTTGCCGAAAGCAGGGCGACGCCGCTTCAAAATCGAGCCAGCCCTTTGCGGACGCGAATGATTGCGCTACACAACGCTATCGAGACGCCATCGAACCGAAACCATCAGGAGCCCCTCAATGAGCCCCTTCGCCCCCTGCGTCGGCGCCGTCTTCAGCGCGGACATCGCCGTTCCCGAACACGCTCACGCCGTGCGTTTCTACTCGCGTGTGCTCAGCACCGGCGAGACGCCGCTGTGGCGCGAAGCCGACCTCATGAACAACCTCGGCATCCCGATCATCGGGCTCGGCGCGCGCACCCCCGAATATGCCCACCTGCCAGTCCAGTGGATGCCGCATATCCAGGTCGCCGATGTGGCACTCAGCGTGGAGCGCTCAGTCGCCCTCGGTGGCCAGGTCCTGATGCACGCGCACGCCAAAGACGCCGAGGGCAAGAGCCAGTTCGCCGTGCTGCTCGATCCGAACGGCGCCGCATTTGGCATCATCCCAATCGTCGATGAGTCCGCCCTGCCACCTGGCCTCGGGCACGATTCATCGGGTGTCCCGGCATCTTCGCCGATGGGGCGTATCGCCTGGCTCGACCTGACCATCCCCGACGCCACCAACACCCGGGACTTCTATCAGCAGGTCGTCGGTTGGGCGGCTCAAGACCTCGAGATGGACAAAGGCGACGACCGCTACGCCGACTACGTCATGCTCGGCGGCGATGGAAACCCGGCGGCCGGTGTCTGCCACGCGCGCGGTCCCAACGCAGGACTGCCACCGGTCTGGATGATCTACCTGCCCGTTGGCGACCTGGCCGAGAGCCTGCGTCGTGTGCCCGACGAAGGCGGCAAGGTCATGAACGCAATGCAGAAGGACGACGGCGCATACGTGTACGCCATGGTCCAGGATCCCGTCGGGGCCTACGTGGCTCTCGTGCCGGGGACATGAACGCCGCGCTTGCACTTCTGATGTCGGTCGCCGCGGCAACGGTGGTTGCGTCGCCACGCGCCACGGCCTGCAGCATCCAGTGTCGGGCGGTCGTGACACCGTCCGGTGGCGAGGTTCCAGCCAACCTGCCCGCCCTCCGATGGTCAGCCATGGCGAGCTGGATCCTTCCGCCCAACGTCCCTCCCATCGTAGTCACCGAGATCCTCGGCGACGGCTCGGCCCGTGAGCTCCCCGTCGACCTCGAGTCCCCCGATTCCTACCGACACCTCGCGCGTTTCACCCGTCCACTGATCGAGGGCGCGACCTACAACGTCACCATCGCGACGCCCTGCTACGACACTACACCACCCGATTTCACACACCTCACCTTCCGCGCAGGCCCCGAGGCTCCACTCCCCGAGCCGTCGACCTCGCTCGGCAAGCTATCCGTCACCGAACAAAGCCGAGCCACCTGCCAGGTCCGCACCGCGAGCGGAAGCTGCACCTCTGCCGCCGATGTCGCCAAACGCGACATTCGCCTCACGCTCTCGAATGCGGCACTGCCCTGGCGAGACGCGCTGCGTATCGGCTGGAGCGCCGATACTGGGCACATCTCGGGTCTCCCCGACCAGAACGAAGATGGCTCACCCTTTGTCGATCCCTCGCCACTTGGACTCTCGCCCTACGTCGTCTGCCTCAGCCGCGACCCAGGCCAATACTCAGGCAACGAGCCAGGCGAATATTCGCTCTCCGCGAGCGCGACCATCCCCGGGCACGACGTTGCTTTCAATACGAAGACGGTACGCTTCGACCTCGAGTGCGCCGCCAACGCAGACGTCGACCCGACCTGTCATGGCGACAACGGTTGTGCCTCTACCTCGCCCAGCCTCTTCGCTGCGATGCTCTTCCTCTTCATCGGATGGGCACGCGTCCGAGCGCTGCCTCGGCAAACCGCAGCTGCTTGACACGCATGTGCTCGGCCGTGATGTCGGACCGCCCCTTGTCGACATAGGCGCTCGCCCACAGCGGGAGCTGCTCGCCCGGTCGCAACGCCGCACGCAGGTCCCACAACGCGAGGCGTTCGGGGTCGATCACACAACGGCTGCCATAGGCCTCGGTGAAGCACTGGGCCGCCTCTTCCCCGAAGAGCCAGAGCAGGTCCAGTCGACTGATTGCGACGTCGGCCAGCGGGTCACCCAGGCACGCGTCTTCCCAGTCGATGATGCCGACCAGCCGCCCGTCGCGCCACAAGAGGTTGCCCGGCCAGAAGTCACCGTGCAGGACCGCGATGCGCTCGTCGCCCCAGCCGCCCCACGCCAGAACCCTTTCCCTTGCGGCCGCGAGCACCTCATCGCTTTCCACCCGCCCGACGGGCGAAGGCACATTGACGCTTCGCAGATGCCTCGCCTCCGCGACCGGCAGCTCATGCACCCGAGCCAACGCCATCCCCACCTGCCGCGCATACGATACGACGTCGTCCACCGCAAAAACCGCTTCACCATCGATGTGTTCGACGACCATACACGGCTCGCCCAACAGGTCCCCCCGGGCATCGAAGTGAATGCGCTCGGGTACGGCAAGACCACCCTGCTGCGCCAACCCGAGCATCGCCCACTCACGCTCGAGCCCACCCGGGTCCAGCGTCCGCAGGTACTCGGTCGGGCGCCGCACGACGAGTCTCCGCTCGACTCCCTTCGCCGTTCGGAACCGAATCGACTCCGTGAGGGCCGACACACCTCCGAGCAGCTTTGTCACCTCGAGCGCGACGCTCCCCGGCGCCACCTCAGAAAGCACCTTGTTCGCTTCGTCGATCCGCATGCGCCGACTACACACATCTTGCCGCCTCGCCGCAAGCCGCACTTCGCTACCTTTGACCAGCGCCTCCGCCGTGCGTAGAAGGTCGCGGTGCGTCTCACCTCGGCCGAGCTCGAATCACGAATCAAAACCCGCTGCCCTCACGCGCTCGTCGTCGAAGACAGCCTCATGCGCCGCGCCGTGCGCGAGGACCGCGGCATAGCCCAGGTCCGCACCTTCGTCCCTCACACCCACGTCTACGCCCTCCCTCGCGCCACCCTCATCGCCTCGATCCGCGCCGAAGACGAGGTCGACGCCCAGCTCAGAGAGGGGCCCGGCGACTGGGTCATCCTCGTGCCGCGTGGCGACCGTTCGTTCGAAGGTCAAGACATCGATGCCGTCCTGGTCGACACCTGGCGCTGCCTCTTCCACGCGCGCATCGACGAAGAGCTCGGCCGTCAGGTCGCAGACGGTCGCCTCGATCGCGCCCGTGTCCTCGACCTCATCGGTCACGGACCCGAGTCCCCCGGAATCGGCCAGTTCCCGTTCGCGGAGGCACGCGGTGTCCTCGAGGACGAGCTGCTGATGACCCGCGCCGCCACTGAGACCCGCCAACTGATGGAGCTCATTGCTCTTTACAACGAGCTGCGGTTCTTCGAGCCTTCCCTGCTCGGGCGTTATTTCCCCCTGCTCGCCGACCGACAAGACCGGGCCGACCTCATCGCGCTTTTCGACTCGCTCGTGCCGGCTCCCGCACTCTTTGAAGAGACCCGCCTCGAAGGCGCGCCCGACCCGGTCGCCTGGACAGCCTCCCGTCGGGCACCCCGCTCGGCCTCCCCGGCTGTGGACGCGGTTGACGCCACCGACCCGATGGGCCGGCCGCAGCCGACCTCACAAGCCGTGGCCACACTCGCGCGTCGCCTCCACGGCCTGAGCCCCGACGGCGACTCACCAAAGGCCTGGACCACCGCTTTGGAAGCCCTGGTGCCGCGTGCCCGCTGGGGGATGGCACGCGTCGAAGCGCGCCTCCTGCACGACCTCGAACGCGCCTGCGACGACGCCGAAAAGCCGGTCTGGGACATCGACCTCGGGCGTTTTCTGCGCAGCTTTGGCCGCGCTCCGATTCGCCGCCAGGAGGTCATCCGTCAGCGCGTCGCAAGCGCCCGCCACGTCGCCCGCGCCGAGCGTCGCCTCATCGCCTCACGCCTCACCGAGGCCGAGCGCCGCCGCCTGCAACGCCTCATCGGCGCTCTGGCTCTCACCCTCGAGACCCAGGTCCGCGCCGACGTCGGCGCTCTCTTGCACCGCGCACTCTCCGACGCGAGCATCGTTCCGAACCAGCCCGACGACCCGACCCGACCCACCCAGCACCCCAGACTCGCAGAGCGCGTGGCCGCCGAGAAGGTCGTGGCCGAGCTCTGCGACAAGCTCATCGACCGCGGCTTCATCGCGTTCGCCGACCTGCGCGACACCCTGGCGATGAATCAGCTCAAGCTCGCCGACCTGCGCGGCCCTGGCGAATGGTTCAAGGGCGACCCGCTCCTGCGCCTCGACCAGCGCTGCGCCGACACCCTCGACTCCGGCTATCGTAAGGCCGAGTTCTATCGGCGCGCCTTCCACCGCCTCTCGGCTGCCCTCTTCGGCACGGCCATCGGGCGCATCCTCGTACGTTTCCTGCTCTTGCCGGTCCTTGGCGCCTTCATCGCGGTCGAGGGATTCGACCACACGGTGCTCGCCGTCGTCGGCTGGATCTTCGGTGGCCACCCGCGCATCGCGTCCATCCCCGTCCTCATCGCGACGACTCTCTTCCTCTTCGCGCTCATCCACTCCGAGACCGCACGGCGCTGGACAGTGCGCGCTCTCCGCCGGGTCGGCCACGCCTTCAACTTCATCTTCTCCGAGCTCCCGAGGCGCTTCCTCGCGTTACCGTTCGTCGTCGCCATCCTGCGCACACGCGGCTGGCGCATCTTTCGAGAGCACGTCTGGCGGCCGACGCTCTTCGCGCTGCTGCCGACCCTCATCGCGGTCATCGTCACCCACGACGCCCGCTTCTGGCTGTTCGTCGGCTTGCCGCTCACGGCCGCGTTCTCGATCTGGTTTCTCACCCGCCGCGGCGCGCGCTTCGCCGAGCAGACTCGCGACGGGGTCATCATCGCCTGGCACCACATCCATCATGAGCTCGTTCCCGGCCTCATTGCGGCGGTCCTCGACCTCTTCAAGCGTATCGTCGACAAGGTCGAAGTCGTCCTCTACGTCGTTGACCAGTGGCTCCGATATCGCCGCGGCGACTCGACCGTCGGGCTCGTCGTCAAGGCCGTCTTCGGCGTCGTCTGGGCGGTCGTCGCCTACCTCGTGCGCCTCACGGTCAGCCTCGTCGCCGAGCCCCAGTTGAACCCGATCAAACACTTCCCGGTCGTCACCGTGACCCACAAGGTCACACTCCCGGCGAGCGCCTTCGTCGCGCAAGAGCTCTCCGGCTCGATGGGGCCGGCCTGGGGCAACTTCATCGGGCTTGGCGTCTTCCAGCTCGCAGTACCCGGCATCGCCGGCTTCCTCGTCTGGGAATTCAAGGAGAACTGGCGCCTCTACGCTGCCAACCGCAACCGTTTCCTGCGCCCCGTCATCGTCGGCTCGCACGGCGAGGCGATGCATCGCCTCCTGCGGCCAGGCTTCCACTCGGGCACCATCCCAACGCTCTTGCGTAAGCTGCGACGGGCCGAGCGCCGCGTCCGCACGCGTGAGATCCGCCGCCTCACCGACGCGCTCCACCACGTCGAGCAGTCTATCGAACGCTTCATCCTGCGCGAGCTTAAAGCGCCGCTGGTTCTCTGCGAACAGTTCGCCGATGCCGACCGACTCGGCGTCGCTTCTGTGAAGCTCAGCCCGGCCCGCATTGCGGTCACCCTCACCATGGGCCCGGACCTGCCCGACTTCGAATTCGCCTTCGAGGAACAGGCCCGTCACCTCGTCGCGCACGTCGTGCGCCCGGGCTTCGTCTCCCTTCTCGACCCGACCCAGCGCACCATGTTCGACAGCGCGCTGACCCGCCTCTACGCGCTCGCCAGCGTCGACCTCCTTCGTGAGGACATCATCGCCGCCCTGCCACCCGGAGCGCGCTACGACATCAAGCCGCGCGGGCTCGTCTTCTGGCCAGCGCTCGCCCGTGTCGCGAACGACCCCTCGAAGACCAATACCGATACGGCCGAAGTGGTCTATCCGCTTCGTTTCGACCGTCCCTTCATCGAGCCCGAAGCGCGCGCCCAACCGCAGCCCATCGTTCGCTCGATCCCGGTCGCAGCCCTGGCGTTCAAGCAGCGTCAGGTACCCTGGGACCGCCGCCCGACCGACGCCGTTTGAACAGTCCAGGCGGACCCTCGAAGGCGCCTCGCGACAAGACCATCAGCCGGCTGGCTTCACTCGGGCATCGAGCTCAGGGGCACCCGACGCCCGGCCGTCACCCTTTCGGGGCTGCCGCGTCGCTCTTGGTCGTCGCGGCTTTCTTGCGCTCCGATCGGATGCTGCTCATCAGATTGGTGCATGTGCCAATCGTCCCGTAGCCGTCGAAGTGCATCATGTCGCCGTTCTCCGACGCGCCAAAGTCGCTGCCGCCCCAACGCAGGCCCGCCACGTCGCGCAACGCCTGGATGACGACTGCATCCATATCGAGGAAGCCACGCGACTGGTTCTTCCGCTCGTCGTCCTTGTCGCCCTGGTCATCGATGTACTTGTGCATGAGCTCGTCGTCGAACGGGATCTTGAGCGCCCAGAACTCGGCGCCGCCCATCTCCTTGACCTTCGAATCGGATAGGCGCTCCTGAATCTTCTCCGCCAGAGCGTCCTTGGGCAGCTTGCCGAGCTTGCGGTAGTCCTCGAGCGCCGCATCCACAGCACCGAGCTCGGCGACGATCTCGGTGGTGGACATCGTCTGGGCCATCTTGGCGATCTCCGCGCCGGTCAATCGTTTCCCGGCTCCCATGAACGCTGCCACCCGTGTGAGCACCTTGGGAATCGCCTCGTTCTGCTTGCTCCGACCGCTATTGCCGAACACCCACGGGTTGGTGCCCGGGTTCACGTCGATGGCAAAACCGATGCCGTGGTTGGATTCGCTCCTCTTCTCCGACGAGACACGGAGGCTGCCGACCCGGGTGATGCCGAGCCGTTTCGCCAGCTCGTTCGAGTCCTTCGCTTCTGGGTATCGGGCCGCGAGGAAACGTTCGGCCTGCGCGAGACGCTTCAACAGCTCGGGGTGCCCCGTGATCCAGCTGCCGAGAAACTCCATCGTCCCGAGCGACTTCAGATAGCCGTTGTAGTCGGTCTTGTGGTGTTTCATGCACGCGGCATCTTCGGCGGGTGTGCCCCCCTCGCTGCCCTTGCTGGACTTGCCGAACTTCTGGGTCCCGACCACCATCTCGATGCCGAGCTTCTTGATCCAGTCGCGATCGGGCACGCCGAGCTTGGCCTTGAGGTCCTTGTCGACCTTCGGCTTACGTTTGGGTTTGGGCTTCGATTTGGATTTTGATTTCGTGGGCTCGGCCGCCGCGAGAGCCGCAGCTTCCACGGCTGCAGCTTCGGCGGCCGCCGTCTCCGCCAGGCGAAAGCCCGCGATTGCCTGCACCGTCTCGCGATCGAGAATGCAGCTCGGATTCGACATGCCGAGCCTGGTCTGGAGCGCCTGCATGGTCTCGGGCGGCAGTGGCGTGTAACGCGCCAATGTCATGGCGCGCGCGACCTCGGCGTCGGTCAGGACCGCGGTCGCCGGGGCTGGGGCCGCTTCCTGGGCCGGTGCGGCGGGCGCCTCCGCATCCGCTGCAGCCGGCGCCCGAGAATGCGTCGGCGGCTTTTCAGACTGCGCCTGAGGAGGCGCAGCCTCACCCGGGCCGTGCTCGGGGCCCGGAGTGAGCAGCTTCTCCTGCTCTTCGAAAGGGAGCCCCCTCAACGCCTGTCGAGGTGCCGCGGCCGCTGTGGGGGAAGCCGTGGCGGACGACTTTGGGGCAACGTCATCACGGCGTTGGGTTTGCTGTGCGACCATGCGAATACCTGGGTTCGTGACGGGACGGAACCCGACGACAGTCTGCTCCCGTCATCGCCGCGTCAAGCTCCGGCCAGATAGCGCCTCACGGTTCACCGACAGGTCCGGGTGCCGTGGCGTTGACGACGCGGTGCGTCTTGGATAAACCGCCAGTCATGCGCAAGCTCATCGCAACTGTCGTTATGTTGACCGCCTGCGGGACCACCACCCAATGGGTGCCGACCAACCCCTCGCCGCGCCCGCTCAGGCCCCGGCCTGCGTCGACGGTCGAGGTGTGGACGACCGCCGTTCCGAACCGCCCCTACACCGAGGTCGGCCTCATCACGGCCCGTCAGTCGAGCGACCTCTCGGTCGATGGCATGCCCGAGATCATCAACGAGCTCCGCGCCGAGGCGGCCCGTATCGGCTGCGACGCGGTCATGCTCCAGGGCAAGGACGACAAGGTGGTCGGCGGCGGGTCGAGCTTCCGCGGCACGGGCTCCTCGTCGACCTCGACCCTCGAAGGCTATTGGGGCGCTTGCATCGTCTACCTCGACGAGCCGGCTCCCTGAGCGCGAGCCTTTCCCCACGGGTCCGCTGAGGCGGTTGCTAGGCGCTGCTCGGACCCGTGACCCCACCGTCGACCGGCACTCGTGCGCCACTGCCGATACGGCGGTTACCGACCTCGGCCAGCGCGCTCCTCGTGCTCCTCAGGTGCTGCACGATTGGTCGCACTGCGGTCTCGCCGGGACGCGCCGCATCGGGTATCACCTACACTTGTGAGGGCTTTCGTCGTCTTTCGATTGCCGGATGGGCGCTGCGTGCAGCTTGGTCCCGAAGCGGTCATCGGCCGCATGTGGTCTGCGAAGCTGCGCCTGAACGACCCGTCCATTTCGGAAGCCCACGCGATGATCAGCCTGCGGGGCACGCAGCTCAGGCTCCTCTCCCTGAGAGGGCGCTTCAGCGTGGACGGCACTCCGACGGCCGACGTCAGCCTGAGCCGCGGCCAGTCCATCGAGCTCGGCCCGCGTCTGCGGCTCGAGGTGGAGCAGGTGTCCATCCCGACTTACGTGCATGCGATCCGTTCCGAAGGAATGCCGCTGAGAGCGCTCCCTCCGGTGGCGTCCATCTCGGCGCGTGGAGACCTCGAGCCAGGCTTCACCCGCGACGCCGCGGCAACGCTCTGGATCGACAACGAGGACGTCGACGCGCAAGTCGCCGAGGACCACGATGAGACCCGCTGCACGGCAGCGGACGAGGCAAAGGCCGAGGCCATAGACGACGTGTGGATCAGACGCCCGCACTGCGACGATGAACGTATGAAGCTCGGCGAGGCGTTCGACGTGGGTGGCCAGACCTTCGTCCTCGAGCGGATGCGGGTCGGCGAAGCGGCGGCACTGGCGACCGCGAGCAGCTTCGACGCCCCACTCACGCTGTGCCTGCTCTACGACTCGGTGCAGATCATCAGCGCCGGCAAGACCGCGTCCATCGACGGCATCCCCGCGCGTATCCTGTGTGAGCTCGCCGCCGTGCGAATGCCGGTCGAGTGGCGCACGGTGGCCAAAGAGGTCTGGCCCAGAGAGGACGACGACGCCCTGCTACGCCGCAACTGGGATGCGGGGCTCGCGCGGCTGCGCAAGGCGCTCTTCGAACGTGGCCTGCGCGGTGACCTCGTTCGGGCCGCGGGCCGTGGCCGGGTCAGCATCTTCCTGAACGCCCGCGACCGCATCGTCGACCGACAATGAAGGGAGTCGAGAACCCCGATCTGAGCCGTCCAGCCTGGTCTCTGCCAGCGCCGTCAGGCGACACCTCCGCGCCTGAGGTCGCCGCCGAGCGCTTCGGCGAAGGCGTCGATCTCGGGCTGGGTGGCATGGGTCGTGTCAGGCTCCTTCGTGACCGGTGGCTCGGCCGCGACATCGCCCTCAAAGAGCCTGTCACGGTCGCCGACGCGGCCAGGCTCTGGCACGAGGCGCTCGTCACTTCCCGCCTCGAGCACCCTGGGATCGTGGCGATCTACGACGTGGGCTTCGACACGAAAGGTGTCCCCTGGTTTGCCATGCGTGTGGTCCGCGGACGCTCGCTCGCCGAATACCTGTCTGTCCCGGCCGCCGGCCCTGCCGAGTCGCCCCGCTCGGCCAGCCTCTTGCGACCACTCCTCGCCGCCTGTGAGGCGGTGGGTTTTGCCCACAGCCGCGGCGTCGTCCATCGTGACCTCAAGCCGTCCAACCTCATGCTCGGCGCCTTTGGTGAGATGCAGGTCATCGACTGGGGGCTCGCCCGCGCCGAAGACCTGCCAGACCAGGACCTGGCCACGGCCGGGACGCCCGCCTACATGAGCCCAGAGCAGGCGCGCGGCGAGGTGGCTCTGCCGACGAGCGACGTTTGGAGCCTGGGCGCTGTCATCTATGAGGTCGTCACGGAGCGCTCTGCGCGTCCGGGCACGGCCGACGAGGTCCGGACACTCGCGTCGACAGCCGCAACACCACTCATCCCCGAAGACGTTCCGCCTCCGCTCGCGGCTATCCTGCGACGCGCCATGGCCCCTCGCCCCGAGGACCGCTACCCCGACGGCAAGGCGCTCGCCCAGGACCTCGAACGTTACCTCGATGGGCGGCGTGTCGACGCTCATACCTACACCCCGCTCGAGCTGTTGATGCGTCTGGTCCGGGCCTGGCGTGTGCCGCTCATGGTGCTCGGGGCCGCGCTGGTGGCGCTCACCGTGCTCGTCGTCATTGGGGTCTCGCGTATCGGCACCGAGCGGGACCAGGCTCAGGCGAACCTGTCGCTCACGCTCGTGCGTGAAGCGCAACGTATGCTGAAGGACTTGCGTGTGGCCGAGGCCGAGCTCCTCGCTGCGACCGCGCTTTCGCAGACCGACGACTCGCGGGTGCGGGCGGAGGCGCGCGGTGTGCTGGCCGCGTTGGGCCCGGAGCGACCGCGATGGGTACCTGTCGTGACCCTGCCTTGTGCGCCGGTCGATGTTGCGGGTGACCTGTCGCTTTGTCGTGAGCCTGGGCTCATCCGTGTCTTCGATGACCACGGCCTGCGTTTCGAGATTCCGGTCGACCATCACCACGCTCGCTTCGTCGGTCAGGGGGCCGGCGTCGTGGCCATCGGTGTGCTGGTCCAGACCTTCGATGTCACACAAGGTGAGCTCAAGAGCGAGCATCCGAACCCATGCGCGAACGTGCACGGCATGCGCCTCGAGCGCACCTCGCCCCACGAGCTCGCCGTCATGTCCCCGCATTGTGCGGCCCTCGTCACGGTCAACGCGCTCGACCCCATCGAGCTCATGCCGTGTCGTGAGCGTGTCTCGCTGCTCGCGCTCACAAGGCTCGACGATAGGCACCTGCTCGGCGCGTGTGACGACGGGGCTCTGGCACTGCTCGAAGAGTTCGAAGGGCGGTGGTCGCGACGCCTGCTCGAAGCAGGGCTCGGCACCGCGAGCCGGCCGCCCGTGGTCACCGCGATGGCCGGCCTCGACGCAGACTCGGCCCTCGTCGGGTTCGGCGACGGTGGGCTCGAGCGTATCTCGTTGAAGCGCAACGCGACCGAGCTGGAAGTCACCCGCGCTCCACTCGCTTCTCAGCGAGGCCTCGTGCGATCAATTGTGCCGTTCGACCACACGACACACGCGCTCGTCCTGGCGGACGCGAGTGGGCCCCTGGTCGTCGATCTCGTCCGCGACCGCGCGCTCCTGCGCCTGCCACGCCCCCAGGCGACGGCCGCCGCCGATGGTGATGGCACTCTTGTCCTGGCCGGCCGGAACGCGGACCGAGGTTATCTCGAGCGCTGGGACCTGAGCGGACTCCTGCCATCGTTCGAGCCTTCGCCGCGTGGGGTCACGACCGTCGCCGCACGACGGGATGTGCCCATGGTCGCTCTTGGCGACGGGCCCACCCTGGTCATCCTCGATGGAGCGCGGCGCCGAATCGCCGAGCACACCTGGCAGGCCGCGATCATCCGCGTGACGACCTTTGTGCCCCGCGGCGACCTCGTGGCGCATGGCCTCGGGCGCCCCGAGCTCCGCCGCTTTTCGGGTGCGACCGAGCTCGAACCCTATCAGGCGCCGGCCACCATCTTGAGGCGCCTCACCGCGCTCGCCGACGGGTCGCTGCTAGGCTCGGCGCATATCCAACAACAGTTCCGTGTGCGCCTCGATCGCCCCGCCGAGAACTACGCCAGCGTCCCCCTCGTGGACCTCGCGACGAGCCCGGACGGCCGCGACGTCGTGCAGCTCCTCGAGGGCGGCGCAGTCCAGCTCGGGCTCGACTATCCGCAGCACGGGACCTTCGCCACGTTCGTCCAGAACAGTCGCGCGATGGCGGTGCGCATCGTCGAGCGCCGGCTCTTCGCGCTCGAGCCCGACGGGGTGAGCTCGTGGTTCGTCGACGTCGACCAGCCAGAACGCCCGCGTATAGGCCCTCGTTATCTCGCCGAGCCCGCGGCCGACCTCGTGTCCATCGACGTCACGAAGGACCACCTCGCAGCCGGTGCGCGTGACGGGGCGATCTGGATCTGGCGCCTTCGACCGGATGATGGTGGCGATGCCTCGCCCGGTGCCGAGGTCGAGGTCGACACGCTCGTCCGTGCCCACGAGGGGCGTGTCGACAGCCTCGCCTTTGGTGCCGGTCAGTGGCGCGACGGAGGCCCCCTCGCCGAGGTCCTGGTCAGCGGCGGCTGGGATCGTGTGGCGCGCTGGTTCACGCCGACGCCCACAGTCAACCGACCCGAAGACGTCGAGGCGACCTGGGGCATCGCGCTCGCCGACATCTTCCGGGCGCGTTAGGACACAAGAGAACTCCTATCCGACTCCCAACCGGTTTCGGCTCCGCGCCGCGCAACACAAGCCTCCGAGCTATTGCAGGCGTCAGCCCGGGTTGAGGCCGGCCAAGCCACCGTGAGACCTCTTTCTCTGGAGGTCTCATGCGGAACACCGTCACTCGCCGAAAGCCACTCGGGCCAATCTCGCCCCTCATGCAGCTCGCGCCGCTCGTCATGATCGGTTCATTCGTCGGCTGCCTCGAAGCGGACAAAGGCCCGACCGGCCCGGGCATCGCGGTCGCCATCGCACCCCTCGAGCTGACATCCATCTCGGACGCCTGCTACAACCTCACGGTCACCAACGAGGCCGGCGGCGCGGGCGAAGTCGTCTGGTCCGAGGCCGAGGTCTGCGCCTCGCAATACGGCGACTCGCAGGGCTCGATAACCTACGTCGGGCCGTGTGACGCGAGCCCCGATGGCCGCATGAACTCCGTCACGCTCGAGCTCGTGTCGCTCTCCGACAAGACCATCGGCATGCTGAGCGCCCCCACCGACTACGTCAACCCGTGCCCCGTCGGTCAGGACCGCTGCATCCTCGATGTCGAATGCAGGGCGAACGCCGACACGCCGGTGACCTTCGACCTCACGGTCTTGCGCAATGCGCAACAAGGCTTCTTCGACGTCGCGGTGAACTTCGAGGACATCTTCTGCTCGTCGAAGATCGACTGCACCTACGACAAGGACGGCAAGGAGCCCATCGACCTGCTCTTCGACGCGGAGGGCAACCGCAACCAGTCGGTGGTCGTGGCGCTCGCCTGCACGGGCGGCCCTGGCAACGACGAGGGCACGGTCCTGCACGTGAACGGCCCACGTGTGGTCTGCGGCCAGGGCGCTTCGGACAGCTTGGAGCTCGCGTTCGCCACGACCTGTGTCGATACGGGTGAGGTCTTCGGCATCGGGGCCTCCGTCGCCTTGTCCAGCCTCAACGGCCCGGACGAGGTCCGCTTCTACCCTGTCGTGTCGACGCCCGACGGCGAGGGCGGCTACACCACCGAAGAGCTTCCGTACTCGAACGCATCCATCACCGGCAACGGCGGCGTCGTCCTCGGCCGCCTCGACGACACCCACGTGGGCGGCTTCGTCCTGGTCGGCGAGGCTATCGAGAACAACTCCGGCGAAGCCCACCTCGCCATCTGGACTCGCGGCGCCAATGGGGCCTGGGCCCTCACCTCGACGGTCGACACGGGCGGCGGTTGGGACTTCGGCGACGGCTTCGCCTGGCTCGCGGACAGACGGTTGTTGTTGGCCGGCATCGAGTCCCAACCCTCTGACCGTCTTGTCATGGTGCCAGTCGGCGCGAACTTCGAGCTCGGCACCCCGTGGAGCCCGACGCCGCCCGCGGGCACCGACGCCTGCCAGCCCTTCGGCTTGAGCGGCGACCTCCTGGTCTTCGGCTGCTACGACACCCAGGCTGGCCAGGTTGCGGGCCAGAACTTCTACACCGTCCAGGCCTATGACCTCGACACCTTCGCCAACATCACCCCGCCCGACATGGGCCTCGTGCAGACCGGTCACGCCATGTGCGGCGACCGCATCATCGCGACGGTCTACGACGAGGCGAACACACAGAACATCATCACGCAGTGGCAGCGCACCGACGCGACCTGGGTCGATTCGACCTTGAGGACCCAAGTCGGGACCGACATCGTCGTCGAGGACACGATGACCATCAAGGAGCTCGACGGGACCTTGTCGCTGTGGGCCTGCGAGCCCAGCGGCGGCTGGAAGAGCGCCGCACAGCCCGCGACCGGGCGCACCTATCTCGCCGACAGCGCGCAGCTCCCGTATGGCGCTGCAGCGAGCTTTGCGCCGTACGCGGCGGTCGCCGGGATCGCCGATGGCCCCGATGGCCGCAAGCCCTTCATCGCGAGCTTCGACCTCCAGGCCGCGGTGACGCCGACGACCTGGCACGAGGAGTCCCTCCCGACGCCGACCGCCTGCGACGGCCTCGAACTCCACATCGACGGTGTCGCGGCGCGATTCGATCGCCCCGCACAGCTCATCGGGATCTGCTCCGGCACCAACCAGGAAGAGAACTACACCATCGTCTGGGAGCTCGGGGTGGTCGATGGCCACGCCGCCGCAACCGCCTGGCGTTATGCCGCCACGAACGATGGCGACCTCCTGGGGATGGTGACGCGCAGCGGCGCCGATGGCGGACTCAGTGTGACGTCGGAGGGCTGGCCCAACTGTGAGTCCCTCATCGGGGCCGCCAGCGTCTCGGGTCCTGTGGGCAGCTCGGACAACCTCGACGCCACGATGGCGCTCTGGGATCTCACGGGCACCTCAAATGGCGCGGAGCTCACACCGACGCTGCTCCCGGTCTTCGAACGCTCGGGCGGCACCCCCGGCGCGGCCGCCTGGTCCCTCACCGTCGACCCCACCTTCGAGGGCAACCTCTGGACGGACCCGAAGGTCGACGAGCCGGTCTTCCAGGTCGGCAGCTATCACGGTCAGGAGTCGCTCCTCTGCGGCGGCGAGCCCTGCAACAAGGTCTATTGGAACGTCGTCGTCGGCTTCGACCCGACCATCCCCGACTGCCGCCTCGAGTGGGAAGCCACCGCGGCGTCGGCCCCCGGCCTCACCAACGGCCAGACCGACAAGGCGACCGTCTATCCGTTCCTGCAGGGCAACGTCCAGCTCACGAGCAGCGCCAAAGACGGGGCTGCGGCGAGCCTCGTGTGTCGGCAGAACCCGCTCAACGGTGGCGGCGGTCTCGGCACCGAGTACACGACCCCCGGCGATACACACACCTTCTGTTCGGCCACCGACGGCGACGTGATGTGGTCGGTCGAGGGTTGCACCTGGACCGGGATTCCGGTTGGCGGTGGCAATGGCGGCGGCGACCCGACACCGGTCGAGCCGGGCGGCGCCGCTATCGACCCTGGCACGATCCAGACCGACGGCGATGGCGAGACCGTCAACGTCACCGTGACCAACGCGTTCTGGATCGCCGAGACCGAGGTGACCATCGGCGAGTGGAAGGCGCTCAGCGGCGGCATCGACCCGTCGGGTTTCCCGGGCACCTGCGGCACTGACGACTGTCCCGTGAACCAGGTGTCCTGGTGGAGCTCGCTCGGCTACCTGAATGCGCTCAGCCTCGACCAGGGCCTCGCTCCCTGCTTTGACCTCACCCAGGCGACCAACTGCACCGGGACCTGGCAAGCGGGCTCGCTGCTGTGCGACGGCAGCCCGTTCATCGACGCAGCGACGCTCTTCGATTGTGAGGGCTTCCGCCTGCCGACCGAAGGCGAGTGGGAGCTCGCCGCGCGGGCCGGCACGACGACCGAGACCTATGGCGGCAACCAAGACGGCGACCCCATCTGCCCCAAGCTGAGCGGTGCCGGGGCGTTCCTGGCCGACACGCCGCTCGCCGACCTCGCCTGGTACGACTGCAACAGCATGAGCAGCACCCACAAAGTGGGCAGCAAAGCCCCCAACGCCCGGGGCCTCCACGACATGCTCGGCAACGTCTGGGAGTGGGTCCACGACTGGTACGGCTCGTACGCGGGGACCAACCTCACCGACTCGATCGGACCCGCGAGCGGCATCGACCGCATCAAGCGGGGCGGCGGCTACTCCACCCTGGCGGCGGACGTCTCGGCGCCCGGCCGCGGGCGAGCAGACCCTTCCCAGCGGAGCCTGACGACGGGCTTCCGCGCAGCCAGGTCGATCCTCACACCGACGCCCTGACCTCGCGCGTCGTCACGTCCCGAGCCACGGGGCTGCGGCCGACTCGATTCAGCCGCAGTCCCACAGGCGTGCGAGCGGAAGCTCGATGGCTTCGAACGGCTCGGCCCGGACGACCTCGTCGCCACCGTGCGCTTCTGCGGCCTGCCAGAGTCCATCCAACAGCCGGAAGACCTCGAGGGTCTGCGCGTGCGGGTCGATGACCCACACATGACCGACCCCGGCGCGCACGTAGAACGGCAGCGTGAGGACACGGTCTCGGCGCTGCGTGCTCGGCGAAGACACCTCACAGACCCAATCCGGGACCGACTCGAACTGTGGCGTCACGGGTAGGGACGGCAATGTCTCGCGGCGCCACCCCGCGAGGTCTGGCACCACCGGGTCGAAGCGGGGGTCGACGCCGAGCGACAGCTCCGGTTCGGGCAGGATCCACCACCCGCCCGGGCCGCCGAAGCCGAGCTGAAAGGCTCCGCCGATGATCGCCCCAACCACGCCGCACGCGTTGGCGTGCCGCGGGCAGGGCGAGGCGAGACAAAGAGCTCACCATCGAGGATCTCACCGAAGAGGTGCTCGGGCAGCGCCTCGATGTCGGCGTAGGTGGGCTTGGGGGGGAATCTCGAGGGCGGCGCTCATGCCCGCATCGAACCATACCCGACCTCGCAGGCGCGAGGCCGAGGCATCCGTGGAACCGCGACGATCGTCGGCGTTGGCCGCATCGCTGGTCAGGTCGCGAGGTTCCTTTGATCCGCAACCCACGTGACTCTGCTCAGTTCCGCTCGCAGCCGATGACCTTCTCGAGTTGTCGCTGTACTCGCTCAGCCTTGATTTGGCGCTCGATTTTCTCGCCTTGCGACTTCAGCTTCAGCTGCTTCTCGCTCTGGACATTCTCGAACCCGACGTTCTCGCCTTGCCCTGTCCCATGCGGATTCTTGATGGCCTCTGTGACCACCCCGAAGGTGTCCATGATGCCCTTCTTCCAACTGGAAGGATCACCGAGCTCGGCCGGGGACCGCAGCTCGAGGATCACGGCCTCCGTACCCTCGTCCTTGCCCTCGTACTTGACCGTGTCGGTCTTGTGTCCGTAGGCGCCGATCCCCTCGTAGAGCCCTTCGATGGTCTTGGCGAGCTCTTCGGTCGGCTGCGTGTCGAGCGGCTCGAGGCGGACGTCCTTGGTGGGTGCGCTGTGTCTCATCTTCTTGGCTGGCTCTTTGGCGCGTTTCACGTCCGTGGATTCGTGGCCCGCCAGAGAAAGGCGGTCCTTCTGGGGCATATCCTCGAGCCAGGATTTACGCGTCGTGGAGATGGATGTGCCGTCGGTCTCCCAGGTCTCATCATAGTTGTAGATGGCGTTGGACACGGGCTTGTGTTGGTCGAGATTGTCCGTGACGATCGCAATCCACTGCTTCATCTTCTGCGTGATCGTCTCGCGCTCCTTCTGAGGAAGCATGCGGAACATCTTGTTGAAGTCCGTGCGTGCCATCAGCGCGAATTGCCCCTTGGGGAACGACCGGCGCTGGCGGGTTCCGTCACGCTTGGTGCCCTGGCTCTTGCCGGAGTCGATGTAGAGCCGGAGCATGGTCAAGAATCCCTGCAGCTCGGGGCTCGCCTGGCCACCCATGAGCTCATTGAGCTTCGCCCCGGACGTCTCGGTGTGCGCGACCGCGCTCCGCATCTGACCGGCGCCACCCCAGCCTTTGGCGGCGAGCCCTTTCATGAGGCTCGGCAGGGATGCCAGCGGGACGCCGGCCGTGGCTTGCAGCTCGCCCGTCAGGGTGGAACCCGGCTTCATCAGGATTCCGGGTGTGCCACCGATACGGCTCGCATTGAACGGCTCCTTGCCGTTCCTTGCGGCTAGTCTGCTGGCCAGACTCTCCACCGAGCCTGCCGCTTTCTCGACCTCATCCCCGGTCGCAAAGCCCGGGGCGTTGCTCACGAACTCGATGGTCCGCTCGTTGCCGTTGTCCTCTGCCTGCATCTGGTAGCCGTCGCGCGCCGCGATAGCGAAACCTTTGGGGGGAAGGTCTGGCTTGTTCTCGGGCTTGGCGCCCTCTTTGACGGATCCCCGTTTGGGCATCGGACCTCCGGGTTTGTCCCACATCACCCGCCACCCCGCCATCCCGCCGACCTCGACCTCGAAGCCGAAGTTGCCCTGGATCGGCGCATCCGACCCCGAAGCCGCGCGACCGGTCGCGCCACCCATGTCCGCTCCTGCGCCACGGGCGGCCGCAGCACCCGCACGGTCTGCCTCAGCCTCGAGACCGCGGTCCGAGTTGATTGCGCCGCCCTTCCCTTGTGGCCCTGGCGAAACCCGCCCAGCGCGCTGCTGAACGACGTGGGCGAGCTCGTGCCCGATGAGCGCGTCGCCCGATGCGGAGCCGGGTGCGTACGCGCCCGGCGCGAAGTGGATGCTCTCCCCCTGCGCGAAGGCGCGAGCACCAAGGGCGCCAGCCTGTCCTCCTTGATGGACCCGGACCGACGAGAAGTCCGAGCCGAGGCTGCGTTCCATCTGCATACGCGTCGCTTCTGGAAGCGGCGAGCCGCCGCCGCTGGGACCGAGCCCCGCACTCCCTTCAGCCGAAGGCGAGAGCAGCGCCTCGCCCTGGTCGAAGGTCATCCCTTTGAGCTGGGTCACACGCGGCGAGATGGGCACGGAGCCCGTGGGCTCGCGTTTCTGGACGTTGCTTTGTGAAGCGGCGGTGGGCGCGTGACGGGCATGCGACACGGTGTGCCTCGGGGCCTCGCGAATCGAGGTCGGTGGGGAAGACGGAGTGGATGTCGCGGCTCTGTGCAGAGCCACACCAGGTCAATCCGTCAACGGTCCGGAGTTCCCTTCACGGGTGGTGCAGAATTCTTGAAAAGCCTCGAAGTTCTTCGGCAACCCGCCCTCCCGGTTTCCTTCCTGTCGGACCTGTGGCAACTCTTCTGTGTCGCCTGCCCCCCGGATTCCCTTGGCCGACTCCAACCTCATCGCGTCTCTTTACGAGGAGCTGCGCGCCCTCGCCGAACGGCGCCTCGCCCGCTCTTCGCCACACGCGAGCCTGCGCGCCACCGAGCTCGTCCACGAGGTCTACGCGCGCTTCGCCCACCAGGGGGCTGGCGGCTGGGAGAGCCAGTCCGAGTTCTTCTTCGCCGCGGCCCGGGCCATGCAGAACATCCTCGTCGAGCACGCCCGTCGCCGTCGTGCCCAGAAACGCGGCGGCGATTGGGTGCAGGTCGCGCTGACCGTCGCAGAGGCCGGCGACGACGAGATGGGCGAGGAGGTGCTGGCCGTCAACGACGCCCTCGAGAAGCTCGCCATTGCTTCACCCGACGCCGCCCGCCTCGTCTCGCTACGCTACTTCGCCGGCCTCACCATGCCCGAGGTCGCGGACGTCCTCGGCATGTCGCTCAGCTCCGCGGAGCGACGATGGCGCTTCGCCCGCGCCTGGCTCAAGCGCGAGATCGAAGGACAGGACGAGGGCTCCGGCGATTGACGACACCGCTGCCGATGGAGCGCCTGGCGCCGACCGAGACCGACAAGCGCATACAGCGTGAACGCTTTGCGCGCGCCGAGGCCCTCTTCATGGAGGCGCTCGAGCACCCGACCGACCAGCGTCCTGCATGGCTTGCCGCCGCGTGTGGGGGCGACGATCTGCTCGAGTCCGAGGTCTCGGCCCTGCTCGCCCATGACAACCATGACAGTCCCGGGCTGCGCTCACCCGCCGAGCGACTCCAGGCCGACGACGAGCTCGCCGAAGGCGCCTTGATCGACGGGCGTTATCGCATAGGTGAGCGCCTCGGGGCCGGCGGCCTCGGTGTCGTGCACCGCGCCGAGCAGCTCGAGCCGGTGCGTCGTGACGTCGCTCTGAAGGTAGGTCGACGCGGCCTCGACGATGCCGCAGCGTTGGCACTCTTCCAAGCCGAGAGCCGCGCCCTCTCACTCGTCAGCCACCCCGGGATCGCCCAGGTCTACGACGCCGGGCGCACCCCGCGCGGCAGATTCTACGTGGCGATGGAGCTCGTCGACGGCGTCCCGCTCACGACCTATTGCGCCCAGAACCGACTCGACCTCGCGGCGCGCCTTCGCCTTTTCATCGATATCTGCCGCGCGGTCCAACACGCCCACCAGCGCGGTGTCATCCATCGCGACCTCAAGCCTTCCAACGTGCTCGTCACCCGCCACGGCGACGTCGCCTGGCCCAAGGTCATCGACTTCGGGATCGCCCAGGCCACCGGCTCCGAGACCTCCGACGCAGTCGAGCCAATCGCCGGCACGCCCGCCTATATGAGCCCCGAGCAGGCCCAGCCGCACAACGACGGGGGCCCTCTCGACGTCGATACACGCGCCGACGTCTACTCACTCGGCGTGATGCTCTACGAGCTCCTGACCGGCGCCTTGCCATTTGTGACCTCGGCCGCCACCCGTCGCGACCTGCCCGCCCTGCGCGACGTCTTGCGCGGCCCACTCGTATTGCCCAGCGCGCGTACCCGCGGCGCACCCGGGCCCGACGCCGCCCTTTCAGCCCCACTGTCCGTCCCGCCCATCGCGGCCGCGGCGCTCAAAGGTGACATCGACAGCGTCGTTGCCAAGGCCATGGCCCATGACCGCGCGGCCCGTTACGCGGCGGTCTCGGAGCTCGCAGCGGATGTCGATCATGTCCTGCACAAGCTCCCCGTCAGCGCGCGCCCACACACACCGACCTACCTGCTGGGGTCTTTCGTGCGGCGCCGCCGGGTGCTCGTATCGTCCATCGTAGCCCTCCTCGCGGGTGTGGTCGCGGCTTCGGTCATGATGGCAAACCTGTCCTCCGACCGCGCCGAGCAACGTCGGATCGCCGAACGCGAAGCGGCCTCCGCCCAGGCCCAACGCGAGATCGCCGAGAGCACCTCACGTCTCGCCGAACGCCTGCTCGCGCGCAGCCTCCTCAATGCGGCGTCGGCCGCCTTCGACGCTGGCGACGCGGGCACGACGCGCGCCAACCTCGACGCCATCCCGGTCGCCCACCGCGGCTTCGAGTGGCACTACCTCCACCTCGAGGCCGACCGTAGCGACACCACCCTGAGCGTTTCAGGGCCTGCCATCACCGCTATGGCTGTGGCCGCCGAAGCCCAGCGACTCTTTGTCGGTGACGCCGGGGGTGACGTCTCGAGCTGGCCCGCCAGGAGTGCAAGCACCTCAGCGATAAGGGCCCATGCCGCCGCGGTGGCCGCACTCGCATCGAGTCCCGACGGTACACTCCTCGTCACGTCCGACCTCGACAACTCGGCCCGCGCCTGGGAGGTCGAGTCCGGGGTCATGCTGTGGGAACGGCGCGGTGTGGTCAGCCTCAGCCGCGGCGCCTTCTCGCCCGATGGCACCCGCGTCGCACTCGGCGCCTTTGGCGACCACGCGGTGTCGATCCACGACGCCATGAATGGTAAGGTGCTCGACAGGATCACCATTGTCGCCCCGACAGCCTATCGCCCCGCGTGGGTCGGAGCCGGGGCTGTGGTCTTCACCGACCTGAGCCGCACGATGCGCCTCGACCTTGCGCGTCGAGAGCTCGACTGGACCGTCCCGTCCCGTCTCGTCGAGCTCGCCGGTCGCGACCGCTTCGTGGCCCGGACACTTCCCAACTACGTCGGCTGGGCCCTCTTCGACGCGGTCACGGGCGCTGAGCTCTCACCCTTTGACGACCTGACCGCCTTCACCGAGACCCTCGACGTGACCCGGAGCGGGGGCTACGCCGCCATGGGTGGGGCGTCCACGGTGCTGACACTGCATGCGCTCGGCAACGCGGACACGGAGAAGAGCCAGGCCCTGCCTGGTCACCTCGGCGCAATCACCGCTGTCGTGTTCGCGCCCGACGACGAGCGTGTCTTCACCGGGGACGCTGCCGGTGGCATCAAGGCCTGGCGGGCCTCGACCCTCACCCAGCCCTACACGGCTCCGTGCTCGAACGACGTCGTCTACTCCGGGGCTACGAGCCCGGACGGCGCGCATGTCGTGACCGGTGGTTGGGGGGCGGTCAAGAGTTGGGATGCCGTGTTGGGTGTCGAGCTCTGGACACGTCTCGTCGGCCGGGCCTACATCTCGGCGGTCGCCTTCGACCCGTCGGGGTCGGCCGTCGCCGTCGGGGACTGGCGGGGCGTCGTGCGGGTGCTCGAAATCGAGGATGGCGCCGAACGCACACGTGCCGAGCTGGGCGAGGCTCGGGTCTTTGCGCTGGCCTGGGCGCCAGACGGCCGCCTCGTCGTGGGGCGAGAGGACGGCAGCCTCGTTGTCCTGGACCTCGCATCCGGCACTGTCGAACAGACGGTCGCGGCGCATCACGGCACGGTGCGGGCGTTGGTGTTCTCGCCTGACGGAAAGCTCGTCGCCAGCGGCTCGGGAGGCGGTGCCGTGAGGCCGGTCATCAACGAGGAGCGCCCGGACGAGGGCAACGACGCGACAGTGCGATTGTGGCGTTGGCCGGGGCTCGAGCCGGTCGCCGTCATGCACGGTCACCGCGCGTCGGTGCGCTCGCTCGCCTTCGCGCCGGACGGAAGGAGGCTTGTCAGTGGCGGCTCGGATCGCACGGTGCGGGCCTGGTCTGTGCCAGACGGAGCGCCGCTCGTTTCGCGGGTCGGTGTCGGTCACGAGGTCAGCGCGGTGGGGTTCACTGCGGACGGGACCCGGCTCGTGACGGCGCACGGCGAGGGTCCACTGCTCATCTGGGACGGGGCCGAGCTCGACCTCCTGATGTCGCTGCGAAGCGGTCACGGCCACGTCCTGTCGGCGTCGTTCACCCCGGACGGAAAGGCGCTCACGGCGGTTGGCGGGGAACTGGCAGTCGTGCGCTTCGAGACCGAGCGTGTGCCTTCACGACAACAAGCGCGGGTGGAGGTGCGTGCAGCGAGGGCGCTGATCGAAGGGCTCGGCAGCGTGCTCTCCTCGAAGCGCCTCGTCGCCGCGCTCGCGTCGTTGGCCGGGCAATCGCAGGCCGTGGTGCAGCGGGCCATCGATATGGTACGTGCGCGCGGCGACCACGCGCTGATGCTCAACAGCGCAGCCTGGGGGCGGGTGCTGACCGCCGGGCAGGCGACATCCTCACTCGAACAGGCGCTACAACAGAGCGCTGCGGCCGTCGAGGCTCGCCCCACCGAATGGCAGTCGTGGAACACGCTGGCGCTCGCCCGATATCGGGTTGGCCAGCTCGAGGAGGCCTGGCAGGCGGCGGAACATGGTCGAGAGCTGCGCCAGCGGGCCGGAGTGGCGCACCTGCCCGTGGTCGATGCGGTGGATGTGCTCATCCTCGCAGCCCTGGGTCGCACAGGCGACGCCCGGGCGCTGCTCGAGGTCACTCGCCCGGCCCTGCAACGAAACGAGAGGCGCCTGGACCACGAGTCCTTCGCGCTCTTCGCCGAGGCCGAGGCGGCCGTAGAGCTCGGGGAGGCGAAGGCGGCAAAACCCGATGCCCAACGACCCACCACAGGGGCAGCGCCACGTGGAGCGAACCCAGGTGAGTGATCGGAAGGCGTCTGTCATTCCGACAAGGTGCTTCGACGATCGAGATACTCGAGAATCAAGCGATCTATCGAACGAGCGTCAGCCGATCTTCTCGAGGAAGCCGTTGCCCACCACCTTCAGTGCGACCCGGCCGCAGCGCTCGTCGCGCCTCTCGACGGCCGGTTTGACGACACAGCCCTCGCGGACGTGGGGTGCCAACGTGGATGTGCCTTCGGCCAGCGCCTTGGGGTCACAGTCGCGGGCTTTGCCCGTGAACAGGACCGGTACCTTCTGGTCGGCTGTGAGGTCGGGGTCGGCGAAGAAGTCGCGCGCGTCGATGAAGCGACCATCCCGCAAGATGTCGAAAGCGCGAAAGCCCCGCGCTCGGGTGGTCGGCAGGAACCCCTTGCTCGCTTCGCTCGCCTCCCCTTCGACCGCCCTGGCGGTCGAGGGGACGACGATCTGACTTTGGCCATGGTTTCCTTCCTTTGTGGTGCGGGAAACGTATGGCCACGTCAGGTCGTAGCGCATCTGGGAGAAGCCGCCGTACGACTCCCCGTAGAGGACCGCGTCTGGGTTGGCGCGGCACCAGGCCTCGATCCAGGGGTTGTCGTCGAGGGTCCGCCGGAGCCCGCCACGCTCGGACCGAGCCACCCAGCGGTTGCGGCTCCCGACCCACATGCGTTCCTCACGCCAGGCGAAGCGGGCGTTCTCGCCGTGGAGCTTCTCGGACACGATGACGTCGTCGTCGGGATCGAAGGCGGCCTGGTACTTCTGCCAGGACTCGAGGTCGTACTTGGTGATGTCCGCCAGCGTCGGATGGGGTTGCTCGAACTCGCCGTCGCTGAGGTCCTCGGGCGGCTCGTAGCGCACGATGCCGAGCTCCACCATGACGTCTTCACCTGGCACGACTTCACGCCCGAGCGGCAGCGCGGACGGGGGCAGGAGCAGGCCCTGGGAGTAGATCCCGCGCAGCCGTTTCACCCGGATCCGACGGTGTCGCTCGGAATCGCCAAGGGTGGCGGTCCATGGTGCGACCGGCACGATGTAGTCGGGCTCTATGTAGACGCCGACGTCGCCCTCGTGCCAATCCGCTAGCCGCACGACGACCGTATAGCCGTCTATCTCGGTGAGGCCGAGCGCATCGGCTTGGGGGTGCGGCCTGATGGGGCCGACGCGGACGACTTTCACCTCGTGCTTCATGTGCTCTCTCGTCGGGTCGTGCAGACGCCAGGTCGAAACGTCCGGTCGGGCGGCCGGCTGCACAGACGATTGGGGCGGGAAGGCTCGCCCCGGCGATCCGATCGGTCTCGATACGTTTCCATCCCAATGTGGTGCCGAAACGTATGGAGATATCAGGGGTTCATCTGGTACTGCCCGGCCAGCGCGAACACCTGCTCGTCCCAGATTCGAGCGTAGCGCTCGGGGTCGCCGACCGGGCGCGCGATCATCTTCAGGCAGAGCTCCATCTGACGGGCCGAGCTCGACGGCTTCGAGTGGAGCTGCAGCGCGAACTTCGAGAAGTCGCGCACCATGACGTCGAAGATCTGGCCGACCATATCGGCCGACAGTTCATCCCCTTCGGGCTGGCTCATCGTGTGGTACTCGAGGATGAGCTGGCCATACGCGACGAGCGTGAACAGCTCGCCCATGGTGAGCAGGAAGTCGATGTCCTTGGCCTGCGCGGCGGCCGTGGCGGCGTCCATCGCCGAGGCGAGGAGGAACTCTTTGAAGGTCGCGATCTGCTTGCGGAACACGTCCACGTTGGGCAAATCCACGCTCTTGTAGGCGAGGTCGTAGTCGTGGAACTGGATCTTGCCAAGCCCGCGGGTAGCGCCCTGAGCGAAGAGGAAGTCGTCGTTGACGGGCTCGGTCTTGTGGCCGACGACTGGGAACTTGCCCGGGCTGAAGAAGTAGTTGCGGATGAACTTGATGATGAGCGCCATGTTGACGTGCACGGTGCCCTCGAGCTTGGGCAGGGCACGGATGTCGCGGGCGGCCATCTCGAAGTAGCCGTCCTTCTCGAAGCCCTTGGCGGCGATGACATCCCACAGGTGATTGACGACCTCCTCGCCCTGGGTGGTGACCTTCATCTTCACCATCGGGTTGTAGAGCAGGTAGCGGCGGTCTTCGGGTGAGGCCGCGCGCATGTAGTCCGAGGCGCGGCGCGCGAAGACCTTCATAGCGACGAGCCGGCAATAGGCGTCGGTGAAGAGCTGCCGCACATGCGGGAAGTCGGTGACCGGATTGCCATACAGGATACGGGTTCGGGCGTGTTCGAGCGCCTCGTAGAACGCGTGGGTGCAGATCCCGATGGACGCCCAGCCGAGGTTGAACTTGCCGACGTTGACGGTGTTCAGCGCCGAGTCCCACGCGGCCTGCCCACGCGACAGGATGTCGGCGTCGGTGATCGGATAGTCGTGCAGCGCATACTCGGCGACATACGACTGCGAGTTGACGACGTTCTGGATGAGCTCGTAGCGCGGGTGCTGCGAGTCGACCGCGAAGAATACGAAGTCCTCGCCGACCTTGCCGAAGGTCGACACGAGGGCCGCCTGGTTCGCGTTGCCGATGTAGTACTTCGAGCCGTTGGCGAGGTAGCCGCCGCCGTCGGGCGTGAGTGTGACCTCGCTCGAGTAGAGGTCGGCGCCGTGTGCGCGCTCGGAGAGACCGAACGCGAAGATGCCGCCTTCTTTCAGCAGTGCTGCGGTCTTGTGCTTGATGGCCTCGTTGTCGCTCATCCAGATCGGGCCGAGCCCGAGGATCGACACCTGCCAGGTGTACCAGTAGGCCAGCCCGTAGAAGCCGGTGATCTCGTTGAACTCGCAATTGCGCCAAGTGTCCCAGCGAAAGGCCGGGTCGGCGCCGCCGTACGCCGCGGGCGTGAGCAGCTTCGCGAACACCTGATTCTCCTTCAGGAAGGAAAGGAAGTCCGCATACCAGACCTGGTGGCGATCATCGTCCTTGAGCTGGCGGCGCCCCTTCGCCTCGAAGAACGCGATGGTCTTCCGCATGAGCTCTGCGGAGTCGGGGTCGAGGTGCTCGGGCTTGTACTGCTTCGGGTTCAACAGGATCATGACGGCCTCCGGCCGGAGGCCATACCACATTCCGTGGCCGCGTCAGTCGTGTACTGCCGAAGCGCCACGTCCGCAGCGCCAACGCGGCACGCGGCGACGAGGTCGGCTGTAGAGAGCGCGTCGGACGTAGGCCAACGGGTTCCGCCCCGCAGGCTCCGTGAGGTCGCCCGAGCCGACGTATCAGTCTTGGGCACGACCCCAGCTTCCGATTCGATTTCAGCAAGGCGACCAGAGATACTCAGATCCCCGACGTGGCGTGTGCACCGCAGAAGAAGACCTCGACCTCGCGTTCGGTCGAGTCATCGTAGGACATGAGCGACCGCCGGGGATCCGCGGGCCCGGACACGATACTCATGGGTTCGCGGGTGATCATGGCCGCGTCGAATCCCTTGAAGGACCAGACGATGTTCGTCCCGCCTGCGTGCTGGACCACGAAGACGTCGTCCATGAAGTGGGTCGCGGTCTCGCCCCAGCCGCAGGCGCCGCACTCGTCCGCGCATGGGACGGCGTCGTCGGTGTCACGGTCGGCATCCTCGTCGTCGGGTTGGGCTTGCTCCTGGCAGGCCTCGCATGTGGCCTCGTGCAGGTCGGCGGCTTTCTGGTCGGCGTAGCAGCCGTAGAGGGTCGTGCACATCAACGGTGTCTTGCGGCCGACCTTCCACACTTTGACGCCGGGACAGGCTTGTCCGCCCCACCACGCCGGGTCCATCGGCGTGAACGTGAACAAGCCCCTGGTCAGATTGCCGTCGGCCACAGGGGCCAGGCAATCGCCAGTGAGGTCGGGGCACTGGGTCTCGATGTAGCGCATGACGAGGGACGGCTCGACCTGATCGGGGATAACCATCGCCGGGCACAGCGCTTGGAGCTCGGCCGCTGTCGACGCCGCACCTCGAAGGGCGGGCAACGCGGACTCATCGGAGGTCGCGGCGCCGAACACGATCGCGGCGGCGGCATCCAGTCCTGACAAGGGTCGGGCACCCAGCTTGGTCGAGCCGGTCGTCGTGTGTAGCTCGCTCGTCGGCCTCGACGCGCAGCCACAGAGGACTGCCGTCAGACACATTGCGACTCTCCACGGGTATAGCATTTGTCACTTCCGGATTACGGCTCAGAGAGCGGGCGCGAAGCTCGCGAGGAAACGGATGGGGCCGGTGATGGCGACGCCCGCGAGGGACTGGTATTCCGGCGGTAGGAGAGCGGTGATGAACTCGCGCGTGAGGATGACCTTGAGGATGAAGCGGCCTGTCACAGAGTCGTAGGTGAACTCGAACTCGTCGGGCGGGGTCGTGCCTTCGGGCCAACCCGCGGAGCAGGCTGCGGCGTCCGTGACGAGCTGATTGCTGGCGATGGTGAAGCAGCCACCGCCCTCGATCTGATTACGCGAGCCGCCCGTGTTCGTGCCGAGCACGGTCTGTGCGGTGAACACCAGGTCGAGGTCGAGGAAGAAGGCCCAGCGGTCACCGTCGAAGACGACCGACCCGCTGGTCAGGCCGTCGTCGGCGACGGTGGCGCTTTGGATGAAGATGCTGTTGAAGGCTCCCTTGGTGTAGACGGCGATGGTCTCGACCTCGAAGTCGCCACTGAGGAGCTCCGAGCCGGCGGCGATGCCCGTCAGTGTCGGTGCTTCGGCGGTGGCGTTGTTGGTGATGGTGACGCCGGTCGGGCCCGGGCCGACGGCGAGGCAATCCTCGGCGCACGGGTCGGGGGTGGTGTCGGCGACGGCGTCGGGGGTGGTATCGGCGACGGCATCCGGGGTGGTGTCGGCGACGGTTGCGGTGTCGGCGACGGTTGTGGTGTCGGCGACGGTTGTGGTGTCGGCGACGGCGTCGGGGGACGTGTCCGGGGTCGCGTCTAGAGTGGTGTCCGGGGTCGCGTCGGGGATGGTGTCCGGGGTCGTGTCGGCGGCGGTGTCTGCGGCGTCGTCGACTGGGACAGCGGTGTCAGGGAGCGTCGTGTCGGGCGTCGACGTGTCGGCCACAGGTGAGTCGGTATCCGTTTCGCCGCCCGAGAGGTCGAGGTTGGGATCGGTGTCGGTGACCGCGTCGACCGAGCCGTTGGTCGAGTCTCCAGAGTCGCAGGCGATGGCGGTCATGGCCAGGAGGGCGAGGGCGAGACGAGCGGGGGTGTTGCGAGACGACATCGAGGACTCCGGGGCGAGGCGGCCGAGAGGGTAACGTATCCAGGCTGTCGACAAAAGGCGGGTGTGGACGTGGGCGCTTGGGTGGGCGCTTGCGTGGGCGTGGGCGCTTGCGTGGGCGTGGGCGCGGGCGCTTGCGTGGGCGTGGGCGCGGGCGCTTGCGTGGGCGTGGGCGCTAGGGTGGGCGTGGGCCCTTGCGTGGGTGTGGGCGCGGGCGCTTGCGTGGGCGTGGGCGCTTGCGTGGGTGTGGGCGCGGGCGCTTGCGTGGGCGTGGGCGCTTGCGTGGGCGTGGGCGCTAGGGTGGGCGTGGGCGTGGGCGCTAGCGTGGGCGCGGGCCCGGGCGCTTGCGTGGGCGTTGGCGCTTGCATGGGCTTTGGCGCTTGCGCTTGCGTGGGCGTTGGCGCTTGCGTGGGCGTGGGCGTGGGCGCTTGCGTCAACGGCCCCAGACCAAAGCCCCGGGGCCGGCGAACCCAAATCAGCGGCTGACCCGAACCAGCGTCGCGATGACCTTGTCGAGCCGGTCGACCGCGACCTCATCGAGCGGCGCGACGTAGTCCATCGCGACCGCGACATCGAAGCAGGCCATCGTCTCCCGAGCCGACCCCAGCGCTGTCAGGTACCGCTGCCGACGATTGCCACCCTGGACCCCAGAGCCTTCAGCGACATTGAGAGCTATCGAAGTAGCGGCCCGTCGCAGCTGCCGCGCGAGGTCCGAATCATGGGTGGCGATGATCCGCGAAGCCAGCCCGGCGTCCCGAGCGATGGCGATGGCATCCGAGTAGATGTTCAACATGTCCGAATCCTAGGATGAGGTCCCGGTCCGTTCCGGGAGCCCGCCCCACCCGCCGCGCGCGCAGGCCGCCGCAAGGCTCGCGGCAACGCCGCGACCGCCCGCAGCTCCCCGGACCCGCGCACAGCCGCGCATCGCGGCGAGCACGGGGAGGAGAGCGAGGACGGCTCGGCCTTGCGGCGGCCGAGCACGCGGCGAGAGTGAAGAGGCGCACGAACGACTCACCCCCTCTGCACGGAGCAACGCTCGCGCGGTCGCTCGCGTGGGCGCTCGTGCGGGCGCGGGCGTGGGCGCTGGCGCTTGCGTGGGCGTGGGCGCTGGCGCTTGCGTGGGCGTGGGCGCTTGCACGGGCGCTTGCGCGGGCGTGGGCGCTTGCGTGGGCGTGGGCGTGGGCGCTCGCGCGGGCGTGGGCGTGGGCGCTTGCTCCGGCTCCAGCCCTCCCTCAGCGCCCCCGCATCCGAAGCACCACCGGAATGGTCGCGGCCAGGATCTCGAGGTCGAAGCTCGTCGATGCGTGCTTGAGGTAGAACACGTCGTGTTCGAGCTTGGCGAGCGCCGTGTCCTCGGAGTCGGTGTAGCCGACGCGGACCTGGGCCCATCCGGTGAGGCCGGGTTTGGCGAGGTGGCGCAGGGCGTAATAAGGGATCAGCGGGGCGAGGCGCTGGTCGAATTCGGGGCGCTCGGGGCGTGGGCCGACGAGACTCATCTCGCCTTTCAAGATGTTCAAAAATTGAGGGGTTTCGTCGAGCCGGGTCTTTCGCAAGAAGCGGCCGAAGGGGGTGATCCGGGTGTCATTCTTGGACGCGAATCGGGGCCCATCGGCTTCCGCGTCGACCACCATCGTGCGCAGCTTGTAGAGCATGAACGGCGCGCGGTGGAGGCCGGCACGGGTCTGGCGATAGAGGGCGGGGCCCTTGCTCGTGAGCCGGATGGCCATCGCGCAGACCAGCATCGGGAATGCCAGGATGGCGAGGGCCAGAAGTGCTGCGACGAAGTCGATGAGGCGTTTCGTCGACAGGTAGAGCGCCGACCGACGCTCGAGCGAGTCGTCGAGGAACAGCCAGGGGTCGTCGGGCGTGCGCAATGGGGTCACCCGAAAGAGCTCTTCTTCGAACGAAGCGCGGGTGAAGACCGGCAAGCCCAGGGCGCGGGCTTCGGCGATGCGCTCCAGGTCGGGGCGCTCGAGCGAGTGCAGCGGAGTTGCGATGACGAGCGCGCGGTAGTGGTCGAGGTCGGCGGCCGCGAGGCCCTCGGGCGGGAGCGGGGTGACAGGGCCGTTGAATCCGCGGGCCGCGAGCTGGGCGATGAAGTCGTCGGCGTCGTGCGTGAGGAGAGCGACCGGGCTCGCGCGGTCGACGCCTTCGAGGCGGTTCAGGTGGAGCCGGCGGTGAGCGAAAGCACAGAGGCCAAGGCCGGCGGTGATGAGCGCATAGAGCTCCACGGCCGGTGGGGTCAGGTCCTTCAGGCCGGCCTTCTGGCTCAACAGCTTGAGGGCAAGCCAGCCGAGCACGAGGCCCGTGGCGAGGCCGAGGCCCGCAAGCGATGCGGCCGCGCGCCGAACCGGAAAACCCACACGATAGCCGCCGAACAAGAAGGTCCCGAGCAGCGCGAAGGCCAATAGCGGCAGCGCGACCGGCAGGCGGTCGTCTGGGAACTCCCATTGGAGCGGGGCGAAGGTCGCACAGAGGATGAGGAGGGAGAGGTCGATGAGGAGTGACGTGACGGCATAGCCGACGCGTCGAGGGCGCGGCGTCATGCGGCGACCTTAGACGAAAACGGGTCGCGCGACTACGGGGTCGGCGCGGGTGCCTGGGTTGTCGGCCCTAAGGAAGAAACCTGGCGCGCTCGTCCGGAGACGGAAGCGAACAGGCGTCGGCACGTCCCCAGATCCGATAACGCAGCGCCGCGATGAGCCGGTAGGGCAGGTCGGTGAGGAAGGCCGGCAGGAAGCGGAAGACCGACATCCAGCGCCACGGGGCACGCAGCTCGCGCGAGACGTGGAAGAAGGCGCGGCTTCTCAGGTGGATGGCTGTCGGCGTGACGAGCACCACGGTGTCGGAGGTCGCGGGGATCGTCGGACGGGCTTTGCGCAGAGCGGCGGCCGTCTCGCTGTCGAGGGCCGCGAACTGAATCCTGGCGTTGCGTTCGCGCCGCAGGATGAAGCGCACCGACGCGTGGCAGAGGCCACAAGACCCATCATAGAGGAGGATGGGGAGGGGAGGGCCGTCGGGCGTCGGCGTCACCGGCCCTTACCGAGGACGGCGGAGAGGATGGCCTCGAGCGTGAGGCCAGCCGGCTTGTCGAAGCGATGTGTCACGAAGTGGGAGACGTCGGTCTCGGTCGGGTTGATCTCGATCGTGGGGACGCCTTGCCGTGAAGCCTTGATGACCGGGCCCGAGATGTAGGGGAAACCCGCCGTCGTGCCCACGATGAAGACGAGGTCGAAGCCATGGGCGAGCTCACGCTGCAGGGTCTGGAGCGGGACCTGCGGCAGCATCTCGCCAAAGAGGACCACGTCGGGGCGCAGCGTGCCCGAGCAGCGCGGGCAGTGGGGCGGGCGGGTGAACGCGGCGTAGCTGTGGACGGTCTCCTTGTGGCCGCAGAGCGGGCAGCGTAGGCGATGCACGTTACCGTGGATCTCGACCAGGTTGCGGGTACCTGCGGCCTGGTGCAGCCCGTCGACATTCTGGGTCAGGACGAGACTGCGCGGGATGAAACGTTCGAGCTCGACGAGAGCCCGGTGGGCCTTGTTCGGCGCCACGTCGCGGATGGCCGACTCGAGGTTCGTGAGATGGCGCCAGGTGACCTCGGGGCGGGACTCGAACATCGGGCCGGACAGGGCGGTCTCGATGGAGATGCCTTCTTCCGTGTGGGCGTCTTCGTAAAGGCCACCTACGCCGCGATAGGTCGGCAGTCCGGACTCGGCGGAGATCCCGGCGCCCGTGATGAACAGCGCGCTCGAGGCCTTCTTCACGAGGTCGGCGACGGCAGCGATAGAGGCGGGGTTGGGCATGGGGCCTTTCAGCCGGTCAGCGGGCGACGAAGCGGAGAGGGGCGGCAAACGAGGTCGGAGGCGTCGTGCCCGTGGCCTGGTCGACCGGGAAGAGCTTGGCGTTGGCGGTGCCGTGGCCGACACACTCGGTCGCGATGCCTCCCTTGACGACGGAGCCCGGGCCCATGGTTGCAAAGGGGACGCCTCCGCGCACGCGCCACCAGCGATTGCCATGCAGAAAGCCTAGACTATAGGCGGACTTGCACTCGGTGCAGGCGCCGATGCCGATGCCTACGGGAGTGTCGCAGCCAAAGCCCTGGAAGAAGGTGTTGGGCGGCAGCCGGACGACGGCATCGGACATGGTGACCTCGAAGAAGAGGTCGCTTGCGGGGTGGTAGACCGTGACGAAGTCATAAATGGCGCGGCTGGCGATGGAGTCGTCGCTGCCGCGGCGGACGAGCAGGCCGACGGGGACTCCCGCGGCGTCTTCGACCCAGAGGCCTGACGGGGTGTCGGTGCCCGGTTGGGTGTCGGGACGCGAGGTGTCGGGAGGGGCGTCCGGTTGGGTGGGCGGGGCATCGGTCGTCGAGTCGATCGGGATGTCCGCGGTGGGAGCGTCGGTGGTCGAGTCGGCCGGGGGGACGAACGCGGGGCCGGCCTTGTCGGTGCAGGCTACGAGGACCACCGCGAAGACCAGGAGGACGCGGACGCAAGAGAAGGCGGGTGAGGCGAAGGACTGCGGGAGACTCATGCGCGCGACCATGCCCCACGGGTGGCCGTCGGGTCAAAAGGGAAGGCTCGCCAGCGAAACTGAAGTGAAGTATGGTCCTTCGCCACGCGCGGACCGGTGTTCGCGCCGCCAGGCCGACGTTCCCGGGGAGCGGCGCCTGGCACACGCCCCGTATCCCCGACACTGTCCACTCACACGAGGTTCCCCATGGCCTGGGCCATTGCCGGCATTCTTGCGATCGTTGCGATCGCGCTCTTCCTGAAGAAGCTCCAAGACTCCACCCTCATCAACGACCTGCGGGTCGAGCGTGACGACGCAGCGAAAGAGCTGCGGACCGCACGTGAGAAGCTGCGTTCTTTCGATGAGAAGCTCTCGAAGAAGGACCAGGAGGCGGCCGGCTCGAAAGAGTCGAAGAAGCAGCAGCAGGAGGCCGAGGCCTCGAAGCGCGCGGCCGAGACCGCCAAGAAAGAAGCCGAGGCGGAGAGGGCCAAGGTCGAGGATCGCAATCGTGAGCTGTCGGCTGAGCTGAACCGGGTGCGCATCGAGAAAGAGCAGCAGCGCCAGGACCTCTTCGCGGCGCGTGAGCGACTGAAAGAGCTCGGCGGTTCGGTCGAGCAGATCGAATTGCTCAAGGCGGAGGCCAAGCGGGCGACCGAGCGCGCAGCGGACGCGGAGAAGCGGGCGTCCGAGGTGAAGGTCGAAGAGAAGAAGACGGGCGAGACGCCCGAGCAGCACGAAGAGCGGATGTCGACGAAGCTCAAACGCGACATCGAGCGGCTCGAGAAGATGGTGACGCGGCTCGAGCCGGCGCTCGACAAGTGGAAGCAGCAGGCTGTCGAGAGCGAGAGCAATGCGCGCCGCCTCGACAAGCGGCTGCGCGACGCGCAGAGCATGCTCAACATCACGCAGTCACAGCTCGACCATGCATTGGATGAAATCTACTTCCTGCAGCACGGCGAGCAGCCGGAGATCCCGCAGGTCGAGAAGGGCAAGAAGCGCGCGGCGCTCAAGCCCAAGGAGCAGTCAGTCGAGATCAACCGCGACTCGGTCGTGATGCTGCCGGACCTCGATGGGGCTGACGCCAAGCCCAAAGCGGAAGCGGCGCCCGCGCCCGAGCCGAAGGTCGAGGCCAAGGTCGAAACGAAGCCCGAGCCCAAGGTCGAAGCCAAGCCCGAGCCCAAGGTCGAGGCCAAGCCGGAGCCCAAGGTCGAAGGGAAGCCCGAGCCCAAGGTCGAAGCGAAGCCCGAGCCCAAGGCGGAGCCCAAGGTCGAAGCGAAGCCCGAGCCCAAGGTCGAAGCGAAGCCCGAGCCCAAGGTCGAAGCCAAGCCCGAGACTGCCAAGGTCGACAAGAAGAAGCCGGCCGCCGTCGAGAAGAGCGACGCCACTACCGTCCTGCGCAAGAAGGAAGAGGCGCCGGCCAAGGTCGAAGCCGCCCCCGCCAAGGTGGAGGCGCGGCCCAAGGCTCCGCCGCGTCCGAAGAAAGGCGCCTGAGCTGGTCGTCGCGTTTGGCTAGTGCCTCGGCGCCACCATTCTGATTCGTCTATCGCCGCGCCGAGGCACTAGGCCCGCCAAGGGCGGGCGGGGCTTGGGGCGCAGCCCCAATCCGATCGTCTAGTCCGCGGCTCGCCGAAGGCGACCGGCGCGAAGCGACGGGCAGACTTAGGTCACTACGTCTGCGCCGCAGCACTCGTGCCGTGACCGAGGCATGATGACTCATGCCTCGCCGCCGTTCTGCGAACGTCGGGCGCTTCGCGCGTCCCGGCTCTAGCCCGATTGGACAGGGGGTTTCACCCCCTTCGACCCCCGCGCCGCTTCGCGTCGCCCTAGCGCTGCGACCGGAGCGTCGCGCTCCGGTCGCAGCACTAGTCGAGCCTGAGCGCGACGAGGCCGTCGGTGGTCGAGCGGTTCGACGGGGTGACGACGAAGGTCATCGCTTCGGGGAGCCGCTCGAGCTCGCTCCCGGCACGGGTGCGGATGACGAGCGCGACGCGGTAGGGGCCGGCACCTAGCGTCATGCTCTCGAAGGTGAGGGTGTGCTCGCCCCGCCCGTCGTATTCGAAGGCGGTCGTGGCGAGGCGGACACCCCAGGCTGTCTCGAGGTCGAGCTCGATGAGGCAGGCCTCCGTCGTGGCGAGCTCGAAGACGAGGCTGGCTCTGGCCCCGCTCGCGACGGATGGGACCGCCGTACCGCCGGCGTCGACGAGGCGGATGGCGCGGAGGCGCTCCGAACTTGGGCGTCCGTGGCTGGCCCGGCCGTCGCTCGCGAGGGTCGAAAGGTAGGATGCGAGCACTTCCTCGGTCGGCCCGTCGGCGACGAGCGCCCCGCGGTCGAGCAGGACGGAGCGGCGGGCCAGGCGGCGGATCTGGGTCAGGTCGTGTGAGACGAAGAGCACGGTGCGGCCCTCGTCGCGGGCAGCGTCTTCGATACGCGCCAGGCACTTCGAGCGGAAGGCTGCGTCGCCGACCGAGAGCGCTTCGTCGACGACGAGGATCCGGTGGTCGAGGTGAGAGGCGACCGCGAAGGCGAGGCGTAGCGCCATGCCTGACGAGTAGCGCTTGAGGGGCAGGTCGAGGAATCGTTCGACGTCCGAGAAGGCGACGATGGCGTCGAACTGCTGGCGGATTCGAGCCGTCTCCATGCCGAGGATGGCGCCGTAGAGGAAGATGTTCTCGCGCCCCGTGAGCTCGCTGTGAAAGCCGGTCCCGACCTCGAGCAGCGAGGTCACCGCACCGCGAACGACGACCCGGCCCGAGGTAGGCTCGGTGATGCGGGTCAACACCTTGAGGAGCGTCGACTTGCCCGCGCCGTTGCGCCCGATGAGCCCGACGACCTCGCCCCGGGCGACCGTGAAGCTCACGTCTTTCAGCGCCCAGACCTCGTCGTGGGTGCTGCCCGCGCCAGGGAACATCGCGCGCAGGCGGGACCCGAGCTCGGTCATGAGCGTGCCCTTGCCCCAGCGGTCGCGACGATGGGGTACACGATAGCTCTTCGAGAGGTGCTCGAAGGCGATCGTCGGTTCAGCTGATGGCTTGATGGTCAAGATGGTTGATGGTGAAGCTGGTGGATGGACGAGAAGTTTGATGCTCGAGATACTCGAGGGTCGAGATGAGGGGCCATCGAGGTGAGTCAGATAAAGTCGGCAAAGGCGCCTTCGCGGCGACGGAAGAACCACAGGCCCGACAGGACCAGCAGCAGCGAAAAGGAGAGCGCGAGCAAGAGGTCCAGTAGCCGGGGCGGGGCGGCGCTCGGCAAGAGGCACCAGCGGACGCCGTCGATGGCGGCGACCAGCGGGTTGATGGCGTAGAGGTCGCGATAGGCGACGGGGACGAGCCACGAGGCGAAGCCGACGGGCGAGACGAACTGGCCGAGCTGCAGGAGGAACGGGACGAGGTAGGAGAAGTCGCGGTAGCGGACGTTGATGGCGGCGAGCCAGAGGCCCAGGCCGAGGGCGGGAAGCAGCGCCAACAGGCCAAAGAAGGGCACGAGGAGCAGAGTCGGGGACAACGGGATGCCAAAGGCGACGAGCAGGACGAGCAGGACGAGGAAGGCCGCGAGGAAGTCGAAGACGCCGTTGACGACGGCGGCAGCGGGCAAGACGACGCGTGGGATCCAGGTCTTGGTGACGAGGTTGTGGTTCATGACGAGCGACTGCGAGGCATGCAGGAGGCCGGTCGAGAAGAGCTGCCAAGGCAAGAGCGCGGCGAGGACCATGAGGGCGTAGGGCGTGTCGCCTTCGGTCGGGAGCTTGGCCAGGGCGCCAAAGACGAGCGTGTAAGCGAGCATCGCGAGCAGCGGCCGGATGAGGCCCCATGCGACGCCGAGCACGGTCTGGGTGTAGCGCACGCGCAGGTCGCGCCACGCGAGGTAGTACAACACGCGGCGGTGGTCCCAGACCTCACGCAGGTAGCGGGCTTTGCGTGTGCCTGGCGCGATGATGCGGGGCGAATCAGGCATCATTGGCGGCGACTCTGGGAGGGGCGGTAGGGTTCCCAACGGCCGCCGAAGAGGGCAAACGCCTTTCCAAAGAAGCGCGACACCTGCATGACGTCGGTGGGCTCTGGCGAGCGGCCGATGGCGGTGCTGGTCGACGCGAGGACGACACCGTTGGCGAGCTGCCTCAGGGCGTCGGCTGCGTACGCGAGGGTGCTCCGGCCTTCGCTGCGGCGGGCGATCATGGCGTCTGTCATGCCGGTCCTGAAGCCGGTCTTCAAGAGGTGCAAGACGGTGGCGCGGGGAGCGGAGATGCGTTCGAGGACCGCCACGTCGGGGCGATAGGCGAGGCGAAATCCAAGTCGGCTGAGCCGAACGAAGAACTCGGTGTCCTCACCACCGGTGAGGCCGAAGTGGGGGTCGAAGGGCGCAGTCCCAAGAGCCGTGAATGCGGGCCGGGTGAGGAGGAGGCCGTTGGTCGCGAACTCCTTTCGGGTCACCGGGTGGGCGCTCGGAAGGTGCGTTGCGGGTGCGGCGCAAAACCGAAGGTCGGCGCCGGGCTCGGGCGTCGGACGGACGCCGAGGCGCAGGCCCGAGGCCCAGGCGGGACGGCCGCGCCAGGCATTGTCGAGGGCCGCGAAGAAGTGGGCCGGGACGAGCTGGTCGTCGTCGAGGAACAGGGCAACGTCGGTCTGAACGTGCGCGAGCGCGAGGTTACGCGCGTTGGCGATGTTGGGTTGGTCGAGGTGGAGCCGCGTGATGGGGAAGGGCCAGTCTGCGAGCACAGGGGCTGCCGAGGCGTCGTGGGAGTTGTCTACGACGATGAGCCGCAGGTCGCCCGAGCGTGTCGCGTCGTCGGCGATGGAGCGCAGGAGCGCCTGAAGCCAAGCCGGGCGGTGGGCCGTGCAGATGAGGATCGTGAGACCATTCACGAGCGATGCTTAGACCGCAACGCCCTGGTCGACAAGTCGAAGCGGGCGCGCGGCTGGTGCAGCGGGGACGCGGGAAGCGAGGCGACGGTATGGCGCAGGAGGTGGGCGCGAGACGACCAGGTCGCGTCGTTCTGCGAGTCGCGTCGAGCCTGGCGCTTTGCTGGGGTGTCGCTGAGCGCGTCGGCTAGGAACGCGTCGAGGGTCGTGCCCGGTCCGACGAGTGTCAGAGGCAGCAAGTGGGCTTCGGGCAGGGGGGTGGAGGCGGTAGGGAAGCCGGCGGCGAGGTATTCTCGCAGCTTGAGCGGTGAGAGGCCGGACAACGACGGGTCGGCGCGGAGCGGGGCCCAGGCGGCGCGCCAGTGGACGGCGTGGGCGGCGAGCTGGGAGTGGGGGACGGCCGGCAGCAGGCGGATATTCGGCAGGTCGAGGCGGCTCGTGTCGGTGCCGACGGGGCCGCGTAACTCGAAGGTCCAGTCGGGGTGTTGGCGGGCCGTGGACAGGACCAGGTCCTGGTCGAGCCAGGGCGAAATGAGGCCCCAGAATCCGACCACACGGGTGTCGGGAGGGGTGAGCGGGACGATGGCGAAGGCCGCTGGGTCGACACCCTGTGGGAGCCAGAGGGTCGGAGCATCGACGTCGGCGAGGAGGCGGGCGTTTGGTGCAGCGACGAGTGTCGCGAGGCCCCGTGGCGGTGTTGCGAGCAGGGCGGGCTCGAACTCGGCGACGATGCGTGGGTCGACGCCGGGGAGGTTGGCGAAGTCGTCGAGGCGCAGATAGGCGACCTTCGAAGGGGAGACGAGGTCGAGATAGGCCGCGGCGACCGGGTTGGCGACGAGCGCGATTGGCGCACGGAGGTGGGCGAGCGGGCGGGCCCAGGCACGCGCGAAGAGGAGCCGGTTGGCGGCGCGCGCAAGCGGGTTGCGGTGATACGGGATGAAGAACGGATGGAGGCGAGGTGGAGCCTGGTAGCTGCGTGGTCGGTCGCCATCGGGTGGCTCGAGAGGAGCCCATGATGAGCTGCGCAGTTGTGCCACACGTTCGACGACACGGGCGAGGTCGACTCTCGTGAGCTGAGGTTCGCGCATGCCAAGTGAGTCGATCCAGACGACGCGGTCGGTAGCGGGCAGGTGCGAGACGAGATGCTGAGTGGTCGAAGCGTGTCGCCCCCAGTCGTCTCCGAAGACCACCCAGTCCATAGTCGCCATCGCCTGGGGTTATGGCGGACGAGGTCCGGCTCGGCAACCCCGGGGAATCGGGTTGCGGAGAATTGGCGCTGGGCCCATGCTCCGCCGCGTGTGGGTCACGACGTTGCATTCCCGGTTCTCCCGTCACCTTGCGCTGCCTGCGACGCCCGCAATGGCGGGTGGCGGGGTGCGTTGGGCCTGGGCGCTTGCCGTGTTCGCGCTGGTCGTCATCGGAGTGATTGCGCGGTCTTACTGGTATATATCGGTCGACCTGCCCGACGTGATGACCTGGCAGGGGTACCCCATCCTGACGTCGACCGATGGGTTCTTCTTTGCGACGGGTGTCGGCAACGTCGTGTCCGACGCGTGGGGGCCTGTGCCGCCAAGGCTGGCCGAGGTGAGTCAACACGCTGTCGTGGGGCTCGGATGGCTCGTCGTCGAGGTCTTCGGGGTCTCACAGGAGGCGGCTTTCACGTGGATGCCTCCGCTCGTCGGGGCGTTGGTGGTGCTGCCGGTGTTCTGGCTTGGGTGCATGCTGGCTGGACCCTGGGTCGGGTGGCTGGCAGGGCTTGGGATTGCGCTGGCGCCGGCGCATGTCGTGCGGACGACGGTCGGCTACTTCGACACCGACATGTTCGCGGTCGTCGTGCCGCTCACGGTGGCGGCGATGCTGATACGCGTCCTGGCGACTGCGTGGGGCGCGCGCGCGACGCATGCGGCTGCGGACGACGCGGCGCACGGGCACGACACGAAGGGGCGAGGGGAGGGCGCGCTGCCCGCAAGCTTGTTGGCAGCGGCGTTGGCGCTGGCGGCCTACCCGTACTTCTACGACCAGGGCAACACCGTGGTCTTGATGATGGTGGTGACTTTCGCGGGGCTCGTGTGGTTCTCGCTGTGGGAGGCCAGGCGGTCGGGACGCGAGTCGGGGCTTGGCCCGTGGGGGCATCGCGCGGTCGCGGTCGTCGCGGTCGCGGCGCTCGCAGTGCCGGTGTGGTGGGGGATGCTTGCTGTGGCTGTGGCCTTCGTGGCCCTGCGCCAGCCGTTGGGGCGGCCGCGCTGGGAAGCGACGGGAGCGCTGGTGGTGCTGCTGGCCGTGGCCGCGACGAGCCCGGCGGTGCGCAGCATCTACGTGAAGGTCAAGGTCTACGGTGGGGCCGAGGCGCCGACCGAGGCGACAGCAGGTGCGCTCGAAGAGCGGGTTCAGCCGGAATCCGCGGCGGCTGCATGGAAGCGCCAGGACACGACCGGGCTCGTGGCGGAGGCCAAGGTCCTGCCGTTCGACCAGATGTTGAGGAAGGCCATCGGGGATCCTGTGGTCTGCGTGCTGGGTCTGTTGGGGCTGTTCGCGTTCATCCTGTGGCGGCCGGCGCTGGTGATGGCGTTTCCGGTGCTTGTGGTGGGGCTGTTCGCGTTCATCGGCGGCCACCGGTTCCTCATCTACCTGTCGCCCTTCGTCGCCCTCGGGCTCGCTTATGCGAGCGCGCGGGTGGCGGCGTTCCTGCCCTCGGCGCGCTGGCGCGGTCCGGCGGGGCTCTTGGGAGCGCTGATGATGTGGCCAGCGTTCGTCGGAACGATGAGCGGCATGCCGCCGACCGCGATGGTTCGTTCCGAGGTCGAGGCGCTGACGGCGCTCGGTGAGCGGGCGAAGCGCGAGGACACAACCATCTCATGGTGGGACTTCGGCTACCCGATCGCTTACTACGCGCGGACCCACAACATCACGGACGGGTCGCGGCGTGGGGACGACGCGGCGCTCGCGGCGGAGGTGCTGTTGACGGACTCGCAAGCGCTGTCCAACCGGCTGGCGAGACTCGCGGCGGCGGCGGAGGCCCGGTCCGATTGGGGTGCCGCGGGCCACCTGACGTCCGATGCGCGCGAAGCCGGGCTTGGGCCGCTGGCGTGGCTCGAGGAACTGCGGGCGGGGCGTTGGCCGGTGGCTGAGCCGCCTGGCGACGTCTACCTGTATCTGCCGCTCAGGCTGCTGCCGATTGCACCCGCGCTCGAGGTCTATCGTCCGTCGGAGGCGGGGCGGAAGAAGTCGGCACCCTACCTGCGGGTGTTTCGCGGTGTGCGCACCCAGGAGTCGACGCTGGTCCTGGCGGATGGGCTCGAGGTCGACGCGAAAGCGGTGCAGATGAGGCGTCGGAACCCGAAGACGGGCGAAGCGGAGTCAAAGGCGCTCAACCAGATCCACAGCGTCACCGGGTCGGGAAAGTCGAAGATCATGCGCTCGCTGCCTGGCGATCCGAAGGCCAAGACGGCAGGGGTGTTCCTCCGTGACGTGGCGATCTTCGTCGAGCTGGACGTCGGCCTCCTGACCTCGGTGTGGGCGCAGCTGTTCTTCTTCGAGAACGCCGACCCCACACTGTTCGAACTCGTGATCTCGAACTCGGCGGCGAAGGTCTTCAAAGTGGTCGGCCCGCGCGAAAAGGCGGCTCGACCCAGTCCGTGACCGTAGTTCACGCCAAGTTTTTGTGAGACCCCCAAACACAATGATTGCGTCTACTTATGGCGAGTTACTCGTAGTTACCGCAGAGAATACAACCGGTCGTTGACTTATTTCCGCCGCGCGTGTTTGACTCGCTTAGAAGGCTCTTTGCGGGGCCCTTCAAAACTCTTCCCAGAAAACCATTCCAATCCCAATGACGGATGGGCTCGTCGCGGTAACGCAGAGAGCTCGCTGGCGACTGACTCAGTCACGCGCCGCCCTCATTGAAAGAGGCGATCATGAAGCGGCCGAACCTTGGTCTCTCGAGCTTGAAAGCGATCACTACTGTCGCGTTCATCGCGGCCATCGGTGGAATGAGCGCATGCTCTTCGGAGGGCGACGATCCTCTGGGCGACCGTGGCGGCGCGGCAACCAACCTGCCGCTCTTCGACCTCCGGGTCGTGAGCCCGGACCTCGTCGATGTGGTCGAAGAGGGAGAGGTCTTCAACTGGACCGTCACCCTCTCTAATGAGGGCACGGGCCCGTTCCCGCCGCGCACGAACACGGCGGTGCTGGTCATCGATGTGACCGGCAACGGTAGCGCGGAGTTCGTCGGAATCGACCCGCGCTGCGAGGCGGTCCAGGGTCGCCCGAATCAGCGCATGTGTGAGTTCTCGAACGGCCTTGGGGTCGGCGAAGAGCTGGCGTTCAACATGGTGGTCACCGCCGGTTCGATCGGCACCATCCAGCTGTCGGCATCGGTCGAGCCGACCGCGGACGCGAACCCGAACAACAACGCGTCGCTCCAGATCGTGACGGTGAATGCGCTCGCGCCCTGTCCCGAGCTCAATCCGTGCGAGGTCTACGTGGATCACCCACGGCGCCGCTGCGAGACGGAGCCCAAGCCCGCCGGTGTGGCGTGTGAAGCTCCGGGCTGCCTGACCGGTGTGTGCGACGGCGAAGGCGCCTGCGGTCAGCTCGAGTCGAAGTGCGAGGACAACGCTTGCACCACGAGCACCTGCAACGCCGAAACCAACGAGTGTGAGGCCACCAACAAGCCGAACGGTACCGTCTGCGGCGCGGCGAACTCTTGCGAAGGCTGGGGCCGCTGTGACTCGGGCGAGTGCGAGACCGACGTCGCCGTCGTGTGCGACGACGGCAGCAAGTGCACCGTCGACTCGTGCGAGGTCGTGAACCGCAAGCCCGAATGCGTGAACACACCCAAGGTGTGCGCCGGCTACTCGAACTGTGGCGAAGGCGTCTGCAACCCCGACACCGGAACCTGCGAGGTCCAGGTCGACAACTCGCGTTGCGACGACAACATCGCTTGCACCGACGACCTCTGCACGTCGAGCGGCTGCACCCACATTCCTCGCGCCGACCGTTGCTCCGACTCCAACCTCTGCGACGCAAACCTTCCCGTCTGTGATCGTGAGCAGGGCTGTATCGAGGCCGAGTGCGTGCCTCGTATCCATGGGGTCGACACCTGCAACAACCTTCCGAAGAGCTGCGATGACGGCAACTCGTGCACCAATGATGCTTGTGCACCCGCGACCGGCGCTTGCACCAACACGCCGATGGCTTGCGACGACGGCAACGCATGCACCGTTGATTCGTGTGTCGCTGGCGCGTGTGTCTATGTGCCGACCAACGCGCTCTGCGACGATGGCAACGAGTGCAACGGTGCCGAGACCTGCGACGCGCAGCGCGGCTGCCTCATCGGGACACCTCTGGTCTGCAACGACGGAGACGCCTGCAACGGTGTCGAGGTGTGCGACCCGACCAAGGGCTGCGAGCCTGGTGTCGCTCCCGCGTGTGATGACAACAACACCTGCAACGGCAAGGAGACCTGCGACCCGGCCGTTGGCTGCGTGGTTGGCTCGCCTCTCGCCTGCGACGACGGCAATGGATGCACGACCGACTCCTGCGACCCGGTCCGCGGGTGTGTGAACACCAACAATACGGCAGCGTGCGATGACGGCAACGCATGCACGACGGGCGATGTCTGCGGCGGCGGGAACTGCGGCGGCGCGGCTCCCCTGGCATGCAACGACAACAACGGCTGCACGACCGATACCTGCGACCCGGTCCGTGGCTGCGTGTTCACGAACAACACGTCGTCTTGTGATGACGGCAACGCTTGCACGACGGGCGACGTCTGCGGTGGCGGGACCTGCGGTGGCGCGGCTCCTCTGGCGTGCAACGACAACAACGGCTGCACGACCGATTCCTGCGACCCGACGCGCGGCTGCGTGTTCACGAACAACACGTCGTCTTGTGACGACGGCAACGCCTGCACGACGGGCGACGTCTGCGGCGGCGGTACCTGCGGTGGCGCGGCTCCTCTGGCGTGCAACGACAACAACGGCTGCACGACCGATTCCTGCGACCCGACGCGCGGCTGCGTGTTCACGAACAACACGTCGTCTTGTGACGACGGCAACGCCTGCACGACGGGCGACGTCTGCGGCGGCGGTACCTGCGGTGGCGCGGCGCCCGTGACCTGCAATGACGACAACGCCTGCACGACGGATACCTGCGACCCGATGCGCGGCTGCGTGTTCACGAACAACACGTCGTCTTGTGACGACGGCAACGCCTGCACGACAGGCGATGTCTGCGGCGGCGGTACCTGCGGCGGCGCGGCTCCTCTGGCGTGCAACGACAACAATGGCTGCACGACCGATACCTGCGACCCGACGCGCGGCTGCGTGTTCACGAACAACACGTCGTCTTGTGACGACGGCAACGCCTGCACGACGGGCGACGTCTGCGGCGGCGGTACCTGCGGTGGCGCGGCGCCCCTGGCGTGCAACGACAACAACGGCTGCACGACCGACACCTGCGACCCGGTTCGCGGCTGCGTGTTCACGAACAACACGTCGTCTTGTGATGACGGCAACGCCTGCACGACAGGCGACGTCTGCGGCGGCGGTACCTGCGGTGGCGAGGCGCCCCTGGCGTGCAACGACAACAACGGCTGCACGACCGATACCTGCGACCCGACGCGCGGCTGCGTGTTCACGAACAACACGTCGGCTTGTGACGACGGCAACGCCTGCACGACGGGCGATGTCTGCGGCGGCGGTACCTGCGGCGGGTCGGCGCCCCTGGCATGCAACGACAACAATGGCTGCACGACGGATACCTGCGACGCGACGCGCGGCTGCGTGTTCACGAACAACACGTCGTCTTGTGACGACGGCAACGCCTGCACGACGGGCGATGTCTGCGGCGGCGGTACCTGCGGTGGCGCGGCTCCTCTGGCGTGCAACGACAACAACGGTTGCACGACCGACACCTGCGACCCGACGCGAGGCTGCGTGTTCACGAACAACACGTCGGCTTGTAATGACGGCAACGCCTGCACGACGGTCGATGTCTGCGGCGGTGGGACCTGCGGTGGGGCGGCGCCTCTGGCGTGCAACGACAACAACGGCTGCACGACCGACACCTGCGACCCGGTCCGTGGTTGCGTGTTCACGAACAACACGTTGGCTTGTAACGACGGCAACGCCTGCACGACGGGCGAAGTTTGTGGTGGCGGAACTTGCGGTGGCTCGCAGCCGGTGGTGTGCAACGACGGCAACGCTTGCAATGGTGGTGAGACCTGCGACCCCGCGACGGGCTGCAAGGCCGGTACTCCGCTGACCTGTGGTGACGACAACGCCTGCACCAACGACAGTTGTGACCCCGCCAGCGGCTGCGTCTATGTGAACAACAGCAATCCCTGCGACGACGGAAACGCGTGCAACAACGCTTGTTCGGAGTGGGACACGGTTCCGTCCGCGGCGTGGACCGTCACCAACTACGACGCTGGCGCGGCCGACCATGGCCTCTGGCTTCCTGGGTTCGATGGCACCAACGGTGTCACCTTCATGAGCCTGCTCCCGGACACCCGGTTCGCCTGGTGGGATGATGGCTCGGCGACCCTGTCGGGAACCGTCGAGGTCACGCGTAGCCCGGGCAACATCGGTCTTGGCGACCGCTACGAGGTCGAGATGCACTTCACCTACCGCGGCGTCGGCGCCGACGGCGAGGGTGACGGCGGACCGAAGATGAGCGAGTTCGTCGAGTACTCGGACACTCTCGGCTGGCACTACTTTGACATGACCTCGGGCTTCGTCTTCGGACTGGACGACGCAAACGACGTGACCACGCTTACCCAGTATCCCGCGAACAGCATGATGCCGTTCCAGGTCGGCCTGGGCGCGAACGACAAGACCCTCGCGTTCGGTGCGGCCATGTGGTTCACGTTCGACCGCTCGTTCGACGGTGGGACCACCGCAGGCGTTGGTGACATCAACGGCGACCTCGACGCTTACGAGTGCCCGACCGGCGACGTGTGCGACGGCGGCGAGTGCGTTGGCCGGGCCGCCGAAGTCTGCGAAGACGACGGCAACCCCTGCACCTTCGAGCTCTGCGACCCGGTTTCGGGCTGCTACAGCGAGCCGCGTGAAGGGACCTGTGACGACGGCAACGCTTGCACCACCGGCGACGTCTGCGGCGCGGCGAACTGCGGCGGAACACCGGTCTCTTGCGATGACGGTGACGCCTGCACCGCCGACTCGTGTGACGCGGCGACGGGTTGTGTCAACACCCCGATCCCGGGTTGCGGCCTGTGTGAGGTGTGTGTCGGTGTCGAGAGCCTCACCCTCAAGGTGAGCGCCTGGCAGAGCACTCGCGACCAGAACGAGACCGTGCGTGTTCGCAAGAACTCGATGAGCGGCGAGGTTCTGTTCTCCGGCAAGGTCAACAACAACGCCAGCTTCTCGGTCAACGTCCCGGCCGGAACGACGAGCCTCGTCGTGACGGTCCAAGGCGCGAGTCACGCCAACGAGACGCAGAAGGCCTCGTTCACGACCAACTGCGCCCTCGCGGTCGGCGCCGAGAACGGCAACAGCTACGTCAAGTTCAAGGTGACCGCGCTTGTTCAGCGGACGCAGGGCTACGAATGCGACGATGGTGACGAGTGCACCGTCGACGTCTGCACGGCGACGGGCTGCACCAACACCGAGATCCCCGGTTGTGGCCAGTGCGAGACCTGCGTCGGCGTCGAGCAGCTCACCCTGAAAGTGAGCGCCTGGGCCGCCAATCGTGACCAGAACGAGACGGTTCGGGTTCGTAAGAACTCGGCGTCCGGCGAAGTCCTCTTCTCGGGAACCGTCGCCAACAACGGGACCTTCAATGTCGCCGTGCCGAACGGGACGACCAGCATCGTGTTGACCGTCCAGGGTGCCAGCCACGCGAACGAGACCCAGAAGGCCACGTTCACTACCGACTGCGCGCTCGCTCAATGGGCCGAGAACGGCAACAGCTACGTGAAGTTCAAGGTCACGAGCATCGTGCAGCGCAATCTCGGTGCCAACTGCGACGACGGCGACGAGTGCACGACCGACCTCTGCACAGCCTCGGGCTGCACCAACACCCCCATCGCAGGATGTGGATTGTGCGAGTCGTGTGTCGGCGTCGAGCGGCTCACCCTCAAGGTCAGCGCCTGGGCCGCCAATCGTTCGCAGAGCGAGACCATCCGTGTTCGCAAGGACTCGATGAGTGGCGCGATCCTGTTCTCGGGCAGCGTCAACAACAACGCGACCTTCTCCGTGAACGTGCCCGCCGGCACGACCAAGGTCATCCTCACCGTCCAGGGCACGAACCACACGAACGAGACGCAGAAGGCCTCCTTGACGACCAACTGCAACCTCGCCGTGAATGCCCAGAGCGGCAACAGCTACATCATGTTCAAGGCCACCGAGATCGTGCAGCGCACTGAGGGTATCGATTGTGACGACGGTGACGAGTGCACGGTGGATACCTGCACCGCCTCGGGTTGTTCCAACGAGTACATCCCTGGCTGCGGTCTCTGCGAGGTCTGCACCGGCGTGGACGAGCTGACCCTGAAGGTGACCGCATGGGCCGCCAACCGGGACCAGGGCGAGACGGTGCGTTTCCGCCGCAACAGCTCGACGGGCACCGAGCTCTTCCGGGGGACGTTGGCCAACAACGCCTCGAAGACCGTGACGCTGCCGGCGGCAACGACCAAGGTCTACGTGTCGGTTCGTGGGAACAGCCACGCCACCGAGACAGTGAAGGCAATCTTCGACACCAACTGCAGCCTCGTTCCCGGGGCGGTCAGCGGCAACAGCTACATCAAGCTGACCGCGACCGGAGTCTCGCACTCCACCGAGCTCGCCGAGTGCATTGAATGATCGAAGGGTGCCGTCGGGCCGGCTGGAAGAGGCAACCACAGGGCCTCTCTCGGCCGTGCCTACGCACACGACGCGGCCGCGAAGTCAGCTTGGCTGACCGAGCGTCGGCCCTGAGGCCATGGACCGTCCGCTTGAGCTTCGAATCGCACGCGAGCCTCATGGCAAGAAATGCAGCCATGACCAGGGCCCATCGCCTCACCTTGCTTCGGGTAGTCCCACCCGAGAGTTCGACCGCTGAACTCCTCCCAACCGACCAGTCGATTCGATCCAACCGAAGCGAATTGCAGGTTCCGGAGCTGATCGGCTCCCCCGTCAACGTCAGACAGCTCAGGTCACGGCACCGCCACTATGCCTTGGTGCCGACCCGGGCGCTTCATGTCTCGTTTTCCTCACAAACCCTCGAGCGAGGCGTTTGTGGAGACTTCGAGGTTTTGGTATGACACCCAAGTTCCTCTAGCGTCTCTGCCGGCGCCCCCGTCCCAGTTACATCTGGACACATTGCTTCGCGTTGGGCCACTCGTTGGCCTGACCAGCCATATAGCCAGTCTCCGGGCCGACCACCCAACATCGGCCGCTTTCCATCGCTGTCTTGGAGCCTCCCATGGCGACTCACTCCCTTCGGTACACTCTTCTGGGTACGGCCCTCGTTGCGACCCTATTCGCTGCCCCTGTGCGCGCCCAGGTCGAGGTCACGCCCACCGACAACGCCACAACCCTGGCCCAGAGCCTCATCAGCACTGGTGTCACGATTGTGAACGCGACGTACTTCGCGTCGCCCGTCAACACCTGGACCTACACGCCGTTCTCGAACCCCGGGGCTTCCACCCTTGGCGTGTCGGCCGCCGGGACCTTCACGGGTCGACCTCTCAATATCGACGATGGCATCGTCCTCACCTCGGGTGAAGCGACCATCGTGCCGCCCCCGAATCAGTCGTTGCCCTTCGACAACGGACAGGGCGGCGGAAGCGATGACGAAGAGGGCGCCACCGGTGTACTCGCGACCACGCGCTGCCTGGATTCCACCGAGTGCTCAGGCGGACGGGTCTGCATCGGTCGCCAGGGAAACAATCGGGGCTACTGCCAGTTCCCTGACGCTCTCTGCCAGTCGTTGGCTGGCACCGGCTTCCTCGTCTACGACCGGGTGCGGCTCGAGATCGACTTCACCCTGGATGCTGGTTTCGACGGCATCGAGGTCGACTACATCTTCGGCTCCGAAGAGTATCCGGACTGGGTCAACACGGCGTTTAATGACGGCTTCGGACTCTTCATCAGGCCCGCTGGCTCGACGGAGTTCGTGAACTTCGGCCGCGACCTCGATGGCAACGACATCAACATCAACGGTCCATTCTTCGCCTCGAGCGGCGTCATCCAGAACTACGGCCCCAATGACGCCGGGCTCTCCGAGTACAACGGCATGACCCAGCGTCTCACGAGCGCTACCCGGCTCGCGACAGGCCCGGCCAATGTCCACAAGCTCGTGATCGTCGTGTGTGATGCGGGCGACGCCAACCTTGACTCAGGTGTCTTCCTTTCGGCACTTGGCGGCTGCCTCGGCACTTGCGATAGTACCCGTTTCTGCGGCGACGGTGTCCGTCAGGACGGCGAGGACTGCGACGATGGCAACAACGTCGACGACGACGAGTGCAACAACTCGTGCAAGCTCCCGCCGTGCGGCTCGAATGCCGACTGCCCCGACACGGACTACTGCCTCCTACCCGAGGGCACCTGCTTCCCCGTTCCCCCGGTGGATGCGGTCAACGACACATTCGGCGCCGTCCAGGGCTCGCCGCTCGTCATCACCTACAGCGCGCTCGCCTCTAATGACGTGAACGCCTCCGTCCTCACCCTGACTGGCGCGAACGGCGCGACGGCCCAGGGCGGCAGCGTGGCCTTCAATGGGGTCGCCGGCACGGCCACCTACACGCCACCCGCCAACTTCGGTGGCACAGACACCTTCAGCTACACCATCTGCTCGCCCCTGCGCTCGACCATCTGCGACACCGCCACCGTCAGCGTCACGGTCAACCGGCGCCCGGTCGTCGGCGACGCCACCCGCTTCGTAGCGGTCGGCACCGCTTCGGTCAGTCTCGCCGTATCGTCGGTCTACACTGACCCCGACAACAACCCGTTGAACCCCGGCTCCATCTCGGTGACCTCGGCCACCGGCGGCACGGCCGTAGTCTCCAACGGCTCGGTCGTCTTCACCCCGACCAACGCCAATACGCCGGGCACCTGGGCGGTCGTCTTCTCGGCCTGCGACAACGCGACTCCGGCAGGATGTGACAGCGGCACGCTGACTATCATCTATAACGACCCGCCCCAGCTCGCTCCGCAGACGGTCTCGTTGGCCTTCCCCGACACGACCACCATCCCGCGAGCGACCTACGTCGTTGGCACCGGTGTCATCAACGGTGATGACCCGGCCGACGGTGACACTGACGGGATCGGGACCATCACTGTGTCCTCGACCGTCAACGGCGCCTTTGGCGCGACCACAGCCATCGGACAGGGCGGCACCTGCTCCGTCAACGCGGCCGGCCTCATCACCGTCGAGTCGCCGAATATCGTCTCTTCGGTCGTCTGCCACGTCCGTGTCTGCGAAGAGCGCCCGAACGACCTCTGCGCCCAGACCACCGTCACGGTCAACACGGTCGAATGCCTCAACGATGTGGACTGCCCCGGCGCGGTCTGCAATCCGACCACGAACACCTGCGAGGAGTGCCGCCCCGACCCCGTCCTCAACCCCGACCCGGGCTGCACCGTGCCCGAGCCGTACTGCGACAATGACGGCGCGGCCCCCTTCTGCGAGCCGTGCCTCGACACCACGCTGGTGGGCGTCGACCTCGGATGCAACGGCGCCCAGCCCGAGTGCAACGAGCTCCCCGGTCCCGGCAACAACATCTGTGTCGAGTGCAACGACGACAGCGATTGCGGTCCGACCGAGCGCTGCCGCCTGAGCGACAACATCTGCGTGCCCGGTCCGGTCAACGCCATCGACGATACCTACACCGTCCAGCAGGGTCAGACCCTGACGGTCAACGCGGTCTCCGGCGTCATCTCCAACGACGTGCTCTCGAGCGGTTCCACCCCGACCGTGAGTGTCCAGTCCGGCCTCAACCCGGCCAACGCGGGGACGCTCAACCTCGCGGCAGACGGCAGCTTCACCTTCACGCCCGGCCCACAGTTCGCGGGCTCGGCCACCTTCGTCTACCTCCTGAACAACGGCTTTGGCTTCACCGATACAGCGACCGTGACCTTGACCGTCAACGGCCGCCCGAACGCCGTCGACGACACCGTCACCACGCCCGAGGACACGCCGCGCGACATCGATGTGCTCGCCAACGACACCGACGAGGGTGAGCTCACCATCACGACCGTGACGCCGCCGACGCAAGGCACCGCGACCATCGTCACGGTCAACGGCGAGCAGGTTGTGCGCTTCACGCCGCCGGCCAACTTCAATGGCCCCTCGACCTTCACCTACGCGGCCTGTGACGCGACTTCGCTGTGCGACACGGCGACCGTGACCGTCAACGTGACGCCGGTCAATGACGACCCCGTCGCCAATGACGACACGGCGACCACGCCCGAAGACACCGCTGTCGTCGTCAACGTCCTCGCCAACGACGTCGACGTGGACAACCAGCCGCTGACGGTCACCGTCACGACCCCGCCGCAGAACGGTACGACCTCGGTCGCCAACGATGGGCGCGTCACCTACTCCCCGGCCCTCGACTTCAATGGGTCGAATACCTTTGTCTACACCGCCTGCGACGCGAGCAATCGCTGCGACACCGCGACCGTGACCGTCACGGTGACCCCGGTGAACGACGCCCCGCGTGTCAGCGACGACCAGGTCACGACCCCCGAAGAGACGCCGATCCTCGTCGTGGTCCTCGCGAACGATCGCGAAGTCGACGGTGACACGTTGACCGTCACCAGCGCGACCACGCCGCTCCACGGCACGGTCGTCGTGAATGACGACGACACGGTCACCTACACGCCGAACGCCAACTACTTCGGCCCAGACTCGTTCGAGTACGAGGCCTGCGACTCGACCAACCTCTGCTCGACCGGGCTTGTGTCCGTCACCGTCACCCCGGTCAACGACCCACCCGTCGCCCGCCCCGACGCCACTACCACGCCGCGCGACGAGCCCGTGTCGATCCCCGTCCTCCTCAACGATGAGGATGTCGACGGCGATGACCTCGAGACCATCCCCGGAAACTCCCAGCCGACCAATGGCACCGTCACCTACGAAGACGGGATCGCGACCTACACGCCGGCCGACGACTTCCAGGGCACGGACACCTTCACCTACTTCGCTTGTGACACCACCGACACCTGCTCGGAAGCGACCGTGACCGTCTATGTCGGGCTCGAGAACGAAGCCCCGGCGGCGAACCCCGACACCGCGACCACGCCGGAAGACAGCCCGACCACGATCGATGTCTCCGCCAACGACACCGACCCCGACGGCGACGAGCTGACGGTCACCTTCGTCACTACGCCCTTCAACGGCACGGCCACCATCGTAGATGGCGACGTCGTCTACACGCCGGCCCCGAACTTCTACGGGACCGACACCTTCGGCTACACGATCTGTGACGCTCTGGTCTGCAGCTCGGCTCAGGTCACCGTGACCGTGACGCCCGTCAACGACCCCCCGGTCGCCAGCGATGACAACGTCTCCACCGCAACCGGCGTGCCGCTCACGTTCGACCCGAGCCTCAATGACGTCGATCCCGACGGCGACGCGCTCGAGGTCTCGGACGTCGGTGAGCCGCAGCACGGAACGGCAGTCGTCAACCAGGACGGAACTGTCACCTACACGCCGAACCCCGGCTACGTCGGGACGGACACCTTCGAGTACACCGTCACCGACCCGTCGAATGGCACCGATACCGCGGTCATCCAGGTCTTCATCGTCGCTGGTGGCAACCGTCCCCCAGTCGCCAATCCCGACCGGTATACCGTTCCGTCCGGGGCCTCGACCCTGCTCGTCGTGACGAGCAACGACACGGACCCCGATGGCGACGACCTCGGCATCGTGGACGTCGTCCAGCCGCTCAACGGCACGGCGATCCCGGTGATGTCGGCAGGCGGTGGCGCACCCGCCCCGGGCCTCGACGGCATCATCTACACCCCGAACGCCGGCTTCTTCGGCATCGAGACCTTCTCCTACACGATCAGCGATGGCAAAGACGGCGAGGACACGACCACCGTCACCGTGCAGGTCGTCCCGGGCAACGGCGTCCCGCTCGCCAATGACGACTACGCGACCACCCCGGAGGACACTGCCATCCTCATCGTCGTGTTGGCCAATGACACCGACCCGAACGGCGACGCCCTGACGGTCGCCGTCACAACCGGCGCTCGCCACGGCACGACCGTCGTCAACGCCGACGGCACCGTCCTCTACACGCCGGCCGCCAACTACTTCGGCAGCGACTCGTTCACCTACCAGGCCTGCGACCCGGGCAACCGTTGCCACCCGGCCAACGTGCTCGTGACCGTGACCCCGGTGAACGACGCGCCCGACGTCAACGACGACACGACCACGACCCCGACCGACACGCCGGTCAATGTGCCAGTGCTCGACAACGACACCGACCCCGAAGGTGACCCCATCACCGTTACCATCACGACGCCTCCGACCGACGGCACCGTGGAGGTCGAAGACGACGGGACCATCACCTACACCCCGCCGGACGACTTCACGGGCACCTCGACCTTCACCTACACCGGCTGCGACTCTGCCAATGCGTGCGAGACCGCGACCGTCACCGTCATCGTCGGCGGCGAGAACCGCGCCCCGGTGGCCGTCAACGACAGCGTCACCACGGCCGAGGACATGGGGATCGCCATCAACGTCCTCGCCAACGACAGCGACCCGGACGGTGACACCCTCACCATCGGGACCGTGGGTATGCCGCGCTTCGGCACCGTCAGCGTCCCCAATGGCGGCTCGGTGACCTACACCCCGGCCGCGGACTTCGTCGGTACCGACACCTTCTGGTACGAGGCTTGCGACGAGGCGGTCTGCTCCGTCGCCGTCGTGACCGTCACGGTCGCGCCTGCCAACGACGGTCCGACCGCGTTCGACGACGTCATCTCGACGGTGACCAACACCTCGTCCACGCTGGACCCGACTGCCAACGACATCGACCCCGATGGCGATGACCTCACCGTCATCCTCGTCGGCACGCCCGCCAACGGCACCGCGGTCATCAACCAGAACGGCACCGTCACCTACACCCCGAACTCGGGCTATGTCGGCTCCGACACCTTCTACTACCTCGTCACCGATCCGAGCGGCTTGACCTCGACCGCAACCATCCGGGTCGTTGTCCAGGCCGGCCCGAACCGCGCGCCCGACGCCGTCAATGACACCTATCAGGTGTCCGACACGACGAGCACGCCGCTCAATGTCCTGGTCAACGACACCGATCCGGACGGCGACACCGTCGTGGTCGTCGACGTCGTCCAGCCCGCCCATGGCACGGTCACCGTCGCCCCGGATGGTCGCCTCGTCTTCACCCCGGATGGTGGCTACAACGGGCCCGACTCGTTCACCTACACCATCGATGACGGCAAGGGCGGCCGCGACACGGCGACCGTGACCCTCCAGGTCGGGACTCCGGTCACCAACCGCGGCCCGTTCGCTGGCGATGACACCGCCTTCACGCCCGAGGACAACGCCGTCCTCATCGTGGTGGGCGCCAACGACACCGACCCCGATGGGGACGAGCTGACGGTGGTCTTCGCGGACCAGCCGCGTAACGGCCGCGTCGAGCTGCAGCCAGACGGCTCGGTGCTCTACATCCCGAACCCGAACTACAACGGGCTCGACCTCTTCACCTATCGCGCCTGCGACCCCAGCAACGAGTGCTTCCTCGCAACCGTCACGGTCACCGTGACGCCCGTCAACGACCCGCCCTCGGCGGCCGATGACGTCGCGACTTCACCCGTCAATACGCCGGTCAACGTCCGAGTCCTCGCGAACGACGTCGACCCCGACGATACGGCGCTGTTTGTCTCGATTGTCGAGGAACCGCTCTTCGGCTCGGTCGAGGTCCTCGCCGACGGTCGCGTCCGCTACACGCCGGACGCCACCTTCCGCGGCGACGACTTCTTCCTCTACGAGGTCTGCGACGAAGAGAACGCCTGTGACACCGCCGAGGTCATCGTCACCGTCGGTGGCGCCAACCAGCAGCCCGAGGTCACCGACGACACGGCCGAGACCGACGAGGACGAGCCGGTCGAGCTCGACCCCATCGCCAATGACACCGACCCGGATGGCGACGACATCGAGATCGTGGAGATCACCGACCCGCCCAACGGCACCGTCTCGTTCAACCCCGACGGCACCGTGACCTACACGCCGGACCCGGACTTCAACGGTACCGACACGTTTGGCTATACGGTCTGCGACGAGGTGCAGAACTGCACGACTGGCATCGTGACCGTCACGGTCAACCCCGTGAACGACCCGCCGATCGCCATCGACGACCTGGTCTCCACCGAAGAGGGCACGCCCTACTCGTTCGACCCGACCGAGAACGACCTCGACCCGGACGGTGACGGTGTCGTCACCAGCGCGGTGACCCAGCCCGAGAACGGCTCGGTCGTCATCAACAACGATGGCACCGTGACCTACACGCCTGACCCGGGCTTCATCGGCACCGACACCTTCACCTACACGATCGAGGACGATGACGGCGCGGTCGATACCGCGGTCATCCGCGTGGTCGTCCTCGAAGGGGAGAACAATCCGCCCGTCGCCGTCGACGACACCTACGAGGTCCCGCGCAACCGCACGACCGCCCTCGAAGTGCTCGCCAACGACAGCGACCCCGATGGGGACCCGCTGACCATCGTGCAGGTCGTCCAGCCCCGTAACGGCTCGGCCACGCTCGACGACGAGGGCCAGGTCCTCTACCGTCCGCGCGCCGGCTACTTCGGCCCCGACTCGTTCACCTACACCATCACCGATGGCAACGGCGCCACCTCGACCGCGGACGTCGAGCTCTACGTCGGCGATTGCGACCGTGACGGCCTCCCCGATGACGTCGAGGAAGATATCGGCACCGACCCGTGCGATCCTGACACCGACAGGGATCGTATCAAGGATGGCGACGAGATCAGGGGCGGTGACCCGTTCCGTTGGGAGGAGGGCGAAGAGACGGACCCGTTCGATGCGGACACGGACGACGACGGCCTCAAGGATGGCGATGAGATCATCGACCTCTCTCTCGACCCGCTCGACCCCGACACCGACGGTGACGGCGTTTCGGATGGCACCGAGATCGGCATCATCGTGGGTGTGCCCCCGGGCGTGAGCGACGCAGGGATCCCCTACGAGGGTACCGACCTGACGCTCTTCCAGCCCGACCTCGACCCCGAGACCGAGACCGACCCGCTCGACGACGACACCGACGACGACGGAATCATGGACGGTACCGAGGATCGTAACGGCAATGGCCGCGTCGACAGCGACCCCATTGGCGGGACGGGCACGACTGCAACGGGCGAGACCGACCCGACTGTTGCCGACACCGACGGTGACGGCATCCAGGACGGCACCGAGCTCGGCCTCGACCGTCCGGAGGGCTCGGGCACGGATATGAGCATCTTCCGTCCGGACCTCGACCCCGACACGACGACCAACCCGCTCGACACCGACACCGATGATGGTGGCGTGCTGGACGGCGCCGAAGACATCAACTTCAACGGCAACATCGACGCGGGTGAGATCGATCCGAACATCGGTCGTGACGACATCCTCGCCTTCGACCTCATCGCCCAGGGCGGTGCGTGTCAGGGTGGTGGGAGCCCCGTTCCGCTGGCACTCGCCCTCCTCGGGCTCGTCCTGCTCGCGGCGCGTAGGCGTCGGCTGACGGTGCGCTGAAGGCGCTTGTTCCTTGACGGGGGGCCTCGTCGTGCACTATCGCCGCTCGGCTCGACGCTGAGTCGCGCGTTCCACACGAGGCCCCCATGAGTACATCCGACGATAACGCCAGCGATGGCATGCGCATCAACCGCTGGTTCACGGACCAGGGTCTCTGCTCCCGCCGCGAGGCTGATCGTTGGATTTCGCAAGGTCGCGTCACCATCAACGGTGCCGCGGCCGAGCTCGGCTCTAAGGTCACGGCTGAAGACCTCGTCGCCCTCGACGGAAAGGCCCTGCGTCCGCGCGCTCAGCGCCCGATCGTCATCGCCTACAACAAGCCCGTCGGCATCCAGTGCACCTCCGACCCGAATGTGCACGACAACATCATCCAGGCCGTGAACTACCCGGAGCGCCTCGTGCACATCGGTCGCCTCGACCAGATGTCCGAGGGGCTCATCCTGCTCACGAACCGCGGCGACATCGTCAACCGGATCCTGCGCAGCGAGTTCGAGCACGAGAAAGAATACCAGGTCGAGCTCTCGAGCCCCATCGACGACCACGCCATCGCGACGCTCGCGCGCGGTGTCGACATCGGCGACGGCAAGGGCATCACCAAGCGCTGCTACATCGAGCGCCACGGCGACACCAGCCTCAAGATCGTCCTGACCGAAGGCCGTAATCGCCAGATCCGCCGGATGGCCGAGGTCGTCAACAACCACGTCAAGCGCCTCGAGCGGGTGCGCATCATGCACATCCGGCTCGGCACTCTCGCACGTGGGCAATGGCGCCACCTGTCGGCCGACGAGCTGCGTGAGCTCTTCCTCGTCCTCGACCTCGAGCGGCCCTCGGGCTCGCTTCGGCCACCCAATCCACGCCCGCGCTCCGACCGCCCGGACCGCGGTGAATCGGGTCAGCGCCCCCGCGGCGACACCGCCCCCAAGCGCCCGACGAATCGTTTCGGCGCGAAGCCCGCGGCTCGTCCGGCTCGTAGCGACACATTCCGCCCCGCGCGCAAACGCACCGCCACTTGAGGCACGGGCCGTGATGGCCTAAACCTCGCTGGTGCGATTGTCCTCCGCCGCATTCATGCTCTCGTCCTGCGCGTCTTCATTTGGGCCAGGGTCGGGCGGAGCCGAAGTCACAGCGGGCACCGTCGCTTGGGAAGCACAGGTGCGCGACCGGCTGCTCACCGCCGACGCCGACGGGTCGGATTCGCTCGAAGCCGTCGAGTCATTGGCGGTTCCCTGCGAAACGTGGCGTGACCTCGATGCACAGCTTCGCCTTGCGACCCAGTCGTCGCTGCGTATCGTCTACGGCTTCGGACCCGGACTCCTCTATCGTGGGAACCTGCTGGGTGTCGCGCCCACGGCTCGCGAGTCGGTCCACGAACGCCTCGCCGAGTGCCTCGCGGCTCCACTCTCGAACCCTCCCGCCGAGCCCGTTGCCTTCGCCATTCGCGAGCTCAGCGAGTTTCCGGTCTCCTCCGATTGGGAGCGCCGCATCGCCGAGCTGCTCGTCGGTCACCACGACACCGACCGCTCCGGTAGCCTCGACACACCTCTCGAAATTCGAGCCATTACGTGCGAGACCTTGCGCGCAATCGATGAAGGCACGATCTCGGCGACCGGCACGCACCTGGGCTCGCTCTACGGCATCGAGGCCGGCTATATCTGGGTCGGCAACACGCTCGGCTTTGACGAGTCCATGCGCGACCTCCTCGGCGAACAGCTCCTCGCCTGCGACCTCGAGACCGACTGACCCACCATGCCCGTCACCCTCAGCTCACGCGCCTGGCTGAAGCAGATCTCCCGCATCTCGCTCGGGACCGTCCGCACCGTCGTGTCCGTCGCCGTCTTCTTGATGCGTCGCGACGCCTCGCTCTTCGCAGCTGGGCTCGCCTTCTTCGCGATGATCTCGCTCGCACCGTTCGTGGTCCTCGCGGTCGCCATCGGTGGCCTCGTCTTCGGCGCCGAGACCGCACGCGACGAGCTCTTCGTCCGCGTCGCCGACGAGCTCGGTCCCCGCGTCGCCGAGTTCATCACGAGCCTCGCCAATGATGCCGGCGACAAGACCTCGCTCTCGGTCGCGACCCTCGTCGGGGCGCTGCTGCTCCTCTGGAGCTCCACCCGCCTCTTCATGGAGGTCCGCCGCGCGCTGCACGCCATGTGGCAAATCCCGCCGCCGCTCGAAAACGGCTTTCGCGGTGCAGTCGCCTCCTATCTCAAGGGCCGCCTGTTTGCCGCCATCGGCACGCTCATCTTCGGCTCCCTTTTCATTGCGCTGCTGGGCTCGCGGATCGCCCTGAAAGTCGTCACCGACCTGGTCGCCGATGGCGAAGAGCTCGACCTGCCGCTAGGCATCTGGTCCGTCATCGAGCCGCTGGTCTCGCTTTCGCTCATCACCTCGCTCATCGTTATCGTCTTCAAGCTGCTGCCCGACCGCGGCCCACGCGGCCTCCCGCTCTGGGCGGGCGCCCTGGCCACCGCCCTGACCCTCATGCTCGGACAACAGCTCGTGACCCTTTACGTGTCGGCAGGCGCCATCGACACCGCCTACGGGGCAGCCGGCTCCGCCGTCGTGTTCCTCGTATGGGCGTACTGGAGCTCGCTTGGCTTCCTCTTCGGGGCGCGCCTCGCCTGGGCCTTGGAAGAGCTCTGGACCCGCCATCGCGACGCCGGCTCCATAGCCGCAGACCATCGGATCGGTGCCATTCCCGGCGCCCCCGAGCCACCGCATTCGTCATAAAAGTGTAGGCGCTGCGAGCACATGCAATTTACCGTCGCAGCGTAGACCCTTTTGGATAGCCGTGCGTTTATGGGCGGGGTCGACGGTCGGACGCCTTCGGCGGGCCACTGGCGAGTGCCATCGCCGGGTCACCGACCACGACACGTTCATCCGCCTCCGGCCTGGGATCAACCCAGGTCGTCGGCCGCCCCGTATCCCCCTTTCTGTTTGGGTGTCACACCTCGTCGCCGAGGTGCGCCCGGAGGTCTATCATCATGCGTATCCGCGACTTTCTCGTGTGGGCCGTGCTCGGCTCTGCCTCCATCGGTGCCACCGCCTGCTCGAGCTACACGAGCTACGTCGAAGCACCGGAAACCGCGTCGCTCGGGCGTGTCGTCATCTACCGGAACGGCATCGCCTATTATGAGCGCAAGGCCCGGGTCGAGGACGGCAAGGTCACCCTCACCGTCCCGCAGGACAAGGTCGACGACTTCCTGAAGTCGCTGACCATCGAAGACGCATTGACCCGCAAGCCGCTGCCCGTCGCCTACCCGACGGCTGGCGCGAACAACGACGGCAAGGTCGACATGACGATCCAGGTCAACGACCCCGAGGTCCGCGACGTCGTCCTCACCTACATCACCGAGTCGCCCGCGTGGAAGCCGAGCTACCGCGTTATGGTCGACGACAAGAACCAGGTGAAGCTCCAGGGTTGGGCCGTGGTCGACAACACCTCGGGCGAGACCTGGAAGAAGGTCAAGGTCGGCGTCGGCTCGAGCTCGGCGCTCTCGTTCCGCTTCGACCTGCGCTCGGTCAAGACCGTGTGGCGCGAGACCCTCAAGGCCGACGAGCGCTTCGCCGTGGCCCCGCCGACGGGCGGCTCGACCCACAAGGAACGTGAGGATGGCAAGGTCGTCCTGGCGTCAATGGATGATTCGACTCTCCCGGCACCCGCTATCGAGGCGCAGGATTACGAGACCAACACTGTCTCGTCCGACAAGCCCACCGCGACGGGTCGCGCCGCCCGCACGACACCGATGCCGGCCGCGGCCTCACGCGACCAGATCGATCGTGAACGCAAGAAGGCCGACGTCGCGCGCAATCAGGTGAAGGACCTCGCCAAGAAGCTCAATGCCGGCAGCGGCGATGTCGTCCTCGAAGCGTATGCCAAGGGACCGGCCGACGAGGTCGGCAACGCATCCGAAGACAAGGCCCACTGGCTTCGTAACGAGCTCATCCGCGAGGGTGTCGCGCCCGCACGTATCAAGGTCGAGAAGAAGGCCGATGCCGGACAGAGCGGCGTCAAGATCGTCCAGGCCGCGACGCCGACCTCCTCGCAGGAGGACTCTGGCGAGCCCGTCGGCGAGAGCCACTTCCAGTCCGCTTCGCCGATCACCGTTGAGCGCGGGACCTCGGCCATGATCGCCGTCCTCGACGACGGCGCCGAGGGCGACATCGTCTACCTCTACGACGCCGAGAGCGAGCGCGGCAACGCTCGCTTCGCCTTCCGCGCGGTGCGCTTCATCAACCCGACCGGCTTCACGCTCGAGACCGGTCCGATGACCGTCTATGGCGAGGGGCGCTTCATCGGCGAAGGCCTCACCGAGCCGATCCCGCCGCGTGCCACGGCGGTCGTGCCCTTCGCGCTTGATCGCCAGGTCATCATCGAGCGTGAGAACGACTCGCGTGATCGTATCAGCAAGCTCGTGACCCTGCAGCGCGGCGTGCTCCGCACCGAGGTCCAGCACGAGCGCACGACCAAGCTCAAGCTGACGAGCATCCTTCGCGACGATACACGCGTCTTCTTGAGGCACTCGGTCCGCAAGGGTTGGCAGCTCACGAAGAGCCCCGACATCCACGAGCGGATGGGCGAGGCGCATCTCTTCGAGGTGCAACTCAAGGCCGGTGAAACGAAGACCATCGAGATCGTCGAGTCGACGCCGCTGCAGCGCACGCTCGACCTGCGCTCGCCCGACGCCATCGAGCTCGTGCGTTTCTACCTGCAGAGCAAGGACGCCGACACCCGCTTCGCCGAGCCGATGCGGAAGCTCCTGTCGATCCACACCGAGATGGCGGACATCGGTCAGACCATCGACCTCGAGCGCACCAAGATGGAGGAGTACCGCGCCCGCATGACTGAGCTGCAGGAGCAGATCCTGACCCTCAAGGGTGTGCCCAACTCGGGCCAGCTCATGAGCCACCTGCAGACCAAGCTGCGCGAGATGTCCGACGGTGTCCAGAAGGGCACCATCGCGGTCATCAACCTCGAGCAGAAACTCATGCTCGCGCGGATCCGCTTCCAGGACGGCGTCAGCGAGCTCCGCCTCGACACCCCCGCACAGACCGCAGCGCCCTCCATCAAGTAAGCGACGTTCCAGAACAATGACGGGCGTCGAGCGTTCACAAACGCTCGGCGCCTTGTCGTTTGGAAGGGCAACGGGCGCCGGAACGTTGCGTCCCGTCATGCAACCCGCCAGCACGATAGTCCTGCTCGTTTTCGTCTCTGCGCTCGGGGTCGCCAGCCTGCTCGGCTACTTCGGCTCGGCCTTCTGGATGTTCGACCTGCTCGCGCACTTCCGTCTCCAGTATGCCCTCGTAGCCGCGTCGCTGCTCGTCCCCGCGCTCGTGCTGAAACACAAGCGGATCGCGCTGGCCGCCGGGGGCTTGCTGCTGGCCAACGGCCTCGTGATAGCGCCCGCCTATCTACGTGGGGCCAGCCCGTCCGACGCCGCGCTCGTCATGACCCTGGCCAACGTCAACTCCGCGAACACGGACTTCGCGGCCGTCGCCGACTACGTGCGTGGGTCGGACATCGTCGTCCTGCTCGAGGTCAACGCCGCCTGGGAAAGCGAGATGCGTGCCCGCCTGCCGGAATACCCCTTCATGGTCTTCGAGGCCCGGCCCGACAACTTCGGATTGGGTGTGCTCATGAAGACACCTCCGCTGACACACCGCGTCGAGATACTCGTGCCCGATGGGCCGCCGACCATCGCCTTGGACCTGCCCCTGCGTGGACGCACCACGACCTTGTTCGCGACGCATCCCATGCCACCCATCAGCTCTTCGGCGACGGCCCAGCGCGACGCCCAGCTCGCAGCCCTTGCGACCCGTGTCACGGCCACGAGCAACGACGTCATCGTCATCGGCGACCTCAACGCCACGCCCTGGTCGAGCGCGCTCACCCCTCTCTTCGATGCCGGCCTCCGCGACACACGCCACGGCTATGCGGCGACGTGGCCAGCGGGGACGTGGCCCCTTCGGATCCCCATCGACCTCTGCCTCGTCAGCGACCGGTTCACTTCCTCGGGTCACAGCGTCGGACCCGACGTCGGCAGCGACCACTTCCCGATCAGGGTCGCGCTCGACCTACACGAATGAGCCTATCACCAGTTCCACCCGGTCGATCCCGCTCATAACCCGAGGTCGCCCTGGCCTCGGGCTTCTCTTGCGCGTTCGATCAACTGCGGCCCGTCGGCCCTCACGTCATTCACGACGGTGTCTACGGGATAGTGCTGGAGCGCCCCGCGATAGGGCCCAAGCATCGCCAGCAGCGCATCGCTCGGCGTCGTCGGGTCGAGCCAGAGCTCTTGTTGTTCTGGTTCGAGAATGACCGGCATCCGGTCGTGGACCGCGCGTGTACTCTCGGCTGCATCCGTCGTGATGATGCTGAATGTCTTGATTTTCGAGCCACTGTTCTTGTCCGTCCACGTCGCGCCGAGCCCCGCGAACAACACGACCTCGTCGCTCGGCGAGCAGATCCAATGCGGGGTAGGGCGGGCCTGGTCCTTCTTCTTCTTCGTCGGGTCGGGCTCGGGGTGTGTCCACTCGAACCAGCCGCTAACCGGCACGAGCAGCCGCCGAGACTTGAAGCTCTCACGAAACGCGGGCTTCTCGGCGACCGACTCTGCGCGTGCATTGATCATCCGCGCACCGACCTTCGGGTCACTGGCCCAGAACGGCACGAGCCCCCACCGGAACAGCGCGAGCTCGAGCTCCCCGTTTCCCTCACCTCGTCGAACCACGACGGGCGCCATGTCCGTCGGCGCGATGTTGTAGTCCGGGCCCCAATCGTCCGGCAGGTCGTCAACGGGCTCCGCACGCAACAGCTTGGCGAGCGTCGAGAACGGCAGCTTGACCCCGAAGCGTCCACACATCTCAAACCCGCCCGCGATGCCGCGCCAACAAGGTCCGTCTGTCACCCATGCTACCCGGGAGACCGGCCGCCGCCCACAGCTCGGAGAGCGACCCGAACTCACGCCGCGACAGGTCCGCGACGACACTCCATCGCACCTCGTCGAAGTCCTCCGCCGCACGCCTCATGTCACCTGTCAGCGCGAGCCGCACCGCCCCCTGCGCCCATCCCTCCACACGCGGGTCCTCGCTCATCGCTGCCTCACGCACCAGCCTCGCCAGCAACGCCCCCGCCACCAGCGCGCCGCCGTCCAGGTGCTCCGCCAACCACTTCGCGCACAAGGGACCGAGCTGCCCCTCGTTCCATGGCATCCGCTCCGCGTCTTCGCGCCCATCACGAATGAAGGACGCCAGCACGTCTTCATGAGCCGGTGCCAAGGCCTTGCCCTTCGCCATCAGCGCGTCGCGCCGCACCGCCAACATCGCCAACCGCGCCGCCCCACGCACCACGACGTCGCCGTCCTCGAAGTGCGCTCGGAACGTCGCCGCGTCGACGCGTCGCACCCAGCGGTCGAGGCGCGCGAGCCCGAGCAGCAGGCTCGCCTTCACGTGTGGGTCGTCTTCCCTGGCCAGCGCCTCGGCCATCCGCGCCCGCGCAAACGGCTCGGCCTCCGGCAGGATGGAACCGACGAGCGCAAAGGCGCTCCGGATGAGCGGGTCCACATCCAGCGCCAACGGCGCGAGCTTCACCATGGACGTGGCCAGGGCTTGTCGGAGCGCGCGCGCGGCGGCCTGCTGCCCGGCCAGCGCTATCGACTCCTGAGACCGATCGAGCCCGGTCGCGAGCACCGCCGAGTGTTGGCCACACACCAGATCAGCCATCGAGAGCAGCAGCTTGTGGCGCTCGGGGATGTACTCTTGCGAGACCAGCTCGAGCAGCCACGGAAACGCCGCGACCCCCTGACCCGTCCAGAGTCCGACCCCACTCGTCACCGCCATCAGCTCGGCACGTCCGGCCTCCCGCACGTCCGGGTCTGGCGAGACCAACCGTCCGAGCAGCGCGTTGGTCCGCTTGGCGAGCGTCCAGTTGGGCAACGTGCGCTTCTGCGCCGGCGACAAAGCCGGAGCCGGCACGGGCAGGCTCACGGCCGGTCGGAAGGCCACTTGTCGTTCTAGCCTCGAGCGGCGCGCGGAACGCGAGCGATGCCAGATCCCACGGTACGCCGACAACAGGAGCTGCCATTCGCCGCCCCCGGCTGTCCACGGATAGAGCGCCGCCGCCCCACCTCGAAACGTGCCCAGCTCCGGGTCCGGCTCCGCGTCCCAGGTACTCCTCCACGGGTCCGAGGTGGCCTCCGGGAAGTGCCCGAGGGCAGCCAATCCAAACGGGTGCGACGGGTCGATGATGGTCGTCGGTGGCTCATGTCCCCAATGGAACGGAGTCCGCGTCCCGGCCCGGCACGCGTGCTCCCACTCGGCCTCGGTCGGCAGTCGGAGCGGCTCGATGCGCAGGCTGCCCGGCATGAAGTCCGGGTCCAGCTCGTCGGGGTCGACGAAGGTCACCGTCTCGGTGCCGACATACAGGCGCCGCCGCTCATCGACGTCGAACCCCAGCATCAGCAGTTGGTGCCCACTGAGCGACGCCTCCGCGAGCAGGAAGGGCGCAAGACTCTTCTGCACCGTCCCGTGGCTCGCCGTGCCCGAACGCCCGGTCCGCATCCACGTCATCGCACGATGCAGCTGATGCAGCTCACCCGACTCCCAGACCTTCTGGCCACGCTCGGAATCGAGGAACTCGGCCCCGTCGAACCAGGCCACCTCCTCGTCCGACAGCCCCACCTCGGTCGTGCCTCCGGGAATCAACGCAAACAGGATCCCAGTCGGCTGATGCTCGATCCGCAGACCGCCCTGCAGTGCCGGCAGCGCCAGCTCCGCCTTGAGCTGCGCGCGCTGCGCCTCAGGCCACTTGTCCGCGGGCAGTCGCGCGACCGGAGCGGGGTCGCCGTAGACCGTGCCGAAGTCCGGCCCGAGCTCGCTCGCGATGGCATCGAGCACCTCGCGGCGCCGCAGTTCGGTTGCGTCCAGCCACGCGGCGAGGTCGGTGAGCTCAGGGTATTCGTCGGTGGACAACACGCCTCCACCTTCCCTCAGAATGCCGCCCCGTCAAGGCCATCTCTCGGCTTAACCGCTGGTCCAAGCGGCCCTTCCCAACCTCAGGGGCGCGGCGACAACCCGACCCGGCGTCGCGCTTCGAGGCAATTGGCCGACCCGACCTCGAAGTCGCGGCAGCTCTGCGGGCGGTCCTCGTAGATGCTGCAGCGATACGGTCGCCCTCGCTCGATAAGCGCCGCACAGAAGCCACCCGGCCTCGCGATATGGAACGGTGACGCCCCGAACAGCGACGGCGCCGCATCGAGCGTGACGAGCTCAGGATGGCGCGTCACCACAGGCTCATCCTCCCCGACCGGCACCAGGTGGAAGGCCACATGGCAGCACGCCCCGCAATGGCCGCAGGCCACATCGTCGAGCACCGGCTCCCAGTGCAGACACGCCCCCTCGTCCGGCCTGACCTTGCGGAACTCGTCGGTCAAGCCCACGCTCGCCATCTCGCAGGCGCCGCTCGTCCCCCACGCACAGGTCCCGCAGCGCTCGTTGACGGGCCCCAGCCTGAAGCCCAACCGATGTCGCCGCTGCACCCGCTCCGACACGCGCCGCCAGAGGCTCGACTCACCCGCCGTCCCTCGCGCCAGGTCCGCCATGACCGCCGTCTTCGCAAACGCCTGGCGCAGCGCACTCGCGAACGGCTCGGCGTCTGCCCGTGCACGCGCCGCTCTCGCCAACCCAATGGCCGGGTCGTCGCTCGTCTCGGCCAGCGGGTCTCGACCGAGCCTGTCCCAATGGTCGCGCCACACCGTCGTGACCGCGAACAGCCCACGCATCCCCCAGCGGTCCGCGAGGTGCGCCTGCAGCCGATGGGTCGCATGCTCCTGCACGAGGTCGCGGTCGCTCGTATTGTCGAGCCCCCAGTCCTCGCGACGCATCGCCTCGGGCCCAGCGACCAACGCATGACACAGCTCATGCAGGATCATCTGCGCGAGCGAGTCGTCGGCGTCGAAGTCGTCAGGCGTGCTGAGCCGGATGACGGCCTGCCCGTCGAAGCTCGCGTAGACCTCGGCCGACCTCGAGATGCGATACCCACACGCCGCCGCGCACTCCTTCCACACCAGGTCGAGCGGGTCCTCGTACACACCATCGACGGTTCTTGAAGTCACCGTCACGGCCAGCCAAATGGGTTCGGCTTCGGGCTCGCATCAGGGGTCACGCTGGGCGCCGGGGTCGGCTCGCCATCGCCCTGGGGCTTTGGTGTCGGGATCGGCTCCCCGCTTCCAGGCGTCGGCGTCGGCACCACCGACCGGGTCGGATACAGCTCGACATCCTTCCAGATGAGGGGGGCCTCGATGAGCTTCGGGTCCGGCATCATGACGGGCGGCGGGTCACCCATGTCGAGCCCGCTCTCCGTCGACATCCAGCTCGACCCGATGACCACCGCGAGCACCACCCCGCACACACCGGTCAGCCACGCCGCCACGCGGTCAGCAAACCCCGGCAGGAGCGGCAACCGCCCCGCGCGATGCAGGTGCACTCGTGCCATCAGCACAGCAGAGAGTCCGCCCAGCGCAAACAACAACGCGAAGAACAACGGGAACGCGCCGGCCGACATCCACGCCGCCATCATCGGCAACGCCAGCACCACGGCCCCGACCCCGATGAGCCCCGTCGTCCGTACCCACGCCGCCAGCTCGGCGTTCGACATCGCATGCCGATCACGCGGCGTCTCCGGGCGCTGACCGAGCTCGTGTTCGAGCCCCGACCAACGTGTATCGACGGCCTGCTGACTCTCGCTGGCGCCGGTCGCGAGCTGCAGATGGATAGCCGTCCGCTCGATGCGGAGCCGCAGGTCACGCGCCGCTCTCAGCATCACTTCTATCCGCGGCCCGATGAGGTCGGGTGCCAGCTCACGCGGCAGGCTGCCCGGACCATCGAGTCGTCGCCGCAGCCCCATCGCATCAGACCGCCACTCATCCAGTGTCGCCGCGAGCTTCGTCGCCCGCTCCGGTCGCTCTGCCGAGAATGTCGCGAGGCTCCCGATGGCGATCGACAATTGCCGCTCCGTGTCGCGACACGACTCGATGGCGCGTTGCCGTTCGGACGCGAGCAGCGGGTCGAACTGCTCGACGCTCAAAGCACGCCCGACCCGCCCCGCGAACCGCACCACGAGGTCCTTGAAGTACACCGCCCACGACGGCCTGCCACCCTCTGGCACCTCACGAGCGGGCTTCTTGGGCCGGCGTCTCATCCGCGGCAGCGCCCACGCCAGGACGAAGGTCCCACCGAAGCCGATGACCAATGTGATGACGCCCCAGCCCAAGGCCTTGCCGATGGCCTCGCCGCGAAAAGCCTTCGGGCCCTCGTGGCGCGCGACCCCGATGGTCGCCATCCAACCCCCGTGCCAGCCGCACGCAAAGCCTCGCTGGACCTGTGTCCGCGAGACACGATGGCGCTCGGCCAGACGCGAGATGCTCGCGAAGTCGATGGTCGGTAGCGTCACGGGCGCGGCCGGCTCGGACACCAGCGGAGCCTTTTCACCTCGCCCCGCCGGCACCTCGTCCCCGTCGCACCCCGCGCCGAAAGCCAGACCCAAGACCACCAGGACAACGCCGAGCCGCCTCATTCCGAGGCCTCCTTCAACGCGCTCTGCAACGACGCGAGCACCTCGTCGATCTGCCGCGTCAACGCTCCGCGCTCTTCCGCATGTTGCCGCTCCTGCCACGTCAATACCTGCAGGTGCGCCCGCTCGACCAGGGCCAACAATCCCTCGAGCTGTCCGTGCAGACTCTCGAGGTGGGCCTGCGCCGTTGGCGCCCCGTCGCGCTTGGCGAGCGGCAAAGCCCGCTGCAACAGTCGCTGCGCCCTTTGTGAAGCGGCCGTCAGCGGCTCGTCGAAACGACTCACGAGCTCCTTCGTGAATACATCGCCGACCTTCGCCAGGGCCCGCAGCTGGTCGATCTCTCGCGCCAGGCTCTGCGTCAATCGCTCCGCCCATCGGGCAGTCGGTCGCCTCTGGCCCAACGTCAGAATGAGCGCCGCAACGAGCCCGCCGAGCCCGAACAACGCAAGCGCCATCACCAGGCTCGATGCGAAGCTCCGCACCAGATACCCATCATGCGTCTGTCGCTCGGTATACTGCCTCGCACCCGGCGTGGCCCCGATTCGGCCAGCTTCCGACCCGACCGCATGCAGCGCCACCTGGTCGTCGTGGGGCAGCTCCGCCGTCAATGACTCGAAGCGACAGAACGGATGCTTCGCATTGAGCAGCAGGTCATCCGCATCCGTTCGCGGCTGACACCCCGATGCCGCCGCGATCGCCACCGCTGCCGCAAATAGGCACACCCACCGCCGTTGCCTTCGTTCACGCACAGCCGCCGCAGCGCGCGTTTCCTCGTTGGGGTTCGGTCGTTTCACGGGGCGGAGCTTCGGTTCCACCGACCAAAAACGCAAGCACCTCGCGAATTCGGTGTAGGCTCCCCCAATGCACTCCGGCTCGCCATCCGGTCGGGACCCCACCTCGCGCGAGACCAGGCTCGCCGCCGAGCTGCTCCGCGACCAGCATCAGATCTGGCGCGACGAGCTCGCCACCCTCGCCGACCCGGGCCCCGTCCATCCGGTCCCCGAACCCGGCATGCCCGCGCCCTTCCTCGAGCTCGCCGCCCGCGCCCTGGCATTCGAAGAATACGAAGCCGCTCCCGAGTGGCAGACCCGCATCACCATCCTGCGCCACTACCACCTCGAGCTCCTGCAGCGTCGCCGCGTCGCCGTCTTGTCAGGCCACGCGCCGCTGACCGCCGCCGTCCCGCTCTCGCACGGCTATCTCTGCGAGCCGCTCGACCCCGCTCGCCTGCCCCGTCTCACGTCAGCCATCGACCACCTGTTCGGCCTCTTCGCCGGCGTCGGGGTCCCCATCACCACGTTCTTTCGCGCCTCCGATGCCCACTCGCTGCTAGCCGGCCGCACCTTCGGCGACGTCTTCGCCGACTGTTTCTACGGCCGTTACGCCGCCCCACTCGGCACGAGCGACCAGGACCTCATCGCCCTCGAACGCGAACGCGCCGACTCCCATCCGCAAATCGCGCTCGACCGCCGCCTCGCCGGCCCGCTCCTGCACGAGCTCTCACACCTCCACTCGGGCCGCACCCCCATCTCCCCGCCGTACCTCGACGAGTGTGTGTCGGCAGCTCTTGGTGCCCGTGCGATGCCGACGCTGGTCACACCCGATTGTGGGGACGACAACGCCATGGTGGGAGCCGGCTGGTTCGTCCAGGTCGGCGAGCACCTCATACGCGCCCTGGGCCTCGAGGCCGTCGCCTCTGCGCATGCTGGCTTCGTCCCGTGGTCCGACGTCCTGCCCGCCGGCCTCGGCGAGGTCTTCGAGACCCTCGGCTGGGAGCAGTACACCGCCACCCGGCACGTCGCCTTCCTCGGCGAAGCGCAACGCCCTGAACCCTTCATCAAGGCCCTCTGGCTCGCCATGGCCGGCGAGCTCGATCGCGCACGCCCCGGCACCACCTCGGACGTCACCGTCTCACCGTCCGCCCCCATCACCGCGCGCCACATGAGACCGTCCGCCCGCGCGACCCCAACCGCGACCCGCTTCGTCTCCGGCTGGCTCACCGAGCTCACGGCTTTGCCCTGGTCCGAGGTCCCGACACCCGCCCCACACCCGTCGCGCGACGCCGAGTTCCACATCGCTGCCCGCCGCGCTTTCACGGCCTCACCCCGCCTCACCCCCGAGGGCTCCTGGCGCGTCGACTACGCACCCGTGGGCTACACGGCTGACGAGTCCCAACGCGCCTGGGTAGCAGCACCCGACGCCACCGGGCTCGCCTTCCGCTGGGTATTCGGCCCCCTTCGCCCGGCCTGAACCCGGCGCCACTCGGCCCCAACAGCGCCTCACCTGAGCCGCGTCACCCCGTCGGCCAGCGCCCCACGCACGACGCCTGACCCGCTCGCGGTCACGACCTGTCGGCCCGCCTCGTCATCGCCCCGCACGTACACCAACAACGGTGCACCCGCGACCTCCACCCAGCGCGGGTCACTCGCCTCACAGAACCCATCGGCCCCCGGCGCCGCCGTGTCGAGGTAGCTCCACGCACCATTTGAAAGCTTGGCCAGCCGGCACTCCGCTTCACACACAAGCATCACGACCCCACTCCCGTCAGGGCTCGGCGCCGGCTCCCGCAGCTCGCTCGACCGATGAGCCAGCGCCACGGACAGCACCCCGGTCGCCACATCGACTGTCAGGAGCTCGCCCCCGTTCGTCGTGGCGCGACCAAACCAAACGACCTCACCGTCGGCCGAGAACGCCGGCGCCGACTCGACCGCCGCATCATCCGCGTCTTGCGTGAGTCGCGTCACGACCCCCGATTCGACATCGCCCAACATGACATCGAGCGCCGCATCTCCACCCACCCAGGTCACTTGATCACACGCCCGCGACCACGCGACGTCGCGAATCACCGCAGCCGCCGCGAGCTCCTCGCCATCGATCGTCAAGCGCATGCCGCCGGCACTCACGGTCTCGATGACGGCGACCCGCTCCCCGCAATGCGCGACCTCTCCACCGACCTCGACCGGACCGTCGGTCCCTTCCCAGCCCGCGTCCGTCAACCAGCGCAGCTCACCGGCCGCTTCCCTGTCCTCGACCGGCGCTTCACCCGCTACACACGTCGCCTCGGGCTTGACCGCAATCCACGGTCCACTCGCCCCATCCGGCCCCGTGACCTGCGCGACGAGCTCGCCCGTCTCCGTGGTCAGGAACCGCGCGCGCCCATCCATTGTATCCGCCCAGTCCAGCGTGACGATCGTCGACTCGCCCCGTCGCCCGAGCACCACCCGACTCCGATCGGGCACGTCTTCGACCCAGACGATTCGAAGCTTCGCCCCGGCCGGCGTCCACGCAAACTCTCGCTCGACCACCCGCCCGGTCGGCATCCCTGCCGCCTCCGCGATCGGCCACGTCTCGTTCATCGTCGCCGTCGTAAACCCGCTCAGCCTCACGCCCAAGTGGGTCCTCACGCGGCTCAGTTGGTGACCGGAACCGCCAATGATTTCGCCTCCACTTCCCCCACTCACCTCATTCAGGAGGACACGCCCGACGCCATCGAACCGCGACCCCGCGACCCACGACGAGCGGGTCACTCTCACTTCTCCAACCCTGAAGAAGCCCGAACCCAAATCAGCTTGATCTTCGAGTATCACGATCCTCGAGCCATCGATCGAACCCCGGAACCGTCCACCGACGACCCGGACCCCGCCTTCATGTTCGAATGCGTCGACGTTCACCGTTCGTGTGTCGCCGACCTCGGCATCCAACTCAGCGCGCCCTGCCAACAGAATCGCAAAGGCTCCCTCGAACGCCCCATCGACCACCCCATCGTCGCGCACCCGAATCACGCCATCGTCACTCGACAACACGGCCCACTGCACGCCATCGAGCCTCAACTCACCCCGCCCGTCGACCGCGATGCCGCGTTCCTCGTCGCCCGTCACGGCCCCACCGACGACGTCGACCAGCGGCCCACTCGTCTCACTCCCAACAACCTCGAGCCCGACCGCACCGGTCATCACCACATCGGACAACCACGACCGCCTTTGCCCGCCGAGGCTCACCGCAGCCCCACCCGCAGTGACCTCCGATCGCGACGCGACGAGCGCCCCGCTCGACATGACGACCCCGTCGCCTTCGCTCATGACAGTGCTCTCGTCGAGCCACACCTCACTTCTTGCGACCGCGACTCCGACCGCCCCACTCAACTCACTTCCGACGACCTCGACCGCACCGTCGACGACCTCCACGGCCGTCCCGCTCACCGACACCTGCGAGTCCGCCATCCGCACCCGCACCCCACCGACACACACGCCGTCCTCGTCGCCGTTCACAACGGCCCGACTCACGACCACCTCGCCACCGCCGACCTGGATGGCACACGGCTGCCCGCCGCCAAACACCCGACTCCCGGCCCGGCTCTGCGTCCGCACGTCGGACAACCACGCCCGCCCACCGAAGACACCCACCCCGAAGATGCCGTTGGTGCTCGCGACGAGCCCTTCGACCGTCACGTCCCCGTTGAAGATCCGCAGCCCACCGCCGAAGTTGCCCAGCGCCTGCTCAGTCAGCGGGCCAGCACCGTACCCATCGTCGACCCCGCCCACGGCCACCTTTTCCAGGTGCACCTCGGCCGTGTCGTACACGTCGATCCCGAAGCCCGCCGCCGCAGCGGTCACCTCGCGCAGCCGCACATCGCGGCTCTCGCCATCGATGCGCAACCCCATGCTGTTGTTCATCTCCGCGACAATCCCGACTCCGTTCGCCGCCCGCGCAAGCCCCGACTCGAAGGGGCCGACCCGCACGCCCGACGACTCCCTCACGACGACCGACTCCGACACGAGCGCCGCCCCCGAGCCCGTCACCCGCACATGCGCGCTCCCACGCACGACGATGCCGCGCCCAGATGGCACCCTGAGAACCGCACCCGCATTTGCCGGGTCGACCCGAGTCCCCGCCCGCACATGCGCGACCACAAACCTGCTGTCGACGATCTGGAAGCTCTCGGTCGCCCCGAGCGCCACCGCCGGCCCGACCAACGTCCCCACCCTGACGTGCTCCGAGTTCACGACCTCGACCCCGCGTGTGCAGCCCCGCACCTCGAGCACATCGATACGCACATCGATGCTCCGCTCGACCCTCAGGCCGATCGCACAGGCACCGGGTCGCCCTTCGATGATCAACCGCTCGATGTGCACCCCGGTCGCCCCATCGATCCTCACGACCGGCTCTTCGACCGTCGAGGTCGCATCGGTCACGACCAGATCCAGCGCCACGTCCGAACGCCCACCGCCGGTCGGCGGCGACACCACGAGCCCACCCCCGCGCGCATTGGGCAGCACCAGCTTCGTATTCGGTCCACGCAACGTCAGCCCGGCCAGCCCCGCCGCGCTCGTTGTCACAACCGTGTCGGCGATGTCGGCCTTTGGCACCCCCACCCACGAGTCCGGCCCCTCGATGACTGGGCACCTGACACCCGTCGACCCACGCCCCGGCGGGCGGGTGATCTTCCACCACGTCGTCGCGTTCCGCTGGTCGTCATAGACCCAGCCGTCGTCACACCGCTCGTACACGGCCGGGCAGCTCGCGGGCGCAATCGCCACCTCGTCCGGGCTGACATCCAGCGGGCAATACCAGCTCCCGTTGAGCTGAAAGCCCATGTTAACGCGCTGAAAACGCCCCGTCACCTCGCGCTCACCATTCGCCATCTGCACGGCCTCACCCAGCATACGGCTCAGGTCCGCGCCGGTTGCCTGCAGCTCGATGACCCGCTCCCAAAGCGTCGCCGCCCCGACCACCTCGACCTCATGCGACACGGTCCGCACGCCGGCCACAAAGCTCAGCTCGTGTGTGCCTGCTTCCAACCCCTCGGTGTCGACCATGACCACCGCCCGCGCCGGGCTCACCGAATCGTCCCGGGTGACCATCAACACATCCAGCTCCACCCCGTCCGCCGAGACCGTCAACGGGTTGTCGACCGACAACCCAGCAAGCGTCACCACCAGCCGACTCGCCATCGCAATGGCGCTCGGCGCATCAGCCACCACGAGCCCATCAGGCACGACCAGCGTCGCACCACCAACCACATGTGGCCCAACCCCAACCACAGCCGGGTCGAGCTCGACCTCCACCTGTCGCTCGCCCGCTACCTCGCCCAGGACGACGACTTGTCCACCGACCGTGACCCGCGCCCCCGGATAGAACCCATGCCCCACAAGTCTGACCTTGCGCGCCCGGTCCAACATCGCCGGCACGACCTCGTCCACCACGACCGGCAAGGTCCCGAGCTCGACCTCGGCCGAGTCTCCCGGCGTCTCGACCTCCAACGTCACGACCCCCGCGAGCCCATCCGGCACGACGAACCCACCATCTACGAATCCGCCATCGCCCCGCACGACCTCGACCCGCCGCCCGCTGCTGTCCCGCAGGCTCAGCCGTGTGTCGGCCCGAGCGACGAGCGCCCCGCTCACACCGACCTGCCCCCCGACCACCAACCCGTCCCCGACATCGACCACAGGCCGCGCCCTGAACGGCGCCCCGACGGCCACACGCACGGTCTCGCCGGACACCGCGCCATCACCGCGTCGAAAGGCCGTCCACGCGCTCTTCGGGTCGAGCCCGACGAAGTCCAGGTCGACCTCGGTCTGTCGCCGCTCGAGCACCCGCCCACCGACCACACTTGCGATGTTCGCCAGCCGCACACCCGCAGCCAGCTCTTCGGTGCTCGGAGTCCTGCAGGTACCCTCGGCCGTCAGGGCCGCCGCAAACCCGGCGGGCAGGTCACCACACCGTCCGTCCGCGACAAATGCCCTCAGAGCCATCGCCCGCCCGAGCTCACTCTCACCCGCCGGCCCATCATCCAGGCTCACCCGCACCTCGACGACCTCGTCCGCCCCGACTTCCAACACGACCGACTCGCCGCTCATGAAAGTCTCCGACACCTCGCCCGCCTCGACTGCAACCGGCTCCGTGAGCCCAGCCGCCGACACCAGATCACCAAGCTCCAGGTCGAGCGTCCGCACTTCGAGCCGCACCACTCCGACGACTCCCGGCAGTCGCTTCACCAGGACCTGACCACCGTTCGCGACGACCTCGACCAGACCACTGGCCCCGCTCGCACCGCTAGTTGCGCCACCCCCGACTGGACTCGGCCGACCGGCCACCCTGGCCACGACCGCCCCATTGAGACCCTCGTCGCGCGGCGCAAATGGCACCCCCGGCCAACGCATCCACCCGACCTGCTCGGCCACTGTATCTGCCGCCACATCCAACGCGGCGACCACCTCGGCTTCCGTCAAGAGCACCCGCAGACCACGCGCATCGAAGCGCCGGTCGATGGCGTCCGCCAACCGCTGCACGGCTGGCTCGACGTATGCCCGCTCGAGGGTCGCCTTCACCATCCAGGCGTCCTGCGACAAGAACCGTGGGTCGAGCATCAACAACCCCACCGCCCCGTCGCGCACGCTCAGCGCCACGCGAGCAGGCGGCGTCTCCTCGTCCAGATAGCTCGTCGCGATGACGAGCGCATTGGTCGCCCGCGGGTCCTCTCCGGTCGGCCCGGGCGGCAACACCAGCGTCAACGTCAGCCCGCTGCGACTGACCTCGAAGCCGACCTCCCCCTTGTCGTCGGTGACCCATTGCCCGTATCGATTCATCACGACCCAGCCGGGCAGGGCGCCGATCCCCGGAGGGTCCAACGTCGCCTCCAACCAGTGCCGCTCGGCCGGCCTCTCGATGACCTCGACCTCGTCGACCTCGGGCGTCGCGTCCGACTGCTTGGTCCCCGAGTCGTCACCACCGCAGGCCGCCACCAACGCCACCGTCAGAATGACCGGTATGACCCTACCCAAGCTGGACCGATTGCTCAGCGTCACGTCGGCTTTCATGTGTCCCCCCCGGTGATGTCACCGACCCCTACTATTGGTGCCTTTCCGGCCCGACTCAAGCTCCGCCGACGGTGCTCACACCGCCCGTATTCGCCTTCACGAGGCCGACCCCGCTCCGACGTCGGTCGTGCAGTCTACAAGCAGCTGAAACCACTGTCATATTTTCCTTCGCCCTGGATGGTCGTCGACACCTCTGGTAACCCCGACCTGTGACGCCCCGACTTGCAAGCTCCGATCCCCACGCCCTGCGGCCCGCCGCACACCACTTCTCGTTCATGCTGCCGCTCATCCTGGCCGCCTGTTCGACCACGCCCTCGGTCCCATTGACCACACCTGTCCCATCCACTTCGTCCACCCAACACAGGGCCCACCCGATGAATGACTTGATTTTCGAGGGACCTGTCTTCCACACCCCCGACGGTGACGCCCGCGCCATCCAGGTCTCCGCCGACGGCATCATCCGCAAGATCTACCTCGCCACCGACCCGCTCCCGGTCGCCGTCCCCGACACGCGCCAAGTCCTCCCCGGCGCCTTCGCTCTGCCGGGCCTCGTGGACGCCCACCTCCACCTCGCCTGGCTCGGCCGCATCGACGAACACGTCGACCTCTCCGACGCACGCTCCGCCGCCGAGATCTCAGCCCGCGTCACCGCCTTCGCCGCCGCCCACCCCCACCTCAAAGTCATCCAGGGCAACGGCTGGGACGAAACCACCTGGAGTCCCTCATCCCCCTCGCACCCGATCCAGCTGCCGCGTGCCTCCGACCTCGGTAACCTGCCCGTGCCGGTCATCCTCTCCCGCGTCGACGGGCACGCCGTCTGGCTCAACCGCGCGGCTCTCACCCAAGCACTCTCGCTCCTCACGACGGTCCCGCAAGGCACCCGCATCGTCACCGACAACGGCGGCCCGACCGGCGTCATCGTCGATCCACCCCCCATCTTCTGGGAACGACTCATCCCTGCTCCGACCGCCAACGACCTCGAACGCTGGCTCACTGCTGGCATGGCCAAAGCCAAGTCGCGCGGGCTCGTCGAGGTCCACGACATGGCCACCAGCCCAGCCGAGCTCGCCGCGCTCACCCGGCTAGCCCGGCTCGCGACCCCGTCGCTCCCGATCCGCGTCATCGTCTACCTCGACGATTCCGACGCGTCCTTCGCCTATCTCGAGGCCCACCCCGAAGGCCCCCACGCCATCACCCCTGACCTCTGGGTCGCCGGCATCAAGCTCTTCGCCGACGGTGCGCTAGGCTCACGCGGGGCGGCCCTCAAAGACGACTACTCCGACGAGCACGGCCACAAAGGCCAGCTCAACGACCCTGTGGCCCTCGCCAACAAAGCCATTCGCGCCGCACGCCTCGGCTACCCCATCGCCATCCACGCCATCGGCGACCGCGCCAACCTCGTCGCGCTGACCGCCATCGCCGAGGCCCAGTCCAAGGCCAACAACCCAGCCCTCGTGTCCCGCATCGAACACGCCCAGGTCCTGGATCTGGCCGACCTCGACCGCTTCGTCCAGACCCGCACGATAGCCTCGATGCAGCCCATCCACGCGATGAGCGACATGCGTTGGGCCGAGGCCCGCGTTGGCCCAGAACGTATCAAGGGCGCCTACGCCTGGAATACGATCCTGCACCGCGGCATCGCGCTCGCATTCGGCTCCGACGCGCCGGTCGAGCCCGTCGACCCGATGCTCGGCCTGCACGCCGCAATCACCCGGCAGACCGCAGCCGGCGACCCACCAGGCGGCTGGCGTCCATCCGAAGCCCTGCCACTCCCCGCGGCCCTGCACGCCTTCACCGCCGGGGCCATCGCCGCGGCCCCGCTGAATGACCACACACGCACTGGCCTGCTCACGGTCGGCTCACGCTTCGAAGTCACGTTGTTGGACCGCGACCCCCGCACGTCGAGCTTCGCAGTCTCCCGCGTGGTCGCAACCCACCGCGCCCGCTAGCACCTCGCCCCGCGCACCGGGCCGCAGTCACTTGCTCGGGCGCGTGCTGCGGCGCGGGCGCTTGCGCGTGCTCGGGCGCGGGCGCTTGCGTGTGCTCGGGCGCAGGCGCTTGCGTGGGCTCGGGCGCAGGCGCAGGCGCAGGCGCGGGCGCGTGCTCGGGCGCATGCTCGGGCGCGGGCGCTTGCTCGGGCGCATCCGCGTGCTCGGGACGCGGGCGTAGGCGTTCGCACCCGGGCGTGAGCGCGTCCGCCTCCCCGCCCGAGCCTCGCTCTCACTCCCCAGACGTCTGCTTACCCGCTTCGCCCCGGCTCGCGATCGCGGCCTGTGCGGCGGCCAACCGCGCAATCGGCACGCGATACGGCGAGCACGACACGTAGTCCAACCCGAGCTCGTGACAGAAGGCGATGCTCTTCGGATCCCCGCCGTGCTCACCGCAGATCCCTGTCTTCAGCTCGGGCCGCGTCATCCGCCCCTCGCTCACGGCGATACGCATCAGGCGCCCGACGCCGACCCGATCCAATGTCTCGAACGGGTTCTCGTCGAGCACCCCTTCCGCCACATAACGCTTGAGGAACTTCTCCTCCGCATCATCCCGCGACACCCCCCACGTCGTCTGCGTCAGGTCGTTCGTCCCGAAGCTGAAGAACGCCGCATGCTCCGCAATGTCGCCCGCCGTCAGCGCCGCCCGCGGCAGCTCGATCATCGTCCCGAACGTGTACGGCACCTCGACGCCCTCTTCGGCCAGCGTCTCTTTCGCGACCCGCTCGAGCATGTCTTTCACGATCTTCAGCTCGTTCACATGCCCGACCAGCGGAATCATGATCTCGGGCCGCACCTCATGCCCGTGCTTCTTCACCCGCACCGCTGCATGCAGGATGGCCCGCGTCTGCATCGCCACGAGTCCCGGGAACACCAGCGACAGGCGCACGCCGCGCAGCCCGAGCATCGGGTTCTGCTCACGCATGCTCTCGACCGCCTTCAACATCGCCACCTTCTCTTCGAGCACCCCCGCCAGCGCAGCTCCCTGCAGAACATTGCTCGCGAGCCGCAGCTCGGTCACCTGGCGCAGCAGCTCCTCGTAGCTCGGCAGGAACTCGTGCAGCGGCGGGTCGATGAGGCGAATCGTCACCGGCCGCCCCGCCATCACCTCGAAGATGCGCTCGAAGTCGTGCTGCTGCACCACCTGCAGCTTGTCGAGCGCCGCCTCCCGGTCGTGCTCGTCCTTGGCCAGGATCATCTCGCGCACGATGGGCAGGCGGTCGCGTTCGAAGAACATGTGCTCCGTCCGACACAACCCGATGCCGACCGCCCCGAACTCGATGGCCTGCCGCGCGTCCTTCGCATTGTCCGCGTTGGCCCGCACCCCGAGCTGCTTCATCTCGTCGCACCACCCCATCAGCTCACCGAAGAAGCCCGTCACTTTCGCGTCGACCAGCTTCAGCTTCTCCGCATACACATTGCCCGTCGTACCATCGATGGTCAGCCAGTCGCCCTCGTTCACGACGTGGTTGCGAACCGTCAGCACCTTGTTGATCACATCGACGTGCAAGGCCTCGGCCCCCGCCACACACGGGATGCCGAACCCACGTGCCACCACCGCCGCATGCGACGTCTTGCCGCCATGCGCCGTGAGAATGGCCTTGCTCACAAGCATGCCCTTCACGTCATCGGGGTTCGTCTCCTCGCGCACCAGGATGACCGGGTCGCCGAGCAGGGACCGCGCCACCGCCGCATCCGCCGTGAACACAACCCGCCCGAGCCCGGCGCCCGGACTCGCCGCGAGCCCGGTCGCAATCGGCGTCAGCTTGCTCGCCGCATTGTCATCGATACGCGGGTGCAACAGCTGGTCGAGCTGCTCGGGCTGCACGCGCCCAATCGCCTGCTCCTTTGTGATGAGCCCCTCTTTGGCCATCTCGACCGCCATGCGCACAGCGGCCGGCCCGGTCCGTTTTCCTGCGCGGCACTGCAGCATGTAGAAGCGCCCACGTTCGATGGTGAACTCGATGTCCATCATGTCGTGGAAGTGCTGCTCCAGCCGCGCACAGGTCGCCAGGAACTCTTCGTAGATCTTGGGGTTCTCGTTCTGGAGGTGGGATATCGGCTCAGGTGTTCGTGTGCCTGCGACCACGTCCTCGCCTTGCGCGTTCATCAGGTACTCACCATAGATGATGCGCTCTCCCGTCGACGGGTCGCGTGTGAACGCCACACCCGTCCCACAATCCTGGCCGAGGTTGCCGAAAACCATCGCCTGCACGTTGACCGCCGTGCCGAGGTCGTCAGGAATTTTCTCACGCTTGCGATAGACCTGCGCGCGCTCGTTGTTCCAGCTCTCGAACACGGCCGCGATGGCCAGCTCGAGCTGCTTCCACGGGTCGGCCGGAAACCCTGCCCCGGTCTCGTGCAGCACCAGCGCCAGGAAGTCGCGGCAGATGCTCTCCATTGCGTCGGCGGGCAACTGCGTGTCGAGCTTCACCCCGAGCACCTTCTTCGCGTCATCGAAAATCTTCTCGAAATTCGAGCGATGCACCCCCAACACCACATCGCCGAACATCATGACGAAGCGTCGATTGGCATCCCACGCGAAGCGGCTGTCCCCGCTGTCATGCGCCAGCCCCCGCACGGTCTGACCGTTGAGCCCGAGGTTCAGCACCGTGTCCATCATGCCGGGCATCGAGATCTTCGCGCCCGACCGGACCGACACCAGGAGTGGTCGCGACACGTCGCCGAAACGACGCCCCATCTTCTGCTCGATGTGGCCCATGGCCTGTCGCACGTCGTCCATGAGCCCATCGGGCATCCGACCGTGCTTGGTAAAGTACAGACACGCCTCGGTCGAGATGGTGAACCCGGGCGGAACGGGCAGCCCGAGCCGGGTCATCTCCCCGAGATTCGCGCCTTTACCTCCAAGGAGGTCACGCATCGAGGCATTGGATTCTTCGAAGAGGTAGACGAGCTTGTTCGACATGGGTGGTTTTTCCTGCGCAGCAGACGGTGGTGCTTGTGCACCCCATGTACCACTGCGCGCGTCTTCCCATCCCTGATCGAACTCATTGAAATCAGGCACTTCGGCCCAGGGTGCTCCGATCTTCGATGCGCGATTCGACCCGTTCCCGGTCGTTATGACACACCCGCAGGAACGGCCCCGCCCGATGCCGCCCCTTTTCGCACCACTTCCCCGCCATTGGCCGCGCGGCCCACACGATGCTTGACGCCGCGCCGAATTACTCGATGCTGACGCACACCGGGCGACTTCACACTGCGACCGTCCGAAGGGGAAGATGGAACTCCAGTGGATAGCGATCGCCTTCGTCTTCGGCTTCGTCGCCAGGCGCTTTGGCCAGCCGCCGCTCGTCGGCTACCTCGTCGCGGGCATCTTCCTCGAAGCCATCGGCTTCCGCCTGGCGTCCACGATGACCGAGCTCTCCGACGTCGGCATCAAGCTCCTCCTGTTCTCCATCGGCCTCAAGCTCGACCTGAAGAGCATCGGCCGCCCCGAGGTCTGGGGCGTCGCGAGTATCCACATCATCCTCATCACGGCGCTCTTCGGCTCGGTCGCGCTTGGTCTCGGGGCTCTCGACGTCCCGCTCTTCAGTGACCTGACGCTACCCTCGGCCGCCCTCATCGGCTTCGCGCTCTCGTTCAGCAGCACCGTCTTCGTCGTCAAGGTCCTCGAAGAACGCGATGACGTTCTCGATCTCTACGGCCGCGTGGCCGTCGGCGTCCTCATCGTGCAGGACCTCGTCGCGGTCATCTTCCTCGCCGCCTCCGAGGGCAAGGCCCCATCCCCTTTCGCCTTCTTCCTGCTGGTCCTCCTCTTCGCGCGGCCCATCATCCACCGCTTCTTGAGGTGGTGTGGACACGGTGAGCTCCTCGTCCTCGCTGGCTTCGCCCTGGCACTCGGCGGCTCGTCCCTGTTCTTGGCCGTCTCTATGAAGGGAGAGCTCGGCGCGCTCTTCATCGGCGTCCTCGCCGGCCATCACGCCAAGTCCGACGAGCTCGCCAAGTCCATCGCCTCGTTCAAGGACATCTTCCTCGTCGGCTTCTTCCTATCGGTTGGCCTGACGGGGCTGCCCACGCTCCCCATCATCGCCGTCGCGTTCACGCTCCTTGCCTTCGCCCTCTTCAAGTCGGCGCTGTTCCACGTGCTGTTCGTACGCTTCCGCCTCCGGGCCCGCACGAGCTTCTTCGCCTCGCTCAGCCTCGGCAACTTCAGCGAGTTCGGCCTCATCGTCGGCGCCCTCGCCGTGACCAAGGGCTGGCTCCCACCCGACTGGGTCATCGTCTTCGCCATGGCCGTCGTCTTCAGCCTCCTACTTTCGAGCCCGCTCAACTCGCGCAGCTATCAGCTCTACGGTCGCTTCCGCACCTGGCTCTACCGATGGGAACGCCCCGAGCGTCTTCCTGACGAACAACCCCTCGTCGTCGAAAACGCCCGCGCCTACATCTTCGGCCTCGGCCGCATCGGCACGGCTGCCTACGACGAGCTCAAGGAAACCTACGGCGACACGATAGTCGGCTTCGACATCGACGACGAACGGATAGCGTCCCACACCACCGCCGACCGCCGCGTCTACAAGGCATCCGCCACCGATGCCGACGCGTTCCAACACCTCCACCTCGACACCGGCACCATCGAGGTCGTCCTCCTCGCCATGAGCGCCCAACTCGAGAACCTCAACGCCGTCCGCCTCCTCAGACGCTCTGGCTACAAAGGCCTCATCGCCGTCACCGCCCGCTACGAGGACGACGAACACCCCCTGCGCAAAGCCGGCGCGGACCTCGTCGTCCACGTCATGAGCGAGGCCGGCACGGGATTCGCGCGCGACGCCCTACGCAAGGTTGCACTCGGCCGGGCCGCCTGACCCAAGGGGCGGCCCACGCCCACGCGTCAGCATCAGAGGGGTCGGCATCAGAGGGGTCGGCATCAGAGGGGTCGGGACATTTCATATTTCATATTCCGTGCCCGCTTCTCGCGGCCCAGCGGGGTCAGCCCTGAGGGGTCGGGACATTTCATATTTCATATTCCGTGCCCGCTTCTCGCTGCCCAGCGGGGTCAGTCCTGAGGGGTCGGTCCTGAGGGGTCGGTCCTGAGGGGTCGGGACATTTCATATTTCATATTCCGTGCCCGGTTCTCGCGGCCCAGCGGGGTCAGCCCTGAGGGGTCGGGACATTTCATATTTCATATTCCGTGCCCGCTTCTCGCGGCCCAGCGGGGTCAGCCGTGAGGGGTCGGGGCATTTCATATTTCATATTCCGTCCCCACGCCCGCGCCCGCGCCCGCGGCCTCGCAAGCGCCCACGCCCGCGCCCGCGGCCTCGCAAGCGCCCGCGCCCGCGGCCTCGCAAGCGCCCACGCCCGCGCAGACGCCCACGCCCGCGTTGCTACGGCCGGGGGTTGGTTCGTTCGTGTGCCTCTTCATTCTCGCCGCGTGCTCGGCCGCCGCAAGGCCGGGCCGTCCTCACTCGCTTCGCGAGCTACCTGGGGCCCCTGCCCCAGTCGGGCCCGCGTCGCTTCGCTCCACCGGCATCCTCCCCGTGCTCGCCGCGATGCGCGGCTGCGCGCGGGTCCGGGGAGCTGCGGGCGGTCGCGGCTTTGGCCGCGAGCCTTGCGGCGGCCTGCGCGCGCGGCGGGTGGGGTGAGGCTCCCGGAACGGACTGGGACCTCATCGAAGGATCAGGACATGTGGAACATCTACTCGGATACCATCGCTATCGCTCGGGATGCTGGGCTCGCTTCGCGCGTCATCGCCACCCATGATTCGGACCTGGCGCGGCAGCTGCGGCGGGCGGCGACGTCAATTGCGCTGAATGTGGCCGAAGGCTCGGGGGTGCAGGGCGGGAATCGGCGGCAGCGCTATCTCACGGCGCTGGGCTCGGCTCGGGAGACGATGGCGTGCTTCGATGTCGCGGTCGCGATGGACTACGTTGCGCCGCTCGATGATGTCGCGGTCGACCGGCTGGACAAGGTCATCGCGACGCTGGTTCGGGTCAGTCGCTGCTTCGTGGTCGACGGCCTCGGGGCTTCGGCTCCGGGGCCGTCGATGCCCGCGCCCACGCCCACGCCCACGCCCGCGCAAACGCCCACGCCCGCGCCCGCGCAAACGCCCGCGCCCGAGCAAGCGCCCGCGCCCACGCGAACGCCCGCGCCCGAGCAAGCGCCCGCGCCCACGCGAACGCCCGCGCCCGAGCAAGCGCCCGCGCCCACGCCACACCCTGTAGGGGCACAGCTTGCTGTGCCCGTGCCCACCCGCCCGCGCTACTCCGCAGGCAACGCGTGAACCCGGCCCTGACCCGCCAGCAGGTCGAAGAACGCCTGCGTGCGTGACCACTGCAGGGCGTGATGCACCCGCCACACACCCAGCGGATGGGTGCGGTTCTGGTTGGCAAACATCTCGGAAATCGAGACAAGCATGTCGTTCTCGCGCATCTGCTCCGCTTCGTGCGCCTGGTCGATGAACGCGGCGACATCCAGCTCGTGCGCCAGCTTCACGCTGCCGCCGGCCAGCATCATGTTCGTGCGCACGTGTGCTGCCAGTGACCCGGTCGCCACCAGCTCGCCCCGGTCGGCCGACAGCTCCGACATCTGGTACCACTTGAAGAGCAGGATCTTGATGGGCTGCATCGCGATGTTCGCGAGCCCAGCGAAGTTCAGGACCGACAGCGCCCCCTTAGCGATGAGCACCGCCAGCGTCCGGAACAACACATGGCCGAGCTTCACGTGCGCGAGCTCATGGCCCAGCACCCCGACGATCGAACGCTCGTCGAACTGGTCCACGAGCGCCGAGGTAATCGACACCACCGGCTGGCTCGCCCCGGCCGTATACGCGTTGGGCATCGGCGACTGCACGAGGAACAACGGCGGCGGATCCACATCGAGTCGCCCCGCCGCTTCGAGATACATGCGGTGCAACGATGGCGCCTGCCGCGCGCTCACCTTCAGCGCGCCGCCCATGTGCTCGAACTTCGTCAGCTTGTCGAGCGTCGACCCCATGACCTTCTTCAGCAGCTCCTCCGCGTAGGGGATGGACCGCAGCTTTGCGATCGCCTCCTTGTCCCACGGGTGTGCGATGTCGTCGGCCGTGATGTTCGTCAGCGGCTCGCCGTTCACACGTAGGAGCCCCATACGACAGTTGCCACACACGACCTTGGTCAGGTCCAGCAGCGCCTTCTCGATAGGAAATCGGTTCTGGGTTCCGCAGAAGCGGCAGGACACGGTAGCGGTATCGTTCGACATGGCCCGACGCTAACCGCTCACCCCGATTTCCACAATCGCCAAGCGATGGCTCAGCCGTGTCGTACCCGTCGTCGCAGCAGGCCCGCCACCCCGACGAGCCCGACCCACCACGAACCGCCGCCGCTGCCCGCACACCCGCCGCCACCTTCAGCCGTAAGTCCCTCGAGGCCCGCATTGTCGTCCTCGGGGTTGCTCTCGACCGTCTCGGGGGATTCATCGGGCCCGGCCTCCGGCCCGACCTCTGCCACGGGCTCGACGACCTCCGGCCCGATCTCGTCCAAGGGCTCGCTGACCTCCGGCCCGACTTCGGCCAAAGGCTCGACGACCTCCGGGCCCTCGTCCGGCATGGGCTCCACGACCTCAGGTTCGTCCTCCACAGCTACCACCGTCACCGTCACCGTCGCCGTGTCGCACAACCCACCGGCATCACAGACCTGATACGTGAAGCTGTCCTCACCGTTATAGTCCGCGTCCGGCACATAGATCACCGCACCGTCCACGATCGTCGCCGTCCCATGCCCCGGCTCGTTCACGATGTCTCGGATTTCGAGTGAATCACCGTCCGGGTCCACATCGTTCTCCAATACCTCAATCGTCACCTCGCCGTCCTCGTCCAACGTGGCGACATCGTCCCCTGCGATAGGCTGCCGGTTGTCAGGCCCTCCTGGCACGACCGTCACCGTCACCACCGCGCTGTCACACATGCCGTCGGCGTCGCATGCCTCGTATACGAAGCTGTCCTCACCGACGTACCCATCAGCCGGCGTGTAGACCACCTGCCCGTCGACGACGACCGCCGTGCCGTGCTCGGGAGCTGTCGTGATATCTCGAACTTCGAGCAAATCCCCATCCGGGTCCTCGTCGTTGTCGAGCACATCGACCACGACACTGCCATCCTCGACCACCGTCGCCACATCGTCCTGCACGACCGGCACCCGGCCCACGACGACGACCGTGAGCGCGCTCTCGCTGCACACCCCGACGAGCGGCACCTCCTCACACACCGACACCACACAGCTTGCCTCGCCGATCACCTCGGGCGCTGTGACGACGAAGCTCGTCCCGTCCCACTCGCACAACCCCGACACGACCGACACGACACCAATCCCGTCGACGTCGCCATCGCCTGGGTCGTCGCCATGGACCACACCCGTACCGACCAGCACCGCCGACAACGGCACAGTCGCCACCCCACCGCGATCGACTGTCACCGTCACGTCCCCAAGGACCGGCGGGTCGTTGCGCACGAACGTCACCACACTCTCCCCACACGCCGCCGGCACACCCAGATCACACCCGACGACCCGCACCTCGACCACCCCAGGCACGGCCGGGTCAGTCGGCGTGAAGACCAGCACCCCGTCGACCACCACCGCGGTCCCTGTCAGCTCGCCGGTCGTCGTCACCACCGACACGACCATCAGGCTCGACATGTCCAACGGATGCCCCTCTGGGTCCAGGTATCGCACGGCCAGATCCAGCGACGTCGACGGCACCCCGACCGCTTCGACGATCATCGCCCCGACCAGGTCTGGCGCCCGGTTGATCATAACCACGACCCGCGCCTCCACACACACCTCGGCGTTCGGCCCGATGCCACAAATCGCATACGGAATCACAGCTTGCGCCGGAGGGTCCGACCCGGGCTCATACGTCAACACACCTTCCACGACCGTTGCGGTCCCATGACTCGGCGTCCCCAGGGTCACCGTCGCCGGCGTCACATTCAGGTCGTTGAGCGCCAGGCTCACGAGCGGCACCGACACGCTGCCACCCTCAGCGACCCTCAGCACATCGTCCACCGCCGCCGGCCCTGGCCCGGGCTGGCACCGTCGCACCCCGACGTTGCAGACGAAGCCACCGCGGCAGTCGAGGTCGACCTCACACTCCACACAGATCGAGGTGTCTTCGATTCCGATACAAGCCGGCAGACCCTCGTCGCAACCGGTGTCGACACCACCCGGAGGGGCCGTGTCTTCACACGCGACACCGGTCCGGCAGTCCGACCCGATCCTGCCCAGCCGCGCCTCGGCAAGCGTCGGCAGGGTAGGGGTCTCCCCGCGCACGACGTTCAGTACCGTGCCGGTCATCGTGTCGAAAATGGGGTGGCTCCCGGTGGGCGTCGCGTCGTGGAAGGTCAGCTCCGGCAACCCGATGACACTGCCCGACCCCTGGCAGATGGTCGCGTCATCCACATAGATGAGCCCCTCGCCACGAATCTGTCCGTCCACCCGCATGTTGGCGATGGCCGTCCCACCCGGCCCATCCATAGTCGTCACGATGACCGACCCCAGCGGCCCCTGCTGCAGCGTGCCCGCCGACGTTACGTTGAACTCGAGCGCCCCGCTCGACCCGTAGACCAGCGCGAGCCCATCGTTCAGATAGGTGCCGTTGACGTTGTAGGCGCCGAGCGAGATCAGCGTGCAATAGTTCCGGAACGACGCGGTCGGGTTCACGTTCACGCGTGTCGTGATCTCGAGCAGGCCGTGGTTGTCACTCTCCCCTTCGAACGCGAGCTCCCCGGAAATGTAGGCGTAGCCCTCGTTGAGAAACACCGTCCCGACGGCCGTATCGAAGTTCGAGATGGCCCGCAAGATGCCGCCATTGCTCAGGTTGCTGCCGTTGCGCAGCGCGAACGAGCTCCGGAAGTTGAGCTCCGCTCCCCGGTAGTTGACGATATTCGCGGCCCCATTGAAATTGACACTCCCGAGCTCGGTGACTCCGAAGTTGTCGAGCCCGGCGCCCTCGACAAACGTCACGCTCACCGGCGCTTCAGGACTGCCGGCCGCACCGAACACCACCAGCCGTCCGGCCAGGTTCACCTGTGCCACCGCCATCGCCGCATCGGTGTCGACACAGATGACCGAACCCGCGCTCGTCTGGACATTACCGCTGTAGGTTCCCTCGTCGATGCACAAGCTCTGCCCTGGCCCGAGCACATAGGGCGACGCACTTCCCACATCGACGTGGGTCCATGTCCCCGTCGTGCATCCACACCCGGCGCTGAGTGCCGCAACCTTCACCCCGACCCCAGGCTCGGCCTCCTGAGAGTCGCATCCGGCGGCCAGCAGGCTGGACCCGATGGTCAACGCAGACAGTACAAAGATTGGGAGCCGCATGGTGCTGTCCCTTGGCGAAGAGGGCCACTTCCGGGCGTGGCCCGGCGCGGCCGTGGGGTGTGGGGTGAGTGCTGGCGGTCAGCCAGGGGCCGCAAACGTACACACCGCCCCTTCTCGAATCCACTCCTTCGTCGCGGAGACGCCCCGACGAGCCCCTCCGTCATGAAAGTGTGCGTCGCTCAGTCGCTACGCGCGACCACCCCGCCCGGCACAGTCGGCTCATAGGCCCCACTCGGCTTTCCCTGCGCCTTGCCCAACTTCTTCGCCGCCTTCTCGGCACGGAGCTTCGCCTTCTCGAGCTTACGCTCGCGCCAGCCGCGAATCGTCAGTCGGTCAAACCACACATAGAAGACCGGGACCACGACCAGCGTGAGCAGCGTCGACGTGATGACACCACCGATGACCGCAATCGACATCGGCGCATAGAACTCCGACCCCTCGCCCGTCCCGACCGCAGCCGGCAACATGCCGAGTACGATGGCCGCCGACGTCATGAGGATCGGACGCAGCCGCGTCGGCCCTGCCTTCAAGAGCGCCTCATGGATCGTCAGCCCCTGGTCACGCAGCTGATTGGCGTAATCGATGAGCAGGATCGAGTTCTTCGTCACGAGCCCCATGAGCAGGATCATTCCGATCATCGACGACAGGCTCTGGTCCTGGTTCGTGATGAAGAGCCCGACATTGGCCCCGATGAAGGCCAGCGGCAGCGCCATCATGATGGTCAGCGGATGGATGAACGACTCGAACTGCGAGGCCAGCACCAGATAGATGAACAGGATACCGAGCAGGAACGCGAGCCCCATGTTCTCGTTCGTCTCCTCGAGCCGCTCCGCCTCACCACCGAACCGGAAGCCATACCCCTCGGGCAGCTTCACCTGCTCGAACTTCTTCGTCAGCTCTGGCATCACCTCACCCAGCGTCCGCTTGTAGAGGTTCGCCGTGATGGTCACCTGACGCTCACGATTGAGGCGCATCACCGCAGACGGCGACGTCGCCGGCTCGATGCTCGTGACCTGTTCGAGCGGCACGAGCGGTGGCGGTCCCATCTGGCCCATGCCACCCGCACTCGCCCCTCCCACCTGGCCCTGGGCGCCCCCTTGCGGCATCGAGCTCACCTTGAGCTGCAACAGCGCGTCCATGCTGTCGCGGTCGGACTTCTGCAGTCGCAGGCGCACCGGCACGTCCTCCTCGCCGCGCGTCATCTTGCCGACCTCGACACCTTCGAGCGCATAGCGCAGCGTCATCGCCACCTCTTGATTCGACACGCCGCGGTCGGCGGCCTTCTGCCGGTCGAGGTGCACGCGGCTCTCCACCGCACCTGGCCGATAGGTCATCGTCGCGTCACGGACACCCGACGTCAGCCTCGCCTGCTCCAGCAAGAGCCCAGCGACCCGCCCGAGCTCGTCGGTCTCCGGTCCGGTCACGAACAGCGTCACCGGCGCCTCGTCGAGACTGCTATCGCCGAGCCCCGCCTCTCGCATGTAGACCTCGACGCCCGGAATCTGCCGCAGCTCGCCGCGCAGCCACTCGAGGATCTCGCCCAGCGTCTCGGTGCGGTCGTAACGCTTGCTCATCGTCACGCGCATCTGGACCTTCTCGACCTCCTCGTTGGGGCCGACGGTCGTCGCGACCTGCTTGAACTCCTTGTGTGATTTCAGGATGTTCTCGACCTGCGCGGCCACGGCCGTCGACTTCTCGAGCGACGTCCCCGCCGGCAATTCCAACGCCACCGTGAACTCGCCGCGGTCACCACGCGGCGCGAAGTCCTGGCCCATCATCGTCGTCAACCCGCAGCTTCCGACCATCGCCATGACCGCGAGCGAGACGGTCAGGATGCGGTGCCGCTCGGTCCACTTGAGGACCGTCACATAGGCGCCGTCGAGCCACTCGTAGAAGCGCAAGAGGTGCCCGATGAAGAACATCTTCTTCCGCTTCTCGTGGTGATCGGGCTCGATCTTCTGCGTGAGCTTCGTCGACAACATCGGGTCGAGCGTGAACGAAACGAGCATCGAGACGACGACCGAGATGGCCACCGTCAGGCCGAACTCCTTGAAGAACTTGCCCACCATGCCGCCCGTGAAGGCCACCGGCACGAACACCGCGAGGATGGTGAAGGTCGTCGCCAACACCGCGAGCGCAATCTCTTTGGTGCCTTCGGACGCCGCGTCTTTCGGACTCTTCCCCATCTCGAGGTGGCGATAGATGTTCTCTCGCACGACCACCGAGTCGTCGATCAAGATGCCGACCGCCAGGGTCAGCCCGAGCATCGACATGATGTTCAGCGTGAACCCGAACTGCCACATGAAAAAGAACGTCGTGATGATCGAGACCGGCAACGCGACGCTCGAGATCAGCGTCGAGCGCCACTCGAGCATGAACAGGAAGATGACGAGCACCGCCATCAGACCACCGACGAGCAAGTGCTCCCACAGGTGGTTCACGTTGATCTTGATGAAGTCCGCGGCGTCGATGATCTTCTCGATCTTCATACCCGGCGGCGGCGTCATGGCCGCGAGCATCGCATCGACCTGCTTGCTCACCTCGACCGTATTCGAGCCACCCTGCTTCTGGATGTCGAAGGTCACCGACGGCTCGCCGTTCACACGCGACAAGGTCCGGTTCTCTTCCAGCCCGAGCGTCACCGTGGCGATGTCGCTGAGCACGACCGACCCGCCGCCGGACAACGGCTTCACGACCGTCGCCTCGAGCTCGTCGACCGAACGCGGGCGCCCCGATGTCTTGACAGACTCCTCACGCACCCCTAGCTCGAGCCGCCCACTCGGCACATCGAGCACCTCACCACCGATGCGCCCCGCCACCTGGGCGAGCGTCAGCCCATGACGCTCCATCTTCGCGCGGTCCACATCGATGTGCACTTCGCGCTCGCTGGCACCCTTGATGACCACACTCGCGACGCCATCGATCTTCTGCAGGGCCGGTCGCACGACGTCGTCGATGTAGTCGCGCACCCGCGTCGGGTCGAGCTCCGAGCGCACGGCAAAGGTCATGATCGGGATAGCCGATGGGTCGAGCCGTAAGACCGTCGGGTCCTCGATGTCCGGCGGCAGTTGGCTGCGAATCGCGTTGATCTTCTCGGCGACCTCGTCGGCGCCTTTGCGCGCGTCCACGTCGAGCTCGAACTGCACGAAGAGCTGCGAGAACGAATAGCGCGACGTCGACTGGACCTTGTCGATGCCGTTGATCGAGCTCACGGCCTCTTCCATCGCATCGGTCACCCGCAGCTCGACCTCGGTCGGCGACGCGCCCGGATAGACCGTGTTCACCACCACGAAGCCAAAGCTCGTATTGGGGAACAGGTCGAGCCCGAGGCGCCCGAGCGCCATCACGCCCAGGATGAGGAGTGCGGTCGCGACCATCGTGATGAACACGGGGCGCTTGATTGAGACGTCGGTCATCTTCATGGGGCGGCCTCCGCCTTGGCCTTTTCTTCGTTGTCGCCCGCGCCCTTCTCGTCCTTCTCGCCCTTCGCTTCTTTCCCATCCTGCGACGCAGCCGGCTTCCCGAGCTGCACCTCGGTCCCGTCACGCAGCGTCTCCTGGCCCTCGATGACGACCTCGTCACCCACCGCGAGTCCCTCGGCCACAGGCACGTGGGTCCGGTCACCTTCGCCAGCTACGAGGCGCTTCGCTTTGCCATCGCGCACGACGAAAACCGACGGCCCATCGACCGTCGTGATGAGCGCCTCACGCGGCGCCGCGACGAGGCCCTTTCGCTCCCCTGTCCGCAACAGGACGGTCGCCATCATGGCGGGTAGGACACCCTCGTCCACGATGCTTCCCGACGCCTCGAGCTCGACCTGGATGCGCCGCGACTGAGCATCGAGCGACCGCCCAATCGCCTTGACCTTCGCCTTGAACACCTTGCCCGGCCGCTCGGTCACGGTGAACTCGAGCTCGGCCCCACTCGCCTCGGCCGCTTTCACCGTGTCGAGCGCATGCGCCGGCACATCCACCCGGATCTCCAGCGTCGACTGATCCTGAAGCTCGAACATCGGCATCTGCGGTCCGGCCGTCGCGCCGAGCTCCGCAAAGCGCCGCGTCACGACGCCATCGATGGGCGACTCGACGACGGTCCACGACCGCGCCTCCTTCGCCAGCCCCGACCCGGCCTTCGCCACATCGACCTGCGCCCGCGCCGCGTTCAACGCCGCGCTCGCCGCCGTCATCTGCCCCTGGACGCGCACCAGATCCGCCTCGGGCAGCGCCCCTTCAGCATGCAGCTTCTTCGCGCGCTCCAACTCGATTTTCAAGATATCGACCTGGGCCGCCGCCTGCCGCACGCCAGCCGCCGCCGCCCGCTCACCCGCGACACCCTGCTTCTCGCGCCACCCGAGGTCGTTCTCCTCGACTCGCGCGAGCACGTCCCCAGCAGCCACCTTCTGCCCAAGCGCCACATCCATGGCCTCGATGCGCCCACCCAGCTTCGGGTAGACCTGCACGACACGTCTCGCCCTGACCTCGCCGGTCACCTCGACCACGTTCGCGAAGTCGCGTGCCACGGCTGCCGAGACCTTCACCGAGACCTTGGGCAAGATGACCGGCTTGGCCTGCTCGGCCCGCGCCGTCTGCACCTTTTCGGCCCTCTGCATGATGAGGACTGCAAGCCCGCCCAACGTTCCAATGACCAACAGGATGATTAGCAGCTTCTTCATGGTGACCCCTCCCGGGCGATCTCGTCAGCGTCTCCGCCCATCGCGCGCGCAAGCTTCGCCCGCGCCATCAGCGCCGACACACGTGCCATCTTCTCGTCGAGCCGTGCCTTCGTCAGCGCACTCTCGGCCTCGACCACATCGAACGGCGTCGCGGCCTTCGCCCCGAACCGCTTCTGCACCAGCTCATAGTTGATGCCTGCGACCTTCACCGCTTCGCTCGCCAGCGCCATCTGGTCGAGAGCCGACGCATGGTCGACCCAGGCAGCCTCGGTCTCGAGCGCGATGCCTTCATCCAGCTGGCGAATCCGCGCCTTCACCTCACGCACCCGCGCCGACGCCTCGTCGATTCCGAACTTCGTCGCGCCCCACTCCCACACCGTCCACTCGAGCGTCAGCCCGACGAACGCCGCCGAGTCCTGCTGGAACTCCGAGCCACCCGCGAACTGTGCCGCCGCCACGAGGTTCACCGTCGGCGCCATCTTGGAGGTCGCAACCGACACGGCCCGCTCCGCCATCGCCACCTGCTGCTTCAGCTGCTTCGCTTCCACACGCCGCGACAACGCCTGAGCCTTCGCCGCCTCGAGCCCGATCATCGCGCCGCCCGCGCCCGCGCCTGCGCCTGCGCTCACCGGCGTCCTGCGCCCGCCGACCAGCTGCGAGAGCCTCGCCCGCGCTAGCCGCGCCTGCCGCTCAGCGATGGCCAGGGTCTGCTTCGAGTCAGTCACGCCCAGATCCACGCGCGCCAGGTCCGCCTCGACGAGCACCCCTGCCCGCACCAACGCACCGGCCCGCTCGCGGTCCGACATCCGCTGTGCCAGCGAGCTCTTGCGGACCTCGACCATCTCGTCGGCGAGCAGCGTCGACAACCACGCCTCGGCCACGTTCACGGCTTTGTCGACCTTGGCCATCTCGGTCTGCAGGTTGGCCACGTCCACGCCGATCGTCTGCAGCTCGTGCGCTTCATAGATCGTCCACAGCCCCGTCAGCGGCTGCGCCAACGTGACATTCAGGCTCCAGGTCACGGCGTCTCGAATCACGAAGGGCGGGATGTTCAGCCCCGGGATCCCGGCCGAAAAATCCGCCGACAGCTCGCGGTCCCAGACCTGCACGCCACCATCGACGATGACCTTCGGCCCGAAGTTGCCGCGGGTCCCTTTGCGCTGCGCCTCCGCTACATCACGCGCCGCCATCGACGCCTCGATCTCCGGCCCACGCTCGATCGCCTCTCGGATACAGTCGGCGAGCCCACACGGCACAGCGTCGTCAGGCGCTTGTGCCCGCGCACTACCGACCAGGGTCACCGACGAGGCGATCGCCCACAACGTCGCTCGCCACCGCGTCTCCATAGCTGACCTCGCTCATACCTGCTCGTTCGTCTCGAATCTGTCGGATGACCAGAAGCTACAACACTTCCGTATCCGTTCATCGGCGCGACCATTTCGCGCCCTACGCATTCTCACTGGCCAATGGCCGGCGCGCCCTGCACCCCATAGAGAAGCAGGTTCGCAATCTCATCGGCGTCCTCCGACAGGGTCCCGCCCTGTCCGAGCAGGTAGCGCCGCGCGAAGAACGCCTCGATGACGCCGCCCATCACGCCCGCGACAATCTCAGGCCGGATCCCGAAGCGCTCCACCCCGAGCTTTCGCCACAGCGCGATGAAGTACCGGTCGACCTCGTCCTCTTTGACGGCCTCACCGAGCTCAGCCCCCGTCGTGGCACAGGTAGGCGGCTTGAAGTCGCCCCCCGCCTTGGCTCGCATCTCGGCCAGCACCGGCTCAGAGTTCCAACGCATCCGCATGAAGAACCCGAGCACCTCGTGCTTCAGGTCTCCAAATGCGCACAGCGTCCGCACCCGCATCTTGATCTCGTCCGCCAGCTCGTCGAACGAGTCACACGCCCGGTCCGGCTCTTCACCGAAGGCGTTCTTCACGTCCTCCACGAACTGCTCGGCCGAAGCCATGAAGATCTCGAGCTTCCCCGGGAAGTACGTGTAGAGCGACGCGGCCGTGTACCCAGCCTCCGACGCGATGTCGGACATCTTTGTATCCGCGTAGCCTTTCTTCGAAAAGCAGCGCAGGGCCGCCTCCACGATGTCCTGCCTCGCAAGGGCCTGAGCCTTCTCTCGGCGAGCTTTGGCGCGGTCCATCATCACCATCAGGCACATGCTCCGAATCGTCGTTCGGCTTCTATGAACACCGGTTTGAGTCTCGGCAAGCGTTATTTTCTGTGTTGTCTGACGGTTCATTCCCGCAAGCCGCCGGCTATCACCCACGCCCCGAGTGCGCCCTCCTCCCCCTCATTCGTATTGATTCGTCCCCTGCGAAACGCGCACCGTGAAACGTCTGCTCGCCAGGTCGCAGGCCTGCGGTTTAGCAGGCTGTAGCCTGGCGAGCGATCCGACCGCGTCCCCGTGCCTTTCATCCTTTGTGGCGCCGAAAGGCATGGGGACATCCCTGACCAGGCGCCCGACCAGCCCGCGAAAGCGCCAGAGTGTTGTCGTCGGTCGCGATCCGTGGCAGATGCGCCCACCCTCAGTCGCCCCCCCTCAGGGAGACCCATTCCAATGACGAGCCGCCCCACCTTCCGTATCCCCTTCGTCCTGGCCCTCGCCCTCGCGGCGTGCAGCGACGACGAGGCGGCCAAGCCCACGCCCGACACCTCGGCCCCCATCGACGTCTCGACGCCCGACGTCCTCGAAGAAGTCGCCCCCGACGTCGCCCCGGACACGGCGCCGGAAGAAGTGGCCGTGCGCGCCAACAGCTTCGCCTACGCGGCCGACATGACCGGCTCCGATGGCAACGCCTGCGTCGCCAGCTGCGCCATGAAGCGCCTGGCCGGAGAGAACGCCGAGCTCGCCATCGTCTACCGCGACGCCGACGGCCGCCCCATCGTCGACCGCCAGGTCTACTGGGACACCGGCGACGCCCCGACCGACCTCGCCAGCCTCGGCGCGTTCACGACCTACACCGACGCCCAGGGCCGCTCCGCCGTCTCGCTCCGCTCCGGTGGGCTGACCGGCAGCCTCACCGTCACGGCCCAGGTGCTCGGCGATGACACCGTCACCTCACGCCCCTTCGTCATCACCTTCGACGCCCCGCCGCAGCCCGACCTCGCCGCCAGCTTCGACTACCTCGGCTCACGCCCGGTCGCCGAGTTCTCGCTGCGCCTCTACAAGATGACCGACGGCCAGCCCAGCTGTGCGGCCGTCCACCCCGACGCCCCCGCCATCGAGCCGACGCTCGTGGCCGGCCCCTACATGGAGAACCAGCAGGCCCGCATCCAGACCCTGCCCGGCCTCGGCACCGACGGCGAGCAGCGCTGGACCGTGCAGTTCATCGGCCCCGCCGCCACCGACGGCCCGACCCCTCCACTCGCGGTCGGCTGCGTCGACAACGTCGTGGCCAAGCTCGGAACCACCGCCCAGGCGCTGGTCTATGTCCTCGATCTGCCACCGCATTTCCGCGGCACCTTCCAGTCCATCACGCGCATCGACACCCTGTCCGGCGGCGAGGGCACGACCATCGGCAACATGCTCCTCACCCTCAGCGAGATCTTCACCCAACCAGGTCGCCTACTAGTCGTTTGGGCGTGCGCCAACCCATCCGGCGTCCTTTCGACCGTTTGTGGCTGGATCACCGACAGTTCGGGTCAACCCAGCTCGTTGTTCGGGTCGTTCGTCGTGGACATCGTCAATGCTGCGCTGCTTGAGCTGCTCGCCGAGGCAATAGGGGATGACTTCCAAGATGCGTCGCAAGTGATCTCCGAGATCTTGCGCGATCTTCGCCTCGTCAACACCACGACCTTCGCCAACGAGCCGGCGACTCCACGCGCCGGTTTCCCAGGCGCCTACTTCGCCCCCGGCGACGCCAGCGAAGAGTGGACCCACGTGCGCTTCCGCTGGAAGTTCGACCCGCGCTGCAAGGACAACCCAAACCCCGCCGACTGCGGCTGGGATCAGGTCCCCCTCGAAGACATCTACGGTCATCGTCCGTCCGCTCAACTCGATGCGGGCATCGACGCGAATGCAGCTCTCCACATCACCCCACACGCCGTCCCGACCCTCACCTACGGCCCCCTCATCAACTACCTCGTCGAGCGACGCATCATGCCGCTTGTCTTCGCGGGAGGAGGCGATGAGCCAATCGATAGCTGGGATGACTTCGTTGCCACTTTGTTCGGGGACCGCGTGTGTCTCGACGAGAATGACTGCTGCGAGTGGTTCGCCATCAAGACCGAGGACAGTGCTCTGGGCAGCCTCTTCTCCTTCGAGTCTCGCGAGGCCGCATGTGAATTGGCGGTCCCTCTTGCAGCTGGACTCATTCGCAACCAGATCACCCGCCTCGACGGAGCGCTTCACCTCGGCACCTTCTCGAACGCCCCGTGTGCTGGCCGCGACGCCGACTCTAACCGCTGGGTCGACGGCTACGGCACCCAGTCCAACCTCTGCGATTGGGACCTTTGGTTCCCCGCGAGCGGCCAGCGCTTCGAGCCCGACAACGATTGGCTCTCCGTCCGCCAATAGAACCTTGTTCTGAGTCGTGAACGTATGACAGCATCCGAGATGTCTGCGTAGGCCATGTCACAGGATCCGGGGGAATCATGCTAACACACCGTTGGCCAACGACTCGTGCCTTATTCCTTTGGCTTCTGTGTGAGACCGTGTTCTCGCAGTTCGCCTGTTTCCCTCCCGCGCTGGACAAACACGCAGAGGTCGAAGCCGACTCGGACACCTCTGACGAGGAGACCGAGATCGTGCATCCTGTCGTCGAGGCCCCTCGGGGAGTGACCGGCAGTATCGACCTCGACGATCGCGTTCGAATTCTGTGGGCTCCAGTTAGTGGAGCCAACGCCTACCACGTGTACCGCGACGGTGAACGCCTCACTGCAGGCGCGGGAGTCGCCACCACGAGCTACGACGATCTACAGGCGCTCGCGATAGACGGAGTCTGGACTGCTCCCGGACCTGTCGAGGCCTCGACGACCCTAACCAACCGGGTGCGAATCTCGTGGTCGGCGCCCGTTCGCCCAATTGCTCCCAACGCCAACTACCACGTGACGGCAACTGTGAACGGGCTCGAAAGCTCTCCCTCGATGACAGTTGTGGGGCGTCGCGCAGCCAGGCCGATTGAGCGATTCGAGGTAGAGGTCGCAATGCCCGACGAGCCAGCAAGATGGATCAGCACCGACTCGACCGACACGGAATGGGATCATCAGGATCCACCCATGGGCACCATAAAGGCTGGACAACTCTCAGCCAGCCGAGGTGACTTTGCATCTAGGGTGCATCTTGAGTTACCCGATGTGGAGATCACCCCCGGGGCCCTGATGACGTACCGGGTTCGTGGCGCGCTCCAAGCCGGAGGCGTGACGCCGACATCGGTTCCGACGGTCGGCCGCCGCGCTGTCGGCGAGCCGACTTTCGAATGGCATCGAACTGTAATTGCACTCGGCGGTTTCGAGTCCTTCGCCACAAGCCAGCAGGCTTCAGCAGACGACACCGCAGATCCCCAAGATGGCGGAACTCGAGAGTACAGGGTCTACGTCCAAGCAGACGGTTCACAGCCCCTGCTTACCGATCCCGTGCCTGGCTGGCGACTTGAGTTCGCAGCCATCGCGGTCGGCTCCAACTTTGCGTGCGGCTTGACGCCTAGCGTGCCGGACGGTGGGCGTGTGTGGTGTTGGGGGGCCAACACCAACGGCCAGTTGGGACTGGGGTCGAATGGCGGTGTGCATCCACCCCGTCGCATTGAAAGCCTGCAAGGGGCATCCAAGCTTGCGGCCGTGTCAAACAATGCGTGTGTGCTTACTGAACAAGGCCTGGTATGGTGTTGGGGGCAGCTCGCTCGCCTCTTTGAGGGGACCGATACCCGGCCTCAACTCATTCCAGGGCTTGAGGGGGTGAACGACTTGGCCCTGACCGGTTCAGTCGTTGCCTGCGCTTCAACAGAGTCAAAAGTCTATTGTTGGGGGCGTGACCTCAACAGCCGAGGTCTTCTCGGTGACGGAACATCTGGCACCACTCGTTTCCTGCCTGCCCCGGTCAAGACATCGGCAGCGTCAGACGTACCTCGGTTGGCGCTGGCGTCGGGAATCGGGTTTCACATGTGTGGCGCTTCGAGCGAATCGTTGTTTTGCTGGGGGAGCAATGGCAGCTTGCAGCTCGGTTCCGCGTCTATCGGTGCCACGAGCCCATTTGCCGTCGAGGCGAGACCGATCTTCGACGATTCCGATGCCTATTCGGTGATGGGATTCGCGACCTGCGGCGTGGTGAACGTATACGTCGTGTGTTGGGGGCGCCCATTCGGCGGAGGCGCGGACAACGCGACCGGCGCGGTTATAGGCTCGGTCTCGAACAACGCGGCCATAGATAGCGGAGGCGATCACTTATGCGTACTCGATGTGAGTGGCCTATCGTGTCTCGGCGACAATGGACAAGGTCAGTTGGGTGACGGAACGATCTCAGCTAGCGCGACACTCGTTCGCGTACCGTTGGCGGCGCCGCCTTCGGCTTTCTCGGCTGGAAGCTCCGCGACTTGCGCTCTTGTCGACGGTCGACCGTGGTGTTGGGGCTACAACGGCGAGCGACACTTGCAGGTTGAAGCTTCGGATACGCTTGTCTTGGCGCCAAGCCTTGTCCCTTTGCCCGAGTAGTAGCGACGAGCGTACACACGTTGTCGATGACGCTCCGCGTCATGTTTTGAGACCATCTGCGAACTGGCGTTGGGTTCACCTTTGAGTATGCTGCGCGCGCCCTGCCCCAAGGAGCGTCCAGTGATCGTCGGTGTCCCCAAAGAAATCAAAGCCCAGGAAAACCGCGTCGGCCTCGTGCCCGGCGGCATCCAACAACTCGTGGCCCATGGTCACTCGGTCGTGGTCCAGCGCGGAGCCGGACTCGGCTCTGGCATCCTCGACGAGGCCTTCGAACGCGCGGGTGCTCGCCTCCTCGACACCGCCGCCGAGGTCTGGAACCAGGCCGAGATGATCGTCAAGGTGAAGGAGCCCATCCCGAGCGAGTACGCCTACTTCCGGGAAGGCCTCATCGTCTATACGTACCTGCACCTCGCGGCCGTGCCCGAGCTCGGCATCGAGCTCGCCCGTAAGAAGGTGACCTCCATCGCCTACGAGACCATCGAGGACAAAGACGGTCGCCTCCCACTGCTGAAGCCGATGAGTGAAATCGCGGGCAAGATGAGCGTGCAGGTCGGCGCCCACTGCCTCGAAAAACACCAGGGCGGCATGGGCCTCCTGCTCGGCGGCGTGCCCGGCACCAAGCCCGGCCATGTGGTCATTCTAGGCGGCGGCACGGTCGGCATCAGCGCCGCCAAGATCGCGGTCGGCATGGGTGCACGTGTGACCATCGTCGACAAGAACCTCGACCGCCTGACCTACCTCGACGACGTCTTCCTCGGCCGCGCCATGACGCTGCACTCCAACCCCGAGACCATCGAACACGCAGCGATGCAGGCCGACCTCCTCATCGGCGGCGTGCTCGTGACCGGGGCCCGCGCGCCCAAGCTCGTCTCGGAGGAGCAGGTGCGCCGGATGAAGCCGGGCGCTGTCATCGTCGACGTGTCCGTGGACCAGGGCGGTTGCATCGAGACCTGCCGCCCGACGACCCATGAGAACCCGACCTACTTCGTCGGCGACGTCCTTCATTATTGTGTCGCCAACATGCCGGGTGCTGTGGCGCGCACTTCGACCTTCGCGCTGACCAACGCCACGACGGCGTATGCGCTCAAGCTCGCCGACCTCGGCGTGATGACGGCCATCGCGCGTGACCCGGGCCTCAAGCTCGGCCTCAACACCATGGCTGGCCACTGCACCCACCCGGCTGTGGCCGAGGCCATCGGCCTCCCGTTCGTCGCACCCGAGCTCATCTGAAGTTGTGTCCATCAATCTGCGCGACCTGTTCGCTACGATTGCTGGACACCGCTCGAGCTGGGGCCGGGTCGACTTGTCGCTGGCTTGTCTCGAATCGCCCTGATTCGGCCTGATTCGATCCCGGTGGGTCAGCGCTGGGTAAAACAAATGTCTTCAACCCCTGAAAACACGCCAAAAGCCCAACCTAATCAATAGGTTGCGGCGCATTCCCGCGTTCGAAACTATTTCCCCTCCAACGACGTCTCAAACGCATGGCCCGCTACGATGGCGGCGCCGAGACCGAGGAGGGCGCGATGCTTGGGTTCGATGTCGAGGAAAACCAGGGGGTTGCTCGTTTGGGGAATGGCCCACTGGAGACCCGGGTTGCCGCGGCTCGGCCTGTTGCAGGCGCCGCACCAGTGCCTACCGGTAGCGAGCGGGCGACCGACCACGAGGAGGGGATGATGTTTGGACGTAAGAAGGAAGACGAAGCGCGTAGAGCTTTCGAGCGTGAGGCGCTGCCGCATATGGCGACCCTCTTCAACGCCGCCCTCTATATGACGCGTAACGCCGCCCACGCCGAAGACCTCGTCCAGGAGACGCTGCTCAAAGCGTTCCGCTTCTGGCACCGCTATGAGCAGGGAACCAACTGCAAGGCGTGGCTCTTCCGCATCCTCACGAACACCTTCATCAACCGGAACCGCAAAAAGCAGCACCTGCAGGAGTCCATCGACGCCAGCGAGCGTGAGCACTCGGGCACGGCCCTCTCGGAGACCTCGACGTTTTACGAGACCCCCGAGATGGACTACCTCGGCAAGCTCTTCCCCGAGCACGTCAAGCAGGCGGTCGAGGCGCTCCCCGAGAACTTCCGTATCCCGGTGATCCTCGCTGACCTCCATGACTTCTCTTATAAAGAGATCGCCGACATCATGGAGTGCCCCGTCGGCACGGTCATGTCGCGCCTCTTCCGCGGTCGCAAGCGCCTTCAGGAAGAGCTCTTCAGCTACGCGGTCGAGCTCGGGATCATCAAGCCGGCCGACGCTCGTGACGCCGCCGGAGCGATTTCGCTCGATGCGTATCGCGAACGCAGGAAGGCAGTCGGGATGGACTGAGTTATAGCGTCCGGTCCGAGTCTGAGGTCGACCTCGCAGCAGGGAAAGAGCTGGACGAGGTTGACACGAGGTCGCGAAAGGCCGCTTCCTTCCGGAGGCGGGCTCAAACGTACCCAGGGAAACGGCCGGGCCTTCGAGAGACAATGAACTGCGACGACATCCAGAAAGGGATCTACGTCTACCTCGATGGTGAGTTCGCCGAGCCCGAGCGAGCCGCCTTCGAAGACCACGCGCGAGCCTGCCCCCGATGCCGGGGGCGGGTCGACCGTGAGCGGACGTTCATAACCGGCTTCCGCTCCAAGGTGCCCGCGGTCCAGACCCCGGCCGGCCTTGAAGACCGGATCCGCGCGGCGTTGGCGGCCTCGCCCGCACCCGACCAGGCGCGACCGCAGCCGACATCCACGTCGACCTGGTCACGCGTAACCCTCATCGCGGCTGCTGCGACGCTTGTCGCGGTGCCATCCATCGCGGCCTGGCAATTGACCTCGACGCCGTCTCCTGCCGGAGAAGAGCGGGTGGCGAGCGAGGCGTTGGCGACCCATCAAGAAGACCTCCCGATGGAGGTGCGCGGGTCACAACGACAGATCCGCCAATTCCTCGAGGCCAACGTCCCCTTCAAGGTCGAGGTACCGCCGGTCGACGACCCACGCGTGGAGCTCCTCGGGGCACGACTCACGCGGGTCGACGGGCGCGAAGCGGTCCTCCTCAACTATGAGATCGAGGGCGAACGCCTCACGGTCCTACAAGTCGCGGAGCCTATTGCCACGGCCCAGAAGTCCGATGCGCCGCCGACCTTCTCCTCGCAGAGCGGGTTCGAGATCGCGACCTTCAAGAAGCGCGGTGTCATGAGCTCGGTTGTCGGCAGCGCCCCGAGCAACGTGCACCGCATCGTGCGTGCGGCCTGGGTGCCCTGAACAAGCTTACGCGCTCACGCCGCCTTGCGGGTCGAGCCGGATGACATCCGGTCGAGCGTCCGTCGATTGTGCCGTGCCTTGAACGCGACACACGAGGCGATCATCTCGCGTACCGGGTCCGAGTAGCGGAAGAAGTCGAGCTCGAGCGTGGGGTCATGTTCGAGCGCCTTGAAAGCGGCGTCGGCGTCCAACCCGAACAAGTTCGGCTCATCTTTGACGTTCTTCGGGTCGAGCCACCAGCCTGCGAAGCCGTACGCCGCGACGTGTTCATCGTAGATGGCCGTCCCCGGAAAGGGCACCAGCACACCGCGATTGTTGAAGAAGTCCGTGTAATCAGAAAGATCCACCATCAGGTCGAGCGTGTTCTTCAGCTCGACCAGGCCTTCACCCGGGAACCCGAACATGAAGTTCACGATGGTCGTCATGCCCGCCGACTTCGCAGCTTTGACGGCTGCCTTGACCTGCTCGGGGCGCTGGCCTTTCTGGATTTGTTTCAAGACGTTGTAGTCGCCCGACTCGAGCCCGAAGTTGATGGCGACACAGCCCGCCTCACGCATCCGCTCGAGGTCGAACGGCTTGACCATGTTGCCGGGCGTGATGCAGGTCCAGGTCGCTCCCTCGAGCTCGGGCGACGCGAGAATGCCATCGCAGAGCTCGTTCAAGCGCGGCCTGCGTGCCGTGAACGCGTCGTCCCAGAACGGGAAGTTCGAGAGCTGATGCGCCTTCTGTAAGGCCACCATCTCGGCGATGATGTTGTCGGTCGACCGGAACCGATATCCGCGCCCCGTCACGTAGTTCGCGCAGAAAGTGCAGCGGGCAGGACAGCCGCGCGACGTCATGAGCCCACCCGCCGAGATGGTCCCGAGCGGCGAGTACACGGTCGGGTCGAAGGCCGGATAGCTGAGGTATGGAAACGGCAGCTCGTCGAGGTCGTCGATGAAGCCACTGCCAGGCCCGGCTCCCGCCTTCGTCACGACCCCAGCCAGCGTCGTCAGCCGTCCTTCCAGGTCGTCGATCAGGTTTCTAGGTGCGTCGACCATGGTCGCGATCTTACGGATCACGAGCTCACCCTCGCCGACCACGGCCGCGTCGAAGCCGTTCGCGACGACCTCCTCGGGCATGACCGTCGCGTGTGGGCCGCCGGCCACGATGAGGCGTGCCACGTGCCGCAGCTTGTGCGCGAGCCGGTAGCCGCGGGCCGCGTTGTAGGTGAACAGGGTCATGCCCACGATGTCGGGCCCGAACCGCTCCGCCTCCGCGACGGCGTCCTCGTCCGTGCCCTGATAGAGCAGGGCAGACATATCGAGGCACTTTACGGTATGTCCCGCGGTCATGAGGCTCGCGGCGATGTACTGCTGCCCCAGGTATGGGGCGCCCATCCGCTGCGGCAGGTGCGGAAGGATGAGTAGAACCTTCGCCATCAGAACTCCTTGACGGGTGAACCTTAGCACAATGGCCGCCGAATCCAGCTCAACAGTCAGCCCAGCTCTTCCGCCTTCAACATTGACGGCCCACGCTCCGCTCCGGGGCTCGCTCACGGTCCCCGGCGACAAGTCGGTCGGTCACCGCTCGCTCCTCATCGGGGCTCTCTGCGACGGCCCGGTCGCCGTCACGGGCCTGTCCGATGGAGAGGACAACCGCTCGAGCGCCGCCATACTCGGCCAGATGGGTGTCCGCATCGAGCGCCACGGCGAAGGGCGGGCGACCGTCCACGGCGTCGGCCTGCATGGCCTCACAGCGCCAACCGAGCCGCTCGACTGTGGCAACTCTGGCACCACGATGCGGCTGACGCTCGGGATCCTGGCCGGCCAGCCCTTCGAAGCCACGCTCGTCGGCGACCACTCGCTCTCACGCCGCCCGATGAAGCGGGTCTTTGGACCGCTCTCGCAGATGGGCCTCGAGGTCCTCGCCGCCCGCGACAACAACTTCCCGCCGCTCACCGTACGCGGCAAACGTCCTCTTGCCGCCATCGCATATGCGTCGCCGGTCGCCTCGGCCCAGATCAAGAGCGCCATCCTGCTCGCCGGCCTCTGGGCCGACGGCACGACCACCGTCACCGAGCCCGAGGTCTCGCGTGACCACACCGAGCGTATGCTGGCCTACCTCAAAGAAGGCGACCGCCTCGCCAACCGTCCCATCCACGTTCCGGGCGACCTTTCCAGCGCGGCCTTCATGCTGGGTGCGGCGCTCATCGTCGAGGGCAGCGAGGTCACCGTCCGCGACGTAGGCGTCAACCCGACCCGCACGGGTTTCCTCGATGTGCTCGCCGCGATGGGTGTCATCGTCGAACGCGGTGACCCCATCGAACGCAACAACGAGCCGACCGCGGATCTCAGCGTTAGTTTCGGCCCGCTCGCGGCAACGGTCATCTCGGGTGAGCTCACCGTCCGCGCCATCGACGAGCTCCCACTCATCGCGACCATCGCCGCCTTCGCGAGCGGCGACACAACCATCCGCGACGCCAAAGAACTACGCGTCAAGGAGTCCGACCGCATCGCCCAGACCGCGACCATGCTGCGCTCGTTCGGCGTGACCGTCGACGAACACGAAGACGGCCTCACGGTTCACGGTGTCCCGAACCGCGCTCTGACGCCCGGCGACATCGACGCCGACGGTGACCACCGCATCGCCATGTGTGCGAGCCTGCTCGCCCTCCGAGCGCCCGGCACCGTCATCCGCGGCGCCGAGACCATCGCGACGAGCTTCCCGAGCTTCCATGACTGCCTCCGTTCGCTCGGCGCGAGCTGATCCATCCGCCCCCAAGGCTTCGTAATAACAGACGCCTTGGACTTCCGGTGGCGGTTGTCCTGGTTCGACGCTCGCCGCGATTCGCTGTTGACCTGATGAATTCCGCCCAGTAAGTGAGTGCGCACTTACTTATGGGACGCCCTCGGACCATCACTGACGAAGCCCTCCTCGACGCGGCCAGGACCGTCTTCCTGCGCGACGGAGCCCAGGCCTCCACGGCGGAGATCGCCCGCTCGGTCGGTGTCAGCGAAGGTTTGATCTTCAAGAGATTCGTCACCAAGGAGGAGCTCTTCCACGCGTGTTTCGATGTCTCGAAGCTCGGCGCCACTGACCTGCAAACACTCGTCGGGAAAGACGAAGTTGCAGCAAACATCGCGCGCATCGCCCGCGAGCAGATCACCATCTTCAGGCGTATCCTCCCGTGTGTGCTCATGCGAATGACGCATGGCGGCATCGCCCCGAAGACCATCTTCTCGACCGAGAACGAGCCGGTCCCCGTTCGCCTGGTATCCCGCATCGCCCGCTACTTCGAGGCCGAGATGGTGCTCGGTCGCCTGCGGGCCGCCGACCCCTGGACGCTGGCGCGGGTCATCGTCGGGTCGACTCAGAACCTCGTCTTCTTCGAGCTCGCCGGCCTCGACTCGCACCTGCCCACCGACGAGCGCCGCTTCGCCGAGTCGCTCTCGTCCGTCATCCTCGACGGGCTCCGACCCGAACCACCTCGCAATGAGGTCCCCGATGCCTCCTGACTCGCGCCTACGAGCGCTGGCCCTCGCCGTCATGCTACCCGCCTGCAGCCTCCATAGCGTCGAACGCGAACCGGTGGTGCCGCTGGCCGCCCCCGTGCCCGACCGCTTCGAAGCTGTCACCACCGACGGTGACACCTTCACCGAGCGCTGGTGGACCCTGTTCGGCGCCGACGAGCTGACGACCCTCATCGAACACGCGCTGACCGACAACCTCGACATCCGTCGCGCGTTCGCTCGCATCCGCCAGGCCGAGGCCCTCGTGAACACCGCCGAGTCCGGTCGACTGCCGACCTTCCAGGCGCAGGCAGGCCTCTCGGGCAACCGCACCGTCTTCAACCTCGGCGAGCCCATCGGCGTTCGTAGCACCGAGTCGGCCAACTACTCGCTCGGGCTCTCGGCCGCCTACGAGGTCGACCTCTGGAATCGGATCGGGCACGGCATCGACGCGGCCACGCTCGACGCGCAGGCGACCCGCGAAGACGTCCAGGCGCTGTCTCTGACTCTGGCCGGCCGTATCACGGACACCTACCTGTTGGCCGTCGGCGAACGCGCACTCCTCGATCTGCTGACCGCTCAAGAAGAGAGCGCCGCCAAGGTCGTCGAGCTCGTCGAGCTCCGCTTTGGCCAAGGTCTCGCCGCCATCATCGACGTCTACCAGCAGCGCCAGCAGCTCGCCACACTTCGGGCCCAGCGCCCGCTGGCCGAGTCGCGGCTGACGCTGTATCGCCACCAGATCGCGACGCTGCTCGGCCGCCCACCGTCGGCCTTGTCGCTCGCCGACGTCCGCCAGCTCCCGACCTTGCCGGCGCCCCCCAGGGCCGGCGTTCCGGCCGACGTGCTCCTGCGCCGCCCGGACGTCCGCGCGTCGCTCCTGCGTGTCACCGCCGCCGACCACCGCGTCGGCTCGGCAATCGCGGCTCAGTACCCGGCGCTGAACCTCTCGGCCTCGACCGGCTTCCAGTCGCCAGACCTCGCCGACCTCTTCGAGCGCTGGGTCTGGAGCCTCGCCGCCAACCTGGTCGCACCACTCTTCGATGGTGGGCGCCGCTCAGCCGAGGTCGAGCGGACCGAAGCGGTCGTGAACGAGCTCGTCATGGCCTACGGGCAGACGACGCTCACCGCGCTCACCGAGGTCGAGTCCGCGCTCGCCCAGGAGTTTCAACAGCGCGAACACATCGAGCGCCTGGAAGACCAGCTCTCACTCGCCAAGCTCGGCTTCGCGGAGGCGCAGTCGCGTTATCTCAACGGGCTCGCGACCTACCTCGAGGTGCTGACCGCCCAGCGCACCCTGCAGCAGAGCGAGCAGACGATGCTCCAGGCTCGCCGCCAACTCCTGAGCTTCCGCGTTCAGCTCCACCGCGCCCTCGGCGGCACTTGGATGGCCACCGCCACGTCGTCTCCGTCGTCGCCCACGCCCACGCCCTCCCAGAACCCTCCGCGCGGCATCGAGCCCGAACGAGGAATACCTTGAAAGTCAAACATATCCTCCTCAACATCGCCCTGCCGATCGTCGTGCTCCTCGGCGCGGTGCTCGTCATCCGACACCTGGCGGCGACGCGCCCCGAGACGAAGTCGATGAAGCCCCCCGACATGGGCCAGTTCGTGACCGTCGAAGTCGCCAAGCCCTACTCCGAGCCGACCCACGTCAAGACCGTAGGGCGTGTGAAACCCGCACGTGAGGTCGTGCTCTCGCCCGAGGTCAGCGGGCGCATCACCGCCGTCCACCCAAACCTTCTGCCAGGCGGCTTCCTGAAGGCGGACGAGGTGGCCTTCGAGATCGACGCCCGCCCCTACAAGCTCGCCGTGGCCCAGCAGCAGGCCAACGTGGCGCGAGCGCGAGTCGACCTGCAGATCGAGGGTGGTCGCAAGGTCGTGGCCGAGCGTGAGTGGGGCCTCCTCGAGTCCGAGATCGAGTCGTCGGCGACCGGCAAGTCGCTGGCCCTGCGCGAACCGCAAAAGCGCTTGGCCGAGGTCTCCGTCGCGGCGGCCGCCTCGGCGCTCGACCGCGCGCGCCTCGACGTCGAGCGCACGACCGTCAAGGTCCCGTTCAACGCCATGGTGAAGACCGAGTCGGTCGAGCTCGGACTGCTCGCGACCCCTCAGGCCCCGCTCGTCTCGCTCGTCGGTACTGACACCTTCTGGGTCGAGGTCACGCTCCCCATCGGCGATGTCACGCGCCTGGCCATTCCCGGCATCAATGGTGTCGCGGAAGGGCAGGGGGCGCAGGCCACCATCCTGCAGAAGAACGCTGCCGTGACCCGCCGCGGCCGCGTCATCAAGTTGCTCTCGGAGCTCGACCCGCTCGGCGCCCAGGCCCGCATCATCGTCGAGGTCGATGACCCGCTCGGCCTCGGCGGTGAGAACCGCGGCCTGCCGCTCTTCCTCGGCTCGTTCGTCGACGTCGAGCTCGACGGAACCGCCTTCGACTCGGTCGTCGCCATCCCCCGCAAAGCGCTCCGCGACGGCGACTCCATCTGGGTCCTGTCTTCCGAAGGAAAGCTCGAAATTCGAGATATCACCGTCGTCGCGCGGGAGCGGGAGCTCGTCCTCGCATCCGCGGGCGTCGCACCGGGTGACAAGGTCATCACCTCCCGTCTCTCGGCCCCGGTTACCGGCATGCCGCTCAAGGTCGCGGGCGCCGCGGCTACTGCGCAGGGCGGCCCTCCAGGCGTGCCTCCCGCCGGCGCCGTGCCTCCGGGCGCGCCACCCGCAGCTGCTCCCAAGCCCGTCCCACAGGCGGTGCAGCCGTGAGCTCACCCGACCGTCCCGAACCTGGCGAGGTGACCGTGCAGGTCAAGGCCGTCTCGGCTGATGCTGACACCGCCCGCCCGACAAGCGTCGCAGACACGCTCGCCGAGGCGCACGCGCGGATGATCAAGCGCCCACGCTTCACCCACAAGGGTGTCATCGCCTGGATGGCGAGGAACCCGGTCGCCGCCAATCTCTTGATGGCTTCGTTCATCGTGGGCGGCATCCTCATGGGAGGCCAGCTCCAGCAAGAGGTCTTCCCGGAGATCGAGCTCGACCAGATCACGGTCATCGTCCCGTATCCAGGCGCGAGCCCAGCCGAAGCGGAAGAGATCGTCAATTCGGTCGAGCAGGCCGTCGCGGGCCTCGACGGCGTCAAACGTGTGCTCGGATCGGCCTCGGAGAGCATCGCGCGGGTCAACGTAGAGATCGAAGAAGGCGAAGACAATCAGCAGGTTCTCTCGGACGTCAAGAACGCGGTGGACCGTATCACGACCATCCCGGTCGACGCGGAGCGCCCCCTCGTCAATATCGTCATCCCGCGCCGCGAGGTCATCTCGCTCGTATTCTACGGCGATGTCCCCGAGTCGGTCCTCAAAGACCTCGCCATCAAGGCGCTCGTCGACCTGCGACAGCGGCCGTCGGTGACGTTGGTCGAGACCTTCGCGGTCCGTCCCGACGAGGTAGCCATCGAGGTGCCGCTCCTGCGACTGCGCGAGCTGCAGACGAGCCTCGAACAGATCGCCCAGAAGATCCGCGCCGAGGCCACCGAGGTCCCAGGTGGCGGCGTCAAGACCGATGGCGGCGAGGTCCTGCTCCGCACGCGACCCAAGCCGCGGACGGGCGCACAATTTGCTGAGCTCCCGATCCTCACGAATGCGCAGGGCGCACGCCTCTCTGCCGCCGACCTGGGTGAGGTCACCGACGCCTTCGCCGAGGTCGACCAGCTCGCAAGCTACAACGGCAAAGCCGCCTCGATGGTGAAGGCCTTCCGCGTCGGCAAGGAGACCCCGGTCTCGGTGGCAGACGCCATCAAGGAATATGCCGCCGAGGTCGCCCCCTCGCTCCCACCAGGTGTGCAGGTCGCGATCTGGAACGACATGAGCGACCTCTTCAAGCAACGCCTGGCGCTGCTCACCGACAACGCGCTCCTCAGCTTCATCCTCGTCCTCGTCGTCCTCGGCCTCTTCCTCGAGATGCGGCTCGCCTTCTGGGTCACGGCGGGTATCCCGACGTCGATCCTCGGCTCGTTCGTGTTCCTCGGCTCGACCGACGTGTCGATCAACATGATCTCCATGTTCGCTTTCATCGTGACGCTCGGCATCGTCGTCGACGACGCCATCGTGGTCGGCGAGAACGTCTGGCACAAACGGGAACAGGGCATGGCGCCGATGGACGCCGCCATCGCCGGCACACGTGAGGTCTTCGTCCCGGTACTCTTCTCGGTCCTCACGACGGTCGCCGCTTTCACCCCCATGCTCTTCCTCCCAGGCACAGACGGGAAGTTCTTCGTCGCGATCCCCGCCGTCGTCATCACCGTCCTCATGATGTCGGTCATCGAGAGCTTCCTCATCCTGCCTGCCCACCTTGGTCACCTCGACAAGCCCAAGCCCATCTGGCGCCACATGATCGTGTGGGGCTCGGTCTTCGCGGTCCTCGGGCTCATCGCGGGGGCAGTACGCTTTGGAAATCCCCTGCTCGGACTGCTCGGCGGCGCGTTCGCGGGTGCGGCCCTGCCGGTCGTGCTCACGATGTTTTCGCTCGTGATGAATTTCCTGCGCGGCTTCGTGACGCGCGGCTTCGACTGGTTCATCAACCGCGTCTACCAGCCCTTCATCAACGTCGCCCTGGCCTACCGCTATGTCACCGTGTTCGCGACCTTCGGCCTCATGGCTGTCATCTTCGCGCTCCCGGCCAATGACCACGTGCGCCAGGTCTTCTTCCCCCGCGTCGAGCTCGACAACGTCAACCTCACCGCGACGTTGCCCTTCGGCGCCCCGGTCTCCGACAGCGTCGCCGTCCGTGACCGTGTCATCAAAGCGGCCCAGGGCGTCCTCGACAAGAAAGGTGGGCTCGAAAAGGTCGCCAAGGGGATCTACGCCCAGGTCGGCGGCGCCTCGAGCGGCATGGGCCCGGGCGGCAGCGGCACGTCGAACGCCTCGCACGTCGTCACCGTCAACGTCGCGCTCAAGCCCGCCGACCAGCGTCCATTTGGCGCCTTCGACTACCTGAAGGAGTGGCGCATGGCGGTCGGGCCTGTCCCCGGCGTCGACAAGATCGAGTTCAGCGCCTCTTTCGGCTCGCGCAAGCCGCTGCAGATCATCCTGCTCGGCGACGACATGCAGGACCTCGAACGGGCGGCCACCGCGACCGCAGAGATGCTCGCGACCGTGGGCGGCGTGACGGACATCGACCAGGGCTACCAGCCCGGTAAACCCCAGCTCGACTTCGAGCTCACGCGCCTCGGCGAGGCCGTCGGCCTCACCAACGTCGAGGTCGGCCGACAGGTCCGTGCGGCCTTCTACGGGGCCGAGGCCGTCCGCCAGCAGCGTGGCCAGGACGAGCTCAAGGTGATGGTTCGCCTGCCTGAGAACGAACGTAAGAGCGAAGCCGACATCGAGACCCTCGTCCTGCGCACGCCTAACGGTCAGGAGATTCCGTTCAACGAAGCGGCAGTCGTCCGACGTGGCCGTGCCTACCAGACCGTCGCCCACGAAGAGCAGCGCCGCGCCATCACCGTGTCTGCCGACGTCGACCCGGAGGTCACGACCGCGAGCCAGGTCATCGCTGCGATCACCGCGCAAGACGGCAAGCTACGCACCCTGCTCACGAGCTTTCCCGGCGTCGACTACTCACTCGGCGGCGAGGCCCGCGACCAGGGCGAGTTCATGGACGCCATCGTGCCGCTCTTCGTCGCGGCGCTCTTCGCCATCTTCGCGCTCATAGCCATCCCGCTGCGAAGTTACCTGCAAGCCTTTGGCATCATCTTCGTCATCCCGATGGCGGTCGGCTGGGCCATCCTTGCCCACTACATCCTGGGCCACGACCTCTCACGTATCTCGTTCATGGGCATCCTCGCCTTGTCCGGCGTGGCGGTGAACGACTCCATCGTGCTCGTCGACGCCGCCAACCGCATGCGCCGCGAAGAGGGCGTGTCCCTCTTCGAAGCCATGCGCAATGCCGGGGCCCGCCGCTTCCGCCCTATCTGGCTCACATCGCTGACGACCTTTCTCGGCCTCGCACCCATGATCTTCGAGACCAGCGTTCAGGCCCGCTTCCTCATCCCAATGGCGGTGGCGCTCGGCTTCGGCATCCTGTTTGCGACCATTTCGTCCCTCGTCTCGATTCCCGCCCTGTTCCTCGTCCTCGAAGACATCAAGCGCCTCTTTGGCTTCAGCCGCGGCGTTCATGCGGTCCCGAGCCCCGAGGCACTCGCGCATCTGGACCCTGACGATGACAGCGGCGCGGTCCTCCCAGACGAGGCTCCGGTCTGACGCTGGCACCGGTTGCGAGTGTCGGTCCGCGCACGGAAAACTTCCCTCGGCCGAAGACTTCCCCCACAAAGGCCGCGTGACTCAGTCCTGGTATCACATCGCCGTCATCGGCACCGACCTGTCCGGCCTCATCTTCGCGGCACTTGCCGCGAGGCAGGGCTACAGGGTCGTGGTCATCGGCCAGGGTGACCAGAAAAACGCCTACAAACACAAGGGTTTCTGGTTTCTACGCCGTCTGGAACACTTCATCGGTTTTGGCACTTCTCCTGCGGTCCAGAAGGTCTTTGGCGAGCTGTCGCTGGGCCTCGAGATGAAGAACCGACCACAGGCCATCGAGACCCTGCAGATCGCCATGCCGCGTATGCGACTCGACCTCGGTGGGGCTCGTCGCCTCTGGGAACGCGACTGCGAGCGTGAGCTGCCCGGCGGCCTGCCCGTCCTCGACCGGCTCGACACACGCCTCCATCATCTCACCGAGCTCACCGACCCGGCGCTGGGCGTCGACGAAGGGCACACGCTCCGCCCGGACATCGACCTCGGCCATGACCCCCTCGCCGAGCTGCACGACTACCACGGCGTTCACGGCACTTCGGACCCTCGCTTGCGGGCCGTCGTCGAGGCGCCGCTGGTCCACCTCGCCGGCCTCCTCTCGGAGACCGCAGACCCCGTCGTGACGGCCCGCCTGTGGACCCATCTGCGCGCCGGCATCCACCGTTTCCCTGGTGGCATCGACGGCCTCAAGCAGGTCTTCGTGAAGAAGATTCGGGACCAGGCCAGCGACGTCCGCACCGACGCCTACGCTTCCTCTTTCGTGATGCGCCGCGGCAAGGTCGTCGCCATCGAGCTTGCCGAGCGCTCCGAATCCATCGGCTGCGAGCTCGTGGTCGGAAACGTCGATCCCCGCCGCCTCATCGGCCTCGTACCGCCCGAGCACCGCTCCGATTCATGGCACGCTTCGCTCGTCGCGATGAACCCCATCGGCTGGCGCATGCAGGTCAATGTCGGCGTCGACCCGCGTGTACTCCCGGCCGGCATGGGCCCAGAGCTCGTGTGGGTCGGCGACCCGCGCGGCCGCCTACGCGGCGACAACTGCCTGTGGATCTCGCGCCCCGGCATCGGCCCCCACGCTTCCGGCGACAACCGCCCAAGCCCAGGTGTCGTGCAGCTCTCGTCACTGGTCGAGGCCCGCTCCGTCTCACCCACGCTCGCCGCCCTGCAACGCACCGCCTCGAGCTCACTCAACGCCCTGCGCCTCCTCGTCCCCTGGCTCGATGACCACCTCAAGGTCGTCGACGTCCCAGCCCTCGTCGACCACCCCGATGGCCCCCACATCGACCCTGACGCATTGGCGCCGGTCTACGGGCGGGCCCTGCCCGACACGCTGGGGTCCTCGGCATTCGCGGCGGTCACCCCACACAAGAACCTGGTCTTCGCCTCCGACCAGCGTTACGCCGGGCTCGGCTTCGAAGGCACTTGTCTGAGTGCCCTTCACACGCTGCACCTCGTCCGCGACAAGGTCCGCCTCCACCGCGGTATCCGCGACCGGGTGCTGGGATGAATCCGCGACCGCCATCACTCGTCCGTGGGCCCCGACGCTTCGGCGCGCGGCCCGAATCGCTCGTGACCTCTCATGTCGCGTGGCTCAATCGCCCTGCTTCGGGGTAGAAGCCGCCGCAAATCGCCCGCTGCTCGTGCCGCCGCTCGTGGCCGCCCCTGGAGAACGACGCATGAATCGAACAGGTCTTGGCCTCCTTGCCCTCCTCACGCTGACATGGCTGCCCGCCCCGGCACTCCTGGCCCAACCTGCCGAGCCCTACACCTGGGACAGGCTCATCGCCGAGATCGAGGCCGGCCACCCGCTCATCGACGCCGCCGAGGCCGGCTTGGAACAGCTCGAAAAGAAGCTCTCCCAGGCAGAGTGGGCCATCTTTCCGTCGTTCCAGCTCACGGGTGCCGCGACCATCACACCTACGGTCACCGGTGACCCGCTCACCTTCGAGTCGGACTGGGGGACCATCGGTCTCTTCGGCCAGCTCAAGCTCGAGATGGTGCAACCACTCTGGACTTTTGGGAAAATCGGGGCACTTCAGAAAGCCGCGACCATCGGTGTCCAGATCGGTCAGACCGCGGTCGACGTCGCCCGGTGGGAGCTCCGGTCACGCGCGGCCGAGGCTTATCTCGGTCGGCTGCTGGCACGTGAGCTCGACCTCATCCTGGTCGATGGGCAGACCTGGATCGAGAAGGCCGAGAAGCGCATGCAGAAGCTGAAGGACGACGACAGCGACGAGTATGACCAGCTCGAGCACCTCCGCTTGAAGACCCGGGTCGCCGAGTTCTGGCAGCTCGCGCTCGACAACCGTATGCTCGTGACCCAGACCCAGACGGGGCTCCGACTGCTGCTGCGCAAGCCGGCCGGCACCCCGGTCGAGCTGGCCGAAAAGAACCTCGAGCCCTACGTCCTGGAGGTGCAGGACGCCGAGGTCTATGTCGAGCTCATGCGGCGCAACGACCCGGCGATCCGACTCGCCAAGAAGAACGCCGCCGCCCAGCAGGCGCTCGCCAACGCCAAGAGCAAAGAGCTCTTCCCCGACCTCGTGCTCGTGGGCCAGTTGGGCATCACACGCGCCAACCGGATCGAAGACCAGCACTCACCCTTTGCCAACGACCCGTACAACACGCGAAGTGCTGGCGCCGTGTTGGGGCTTCGCTGGCAACTCGATGTCCCACAAAAGGTGCTCCAGGCGGACGAGGCCCACGCACGAGCTCGCCGCGCCGCCGCCGAGGCCATGGTGCAAGAGGACCTACAGGAGCTTCGGGTGCGCCAGCTCGCGATGGACCTCAAGAACAAGAGCGAGCTCGTCACCATCTACGCCGATTCGCAGAAGGCGGCGCAGGGCTGGCTTGCGGCCACCTGGGACACCTATGACGCCGGGTTCGGCAACTTCCGCGACGTCATGGACGCGCTCGTCCAGTTCTACCAGAAGAAGTTCGGCTACCTGAAGGTGGTCTTCGACCACAATGTCGTCGCTTGGAAGCTGTCACAGGCGGTCGGCACCGACATCCGTGGTCTGAAGAAGCAGGGCGCGCCCACGCCCGCGCCTGCGCCCACGCAGACGCGAGCGCCCGCGCCGTATCGGTCGTCCCCTCCGCCCTCTGCCGTGCCCTCTGGGCCATCCTCCGGAGGCCCGGCGCGCCCGGCTGCGGCGCTACGGGACCGACCTGCCGTTGGTATGCCCACGCCCACGCAGACGCCCGCGCCCGCGCAAACGCCCACGCCCGCGCCCGCGCCCACGCAAACGCCCACGCAAACGCCCACGCCCGCGCCCGCGCAAACGCCCACGCCCACGCAAGCGCCCTGAACCCCCCGGTTACCTCTCTCGCCCCGGCATGAATCTCGCCCCGCCGCGTTCGTCTAGGCCACGGTTGACGGGCCGATTCGAACCGGCGCGAACTGACGAACCCCCAGGAGAACCTTGATGAACCCCTTCAATTCGAACCTGTCCTTCTCCAGCGGCAGCGCGGCTCGTCGCACGGTTGGGCTCGCTCGTCTCGCCCGCATGGGCCTCGTCTTCATGCTCGGCCTCGTCCTTTCCGCTTCTGCCTTCTCAGGCGCCGCCTTTGCCGCGCCCCCGACGGCCAAGGAACGCGTCGACGTCGTCTATGGCCATATCAAGAAGGCCGCCGAGACCGCGGAGAGCCAAGACAAGCTGGTCGAGCTCGTCACTTCCGAGCTCGATGCCTTCATCGACTATGAGGCCTTCTCGGCCCGCACCTTGCGCACCTCGTGGCCGACGCTCACGGCCGACCAGAAGGCGACCTTCATCGATCGCTTCAAGCGCCTCATCATCAAGACCTACGCCAAGAAGTTCCAGCCCAAGACGGTCTTCGAGGTCGAGTACCGCGGTGAAACAGTCAACGCCGAGAAGACCGAGGTTACGCTGAAGACGACCGTCCGCGGAAAGAAGGTCGCGGCCGACGTCGACTATCAGATCTCGCTCGACCCGAAGAAGGGACCACGCGCCATCGACATCGTCATCGACGAGGTCTCGATGGCCCTCAACTGGCGCAAGCAGTTCGAGCGCATCATCGCCAAGGACGGCTTTGACGCCCTCATCGGCAAGATCAACAAGCGGGTTGAGGCCGGCGGCGACAAGTAATCCCGCCAGCTCCATCGAACGCCTCTTCAGAGTGAGCGGGCCCCAGGGTCCGCTCGTTCACTTTAAAGGGGAGACCGTCTGAGGTCTCACTCGTCCTTACAGCGGGCCTTGTTGCCGACCAGCTTCTCGATGGCCTCGATCTTCGGCGCGATAGCCGTGTCGGCCGGGTCGATGAGCTGCACATCCCGAAGTCCGGCGAGCGCCTTGTTGCACTCTTTCATACGCAGGTCGTTGTCGGCCTGCAGCTCGAGGGTGGCCTTCGAGTTCATCAGCTCCCGCAGCATCTCCTGCGCTTCGGCGTAGTACACGCTGGTGTCTGGCACCTCGCGCACCTTCTTGGCCGCTTCACCGCGCTTGCGGTCGTCGCTCAGCTTTCGGGCCGCCTCGAGCCGGATCTTGTCCGCCTCCCAGGCGATGATGCGGTTGACCGCCTGGCGGGCCGTGTCGTTGAGCGGCTCGAGCTCGAGGACGACCTCGAAGCGCTCGCGCGCGTAGGCCCAGTTCTTGTCCTTGATGGCCTCGTTGCCCTTGGCGATGATCGCCTCGATCTCCTTCTGACGCTTCTCTTTGGCCTTCAGCTCTTCGCGCGCCCGGTCCTCGGCGGTGGGCAGGGCAGGGGCCGGAGGGGACGTCGCGACGACAGGGTCGGTCGGGCCCGCGGGCTCCGCGCCGCCGAAGATCTGGTCCTTGAACGCCACGAGCACGATGGTCGCGATGATGGCGACCGTCCCCATGCCGACGAGCCAGGGCAGCTTGCTGCCGCCTTCCTTCTTGTCGGGCCAGAGCTCATCGGCGAGCGAGGTCGTGTTCGACGGCGGCGGGGCCGAAGGCGGCGGCGGCCGCGAGTAGTCGTGCGCAGCGCTCGCCATCGGAGCGGGCGCCGGAGCCTGGGCGGGCTCGCGGTCGCGTGCAGGTTCGGGCTTCCTGGGGGTCGTCTTGGGGCCGCCGTCCTTGGGTCCGGTCTTGGGACCCGGGCCCTTGGGGCTCGACTTCTGGTTGCCCTGGGGGTTGGTCTTCGGATGGGCCGATTGACCGTGGTCCCGCGACGACTTGTCGGGCTTGTCTTGTTTGTCGGGCTTGTCGCGTTTGACGTCGCGCTGAGCGGTCGCCTTGGGCGCTACCGCGATCGTGTCCTGCTCGGGGATCTCCACCAGGAACTCGACATTGCCGATGCGGATCACGTCGCGATGCTGGACCGTCGCCACCTCGATGCGCTCGTCGTTGACGAAGGTGCCGTTGCTCGACTTCAGGTCCTCGAGCGTGAGCGCGCCCGACCGCTCGACCGAGAGCTTCGAGTGGATACGCGAGACCGAGGGGTCGATGATCGTGAGCGTGCAGTCCTTGCCGCGTCCGAGCAGGTTCACCTTGCGCTGGACCCGGAAGACCTGGTTGACGAACGAGAGGTTACGACCCGTCAGCTTGCACCAGGTCTTCTCCTCCTCGGCACCCTGGTCCGCATCCGACTCGATGTGGAGGTAGTAGTCGCCGACCTTGATCTGCGCTGAGCGCTGGATCTGGTAGACCTCCTGGATGCGGCGCCCGTTGACGAAGACACCGTTACTCGAGTTGAGGTCCTCGATGTAGCACTTGCCGTCGACTGTGTAGAGGCGCGCATGGCGGCGCGACACGTTGTCCGACGGCAGGATGATGTCCGACGTGTGCGAGCGGCCGATGTAGAACTCGCCCTCTTCGAACGAGTATTCGTCCGCGATGCCGCCGTGTTTGTCCTCGATGATCAGCGTGAACATGCAGTGTTATCGCCGCGCAGGTGCTTTGAGGGCAAACCCGTCTTTCAGGGGTTCGACGTCCTGGACTTTGTCGACCTTGGTCGACCCGTCGCCGGTCGCGCCGAGCGACACCACGAGGTCGACACACTCGCCGACGACGGCCAGCCCCCGACCTTCGACCCCCGACGCGAGCTCCAGCGCCAGCCCGAGCCGTTTGAGGGCGCGGTCCGGGTTGGCCTCGGTCAGGATGGTCAGGACTGGGGCGCCGCCGATGAGGCTCGCTTCGGCCCAGTCGGTGATGACCGAGCCGTCGAGCCGTTCGAAGATCACCAGGTCGGCCTCGAGTGAGGCGAGATGGCCAGCGCTCATCAGGGCCGAACTGGCGATGCGCGCCACGTCGGCCTGTGCCAGGGCGAGCCTGCTTCCATCGCCGACCACCGCCACGCGCCGGTCGAGCCCGATCTCGGCCGCGATCGCTGCCGCCACGGCTGCGCGCCCACCGGTAGCGAGACCGCAGATGACGACGTTTCGCCGCGCCGCAAGGGCCTGTCCGATGACCTGCGCCTGGCTCTCTTCGAGGATGCCTTCGGCCACCAGGTCGGGGAGCAGCGGCACATCGATGGCCGCGCGATGCCAGACGGCCAGAGGTGTCGCGGACCCCGAGCCGACGATGCGCAGGACCGAGCCATCGCCGAGGCGATGTTCGTCAGAGCCCATCAGGTCGGAGATGACGTCCTCGGCGCGCCCGGACAGGCTCGCCAGAGCGCGGCGGTAGCTGCGCGAGGTCGCAAAGAGGCGCCCGTTGGGTTCGAGCGGAGCCGGTGCCGTGCCGCGGCCGACGAAGACCGCCTTGGGACCGTTGAGCGCGACCAGGCGAACCGATGGGTCGTCGAGGAGCTCGACCAGCGGTCCTGTGCCAGCCAGCTCGGCAACGACGTCCTGGGTGAGCGCGTCGCGGTCGGTCTCCGGAGCGATGAGGCCCATCGAGATGGCCCGGTCGACCCCATGCGCAGCGAGCCCCTGGGGGTCGTCGAAGCCGTCTGGATGGCTGTTTTCGATCTCTGTCACGACCACTTCGATGGCCGCGTTCCACTCGGCCCACGGGTCGTCCGACACGTCGCCGCGAAGGTCGTCCTCGATGCCCTTGGGCATGGGCCCATCCCCAGTCATCTCCTCGTCGAAGTCCGGCTCGGGCGGGGGAGGTGGCCTGTGCGACGGCAGCGGCGCGACGCTGATCGCAGCCGGTTCGTCGGTCGGGGGCCGCGACGGGCGGGCCGCAAGCGCGGGCGGCTTGGGCGGCGTGGCTGCGATGGGGGCGGGCGGGGTCGGAGGGGCTACGGGCGCCTGCGGGACCGGAAGCTTCGGCTTGGCCGGAGCCGCGACGAACTCCTTCTTTCCGGTCGGGGGCAGGGGCACCGGTGGCTCGACCTTGGGCGGTGCCTTCTTGGGCGGCTCCGGCTTGGGCGGCGGCTCGGGGAAGTCGTCGTCTTCGAAGGCGGCGATGGCCCGCGTCGACTCGTCGTCGTCAGGCTGGTGCGGCTGGTGCGGTTGGTGCGGTGCGGGGTGGTGGCTCGCGGCTGGGAGAGCTGCGGGCTCTTCGTCGTAGGTCCCGAAGTCGCTGTCGTCCCCGTCGAGCGGGGGCGGCATGTGCGGGTCGACGGCGGCGGTGGCGGCTCGGGCTGCGCGCGGCTCGGCAGGGGTGGCGCTCGCCGAGTAGGGGGTGGTCATCTTCTGCGACGGGTGCTGCTCGGCCGGGCGGCTCAAGCGGATGACGAAGTCGCCGATGTAGACCTTGTCCTCATAGGTGAGGAGCTCGGGTGCGGTGATGCGGCGGCCGTTGACGTACGTGCCGTTGGTCGAGCGCAGGTCGACGATGACGACCTTGTCGTGTTTGTCCACGAGGCGGGCGTGCCGCTTGGAGATGTTGCTTCGAGGAAGGACGATGTCGCTGCCCGTGGCGCGGCCGATCGTGACCTCTTCCTTTTCGAAGATGAGTTGACGCTCTTCTCCGTTCTTTTCACGGATGGTCAACGCCAACATCGAGCCCTCTCCTTGGACGATTGAATCAGGGGTCCGCCGCGGCGGAGTCCGGTCTTGGTCTCTTGCGATTCGCAGGCGTGTCCGGCTCGGCCCGACACACGACCGACGATGTTGTCGGTCGTGCGCTGCGAGTTGTCAACCAAGCCCAGGGACTTCGGGCTCGGCCGCGTCCCAGGCGGTCAGGAGCTCCGCCGCGGCACGACCCGGGGTGTCGGCCATGAGCACCGAGCCGATGACGGCGATCCCTGCCGCCCCTGCCGCCCGGAGCGGGCCGACGAGCTCGACCGCGACGCCCCCCAGCGCGTAGACCGGCAAGGGATTGGACAGCAGCTCGAGGGCGCTCAGCAGATTGCCAAAGCCGGCGACCCCCAGCGGGGCCGAGGTCGCCGCCTTGGAGATCGGGGCAGCGACCGGCGAGAGCAGTGCCCAGTCGGCCCGGCAGGTGATGAGGCCGCTCAGGTCGTGGCAGGCCCCCCCGACCGGCAGGCCGAAGCGCCTGGCGTCGGTCGTCTTGATCGACCGTTCGCCGAGGTGTAGCCCGTCGGCGCCGACCGCCAACGCGAGGTCGCCGCGACCCTTTACGATGAGCTGCGCCCCAGCCGTTGCAGTCAGGGCACGGAGGCTTCTGAGGTGGGCCAGGCGGGGGCCGGCCGCTGCAGCGTCGGGCCAGCGGTCGATGACCGCGAGGCGTTTTCCGTCACAGTTCGAGAATACATCGTCCAGGGCCGCGAGTAGTCGCGCCGCCCCCAGGGAGTGCTCTGCAACAAGGACGAGAGGGCGGATCATCGATCAGCCGATGAGCCCTTCCATCGGGCTCGAGGCGGTAGCGTAGAGCTTCATGGGAATACGGCCGGCCTGGGCCGCGAGGTGGCCGGCTTCGATCGCGAGTCGCATCGCATGGGCCATCTTGACCGGGTCCTTGGCGCCCGCGATGGCCGTGTTCATGAGCACCGCGTCGCAGCCCAGCTCCATCGCTTTGGCCGCGTCTGACGCGATCCCCACGCCGGCGTCGACGATGACGGGGACACCGAACTCGACCATGGCCTCGACGATGAGGCGGATGTTGACCGGGTTGCGGATGCCGAGCCCGCTGCCGATGGGGGCGCCGAGCGGCATGACGGCCGCGCACCCGAGGTCCGCGAGCTTCTTGCAGACGACCAGGTCGTCGGTCACGTAGGGCAGGACGGTGAAGCCATCAGCGATGAGGATCTTGGCGGCCTCGATCGTGCCCTGGTTGTCTGGGAAGAGGGTCTTCGCGTCGGCGATGACCTCGATCTTCACGAGGTCGCCCATGCCGACTTCGCGGCCGAGCATCGCCGTTCGCACGGCCTCGTCCACGGTCGAGCACCCAGCGGTGTTGGGCAGCATCGTGTAGCGGCTCAGGTCGACCTGGTGCCAGATCGAGTCCTCGGCGTTGCGGTCGAGGTTCACGCGGCGCACGGCGACCGTCACGATCTCGGCGCCCGAGGCCAACAGTGCCTCACGGGCGATGGCCGCCGACGGGTACTTGCCGGTGCCCACGAGGAGGCGCGAGGTGAACGTGCGTTGGCCGAGCTTCAGGCCTGCATTCGAATCCGTCATGACCCACCTCCCACGAAATGCACGATCTCGACCGTGTCGCCGTCCTTGACGTCGGTCGCATCCCAGGTCGCCCGGCGCACGATGGTCCGGTTCAGCTCGACCGCGACCCGCACGTTCTCGAGCCCGAGCTCACCCACGAGGCGGGTGACACTCATCGTGCCCGCCTCGCCGACGTCCTTGTCTTCACCGTTGATCTTGAGCCGCATGACCGCCTCCGACGCGACGTCTAGCACCGCGGGCCGGCCCTTCCAAGCGCCTATCGAACGGACGCAATCCTCACGGCCGGACCTCGCGGTTGATGTCGATGGCAGGTGGTACCGAGCGACGAAGCCATGGAGGCACGGAGACACGGAGACGTCGCAGCGGCGACAATTGCGCATGGGTTGACGCCCGGATACGAGCCTGATTGACCCGGGGACTCTGACCGGGCAGAAGCGGCGGGCGTCTCGGGCGAGCCGAGGCCAATGACCGGAATTCGATGCACGACCCCAGTGCCGCATCCAACGACCCCTCGGGCCCCTCGGGCCGCCCTGGCGTCTTGCGCGCCTGGCGAGCTCGTGTGCCCGGTTGCCTGATGCTTCTTTGCACCGTGCTCGTCCTCTGCGTCTCGGGGTCCACGACCCGCGCCACCCCAAGTGAGCCGCCGCTCGCGGTGCCGCGCACCGACGTCCCCGACAATGCCGCGACACCGGCCCCCGAAGACCCGGACGCGCCGGACGCCCTTGACGACTGGAGCTTCATCCCGGTCGTCTTCTACACCCCCGAGACAAGCTTCGGGTTTGGCGCCGCCGTCATCCACAGCTTCAATCCGACCACCAGCCCGACCACCCAGCTGTCCACCATGGCGGCCGGCGTCATCGTCACCACCGAAGGTCAGGTCGTCGTCCGACTCGAGCCCGACTTCCGCTTCGACGATGTCTTCATGCAGGGCGTCGTCCGCTTCCAACGCTACCCGACGCGCTACTTTCCCGACGGTGGCCACCCGGGCGACCAAGGCGAGCCCTTCGACGAGCTCGCGTTCATCTCGAACATGGACGTCCGGTATCGGCTCGGCCCCATCGGTACTGCGCTCGAACATCTGTCCGGCGGCGTCCGCTGCGACGTTCGCTGGAACGAGGTCACCGAGGTCACGCCCGAAGGCGACTTCGTCACCGCCGACCCCCTCGGACTCGACCCGTACGTCGCGCTCGGATGTGGGCCGGCCCTCGCCTTCGACACTCGCGACGATGTCCGATTGCCCAGTAGTGGCCTGTACATGCAGACGCGGCTCGCCGGCTTCGTCGGGCTGTACGGCGAGTCCTTCACGACACTCGTCGGCGACCTCGACCTGCGCGCCTACGTCGACCTCGGCAACCGCCACGTCCTCGCTTCCCAGCTCGCCCTGCGGTCGACGCTGGGCGACCTGCCCTACCAACTCCTGCCACGCCTCGGCGGCTCGAGCCTTCACCGCGGATGGTTCGAAGGACACCTGCGCGACAAGAACACGCTGCTCCTCCAGCTCGAATGGCGTTTTCCGATCGTCTGGAAGATCGGCGCGACCGTCTTCGCGAGCGCTGGCCAGGCCTTCGATCGCTTCAGCGCGTTGTCGCCCGAAGGCCTTCGTCTTGCGGCCGGCGCAGGCCTACGTTTCTTCTTGAATCAACGTCAGAAGGTCAACCTCCGCCTCGACCTCGCGTGGGGCAGCGGCTTTGCGGCCTACGTCGACGTGCTCGAAGCGTTCTGAGCGCGCCGGGCGACTCGATCGGAAGAGGGGTCCGAGGTGCGCCGCGACGCCCATCACGACCTCGGTCGGGGAGGCTCCGTCGATGCCGGGGATGCGGTGGACCCGAGCGCGGGGCGCTACGCCGAGAACCGCCTCGACGGTGTCCCGCGCCGCTTCGATAGCCAGCCGCGACTCGGTCATCACGAGGCGCGCGGCGTCTGCCAGGTCTACATCGAGGTCAGGAGTCTGCCCGAGCTCGACGACCCATTCGGGTACGACATCGAGAGCGCGATTGACGATCCAGGCCGACGGCGGCTTGGCGATGGCCGTGAGCGAGGTCTCGAAGAACCGGGCCTCATGGGCCGCCCCGTGGCGCGGCGCCAGCACGACGATGTGTTCGGTGGCTGGCCCGGTCAGGAGCTCACCCGCCAACCGAATCGTCTCGGCCAGGCCCGGACGGATCGCCATGACCGCGTTCAGAACGGCCAAGGTGTCGCTCACGGCACCTTCCCCGAGCGCCTTTTCGAAACGCGAGACCAACTTGTCCTGACCCCAGTCGAGCACCCGCTGCGCAAGTGTCCGACGTGGCCCTCGCTCCGCGATGCGACCGAGCCAGCGCAGCGCCCGGCTATCCAAGAGGCGACTTATCCGCCCGGGCAGCGCGACCAGCTCGAGCGCGTGGCGCGACGGTGCCGTGTCCACGACGACGGCGTCGTAGGAGGCCGCCCGAGGTCCGAGGCTCGCCAGGAGTGCGAGCTCGTGGACACCCGCGAGGCCCGAACACAGGAGCTCGAAGACCGGATTGTCGACCAGACCTGCTGCGATCTCGGGGTGGCCGACGAGCAGCTCGGAGGCGACCGTGCGCGGGGTCTGACGCGACTCGGGCATATAGCAGTCGAGACCTGGGCAGAACCCGACGGGCGCGATGTCGGGGCTGCTCTCGATGCCGAGAGCGTCGGCCAGGCGGCGCGCGGGGTCTGTGGTCACGACGAGGGTCTTGAGGCCGCTCTTCGCGAGGGCGACGGCGAGCGCGGCCGAGACGGTGGTCTTGCCCACACCACCGACCCCGTAGACGACATAGTGGCGGGTCATGGTGAGCCTTCGAACGCAGACAGAGCGCGACAAATCGCGCGCAGGTCGGGTTTCCCGACAGACTCGCCGAGCCACGTCGAGGGGATGCCGCGAGACGCATCGCTCGCAACACGTTGCGGCTCGCTACGCGCGTCGAGCCAGCTCGCGAGCTTCAAGAGCGCTGTGGCCTGCGCCTGCGACCGGGCAGGTGAACGCGCCTCGGCCCGAGCCTCGTTTGCGGCGCATGTCGGCGGGGCCGATGGCATCCGGTTCACCACCAGGCGATCAGCGTCGCGCCCGAGGTGGGCTCTGAGCTCGCCTCTCAGCTCGAGCGTCTCGGACAATACGAGCGGCTCGGCGAGTGAGACCACGACGAACGCCGTCTTCGTAGGGTCGCGTAAGGTGCTGTCGAGGCGGTCGGCCTGCTCACGAGAGCGACCCCGCGGTACGAGACGTGCGAAGCGCTCTGCGGCAGCGAGCCACGACACCCCATGTCCGGTCGCCGGCATGTCGACGATGACCCGGTCGTACGCGCCGCCCCCGAGTGCACGCGTGAGGTCGACCGCGGACAGCAGCATCGCGTACTCACGCAGGCCCGGCAGGACCTCGAGCAGCCTCGAGAAGGCCGCGTTCCCGAGCGCCGCACGGGCCAAAGCACGCGAACCGAAGACAGGTGTGGCCGCGTCTTCGAGCGCCTGGTCCGGGTCGAGCACGAGCGCATCATCGTCGAGCTTGTGTACGCTCGACGCGCTCCCGAGCTCGACCCGTCGGGCTCGCAGCCCACGCTCGACAGCCAACGCCGTCAGCGCCGTCGCGACGGTCGTCTTGCCCACACCACCCTTGCCGAGGACAAGCGTCAATGGCACGTCATTTTGACGTGTTGCTGGGAGCGAGAGCGGCGTCGTCGTAAGCACGCAAGCCCTACGGACACGGTGCGCGGCAGGTTACGCCCCCGACGACAAAGGCGCCTCGCGGCGTATCGCCTCATCGTCCCCGGATCTCACAAACGCGAGCCCTCTGGACAATCACCCCGGTCTCCCTGCTACAAGGCCCGCAGTGAAGCACATCGAGAACATCGGGCACTGGACCCTGCAGCGCATCGAGAACGCCGGCTCGGCGGTCCTCCTCGCGTGGGAAGGATTGCTCCAGATCTTCCGCCGTCCGTTCCGTTGGCAGGTCTACCTGCAACAGCTCGAGTTCATCGGTGTTGGCTCGCTCATGATCGTGCTCTTGACCGGGGCCTTCACAGGCATGGTCTTCTCGGTCCAGTCCGCCTACGCCTTCTCGCTCTTCAATGCCGAGGGCTATGTCGGCACGACCGTCGCGCTGGCCCTGACCCGCGAGCTCGCCCCGGTCTTCACCGGCCTCATGGTCTCGGGTCGTGTCGGCAGCTCCATCGCCACCGAGATCGGCACGATGGGTGTCACCGAGCAGATCGACGCCCTCCGCTCGATGGCCGTCAATCCCGTGCAATACCTCGTCTCGCCTCGGCTTTTTTCCGCTGTCCTGATGATGCCGGTCCTGACGCTCTTGTTCTCGCTGGTCGGCATCCTCGGCGCCTGGCTCGTCGCCGTCGTTGGCCTCGGCCTCGACGACGGTGTCTTCCGCCGCCGCATCATCGATGTGCTGGTGCCCTGGGACGTGTGGAGCGGCCTCATCAAGGCGGCGCTCTTCGGGCTCGTCATCGTGACCATCGCCTGCCACGCCGGCTACTCGGCGGCGGGTGGCGCACGCGGCGTCGGCATGGCAACCACCAAGGCCGTCGTCTATTCGTCCATCGGTGTCCTGGTCTGCGACTACTTCCTCACCATTCTGATGTTCTGATGTCGCGTCGCTCCCACCACCTGCCGGCTATGCACCCCTCGGATCGCCCCATCACAATGGTCGCCCCACGCATCACGGCGATGGCGCGCTGCATAGTCGAGGCGCGCCGGCCCACCACCAACGACCAACATTGCGCACAGGCCGCGTTGGTTGTAACGAGAACGTCGTGAACCCCTGTCCCGAACGGCGTAATCAGGCGCCATGCTGAAGGCCAAGACGCCACTGCTCGTGGGCTTGCTCGTCATCGTCGGCGTGGTGGCCTTCGTCTTCACGTTCGGGACCCTCGACAAGGGCATGGACGAGAGCGAGGCCTACACCGTCTTCGCCCGCTTCGATGACGCCTCGGGTCTCGCCCCCGGTTCACGGGTCATGATCGCCGGCATCGAGGTCGGTCGCCTCGGCACACCAGCCCTCGACGTCGAAGACCCGAGCAAGGCCCTCGTTCCGCTGCTCATCAAGAACGACGTCATCCTGCGCAAGGGCATCTGGAGCGAGGACAAGCAGACCTGGGTCAATGGGGCCACCGCGGTCCGTCGCCAGGCCAGCCTCATCGGCGACTACGACGTCACGGTCTCACCCGGGATCGACGGTCCACGTATCCCCCCGGGCGGCACCATCCTGAATATCGTCAGCGAGTCTGGGCTCGGCGCGGTCATGAAGACCATCGAGACCAGCACCAAGACCATCATGCCCCAGCTCGACCGAATCACCAATGATATCGGTGCCATCACGGCTGCCCTTCGCGACGCCATCGGCGACGAGACCGGCACGGCGGCGCTCTCGAAGATCCGCGACGACGTCAGCCGGACCACCGACAACGTGCAGCAGCTCACCGCAGAGATGCGCAACTTCCTCAAAGAATCGGTCTACCCCCGCGGCGACAACCTCGAACGAATCCTCGTCAACCTCGAGCGCACCTCGGGTGAGCTCGCGCGCGCCTCGACCGGCTCCGGTGAGCGCTTCGAACGAATCCTCACGCGCATCGAGAGCGTCACGACCGACATCTCACGCTTCGTGAAAGACCAGACGGCCGACCCGTCGCAGGCCAAGAGCGGCACGGTCGCGAGTGTCATCGCCGGCCTCGAGAAGAACATGGCCCTCATCGAGGGCAGCCTCGAGAACATCCGCAGCGTGAGCGCCGACCTCGAGCAGGGGCGTGGCACCATTGGCCGCCTGCTCACCGACGATAAGCTCATCACGGACATCGAACGTGTCATCGCGGACGTCGAGGACTTCACCTCCACGTTCTCGCGCACACAGATCAAGATCCAGTTCCGCACCGACTATTACGTCGGCCGCGACGCCTTCAAGTCGACCATCGACTTCTCGCTGCAGCCCGCCCCGGACAAGTACTACCTCTTGCAGCTCATCGACGATCCCATCGGCAAGGCCACACGCCGCACCCGCGTCACCACCAGCAACGACCCACGCGTGCCGCCCGTCCTCGTCGAAGAGATCCTCGAGACCAGCAGCGACTTCAAGATCACGGCGCAAATCGCCAAACGTTTCCACTTCATGACCGTCCGCTACGGCATCATGGAGTCGACCGGCGGGCTCGGCCTCGACGTCGACCTGCTCAACGACGCGCTGAACTTCAAGTTCGACATCTTCGAGATGGGCCGCGACGAATACCCGCGCCTGCGCCTGCTCGGCCAGTGGGAGTTCATCAACCACTTCTTCGTCTCGGCTGGCATCGACGACATGCTCAACGGCGGCTCACGCGACTGGTTCGTCGGGCTCGGCGTGCGCTTCATCGACGACGACATCAAGGGTGTCCTGCCCTTCGCCCCGTCGCCCTGAGCCGGGGCTCGGTCACTCGCCACCGAGTCGCGGCACAAGCCTTGTCGTTGACCCCCGACCCCTGGGCTTGTTAGACCCCGCACGCTTGCGCGACCTCGCGCCATTCACGAGTAGGACAAGACCCATGGTGGCGACGCCCATCGAACTCCAGAGCGCCCCGGTCACGCTGGCCGAGCCCGAAGTCAAAGTCGCGGCCGGCAAGCGCCTCGTTCACGTCCAGACCTTCGGGTGCCAGATGAACGTGAACGACACGGACCGCATCCACCAGGTGCTCGCCCCCCACGGCTGGGCGCCGACCGAGGACCCCGCGAAGGCGCACCTCATCCTGCTCAACACCTGCTCGGTCCGCGACAAAGCCGAGCAAAAGATGCTCTCGCAGCTCGGCCGCTTGGCACCCCTCAAAGAGTACAACGACGAGCTCGTGCTCGGCGTCGCCGGCTGCGTCGCCCAGCAGGAGGGCAAGGCGCTGCTAGACAAGGTGCCCTACCTCGACCTCGTCATGGGGCCCGACCACATCGCCGAGCTTCCCGCCATGCTCGAGCGGATGCACAAGGGCGAGCGCCGCATCGCCGAGACCACCTTCTATAAGCGCAAAGACTTCCGCTTCGTCGAAGCCGAGCCGCGCGACGACATCCGCGTCAGCGAGTTCGTCACCATCATGAAGGGCTGCGACAAGGTCTGCAGCTACTGCATCGTGCCGTTCACACGTGGGCGCGAGGTCAGCAAATCCCACGAGATGGTCCTGCGTGAGGTCGAGCGCCTCGTCGCCGCCGGTGCCCGCGAGGTCACGCTGCTCGGCCAGAACGTCAACTCGTATGGGCGTGACCTGCAGGAGGGGGCGGGCCCGCTCGCCTCGCGTATCCCCACGTTCGCGCAGCTCCTGAAGGACGTCGACGCCATCCCCGGGCTCGAGCGGCTTCGTTTCACCACCAGCCACCCGATGGACGCCATCGACGACCTGGTCGCGCAGTTCGGCCCGCTGAAGTCGCTCTGCGAGTACTTCCACCTGCCCGTGCAGGCCGGAAATGACCGCATTCTCGATGAGATGCGGCGCTACTACACGGTCGCCCAGTACCTCGAGAAGGTCGACAAGCTGCGCGCCCAGTGCCCCGACATCGCGCTCAGCACGGACATCATCGTGGGCTTCCCGGGCGAGACGGACGCCGAGTTCGAAGACACGCTTACCCTCATCGAGCGGGTCCGCTACGACAACATCTACGCCTTCAAGTACAGCGAGCGCCCAGGCACACGCGCCGAGAAGCTCGGCGACACCGTGGCGGAGCCGGTCAAGAAGGCGCGCCTTCAAAGGGTGCTCGACCTGCAGAACCAGATCACCGCCGACAAGCTCCAGACCTATGCCGGCAAGGTCGTCGAGATCCTCGTCGAGGGTCCGAGCCAACGGGCGTCGAAGGGCAACGAAGAGACCCGCCGCGGCTTCCAGATGATGGGCCGCACCCGCACCAACGTCATCGTCAACGTGCCCGTCCCGTTCGGCGACTTCTGGAACAAACGTTGGGTCGGCGAGCTGGCCCAGGTCGAGGTGACCGAGGTCTACTCGAACAGTCTCTTCGGGCGCTTCGTCTGATTCTTCGGGGGGCGCGGCTGCCTTTCTTGCAGGCCTCGTCGTCTCGATGGCAGTCGAATAGCGCGGTGGTCTCCAGAGGTTGATGGCCGCCGGCGTGTCATGGCGCCGTCTGGCCGTCGGCCTGTAACCCGTTTGGGGTTCACGAAACCGCACTACCCACCGAACCAATGTGCTTGTCGCTGCAACCCCAGACGAGGCCCTTGGTGATGTCGAACCCGCGGTCGCTCCTGCTCGGACTCTTCGGGACGGCCACCCTTTGTGCCTGTCTCGAGAGCCATCCGCTTGCGTCCGATACACTGGCGGCTGCGAGCGATGACACGTCCCGACGTGCAGAGACCGACTCCCCCTCGCCACTCGTCGATGGCGAAGTCGACGCGCCAACACACCCGGTCATCCTCTCGAATTTCGAGACATCGACGGTCCTGCCGCAGTCGGTCGTGCGGCTCTCGGTCGTCATCCCGCCAGACCTCGGCACGGTCGTTCGCCACCAATGGAGCGTCGACCAACCGACGGGTTCGGTGTCGCGCTTTGTGCCGGCCGACGACGTCGCAGCACCGAGCCTCGAGCTCAACGTCGCAGGCGACTACACTTTCCGCGTCTCGCTCTTCGACCCCTATGCGCGGGTCGTCGGGTCGGCCTCGCTGCTCGTGCGTGTCGTCCCGGAGAGCGACCTCCACGTGTCTCTCACCTGGCGGACGCCGGACGACCCGGATGAGAGCGACCTCGGGTTCAGGGACGGCGCAGTCGTCGGTTCCGATGTCGACCTGCACCTGCTTCGGACCGACGGCGGCGCGACCTGGTTCGATCACGACGATGACTGCTACTGGGAGAACCCCGAGCCGAGCTGGTCCGCCTCACCGCGCCACAATCCGCGTCTCGACCGTGAGGACTCGGACGGCGGCGGACCGGAGACCATCAACATCGCCGACCTCGCGTCGTCGTCGCTCTCCGTCGGCGTCCACTATTACAATGCGTCGGGGTACGGCCCGGTGTTCGCGACCGTGCGCATCTACCTGCGCGGCGAGCTCGCCGAAGAGTGGGCCGACGTCGTGCTCGTCGACGCGGACCTCTGGCACACTCACACCATCGACGGGGCGACAGGGGCCATCAGGCGTATGACCCACGGCGAAAACGACGGGCCGATGATCACCGAGCGGCATCCGGTCAACAACAGCTCCCGCGCGACCCGCTTTCGTTGACTTATCTTGGGCCGCAGTAGCTCCACGAGCTGAATACCGCCGTTGACGGATTCGTCGAGCCGCCCCCAAGATTGGGAACACCCTAGAAAAGCGCGAGGCCTCGGTGAACCGTTCGACCCTATCTGCTCTCCTGCTCGTGACTGCGTTTCCGGCTTGCCTCGACCAGCGCTCGGACGCGACGCCCGATGCCGAGACGCAAGCGGATACGACCGCTCCTGATGGGGCCACGCCCCCTCCCGATGGGACCGCGCCAGCCGACACGATCACGCCGGAGACGGAGGTTCAAGCCGACGTCGATACTCCGGACGACACCGCTGGACCAATCCCCGACCTGGAAATCGTGAACCCCGGGGCCGCACAAATCATCTCGGATTTCGAGACAACGACGGTGCTTCCCCAGTCAGTGGCGCGGCTCTCGGTCTCGGCTTCGGCGGAGCTCGGAGAGAACCTGCGCTACCGCTGGTCGGTGGTTCAGCCGGTGGGCTCGGTCTCGCTCTTCATGCCCTCGAACGAAGAGCCGACCCCCACCTTCGAGATGAACGTCGCGGGCAACTACACCTTCTACGTGCAGGTGCTCGACGCGAACGCGGTGCCCGACCAGGTGCTGGCGACGGCTTCGCTCTTCATGCGCGCGGTGCCGGGCTCCGACCTCCACATCACGCTGACCTGGCGCACACCCGGCGACCCGGACGAGAGCAACGTCGGGGGTGACGCGGGTTTCTCGGTCGGGACGGACGCCGACCTGCATGTCCTGCGGACCGACCGGAACAAGACCTGGTTCGATCCCAGCGACGACTGCTACTGGGAGAGTCCGACCCAGACGTGGGCCTCATCGACGGAAGGCTCGGTGAGCCTCGACCGCGACGATACCGACGGAGCCGGACCCGAGAATGCGAACCTCAGCGGGTTGCTCCCGGCAACGTTGTCCGTGGGTGTCCATTACTGGAACGACTGGAACTACGGCAACTCGTTCGCGACCGTACGAATCTATCTGCGCGGCGAGCTCGTCGAAACGTGGGCCGACGTCGAGCTCGTCAATGGCGACCTTTGGCACTCCCACACCATCGATGGTGCGACCGGTGCCGTCACCCGTGTCACCGTCACCGGCTCGGACGCCCCGTCGATTACCCCGCAATATCCGATCAACTCAGGCCTTCCGTTCTGAGCCGACCCAAACAGTGAGGCGCTCGAAAGGCTCTCGTCGTCGGACAGCGTTGCATGAGGCCGCTCGGCGTCGACCTCTCGGGCCGATGTGAAAGGACACCACAGGCGGGTTCATCGCGTTGGCCTTCCGCCAGGGGGGATAGGGTCTGCACCGCGGAGCGCGCGGCCGTGCGCACAGACGTTGCCGCGGCGTGACGCTCAGGTCGTGATCTGATAGGCTTCCGCCACGTGAGCGACACCCCACCAGAGACCGAAGAACCGATGATCCCGATGCGGGTCGGAGGCGTCGTCATCGACCCGAATACCCAGGTTCCGGTGGTCATCTTGCGCGGCCTCGAAGAACCGCGACTGTATGTGCCGATCTTCATCGGTGGGCTCGAGGCGACCGCCATCGCGACGGTGCTGGCCGGCGTCAAGATGCCCCGGCCGATGACGCACGACCTCATGGTGAGCCTGCTCGACGCGGTCCTGTGCAAGGTCACTGGCGTCGCCATCATCAAGCTCGACGGCGGGACCTTCTACGCGCAGGTCCACATCGCCGATGAGTCCGGCGGCGAGCTGGTCATCGACGCGCGGCCCAGCGATGCGCTGGCCCTGGCGCTCCGCATGGAGGCGCCCATCGTCGTCGCGCGTTCCGTCATCGCCGCCGCCGGGGCGCTGGCACCCGAGGAAGAAGGGCCGACCGAAGGGGAGCTCGCCGACATCGAGAATCCCGAGGCGTCCGAGGATCTGCCGGACATGCCTCCCGAGGCGACGGCACCCGGTGAAGGCATCGCTGACGCTACACCGGAAAAGCCGAAGGTGGTCCCCGATGGGCCGCGTTCGTTCTTCGGGGACGTGAAGCTCGAGGATCTCGTCCCTGAGGACTTCGGCAAGTACAAGATGTGAACGGCGACAGGCGCGACAGAGAACGACTCAGGTCCAGAGTCGGACCCCCCGGGCCGCCCGGGCCGGTGTCCGCGGGGCACGCGTGGATGATCTTCGCCTTTGTGTATGCGGCCGTCGCGCTCCTCATGTTCATCCCTCTGTCTCGCGGTGGTGGTGTTCCGACGGTGCCACACCTCGACAAGGTCGTGCACCTCGTCGCCTGGTCGATGGTGTCGCTTGGGACCTGGCCTGTCGTGCGCGTCATACGTGTGACCCGACACATGTCGGTGGGGCGGCGCCTTGTCATCGTCGTCATGTTCGCGACGCTCTTTGGGGTCGCAGTCGAGCTGATTCAAGGCCTGTCCGCCCATCGCAGTGCCGACGTCTGGGATGCTGTCGCCGACATGGTCGGGGCCGCCCTCGGGGCGCTCTTCTGTCTGTGGCGGGAGCGCTCTCGTGAGCGACGCCCGTCGATCTCTGTGCATGGAGTCCACTGATGTCCCCCAACCCGATCGACCCGCCCAGCCCGCCCGCCCCGCCCGATTCGAACGTCTCGCACGTCCAGAGTCAGCAGTCCCAGACCCCGCTCATCGGGGCACCACATGGCACGACGCTCAATTGCCGTGGCTGGGTCCAGGAGGCGGCCTATCGGATGCTGCTCAACAACCTCGACCCGGGGGTTGCCGAGAAGCCTGAAGAGCTCATCGTGTATGGCGGCAACGGCAAGGCTGCGCGGAATCGTGAGTGCCTGGAAGTCATCTTGAAGACGCTCAAACGACTGGCCGACGATGAGACCATGTTGGTCCAGTCGGGCAAGTGTATCGGCGTCATCAAGACCCATGTCGACGCGCCCCGGGTGCTGCTCGCCAATAGCCTGTTCGTGCCGAAGTGGGCCACCCAGGAGAGCTTCTGGGACCACGAGAAGAAGGGCCTGACGATGTATGGCCAGATGACCGCGGGGTCGTGGATCTACATCGGCACCCAGGGCATTCTACAGGGCACCTACGAGACCTTCGGGGCCATCGCGCGGCGGCGCGCCAGTGGCACATTGGCCGGCACACTCACGGTCACGGCCGGGCTCGGCGGGATGGGCGGGGCCCAACCGCTCGCGGTGACGATGAACGACGGCGTATGCCTCGTGGCCGAGGTCGACCCGGAGCGGATCTCGCGGCGCATCGAGACCCGTTATCTGGACGAGGTCGCGGGCTCCATCGAGGCGGGCGTCGAAGCGGCGCTGGCCTACAAGACGAAGGGGGTGGGGCGGTCGATCGCGGTCTGCTGCAACGCCACCGAGCTGCATGCTTACCTGCTCGCACATCGCGTCGCGGTCGACATCGTGACCGACCAGACGAGCGCGCACGACATGCTCAAAGGCTACGTGCCCGACGGGATGACGCTGGCGGATGCAGAGCGGATGCGCGCCGAGGACCGCGTTGGGTATCTCAGGGAAGCGCATCGCACGTTGGCCCTGCATGTGGGTCAGATGATCGAGTACGGCCGGCGCGGGGCCGAGGTCTTCGACTATGGCAACAACATCCGGGCGCGGGCCATCGAGGCTGCCGACTACGGATTCGAGGTGCCGGGGCAGACGGCGGCCACTCTCAACCGGGCATTTCCTGGCTTCGTGCCTGCCTACGTGCGGCCGCTCTTCTGTGAGGGCAAGGGCCCGTTCCGGTGGGCCGCATTGTCGGGTGATCCCGAGGACATCTATACGACCGATGCAGCGCTGCTCGAGCTCTTTCCAGACGACACCCATCTGAGGCGATGGCTGACCCTGGCGCGTGAGCGGGTGGCGTTCCAGGGCCTGCCCGCCCGGATCTGCTGGCTCGGTTATGGCGAGCGCGACAGAGCCGGGTTGTTGTTCAACGAGCTCGTGCGGACAGGGCGCGTCAAGGCGCCCATCGTCATCGGGCGTGACCACCTCGACTCGGGCTCGGTGGCGTCGCCCAATCGTGAGACCGAGGACATGAAGGACGGCTCGGACGCCATCGCCGATTGGCCGATTCTCAATGCGCTGGCCAACGCTGTGAACGGCGCGTCGTGGGTCAGTGTGCATGGCGGCGGCGGGGTCGGCATCGGCTACTCCGAACACGCTGGCGTCGTCATCGTGGCCGACGGAACCGACGCGGCGGCGGCGCGTATCGCACGTGTCCTGAGGAGCGACCCGGGGCTCGGCGTCATGCGCCACGCGGACGCGGGTTATGAGACCGCTATCGACGTGGCTAAGGCCCGAGGCGTCGACATTCCACACCTGGGGTGAACGGTCGATGTCTCGAGCATCGAGGTAATCAGCTCGATTTTCGAGACAGGCGGGACAGGTTCGACAGCCACCGCAACGACGTCAGTCTGCGGGCCGGGGCTTCTTGACCCTGGGTGGAGGCGAATCGAAGCGGGTCAGGACCGGTTCGATTGGGAGCGGGTCCTTGGGGTTGCCGACCATCCGGCTCACCCGGATGATCTCGGGATGGGCGAGCCAGGCGGCGAAGCGGTCGAGCGGCTGCACGACGTAGCGGTAGTCGCGATTGTGTTGCCAGGTGAGGACCGTGCGGACGAGCAGCGCTCTCGGGTCGCCGCGGAGGTGGTCGATGTTGGCGACGAAGAACGCGTTGTAGTCTGCGTATTGCTCGGCGTTGGACACGTAGACGGCGCGGATCGGGACGGCCAGTCGTTTGGCGGCGGCGCCGATCCCGGCGAGCCCGTTGGTCCCATAGAGGTCGGCGATCATCGGGCGCGCGCGTCCTTCGCGGACGAAGGTGTGGATCCAGGTGTAGGTCCGCGAGTCGCTGAAGAAGGCTTTGGCACCGACGGTGACGAAGTGGATCCTCATCTCGTCGATGCGCCTGCGCACCTTGGCGCGGTGGGTGCGATAGTGGGCGAAGAGGGCGTCGACGTCGGCGGGTGGGACCTGGGCGACGAGCGCCTCACGCGCGGCGTCGTTGCCGGCATCGTCCCAGAGGGCACGCCACTGGTGAAAGGTCGGGGCGGCGGCGAAGAAGGCCAGGTGGACCCGGTGGATGTCGACGACCTGTGGGTCGTAGTCGACGAGCCACGCGAGCGTCGGGCGTTGCCAGCCGATGAAGAGCCAGCCCTGCTCGGCGCCGACGCCGACATAGCCGCCGCCCAGTCTCTTGATGGCGGGTTCGAAGCGGTCGAGGAAGTGTTCATTGCCCACCAGGAACGACTGGCCCGCGAGCTCGTCGCGCACGCCTTTCAGCTCGGCGGCCGCAGGGTCCTCGGGGCTCGCGAGGAAGATGGCGCGTTCGTCCTCCGTGAGTGGGGCGGCATGCGCATGTGGAATCGCGGCGACGAGTGATACGCTCAACGCGAGCAGCAAGCCGACGTGGCTACGGGATGGACGGAGCGACATGGTTGAAGGGCATGAGTCGATGGGCGATGGCGACAACAGGGCAGGGGGCGAAGCGCCAGGCTGGCTGGCCCTTCGCGCGCGGCGCGTCATTTTGATGGTCGCGGTCATGGCGGGTTGTGTGATCACGGGAGGCTCGTCGTGGGCTATCGAAGGTGGACCGGAGAAGGCTCGCATCGCTGCGCCCTGCCCGAAGAAGACGGTCGAGGGCATGGCGTGTATTCCGGGCGGCTGGTTCCTGCGGGGCAGCGCGGATGGACCCGAAGACACCCGACCCCGTGAACGGGTCTGGGTCGACACGTTCCTGATGGACACCCACGAGGTCACGAACGAGGCATTCCAGGCTTGCCGCGCCAAAAAGAAGTGCGGCTACAACAAGCCCTTCTATCCGGACTTCGACAGGGCGAGACAACCCGTCGTGGCGGTGAGCTGGTTTCGCGCCGTCGAGTTCTGCCTCGCCGCGGGCAAACACCTGCCGACCGAGGCCGAGTGGGAGAAGGCCGCGCGTGGGACCGACGGGGCGCTTCATCCGTGGGGCAACGAGCCGGCCACCTGTGAACGCGCCATCATCAAGGAGGGCAAGAAGCGTAGCTGCGGCGTCGAGATGGACGGGCCGTGGCCCAAGACCGGCCGCACCTTCGAAGTGGGCGCGCGACCGGCGGGCGTCTATGGCCTCTTCGACATGTCCGGCAACGCGTGGGAGTGGGTCTTTGACTGGCACTCGAAGAGCTACGCCGAGTGTGGTGCGGCGTGCCGCGGGTCGAACCCGCGCGGGCCCTGCGATGGCAAGGAGCCGTGCCCGGGACATGCGGAGCGCGTCGTGCGCGGCGGCTCCTGGTACTGGGATGCGAGCTATGCGACGGCCATCCATCGTCGCCCACACTTCCCCAACAACCGGCCCTTCCACCACTTCGGCTTCAGGTGTGCGGCCAGCCTCGACGAGGCGGCCACCATCCGTTGAATGTCGGCGAGCCGAACCGCCTGGCTGTTGGTCGGGCGGCCGCGAGACCGCGTCGAGTGGTGGGCTCAGGCGATGTCGTAATGGCTGAAGGTCATCTGGAACGAGGCCCGGCCCTGCGACATCGAGCGCAGCTCGGTCGAGTAGCCGAACATACGTTCGATGGGGACCTGCGCTTTGATGTGGGAGACCTGTGGTGAGATCTCCTCCACGTTCTCGATGCGGCCTCGGCGCTGGTTCAGGCTGCCGATGATGTCGCCCGTGTACTCGGGCGGGGTCGCGACCTCGACGTTGGCGATGGGCGCCAGACGCGCGGGGTTGGCGGCCTGCAGGGCCTTTCGTAGAGCGCCCGCGGCGGCGATGGAGTAGCCGACCGTCTTGGTCATGCCTTCACGCCAGCCGACGTTCGCGATGATGACGTGGACGTCTTCGATGGGGTCGCCCGACAACACACCCGAGCCGAGCTGGTTCTCGATGGCCGCCTGGATCTTGCCCTTCACGTCCGCGTTGAACCACGGCAGGACCGGCATGACGCCGTTCTCTTCACGCGGGAAGGTCCACTCGATGAGGTTGCCCTCGCCGCGGTCGCGCGGCTTGATGCGCACGGTCACCTGACCAAAGATGTTGTCGCCTTCGGCCTGGCGCTCGAAGAGCTCTTCTTCGACGGCCGAGCTGGTGATGGTCTCTCGGTAGACGACCTGCGGCTTGCCGATGCGGGCCGGCACCTCGAACTCGCGGCGCACGCGGTCGGCGAGCACGTCCAGATGCAGCTCACCCATGCCGGAGATGATGGTCTGGCCGGTCTGCGGGTCCTCGCGCCAGCGGAAGGTCGGGTCCTCGTCGGCCAGCTTGCCGAGCGTTTCCAGGAGCTTGTCGCGGTCGCGGGTCTGCTCGGGCTCGATGGACTGCGAGATGACCGGCTCGTAGGCGTCGATCTGCTCGAGCAGGATCGGCTTCAGCGGGTCGCAGATGGTGTCGCCGGTCTTCGTGTGTTTGAGACCGAGCACACCGATGATGTTGCCGGCCCCGACCGAGTCTTTCCGCTCGCGCTGGTTGGCGTGCATCATGAAGATCCGCGAGACCTTTTCTTTGATGCCCTTGGCCGGGTTCAGGATCTCGGCGCCCGCGACGAGCGTCCCCGAGTACAGGCGCACGAACACGAGTCGGCGGCCGTCGTCGCCCATCATGGCGACCTTGAAGGCGAGGCCGGCGAGCGGTCCCTTCGGGTCGTGGGGGCGGCGCTCGGGTTCACGGGTGGTCGGATGGACACCCTCGACCTCGGGCACGTCGTCGGGCGAGGGCAACCACTGCACGATGGCGTTGAGCAGCGGCTGGACACCCTTGTTGCGGAGCGCCGCGCCGCACAACACGGGCACGAGCTTGCCCGCGATGGTGGCCCGTCGGATGGCCGCGTGGATGGTCGGGACATCGAGGCTGTCCGGGTCCTCGAGCCAGGTCATCGCGAAGTCGTCGTCGGCGATGGCGATACGCTCGAGCAGGATGTTGCGGGCCTTCTCGACGTCGTCCGTCATGTCGCCCGGGACATCTTCGATGGAGAACGCGCGTGGGTCGTCCGGGTCGGACCAGATCCACGCGCGGCGCTCGACCAGCTCGACCATGCCGCGGTGTCGGTTCTCGGTGCCGATGGGCAGGGCGGCCGGCGCGCAGTGCTCGCCGAAACGCTCTTCCATCGAGTGCAGGCTGCGCCAGTAGTCGGCCCCGATGCGGTCCATCTTATTGATGAATCCGATACGTGGGACCTTGTAGCGGTCGGCCTGGCGCCAGACGGCCTCGGTCTGGGGTTCGACCCCGTGCACCCCGTCGAAGACGGTGACCGCGCCGTCGAGCACACGCAACGAACGGCTCACCTCGATGGTGAAGTCCACGTGCCCCGGCGTGTCGATGAGGTGCATCTCGGCTTTCGACGGCAGCGGCGTGCCGGTCGCAGACTGCACGCTCTTGGGCTCGACCTCCCAGTTGAAGGTCGTCACGGCCGACGTGATGGTGATGCCGCGCTCACGCTCCTGGACCATCCAGTCCATGGTCGTGTCGCCGTCATGGACCTCGCCGATCTTGTGGGCGCGGCCGGAGATGAACAGCAAACGCTCCGACACGGTGGTCTTGCCGGCGTCGATATGGGCCATGATTCCGATGTTTCGGATATGGGCCATGGGGCTTTTTTTGGGGGGCGGAGTAGCCATGGCGCGGAGTTGAAGCACCGTCCACGGCCAAGGTCAACGCCGAAAGGCGAGCACGCGGGCGCGGCTCGGCCGGCCTTGGCCACGTGTCAATGCGATGTCGAACGACCGTCCCGCCGCTACTTCGAGCTGAAGCCGTCGTCGCGGTGCCGGAAGAGGACGTTGAACGTCGTCAGAGTTCCGTAGCACTTCGAGATGTAGTCGAAGAGGCTGTCGCGGTCGGAGGCCAGCTTGGGCTGGTGTTTGATGGCGTGCTCGAGCTCACGGAAACGTTTCTTCAGGCGGATGATGCGGTCGAAGACCAGGTCGATGCTGACCTCGTGTTCTTCGGCGTTGGCCTTGGTGCGGACCGTCATGGTGCCGCCGATCCACTTGGCCGCGAGCTCGACCGTCTCGCGTGGGATCCAGCGTTTCAGCAGGTCTTCCAGCGGGCGCCGGGTCGCGCGGCGGGCACGCCACTTGTTGGCGGACGGGCGGAACATCGTATTGAACGAGGTCAACGACTGGTAGACCCGCGTCACCGGGGCCTGCAGCTCGACCTTTTCGAGGTCGCTCAACTCGTTGTGCGCGTTGATTTTTTGTTCGAGGACCCGGATGCGGTCGCGGATCATCACGACCTTGTGGAAGAAGGTCTCGATGTCGACCTCGTGCGGCTTGAGCTCGGGGTCGGCGGGCTTCAAGACCATGACCGCGCCGTCGAGCTCGCCCGAGAGCGATACGGCGGTGATGGCGCCGAAGGTCTCGACCACGTCGAGCAGGGCTTCTTCGAGCTGGGCCGGGTCGAGCGCGCCGGACGGGTCGGTGACGGCGCCGGCGATGGCGCGGATCGAGGCCTCGGGTGAGGCTCCGTAAGATGCTTCGGGGTCGGCCTCGAAGACCGGGGTCGGCCTGACGAACGTCGAGCTCACCGGGCCCGACGCGCTCGCGGGCTGAGCGGGGCTGTACGAGGTGATGGGGGTGTCGACGACCTCGCCGTCATCGCTCTCGCGGCGGCGCTTGATGACGCTCGCGGTCTCACGGTCGGAGGCGTTCGAACGGACCGCGTCGGCCGCGCTGCGCGCCGAGTACACAGGTGCGGCGGAACGGCGCGACGAGTCGGGGACGTGGGTCCGCACGTTGAGGACGACCTTCTCTTCGAAGCCCTCGAGTGGCCTGAACTCGTGGCAGGTCGAGTCGTTGCTCGTTCGGGACCCGTTGCGCGGGTACATCTTGCAATGGCCGTAGAAGTCAGGCTCGGCGCCAAAGTCGCTCTGGAAGTGGCTGCACGCCCCACACGTCCCGTTTCTGCGCCAGTCGTCGCCCATGCCCTGCTCCGGTCAAACCAGTCGTCGCGCTCTCTGTTAGATCCGTCTGCGTCCGGCGGCAAGCGCAGGTGTCGTGTTCAATCCACCGTGAAGGTCGAGACGACCGCGCCGGTCGCGTCGATGAGCTGCAGCACGTCACCCTCTTCGAAGAATACGGCGTCGCCGACCTCGCCGAACGTGAAGGTGTAGCCGCTCAGGTTCGTTGGACCGCCGGGCGCGAGCTCGCCCGACAGAGGAGCAGGCAGGCTCTTGCGCAGACCGTGGAGCGTCTCACCGGGCGCGATGGTGGCATCCGAGAGCGGGGCCTCGCAATCGCACGCGGTGCCGCTGATGACCCAGCCGTCGAGAGCGAAGCCGACCTCGCCGTCGTTGACGATGGCGACCCACTGGCCAAAGCCGGGGCTCGGGCTCACCGGGGCGTCGAGGCCGACCGCGGTGATACGGACGAGGCCGACCGGACACGCGTCGCGCTCGAGGTACAGGCAGCCTTCGGCGCCGTCGCAGAGGTCGGTCGTGCACGCGTCTTCGTCGTCGCAAGTGATTGAACCCACACAGGTTCCGGCGATGCAGGTGTCACCCGCGGTGCAGCTCAGGCCGTCGTCGCAGGCGGCGGTGATGGGGTTGAAGACGCAGCCGCGGTCGGGGTCGCAGGCGTCCGTCGTACATTCGTTCTGATCGTCGCAACGCAGCGTGAGGAACTGGCAGCCGGTCAACGGGTCGCAGGAGTCGGTCGTGCAGGCGTTCTGGTCGTCACACACCTGCTGGGTGCCGCGGCATTGGCCGAACTGGCAGGCGTCGGCTGTGGTGCAGAGGTTGTCGTCGTCGCAGGGGCCGGACACCGAGGTGTGCTCGCATCCCCAGGACGCGCTGCACGAGTCCTCGGTGCACGGGTTGTCATCGTCGCATTCGGCCGGACCGTCGGGGGTACAGGTGCCACCGCCGTCACACGCGTCTCCCGTCGTGCAGCGGTCATCGTCGCTGCAGGTCTTGCCGAGCTGGTAGGCGGTCTCCAGCAGGCAGCCGTCGATGCGGTCGCAGCGGAAGACGCCGCACTCGGTGTCCCACCCGCAGGAGCGTTGCAGGCCGGATCGGCAGATCCCACCCAGGCACTGGTCGCCGAGCGTGCAGACGTTGCCATCGTCGCAGCCGAGCCCATCGAGCACGTCCGAGCGGCAGGTGAGCCCGTCGTCGGCGCAGCGGGTCGCGACACAGGGCGAGTCCGAGAGGCAGCCGTCGGCGAGCCCGCCCATGCAGAAGCCGTCGGCGCAGTGGTCGCCCGATGTGCAGGCGCTGCCGTCTTCGCAGCTGAGTGTGTCGTCGGGCAGGTGTGAACACGAGCCGTCGGGGGCGCAGGTGTCGCGGGTGCAGGGGTTCAGGTCGTCGCAGGCGAAGCCGCCTGGGCGGCAGATTCCGGCGGAGCAGCGGTCGTTCGAGCTGCAGGGGTCGACGTCCTCGCAGGTCGCGAGGTTGTTGAGCGCGATGCAGCCGACATCGGGGCGGCAGGTGTCGTCGGTGCAGACGTTGTCATCGTCGCAGGCGAGGGCCGAGGTCGGCAGGCAACGTCCAGCGAGGCATCGGTCGCCGAGCGTGCAGAGGTTGCCGTCGTCGCAGGCGGCGTCGTCGGCCAGGGCCTGGCAGGGTGAGGTCGCGCCGGTGTCGGCCGTGTCGTCGCCCGTCGAGTCGGAGACATCGACTGCATCTGGCTGAGGGGCGTCGACGTCGTCCGGAGCGTCCGCCGTGTCCCCGGCGTCGAGCTCGAGCGTGTCCTCGGTCGCGTCGGCGTCGACGCCGACCTCGTCAGGTGTGTCGGCCTCCGTGGTGTCGGGGCCGACCTCGCCGACGGTGTCCTGCTCGGTGTCAGTGCGGGTGTCGGCTGGGCTGCCGGGTCGTTCGAGCCCGCTGCCACAAGCCGCGAGCGCCCAGGCGACGAGCCCGGTGAAAAGGAGCTTCTTCATCGAGGCATCCTATGTCAGAAGACGCGCCGGGCTCAACGCTCGCCGCGTCGCAAGCGATCGCAGCGACGACGCCCGATGGGGATCTGGCCACGTTGCCCCCTACCAGCCCCTTGATTGTATCGGTGGTGTCGCTATCACCATCGCTCCTCTCCCGTATCTGGGGCGCCACTCGAGAGCCACCCGATTCAGCCATGGCTAAGCAAGACTATTACGAAGCCCTCGGAGTTCCCCGCGACGCGGATGCGACGGCCATAAAGACCGCCTTCCGCAAGCTCGCGATGAAGTTCCATCCGGACAAGAACCCGAACAATCCCGAGGCGGAAGAGAAGTTCAAGGAGATCAACGAGGCCTACTCGGTGCTCTCCGACGACGACAAACGCGCCCAATACGACCGCTTCGGCCACGCAGCCTTCGAAGGTGGCGGCGGGGGCGGCGTCAGGCCGGGTGGCTTCGACGACATCTTTGGCAGCTTCGGTGAGATCTTCGGTGAGATCTTCGGCCAGGGCGGGGGCGGGCGCGGGCGTGGACCCAGGCGTGGCCAGGACCTGCAGACGGCGGTCAAGCTGTCCTTCGAAGAGGCGGTCTCGGGCAAGAAGACCGACGTCACCTACGACCGCCACGACGTGTGTGGCACCTGTGAAGGTTCGGGCGCCAAGGCCGGGACCAAGCCCATCAAGTGCAAGACCTGCGGGGGACAAGGGCGCATCGCGCGCCAGCAGGGCTTCTTCATGGTGCAGACGACCTGCCCCGTTTGTCAGGGCTCGGGCGAGCAGATCAAAGACAAGTGTGGCGACTGCAGCGGGCACGGGGTCAAGCGGGTGCAGCGCACGCTGAGCGTGAAGATCCCGGCCGGCATCGACGACGGCATGCGGCTTCGTGTCTCGGGCGAGGGTGAGACGGGCGGTCCAGGCGGCCAGCGCGGCGACTTGCACGTGGTCATCCAGGTCGAGCCGCACCCGGTCTTCAAGCGCGACGGCGCGCACATCCACATGCAGCACGATATCCGCTTCACGCAGGCGGCGCTCGGCGACGACATCGAGCTGCCGACCCTGCAAGGGACCGAAACTGTTCAGGTTCCGGCCGGTACCCAGCACGGGACGGTGCTGCGGCTACGCAACCGCGGCATGCCCCGGCTCGATGGCCATGGCCATGGTGACCAGTACATCGCGCTCAACGTGGTGGTCCCGGACGAGCTTTCCAAGGAGCAGGCGGATCTGCTGAAGAAGCTTCGAGCGGCGGGTCTTTGATCCAGGTTGCTGTTATGATGGGCGGCCACGTCATGGACGCCTACCCAACATCGCCAGCAGGACCCGCGAAGACTTCGAACTTCGGGCGCTATCATCTGATCAGGCGGGTCTCGGTCGGCGGCATGGCCGAGATCTTCAAAGCCAAGGCCATGAGCCCGGGCGGCTTCGAGAAGATCGTCGCGGTGAAGCGCCTCCTGCCACACGTGGAGGAGGACCCGGTCTTCGTCCAACACTTCATGTCGGAGTCGAAGCTGGTGGCGATGCTCGACCACCCGCTCGTCGCCCGGATCTACGAGGTCGGCCAGGTCGGTCAGACGCCCTACCTGGCGATGGAGTACGTCTACGGGGTCGACCTGCAGGAGCTGATGCGGGTGCTGAGCGAGCTCGGGAAACCCGCGGACCCGCGCCTCGTGTGCGCCATCGGGATCCAGGCGGCGCACGCGCTCGACTACGCGCATCACGTCGTGGATGAGGCGGGCAGGCCGTGTGAGATCGTGCATCGCGACGTCTCGCCCCAGAACTTCATGCTGAGCTCGACGGGCGAGCTGAAGCTCATCGACTTCGGGATCGCCAAGTTCGCAGGCCGCGAGGGCCAGACCAAGACCGGCGTCGTGAAGGGCAAACACGCCTACATGAGCCCTGAACAGGTGCGCCGAAAACCATTGGATGGGCGCAGCGACCTGTTCTCCCTCGGTGTCATCCTATGGGAGTTGGCGTGCGGCGAGCGACTGTTCCGGGCGGACTCGGTGCTCGAGACGCTCGAGAAGGTCGACTCGGCGCAGGTCGTGCCGCCGATCGAGGTGTGCCCAGACATGCCACCTGCGTTGTCGGACTGGATCATGCGGTGCCTCGCGCGCTCGTGTGAAGATCGCCCGCATCGCGCGGCGGTGCTCGCCGAGGCGCTCGAGGAAACGTTGAAAGAGCTCGAGCCGGAGACCTGGGATACACGCGAGGCCCACCCCGGGATCGCCCAGGCGATGACCACGGTAGCGACGTTCTACGGCGAGCTCTTCGGGGAGCGTGGGACGCTCGAGGACGATCTCACGTTGGACGAGTATCGGCAGGCCCTGCGCCTGGTCGAGCTCGGTGAGGACGCCCAGCTCAATCGTCGAAACCCGAGCGATATCACGATCGTACCGGACACGACCGACCTCGCGGAGTACGTGGCGCGGTTGCGTGAACGGCTCGTGGTGGTTTCGCCTGTTGCCGAGACGGGCGATGGTGGTTCGGTGGACGAAGCCGAGCAACGGCCTGACGATGCCGGTGAGACGGTCGGGGCGGACGAGCCAGCGCCCACGCCAGACGCAACAGACGACGAGGGTGGGGCGGCTCGACCGAGCCCTGGCGCCACTCTCCTTCCGGACGAACGGCCGGACGACCCGGACGATAGGTACGGCGCACAGCGCCCCGAGACCCAGCGAGGACACGACCCACGATGACTGCGACGCGCCCGATTCCCTCCATCCCGAGCTGGTCCGAGCCCTCCCACTTCACGCTCGACAACGGCCTACCCGTCGTTTTCACGCAGCTGCCACACCTGTCGCTCACCTCGATCGTGCTCTTCGTCAGGGTCGGGTCGCGCTTCGAGACTCCCGCCGACAGCGGTCTGTCGCACCTGCTCGAACACGTCTTGTTCCGCGGCTCCGAGCGGTATCCGGACACGTACATCCTCAATACCGCGCTCGAGAGCGTAGGCAGCGGCCTCGATGCCGCGACGAGCCGCGACTTCACCACCTTCGAGGCGACTTGTTTGCCGTCGAACGTGGAGGAGATGTTGTCGATCCTCGGCGACATGATGACCCGGCCGCTCTTGTCCGGGGTCGATGTCGAGCAGCGCATCATCACGGAAGAGCTGCAGGACGAGATCGACGCCAAGGGCCGCGATATCGACCCGGACAACCTCTCGAAGATGACCATGTTCGCGGGGTCGTCGATGGCGCTCAAGGTGGGCGGCGTGCTCGCGCGGATTCAGCGTTTCACCGAGGACGACTGTCGTCGCTGGCACCGCCGCTTCTACACGGCGACCAACATGGTGTTGGCGATGTCGGGGCCCATCACGCTCGAGCAGGCGCGAGACGCGGCGAAGAGCGCCTTTGGTGAGCTGCCGAGCGGCGAGCTCCTGAGCCCGAGCCCCGTGATCGTGCGCCCCAACCTGCCGGCATTCGAGTTCACCAAACACACCGCTTCTCAGACTGAAATCCACCTCTCGTGGATACTGCCGGCCGAAGATCATCCAGATTTCGCGTCGCTGGCCGTGATCCACCGGCTGCTCGACGACGGGACCTGCGCGCGCCTGCGCCATCGGATCGTCGACCAGCTGGGGCTCGCGTACCACGCAGCGGCCGATCTCGAGACGTACGATGGCCACACCATCCTGACGATCTCGACCCAGACCCAGACCCAGACGAGGCGCGCGAAGGTGGCCGAGCTGGTCGAGGCGATGTTCGAGGTGGTCGGCGATCTCATGCGGACCCCGGTCTCCGATAGCGAGCTGTCGCGGGCTTTTGGGCGCCTGGCGCTCGAGCTCGGGTCGGTGCGCGATTCGCCGAGTGCCACGAGTTATTGGAACGGGCTTCAGAAACTCTACCCAGCGGCCGACGGCTTGGCTGGGCGCCTCACACGGGCGTACTCGGTGACGCCCGAGATGTTGCAAAGCAATGCGCGCAAGCACCTGGATGCTGATCACTGCCAGCTCACGGTGGTGGGCGACCTGTTCCCGCTCGAGAGCGCGCAGTTGCGAAGGCTTCTGAGAGGGCTTGGCATGTCGGGCGTAGCGCGCGACAAGGGAGGGCGAGATGCTGGGGTGGCCAGTGTGCTCGAAGACGCGCATCCCGCCCGGACCGCTGGGCTGGTGCACTGAGACCTCGCCGTCGGTCGACGGGAAGAGGTGGGGTTGAGCGGGGATTCAGATCCAATATAGTCCTGAGGCGTAGATGGGGGTAGACTTCCCAATCGGGGACCTGACCTCGGGACGACGGAGCGACGATGACAGCACAACGAGCGGACGCCTCGGGCGCGGGTGTGAATGACTTCTGGCACTACGCGGTGGGGAGCGAGAAGCGCGGTCCCGTGCCACGGACGACGATCGCGAAGCTGCTCGCCTCGGGCGAGGTGAGCGTGGAGACGTACGTGTGGCAGCCGGGCATGGACAACTGGGTCCACCTTGGCGACGCCCCGACCCTGAAGGCTCTGGTGGCGGCCCTCGATGGAGACGGCCAGCCCGAGGAGTTCGTCGAGGAGGACACCACGTTCACCCCGGCGGCGGAGGTCAAGGCGGTCCACAACGAGTTCGATGTGCGTGATGTGGAGGATTCCGAAGAGGAAGAAGGCCTCTCGTCCGACACGATCGTAGAGCCGATTGCCAACGTCGCGGCAGCCGTGGCGGCTGTGAAGGCCTCGTCGGCACCGGTGGCGGAGCTCGCGGCGACCCAGCTCGTCTCGAGCTACACGTCGCCGTCCAAGGCTCAGGCCGACAAGGACAAGGCGGACCTCTTCGAGTCGACCATGGTGTCGGCGGTGGCCGCGCCGGCTGCGAAGACCGGCCCGTCGAGCGACCTCTTCGGAGGTGGCGACGACCTCTTCGGCGGAGGACCCGAGTCCCAGGACGAAGGCCCCGAAGGAGTGGTCGGGGTCCATGGGCGCCGGCAGTCATCGGTCCTCTTCAAGCTCGATGATCTCGGGCGCGACCAGAACCAGAAGTCGAGCGAGAACCAGCAGTTCGTGACGGACTCGTCAGGTCTCATCGACATCAAGGCCATCGCCACCAACGAGCGGAAGCCGGTCAGCGGGGAAGACCCGTTTGGCAACTCGGCGCCCAACCTGGTGTTGCCGCCTCGGACCTCGATGGCGCCGCTCCAGGTGCCGATCGTCGAGCGTCGACGTGGGGCCGGGCCGTGGATCCTCGCGGCGGTCGCGGTGCTCGTGGCGGGTGGTGTGGCGCTGGCCGTCATCCTGTCCGGCAAGGACACGCCCGAGCCGCAGGTGGTGGCCCAGGGCACTACGAACCCGGCGCCGGCCGAGCCCGCGAAGACCGATCCGGCCAAGGCCGATCCGGCGAAGCCGGCTGACAACGTCGCCAAGGTCGAAGGCGAAGTGAAGCCGGCGCAGGTGGCGGCGGTGGATCCGACCAAGCCTGCCGACGGTGCGGCTGGGGCCAACGGTGCGAATCCGGCCGACCCGACCGCTGCGAACGCGGCTGGTGCCGACGGAGTGAAGCCGGCGGACGGCGCGGACGGCGCAAAGGTCGGAGCCAATCCGACTGAGGCGAAGCCCGAAGAAACGCCCAAGGCGACCGACAAGCCCAAGGTGCCCAAGGCCGAGGACAAGCCCAAGGCCGAGGACAAGCCCAAGGCCGAGGACAAACCCAAGGTCGAGGACAAACCCAAGGTGGAGGTCGTCGCCGCGCCGAGCAATCCGACGAATCCGAACAATACGAGCAAGGTGAACGACCTGCTCAACAAGCTGAACCAGGGCGAGAAGACGACCACCACGACCGAGGGCGGGGCCGGCGACGATTCGCTCCCGAACAAGCTTTCGGCGGCGAGCGTGCGCAACGCCATCAAGGGGCGTTTCGCCTCGTGCGGCGGCATGATCAGCAACCCGGCAGGGTCGGTCACGGTGCAGACCCAGTTCGTCATCAGCTCGTCGGGCGTCGTGCAGTCGGCCAACGTGACCGATGGCGGCGGGACGTCCGCGGATGTTCAGCGCTGCGTCGTCGGGGTCATCAAGTCCACGACCTTCGGCAAGTTCAAGGAGCCGAGCATGCAGGTGAACCTGCCGGTCCGCCTCCTCTGAGAGATGGGTGAGTCCAGTCGAGCCGGGTTCCACCAAGCGTGGCCCGGCTCTTCTCGTTTAAGGGGTCGCAACAGGACGGGTTAGGGGTCGCAAGCAGGACGGCTTAGGGGTCGCAAGCGGGACGGCTCAGGGGGTCGCAAGCAGGACGGCAATAATGGCAGTCGTGCCGAGCGACAACAGGCTGCCATAGCCGATGATGCCCGCGACGAGGCGTGGTGCGAGCCCTGCCGCGCTGGCCATGGCCCCGGCGGTGACCATAGGACCCATCGCGGACTCGAGGATGGAGACCTCTGCGGCGAGGCCCTCGGCGTGGGTCACGAAGACCAGCAGGGCCGCGACGGCAGGGGCAACGACGAGCTTGGCGCCCAATGCGAAGGCCGTCTGGCCGAGGTCGGCCCGGTCGAGACCGAGCTTCCACTGCAGGCCGATGGCGACCATGACGGTCGGGACGAGGCTGTGGCCGATGAGGGTGAACGCCGACTCGATGGCCGGCGGCCAGCCGTTGGGGAGGGCGATGGCCGCGAGTGCCACGAGCAGCGCGATGAACGGCGGGAAGGTCGCGATGCGACGGGCGGTGCTGGCGGTGGTTGTGGTCTCTCGCGGAGCGTCGTCGGGGGCTGGAGGCGGAGCGAAGCGGCTGATGATCGCCGTGCCATAGAGGGTGAGCGCGAGGAAGCTGCCGAGCTGGTCGTAGACGACGGCGAGCGGAACGGCGTCCGGGCCGAGCCAGGCGGCGGTGAGCGGGATGCCGAGAAAGCTTGTGTTTCCAAGGGGAACGACGAGGAGCAGCGCGCCTGTGGTGGACCGTGACCAGGCGAAGCGGCGGGCAGCGGCCAGCACCAGGAGGGCCGAGACGGCGAGCGTCAGCCAAGGGGTCGCGATGAGGAGCCAGGTGTCGGCTGTGAACGTGAGACGTGGGACGGCAACGAGGATGACCGCGGGCAGAGCTACATAGATGACAAACGTATTGAGAGTTCGAGCGGCTTCGTCGGCGCGTTCGCGCAGGAGCTGGCGGAGGCCCAGGCCGGCGACGAGGGTGAACGCGATGACGAGGAGGTTTTCCAAGGGCGGCGAGCTCCCTGATTCGAAGGGCGAGCGGCCCAGCGAGATAACAGGAGCGAGGCGCTGCGACGACATGGAATGTCGGGTTCGGCCCGCGGGAGTGGTCCGGAGCGGCATCTGGGTGGGTTGCAGAGGGAGTCGCGCGGCGGTATCTCGAACGGGCCGTGGCAAAACCCATCGTCAAACGCCATCTCGTCGAGAGCCTGACTGCCGACCTCTGGACCGAGGTCTGGGAGCTCGCGGAGCGTTACACCGAAGGGACTCGCGAGGTCTTCGAGGCGAGCGTGCGCGCCAAGAAGTACCTGGTCTCGCTGCGAGACGGTGGCTCGGGACGACTCGTCGGGATCTGTACGGTCGATGTGTATCCGTTCGACGGGCCGATGACGCAGGGGCGCTCGCGACGATGCATCATCATCTATACGGGCAACGTCATCTTCGAGCCGGGGTTGCGCGGGTTCAGCATGGTCCAGCGCATCGGCTTCCAGTGTTATCTGGAGGCCCGGGTGCGGCAGCCGCTGACGCCCGTGTGGCTCTTCTATGACACCTTCAGCTACAAGAGCTATCTGATGCTGGCCAACAACTTCGGGACCTTCTGGCCGCGCTTCGACAAGCCGCAGCCGCCCGAGGTCGATGAGCTCTTCGACCGCCTCGGGCGCCATCGTTATGGGGCGGGTTGGGACGTCGAACGCGGGCTGTGCCGCGGTGGTGAGCGCCGCCTGAAACAAGGCGTCGCGGACGTCACCGAAGACCTGCTGACCAACCCTCATGTCCGCTATTTTGCCGAGCGTAATCCGGGCTATGCGAAGGGCGACATGCTGGCGGTCCTGGCGCCGTTGAGCGCGTCGAACTGGTGGGCGGTCCTGCGGCGGGCGGTCCAGCGCCGGCGTCGCAAGAAGCGAGCGCCGGCGGCAGGGTGAACCCAGGCGAGGCTTCGGCTCAGAAGATGAAGCCGGCTCCGAACCGCCAGATGGACTGGAAGTTGGTCGTGACCTCGGGCGGCTCGATGGCGGGTTTGGTTGGGTCGCCGGTGCCGGTGCGGGTGCGGTCGGCTGCCGACCACTCGCCGAAGAACTGGAGCGTGAGGTCTTCGCTCACCGGGGTGATGAAGGAGACACGCGCCTCGTAGACGTCGAGGCCGGTCTTCTCGGTCCAGTCGTTGCTGGCCTCGGACGGGGTCCAGCGGCCCATGAGCTCGATGTAGGTCTCGGCCCCGAGCTTGGTGAGGATGCGACTCCGAACGTAGCCGTAGGCGTGCTGCGCGCTCATGCCGGCGCCGATGCCGATGGTCAGGAGCGTCGTGCCCGACCCGCCGTTGCCGAGCTTGAAGAGGGTCACGGGGAAACCGACGGCGAGGTCGAAGAGCAGCGGGCCCATGGTGTTCTCGCCGCCGTAGGGGTCGACGCCGTTATAGGATTCGTAGCCCAGCAGGGTCAGGAACTCGAAGCCCATGTAGCCGCCGAGCGCTGTCTCTTCGAACATGCCGGCGTATTCGAAGTGGCCGGTGAAGCCAAAGCCGCCGCCATCGAGGCGGTCACCGACGAGGACGGAGGCGCCGGCCGACATCTCGCCGGCCCCGAGGAGTCCCTGGGCGTGGGCGTCATCCGATGTGAGGGCGACGGCGGTGAGGGCCGTGGTGAGGGTGAGGATTAGTACGATTTTCGAGAAGAGTTTGGTCAAGGGAAACGTCTGCTCGGGCGGCCGCCCCGCTCCCGCGGTAGGGTCGGGAAGGCTCGCCCGAGCGATCCGATCGGTCTCGATGCGTTTCATCTCGTGTGGTGCCGAAACGCATCGAGACGTCATACGATTGTGGTTCATGGCGTGTGATCCTTCTCAGAAACGGAGGCCGACGGAGGCGCGGTAGCCAAAGTCGCCCGAGGTGATGGTGGGGGTGGTGACGCCGGCCTGGAGCATGAGGCGGTCGAAGATCACGGTGGAGACGCCGACTTCGAGGTGGCTCCAGGTGGAGCGACGCTTGTAGTAGGTCGCCGTGTCCTCGATGTCGGGGCCGTGGTCGGTCCACTCGCCAAGCCAGTTCCAGTCCCACTGGACGTGGAAGAGGAACGGACCACCCGCGACGTTGAGGCGAAACGGCATGCCGAAGTACGAGAGGTGGACGTTGGCCTGGCGGTCGTCGCGCACCATGCGGGAGTCGACGCTGCCAAAGCCCATGCCGATGTCGAGGGTCATGAACTCGGCGAGCTCCATGCCGAAGTACATGTTGAGCTTGTAGCCCGAGACCTCGCCGCCGCCGGGCAGGCTGGTCGAGAAGATCTCGAGGTCGAAGCTCTGGTCCTCGGCGTTCATCATCGCTTCGGAGGCGGCCGCGGTGTCCGCGAGCATCTGCTGCTTCTCGGCCTCGCTGCGGTAGACCGTCTCGGTGATGATCCAGTTGCCGGATTGGTAGCTGGTCACGCTCTTCGGGGACGCGGCGGCCATCGACCCGGCGATGGAGTTCACGAGGGCGAAGAACATGCCGGTGATGAAGCCCTTACGCTCGTAATAGCGGATGCCGACGGCGAAGGGGTCGAAGCCGTCATCGGTCGAGCCGAGCTGGCTGGCGCCTCCGCTGACGAACGGGCTCAGCGACATCCAGCGGCCATGCAGGAGCGAGTAGCCGGCGTTGCCAAAGGAGGCTTCGGGCGGAGAGGCGTTCGCCGCAGGTGCTAGGCCTGGGACGAGCGCGAGGGCGAGGGTGATGGCGAGGGCGGCTCTGGACGGTGGCGACATGCTCGACTCCACGAAGCGGGTTCGGGTTGTGGTGACGGGGTGGGTTGGCGGATTTGAAAAGGCGGCGAAGCAGCGGGGAAGCAACGCTACTCAGATCCATGCGGCGGCTGGGGCGTCTTGGGAACGGGCGCGGGCGCTCATCGAGCTGCCTGGATGACCAGAGGCCGAAGTTGGAGCGCTCGCTTTGCGCCGGCCGCGTCGCCGGCTATGCTCTTCGAACCTTCGCGGAGCAAGCCAGAATCAGGGGGAAGGTATGCAAGGGGAGCGATTGCGACGACGGGTGGTGGCTTCGGGCCTGGTGGGACTGGTCGTCTTCGGGCTCGCGGCCTGCGCGGGTCCGACGAGCTGGGGGCCGGGTGTGGGCTTCGCTATGCTGCTGGTGGCGTTGCCGGTCATTTGGCTGACGGGGCTGACCGGGCTGACGGGGCGTATGGCGCGCGCAGGGCCGCCGGCGCCGTGCACCGGATACGAAGAGTCGGGGTGCTTCGAGGGGCGTATCCAAAAGCAGTGCTGCCCTGCGGGGGCGCAGTGCAACTTCCGCAATCGGCCCTACACCGACTGTGGCCAGATGCTGTGCGTCGAGATGGGGGACGTCGGGCATTGCGCGGACCCGAAGGCGCAGGTCAATGCGGCCACGACTGAAGAGGTTTGCAGAGCCGAGCGCGGTCAGTGGGCGGTCGCGTGTATCGAAGGCAAGGTCGCCAAGGCCTGCCTCCCGCCGATGCCCACCAACTATATGGGCCCCCCCGCGAATCCGGCGTTCAAGACATGTGGCGAGGGGGCGGACGGGCGCAAGGGGGCGCAGGCGGCGATCGGGACGCCGTGCACGACGAACATCCTGGTCGAGCATTGCTACCCCGCGAAGGAGGGGGCGGTCATCGCACCCAAGGTCAAGCCGGGCGTGTCGGGCGAGGACTGGCGCAAAACACATCGGTCGGTCATGACCATCGCCGACAAGGCGTGCGGCCAGGTGCCGTGGGGCGGGTACTCGGGGGTCACGGCGAAGTGGACCGAGGTGTGTCTGAGCGGACGCGTGACGCAGCGCTGTCTGCCGATTGTGGCGGAGGCGCCGAAGTTCGTCGCGACGAGCTTCATGACCTTCGAGTCGGAGATTTGTCCCAAGGGCCAGCCCAAGTGCTGCGCCATCAAGTGAGGGCGTCGTGGGGCGAAAAGTCGGACATGCGGGCGAGCCGTTTCAGTCGATACACAGGGCGCTCATGGGCAAGGAGCTGCAGCGGGTGCCGTGGGAGGCATTGGCGCGCCATGGGTTGGATAAGGACCGACTGAACGCGGTCGCGGACGCCTGGAGCTTTCGGGTCCAGACGGAGTTCCGGTCGATTCAGGTGATGACTCGGTTCATGACCGAGGTGGTCGCGGCAGGGGATCCGATCGAGGTCTATGCAGGTGCGGCCGAGGCCCTGGTAGATGAGATCAAACACACGGCGCTGTGCGTAGGTGTCGTGGAGTCGCTTGGATTTACGCCGTTTTTGCCGGATCCTCTGGTCGAAAAAGAGGCGCCCGGGTTTCTGTCGTTGCCGATGGCGCAGCGGGCGCTCGGCACGGCGGTGTCGATGCTGGCGGTGAGCGAGACCTTGTCGGTGGCGCTCATCGAGGACCTGCGGCTCAGGTGTCGGCACCCGGCGCTGTCGATGGTGCTGGGCTTGACGTTGGCCGACGAGGACACCCACCGGGACTTCGGGTGGGCCTATATCGAGGCGTCGTTGCGGCGCTTCGAGTCGGATGAGGCCATCGGTTTTGCGCGCACGGTGGCCGAGGCCACGCTCGAACCACACGTGCGTGGAGCGATGGCGGTCGTGGCGGCGATGAAGCCGGAGGACCGCAACCTCGAGCGATGGAATGAGCCCGAGCTCGTCGAGTGGGGGCTCTTGTCGCGTGAACGTGAGGCGCTCATCCAGCTCGCGACGATCGAGCGGGTCATCATGCCGCGGCTCACGGCGTTGGGGATTGCACCTTCGCTGCCGTGAGTCAGGCGGTCCGTGCTGGAGCGCAGTGTGCGTGTCGCGAACCCGGTCCTGCGACGGTTGCGCGACGCGCGGTCAGAGCGATGTCATAGCGAGCGCGTGCAGAAGTACCAGTCGGTGCAGTCGTAGCCGGCTTCGGCCCGCTCGGCAGCCTGGGCTGAGGTCTGCGGCGGCGGGACGATCACCTTGTCGCCAGGCTTCCAGCCTTCGGGCGTCGCGACCTTGTGGCGGTCGGCGGTCTGGAGCGCTTCGACGAGTCGGAGGAACTCGGGGATCGAGCGCCCGTTCGACATCGGATAGTAGACCATCGCGCGGAGCACACCCTTGTCGTCGATGATGAAGGTGGCGCGCACGGCGGAGGTGTCGCTGGCACCCGGCTGGATCATGCCGTAGGCGTTGGCGACGCGCATCGAGAGGTCCTCGATGATGGGGAAGGGGATCTCGACGTCGAACTTCTCCTTGATGGCGCGGACCCAGGCGAGGTGGGAGTAGACGCTGTCGATCGAGAGGCCGAGCAGCTCCGTGTTGAGCTTCTGGAAGGCGGGGTAGGCCTTGGCGAAGCCGATGAACTCGGTGGTGCAGACCGGGGTGAAGTCGGCCGGGTGGGAGAAGAGGACGAGCCACTTGCCCTTGTAGTCCGCGTTGGTGCGGGGGCCGTGGGTGGTCTTGGCTTCGAAGTGGGGGGCGGGTTTGTTGAGCTGGGGAAAGGCGGGCGCGGCGACGTCGCTCATGATGCGGCTCCTGTCGAGGTGATGTGTCGGGCGGTGATCTTCGTCGTCCGGTAGAGACAGCATCGACACGAAGGCGTGCGACCCCAATGACCAGAAATGGCTCAGTGTGAGAGCCTAAGCCTATCAGTCGCTCCCGGTTGTGGGGCGTCGCGGGTGGTCCGAGGGGCGGTCGCGCGTTTCAGAGCTGGCCCCATGGTGCGGGCGGCGAAGGGTCGTACGAGGCTTCCTGGGGCAGGTGGCTCGGCAGGGTCGCGAACAGGCGCTCGAAGGCGCCGTCGATGTGGCCCCACTCGATGTACCATTGCATGCCGGACGCGATGAACTGGCCCAGATCACGATTGGCGTCGAGGCCGAACACCACAGGTTCGGAGGTCGTCTCCGTTTCGGTAGCACCTTCGTCGTTCGCGAGCGTGTGGAAGTCGTCGTTGTCCTCCGAGCCGTCCAGCTCACGATTGTCCTTCAAACGCCTGGCGAAATCGGGCGTCGGTACACGGGTCGTGTCGGCCAGGGCGAGCATCCGGTCGTAGGCTGCGGCGCGACGCTGGTCGATCGGCGCGCGTTCCGTGCAGGAGGGGGTGGGGCGGTCGGACTCGCCCAGGCCATGCATCAAGAAACGTTCTAGAGCGCCGCTCTTGGCGGCTTTGGCGAGCGTGCGCTCGACCTTGCACAGGTCCTGGAACCACTGCCCGTCGGGCTCGCGGCTAAGGCGCCGTCCATCGCCGTCGTACAGGATGGAATCCTGCCAGCCTTGCCTCCGATAGAGGTGTAGCCCATCGTACTTCAACAGGTCGACGCGGCCGAAGTCGCCAGCGAGATTGGCTTGGGCGACCTCGTGGACGAGGCCCTCGCGCGGCACGAGGCGCAGACGCATGACGCCATCTGTCATACGCGTCGGGATGTCCCATGTGGTCGCGAGCAGGGCGCCTTCGGGGGCGTAGTGACGCCAGGTTCCGGTGACACGCCCATGACGGTCGAATGCACCCATGGCGATCGGCACGGCGCCGTCCGCATCATAGTAGAAGGTCCATGCGCCGACACGTCTGCCCTTGGCCATCTTGCCTTCGGCGAGGACTCGACCGCTCGTATGGAAGATGCGCCAGCGCCCGCTGGGCAGGTTGTCGACGAATAGACCTTCGGCCAGCTCGCGGCCCTTGGCGTCGAGGCTCACCCAGTTACCGCGGCCCTTGATGAAGTCGCCGCGCCCGATGAGCTGCTGGTCCGGGTTGCGGCGTTCCCACAGGCCCGTCATCCGGGCTTGGCTCCAACTGCCGCTGGTCGCGATGCCATCGAAGCTCGATACCCAGGTTCCTTCGGGCGGGTGTCGGTGCTTGGGTGACCAGATGTTCCAGGTGTCGAGGTGTGGCTCCATGTAGCCGGGTTGAATCGATGCGAGCTCGCGCAGCGTGAAGCCGGAGCTCGTGATCCAGGCCACCACCTCGGGCATGTCGATGTCCTCGAGAAAGTCGAAACGATGTTGTGCGGCGATGTCCTCCACGATGGCGCGGCCGACGCTGCGTTCGATCAGATAGCCCACGGCGCAGACGTTGCCGGACGGGTCGACGAAGACCGGATTTCGCCAGGGCAGCGTGAGGCTTCTCGGGGTCACACCCTTGTCGATGTAGTCGTCGAGATAGCCCAGCAGCTCTTTGCGGCGGCCTTCGAGCGACGGGTCGGTGGCGGGTGTGGCACCGAGTAGAGCGCGGACGTATTCGAGGTGGACACGCATACGCAGCGCCTCGTCGTCGAGAGCCGTTGGGGCGCGACCGAAACGCGCGACGAAGCTAGAGTCCCCGAGGTGGTGGTTGGCGCCCTCGACGAAGCCGCGGGCGTGGCCGTCGGGAGGGAGGGCGTGGGCGACCCGGGTGGAGGTCTGGGCGGCGAGCGATAGCAGGGCGACGAACAGCAGCGTCTTCATGGGCACCTCTCGGTGGAGGGCGAACGAACGACCCGTCGACCCGATTCCATGCGTCTGGTCCATGTGCATGGTCATCGGCCATCGACCGGGTTAGGGTGCCGCGATGAGTGCCTTTCCACCGACACCCGAGAAGAACTCACGCACGTTGCCGCCGCCGCGCACCTTGAAGGAGCGACTCGGGGCGCTGCGGAATCTCGGGCCGTTCTTGAAGCTCGTGTGGCAGACGAGCCCACGTCTGGCCGGGGTCGATATGGTGCTGCGGCTCATCCGCGCGCTCATGCCGGTGGCGTTGCTGTATGTTGGAAAGCTCATCCTCGACGAGGCCATCCGGGTGTCGGGGCTGCCCGATGGGCCAACGGACTTTGCTGGGTGGTTGGACAGCGGGCGGCTGTCGCACCTGATGGTCTTGCTGGGGGTGGAGCTCGGGTTGGCGATCGTCTCGGATGCGCTGGGGCGAGCCGTCAATCTGGTCGAGAGCCTGCTGTCCGAGCGCGTGACCAATCGCACATCCATCCTACTGATGCGGCATGCGGCGACACTCGACCTGGCCCACTTCGAGGACTCGGAGATCCAGGACGGGCTCGACCGGGCGCGGCGGCAGACGGTCGGACGCATGACGCTCATGACGCAGGTCTTGAGCCAGGCGCAAGACGCCATCACCGTCCTGACATTCGCGGCCGGGCTCATCGTGTATGCGCCGTGGCTGATGGTGATGCTCGCGGTGGCACTCCTGCCGGCGTTTGTCGGCGAGCTGTACTTCAACGCGCTGGACTATTCGCTGACATATTCGTGGACACCCGAGCGGCGTGAGCTCGAGTACGTGCGGCAGACCGGGGCCAGCGTCGAAACCGCCAAAGAGGTCAAGATCTTCGGCCTCCACGAGTTCCTCGTCGAGCGCTACAGGACACTGTCGGACGGGCTCTATCTCGCGAACAAGAGACTCGCGATTCGACGCGCCTGGTGGGGTGGGCTGCTCACTGCGGTTGGCACTCTCGGATATTATGGGGCGTATGCGGTCATCACGTATCGGACGGTGCGCGGCGACTTCACCATCGGCGACCTCGGGTTCCTGGCCGGTTCCTTCCTGAGGCTGCGCACCTTGCTCGAGGGGCTGCTGGCGGGGTTCTCGAACATCGCGGGTCAGGCCTTGTATCTGGAAGACCTGTTCTCGTTCTTTGCGGTGAAGCCGAAGATCGCAGCGCCAGCAGAGCCGCGGGTCTTCCCGAATCCGATCTGCGAGGGCTTCGTCTTCGACGATGTCGGGTTCCGATATCCGGGGTCGGAGCGATGGGCGCTCAGGCACGTGAGCTTCTCGTTGCATGCCGAGGAAGTGCTGGCACTGGTGGGCGAAAACGGGTCGGGCAAGACGACCCTGGTCAAGCTGTTGGCGCGCTTGTATGACCCGGATGAAGGGCGGATTCTGCTCGATGGATATGACTTGCGGGAGTACGCGCTGGACGACTTGCGCGACAATATCGGTGTCATATTCCAGGACTTCGTGAGGTATCATCTGACGGCGGGCGAGAACATCGCGGTCGGGCAGATCGACCTGCGGCACGACCAGGCGCGAATCGAAGCTGCGGCGGCGAGCGGGCAGGCCGACCAGGTCATCGCCAAGCTGGCGCTGGGCTATGACCACATGCTCGGCAAGAAGTTCAGGAAGGGCGCCGAGCTGTCGGGCGGAGAGTGGCAGAAGATAGCATTGGCCCGAGCCTATATGGCAGAGGCGCAGGTGATGATCCTCGACGAGCCGACGGCGGCACTCGATGCGCGCTCCGAGCTGATGGTCTTCGAACGTTTTCGTGAGCTCGCGGAAGCGCGGGCGGCGCTTGTCATCTCGCATCGATTCTCGACCGTGCGTATGGCCGATCGTATCGTCGTGCTGGCCAATGGCGGGGTCGAGGCCATCGGCACCCACGACGAGTTGATGGCGCAGGGCGGGCGTTATGCCGAGCTCTTCGAGCTGCAGGCGGCCGGCTATCGTTGACCGTTCGGTTGAGCCTACGAGTCGCCACGAGCGGGATCGAATTCGGTCCGTGCCCGGTGGCACCACCCAAGACGCAGTGGTAGTACACGCGTGGAGGCATTCCATGCAGATACGATCACACAAGCTTTTCCCGGCGCTGTGCGCCTTTGTCCTGTCGGCCGGTTGTGGGAAGGGCAAGAGCCCGGAAGGGACATCACCTTCGAGCACGACGGCTACCGCTCAGCCCAATACGACCGCTGCGCCCAGTGTCGCTGGGGATACGAGTGGGGCGAGTGACGCGAGTGCCACCCAGGAGCCGAAAGAGCCGGCGGCGGGCGACGGTACGATCGTTGTGGTGGGCGACACGAACACGCAAGAGCTCGTGCTCACGTCCTATTCGACCGCGTCTGACGGTGCCGCGACGATCAAGCCGGATGCGCAGGGACGGGTGACGGCTGGCATCTACAAGGTTCCGGGCGGGTCGTATATCGCTGTACCGGAGGGCGGGACCGTTCATGTCCGCCCCGACGAGAGCCGTGGTGTGATGGTCGGTGGGCTGCCCTTTCAGCTCGATACCGAGGTGAAGCTCGTCGGTGAAGCCGACGAGGGCGGGCTATCGTTCAGCCGCAAGGAGTCGACCGAAGCCGACGCGATGCCGAGGTTCGGGCCCCGCTCACTGAAGCCCGGAGAGAAGGTCGAGGGCCCCGCAATCCTTGGGCAGCGGGACCTCATCCATCAGGTCGTGTTGCACAGTGACCTGGCGGCCGACTCGAAGGCTGCTTTCCGAAAGCTCTTGCGGAATGACCTGTCGGACCACTTCAACATCGACTTCGACGGTACGCTCTACCAGACCCTGGACGTCGCCATGAACGCATACCACGCGGGGGATGCGAACAATCACAGCATCGGCGTGACGCTCAACAACATGATGGCGAACCTGGAGCGGGATCCGGAGGCCACGGCCTACCCGGCCACCCTGCCCGAAGGCGCGAGCCTGACACCTCCCGCCGACGCCACGGCGCCGCCAGGTGTATGCAAGCTCGTCGCGGGCGACATCGCCTGCGAGGTGAAGGGGACGGCCTTCGGCGTCATCACCGAGGGCGCTGCGGTCGTCGCCGGGGGCGGCACATTCTTCACAACGGTGATCGGCGAAAACTGGGAGCCCGCGGTTGCCCCGTTCGAGCCCATCGGGCTCAGCGACGTTGGCGGCAACCTGGTCGCGTATGGGGCCGCGGGGGACATTGCGGTCTCGAAGGACCTGGGCACCACCTGGGGCCGCATCGAAACCACATCCAAGGCCGCCTGGCGTGACGCCTGGGTCGGCTGGACGGATGATGGCTACGTCATGGTGTTGGTGGGCGATGGAGGTGCTATCGCGCGCTCGGCGAACCTCGGAGAGACCTTCGCGATAGTCGCGTCGCCGGCCAAGAACGACCTGCAGGCCATCGGCAAAGTCGGCGAAGACCGGCTCGTCGCTTCGTTTGGGACGGGCGCCGTCGAGTCGAAGGACTTCGGGGTCAGCTGGACACTCGTGGCGGACAAGCTCGACCTGGCGACCCTCGTTCCGGTCCCCGGGGCGGGGCGCTGCACCGATCGGCTGCCGGCCCCCGGTGAAGTCTGCGCCTATGCGGCCACTGTGACGAGACAGACCGGCGTCGAAGCCTTCGTGCAGAGTGGTGACATCGCCGTGGCCTACCTGACTGACGGGTATGCGCTCACGTCCGATGGTGGGTTCTCCTGGAAGGAGGCGGTGACTGGCGCCCGTGTGGAAGAGATGGCGCAATTCCCTCGTACCGCTTCGGAGCGAATGGAGATCAACGGCGCGAAAGTGCGAGCCTTTGGCTACACCGAGGCGCAGTACAAGAGCCTCGGCGCGCTCGTGCGCACGCTTGCGAATGTGTTTCCGGCGCTCCAGAAAGTCGGGGGCCTGGACGCGGATGGCAATGTCATCAACCGTGTCCTCGATGCGCCGGAATCGGTGCGTGGAATCGTTGGGCACTGGCACACCGAGGCGGACCGATGGGATCCAGGACCGGGTTTCGACTGGGCCAGGCTCGCCAAAGAGCTCGCTGAAACGCCGCGCTGATCGAGATCTCGCAGGGGGCAGGCGCCGGGGCTCGAGATGGCTCCGTCGCGGCCTCCCGGTGCGACAAACATCCGCTGAACTGCATCGGTTGCATCGGTTCAACTCCAGCCTCATGCTGCGTCTCCAGTTCTCGAGGTGCGCGATGAAGCGATGCGGTCTGCTTGGCTGTGCTCTGGTGCTGATGCTCGGCTGCGGTGATGATGAGCCCACACGAACCGTCAGCAATGTTCACGTGAGGACCCTCTCCGATGGCTCGGTCGAGCGCTGGACGGTTGACGAAGACGGTGTGGCCCACGGCGACTATCGTGTCGAAACGGACGATGGCTGGCTCTTGCGCGAGGGCAGCTTCTGGCATGGGCAACCCAACGGCGAATGGACCGACTGGTATGCGCCGGACGTGTTGCCGAGCGCCTCACCGCAGAAGGCCATGGCTTATGGGTTTGTGGCCGGGCTCGCGGACGGGGCGTTCACCGCCTGGGAGGTCGATGGGACCGTCCGTTGGGAGCGGAGCTGGGCGAGTGGAAAGCCGTGTGGTGTCTGGAAGGAGTTCGGCGACGAGGCCCGCGAGACGGAGTATCCAGCGTGTGATGGCACGAGTGTAGGTGTCGACCTGGAGGAGCTCGCGCTGGTCAGTCCGCGGGTGACGGACTTCGGATGGGACGGCCGGACGTGTCCTGCGAGTACGACGCTGGTCGCAGGCCAAGATCCTGAGACCGGGCGTGCGGCCGAAGTCGTATATTGCGCGCGCAGCGAGCGACCTGATGGTCCGGCCCGATGGAGTCGAGGCGACGGGGGCGAGGTCGTGCAGACCGGGCATTTCTTGCTCGGTGTGCGCACCGGGCTGTGGGTTCGATATCACGCCAGGGACGGGGCCGGTGAGGCCGGACAACGCATCGCGGAAGCCGGCGAATATGTCGAAGGTGTGCGTCAGGGTGAGTGGTTCGTCTATCGCGCCGACGGGACACTCGAGCTCGAGGGTGACTATCGCGACGGGTTGCGACACGGCTCGTGGGAGGGCTACGCGCCGAACCTGTTGCTCGCCTGGTTGGGCGACTACGATGCGGGCCAGAAGACGGGTGTCTGGCGGACCTGGCACTCGGACTGGACGGGTGGCTTCACGTACGCCGGGGCAGGCACGATCGCGACCGAGGAGACCTGGGTCGACGGTGTCAGGCACGGGCCGTTCACGCACTGGTTTCGCGGCGGAGGCAAAGAGACGGAAGGTAGCTTCGTCAATGGGCTGCAGGGTGGGGTGGTCACGACCTGGTGGGAGGACGGCACCAGACGATTCGAGACGACCTATGCCGGGGGCATTGCGAACGGGCCGCATCGACAATGGGACGATGAGGGGCGGCTCGAGGCCGAAGGGCGTTATGCGTTCGGGCAGGCCGACGGCGTGTGGACCTTCTGGTCCGAGCCGAACTTCGTCATCGCATTTTTCGGTGGGCCGACCACCCGCACACGCCAGAGCACGACGTTTGTCGATGGGGTCGCCGACGGACCGGTCGAGGGGCGCTACGACGAGGGCGGCGCGCTCGCCTTCGAGAGCCAGCTCGTGGACGGAGCCGATGAGGGTCTGGGCACCTTCTATTGGCCGACCGGAGGGGTCCTCGCAGAGGGGTTCTATCAGGGCGGCAACGCTCAGGGGCCGTGGCAGACCTATTACGAGAGCGGGGCCGAGCGGACGACCTGGCCGTACGTCAATGGTGTCCTGTTCGGGCCGTTCGTCGAGCTCCACGAGAGCGGGCAGAAGAAGCGTGAGGGCACCTACAACTCGGGACGGCGCATTGGTGTCTGGACGAGCTGGGATGAAGCTGGCGTCGAGACGAGCGAGGACTGCGGGGCCGGCGGCGAAGCATGCGACTGCGCGACGACGGAGAGCTGCCAATGAGCCCGCTCCTCCTTGTGTACCTATCGATCCCGAGTGTGCCGTTTCTCGAGCCGCCGACCGTCACTCTCGAGGACTTCACCCGGGATACCGCGACCCTATCCAGAGTCTATCCGCAAGACGAGGTCTTCCCGTTCGCGGACGACGAGGGCTACGTCTATGCGAAACACCTGAGTGTGGGACTCGGAACGACGGCCGACGCGCGGTGCGTGCCCGAAGACGACCCGAGCGCCATCGACGGTTCCGAATCCTGCACACACGTCCGCGCGTGTTGGCACCCCGATGACCCGGCCGGCACGCGCCGCTACCTCTATACCGCTGCCGCTGGTGTGGTCGTCTGGGAGGCCGGGCTCGTGGGTGGCGGCCAGGTCGGAGGAGACGCCATCTTCCGCTGCACACGCGACGGCTTCGCCCCCGACGAACCGGTTCGCGCGAACGCTTTCGATTCGCTGACCAGGCCGCCCTGGCAGCGTCCGCCGGTTGCACTCGGGCGACGACTCTGCGGCTTCTGGAACCGCACCTACTTCGAGGGCCCCACCAATCTGGAGCTCGCCTGTATCGACTCCCCCGACGACTTCTCGGTGTTCAGTAACGGCGCCCCGAACTTCCAGGGCGAGACGCTGTTCAAGCTCACCGACCTCGACGCCCACCTCGGCATCGGCCCTCTCGGGACCAACGCCGATGGCACACCGATCCTCGTTCGGACCCCTCAAGGCACTCTCACCGAGGCGCGCGAAGAGTGGCTCCTGCCCGACGCCCAGCTCTCGCTGCCCGACGGTCGCCTCATCGTCTCGCTCGTTCGCCAATCCGCCATCGCACGCCCCAACGATGCCGGCCTGTATCAGAACAGCGCGTGGCACTTCGTGTTGTCGCCGGGTGCAACGAGCATCGCCGATCTGCAGGTCCTCAATCGCCCGAAGTGGCCCCTTCGTAAGCCATGGCCAAGCGCCTCCGACCCGGACACATCGCTCGGCCGCCCCTATTACGACCACGACCACGACCTCGTCGTCTTCGTCGCCAGAGGCCACGAGTTCGGCAACGACCGCTTCTTCGATGACGTACCCCGAGGCTATTTCGGCGGCGCGAGCTACGGCTTCTTCGTGCTCGACCTCGACGCAGCCAGACCCACACTCGGCTACGTCTCGGCGACAGATGCGGGCTGGTCCAAGGCCATGACCTATACCATTCCCGGTCCGCAGGGAGGCACCTTCGACGACGGCGCGACCCTCATACCGACCGGCGAAGCCCTCGTCTGGAGATACGGCGCCTCGCCCTACACCCCCACCCGTGAGTACCTGGTGCGCCTGCACCCCGAACTCTTCGACCTCGACGGGGACGGGCTCACCGCGGCCGAAGAAGCCACACTCGGGACGTCGGACCTCGACGCGCATAGCGACGACGACTATGTCTTCGACCGCGCCGAGAGCGACCTCGGCTTCGACCCGACCGACCCGCTGGACGTGCCGGTGCCCCAGGACGGCTGGGGCGCAATCGCCGCCACCACGTCGCCGCTCGTCGCCAAGCGCTTTGGCGCGCTCATCCCCGAACCCTGGCGCGATACCGGCAGCGCCTCGGCCATCGTCCGGTCACATGCCCCCTTCGGTCCGCTCTGCGCGATGGACAGTCAGGACGGCGAATGGCCCGGCGCCTGCTTCGACGCGGCCAGCCGAGTCGTCGCCTTCTTCCCGCACCCGCCCGTAGCGGACCGCGCTCTCGCGCACGACGGCCGTCACCTCGTCACGCTGAGCACTGACCAGGCCACCCTCGAGAGCTTCGACCTCGAGACCAGCGCCACCGCGACAATCGGGGTCCTCACCGTGCCCGAGCTCGACACAGGGGCCTTCTTGCGCATCTTTCCGGTGGATGACACCACGGTCTTCGTGCAGCGCGCCCGCTCGCTGAGACCCACGCTCTGGGTCATGCGCGACGGCGTCCAGACCCAGGTCTTCGACCTCGACGCGGCCGAGCTCGCAGCCGGCCAGACCACTCCCGCCCCAGCGCAGGTCAAGACCATGGGACTCCTACCCACCCACTTCGAAGTGCTCGGCTTCGTGCCTGACCTATCTCGCGCTGCCAGCTCCGACGCGGTCGAGCTGCTCGTCGCCGTCCAGGGATTCTGGCGCCGATACATCATCGCGATCACCCCCGATGGACACATCCGGGAACACTCCCGCTTCTACACCGATGGGCTTGGCGACCTCGCCGTCAGCGCCGAGTCGGCCTTCGGCATCTGGACCGGTGGCCACATCCTCGGCAACGACAGCGGCTTCCTCACGCCCAGTGGCCTACGCCTCTTCACCGGCGACTCCTTTGACCATCGTCCAATCCCCGCATTTGGGACCCTGCTCGTCGAGGCCCGCGATCCCGGAGACCTCATCCAACCCCAACAAGCCGGTCTGCACGAGGTCGTCACCTTTGGCCCCCAGCTCGAGCCGGGCGAGACCCTGGTCTTCGTCTCGAGCTGGCGGGGCATCTCCAACCACCTGCCGCCCGGGACGCTGTTACCCGACATCCCGTCCATGCTCATGCGGGTCCACCCCCGCGGCGGCATCGTCCCCGCCTGGGACTGGCGTGACCCCGTCACCCTGGAGCTCGACCTCGACCGCTTCGAGTATGACATCGTCGACGTGTCCGGCATGGACCTCGATCGCCGTCACCACCTCTGCCTCGCCGACCGCGGCGCCGACACCTTACGAATCTATCGCCCGACCCAGTCGGGTGGCGTGCCCGAGGTGCTCATCGAAAAGCTCGAAATCCAAGATATCCGTGACTGCCGCTGGCGCGCCAACGGCGACCTGTCGGTCCTCGTCGAGACCGACACCGACGGCAGTATCTCGAGCCAGACACTCACCCGCCCGGCCAACGCCCCGCTTCACCAGGCCTCGGCTTTTGTCGCCGACCCCGGGGACACCAACAACCAGGCCACACGCCGCGCCTTCGTGAAAGGACCGGGCGTCGACCTCGAGCTCGTCCCCTTTGGAACCACCGCATTTGTCGCTGGCCCCGAGGCCAACTTCGCCCGTGTCGAGTACGACCTCGCATCCGGCCGCTTCAGCTCTCCCTGGGGTGAGCTCACGCTCGAGAACGTCGCGACCCAGGACCACCCTTCGATTGCTCTCCGGCCCGACGGTCGCGCAGTCCTGCTCCCGTCCATCGTCTACAAGACGGACCCCGAACGTGCGGAGCCACTCGTCATCGTCGACCCCTCGACCCCGGCCGCGCCGACGACCTATGTCTCTCTGAGCGCGTTCAACGGTGGCGACTCCGGCCGCGGCATGGTCACCGCCACTGTCCCCTGGGACCGCTTCGTCGACCCCTGGACGGGCGCCCACCTTGACCCCACCAACCCCTTCGCGGCGCCCACGACGACCCCGAGCTTTCCGGCTCCAGACCGGCCGACGGGCGGCACGCCGATCACGACCACAACGCCCGGCGACGACGGCTGCTCGTCTTCGTCCGGCCCGACGACCTCCATCGCGGCTCTCGTAGCCCTCCTCTTCCTCGCGGCCCTTCGCCGTCGAACCCGCACCACGGTCCTTTTCACCCTCATCCTCTGCGCGTGCGACGACTCTGCCGACCCGGGCGACACCGTCCCGCCCGAGACCTCGGACTGGCTCTGCACAAACCACGCGGGCGACGCATCCCAATGCGTCGAGCTGCACAACTGGGCCGAGTCCGCCGCTCACTCGGCCTGCCTTGCCGCAGGCGGAGCCCCTACGTTCACACCTCTGCCGACCGCCGGATGCCCGTTGCGTGTGACCAACGCCGCTGCCGATTGTGGCACCGATTGCGCTTTCGTCGGTGCGTGTGTGCTGACCCGCGCGACCGACGACGCCCAACGACGCCTCGCCTACTACGAACCCATCGAGACCACCTCGGCTCAGCGAGCGTGCGAAGCCATCGACGGAGCCGGCGGGTGGACCTCCGAGTTCGAGAGCCCCTGACCAGGGCCGCGACTCGAGTCCTGGTCGCCCCCAAACGTAATCGTCACCGCCTTGCGCCCCTTTCGCCGAGTTCCGGTGCGGGTTGGCCGTGAAGTTGGGGCCAGGGCTTGACAAGTTTCCGGTGCGGGCGCCTTCTTAGTCCAGAGGTCGAACTAAGTCGACCCGCGCCTTTTGAAGACGACCCGTTGCGTGGTCTCCGTAGGCGTTCAACCCGTTCGGCGTCTCACCGCCACAGGGAGTACACGATGATCACACGCGCCTGGTTCCGCCTTACAGCCCTACCCATTCTCGTCCTCGCCTCGGCTTGCGGCGATGACGATACCACCCCGGCCGACACGTCCGGCGACACGACGGCGGATGTGACTCCCGACACGACGCCGGACACCTCGCCCGACGTGCTCCCCGACACCTCGCCCGACGTGCTCCCCGACACGACCCCTGACGTGGTCCCCGACACCTCGCCCGACGTGGTCCCCGATACGACTCCGGACGTGCTCCCCGACACGGTCGCGGACACCGAGACGGTCGAGCCCACGACGCTCACGGTCTTCGGCGACGACTACGGCGCCGGCATCACCTTCGTGGAGTTCGGCGGCTCGACCAACGCCATCACGCTCGACACCGCCGAGAAGCGCTCCGGCACGTCCTCGCTCAAGATCGAGGTCCCCGCAGCCGGCTACACCGGTGGCGCGCTCGTATCCGACATGGACGCCGACCTGTCCGGCTACAGCGCCGTCACCTTCTGGGCCAAGGCGAGCACCGCCAACACCCTGAACGTGGTTGGCCTCGCCAACGACGCCGACACCACGGACCTCCAGGTCGAGTGGAACGGGGTCGCGCTCACGACCGCGTGGCAGCGCTTCATCATCCCGCTCCCCGACGCCTCGATGCTCACCGCGGAGCCAGGCCTCTTCCACTTCGCCGAGGGCGCCGAAGCCGCCGCCTACACCATCTGGCTCGACGACATCCAATACGAGACCCTGGGCGCAGGCGTTGTCGGCGCCGCGATGCCCGCCATCGCCACCGAGACCGTCACACGTGAGGTCGGCGGCACGGCAGTCATCAACGGCGCGTCGGTGACCTACCCCGTCAACGGCACCAACCAGACGCTCTCGCTCGCCCGCCCCTACCTCGACTACAGCTCCTCCGCCCAGGGCGTCGCCACCGTCGATGACACCGGCACCGTGACCGCCGTCGCCGTCGGCCAGGCCGTCATCACCGCCAAGCTCGGCTCAATCGATGCGGTTGGCGCGCTCACCTTCAACGTCACCAACGCGCAGGTCCCGGCCACGGCCGCGCCGACCCCGACCACCGCAGCGGCCGACGTGATCAGCCTGTTCTCCAACGCCTACACCAACGTCGCCGTCGACACCTGGTCCGCCGTCTGGGACAACGCCGACGTCTCCGACGTCACCGTCGCCGGCAACGACACGAAGAAGTACTCGGCGCTCGTCGTCGGGGGCATCGAGTTCACCACGGCCACCGTCAACGCCACCGAGATGACCCACTTCCGCATGGACGTCTGGTCGCCCGACGCGACCGAGTTCAAGGTGAAGCTCGTCGACTTCGGCGCCAACGGCACCTACCAGGGCGCTCCCAACGACGACACCGAGCACGAGCTCGTCTTCAACGCCGCCTCCACGCCGGCTCTTGCCACCCAGCAGTGGGTCAGCATCGACGTGCCGCTCTCGAGGTTCGCCGGGCTCGCCGCGCGCGCCCACCTGGCCCAGATCGTCCTCGTGAGCTCGAACTCCACCGTCTACGTCGACAACGTCATCTTCTACAAGGGCGCCGCCGCTCCGACCGCCCCGACGGCGGCTGCACCGGGGCCCATCCACGGTAGCGCCAACGTCATCAGCCTCTTCTCCAACGTCTACACCAACGTCCCGGTCGACACCTGGTCGACCGTCTGGGACAACGCAACCGTCGCCGACGCGCAGGTCGCCGGCAACGACGTCAAGCTCTACACGAACCTCGTCGTTGCAGGCATCGAGTTCACCGCGCCCACCGTCAACGCGACCGCGATGACCCATTTCCGCTTCGATGTGTGGACCCCCGACGCGACGCTGCTTCGGGTCAAGCTCGTCGACTTCGGCGCCAACGGGATCTACCAGGGCGCGCCCAACGACGACACCGAGCACGAGCTCACCTTCGAAGCCACCTCGAGCCCCGCACTCATGACCGGCCAATGGCAGAGCTTCGACATCCCGCTGTCGAGCTTCACCGGGCTCACCGCGCGTGGTCATCTGGCGCAGCTCATCTTCGTGAGCAACAACACGACGGTGTACTTCGACAACGTCTACTTCCGCAATTGAAGCATCGCCGCAGGAGTCGTCCATGAAGACCCAGCACCTTGCCTTCGACCTCACCATCGCCGCCTGCGGGGGCGACGATGAGCGTGCCCTCTGGGGCGCCGACGAGGTCCGCTCGGCAGGTGACTTCTTCATGGGCGACTCCTCGGCGGCAGTCTCTTCGGCGGTCCGGGCTCAGCTCCAGACCCCCACCTGGCCTTTGGCTCGCTCACCGGGCCGTCCTGCCGGTGCAGTCGACCCTTCCCGCTGCTCGACGCCGGCTGCGATGGGGTCTATGTCAAGGTGTGGGCATTCTACCCCTGCCCGCTGGAGTAGACGCTCATGATCCATGGCAGCAGTTGCATGACACGCCTCGACACTCTCGAAGCCGCCCGCATCGACCTCCAGGCGACTTTCGGACGCCGCGGTGGCTGCCTGTGAGCCCCTCGAAACAGGCGTCCCTCGGGCCCGTCCCCGACCCCAAGAACGACGCGCGTTGGCGCAAGACCCCGCTCGCGAGCACCCCCAAGCTCGACCCGGCTCGTCTGCGCGAAGAGAACCGTCGTGTCCTGCTGAACATCATCTGGAGCGAGCGCGAGATTTCGCGCGCTGAGCTCGCTCGCCAGACCGGGCTCGCGCGGTCGACCGTGTCGGCCATCGCCGCCGAGCTGCTCGCGACCCACCTCGTCGTCGAGCTCGGCGCGGGTGACAGCAGCGGTGGTCGCCGCCCCATCGTGCTCGGCTTCAATGACGAGGCGTTCGGTCTCCTCGGCATCGACATGGGTGCCACGCATGTCGGCATCGCCGTCACCAACCTGCGCGGCCAGGTCCGCGCCTGGCTGAAGCGCCCGCACGACGTCCGAGAGGACCCCGAGGGCACCATCGCGCTCATCGACTCGCTCGTCGCCGAGGTCCTGGGCATGACCTCTTGGACCCGGTCGAACCTGCTCGGGATCGGTCTCGCAGCGCCTTGCCCCATCGACCCCGCCGTCCCAGACCAGCTCTCCACACTCGTTCTGCCGGCGTGGCGCAACCACGACCTCGTGGGCTACCTGAGGAAGACCTATGGTCTCCCAGTCTACCTCGACAACGACGCCAACCTCGGCGCGCTCGCCGAGCTCTGGTGGGGTGCGGGCATCGACTGCGATGACCTCGCCTTCTTGAAGCTGGCGACCGGCGTCGGTGGCGGCTTCGTCGTCGCCGGCAGCGTCTATCGCGGCGCCGCTGGCATCGCGGGCGAGGTCGGCCACCTCGTCATCGACCCCGAGGGTGCGCTCTGCATGTGTGGCATGCGCGGCTGCCTCGTCACCCAGGTCGGCACGGTGGCACTCGTCGCCCTGGCCGAACACCTCTTGAGTATGGGCCTGCCTTCGACTCTGCGCCGCGGCGAGGTGTCACTCGCCGCCATCCTCGACGCCGTGCGCACGAACGACGCCGTCGCCTGCGATGTCGTGCGGAGAGCTGGCCGGCAGCTCGGGGTCGCCATCGCGAACCTGTTGAACCTCATGAACCCCGATCGGGTCGTCCTGAGCGGCGGGCTCACACGCGCAGGACGCACCTTGACCGAGCCCCTCGAAGAGATGTTGCGCGGCCGCGCTCTCTTCTCTGCCCGTGCCACGACCCAGGTCATCGTTTCGGAGCTCGGCGCCTCAGGGGTGGCGGTCGGGGCCGCGACCCAGGTCCTGGCTGCACTCCTGAACGAGACGCTCGAGACTCAAACCCTCATCATGAAGGAGGCCTCTTGAGACGCACCATCATCACGTTCCTGTCCGCGTTCCCGCTCGTCGCTCTGCCGGGCTGCGACGACACCGAAGCCTTCGTCGATCGCCCGGTCCGCGGCTGGACCCTGACCTTCGCCGACGAGTTCGACGGCGAAGCGAACACGCCTCCCGACCCGACACGCTGGGTCCACGACGTCGGCGGCGACGGCTGGGGCAACAACCAGCTCGAGCACAACACCGCGCGGGTCGAGAATGCCGCCCATGACGGTGAAGGGCACCTCGTCATCACGGCGCGCCGCGAGGACTATCTGGGCAACGACTTCACGTCTGCCCGCCTCAAGACGCAGGGCCTCTTCTCGCAGGCTGGCGGCCGCTTCGAGGCCCGCCTGAAGCTCCCCGTCGGTGCTGGCCTCTGGCCTGCCTTCTGGATGCTCGGCGACGACATCACCGAGGTCGGCTGGCCGCTCTGCGGCGAGATCGACATCATGGAGTATCGAGGCCAGGTCCCCGACAACCTCATCGGTAGCCTGCACGGCCCGGGTTATTCCGGCGGCAGCCCCATAACCGACACCTACTTCCTGCCCGACGGTGAGCGCTTCTCGGATGACTTCCACGTCTTCGCGGTCGAGTGGGACCTCAACCGAATCGCTTGGTTCATCGACGACACGCTCTACCACCTCGTGACTCCGACCCAGCTCCCGGGCGGCTCCCGTTGGGTCTTCGAGAGCCCCTTCTTCATGATCCTGAACCTCGCCGTCGGCGGCAGCTTCGTTGGCAACCCGGACGCCAGCACCCTCTTCCCCGCCGAGCTCGTCGTCGACTACGTCCGCGCCTACGAGCGCACACCGTGAACCCTGCACGCTCGATGCTCTCCGGCGCCGTCGCGGTACTCACCTTGGGGTGTCTGGCCTGCACGGCCGAGCGCCCCGAGTCACGACATGGCGTCCTCGAGGTCTCCGTCGAGCAGCAGGCGAGCTGGGTCCGGAACTTCAATCCACTGGTCGGTGGTGCGCGCTGGCCCACGGCAGCGGGCATCTACGAACCACTCCTCGTTCACTCCTCCGTGCAAGGCGCCTTCGTGCCCTGGCTCGCCACCCGCTACCACTGGGAAGACGGCGACCGCACGCTCACTTTCGACCTGCGCACGGACGTCCTCTGGTCCGACGGCGCCCCGTTCTCGGCGGCCGATGTCGCCTTCACCTTCAACCTCCTCAAACGTTTTCCGGCACTCGATCAGGGGGCGGTCTGGGGCTTCTTGTCCGCCGTCGAAGCCGACGGACCGAATGTCCGCTTCCGGTTTTCGCGCCCGTATTCGCCCGGCCTCGATGGCGTCGCGCGCCAGCCGATCGTGCCGGCCCACATCTGGTCGCAGGTCGATGACCCGCTGCGTTTCACCAACCCGAACCCGGTCGGCACGGGCCCCTTCACCGAGGTCCTGCTGTTTCGGAACCAGGTCTGGGAGATCGGCAAGAACCCGCGCTACTGGCAGCCCGGCAAGCCGGCAGTGGAAGCCATGCGTTTCCTCGCTTTCCCCGGCAACGACCAGGCCAACATGGCGCTGTCGACCGGTGAGCTAGACTGGGCCGGCAACTTCGTCCCCGCCATCGACCGCACGTTTGTCGCCGCGGACCCGACCCATCGCGGCTACTGGTTCCCGCTCGTCGGCTCGACCGTCTTCCTCTACGCGAACACCACCCGCGCGCCACACTCCGACCTCCGGGTTCGCCGCGCCATCAGCATGGCCATCGATCGAAAGCTGCTGGTGGAAGTCGCGATGTATGACTACACGCGCCCGGCCGACGCGACGGGTCTGTCCGATGCATTCAAGAGCTGGCGCGACCCCGAGGTCGCCGCCTCGCCATGGGTGCTGCACGACCTCGAGGCGGCCAAGGCGCTCTTCGCCGAAGCTGGGTATCGCCCCGACCACGAGGGTCGCCTGCGTGGGCCCGACAACAAAGTCTTGGATTTCGAGATAGCGGTCGTCAGCGGTTGGTCAGACTGGGTGCGCGCCGCCCAGGTCATCGCGCGTGACCTGCGTAAGCTCGGCATCGAGGTGTCCGTCCGCACGCTCGACTTCAGCCCCTGGTTCGAGAAGGTGCAGAACGGCACCTTCGACCTCGCGATCGGCTGGTCCAACGAGGGCGCCACCCCATACGCCTTCTACCGCTGGCTCATGTCATCGGGCACGCTCAAGCCGGTCGGCGCACCGGCCGCCGGCAACTGGCATCGTTACGCCAGCGCCGAGGCGGACCGCCTGCTCGCGGCCTTCGAACAGACCACCGACGAGTCCGAGCAGCGCCGCATCGCGCGTGGCCTCCAGAAGGTCTTCGCCGACGAGCTCCCGGCCATCCCCCTCTTCCCGAACCCGTCCTGGGGCGCCTACAACACCACCCGCTTCACGGGCTTCCCCAACAAGGACGACCCCTACGCCCAGCTCTCGCCCAACCCCACACCGGAGTGCCTGCTGGTCCTGACCCGTCTGCGCCCGCGCCCGGGCGGCGACAAGGTGCTCTGACCATGCGTTATGCCCTGCGAAGGCTCGGCTTCTATCTGCTCGCAGCCTGGGTGGCGGTGACGCTCAACTTCTTCCTGCCACGCCTCATGCCGGGCGACCCGGCGACTGCGCTCTTTGCACGCTTCCAGGGCAAGCTCGAACCCGAAGCCGTCAATGCCCTGCGCGACGCCATGGGCTTTGCCGATACCTCGATTTTCGAACAATACGGCAGCTACCTCGGCTCGCTCTTCCAGGGCGACCTCGGCGTCTCCATCGCCTACTTCCCGAGCCCGGTCACTGAGGTCATCGGCACCGGCCTCATATGGACGGTGGCACTCGCCGGCAGCTCGGTCATCATCGCCTTCGTGCTCGGCACCATGCTCGGGATCATGGCGGCCTGGAGGCGTGGCGGCAAGCTCGACTCCTTCGCGCCACCGGCGTTGGCACTGCTCGGGGCCTTCCCCTATTTCTGGCTCGCGATGCTCCTGCTCGCGTTGTTCGGCTTTGGCCTCGACTGGTTTCCACTACGCCACGCGCACTCTTCCCACCTCGAACCCGAGCTGTCGTTCACCTTCCTCGCCGACGCCACTGCACACGCCATCCTCCCGGTCGCGAGCATCGTCCTGGCGACGCTTGGCGGCTGGATGTTGTCGATGCGCAACGTCATGGTCGGGGTGCTGGGCTCCGACTATGTGAGGCTCGCCCACGCCAAAGGCCTCCAACCCCGCCGCGTAATGCTGCGCTATGCCGCCCGCAATGCACTCCTGCCCAACATCACCGGCTTTGGAATGGCGCTCGGCTTCGTCCTCGGCGGCTCGCTCCTGACCGAGATCGTCTTCTCCTACCCGGGACAAGGCTATCTCCTCATCCAGGCGGTGCGAAACCAGGACTACCCGCTCATGCAGGGGCTTTTCCTGCTCATCACGCTCGCGGTCCTCATCGCCAACTGGCTCGTCGACCTCGTCAACCTGTGGCTCGACCCCCGCACGAGGAGCGCCTGACATGAAGGACCTCCTCATCCTGCTTGCGCGTAACAAGAAGGCCGCCATCGGTGGTGTCATCCTGTTCTTCTTCATCGTGCTCGCCGTCTTCGGGCCGCTCATCGTCGGCGACCCGACGGCCTTCGTGGGAGTGCCTCACAGCCCGCCGTCGGCCGACCACTGGTTTGGCACCACCGGCCAGGGCCAGGACGTGCTCGCCCAGACGGTCGCCGGCGCCCGCACGACCCTCATGGTGGGCGTCATCGTCGGCCTGCTCTCGGTCGCCATCGGCGCCTTCGTCGGCGTTGCGGCGGGCTACTTCGGCGGCTGGGTCGACGACGTCGTGTCGCTCTTCATCAACGTCTTCCTCGTCATCCCGGGCCTGCCGCTCGCCATCATCATCGCGGCCTATCTGCCGAGTGGTCCTGTCACCCTGGCGCTCGTCCTCATCATCACGGGCTGGTCCTGGAACGCGCGGGTCGTTCGTTCGGAAGCCCTGACGCTACGGCGCAAGGACTTCGTCGCGGCGGCCATCGTGAGCGGTGAGCGCCACGTCGTCATCATCACCCGCGAGATGCTGCCGAACATGGCCTCGCTGCTCGTCTCGCAGCTCATCGGCGCGACCGTCTACGCCATCGGCGCGCAGGTCGGCCTCGAGTTCCTGGGGCTCGGCGACGTGTCCAAGGTCTCCTGGGGGACCAACCTCTATTGGGCCGCCAACGATGCCGCGCTCCTGACGGGCAGCTGGTGGACCTTCGTCCCGACCGGGATCTGTGTGGCGCTCGTCGGCTTTGGTCTGACCATGGTCAACTTCGCCGTGGACGAGGTCACGAACCCGCGCCTCACCGCAGAGCGCCACTGGCGAAAAGCGTTGAGCGGCCAGGTGTTGGGGCGGCTCGGTAGCTCGACGCCCGTGCTGCGTCAAACACAAACAACGACCGAAGGGCAGGGGCCCTCATGACGTCCGAGCCTCCGCTGCTTCAGGTCGTCGACCTTTGTGTCGACTACATCACCCCGACCGGGCGCGTGCGGGCTGTCGACCATGTCTCGTTCACCGTGAACCGCGGCGAGATCGTCGGTCTCGCTGGCGAGTCCGGCAGCGGCAAGTCGACCGTCGTGCACGCCCTCATGCGCACGCTCGGTCCACCCGCGGTGATCTCCGGCGGCTCCGTCCAGTACCTCGGCCGTGAGCTCCTCACGATGGGCGAGGCCGAGCTGCGCGCATTCCGTTGGCGCGAGATGGCGCTCGTCTTCCAGAGCGCGATGGATGCGTTGAACCCGGTGCTCACCGTGGGCGAGCAGCTCGCCGACACGATCGAGGCGCACGAGCAGGTCACACGAAGCGACGCGCGCCGCCGTGGCGCCGAGCTGCTGGAGCTCGTCGGTATCGACCCCGGCCGCCTCGACAGCTACCCCCACGAGCTCTCGGGCGGCATGCGGCAGCGCGTGGCCATCGCCATTGCGCTCACCCTCTCACCGCCGCTCTTGCTGATGGACGAGCCGACGACTGCACTCGACGTCGTGGTCGAGCGCGAGATCATGCGTAAGCTGCTCGAGCTCAAGGAACGGCTCGGCTTCTCGGTGCTCATCATCACGCACGACCTGCCGCTGATGCTCGAGCTCACCGACCGGATGGGCATTCTCTATGGTGGCCGTCTCGCCGAGCTCGGCCCCGCCGAGACGCTCCGGAACAACGCCGCGCACCCCTACACCCGTGGGCTCATGCACGCCTTCCCATCGCTCTTTGGTGAGCGTCAGGCGCTCGTCGGGATCCCCGGCAGCCCGCCGAGCCTCACGGCTCTGCCTGGCGGCTGTCGCTTCAACCCGCGCTGCGCACTGGTCGAGCCGCGGTGCCGGGAGGTCGACCCGCCGCTCACGGTCCGCGGCAAAGACCACCTCGCCGCTTGCCATGTGACCGACGCGTCGCGCTGACGCGTACACGTTCACGGCCTGCAGTCGACGCCGCGCCCCAGGGTGCTAAGCTCCTCCTATCCGAACGAGCGGAGGCGTGAAGACCATGCGCAAGAGCCGGACGTTACTCGCTATTTTCTCCACAGCCTCGGCGCCAGTGGCGCTCGGTGCGCTCGGTGCGCTCGTGGCGCTCGTGTCCGCGTGTGGCGACGCCGACGAGCGGGTCGACACGTCGGACACTCCTCTGGACGACACGTCGCTCGACGCCACTGAGGACTCGCCCGAGCCCGAGGTCGTCGACACGACGAGCCCTGGGTCCTTTCGATGGAGCCTCGCGTCCGTGGGTGCGGACGACTTCTTCGCCTACCCCTGGCCGAGCGACCTGCGCACGCAGAGCTCGGGCGCACCCGACCTCGCGCCCTTTCCGACGAGCCGCGCGCTCGTCGACCTGCTCGCCCAGGCCATCGCCTTCGTCGAGGCCGGGCCCGCCGGCTACTCGCCGCTCTCGTCGGCCTACTTCGGGCTCGGGGTCGAGCTCGACCCAGAGACGCTGGCCGACCACGTCTGGCTCGTCGACGTCGATCGCGGCGAGCGCCTCGCGGCGCGTGTCGAGTGGAACGTGCTCGGCGGAGGCTACTGGCCGGCCAGGACGCTGGCCGTCCACCCCGACTACCAGGTCCCGCCGCGAGCCGGGTCACGGCTTGCGGTGCTCATCAGGTCGGGCGTCAGGACCGTCGATGGCACACCCCTTCGCCGACCCGCCATCATCGAGCACCTGGATGACGGGAGTGGCCCTGAAGCCGAGAGCCTGAGGCGCCTGTTACCCAACCTGTCGAAGCTCGGTCTCGCGCGTGAGGACCTCATCGCGTGGACGACCTGGCAGACCTCGGACCCGATGGCCGACCTGCGCGCGCTCGCGGGCTGGGTCCACTCGCGCCCCGCGCCCGAGACGAGCGGTCTTCAGCTCGTCGAGCGTAAGCCCAACCATGATCGCTACGAGGGTCGTATCGCGCTCATCGAGGCTTTCTCGGGTACAGCGCCCTACAGCGAGCCCTTCGGCGCCGGGCTCATCAAGGTGTTGGACGATGGCGCCCCCGCGACGCCGACCTCGGTCACCGTCCCGTTCACGCTGACGGTGCCGCGCTCCGCCATGCCCGAGGGCGGGTTCCCGCTCGTGCTCTACGGCCACGGGCTCGGCGAGGATCACACGGGCTTCCTTCGCACCGCAGCGGCGGCTCTGGCGACCCGCGGAGTGGCGGTCATCGGGCTCGATCCGCCGCTTCAGGGCTCGCGCAACACGACCGGCCGCGACGATCGGTCGGTGGTCTTGGCGCTCTCGGTCGGCAACATCGTCGGTGGGCGCGAGATCCTGCGCCAGGGTGTGCTCGACTACCTGCAGCTCACACGTGCGGTGTCCGACCCGGGCTTCGTCGTCCCCTCGAACGTCGCCCCCGACGGCGTGGAGCTGGCATTCGACGCGACCCGGCTCGGCTACTTCGGCCACAGCGAGGGCGCGCAGATCGGCGCCCTGCTGCTCCCGCTCGAGCCGGCCCTCGGGCCCGCGGTCTTCAGCGCTGGGGGCGGCGGCGCGGCCATCACGATGCTCGTTTTGAAGCTGCCGGAGATCGACGTGGCCGCCGCGGTCTCGACGCTCCTCGGGGTCGACCAGACCATCGAGGGCTGGACGCTCGGCCACCCGCTCGTGAGCGTCGTCATCCAGCCTCTGCTCGACGCCGCCGACCCGCTCCACCTCGCGCGCCACCTCTTCCGCGAGCCACTCCCGGGAGGTGTGCCTCACGACCTCGTCATGCTCGAGGCCTTCCAGGACGCGCTCACGCCACCGCAGTCGACCGAGGCGCTGGCATCGGCCGCAGGTCTGCCGATTGCGCTCCCCGTCGGCCGTGTCATCGCGGGACTCGACAACCAGGGCATCGAGGCTGTGGCCCTGCCGACGAGCGGAAACCTCCCGACGAGCGACGACGCTCGCACCCCGACCGGCGCCCTCATCCAGCTCCCGGAAGAGGACCATTACACGATCTACTTCAACGCGGCGGTGCGCTCTCAGCTCATGGACTTCCTCGCCTCCGCGTTGGGCGGTGCGGCGACGCTGGCCCCGACTCCAGTGCCAGCGAACCCTTGATGTGGAAGCGCTCACGGCCCATGTCGAAGCGACAGGTCGAGGTTCGACGTCCTTCAGGGCGCGGTGAAGTAGAAGCCGTCGACCTTCAGCGAATCGGCGCTCGTGCCGGTGAGGCCACCGAGCGTCAGCGCATCGGTGACGGCCTGCAGGTCGACCCCGAGCTCCGCGAAGTCCGCGAGTGGGATCTCAAGCGCGTGCCACTCACCGTCGGCGGCATAGCCGTACGCGCTTGCGTCGAGCGACTCGATGGCATCTTCGGAGCTCATGCCGACCTGCACCTCGGCGAACGCCGGCGAAGCCGACTTGAGGCTCACGTGCAGGGTCGTCCAGCGCGTGAAGTCCTGCGGCACATCGAAGTGGACACCACCGCCCCACCACGGACCACCCGCATGCAGGAGCCGGTCGGAGCTGATGCCTTCGAGGCGGTCCTCGTCCTTGACCTGCTGATAGGTCAACGATCCGGTCGCGCCGAGGTAGATATAATAGTGGGTCGTGGTGCCGTTGATGGGCAGGAGCTCCGAGTAGCCACCTTCATAGAAGATGCCCATCGAGAGGCGATTCTCGCCGTCGACCCACGGGTCTGGGCCGGGCAGGGGCTCTTCGAAAAAGCCGGGCGGGTCGACGATGGGACCGAGCCGCGAAGCGTCGGCCTCTCCCGGGTCTTCGCGGCAAGCCGGCGCGGACAGGAGCACGCTCGAAGCGGCGATGACGAAGAACGTTTTCACGGGGCCTCCTCCGCTGCGGGTTCGGCCGGCGGTGGGGCCGGGACAGGGATGACGGTGGTGCCGCCATCGGGGGTCGAGACACGCGCCCAGCCCTGCGGCGGGGTGCCGCCCAGTGCGAGGATTCGTTCGTAGGCGAGCGGCACCAGGCGGTAGGGGATGGTGCCCGAGGCGTCGAAGGTCACCGACTCCGGGAAGTTGTCGAGGACCGACGCATAAGCGTCGAGCGCGAGCTGGCGCACATATGGCCGCTCTTCGTCGAAGAGGCCCTCGTTGGTGTAGAGGCGCTCGAGGATCTGTGCCGTGTAGAACTGAAGCTCGCCGGTGGGGGCGATGGCGAGCAGCGTCGCCCAGGCATAGAACGACGCGTGGTCACCGCCGTACTGGAGGATCTCCCACTTCATGTCGCCGCTCGGCGGGCTCTCCTTGAAGGGGTTGCCCGGGTCGTCGAGCACGGCGCGGCTCGGGTGGACGCCCACGTCCAGGGTCCAGAGGGCGAAGCGGACGTCGACGAGGTTCTCGCCGTAGAAGTACTCGGGAGCGTCCAGACAGGCCGACATCGTAGCCGGGGCGACGATGAGCGAGCCGAGAAGGGGGCCGGCGATGCGACCGATGATGGGCCCCATCAAGCTTCTCGAAAATCGAGTAAAAGCACGCGGGCTTCGGTCCGGTGTATTGGGCGCCTGTGGGTTGGCGAGCTGCTGCGATTGGTTCGACCATTTCATTGCGGGCCTCCGAGCGTGAGCTGCAGGTAGGTCATGATCTCCCACTCCGTGCCAGTCGCGTCCGGGTCACGCGTGTCGGCCAGGTAGCGGTTGGAGTACTCGTCCAGGGTACGGAACTGACCGCGGATTCCAAAACGGGTGAACAGTCGCCCGAGCCACTCCGGGCTCGCCGCCGAGTAGCTCAGGTCGGCCATGAGCTGGAGCGGGAAGGTGTAGTTGAAGTCGCGGTGGTAGTCGTAGGGACCCCAGCTGTCGATCTTCACGGCCGACTGGATGATTAGGCGGTCGTAGGTGAGGCGCAGGTCACCACCCCAGCGCACGATCTTACGCGCGTCGTCCCCGCGGGCCTGTCCTTCGCCTGCCCACAGTCGCGACAGGAGGCGCACACCTCCGCCGGGGTTGGCGATGATGCGCGCGCTGACCTCGAACAAGTCGGTCGCCGGAGGGGCACCGGGGAAGGCGAAGACGTTGCCGTCGGCGGTGAAGCCGAGCAGCGCGTCGCGTGAGGTCGGGTGGTGGCGATAGACGATGTCGAGGCTGCCCGCGAGCGATGCGTCTTCGACGATCTCGTTGTCCCAGGCCCACAACCAGGTGCCCGGCGTCGGGTCCCAGGTGATGAGCAGCTCGGCGCCCAGCGTCTCGCGGTTGTCGAGGACGGCGAAGGGGGAGTCGAGGATGCTGCGTGGGCGCATGGCCGGATAGTAGGTGCCGTTCACGACGTCGAGGCGCTCTTCGGTGTTGGGCATCGGTCCGACCAGCGGCTTCTGGTAGAGCAGGTTGGGCGAGATCTGGAAGTCTCCGACCTGGATGGCGGCACCACCCGAGACCGCCCAGTGATTGCCGCGGCCGGCCTCTTTGAGTGACCATCCGGTGTAGGTGACGGTCCAGTCGCCGCCGCCGTCCGAGACGAGGCCGCGGTAGCCGCCCTGGAGGTAGGCGTAGACGCCGCCGAGGTTGGCCTTGAGCTTGAGCTTGGCGCCCAGCGTGTCGGCCATCTTGATGTGGTCACGGGTCACGAGATAGCCGGTGTCGGCATAGCTCTCACCGTCGGTCGACTCGATGTCGTAGAAGGCGCGACCGATGCGGGTGGTGCCGGACATGAGGCCCGCGAGCTCGACCTCGAAGGGGCCGAGCTTGGTCTCGGCGGTGACGCTCGTGCGTCGGTTGACCTGCTCGGGGACGGCCGAGCTCGTCACGACGCCCGTCTGCTTGCTGATGTCCTCGTGGTGGACGAGCGTCAGCGTGTAGGCGCCGAACGCTTTGCGGTAGGTGGCGATGAACGCCGGGTTGGCGCCCCACCAGAGCTGCGGGCCAAAGGCCGCGCGCAGTCCCGTGAGGTCGCCCTTGCCGGTGAAGGCGAGCCCGATGGGAGCGTCGGCGTTGTAGACGTCGATCTGATCACCGTAATAGGACTCGGGGTAGAGGCCGAACGAGTCGCCCTCGTAGCCCCAGTGCGTGTGGCCGGTGCGGAAGAAGGCCTCGAGCATGAAGCCCGATTCCTCCCACTTCACCTCGGCGGCGTGGAGCTTCACGCGTTCGAGGTCGCGCAGCACGAGCTGCTTGCCCTCGACGTCCGTGACCAGGCGAGGGCGGCCACGCGCCTCATAGTAGATCTCGTCGATGGGGTTCTCGGCCACGTGGCCGAGCACGTTGACGGAGACACGGGCGCGAACCTGGTCGACCGGCCGCGCCTCGACCTCGAGGTAGAGCGATTGTTGGTGGTCGAAGCGCCCGTCGTCGTCGCGATTCGGGTCGTTGACCTGCGAGCCGCCGGTCACGAAGGTCGACAGGTCGAGCCGCAGGTTGCGGATGCGGAAGCGTCCGAGGGAGGCGACCTCGCTGGCGGTGCGGGCCGTCTGATAGGGGCCCGAGAAGGACTCGGCGCGCAGGCCGGACCAGTGTGCGTCGAGGACGGCGCGGGTCGTCGTCGGTGCATACGCGTCGAGCCGGTAGCCGGCCTGGAGGAGATAATAGGCCGTGCGTGGGATGAGCTCGATGAAGCCGTCGCCGTCGGTCGGGCCGATGGCGCAGACGCCGAACCACTCCTCGTTCATGTTGTTCTTCCCTTCGACGTAGTCGTCCGGATAGGCGGCGTTGGGCCACGATGCGTTGTCGTCGTGGACGTCGAGGTTGGTCTCCTGCTGGTACTTCCACCAGCCGTCGGCCCACTGGAAGGTGAAGCCGCCGATGGCGACGCCGGTCTTTCCCTTGCCGGCGCTCTGCTGGTAGATCTCGTGCCACTGGGCGCGCAGATAGCGGGCTTGCGCGATGTCGTCCTCGCGGTGGCGCTTGGCGTCGAAGGCGTCGGCGCCGAACTCGGTGTAGACGAAGGGGATGCCGAGCTCGTTCTTCACGCGGTCGAAGAGGTCGCGCGACGACGGGCCGCGGTAGACGTTCGAGCCCATGATGTCGAGGCCCTTCGAGACGACGTGTTCCTTGATGAGGTCGAGGTATTGCAGGTCGCCGTTGGTGAGCGAGACGGGGCGACGTGGGTCGGCACTCTTCACGACGGTGACGGCCTCACCCATGAGCGAATAGAGGAATACGGCGCGGCTTCGTTCACGGTCTTCTGACGGCAGCGCCTCGATCTCGGAAGACTTCCAGACGAGGCCATAATTGTTTTCATTTCCGAGCAGATACATGAGGACGCCGGGCACGTCGCGGTAACGCTCGACCGACTTCTTCAGGTCGGCCAGGACCGCGCGTCGGAAGTTCTCGTCGCTGTAGTCGACCGGGCTCACGTACACGCCGTCGATGGTGAAGCCGTAGCGACCCATGAGGTGGTTCACGGCCGTGTAGATGCCGTACTTCTCGTAGATGTGTTGGACCCACTTCGGCGGGATGTCCGAGAACATACGGATGGCGTTGACGCCCATCGCGGAGAGCAAGGACATCTCGCGGTCGAGCACCTCGCGGATGAATGCCTCGGGTTTGCTCCAGAGGTCGTACCGGTAGTTCTGGCCGGCCGGCGTGTAGCCCCAGTTCATGCCGAGCACCATGAGGTCGCGCCCGTTGTGGTTCAGCTTGAAGCCGCCCTCATGGGGGACGACCCGGACCGTGAGCGCCGAGTCCGATGGTGGGGTCGGAGTCGCGGCGGGCTCGGGAGTCGCAGCGGGCTGGGGGGCTACAGGCTCCGCAGCCGGTCCCGGTTGAGGAGTTGCGGCGGGCTCAGGGGGCGGCGCCGCGTTGACCGAGGCAGACCAGAACACAAGCGTCAGGGTAATGAGCAGAGCCCTCATGGCGTCACCTGCAGTCCGAGGAAGGGGGCGAGGTCTTCGTGCGAGAGCGCGCGCGAACGCGTGAGGGCAGCGTACCAGTGGCCGCTGTCCTTGATGATGCGCTGCTGGGTCGAGTAGTCGACCCAGGTGATTCCGAATCGTTTGGTGTAGCCATGGGCCCACTCGAAGTTGTCGATGAGGGACCAGGCGTAATAGCCGGCCAGCGGGATCCCCTCATCGATGGCGAGAAGGCAGATGGCGAGGTGGTCACGAAGGAAGGCGACCCGTCGGGCGTCGGCGACCCGCCCTGTCGCGTCGGGGCCATCCGAGTAGGCGGCACCCGACTCGGTGATGAGGACCTTCTTCGGGGCCCAGTCGCGCTGGACCCGTCGCAAGAGCTCGAGCAGGCCGGCCGGATAGACCTCCCAGCCCATGTCGGTCAGGAGGTCCGGATTGGGCGCTGGGATCTCGCGTGGGAGGTTGTCGGCGACGTCGGCGCGCGCCAGGACCCGCGTGTAATAGTTGATCCCGAGGAAGTCGAGCGGCGCTGCGATGGCCTCGAGGTCGCCGGCCTTCACCCACGGCTGGTGGCCGTCGGCGGGAAGCTCACCAGCGGCGACGTGGTCCGCGACGATGTCGGCGGGGTAGCCCCTGCCAAAGAGGGGATCCATGAGCCAACGATTGAACGCGCCATCGACCCTGCGCGCGAGATCCCGGTCGGCCGCGCTCGACGAGGCGGGTTGGACCGGCTGCAGGTTGTGCGTGATGCCGACCTCGGCACCCGGGCTGTGCCGACGGATGACGGGGACGGACCAGCCATGGGACAAGAGCAGGTGGTGGCGGACGGCGATGGCGGCGACCGGTTCCTTCACGCCCGGAGCGTGGTGACCCTGCTCGTAGCCGAGCGTCGCGATGCACCAGCTCTCGTTGTGGGTGACCCAGCGTTTGACCCTGTCGCCGAGGCGAGCCGCGACGACCTCGACGTAGCGCACGAAGGCTTCGGCCGTGCTGCGCACGCGCCAGCCGCCCTGGTCTTCGAGGGCCTGTGGGAGGTCCCAGTGGTAGAGGGTGACCGCCGGCTGGATGCCCGCGGCGAGCAGCTTGTCGACGAGTCGATCGTAGAAGGCGAGGCCCGCTTCGTTCACCTCGCCGGAGCCGTCGGGGATGACACGCGACCAGGCGATGGAGAATCGATAACCGCCGACCCCCAGCTCACGCATGAGCGCCACGTCCTGGTCGACGCGGTGATAGTGGTCGCAGGCGACCGACGCGTCGCTGCCATCGCTGATGGCGCCGGGCACGCGGGCGAAGGTCTCCCAGATCGACGGGCCGCGTCCGTCTTCGGCGATCGCACCTTCGATCTGATGGCTCGAGGTGGCCACTCCGAAGGTGAAGTCTTTGGGAAAGGCGAGCATCAGGGAGACCTCTCGTGGGTGGGTCGCGGGCTCGGCGCGCCGAGGGTGGCGTTGGGGGAGACGAGGTGGCAACGCGCGAAGTGTGAAGGCGCGACCTCGACCCACGGAGCGTCGGTGTCGTGGCAGCGCTCGACCGCGGACACACAACGCGAAGAGAACGGACAGCCCGAGGTCTTGTCGGTACGGGGCCTGGGGCGTGGTTTCGGCGCCGGGTCCGAATCGGTCGGGGTCGGTGTCGCCTTATGGCCCGAGCGGTCGGCCGCCGAGAGGAGGAGCTGGGTATAGGGGTGGCGCGCCTCGTTGACGAGCTCGTCCGAGGGCGCTGACTCCATGACCTGCCCGCCGTACAGCACGAGGACCCGATCGGCGAGGTAGCGCGCGCTGGCGAGGTCGTGGGTGATGAAGACCAGGGCGAGCCCGCCTTGTTTCTTCTTCTGATCGAGCAGGTTCAAGATGCCCATTCGCAGCGACACATCGAGCATCGAGGTCGGTTCGTCGGCCAGGACCAGGTCGGGTCCAGGGGCGAGCGCGCGCGCGATGGCGACGCGTTGACGTTGGCCCCCGGACAGCGAGTGGGGGTGCTTGTCCGCGTAGTCGAGGGCGGGGACGAGGCCGACCTCTTCGAGCAGACGAAGGACGTGTTCGCGCACGTTCGCGCGGGTCGCGCGGTGATGGCGCAGGAGCGGGCGCTCGAGGTGATAGGCGATGGTGTGGTGTGGATTGAGCGAGCCGAATGGGTCCTGAAAGACCATCTGTACGCGGCGACGAAAGCCGAGCGTTGGCCTTCGCTCGGACTTCAGGACGTCGACACCGTCGAGCAGGATCTGCCCACAATCAGGCGTCTCGAGGCGGATGATCTGGCGCGCGATGGTGCTCTTGCCGCTGCCGGACTCACCGACAAGTGCCACCGCTTCGCCCCGGTTCACGCTGAAGCTGACCTCGTGCAGGACACGGTGCTTCTTGCGCCTGATGAAGCCGCCGGCCGCATAGCTCTTCCCCAGGTGCAAGACCTCGAGGAGCGGGCGGCTGGACGGTGACAGGCTCATGCGCTGGGTCCTTGCTCAGGGTGCGCGCTTTGTTCGATAACAAAACTAACCGGCGCAGGTGGGGCTGTCAAGCCACGGACCTCAAGCTTCATCCGCGCTGCGCGAGTGGTCACACGCCGTTCGCCAACGCGGTCGACACGAGCTATTTTCCTGCGCCCGTTCGACCTCAGGAGAACGCCCTTGTCCAACCGCATTCTCGCGCGAGCTCTGTGCGCTCTCATGGTCGCCCTCGGCGTCGCATCGGCCTGCGACTCCGAAGAGCCGTCGACCGTTCCGCTCGAGCTCGTGTCCGTAGCGCCCGCCGTCGTCGACCCGCTCGGTGGCTCACACCTCGTCGTCACCGGGAGTGGCTTCGCGACGGCGACGCTGACACGTGTGACGCTCGGCGGCATCGACGCCGAGTCCTTCGAGGTGGTCTCCGACTCGGAGCTGCGTGTCGTCAGCCCGGCGCTCGCCCCGGCTGGCGGGCTCGACCTCGCCGTCTTCAGGGGCGAGATCTCGACAACCCACCCGGCCGCGATCGAGGCCTGGAGCCCGGCCCAGATCCAGGGGGCGAGGGTCTTCGACGCGGCGGTCGGAGTCGACACCGCGACGTCCGCGACCCGCTACGAATGGCAGCAGCTCACCGACACCATCCACCCCGACTGGCGCATCCGCGACGGCAACACGACGACGTACCTGCCGTCGACGGGCCGCTACTGGATGGTCGGCGGATGGAACGGATACCAGGTCCCCGTGGGCTTCAGCACCGTCCCGCCCGACGCCGTCTACCCACCCGAGAACACGACGAACGAGGTCTGGTCGAGCCCGGATGGTGTGACCTGGACCCTCGAGCTCCCACACGGCCATGGCCAGTTCGAAAGACGCCATGTCCACAACACGATGGTGTGGAAGGACAAGCTCTGGCTCATCGGCGGCGACCATCATCAGGGGCGCTACAACCACGATGTCGTGTCGAGCCCGGATGGGCTCAACTGGACCGTCGAGCTCGGCCCCGGCACGACATCTCCGCCCTGGTCGCCGCGCGCCCTGCAGGTCTCTGGTGTCTATGACGGCAAGCTCTGGACGGTCGGTGGACAGGACATCGTCGGTGACCCGGAGACGATGGTCGACCACAACGACGTCTGGGTGACCGAAGACGGTGTGAACTGGACCCAGGTCGTCGCCGACGCCCCCGCGAGCGACACCCGCTGGGCAGGCTGTGGTGTCCTCGATGGCCTGGTCGAGTTCAAGGGGCGCATGTGGCTCGTCGGCTGCGCGAAGCACCGCGACGACGCAGGAGGCCACCTGCTCTCGAACGAGGTCTGGTCGACGACCGATGGCGCGACCTGGAAACGCCACCGCGAGCCGCCGTGGAAAGGCAAGATCTGGCACAACGTCGTGGTGTGGGATGCCAAGCTCTGGATCCTCTTTGGCTATACCTACGGCGATCCGTCCGCGGGTTGGGCCCAGGGCAACGCCAACGAGGTCTGGTTCTCGAGTGACGGCGAGACCTGGGAATCGCTCCCGGTCGACTCACCCGTGCCGGGCTCCCACGCGCAAGGCGTGGCCGTCACCGCCGACCATCTCCTGATGTCGGGCGGCAACCACTCGTTCGACCCGACCGATGGTTTTGGTAAGTCGGTCTGGCGGCTCGTCCCCTTTCGTGGCGAGGTCGTCGATACCTGGACCGACCGCGGCGCCGACGCGCTCGTCATCGCCCCACCCACGCCCGCCAATCGCCCGCTCCATGTAGGCGATGCGTTTGGCCCTGGCCGCGCCGGCCTGCACTTCGACGGCTCCACCTCGCTCTTCGAGCTCGCGGCGGGCCCCGACTCCCAGACCGCCGGACGCTCGGTCTTCTGGGTCGCGCGCGCGCCGCACCGACCGGTCGTGCCGGGCCGCGATGACATCTACAACCCGTCGGGTACCATCGTCGGGGGTGCCATCGAAGACGGGTCGCCACAAGCGGCGGTTGGCCTCTCGCATGGCGAGGTCCTCTTCGTGAACCGCGAGGACGGGTTGGACCCGGTCGGCGCGCCCCTCTGGACCTACATCCGCGGGGGCGACGGACTCCAGCCGTGGGTCGGCGCGGTGCACGTCGCTGGCATCACGCATGCGACCGACGGCTCGACCCGCGTCTGGGTCGACGGCGCACCGAGCGGCCCTGTGGCACAAGCCTTCTATGGCACCTCGCGCGGCTGGTCTCGCATCGGCGGCGGCATCGACGGGCCCGGCGAAGGCCCGGCCAACCGCTTCGCCGGGACGCTCGGCGCGGTCATCATCGCGCCTGCGGTGTTGGACGAGGCGACGCTGGCCAAGCTGCAGGCCTGGGCCGTCGGCCGGTTTGGCGCCGCCCCTCTGCGCTGAGCGGGCCGCCGCCCTCAGCCGCGGATGAACCACATGCGGCGAATCGACTCGCCTTCGATCTGGTAGAGCGCGACCGCCGATAGCACGCGTCCGTCCGCCAGCAACACCCGCTCGGTGTCGATGGCAAAGTCCCCCACACAGACACGTGGTGAGACCAGCGTCGCTGCTGGCCGTTTCTTTTCGAAGTAGGGGCCGTACCGCTCGCGGAGTGCCTCCCGACCTTTGAAGAGCAACGCCATGGTCGGCAGCTCGTAGGCCTCGACGTCTTCCGCGAAGACCGCCGCGAAGGCATCGATATCATGCGCGTTATAGGCGTCCAATTGGCGCTGCGCCAAGACCTCGGGCTCCACTCCATCCACTCCTGCATTCACCACCATCACAACCTCCTCGGCCATCCCTTGCTCGTGTTCCGCGATCGGCCTTGCGCATCGCCGCGCCCTCGTCGATGCTTCATAGCCATGGATGTCGTCTTCATCTCGCCCCACTACCCGGCCGAAATGCCCCACTTCCTGCGCGGCCTGGTCGAGGTCGGCGCACGTGTCTACGGCATCGCCGACGCCCCTCTCTCAGCGCTGTCCGCCGACGTCAAGCGCCACCTCACGGCCTACCTCCAGGTCCCCGCCATCCTCTCGGAGGACGACGTCATCACACGCGCGACCGACTGGCTGCGCGGTCGCAACGTCGACCTGGTGCTGGCGAACTGGGAGCCGGTCATGCTGCTCGCGGCCCGCATGAACGAGCGCTGGGGGCTCGTCTCGGACAACATCATGACGGTCGACGCCGTGCGTGGCTTTCGCGACAAGCGCATCATGAAAGAACGCGTCGAGGCCCACGGTCTCCGCGTGCCGCGCTCGGTTCGGGTCAAGACCGCCGCCGAAGCGCGCGAAGCGGTACACCTGGTGGGGCTGCCGCTGGTCATCAAACCCATCGCTGGCGCTGGCTCCGCCGACACGTTCAAGGTCGATGATGCCGCCTCGTTGGAGCGGGTCCTGCCCTTGCTAGCCAACGTGCCCGAGGCCATCGTCGAGGAGTACGTCGAAGGCGAGGAACTGACCTACGATGCCCTCGTCATCGGCGGGGCGCCCGTCTACGAGAACGTCGTCCAGTACTTTCCAAAACCCATCATCTCGCGCTCCGAAGAGGCGGTCAGCCCGGCTCAGGTCGCCATCGCCGACCTGTCCCAAGCGCGGCTCGCCCCGGGCCTCGAGCTCGGGCGCGGCGTCCTGAAAGCCCTTGGCATGAAAGACGGTTTTGTCCACATGGAGTGGTACCTCACGCCGAGTGGCGACGCCGTCTTTGGCGAGATCGCCTGCCGCGCCGGCGGTGCCAAGCTCGTCGACATGATGAACTGGGCGAGCGACATCGACCTCTATCGCGAGTGGGCGCGTGTCGTCTGCCACCGGGAGTTCCACGCCCATGCGCCCCGCCGCTACAACGTCGGGGTGGTCTTCAAACGCGCACGTGGGCAGGGCGTCGTCCGCCGGGTCGAGGGCCTCGACGACTTCCTGCGCGCACACGCACATGACGTCGTCGAGGACACCATCTTCCGCCCGGGCACCCCGCGGCGAGACTGGAAACAGACCTTGCTATCCGACGGCTTCATCGCATTCAGACACGAGGACCAGAACACCGTCATGGCGCTGGTCCAAGAGGCCGTCGAGACGATCGTGCTGCACGCGCGGTGAAGTTGGTCGGGCGATTATCTCGCCTTTCGAGATAATCGCTCTTCGAGCTATCGCCTGCGGTGCGAGGAGTCGCCAACCCCGCTGGACGGGGAGTCGACCTACGAGCGGACGTGGTCGCGGAAGGCGCGCATGATGTCGATGGTCGAAAGGATGCCGATGACTTTGTTGTCTTCGACCACGGGGAGTGCGCCGTAGTGGCGCTCGATGAAGTGGCCGAGGATCGACTCGATGTTGTCGTCAGGGCTGATGGTCGCCACCTGGGGCGTCATCGCTTCCGCGAGGGGCACCGAGTTGTCGAGGATGAAGGGGCGGGTCTGGTTGGGGTCAGGGTCGACGAAGTCGGGGCGCCGCAGGTCGCGGTCGCTGACGAGGCCGGCGAGCTGATCGTTGTCGTCGAGCACCGGCATGTGTCTGATCCGGTGCTCTCGCATGCGGGTCAGAGTCTGGTGCAGGCCGTCTCGCAGATTGGCAAAGATGACGTCACGGGTCATGTAGTCGCGAACTCGCATGGGGATTCTCCAACGAACTTGAGCGGCGGCCCGGCTGACTGTCGGGGTGCGCGCCTTCGCACACCCCTTGTGGCAATCGGCGCGATTGGCGCCATGCCATCGGTGGGAGAGGGCCAAATCTCTCACCTGCACAGCTTCGTTCGCAAGAACCGTGCCCTGTCACGCGGCACGTGAACATGCAGCCAAGGCACCCTTCCTGTTCGTGTGTTCAGTGCTCCGCCTGGGACAACCGGCATGTCATAACGGCGGGTGGAAGGTTCTTGGCGGGTCCGGAAAGTCGACGGGCAGAGACACGAAAGACGCTTCCATCGGGCCCCATCCCCGTCCACGCAAGGAGACCTCGTATGGGAACCTTCGACATGCTCCACGCCTGCCCACTCGACCATGCACTTGCTCTGCGAGCGAGCGGCGACATCGAGGGCGCCATCACCTTTCTCTTCAAAGCCGTTGGCGACTCGCTGGCCGATCGTGGGCTGGTCATCACGCTTGCGAAGATGCTCTCGGAGACCGGCAACCTCGAGCGCGCCGAACACTGGTTCCGACACGCGATCAAGATCGCGCCCGACGACCTCGACGTGCAGTTCGGTTATGGCACCTTCCTCGCTCAGAGCGGGCGTCTACCAGAGGCCCGGGCCCAGCTCGAGTCGGCACAGGCGCTAGCTCGTGCATGCGATGAACCGGTTGACGTGCGCGGGCTCATCCTCGCCATCGACCTCAACCTCGCTCGGGTCTGCCTCGAGCTCGCCGACTTCTCGGTGGTGCGTGTGATCGTCACGCCCTGGCTCACGGACGTGCATGGCTGGGGGGCCGCGCACGACGTCTTCGTCGACCTCGTCGTGAAGCTCGGGCTCGACCCGACCGACGTCGACGAGGAGGGTCTCGCCTCAGGTCATATATCCCCGTTCATGGTCTGCCACCGGCTCGAGCAGTACCTCGAGTCGGAGCCGCTCGACCTGCTCGGATTCGAGCGTGTCGTCGCCCGGGCGGATACGATCTTCGACTTCGATTGGCGCCGCAGCGCGGACGAGATCGAAGCCGTCGTGGCGCAAGGGCGTAAGGCGGCAGTACACGCCATCATGCGCGGCTCGCTCGAGGCCGACCTCGTCCCACACCTGCTCAGCAACGCCAGCGAGCACCACCCTGCCGCATCCGAGGTCGACGAAGCCGAGATCGATGGGTTCGAGTCCGACGACTCCGAGCGCCCCGACTTCGATGGCGATGGAGCGTACGACCCGGCTTTCCAGCGGATCATCCGACTCGCCGGTTGGAACGACTTCGAGCCGGACATCGAGATCGTCGTCGTCCGACGGGAGCGACAATACTTCCTCGAGACCACCAGCAAGGCCGACCCCGTCGCGCTCGACGAGCATGTCGCCCGCTGGCTCGTGTCCATCTTCGCCCGAGCCGTCGCTGGTTTTCCACCTCCGCGGCTACGCCAGACGATTCCCGTCGACCGCAACTGGCTCATCGAGGGGTTTGGCTGCTCGAAGGTCGTTCGTTTCGATCGGTTCGGCGCCGACGAATGGCCGCTCGTCTACGCAGCCATCACCGTGTGCCAGCTCGAGTCGACGCTCGTGGCCACGATCCCCGGGCCAAACCCGCCGTTCACGGCCCTCGTCATGGCGCTCGATCCGATGGTCGCGAACGAGCGGGGCGTCGCGGTCGAAGACGGGCTCATCGAGGTCAAGGCCTGCTGGACCGATGACGGATTCGTCTTCGCGCGACAAGCCAGGCTCGGCGACCCGATACCCGACCCGGTCGCGTTCTTCGAGAGGGCGAGCCCGGACCTGGTTGCGTTGGTGCCAGAGCTCGAGCAGTCGATGCCGTGCCTCGTCCATCCAGTCGCGGCCTGGGCGCTCATCGGTGTGGTCACGGCCCTGAAGGTCACCGCGCAAGGGAAGTTCCGCGACGACTGGCTGGAGTATTGCGACAAGCCGATCCGGACCAGCGGCTACGTGGCGACGCGCAACTTCGCGGAGCTCGGCTACTGAACTATTCGCTCGATCATCAAGATAATCGGGCGTCGCTTCGGGCGGCGCCTTGGCACTCGAGTCTGACCGTCATCGCTTCTTGCGCGATGGTTTCGACGTTCCATTCGTGGGGCCGGGTCGTTGGTCCCCCGCTATCGAAAGGGCACCATCGAGATCGGCGGCGGGCACCAGGGCGAGGCCACCGCGCAGCTCCTTGGCACGGCCTTCTTCGTCCGCGAGCCCGTGGCGCTCGAGGATCTTCGCCACCGCTTCGCGCGCCAGGCGCTTCACCGAGGAGCTGCGAAACAGCCCGGTCGTGAGCGGGTTCAACCAGTCCAGCGCTTCCGGGCCGGCATATTGCCCAAGGACCTCGATGAGCCTGCGCTCGAGGTCATCATCGATGGCGGCGAGCCGTTCACGCATGGCCTCCCGGAACGCCTCTCCGAAGTGGTTTGCCATGGCCTCATAGAGTCGGCCCGCGCGCTCGGCGTCCATTGGAGCATCGGACGTCTGGTCACATGCGCCGTCGAGCAGGGCGAGGCCGATTGCGAGGCCCTGGTGGAGTCGTGGCAGGTAGCGAGCTGGTTCGGCATTGAGGCGTTTCTGCGTTGCCGCGGGCAGCGAGCGGACCTGGGCGCCTACCGAGGGACCTGGCGCCCCGTGGTCCCCTACGAGTCCGTCGATACATGCCGCTACGGTGGCTGCGTCATGACTCGACAAGAAGAACCGCAACAGCGCTCGCCGCCGTAGATTGAACCCGGAGTCGGCGCTCACGAAATTCGCGACTCCCCGGGCGAGGTGCAGTTGGACCGTGGGCTCGAGGGCGTCGGGAGCATGCCGGAGAAGTGCATCGAGGACGTCGGCGACCAGCTCGCCTGGCTCACTCGCGAGCCTCTTGCAGATGGCTGTCAACAGGGCGTCAGACAGGGGGCCTCGCGGCAGGTGTCCCTTCCACCGCCCCTTGGTGTCGTAGCCGACGAGGAGTTTCAACGCGGGCAGGACGAGCGCGCGCGGGAACGACGGATTGTCCAGCAATCGGGAGAGGATAGGAGCGGCCTGATGCCCGGGACTCAACCTCAATACCTCGATCATTTCCGCCAGACGGGCCTGGCCATGCGTCGTGAGGTCCCCCAAAAAGGCCTTTGAAAACTCGGGCGAGTAGACGTTATCGCCCATCTGCCACAGGAGGATCTCGAAGCAAACGCGGCGAACGCCCTCCTCAGGGTCCTGCCAGAAGCGCTCTTCGAGCTCTGCGGCGCCCACCTCCGTCGTGATGGCGAGTCGCTTCGACATGGCCTTGGCCCGCCACTCCAGGGTCTCGAGGGTGTCGGGAGGCTCGGGCGGTTCGAGCAGAAAGATGCCGTCGTCCCGAAAGATCAGGCCCTTCTCGACTACCAGCTCGCGTAAGGTCGCACGTGTCGCCGGGTCCAGGCGGCTCAGCAGCGTCCACGGACCATCGACGATGGCGACTTCAGCATCGAAGCCGTCGTCACCCGTGAAGAGGCGCTTGCCGTTCGGGAGGCGTGACCACGCCATGGGGACGATACCCGCGCCATTGATGCGACACGTCGTCAGCCTGGCGACGGGGTCTTTGTGCAACGGCTGGTGCGAACGTCTGGGGGACCTGGCCACGGAGAGCGGGTCGCGTCTCAGGGCAGGACGATGAGGGTGTCGCGCACGCCGATGGTCGCCCAGAGCTGGTCGATCTCGACGTTCTCGACGGCCGCGCAGCCGAGTGTCCAGTCGCTAGAGCCGCCTTCGCCGTGGAGCTCGATCCACGAGCCCAACCCAGTGGTCTGAGGCGGGGTCGTGCAGTTGGTCTGAGCGGTCTCGATGGCGGTCTTCTGCGCCTGCGTGATGATGCCTTGTCCGAGACCCCATGCGGCGTCGGCGGCGTCTGGATAGGAGAACAGGAAAGCCTTGTAGAAGCTCGAGTTGGGGACGAGCTGTGCCACGTAGAAGGCGCCTTCGGGGGTCTTGCCGTCGCCCTCGATCCGCTTGTCGCCGGTGGGCGCGAAGCCAAGCCCTACGCGGAACGACGAGACGGCCGTGCCGCGGTTGCAGAGGGCGAGGTTGCGGTTGGCCTTGTTGATGACGACGTAGTCGTCTTTGGTGGCGTCGCACCGATGGAGGCCCGAGCCGTTGTTGCCCCAGGCGTTGGCGCAGTCGACCGAGCCGACGGAGGGGTTCCAGGTGGGGCCGCTCTGGTCGGGCCAGCAGGTGTTGTCGGCGTCGCACGCGTAGCCCTCGGCCGTGCGGCAATCGCCGTTGACGTCGCAGTCGCGAAGGCACGCGCTCTCGCCGCCGGCAAACGAGAAGCAGGTCGCGTCCTCGGGGCAGCCGGTGAACTCACACATCGTCTTGACACAGTAGCCGCCGGGCATGCTCCAGCAGGCTTTGTGCGCGCAGTCGGCCGCGCTGTCGCAGCTCTCGCCGATGTCGAATTCCTGGGCTGGTTCGCCCGGCCAACGCTGGATGGGCTCCGGCAGACACACCGCAAAGGCGGTGGCGGGCTGGCCATGTCGGTTGCGCAGAACGCAAGCGTAGCCCGGGCGGCAGCCGGTCTCGGACTTGTCGAAGTTGCACTCGGCGACACACTTCGGGCTGCCATGCGCGGTGATGCAGCGGGTGGTCGTGAAGTCGGTGGCGGCCGACGTGTCGGCGTCGGGGCAGATCCAGGCGCCGCTCGATGCGCTCTGGCGGCAGGCCTGGGTGCAGAAGCCGTTGGGGAAGCCGGCGGTGGCACATGACGCGGGCTCGGTGTAGCCGGCCTTGTCGCAGTCGCCCGACGTCGCGCAGGCACCGCCGATCCAGGTTGCGTTGAGCCCGTTGTCGACCGGGACCGTCGGGCCTGCATCCGTGGTGTCACTCGGGCTGGTGGTGTCCGCAGGCGTGGTCGTGTCTGCAGGCGTGGTCGTGTCCGCGGGCGTGGTCGTGTCGGCGGGCGTGGTCGTGTCCGCGGGCGTGGTCGTGTCCGCAGGCGCGGTCGTGTCGGCGGGCGTGGTCGTGTCTGCAGGTGTGGTCGTGTCTGCAGGTGTGGTGTCCGCAGGTTGAGCCGTGTCGGGCTGTACCGTGTCAGGCACCGACGTGTCGGGCGAGACCGTGTCGGCGGGCGCCCCGTCGGGCAGCGCCACGAGGGTGTCGCGGACGATGGTCGTATCCTCGGTCGTCGTGTCCAGCGGGGCGTCACACCCGATGAGGCCGATGAGACCGACGAGTCCCACGGCCATGGTAGCGAGCTTCGAGACGGGGAGCCTTGGTGACGTCGAGCGTTTCATCGACCGCCAGCTAGCACACTCCGACGGCGCCGTCATTGTTGGGGAAGGCGCTGGGAAGCCGCGGGAAACGCCGGGGAAAACCGGTTGCCGACCGCCGCTCGCGCGACGCTCTCACTTCGATACAAAGTCGTACGCGAGTGGGAGGTCCGCTTTGCCCGCCTTGGCCTTGATAACGGTCTTGCTACCCCAGGCGCGCTTGGATTCACGATAGACGTTGTCGTTGGCGCCCGACGTCTTGCGTAGCTCGGCGTCGCCGACCTCGACCTCGTCGATGAAGCGGAACACCTCGTCGGGAACGGGGGTCGCAACCGCGGCTTGGGCAGGGCCGGCCGCTTCGGCGGTGAGCGTGTCGACCGCGACGGCGCTGGCGAGCTTGTCCGAGACCAGGTCGTAGACCCGGTGATGTGCGAAGTAGCGAACGCCCTGGACGCGCCCATCGACGGCCCACGCGAGGCCGATGAGCTCCTGCGGGTTGGTCTTGGACTTCAGCTTTTCGATGATGCTTCGTGAGAGCTCGTCCAGCTTCGCCTTGATGGTCGGGTCGTCGAAGGTCGCGAGCAGGGTGCCCGACCCGGCAGACTTCTCGTGGGCGCCGTTGACGACCGCGACGTTGTCCCAGACGGCCTGCTGGTTCTTTTCGTACTGGCCGGCGGCCCGCACCTTCGAGGTGGCGAGCGCCGCCACGGCCGAGAACTTGCCGTCGGTCGCGGCGCCGTCGCGGTTCGTATTCCAGCGGCCCTGCTCAACACAGAAGGCGTCGACCGGCGTCGTCTGACGTGCGTCGACGACGAAGTCCTGGCCGATCTGCCGGTCCTGCTTGCCGCCTTTGACGACGGTGCCGGCGAGGACGAAGATCGGGGTGTCCGACTTGTTCTCGATGACCAGCGTGTTGACGACCGCACCCGCCGACCGTCCCTCGATCTGTTGGTACTCCTGCTGATTATCTTGATTGTCGAGTGAGTTGCGATGGCGGTTTGCGTTGTCGTTGGTCTGGACGTTGAGCTCGTTCCCAACGCCGGTGGCGCGGCGTCGCTCGATCACCTCGTTTACCGGGACCGGCGCTTCCCCCACGGTGTCGCTGCCGACCTCACGAACCTCGGCCAGCCCTTTGGCCAGTGCGTCGTCGAGCAGCATCAGCGGCCCTGGATCCCGTTGAGATGCGAGCGGTTGAACCACCGGGTAGATCGCCAGGCGACCGAGCTGGATCGGATCGCCGATGGTGGGCTTCGTGTCGACGGCCGCAGCCGGGGCGGGCAGGGGGACCGTCGGTGGGGCCGCAGGAGTCGCGGCGGCGACCACGGGCGCGGTCGGGCGGGGCGCCTGAGACGAACCGACGGACGTCGGCTCACGCGAAGTACATTGGGTGAGGGCGAACAGAGCGAGAGCGAGCGGGGCGGAACGCATGGAGACCTCCAGGTCGCATCATCTTTGCGTCGTTATGTGTTTCCCGCACCACATGGTGATGGAAACGCATGCGACATGATCTGGACGCTCGCCAGGCTCCGGCTCGCTCCTTCGCGGGCCTGCACCTGGCGAGCAGACGTTTGCATCCGACACGACCAGGGACCACTCTACGCGTGAGGGCCGGTTTGGCTCCGTAAAGACCAGGCAAAACCCGCGGGAAGCGCGCAGATCAGCGCTCGAGCTCGGCCAGTCGCGCACTCAGGCGTTCGACCTCGCCTCCGCATTGGCCGACGCTGTTTATCGTCCTCTGTGCATGGCTCGGCGCATGTGGCTCAACCGTTCGGTAGGACAGGGCTTTCGGAGGCCAGACAGAGTTCGTTCGCCAGGCGCTCCAGCGTCGGGCGCTTGGCGAGCTTGAGCTTCCAGCGGTCGGGGATGGCGTCTTCGCCCCACATCGCACCGGCGAGGCCGCCGAACATAGCGCCGCAGGTGTCGGCGTCGTCGCCGAGGTTCACGACCCGCAAGAGTCCGGTGCGAAAGTCCTGGGCTTTGTAGAGTCCCCAGAGGACTGCCTCCAGCGCGCGCACGACGAAGCCCTCGGCCTTGATGGCCGGCGGCTCGCGCTGCTTGAAGGAGCCCTGCGCGACCTCATCGATGAGCTTGTGCGACGGATGGGCGTCCCACAGGCCGGGCACCGGTGAGTAGCGAGATCCCAGCACCTCGTCCCGGGTCGCGCCGTTGAGCAGGCCGACCAGGATGGCTGTGTAGTAGCGACAGGCGTCGACGGCTATCGCCGACCCGTGGGTCAAGCGCGAGCTATCGCCAGCGAGCCGGATCGCCTCGGCCGGGTGGTTACGATAGTAGAGCGCGATCGGGCTGACACGCATGACCGAGCCGGTGCCCGAGGCGCGCTCGTCCGTCGTTCCGGCGTATGGGTTGTCGTTGTGCTCGAAGTCCTCGAGCGCCCTCTGGATGGTGTTGCCTACGACGAAGACCTCGCCATTCGAGCTCATCCGGCCCTCGCGATACCAACGGATATATCGCTTCATCTGGTCGCGCGGGTGGTAGCCTTTGGCTTCGAGCAGGCTCTCGGCGAGGCACAGCGTCATGGCCGTGTCGTCGGTCCACTCGCCGGCGCGCAGGCGGAACTGACCGCCACCGACCATGTCCTCGATGGGGATGAAGGTGCCCGGCGCCTTGAACTCGAGCGTGGTCCCGACCGCATCGCCGGTCGCAACCCCGAGAAGACAACCGCGATAACGTGCGCTGAGCTCCATGACGGCCTCCCTGGACGCCCACCAGTCTAAGCGCTTTTCCGCGAGGCAGCCATGGACTCACGAAGGGGTGTCGCCGCGAACACGTTTGCGGACAGGTCGCGAGGCGTGTATGCGAGAGATTCGACTGCAGGTCGGGAGGCGCATATGCGGATGACGCTCGTAGCGATGGCGATGTTGGGGTTCACGGGGATGTCGGGGTTCACGGGCTGCAGCGAGCGACCCGCTCAAGCCCCGCCCAAGGTCGAAGCTCCAGGTCCGACGACCGCAGATGTCGCGGCCCCCAGCGCCGAGGCTGCGGCCTCGCCCCCGGTCTCGGGGACAGTCGCTCCGACCCCGACCCCGACGCCCGTAGCACCGCCGACGCCGGTCCCGGCCGAGGTCAGTGCCAGCCCCGTGGAGCCCGACGAAAAGACGCTCGAGCGCACCCCCGGCCTGACACCCGTCGTGCCGCTCGTGAAGGTGCCGGCTCCTCCCGCCGTCGCAGGATTCGCAGGCACGCCGGGCGAGTCGCCCGCAATGGGACCCAACGACGCCATCGTCAAGGTGTACATGTTCAGCGACTTCCAGTGTCCGGTGTGCCGCCGCGCAGTCGAGCCCATGAAGAAGCTCGCGCGCGCCTACCCCGAGGACGTGCAGATCATCTTCAAACACCACGCCCTCTCGAGCCACCAACGCGCCGAACCCGCGGCCCGGGCCTCGCTCGCGGCGATGCGCCAGGGACGCTTCTGGGAGATGCACGACCGCCTCTTCGACCAGCAGCATATGCTCGACGACGCGACGCTCTCCTCGACGGCCCAATCGGTCGGCTGCGACCTCGCCCAGTATGAGAAAGACCTTGTCGATCCGGTGCTTGCAGCTCAGGTTGCGTACGAGTCGGCGCAGGCCCAGGCGCTCGATGCACCCGGTACACCGGCCTTCTTCGTGAATGGCGAGAAGACGGTAGGGTGGGGGAGCTATATCGGCATCGAGTCGCAGGTGCGGCGCGCGGTCGAGGACGGCAAGAAGCTGCTCGCAGACGGCGTGCCCAGGGCCGAGGTCGCAAAGAAGATGACAGCGACGAAGAACCCCGAGGCCGCGAAGATCCTCTACGGGCCATGAGCTCACGAGTCGCCAGGCGTACCGTCGGCACGCTTGTGCTGCTCGGCATCGCCGCTTCGCTCGTCATCGTCCGCTGCCACCACCAGGCCGATCGCGGCCGCGACTGGTTGGCCCACGGGATGAGCGAGCTGGTCGTCGGTCTCGAGGGTGACCCTGACGCATTCGGACGCGCACAGACCGCGCTGGCCAAAGCCGCTGGCGGGATCGTCTTCGACCCCTATCCGGTCATGGTGCTCGAGGCGAGTCGTCTACTCGCCGGCCCAGCGTCAGGGCTCGACAGCGTGGCCCCACAGGTGCGCCCGATCTTCGTTCTGTGGCGCGAGCGCCGCTTCGACGAGGCGCTCATCGCCGCTGCGGCCCTGCCCGAGACGCTCAATGGGGCGGCCATGGTGACTCGGCTCGCGACCGAGCTGGTTCGAGCGAAGGGCGTCGCGCCCGTGCCTTGAAGCGCACTCGCCGCCGCCTCTGAAGCTACGCGCGAGTCCGCATCGAGGATTCACCTCATGCTGCCGAGTCTCATTCGCACGTTGTCGAGCTCTGGTTCATGAGGAACGACCAGCTCGTCGACGTCGTCGGGATACCGGCCTCGTAGGCGGTGAGGCGCAGGACGCCTGCGCGAAAGGTGATGTCCTGCTCGAGACCGCCGTCAGCCGTCGAGCGCAAAGTGAGGACGGATGGAACCAGACCGCAGCTGAGCTCGACTTGCGACACGGGCAGGTCGTCGTCCATGGTGAGCGCTGTGAGCGGCATGGGGGCCGTCGCGTGTTCCCATGGGACGCCGCGGGCCATGCGCAGAAACCACTGCGCCGTATGCGCGCCGACCGGGGCGCCGAAGAGCGTCAACCCGCCAAGCCTCGGTCTGCCGAGTCCTTCTCCGCCCGAAGAGACGGAGGTGGTCGGGATGGTGACGTCCCACTCGATGCGCGAGCCATGGATGGCGCCCACAAATGCCCCACCGGACACGAGGCTGAACGGCGCCGTATCGAGCGTGCCCGTGCCCGTGTTGGTGGATCTGTTCCACGAGACCGGTTGGCCGGCTTCGGGGCGTATGGCAAACGCTATGGCCGCGAGCTCGAGCTCGATAAGGTGGTGCTGGCCATCGTGTCTCGCCGTGGTCCAGCGTAGCGCGCGCGCACCCGCCGTCGTGAACTCGACCGATTCCAGGCCCGAGCCCGGCGTCGGCGTGAAGGTAGCAGACCCCCAGACGCCACCGATGGCGAGCGCTTGAAACATGGGGATCTGGGCCGCATCCAGCTCGACCTCGAAGATGGCGGGGCTGAAGTCCGCACGTGGAGAACTATCACCCGAGCCGCTGGGTGCCGGCAGGGTCGTCGTCATGCTGAAGCGTCGCACCGCCAGCGTCGCTTCTGGAGCGCCCGGACCCGCGTTCAGAACGAGCTCGCCCACATAGGCCGGCGCCGGCTCTTCGCCGGGCCCCCATGCGGGAGGCCCACGCTCCCCCTGAGGCCCGACCGGACCGACCTCGCCCATGGCCCCCCTTGCCCCATCGGTCCCATTGGCGCCGGCCGGTCCCATCGAACCAATGGGTCCCGCCGCACCAGTCGCCCCAGCTGGCCCCGTGATGCCGGCCGGTCCCTGCGGGCCGGTCGCGCCACCTGGTCCCTGTGGACCCGTCGCACCCCGCTCACCCGCCTGGCCCGGTGAGCCTTGCGCACCGGTGGGCCCAGGCTCGCCCTTCTCACCGCGCAGCCCATCGAGCGCCGCGAGCTGCGCTTCGAGCTCCACGATGCGCTCTGAGATGGCACTCAGCTCGGCCTCGTTCGAGCTCGATTTCTCCTCACAGGCCGTCCACGAGAACGGCACCAGCCAGACGAGATGGACAACCTTCATGGCCATGCCTCCGCGTGATGAACCTTCACCGGTTTCTATCGCGGACTGCCGCTCGGTGAAAGGCCAACCACACATCGCGGCTGCGACCCGCAGCGACCAGCCTCTTGAACAGAAACGCCTTGGCTCGGAGCCAAGCGCGATGCGGCGTCACTTCGTCGTTCATCGCGGGGCGCGGGGTCGCAGATCCCGAGTACGTCCAGTACACCGCCGCGCTCGCTCCTTGGTTCCTTGCATCCCATCTTGGCTCCGGCTCAATGGGTTCCTGTTTAGAAAGTGCCGGTCAGGCGGATCAAGATCGGCCGTTCGGGGTACTCCCCTTGAGTGTACCTCGAACCCACCACCCTCGCGTAGAACAGCTCCAGGCCCGTGGCAGCATCTTGCACTCGAGCTCGTCGCCTGGTGCCTGTCGGTGCCGGTCTTGGCGCTCGTCGTCACCGGCCAGGCCGTTGCCGTCATCGACGAGGTTCGTTACCTCGGCCCATTCATGGCCATCCTCATATGGTCGACCATAGGCATCGCCGCCGTGCTGCTGCTGGCCACCGTGGCACTGCGCGCAGCCCGCCGCGGCCTCACCAACACGAGCCGTCGCGGTACTCTCCTGCCCCACCGCCGCCTCGACCGCATTCTTTCCTGGCTCTTCGCCTTCGGCCTCGGCCTCGCGCTTGGCCAGTGGCGCGGCGCCCCGGACCAACCGCCCATAGGACAACCCCTGCTCATCGAGGGCACGGTCGTCGAGGTCAAGCCAGAGCACGGCTTCCTCCTCGAAGACGCAACGGTGACTCTCGATGGCCAGCGCCACCCCATCACACATCCGCTCCGGGTCAGCGCGCGCCCATTCGACCCGCCTCGACTCGGCGCCTCTATCTCGCTGGACGGCGAGCTCATCCGCCCACGCGTCGCGCTCAACCCGACGACAACCCCACCGGCCTTGCCAGGTGTCTTCGCGCTCGCTCATTCGGACCCCCGCCCGGGCCTCGACCCACCGTCGTGGAACGCCACCCTCTCGCTCGCCCTTCGCCAGCGCCTCCACTTCGAGGACAGCCCGACGGCGACCGCTCTGTTCCGAGCGCTGCTGCTGGGCGACCGCTCCGAGCTCGGGTCCGAGGCGCGCTACGCCTACCAGGACACCGGCACCGCCCACCTGCTCGCCATCTCGGGGATGAACCTGGCGCTGCTGGGCTTTGGCCTCTTCGCCCTGTTGAAGCGCAGCCTCATCCTCTTCCCACTCACGCGCCGCTACGCCCAGGGTCGCCGCATCACGAACATCGCCGCCATTGCCGCCGTCCTCATCGTCGCGCTCTACGGCAAGATCATCGCCCCGTCCGACGCAACCGACCGGGCCCTCATCGCATTCTCCATCGTCTTGTCCGGGCTCCTGCTCATGCGCCGCCAGAGCGGGCTACGCACCCTGACCTTGTGTATCCTCGCCGCAGCGACCCTCGACCCCGAAGCCGTCACCCGCGCAGGGTTTCAGCTCTCGGTCGCGGCCACCTGCTCACTCGTCCTCATCGTCCCTTCGGTCCGCTCGCTCCGAGCCTGGTTCAAGGACCCCGACCGGCCGATGCGCCCCATCACGCGCACACTCGGGTTTGGCCTCTGCGCCTTTCTGCTCACGAACATCGTGACCTCACTCGTGACGCTGCCCATCGGGCTCGCCTGGTTTGGCCAGCTCCCGCTGCATGGCTTCTGGGTGAACCTCATCGCCATCCCGATGATGTCGTTCATCGTCTTTCCCGCGGGAGTCCTCTGGCTCGTTCTCGTGACCCTCATCCCGCCGCTCGGCGACCTCACGGCTCCACTGCTCGTACTCCTCGGCGAGCTCTTCAACGACTTCATCCTCTGGTCCGGTGGCCTCGTCGGCGCGTCCTCGACCGCGAGCTGGCCTCTCATCCTCGCGCTGATCGCATCGGCGGCGATGCTCATGGCGCTGATGACCGGCCTGCGACGCCTCGGCGCGTTCACGCTCATCGCGACGTCACTGGCCGCAGTGGCCGTCGCGACGCCAAGACCCGGCATGGAGATGGTCGCGCTCGACGTGGGCCACGGCGATGCGCTCGCGATCCGATTGCCCGAGGGCCAACGTATTCTTGTCGACGTCGGTGGCCACATCCGCCCCAACGCGAATCGGCTCCTCGGCGAGCGCACGGTGGTGCCGAGCCTGCTCGCTCTGGGCTTCGACAAGGTCGACCTCCTCGTCATCACCCACGCCGACCTCGACCACGTGGGCGCCGCCGCCACCGTGCTCGAACGCATCGAGGTCGCCGAGCTCTGGCTCCCGCCGTGTAGCCGCGGCTCGCCCCAGGTAGACGCAGCCGTCGCGAAGGTTCTCGCTCGTGGAGGGCGAGTGCGCGACGTTGCTCGTGGCCCACCGCTGACCTGGGGCGGCGCCGAGCTCGAGGTCCTCTGGCCACCCGCCGAGCTCGAACACGAGGCCGGCTGCAGCATGAAAGACAACGACGCCTCCATCGTGATGCGTATCGCCTTCGCGGGTCGCCGTGTCCTCCTGACCGGCGACATCGAGACCCCGGCCGAGACGGCCTTGCTCTCACTCGACCATCGCCGCGACCTGCCCGAGCTGCGTGCACCCGACCTCTATGCCGACGTTCTCAAGTCCCCGCACCACGGCAGCAAGAGCTCGTCTTCAAACGCATTTCTGGACAGCGTCGCGCCGACCTACGCCATCGTCTCAGGCCTGCCCGGACGTGCCCCGCAGCCCCCACACGAGGTCGTCCTGAACCGCTACGCCGAACGGAAGATCCAGGCCTTCGTCACCGGTGAGCTCGGCGCGGTCCGACTCAACATCACCCCTGACGGTGAGCTCGCGCTCGGTCCCTACTCCCGGCGCCCCGAGGTTCTCGAAGTGCGCCCCTCACCGACGCCTCACTGAGTCTTAACGGGCACCTCGGCACCCTCGGCCATATGACAACCAAAGCAACCAAACCCCTCATGCGTCTCGGGGTTGTACGGTGCTTCGCCGAGCAGCTTCGCCATGAGCGGCGAGACCGTCTCCTTCATGAAGGCGAGCTCCTTCGGGTGGCGCTCGGCCAACGCCTTGAAGCCCTCAGAGGTCTGAGGCAGACGCTCGAGCAGCGGGTTGGGCATCTCGTAGTGCCCCTCTTTGGCGCCCGTCCCGTGGCACGTCCCGCAGGTGATCTTGCCATACTCTTCGGCGTCGAAGTTCTTGAACGCCTCACGCATCGGAGGCATCACCACCTCCTTCATGAAACGTTTCTTGTCCTCCTTCGTGAGCGCGTCGAAGTTCGCGTTGGCGAGCGCTTCGGTGGGAGGCGCGGCCGCATCCACTTCGGCGCTCGTGGGCGCAGGCTCGGGCTCGGCGGGGGTTGCGGCGGTGGCCGGCGTCTCCGGCTTCGAGGCGCCACACGCGCCGAGTGCAAGTGCCAGCAGGAGCCAACCGAGAGTCTTGGGGGTGTGCATCATGAGTCCTCGTTCCACACAGTCGGCCCCCACACTCGCACACCTTCGGCGCGCCGCCCAGACTTCGAAAGTCCCCCGTTACAAGGGGGCCGTCGCCATCGCCTTCCCCATCATCAGGGTGCTCGAAGTCTTTAGAGCGGGCGGCCTGTGGCTCCGGCCAGGACGTCGGCGGCCACGGCGAGCGGCCGCAACAGCGGGGCCTTCTTGTGTTGGTGGGCCTCCATCCGCGAGAGGATCCCGTCGAGCAGCCGCACCGCCTCGACGATGTGTGCGCCCTTGTTCAGCATGACGCACTCGGCGCGCTCAGACATCGCCGCGTCGGTGATCTCGGCACGCGTCGGTGTCCCCTTCTTCGCGAGCCGCTCGAGCACCTGGGTCGCCCAGATGACGGGGACCTGAGCGGCCTCACACAACCAAAGGATCTCCTCCTGGACCTCGGCCAGTCGCTCGTAGCCGACCTCGACCGCCAGATCGCCGCGCGCGATCATGACCCCGACGGGCCGCCGCCCGACGCTCGCCAAGAGTAGCCGGGGCAGGGCGCGGAAGGCGCGCGCTGTCTCGATTTTCAAGATGACGCCCAGCCCTGCGCCCAGTGGCCCCAGCGCCTCGTCGAGCAGCACGAGGTCGCTCGGGTCCTGCACGAAGGAGTAGCCGACGAGGTCGGCGTGGCGCGCGACGAACTCGAGGTCGACCCGATCCTTCGCGGTGAGCGCAGGGAGGGCGAGCTTCGAGTCGGGCAGGTTGATGCCTTTGTCCGCTTTGAGCTTGACCTTCTCGGACCTCGACTGGACGAAGCGGACGATGACGCCCTCGGGCACGACCTCTTCGATGACCGCCTCGTACCTGCCGTCGTCGAAGAAGATCCGCTGCCCGGCGACGACATGGTCGAGCGCTTCCGGTAGCTGGCATGGGATCCGCGCGAGCTTCGGCTTTCCGGCCTCGAGCTCGAAGCCTGGGCCACCCGCCGTTGGGTCTCGAGCGACCAGCAGCCGGTCACCGACCTTCAGCTCGAACGGCTCACGCACCGCACCCGTCCGCAGCTTGGGCCCACCAAGGTCCATGACCACCCGACAGGTCCGCTCCAGCCGCGCACTCCGCTCGTGCACGTGGTTGATCATCTTCGCCCACGCGACCGCGTCGTCGTGGGCGCAGTTGATGCGGACGAGATCCGTGCCCGCCGCGATGAGCCGCTCGATGAGCTCGCCGTCGTCGGCGCTCTCCCCGGGGAGCGTCACCATGATGCGGACCTGACGGCTCCCTCGTCGCTCGCCCAGCAGCTCGACGGTCCGTGCGGCCAGCACCTGCGGCCCCGCGTCGAAGTCCGGTGTCTCGTCTGGGTGGGTCACGCCGCTCGCGACCTCCGGGTCACCGACGAGGACGGCAAGCGTGGAGGTCACGGCCTCCAGGCTCGCGAGGACATGGCCCTCGCAGCGACCGAGGCGCGAGAGCCCGAGGTGCTCGAGCTGCCGCTGGAGCGGCCTCATGTCCTGGGTGCGCAGCGCGAGATACCGCACGAAGTTACGTAGGCTCGGCCGCGCCTCGGGCGGCCGCCCCGCGATGAGCCCGTCGAAGCGCCCGGCGGCCTCATCGGTGAGGCGCCGGAGCGTCGACACGCCGTCGGCGACCTCTCTGAGCGCGTGGGCGCGGTCGGAAGTCCGGGTCATGGGGTTCGACATAGAGGCTCCGTGTTTCCACGCCGCTGGGGGTCATGCAACGAACCGCGACGTTCGCTGTGGACCCTTCGTACGCCGCCAGGTCGGGTTTTGCATCGTCGGTGTGCGGTGACTTTCGGCACTCACACCATGGGTTATCCGCCACACCTGGATTTGCCATTCTGCCTTTGTGTGCAACACTTGGAGTGTTCCCTCTGTCCCGTCACACACAAAGGACCACCCCATGCGCCTGAGCACACACGCCGTCGTGTTCGCCTCTGTTCTATCGACCGTCTCCGCCTGCGGTGACTCGACGTCTTCGCCCTCCGACACGAACACGCCCGACGCCCAAGACACACAACAAGACGCCACCGACATCGCCGACTCCGTCACACCCGATGTCAGTGACGTCAGCGACACGACCCCGTCCCTGAACCTCGTCACGGTCCTGCACACCAGCGACGAGCGGGGGCGCCTCCTCCCGCGCGAAGAGGTGAAAGATGGTTTGCTGCAAGTCCTGGGCGGCGCAGCCAACGTGGCCGGTTGGTGGAAGGAGCGCGAAGACTACAGCCCCGCGACCCACCTCGTGTTGTCGAGCGGCAACAGCTGGATCGGCTCTCCGAGCTCGACCTGGCTTCGCGGCGAGTCCGTCGTCGAGGTCTTCGGCCTCATGGGCTTCGACGCTGCGGCCCTCGGGTCGCGCGACTTCGACTTCGGACGTCAGGCCCTGCTGGACCGCATCGACGAGGCCAGCTACCCGATCGTCTCCGCCAATATGCGCCTGAAAGCGACGGGCGAGCTCGCCCCTTTCGTGCAGGCCACGACCATCAGCCGCGTGGGTGAGGTCGACGTCGCCGTCATCGGCCTGATGGACATCAACAGCGACGCGAACGCCGCCGACCTGGCCGACCTCGACTTCGCCGACCTGGCCGCCACCATCGACCGCGAGGCCCGGCTCGCGCGTGAAGCCGGCGCCGAGATCGTCATCGCGCTCGGCTCGTGCTCCGTCGGTCAGATGCAGGGCGCCCTCGTGAACCTGACCGAGCCCATCGAGCTCGCCTTCGCCGGGCGCTCTGGCGACCCTGTAGCCGACGTGGTCGGCGGCGTGCCACTGGTTGGAAGCGGCCAATACTTCAATGGTTACCACGCCATCACGCTCAGCCACGATCCGGCGAGCGGGGCCGTTGCCGTTGTGAAGCTCGAGTACGTCGCGGTCGAGTATCCCACATCGGAGGCGAACCCCGTGACCCCCGATGCCGCCGTCGAGACCGCAGTCGCGAAGTGGGAGGCGCTGGCCGCGGTCGACCTCGGCGAAGAGCTCGGCTACACCGCGACGGGCCTGACCCGGCCGAGCTGGCCGCTGGCCAACTGGGTGATGGACTCCTGGCTCGCGGCTTTTCCCACGGCCGACATCGCGATCCAGAACTCGGGTGGCTTGCAGGCGGCCATTGCCACGGGCACGGTCACGGTGGGTGACGTCGTCGCGGTCATGCCCTTCGAGAACTACATCCTCGAGGTCCCGATGACCGGTGCGAAGCTCCGCGCCGCCATGCGCGCCATGGCCACCAACTGTGGTGTGCTCTCTCCGCAGTGTTTCGTCGCGGTCGCGGGTCTCACCTACGAGGTCGACGGCAGCGACCTCATCCTGACCCTCGCCGGTGGCGGGCCACTCGTGGATGACGCGACCTACAACGTCCTCCTCAACAACTACGTCTTCGTCGGTGGCTCGGGTTTCCCCATCGACGCGAGCCTCGTCCCGACAGCCACCGGCCAGCACATGCGCGACCCGGTCATCGCCTGGACCCGCTCGCTCGCGACCTCGATATCCGACCCGCTCGAGGCGCACATCGACGCCCTCCCGCGAGGCCAATGACGAGCCCCGAAGCTCAAGAACTCCGTCGCCAGGGTGTTGGACGCCAGGCTCGCTGAACGGGCTTGTGAAGCACCCGGGCTGTCGAAAGGCCGGGGCCTGGCGGGCGTGCGCGCCCCCGGAGCCTCGGCGGAGAGTGCATCGCTGTGCTAATCGACGCGCAGCGGATGGGCATAGAGCGAAGCCCCGCGGGTGTTCTCGTCGACCTCCAACGGGACACGCACGGACGGCAGCGCGCGCTGCTCGCAGGTCACACGCTCGCAGGTCCGGCAGGTCGTGCCGACGGGTGTCACGATGTCCGGATTGTCGAGGTCGATGCCGTCCGAGTAGACCATCTCACGCGCGTGCTCGAGCTGGCAGCCGAGCCCGACCACGTTGATGGGTTGCTGCGAATGGAATCCCGCGGAGTCCTTCTGGACCGTGCGGGCGATGCAGAAGTAGTTGCCACTTCCAGGGGTGCGTGAGACCTGGATCCGGATCATTCCGGGCGTCTGAAAAGCCTGGAATATGTTCCACTTGGGGCAGATGCCGGCATAGCGTGCGATGCGGATACCGCTGGCCGAGAATCGTTTGCTGATATTGCCACCGACGTCGATGCGCACCATGTGAAAGGGGACCCCCTCCGCGCCGGGTCGTCGCAGCGTGGTCAGGCGATGGCAGACCTGCTCGAAGCCGACGCGGAAGCGACGCCCCAGGATGTCGATGTCGTAGCGGAGCTCTCGCGCTGCCTCGAGGAACTGGCCATAAGGCATGAGGACCGCGGCGGCGAAGTAGTTTCCAAGCGCCACCCGGGCCAGCGAGCGGGCCTCGGCCGTCGTCAGCTGGGGCTCCGAGGTCAGCTTCGCGAGTACCTGCCCCTGCTCGAGCAGTCCTATCTGGTAGGCCACATGAAAGGTGCGGCTGCGGGTCGGGAGCAGCTCGGAGAGCTGCAGCTCCTTCGTGTCGGGGTCGAAGTGGCGCACGATGCCGCGGTCATGGCTGTTGCGCAGGATCCGCACCGTGACGCCGTGAGCGCGTCCGAGGTCGCGCACGAGACCGGAGTAGAGGTCATCGATATCCAGCCTGGCGCGTCGCCAGAGCTCGTCGGCACCGGACTCGAGGGCCGGGAAGTAGTTCATGTGACGCTGGAGCAGGTCGCCGACCTCTTCCGAAGTGACGAGGGTGCCCCCGTTGGTCGTGACATCATCGACGGCGAGGCGGGCGCTGAGCTCGTCGGCCAGCGCGCGTGAGGACTCGTACGCGCGGTAGAGCGACAGGACCGCACGCGCCGCACCGGGCGAGGCGTTGGCGAGCTCACGGACGTCGGTGCTCGTGAGGCCGTGTTCTTCGAAGAGCGGGTCGGCAAAGAGCTCGAGCAGGTCGGCGCCTATCCGCTGGTCCTCGTCGAGAGCGAAGTGTGACAGCTCGACCCGGAAGATCTGCGCGAGCTTGATGAGCATAGGCGCCGGGAGCGAGCGCCGGTTGCTCTCGATGAGGTTGAGATAGCTCGGTGAGATCTGGAGCCGTTCGGCGAGCTGGACCTGGGTCATCTGCTCGCGTCGCCGCAAGGCGCGCACCTTGGCACCGAATCGCGACACCTCTTTGGGAGGACTCGACGCAGGTCCTGCGACCGCTTTCGGCAGAGGCTCTGAGTCGCGATGTGGGGGGCGGCGATGACCAGCGAGCTTCATGCCGACACGATGGCAGAGCGGACCCGGGTTGACAAGATTTACACCGGCGCCGAACCCGATTGACAGACTCAACTCAATGCTCATGGGGCTTGCGTCGCTTTGCCTTGCCGGTTGTGAATCCTGTCAGCACCATGGCCGAGCCACACAGCGAGGAGAGAACGATGAGCCCGACGCCCGCCCCGACCCTGCTCCACTCACTTCCGCCTTCGTTTTCGGGGCGTGTGCGGTTGCTCGGACCTGCGGCACATCCGATGCCCGAGTACGAGCGTATCCTCACACCCGAGGCCCTGGCCTTTGTGCTCGATCTGGTCGAGCGTTTCCGTCCAGGGGTCGATTGGCTCATGGAAGAGCGCGACCGCCGCCAATCGGTCATGGACCAGCGCGCCATGCGCGGGGAGCCTATCCTCGGTTTCCGTCCCGAGACCTCACACATCCGTGAGGCCGACTGGCGCTGCGCCCCGCTGCCTGCCGACCTCCTGGACCGCCGCGTGGAAATCACCGGCCCTGTCGACCGCAAGATGGTCATCAACGCGCTCAACTCGGGGGCCAAGGTCTTCATGGCCGACTTCGAAGACGCGACGAGCCCCACCTGGGACAACGCGGTCGGCGGTCAGGTCAACCTCGCAGACGCCGTGCGGCACGACATCACCTTTCAACAGGGCGCCAAACGTTACCAGCTCGCCGGCACCGTCGCGACGCTGTTGGTGCGACCACGCGGCTGGCACTTGCCCGAAGCGCACATCGAGCTCGACGGGCGCCCCATCCCGGGTGCCCTCTTCGACTTCGGGCTCTTCCTCTTCCACAACGCGCATGAGCTCGTACGTCGCGGCAGCGGCCCCTATTTCTATCTGCCAAAGCTCGAGAACCACCTCGAGGCGCGCCTCTGGAACACGGTCTTCCTGCACGCACAGCGGCGCTTGAACCTGCCCAGTGGCACTATCAAAGCGACCGTCCTCATCGAGACCCTGCCGGCCGCCTTCGAGATGAACGAGATCCTCTACGAGCTGCGCGAGCACTCGGCCGGGCTCAACTGCGGTCGTTGGGACTACATCTTCAGCTTCATCAAGCGGCATCGCGCGGCCCCTGCCGTCATCCTGCCCGACCGCTCCAAGGTGACGATGGACAAGGCGTTTTTGCGCGCCTACTCGCGGCTCCTCATCGAGACCTGTCATCGCCGCGGAGTCCACGCCATGGGCGGCATGGCCGCGTTCATCCCGGTCAAGGACGACGAGGCCAGGAACACTCTGGCCTTCGAGCGGGTGCGCGCCGACAAGCTGCGCGAGGTGAGCGACGGACACGATGGTACCTGGGTGGCTCACCCCGGGCTCGTGCCCATCGCGCGGGCGATCTTCGACGAGTACATGCCCGGCAACAACCAGATCGAGAAGGTCCGTCCGCCCTGCGGTGTGGGCGAGGCAGACATGCTCGCAATCCATGACGGCAAGCCCACGACCGAAGGCCTGCGTCACAACATCCGGGTCGGCATCCAGTACCTCGAGGCGTGGCTTCGCGGCAGCGGATGTGTGCCGCTCTACGACCTCATGGAGGACGCGGCGACCGCGGAGATCAGCCGCGCTCAGGTGTGGCAGTGGCTCTGGCGCGGGGTCCAGCTCGAGTCCGAAGCCGGACCGGTGAAGCTCGATGGGCCGCTCTATCAGACCGTCGTCGACGAAGAGCTCCTGCGCATCCGGCACGAGGTCGGCGAGGACCGCTTCGACACGGGTCGCCACCTCGAAGCCCGCGCGCTCTTCGACCGCCTCGTCATGAGCCCGGTCTTCGAAGAATTCCTCACCCTTGCAGCCTACGCCAGAGCCATCGCGCCGCTGCGTTGACCTCAACGCGACGTCGCGTCGCCCCTTGTCCACGAGACCCAGCCACCCCGTTCGTCGTTCCCATATCGCCCCATTGCCCCATCGCCCCATCGCCCCATTGCCCCCCTAGAGGACTCGCCATGACCACACCCCACATGACGCTCTCCGACCGTATCACCACCCCCACCACCCGTACGTCTGACCCGGCGCGCTTCGCCGGCATCGAGCGGCCCTACACGCAGGCCGACGTCGAGCGGCTGCGCGGGCGCTACCAAGTCGAGCAGACCATCGCGCGACTCGGGGCCGAGAAGCTCTGGCACCTCATGACCACCACCGATTACGTGAACGCGCTCGGCGCGCTCACCGGCAATCAGGCGGTGCAGCAGGTGCGCGCAGGGCTCAACGCCATCTACCTCTCGGGGTGGCAGGTCGCCGCCGACGCCAACACGGCCGGCCGCATGTACCCCGACCAGAGCCTCTACCCGGTCGACAGCGTGCCCAACGTGGTGAAGCGCATCAACGCGGCGCTGCTGCGCGCTGACCAGGTGGACCACGCCGAGGGTCGCCACGAACGCGACTGGCTCGTGCCGATCATGGCCGATGCCGAGGCGGGCTTCGGCGGGCCGCTCAATGCGCACGAGCTCATGAAGAGCATGATCGAGGCGGGTGCCGCGGGTGTGCACTTCGAGGACCAGGTGGCAGCCGAGAAGAAGTGTGGCCACCTCGGTGGCAAGGTGCTCGTGTCGACCTCGCAGTTCATCCGGACGCTGGTCGCGGCCCGGCTCGCTGCCGACATCTATGATGTGCCGACGGTGCTCGTCGCACGGACCGACGCGGACTCGGCCAAGCTCATCATGAGCGACATCGACGAGCGCGACCAGCCGTTCATCATCGACTACAAGAGCGGCGGCCAGCGCACCGCCGAGGGCTTCTACCGAATGAACGGCGGCCTCGACGCTGCCATCGCGCGGGGGCTCGCCTACGCGCCCTTCGCCGACCTCATCTGGTGCGAGACCTCGACCCCGGATCTCGGCGAGGCCAGACGCTTCGCCGAGTCCATCCGCGCGCAGTTCCCGAACAAGATGCTGGCGTACAACTGCTCGCCGTCCTTCAACTGGAAGAAGAAGCTCTCGGACACGGACATCGCCAGGTTCCAGCGCGAGCTCGGCGCCATGGGCTACAAGTTCCAGTTCGTCACGCTGGCCGGCTTCCACGCGCTCAACCACTCGATGTACACGCTCGCCCACGGCTACAAGGACCGCGGCATGGCGGCGTACAGCGAGCTGCAGCAGGCGGAGTTCGCGTCCGAGGCGATCGGCTACACGGCCACGCGCCATCAGCGTGAGGTCGGTACGGGCTACTTCGACGCCGTGGCGCAGGTGATCTCGGCCGGCACTGCGAGCACGCTCGCGCTCGACGACAGCACCGAAGCGCACCAGTTCTGAGCGTCGACAACGTCGACATGCCAGTCATGTAGCAAACGGGGGCCCGTCGTGAGACGCGGCCCCCTTTCGTTTGATCATCGGGTCGTCCAATCGTCCGGCCGGGGGGCGCCGGACGAGAGGAATCAGACCTCCATGATCTCCTTTTCTTTGATCGCCGAATCAGCGTCGATCCGCGCGATGGCCTCGTCCACGAACTTCTGGATCTGCTTGAGCGCGCGGGTCTCATCGTCCTCGCTCTCAGCCGCCTCCTTCGAGAGCTCGTTGGCGTCGCGACGGATGTTGCGGACGACCACACGAGCGTCCTCGGCCTTCTTCTTGAGCTCCTTCACGAGGTTCTTACGAACCTCACCGGTGAGCGGCGGGATGGGCAGCCGCACGAGCTCGCCGTCGTTGCCCGGCGTGATGCCGATGTTGCTGCCGACGATGGCCTTCTCGATGGCCGGCAACATCGTCTTGTCCCACGGCTTGACGGTGATGAGGCGCGGGTCGGCGATGTTGAGCGCCGCGACCTGGTTCAGCGGGGTGGGCGAGCCGTAATAGTCGACCTTGATGCCGTCGAGGATGGCCAGGTTGGCCCGCCCCGTGCGGATCTTGAGGAGATCGCGCTTGAAGGAATCGTGGGCTTTCTGAAGGCTGGCCTTCGTATCGGTGTAGATTTCGTCGAGCATGGGTGGTTCCTCCGGCGGGGTTTCCGACGGCGGAGCATAGCCACGTCGACCGAAAGCACAAGCCCCCTGGTCGCGCGGTCCTTCAAACGTCGTCTCGCCCGCTCGCGGTTGGGTCGAATGCCACTCGGCCAGCAGTCCCTGGGACCACGACGAGGAGGTCGGTCGCCAGCACGTTTTCGACCCTCACCTCAGGCGTGTCGGGAAAGAGCCACGGGACCTCGGCCAGGCGTAGGCCACCGAGGGCCGACTCCAGCGAACGAATCGGGTCCGTCTCGAGCCGGTCCTGGTCGAGCAGCACGAGCGCGACCTCACGCCGGGCGAGACACCGAGCCCGCGTGATCAATCGTCGCAGGCGGCCGAAGCGAAGGCCGCCATCGCGCAGCGAGCTTCCATCGACGAGGGCCCCGATGACCACCACGACGTCCGCGACCTCGAGCTCCATCGCCATGAAGTCACCCGACTCGAGCCGGACGGAATGTTCCAGAGTCCGACCTCGTGCGACCAGGCGTGGGTCGCGTTCCACCCCGAGATAGTCGACATCGATCCCTCGACTTTCGAGATAACGCCCGAAGTCCCCGAGTCCGGCGCCGAGGTCGAGCACACGTTCGCCGGGGCGTAAGCGGTCGGCCACCACCCGATATCGCTCGGTCGCCGCAGTGACACTCTCCCAGCCGACCGCCCGAACCCGGTCGGAGTGACCGGCCAACTCCCCGTAATAGTCGTCCGGACGGTCAGGCCGCATCGGGCCCACCCTGGACGTCATGCGCACCCACTTCGCCCAGGCCTGATGCGGTCGCGGCATCATTTTTTGGAGTGCGGGAACCAAAAGCGTCCCTGGTTCGTCTATAACCGGTCTGTCCGTCCCCGGAGGTCATCCGCATGAAGCTCATCACCCGCCTCGCTCTCGCCGCGTCCTTGTCCGCCGTCCCCGTCGCCTCGACCGTGGCCACCATGACGCCGGCACTCGCCTGCGGCAACTCCTACCGCTACGAGCTCGACCCGAAGACCAACATGCTCGTGCGCGCCGAGGAGTCCCTTCACGAGGGTGACTTCAAGAAGGCCTACAAGCTCGCCGCCGACGCGACCGGCGCCTTCGGCAAGACGGTCGAGGGCAAGGGCTCGCCTGCCAAGCTCGACTCGATGCGAGCTCGTGCGCTGCGAGTGGCTGCCATCGCCGCCATCAAGACGAAGGGCGCCGTCGTCGGCGAAAAGAACGCGATGGCGACCCAGACCTGGGCCGTCGACCAGCTCCGTGTGCTCGCCGACCGCGAGAACAAGAACCCCTACCTCATGGCGCGCCTCGCCGAAGGGCTCGTGCGCCAGCCCGATGGGGCGGCCGAGGCGCTGGCGATCCTCGCCAAGCTCGCCGACGACGACATGATGCCGGACGCCGCCGCGTGGCTCCTCTATGGCCAGCTCTCGAGCGACGACAAGGTCAAGACTCGCGCCGTCGAGCAGTGCAAGCTGCGCGCGAACGACCCTGCGACCTGCAAGCTCAAGGGCCCGGGTGAGTCCTGAGGTTCGACGTCGCGGGCTCTTCGCGCTGGCGTGTTTCACGCTTACGCTGCCCGCGCTTGTCCTGGCCCAGCCGGCCCCACCTGACGCTCCCGGCGTCAAGCCGGCCACGCTCGACGGGGCCGCGCTCGCCATCGCCTACGAGTGTAATCGTTGCCACGAGGGCGCAGGCCTCGAGTCGCCTACAGCCGACAAGGCCTGTGTCGGATGTCACGCGGCCATCCAGTCCGGTCGCTTCGAGGCGCCGCCCGACGTGCTCGCGCATTGGCAGAAGGCGGTCGTCGACCTCACGGCCGCTCCTTCGCTCGACGCCTCACAACGGCTGAGACGAAGCTGGGTACGCGACTTCTTGTTGAAGCCTCACGACCTGCGTCCGAACATGAGCGCGTCGATGCCACGCCTCGACCTCGACCGACCCAAGGCCGAAGCGCTCGCCCGGTGGCTTGTCCCCGGAGTGGACGCCGAGCTGACCGAAAAAGCCGACCCGCGTTGGTTGTCGTGGCCCAGCCGCGGTCGCCGCATCATGGAGCGCACCGGCTGTATGACGTGCCACGTGATGACAGGCCTCGAGCCGGGCATCTCACCAACGTCGTTGCCCGTGCCGATGACACCCGCCGAGCTCGCGCTCGGGACGATGCTGGCCCCGGACCTCGCGTTCGTGCGCACGCGCCTTCGTGAAGACTCGCTCGTGAGCTGGCTCATGAACCCCCGCGCCATGAAGCCCACGTCCGCGATGCCGAGCCTCGGCCTCAGCCGGAACGAAGCCGAGGACGTCGCGGCCTACCTGCTCGAGGTGTCGTTGAAGGCGCCGCCTGCTCGTAAGGTGCCGGAACGACTTCCGGTTCTGGAGCGCCGTGTGCCGTTCAAAGAGGTGCAGGCGCGTGTCTTCCACAAGGTCTGTTGGCATTGCCACTCGGAGGCGGACCTCGCTCTTGGCGACGGTGGCCCCGGCAACACCGGCGGCTTTGGGTTCGCGCCGCGCGGCTTGAACCTGCGCGACTACGCCTCCATCACGGCCGGTAGCATCGGCCCCGACGGGTCACGCCGCAGCATCTTCAAGCCTCTGACCGACGGCTCGATGGCGGGTACACCCCGGCTGCTGGCCCATATGCTCGCGCGTCAGGTGGAAGAGACCGGCGGCGTGGTCGAGGGTATTCGAGGGATGCCGCTTGGACTCCCGGCGTTCTCACCAGAGGACATCCAGCTCGTCGAGAGCTGGATCCTGCAAGGCCGGCCCGAGTAGCCGCTCGACTTGTCCTCGTCCTGGTCTCGAACCCCGAGCCCCGGCACTTCGCTCACAAACGAAAACGCCCCGCAGGTTGTGCGGGGCGCTCGGTGCTCGATGGGTCTCGAGTGCGTCTGCGATCAGATGGCCAGCAGGTTCTCGCCGCGGGCCTTCGCTTCGAAGAAGCAGACCATCCCCCAGATGGCGAGCCAGAGGAAGATGCCGCCGACGACCACGGTATGGAGCGCCATCGAGAGGCTCGGCAGCATGAAGAGGCCGCGAACGATGGGGAAGAGGAGCGCTGCCACGAAGAGAGCCGAGCCGAAACGCTGGACCTGCTCGGGGTCGGCGTCCTCCTTCTTGAGGAAGACGTTCATGACGAGCAGCACGAGGAGGCCGATGAAGGCGAGCGAAAGGATGATGTTGACGATGCCACCCAGGACACCCCAGATCCCCGGGAAGAACTTGAAGATGCCGATGAGCGGGAGCGTGCCGCCGAACGGGATGAGGAGCGACAAAGCGAAGCCGACCAGGCCGCCGAGGATCATCATGTAGAACGCCTGCTGGTAGCCGTTTCGGGCCCACATGAACAGGCCTGTCACGGTCGTGGCGAGCGCGATCGAGCCGAAGCCGAGGCTCCAGAAGCCACCGCTCAACGCGCCGGCCAGCCCGCCCGCCATCGAGAAGGACCACAGGACGCCGATCACGCCTGAGCCCGCGGCGATGAGGAAGAGCAGGTTGGGTTTGAGGTTGTCCGCGAGGCCGGGAACGAACGTCAGGACGACAAAGCCGACCCCGACCAGCAGCGGCCACATGGTCGCGCCGAAATTGTTCCATGACATGGCGGACCCGCCCCACGGCAGGAACCACTGCACGAGCAGGGCGATGCCGAAGAATTTCATGAAGGTCTTCGTCTGCTCGACCTCGAAGAACGAGTGCAGCTTGGGAAGCATCGGAATGGCGGGCAAGGGAAACATGGGGCTCTCCTGGGCCGATGGGCTCGGTTGCAGAGACAAACCCAACTCCTACGAGCCGTCAAGGCCAGCGGCATCCCCGACTCGGGTCACGGGGCTCGACAACGCGCCCTCGGACCCGTGCGGCGCAACCTCCTGAGCCACCTGGCGCCCGTTTGCCGAACCTCAGTGCAAGAGCACCGCGACCAGCACCCCGAGCCCGACGAAGCCTACCCCGACCGCCGCATAGATCCAGCCGCGGCTCTTGGGTGGCGCTCGGTCGGGGGCGGGTTGCGCCGCCGGCTCGGGCGCGTCGCCCTCGACCCGGGTTGGCTTCTCGCTGCCCGGGCCGCCGTACGGCGTCTTGCCCGAGGCCGGCTTCTTGGGCCCGAGTGGCGCGTCCGGAAAGGCCGGGTTGACGGACTCGAGCGGCGACATGACCCCGTTGGGAATCGTGGGTGTCGCCGACGTCACCCCGGCCAAGCCGCCCACGGGCGCCGCAACGTTTTCGATGTTGGCGGGGCTCGTCGCCTGACGCGCGACGATCTGCTGCTCTCCGACTGCAGCGGCCGCCTGCGTTTGCGCCAAAGCCCGCGCCGCTTTCGCTTCCTCGGCGGCCTTGGTGATCGACGCGAACTCGCTCGTGCTCATCGGCAGGGCGATGCTCTTGAGGCGATTGGCGTCGAACTCGGTCGCGATGGTCGCAGACAGGTCGTCCTCGAGGACGCCCTGGCCGGTCTCCAGATAATAGCGGATGTCCGCGCCGAGCTCGGTCGCGTCGCGTTGCCGCATCTTGGGCTCACGCGCCAGGCTCTTCTTGACGATGGACCAGAGCTCGGCGTTGACCGTCTGAGGGCAGTCGAGTTCGTCGTCGCGCTGTTTGACTCGATACTCGAGATAGTTGATCAGCGCCTGTTTGCCGGTGGCACCCCGCGCACCCTTCTCATACGGGAAGAGCTGTTGGCCGGACAGGAGCTGGAAGAAGATGGTCCCGAGCGCGAAGACGTCGGCCGTCGTGTCGGTCTTCTGGCGGGCGCGGTCCTTCTCGTGGGGGTCGAGGATCTGCTCGGGCGCCATGAACTCGGGCGTGCCCGCGATGAGGCCGGCGTCGAGGTCGTCCTTGAAGTCTTCGCCGTCGAGGATGTCGACCTGCTCATAGAGTTGCAGGAGCCCCTGCGAGTCGAGCACGAGCCCGAAGTCCATGAGCTTCACCTGGCGGTCTGCCTGGGTGATCATGATGTTGTCGGGCGTGATGTCGCGGTGCGTGAGGCCGAGGCGGTGTAGCCCCTCGAAGCCGTCGCAGAGTTGCGTCATGAGCAGACAGGCCGCCCGCTCCGGGATGGCCTTCTGGCTTCTCAGGACGGCCGCCAGCGTGAAGCCGTCGATGAAGTCCATCGCGACCCACATCCGCTTTTCGTGCGTGCCGTGCCCCTTGTAGGCCACGCAGTTCGGGTGCGCCGGCAGCTGGCGCATGACCTTGATCTCGCGTTGGAAACGGCGGGTCCCTTGCACGTCCTCACGATAGAGGAGCTTGACTGCGACCCGCTCGGGCGGGGCGTCCGCCCCCCTGGTTCCTGCCGCCTTGGGTTGGATGGCGAGGGCCTCGTAGACCCAGGCAAACTTCCCCGCTCCCACGAAGCGGATGAGCTTGTAGACGACGGTGGTCTGGGCTGCGCGCACGACTCCCGCAGGGGGGGCGAAGACCCCCCGCAGTTCAGCGCCGACAATGGTCTCGGGCGATGCCGACATCGCGGGGACGATCCATCGAAAGCCAGGGTTGCGCAAGTGAGCGCGAGGCCGAGTCAGAGCGCGCTAAGGCCGGGCATCGTTTGTGGTGGGTGGGCGAAATTTCGCGTTGACACCCGCGATTCGTAACGCCTACAAGCCATGTCGATGTTGATAGTCGTTTTCAATAAGCACCACACTCCACCCGCCGAACGCAGCCATGCCGCGCTTCGTCGAGCGGCTGCCGCGCTCACCCTCATGGTCCTCGTGGTCCTCGCTCCAGGCGGTGGACCCGCTTTTGCGACCGACACCCGGGAGCCGTTCCCCGTCGCCGACGCCGAGCGTTGGCGCGTCGACCTTTCGGGCTACGGCGACCTCCACTTCATGTGGCACGACCACGCGCTCGACCAGAACCGGCCGGGCGGCGCCCGCAAGGACTCGCGCCTGACCTTCGACACGGTGCGCTTCATGCTCCAGCTCGAAGGGCACGCCCCGCTCGGCTTCGAGTTCGAGGCCGAGCTCGAGGTCGAACATCGCGGCGCCGGCGTGGCGATGGAGCTCGAATACGAGGAGTTCGGCGAGTTCGAGCAGGAGGTCGAAGCCGGCGGCGAGGTCATCCTCGAAGAGCTCTGGCTCGGCAAACGTTTCGGTCCGCTGCGCCTGCGCCTCGGCCGCTTCTATATCGGTGTCGGCCTGCTCTCGAAGATCAGCTCGCCGCTGCGTTACCTCGCGGTCGGCCGCCCCGAGTCCGAGACCACCGTCGTCCCCGGCGTCTGGGATGAGATGGGCCTTTCCGCCGACCTGACCCTCGGCTGCGTGACGCTCACCGCCCAGGTCGTCAACGGGCTCGACTCCACCGGTTTTTCATCTCAGCAGTGGATCGCGTCAGGCCACCAGCGCCGCTTCGAGCTCGTCTCGGCCAGCGACCTTGCATTCGTCTTACGCGCCGACTGGCGACCGACCCCCGACATCCTCGTCGGTGCGTCGGCGTACTACGGCAACACGTCGCGCAACCGCCCGAAGGCCGACCTCGTGCCGAGCTGCCCGGCCGACGACGGCGCCGACGAAGTCGCCCCCTGCGGCTACGTCCAGGGCGCGGTCGCATTGCTCTCAGCCCACGTCCGCCTCGACCTGGCACCCCTCTTCGTCCAGGGCGCGTTCCTCTGGGGCCACCTCGACAACGCCACCGCCATCTCCGAGCGCAACGCCCGCCTGTCCAACAACCTCGATGTGCTGCGCTCACCCATCGCTGACGAGGCGCTCTTTGGTTGGCTCGAGCTCGGCCTCGATCTCGCGACCTTCCTCGGTTCTTCCATCGAGCCAGGCCACCACATCCAGCCGTTCTTCCGCTTCGACTACTACGACACCATGTCGTCCACCTCGAGCGACACCTTCGACAACCCGCGCTTCGCTCGCGCCGTCTACACGGCCGGCCTCTCGTGGCGCTACCACGAGCTCGTCTTCGCGAAGCTCGACCTGGTCCATCGCGACCTCGGCGCCTTCCAGACCTCCGACCTCCGCGACGAGACCTCGGTTCGCCTAGCCACCGGTTTCGGCTTCTGAGCTCGCCCGATCACCTCGATCTTCGAACAACTCGACCCTCAAGAGAAACGACCATGCTCAAACGATTCGCCCTGGTCCCACTGCTCACCCCGTTCACGATTCTGGCCTGCGACTCCGAGGAAGCCGCCATCAGCACGGCCTTCGACGACGAGCAGATCATCGTAGACTTCGCCGATGAGGTCGTCGTGCCCACCTACGAGCTCCTCGCGTCGCGCGCCGTCGCCCTCGAGACATCCGTCGCAGCACTCGCCGCCGCCCCGGACGAAGCCAAGCTCACGGCCGCCCGAGCCGCCTGGATCGCCACCCGTTCCCCCTGGGAACAGAGCGAAGGTTTCCTCTTTGGCCCCGTCGACACTTTCGGCATCGACCCCGCACTCGACACCTGGCCGCTCAGCGAGACCGACCTGACCGCGGTCATCGAGAGCTCCGACACGCTCACCGCCGCCTATGTCAGCAACCTCCCTGACAGCCAGAAGGGTTTCCACGCCATGGAGTACCTCCTCTTTGGAGACTCCGGCGCCCGCACCGCGGCCTCCTTCTCCGCCCGCGAGCTCGAATACCTCCACGCCATCGCGGGCGACTTCGTTACCCTCACCGCCCGACTCGCGACGAGCTGGTCGCAAGGGGAGGGGGGCATCGCCGCCTACCGCGACCTCTTCGCGACGGCCGGAAAGGCGGGCAATAGCGCTTATCCGTCGCTCAGCTCCGCCGTTCAGGAGATCGTCAACGGCATGGCCGGAATCTGTGACGAGGTCGCCAATGGCAAGATCGCCGACCCCTTCGACAACAAGGACCCGCTCCTCGAAGAGAGCCAGTTCAGCCACAACTCATTGCTCGATTTTCAAGACAACATGCGCAGCGTCGAGAACGCCTACCTGGGCCGCGTCCCCGCAGCGGGTACCACCGGCCGTGGACTCTCGGAGTGGGTCGCGGCGCGAAATCCGACTCTCGATGCCACCATCAAGACGCAGATCACCGCCGCCATCACCGCCATCGGCGCCATCCCAGGCCCCTTCTCGGAGGCCATCCTCGATGAGTCGGCCGCCTCGTCCATCCTGGCTGCGCAGGCGGCGATCCGCACCTTGCAGGACACGCTCGAAGGAGACCTCAGCGACCTGCTCTTCGGTCGTTGAGTACAACGCCCACAACGATTTCCGTTTCAGGATGCCTCGCCGATGAAACGTCTGCTCATGCCCTTGTTCACAGCTTTCTCGTGGTCGACCTGGCTGCTCTCAGCCCTGGTCGCCTGCGATGGCGATGGGCATCCTGAAACACCTTTTCTCGTTGGCGGAGAGCTCACGGTCTTCGATCGGAGCTCGAATGCCTATTCCACCCCGGCACCGACATTGACCCCGGACGAGCTCGACCGCCATCGCGCCGGCGACGCCGCCTTTGAAGCCCGCTTCGTGACCTCACCGGCCCCGGTCAACCCGGGGCTGGGTCCGACCTTCAACCATACGAGCTGCGGCGGCTGCCACCCGCGTGATGGGCGCGGGCTGGCACTCGTCGGTGGGCCACCTGTCTTGTCGCCGTTGCTCGTGCGGGTTTCTCTCGCGGAGGGCGAGACCGACATCCCGGGCGCCCCGATCCCGGTCCCCGGTCTCGGCACCCAGATTCAGGACCACGGCGTGTACGGCGTGAACCCCGAGGCCACAGTCGACCTCACCTGGGAGGAGGTCCCAGGCGTTTACGCAGACGGCACTCCCTTTGTCCTGCGTGCGCCCATCGTCGAGCTCACCTGGGCCGACGGCACACCCATCGGCCCCGAGGTCCTACGCTCGCCTCGAATCCCGTCGCCCGTCTTTGGCCTCGGGCTGATCGAGGCCATCCCCGAGGCGGCCATCCTCGCGCTCGCCGACCCCGACGACGATGATGGCGACGGTATCTCCGGCCGCCCCAACATGGTCTGGGACCCGCGGCAAGGCACGCGTCGCCTCGGTCGCTTCGGCTGGAAAGCCAACACCGTCGACCTCACGTTGCAGGTCGCGGGCGCCTACTTCAACGACATGGGCATCACGACTCCGCTCAACCCAGAGCCCGACTCGACCTACGAGCTCGACGCCGACATCGTCGCCGACGCGGTCTTCTACGTACAGACGCTGGGCGTGCCAGCCCCTGCCGCCGCCCCGGGTGCCGAGTCCGAAGTGCGCCGCGGAGGCGTCCTCTTCCGGTCGTTCGCTTGCGCGAGCTGTCACGTCGACGCGGTCGACACCGGCCCACACGCCGAGCCGATCCTGGCCGGCCAGCGCATCGCCCCGTACACCGACCTGCTCTTGCACGACATGGGCGACGGCCTCGCGGACGGGCGGCCGGACTGGGACGCCACGGGCCGCGAGTGGCGTACCGCTCCGCTGTGGGGCATCGGTCTGACCGAGACCGTCCTGCCCGGGGCCACCTACCTGCACGATGGCCGCGCCCGAACCCTGGCCGAGGCCATCCTCTGGCATGGCGGCGAGGCCGAGTCCTCGAGAGAGCTGTTCCGCAACGCAAGCCGGCGAGACCGCGACGCGTTGCTCTCGTTCCTGCAGAGCCTCTGACGTCGGGTCGAAACAGGCGCCTATGCGGGACCCAGGCGCCACAAAGTTGCGGGCCTTATCGCCGCGTCAGTCATGGGTTCGGACTCCATTGGGTTTCTTGACACACCCGGGAGCCAGTGCTAGGGCGGGCCCCTTGCAGCGGCCAATGCCGTCTGATGCCTCGGAAGCCAGCGCGTCACGTGCCTACCCGGAGCCAGACCAGGAAGCGTTTGCGGAGACAGAGTCGGCCGTCGTGCGGCGCTCGGCTCTTCTGCCACTCAAATCCAGTGTCTCAAGCAACTCGTAGAGGAGGATTCGTCACCATGTCCGATTTGGTTTGGCTCTATGCCGTGCTCGGCTCTGCCGTGCTGGCGCTCTTGTTCGCCTACATCCGCGCCGCCTCCGTGGCGAAGGCCGATGCAGGCGATGACCGGATGAAAGAGATCGCGCAGTGGATCCGCGAAGGCGCCATGGCCTTCCTCGCTCGCGAGTACAAGGTCCTCGGCATCGTCGTCGTCGCCGTCGCCATCCTGCTCGCCGTCAGCAATGCCGGCATGGCGGACAGCCACTGGCTCATCGCCGTCGCCTTCATCGTCGGCGCCGGGTGCTCCGGCCTCGCCGGCTACATCGGCATGAAGGTCGCGACCAACGCCAACGTGCGCACTGCGGCCGCTGCACGCACGAGCCTCAATGCCGCTCTCGGCATCGCGTTCTCGGGCGGCGCCGTCATGGGCCTCACCGTCGTGGGCCTCGGCATCCTCGGCCTCGCCGGCCTCTTCGTCGTGTTCCAGACGCTCGGCGTCTTCGACACGGGCAACAAAGACCAGGCGATGATCATCACCCTCAACGTGCTCTCGGGCTTCTCGCTCGGCGCATCGACCATCGCGCTCTTCGCGCGTGTCGGCGGCGGCATCTACACCAAGGCGGCCGACGTCGGCGCCGACCTCGTCGGTAAGGTCGAAGCCGGCATCCCGGAAGACGACCCGCGCAACCCGGCCACCATCGCCGACAACGTCGGTGACAACGTCGGCGACGTCGCCGGCATGGGTGCTGACCTCTTCGAATCCTACGTCGGCTCCATCATCGGCGCGATGATCATCGGCGCCGCCATCGCCATGGCCTCCACCGGTACGCCCGCCGCCCACGCCGCCGGCATCCAGTTCATCTTCATGCCGCTCTATATCGGTGGCATCGGCATCATCGCCTCCATCATCGGCACCTTCTTTGTCTCCACGAAGGAAGGCGGAGACCCGGGCAAGGCGCTCCACTTCGGTACCCTCGTCGCGGCCGTCATCACGCTCGTCGCGTCGTACTTCATGCTGGATGTCGCCCTGCCGGCCAACTTCGTCCTCGACTTCTCGACCGGCCTCACCCCGTCGCTCGTGGACACCACAGCGGGCGCCATCGACGCGTCGCACGTCACCACCCGCGCCAGCCTCGGCATCTTCTTTGCCACCATCGCTGGTCTCGTCGCAGGCACGCTCATCGGGCTCGTGACCGAGTTCTTCACCTCGACCAGCTACAAGCCCGTCAAGTTCATCGCGAAGGCGTCGGAGACCGGCTCGGCCACCAACATCATCGCGGGTGTCGCCATCGGTATGATCTCGACCGCCATCCCGGTGCTGCTCATCATCGCGGCCGTGCTCGTCGCGTACGAGTTCGCGGGCCTCTACGGCATCGCCATCTCGGCGCTCGGCATGCTCTCGACGACCGGCATCCAGCTCGCGGTCGACGCCTACGGCCCCATCGCCGACAACGCCGGCGGCATCGCCGAGATGGCTCACCTCCCGAAGGAAGTGCGCGCCCGCACCGACAACCTCGATGCGGTCGGCAACACCACGGCGGCCATCGGCAAGGGCTTCGCCATCGGCTCGGCGGCGCTCACGGCGCTGGCCCTCTTCTCGGCGTTCGCGTCCAAGGCCGGCATCTCCGCCATCAACATCATGGACCCGGTCACGCTCTCGGGTCTCTTCATCGGCGCGATGCTTCCCTTCGTCTTCTCGGCGCTCGCGATGCTCGCCGTCGGCCGCGCGGCCGGCTCGATGATCGAAGAAGTCCGCCGTCAGTTCCGCGAGATCAAGGGCCTGCTCGAGGGTACGGCCAAGGCCGATTACGCGCGCTGCGTCGACATCTCGACCCAGGCCGCCATCAAGGAGATGGTCCTCCCCGGCGTGCTCGCACTCGTCGTGCCGGTCCTCATCGGCTTCTGGTCGATCATGGCGCTTGCCGGCCTGCTCGTCGGCGTGACCGTCTCGGGCGTGCTGCTCGCCATCTTCCAGAGCAACGCCGGTGGCGCTTGGGACAACGCCAAGAAGTACATCGAGGGCGGCGCTCACGGTGGCAAGGGCTCACCCGCCCACGCTGCGGCCGTCAACGGTGACACCGTCGGTGACCCGTTCAAGGACACCTCGGGCCCTTCGCTCAACATCCTGCTGAAGCTCATCAGCGTCGTGGCCGTCGTCATCGCGCCGACCCTCGTGGCCTTCCACGCTGGCGGCGACGCCAAGACCGCCGAGGCCGTGCCGGCCCCGATCAAGGCCATCGTTGCCCCGATTGCCCCGACGGAAGCTGACAAGGCCGACGACGGCGCCAAGGCCGACAAGGCCGACGACGTCCTCGCGGGCGCCATCAAGGTCGTGCGCTGAGGTGACCGTCAGGCACGCGGCACCTGAACGGTGCCCGGGTCGAAACACCAAGGGCGTGGTCCTCACCGGGTGATTCCGGGAGGGGCCACGCCCTTCGTCGTTTCGGGGGCGCAATGGAACGCGCCCAGCATCCCACGGTCCTGGTGGGCGATGTGGTCGGGGTTCAGCGGGGGCGCGACAAGCGCAGCTCGGCGATGAGCAGGTCGTGGTCGGACAACGCGCTCTCCGGAGTGTTGAGCGACTGGCGGAAGGCGATGGCTGCGACGTTCACCTTCGCGCCCGAGCGCATGAGGATGTAGTCGGGGTCGCCGCCGCGTGGGGCGACGTTGGGGCCACGAGGGTAACCGTAGCGGGTGCGAGCGCGTGGCGACCAACGGCCGTCGGGACCTGCGGCGGTGCCGGCGGTGTCCGAGAATCCGACATCGAGCCAGGCCTTGAACTCGTCGGTGGGCATATCGCCATCGACCGCGCGGTGATTGAAGTCGCCACAAACGATGGTCGGGTGCTCGGCGGTGTGGCGGACAGCGTCGGTGAGCTCCTTGACCTGGGCCCAGTGGGCGCGCTCGGCGAGGGGCTCCCGAGGCGCGCGTCGTCCCTCCCAGATCATGTGGGTGTTGACCACCTGGACCGGGCCGAGTGGGGTCGCGAGCACGGTCACGAGGTAACCCTTCTTGGCGAAGCGTTCGAGCATCGACATGGCGGGATGTTGCGCATACGCAACGAAACGAGTCGCCAGGATGGGCCAGCGCGACAGCGTCGTGAGGCCGCCGCCAGCGATGATGCCGTGGGGGAGGCGCTCGTTGAGCGAGATGCGCACGGCGTTCGCGGCCTGCTCGTCCCATACCTCCTGGAGACAGATCACGTCGGCGCCGATGGCGTTCAACGCGGGGCCCATGGCCTCGGTCCGCGCCCGCAGGTCGGTCGAGGCCAGCGGCAGGAGCCAGGCGTTGTAGCTCGCCACCGTGAGGCCGAGTTGATGAGCCGGGACGTCGACCTTCGTGTGCCCGGGTGTCCCGAGCGGGCGGTTGTCTGTCGCAGCTGGCGGCGGTGCCAGCGGGGCCGGGGTGGAGAGCAGGTTCAGGGCCACGAGCCAGGTCAGCATGGGGTCGTCGTCTCCTCAGGTCGAACCTGGGAAGGTTGCACGCCTCATCGTGCGGGCAACTTCAGAAGTGTAAGGACGGCCCGAGCGGGCTCGATCCGCGGCCCAGCCGGGAGAGCCGCGAGCGCACCTGGACGGGGTGGCTGGCGACCCACTGGCGGATGTCGCTGCGGGGCGGTATGGACACGGCACTTCTGGAGGTACCCATGCGACCTGTCGTGTTCACCCTGCTCCTATCGTCTCTCCTGTCGTCACTCGTGGCGGCCGCGCCGACGGCAAACGCGGCGCCGCCGCCCCCGAAGGTCCCGCCTTATGGGCTTCCCGCCCTCGCCCGGGCCGACTTCAACCGCCTCGCCGTCAAGGCCGGCCTGCCGCTCTTCTGGCGCACGGACACCGAGAATCCCAACGTCCTCGACACGGCCGAGCTCGCGTTCGTCGGCGACGCCAAACCCAAACGATTCGTCGGCAAGGACGGCGCTCTCACCCGTGACTTCGAGAAGGTCTACCGCCAGCTCGTCGAGCTGCGGCGCCGTGAAGCGGTCGAGCGGGAGCTGGCACAGGGGAGGCCGGCGCTGGTCGAGACCGACCTGACCCAGCTCACGCCCGAGGAGCAGAAGGTCCTGATGAGCCTCATGAAGGCCAAGGTCCAGATCGATGCGCTACATCAGATCCAGACCGGGGCCGCGGCGCTGGCAAAGAAGGTCGCGCGTGACGACCTCGCGAGCCAGTCCATGTTCCTGCGTAACCAGGGTCCGGGCTGCGTCGGCCCACTCACCCAGGACGACCCTTTCTGCAGCGCCGTGCCCGACTTCGCGGACCCGGTCGTCGCCGTGTGGCCGGCCGACCAGACGCTCGACGCGGCGTTCTGCGCCAAGGTCGCGGCCGAGCCCAACGGCAAGGAGCTCATTGCGCCGTTCTCGGTCGTGAAGGTGAACAAGAAGGGTGGCTTTCAAGCCGTCCCGTATCACAAGGCGTTCGCCGCCCCGATGAAGGCTCTGGCCTCGACCCTCGAGGCCACCGCCAAGCTCGTGAAGTCCCCCGATGAGGCGCCGTTCAAGGCCTATCTCCTGGCCGCGGCCAACGGCTTTCGGACCGACGACTGGGAGGCGGCCGACGAGGCCTGGTCCAAGATGTCCGCCGAGAACAGCCGCTGGTACCTGCGCATCGGCCCCGATGAAACGTATTGGGAGCCCTGCCAGTTGAAGGCCGGCTTCCACATGTCGTTTGCGCGGATCGACCGCGAGTCGCTCGAGTGGAAACAGAAGCTGTCGGGGCTGCGCACCGAGCTCGAGAACCAGCTCGCGACCCTCATCGGCCCGCCGTACGTCGCGCGTGCCGTGAGCTTCGAGCTGCCCGAGTTCATCGCCATCATCGCCAACGCCGGCGACTCACGTTCGCCGCTCGGCGCTACCATCGGCCAGTCGTTGCCGAACTTCGGCAAGGTCGCCGCCGAGTCGCGCGGTCGCACGGTGGCCATGGCCAACCTCTACACCGACGCCGACTCACGCGCCGATGTCGCCGCCAAGGATCGCCTGCTCTGGGCCGAGGCCACGCTCAAGTCGGCCAGCGACGACCCGGCGCTCGACCAGCTCGGCACGGTCCTGCACGAGGCCACCCACAACCTCGGTCCGTACGGCAGCACCAAGGTCGACGGCAAGTCACCGCAGGAGGTCTTCGGCGGCCAGGTCGACGCCATCCTCGAAGAGCTCAAGTCCCAGACAGGCGCCCTCTTCTTCCTCTCGACGCTGCGGAACAAAGGCCTCATCACCGCCGACGAGGTCAAGAAGGGCTGGGTCGGAGCGATGTCCTGGGCCTTTGGCCACGTGTCTCGCGGCATGGTCGACGGCGAGGGCAACCCCCAGACCTATAGCCAGCTCTCGGCCATCCAGGTCGGCGAGCTCATGCGCGCCGGCGCCATCCGCTGGGTCGACGGCACCGGCCCCGATGCGGGTCGCTTCGAGCTCGACTTCGACAAGTTCGAAGCCGCCGTGACGGTCCTCATGAAGACGGTGGGCCTCATCAAGGCGAGCGGCGACGTGGCTGGCGCCAAGGCGCTCATCGACAGGAACGTCTCGGCAGAGGGCCTCGCGTACATCAAGAGCGAGCTCGTGCGCGAGCGCCTGCTTCGTTTCCCCAAGGCGAGCTTCGTCTACGGATTCAAGTCTCTTTGAGACGTGGGATGTGCACGTCGCGTTCGACTCGCCATCGAACGCGACGGCCCGCAGCCCGCGAGCAGCACAGGGCTGAGCTCAGAGATCCTGGCTGCCCTCGGTCGTGCAACACGGGTTGAGGCAGCAGCCATCGACGTCCATGCCGCTGTCGAGCAGATAGATCGGTGAGCGTTGGTCGCCGACCGAGACCGACACGCCTCCACCCGCAGCGGTCACGGCGACCGCGTCGTTCAGGCCGGCGATGGTGCCTCCGCAGAGGGCTCGCGGTGGCGAGGTGATGGTCGTCGTGGCGCACTCCATCGAGTGGTTGAAGCCCGATCCACGCAGCGGCGTGTAGTCGGTCTGCACGCTCGAACCCAGAGCGTTGAGGGCTTGCGCGCCGCAGTCGACCTGGCCTGCGTCACCGGTCAGGGGCACCGACCACTTGACGTAGGGCCAGGCCGTGTTGGCAGGCGTGCGGCCGTTCTCGAGCGCGCCCTCGGTTGCGGTGCCCTGTCCGGTCAGCACACAGTTGCGCGCGTCGAAGCCCTCGCGCACGCCGAGCGCCATGTTCCAATAACACTTGTCGTAGCCGGGCAGGTCCTCCTTGCCGAGGTACGTCGCCGCCTGGAAGAAGACCGGTGGCTTGCCGCCGATATTGCCCGGCCCTTCTGACGGGTCGAACCAGTAGGAGGTGCCGTCGCCGCAGGTGACGTTGACGTCGTTCAGGTGGAGCCAGGTCGTCTCACCGCCGCCCGCCGTGCACGCAAACGCCATGACCACGGTGGTCGCGCGTTCGCCGGTGAGGGGGTCGTGCAACAGCTCGAGCTTGCCGCCCGTGCTGTTCTGGCAGTCGAGCTTGGCAGAGCAGAAGATGTCTTCGAAGGTGACCGCGATGTCGAAGAAGCCCTGGTTGGCTTGACGCAGGATCGTCACATTGAAGAGCGCCTGGGTGTCTTGATTTGCAAGACACTCGATCTCCAAGGTAAGTGGACCGTTCTGCGTCGGGTTCTGCCACTCGTCCGCGGTGAGTTGTCGGGTGGCGTTCGACAATGACACGATGGTCAGCTCGACGCGGTTGTCGTTCGAGTCCGCGTCGCACGGCCCGACGAAGGTCAGGTCACCCTGGCCGTTGCCGTACTTCGACGAGGTGAGCCCGGTCTTGCGCCAGACCAGCTCATTGTCGCCGTTGAAGACCGCGAGGTCGAACTGGGCGTCGGTGATCCCTGGCAGGTCGAGGGGGGCGACCTTGACCGTGAGGCCCTTGCCAAAGGTCTCGCCCTCGGAGTGGCCGCAGGCCGTCGCCGCAAGCCCGATGGAGAATGCGAGCGCGAGCCGGGGCGCGCGGAGGCGGAGCAGGTCGGAGTTCATGATGGTCTTGTGCATGGTCCTTGCTCACTCCACGGGGCAGAGAAGTGCGTCGTAGACCCGGAGCTTGCGGCCGGTCGGGTCGTTCGGATCGGTGTCGCAGCGGATCGGCCCATTGCCAGTCGGCTGGTAGCAGCGCGCCGTGCCATACGGCTCGCCATTGGGGTCGTTGACGATGAGATAGATGACGGTCTCGGTGCCGCAGTCGGTGTCGAGGAAGCCGTTGTCGGCGAAACCATCGCAGTCGTTGTCGAGCCCATCGCACAGCTCCGAGGTGGCGCCGAGCATGGCATCGCACTGCTGCAACGGCACGCCGTCGCGGCAGATCTCGAGGCCCGTCGTGCCTTCGCACTCGCCGAGACCACAGGTGATCTCGACCTGGTAGTCCTCGTCGGTCTGGCCGTCGCAGTCGTCGTCGATCCCGTCGCAGGTGTCGTCGACATCACCGGTTGCGGTCGGCGTGAACACACAGCTACCGTTCACGCAGGCGTCGGCCGTGCACACATCATCATCGTCGCAGACGACCTCGTTGCCGCCGCAGACACCGTCGGTGCAGACGTCACCTTCGGTGCAGCCATCGCCGTCGCTGCAGTCGGTGCCGCTGAGCAGGTCGAGCTGGCAGCCGAGCACGACGTCGCAGTATGCGAGCTCGCAGTCGTTGCTGGCTGGTGGGCATCCGATGGTCTGGCCGCCGCCGCACATGCCGCCCGCGCCGCAGGTCTCGCCGTCGGTGCATGCATTGCCATCGTCACAGATATCTGGCGCGTAGCCGCACAGGCCGGTCTGCGAATCGCAGGTGCCGCTGCATCCACCCTCGCCGTCGCATGAGGTCTGGGCGTCTGGGACACACTCGCCAGCGAAGCAGGTGTCGACAGGCGTGCACGCGTCGGCATCGGCGTCGCACTCGCTGCCGTCCATGGCGGCCTCGTCGAAGACGCAGCCGGTGGCAGAGTCGCAGTAATCGTCGGTGCAGGTGTTGTCGTCGTCGCAGGTGACCTCGCCGCCGCCGCTGCAGGTGCCGCCCTCGCCGCAAACCTCGCCGGTCGTGCACTCGTCGCCGTCATCGCAGGTCGCGGTGCTCCAGACACACGCGCCGGTGCTCTCGTCGCAGGACGAATCAGCCTGGCAGTCCTCGTCCATCGCCGCACAGACGACTGCCGTGCCTTCGCAGGTGCCGGCGTTGCACTGGTCGTTGGTCGTGCAGTTGAACCCGTCATCACACGCGTTGCCGGTGTTGGGTTCGTTGACGCAGCCGGTCATCGGGTCACAGGAGTCATCGGTGCACGGGTCGCCGTCGTCGCAGTCGACTTCGGCTCCGGCACCGCAGAGGCCCGCATCGCAGGTCTCGTCCTCGGTGCACGAATCGCCGTCGTCGCACGGTGAAGTCGGGTAATCGCATTGGCCCGACATCGAGTTGCAGCTTCCCTCGCAGCCCATGTCGCCCTCACACGTGACCTGCTCGCCGGCGGTGCAGGCACCGGCCTGGCACGCGTCGTTCTGGGTGCACGCGTCGTTGTCGGCATCGCATGCGGTGCCGTCCATTGGTCCGCCGTCGCTCTGGCAACCCATCACCGGGTCACAGGAGTCCTGGGTGCACTCGTTGCCGTCGTCGCAGTCGGGCGCCTCGCCTCCGCTGCAGGCGCCTTGCGAACAGGCCTCGCCCAGGGTGCACAGGTCCCCGTCGTCGCAGGTGCTGCCCTCCGACATCGAATAGTCGCAGCCCATGTCGGGGTCGCAGGTGCCCGTGCAGACGCCTTCGCCGCAGGTCCTCTCGACGCCGGCGCAGACGCCACTCGTGCAAATGTCACTCTCGGTGCAGGCGTTGCCGTCGCTACACGCACCCCCCTCGTCGATCGGCGCGAAGACGCAGGCGCGAGTCGTCGGGTCGCACGAGTCAGCGGTGCACGGGTTGTTGTCGTTGCACAGGCGGTCGTCGCCGACGCAGTCGCCATTGTCGCAGCTGTCCTGGGTCGTGCAGAAGTTGCCGTCGTTGCAGGTGTTGGTGTTGTCGCCGACGAAGGCGCAGCCCGACTGCGGATTACAGCTGTCGTCGGTGCAGGGCCGGTCGTCGTTACACACGAGCGGCGGGCCAGCGACGCAGGCCTTGTTCTGGCAGACATCGCCGTTGGTGCAGGCGTCGCCGTCCGAGCACTCCGCGGTGTTGGCGGTGTTGACGCAGCCGCTGGCCGGCACACAACTGTCGTCCGTGCAGACGTTGTCGTCATCGCAGTCGCGGGCTGGGCCGCCGACGCATTGGCCGGTCGCGTTGCAGGCGTCGCCGATGGTACAAGCGTCGCCATCGCCGCAGCTGGTGCCGGCCATGATGGCCGCGTTGTTGACGCAGCCCGTCTGCGGGTTGCACGAGTCAGCGGTGCAGACGATGTCGTCATTGCAGTTGACGGTCGAGCCGACGCAGGCGCCGTTCTGGCAGGTGTCGTTCTCGGTGCAGAGCGAGCTGTCCGAGCAGGTCCCGCCGTTGTTGATGGCCGGATAGACACACGCCCCGTCGAGCGAGCAGGTGACCGTCTGGCAGGCCGGGGTGGCCGGCGCGGCGCAGGTGATGGGCACGCTGGTCACAGCGTTCGAGGTCACGAGGGTCGAGCCCGTCGTCATCGAGCCCTGGTTGGTAATCGGTGTGCCATCGGTGACGCCGCTGGCGACGCGCACGGTGAAGGTGCGCATGGTGGTCGACTGCGGGGCGAGAGTGACATCGGCAAATACGATGTCATTCCCGGTGCCGGTGGCACCGCCGCGATCGACGATCTCCAAGCTGGATGGCACCGCGTCGGTGAGGGTCACGGTCTGCGCGGTGTTGGTGCGGTTGCGGGCCAGCAAGGTCACCGCGAAGGCCGTCCCCTGGAGGCTGCAGACGCCGGTCCACGACTTGTCGAGCGCCAGCGGAGCCTGGCAATCGGCGAGCACGGTCGCGGTGTTCGAGGTCACGGACGCGACGCCCGTGGCGCTGACCGCGGCGGTGTTGGTCACCAGGGCCAGCGTGCCGGTCGGCGTGGTCGTCCGGTAGGTGACCGTCACGCCGCGGCCGGCGGCGAGGGTCCCGAGATTCCAGAGCAGCGTCGGCGAGCCGGTCGCGTTCGCGCCGAGGCCCGTGATGGAACCACCCACATACGAGGTGCTGTTGGGCACCAGGTCGGTGATGGTCACATTCGAGAGCGCGGTCGCGCCGCGGTTGACGACGGTGATGGACCAGGTGAGCTGCGGGGTCTCGTTGGCGCAGGCGGTCGCCACGTTGGCAGCCTTCGAGATGACCAGTGGGCTCGTGTCGCTCTGGGCGCTGGGGAAGGTCGCGGTGGCCGGGCAGGCGCCGCTGCCGTTCAGCGTCGCGACGTTGGAGGTCGCGAGCGAGCCGCCGTCAGCGGTCACGGCGAAGCCGACCGAGCCGGAGGCGCCAAGCCCGAGGGTGCCAAGGTTGAAGGTCAGCGCGTTGGCGGTCGGCGCGACGAGGCCCGTGGCCGAGCCGGCGACGAAGGTCGCGTTCGGGGGGAGCGGCACCGTGAGGACCGCGTTGGAGACCGCGCCGGCGCCGAAGTTCCAGTAGCGGACCGTGTACCAGATACGCTCGCCGGTGCGGACGCGCGTGCGGTCGATGGCGATGTCGGCCCTGAGGCGACCGAGCGGCGCGAGCAGCGAGGTCTGAGACGTCGCGGAGTTGTCGCCGAGGTTCGCCTCGGTGGACGTCGTCGCAACGGTGGCCGAGTTGGTCAGGGTGGTGTCGGCCGACTCGCAGGCTCCGAGTGTCACGGTGATGGAGACCGGCACCGAGGCGCCCGGCGCGAGGTTGCCGATGTCCCAGCTCAGCGTATTGCCCGACTGGGTGGCGGGCGGCGTCGAGGACACGTAGGTCACCCCGGCCGGGAGGACGTCGGTGAGCGTGATGCCGCGCGCGGTGTCGTTGCCATCGCTCGAGACGACGAGGTTCCAGGTCAGCGCCGTCGGCGTGGTCCCGGTCGAGACGGTGGCCGTGGCCGGGCCGGTCTTCGTGACGGCGACGTTCGGCCACGAGCCGGTGAGGCTCTGGACCGACGAGCTGGTCTTCTGGACGTCGCACTGGATGGTATCGGTCGTCGCCTCGACCGTGGCCGTGAGCCGCAGGTTGGGGGCGTTGGTGTTCACGCGCGTCGAGACCTCCCAGGTCTGGGTCTGACCCGGGGCGAGCTCGGCGAAGGTGCGAGGCACGGTGCCCGAGAGGACGTCGACCTCGGCAGGGAGGAGGCCCGTGACGTCGACGTTCTGCGCGATACCCGGACCGGCGTTCTTCACCGTGTAGGTGTAGACGATGTTGTCGTTCAGGCTGACGGCGACCTTGCTCGCCGTGACCGAGGTCTCGAGCGAGACCGAGTTCACGCCGGCCGTGGCGTCGTCCTGGTTGTTGGCCAGGGTGATCTCCTCGATGTCGTTCGAGACCGAGACTTCGTTGGCGATCTGCGACTGGCACTGGTCGGCGACGGCCACATCGAACTGGATGACCGAGGCCTGGGCCGCATCGTAGGCGACGTCGATCTGGTCGAGGCTCGGGCGCGCCGAGCCGCCGCAGCCGAAGACGAAGGCGCCGAACTCGGCCGGGGGGTATAGGTTTTGGCCCGTCTGGCAGTCGTAGATGTTCGAGATCGGAGCGTAGTAGCCGAGCACCTTGCCGTCGGTCGTGACGTTGGTCCCGACGATCCGATAGCCGGCCTCGAGCTTGATCTCGCTCGGCGCTTCGCCGGGAGGCCAGGCAAAGGCGCCGTAATGCGTGGGCAAGCCGCAGTTGCTCGGCGGACTCCAGTTGAAGTAGCCCACGATGGTCCCTTCTGGGCCGACCGCCAGCGGGTACGCGTCGCTGCCGCTCGAGGTCTGTGGCATCAGTTCTTCCGTGAAGGCGCTGCCATCCCAGCTATATCGCCCCGTGACCCACCGATAGTATGGCGCCTCGCGATAGCCGCGGAACGCCAAGGTCTGCGTATTGGGGTCCGAGTCCACGACGTGGGGGAGCTGTTGCACGCGATTGTACATGTCCCAGAACGGGTTCCAGCTGTTCGGGTTCGGTTCAAGCGTGATCTCCGAGCCGACGGGGACTGCCTCCCACGTCCCGCCAGAGGACCGCCGCCAGACGGGCAGGTAGTTCGGCGTAAAGGCGGTGTAGTTGCCTGTCTGGGTCTCCCAATAGTGCGAGAAGTAGTACTGGTTGATGTCGTAAGGACCTGCGATGACGAGCGTCGTCCCGTCATCCGACACCTTGCCTCGGGCCTGACCGAGTTGGACGCCGATGTCGCTGGCGACCGACGTCGGGGCCATCCAGTGGCCGTCGCTGCCTCGCTTCCACTCGACGAGGCGCGTCGCATAGGAACCGTACCACGGCCAGTAGAGGGGGTTGGGCACGAACTGTTGTTGCACGCCCATCACGGAGGTCCCGTCGGGGGTCGCAGCTACGAGGTGCGTGCTGCCGGGCTGCGCGTTGATGCTCTCTGATGGATTGCCGGGGAGCTCCTTGGAGCTCCAGCCGCCGCTGCCGCGATGGAAGCTGGCGAGGATGGTCTGGCCACTCAGCGAGTCGCAGTTCTGGAAGTAGAATTGATATGTGTTGAAATTCGAGAAGGAATGCTGAACGTAGCCATAAGGACGGTAGTCGGCGCCATATCCGGCGCGCTCACCCCAGTAGGTGGGCATGTCGCAGTCGATCGCCTCGGGCACTGAGATATTGCCAGCCCGGTACGACAGGTAGTCTTGCCAACGTGAGTCGCCTTCGTTCGTCGAGCAGCCGCTATCGTAGTCGAAGCCAGCGCACAAGCCGGTGTACGACGTGTCCGTCAGCGTGTTGGAGCAGGTGCTCGTGTCTGGCTGCGCCCAGCAGGCGTCATGAGCGGCCTGGAGGCAATCCACCCACGAGGCGCACGTCTGGACCTCGTCATAGTAGGTAAGGGCTTGGTCCAGCTCTGCGGCGCAGCCGTCGACGAGGTCCTGATTGCAGGTGGTCCACCCTGCCTGGTCTCCGCTGAGGAGCGGGCCGATGATGGTGTCCTTGCTCACAGCGATCCGGACGCCGGTGTTGCTCCAGTAGCTCCAGTTGTTGGAGATCAGGTAGGCGCCCCAGGTCGGGTCGAAGTCGAGCGACGGCAGGGCTTCGAACGCGTAGGTGCCGTCGCCCTGCTTGACGAGCAGCGCGGTACCCTCGGGCCATGCCTCGCCGTTGTTGGTCTGATACCCGGTCGCGTGGGGGAGCGCGATGGTGCCGTCGGCAGCGATCGACGCGGACTGTATGAACGTGGATTCGCTGTAGCCGGTATCGGAGTACCGGAACTGGTCGAAGACCTGGGTGTTTCCGTTCTTGTCGCTGACGTAGACCTTGAAGTTGCGTGCCGCTGAGTAGTCGCCGGAGTAGTAGCTTTGCTGCATCGCGCGCACCATCGTACCGTCGGGCAGCGTGCGGACCGCGTAGGTCGGCACGTAGTCGTTCTGCCACGACGCCTCGTTGGTGTTGCTGATGTCGACGGTCGGGCCGAGGGTGAGACAGCCTTGAGACCCGGACTCGAGCGTCGACTCGACGACGAAGCTCTGGACCTCGCTCGAGAGCGAGGCGAGCGAGATCTGCCCGGAGGCGTCGGGCACACGATCGACGAAGCCAGGGATCGGGGCGCCAGTCGTCGGGTTCTTCAACGTCACCTGCACGTTGTCGGGGCCGAAGTCGTGGGAGAGTGTCAGCGAGGTCCACGACTGGACACGCACGGGGCCGTCCTCGCCCGAGGTCGGGGCGATGGGCGAGGTGTATTTGCCGACCTGGCCCGAGTCGGGCGCGGGGTACTGCGCGCAGAGCTCGGTCGTGTCACAGCGATCGACGGGCGGCGGGCCATAGGCGGCGAAGCAAGGATAGTAGGGCTCCTCACCGCAGGTCTCGGTGTGAAGCGGCGCGATTACGTCGATGTAGGTGGCGTGGTCGCTGTTGCAGTTGGTCCGGTAGTCTTCGGCGTTCTGGCTGCAGTTGTCGTAGACCTCGCCCTGGGCGCACTGGTAGGCGGCGCTGCACGGCGACCCGAAGTCCTGCGACGTCCCCGTGGTGTCGTTGAAGTAGGGCGAGGTGGGATCGTTACAGTCGCCGGTGGGCTCGCTGCCGCAGCCGCCACATTCCCCGCCATTGAGGGTGCAGCAGTCGGACCACGCCGATTGGGCGGTATCGAGGGCCGTCTGGCACTCGGCCTGTGCCGTCGCGATGCAGCTGTCGAACATTTCCTGGCAGTCCGCGCGGCATGCAGCCTCCTGCATGTCCGCCTCGTCGTCGCACACACACTCGGTCCACTCACGGAGACCATTCAAGCCATGTGACTGTCCCGGGCCGTACTCTGAGAAGCCGCCATACGAATAATAGTAGGCATCGCAGTACCTCACGTTATCGAGCCAGTTCTGCTGCGAGGACTGTGATGACGCGAGGCAGACCTGTTGGGCGACGCTCCCGGGTTCGAGGCAGCAGCCGCCTTCGGAGGCCGTCGAGTTGTACGGGTAGGTGCGGGCGAGGTTCGAGTAGAGGCCCCACCAGGGGTTGTCGGTGAAGTCGGGCGTGTGGCTGCTCGCTTGCTGGCTGGCCGGGATGAGCCACTTCTCGCCACTCGTACAGTAGAGCGTGCCATTGCCGCTTGTGTTCGAGTCGCTGTTGTTGCCGTCGAGGACCGCCAACACGACAGCCTGGAGTGTGGTGTCCACGGTGGTACCGTCGAAGTTGCCACCCCAGAAGTCGTCGTTGGTCGTGGCCGTCCAGGCGCCGTCACCGCCGACATCGAGACTGCCAGGCCACGAGATGCGGAGGCCGATCGAGTTTGCGTCTCCGCTCGGGGTCCAGTTGAAGTCGGGGTCGGCAAACTCGGAGGTCGTGCCAGACAAGTCGCCGGTCAGCGTGCCGGGGATATAGGTGGCGCCCGGCGGGAAGAAGTCCTGCAGGACGGCATTGGTCGCGGCGGCGCGGCCGAGGTTCGACAGCGTGAGCGTGTAGCGCAGGCGATCGCCGAGGTTGGCGACGGTCGACTCGAGCGAGCCACCGTCGCTCTCGCGGATGAGCTCGACGTCCTTCTGGATGACGAGGTCGGGGCGCCAGATCGTGACATCGCAGCTCGCGGTGTTGTTGGCGAGCAGCTCTTCCTTCTGCGAGACGCCCTCTTGATAGGCGAGGCCGTAGTCGGGAGTGACGACGCCGCTCTCGGTGACGACCGTACCGGACAGCGTCGTGCTCGTGATCTTGCCGACGAAGGTGAGCTCGACCGTGGCTCCCGGGGGCAGGCCGACGGTGCGGTAGTAGTTCGCCGAGCCCGGGGTGGTGTTGCCAAGCACGTACTCGTTGCCGACCAGCGTCCAGCTCACGGCCGAGTTGCGGGCGTCGCCGGCCTCGTCACGCAGCGCCACGGTCTGGCCCGCGGCGTCGAGGGCGGACGCGGTGAGCGACTGGGTCAGCGGGTTGTCGAGGGCCTGATCGGGGCTCGGCGTGAGGCGTACGCCGTAAGAGATGGTCGTGCCGCGGTTGGTGACCTTCAGCGTGTAGGAGGCGATGTCGTTGGGGCGAAGACCGGGGTTGTCACCGGCCGGGTCGCAGACCGCTGCCAGGGCGAGATCGATGCCAGGGGTGCCGACCGTGGCGCAGCTCTCGTTGTTGCTCGGGTCGCCGTCGGCGGCCGAGCCCGGGCCGCCCATCTTGGCGCTGACGCAGTTCTCGAAGCGTGTGCCGGCTTCGGGGAGGAGGCGCGAGATCGGGTGCTGCAGATCGAAGTCGATCTCGATCGTGCGGGCCTGCGAGAGCGCGCCGAGCGGGGAGGGCAGGACGAAGGCGATCCAGTTGACCGGGGTCGTGGGCGTCGAGGACCAGCCGTTCGAGGTCGGGCTCGCCGGGTTGAAGGCCGGCTCGGCGCCGTTGCGCGCGGCCCCGCTGAAGTAGGCGACCTCACCGGCCGAGCCGTGGAAGCCTGCATACTTCACGGCGGCGGCGGTCGGGTACGAATCGTTGGGCAGGTAGGGCAGGCGCTCGACGAGGTGCGAGCCGACGGCGATCTCGCGCGAGCCGTTGCGGTAGCTCAGGGCGAAGGTGACACGCGCGCCTGGGAGGGCGTTGGTGGGGCCGGACTTGACGACCTGCAGGTCCGGCAGGGGCGTCTTGGCGGTGGCACATCCCTGGTTGTTGTCGAGGGTCTCTTCGACCAGCGTGGTGGTGGCCGAGGCGCAGTTCTGCAGCGGGTGGTCCGGGCCGACCTGGCCGACGTCGGCCTTGAAGGTGATGATGACCTCGCTGGCGCCGGGCATGAAGCCGTCGGGGGAGATGGGCGGGGTCGCGGTGGGCGGCGTTACGCCGGTCTTCTTGAGATTCGACCAGGTGAGGGTGCGGTTGCCGGCATTGTAAGAGGCGTTGCCGGTCCAGCCCGGGCTCAGGATGCTGGCGGAGTTGACGACGTAGTTGAAGTCGGTCGGGAGGACGTCGCTCAGCACGACGCTCGGTGCCCAGTGGGCGCCGGCGTTCTTCAGGAAGAGGGTGAATGTGACACGCTCGCCGGACGGCGGATCGGTCTGATCGATCGACTTCTGGACCTGGATGTCAGGGTTCGAGATGAGGGTCTGGCAGCGGCCGAAGGTGCTGAAGATCCCGTCACTGTTCTCCGCGAGACCGAGGACGGTGACCGGCAGGATGTCCCCGGTTTCGGCGTTCGCGGCGGCGCGGTAGCGCACGAAGAGCGTGCCGCCCTCGAGCGAGTCGAGCGGGACGTCGGGCGGCTGGACGATGGTGAAGCGGTGGAGGCCGTCGCCGAGATCCTGGTGGACGATAGTGGCGGTGCGCCCGAGCAAGGTGGAGGTCGAGTTCCACACATGCGTGAAGGACTCGAACTCGAAGTCGCTGAGGTCGACATCGACCGTGACCGTGCGGTCCTCGTTGGCCGAGTCGTTGTAGTAGGGCAGGACCAGCTCGGAGGCCTCGCCACCCGCCAGGACCTCGGCCCCGCAGGTGAGGCCCAGGCGCAGCGACGGGGCGTCCGAGATGATGGTCACCGCGCGCAGACCGATCGTCTGGAGCAGGCCGTCTGCGAGCCCTAGCTCGTCGTTGTTGGCGATGGTGTTCTCGGGAACGCCACCGTTGACGGTGACCTTGAAGGACAGCTTGCGCGCGAGGTCGGTGACGAGGACCGGGGGATTGAGCGAGGGGTCGACCACACGCCACGCGATCCAACGCGGCGTCATGCCGGCGGGCCATGTCACGACGCGGTCGCCGTTGACGTCGGGGGCGCCATAGGTGCCCTGCGTGAAGTGCTGACGGATGAGCGAATCGGAGAACAGGAAGTCGTTCGAGATGAGGTCGGGCAGGGTCGGTGGCGGCTTGGCCGAGAACCACACCGAGTCGACCCAGGCGGGCTTCGACAAAGACGCGAGGGTCACCGGGTTCGGGATCCGATCGACCACCCATGCGCCGGTCGCGACGGCCTGGCCGAGGTTGGCGACGGTGAGCTCGTAGTTGAGCTCGCTGCCTTCGCCCGCGACGCCGAAGTCGACGGTCTTGGTGAGGTAGAGCGAGGGTTCACCGCGCAAGACGGAAGCTGACTGGTTGGAGCCACTGGTCGGGCCGCAGTAGGCGTCGCGGCCGTTGGCGACGATCGAGCTCGTGAGGTTCGCGCCCGAGACGAAGCCCTTGGGGACGACGAGGTTGAAGCTGATCGACCGACTCTGCAGCGCATCGAGCGTCGGGTAGGTGAAGGTGATCTGCCCCGTGGTCGCGAGCTGACTGAAGTCGATGGACGCGCCCGGCGCGCTCATCGAGCCGCCGAAGGCCAGCGGGGCGAGAGGGCCGCCATTGACCGCGAGCTTCGGGACCTGGATGACGACGACGGGCTCTAGCAGCGGGCCGGTCGGCGAGCCGCCGTTCTGTGCGTTGCGGATGCTGGCCGACACATTGAGGATGCCGCTGCCGACCATCGTCGTCGGCCACTGCGAGATGTAGACCTGGCCCGAGAGGTTCGGGGTGCGGGGGCTGACCTCCGCCCACTCCGAGTCGAACGCACTCCCGGTGGTGTAGTTCACGTTCGGCGGGATGAGCCGCGGCTGCAGGCCGAGGACCGGCGAGGTGACGGTCATCTCGGGCGTGATGTAGCCGTAGATGCGACCGACCATCCTGTCTTGCACGAGGAACTGCGCGCAGGCGCCGTTGGGCTGGTCGACGGTGACGTTGATCTCCGCCGTGACCGAGGTCGGGGCGGTGACGAGGTTGGGGAAGAAGTTCGAACCGAGGGCCGGAACCTGGACGTAGACCCAGGTGACCGACTTCAGGTTGGCGGGCATGCTCGACAGCCAGAGCGCGGCGTCAGCGGCTGGCGGATTCCCATCGGCGTCGAGGGTGGGCGGCGACTGCGGGTCACTGAAGCCGGTGCCGATGTAGTAGCGGACGACGGCGTTGGCCGAGGGCGGGGTGTAGACCGACTCCAGGGTGACCTCGGTCGGGATCTTGTTCAGCATGACGACGTTGTTGAGCACCGAGACGCCGCGGTTGCCGGCGAACATGGCCAGCGCATAGCGCTCGTTGAACTCGACCTTCGAGCTGCTGTTGTCCTGGCCGCCAGCGCTGACGCTGAGCCCGCCGCGGATGCGGTCACCGAGCGCGAAGGTGCCGGTCGGCGAGTCGGGGACGCCGATTCTGAAGCTGCGGCAGCTCTGCGCGCTCGCGCTGCGGAAGCCGGACTTGAGATTGCCGCACTGGTTGATGACCTCGTCGCGGACGAGGGTGCCGCCGTCGGCGACGTACTTCTCGAGACGGACCCCGTAGGACAGCGAGTACCACTGGCCGACAGTGAGGGTGCGCAGATCCCAGTAGACGACGTTGCCGGGGATCTGCACCCCGTCCCACGTGGTCGTGCCACCGGCAGGGCTCACCTGGCCGCCGTTCGAGATGTTGGTGATGCCGCTGGCGAGAGTGCCAAGAGGCTTCTTGATCTTGGCGGCGATGGGGGTCAGGTCGTCCCATACCCAGGCCTGGTAATAATTCTCGCCGCAAGCGGGGAGGGAGTAGGAGTGGTTGTAGCCGTAGAGGCCGAAGGTGAGGTCACGATCGGGGTACGAGTAGTCGACCCCGTCGATGTTGTAGACGTTGCCGATGGTGCGCTGGATCCAGGGGTTGGGGGCGGTCGGGCCGACGACGACATTGGCCGTATTCGAGTTGACCGGGGTCGGCATGTTGGTCGCGGAGACCCTGCTCTGCAGGCTGTAGGCGGTCTGGTTCAGGAGGCCCTGCGGGATCTGGAAGCTCACGCTGAGGATGAACGAGGTGCCGGCCGGCTGATTGGCGCGGTACCAGTAGACGTTGCCGGGCTGGACCGTGACGCCCGGGGCGAGGGTGAGGACCCCGGGGCCGGCGTGGTACTGGCCGCCTTCGGTGGCGTTGACGAAGGCCGCAGTCGCGCTCTGCGAGAACGGAGCGGGGTCGACGATCGGCAGCGGCGGGGCGGGCAGGGTGCCCGTCGGGGCGGCGATGGTGACGAGGAAGTTCTTCGCGTCGGTGAAGGAGACCGCGACCTGGTTCTTCACCGTGAGGGTCGCCTGCGAACAGACGGTGGTCGGGCTGTCGAGGACGAGGCGCATCTTCGGGACCGGCTTCCAGGTCACCTTGAGGGTCGTCACCTTGGGCTTGACGGCCGTCGCGGCTGTCATCGCAACGCGCACGCGGCCCTTGGTGTACAGCGCCGCGTCGACGCCATCCAAGCTGAAGCGGAGCGTGTAAGGCGCTTCAGACGGGGTTGTCGCGATGCGTGGCAAGGGCCCGAAAGAGACCGTGCCATTGGCGGTGATGGCATCGAAGTAGACGCTGATCTGGTTGGCCACGAGCTCGCTGTGCTCGAGGTAGACCGAGCCCCACGAGTCGAACGAGGAAGGCGCGATGTCGACCGTCGTGAAGTGCCCGGTGAGCGCAGGCGGCGGCACGCAGTTCTCGCCTGCCTCGCACGTGCTGTCGGCACAGCACGAGGCCGGTGGTGTCCACGTCCCGGTGAGCGTCACCGCCAGGGACGGAGGGTCTCTCACGGCGTTGACCGTCTCCGACGGGAAGAGCCCGGTGGAGGTGCCATAGTCATCGTAGAAGAAGCCGGCATTGTTGTCGAAGACCGGCTGGGCCACAGCCCGACCCGCGCCCACCAGCGTGAACGCAACCACGACGTACAAGAGAGGTCGCATGGACCCTCCGCAAGTGCTCAGTGACGAGATGGGCCGCCCGCATAACAGCCCCTTAACCGCAGGATGAAGGGCCCGATGATGCCTGTCAATTGCTATGTGGTTACGTTACGCCCGGGGCGCAGTGGGGCAGTGCCGAGCAATCGTGGCGCGCCAAGAGGAGACGTCAGCTCGTTGGGATGACGGAACAGGCGACTTGTGCGGTGCTTCGGCTGCCGGAGGGTCAGAAATCTGACCATTGTTTCCAAGAGAGGACAATGGAGTTCCGCATCGAGGGCTGGCCGTGCGGGTCGTGAGTGGGCAAGGTGTCGAGGCCCTGGAAAGGCCGGGAGTCGGAGGTCGGGATGAGCGCTGATTCGAACGAGCGGGTGACGGCGACGGCGCGTGGGCTCGTGCGCCGGGAGGTGCTTGGGCTCATGGCCGGCGGGGCGGCGCTCGCGACGGTCGGGGCGCTCGGGGGTTGCGGCGAAGGTGCGCGGTCCTCTCAAGGCGAGGTTCAGGTTGGGGGCGGCGAGCCCAAGGGAGTGAGAACGATGAGCACGCGTCAACGGATGCCGGTCGCATACCTGCCGCATGGCGGCGGGCCGTGGCCATTTGTCGAGATGGGGTTGCCGGCCCGTGAGGTGGCTGAGATGCGCGCCTATCTCGAGGGTCTTTCGCGGCTGACGAACGACAAGCCCAAGCAACTCCTCGTGGTGTCGGCCCACTGGGAGGAGAAGGTCCCCTCGGTCATGACCCACACGCGGCCGCCGATGTTCTTCGACTATTACGGCTTCCCACAGCAGAGCTACGACTTGAGCTGGCCGGCGCCCGGGGCGCCCGAGCTGGCCGTGCGAGTGCGCGAGCTTTTGGGCGCGGCGGGTTTCGAGACGGGGGCGGACGCGGCCCGCGGCTTCGACCACGGGACGTTTGTGCCGCTCATGTTGACCTATCCGCAGGCGGACATCCCGACGACGCAGCTCTCGCTCAAGGTCGGGCTCGACCCGAAAGAACACCTGGCGATGGGGCGAGCGCTGCAGCCCCTGCGCGACGAGGGCGTGTTCATCCTGGGGAGCGGCATGAGTTATCACGACATGCGGGGCTTTCGCGGCGGGCGCGGTGGGCCGGTCTCCGAGGTGTTCGATGCGTGGCTGCGCGAGTCGGCGGGCCTCGAGGCGGATGCGCGGGACCAGCGACTGGCGAGCTGGACGAAGGCGCCCGAAGCCCGTGGGGCGCACCCGCGGGAAGAGCACCTGCTGCCGTTGATGGTCATCGCCGGGGCGGCCGGAGAGGACCGCGGCGTCCTCGACTACAATGGGACCTTCATGGGGACACGGCTCTCGGGGTATCACTTCGGGTGAGCTGCGCGAGGGGTGTAGCGGGCGTGGTGTCGTGCCGTTCAAGTCGGGGCGACGTGAGGTGGGAGCGGTGGCAAAGAGCGACAAGACGTTAGTGAACCAGGACTTTGCCGCCGCGACCGAGGTCGAGCTCGATGGGCTGATGCGTGTCTTCAAAGACGCGCACGAGGCCGAGACCGGCCAGCGGTTGGCGATCGATGGGAAGCGGTCGCTCGGGCCGGGCAAGGTGCGGGTCGCCTTCAGGGTCGTGGCGTCGGCGGACCCGAAGAAGAAGGGCAAGCGCTGAAAGGAGTTGCGGGCGTTCGCGGCGACGTTTGGGGTCGCGCTTTGGGCAGGCGTGCAACAGGCAACACTGTCATCGGCAAGGTGCACGTTTCGGTGTACGGTCCCGCCGCCTGCAGCTCCCGCTTTGCCATCGGCAGGCCGCACTCTCCTGGAGACCGTTATGATCGGGCGCTTCTTCGGTTGGTTCTACTTTCGACTCTCCGGCTGGCGTCCCGAGGGCGAGGCGCCCAAGTACGACAAGTGTGTCATCATCGCGGCGCCTCACACGTCGAACTGGGACCTCGTCAACATGCTCTATCTGACGTGGGCGTTGCGGGTCGACGTGAAGTGGCTCGGCAAGAAGTCTATCTTCAAGTTCCCGTTCGGCTGGTGGATGCGCCACCTGGGCGGGATCGCCATCGACCGCAGCAAGCGGCAGAACGTCGTGTCGCAGGCGGCCGACCTCATCAAGGGCTCCAAGGCGATGTGCCTCGTGGTCCCACCCGAGGGTACCCGAGGGGCGGGCGACCTTTGGAAGTCAGGCTTCTACCACATCGCGCGTGAGGCCAACGTGCCGATTGTACTCGGCTATCTGGACTACTCGCGTAAGCGCGGCGGCTATGGTCACGCGGTCTATCCGACTGGCGATGTGGTCGCCGACATGGATAAGATCCGTGCGTTCTATCGCCCCGAGATGGCGAAGTTCCCAGCGATGTTCACCGTGCCGCGGCTGCGTGAAGAGGATACGACCGAGGGCTCGAAGGTCTCGTGAGACGAGCTCGACGGGGCGTTGGGATCGGGCGCGACCCGCGGTGGGTCTGGCGAGAGCGAATCGTCAGGCTTCGGGCTTTCGGCCCCACGCGATGTAGTGCAGTGAGCCGCCGCCGTGGCACCAGGCCTGTGTTTCGACGAGCTGCTTGCGGGTGGCGCTGAGCCTCACTTCGAGGGCGATGGCGGCGTCGATTTCCGCGTCGGTGAGGCCAGACTCCCGCGCGAGTGCGGCGTAGGTCCGGTGCGTCGGCGAGTCGGTCGAGAGCAGGGTCGTCCACGCGCGTTCCGAGGCGATGAAGGCCTCCTGATGGGGCTCGTTGTACGGTGGGGCCATGGCGTTGGCGCGGTCGTTCACGAAGGCCTTGGGCTCGATGGCGCCGTTGGCGGCCAGTAGCGCCGTGAGCCGGTGGCCGAGGTCGAAGTCGCTCCCGGTCGTGCGTATGCGGGCGAGGTGGGTCGCGGTCCAGAAGCGGTAGCGGGCGGTCAGCTCGTCGAGCGTGAGAGTGGCGGTGGCGGGCTCGAGGCGGTGGAAGTTGAGGCTGTTCTCGGGCTCCGCGAGTAGGACGATCCCGCCCGGTCGGACGACTCTGAACATCTCGGCCACGGCGACCTCAGGGCGCGCGAGGTGCATCAACACGGTCTGGCAGGTTGCCACGTCGAAGCTCGCGTCGGGGAAGGGCAGGGCATGTGCGTCCGCCGTGACGAAGTCGAGCGCGAGTGGGCGGGCGGCCTCGGTGAGAGCGTTCGAGAGGTGGCCCGTGAGCGCGTCGCGCGCGCCTTGCACCCAGGTGGTCTCGAAGTCGACGCCGACGATCCGTTCGAGGCCAGGAAAGAAGGTCGTTGCGATGGCCGTCCAGTGGCACTTGCCGCAGCCGACATCGAGCAACGAACGCGCTTCGGGGAAGGCGATGCGGTCTCTGAGGAGGGCGAGGAAGTCCTCGTTCCACCAGAAGTTCCGCTCTTTGCCAAAGTGCTCGGCAGAGTGGGGTTGTCTGGGTTCGGTAGACATGGTTGTCCCTGTCGTTGGGATGGTCGAACTGGCGGTGTGGTCTTGTCGAACTCAGGTGGCGGAGTTCGATGTGTCCAGGGCCGAGGCGCCGGCCTGGGCGACGGCCGCGTCCTGAGTCGGCAGCATGCCCGAGGCACCGATGGCGCCCACGACCTTGCCATCGCGAACGAGGGGGAGGCCGCCGTCGATGGCGGAGATCCCGGCCATGGTGATAGCGCGGATGCCGAGCGTGCCGGCTTCGAGGCCGGCTTCGAAGGCGCGGGTCGGGCGGCGGAAACGCGCGGCGGTCTCGGCCTTTTGTTGGGCCACGGCGATGCTGCCGAGCTGGGCGTCGTCCATTCGCTCGACGAGGACGAGGTGGCCGGCGGCATCGACGACGGCGATGACCATCGGCAGGCCCTGGGACTCGGCGTACCGGCGCGCCGCGTCGGCGATCCGGCGGGCGTCGGCGAGGGTCAAGGACGGCCCGTACGAGAGGGATACTTGTGGGTTCGGGGCGCTGGGTGGTGCAGTGGCCATGTGGCCTTATGCGACGGCGCGGGGCCGGAGTCGAGGCCGCTCATCTATCCTCAGGTCTGTCCTCCACGAAGGCGCGTAGCCGTTCGATCGCTTCGTCCCATTGCTTCGAGATGAGATCGAGGCTTCGCTGCGCCTTCGTGAGGGGGCGCCGATCGAGGGCCCACAAGGTCTCGCGGCCCGACTTTTCGGAGCGCGCCAGGCCCGCGGCTTCGAGCACACGCAGGTGTTTGGCCACCGCTTGGCGCGTGATCGTGGTGGCTTGTGTCAGGTGCGACACCGAGAGCGGCCCATGCTGGCAGAGGCGCGAGACGAGAGCCATACGCTGCGGGTCGCCGAGGGCCGCGAAGACGGGAGCCGAGGCGGTCAGCCGTGACGTCGCATCATCTTTCTTGCGCAAGGTACTTCCCGATGAGCGAAAGCTGGGCCTCCCACCCACCTCCGTTGTCGTTGAAGAGCTTGGCGCGACGCTCGAGCGGGATCGCATCGAAGCCGGACTCGGTGATGGTCAGGCGGGTTCCCTCGGGGACCTCCTCGAGCTGGAAGGTCACGAGCGTCGTGGGCGCGTCCGGGCCAATGCCGGACTCGGGGTCGGGATGCCAACGAAAGGCGAACCGTTCGAGCGGGACGATCTGGACGACCCGCAGCTCACACCGCGTGCCGACATAGGGTTCCTGGTGTTTGGCGATCTCGTCATCGACCTGGGTCTTGGCGATCGCGCCGATGACCGTCTGGCCCTCGACGAAAGGGCCGTCGAGGGTCATGCCGAACCAGGTGCCGAACGCCTTCGAGTCGCTGATGGCACTCCAGACCCGGTCGAGCGGAGCTCTGAGCGTCGTCGACTTCTTGATCATGTCGGGCGTGCTGGGCCGGTCGGGTTCGCGGGTCTTGTCTGACTTGTCAGGCTTGTCGTCAGTGGTCCGCATGATAGGCAACCTCCGAGTTGCATATAGCGGGAGCGTGGCGAACATGCAACCGAGGGGTTGCTTGATTCGGTGAGGTGACGGCGCGGGGGGCGTGGGCATACCAATGGCGACCGATACGGCGCGGGCTCTTGCGCGGGCGCTTGCGTGGGCGCTCGCGTGGGCGTGGGCGCTTGCGTGGGCGTGGGCGCGGGCATACCAACGGCAGGTCGGTCCCGGAGCGCCGCAGCCGGGCCCGTCGGGCCTCCGGAGGATGGCCCAGAGGGTTCGGCGGAGGGCGGAGGGGACGACCGATACGGCGCTTGCGTAGGCAGTCGACAGAGGCCCGTCCACCAGCCATAGTCGCTTGGTGAACACCACAGTGAAGTCGCCCTCATCGTCTCGTTTCGTCCGGGTTCCCACCGACAGCCAATCGTTTGCCGCGCTCGAGACGCAGTCCTCGCGTGAGGTCGAGCCCCAGGCGGGGGGACTGACCAGCCAGGCGGTCGAGCGTATCTGGGGGGCCGTGCGCAAGCTCTATCGGACGCGGACCCAGCCGGCCATGGTGCTGGCGATTCGGAGGCGCGGCCAGCTCGTCCTGGAGCGGTCGATCGGACATGCGCGTGTGGGTGAGCTGGTCACGCCGCGGACGCCGTTCTGCACCTTCTCGGTCAGCAAGGCGGTCACAGCGGCGCTGCTGCACATGCTCGACGAGCAGGACCGGCTGCGGCTCGACGACCCGGTCTGCGAGTACATCCCGGAGTTCGCGCGGCACGGCAAAGACTGGGTGACGATTCGCCACGTGTTGACCCACCGGGCGGGCATCCCATCGATTACCGGAGAGCAGGGGACGCTCGATGCGCTGCTCGATCCCAAAGGTGTGGTGGCTGCGCTCTGCGACGCGAAGCCGGTCTTCTTGCCGGGGCGCAGGCTCGCCTACCATGCGGTCACGGGCGGCTTCATCCTGGGCGAGATCGTGCAGCGGGTGACCGGGCGCAGCATCGAAGACATGCTCATCGAAGACGTCGCGCGACCTCTCGGGATGGAGTTCCTGACCTACGGGGTGAAGCCCGAGTCGCAGGGCCTCGTGGCCGAAAACCGGTTCACTGGCTACGACGTGCCGTTTCCGTTCTCCGGCATCATGAAGAAGGCGCTCGGCATGCCCGTGAAGCAGGCGGTCCTTGCGTCGAACGACCCGCGCTGGATGTCGGCCGTGGTGCCTTCGGGCAACGTCATGGCGACGGCCGATGACCTGACCCGGTTTTTCGAGATGCTGGCGCATGGCGGTGAGCTCGACGGGGTGCGGGTGATGCAGGCCAAGACCGTGCGGCGGATGCTGGTGGAGAGCGCCTATCTGGAGCCCGACCTGACGCTGGGATTCGCGGTGCGTTACGGACAGGGGGTCATGCTCGGGGCCTATCCGTTCAGCCTCTTCGGGCCCGACACTTCGCAGGCTTTCGGCCACTATGGGTTGGTCACCATCGCGGCCTGGGCCGACCCCGAGCGGGACACGACCGTTGCACTGCTGACGAGTGGCAAAGCCATCATCGCCAACCAACTGCCGGCCTTCATCGGGTTGTTGCGCACGATCTCGGCGGCCATTCCCCGGCGTTGAGCGGCGGTCGGGCGACGGACCTCATCATGTGGCGATGTGGCGATGTGGCCTGGTCCAACACCGCATTACGATTTCTTTAGGATGGGGCTTGCCAACCTGTTTTCGTGGGTCTAGGGTGACTGCCTATTTGTTCAGTGCGCCGACCAGGTGTCGGCACCGTATAGGCTTGCGACTTCGGCCCGGCGATGGGCCGTGTCCGTCTACGCGCCAGTGGGGGTTTCCTTGAGATTCCGCTTTGTCCATGCGGCCGACCTGCACCTCGACAGTCCCCTCCAGATCCTCGGGGCGCGGCGTCAGGATCTGCGTGAACGGCTGGTGGACGCGACGCTGGATGCGTTCGACGCCATCGTCCTGAAGGCGCTCGACGAGGGGGCGGCCTTCGTCGTGTTCGCGGGTGATCTATATGATGGGATCACCCGCGGGGCGAGGGCGCAGTTGCGGTTCCAGGCTGGGCTCCGGCGATTGTCGGAGCGTGGGATCGAGGTCTTCATCGCGCACGGCAACCACGACCCTGCGGGAGGGCGGTGGAACCAGATCAGGGAGTGGCCGCGGGGTGTGTTCGTCTTCGCCGCGAGCACGCCGCAGACCTTCGAGGTGGTGCGCGATGGGGTGCCACTGGCACGCGTGCATGGAGTGAGCTTCGAGACCCAGAAGGAGCCGCGAAACCTGGCGGTGCGTTTCCAGGGCGGCGGGGCCGACCTGCTCGATGTAGCCGTCCTGCATTGCAACGTCGGGGGCGATGCCGAGCACGAGAGCTATAGTCCGTGCAGCCTCGATGACCTCTTGTCGCGCGACATCGACTATTGGGCGCTGGGCCACATCCACCGGCACAAGGTGCTCGCATCCGGAGGGCCGTGGGTCGTCTATCCGGGGTGTAGCCAGGGGCGCAGCTTCAGCCCCGGCGACCAGGGCAAGAAGGGCGCGGTCCTGGTCGAGGTCGAGGGCGCTCGGGTGATGAGCGTGACACCGTTTTCGACGGACCGTGTGCGCTTTGTCGAGGTCGTCTGTGAGCTCGATGGGGTCGCCGACCTCGGGGCCCTTCAAGTGCGGCTCGTGGAGTTGGCGCGCCTCGAGTCGGAGCGGCATGCGGGGCGCGAGGTCTTGATGCGCGCGCGGATCCGGGGGCGCAGTGACCTGCACGGCGACATACGGTCGCTCGACCGCCGCGAAGAGCTGCTGGTCGAGGCTCGGTCGGGAGTCGGCGGCATTCGGGGTTCATTGGCTCGAGCTCATCGATGAGAGTGGGCCCGCGCTCGACCTGGATGCGCTCGCGGCCGGAGACGACCTGCGGGCGGCGTTGATTGCGATGGCGAGGAGCTGGCAGGCGGATGACGGTGGCCTCGGGGGTGAGCTCACGAAAGAGCTGAAGAGCGTTGTCGGCGACCTGTCTCTGGACGAGCTCGAAGCGGTCATCGAGCGGTCTCTGTACGAAGTCCTCGAGCGGCTCGGCGAGGGGGGCTGAGATGGCAATCACGAGCCTGAAGCTGCTCCGCTACAAACAGTTCATCGGTTTCGATGCGGGTGTGCTTCCGAAGAGCGGGCTCATCGTGGTCGAGGGGCCGAACGAGGCGGGCAAGTCGACGCTGCGTGAGGCGCTCGGGTGGTTGTTGTTCGGGGCGCGTTCGGGCTCATCGCTGGCCGAGGTGGAGGCGAGGCTCGAGCTCGTCGGGCGTCGGCTGTTGGTCAGACGCGGGCCGGATGGGGTCGTCGTAGACGAGCTGGGGCAGCCGCGTGCGGACGGCTCGAGCCTGGCCGTCGCACTCGCGGGCACGGACCAGCAGCTGTATTCCGCCATCTTCTCGTTCGATGGCATCGAGCTGCAGCAGCTCAAGAGCCTCGACGAGGAGAGCGTTAAGCGGAGGCTCGCGGCGAGCGCGCTCGTCGGGGCCGGACGTTCGCCCAATGATGTGGTCAAGGAGCTGTCCCGGCTCGAGCAGGCTCTCTACAAGCCGCGGGCAGGCGGCATGGCGTTGAACAACGCCAAGCAGGCGTTGGCGCGGCTGAAGGCCGAGCTCGAACAGGCGAGCCAGGGTCAGCATGGGCTCGAAAGGCTCGAGCAGAAGATCCGTGAGCTCGCCACGGCCGAGGCTGGGTTGGTTCTGCAGCGGCGGGCGATCTCGGAAGAGGAGGTGCGACTGTCGCAGCTCATGAATGTGCGTCCACTCTGGGACGACCTCGTGCTCGCTCGTCAGACGCTGGCGGCGCTCGATCGTCCATCGGTCGAGCCGCGGTGTTTGAGGGAGGTAGTCGACTCCGGCGAGGAGCTCCTGCGTGAGACACAGAAGCTCGTGGAGGCCGTCGAGGTCGAGCGCCGAGCGGCGGACGAAGTCGCACTGGTCGTCGTCGACGAGCGCCTCGTCTTGCAGGCCGGGCGGATCGAGTCGTTGCATCGGCAGGCCGCGGCGGTCCTGGAGGCCGACCAACGGGTACGGCACAACCAGGGTGAGGTCGCTCGTGGTGAAGCGCGACTGGAGGCCTGGGCGCGGACCCTGTGTGGTGACGCGGCGCGACCGCGGTTCACGAGCTGGCTTGCGGAGGTGGCCCCCGACGAGCGCCTGCTGGAGGCGGACCTGCGGGTGAGTGCCGGCCAGACAGCGTTGGACGAGGCGACGCGGCGGGAGCTCGACGAACGTGTGCAACATGACGAGCTCGCGGCTTCGCGGGCGAGACTCGAGGACGAACTCAGCGCTCTGACCGTGGATGCCGACGCAGCGGCGCTCGAGCAGGCCGCAGCGGTCGGAGAGCTCGAGCGCAGCCTTGGCCGACGCGAACAGGACGGTGAGCAGCGTGAGTTGGCAAGGGTCGAGCTCGTGGTCGGGCTGGGCGGATTCGAGTCGGTCGTGCCGCCCGAGATCGTTGCGTTCCCAGCTTTGGATGAGGGCGACCTGTTGGAGATCGAGCGTCGCCGCGATGGCTGGATGAAGCACCTCACCGAGCGTGAGACGCGGCGCAGCAACGCGGGGACGCAGCTAGAAGTTGTCGAGCGTGAGCTGGGGGCGTGGCTGCAGCAACGAGACCAGCTCGTGCCTACGAGCAGAGCACCGATGAACGCCGACGAGGTGGCCCGACTCGAAGCGAAGCTGGATATCCTCGAAGCCGGGGAGATCGCCGCTAAAGGGTTGTTCGAGTCGCACTCGGCCGAGCTGTCGAGGCTTGGTGTGCAGCTCGGTGTGGAGGGTGCCGGGGCGCTCGTGAGCTTACGCGAGAGGGACTTGTCGGTGCAGCGTGAGGCGCAACTTGCTGCGCTCGAGCAGTCGGCGGAGCGCGCTCGGGTCGAGCTCGCGCGGCGCGAGGGCGAGGTCGCGTCAAGGCCGACGGAGCGTCCCAGTCCCCTTGTCCTCGCGACCCGACGTAAGAGCCTGGTCGAGCTGCGCGGAGACTTCGATGCGCTGAGGGAGGCCGAGAGCCGGACCGGCGAGTCGCCCGAAGGCGCGCGACAGTCGAGGTTGGTTCTGCTCGTTGCGCTGTTGGCGCTCGGTGGGGCGGCGGTGGTGGCCCTGGTGACGGCAGCCTGGGTGACCGCGGCCGTGCTGGTCGTGGCGTTGGCCGTGGCCTTGGTGCTGGCTCACCGGGCGCGACAGGTGAGTCGCCCCGTGGCGGCGGTCGACCTTGGCAAGCTGCGGGGGCGGGTCGGGGAGGCCGCCCACAGGCTCGCGCTCCCAGGGGTGTTGACCGCAGGCATCATCCACGCAGAGCTCGACGAGGTGACTCGCGCGGTCGTGGACGCCGAGGAGAAGCAGGGGAAGCAGGCATCGCAGGAGCAGGAGCTCGAGCGCGCGAAGGGTGAAGCGCGCCGAGCCGACGACGCTCTTCGAGCGGCGCTGGCCGAGGCCGAGGTGCCAGCCGGTTGTGCCGTCCGTGAGTGGTTTACTGTATGCAGGGTTGCGCTCGCCAGGCTCGATGAGCGCGACCAGAGCGCGCAGCGGATCGAGCTGGCTCAGGCAGGGCAGCGAGAAATCCGGAATACGCTCGGTGGGGTGGTGGACGGGGCGCGGCCGCCGCGTGAGGCGTTGGTCATCTTGCGGCGTTTGATCGAGGAGCACCGAGAGCGCACTCAGAAGATGTTCGCGCTCGAGGCGCGTATCGCCGAGCATCAGAAGACATCGAGCGCGCTCGAAGCCGAGCTGCAGCGACTCGAGACGGATGTGGCGGGTCAGGCCCTCATCGGACAGTGGTCGGTGCTCTGTGAGGCGCGTCGGTGGCCAACGCTCGGGGGTTTGCCCGACGAACCCTACCTGGCCTTTGCCAGGGCGGCCCACAAGAACCGGCTCGTGGAGGCCAGGCGCCGGTCGATCGAACGGCAGCTCGAGGTCGTCGACGAGAGGATTCGAGTCTTCGACCGGCGACTCTCGGATGTGGCCTCTGCGATGGGCGAATCTATGGCGGAGGACGGGCCGAGGGGGCAAGCGGGTGATCTACGCGACAGTGGTGAGGTGCCCGAGGGCACAGAGCTCGTCGCGCTGCTCGGCCGGATGCGGGCCAGGTGTGATGGGGCGACTAAGGGTCGAGCGCGGCGTGACGAATGTGAGCGCGAGCTAGTGGGCCTGAGCGGCAGGCTCGTCGCAGCCAGGTCGCGGGTGGCCGACGCCGAGTCTCAGCGGGCGCGACTCGAGCAGATGTTGGCCGATCACACACGCTGGTGTGAGGCGCTTGGTGCGCCCCGGGGGCTGTCTCCCGAGCGTGCGCCTGCATGGGGTCATGAGGTGCGGGAGGCGTTCAAGCTCTCGACCCAGCTCGTGGCTCTGAGCCAGAAGGTCGACGAAGATCGGCGACGGGTCGCGGCTTACGAGACGGCAATGGACGAGCTGCAGGTGGCGCTCGAGGTCTGTGTTCCTTCGGGCGGGCTGGATGAGCACATCGTCTGGGTCGAAGGCCTGGCACGCGCGAGTGGCCAGCAGGTCATCAACCTCGCGAAGCGTAACGAGCGAGAGGGCCTGCTGAACGCCGCCAGGCGCGAGAGCGCGCGTGTGGGCCAGGTACGTGAGGGGCTCGAGGTACGTCTGTCTCGGCAGTTGGCGGACGCGGGATGCGCGACCGTCGACCATGCACGAGCGGCACTCACCGCTCACGAGCGCTGGGCTCGAGCGAGCGAAGCGTGGGCCTCGGCGCAGGAGCGGTTCGAGCGGAGTGCCGGGGCCGAGCGGGTGAACGATTTGTTCATGCGGAGGCTGACGGATGAAGGGCTCGTCGAATGGACGGGGCGAGGGGCGGAGCTCGGGATCGAGAAAGAGGGGCTCGAAGCCCGACACGAGCAGGTGCGTGTGGAGCTCGCCGAGCTGCGCAACGAGTACCGGCGTCTCGCCGAGTCATCGGACGTCGCCAGGCTGCAGCTCGAGTGCGAGGCGGCGTCGCGCCATCTGGAGAGCCTGCGGGTCGAGTGGTTGCGCCTCCGTGTCGCTCGGGCATTGCTCGACGCTACGCTGCTCAAGCTCACACATGAGCGCCAGCCGGAGGTCCTGAAGCGCGCCGCGCTATGGTTGTCGATGGCGACCGCGAACACCTATGTGGCCATCGAGAGCCTCGACCTCGAGAAGCCCCTCGACCTGGCGCTGCGAGACCAGACCGGACGGAGCCATCCGGTCGGCAGCGCTTCGCTCAGCGTAGGGACACTCGCGCTGTTGTATCTCTGCTTGCGGCTGGCGCTTGCGGTCGAGCATGGGCGGCGAACGACGATGCTGCCGATCCTGCTCGACGACGTGCTCGTTCACCTGGACGAGCAACGTGCAGAGGGGGCGTCCCTCATCCTCAAAGAGGTCGCCAAGGAGACGCAGGTCTGGCTCTTCACGTGCCGGCCCGAGACGACGGCCCTCGTGCAGCAGGTACATGACGACGGGGTTACCTGCATCAGGTTGCCGCGCTGGGGCGGGCTCGAAGGGCCGTCGGCGCGGGAGCTCGGCGGCAAGGCTCGGGGATCTATCCCGAAGTCGGCTGCCGATGCAGGCGCTCGGGCAAGTGCTGCGGCGTCGCGTCGCGAGGCCGTGCTCGTAGATGCGGGACCGGACCAAGAGGAACTGATGGCGCGAGCGATCGAGGTCATGGGACAGAGAGGGGCTTCGAAGAAGGCGGACTTCATCGACGCGTTGGCCCTCGACGAAGCGCGCTGGGGTGTGGTGCGATCCGCGCTCGAACGGCGCTCGGATGTGTGTGTCGAAGGGGCAGCCCGCGGGCGGACCTACCGGCTCGCGGAGGCCGACGGATGATGATGCGCGGCTGCGGCGTGATGGGTTTGAATGGGCGACGGATGCCCGACCGGGGAGGCAGGTGATGCGGATCCTTCACACATCGGATTGGCACCTGGGCGTGGACTACATCCAGCGCTCGCGTAGCGAGGAGCAGCAGGCGTTTCTGTCGTGGCTCTTGCAGCTGGTCGAAGAGCGCAACGTCGACGCGGTGATCGTCGCGGGCGACGTCTTCGATTCGGGCAACCCGCCGGCGGAGGCGCAGGAGGCCTACTATCGTTTCATCGCGGCGCTCGGGCGGATGGGGCGGCGCGCGATCGTGGTCGGTGGGAACCACGACTCGGCATCGCGGTTGGACGCGCCGCGCGGCGTGCTGGAGGCGCTCTCGACGGTGGTCGTCGGGGGCTATCTGGCAGACCGGCAGTCCGAGCTGGCGGACCCGGCGGGTGTGCTCGTGCCGTTGATGGTCGGGAACGCGGTGTGCGCGGTCGTCTGTGCTGTGCCCTATCTGCACGACTGGCGCCTCGGGGTGCGCGACTTCGGGGAGAGCGCCGAGGTCCAGCGCACGACGCTCACCGACGCCTTTCGCGGGGTGTACGGGCGGCTGGCCGACAAGGCCGAGGCGAGGTTTCCGGGTGCGACGCTGCTCGCGACGGGGCACCTGACGTGCCTTCCAGAGGCGGGTGCGAAGCCTACCGATGAGGACGCGATTCCGCATGAGATCAATCGGGTGGCGTCGCTGGGTGCGATGGGGCCCGCGGTCTTCGATGCGCGTTTCCAGTATGTCGCGTTGGGCCACATCCACCGCAGCTTCCCGGTCGATCCGGGGAAGCGGGTCTGGTACTCGGGCACACCGATGCAGGTCGGCGTCAGGGAGTCAGCGGACAACCGCAATGTCTTGATGTTCGAGATAAGTGACGACGGTCGGGTCGGCGCGCCGGAGCGGCTGAAGGTCCCAGTGAGGCGGCGGCTGGTGTCGATAGTCGGGTCCTTTGACGAAGCCGCTGAGCGCGTCAGGTCGTTGACCTGGGACCCGTCGGAACTGCCGCCCTACGTGGTGGTCGAGGCAGTCCTGAAGGCGGTCGACCTCGGAGCGCGTGAGAAGCTGCGACAGCTCGCGCCCAAGGGGCCAGGGGGGGCGGCGGTGCTGGTCCACGTCCAGACGTCCGTCGGGTCGAGTCCGGGCGTCGCTGCGGCGGGCGGCGGGCGGTGGCAACGACCCGAGGAGATCACGCCCGAGGGGGCGTTCGTCTTCGCGTGGGCAAAGAAGCACGGCGGGACGATGCCGGGCGAGGCGGTCTTGCAGCGTTTCCGGTCGCTCTTGTCTCGTGCAGGGGAGGCGTGAGCGATGCGATTCCATCGAATACGGGTGGTCAACATCAACTCGCTCTACGACGAGCAGGTGATCGATCTCGAGAACGGGCTCGGCGGGGCCGGGTTGTTCCTGATCCACGGTCCGACCGGGTCTGGCAAGTCCACGATATTGGACGCGATTTGCCTGGCACTTTACGGGCGTACACCACGGCTCGACGACAAGGTCACCAAGAATGCGGCCGAGATCGACGGTCTCAAGGGGAGTGACCCGAAGCTCGTGATGTCACGAGGCGCAGGTACGAGCACCGCCGAGGTCGAGTTCTCGATAGCTGGAGCGGACGGCGGGAGCGAGCGCTGGAGAGCGGCGTGGAACATCCGGCGCGCGCGTGACAAGTCAGACGGGAACTTTCAGGAGCCGGTGCGTGGACTGTGGCGACAGTCGCCTTCTGGCGAATGGGAGGAGCTCGTCAGCTCGGCCAAGAAAAAGGACTTCGAGGAGCACTTCAGCGCGGCCCTGCAGGGGCTCTCGTTCGAGGACTTCCAGCGCACGACGATGCTGGCGCAGTTCGCGTTCCGCGAGTTCCTGGAGGCCGGCGAGGACAAACGCGCGGAGCTGTTGGAGCGTATGACGTCGGGCGGGCGTTATCGTGAGATCGGCAAGCGCGCCTTCGAGGAACGACGGGCGGCGGTCGAGCGCCTGGCGATCATCGATGCGAAGTTGCTCGGCCACGCGCCGCTGGAGCCAGAAGCCGAGGAGGCCAAACGCGCCGAGCTGACCGCCATTGAGGCGGAGGTGACGGGGTTCGCGGCTCACATCGCAGAGCTCGAGGCGCAGCGGTCGTTCTGGGTCGAGCTCGTGAAGCGACGCGCTGAAGCCGAGTCGGCGCGGGCCGAGGTGGCGGCGGCCGAGGCCGAACGGTCGGGGGCGGCTGTGGAGCTCGCGGCGCTCGCGGCCGACGAGCTGGTCGCGCCGGCGCGGGTCGCGATGTGGGCGCTACGAGAGGCCAGGAGCCGCCTCGAGCGGGCGGAACAGGAGCGGGCCAGAGCCGCCGAGGTCCTGACGTCGAGAGGGTTGGCGGCGCTCGAGGCAGAGGCGAAGAAGTTGGTCGCTGCCGAGACGCGAGCGCAGGTCGAGTCCAGTGCCAAGGACATGTTGGGACCGCTCGATGCGGCGGACGCGGCGTGGCGTGAACGAGCCCTGGCACGGGAGGCGGAGAGCAAAGCGGTGGCAGAAGCGAAGAGCCGGAGCACCGCGCTGGAGGGGGCGCAGGGCGCGCTCGCAAAGGCGACGGCCAAGGCGTCGGATGTCGCCGCCGAGGTCGCAGGGCTGGAGCAGAGGCTCGCGGCCATTCCGGCGCAGGCTCGTCTCTTCGAGGCGACCCCCGGGCTCGAGGCGGCCCTGGCCGAGCTGAAGCGAGCGCGATCGGACCTCGCTGAGAAGACCCGAGCGCTCGTCGCGTCGACCAGCCGAAGAGACAAGACCCGGCAGGATCTCGACGCCCTGAAGCAGCAGAGCGCGCCGCTCATGCTGGCCTTCGCGGAAGCCGAGGCGCGGGTCTTGCGCGCACGCGAAGAGCTCGGAGTCGTGGCTGGCGGCGAGGTGCCCGAGCAAGCGCAGAGGCAGTGGCATGCGGCGGACCTGCGTCGGAACGGGCTCGAGCGAGAGCTCGAGACGCTCGGTCTGGCGACAAAGGTGCTCGAGGGGCTGACGACGGGTATCTCGAAAATCGAGGTAGAGCGGGCCATCACTCAGAGCCGGCTGGATGCCGGGTTGGAGACGGCCCGCCTTTTCGAGATCGGCATCGACAGGGACGAGCCACTCCTCCGGAGCGAGGTCGAGAAGGTCTCGATGCTCGAGAAGATGTTGTACCTCGTCGAGCGGCGAGACGTTCTGGTCGAGGGTGAGGAGTGCCCGGTCTGCGGGAGCACGGAACACCCGTACATCAAGGCACCAGACATGGCGCCCAGCTTCGAGAGCGTGAAGCAAGACAAGGCGCGCGTCGAGGCGGAGGTGGCCGAGCTCGGTGCGCGGATCGCGTCCGACAAGCGGTCGCTCGAGGCCGCCAGGCGGGCGGTGGCGACCGCCGAGGCCGAGGTGAAGGCCAAGGTCGAACGACTGGTTCAGCTCGCGTCGGACAAGACCGCCAAGGAACAAGAGGTCGAGGAGCTCGAGGCGCGCCTTGGCGTGTCGCGCCGGGCCGAGGAACGTGAGGGGTTGCGGCTGAAGCTCGTCGAAGAGGCGAGTGCAGCGCGGGCGCGCGAGGCAGGCCTGCAGGCGTGTATGGTCGAGGTCCGCGCGGCGATTGAAGCCTTGGAGCGTATCCAGAGCGAGCGCTCCTCAAATCAGGCGGAGCAGGCGAAGAAGGCGAGCGAGCTCGGCGAGGCGACGGCGCTGGTCGCCGCGGGTGAGACGGCGCGAGACGAGCTGGCTGGGCGGGTCTCGCAGCGTGAAGCGGCGTTGGCGGCTTCGCTGGCAGAGGTCGAAGTCGCCGAGCCGACCCTCGAGTCGGGCGTCGCCGCAGCGGTCGCCCGCAAGACCAACGTCGTCGAGTCGCAGTCGGCCATCGCCCTGGCGGAGGCGCGACGCCGCGAAGTCGAGGTCGAGGTGACGCGTTTGCGGGAGGCCGTGGGGCTGCGAACTGAAGAGGTCGAGCGAGCGCGAGCGTTGGCCGAGGCTGCGTCGACCCGGCGGGAGGTTGCAGACCGCGCGGTGGCCGCGACCTTCGAGGGGCGCGATCCCAAGCCGATTCGTGAGGCGTTGGTGCGTGAGGTCAAGACCGCGGTCGAGGCCGACGAGGCGGCAGGTGCAGCCGCGAATGCGGCAAAGCAGGCCAAGGCGGGTGCAGAAGGGGCGCTCGGATCACTCGTCGGGGCGGTCGAAGCGGCGCGATCGGTTGTCGAGTCGGCGATGGTCGGGTTCGAGGTGGCGTGTGCGGGGTGTGGCATCGCGGCGCTCGAAGCTGAGGTCGTTGCGCGCTCGCTCGAGGAAGGGCGGCGAGGCGAGCTGCGGTCGTTGCAGGAGCGTCTTGTGAAGCGGCAGACGGAGGTCCGGGCCAAGGCCGAGGCGGCGCAAGCAGCGCTGGTGGCCGCGGAGGCCAAGCGCACCGTGGACGCCCCGTCCGAGTTGCCGAACGTCGACGACACGCAGCGTGTGGTAGTGCTCGCGCAGCGGTCGGCCGAGGTTCAGTCACGAAGGTCCGAGGCCGAACAGGCGGTCGGAGCGCTGCGACAAGTTCTCTTGAGAAACGAGGAATCCAAGGGTGAGCATGCGGCCCTGAACGTGGAGCGGAGCCTTGCCAAGGAGGACGCGGAGCACTGGGGGTCGGTCGCGGATCTCATCGGAACCAATGAGGGAAGGGCATTTGTTGCGATCGTGCAGGCGCTGAATCTCAACGCCGTCATCGAGCTCGCAAACGCGCGGCTCTCGCGGTTCATGCGGCGCTATTCGTTGGAGCAGGTGGTCGACAAGAGCGGGGCGCCGCGGCTCGACTTCGTGGTGGTCGATGCGTTCAACCAGGGGGCGCCGCGGACCGTCAAGAGCCTGTCCGGAGGCGAGTCGTTCATCGTGAGCCTGGCGCTGGCGCTTGGGCTTGCGGACCTGCGGAGCTCGAGGCTGAGGATCGAGACGTTGCTCATCGACGAGGGGTTCGGGTCGCTCGATGGCAAGACGCTGCAAGAGGTCCTCGATGCGCTTACGGCGCTGCAGGCTGCGAGCGGAGCGCAGATCGGTCTCATCTCGCATGTCGAGATGATGCGTGAGGCGATTCCGGCGCAGATCGCTGTGGTCCCGATCGAGAACGGGCGGTCGAAGGTGAAGGTGATGGCATGACGCTCTTTGTGCATCGATCGAATCGGGTCGAAGACCTCGGGCGCGAGCTGGCGCGTGTCGTGGGGACGAGCTTTCCGGATGACCCGTTCGTGCCGTTGCCGATCGTAGTTGGTTCGCGCGGCATGGAGCGGTGGCTGCGGGAGACGCTTGCGACGAATCTCGGCGCGGTCATCGGAGTCGACTTCCCGTTTCCGGAGCCGGCCTTTGACGGCGCGGCGCGTGTGCTGCTCCAGGATGCGGGCATGGCGCGAGCCTTCTGGCGTCGCGACTCGTCATGGATGAGTGGGCGCGAGCGATGGTCCGGTTCGGCGCTCACCTTCCGGGTGCTGAACCAGTTGCGGGCGTTTGCCGAGGACGACGACTTTGTGAAGGCGCGCGCCTTCATCGACGGCGGCGTGCGTGAGGCTGACGCCGACAGGACCGCGGTGACGGCCCGAGAGCTCGGTTTCGCGGCCGAGGTCGCCGATGTGTGCAACCGCCTCATGCACCATCGCGCGGCCGAGATGGTGAGCTGGGAGGAGCGTCCAGGGGAGGCGCCGCAGCAACATGTCTGGCTCGCAAAGTTGTTGAGTGCGCTCGCGAAGGAAGACGGTGGGTCGGAGTCACCAGCGAGGCTGCACGAGGCGCTTGCCAAGGCGCCTTCGAGAGCGGTGCGCCAGGCGATCTGTGTCTTCGGGCTGTCGACCCTGGGCCCGGGTGACAAGCAGCGCATCGAGGTGCTCGCGCGTTCATTCGATGTGCATCTATTCTTGCTCGTTCCTTCGTCGGTGTGGTGGGGGGACCTACGTTCCCGCTTCGAGGCGAGGCGCGCGCGAGCGGAGGTCGGTGAGGCGGAGCGGCTGGAGCTCGAAGCCGAGATCGCGGGTCAGAACGCGTTGCTCGCGGGGCTCGGGCTGCCGAGTCGGGATGTGCAGACGTGGCTCGAGTCGACGGGCTATCGGGAGGTCGACCTGCCGTTTGAGTCTGCGGCGGCTTTGGCAGGAGCCGGGCGCACGACGCTGCTCTCGCGGATCCAGGCTTGGATCGACGAAGCGGGTTCCATGCCGACCCCCGGCGAGGGGGCGGCGTTCGAGCGCGACGAGACGGTGAGCTTCCATGCGGCGTACGGGGCGATGCGACAGTGTGAGGCGCTGCGCGATGCGTTGCTCGAGCGGTTCCTGGAGGACCCTACGCTGGAGCCGCGTGATGTGCTCGTGATTACCCCGGATGTGGCGACATATGCGCCGCTCGTGGCAGCGGTCTTCTCGAGGCAGGGGGCGCGACCAGGCGATGGGTCGGGCGGCGCGCCGGTGATCCCGACGTCGATTGCTGACCTCGGGCTGAGGCTGACGAACCCGGTGGCGGAAGTGCTGGTTCACGCGCTGAGCCTGGCGCGTGAGCGGGTGACGGCGTCGGCGCTGCTCGGGTTCATCGGCCTTGGACCGGTGAGGGAGCGGTTCAGGTTGACGAGCGATGACCTGAATGACCTGCACGAGCTGGTCGCGAGCTCGGGCATGCGGTGGGGCTGGGATGCGGCCGACAGGAAGCGCCACGAGCAACCGTCGCTCGACCAGAACACGGTGCGTTTTGCGCTCGAGCGCCTGGCCATGGGCGTGTTGATGCCGGCCGTGGGTCCGCTCGAAGTCGTCGGCGAGGGGCTGAACGACGAGACCACGAGCGGGGTCGTGCCGGTGCCGCTGGTGACGCGAGACCGGGTGCGCCGCTTCGGGGTGCTCGCACGGGTGTGCCGGTCGTTGGAGGGGATGCGCGACGAGATGCTGCGGCCTGGAACGACGGCGCAATGGCGGGCCCGGCTGGAGGGGATTCTCGAGCAGTTTTCAATCGCTGGGACTGCTCGGGCGGAGGTCGAGGAGCGGCTCGCGGCGGTGTTGCCGGACGACAGTAAGAACCGTGATGTCAGCGGTGAGGGGCTGCGGCTCGATCGGGACGCGGTCATGCGGCTCGTCGAGGGGAGCTTCGAAGACAAGTCGCGAGGAGATCGCCCCATCAGTGGAGCGGTGACGGTGTGCGCGCTCGAGCCGATGCGGTCGGTGCCGTTTCGGGTCATCGTCTTGCTGGGAATGGAGCATGGGCTCTTTCCGCGGGCGAGTCGGACGAGCTCCTGGGACCCGTTCCATGAGCGTCGGAAGGGCGAGCTCGATCGGCGTGAGATCGATCGGCACCTCATCCTCGAGGCGCTGTTGAGCGCGCGCGACGCGTTGATGGTCTTCTGGACGGGCTACGAGTCCAAGCGCGGAAAGGCGCAACCGGCGAGTGTAGTCGTCGAGGAGCTGATGGACATCGTGGGCCGGCTGTGCGGCGTGAAGCGAGATGCGCTCGTGACGAGGCACCCGCTGCAGCCGTGGAGTCGGGCCGGGTTCGGTGAGTTGGGCTCGTTCGACGCGATGATGGCGAGGGCAGCAAACAAGCTCGCGCAGGGTGGCGCACAGGCGGCGGGTCTCGCGGCGTCGAGCGGCGAGGTCTTGCGTGGCGACGACGCGGCGCCGACGGCGATGACGGCGGACGACCTGGCGCGGGCCATTGCGGAGCCGCAGAAGCACTTGTTGAAGGGGCGGCTCGGGTTGATGTTGGACCCGCGCGAGGTGGAGATCCGGGACCGCGAGCCGATCGAGCTCGGTGACCTCGACCGGTGGCAGGTTCGAAGTCGCCTCGTCGATGTGCTGCTCGCGCCTCCAGAGGAAGGAGAGGAGGACGCCGCGGGACTCGAGGGAGGCGAGGGGGACGAGCGGGACGAGGGCAACAATGGGGATGATGGTGAAACTCGTGACGACGGCGCCGGGGGTGTCGTCGTCTCGGACATCGCGGAGCGAACGGTGGGGCGTTTTGCCGCGGAAGGGGCGCTGCCGCTCGCGCGGGCTGGAGTCGCTGCGGTGGCTGCCGAGGTCGAGACGGTCAAGGTCATGCGCCAGGTGCTCCTCGAGGCCGAGGGCAACCGTAAGCCAGGGATCGAGATGTCGTGGGTGGCGGCCGACGGGCTGGTCCTGTCGGGGCGCGCGCCGACCTGGAGGTCGACGACCGAGGGTGAGGTGCTCGAGTGGGCCATCGCGTCGAGGGCCGCCCCGAAGCGGGTTCTGGTCGCGTGGGTCAACCTCTTGCTCGCCAAGGTCGTACGGCCTGACGAGGTCTGCGGGGCGAGGCTCGTTGGGCGGGATTGTGTCGAGAAGGGAGAGCCGGCGGTCCGGAATGTATGGCTCTTGAAGGCACCCGAGGTCGATGAAGCGCGTCGGTTGCTCGAAGACCTTGTCCTTGTCTGGAAGGAGCTGCGTTCGCGTCCGCTGCCGCTGTTTCCATCGCTTTCGCCGACGTTGGTCGAAACGCTTGGGGCGCTTGCTGCGTGGGACCCGGAGCTGGTCGACAAGGACGGGGACAAGCCCTGGGAGGAAGACCTCGACGACGTCTGGGTGACGTCGCTGTTCGAGGGGAAGACGCTCGGTGATGTCGTCGGGATGGACGGGTTCGAGGCGCTCGCGAAGCGCGTGTGGGGGCCGATGTTCGCGGCGAGGGTGCGACCGCCAGGCAAATCGAAGAATAAGGGAGGGGCGTCATGATGCGCACCGAGTGGGACATCCTGACGCAGCTCGATGCAGGCACCTCGGTGTTGCTCGAGGCGAGTGCCGGGACAGGCAAGACCTACCAGATCGCGAGCCTCGTCTTACGACTGGTGGCCGAGCTCGGGGTGTCGATCGACCGAATCCTGACCCTCACCTTTACCAAGGCAGCGACGGCCGAGCTGCGAGACCGCGTTCGGCGCCGGCTGGAAGAAGCACGTGAAGTCCTCTCGGGCAGCGCCCCTGCGGGTGAGCGCGACGCCGTGATGCTGGCCTTGAGCGCAGGCGACGACAAGGTCGTCCGTGAACGACTCGGTCTGGTCGAGGCGGCGCTGGCCAGCTTCGACCTGGCGCCGATCTCGACCATCCACGGGTTCTCGCAGCGGATGCTCGAGCTGTTCGCGTTCGAGTCAGGTCAGGAGAGCGGGCTCGAGCTGGTCGAGAGTGCGGACGAGACGTTGGAACAAATGGTCGACGACGCGCTCGCGTGGGCACACGTCGAGACCGATGGTCGGACGATCGGGCTCTTGCAGGACCTGGGGTGGAAACGAAAGGAGCTGCTCGGCATCGCGCGTATGGTGACGGCTGCCGTCGAGCCCAAGCTGGTGCCAGCGCTCAGCGGCGACCTCGGTGCGTCCAGAGGGGAGCTGGTCAAGCGGCTCGAGGCGATGGTGGCGAAGGCGGAAGACTTCCATCGTTGGTGGGTGGATCCGAAGGAAGGAGGGCGCCTCACGGCGATGCTCATCGCCGGATACCGTGACTTCCACGGATGGCGAGCAGACTGGCTTGCGGGTGAATGCAGACGGGTCGAGAGCTGGCTGAAGTCGAGCGCTTTCAGCGAGGAGTTTGCTCACTGCAGGGCCAGTCGCCTACTGACCGACCAAGCCGTCGCAGCATGGAAACCCAAGGATCGTGCGTTCAGTGACCAGCCTTACTTCGAGCTGTATGAGCGCCTCGCCGGATTTCTCGAAGATCGAGATAAAATGCTGCAGGAGACGCGCCCGCTCCTGGTCTTTGCGCACGGCCTGCGAGACCGGGTGACGGCCGAGCTGGCGCGAAGGCGGCGGCTCACCTTCGACTCGATGTTGAGCCTGCTGGCGGACGCGATTCGCAAGGAGGGCCCCCAGGGACCATTGGCGTGTGGGATACGGAGTCGATTCGACGTGGCGCTGGTCGACGAGTTCCAGGACACGGATGCGTCGCAGTGGGCGGTGCTACGAGCGGTCTTCGGGGCGAGCACGGTCGACAAGCGGATGTTCCTCATCGGGGACCCGAAGCAGGCGATCTACGCTTTCCGAGGGGCCGACGTGTTCGTGTATCTCTCCGCGTCGAAGGGCGTGGGGGCGAGGTCGACGATGACCACGAACTGGCGCTCGGACGGCGACTACGTCGAAGCGATGAACGCGTTGTGGCAGGCCGGAATGGAGAGCTTCGAGCTGCCTGCGACCGAGGGGCGTGCCGGCATCGACTATGTCGAGGTCAGGGCCGATGCGCAGGGCTCGAGGGTGTCGGGGCTGCCCGAGGTTGTCGGTGGCGACGGGGTCGTGCGCATGCGGCGTCCCTTCGAGGTGCGGTGGTTCGATGCGAACCAGACCTATGCGCGGAAGCGACACTTCAGCGCGAAGCCAAAGGCCGAACGATACGTCGCCAAGGCGGTCGCCAGGGAGGCGCTCGCACTGGTGCGGAGCGGGGCGACCATTGGACTAGGCGACAAGACGAGACCCATCGAGCCAGGGCACATCGCTGTCCTGGTGATGAAGAACAAGCAGGCCAAGCTCATCAAGCGTGAGCTCGATGCGTTGGGGCTGCCGGCTGTCGTCGGAACGAGCGGGAGTGTGTTCGGGACGAGTGCGGCCGGGTGGCTCTCGAAGTGGCTCGAGGCGGTTGCGGCCGGCGGCAGTGACCGTCCTGCGCGAGGGTTGGCGACGACGCCGATGTTCGGCTGGACGGCGCAGGCTCTGGCGGCGGGGCTCGATGAGGGCAGCCCGGAAGCGGCGGGTTGGGGGCGCTGGTGCGATTCGATCGCCCGTTGGTCTCGATTGTTCGAGCGGGGTGGGTTCATCCGCGCGTTCGAGGCGGCGCTCGCTGAGTACGAGGTCATGGCGCGTATCCTGGGCACGCCCGACGGCGAGCGCCATGCGACGGATCTGCGGCACCTGGCCGAGCTGGCTCACCTCGAGTCGCGCACGCGGGAGCTCGGACCCGACGAGCTGGCGGCATGGCTGAAAGCCGAGGCGCCCGACGACGCTGACAAGGCCGAGCGAAGCGACGAGCGGTCGCAGCGGTTGGAGAGCGACGCGCGTGCGATTCAGGTCACGACCATCCACGCGTCCAAGGGGCTCGAGTACCCCATCGTGCTGCTGCCGTTCTCGTGGGAGACGGAGAACGACGAGGCAGATGGCCCGCTCTTGTGGCATGACCCTGGCCACGCGGAGCAGCCTGTTCTGGACCTGCGACACGTGTCGGACCCGCAGCGCGCGGCGGCGGAGTCGGCGTATGAGCTGGAGGTCCGACAGGAGAAGGCGCGGCTCCTGTATGTGGCGCTGACGCGGGCGGCTCATCACACGGTGGCGTGGGTCGGGTCGGTCGGTAAAGGGGACAAGGGGCTCGATGGCAGCGCGCTCGGGCGGCTCTTGATGCGTACGCAGCCGGGCATTGCCTTCGGTAAGCCGGACTCCGATGAGGCTATGTTTGCGCGGGTCGGTGCGGCGTTGGACGCAGTGGTCGCGAGGTCGAAGGGGACGATCGGCTGGGGCGTTGGCACGCTGTCGGACGGGGTCGACGGGCCGGTCGCAGATGAAGTTCAGAGCTTCGAGGCACGGGCCTGGACAGGGCGCGATGTGCTGCGCAGTGAGCGGATGGTGTCGAGCTTCACGCGGCTCGCGAAGCCGCTCGAAGCGGAAGACGAAGAGCCCGAGCTCGAGGCGGCGCCGGTCATCATCGGTGCAGCCGAAGCCGAACCCGAGCCGGGTGTGACGGCTGACGCCATCGGTCAGTCCGGCCCGGATGGCGCAGGCGGAATCGAAGCGGTCGACGGCTCGGGCGTCCTGGACGAACCCGAGGAGCGAGAGGGTCTGGCCGATGGACATGCCCTGTCGGGGCTCGAGGGGATGTGGGGTGGCAAGGCGGTCGGGACCTGGGTGCACGGCGTGCTCGAAGAGCTCGACTTCACGACCGGGCTCGGCAAGCTCGGTGAGCCGGTCGAAGAGGTCGTCTTGCGCACGGCGACGCGGGCGGGAGTCGTGGCTCCTCCCGATCAGGCAGCGCTGCTGACCGGCGCGCTCGGGCGCATCCTGTCGACGCCGCTCGGCGGAGGACTGGGGGTGGCGCGGCTCGACGATGGGCTGAGCCTGAGCTCGCTGCGGGTGGGCGACCGGCTGGACGAGCTACGCTTCGATCTGAGGGTCGACGCGACGAAGACGACCAAAGGCCTGCCCGAGCTCCTGGCGGACGCGATGCGACTGCGGGTGGCCGAGGATTGGGTTGGTCGAAGCTGGCTCGAGGATGTGACCAGGCCGGGCGTGGCGCCGCTGCTGCAAGCGAGGAGCGGCGTGTTGGTGGGCTCCATCGATCTGGTCTTCCGTGTGCCGGACGCGGATGGCGATGCCAGATATTTTATCTCGGACTTCAAGACAAATCGTATCCTGTCGCACAAGGAGCCGCGTGGGTCTCAACGCAGGCACTACACGCCGCGCTGGATGGCGTGGGAGATGGGGCGGCATGCCTACCATCTCCAGGCGCTCATCTACACGGTGGCGCTGCACAGGTTTCTGTCGCAACGGGTGCGCGGATACGACTACGACCGGCATGTCGGGGGACACCTCTACCTGTTCCTGCGTGGGATGGAGGGCGCCGACACGCCCGTCTTCGGTGGGATGAGGCTGGGGGTGTTCCAGGACCGGTGGCCCAGAGAGGTCGTCCTGGCTGTTGATGCGGCGCTCGATGGACGATTCTTGGGAGGTGCGTCATGACGGCATTGACGGGAGTCGGAGTGGGCCGCGGACCAGCGAAGGGATGGGCCGGTGGGCTACGCAACGCGGCCTTCGAGCGGCGGGTGGCGGCCTTCGTGGCGGCCGGGGTCCTGGCGGACGAGGACGTCTTCGTCGTGGACGCGGTGGCGCCCCGATTCGGCGAGTTCGATCCCGACGTGTTGTTGGGGCTGGCGTTTGCCGTGCGTGCGCCGAGGGCGGGGCACGCCGGGGTGAACCTCATCCGGGTGCGAGAGCACATCGAGGAGGCCGCGGGCGCTGATGCGATGTCGTGGCCAGACGACCTGGCGGCATGGCAGGCGCTGGTGCTCGCGTCGTCGATGGTTGGCGTGGTTGGGTCGGGCGCGGACGGCGCTCGAGCAGCGGGCCGCCCGTTTACCGCACAAACGGTGGCTTCCGGGACGCTGCTGCTCACGCGGCGGATGTTCGTCGAGCAGGAGCGGGTGGCAGACGCGCTGCATAAGAGGGCCGTGTCGATAGACCCGGGGTTCGATGTCGAGGCCGGGTTGACGAGGGTCTTCGCGGGCGACACGACGAGCGAGGCGGCGAACGCCGTGCGTGTGGCGGCGACGTCGCGGCTCGCGGTCATCACTGGCGGGCCGGGGACGGGCAAGACGTTCAGCATCAAGCGGCTGCTCGCGCTGCTGATCGAAAACGAGTCGCCAGAGCGACCGCTGCGCATCGAGCTCGCAGCACCCACCGGCAAGGCGGGTGTCCGTATGGCGGAGGCGATGCGTGAGGGATTGAATGAGCTGGCCGCGAGTGAGCGGGTGAAGGACCGCCTGAAGTCGCTCGTGCCGTGGACGCTGCATCGTCTGCTCGGCGTGAGGCCGGATGGGTCGACGCGGCATCATACGAAGAACCCGCTCGCGGCCGACGTGGTGGTCGTCGACGAGGTGTCGATGGTGGACCTCGCGATGATGGGGACTTTGCTTTTTGCGTTGGCACCGGACACGCGGTTGGTGCTGCTGGGTGACAAGGATCAGTTGGCGAGCGTCGAGGCGGGGTCGGTGCTCGCGGACCTGGTGCGGTCGGTCGCGGGTGGTGAGATGAGTGAGCGTGTCGTGTCGTTCACGCGCTCGCGGCGCTTCGAGTCGGCGCCGGATATTGCGAGCGTCGCGTCGGGGCTGCAGAAGGCCGACGCGGACGGAATAGCCGAGGCGCTGGCCATCCTGTGTGGACGTGCGCACGCCCCGAACGAGACGCTGACCGACCGCATTCGGCACCTCGGGTCGCCGGTGTTCCCGCAGGCGCCGGTCACACCGGCGACGAAGGTGGGCGACGAGAAGCCCATCGATGCCGGTCCTGCGGCGCCGAGCGCGCGGCAACGCGACCAGCTCGCGGCGCCCTATTGCGGCGAGGTGTTCGTGGACGGCGGGGTCGTGCGGCTGGGCTATGCGGCTCTCATCGGTGAGGTGCTGGCGCGCGACGGCGTGAAGGCGGAGCTGCTTCGGGAACCGGCATTCCAACGCGAGCTGTTGCTCGCGCTCGACCGTTATCGTGTCCTCGCGGTCCATCGGAGAGGGCCGCTCGGCGTGAGCGGGATCGAGCGGGATATCTCGGAGCGGGTGCGGAAATTCCTCGAGCAGAAGGCCAATCGCGCGATGCCCGGGACTGGGGGCCACTGGCTTGGGAGGCCGTTGCTCGTGACGCAGAACGCGTATGACGTCGGGCTCATGAACGGGGACGTCGGCCTTGTCCTGCCATCGCCGTCGCCGTCAGAAGCCGGGCTGGTCGCAGTGTTCCCTGGCGGTGGGGCGGACGCGGCGCCGAAGGTGGTGTCGTTGTCGCGACTGCCGCCGCATGAAGGGGCGCTCGCGATGACCGTGCACAAGTCACAGGGGTCGCAGTTCGACCGGGTGGCAATCGTGCTGGCCGGAAGGGCCTCGCCGATTCAGAAGCGCGAGCTCATCTATACGGCCATCACGCGGGCGAAGGTACGCGTCGACTGGCTGGGCAGCGAGGACGAGCTCGAGACTGCGCTGCGCGATGGGGTGGTGCGGACCTCGGGGCTGGCAGAGCTGCTGAGCGGCTGATGCTTCGTGGCGGCAATACGCCGTTTGGACCCGGAGCGGATACGTAGCCAATCTGGTCGCTCATGGTCCGAAATCAATGATGTCGAGTGGTTGTGATCACCATCGGGACCCGGTGCCGATGCGTATTCCACAATGGCGTCGGTTCGGGTGCAATGGCCTCACTCCCTAGCTCATCGTCGGCGTCACCGACGAGCGAAGAGGTCAGACATGAGGCCATCACATCGGATAGTAGGTTTCCTCGCGGGAACCTTCTGCGTATTCACCGGGTACGCTTCGGGTAGCGCGTTCGCGCAAGCCGACCTCACCGTGGGCGTGGACTCCACGTGGCCCATAGGGGATCCGTACCTCTTCCAGTGGCAGACCGGCTACCAGGTCGTAGCGCTCGACGTGAGGGCGAACCTCTACTGTGAAGAGCTGCCGTACTTCACGTTCGACGCCCACGCGACGCTGAGCGTCGGCGCGTTCACAACCTCGAGTGGCGAGACCAGGTCATCGTTCGACCTCGGTTGTGACTACCTCTACTCCCCTACGACACGCCCCTCGGCCGTGTTCGTCACCGTGCCGATCACACCGTCGGAAGCCGTCTATGGGCTGCTCACCCGGGCCGCGAGGGACGACAGTTTCTCGGTCGACGCGCTCATCGACCCCACGTCGGCAGAGGCGCCCTTCGGCCTGGTCGACGAAGGCGGCACACCGTTCGCCGAGGTCGACAACAATCGCGCCGCGATCGCCTTCCCTGCGTCGCAGACCTTCAGGGTCCTTTCGGGCAAGGTCCGCTTCGGCGGGGTCGTGGCCCAGGTGGTTTCGGGCACCGGTTTCGTCGCTGAGAGCCCGAGCTGTGACAGCGGCGACTTCGAGCTCATCGGGGCCGACTTCGAGCTCCCCGAAAGCGCTGGCGGTGGGGTCATCGACGCGTCCGACTACGAGACCCTCTGCGTCAAGTCGACGTTCGATCCGGTCTTCGGCGAGTACGACCTCGAGGTCACCGGCGCGTTGGGCGGCCGTGTCCGCACGGTGATGACCGAGATCGGTGGACTCGTCGCCAAGGTCAACGTACGCCTGACCTCTGGCGGCCTGTTGCCGACGCGGGTCGCCGTGCAGCTCCCCGCTGGCCACACCCTGCACACCCCGCAGTACACCGCGTACGAGAGCGTCGCCACCTGGGCCCCCTCGCCGCGAGGAACACGCTGGGTTCGACTGCCCGTCGTCGAGTCGGGTGCCGTCGGCTCGCTCGGAGAAATTGTCGCCGCGAGCTTCGTGGACTCCGTCGTCGTGTCACAGTCAACCCCGCTCGCCTTCCGATTCAACACGCTCCGTATCACCAGGGATGGACTCGTCGGCGACGCGAACGAGACGAAGTGGCTGCGCGAGCTACCTGTACACTCGCTCGACTCCCGCCACCCGACTCGTGGCGGGCCGCGTAGCAACGACGTGCTCTTCGCCAACGTCGGCCCCTCGACCCGCCCGATCCGGATCGACGGCGATGGCCTCGACGGAGAGTTCATCTGGGGCGATGGCTCAGGTCGGACGGCGTTCCCGCGGGGCTCGCTCACGTGGACTGGGGGCACCCTCGAGGTTGCAGATGGCGCGCTCGCCCCTCAGCTCGCCCCGGTCGATAACGCCTCGCTCGACAACATCACCTCGTGCCCGGGCTGTAGTTCCGCGGGTGGCGGGACACGCAAGCTGCTGCTCGGGCGTGTCGAGGTCCGGCCGGGCGTCGGGCCTGATGGCTCCATTGCGGTCCCCGTGCGACATGAGCGACCGTTTGTGGGTGACCCCGACCCCGATGTGACGGCGGACGATCTCCCCTCCGAGGAGATCGGCTTCGGTCCGTCGGTCACCGTGGGCAACACGACGCGACCGACCTTCGTGCGTGGCGGAGCCCCGGGTCAGGGCGACATCGACCAGCTCGGCCAGCTCGTCTTTGCCGGCCATGTCTTGTCGAAAGACCACTCACCAGCCGACAGCCTGCTCGGCACCTGGCGTATGGTCAGCGGTTCCCAGGGCGGCTTCGACTTCCAGCGCACGGATGACCCGCGCCCGCTGACCGACGTCGAGACCCGGCGCGGAAACGGCTTCTTCGCCGGCTACAATATCGGGCCCGAGATCTACTCCGACGCGCAGAACCAGCCGGTCGTCGGCGCGGGTCGCTCGCTCGCTGGCTCGGTGTTCTCGATCGCGTTCCCGACGGCCACCGCCGGCGCTCCCGACATTCGTAATGTGCCTGTCAATTCCGGCACCAAGTTCGTCGTGCGCGGCGCTGTCACGGGTGTCGTGAACGTCGACGCTGCCAACGCGCCACAGCCCCAGGTCTACGGCTACCAGCTCGCGTTCTCCCGCTTCGCTTTCGGGCTCGTCGACAACACCCTCGCCGCTTCCACGTGGATCGATGGCGGCATCACCGTGCCGGGCCACGGCCAGTTCGCCATCCCGTTCACGAGCCTCGGTCTCACCTGCACCGGCCAGCTCGCCGGCGGCGTGGTCGACTTCGCGCGTATGTCGGCGCAGACGCTGAGAGCCTGGAAGACGCCGTGGGGGATCGAGTCGATCGCCTTCAAGTCCACGGGCACTGACACGCAGTGCAGCACCAACCCGCGCCAGCTCGAGGTCGGCGGTCAGGTCGAGGTCTCCGCCATGGCGCGCAAGCTCGACATCGCCGCGCGCTGGACCCCGCAGGGGACACCCGGCGACATCAAGGTCGCGCCCCTCACGACGCGTCTCGATCAGACCGAGACCGACCCGGGCTTCGAGGTTCAGACAGCCGCCGACGACATGCGCCTGGGCTTCAACCCGGAGAACCTCGACCTCGGTTGGTTCGACTTCGGGGCACGCCTCTTCGTGCCCTTCTGGGAGTCCTTCGATGTGCGCTTGCGGCTCCAGAACCAGGGGAGCGTCGGTGCTCTGACGGCCGCGCCGAGCCTGGTCGTCGCCAAGACCTTCCCGCCCGCCCAGGGCACCGCGCCTCCACTGGTCGAGGATTGGGCGACCAAGTGGCGGCGGCTCGGCAATTCCGAGCTGACCGGCCTCTTCGAGGTCAGCGCCCTCGGTGCCAGCGACCCCCAGCTCACCGCCAACGTCCAGCTCATCGATGCCATCAAGCTCGAGGCGAAGAAGAGCTGGGTCTTCGACCTGAAGGGCGACGTGAAGTGGCGGCCGCGCACGGGCGACCTGTCGGGTCGTTTCGTCGCCGCCAAGGAGAAGGTCAACGAGTCCATCCCGGTCCTCAAGACGAAGACCGCGGTGCCCTTCGTGACGTCGCGCAACACCCAGTACACCTTCGGCGTCGACGCCGACCTGCGTAAGCTGCAGGACATCTCGCTACCGTCGCTGAAGGTCGACCTCAAGAACCCGGAGACCATCAAGCGCATCGATGACTTCCTGACCAGCACGCCGCTCAACCTCGCACGCCAGAACGGCCTTGGGCCGGTCGAGAGGGGGCTTGGCACCCTGCGCTCGGCGGTCACCGACCTCGCGAGCTCGGTCAAGAGCCAGTTCGGGCCGACGCTCAAGAAGGTGCTCAAGAAGGCGATCGACGAGGCGTTCAACGTCTCCGGTGTCGGCGACCTGCTCGACCTCGGGGCCAAGGCCGTGAGCGCCGTCCAGTCGATCGCGCAGCAGGCCGTGGGCGCGGTCTTCTCGGAGCTCGGCGGCCTCGTCGACAACGCGAGCCAGGCGCTCATCGCCGGGCCGGACGCGGAGCTGGTCACGCTATACAACGAGCTTCCGGCCAAGATCGTCGCGGCGCGCGGCCTCGCCCAAGAAGCCAAGGACGCGGCGCGGACCTACCTCTCGGGGACGGCCAGTCAAACGATCAGCAACGCGAGGGCCGCCGTGCAGAGCGCGAAGGCTTTCGTGAGCCAGATCGACGCGCAGACCGCCAAGGCCCGCACCCAGCTCGGGGCGCTCACGACCACCGTCAAGGCGAGCTTCGACAAGGCCCGCTGCGCCCTCGGCGTGGCCCCGCCGCCGCCCGGCTCGCCCCCGTCGGAGGACGTTTGTGCAGGTAAGCTCAGTATCCGGGCGCTCCTCGACGTCACCAAGCTGCCGTACCTCCAGTGTGACGTCGACAAGAACCCCGCCCTGCAGCAGGTCAAGATCCTGAAGGAGAAGCTGTACGCGGTCATCGACAAGCTCGCGGCTACCGGCGACTCGGGCCTCAACAAGCTCGTCACAGACCTCGGCAAGAAGCTGCCGGCCGTCAACGGCCAGAAGTTCGACACCGATGGGCTCGCCAAGACCTTCATCCAGCTCGGCGAGACCGCCAAGTGGCTCAAGGAGAAGATCGACCGCGCCTACAATCGGGTGGTCGGTTGGCCTCCGAACGCCTCCGAAGCAGACAAGAAGATCCCGACCTTCTGCGGCACCATCGTGGGAAGCGCCACGCCGAAGCTAAAGAAGCTCGAGACGGAGCTGCGCGGCTTCGTCGACACCATCCAGTCCGCGCTCGGCACGGCCGACTTCACCGTGACCTCGACGCTCAGCGCGCTCGCCTCGCCGACCGGCCCCGTCGCGAAGCTCCAGGGCGAGCTCAAGTCTCTCCTCGAGGTCCTCGACGCGGTCGACACCCAGCTCGTCGTGCTCGACAACCTCGTCCAGGGCACGCTCGCCGACAACCTCAACCTCGAGCCGCTCACCGTGCAGGAGGTCCAGGACGTCATGAACGGGGCGGCCCGCAAGGTCACCAAGCTGCTCGGCGCCGAGACACCCTGGCTCTTCAACGGCAACAGTTTCCTCACCGTGGTCGCCAACAAGCTGACCGAGCCGGTCTACCTCGTGCTCGGCAAGGTCGAGTCGGCGATCGGTGCCGAGCTCGCCGTGCTGCTGAAGCAGATCCCCCTGCCCAAGAAAGAGGACCTGCTCAACTACCTCACCAACCTGGTCGTCGAGAGCGAGTTCACCAAAGACCTCATCACGCTCGTGACCGACAACCTGAGCTTCCTCGAGGACAAGGCCAACGAGATGGTCAACCTCGTCCTCGACCAGCTCACACTCATGCTCCAGCACGCCATCGACCTGGTCGCGAACACCGTCGGGGGCTTCCTCAAGTCCGCCCTCGACGAGGCCAAGGGCGCGGTCGCGAGCTTCCCGATCCAGGCCGCAAAGATCAAAGGCGCGGCGCAAATCAACGCCCAGGAGCTCGAGCTCCTCCACATCAGCGCCGAGTTCACCACCGGCAAGTCCAGTAAGCCCGAAGAGCAGGCCCAGAACGACAAGACCAAAGAGGCGAAGTCCGCCACGAGCTTCGCCGCCGAGCCTCAAGGTCGTCTCGTGGCAGGCGAACGGGAAGGCCGCCACTTGCGGCACCGCGCAGAACGCGCTCGGCAGTGCCTACGACGCCACTATCACCGCCTCCAACATCCCGATCACGTTCGGCGACCCGAAGTCCGGTCTCAAGATCTCGAAGCTGCTGCTCGGCTTCTCACTCAATAACGGCTGGCCCATCGGCATCTTCGGCGGAATCAACACCACCGGTGAGCTCAAGGTCGCCGACTTCAAGCTGCGAAACATCGCCTTCGCGTTCGGCGCTGGCACCCTCGAGGCCTACCTCGGCGCCCGCGCCCAGGCCGTCTTCCAGAGCTTCAACTGCGAGGTCGCCTTCTTCGCCGGCAAGGCGTGCAGCCTCGACCCCATCAAGTTCGTCGACCCCGAGGTCGCAAAGTTCATCCCCATCCCGCCGTCCACGAACACCGCCCAGCCGACCAATCCATTCATCGGCGCTTATGTGCGCGGCGGCGTGCAGGTCCCGGTCACCGACATCGGCTGCATGTTGCGCTTCGGCTTCGGTGTGGAGGCCGCGCTCTGGTTCTTCATGACCCCGGCCGATGTGACCATCGGCGGCCTCGTCGGAGGCTCCGTCTACGGCAAGGCCCTGTGCCTCGCCGCCATCCGCGGCGGCATCCGCATCGGCGCCACCTACACCTCCGCGGACGACTCCTTCTCCGGCGTCGGCGAGTTCTACGCCGGCGGCGGCATCGGCTTCTCCTGCGACGAGGACACCTGGACCTCGGTCCAGGCCATCCGCAACGACGACGGCTGCGCGACCGTCGACATCAGCGCCACCGCTCGCCTCAAGGGCGGCCAGACAAGCGTGGACCCCGTCAACACCAGCGGCGTGGATTGAGGATATCATCATGAAGCACTCACTCATCATCACCGCCCTCGCGCTGACCTCCGTCATCCCGGCCCACGCCGACGACACCGACGCGCTCCTTTACTTCTATGGCTACACCGCCCCCTCGGCGTCGATGGTCACAGCCCAGAACCCCGGCCAGGAGCTCTTCCTCTTCTGGGGCGCCGACGGGGTCGACCTCGTCGCACTCGGCCAGGACGCCGACATCGTCTTGCAGCGCGACGGCCAGACCATCGAGGGTCCGTTCCGGATGGGCCAGGTCCGCCCCGTCGACCAGATCGCCCTGCGCTACGCCGCACCGTCGGAGGCGCGCCGCCTGCTCGCCACCATGGACGCCTTGCAAGGCGGCTTTGGCTGGCCAAGCCCCACGACCCCGCTCAACTTCGCCACGCGCCTCCACGCGGTGCTGAACGCCAGCGCCCCGTGCCTGCCCGGCCTCGCCAACTGCGCCCACGTGCAGCGCGCCTTTGGCCAGCTCCTCGCCCGCACCGACGCCAACGTGGCGTGGGCTCTGTACCTCGGCACCCGCGAGCCCGTCCCGACCGTCCCGACGACCTACCGGCTCGTCGCGACCAGGGGCAACTTGACCAAGGTGGTCGGCGAGATCACCCTCGACCCCTCGACGTCGGCAGCCACCATCGCCGCGCCGCCCGTCCTCGAAGACGTCTCGAACGAACAACAGCGCTGCGACGTCCCCGGCCTCGCAGCCCACGGCACGCTCGCCGTGGCCTGGGACCCGCCCTATAGCGGCGCGCAGGACGCGCCACACTCGCCGATCTCCTCGACCAATATCGCCGGCTACCTCGCCTTCGCGACACCCGGCCCGTGTGTCGAAACCGACCTCAACACGCTGGCCCGGACCGCCAGCTTCGACACACGCGGCGACGTCGTCATCCCCGGCCTGCTGCCGCTCGCCGACTCCATCGTGCGAGCCGCCAACCGCCCCGAGCCCGAGGCAACCAGTGGCCGACGTCTCGCTCCCGACGTGTTCGACGGGAACGCGCCTCCGCCGAGCGCCCCCGACGCCGTATGGCCGCCCAACGGCTATGTGGGCCCCAACCCCAACGCCTGGCGCCCGACCTTCGCGAGCCTCACGGTGAGCGCCGCGCGTGCCAAGAGCCTGGGCCTCTCACCCGGCCAGGCGGTCTGTGTGCATGTGGCCCCGCTCGATCGCGCGGGCCAGATTGGCAAGACCCGTTCAGCCCCGGCCCGTGTCGCCGACTACGAGAAGCCACCCGCTCCATGGGATGTGCGTGTCGACACCGAGACCGAGAGGATCTTCGGCACCACCGGAGGCGACCAGCCCGCACCAACCTACAACACAACCGAGCGCTTCACGCTCACCTGGCGCCCTGTGACGGCGAAGAATCTCCTCGCCCACCAGAGCACCGTCACCTACGACTCGGCCGACAACGCGACGGTCGTCCCCGCCGTCCAGTGCAACCCCGGCGACCCCAAGCGTGTCACCTGGGCCGACACCGCACTCGACTGCGCCGACCCCTCCAAGGTGAGCTACGCCAACCTCGATATCGCCGAATACCTCGTCTACCGCTTCGAGGATCAGATGACGGTCGAGGGCTTCCTCGACACCGACGGCGATGGTCTTGCCGACCTCAGCGAGCGCACCAGCGACCTCGACCCCGGGGCCGCCTGCAGCTTCACCAGCGCCGCCTCCCCCGTGCTCGTGGGCCGCATTGACGCGGACGACGCAACGGCCGAGGTCGGCTCGAAGACGCCTGTCTACACCTTCGAAGACACCACCCCCACGGGTCTCAACAAAGGCACTGTCTTCTGGTACCTCGTCGCGGCGCGAGGCCATAACGGCTGGGTCGGCCCGATGAGCGCGCCTATCCGCGGCATCTTCCACGACACCCTTCCCATCACGCCGCCGGTCGGCCCGGTCTTTGGGACCTGCGAGCCCGCACTGAGATCCGAAGTGCCCGCGCTGCCGACCGTCGCAATCGACCTCACTGACGACTCGGTCGCACAGGGTGGCAAGCTCCGCCTCTACTGCCTCTCGACCGCCGCCGAGCTGGCCAACCCCATCCTGCGCAAGATGGATGGTTATGTCGGTGAGGCCCCGTTCCTGCGCGTAAATGGCAACGGCGAAGGGCCGATCGTCTTCGGCCCGCCGGCGGTGTCGACCACCCGGCCCGCGACCGCCGACCTCTACGACGCCGTCACCACCGCGTGGCTCGTCGGCCAGCGCGGCAGCACCCCGTGCTTTGTCTACGCGGAGGTCACCGACGCGCTCGGCCGCTTGATCGCCACGAGCGACCCGAACGCCGACCTCGTCGCGGCCGACTCGAATTCGGGTGACTTCGCGCTCACGCTCTACGATGGCTGCACACTCAGCGGGCCGACGCCGGTGCAGCCGGGTCAGGTCCTGACCGGCCCCCTCAAGGTCAGCCTGCCTCCCGGCACACCCGACACGGTCTGCGCCGACATCAACTACGAGGCCGACGACGGCAACCTGTTCAAGCTCTCGACCCTCTGCGGCGCCAACACGGCCGAGATCGACGTGCCCGATGACGGCGGTGGGCTCCAGTGCCTGTCGGTGGTCTATAGCGGCCCGAACAAGGTGCCGAACGCGCCTAGCGAGCCGACCTGCGTGAAGAAGAAGACCTCGCAGGTCCCCGCTCCACCCTCCCTCTGGGCCCTCGAGCTGCCCCACGACACGGACGCAGGAACGCTCCGCTGGAAGCCGCCGAGCACCCCTATCGCGGGCATCATCGTGCAGCTCGAAGAGACCACCACGGGTGTCGTACGCTCGCAGTTTCTCCCCAGCGGCGAGCTCGGCCCCGAAGGCCTCCTGCTCGGCGAGCTCGAGCTGAAGTCCAACGCCGGCCTCTCGATCCAGCCCTCGGCCGGCGCGACGCAGAACTGGTGTGTCAAGGCCCGCTCGTTGTCCGCGGCGTCGACCGGCGACATCGGCGGCATGCTCTCCGACTGGGTTGGACCGCTCTGCGGGCCCCGCGCCATCCCCGGAACGGCACTCCCGAACTACCTGCCGTGGCCAGCGATGTCCGAGCCGCCGACCTCGAGCACTGTCTTACCGACGTCTTACCTCCCGAACGAAGGTGTGCCCGTCGTCCTGCTCGGCACCTTCGACCCGAAGGCGCTCTGGCCCGACCCCGACACCACCTTCGACCCCGACAACGAGAGGCCACCGTGCGGCGACGAGGCCGCCGGAACCTGCTACACCACCCAGCAAACCGGCAGCCAGGACTGCCTGGCGCCTGAACAGACCGCGAGCTCGACGTGTATCGACGCATGCGGCCTCCTCATCAGCGCCGTCGGCGACTTCGACAATGTCATAGCCTACCGCAAGAGCCGACCCACCGATGGCTCCGAGTGGGGGCCGTGGCTCCAGGTGAGCCCGGTGGTGGGCCGCCCCTTCTGCTTCCCATTTGGGAGAGGGCCGCGCTTCGGTCTCCTCGACCCGAGCTTCGTCGCGTCCCGCTTCGCTGAGACGCCCGAGGGCCCCGTGACCTACCGTGTCGGCTATGTCGACCGTTACCCACACGAGCCCGGCACCACCGTCCGTTATGCCTTCATCCGCTTCGGGCTCGAGGGCCAGATCCTCGGGACCATCACCACCACCGAGCTCGCCATTCCGCAGGAGGTGGCCCCGTGAAGACGCCAACACTCCCCTCGCTCGCGCTCTGCGCCACCGTCGTCCTCCTGGGCCCCGCAGCCCACGCCCAGAGCCTCGTCGACCCCGACAACGCCAACGTCTGGATGGTGGTCGGTGGCAATCTCCTGAGCTGGTCGCTCGGCGAGGGCGCAACCACCTTGCTCGCGACTCCCGATGGCAACGCCGTTCGCGTCGACTGGTCCGGTGGCTCGCAGCTGCTCAACGGCACCAACGCGACCTCGGCGGTGCTCGTCGGCAATGTCGCGGGCAGCACGCCTGTCCCGACGGGCGGCCTCCCCGCCATGAGCGCGACCGGACTCGGCGCTCCGACCGTCGCCGACCCCAACGTCGCTCCGACGCCGACCATCGCCTTCAACCCCGCGCCGGGTGCCTATCCCGGCCCGACCTCCGTCACGGCCAGCGTCGTCAACGACCTCACGAACAGCCTGTCGCTCCGCGTGACGATCAACGGCACCCCCTTCGACTCGACGGGCTCGTTCACGACACTCCTCCAGCAGCCGGGCACCTACACGCTCGTCGCGAGCCTGCTCGACTCGCAGACCCAGCAGGTCGTCGCGGGGCCTCAAACGGTCACCTATCAAGTGACACTCGCCAACGCGCAAGGCGACAGCGATGGCGATGGGATCCCCGACCTCGTCGAGGTTCAGCTCGGCCTGAACCCCTACCTCTCGGACGCGAACTCCGACCGCAACAACAACGGCTGGTCCGACGTCGTCGACCTCATCTTCGAGTGCAATGGTGTCAATCTCGACCCCTCGAAGTGCGACTGCACCGCCTACCTGCAGATCGGCGCCTGCCGCCCGCGCGACACGGACGGCGACCGGATCCCGGACCTGCTCGAGACCATCCGCGGCACCGACCCCCTGCGTGGCACATCCGTGCCTGCGACCTCCCGCCTCTTCGGCGTCGAGCGCCTGCTCGTCCTCCAGGTCAAAGACGGCTTCTCCCAACTCGTCACGCCGCCGCCGAACACCTTCGGCTCGGTCTGGCTCCGCGCGCTCGACGGCAGTGTCGTCCCGACGCGTCTGGGCGATGGCAATTCGGTCGATGGCCTCGCCGTCAACGCCGACGCGTCGAACACCGTCGGCGGTGTGCGCCTGGACGAGCTCATCGTCCTGCGCTCGGACGCCATCACCGAGACCGTCGTCAGCGCTCAGCGCTATCACCGCGATGGCTCAGCGTGGTTGGCCAAGCGCTGGCTTGGCCTACTCGAAGAGCCCACCCTCATGTCGATGGGCGGTACCCTCTGGAGCAGCGCCGCGGAGTGGGCCGCGAACGTGCGCACGGCGATGGAGACGGCACTCGTCGTCCACACTCCCGTCGACGTGAGCGTACGCTCCGGCCTGCCGCTCGACTACCTCGCCATGCTCGGCTCGTGGCATCGTATGCCCGATGCGCTGACCTACGACCTCATCGCCAGGAGCTCCTTCGGCAAGCTCGGGGTCCTCGCCGCGGTCGTATCCTGGGCCGAGGCAAACGGCGCCCCGGCCGGCTCGACAACCGTCGACACGTTGGTCGCCGAGCTCGATCAGACCGCCTGCGATGGCCCGCTCGTCGCGTTCTGCGACCAGGTTGCCGCCCTCGAGGGCGCGGCCCGCATTGTGAGCAACACGACCACCCTGGAGACGACGATCGCCGAGCTCTTCGCCTTCTCATACGGGTCATTCCCCGCATCGGAAGCCCGCACCCTCCTGCGCGCGCGCCACAAGGTCGGGCGTATCCGCTATGCGGCACTCTCCAATCTGCCAACGCTGGCCGATCACTTCGGAGATTACGACAGCGACGCGTTGCGCACCGGGCAGGAGCTCGCCGGCCCCTTCGCGCGCACCACGGACCCCACGGTCGCCGACACGGACGGCGACGGTCTCGATGACAACATCGACCCTTGTGCGACCGACCCCACCGACGCGTGTTGGCCGATTATCGCACCCATCGCCGACGATGACCTCGACGGTGTCGCCAACGGCTCCGACAACTGCCCGAACACGGCCAACGCGAACCAGCTCGACGCCAACAACAACCAGATCGGCGACGCCTGCGAAGGGCTCGCCGCCATCGTCGTGCCCGCGACCAACGTCAACGCCTTCGTCGGTGACACCATCACGCCGGTCGCTGTCCTGACGCAGCTCGGCATCGACCTCAACGACGTCGAGCTGCACTGGCTCCTGGATGGCCAGGTGGTCGGAGCCGGCGCGAGCCCCGGCCCCATCACCCTGACACAGGCCGGCGTCTTTACGTTGACCCTCGTCGCCAACTCGAACTGGCACGACACCACCACCGATACGCGCGTCATCGACGTCCGTCAGCGACCGGGCCAGGTCGTGCCGACGCTCGCGCTCACCGTACCTGCTGCACCTATCTACACGGGCGCCGTTGTCTCGTTCGTCGCCACCGCGAGCGAGCCGATGACCATCGCCTGGACTGTCGATGGTGCGGCCGCCGGCCCGGGGGCCTCGCTCACCACCTCGTTCCAGGTCCCAGGCCCCCACACCATCGTCGCCACCGGAACGACCTCCGACGGTCGCATCGCCACGGCCAGCGCACTCGTAGATGTACAGGTCCCGGAGTGCTCGCTCGACGGCGACCTCGATAGCATCAACGACTGCGACGACCTCTGCCCCGAGGCCTTCGATCCGGCGCAGACCGACACCGACAGCGACGGCGCAGGCGACGCTTGCGACGGCGACGACGACAACGACGGTTACGCCGATGGCTTCGACAATTGTCCGTTGCTCGCCAACGATCAGGGCAACAACGACGACGACAGCCTTGGCGACGCATGTGACAGCGACGACGATAACGACACCATCGCCGACACTGCGGACAACTGCCCCTTCGCCGCCAATGCGGACCAGACGAACAGCGACGGCGCCTCCGATGGCGGCGACGCCTGCGACGCCGATGATGACAACGATGGCATCTCCGACGACGACGACAACTGCCCCATCGACTCCAACTTCGGCCAGGCCGATCTCGACACGGATGGCGATGGCGACCCCTGCGACGCTGACGACGATGGCGACGAGGTCACCGACGGCAGCGACAACTGCCCGCGTCTTGCCAACTTCGATCAAGCCAACAACGACGCCGATAGCCTCGGTGACGCATGCGACAATGACGACGACAATGACACCATCGCGGACCTCGTGGACAACTGTCAGTTCGGCGCCAACGCCGACCAGTTGGACAGCGACCTCGATAGTCGCGGCGACGTCTGCGATGGTGACGATGACAACGACGGTGTCGACGATGCGTTCGACAACTGCCCGTTCCTGCCCAACCCGCTGCAAGAGGACAATGACGCTGACCAGCGCGGCGACGTGTGTGACCGCGACGACGACAACGACGGGCACAACGACGACGTCGACAACTGCCCGCTCGTCGCCAACGACGACCAGGCGAACCTCGACGCCGACCCCTTCGGCGACGCCTGTGATGCGGACAAGGACGGCGACGGTCGGGACAACACGGTCGACAACTGCGTCGATATCGACAACCCCACACAGAGCAACAATGACGACGACTCGTTCGGTGACGCGTGCGACGCCGACGATGACAATGACGGCGTTGCAGACGGCCTCGACAACTGCGCGTTGGTCGCCAACGACGACCAGGAGAATCTGGATGGCGACGACCTCGGCGACGCCTGCGATGGCGACGATGACGGCGATGGCATCGCCGATGATGTCGACAACTGCCCGCTGAGCGCCAACTCCGATCAGACGGACCTCGACGGAGATCTGCTCGGCGACCCGTGCGATGTCGATGACGATGCAGACGGTGTGACCGACCCGGTCGACAACTGCCCGCTCGTCTACAACCCTGAGCAGTTCGACATGGACCTCGATCTCATCGGAGACGCCTGTGAGCTCGACACCGACCTCGATGGTGTCGACGACGACGTCGACAACTGCCCCTTCGACGCGAACCCGCTCCAGCTCGACAACGACCTCGATGCGACCGGCGACGCTTGCGACGACGACGATGACAACGACGGCGCACCCGATGTCAGCGACAACTGTCCGCTCACCCCGAACAATGGCCAGGCCGACTCTGACCTCGATGGCGCGGGCAACGCGTGCGACATCGACGACGACAACGACCTGATCGGGGACGACGAAGACAACTGCCCGTTCACCAGCAACCCCGACCAGAGCGACGTGGATGACGACGGGCTGGGCGACGCTTGTGACGACGACGATGACGAGGACGGTGTGCCCGATGCTGACGACGTCTGCCCGGAGACGCCGCTCGATGCCTCGGTTCTCGGCTCGGACTTCGAACCGCAGCGCCCACGTGGCAATGGCCGATCGAGCGTGCTGGTCGACCCGGCGAGCGGATGCAGCTTGGACCAGCTCTGCCCCTGCGTCGGCCCACGCGGCCAGACCTCCGAGTGGAAGAACCACGGGCAGTACATGAAGTGTGTGTCCGAGGTCGCCCAGGCCTTCGTGCGTCGGCGTATCCTGACGAATGCCGAGCGCGAGGTGATCGTCGACGAGGCCGCCGAGTCGGACTGCGGCAAGGACGCGTGTAAGGGCAAGAACCTGAGCGACCAGCCCGCGGGGAACGCCCCGGTCATCCACGTCACCCTCGCCGCCTACCACCATCAAGGCGTGGCTCCGGCGCTGCCCGCGGTCTACGCCGGCACGACGCGGCTCTTCCCGGATGCGCTCGGCCGTTATGTCGTGCCACTCGTCAACAACAACAATCGGGTCATCGTCGACGCCACCGCTCCAGCGGCGCTCTCCACGAGCGTTGTCCCGAAGGGGGCGCTCGTCATCCTGCGACGCGGCCAGGGCAACATCGTCGCCGGCGTGAAGGGCTACTTCGGGCACGGGGCCAAAGCGGGCTACGACGCGACCCTCACCGTGGTCGCGGGCAAGCGCGGCGGCGAGCGAAACCTTTCATTCGAAAATCAAGGGAATCGGGTCGGCATCCTGGGACGTGTCAGCGAGGACGAGGCTCTGGGCGCGAGACCTCGGCGTGCGCATCGTCTCGACCGTCGGCCCGGCCGCGGACCTGTTCCAACAGAAGGTCTGCAAGTAGCGATCGGGCGCTGGGGGAGGTGAGGCCCGCCCGGGATTGCCCGGGCGGGGTCGGTCACCATAAAAGCAGGGTTGCTGGCAGGCTCACCAGCGGCCCTGGACGTTCTTCATGAAGCCGTAGGGGTAGCCGAGCTCGAAGTCGGACGCGGCGTCGAGGCGGGTCATGTGGTCGGCGGTCAGCGAGAGCTCGGTCGCCTTGGCGTTGTCCTCGAGCTGTTCGATGGTGCGGGCGCCGAAGATGACAGAGCTCACGACGGGCTTGTGCAGGAGCCACGCGAGGGCGACAGCCGAGGGCGACGTCTCGAGCTCCGAAGCGATGGCCTTGACGGTGTCGATGGTGCGCCACGAGCGCTCGTTGTCGAAGCGGGCGAAGCGCTCTTTCATCTTCTCGAGGCGTGAGCCTGCAGGGGCCGCCGCGTTACGCTCGTACTTGCCTGACAGGAAGCCGCCGCCGAGCGGGGACCACGGCAGGATGCCGAGGTTCGTCTCGCGGCAGAGGGGGACGTGTTCACGCTCGAGGTCGCGGGCGACGAGCGAGTACTCGGCTTGCAGGGTGACGAAGCTCGCGAGGTGTTGGGTCTTGCTGCGCCAGAGCGAGTCCATGAGGCGGTAGGCGGCGTAGTTCGAGCAGCCGATGTAGAGGACCTTACCCTGCGTGACGAGGTCGTCGAGCGCGCGCAGGGTCTCGTCTTCGGGCGTGTCGATGTCCTGCATGTGGATCTGATAGAGGTCGATGCGGTCGGTCTTGAGGCGGCGCAGGCTCGCCTCGGCACACTGCATGATACGATAACGTGAGGCGCCTGACCGGTTGGGACCATTGCCCATGGTGAAGCGGAACTTGGTGGCGAGGACGACCTCGTCGCGGCGCTTGTCGCGCTCGAACCACGCGCCGATGACCCGCTCGCTGAGGCCGTCCTGGCCATAGACGTCGGCGGTGTCGACGAAGTTGATGCCGAGCTCGAGCGAGCGGTTCAAGACCGCGTTCGAGGTGGCCTCGTCGCTGCCGATCTTGTGCATGAACGACTTCTCGTCGGCCTCACCAAAGGTCATGCCTCCAAGACAGAGCTCCGAGACTTTTGCGCCTGCTGCGCCCAATCGTTTGTACTTCATTCGGTTTCTCCTGATGGTCGAGACCGGCGGTGGATAACCCGTGTGTGGGGCGATGGCCAGCGCGGGACCGTTGCAGTGGCCGCGATTGCCCAGCTCCGAAACGGAAGTCGCGCCGTTGGCATTGCTGTTCGACGGGGTGTTCGTCTCCAATTCGACTCGGCTCGGCTTGTTGGCTTTAGCGGCAACACGTGTCGGGCTCGGGGGTGCAACCGACACGACCATGGTCTTCGATGCTGCTGACCGGCTCCGGGTTGTCGTTGTGCCGTGTGCCGGGCTGACCCACCATCGCTACGATGTGAGTGGCGAGCGGGCGACGACGGCCTGGCCCGGAGCCATCTGTCGGGCGGGTCGAGTGCTGCTTCGGCGGTGGGATGGTGGCGCGCTCCCTTCACGGGCTGGAGCGACCACGGCGCGCGGTGGCACGGCACGCGGTGGTTGTCGGTCGACCCTCCGCGTTCTGCAAGACGACAACGCACGGTTCGAAGTCTTCGAGATAAAGCCTCGACACCTTGGGCCTCTTGCAGTCGACGAGGCGCGAAACTAAGTTCGGGCGATGAAACAACAGAGACTCAATGCTGTGCTCGGAAACAAGAACCGCCCCGGGACATCGGTCGAAGCTTCACTGCTTGGCTACTCCCTGAAGTGCAGCTCACCTCGGAATGGGGTCATCCTGTACAGTCTGTTTAGGGAAGAGCGCGACGTCACAGAGGAAGTCCAAGAGCCCCTCTTGGAACTCATTCGGGAATCGTTGCCTGATCTTGTGGAGGAGCCTGTGACTGACGTACCAATTCTTCCCGTCCCGGGTCGGAGTCCAGCGCCCGTACCTGGACGCGGTGGTGGGGGCGGAGGCTACGTGCCGGGAGGCGGAGGCGGCGTTGCACCCAGCTACGGCGGGGGAACACTGCCAAGCGGGTTGTCGCGGCAATGAGAATCGAAACACCCAATCTCCTTTTACCGCAACTCTTCTCTGGACCGAGGGCAGAGGTTCGCGCTCGACTTCGGAAGTTCCTTCGGAAGCACATTGCGGTTACCCCGGCACAATTGATTGACCGTATTGAGACCGAGGGTCTCTTCGAAGTAGTGCCAGGCCTGCGCATTCAATTCGAGATGCCTGTGTTTACCCCCAAATCGAGCGACACGCCCGGCGCCTATTGGCTCTGTGAGCTATCGGATGCGGCGCATGCTGTCGGGTTCGCGAGAGGAAGCCGACCTGAAACTATAGACGCACTCGCTGAGACGGCCTGGGGCTGCATCCTGCTTCTTGAGTTCGGGCACATCAGCTTCTGGAACAAATATTGGGACAAGCTTCGGAGCCACTTGCCGTCGTTCTTTGGCTCCGGCGCGATCTTCGTCAATGGCTACGGCATCGCCTCGACCAATCTATATCTCGTCTCAGGTGAGCTGCAGCGAATGAGCTTTCGGTCGACTGGACTTCGCCCTGAACACTACCGGGAGGACCTACCGGTGCGCGAACTCCTGCCTGACTACGCGACCTTGGTCGCTATACAGCAGGCGCAGAAGCTCGGATAGAAATGGCGGGGCTGGGTTCCGGAATGCCGACACCTGGGCACGCCTAGCGGGGTTCGCACACGCCCGCGCCATGCGCGAACGGGCGGCAGAGGCGCAGCGGGCCACATGGGTCAGCACTGGTGGTGTCGCAAAGGGCCGCACAGACGTCATTGTTGCAGGTGTAGCTGGGGCGGCAGTCCGTCAGGCTCGAGCACACGTCTTCGGGTTCCAGCTCGCCAGCGGGTAGGCAGACCGGCGTCGCTTCGCTCGGGACGATGTAGTAGCCGCCGTCGGTGTCTCGGCTCGGCTCGCGATGCTGCTCCAGCCCCGGTGTTTTTCACTTGACGGGTTCCAGCCACGGACCGGTTCAGAAGTCTCGATCGGCCCCCGAGATGGCCGCCGTGGCGGTGTTTTCGATCGGGAAGGCGCCTGATCCGAGATTGCCAGCGTTCGCCTCTCGAAAGTTGCCGGGAGGCGCCTCGCAGGCCTCCAGGAACACGCCAAAACCCCCATGATAGGCTGCCCATTCTATGGCACTCTCACTTCACGACTATCACCTCTCGCTCCATCACGAGCTCGTCAAGTTGACGCGTGGGCTTGGGGGATTGCGGCTCGCCATCGCCGATGGGGTCGAGCGGCTCGAGTCACTCGGCGGTGTGAGGGCGCTCGGGTTTCCGAACGTGGACGCCTGGGCGCGTGAGCGGCTCGGGCGCTCGGGCCGCTGGCTTGGGGATGCGCGGACGCTGGCACGGCGGCTCGCGAAGTTGCCGCTGCTGCGGGAGGCGTACGTGTCGGGCCAACTCTCGACCTCGAAGGTGGAGTTGCTGGCGCGTCACCTGGTTCGAGGCGTCCGGAGTGACACGTTCGGTGAGGACGAGGGCGATGCCATTGCACTCGCGGCGAGCCTGACGGTGCAAACGCTTCGTCGCCGATTCGGCGGCCATGAGGACAACGCGCCCCGGACCTGGGTAACGCTGACGCGCCACATCGAGCGGGTCGATGCGGTCGCATTCGAGGGAGCGGTCCGGTTGATGAACGCGCTCGGCGAGCCGACGCGCAGCGCCGCTGTCGAGGGGCTGCTCGCCGAGGGATTGACGACGCTGCTTTGCCGGTCGGAGCTGTCGCCGGATCTGGTGAACCGTATCGCCGACACCGCGTCGGTGACTGTCGCCGCCGCCGCTGCCGCTTCAGAAGACGCCGCAACCGACACGGACATCGGACCCACGCTCGACCTGCCGCTAAACACAACAGCCCCGCCCTACATCGACCCGGCGGTCGTCGACGTCGGCCTGCTCGACCTCGAGCTCCGCGACTTGTCGGCCGACCTCATGCGTCGCGACCTGCGGCTGGGAGTGCTCGCCATGGAGGCCGAGCGTTGTGGCCTGCCCTCCATCCACGGATATCGGACCGCCGACGACTACTTCCGCGAGGCACTTGGCCTCGCCCCTTCGAGCATGGCCGCCCGCATCGCACTCGCCCGTCGGGTCGACGCACTGCCACGCTTGAAGGCGACCATCGAGTCCGGGTCGATCGGCTTCGAGACCGCGACCCTGCTCGCGCGCATCGCTGGTCCCGCGACGGAAGATGCCTGGTTCGCGCTGGCGAGTATCTCGACAACCAAGATGTTTCGTGAGCAGGTCGACGCGGCCGAGCTGCACGCCCGGGTCGACGGTTCGCCCATACGACCACTCGCGCCCCCGACCGTCGACCAGGTCGAAGACGTGCGTGCGCTCGAGCGGCAGGTCCTGACGACGGTGTTTTCCAGACCGGGTCCGATGTCCGTGTCGGTTCAATCAGACCTGGCGGGCGCTGCATCGGCATCCGAAGTCCCGTCCCTCGGCACCGTCCCACTGCGGCTGACCCTGCCCGAAGACCTCGCCACGTTCTGGTACGACCTCGAGATCCTGCACGCTGACGCCGGCTCCCCGGCCGGCTCGTTCGTCGCGTTTCTGGTCGCCGCGACGCTCGCCACCGCGCGAGGCATGACGAAACTTCCCGCCTACGGCGGCATCTACCTACGCGACCGCTTCCGCTGCCAGAGCCCCACCTGCCACAGCCGCAACTGCACGCCACATCACATTGTCTTTCGTTCCCACGGCGGCGGCGAAGACCCCTCGAACCTGATCTCGCTCTGCAACACCTGCCACCTCGACCTCGTTCATGACCACCACCTCACCGTGACCGGCCGAGCGCCGAACGACTTGACGTGGTCCGCTCGCGGCTACCACATCAGACCGGCCTGAAGGGGCGTTGGGGTCATCAAGCCAGGCGTCGCGGCACCCGACTCTGGCGGACGAACCGATTGGCCTCGTGGGCCAGCCGCATGTTGGGGCGTTCCTGCAGCGGGGCCGCGACGAATCGGGCGGCCGCGACGAGCGGGAGGTGGGCGTGCGCGGGCGACGTGGCGGTCAAGCGACCAAACTCGGACAGCGCCGCGAGCATCACCTTGTGGTGATGGGCGGCGAAGATCGGGCGCCCGGCGGTGCGCGTGAGCACATGGTCTTCGAGCAGGTCGATGAGCAGGGCAGGGGCCGTCTTCGCGAGGTGATGGGCAGGCGCGACGATGGCGTCGGCGTCCCGGTGTTCGAGTGCCAGGTGGAGCAGATCCTCGGCGGTGTCCACGTCCCCCAACACCATCCGCGGAGCCAGCGTCGACTCATCGAAGCTGCGTGTATCAGCGGGCGCATCAAGCGCCGACCGTCGCTGGATCGACGCGGCAGTGAGCAGGACGAGGCGGGTGTCACCTGCCTCGCGTAACGCTGAGGCCAACGTAAAGTCGTGGGTCGCGTCGAGCCACCCGTCCTGAACGGTGGGGTCCCGCTCGATAGCGAGGTCGAACCGGAGCAACCGCAGGCACGCCGCGATGACCAGGGTGTCGATGACGGCGCTCTGGTCGAAACCCATGAGCGCGCCCTTCGTCGCGGGAATCACGGCGTCGCGCGGCCCTTCGAGCAGCGCCTTCTTCAGATCGTCGAGCGTCGCAACCGACCCCGGCGACACGTCATCGATCGCCCGCAGCGTGGACTGCCACTCGGGCAGTAGCTCCTCGCGGGTGCCCATCGCGATGTGTCGCACATACGCGCCGAGCACCAGGTCCCGCGAGTCTCGAACCCGCTCCGTCGGCTCGGCAGCCAGCCATGCAAAGACCTTCGGGTAGTAGATCGCCGCGTGCCCGATATCGAGCAGGTGGTCGTTCACGAGCGCCCTGAACCAGATAGCCAGTGTCTCGAGCGGCGTGTCCTCGAGGACCGCGCCGCGAATCAGCGCCTCGGCGCCATCGGCGTCTTCGGCTTCGACCCGACGTCGGAGCTCCAGGAACGTCTTCTCGGGCGACCCACCAGCCATGGGCTCCGGCCCCGGACGCGTCCTCAGCGGCTGATAGGCGAGCGGCTCGGCGCACAGGTCGAGCGGCTGCAACAAGGCCGCGATGAGGCCGTCCTCACCTAGCCGTGATGCAATTCCCAGAAGCCTTGGCTCGAGGTCGTGCGCCACCGCCAGCACATGGGTCAGCCCGTAGGGTGCACGCGTCGCATCGTCGTGGATGGCGAGGCGCAGGATGTCGCGCGGGGTGGCGCCGACGACCAGCAGACGCGCCACGTCACGAGCGACCTGGCCCAGTCGCCTCCGAAGAAGACCACTCTGAAGGCTCGTTTCGAAGCGGCGGCGCTCGGCGATCGGATCTGGCGGTGCTACCCCGACCTCGAGCTGGTCGCCGACGACCCGGACCGGGTAGGCGGTTGCGTGTTCGTCGCCGACGAGGCAACGGCCCGACTTGAGCTCGAACCGGAAGGCGTGCCAGCGACAGGTCACAACACCCTGGTTCACAAAGCCCTTGGCCAGCGGAAATCCTTCGTGGGGGCATCGGTCGTCGAGCGCCGCAAGCGTCCCATCTTCCAGGTGGAACACAGCGATGCGCGCGGCCCCGATCGACACGACGCGGGTCCCACCACGAGCCAGCGTTACAAGGGGCCCAGCGGGGTGCCAGGTGAGTTCGTTCGTGCTCATGAGGCGACCCTGCCACGGGCGATGTCTCGTCACCAGGGCAAGTGTCGCACTTGTGGTGACCTCGAGTTACCCACTCGTTTTCGGCGCTTTCCACCCGCTTCGGGCGGGGCTATGGTCGCGCCCATGAAGCATGCGGTGGTGTTCTCGCTGGTCTCGCTGGTGTCATTCGCGTCGGTCGCGTCGGTCTTCTCGGGGTGCGCCGCCGTCGAGCAGCTCTTCGCTGGCGAGCCCAAGGAGAGCATCGACCTGCAGAACCCCTATCGTGAGACCGGGATCCCCGTGAAGGCCCTGTGCTCGACCGACGAGGTCGACGGCGAGTGCCGCCCCAGGACCCGCAAGACCTGGCGACCTGCACGAGCGGTCGGCTTCCAGCCGCTGCAGATGGTCGCCGGCAAGATGGCGCTCGCCTTCCCGTTTGGCCCCACCATCATGTTGCCGGTCACCGTCACCAACCAGAGCTACGAGCAGCTCATTGACAACTTCATGTTCCGCGCCGTCGACGGCTCAGCCGTACCGCGCGAGTGCGCCAGGGGCCAACTGTCAGCCGAGCTGCGCCGCGAGTTCACCGTCTTCTCGCCCGAGCAGGCGACCGTCAACCGGCTGCTCGCCGAGGACATCGCCAAGAAGACGACGATCGAGGCACGAGTCGGCCTTGACCAGGCCGAGCTCGCGGTCCTGGACGAGGTCGAGGCGCGGCTCGAGTCGAAGCTCGAAGAGGCCGTTCAACATCGCCTGAAAGAGAGCGCGGTCGTGCGTTATGTCAGGGTCTCGGCCGTGCGCGACGCCGCCGACCTCGCGGTCGTACCAGCCCTGAGCATGTGTCTGGGGCGGCCCATCGTCATGGAGGTCACAGGCATCCTCGTCATCAACAAGAGCTCGCACCGCGAGGTGCTCGAAGGCAGCGACGTGAAGTCCGCCATCAGCGCCGCGCTCGCCCTCAGCTTCGGCCCGCCCATGGTGAAGGCCAAGCTCGAGGCCCGGATCGGCCAGGCCTTCGACGCCGTCGTCAGCGAACGGGTGAGCCTCATAGTGTCCGAGTCGGAGCCGGTCTTCTATCCCTACTATGTCCGGGTCGACTCGCCGCCGATGGTCGGGCCACCGATGTAACGACGTCATGTCTCGGCCATCGAGATACTCGAACGTCGAGACAGCGCCGGGATCGGCCGACGCACCCCCTCCGCCACAAGAACCCTGAGCCCTCAGGCCCCGGACTCGCCTCTGACGCCCAGGAACGGCAGGACGTGGTCGAGGAACGCTTCCGGCGCATCCACATGCATGAAGTGGGAGCCGTTCTCGACCTCCCCATAAGAAGCAGACGGCAACAGCCGATGCAGCCTCTCGCCGATGATGGGCGGCACCATCGGGTCGTCTTTCGCATAGAGCAGCATCAGCGGCACCGGGAAGTGCCCACCGAGCTGGACCAACGCCTCCTCGAAAGCTTGCATCGCCCGCACCGACAACGTCTGGCACAACATACGGTGGAAAGCCGCGAGCCCGGCCTCGGTCTTCAGCGCCGCCGCATACTCGCGGTGCTCCTCGCGCGACTTCAGGCTCTCATCCCAATAGTGGACGTTCTTGTGCACCCACCGCTCGGGGTCACGCTGCACGAGTCGCTCGAGCACGGTCTTCGCCCCGGGCAGAAACCGCAGCGCTGTCGATAACGCATGGTTGCGCGGCGTCGCCAGACCCGGCGAGTGCACGTTCACGAGCCGCTCCATCGCCGTGGCGTCGCGCATCGCCAGCCGCATCCCGATGTACCCACCCAGCGAGTTGCCGATGACACGGGTCCCTCGAATTTCGAGATGATCGATGAGCTCACCCAGCCACTCGGCGATGGCATCCGGGTGGTAGCTGCCGTCGGGTTTGGACGAGCGGCCCGCGCCGATGAGGTCCGGCGCGATGACCCGGAAGTAGCGCGCCAACGGCCCGAGCACATAGCGCCACGAATAGCTCGACGTCATGAACCCGTGCACCAACAACAGCGGCGGCGCCCCAATATCCCCGAGCTCGCGGACATGCGCCGTCGTCGGCCCGAAGCGGCGCGATGCAAACCGCACCTCGCGGATGGTCGCAGCCGCATAGTCGTGCGGCAGGCGTGGCAGCTCGGGCACGTCCTCGAAGGGGAGCTGTTCAAAGGGGCGTAGCGTCATCGGCAGGTGTCGTCCACGCAGGTGGGGCGGGTGTCGCAGTCGAGGCAACCCGCGTTGGTATCGTCGGTGGTGTCCCGGGTATCGCCGGGCCCCTCTATCGGTACGCACCGATTGTCGATGCAGTCGTGGCCTGGTGGGCAGCTGACGTTATTGACGCACGCTCCTGCCTCGAGGCTGCAGAGACCCGCGCGACAGATGAACGGAGTCATACACATCGTATCCTGCACGCCGTCGAGGTTCTTACACACACCCTGGCTGCCCGCGACGTCGCACGCCTCACACGTCCCATCACACCGCTCGTCGCAGCATGTGTTGTCAGCACAGATCCCGCTGCGGCACTCGACATCCGACATGCAGAAGGCGCCGTTGCTGCGAACGCATCCGCCTTCACCGTCGCAAACCCCATCGGCACACATGCCAGACGGGTCCGGCATGCCAAGCGGCAGGTCCGTGCAGATCCCCTCCGAGCCGACGAGGGCACACGACTCACACAAGCCCTGACACTCACCATCGCAGCAGACACCTTCGACGCATTGGCCGCTCACACACTGCCCGTCGTCCCAGCACCGCTCGCCCAGCGACAGGTCCATGACACACGTCCCGACGTCGCACCACTCGCCGAGCTCACACTCGCCGTCCAGCATGCAACGCTCGTCGCGCGGCACACAGGTCCCGGAGGCGTCGCACGTGAGCTCACCCTCGCACCGCCCCGGGTTGTCGCTCGCGCGCACCCGCTCGCAGCCGCCGGCCCCTAGACACCGATCACACGGATCCGTGCACCCGACCGCGCAACACAAGGACTCCGGCGAGCAGAAGCCCGACGCGCACTCCCCCCCGCCCGTACATGGCTTGCCATCGTCGCCCAGGCACAAACCAAAGACACACGTCAGGTCACCCATACACATCGTGGTCTCGCCCGAGGTCGGCATACACACCCCGGCCATACACAGCTCGCAGGCCCCGTCGCACGCCCGGTCGCAACAGACCCCACCCTCGCAATGCCCCGTCACACACTCACCATCCACGTCACAGGGCGCCCCCTGCAACCCCGCGCACCCTCCCGCCTCGCGTGAGCATGTGCCCGCCCCACACTCCAGGTCCGGGTCGGTGCCGGTCTCCGCCGCCAGACACTGCCCATCGATGATGTCACACCTCTGGCACTCGCCCTCACACGCGCTCTCGCAGCACACGAAGTCGACGCATTGGCCCGACACACACGCCCCGTCTTCGACACACCCTTCACCATCGTCGCCGAGCGGGGCACACGCGCCGCCGACACATCCAAACCCCTCCGCGCACGGATGGCCATCGTCGCACTCGCCACCCGCGACCGCCACACAATCGGCCTCCGCGTCACACCACAGCACGCCCTCGCAGCGCCCCGGATTCGCCGCCAGGAACACCGGCGTGCACACCCCGAGCTCGGTGCCGAAGCAGCTCTCGCACGGTCCGTCGCACGCCCGGTCACAACACAGTCCGACACCGCTCTCCAGGATGGCGCAGCTCCCCGACGCGCACTCGCCATCGACCGTGCACGCCGTGCCCGCGTCCCCGAGACAACGGTCGCGCCCGAAGCACAACGACGGGGCCGGACACGAGTCGCCATCGGGCACCCCGACCACCCCCAGGCACTCTCCCGAGGTGCACGACTCACACTCCCCATCACACGCCGACCCACAGCAGACCCCGTCTGCACAGTGCCCACTCGCGCAATCGTCGCCGTCGAGACACACGCTTCCGTTCGTGCCCAGGCACTGCCCACCGATGCCACATGTCTCGTCCGCCGCAGTGCAATCGCCGGCCTCCTCGGTCCCGGCCGGCACATACTCGCAGCGCCCATCAGCGCGACATCGCCGGCACCCACCGAGGCAGCTCGACTCGCAGCAGACCCCGTCGCTGCACGCGCCACTTCCACATTCGAGGTCGCCCTGACATGCGCTTCCAAGCCCCTCGGGAAGCTGACACGCCCCCTCCACACAGACACGTCCCGCGGGACAACTCGCTCCACAGCTCGACCCGGTGATCGGCCCGCAGCTCGCGTCCAGCCCACACCAGAGCGCCCCATCACACTCGCCCGGGACCTGCGCTCCGACCACGTCCTCGCAGGCTCCACTAGCGCAGGTCGCACAAGCCGCCTCACACGACGACTCGCAGCAGGTGCCATCGAAACAATGCCCCGACGCGCACTGGCCGCCCATCCCGCAGCTCTCTCCGTCGACCCGTAGACAAGCCCCAGCGACACACGTCGTCGTGTCCGCGCACGACCCGAAGTCGCCATCGACCGGCGTGCAGGTCCCCGCCACGGCTCCATCGCAGCGTTCGCACAAGCCCGTACATGCAGAGTCGCAGCAGACCCCATCGACGCAGCGGCCCGTCCCACACTCGACATTCCGGCCACAGGTCGCGCCGCGGTCCAGCCGCGCGAGACACGCGCCGTTCTTGCAGAATGTGCCGCCCGCGCAGTCGTTGTCGGTAGCGCAGAACGAGCTGCAGATGAGCCCATCGGGCGCACATCGGTGTGGTTCACAGCTCACGAGCTGCGGGTCTTCACACGCTCCTGTCCCAGTGCAGAACCGTGTGAGCAACGCCGTCGAGCCGACACACCGGCCGACCCCACAGACCACATCGTCGCCCGCCAGGTCACATGCCCCGTCGCCGTCGCACACACCTGTCTCGCCGCACGGAGGCCGCACATCGCAGTCCTCGTCCGGGTCGGTGCCACTCGTGTGGACCCTGCATGCTCCGGCCCCATCGCAGGTCCGACACGTGCCGCAGTCGTCGTCGGGGTCGGTACCGTTGACGACCGGACGGCAACGACCGAGCGCCCCGGCGTTGGCACAGGACTCACACGTCGACCCACACGCCTCCTCGCAGCAGACCCCATCGCGGCACAAGCCGGTCGCGCACTGGGCATCGCGTCCGCAAGCCTGACCCAGCGCCAGGTCGGGCGCACACGCCTTGCCACCCGGCGTCACCGCGCAGTGATACGGCGCGTCACAGGTCGCATCCGACTCGCAGGCCTCGGCGCACCGCGGGCCGCTTTCCCCGTCGCCGTCGATACAGAAGAACCCGACACAGCTCGTGAGCGCACCCGGCACACACGTTCCCTCGTTGCATCGCGATGCCTCACGCACGGCATTTCCCTCGCAGCTCGACACGCCGCAGAGAGTCCCCGTCCGGCTGACTTCACCGGGGGCACACACCGTGACGCGGAGCCCGTCGCACACGACGACACCATCGACACACGGCGTCCCGAGGTCACACGCATCGCCGGTCCGGAAGTCCTCGTCGGTCGACCCGTCGCAGTCGTCGTCGAGCTCATTACACAGCTCGGCGCTGCCACCGCGGACCTGGGCGTTGGTGTCGTCGCAGTCGCCGAGCAGCGGCGTGCGATACTCGAGCGTCGGCGCGCACACACAACGCGAGTCGTCCCAGCGCCCGAGCCCGTCGCGGTCGGCGTCGCGAAAGAACGTAACGCACCCTTCCGCGCCCACCTGGTCGGTCTCGCCGTCGCAGTCGTCATCGAGCCCATTGCAGAGCTCGGGGCTCGCGTCACAACAATCGATGGCGCAGCTCTCGCGGTCCTCGTTCAGCGTCGAGCAGACCGAGCACACCCCGTCCCCGCAGAAGCCACAGTCGATAGGACAGTTGAAGACCGACTCGTCCCGGTCTGGCTCACACTCGCAGTTTCCGCAGAAGGCCGCGCAGTCGCCAGGGCACGTCTCGGGGCCGCCGTCTGTCGACTCGCAGATCCCATTGCCACACACCTTGTACTGGCAGTCCTCCGCGCAGTTGAACGGGTTCTCTCCCGGCTCGCAGACCCTGTTGCCACAAGGCGTCGAGCAGTCGTGTGGGCACGTCGTCGGGTTCTCGCCGCAGCCGAACCCAAGGCAGAATCCATCGCCGCAGCCGGCCCCACCGGGCGAGCGGCAACAGTCGACGGGTGCCGTGTACGGGCTCTCGCCGCACGGCGAGCAGACGCCGTCGCCCTCGGTCGCGCAGTCGCACGGACAGGTGGCGATGGTCTCGGCGCACTCCGCGTTGCAGACCTCGTCGCCACAGCGGCACCCAGCTTCATCGGTGGTGCCATCGCAGTCGTCGTCGACCTCGTTGTTGATGTCGGGTCCCGGCACCCGCGCCGAGCAGGCCGTCCAGTCGCCGGGCGTGCAGGTGCGTTCGCCCCCACACGTGCCAAAGTCGTTGCTCACCTGGCAGGTGGTCGTCGCGGACAGACGCTCGAGGTAGGGCGTGCATGGACAGATCCCTTCGGACCGCACGCAGCTCTTCGTTCCGCCCGACTCACGACATACGAAACCCAGAGACGCCGGACAGCTCGTGTCGTCCGTGCACGGCGTTCCACAAAAGCGCCCCTCGCCGCCGTAGTCGACACAGGTGCCAGCCGTTCCATCGGCCGGCGCACAGTCGGCGTCGCCCACACACGGCCTGCAGAGGTCGGCGAAGGCCGACAAGCAGACCCCTTCGCCACCACCCGGCGCGAAGCACGACCACCCGACAGGGCAGGGGCGGTCACCGTCGCAGGTCTGCGTGCAGACGGTGTCACCCGCGTGCGGGACACATGCCGCAGGGCACGCCGAGGCGTCGACGCACGGCACACCGAAGCCGGCTTCGAGCACGACTTCTGGCACCTTGCGACCGGTGCGGTCCTCGCCGCCGCAGGCGAAGAGCCCGCACAGCGCCACGGCGACTACGATGTGCAACGCGTCACGGGCGCGCACAGGTGTCCTGAATCCACTGGCTGCATGGCTGGTCATCGACATTTCGCGGCATCCCTTACGCGACGGCCACAACAGCTTAGCGCAGACGGTGGGAACGACGCCATCGCGTCCGTGTATCGTTGCCGCTCCGTTCCGTTCGGATCGCTCCGTCGTCGAAGATCCGACCGGAGCCCAAGGCGTTTCAACCACGCGTGAGCTCGGCGATGAGCGCGCCGTGGGCCGTATACACGGCCATGAGCTCGTCCCGGCTCGGCATGACGAAGTCCGCAAAGTCGAAACCCGGCGCGACCACACAGCTCACCAGTGACCAGCGCCCGCCGGCCACGACCCGCGACCCGAAGGTCCGCCCCGCCGGCACCACCGCAAACGGCGAGCTCGCGCTCAACCTCCAAACATCCACCTCGTCGCCCACCCGACCGGGCAGACCGGGCAGACCGGGCAGAACGATAACTTCGAGCGGGTCACCCGCGTGGAAAAACCACAGCTCATCCGAAGCGATACGATGAAACGCCGAGAACGAGCCAGCGGTCAGCAGGAAGTAGATCGACGTCGCCGCCGACCGATCCGCCCCGTGTGGCAGGACCGCCCCGGGCAGAGTCAGCGCGCTGCGCCACGTCTCGCGATAGAAGCCACCTTCCGGGTGTGGCAGCAGCTGCAGCTCGTCGATGAGGGCGGTCGGTTCCATGCGGCGCTTGCATCACGGAAGTGTTGCGCGCGCAACGTTCGCCCCCTTGTCTCGCGCCGTGGAACGACCTATCAAGTCCGCCCGGAGGGCACGTGGACTCGAGCATCGAACCCGACACCAAGACCCGAGGCCTCGCCGCCTCGCCTGCGAAAAGTACGATTTTCGAGGGTTTTCACGCCGAGACCCACACCTTCGCCGGCACCGAACGCGTCGCCTGGTGGTCGCCCGTCACCGGTCCGGGCGTCATCGTCTGTCATGAGATGCCGGGCATCACCCCGGAGGTCATCGCGTTCTCGCGCCGCCTCGTGGCCGCCGGCTTCACGGTCGTGATGCCCCACCTCATCGGTGACCCGGGCCGCCCGATGACGCTCGGCTACACCATCCGGTCCATGTCGAAGCTCTGCATCTCCAGCGAGTTCTCGCTGCTCGCCAAACACGCCTCGAGCCCCGCTACCGAGTGGCTACGTGAGCTCGGCCGAGTGCTGCACGACCGCGCGGGCGGCCCCGGGATCGGCGCCATCGGCATGTGTTTCTCAGGCAACTTCGCGCTCAGCCTGCTGCTCGACGCGCACCTGCTGGCACCTGTCCTCTCGCAGCCTTCCATGCCGATCGCCCTGACCGCCGCCCACGCCAGGGCGCTCCATGCCCCACCCGCCGCCATCGAGGCCGCGAAGAGCCGCGCCTGCCCGGTCCTCGCCCTACGCTTCACAAACGATCGCCTCGTGCCGGCCGCCCGCTTCGAGACCCTGCGCCGCGAGCTCGGGGACCTCGCCGAGCTCATCGAGATCGACAGCAGCAAGGGCAACCCTCACGGCATCAAGCGCACCGCCCACAGCGTCCTCACCTTCGACCTCGTCGATGAGGTCGGCCACCCGACCCGCGCCGCCCTTGACCGCGTGATGAGCTTCCTCGACGAACGCCTCCGCCCCGCCTCCGACGCGCCTCTCGCCTGAAGGACCGACGTCCTGGCCTCGCCAACGCCTCGGCACACATGCGCGCGCTTGTGCCCGGCCCGCTCCCTAGGTACAAGGTGACCGGCTTAAAAGGCGGTCACCTCATGGCGCGTCATCCTTCGCTCGCAGTTTTCTTCACGGGGCTCACCGGCCTCGCCGCCTTCTCGACGCTCGTCGGCTGCTCCGATGACGACAAGAAGTTCGACGTCACCAAACCCGTCCGCGTCGAGACCGACGTCGCCCCCACCGCCATCGAAGCCGGCGGCATCGCGACCGTCACCTGCGTCCTCTACAATGGGAAGGACCAACCGCTCAGCGGCGGCCAGTTCGCCGTCGCCATCGCCCCGGAAGGCCCGGTCGCAACTGGCCTCTCCATCAGGTCCGAGCGCTCGGGCACCTTCGCGCTGGCGTGTTCCGACACCTCGCTCGGGCTCATCGACGACACGCCCGCCCAGCTCGTCGTCAACCCCGGCCCGGCCGCCAGCACGACCATCGCCCTGTCGACCACGACCGTGGCAGCAGGCGTCGAAGCCGGCGTCACCTGCACCGTGCTCGACGCCTTCGGCAACGTCACCACCGCCCCGACGGAGGTCCGCGTCTCCCCGACCACCTCGGTCACCGTCACGACCGCCGTCACCGCGACCGTCGCCGGCGACTACGAGGTCACCTGCTTCTCCCCCAACCTCGGCGCCGACAACCTCGGCCGCGCGACGCTCACCGTCACCCCGAATGAGCGGGTCGGGATTCGTCTTGTGAAGACCCCCGACCTCGTCGCTTACGGCCTCGCCCAGCCCATCACGCTGACTGGCGTCGCCATCGACGCCCACAACAACGACATCCCCGGCACCGTCGCCGTCGACACGCTCGACGCCACCCCGGCCGGCCACCACGACGTGCTCGGCGCCGGCCAGAACCTCATCCGCTTCGACCTCGAGGGCAAGTACACGGTCTCGGCCAAGGCCATCGACATCCCCGCCCAGTCCGCGACGCTCCCCGTCGTCGTCGACCAGACGGCCCCGGTCCTCACACTCACCGAGCCCGCTCGTGGCCTCGTCACCGACTCGCTCACCAGTGTCCGTGTCGCCGGCACCGTCTCCGACAACCTGGGCGAGGTGGCCGAGCTCCGAATCGGCAGCACTCCGATCCCGGTCTCGCCCCAGGGCGGCAACTTTTCTATCGATGTGCCGCTCAAGTACGCGCTGAACCTGCTCGAAATCGTGGCCATCGACCCCTATGGCAACGACACGCTGGTCACTCGCGCCGTCGAGAAGTCGACCCAGTTCCACCCCATGGTCGAGCGCACCTTCGGCAAGGACGGCATCGCCAACGGGCTCGTGCTCGTGCTCGCGCAGGAGGCCTTCGACGACGGCGACCAGACCGAAACGTCCCGCGACGACCTCGCCCATCTCTTCAAATTCATTGTGCAAAACATCGACTTCACGTCGTTCGTGCCCGACCCGCTCACGACCTTTCCGTGTATCTCGGGTAACTGCACCCTCAGCTTCAAGTCGGTCACGATGAGCGACGTCATCGTCCACATGACGCTCGCAAACGGCCACATCAAGGTCGAGATCGAGCTCGTCGAGCTCGCCGGCACGCTGTCGCTCTTCTTCCCGTGCGATACCCCCATCATCTGTGTGACGCGCCCCTTCGTCGAGCTACCCGGCACCATGTCCACGACCTCGGTCAAGCTCGTGACCGACATCCTCGTCTCCATCGTCAACGGCGAGATCGTCACCCAGACCGAGAACACCCAGGTCACCATCAACGGCCTCGACGTCACCATCCCCGACCCGACCGGGCTCGCCCAGGCGGCTATCACGGCCGCCATCACCTTCATCCGCGACCCGCTCATCGCCGCCCTCGAGCTCACGCTCGAGACGGTCATCAAAGACCAGCTCGCCGCCGCCCTCGGTGGCCTCTTCGGCGCGCTCACCATCAACCAGGAGTTCGAGCTCCCGTCGCCTGTCCCCGGTCAGGCCGGCAACACCATCGTCATCAGCACCGAGCCCAAGGGTGTCGACATCGGCACCGAGCGCCTCCAGGTCCGCGTCGACGCGCTCGCCTTCGCCAAGACCCCGCAGCGCCCTCACGAGCACCTCGGCAGCATCGGCCACCGCGGCTGCGCGCCCCCGACGTCCCTCACCTTCCCGCCGGTCGCCCCCATCGTCGTCGGTCTCCACGACGACCTCATCAACCAGCTCATCTTCGGTGTCTGGGAGGGCGGCACACTCGCGCTCGACCTCGGCCCGGACGAAAGTGCGGCCCTCGTCGGCGAGTTCGGCCTCGAAGGCGCGACCATCAAGGTCGACGCCCTGCTGCCGCCGGTCTTCGACTCCTGCGGACGCGCCAACACGCTGCAGCTCGGCGACCTCTACCTCGAGTTCGACGCCGACTTCCTCGGCCAACCCACCAAGCTCGGTGTCTGGCTCCAGGCCGAAGCCCCGGTCGGCGTCGACATCACCGAGACGCCCGAGGGCGCCTTGCAGGCCGCGCTCACCATCGGCGAGCTCGACCCGCTCCTGATCGAGGTCGTCATCAACGAGGGCGCCTTCGCCGCCGACGACCAGCTCGTCGTCGACCTCATCCAGGACGTCGTCATCCCGCAGCTCCTCGCGACCGTCGCCGACTCGGCCACGTTCACGTTGCCGTCCTTCGACCTCGGTGCACTCACGACCGCCGTCCCGGCCGGCACCATCGTCAACATCGACGTTCGCCGGATAGGCCGCGACAACTCCTACCTGACCGTCGAAGGGGCGCTGAAATAGCCATGGCTCTGCCGTTCTCGAAGCCCGCCTGGGAGCTCCGCGACAAGGTCGCCCTCATCACCGGGGCGAGCACCGGCATCGGGCGTGAGCTGGCCCTCGTACTCGCGAAACGCGGCATGCACCTCGGCCTCGCCGCCCGCGGCATTGCCGCCCTCGAAAGCACCGCCGCCGAGTGCCGCGCGCTCGGCGTCCGTGTCACGGCCGTCCCGACCGATGTCTCCGACATGGCCCAGTGCCAACACTTCGTCGACACTGCAAAGCTCGAGCTCGGCCGCATCGACCTGCTCGTCAACAACGCCGGCATCGGCATGTGGGCGCGGGTCCAGGACATCGAGCGCGGTGACGCTATCTCGATTTTCGAGACATTGATGCGCACCAATTATCTCGGCTCCGTCTGGACGACCCACGCCGCCTTGCCGGCCCTCATCGACAGCCGCGGCCTCATCGTCGCCATCTCGTCGCTCACCGGCAAAGCCGGCGTCCCGACCCGCTCGGGTTATGCCGCGTCCAAACACGCCATGCAGGGCTTCTTCGACTCGCTCAGGATCGAGCTCAGAGACCAGGGCGTCGATGTGTCCGTCATCTCGCCCGGCTTCGTCGCCACCGACATCCGCTCACGCGGCTTTGGCTCCGATGGCAAGCCGCGCGGCGAGAGCCCACGCGACGAGGACAAGGCCACAATGCCTGTCTCGACCTGCGTCGACCTCATCGTGCACGCCATCGAGCGCCGCGAGCGTGAGGTCGTCATGACCGCAAAAGCCAAGGTCGGCATGTGGGTCAAGCTCGTCGCGCCAGGCCTCGTCGACAAGATGGCCGCGCGCGCGGTCCGCGAAAAACCACACGAGGGCTGAACCTTGGCCGAGACGTTCGACAAGCTCTTCGTGGCGATCCGCCAGGCCGCGGGGGCGGCCAACTGGTCATCGGGCGTGTCGCTCGCCCGCGACGGCAAGGTCATCAAAGAAGACGAGGACGAGGACACCATCACCTTCCGCGTCGTCGCGGGTGGTCGTGGTCGCTCGTGCCAGGTCGACCTCCTGCACGTCGACATCGACTGGCAGTGCGACTGCGGCTCACGCGAAGCCTGCTGCGAGCACGTCGCCGCCTCCATCATCGCGCTGCGCTCGGCCGACCGCGACGGCAAAGAGGTCCCGACCCACCGCCCCGAGCTCGCCCGCCTCGAGTACCGCCTGTTCCGCGACGGCGACAGCCTGGCGCTCGACCGGATGCGTGTCGGCAGCGGCAAGGCCATCCCGTACCCCGTCCCGCTCGGGGGCAGCGACCGCGGGGCCTTCGGCGAGCCCAGCATCGTGATGGCGCCCGGCGACCTCGAGGTCGACATCGCCATGGGCACCTGGCGCCGCGGCAAGGTCCCACGCATCGATCTACCCAAGCTGTTGACGGCTCTCGCCAAAGTCAGCGGACGTGTCACCTATGAGGGCGATGACGTCACGGTGTCGATGCGTCACGTCGTCCCGGTCCTCACCATCGACGACGCCAACCGCGGCTTCTACTGCCAGCTCAGCCCCGACTCGAGCGTAGACTATCGCTTCCGCAATGGTGCCGCGCTCGTCGGCAGCGTCATCCGCCCCGTCGACGATGCGGCCGGGATCCCCGAAGGCGACAGGCGCCAGCTCGAGCGTGGCCGCGGCTACTCGGCCGACGAGGTCGTCGAGCTCATGCACCTGTTGTCGCGCATCGAGAAATACGTCCCGATCATCAAGCGCACCAAACGCCTCCCCGACGGCAACCTCGAGCCGGCGCGCCTCGTCATCGACACCCGCGCCGAGGACGACCGCCTCTTCGTCTTGCCGACCATCGTCTACGGCGACCCGCCCATCGCGCGAGTCGACGCCGACAGGCTCACCATCCTCGACCCGACGAGACCCGTCCCGCTGCGCGACGAACCCGACGAAAACCGTCTGGCCCAGCGCCTCCTGCACACGCTCGAGCTCACGATCGGGCGACGCAAGATGTTCGAGGGCGCCGACGCCGTCCACTTCGCGACCAGGCTCGAGGCCTGGCGCACGGGTGCCGGCAAGAACATGGTCGGCATCAGCGGCGACGGACACGCCGAGTTCTCCATCGCCAGCACGCCGCTGCGCGGCTTCATCGAGATGGGCGAAGATGGCGTCTCCTTCCGCTTCGAGAGCGAAGACGGGGACATCGCCGACCCGGTCCGCGTCATGCGCGCCTGGTCACGCGGCTCGACGGTCGCAGCCCTCGAAGACGGCGGCTATGCGGGCCTGCCGACGAAGTGGCTCGCCGAGTACGGCCCGACCCTCATGGGCCTCGTCAACGCCAAGGCCGACAAAGCCGAGGTCCCCCTCTCCGCCGCCGGTGACGTCCTCGCTCTGGCCGACATGCTCGGGGTCAAGCCACCGCCACGCTTCGACAAGCTGCGCGCCCTCATCGGCGACTTCACAAAGCTCCCACCCGCCGACTTCCCGACCGACCTCACGGCCGAGCTCCGCCCCTACCAGAAGGACGGTGTCGCCTGGCTCGACTTCCATCGCGACGTCGGCCTTGGCGCTCTGCTGGCCGACGACATGGGTCTTGGCAAGACGCTTCAAGCGCTGACCTCGCTGCGCGGCCGCTCGCTCGTCGTGGCCCCGACGTCCGTAGTCCACAACTGGGTGCGCGAGGCGAAGAAGTTCCGCCCCGCCCTCAAGGTCTCGCTCTACTATTCGCCGAACCGCAAGCTCGACCCGACGGCCGACCTCACGCTCACCTCGTGGTCCATCCTGCGGCTCGACATCGACCTCATCGAGAAGCAGCCCTGGGACACAATCGTCCTCGACGAGGCGCAGACCATCAAGAACCCGGACTCGCAGGTGGCGCGTGCGGCCCATCGCCTGAACGCCGCCTTCCGCATCGCCTTGACCGGCACACCCGTCGAGAATCGCCTATCCGACCTGTGGTCGCAGATGCAGTTCGTCGAGCCGGGGTTGCTGGGTCAGCGCCAGGACTTCGACGTCCGTTACAGCCAGCCCATCGCGGGCGGCGACGCCGTTCGCGCGGCCGAGCTCCGGCAGCGGATCCGCCCGTTCCTGCTGCGCCGCAAGAAGGCCGACGTCGCGCCCGACCTGCCGCCGCGCACCGAGATCGTCGAGCGCTGCGAGCTCTCCACCGAAGAGCGCTCGGTCTACGATGCTCTCCGCGCAGCCGCCCAGAAGGAGGTCATGGAGGCCCTCTCGGGCGGTGCCAACGTCATCCAGGCCCTGGAATTGCTCCTGCGTCTGCGGCAGGCAGCTTGTCATCGCGGGCTCATCCCCGGTCAGAAGGGCACCGCCGAAACAAGCTCGAAAATCGAGCTATTGATGGAGCTCCTCGACCCGCTGATCTCCGAAGGTCACAAGGTCCTCGTCTTCTCGCAGTGGACGTCGTTCCTCGACCTCATCGAGCCGGCGCTCAACGCCGCGACCTATCGTTTCCTGCGCCTCGACGGCCAGACGAGTGATCGGCAGGCGGTCGTCGACGGCTTCCAGGACCCCAACGGTCCACCGGTCCTCCTGCTCTCGCTCAAGGCCGGCGGCACCGGGCTCACGCTGACGGCAGCCGACCACGTCGTCCTCATGGACCCGTGGTGGAACCCGGCCGTCGAAGACCAGGCCGCCGACCGCGCCCACCGCATCGGCCAGGACAAGCCGGTCTTCATCTACCGGCTCGTCGCGGCCGACACCGTCGAAGAGAAAATCGTCGCCCTCCAGGAGGAGAAGCGGCGCCTCTCGGACGCTGCGCTGTCGCACGGAGCGGGCCAGGCCGGCCTCACCCGTGACGACCTGATGGCGCTCCTGAGCTGAGGCTTCATCGCCCCACCCTCGGCCCAAACCCCGAGCGCAGCAGGCGGTTCATGCCATCATCCCATCGCGAAGTTGCGGCGCTGCGAGATCTGCGCGCGCAGCTCGGCCCGGAAGTCCGGGTGTGCGATCGAGATCAGCGCCTCGGCCCGCTGCCGCAGCGTGAGCCCGTGCAGGTCGACCGCGCCATGCTCCGTGACGAGCCAGTGCACGTGTCCACGTGTAGTCACGACGCCCGCGCCCTCTTTGAGTGCGGGCACGATGCGGCTCAGCTTGCCGCCGGCTGCGGTGCTCGGCAGTGCCAGGATGGCCTTGCCGCCGGGCGACAGGCTCGCGCCACGGATGAAGTCCATCTGGCCGCCGATGCCCGAGAAGATCCGATAGCCGATCGAGTCGGCGCAGACCTGGCCAGACAGGTCGACCTCGAGGGCCGCGTTGATGGCGCAGACCTTGGGATTTTTGCGAATCAGCGCCGTGTCGTTGGTGCGGTCACACGGGTGGAACTCGATGCACTGGTTGTCGTGCACGAAGTCGAAGAGCTTCTGCGAGCCTGACACGAAGCTCGTCACGGTGCGGCCGGCGTGGACCCCCTTGTACTTGTTCGTCACGACCCCGCTCTCGATGAGGGGGATGAGCCCGTCGGAGAACATCTCCGTGTGGATGCCGAGGTCGTTCTTGTTGCCGAGCCGCGAGAGCACCGCGTCGGGGATGGCGCCGATGCCCATCTGCAGGGTCGAGCCGTCGTCGACGAGGTCCGCGATGAGCTGACCGATACGCGCCTCGACCTCGGTCTGTGGGGCAGGGGGCGCCTCGTGCAGCGGCCGGTCGGTATGGATGAAGGCGGTGATACGCGACAGCGGCACGGCCGAGTTGCCGTGGGTGCGCGGCATCCGCTCGTTGATCTCGGCGAGCACGACACCCGCCGACTCGACGGCGGCCTTGGCGGTGTCGACGGAGGTCCCGAGCGTACAGATCCCGTGAGCATCGGGCGGCGAGACCTGGATGATGGCCACGTCGAGCGGGATGCGCCGGTTGATGAAGAGGTACGGGATGTCGGACAGGAAGACCGGGATGAACTCGGCTCGGCCCTCTTCGACCGGCTTGCGCATATTCGGTCCGGTGAAGAGCGAGTTCGAAGTGATGCCGGTGTTGTCGACGAAGGCGACCGGCCCTGCGAGGTGCAGGTGGTAGACGTTGACACCCGTCAGGTCGGTCCGCGCGGCGAGCCCCTCGAGCAGCGGCGTCGGGGTGGCTGCGGCGCCATGGACGAAGATGCGGTCGCCATTCTTGATTTTCGAGACGACTTCGGCCGCGGTCTGAGCGGCGGCTTTCCAATTGGTGGTGCCCATTGGGACTCTCCGTGTTCTTGGGGCCGGGGCGGTGCGCCCTTCGGCACGGGTCTTGTAGCACGCACAGTGCCACCGGACGAGCGTGTCAAAGGCGCGGTCCCGGTGGTTCGAGCGACCCGCCCGCGTGTGAAACGGCACATGTGCCGGGTGGCAAGACACTTCGAGTCATCCCCGCTAGAAGCGGGTCACCCCAGCGTCGCCGATCGGTTCCCCAAGACCTCTCCACCGCCCCCGAAGTCACAGGTCACCATGAAACTCTCGAGCACCTATCGCCCCCAGGACATCCGCAACATTGCGCTCGTCGGCCACGGCGGCGTCGGCAAGACGACGCTGGCCGAAGCGCTCTTGCACCGGGCCGGCGCCATCTCGCGCATGGGCTCGATCAACGAGTCCACGACCGTCGCGGACTTCGAGCCCGAGGCCCGCGCACATGGCCACTCGACGAGCTCGACACTCCTCTTTGGGACCTGGGAAGGCAAAGAGATCAACATCATCGACACACCCGGCCACCCCGAGCTCATCGGCCAGGCGCTCGCGTCCCTGCCCGCTGTCGAGACCGCCGTCATCGTCGTCGACGCCGCGGCCGGCGTGCAGATGAACACACGCCGCCTCTTCGAGGCCGCCGGCGAGCTCGGGCTCGCACGTATGATCGTCGTCAATCGTATCGACCAGAACCTGGGCGGACTGGCGTCGGTCTTGGACGACCTCCGCGCCCAGCTCGGGCCACGCCTTCACGCCATCAACCTGCCGATGCGCAACGCCACCGACGTCATCGACTGCTTCGACCAGGAAGGCGGACACGCCGACTTCGGCAACGTCGCCGACGTCCACCGCGAGATGCTCGAGTCCAGCATCGAGCTCGACGACGCGCTGGTCGAACGTTACTTCTCGGGCGAGCCCATCGAGCTTGCGACCCTGCGGGCGGCCTTCATCGACGCCATGCTGCGTGGCCACGTCATCCCGGTTCTGTTCACGGCCGCAAAGTCCGGCGTCGGCGTCGCGGACCTGCTCCACATCCTGGCCGCCGAGGGACCGAGCCCGGCCCAGGCCCGCGCCCGCCGCCTCCGGCACGGCGAAGAGCTCGTCGAGGTCGGGTCCGACCCGACGGCCCCCTTCATCGCGCAGGTCTTCAAGGTCACGAGCGACCCACACACCGGCCGCCTCGCGATGATCCGGATCCTGCAGGGTCGGCTCGACGCCTCCACCCTGTTCGTCGCGGCCTCCGACAAGAAGCCGCGTAAAGCCGGACAAATCTTGAAAATCGAGGGAAGGGAGCGCTCCGAGCTGGACGGCATCGCCTATGCCGGCGACATCGTCGCGCTCGCCAAGGTCGAAGGTCTGCATGTCGACCAGATCCTGCACTCGCCCACCATCGTCGAGGACTACACCCCGGTCCTGCCGCGCTACCCTCGCCCGATGCTGGCCATGGCCGTCTCGGCGACCGACAAGAAGGACGACGTCAAGCTCGCGACCGCACTGGCCCAGCTCGCCGAGGAGGACCCGACGCTGTTCGCCGGCCAGGACCCCGACACCCACGAGCTCGTCATCCGCGGCCTTGGCGACCTGCATCTGCGGCTCACACTCGAGCGTCTCAAGGGGCGCTATCGTGTGGACGTGACCACCCACGCGCCGCGCATCGCCTACAAAGAGACGATCACCCAGGGCGCCGAAGGCCACCACCGCCACAAGAAGCAGACCGGTGGTGCGGGCCAGTTCGGCGAGGTCTTCCTGCGGGTCGAGCCCCTGGCGCGTGGAGCCGGCTTCGAGTTCGTCAACGCCGTCGTCGGCGGGGCCATCCCGAAGCAGTTCATCGGCTCGGTCGAGAAGGGCGTCGAAGACGCTCTCCTGCAGGGAACGCTCTGCGGAGCCCCGGTCGTGGACGTGCGAGTGACCATCACGGACGGCAAGACCCACGCCGTCGACGGCAAAGACATCGCCTTTCGGACGGCCGCCAAGCTCGCCTTCCGCGACGCCGCGAGCCGCGCGATGCCGGTCGTCCTCGAGCCCATCGTCTCCCTCGACATCAGCCTCCCCGACGCTGCGACTGGGCCCGTCACCGCGGACCTCAAGAACCTCCGTGGGCGTGTCGTCGGCGTCGACTCCATCGGCAGCGGCACCCTCATCCGTGCGCTCGCACCGCTCTCCGAGCTCGCGGCCTACGGCGGCCAGCTCCGCGGCGTGACCGGTGGCGAAGGTAGCTTCACCCTGGAGCTCTCGCACTACGAGGCCGCACCGGCGTCGGTCCAGCAGCGCCTGATGGCCAGCTTCCATCCAAGCGCGGAACCCGAATGAGTCGACCCGGAGAGGTCGGGGCTCATCAAAGCCCACCCATCCAGCGCTGAGTCGCCGGCGGGTGCGATGTGTGCGCGCAACACCAGAAAACTCGACGTCGGCTCTGATGGCATCTAGCCTTCCACCGCGCATCGCGTGATTCAACGGCGGGGGCTCGTTCCGCGCCCTCGCGGCGGACTCCAGCCCCCCCGTGGACATCGCGTCGCAGTCGAACGGATGCTCGGACGGTTGGGAGGTAGTGAGTGGATCTGGCAACACTGATGGGGCTCGTGGGCTCCTTTGGGCTCGTCATGGTCGCCATCATCATGGGCGGCTCGGCGATGATGTTCCTCGACCTCCCATCGTTCCTGCTCGTGGTCATCGGCAGCCACACGGTCGTCATGATCAAGTTCAGCCTCCACCAGTTCCTGCAGTCGTTGAAGGTCGCGGCCAAGGCGTTCTCCTCGAAGCTGCCCCCGCTCGACGGGCTCATCGACGAGCTGGTTGCGGTCGCACAAATCGCTCGTAAAGACGGCATGTTGGCGCTCGACAACCGCGAGGCCAGCGTGCCCCTCTTCAGGTCGGGGATGCGCATGATGGTGGACGGGCAGTCGCCCGAAGCCGTCCGCAACTACCTCGAGCGGGAACGCCTCTTGACGCTCGAACGGCATCGCTGGGGCGCCAAGGTATTGAGCGCGGTCGGCGAGGTCGCGCCCGCCATGGGCATGATCGGGACCCTGGTCGGGCTCGTACAGATGCTGTCGAACATGGAAGACCCGAAGTCCATCGGGCCGGCCATGGCGGTCGCCCTCCTGACGACGCTGTACGGGGCGGTGATGGCGACCGTCATCTTCCAGCCGATGGCCGACAAGCTCACCCTGCGGATGACCGAGGAGGCGCGTATGAACGCGATGGTCATCGATGCCCTGTCCGCGATTCACGCCGGTACCAGCCCGGCCGTCCTGACGCAGCTCCTCAACAGCTACCTGCCGCCCGCCAAACGAAAGGCCAAGGCCAAGTGAGGCGCCATGGATGAGCAGGAGGAGGTCAAACCGGGGGCGCCAGCGTGGCTTGCGACCTTCGCCGACCTGATGTCGTTGTTGATGTGCTTCTTCGTGCTGTTGCTCAGCTTCGCCGAGATGGACGCCGCGAAGTTCAAGCAGGTCGCTGAGTCGCTCGAGAAGGCGTTCGGCGTCCAACGCGAGGTCATGGTCATCGACAAGCCGATGGGGACGAGCCCGGACCTGACCCACTTCTCGCCCGGCAAGCCCGAGCCGACCTCACAGGAGACGGTCAAGCAGGACACCGTCCAGAACAGCGCGGAGCTCGACACCAAGAAGCGTGAGCTCGAGATCCTCGAATCGATGAAGGGTGCTTCGAACAAGCAGGTCGAACGCACGCTCGAAATGCTCGAGGCCGCGCTCGAAAAAGAAATCGCCGCGGGACAGATCAACGTCGAGCGGGACGGCGAGCGGCTCATCGTCCGCATCGAAGAGAGGGGGTCGTTCCCTTCGGGATCGGCGGACTTCGCGCCTGAGTTCTCAGCCGTGCTGGGGCGCATCACGAAGACCGTCTCCAAGGTGCCCGGAGACATCTCGGTCGAGGGCCACACCGACGACATCCCGATGCGGAGCGCCCGCTTCCGTTCGAATTGGGAGCTCTCTGCATCACGCGCCGCCGCCGTCGCCACCGCGTTGCTCGCCATGGGCGGCGAAGGGGGGCTGAACGCGTCACGTGTGCGTGTGCAGGGGTTCGCCGAGACGAAGCCGCGGGTGCCGAACGACTCGAACGAGAACCGCGCACAGAACCGCCGGGTCGAGGTGGTCGTCGACCTGGCGAAGCCCGTCAAGACCTTGGAACAGCAGGTGCGCGACTTCATCGAGGCGGGGCGTGAGGACCTGGTTCCCGACGTCGGTTGGGAGTGAGCGAATGCGCAAGAACGAACCCGACCCTCCCGGCGACCCGACCTACCTCGACCCCGATGACGCGGCCGAGCTCGAGCGCCGTCGGCTGAGCCGCAACCCGGGGGTTGCTCTTTCGCGGTCACCGCTGAGGACCTCAGCGCCACCCACACTCGAAGACTCCGAGCCGTCCATCATCGTGCAAGACGACCTGGTAGACGAACACGGTGAACCCGAGGACGACTTCGAACCTGGTGAGGCGGGCCCCCTCGGTGCAGACCCTGTTGATGACAAGGACGAGGACCACGACGACGTGGATGAGGCCGACGACGAGGCCGACGACGATGACGCCGACGCCGACGACGATGACGCCGATGACGCCGATGACGCCGACGCCGATGACGCCGACGCCGATGACGCCGACGACGATGACGCCGACGCCGATGACGCCGACGACGATGAGGCCGATGACGATGACGCGCACGCCGAGGAATCCGAAGGGCCCGCGCAACCCGCGCAACCCGTTCCTCGTATTATCTACTCGCCAACTACAGCCGCAGGCGAGCGCGAGCGCTTCGTCTACCAGGCGCCAAGCGCACCCGCTCCTGCCCCACGCGCGATGTGGGTCGATGATGGGGACGACGACGACGAAGACTTCGAGCTCATCGCTCGCCGCAAACGCCGGCGGATCAACCTCTACGTCATCTTCGCCTGCGCCGTCGTCGTCTTCGCCGGCTACGGGCTCGGGAACCTCGGCGGAAACACCTCGCCGAGCGATGCCACTCGAGACCAGGCGACGGTCGATGCGGCCCTCGCCGACGCACAGACCCAGCTCGATACGACCGGCGACGCCGGGTCCGCGACCGACACCGATTCTGGCGATGTCACTGATTCGAGTCAGGATATTGGCCCCACCCCCGACGGCATCGCGGCCGCTCAGCTTCCTCCGCCACGACCGGTCGTCGTCCCGCCGCCCCGTGCGCCCGACTCGCCCGCCGTGCTCACCAACATCGACGAAGCCCTCGCCGACCTCGATGCGCATCGCTGGCCCGAAGCCAAAGCCGCCTACGATGCCATCCTCGACCGCACGCCCAACCACCCTCGTGCGCTTTACGGGAGGGCTCGCGCGCTCATGGGCATGAAGCGTTATATCGGCGTCCTCACCGACCTCGAAGCCCTCTTTGCGACCGACCCGGACCACCCCAAGGGCCTCCTGCTAGGGGCCACCGCTGCGACCGAGCTCGGTCGCACCGACGACGCACGTCGCTATTACGTGCGCTACCTCGAGGCCTGGCCAAAGACCACCCGCGCCGAAGAGGTCCGAAAGCTCCTCGAAGCCCTCTGAGGCTACGAGGGCCCGCCCGCCCGCTGGCCCTCCTCAACAACCCGAGCGTTGCGCTTCGGCCCGATTCGGCGCATACGGCCGACTCGACGAGGGCCTAATGCACGAGACCGAAGAACCCATCACGACCGCCGTCATCGGCGCGCTCCAACTCAACGATGTCTCCGACATCGAACATCAGAGCCACATCGCTGAGCTGAAGCGTCTGCTCAAAACGCTCGGCTACGAGGTCGTGGGCGTCGTCACCCAGAAACGGCGCCGCCCGGAGAAGGGTGCCGTCTTCGGCAGCGGCAAGCTCATGGAGTTGGCCGCCTACACCGGGGGCACCGGCATCGTCCCGAGCTCGGCCCCCAAGGCCAAGTCCAACCGCTCCGAGGCCAACGACAAGGGCGACGCTCTCGAAGCTCCCGCGGCAGGCGCCGCCTCCGAAGGCGACGAGAACCAGGAGCCCGAGCTCGACCTCGAAGCCGACGGCGAGCCCGACGAGTCCGACCCCTCGGACCTTGCCGACCCGATGGGCGCCCCCATTCTCGGCGCCATGCCGCATGCCGACGTGGTCGTCATCGACCACGAGATCACCCCGCGTCAGGCCCGCAATCTCGAGCGCGCCACCGAGGCCGAGGTCATCGACCGCACCGGCGTCATCGTCGACATCTTCCACCGCCACGCCCAGACCCGTGAGGCCCGCCTCCAGGTCGAGATCGCCCGCCTCACCTACGTCGTCCCGCGCCTTCGAGCTGGCGTCAGCGGTGGCGACCGGCAGCGCGGTGGCATCGGCGGCAAGGGGGCAGGCGAGAGCTCGCTCGAGCCTCGACCGCCGCAAGGTCCGCGACCGCGTATCGCTGCTGCGGGCCGAGCTCGCCGAGGTCGCACGCGAAGACCAGACCCGCCGCCAGCGCCGCAAGGGCCTGCGCCGCGTGGCTCTCGTCGGCTACACCAACGCCGGCAAGTCCTCGCTCATGCGCGCGCTCACCGGCAGCGAGGTGCTCGTCGAAGACAAGCTCTTCGCGACGCTGGGCACGACCGTCCGCGCCCTGCAGCCCGAGATGGAGCCGCGTATCCTCGTGTCCGACACGGTCGGCTTCATCCGCCGCCTGCCGCATGACCTCGTCGCGTCCTTCCGCTCGACGCTCGAGGAAGCCCGCGAAGCGTCCTTGTTGCTCTATGTGGTCGACAGCTCCGACCCCGATTTTCGTGCGCAGCTCGAGGTCACGAAAAGCGTTCTCGCCGAGATCGTCGCCGCCAACGCCGACGGCGAGCCGATGGAGCTCCAGCACCGCCTCGTCCTCAACAAGATCGACAAGGTCGACGCCGCCCAGCGCGACCTGTTCAGGGCCGAATTCCCCGACGCCATCCAGCTCTCGGCCCACGAGAAGGACGACGTCTCGATGCTGCGCCAACGCATCATCGAGTTCTTCGAAGGCGCCTACGAGGAAGCCCAGCTCTTCGTCCCCTACGCCAACGGCAAGCTCGCCGCAGAGATGCGCGCGACCCTCGACATCCTTGGCGAGACCCACGACGAGCACGGCACGACGTTCACCGTCAGCGCCCCCGCCTCTGCCATCGCCCGAGTTCGCGCCCGTCTATAGAAGATCTCTCCACGACGCGGCACACGAGCTGAGCCCTACTCAGGCTTCGCGCCCGGAGGCGCACCCTCGCTCGCCTTGGCCTTCTCCTCGGGCGTAATCACCTTGCCGTGTTTGCCGAGGTACCAGGCCGCCACCATGATGGCCGCCAGGTTCATGACGATGAGCCCGATGAGCTTGAAGGTCGCCCAGGTGTCCGTGCTGAACGTGTAGGCCACCCACAGGTTCAGGCCCGCGACCGTCAGGAAGAACGCGGTCAAGCCGTCGTTCACGCGCAGCCAGATGGGGCGCTCCGCCTCGAAGGCTTTGCCCAGCATCCGCTGCGCCAGCGGCTTGTCGCCCACGAACCGCGACACCACGAAGGCCAGCGCGAAGAGCACCATCAGGACGGTGGGCTTCCACTTCACGAAGGTCTCGTCGTGAAGCGCGATGGTCAGGCCGCCGAAGACCACCATCAACCCACACGAGACCAGCGTCATGGTCTCGATTTTGCCGGTCGTCGCACGCTGGTAGATCGCCGCGCCGATCGTCGCCACGACCGCCACCGCGGTGGCAATGAAAACGTCCGTGAACTTGAGGGTCACGAAGAACGCAAGAATCGGCAGAAACTCGATGAGCATGGCCATGGCCAGTCTTGTGGCCCGTTGCTCCCCGACCCGCAAGCCAATCCCGCTCGTACCTCAGCGCCTTCATCACATGTCGCGGTCGACTCCGTTGCGCAGCCACAACGAACCTCGTATTACCATGGAGTGGACCTGCCTCCCGACCCGCCCGACGACTCACAGCCAGATCCCTCGGCAAGCTCGGGCTCGCCCGGCGCGCCTCGTCGTCCACGCGCCCGTCACGCGCCCGCCGCGGCCGGCGTCCGCTTCCGCCTCCCCGATGGCAGTCTCATCACGGCCCATCACGGCGACCTCCTCGGGCGCCTGACCTCCTCGCCCATCCACATCGACGACCCCGCCGTCAGCGAAGCCCACGCCCTCATCAGCCTCCGCGCTGGCGGGTTTCGCCTCCTGGCCCTGCGCGGCCGCCTGGCCGTCGAAGACGCCATGGTGAAGGAGGTCCTGCTCGTCCCGGGTCGTTCGATTCGTATCACGCAAGATATTGAAATCAAGGTCGAATCAGTCCAGCTTCCCGAAGCCGTCCTCGCCGTCGAAGCCGACGGGCTCCCGCGCCAGGCCCTGCCTGCATCATGCGCCATCGTGACGACCCCACGCCTCCAGGTCGTCCCGAGCTACCGCGCCGACGCGTTGGCCTGGATCTGGTCCAACGGTGCCGAGTGGAACCTCCGCCTGCCCAACGAACCTGCCCGACCTCTACGCGCGGACGAGACCTTCATCGTCGACGGCCATAAGCTCAAGACCTCCATCATGGCGCTCGACGCCGCTGGCGGCGCCACGACCCTCGGCCCCTCGCTCGACCTCGAGCCCCTGGTCATCGAGGCCCGCTACGACGTGGTGCACATCCGCCGCGGCACCCGCACCGAGCTGACCCTCGTCGGTAAGCCCGCCCGCATCGTCTCAGAGCTGGCACTGCTCGGCGGCACCGCCGAATGGGAGCTCCTCGCCCGCGAGGTGTGGCCCGACGAAGGCGAGCGCCCGGCCCTTCGCCGCCGCTTCGATGTGTGTATGGTGCGCCTGCGCCAGAAGCTGCGCGCTGCCCGGATTCGCCCCGACCTCGTGCGTCCGCTCGGCACCGGCGTGGTCGAGCTCGTCTTGCACCCCAGTGACCGCATCGTCGACGCGAGCTGAAAGTGTCGTCGTCGCCGCGCTCGCCTTCGCCGTGGACCGAGGACTCGATCGACGTCGACCACAGCGAGCACAGCGGTTGGGCTGGTCACTCAGACGCCGAACCTCTGGCGCTCACCGCCCTGTCCAACCGCTATCGCGAGGTCAGCCTCGTCGGTCGCGGCGGCATGGGTCAGGTCGTCATCGCCCACGACACCGTGCTCGACCGCCAGGTCGCCCTGAAGGTCGTGCGTCCCGACCGCCTACAGAGCCCGGATGCGGCCGCCCGACTCGCCCAGGAGGCGCGAATCACAGCGTCGCTCGACCACCCGGCCATCGTCCCCGTCCACGACGCCGGTCGCACTCCCGATGGCGCCCCGTTCTACGTCATGCGCCTCGTGCGCGGCCGCCCGCTGTCGGTCGTCCTCGCCGAGACCGCCGCCGACGCACGCCTCACCCACCTGCGCCACGTCCTCGCCGTCGTCGAAGCCATCGCGTACGCCCACCATCGCGGCGTCGTGCATCGCGACCTGAAGCCCGACAACATCATGCTAGGCGAGTTCGGCGAGGTCCAGGTCATGGACTGGGGCCTGGCCGCATCGTCGGGCACCCACGAGGGCGCACCCGTTGGGACCACCGCCTACATGAGCCCCGAACAGAGCCGCGGTGACCCGGTCACCGACCGCTCCGACGTCTGGAGTCTCGGCGTCCTGCTGCTCGACCTGGTGGACCCCGTTGCGACCAGCGCTCCACGTCCGCCTGTTCAAACGCGCCTCGCCGCCCTGGCCTCGCCGCCCGACCTGAAGGCCATCATCGCGCGTTGCCTCCCCGAGGAGCCGGCCCAGCGCTACTCGGCCCGCGAGCTCGGAGACGAGCTGGCTCGCTTCCTCGATGGCCGCCGCGTCAAGGCCTACGACTACCCGCTCGGCGCCCTCGTCAAGCGTGTGATCCTGCGTTGGCGTATCCCCATCGCCATCGGCACCCTGGCCATCGTCGCCCTCGTCACCATCCTCCTCGTCAGCCGCGGCCAGATCCAGGCCGAGCGTGATCAAGCCCTCCTCAACCTGAGCCGAATCCTCGAAATTCAAGCTATCGATCACTTCCGCGACGACGCGCTCTTCGAGGCCGAGGCCTTCGCCAATTGCGCCATCGAGGCGTTGACCGCCACCCCTTCGAGCGCGGTCACACCCGACGTGGTCGGCGTGCTCATGGCTCGCCACAGTCGCCCGCACCTCGACCTGGCCATCCCGCTCCCCAACGGCTGCACCATCGCTCGCGTCGATGGCTCCCATCTCCTCTGCCTGAGCGCGGGCCTCGCCTCCCTCTATCGCTTCGAGCTCGACGAGCTCGTGTCGCTCGGCGACGCGGCGGGCACGCTCACCCCCACATGGACCATCCCCTCCCGCTCGAACAGCGGCCAGGTCCTCGCGGCCACGAACCGTGTGGCCCTGGTCGAACCGGATGGCACCCTGCAGCTCGTCGACCTCGCGACTGGCGCTTCGACTGGATCCGCCGCGTGGCAGCGCTCTGACCTCCTCCCCACCTCGCGTCGCCCGCTCGCCTTCAACGCCAGCTCCGTCTTCAGCCACCTCGACGGCGACGCCTTACGCCCGCCGCCCTGCACGGGACGCCTCATCTCGCTCGCCGCCTCGCCGGACGAGACACGCTGGGTGGGCTCCTGCACCGACGGCACGCTCGGGGTAGCCCCCATCGAACCCTTGGTCCGGGACAGTGCCCCACCCACCGTCCTCCGCTTCGACCCGGCATCGCCGACCGAGGGCCCGAGCGCGCTCGCGTTCCTCGGCCCCGACAAGCTCGCCTGGGGCAACCCCCGCGGCGACTTCGGACTCGTCTCAATCGCCGCCGCATCGCCCGCATCACCTGCGACCACGACGACCCACCTGTGGCGGCGTGAAGCGGCCCACGCGGTGCGCGCCGTCGCAACGTCACCCGACCTCCTGGCCTTCGCCCTGGAAGAGGGCTACGTGCGCCTCGTCTCGCACGACGGCCACGACCTGGCCACGCTCCCAGCACGCACGGTCACCCATGGCCTGCGGTTCGAAGCCGGCAAGCTCATCACCGTGTCGGACGCGCTGCGTGTCTGGTCGTTTCCACACCGGCATGTCCATCGCCTCGCCCTGGCCGAAGGCCTCGGCCTCACGGGCGCCGTCCCGAGCCCCGATGGCACCCGGCTTGCCGCCTCGTTTGCCGATGGACGCGTCGCCATCGTCACGACCGACGGGGACCCGGTCGCCGTCTATCGCCCACTCACCGAGCTCGTGAAGCCGGTCGCCTGGACGCCCGACGCAGCCTCCCTTCTCGGGACCTGGATGAACCACGCCTCGCTCCAACGCCTCGACCTGGCCGACGGGTCAACGCGCACGCTCGGCGCTGGGGCTTTCCGCCGCGCGGCCTTCCTCGCCCCACCACCTGGCTCCCCCCACCACGAGATCGCCGTCGGGATCGGCTTTGCGAACAACAGCGGCCTGTGGCTCGACGGCGTGCCCGCCGACCTCGACGACATCAACGCCCCCGACCTCCTGACGGCCGAGGCCTTCCTCGACCTCGCCACCAGCCACGACCAGCGTTGCGCGGTGCTCACCTCCGAGACCTCACCGGCCCTCGTCGTCCTCTCGTCGCAGTCGACACAACCCCCGGTGATGGCGACCCGCCTCACGCTGTCCGCACCCGCTCGCGCCGTCGACATTTCGAACGACGGCGTCACCGTCGCGCTTGCCCGCGCGTCAGGCGTCGCCCTCATCGACTTCGAGGCCCCGAACCACGAACGCCCCTTCGCCACGTCCGGCGCGAACGTCCTCGACCTCGCCTTCACCCCCGACACTCGTCACCTCATCGGCGGCGCCGACGATGGCACCGTCCTCATCTGGCGCGTCGACTCGGGCGAGCTCGCCGCCCGTATCCATGCGCATCACGAGCGTGTGGCCCACGTCGAAGCGCCATCGAACGGGCTCGCCGTCTCGACCAGCTGGGACGGCACGACGCGCCTATGGGACCTCACCCCGCTCGACCTTTCGCGTGCTTCCCTGCTCTCGCGCCTGTCGTCCTGGGGGCTCGCTTCGACCCTGCCTTGCGCCACGCCCTAACGTCTCACCAGCGCCGTCTCACCAGCGCCGTCTCACCAGCGATAGTCACCGCGGGCAAAACGCCACCAGCTCTCAGCCGCAGCCAGGATCACCGCCGTCGCTTCCCGCCCCCTGGGCGTCATGACGAGCCCCAGCTCGGCCGCCAACAGCGCCATCCACAGCGGCTGCAGCGGTCCAGGCGTCAACGTCCCCACGACCGGCGCGAGCATCATCGCGCCGACGGCCCACGGGGTCCCGAGGCGCATTACCTTGTGCATCAAGTATCTTGACAACAGAGGATTCTGCCGCGGCGACAACAGGTCGGGCCACCGCCGCAGGAGCTGGAGGTTGCCCGTCAAGGTCCTTGCCTTCTTCGTGCTCTCGACCGCCCCCGTATGCTCGACGTCTTGCACCACGGCACCGCTGGCGACCACGACCCGCGCCCCGCGCATGGCGGCCTGCATCGGCAGCCACACATCATCCAGCAAGAGCCCGTCCAGCTCAGGACCACCCTCGCCGGGCAGCATCGTAGCCCTCAGCGCGTGCCACGGCCCGGTGGCACCGATGGTCGACCCGGTCTCGGACTCGAGGCGCCTGACCCAGCTCTCGTAGCGCCAGTAGAGTCCACCGACGGTCCGGGTCGACTTGGTGACCACCCCTGAGCAGGCCCCGACGGCGGGGTCCCCAAACGGCTCCAACAAACGCAGAAGCGCGCCCGGCGCGATGTGTTGCCGGACATCACAGAACACCACGACATCGGGCGTCTGCCTCGTCGCTACCTCTATACCCCGGACGATCCCATAGGCTTTGCCGGGTCCACCCGAGACGACCGTCACGTGGATCCCGAGCCCGCCACCGCCCGTTTGACCATCGCGCCCGATCACCTCACGCGCCGCCTCGACCATACCGTCGGTCGACCCATCGTCGACCAGCACCACCGACACCTCGAGACCATCCCGCTCGAGCGCCGCCAGCTCACGCAAGCGCCGCGCGATGTGTTGTCGCTCGTTCTTCGCGACACACACGATGACCACACGCGACACCGCACCGGCCCCTCCATCCGACCGAAGAGGGCGGGGTGCCACCTTCGACAACACGGCGAGCCACGCGGGGTACCCGACCCAGGTCAGACCGAGCCATCCCACACCCATCAACCCTAGCGACGTCGCAATCACACCCCTGTGTACCAGCAAACCGCCCGGGCTTCGAGCCACACGCGGGCGCGCGGTATTCGCCTCCCACTCCAGGTCGCTTACGTCGGCATACTTGTGGCCCTCGCGGGGGTGACCGGTTGACGCCAGGTGGTTCCGAGGACGACCAACCTACCCATGCCCTGCGTCAAGGGCAGGGTGTCGCGCGGCTACGCTCAACTCCATCGACAGGACTGGAATCCATGGGCATTCGAACAACGGTTGTGGTTGCGGCCAGCGCACTCTGCGCCGCTTCATGTGTGGAGCCCGCGCCCGAAGCGTCGCCCGGTCCACACGTCATGGCAGCTCCCATCGTCGGTGGAGAGCCGAGCCATGAGGCCGGGGTAGGAGCGCTGGTGCTGGACTTCGGACCCGGGTCCTACCGCGGCTACTTCTGCAGCGCGGCACTCATCGCGCCCGAGTGGGTGCTGACGGCCGCCCACTGCGTGGACGCGGTGCCCGCCTTCGGAGTCGGCTTCGCGATGGCCCCCGACACCCGCCCCGCCCCGGGCGGCGAGCTGCCGCAGGATATGGTCGACGCAGCCGCGGTTCCGGTCGACCGTATCGTCGTGCATCCGGGCTGGGTGGCAGGCGACAACAACGACATCGCGCTCGTGCACCTGGCACGCCCGATCACCGACGTGGCGCCGCTGGCGTTTGGCGGCTCGGCCGAGGTCGGTATGGACGTCATTCTTGTCGGGTACGGGCGGACCGGTGAGGACTCGCAGGGCGGCGTTCAGCATCGCGCGACCATGGCCGTGGGCTACATCGGGCAGCACATCGTCGAGGCTCTCGACGCCGAGCGCAGCTCGTGTTTCGGCGATTCGGGTGGGCCAGCCGCAGCGTCGATCGACGGGATCCACACGGTCGTCGGTGTCATCAGCAAGGGCGTCCCCATCGGGGTCGGCGAGGGCGTGAGCGAGGCCTGCCAGGGTGGGGCAGGCCTGACCCGGGTCGACCGTCATCGCGCCTGGATCGACAGCGTCATGGACGACACCCTCATCGACTGCCGCGACGCACCGATCTGCCCCTGCGACGAGGCCTGCACCGAGCGCGGGACCTGCGACCCGAGCCGTTGCCAGCGGTCGTGCCAGGAGACGATCGCCTGCATGCAGTCTTGCGACTCTCCGGCCTGCTACGTCAGTTGCCGCGAGATGGCGCACGACGAAGCGGAGGTTCAGACCGAGGCCTTCTACAGCTGCCTCGTCCGAGCCGGATGCGCCTTCGATGACCACACATGTTGGGGCACGGAATGCACAACTGCCTTCATCGCCTGCGGCAACCGCCGCCCCACCGGTCGCCTGAGCTGCAGCGAGCTACGGGCCTGCGTCGAGAGCTGTCCAGCAGCGTCGCCGCGGTGTGAGCGAGACTGCTTTGGCGCCGCTGGCGAAGAGACCTTGGACCTCTATTGGGGCGCTGATGATTGCCTCGCCAACTGCGGCAACGCGGGGACCCCTTGTGGGGAGTGCCCGGCGAGGGAGGAGGCCTGCCTCACGCACACGCTCCCGCCCCCACCACCGCCCGAAGAGCCCGTCGTAGAAGAGGACCCGAACCCGGAAGAGGTCGAGGTCGTAGAAACCGTCGACGAAGGACCGTCGGAGTCGAACCGCGGGGGCGACGACGGATGTGGCGGCGGGTCGAACCCGGGCCCGCTCTCGCTCATCATGCTCGCCCTCGGAGCGATGCAGGTGTGGCGAAGAGGCGCCCGGGGTCGTCGTCTCAGTCGCAGGTCGTGCTGAGCTCGATCGTGTCGAGGTAGGTGCCTTCGAAGGCACCGACGGGCGTATCGACCGAGTCGAAGACGAAGCGTACCTGCAGGTCGCTGCCCGCAAACTCGGTGAGCGGCACCTGCACACGTTGCCAGCCGTTGTTGGTCGTCCCGTCGCCGAGGTTGCGGCTGCTCCACAGTGGGAAGAGCGCGCCGCCGCGCAGAGCGAAGACCTGGAAGACGTCCCAGTTCTTGGCCTTTCGCGTCGCCTTGAAGAGGTCGAACTCGAGCACGGTCTTGCCGCCCTTGGGCACTTCCAGGATTCGTGTCGTGGCCGAGCTCTTCACGCGGCGCTCGGCGGCGTAGGTCTGGGTCACGGGCTCACCGCAGTAGAGGCCGAACTCACCCGAGGTCGACCGTGTCCGGTCGGTCCGCCAGAAGATGCTCGTCTCGAAGTTGTCGGTCACGTAGATGCCTTGGAGCGACTCGTTGTCGAAGTGGGCGACCGACTTGTCGCCGGGCACACAACACCCGGGCCCGATCGTACCCGTGTGGTTGCACACCGCGTCGGCCCCGCAGGTATCGGTCGTGCAGGCCTCGCCGTCATCGCAGTCGGCGTTGGTCAGGCACGCATCCGGGTTGAGGTTGTGCGCGCAGGTCGCGCCATCACACACGTCGAGAGTGCGTGGGTCCCCGTCGTCGCAGTCGCTGTCGGCGATGCAGCAGTCGGCCGGCGCGCCTTCGGCTTCACACGGGTTTGGCTCCTCGACGCTGCAGATGACAGCCGTCAGACACCCGACCTCGGGGTTGCATACACCCGCGACACACGGGTCGTCGGTCGCGCACTCGTCGTCGTCGGTGCAGGGCGGGGGAATCGGGCAGGTCGCCTCGATCGCCAGGTCGTCGATGTACACACCTTCGAATGCGTTGCTCGACCCGTCGAGCGAGTCGAAGCGCAGGCGCAGCCGGACCTCTTTGCCCGCAAGTGCTGTGAGCGGCACGTCGACGAGCCCGAAGTCCTGAAACACTGTGAACGGCAGGTCGCGCTTCGAGAACACCCGCACGGTCTCGCTCACGACACCTTCGACGAGCACGTCGGCTTCCACCCAGAACAGGTCGTACTCGAGCGAGGTCTCGATGGCGGCCCACACCCGCATCGACAACACGGCCTCACGATCCTTGGGCAGGGTCACGGCGGGCAATGTCACCGAGCCTGCGACCTGCACACCCTTGTCGTAGCTGCGGGTCTCGGGGTCACCGAAGTAGAGCGACCCGGGCGGGCTCGTCGCCGGCTCCTCGACGAGGTTCCAGCCGGCCTCACCGTTGAGGCTCACGAACTCGAATCCTTCGGGCAGCGCGTCATCGAAGCTCTCCGCGAAGAGCGACTCGGACGAGCAACACTCCTCGGTCGGCAGCGCGAAGTCGACACACTCGTACGCGATGCAGCGGTTGTCCGTGCAGCGGTCGCCGTCTTCGCAGTTGGCCGACACCTCGCAGTTGTTGGCCACGTCGATGGGGTCGAACAGGTGTTCACCCGCGAACGGGTCGTCCACCTGGGTGAACTTCGTCTGGTGGTCATCGCCGCAGGCGGCGATCCCCAGCAGCGGGAGTAACCCGCCCAGCATGAGCATTCTGGCTGACTTCTGGACGACCTGACGCTTCCGCATGACGCACCTCGACGCTCGACGACGACACAGGGGCCCTCGACTAGGGCCTCCGACCGTTTATTCACGCGAACTCTCGACGGCCGATCGGCCGCGATTCCCACGATGTCTTGCCGACCGATTCGCGGGGAATCACACGAACGCTCGACCGCTGATCCACGATGCTTGTCGCGCGTCCCGGGCTCGGGTAAGCGACGCCCCGTGGGAGATCGCTTCACGCAAACGCTCGAACGCCACTGGGGCTTCTCGGCGTTCCGGCCCGGCCAGCGCGAGGTCATCGAGGCCGTCGTGTCGGGCCGCCCCGTGCTCGGCGTCATGCCGACGGGTGCAGGAAAATCCCTGTGCTATCAGTTGCCTGCGCTGATGTTGCCAGGCGTGACGGTGGTCGTCTCGCCGCTCATCGCGCTCATGAAGGACCAGGTCGACCAGCTCCGCGAGCGCGGCATCGCGGCGGCCTGTATCAACTCGACGGTCCCGCTCGACGAGCAGACACGGATGCTCGAGGACGCCCGCAGCGGCCACCTCAAGCTGCTCTACGTCTCGCCCGAGCGCTTCCGCTACGAAGGCGCCATGGCGCGCCTCAAACGCCTGCCCATCGGGCTCTTCGCCATCGACGAGGCCCACTGCATCTCGCATTGGGGCCATGACTTCCGCCCGGACTATCAGTTGCTCGGGCCGGCTCACCGCGAGCTCGCCGCCCCACGCGTCGCCGCCTACACCGCCACCGCGACGTCCGAGGTTCGTAACGACATCGTCGTTTCGCTCGGCATGGTCGACCCGCTCGTCACGGTGGCCGGCTTTGCGCGTGACAATCTGCACCTCTCGGTCCTGCCCATCGCCGCGATGAAGGACAAGCCCAAGCTGGCCCTGCGCGCTATGACCGCCGGGCTCGCGGAAGGGGGCGTCGGCATCGTCTATTGCGCCACCCGAAAGCACTGCGATGCGGCCTTCGACGCCTTGTCCGGCAAGGGCTTCGAGGTCTGCGTCTATCACGGCGGCCTCGACGACGACGCCCGCAAACGCGCCCAGGAGTCCTTCCAGCGCGGCAAGAAGCTCATCATGATCGCGACCAACGCGTTCGGCATGGGCGTCGACAAGCCCGACGTGCGTGTCGTCATCCATTGGGACTTCCCGGGCTCGGTCGACGCCTACTATCAAGAGGTCGGACGCGCCGGCCGCGACGGGCGACGCGCCTACGGCATAATGCTCTTCACTTACGCCGATTCGCGCATCCACGAGTTCTTCATCGACAACGGTGGCGAGGGTCTCGACACCGCGACCCGCACGCGCCGCGCCGATGCCGAACGCACCAAGCTCAAGGCCATCCAGCGCTTCGCCTACCACGAGGGCTGCAGGCATGCGGCCCTGCTGCGCCACTTCGGCGACCGCCCGAAGAGCTGCGACCTCGACGACCCGGCTGGCTCGCGCTGCGACAACTGCGTCGGCTCCACCGGGCTAGCCACCGTGATGCTCATCGAAGCGTCCAGCAAGAAGCCAGCTCGTGAGAGCCGCACGCGTGAGCTGGACGAGGACGGTCCCGGTCACTCGCCCCGGCGCCTCGACGAACCCGAGGAGGTCATCGTCCAGAAGGCGCTCTCGGCTGTCGCCCGGGCCAAGGGCGAGCTCGAGATCAAGAGCATCGCGCGGGCGCTTCGCGGCAGCAAGGCGACCGATGTCGTCAAGGGCCCGCTCTTCTCCACGAAGAGCTTCGGCATGCTCGATGAGCTGCCCGAAGCCACGACCGTCGCGCTGCTGCGGTCGCTCGCAAAGGCCGGGTGTATCCAGGGCAGGAAGCCCGCTCTCACGGCGCTCGGCAACGAGGTCATGTGGCGGCGGCAAGCCGTCCCGCTCGCCATGCCGCCCTTTGCACACACGGCCCTGCGCAAGAAAGACAAGTCCGCTGCGGTCGTTTCCGCGGCGCGGGCCGGGTCACCCGCAGCCGACGCCGGCGACGAGGACCTCTTGCGTGCGCTGAAACAACGCCGCCTTGCCATCGCCAAGGTGCGCGGCGTCGCCCCGTTTCTGGTGGCGAGCAACGCCGTCCTCGAGCGGCTCGCGACGTTATCGCCCGATGCCTCGCGCGACGAGTGGCTCACCATCAAGGGGGTCGGCGAGCAGAACGTCGGCCCGCTACGCGACGCCTTCAAGGCCGTGCTCGACGGTGCGGAGGAGGGTTGATGCGGCCGCGAGGCCCGGTCTGGCTCGGGCGTCGCGGGCGTTTTCTTCGCAGTTTGGCTTGTTCCGAACGAATGGGTGTCAAGGCTTGACCCGGCGCGCCTCGTGGTGCCAAGGTCCGCCGCTCGGGAGACTGTCCTCATGCTGCGATACAAAGCCGATCGCCGGACACTGGGTTTCGTCGCTACCTACTTCGCGTTGGTCATCGTGCAGTGGGTCTATCGACCAGCCGACCTCTGGCTAGCCATTCCTCTCTTCCTGGCGACCTGCTCGTTCTCGTGGTTCTGTGCGGTCATCACCCACAACACGATCCACAGCGCCGTTTTCCACAATCGTTGGATGAACAAGGCTTTTCAGGTCGTGCTGAGCCTGACCTACGGCACCCCGGTCTCGAGCTACGTCTCGGGCCACAACCTGAGCCATCACCGCTACACGCAAGAGGACCGTGACCTCATGCGCACCACCAAGGTCAACTACCGGTGGAACTGGCTCAACCTCTTCATGTTCGTGCCCATCGTCGCGCTCGCCATCCCCGCGGGCGATGCCCGCTTCGCGCGCAAGATGAAGGCGGAAAAACCGCGTTGGTACCGCCAGTTCCTGGTCGAGTCGGTCGCCACCCACGGGCTGACCATCCTGCTCTTCATCATCGACTGGCAGGCGGCGCTCATCTACTGGTTGCTGCCGCATCTGTGGGCGGCGTGGGGCATCATCGCCATCAACTTCCTGCAGCACGACGGCTGCGACCAGGACTCGCCCTACAACCACTCGCGCAACTTCACCGGGCGTTTCTTTGGCTGGTGGACCTTCGAAAACGGTTTCCACGGCATCCATCACGTGTACCCGAACCTCCACTGGAGCCTCGCGCGGGAGCGCCACGCCAAGGAGCTCGCGCCCTTCATCCACCCCGAGCTCGATCAGCCCTCAATCGCTGCCTACGCCTTCAAGACGTTCATCTGGCCGGGCAAACGAATCCGTTTTGACGGCACGCCTTACGTCGCACCGCCGCGTGTCCCCGACCGGAGCTGGATGGACGAGGAACGCCCCGACAAGCTCCCCGATGACGCACTCGGCGTCGAGAGCTGAGCTAGCACTCGTTGCTTGGAACCCGGCCCTGGTTCCGGTAGCGTCTCGCCGTCGGTGCCCAGAATGGATGCGTTCGTCCCCGCTGGAGTGATCATGCTCGCCGTACGTTCCAACATCGCCCCGGCCTTTGCTTCAACCCTCGCTGCGCTCGTATTGTGGGCGTGTGGCGACTCGACCGAGCGACGGGTCCAGTCGACCGACTCCTTCGATACCTCGTTTTCCGAGGTATTGTTCGACACGTCCGACACGCGTGAGGTCAACACCCCGCCCGACTTCGGCGACCCGTGCAACGGCAACATCGACTGCGTGACCGGCCATTGTGTCGAAGGGCCGAGCGGCTTTGTCTGCAGCATGACCTGTCTGTTGGAGTGCCTCTCAGGGTGGGCCTGCCTCGGCGTGCAGAGCGGCAGCTCGGACATCACGTACGTGTGTGTGCCAGAGGGTGGAGACCCGCCGGACACGACCATCACGCCGGATTCGACCGACACGACCGATACAGGCACGCCGCCCGATACCAACGACACGTCTGTCACGACCGACACGTCCGTGACGACGGACACGGTCGGACCCTCGGACACGGTCGGACCTTCGGACACGACGGACACGACGGACACGACGGACACGACGACCACCGACACGGCCAGCGACGTGGACACAGTCCAGCCACCGCTCGGCAACGCATGTGACGCCCCGCCAGGGGTCGGCAGCGACAACCTGCTCGCCGAGTCGCAGGTCAACGGACAGGAGTGGCCGGACTGCATCACCGGCGACTGCTTCGAGGTGAACCCGGATGTCTGGGTGGTCGACCTGCGCAACACGTCCTGGACGGGCGCGATGGGGCGCTTCGACAATGGCGATCACACCTACGATTTCTCGGGCGGCACCAAGGTCGGGCCCGACATCGACATCGTCGCGGTCAAGGCTCCGCCTCGCACCATGCTCGAGTTCGCGGTCGTGCGCGACTCGATGTCCAGCCTCAGCGACCCGCTGGTCTACGTCCACGACGCCTTCGCGGTGCGCACCTACAACGCGGACGTCTCCGGCACGAACTCGTGTGCGCGGACGACGATCGGCTCGCCGTATGTCTCGGGCCTGCCCGTCTATGTCGTGATCGAGGAGACGGCCAACTACGAGCTCTGGTCGCCGACGGGCTACGAGGCCGGCACGGTCGGTGGCTCCAACTATGGCTGGATCCTGCGGATTCGGACGGCACCCTGGGTGCCCATCGACATGGGCAACCTGCTCGTCAACCAGATCGGGACGATCACCAACGACTCGCTCACAGTCGGCGGCGAGACCCGCTATTACCGCTTCTATGCGCCAGGTACCGCCAAGCCGCGGGTCACGATCACCCGCACGGGTGGGGGTGCCGCGTTTGATCCGGCGATCGCGGGCATGAAGACGATCCAGGGCGAGCTCGTCTGGCAACGGACCGAGCTCGATGGTGATCAGAACGGCACCGTGATCCTGCAGAGCACGGGTATGCGGCCCTGCATCCCGCAGAGCGAGTGCCCAAGCGGCGTGAGTTGCCCACCGGGCATGTGCACCGCGGCCAACGTCGAGTGGGTCTTCGCGGTCTACGACTACAACGGCGCGGGTGGGGCGGGCACCTTCCGCTACGACGTCCGGGTCGAAGTCCAGCCTTGAACCGGGTCGCCACCGGTTGCCTTGGATGGTCTCGGAGCGAGGTCATAAGCGCCTCTCGGACTCGCATGCCCGCTTGCCTTCGCACTTGCCTTTGTACTTGATCGGCCAGAGCGCATCGTGTATCTCGCTCGGCCTCATCAGGACCGGCGTGTCCCTCGGAGTGAAACGTGGCCAAGACCAGCAAGATTGTCCGTAACGAGCAGCGCAAGGAAATGTCCGCCAAGTACGCCGCGAAGCGTAAGGCGCTCAAGGAAACCCTTCGCAAGCCCGAGACCAGCCCCGCCGATCGTCAGATCGCCCGCGCGCAGCTCCAGTCGCTGCCCGCCAACTCGAACCCCAACCGTATCCGCAATCGTTGCGTCGTCACCGGACGCGCTCGCGGCTACTACAGCAAGTTCGGCCTTTCGCGCCTCTCGCTGCGTGACCTCGCCCTCAAGGGTGAGCTCCCCGGCGTGGTGAAAGCCTCCTGGTGAGAACGCCCGCTGGCCTGTCTGGCCGGTGACAGGTTCCATCGCGATCGAGCCCGCTCGCTACCACCCAACGGTGGTCGTGAGATCGGGCTCTTCGTATTTCCCAGGTCGTCCAAAGGTCTCGCCAAGAGGCGGGCCAAGGCTGGCGCACGGACCTCTTGTTGCTGCCAGCCTTTCTTTCAGAGTCCCGGGCGAGGCCTTCGAGGCGTCGGCTACTCGAGGCCTGCGAGGCGGACCTTGACCTCGCGGCGAGCGCCGTTGCGGTCGAGCTCGACCTTGACCTCGTCGCCGACGGCGCGTGAGTCGAGGACCTTGATGAGGTCGTCGATGCCTTTGACAGGGCGGTCCTCGATGCCGACGATCACGTCGCCGAGCCGCACGCGTCCCCAGCGGTCCTGGTCCAGGCCGAGCAGGCCCGCATTCTCCGCGGGGGAGCCGGGGTTGACCGCGCGCACGACGACACCCTCGACGCCGAACCGGCGGCTGACGCCGTCACCCGCGAGCAGGATACCGAGCCCTGGGCGAGCGGCTTTACCATTCTTGATGAGCTGCGGGACAATCCGATTAACCGTGTCGACCGGGACCGCGAAGCCGATGCCCGCAGATGAGCCCGAGGCGCTCTTGATGGCGGTGTTGACGCCGATGAGGCGGCCGCTCGAGTCGATGAGCGGGCCACCCGAGTTGCCGGGGTTGATGGCGGCATCGGTCTGGACGACGCCGTAGATCTGGCGCCCCGAGATGGACTCGATCTGGCGGTCGAGCGCGGAAACCACACCCGTCGTTAGGGTCTGGTCGAGGCCGAAGGGGTTGCCGATGGCCATCGCGAACTGGCCGACACGCAGGTTCTTCGACGAGCCGACGGGGATGGGGCGCAGCTTGTCGGCGGGGGCATCGATCTTCAGGACCGCGAGGTCGTGGTCGGGGGCGGCGCCGACGAGGCGTCCTTTCCATTCGCTACCGTCGGCCAGCGTGACGACGGCCTCCTGGGCCTGTGCGATGACGTGGAAGTTGGTGACGACGTGGCCGCTCTCGTCCCAGACGAAGCCCGTGCCCGCGCCCTGCGGTTGGGCCGGACCCCGCATGCCGAACCCATTCTGCGTCGCACCCATGGTCGTGATGAAGGCGACCGAAGGCGAGAGCCGCTCGAAGAGCGAAATCACGCGCTCTTCATCGGGCAGGAGGCCGCTCGTCGAAGGCGCGGACGGCGCGAGGGCAGGCTCACGCATGGGGGCCGGCACGAGTGCTGCCAGGCCCGCGGAGTCGATCGTCGACGAGCCGGGCCCACCCGCGGACGACGGCTCGTCGGTAGCTGAGGTCGCCGAATCCCCCGTCTCACGAACGATTGCGGACCCGGCCGCCGCAGAAATGGCCGGCGTCGCCCCCATCGAGACGGCCGGCGTGGACCCTGCCGGGGGGCTCGCGTCTTTGAGAAAGAAGCCGAGCATCAGGCCGGCATTCAGGATGAGCAGCGCGATGACCGTCAGCTTGAGCCACGACACCTTTTGAGTCGTGGGCGCCCTTTGAACCGGATAGCTTTCGAACGACATGACCCCTCCGCGGTACTTCCATCGTCGCCTGATTACGGCCTGGCACGGGCCTGGCGAGCCGACGGGGACCCTAAACACACGATCCCCCGAAGACCATGCCCGGCTTCGCGACGTTGGTTGGTGGAGAGCGCTTGCGTGGCGGTGGGCGCGGGCGCTTGCGAGGGCGCGGGCGCTAGCGCGGGCGCTTGCGCGGGTGTGGGCGTGGGCGCTTGCGTGGGCGTGGGCGCTTGCGAGGGCGTGGGCGCTTGCGAGGGCGTGGGCGCTTGCGAGGGCGCGGGCGCGGGCGCTTGCGTGGGCGTGGGCGCGAGCGTGCTCTCGGGCGCGGTCGCTGGCTCAGGCGCGGTCACTCGCCCTGGTGTTCGCGTCGATGTCCGGTAGGGGCAAGGCGAGCCTCGCCCGGGGGGCGGGACGCGCCGCGGCGCCGGAATCGGTTACGTTGTGCCTCGGCCACCTCTGGGTCGCCTTCCGGCGCACCCCGACCTGGTGTATTCATTTGGAGTGCAAGCACGACGACTGGTCATCGTGAGCGCGCTCGCGCTCTTCCCCCTCATCCATCAACCGACCTCGGTCCAGGCGCAGAACCGCCTCGATGGTCCCATCGGCGATGTCGACCCGCGTATGTACGATGCGACCATGGGGCCGGCGGCGCTCCTGGGGCTCGACACGACCTGGGTCGTGCCCCACTTCGCATTCTACGGCGGACTCAGCTTCAACCTCGCCAACGACGAGCTGGTCGCGCGTCAGCTCGATGGTGAGCCGGTGGGGCCGCTGCGCCTCCGCTTCATCACGACGCTTGGGCTCGGGCTCGGCATCGCCGACGCGCTCGACCTGCAGGTCGCACTCCCGCTCCACACCACTGAAGAGTTCGTCGCATCCGGGCGCGAGACGGCCATCGGGCTTGGCGACCTCAAGGTGACGCTGCGCTGGCGGGCAGTGTCGGGCGAGGGTGGGCGCGGCTTTGGCCTCGCTCTGCAGGCAGGCCTGTGGTTGCCGACGGGCGGCGGCGCAAACATGTCGACCGACGGTGAGCCCGTCGTCGAGCCGCGTTTGATCGCCGACTATCGCTTCGACGACGGCGTGGTCATCGCGGGACATCTGGGCTACCGGATTCGGCCCGACACCCAGGTCCTGAACCTGGCCTTTGGCGACGAGCTGCGCTTCGGCGCCGGCGTCGAGGTGCCCGTCGCCGCGCTTGGCGCCTACGAGCCCTTGTCGATCCTGGCAGAAGTCGAAGGCGCCGTCGGCCTTGGCACCGGCGACTTCGACCCCGACGACGGCATCAGCGGTCGCAAGGTCCCCCTCGAGGCGCGCCTCGGCTTGCGCTGGCGCAGCCCGGAGTGGGCCATCACCGTGGCCGGCGGCACGGGTCTCACCGACGGCTACGGTACGCCGGACTACAGGCTCCTGGTCACCGTCGGTTGGTCGGGGGCGGGCTCGGCCACCCCGGAACCCCCACCGCGCCCCACGGCCCCAATCGCTGAGACCGGCCCGAACGGCGCGGCTTCAGGCGCGGCCCCGGTCTTTCCACCAGCTCCGACCCTACCGATGCCGGGCGAGGCCGCAGCGCCTGCCCCCGGCGACCCCGCCGCGCCTCCGTCCAACGATGCCGCGGCCGCCTTCGACGCCGTCGTCGCGAGCGACCCCGACCCTGACAACGATGGGGTCGCGGGCGCCGCCGACCAATGCCCCTACGTGCCCGAGGACCTCGATCGCAACCTGGACCAGGACGGCTGTCCCGACCCCGACAACGATGGCGACGGTGTCCTCGACGCCGCCGACAAGTGCCCGATCGAGCTCGAGACGCCCAACGGCTTCGAGGACGAGGACGGCTGCCCCGACGTGGGAGAGGCGACCGTCGTCGCCAAGGACGGCGTCATCGAGCTGAAGCAGACCATCGAGTTCAACTCGGGCAGCAACGTGCTCGCCAAGTCCGCGGCCGCCCTCCTCGATCAGATCGCCGCCGTGCTCAAGGCCAACCCGCAGGTCCGCCGTGTGCGGGTCGAGGGCCACACCGACAACGAAGGCGACGAGGAGATGAATGTGGACCTCTCCGAGCGGCGGGCCGAGCGTATCCGCGTCGAGCTGACGAAGCGCGGCGTCGACCGCAATCGGCTCTTGCCGCGCGGCTTTGGCTCGACGCGGCCAATCGCCAACAACAACACGAATGCCGGACGAAAAGCCAATCGGCGCGTGGAGTTCCAGGTCATCGATCCGGCGCCCCCGGGTCAGCCACGCATCGACTTCGACACACGCAACACGCCCGACCAGGACGACCGAGAGAGCCGAGTGGGAGAGCAGCAAGCCGTCACCGTCGAGTCGCTCCGGGAGGTGAAGCCGTGAAAGCGCGCAACGTTCTCGAGGCCATGGCGTTCACCCTGGCGATGGCGACCACCACGCTCACGATGACGATGATCGGCGGGCCGACGGCCCACGCCCAGGAGCCCGAGGTCCGCACCTACATCGTGCAGCCGGGCGACTCGGCGTGGTCCATCGCGGCCCAGTTCTACGGGACGGGCGACAAATACCCGCTCATCTACAAGTACAACTCCTACGTCGGGAAGCCGCCCTTCCTGCTCAAGCCCGGGCAGGTCCTGAAGCTGCCCGTCCTCGGGGCGGGACCCGAGGCGCAGGTCGGCTGGACCAAGAAGGACGTGAAGGCCAAGCCGCCGCGTGCGCTCGACTGGTTGGAGGCCCGTGAGCAGATGAACCTGTGGCGCCTCTACCGGGTGTCGACGGGTGATGCGAGCGCGGCCCACATCGTCTTCGAGGACACCTCGGACCTGAAGCTGCGCGAGAACGCGCTGCTCGTCATCTATGGCTCGTCCGCTTCGGCCGCCCGCACGGCGCGGCGCGACAAGACCGAGGTGGTGCTCGAGCAGGGCACGATCCAGGGCGGGCTCGCGGCCCTCGACGCCGACGCCAAGGGTACTCGCTCTTTGTCCGTCAAGACGCCTTCGGGCAACGTGGATATCTACGGGACTCTGGCCCAGATCCAGGCGGACGCGACGGCCTCGATGGTCAGCGTCTTCGAGGGACGCGCGGCCGTGTCGGCCCAGGGCGCGACGGTCGACGTGCCCGAAGGGCAGGGGACGGTCGTCAAGAAGGGGCAGAAGCCCCAGCCCGCAAGACCGCTTCCGCAGGCCCCAGCGTGGGCAGATGGGGGTGGATCGGCGCTCGTCGCAACGGTTGCAGGTCGGCTCGCCACCTGGGATGCGAGCTGGCAGCCAGTCGCCGGGGCCGAGACCTTCCGGGTCGAGCTCGGCAGCGACGCCACCTTCAAGCAGCTCCTCTATGACGCCGAGGTCGGCGCTGGCGTGACCCGCCTACGCCTCGCGGACCTGGCACCCGGCCGCTACGCCGTTCGTGTCTCGACGCGGGACGCCGACAAGCTGGAGAGCAAGCCCGGGGTCGCGCGTACGGTCGAGGTCATCGGACTCTCCCCGGCGCGCGCCATCACGCACGGTGAGGACGGTGTCGTGGAGGCGGTGGGCTTCATCCGCTTCGACCTGCCGCCGAACGCCAAGGGCCGGGTCCGGGTGGAGCGTGTGGCGCCGGATGGTTCACGCGTGTCGGTCGAGAGCGACGGAGTCGTTCGGCTCGGGACCGCCGGCCTGCACGAGCTGGAGCTCATCGGGGACGAGGCCCGTGGGCGCTTTGCGGTCCGTATCCTGGGCGTCAAAGCGGCGCTGAGCGCGGCCGATATGCAAGCGGCGCCGGACCCGGTCGACCCCTGGGTCGTGGGTCGAGGTGATGCTCCTCCCGCCGAAGTGATCGTCGCCGTCACCGACGAGCGTGGTCGCCCGGCCGTCCTGCCCGGCCTCGTGGTCGAGAGCTCCACCGGCGATAGCTTGAAGATCGAGGAAATCGGTCCTGCGCGTTATCGCGCGGTGATCCCGGCCGTCGGCGTCGACGGCCCCGACCGGCTCGCAGTCCGCGCCCGTTGGGCCGGTGGTGAGCTGCTCGTGCAAGAGCTCGCGGTCGAGCCGCGCCGCAAGAAGGTGGTCGCCTCACGTGAGCGTGAGACGCTCCCCATGACGCCGCATCGTGTCCAGCGCGGGCTGCCCCAGGCTCACGTTTCGCCACGCCCCGAGACCCGCATCGGGCTCGATACGCGGCTGGTCGACGATGAGCCAGGGGCCGGCCGTTTCGCGCTCGAGCTCGAGGCTGAGCTGAAGGTCGGCGGGCTCGGTCTCGAGGCCGGCCTCGTCTTCCAGGACATCCGTCTGCAGGAGAGGGGCGACTCGCAATCGCGGCTCGGCGACCTCAGCCTGGGACTCCGTTACCCGCTCTTCGATACGGCCGCCGCGGTCTTTGCGCCTTATCTCAAGGTCGGGGTGCCGATCGGCAGCGGCGACTCGGCGCGCCTGCTGTCGGTCGAGCCGGGCTTCTTGTTGCGTATCGAGCCCGTCGAGCGGTTCTTGTTCGACTTCCGCGTGGCGCTCGTCCACGCAAACGACTTCGGCGACCAGAGCATCTCCAACGTCGGCGGGCTCTTCGCCTTGGCCTGGCGCCCTGTGGACCTGCTCACGATGAGCCTGTCGGCCGAGACGGTCGCCGGTATCGATCGTGACTTCTTTGGTCACGTGGCCGGCTTCGGCCTCGGTTTCCACTTCGGTGACGTGCGGCTTGGCCTCGCGGTCGGACTCGGTCTCGGCGACGACGCACAGGCCAACCTCGGCGCGTACTTCGGACGCCTGGTCCTGGACCTCGGCTTCTTTGCAGACTCGCCCGACTCGCCCGACTCGGAAGGCAACTGATGCGGGTATGGCAGAAACTGGCGGCGGTGCTGCTGCTCGCGGGGCTCGTACCGCTCGCGATCGCCGCGACGGTCATCGCCGACGGTGACGCCGAGCGGCTCACCGAGAGTGCGCGTGCCTATCACCTGGCGACCGCCGAGGTCGTCTTGGGCGAAACGCGAGGGTTGGTCGCCCGCGCGCTGGCCGAGACACGGGCGCTGGGCTCGGTCCTGGCGCGTGTCGACGAGCCCGCGGAGCGACGGGAGGCCTCGGCGCGAGCGCAGCTCCTCGGGGCCGAGCTGGTCGACCAGGTCGCGGTCTACAGTTCGGACGGCCAACGCCTCCTGGTGATGCGGACCGACCGCCCCGAGTCCCCGCGCTGGGCGCCCCCCGACGCCTTGAAGCCCGCCCAGATGGAGGCCTCGGCCGAGCTCGGCTACCTCGCGTGGGAGGTCGAGCGACGCAGTGATGGGACGCTCGTCCTGCCGCTCGCGGTGCCGATCTACCAGCGGTCTGCGGCCGCGGCGCCCGACCCCGAAGTGCCGGCCGACCCCGACGCGCCTCAGCCTGACGCCCCATCGAACGTCCCGCCCGGCGATCCCGCGAGCGGCCAATTGGCCCCGAAGATCTACGCCTTCCTCGTCGTCGACATCGCTTTGACCCCGCTCTCCGGGCTCGTCGGAAGCCTCGGGGTCAGGCACTTCGACCGCCCCGAGCGGGTGAGGCTCATCGACGAGCAGCTTCGGATCATCGCCGCCGCCGACGCGGACACCTTGTTCACCTCGCTCCGCGGCAAGCCGGTCGTGAGCACGGTCGAAGCCGCGCCGCACGCGCTCCGCAAAGATGTCGCCTACACCGTGGACTACGTCGGGAAAGACGACGTCTCGCTCATCGGCGCCATCGTGCCGGTCCCCGAGCTCGGCTGGGCGGCGCTCGTCGAGCAGGACCAGGCCGAGGCCTACGCGTCGGTAGCTGCGACCTGGCGCACGGCGGCCTGGGTAGGCGTCGCCGCGGCGAGCCTGGCACTGCTGATCGCCCTCCTCCTCGGGCGACGGATGGCGCGCCCCATCGAGGCCATCGCGGCGGCCACGAGCAAGGTCGCCTCCGGTGACTTCGCCGTGCGGGTCGAGGCTCAGGGCAACGACGAGATCGGCAAGACGGCGCTGGCCTTCAACAAGATGGCCGGAGATCTCGGGACCTATCGCGACAAGCTCGTCAGTGAGACACGTGCACGCGAAAACCTGTCGCGTTTCTTATCGCCCGAGGTCGTCGAGCGCATCGTCTCGGGCACGGAGGCGTTGAAGCTCGGGGGCGAGCGGCGTGAGATCACCGTCATGTTCGCCGACGTCGTGAGCTTCACGACCCTTGCGGACGAGCGTGAGCCGGAGGTCGCGGTTGCACTCCTCAACGAGCTCTTCACCATCATCACGGAGATCGTCTTTCAGCACGGTGGCATCATCGACAAGTTCATCGGCGACTGTGCCATGGCGCTCTGGGGCGCGCCCGAAGCCCACGCGGACGACGCGCGGCGCGCGGTGCGGGCGGCCGAGGCGATCCTGCGCTGGCTCGAGGTCGGCAACGCGCGGTGGAGAAAGCAGCTCGGGCGCGACATCGAGCTCGCCATCGGGATCCATACAGGCACGGCCGTGGTCGGCAACGTCGGCTCCGAAAAGCGTATGGAGTACACGGCCATCGGCGACGCCGTGAACGTCGCGGCGCGGCTCGAACGCCTGGCTCGCCCGGGGCAAATCCTGATGACACGTGAGACGATGCAGCGGGTCTCCGACGAGTTTCCTTCGCAGTCGATCGGTACCTACAATATCGTCGGCCGCGCGCGCCCTTCGGAGATCTACGTACTCTCGGAGTAGAGTGGCGGGCGCCAGGCGGCCGTAGGTCTTTCCCCGACTGCATGGGCGGGCAGAACGTTGCCCTCTGCTGCGAGCGCGGTCGAAAAGAAGGCGAAACGAGAGGGCAGACGAACGGTTCCACAAGTTCGTCCGCTTGGAGTATGGATAGAGAACTCAGCGAACGCCACGCCTCGGCCCGGAGGTGTGAGCAGGATTGAATAATGTCGAACGACGACACCATGCTCGACGACCTCGAGCACACGAACGAGTCGGATGACCTGCACTACATCGGTGCGCTCGTCGCCGACCGCTATCGTGTGCTGAGTCGCCTCGGGGCGGGTGGGATCGGCCGGGTGTATCTCGCCATCCAGGAGCCGCTCGGCCGGCAGATTGCACTCAAGCTCCTGCACCCCGAGCTCGGGGCGCGAAAGGACATGGTCAAACGTTTCGAACGTGAAGCCCAGACCTCGAGCAAGCTGTCCCACTCCGGCTCGGTCACTGTGTACGACTTCGGGACCTGGAACGGCCAGCTCTACCTTGCGATGGAGTTCGTCGACGGACCATCGCTGGCGGACGTCATCGAACGCGACTTCCCGTTGGCATCGTCCCGCGTCGTCGACCTGGCGATCCAGCTCTGCGACGCGCTCGAGGCTGCACACGCGCAAGGGCTCCTGCACCGGGACCTGAAGCCGGAAAATATCTTGATAGCCAAGACAGTGGATGGGCGCGAGCAGGTCAAGGTCTGCGACTACGGGCTCGCCTACATCGTCGGCGACGAATCCAAGGGCTCGCAGCGGCTCACCAAGGAAGGCACCATCGCCGGCACGCCGACCTTCATGTCGCCCGAGCAGATCTTGAGCAAGCCGCTCGACCAGCGCAGCGACCTCTACGCGTTGGGCTGCGTCATCTACGAGATGCTCGCGGGAGTACCCCCGTTCCTGGGCGAGAGCTCTATGGAGGTCTTGACCAAGCAGCTCTACGACGAGCCCGACCCGCCGTCGCGGCGCACCCGCTTTTCGATTCCGCGCGAGCTCGAGCAGGTGGTCCTGTGGCCGCTGCAGAAGGCTCCTGGCAATCGACCGCAGAGCGCGTCCGAGCTGAAGGCGGCGTTGTTGCGCGCAAACGACCCGCAGTCGCGGCGCAGCTCGCGTCCGAGCGGGACGGGTGACGTGCCGTTCCTCGACCGGGACAAACGCGCCGACCTGGCGGGGGTCGCCACCACGACGAGTCGTCAGACGACCGAGACCCCTATGGTCTCGCACACGGTGCTCGTGGTGGAGCCCCAGGTCACCGCCTTCGAGACCTCGGCGAGCATGGTGCTGCGCGCGCAAGGCTCACTCGTGCGGGTCGTCAATGTCATCGAGAGCCCGGGGACGGCCGAGGCGATCGTCGTCGATGTGCGGCAGGATCCGATGGCGGGTGTCCTCGAAGTGGGGCGGCGCCTGCCCGAGCTGGCCGGCACGGCGGTCCTGGTGATCGGGACCGACGACGCCTTCGACGCCATGACGAAGGCGCTCGAGCTGCAGATCGCCGAGTACGTGCCCGAGTCGGCTTTGAGCTCGTTGCCGCGTAAGCTGCATCGCGCAGTCGAGCGGGCACGTCGAACCGCTCGCGGCGGCTGAGAGGCTCTCCCTACGCTCGCGCAGGCGCGGTCGCTTGCGCTTGCCCGGGCGTGGGCGCTTGCTTGGGCGCGGGGGCTTGCTTGGGCGCGGGCGCTTGCTTCGGCGCGGGCGCCCGCGTGGGCGTGGGCGCCTGCGTGGGCGTGGGCGCGAGCGCCTGCGTGGGCAAAGGCGCTTGCGCGGGCGCGGGCCCACGACCCCCACGAGAGGCGTGACAAACCGCGGGCCTCATGGTGATTTGACGCATGGTCACACGTTTCTCAGGGCTGACGACATTCGACGGATTCCACCCTGTCTGGCGCCCAGACTCGACCATCTTCACCCCGTTTCGTGACCTCCCGCTGTGGCTCGGCAGCCTCCGTGAGCCACGGTCTCCAGACTCGCACCTCTTCTACTCGAACGAGCTGACGACGCTGACGGTCGACGACGAGCTCATCCGCTGGTCTTGGAGTCACTGGAGCGGTGCTGCGCGTTGGGTCCTCGGAACGCCGCGCCTCGACCACCCTCGGGCCTTCCACCTGCCCTTCCTCTATCATCGTTGGAGCGAGCTGCGCCGTTGGGAGCGACCGTCCCCGCGACGCACCGAAGGCGTGTCTTTCCTGGTCGGCAACGTCATCAACGGGGACCTCGCGGCGGCCCGGCTGGCGCTGGCCGTCGGGCTCGCGCGGCACATGACGGTCCACACCACACACCGGCTTCGGCAACACTTTCCGAGCGGGAGCAAGGTCGTCTTTCACGAGGTCGGGCCGACTCTCCATGACAAGGTTCGTTTCCTCTCACAGACCGACTTCCACATCGCCGTGGAGAACGCCCGGGCGGACGGCTACCTGACCGAAAAGCCGCTCGACGCGCTCTGGTCGGGGGCGGTACCGATCTATACGGGCGACCCCGGGGTCGGGAGTTGGATCGAGTCCGACGCGATGGTCGACGCGGGCGACCTCGACGTGGAGCGTGTGCTCGAACGGATCGTTCAAGCGCGACGCGACGGTCTGCCCGCCCACGTCTCGGGACTTCGCGAACGCCTCGTGCGTGTCTCGCTGCATGACATGATGCAGCGTTTGTGGCGCTTGAGCGCGCTCATCGGCGACGACCTCGACGCATTCGACCCGACGTGGCGCGATCCGAACCGACTGCGCGAGCGCCGAGCCGAAGCGTCGGGGGCGGCCGAGCGCGTCGCACGCGTTGGTTGGCGGCGCGCGGTCGAGACCTTCGATGGGTTGCCGGCACCCCTCAAGCGGTGGTTGCCCAAGGAGGCCCGTGGCGCCATCAGCGTTGGCTGGCAGGCGCTGTGGGAGCGCCTCCGCCGCTGACGGTGCCAGGGGATCATCACCCACGCCCAGCAATCGGTTGCACCCGGTTCTTGTGCTCCCAATACAAACGCAGGCCCGGCAGGTTCGGCAGGTGCATCGCCGACGGCGGGTCCTTCCTGGCGCCGCTGACCTGATGAAAGGTCGCCATACGCTGCGACAGGTCGTACTCGATCTGGTACTTCGCGTCGCCGATGTTCAGCACTTTCGGGTAGTTACGGGCGATGATCTGCGCGATGGCCTCGGGCGGGCGAGGGGGCATCAGGTCCTCGTGATCGACGAGCTGCATGTCCTCGCCGCTCTCGAGTCCGAGCTCGGTGAGACGACTCAAGAGCCATTCGGGCAGGGGCGCGAGCTGCTCCGGTACGGCAGCTCCATAGGTCGCGTTGCGGTCGGTCTGGGCCACCTGGACCGCGAGCGCCGCCAGGTCATACCGCTCCCGCAGGGGGCCCAAAGCGCCTTTGAAGACACGGCCCTGCAGGATGAGGTCACGCACGGCGACCCGCGCCGCTTCACCCTTCGGGGAGACCTCCCGCGTCGCGAGCACCTGGCCCGCATACACCTGCGACACCGTCACCATGAGGCGCCGCCCTTCGAGCTGCGGATCGCCAAACCGCTCATCACCGAGGCCGGCGGACGCGAGCCATGCCAGCGGGACCGGCATCGCGGCCGTGATGATGAGGCCGCTCTGCTGCGGGGACTGGGCTGCGACAGCGCGTGAGTCGAGCACGATGATGGCCTCGGTGTCGGCCGCGCGCACGGCACTCTCGGGGTCGAGCTCCATCTCGGTGCCACCCGCCGACCAGGTGAAACGCCGCTTCTTCTGGTCGCGCCGGATCATCGCCGAGCCCGGCCAGATGTGGATCAACATCTCGGCCAGAGGACGTCGCTGGAGCTGACCGTTCCAGCCCGGGTCTCCAAAGCCGAGCTTCCGGTATCGCTGGGCCGCGGCCCGCGCCTCGGTGAGCGCCTTCGGATCGAGCCCGTGCCGACCCGCATCGCCGTTCCGAACCGCCTCGATGAGTGCCACCACATCGCAGCCCGCCGACCGCAGGTCGTCCCCGCTGACCGTGTGCGCGCGGCTCGGCGCACCATACGGACCCATCGGCTCCGATTTCTTGAAAATCGAGCGACCTGCCGACAACGCCGCCGCCAGCAGGAGTGATGGCTCCGCCAACCCCGGCGTGCTCGCACCCTGGGTCAGGAGCCGCGCGAGCCCGACGTCGAGCGGCAACTGGAAGAGGCGAATCCCAGCCTCGGTGATGCGCCCGTCCTTCACACATCCGAGGGCGGTGAGCTCGTTCATCGCGGCCGTCACCGCGAAGGACTTCGGCTTGTCGAGCCAGGGCAGGTCCATGCCGCTGGGGCTACATGCGAGCGCCGACAACACGAGCGACACCAGCGACCCACGGTGGATTTCGGGCAACGTCACATCATCGAGCTGGGCCGCCGGACTCCACAGACGAATCGACACACCGGGCCCGAGTCGACCGGCACGCCCGGCCCGCTGCTCGGCTGAGTCTTTCGCGATGGGCAACAGACTCAGATAGCCGCGGCCCGCGCGATAGACCATGCCGCGCACGAGCCCGCTGTCGATGACGACGCCGACGCCCGGGATCGTGAGCGAGGTCTCGGCCACGTTGGTCGCCAATACGACGCGGCGCTTTCGGTTTTTCGCCGTGCTCGGGTTGAGCACATCGCCCTGGTCGCGCAACGCCATGTCGCCGTGCAACGTCGCGATGTCCCACCGACCGCCGCATCGCGCCTGGATCGTCTCGGCCGCGCGCCCGATCTCGGCCTTGCCCGGCATGAAGACGAGGACATCACCCGGGTCGCTTTCGGCCTGTGCCAAGGCTGCGACCAGGCGGTCTTCGAGCCCACGTTTGTGCGGCAGCGTCGTATCGCCGGGCAACCACCTGACGGTGATCGGAAACGTGCGCCCTTGTCCCGCGAGATGCACGCCGCCCAGATGGTCGGCCAGCCGGTCGGCCTGGATGGTCGCCGACATGACGACGAGCGCCTGGCCCGGTCGGGTCTTGCGCCGCTCTTGCAACAGACACAACAAGAGGTCGGTGTCGAAGGCGCGCTCGTGGAACTCGTCCAAGACCACGGCCGCGTACTCGTCGATGCCACCGCGCCCGGCACCTGCCTGGACCATTCGCAACGCGACGCCCGGCGTCACAAAGGTGATGGCGGCATCGTCGGCGACCTGGCGTTCGTCACGCACGATCCAGCCGACGTCCGTGCCCGCTTTGCATCCGCGCAGCTCGGCCACTCGCACCGCCAGCGCCCGACACGCCACACGTCGCGGCTCGACGACCAACACCCGGCCCAGCGCCGCCAGGGTTGGCGGAACACACGTCGACTTGCCCGAGCCCGTCGACGCCGACACGACGACGGGCCCCACCCGAGCAGCCTCGAGGACACGTGGCAGCAGCGGCGTAATCGGCAGGACGGGCAGGGCGGGCAGGGCAGGTCGCATCACGACCGACCCTAACGCAGCCTGCCGCGTTGGCCAGCGAATTGGAGACCACCAGTTGTTTCAGCTCTCGACCGCTGGCCGCGCCCTTCGCCTCGGGCACTACCTCAATAGCCGTAGTCCGCGTCGTCCGCGGGTGTGGCCGCGTCGGGTTGCACCGTCGAGGCGGTCGGCTCCGCGAAGTAGCGCGTCGCCGCAAGCGCACTCGCCGCTCCGAGCGGCACCAGCACGAGCAGGGCCGGCAGCGCCACTGCAAACCGCGACGAGCGCTCCTTGCGTGTGACCAACCCGAGCACCGCCGCCAATACCAGCGGCGTGACCGCGACCAGCGCCAACACATCGTAGCGCCCGCCGGCAAACAGCGCCGACGCGTGCAGGTGTGTCGCCAGAACCACCGCCAGGACCGGGGCGGCCCGCCCGAGCTTCGCCAGCCCGGGGAGCACGAAGCAAGCCGTCACGAGCGCGCCAAGGCCGGCCGCGAGACCGCCGGTCGTAATCGCCAGCGACGCCGTATCCGACAACAGGATGACGGTCGCGGCACCGCTGACGAAGACCAGCGTGGCGATGGCACCCCCGCGCGGATTGTCCTCTGGCATAAGCAAGGTCAACCCGCGCTCGATCGCCACTACCGTCACGCCGATGAGCGTCGCGTGGGCGACGAGCTCGGCCCCACCATAAAGCGGCGCGGCCAGGAACAACCCGACTCCGACCCCGAGCACGGCTGTCGCAACCGCCCGCGGCACGCCCGGCAGGAACGCCAGAGGTGCCGCGAACAATGCCATCCACGGCGCCACCTGCGTCACATCGACCGGCGGCAGGGCCGGCCAGCCCAGCGTGAATGAGAATCCGAGTCCAAAACCCGCGGCGAGCGCCAGCCCCGCCCACTTCGGCGCCTCGAGCTGGCGCCAGGTCGTGCCCGGCTTCTTCGCCACGAGGGCCGCGACAACGACCAGCACCAGCGCCAACGCACCAGGTGCCACGACCCCTGTCAGCGCGATTCGAATCGGATCCATGTCAGGCCCTCCGGTTGTGCCCTGCGCTCAGCTCTTCACGGCGGAGACCGCGACCACGACCGTCACGTCCTTGCCGAGCCCGTCGGGCGCGAAGTTCACGCCGAAGTCGAGGCGATTGATGGTGAAGCTGCCTTCGAACCCGATGCGGTCCGAGCCGCGCGCATCCTTGCCCTCACCCGTCTTGGTCAGCTCGAGGGTCACGGGCTTCGTCACGCCGCGCAGCGTGAGATTCCCACTCACGGCGTACGTCCCGGCCTTGCTCCCGGCTTTCACCGACGTGCTCTGGAAGGTGATCTTGGGGAACTGCTTGGCCGAGAAGAAGTCGGGGCTCTTCAGGTGGTCGTCGCGCTTGCGGTCGGCCGTGAACACGCTGTCGGCGTCGATGTCGACCGTCAGGTTGGACGTCGCCAGGTTCTTGGGATCGTAGACGAACTTGCCCTCGACCTTGTTGAAGCGTCCCCAGAAGGTAGAGATGTTGCCATAGCTCAGCTTGAAGAGGACCGACGAGTGGCCCCCGTCGACGCTATAGCTCGAGGCCATGGCGGGCGCGCCGACGCCCATGGTGAGAGGTGCAGCGGCAAGGGACAGGGCGAGTGCGAAGGACTTCAGACGCATGTTGGACTCCGATGAGGTGTACGGGCCCGCCGAGTTCCCTTGGCGAGCCTCCACACGGTGACTACAACCACCGACGTGGACAATCGCCCGTCCGGGAAACCCAATGTCCGCGAACAGGGACAATCGAATGCCGAACCCCCCGTCGACCCTTCCCATCGAAGCTATGGTCGTCTTCGCACATGTTGTCGAAAACAATAGCTTTTCGAAAGCCGCCGCGGCGATAGGCCTCTCGAAGTCGGCGGTCTCGAAGGCCATCGCCACGCTCGAGACCCACCTCGGCACACGCCTGCTCCATCGCACGACCCGCTCCCTCAAGCTGACCGAAGCCGGCGAGCGTTTCCACGCCCACTGCGCGCGTATCGTCGCCGAAGCCGAACAAGCCGAGCTCGCGGTGGGCCGCCTCGATGGCCGCCCGCGCGGTCGCCTCCGGGTGAGCGCCCCCTACGCGCTCGGCAGTCGCTTCGTCCTGCCGGTCGTGCTCGACCTCCTCGCGAAGTACCCCGACCTCGAAATCGACCTGCGCCTCGACGACACCCACATCGACCTCGTCGCAAGCGGCGTCGATGTGGCCGTCCGCGTCGGCCGCCTCGTCGACAACACACTCGTCGCCCGCCGGCTGGTCCCCGTCCGCGCCTTCCTCGTCGCTTCAGCCGGCTACCTCGCGCGCGAAGGTGTGCCCGCCACCCCCGAGGACCTCTCGAACCATCGCTACATCATCTATTCGAACGCGACCCGCCCCGACCAGATGGTCCTCGAACGCGGCGACGAACGGGTCACGGTCAAGCTCAAGGGCCCACTCGCCTGCAACCACGGCGACACCATCCTCGAGTCGGTCCTCGCCGGCGTCGGGATCGGCCTGCTCCCAGACTTCATCGGCACAGACGCCTTCTGCGACGGCCGCCTCCAGATCGTGTTGCCCGACTGGCACCTCCCGGCCTCGGCCATCCACGCGGTCTACCCGCAAGGCGGCCCCGTCACACCCGCCGTCCGCCAGTTCGTCGACGCCCTCGCCGCTTACGCCAACGACCTCGTCACCGCCGCTGACGGCCGCCCCTTCGCGCTCGCTCTCGAACATGTCGGGGCTGGTCAGAAGCTCCCTTCAAAGCCGTGCCCCGTGGCAGCGCGGGGCAACGGGGCGAGCGTCTGGGGCAACGGCCCCGCCTGAGCTGAGTGCCACGCCGAGCGGCGCAAGAGCCGGCTACTCCGCCAGACGTCCAGTCGTCTTCCGGGGGCGCCCGCGTCCGCGGGGCTGCAGCGTGCCAAGGCCGGGCCAGAGCGCCGGCGCGAGCACCACGACCCCGGTGCCGGGCGGCAACATCACGTGGTCGCCCTCGCTCGTAAGCTGGAGGCCACGCTCGGCCAGAGCAGCCAGCGCCGACCCGAGACGCTTGCTACGTGAACGCATGGTCATCCGCTCACCGGCCCACAGCGCGTCGGCCAGCGCGTCCTTGCCGATCCCCGGCTCGCCCTCGAGGGCACGGCTCGTGACGAGCGAGACCAACAGGCGCAGCAGCGGCGCCGTCGTCAGCTCGTGCCACAAGCCGCCGAGCTGGAACGCCGAGCGATCGACGCTCACCGCGACGACTGTCATCGCTGCACCGGCGATCGAATGTGCCGCGTGCACCATACGTTGCGCCTGACGCACGCGGAACGAGAAGGGAGCCGCGTCTGAAGCGAGCGCATCCATGGGGGGCAATGGGGACGACTCCGCTGCGGCGCGTTGCACATCGACCAACATCCGCCATAGGCGCAGCGCCTCGTCCTCGACGGAGTCGATCCGCTGCCACGATGTGCCCGCCATGACACCTGGCGCCAGACCCGAGAGGGCGCCGAGCGCGAGCAGGAGGGCATCCCGATAGCCGCGCGCGAAGACCGTCATGGGGTTCAATGCGACGAGGTCGCGGTGCGCCCCTTCATAGTCCCCGGCTTCGATCGCGACCGCCGCGCGGTCGAGCACCGTCTCGATGGTCTGCGTCGAGCTCGGGCCCTGCTCACCGAAGCGGGCCATCGCCGAGTCGAAGTGGGTGAGCGCGTCGCGTCGCAGGCCCAGCTCGCCCTCGGCTCGCGCCCGCTCACGTTCGAGGTAGGGGGCGAAGCGCTGGACCAGGGCGACCTCACGCGTCACCTCGGCGCTCGTGACGAGGCCGAGTGCCAGGTCCGGCCGACCGAGGTGCGTCGCCAGAAAGATCCGGTTGATGCGGCAGCGCAGCGCCTCCTCCGGCATGCCTGCCGCCTCGAGGCCGGCCGTGGCAGCGGCGAGGCGGCGCTCGGCGGTCTCCGCATCCACCCGGCCCAGCGCGCGCAACGCGACGAGCTCGTTCTGGGCGAGCATCGCGGACAAGAGCGGCTCGTCAGCCACGATGGGCGAGTCGGCCAGCGCGCGCACACACGCCTCGACGCCCCGATAGTCCCAGCGCAGGTGCAGGATCACTGCGCGCACGACCCGGACGCGGGCAACGGAGAGCACGTCGGCACCAGCGCATCGCTCGAGGCGCTCGAGCAGGCCGTCGATGTCATGGGACTCGCCCCGATTGGCCAGTGTCAGCACGATCGGAATCCCCGCGGCGAGCATGACCTCGGTCGGACATCCATCGCATTCGGCGAGGTCGAAGACCTCCTTCACCATCTCCACCATACGCATCTCGCAGCCGCTCCTCCGGAAGCGCGCGATGAGGAACGCACCCGCCCGCAGCGCGTCCGCGAGGGCCTTGGGTGTGCCCAGGTCCGGCCCGTTGCGCAGCACCGTCAGCAGGTGGTCATGGTTCTGTGCAGCCAGGAGCGACGCGTGTGGTGTCGAAAGCCCAAGCGGGTCTAGCCCGGTCGGGAACCGAGCCAGCAGCGCGGTCCCCATGTCCGCCATTGCCGCCCGGCGCTCACCCTCCCCAAGCCGCGACAATGCGAGCTCGCGCACGGTCTCGAGCACCCGGTAACGCGCACCTTCCGGACGTGTCGCGGGCAGCACCAAAGAGTAACGGGCGAGCTGCTCGAACAACGCAAAAGCCTCGGCGCGTGGCGCGACGATGAGCGCCAACGCAAGCTCCAGGTCGAAGGTTCCGGCCAGGATCGACAGGCGCCCCAAGGCTGCGCGCTCGTTGTCCGAGAGACGGCTCCAGGCCCACTCGATGGCCACGTCGCGCGTCGACTGGCGGCGGTCACGCGTCGGCTGCTCGAGCGAGAAGCGCAGGTCCAGCAGGGCCTCGAGCTCACGTGGGGTCGTCAAGTGGGAGCGGGCCGCAGCCAGCTCGATCGCGAGCGGGATCCCATCGAGGCGCCGTGCCAGCTGGGCGACCCCCGCCGCGTCGCGCTCCCACTCCGGCAAGGCCCGTGGTCCACGGGCGAGCGCTCGCAACAGCGTCGCCGAGGGGGAGTCGACCCCTTCGGCGTCGAGCGGCAACACGCTGAAGACCACCTCCTGGGGGAGCTCGAAGGGGAGTCGTGAAGTGCCGACGATGACGAGGTCGGGCAGCTCCGAAAGCAGCCTCCGCACGAGCGGGCCGACCTTGGCGACGAGGTGCTCGAGGTGGTCGAGCACGACGGTCACCGGACCGAGCGCTCGCAGGTGGACTGTCAGGTCGCGCTCGAGCTCGAGCACGGGTGATGGGATTCGCGCGACCTTGCCCGCGAGCGCAATGGCGAGCTCGTCGCTGCTCTGGATGCCGACACACTCGCAGGTGATCGATGCGCGCTGCGAGGCGCTGAACCTGCTCGCAGCTTCGTGCGCGAGCCGGCTCTTACCCACGCCGCCCAGCCCTACCAGCGTCACCCAGCGCGCCCCGCTTTCGAGCAGCGATGCGAGCGCACGCAGGTCATCGGCCCGGCCTATGAGCCGTCCGAAGTCCCGCACGTCTGGGGTCGCAGTCACCCGCGAAGTATCAGTCCCAGCGGCTCTGGATGTCGAGCCCCCACGACACGAGCGTACCGCTGGTCGTGCCACGGTTCTCGATGGTGAGGACCCACTCGCCGTTGGCCGACTCGTCGCCCGGGAAGGCGCGGATCGGTCGCTCGAGCTGGAGCCCACCGGCACCCGCTTCGTTGGCCCAGACGACCCCGACCGTGGTCGCCGGGTTCGTGAGCGTGATGCGCAGGTCGGCCGGCGTCGCGAAGTCGGCGACGATGCGCGCCGTCACGTCGGTCGAGACGGTCGTGAGGCCATAGGCGGTCAAGGTGCGGACGAGCTTACCGCCGGCCGGCAGGTGCGCCACCGCGTAGTCTTCGAAGCGCCCACGCTGCCACACCGGCAGGCACAGGCCGCGACCGGCGTTGTCGACACCCGAGCAGATGAGGCCGCTCGCGACGCCGCAGCCATTGTTCTCTTCCGTCGTCTGGCAGCTCGCCGAGTTGTTGGCGAACTCATGCGGTGCCACACACCGGCCGCGACCGGCCGTGACGCCCGTGCAGCGCATGCCGGTACCACAATCGGCGTCGGCGGCGCAGATGCGCAGCTCGGGGCCCGGGGCCGGGCAGTTCGAGTAGTCGCCGTCGCGGATCTGCACCTGGACGCTCTTGCCGCCCTCGGCCAGGACGCCGCCGTAGCTGTTGTCGCCAGCGCCATACTCATAGACCACGAAGCCGCGGTTGCCAGTGGCGTCCCACACGTGGAGCTGGTTGACTTCGCCGCCATCGACGGCCTCGAGCGCGCCCGAGACGTCGCTGACATCCTCGTAGGCGACCTGGGCTGCGGCGACGAGCTGCTGACCCTCGAGTGCGGTGAGTGAAGTCGCCTCCGTGATGACGCGGCGGTGGGTCACCGCGACCCCGGGAAGCCCATTCCTCAGCTCGCCGAAGTTGGCGCCCAGCGCGCACTCACGGCCCATGGCGTAGTAGACGGCCGTGTCCTCACACAGCGAAACCTGAGCGTTCATGAACAGCTCGTAGTCGAGCGCGCACCAGGTCGGGGCAGGGCGCTCGGCCGCGCAGATCGCGTCGTGCGATGGTGCAACCGCCTCGGCGTCCACGCATGCGCGCCCGATGTCGAGCCCGGTCCAGGTCGCTGGATTGCGCTCGGGGTCGGCGAGCTGCTCGTCGATGCAGCCAGAGATGCTGGTCAGCAGCGCCGGATGGCAGTAGTTGTCGTCTACCGGGACGCCGCCCACGGCCGGGGCGCAGTTGCCGGAGCGGCAGGTGGCGGCCAGGCGATACTTGCCCTTCTGCTTGCCGTCGTAGCTCTGCACGGTGACGAGATAACGCGCGCTGCCCGTGCCGAGCGGCAAGGCGAGCCCACGGATACGCGAGTGGAGCCCCCAGCCCGAGTCATCGTCTTCGGCGACGACCGGCGTGGTCGCGGACTCTGACGTCACGGGGCCGACCACGGTCAGGACCGTGTCGAGCGCGGCGGTCGTCCCGGCGCGGGTGATCTCGATGTCGACCGTGGCGCCCGGGCGCACGTCCAGCGTCCAGGTCTGGCGAGCAACGGTGCGCGACAGGTTGCCGTTCTGCGGGGCATCGAAGCCGAGCGCCCCAGCGATGACCTGCCCGTCGGCCTTGGCGGACGCGAGCGCGTCGTAGCGCGGCTCGGCGGTCTTGTCGGCGCTCCCATCGCAGGCGGCTACAAACGCGAACAGGACAAAAGCGTACGAGGTGGGCTTCATAAGGACTCCGCTTTCACGAGGCGCAGCCCCTTACGCCCGCCGCTGCCAGCGGGTCAAGCAACGGTTCTGTTTCGACACGCCCCCGGGCCGACCACCAGCCCCACACGACGCAGTCCAGGCGAAAAACTCAGGGGTTCGTGGCTGAACCGGGCGCGAACGCCTCAACCAGGCGTGCAATCTCGTACCCTTTGGGATCTGCCTTCGACTTGTCCGCGATGGCCATCATCGACGTTCCTGTTCGTGTGACGACGCCCGACTGCGCACCGCTCAGGAACCCCGAGAGCTTCTTCTTCGCCTCGAGAGCCGCCGCTTCGGTCCCATACCTGCACACCAGGATCTCGAGCCCGCTGCGCGTTCCCGACACACACGCAACGGCGTCCCACGGCCTCGCCCCCGTCACCTCGAAAGGCTCCCCGTCGCCCAGGCGCGCGACCACCTCCGCAGGCACCGACTCGGTCACAGGCGCGATAGCCCCTCCCGCGGTCGACCCCGCCTCGCCGGTCGATTTGTTCTCACCGCAGGCCGCGACCGATATCACGAAAATCAAGACAAGCCGCTGCATCAGTCGTCCCCCCGCCCACGTTTGTTCTTCTTGCCGCGGTCCTTGTCGCCCTTGTGATGCCCCCACCTCTTGCCCGGCTTGTCGTGGTGGTGGTGCTCGATGATCGTGACGGGCGGCGGCCGGTGGACGGTCGGCCCGAAGTCGACCCGCACCCCCGGCAACCCAATCGTCACGCCGACCCAGCCCACCGGCGGCGCCACCGTCACCACCGGGCGCGCGTAGCTCCGTCGCTCGTAGTAGGTCACCACCCGCTTGTGGCGCTTCTTCTTGTGAGTCTCGTACCAGACGGGGTGACTACCGACATACCAGTGGGCGTCGCCCTTTCGTTCGAAGCGCACGTGGGCCGGCGGGCGATGGCCGTGAGAGTGCGGGCCGTCGATGTAGCAGTAGTGCTCACCCGGGTCGTGGGTCCACCACACGGGGTGATGTCCATAATAGGTCTCACGAACATGCACGACCGCTGGGCGCTCACGCGGAGGTTCCGGCTCGAACTCGACCGGGTCACCCACAAACGTCCAGTAGTCCCCGTCCCGCACATAGAGGACCTCGTCGTGCGGCGCATACGAGTGGTAGTGCGGCCCGTGGATGGCGCACAGGCCATCGACGATCGTGGGGTCGACGGGATGCGGATCGTAGAACTCCACGAGCTGAGCGTGGGCCGGCCCGGCGATGACCATGAGGGCGAGCAGGATCAGTGCGCGCATGAGACCTCCGTTGATTCAGGTGGAGCAACACCGCTGTGTGCTGCGCTCGCGTCGGTTCCCCCCAGTCGAGCTCCGACGCTGACGCAACCTACTCGTGTTTCCCCGCCTTACGTGAGCCAGCGGCCGCCCAAACCGTAGTCTGGCCGTATTCTGCGATCCCCTGCCTCACGGTCGCGCCACCTGTAGCTGTCACCTGCGGCCCGTGAGCACCCACCGCGCCGTCTCGGTGTCCGGCATCATCGGCGCCCAGAAGTTCTGCAGCCGCGACACCCGCGACCACGCCGACAGCGCTGGGCCGAAGAATGCGGTACGCGCATCGGTCCACGCCGCGGCCAGCACCCCACCGAGCACCAGCAACGCCTGGCCGATCGGGGGAATGACCTCGTCACCCAGCCGCAGGAACAAGGTCCGCCTCAACACCTCGAGTGCAAACCCCTCTTCATCCGCCCCGAGCAACCCCGCAAAAGCCGGCGTCGCCGAGCCATCGAGCCGCTCGATGGTGTCCGCCATCGGCCCGAGCCAAGCCATCGCGATGCCCCCATTCTCCGGGTCGCGCAGGTGCGGCACGACACCCTTCAGCCGCTCCAACAACCTCCCGGCGAATCCGTGCGGCAGCTCCGGGACGTCACCTCTGTCGCCGACGATCACCCCGACCAGCATCGCTACCGTCATGCCCGGCGCCCCGGCCAACCCCACCAGACCCTCTTCTGACGCGACCAGGTCCGCCGGAAACGCCTCGCTCCGAGGGCTCGGCATCGGCGCGAGGTCCATCAAAGGCCCGTCCTTCCACGTCTTCCACGAGCTCGTGCACCCCGGGTCCGCGCCGATCCGCACGGCGTCCCCCGCGATGAGCGAACGCCTCGGAAAGAAACGGCATACGAGCGGCTTCTTCTCCATCCCGAAGCGCGCATGAATCCGGCACATCTTGTCGTCGCCAAGAAACGCGCAGCGCCCATCGACCCGCCTCAAGGCCCCGTCGACGATCGGCTCCTCGACCCCGAGGATGGCGGCCTGCCTCACGACCACCTCACGCTCGGCCGCATCGGCGAGCCGCACGCGCCAGCCGGTACAACACGTGCCACACCGATGACAGGCGTGGCGGACCGGCCCGAGGGCCACGGTGCGTTCGGGTACGATGCGCTCCATCCGCCAGAGCATCAGTCATGCTCCGGACAAAAGGAAGTCCCTCACCTCACGCCGCGCGCGCCGAGCAATCGTCCGGTCGCCCAGGACCCGTTTCCGATTCCATCAACCACCGGGCGCAACCCGATACAACCAGGCAATCGGACCGGTGTGCGCGATGGCGCCCCTCGTTGTGTGCTTTACCACTTTCACCTGGCCCCAGCCGCGGCATCAGCCCCACCCGCCTCACGAAGGTATTGAAAAGACGTAGGTTTCACGCGTGGGTGCGATTGGGCACGGCCCTTGCGAACAGTTCGCCGCGGAGCGTACTCGCGTGGCGAAAAACCCGACCCATATCTGCCTTCATTGCCGGGCTGCAGTGCCCGACTCGTCCCCCAAATCCGGCGAGTCGGTCTTCTGTTGTTCGGGGTGTCGTGCCGCCCACGCCCTCATCACCGAGGCCGGCCTCACCCGTTATTACGACCTGCAGTCAGGCTCGGGCACCCCCGGCGAGCTCGACCACCACCCCATGGGCTGGCTCGAGCCACTCATCGAGTCCGCCCGCGCCTGCTCCCCCGACCCTCACCGCATCACCGTCACGGTCGATGTCCAGGGCCTCCACTGCGCCGGCTGCGTCTGGCTCCTGCAGGCCCTCTTCAAACGTCGACCCGGCGCCTTCCACCTCGACGTGAACCCCGGGCTAGGCCGCCTCTCGGCGACCTTCGACCCCGACCGCCTCGACCTGTCGGCCTACCTCGCCGACCTCGGCCAGGTCGGCTACCGCGCCGGACCCCCGGTTCGCGACCCCCACGCCGCCAGCGACGGGCTCGGCCTGCGGCTCGGCGTCACCTTCGCCATCGCCATGAACGCCATGGCGCTCTCGCTCGCCGGCTACTTCGGCCTCGACCCCGACGACCCCGGCGGCCTCTTCAACCTCTTTGGCTGGGTCAACCTCGGTCTCGCCGTAGCCGCCTTCTCGGTCGGCGCCCCTGTCTTCATCCGCGGCGCCGTCTTCGCCCTCAAGCGCAAGACCTTTCACCTCGACCTGCCCATCGCCATCGGGCTGGTCCTCGCGTTCACCGGCTCCGTCGCCCTCTTCTTCTCGGGCGAACCCGAGCGCGCCTACTTCGATACCCTCGACCTCTTCATCGCGCTGATGTTGCTCGGTCGCTGGGCCCAACGCCGCTTACTCGAAAGCAATCGCCGGCTGCTCCTCGAGGACGACGGCTTCGAGTCCGCCCGCATCAAGTGTGTCGCATCCGACGGCACGCTCGAACACCGCCCGCTTCATGCCATCAAGGCCGGCACCCGCTTCCTCGTCGCCCCAGGCGAGCTGCTCCCGGTGGCAGCCCGCATCTCCGACAACAAGGGCGCCGCCGACTTCTCGCTCGCCTGGGTCACAGGCGAGTCCGACCCCGTCGCTCACCCGCAAGCCTCGGCCATCGTGGCTGGCGCCCACCTCCTCGGCCCGGCCGCCCGCATCGTCGAAGCCCTCGAGCCGTTCGCCACCTCGGGCCTCCACGACCTGCTCCGCCGCCCGGCACCGGTCACCGACGATGCCCGCCCCGACGCCTTCTGGCACCGCGTCACGACCGCCTACGTCCTCGTCGTCCTCGTCGCCGCCGCCGCCGCCTGCCTCGCCTGGCTCATCAAGGACCCGTCTCGCGCCCTCGACGTGACCACTGCGGTCCTCGTCGTCACCTGCCCCTGCGCCATCGGGCTCGCCACTCCACTCGCCTACGAGCTCGCCAACAACCGTCTCCGCAAGAAGGGCCTCCACAGCCGCCGGCCCGGCCTATTGGATCGTGCCCGCCGCATCCGCACGGTCATCTTCGACAAGACCGGCACGCTCACGCTGGGCGACCTCGCCGTAGAAAACCCCGAGGCTCTCGACGCCCTCTCCAATCACGACCGCGACGCGCTCTCGCAGATGGTGCAGCGCTCCAACCACCCCAAAAGCAAGGCGCTCGCGGTCGCCGTTCCACCTGCTCCGCTCGGCGACGCCCACGTCGAGGAAGTCACGGGCGTCGGCCTCACCCTTCGCGAGCCCACCCGCATCCTCCGTCTCGAGGCCACGCCCGACGGCCGCCACCTCACGTTCACCGAACAACGCCTCGATACCTCGAGCGCCAAGCATCTCGACCATCGAGAAATTGCCCGCTTCACCTTCCGCGAGGTCATGCGCTCCGACGCACGCGCCGAGGTCCGTCGCCTCCAATCCTTCGGCATCGCCGTCCACCTTGCCTCGGGCGACTCCGCCGACCGCGCCGACCAGGTCGCAGCCGACCTCGGCATCCCCAAGGCCCATGTCCACGCCCGCCTGACCCCGACCGACAAGGAGTCGCTCGTGCGCCGCCTCGAGGCTGCCCTCCCCGGGTCGACGCTCATGCTCGGCGACGGTGTCAACGACGCGCTCGCGTTCGAAGCCGCGTCTCTCGCCGGCACCCCCGCCATCGACCGCCCGACCTTGCCCGCCCGCGCCGACTTCTTCCTCACCACCCGTGGCGTCGGCCCCATCAGCGACCTGCTCCTCGAGAGCGCGCGCGTCCGCAGGATAACCCTCCGCAACCTCGCCATCGCTTTCACCTACAACGCCATCGGCCTCACGGCGGCACTTGCCGGCGTCTTGTCGCCCATCGTCTGCGCCATCGCCATGCCGCTGTCGTCGCTCATCGTCCTCGCTCTCACCATCGGCTCGCAGCGGCGCGAGACCACCTGTCCTCTCCCCACCCTCGAGGCTGCGACTTGAACGCCATCTGGCTCACTCTCCTTGTCTCCACGGTCCTCGCCGGTCTCGGCGTTGGACTCTTTGTCTGGTCGGCGAAAAGCAAAACCCGCGAACACGTCGACCGCCTCGCTCTCCTCCCACTCGACGAAGACGACACCCAAGAAGGCGGACGCCCATGAGCACCATCGCTGAACATCAACCTTCGCCCGACGCCGGCCAGCCCCCGCGCGACGCCGCGATCATGACCCGCGAGGTCGAGGTCACCTACGACGATGCCATCGTCAGGCGCTTCATCCTCGCGACCGTCGTCTGGGGCATCGTCGGCATGCTCGTTGGCCTCCTGGCTGCCATCCAGATGGCGTTCCCAGAGCTCAACATCCAGCCATGGGGAACGTTTGGTCGCCTGCGTCCGCTGCACACCAACGCCGTCATCTTCGCCTTCGTCGGCAACATGATGTTCGCGGGTGTCTATTACTCGACCCAGCGCCTCTGCAAGGCCCGCATGGGCAGCGACCTGTTGTCGAAGACCCACTTCTGGGGCTGGCAGCTCATCATCGTCGCAGCCGCCATCACCCTGCCTCTGGGCATCACCCAGTCCAAGGAATACGCCGAGCTCGAGTGGCCCATCGACATCGCCGTGACCCTCATCTGGGTGGTGTTCGGCGCCAACTTCTTCTGGACCCTCGCCAAGCGCCGCGAAAAGCACCTCTACGTTGCGCTCTGGTTCTATATCGCGACCGTCGTCACCATTGCGGTGCTCTACATCGTCAACAACCTCGCCATCCCCGTCATGGCCGGCATCAAGAGCTACTCCGTCTTCGCTGGCGCCCAGGATGCTCTCGTCCAGTGGTGGTACGGCCACAACGCCGTCGCGTTCTTCCTGACGACCCCCATCCTCGGCATCATGTATTACTTCCTGCCGAAGGCCGCGAACCGCCCCGTCTACTCGTATCGCCTGTCCATCATCCACTTCTGGGCGCTCGTCTTCCTCTACATCTGGGCCGGCCCCCATCACCTCCTCTACACGTCGCTCCCCGACTGGGCCCAATCGCTCGGCATGGTGTTCTCGCTCATGCTCTGGGCTCCGAGCTGGGGCGGCATGGTGAACGGGCTCCTGACGCTCCGCGGCGCCTGGCACCTGCTCAAGACCGACCCGGTCATCAAGTTCTTCATCGCCGGCATCACGTTCTACGGCATGGCCACCTTCGAGGGCCCGCTGCTCTCCATCAAGGCGGTCTCGGCGCTCGGCCACTATACCGACTGGATCATCGGTCACGTGCACAGCGGCGCGCTCGGCTGGAACGGCTTCATGGCGGCCGGCCTCGTCTACTGGCTCGTCCCACGCCTCTTTGGCACCAAGCTCTACTCGACCAAGGCGGCTGATGCCCACTTCTGGCTCGGCACTCTCGGCATCCTCCTCTACGCCATCTCGATGTGGGTCTCCGGCATCTCGCAGGGCCTCATGTGGCGCGCCACCAATCCCGATGGCTCGCTCATGTACACGCAGTTCCTCGAGACCACGGTCACCGTGTGGCCGATGTACCTCATGCGCATCGTCGGCGGCCTGCTCTACTTCATCGGCATGTTCATCATGGCCTGGAACGTCATCAAGACGGTCCGCTCCGGAAAGCCCACGGACGTGACGGTCACGGTCACCGAGGTCATCCCGGTGCCCGGCCTCCGACCGGCCATCCCCTGGTACAAGATCGCCTTCGCGCCGCCGCTCACCTTCACCTACATCGGCCTCATCGTGGCGCTCGCCTGGCTCCAGTCCGATATCATCGGCGCGGCCATCTTCATCGCGGCCATGGTCTTCATCTTCATCCTCGGCCTCCTCTTCATGGGCCAGAAGAACCCCGAGCTGGGCGGCGAAAAGGTCCACCGCACCCTCGAAGGGCGACCGCTGCTCTTCACGGTGCTCGTGGCGCTCGCCATCCTCGTCGGCGGCATCGCCGAGCTCGTCCCGACGCTGATGATCGACAAGGCCGTCCCCAAGATCGGTGCGCTGCAGACGCCGTACACACCGCTCGAGCTGCACGGCCGCGACATCTACGTCCGCGAGGGCTGTTACACCTGCCACTCGCAGCAGATCCGCCCCTTCACCTGGGAGGTAGCCCGTTACCGTGGCGAGCCTTCGGGGGCCGGTGAGTCGCAGTACGACCATCCCTTCCAGTGGGGCTCCAAGCGCACCGGACCCGACCTCTCGCACGAGGGCTCGCAGGGTCCCGACGCCGCCTGGCAATACACCCACCTCGTCGACCCGCGCTCGGTCTCCCCGGGCTCCGTCATGCCGAGCTATGCCTTCATGGAAGAGTCGAAGGTCAACCTCGACCACACGGGGCTCAAGCTCTCGGCCATGAAGACGTTGGGCGTTCCCTACACCGCCGAGCAGATCACCCACGGCGCTCTGATGGTGGAGACGCAGGGCAAGAAGCTGACGGCCGAGCTCGCCGCCAAGGGCATCGAAGCCGACTGGGACAGCGAGATGGTCGCGCTCGTCGCCTATCTGCGCCGCCTGGGCAATCACCCCGAGGACCCGATGGGTCCCTACATGCCCGGTCCCCCCAAGGTGACGCGCAACACGACCCCGAACAACGCCCCCAACTTCATTGGCGGCCCCGCCAAAAAGGAGCTCTGAGCCATGATGAAAGAGACCCTGTCTCAGACGAACATCATCGAGGGGCCGCTCTTCGCGCTCATCCTCTTCGTGCTCGTCTTCGCCCTCGTCGCCATCCGCGTGATGATGAACGGCAAGAACGACCCACGCTCGCTGCATCTGGCGAGCTTGCCACTCGCCGATGACGACCATCCGACCGTCGGCTCGCCTGACCACTCGTCCCGGGAGACCCAGCGATGAGCGCCAACCATGCCAACCATGCCGACCATGCAGAAAGTGGCGTCCACGACGTCGAGACCGACCACGACTATGACGGCATCAAGGAGTTCGACAACCCTCTGCCGCGCTGGTGGCTCTGGACCTTCGCAATCACCGTGCTGTTCTCGCTCGGCTACTGGCTGGTCTTCCATAACCTGAAGGCCGAGGGCAGCTTCGACATCTTCGCCAACGAGATGGACACACTACAACGCCAGATGGCGGCCGCCGATGTCGACGAGCCCAAGCTCGTGGCATTCTCGCAAGACCCAGCCGTGGTCGCCGAGGGGCGCGGTATCTTCGAGTCCAACTGTGCAACCTGTCATGGCAACAACGCGGCCGGCATGACCGGCCCGAACCTGACCGACGCCTACTGGATCCACGGCAACACCCCGAAGGAGCTCTACGTGACGGTCGCGGCCGGCTGGCCCAAGCTCGGCATGCCGGCCTGGGGACTCAACCTCGGACCCACACGAATCGAGCGCGTCATCGCCTACGTCCTGTCGATCAAGAACACCAACGTGGCCGGCAGACCGCCCCAGGGTGATCTCAAATAGTGCTGTGAATGGGCGCGGTTCGCCGCGCCCAGATGTAGTCTGAAAGGGGCGCAGCTTACGGCGCCTCGGCAAGGGGTGCCGAACTCGTGCACCCGTCTGGAGGGCGCAGCTTGCTGCACCCTCGATTGGAACGCGGGCCTCTCGCCCGCCTCCGGCCCCGGGGCGAAATCCCCGGCGGCAAAGGCCTGAACGATCATGGCACAACCTCCGCGCCCGAACCTCGACACCCTGAGCGTCCTCGACGAACACGGCTCGCGGCGCTACGTCTACCCGGCCGACGCCCGTGGGCGTTTCTCCCGCCTCAAACCCTTCGTCTACACGGTGCTCATCGGGATCTATCTCGCGCTGCCCTTCTTGGAAATCGCGGGTCGCCCGGCCGTCCTCATCGACATCTCGCAGCGCCGCTTCTTCTTCTTCGGCCTCACGCTGAACGCCCAGGACTTCTGGCTCGCCTTCTTCGTGCTCACCGGCATCGGCTTCATGCTCATCGTGCTCGCGGCCCTCTTTGGCCGAGTATGGTGCGGCTGGGCTTGCCCCCAGACGGTCTTTCTCGACGGCCTCTTCCGACGCCTCGAGCGCCTCATCGAGGGCAACGCCGAGACCCGCCGCCGCCTCGCCAACGGCCCGATGACGGTCGAGAAGCTCGTCAAGAAGGGGACCAAACACACCCTCTATCTCGGGTTCTCCTTCGTCATCGCACACGTCTTCCTCGCCTACTTCGTCGGCTCCGAACAGCTCGGCCACATGATCACCGACGGCCCGGGCGACCACATGAGCACCTTCCTCCCGGCGCTCATCATGATGGCCATCATCTATGGCAACTTCTGGTGGTTCCGCGAGCAGCTCTGCATCATCATCTGCCCCTACGGCCGCCTGCAGTCGGTGCTCCAGGACAAGGACACCGTCAACGTCATCTATGACAATGTGCGTGGCGAGCCGCGCGGCAAGGTCAAGAAGGGGCCAGATGGAACGGCTGCAAGAGATGCAAGTGGCGGCGATGGCGCACTCGCAGGCCATCCCGGCGTCGGCGCCAAGGTCGACTTCCCCATCCTGAACGCTCGTATCAACGACAGCGTCAAAGGCGACTGCATCGACTGCGGCCGCTGCATCGCGGTCTGCCCAACGGGTATCGACATCCGCAACGGCAACCAGCTCGAGTGTATCGGGTGCGCCTACTGCATCGACGCCTGCGATGAGGTCATGGTCAAGGTCGACCGCCCCAAGGGCCTCATCCGCTACGACTCGCTGCGCGGCGTCGAGGAGAAGACCCGACGCTTCTGGCGCCCACGCGTCTTCTTCTACGCCTTCATGGGCACCATCGGGTTCGTCGTCGCGACACTGCTCATGATGGGCAACGACGCCTTCGAGGCGAACCTGCTGCGCGCCAAGGCGACCCCCTTCGTCATCGACGCCGACTCGATCAAGAACAGCGCGAGCCTGCACATCATCAACAAGTCGGCCGAGACCGCGACCTTCACCATCAAGGCCGACGTCGGCTCCGAGCCTTTCCTCGAGACACCGTCGGCGAGCGTCGAAATCGACGCCTTCGACGGGCGCGACCTCCCTCTCGTCATCAAGGTCCCGCGCTCCGACTATCAGGCGGGCATGATGCTCTACGTCATCGTCAGCACGAGCTTCACCGACGAAGTGAAGCGGGTGCCGGTCCAGGTCCTCGGACCACGACGACTCGCAAAACCCGAACATCACGACGAGGATCCGGAGCCGGGCGAGCATTCGGACGAAGGTTCGAAAGAGTCTCCCCGAGATCCCTCCCACGAACTGGAGAAGCGCCCCCATGAATGAGGAACCTACACCTGCTCCAGGCACTCCCGAAGCACCTCGGGGCGGACTTTCCGCCGGCTGGGTCGTGGCCCTCGTCATCATCATGACGCTCGTCCTGGGCGCGACCTTCTTCGTCATCGCCCACTCACAACCACTCGAGCTCATTTCGAGATGAGCTCTGCCACCGCCGCCTATGCCCAGCTACTCTCAGTTGGGCTCGTGTGGATCTCGTTCCACTGCGCGGGCATGTGTGGTCCCCTCCTCATCGGCTTCGACGTCGCGGGCACGGCGCGCGGGACCACCCCCGTCCGCGGTGCGCTGGGCGTCCTCACCTACCAGGCCGGTCGCGCCACGACCTACCTCGTGCTGGGCGCGCTGGCAGGCCTCGTCGGCAAGGGGCTCACGGCTGTCTTTGAGCCGGCGGGTGCCATCTTCGCCCTCGTCTTTGGCCTCGCCGTCGTGACGACGCTCGTCATTCGCGCCATCAGGACGCGCCGCGCCCGACGCCCTCAACCGGTCCAACCCGTTCGTGTCGGTTTCTCGAAAATCGAGACATCGACGGCCCTCCCCAAACGCTCACTCGTCGAGCGCCTCGTATCCGGCCTGCCCCGAGCACTCCATCCGCTCAACGGCCCCGACGAGGGGCGCAACACCCGGATCTTCGCGCTCGGCGCAGCCATGGGGCTTCTGCCTTGCATGATCACCTACTGGACGCTCGGCCTCGCCGCGACCACCGGCTCACCCCTGCACGGCGCGCTCGTCATGCTCTTGCTCGTGGTCATGACGACGCCGATGCTACTCGGCGTGACGCTCCTTCCCCGCCTCATGCCCCGTCGCCTGACGTGGCTTCCCCAGGCGCTGATGACGCTGTCTGGCACCTGGCTCGTCCTCGTCGGCCTGGCCGGCCTCGAGCTCATCGCGCACCTGCACCTCTCGGTGGGCGACTACACCATCATGCTGTGGTGACCTGGCCTCAGGTGGAAACGTCTGCTCGCCAGGTCGCAGGCCCGCGGCGGAGCGGGCCGTAGCCTGGCGAGCGATCCGATCACGTCGCATGCGTTTCCATCCCCGTGTGGTGCGGGAAACGCATAGCGACGTCAGGTCGCCACGACCTGCCATTGCAGCGCTTCGCCCGCTCGATACGGCACCACGACATCGCTGCCGAAGGGCAGGGTGGTCGGCACCTCCAACGGGCGCTCTACCAGCGTTATGGTCGACGGGTTACGCGCCAACCCATAGAAGTCGGCCCCACGCTCGCTCGCGAACGCCTCGAGCCTGTCGAGCGCTCCGTGGCGCGCAAAGACTTCAGCATAGTGGCTCAGCGTGTGGTGTCCGCAATAGACCCCGGCCGCGCAGCAGGCCGACTCTTTGGCATGCCGCGCATGGGGCGCCGAGTCGCTCCCCAGGAAGAAACGTTCAGCCCCTCCGAGCACGGCGTCCAACAACGCGTCGCGGTCGGCTCGGGTCTTGGGAACGGGCAGACAATACAGGTGCGGTCGCAGCCCGCCCGCGAACATCGTATTGCGGTCGACCTCCAGATGATGCGGTGTCACGGTCGCACCGACGTTGGGCCCTGCGGACTTCACGAACGCGACACCGTGCGCAGTCGTCACGTGCTCGAGGACCACCCGCAGCCCCACAAACCGCGACACCAGCGGCGCGAGGATGTCATCGATGAAGCGGCGCTCGCGGTCGAAGATGTCGCAGTCGGCGGCCGTCGTCTCGCCGTGGACCTGCAGGACGACCCCGAGCTCCTCCATCGCCCGCAGCTTGTCGTTCAGCCCGTCCATGTCCGTGACACCAGCGTCCGAATTCGTCGTCGTATTCGCCGGATACAGCTTGGCCGCGACCCCACCCGATAGCTTGAAATCCGAGAGATCGTCCGCCGTCGTCCGGTCCGTCAGATACAGGCTCGGCAACGGAACGAAGTGTGGCGCATGGCCGGCGTGCTCTCGCAGGCGTTCCGCATAAGCCGCGGCCTGGGCCGCATTCGCCACGGGCGGCCGCAGGTTCGGCATCGCCACCACACGACCGAACACGGCTGCAATCGGCGGCACGGTGTGGGCGAGCACCGCCCCATCCCGGAAGTGCACATGCCAGTCGTCAGGGCGTCGCATCACCAGGGTCATGGACTCGCCTCGCCCCTGTTCACGGCGTCACTTGCCCGATGCCTGGAGCAGCGCCTCGGTGTCGCCGAGCACCACGTACAGCCATCCCGTCGCCTCGACCGGGCTCCACACCGCGAGCTTGCCCCCCGGCAATTCCAGGTGCCCCGACTTCTGGATCTTGGCCGCATCCAGGATGGCGCGTCCGAGATCGCCGATCCCCTTGGCACTCGCGAACGGAGGGTTCTCGTAGTCCTTGGGGGCCGCCCGCGCGAGCTCCTTCTGGGAGGCACGCACGATGATGAGCCCGGTCCCATCGACGAGGATGGCCTCGCCCGCTTTGGCCAGCCGTTCGGACTCGAGCAGCGTGTCGATGAAGTAGGGGAAGGTCAGGTCGACTGCGGCCACGCCCAGCAGTTTGTGGGTAGCCGGGTTGCGAATCGCCTGGGACGCCGTCATCAATAGACCGAGCCCACTCTCGTCGACACCCGCGGAGTTCCAGGTCGCCTGCACTCCGTCCTTGGCGAGCTTGTACCAGTCGGTCGCGCGCGGGTCGTAAGGAGTGCCCTCGACGTCGGACTCGTACTCCCAGACCCCCGGATACCCACTCACGGTTCCCTTTTCGGTCCCGAAGTAGGCCCACACGAGCGGCACACCCTCATCGAGGACGAGCTTCTCGGCGTCACCTCTCGGCATCGTGAGCGCCTCTTCCGAGTGCGACATCAGGGCGACACGACGCATCGTGTCGTTGAGGCGTGCGATCTGCAGGACCTCGTCTCGGGCCGTCGCCGGGTCGACCCCTTGGTACAAGACGATGTCGGCGTAATCATAGCTGATTTTGGCGTCGTAGATCTTCGAGTCCCGGAGGTCACGCGGGCCCGTGTCCGGCTTCTCGAGGTCGCTCGGCAAATAGAAACGTGTCTCAACCGGTGGCGTCGTGAGCGAGATCTGGGCCGCGTTCACGAGGCCCGACAGCAGGTTCTCGTAGTCGTAGAGCTTGCCGTCCATCTTGTGGGCCTGCGACCCGACGATCGAGCCGACCTCCTGTAGACGCTCTTCTCGTTTGCGCGCCGCCTCGCGTTGCTCTTCGAGGGCGACGGCACCCATCCATTGCAGCAGGGCCGCGACCACGAAGACGAGCATCATGAGAGCGAAGCCCATGCCGAGCGCAAGACCGCGGTGGCGACCGATCCAGCGCTGGACCCGCTGCACCAGGTTGTCCGGGTCGGCCTCGACCGACTCGTCGCGCAGGTATCGCCGCAGGTCGTCCGCGAAGTCTCCGACCGTCGGATAACGCGCGTCGGGATTCTTGGCCGTGGCCTTCTCGATGATGCCGCGCAGCTCGCGTGGGATCTTCTCTTTGCCGCTCACGTGAATCAGTGGCGCACGTGCGCCGGACGCCGCCTTGACGACCGTCTCGAACGAGGTCTCGGCGGTGATGGCCCGCGCCAACGTGACGAGCTCGAAGAGGATGAGCCCGAGCGAGTACTGGTCCGAAGCTCCATCGAGCTCTTCGGTCGATCCCGAGGCCTGCTCGGGCGACATGTAACTCGGCGTGCCAACAAGTGATCCCGCGCGCGTCTTCTCGACCGAGGCGCTCGACGTGACACGCTCGCGTTTGCCGATGGGGCGTGCGATGCCCCAGTCCATGACGAGCACCTCGCCGAAGCCGCCGACCATGATGTTGTCGGGCTTCAGATCGCGGTGGATGACGCCGCGTTTGTGTGCGTAGTCGATGGCGTTCAACACCGGGAGCAGCGTCTCGATGCGTGCCTTCAGCGAGTGGTCTTCGTCAGGCGGCTTGCCCTTCTCGTAGAACTCGCGGGACTCGGCCATGTAGTCCGTGAGCGTCTTGCCGCGCACGAACTTCATCGCGTACGACAGGACCCCCTGGGCGTCGCGCTCGACGCCGTAGATCGGCACGATGGACGGGTGATCGAGCTGGGCCGTGATCTGCGCTTCGGCGAAGAAACGCGTCGCGAAGGCCGGCTTTTTGATGAGCTTCGGGTCGATGCGTTTGACCGCGACCGTACGTTTGAGGTCGGGGTCGCGCCCCATGTAGACCTCGCCCATCGCGCCCTTGCCCAGGATTGCGACGAGGCGATGACGCTCGGTCAAACGCGGGATGATGGCGTCGGGGTCGGGCGGAGCCGTCAGCACGATCTCGTGCTGGGTCATGATCTCGCGCAGCGTGTCGGTGTCGAGCAGGTCCTGCTCGAACAGCGCCATCACGAAGGCCTCGACGTCTTCCCCGTTCTGCGCCGCGAAACGCTTGTAGAGCGCATCGATGTCGGCATGCCGCTCGGGCGGGAAGAAGTCCTGGAGGTGGCGAAGCTTCACGGTCGCGGAGCTTAGCGTTTCCACCTTGCCCGTCAACCCCACCACCTGGTCGTCCAGCCGGCCCCCCAATTCATTGGAGCCACGGTCGACCCCGTCTCGATAGCTTCCAGTCGTGCGAAGCCTTATCGATTGAGGTCGACCGGCGTCTTTGTCCAGGTGGTGAGTCGAATCAGAACGATTGGGCACGACCACCGCTGCAGGTACTCAGTCCACCTCGAACCGATACCCGACCCCTCGCACCGCCACGAGTCTCCACGTCGACTCCGCCGTCCATCCGAGCTTCTTCTTGAGTGCCGCCACGAAGTTGTCCACCGTGCGAGGGTCCACCATGACGTCCCGCCCCCAGGCCACATCGATCAGCTGGTCGCGGCTTCGGGCCACACCCGAGTGTTCGAGCAGGGTCACGAGAAGGTCGAACTCGGTCCGCGTCAACGCCACCTGACGACCCTGTGGATCGTTCACCGCACGTGCCTCCAGGTCGAGGATGAAGCCCGCAAAGCCCAGCCGCCGAACGCCCTCATCGGTTGGCCGCCGCAACAGCGCAGCCACCCGAGCGAGCAGCTCTCGCAGCCGATATGGCTTGAGCACGTAGTCGTCGGCACCGGCCGCAAAGCCGTTCACGACGTCGTCTTCGAGCGACCTCGCCGTGAGCATCAGGACCCGCTCGGTTCGCCTCGCCTTTCGGAGCTCACGACAGATCGAATAGCCGTCACCGTCGGGCAACATGAGGTCGAGGACGACCAACTCGAAACCCCCACGTTCAAGCGCCTCCCGGGCCTCCTTTGCCGACCTCGCAAGCGTGACTTCGTAGCCCTCGGCCTCGAGGTTGTCGCCGAGCACCAGACGCAGGTCTTCGTCGTCCTCCACGACGAGGATCGCTCGGACTCGTCCATCTCTCGACGCCGATGGCCGACCGGAATGCCCTATATCGCGCTCACCCAGGCTCATGGTGCCTCCTGCTGGCGCGCGGACGCCATACTCACCGTTGGCGCCGCACCCGCGCCTGGAAACCTCAAGACGAAGGTGGTGCCTCCCACACCCGACGACTCGAGCGAGATGGTCCCACGATGCAGCTCCATCACCTGCCGACAGATGGTCAGACCCAAACCCGTCCCCTTCACACCTTCGAGGTGTCCCTTCGCCAGCTCGGAAAAGAACCGCTCAGGAGTTGCCGTCGGCAGTCCAGGACCATCATCGGCCACCCGCACCTCGATGCCATGGCCAGTCATACGAGCCTGGACGCGTACCGTCACCCGGTCGGCTGTCGCATACCGTCGGGCATTGTCGACCAGGTTGCTCAGCAACAGGAGGACGAGCTCCGGGTCTGCCTCGACGATGAGGTCGGGTGGGCTCACGTCCGTCATGAGCACCACCGGTCGACTGATGCTCGCGAACGCCCCCGACCCGCGCCCGATCTCGCCGCCCCGCCCCGTCTTCGACTCGTTCTCTACACCACCAATCGTCGCCCCCAGCGTTCCATCGACCGCACCCGTGCCTGTCCCCGCAATCGTTGCGCCAGTCGTCACGCCCACCGTCCCATCCACGAGCTGACGGAGTCGCACCAGCACCTCGGCTAGATTCAGCGGCGAAGGTCTCAGTTTCCAGATGCCCCGATCGAGCCGCGCGAAGCTCAACACGTTGTCGACCAGGAACGCGAGTCGCTCCGTCGAGCGCACGATCCGCTGCGGGTAGTCGCGCGCCCGCGGGTCGTGGTCGAGCCGTCGCTCCAACGTCTCAGCCAACGCCCGAATCGAAGCCAGCGGCGTCTTCAGCTCATGGCTCACGGCCGCCAGCAGGTTGGACCTCAAAGCGATATAGGCCGACCGCTTCCGCAGGAGTGTGAGCGCGAGCACCAGGACGAGCCCGCCCAGCAACGCGATGAACCCGAGCGGCACCAGCTTCAGCCAGAGGCGTGACTCCGCTTCGTGTGCCTGCTCCCTCCAACGCGGGGAGTCGATGATCACCGAGAGCCCGTCGGCGCCAAGTGACACGTCGGCCTCGACGTCGATCTGGTCCGCCGCCGCGAGGCGCCCGGCCAGCTGGTCGAGCCATGCACACGGCGAGGTCTCCGCGAGACCCGCGCCCTCGCCGGGTTCGAGGAGCCGCCCCACGACCCGACCACCGCGTCGCTCGACAGCCCAACACAACCTGTCGGCGGGCCCGAGTGCCAGCTCGATCACACGGCGGCCTTCGGGGAGTTCTGGCAGGCCGATCACAACCTCGGCCTCGGCAGCTCGCGACTCAAAGTCGTCCACGCGCACGAGCGACCTCTTGCCGAGCTCGACCACGCGTGCCGAGAGGATATCGAAGTCTGTGCGCGTCAACTTCGACCGCCCGGATAGGAGCGCCTCGAAGAACCCGGGAACCCGTCCGTCTGGACGCTCCACACCCCGCCGCAGGAGCTGGTCGGCGAGCCCAGGCTCGAGCCCCTTTCCCTCCTCCTCCGCGAGTCGCTCCAAGCCGACCAGTGTTGACACGAGCTCGATGTCCGCTGGAAGGACATGACGCGCGCGGTGGTCCAACCACGATTCGAGCCCGGATCGACTCAGTCGCATCGCCAATCCCAGGCGCGTCCCCGCTTCTTCGGACAAGCCCATGCCGACGTCACACGCTGTGCGCTCGTCGCCCACGGCTTCCCCCGCACCGCCGTGGTATTGACAGGCACCTGATCGAGCGAGCAGGTCCGCGACCCGGCTCGTGCTGGCAAACCGAACCGTTCGCGGCAAGACCTGCTCACCAGCGATCACCAGGAGCAGCCCCCTCGCATCGACGAGCGGCTCGGTCAGAGCCCGATCGACGGCCGCCCCGACATCCTCGAGTGCCACCTCCAGTTCATCCAGCAGCGCATGGCGAGCCAGTGCATGAACCGCCTCGCGCTCCCTGGCCAGCTGATTCAGGGCATCTTCACGCTCGTCGAAGGACACCCCCATCAGTGCCACCACGCCCGCCAGCAGCGCGGCGTAGAGCAGGCCCAGTCCGACCACGAGTCTCACTCGCTTCATGGCAGAGCCGCCTTGTGCGAGGTCGGTCGTTCTCGCACCGGCTCGCGACGAGGCCACAGCTTCACGACTGAAACGACGAGCCTGTCGAGCTCCCCCTCGCGCGCCAGACCTTCGAGCTCCGACACGAAGGCTCCCATCGGCACGTCCTTCATCCAGAACGTCCCCCGCAGCTTCTCGGCGAGCATCGCCACCAACGTCACCCGTCTGTGATTCTCGTCCGGCGGCCCCGGCACCAGCGCCATCCGAGCCAGGGGTGCCGCCTCCGCATTGTGTCGCGGGACATCTTCGAGCCGTCGCCCTCTCAGCTCCATCACCCCCAGCTCGCGGTGTGATCGACCGGCCAGGTCCAGCTCGAAGACCACTCGCCCGACCTCGCCCGCTGGCATGGCGCCGCCCACGAGACGCCTCTTCGAGTCCGTCATGCTCCGACTCTCATATCCCACGAGGCGCCACCTCCGGGGACCCGTGAACCGCACGGCCAGCCTGGCGTCGACGAGCGCGAAGCGCCCCATCAGGCGCCTCGCGATGGCATCTTCCCGCCCCGGGACCCAGGCCTCGTGCAGGCCCCCACCCGCCGCCGCGAGCGCATCGAGCAACGCGTCGTCCAGTCCGGCTTCGATCCGTGCCACCACCGACACCAGCCCACCAGCTTCCCGCCTTCGACCGGCGTCACGAAGCATCGCCCCCTGGGTTTCGATCCCGCCCAGTCCCGATCCCGAGGTGACCACAATCGTGTGGTTGGCGACCTCCCCAGTTGCCCCATCCATGACCTTCGACCCTGAACTGACCACCGCGCCCGCGGCGACGAGTGCTCTCTCCATTGGACCAGCCACGCCCATGCTCGAGACGACAGTCGTCTCCGGACGACCCTCGAAAACAGTGACCTCGGGTTGGATCGAAATGACCAGGAGATGCCAGCCTGGCCGATAGGGCGATGGCCCAATGGTCGCGCCGAGCACGCTGTTCGCCTCTGCGCGTGAAGGCCCTCCGAGGGCCGCGACGAAGTCCTCCACCCGGATCGCGGCTGCGGGAGGGATGCGTCCGGAGTCCAGATAATGCTTTGCGATGGCGTAAGATGCGTGATCCTGACCCAGCGACACCGACACGCTGGCCATCTCCTCGGTATCGACCACAGGGAAGACACCGTGGTGTTCGAACGCGGCGTAACCCACTGGCTCGCCCACGTTCGACATCTCGACCCTGGAGGCACCGCACCCCGCGACCAGACAGAACACAAAAAGCCTCACCAACAGCGCGAAGGTGCGCTGTTTCGGTGAGGCTTTCGGGTCGGGGACTCGCGACGTCATGACCATGGTCTATCACGTCGCGCCGCCCCGAATCATGGTCCTTTGGTCATGGAACTGTCATGGAATGGTCATGAAGCTGACGACCTGGTCGAGCCTACCGGCGAGACCCAGCGCCATGTCTCAGCGAGACCAGGAACGAGCCCGCCACACCATCTGCCGACCTTCCTGCACCATCGCCTGACCCTTTTCGAGAGTCCGCTCGCCACGGCGAATCATGCGGTAACGACCCCACTGCTGCCCCTGATAGACCATGCGCTGACCCTCGGCGATGAGCTGGTTGCCCTCGCGGATCATGCGCCGCCCCTGACGCGCCGCGCGATGGTCGCCCCACTTGTTCCAGCGCCCGCCGCCGTCGCGCCACCCGTTGTCGCGATGGTCATCGTCGCGCCAGTTGCGCTTCCAGCCGTCGCCATCGTCGCTGTCCCGGCGGTCGCCGTCCCAACGTTTCCCGTCGCGGTCATCGTCGCCGTCCTCGTCCCAGCGTTGGTCCTGGCGCTCACCGCGGCGATCATCCCGCGGGCCATCAGCAAAAGCCGGGGCGGCGACTGTGACGAGACCTGCGACGAGCATCCATTTGATGGTTCCGAGTGCTTTCATGTAACGCCTCTCTGTGGTGGCTCAGGTTTTCTTTCCGCCGCGTAAAGGGTCGAATACCGGCGCAGCGGCCTGACGCCCCGACCCCACCGATATTTTGTAAACAGGGTGTCTCGCAGTCTGTGGTCCAGCAAAGACGCCCGATAAAACACGACACTTGAATTCGACATCGTGGTGTCGCATTATGCCGATGCCATGGACGAACCCAACATCAACGACCCAGCGCACCTCTCTATAGGAGAGCTGTCCGAACGCGCCGACGTCACCCGCCGCACGATTCGCTTCTACATCCAGCGCGGCCTCCTCTCGCCGCCACTCGGTGGTGGTCGCGGCTCCCACTACACGCAGGCCCACCTCGAGCGCCTCATTGCGGTCAAGCGCCTCCAGGAGGTCGGCATCCCGCTCGAGGTCATCCTGAGCCGGCTCGGGCCTCCGACCCTCCCAACCGACACACCAGCCCAGCCCCCATCGCCATCGCAAGCTTCACCCACTCCGCGCCGGACCCCGCCGCCAAACCCGGCGCCCCAACCCACGAGTGAGACCTGGCTTCGGCACACCGTCGCGCCCGGCGTCGACCTGCTCATCCGCGACGGCGCCCTGACCCGGACCGCTATCGACGACCTCGTCGCCACCGCCCGCCTCATCGCCTTGAAAGACCAACTCGACCGACCGTCTCCGGCCCGGACCACCGCGCCCGATCCCGACGACGCCTGATGCCCACGGTGTCCCCAAACCAAACTTCGAAGGAGCCCACACCATGTTGACCCAGCCCTCCGGTCTCTACATCCGCCCCACCTCGGACGCCCAACCGGTCGCGGTCCCGCTCCTCGGTGTCGACGTGCACGCCACCGTTGCAGGCTCCTCGTCCGAAGTGACGCTGCGTCAGCGCTTCAAGAACCAGGAATCCACCCCGATCGAGGCCGTCTACGTCTTCCCGCTGCCGACCGACGCAGCGGTCTCCGGCTTCGCCGCCGAGGTCGCAGGTCGCCGCATCGAAGGCCGCATCGAAGAGCGCGAGAAGGCCTTCGAGATCTACGACGACGCCATGGCCGATGGGCACGGCGCCTACCTCCTCGATCAGGAGCGCCCCAACATCTTCACCGTCTCGGTCGGCAATCTGCCACCGGGAGCCGAAGCCACCCTCGAGCTCCGTTGGGTCGCCCCTCTGAACGCCGAGGGCCCGGCCTACCGCTTCATGCTCCCGACCACCGTCTCGCCGCGTTTCATCCCCCGCGCCGAGGTGCCCGAAGTCGGTCAGCCCGACGCCGAGCGCATCAACCCCGACCGTCTGCCGACCGTCCCCTACGGCCTGAAGCTCACCATCGACCTCGGCACCTCGACCCGCCGCGTCGAGTCCCCGAGCCATCCGATCCGCACCATCCTCCCGACCCCGACCAACCCCCACCTCCAGGTCGAGCTCGCGCACGACGACGTCGCCCTCGACCGCGACTTCGTCCTCATCATCGAGCCCGCGACCGCCGGCCCAGCACTTCACGTGGCCCGGTCCACGACCGGCGAACGCTTCATCCAGGTCGACTTCGTCCCCGACCTCTCGCTCGCCTCCGAGGGCAGCGAAGTCATCTTCGTCGTCGACTGCTCCGGCAGCATGGACGGTGAGTCCATCGAACAGGCCCGCCGCGCGCTGGCCCTCTGCGTCCGGGCGCTGGACGAACGCGACACCTTCGATATCGTGCGCTTCGGCTCCCATCACGAGTCGCTCTTCCGCACGGCCGAACCCTTCACCGCCGACACCCTCGCCAAGGCCTCGACCTACATCGCCGACACCCACGCCAACCTCGGCGGCACCGAGATCCTGGCCCCGCTCCAGGCCATCTACGCCCGCCCGACGAGCCGGCCGCGCAGCATCCTGCTGCTCACCGACGGCCAGGTCAGCAACGAGTCCGCCGTCATCACACTGGCCGAAGCCTACAAGACCCAGAACCGCGTCTTCACGTTCGGCATCGGGTCGGGTGTCTCCGAGCACCTCGTCAAGGAACTCGCCCGCGTCTCGCGTGGTCAGGTCGAGCTCATCGCCCCGGGCGAACGCATCGAGCCCAAGGTCTTGCGCCAGTTCGGCCGCGTCCGCACCCCGGCCCTCACCGACATCGCCATCGACTGGGGCCAGCTCGAGGTCGAACAGTCCCCGCGTGAGGTCCCACCCGTCTTCGCTGGCGACCCGCTCGTCGTGCGCGCCCGCGTCCGCTCTGGCGACACCCGACAGATAACCCTCGTCGCCGGGCCGCATCGCTTCACCGTCGAGGTCCCGGATTCGGCGCTCGAGACCGCTGCGCTCGGCGGCCCCGTCCCGACGCTGTGGGCGCGGTCATCCATTCGTGACCTCGAGAACGACGCTGGTCGCCGCGGCTCTTCGCAGAACCGCCCTCGCCCCGAGAACCACGAAGAACGGAAACGCGCTGCCATCGTCGAGCTCGCCAAGGCCCACTCGCTCATGTCGAGCGTCACGAGCTTCGTCGCCGTCGAGGTCCGAAGCCTCACCGAGCGGACCCACGGCGCCGAGCTACGCCGGGTCCCCATCGCGCTGACGGCAGGGTGGGGTGGCACCGGTGCCTCGGCTCCGCAGTCGCGCGGCGGCTCCCCGATGGCGATGGGGTCAGCCGCTCCCCCGGGCGGCCCGATGCGCAAGAGGGGCACGCCACCTTCGGGCCCCTTACCCGGGGCAACGAGAGCTGTTCCAGCCCCCCCTCCACCCCCGGCACCTCTCCTCTCGGGGGACCCCGCACCCGCGCGCCGTGCACGCATGTCCGCACCAGCTGAAGCTGAGGAGTCGAACGCGCGCGCGCAGTCCCTCCCCGCACGACGTGCTCTTCCCTCCGCGCCCGCCCAAGCCGTGAAGGCCCGCCGCGAAGCCTCTGACCCGCTCTACGATCTCCTCCTCCTGCAGAGCGCCGACGGTTCGTTCACGCGTTCGATCCTGGCGCATATCCCCGGTCTGCTCCCGAAGCTCGAGACCGCCATCGCTGCCCATGGCGAAGCCAACGTCCTGACTTCGCTCGTGCTTTTCATCCTCGAGCGCGACCACCGCGACCGCAAGGACGAGTGGCGCGCCGCCGCCGAAAAGGCCCGCCGCTTTCTCGAGCAGTGCGAGCCGTACGACCCAAGCGACCTCTTCTGAGGTTCAAGTCTCGAGCATCGAGATAATGCAAATATCTCGATGCTCGAGATATATCTGATCTCTTTCTTTTATCTCGATGATCGAGATAGAGCAAAAAGCGACCTCGCGATGAGCATCGCCGGTTGACATCGTGAGCCTGCTGCCGTCCTATTGCGGTCTGGTCAGCGCCTCGGCGCGCCTTGCGGTCTTGAAGGCCCGACCTCGTTCCAAACAGGTCGCCCATTCGAGCCCACACTGCGCGCGCCGTGCTTTGCGCGGACCGTAACACGAACATCGTCGACGACTCCGTTCCTCCGAGCGCCCCGCCGGGTCATTCAGCCCCCTGGCACCCGCACTCCGATACGCGTCGCCGTCGATACCCATCGCGGCCCGAACCGCCGCGAGTTCGCACAGTCCATCCCACCAGAGGAGCCTCCGATGAGCCTCGCCATCGAAACCATCGCGTTCCGCGGCCACCCCTCCCTCGAGTCGACCCCGGCCGACTCCGACCTCTCCGCGCGCCGCCCGAAAGTCCGTCTCAAAGCCCGCAAGTTCAAGGCGCTCCAACGCGATAGCCTCGACTCCATCGAAGGGCTCTCCCACCTCTCGGCCGACGATCGCATCGAGATGAAGGCCGTCGCCGCGGTCCTCCCGTTTCGCACCAATCCGTACGTCGTCGACGAGCTCATCGATTGGGACAACATCCCCGCCGATCCCATCTATCAGCTCACCTTTCCGCAGCCCGGGATGCTGCCGGCCGATGACCTCGCCACGATGGTCACGCTCATCAAACGCGGCGCCTCCGAGCCCGAGATCCTCGCGGCCGCCCGCACGATTCAGGCGCGGATGAACCCGCATCCCGCGGGCCAGCGCGAGCTCAACGTGCCCCAGGTCGACGGCCGCCCGTTGCCAGGAATGCAGCATAAATACAGGGAAACGCTGCTGTTCTTTCCGAGTCAGGGCCAGACCTGCCACGCCTACTGCACCTACTGTTTCCGCTGGGCGCAGTTCGTCGGCCTCGACGAGCTCAAGTTCGCAAGCCAGGAGGTCGACGGCCTCACGCGCTACCTCGCGACCCACCCCGAGGTCAGCAATATCCTGTTCACGGGCGGCGACCCGATGATGATGCGCACGCCCGTGCTGCGCCGCTACATCGAGCCGCTCCTGGACCCTTCGCTCGACCACCTCACGACCATCCGCATCGGCACCAAAGCGCTCGCCTACTGGCCGCACCGCTTCTCGACCGACAAGGACGCAGACGACCTGCTCCGCCTCTTCGAGCGTGTTGCCAAGTCCGGCCGCCACCTCGCCATCATGGCCCACTACAGCCACCCGCGAGAGCTCGAGACCCCGGCCGCGCAGGACGCCCTGCGCCGCGTTCGTGATACCGGCGCCGTCATCCGCTGCCAGGCCCCGCTCATCCGTCGCATCAACGACGACGCGACCACCTGGGCGGAGATGTGGCGTCTCCAGGTCCAGCTCGGCCTCGTGCCCTATTACATGTTCGTCGAACGCGACACGGGGCCCAAGGACTACTTCGCGGTCCCGCTCGCCCGGGCGTTCGAGATCTATCGCGGTGCCCTGAAGCAGGTCTCCGGCCTCGCCCGCACGGTCCGCGGCCCCTCGATGAGCGCCACCCCGGGCAAGGTCGTGGTCGACGGCGTCGCGACCATCGCAGGCGAAGAGGTCTTCGCCCTTCGTTTCCTCCAGGCTCGTGACCCGGACTGGGTCGGCCGCCCCTTCTTCGCCCGCTACGACGAGAACGCGACCTGGCTCGACGGCCTCACCCCGGCCTTTGGCGAAGACCGCTTCTTCTTCGAAGACGGACTTCGCCGCATGCTCGAAGAAGGCACCTCCCCGGCCGATCCGGTCGAGCGCCGCCAGCCGACGATCTTCGGCCACGTCGAGTGGGAGTGACCTCATGGCTTCCTGGTCCGCGTCCCATCTGAGCCTCGCCGTGCGCGGGCTCATGCCATCCGCCACGGTCGCCATCAACGAGCGCTCGAACGCGCTACGCCTACAGGGGCGCACCATCCATAAGCTCGGGCTCGGCCAGTCGCCCTTCCCGGTGCCGGAGTCGGTCGTCGAGGCGCTACGACGCCACGCCCACGAGAAGGACTACCTCCCCGTGAAGGGACTCATGGCCCTGCGCGAGTCCATTGCCGGCTACCTCCATCGTTCGCACAGGCTCGACCGGACGGCTGCGGATGTGTTGGTCGCGCCCGGCTCGAAGGAGCTCATGTTCCTCCTCCAGGTCGCGTTCTACGGCGACCTCCTGCTGCCGACACCGGCCTGGGTGTCCTATGCGCCGCAGGCCCAGATCATCGGGCGCGCGGTCCAGTTCCTCCCGATGCGGGCGACCGAGCGCTGGTGCCTCAATCCGGACGCGCTCGACGAACACTGCCGCGAGCGCCCCAACCGCCCACGCGTCATCATCCTCAACTACCCGAGCAACCCGGCCGGCACGACCTACAGCCGCGACCAACTCGAGTACCTGGCGATGGTCTGCCGCCGCCACGACATCATCGTGCTCTCGGACGAGATCTACGGCGAGCTGCACCACCGGGGCGAACACGTGTCGATAGCCCCACTCTACGCCGAGGGCACGATCGTCAGCACTGGGCTCAGCAAGTGGTGTGGGGCTGGCGGCTGGCGACTCGGCGCCTTCGTCTTTCCACGCGAGCTCGCTTGGCTCCGAGACGCGATGAGTGCCATTGCCTCGGAGAGCTACACCTCGACGAGCGCTCCGATTCAATACGCGGCAGTCACCGCGTTCGACGGCGGGCCCGCGATCGAGGACTACCTTTCCGCAGCTCGCCGCGTCCTCATGGGGCTCGGCGATCACGTAACAGCGTCGCTCCGCAAGACGGGCGCCGAGGTCGTCGCACCCGACGGCGCCTTCTACGTGTTTGCCGACTACGGTCCAAAGCGTGAGTGGCTCGCTTCACGAGGCATCACCACGTCAAAGAAGCTCGCCGAACGCCTGCTCGAAGACGCCGGGGTAGCATTGCTGCCGGGGAGCGACTTCGGCCGGGCAGACCACGAGCTGAGCCTGCGCCTCGCCTACGTCGACTTCGACGGGACCGCTGCCATGTCCGCGGCCGCCCCCGGAAACGCCCCGGTCGATGGTGCCTTCGTCCGGGCTCACGGCGGCGGTGTCACTGCCGCGATGACAGCCATCGAGGCCTTCTTCGCGTCGTCGTGACCGCCCGGAGTGGGCTCTCTCAGAGCGCGACGAAGCGACCGCGATGGCGCTCGGCAAAGTCCTTGGTCGCCTCGGGGTGGACACATGCGGCGAGGATTTCGAGCGACTCGACGAGCCGCGGTCCCGAACGGTTGAAGTAGGCATTGCCGTCTGCCGCATACCACCGGGCTTTGGGCCAGCGGCGCCGCAGCTCGCTCAACGGGGCTGCACCGTCAGCACCCTGGCCTGACCAGTTGAGCTCTGCCAGGGTCTGCTCGAGGTCGAAGCCACATGGCTTGACGAGCACGACGTCGGGCTCGATGGCGCCGAAGTCTTCGATGATTTCACCATCCTGGCCGGCCCTTCCGACGAGCGCCTCGCCGCCGGCCCGCTCGATGAGGTCGGGCATCCAGAGACCGGCGACCATGACCGGGTCCATCCATTCGATGGCCAGGACCTTGGGCCTCCCGTAGCGGGCGACGACCTCGGACATGCGGCCGGTCACCCGGTCGATGCGGCTTCGGAACCCGTTGGCGATTGCTTGAGCGGTCATGCCCATGCCGAGCACTTCACCAAGACGAACGAGGTCGTTCCACACGTCATCGAGCCTTCGTGGAGCCAGGCTGACGATGGTCACGTCTTTGGCCAGGACTTCGCTGGCGGCCCGCCTGACCTCCTCGAGTCCGACGGCGCACACCGCGCACAGGTCCTGGGTCACGAGCACGTCGGGCGCGACCTTCTTCAAGGCGGCTATGTCGACCTCGTAGAGGGCCATCGCCTGGCTCACCAGGGTCTCGACCTTGTCGTGGATGGCCCGCGACGTCGGGGCGGCGACCCGCGACTTCGTCAGCCGAGGGAGGTCCTCGAGGCCGAACGGGTGGTCACACTCGTGCGAGATCCCGACAAGCTTGTCGCGCATCCCCAATGCGCAGACGAGCTCGGTGGCCGACGCCAGGAAGGTTGCGATCCGCGGACCGGCCTGGGGGGCAGACTTTCCAGTCGGGCGGTCATCGACCATAGGCGGCGTGTGGGGCGTCTTGGGCGTCTCAGACATCGGCGACTCTCCGGCCGTCCGCGAGGTCCCGGAGGAAGCCCGGGCTCGCAACCGGATAACAATGCTACCCAGACCCGTTCGAGGAAAGGGGCGCACCGCATTTCGCCTCCCGAGCCCTCAACTCAGTCCCCTTCTTCGTAACGAAGTAGCCCACGGACCGGGCCCGCTCGACCGATCCACAACCCCCAACATCGTGCTCAAGGGTTCCCGATTCAGGGGTCGGGACATTTCATATTTCATTTTAGGGCCGCCATTTCAGCGGCCCCGCGGGGATCGAACGCTCAGCTCACGCCGCCAGCGCCGCCTGGGCGACGGGGCGGTCGAGCTCCTGGTAGGTGAGCATGCGGTCGCGCTCCGGGTCCCACACCGCAAGACTCAGGCACGCCGACACGTCGGCCAACCGCCAGCTCGTGCGCCCGGGGGACTGCAGCTCGGGCAGCGCCGCCATCGCCTCCGGGAGGCGATAGAACGGGATGCGATGGTTCAGGTGGTGGATGTGGTGGTAGCCGATGTTGCCCGTGAACCAGTGCAGGACGGGCGACATCTCGAACATGCTCGAGCTCTTCAGTGCGGCGTACGTGTAGTCCCACGAGCGACGGTCTTTCAGCTTCATGTCCGGGAAGTTGTGCTGGGCGAAGAACAAGTAGCTGCCGAGTCCGAGCGCGACGGCCGACGGGAGCGCGACGAGGCAGACCGCCGTCGTCCAGCCAAAGAGCATGCCGGCCGCGACGATCATCCCAACGTGGACAAGCACCGCGAGAGGCCCACCCCAGTGCGCCTTCGGGTCGCGCCGGAAGGGCGAAACCGTCATGCCGATGAGGAACACCGTGAGGTAGCCCATGAAGATGGTCGCCGGGTGCCGTACGACCCGATACAGCCGCTTCTGCGTCGGGCTCATCGAGTTCCACATGCCGACCGTGACAACCGGGAAGCTGCCGATGGCCGAGCCGATGAGCTTCGCGTTGTTCTTGTGATGGTAGTTGTGGGTCTCCCGCCAGACGGACCGCACCGCGAGCATATAGAACCCGACTGCCGAGAAGATCGCGCCCGCGGCCTTCGAATCATGGAACAGCGCGCCATGCAAGTAGTCGTGATAGAAGATGAAAAGCCGAATCTGCAGCAGCCCCGCAAGCACGCCCAGCGCCAGCTTGGCGGGCCAGGCCGGGATGAGGATGACGCCAGCGAGCGTCGCGAGCAGCGCCGCGATGGTGATGGCGAGGAGCCGCCAGCTCTTGGCGCGGTCTTCTTCCTGGAAGGGTTTGACGGCGATGTTGAGGTCGGAGCCGGTGCGCATATGAGCCTCGGAAGCTGAAGGAACCGTCGCGAGCAGGCTTGGCGATGGCCCGCGCTGGATAGTCGTCCACCTATGCACCAGCAAGTTTCGCATCCGGCGTTGACGAGAGTTTGACTGCTTACCGAACGCTCGTCCTAGCGTGCTGCGCAAGGCTTTGCGCGGCGGAACGAACGCTCGGCCGAGCCGGTGGCGCCTCTCTCGGTCATATCCCGACAATTGGGTGGCCACTGGGTTGGCTAGTTGATCCACCACCTCGGAGTAAGCCTACTCCACCTGCCCATTTGGCCGCCGGGCCGCCATCTACCGCGGACCCCCGTCGTTGGCCGGGGTGCGCGACAGGTGTCAGATGAGTGGGTGAAAACGTTGCGCCCGGCTCGGCCCTTGCACTAGGTCCGCCCATCGCGTTTGCGGCCTGGTGGATTCGCCCCGCAAAACAACGCCTCTCGGTAGCCCCCGGAGCCCACGTGAAAGTCGGTATCCTCTCCCAGTTCCCTTCGCCCGCCGTCCAGTCCGGCCCGGCTATCCACACCCGATTCCTGCGTGAAGGCCTCGAGCGCCGCGGGCACCGCGTGACCATGATGGGGCCTGACACCCAGGCCGTCGCGCCGGTCGAAGGCGAGACCAACTTCCTTTTTCCTTCCTTTGCGTTCGCGACCCACCCGAACGTCAAGGTCGCGATGCCAGGCGGCCCGCGCCACCTCTTTGCGGACCGCCCGGACGTCGACATCATCCACGGCCAGGCCAACTGCCACATGCTCCACTATGGGGTGTGGGCGCGCGAGATGTGGGGCATCCCCTTCCTCAACACGCACATCATCCACCTCCCGACCCACAGCCACTTCCTGTTGTCGGACAAGCTCTACGCCAACGAGACCTTCCGCGATTGGTGGCAGGGCCGCGCGCTCGGCATGGAGCGCAACTTCGCGACCCACATCTACAACCACAGCGACGCCTTCATCGTGCAGTCCAAGCACATGGTGAAGTACTGGCGCGAGCGCGGCGTGACCGCTCCGATCGAGGTCGTCGGTCGCCCCATCAACCCGGGCATCTTCTCGGCCGCCCCCGGCTCCGACCCGTTCCCGAGCCACTTCGTCAAGGGTCGCCGCCTGCTCGTGGTCTGCCGCCACGACCGCGAGAAGAGCCTCGATCGCCTCATCGACATCTTCAACAACCACATCGCTCCCGCCGACCCGAACGTCACGCTGACCCTCGTCGGCGACGGCCACGACCACTTGAACCTGGTCGAGATGGCGATGAACTCGCCCTTTGGCGCCCGCATCCACTTCCCGGGTGAGGTCGGCCACAAGACGCTCGTCGACTGGTACGCCCACGCCGACCTCTTCACCTACACGTCGGTGTCCGAGACCTTCGGCAACGTCGTCAACGAAGCCCTCTGGTGCGGGGTCCCCGTCGTCGCTTTCGACGACGACATGGGCGTCGCTGGCCAGATGGCCGATGGCGTCAACGGCGCGCTCGTTCCATTCCATGGCGTCACTGACGCGGACCAGCGCTTTGCCGCTGCGACGCTCGGGATCCTCAACCAGCCCGAGCGCCGCCGCCAGATGGGTGACGAGGCCCGCCGTATGTCGCGCAGCACGGCGCACCCGGACGTCGTGCTCGGCCGTTTCGAGCAGATCTACCGCGAGGCCCAGCGCCACCGCCAGGAGACGCTCCCGGTCCCGCTCGAGAAGCAGGGCCGCCTGGCCCAGATGCGTGCCTTCGCGCGTCGCTATGCGACCTGGGCGTGGTGGAATGGCGCGGTCATCGCGCTCGGGCACACCGCCAAGGGCCTCGGCGCGAGCCGAACCGGTGGCGCCGAGCAGCACGCCGAAGCCGAGAAGATGGTCGCACGTGTGATGGCGGGCGACGCTGCGAATCGCCCCGTCACGGCTCGGACCGCTCGACCCACGGCAGCCTGATCTGCCACGAGCCGGCCTCGGTCGGCCTCGGCGAGCGGTGACACGCACAAAAAAGGGCGCCTCGATTGGGGCGCCCTTTTTCGTTTTGGAACCGTGGTCCCGAGCTCAGTCGTCTTTGCCCTCGACCTTGGGCATCGTGCGGAAGACCCAATCCCAGAGCGGGGTCGACACACCGAAGCGGTGGTGATGCGACTGGAAATGGTGCCGCATATGGTGCTGCTTCAGGTACTTGCCCCAGGCGGTCCGCGCCTTGCCGACGTGGGTCCAGTAGTGGGTCGTGTCATACCAGACGTAGCCACCGACGAAGCCCGCGTAGACGGGCAGGGCCAGCTCGGTCCCGAAGAGGCCCTGCAAGAGGAACCACATCGGGACGGCGACGATGAGCGACGCGCCGGGCGGCATCACCTGGCGCCCCCGATCATTGGGGTACACATGGTGAATCCCATGCAGGAAGTAGTGCATCTTCGGGAAGGCCTTCCAATGGAAGAACTCGCGATGCATCCAATACTCGAAGAAGGTCCAGAAGAAGAGCCCGCCCGCCGCAGCCGCCACGATGGTGCCCGCCGAGGTCGCATAGCTGGTGACCGCGACGACGAGGGCCAGGATGGCAATCGGCGAGTACAAGAAGAGGGGCACAAGGCCATGGCAAGAGCTGAACTTCTCGAGGAAGTCGCTCTTGAACTGGCGGCCCCGGCCGCGCACGTCGATGTCGTAGTCGCCCACGCGCTTGGGGAAGTTGTTTCCGGTTCCGGTTGCTTGGGTCATGGGCTTTGGCCTCCGGCGGTGCTTGAAGGCTGCATGTGTGACGCAGCTCAGCCTGAAGAGCGGCGGGACTATAGGAAGCGATCCCCACATGGCAAGCCATTGGTCGCGTGGATGACAAGCGTTCGCGCCGCACCCGCTTGGTTAGCCCCCGAGCGGGCGCTCGGGAGTTCTCGTTCTCAGCGGTGCGAACGGATCGACGCACCCGCCCTTTCGCGTCGGCCCCGGTCTTCCAAACCGGCGACTCAGGCGAGCAGCTCGCGCAGGAGGCGAATGGACTCCGACTCCTCCACATCGATGCGCCCGTCGGCGGTCACGACCTCGAGGAAGGCGGCGAGGAACGTCTGACGGTGCTCGTGGGGGATGTCGTAGGGGTCGAACTCGGGCGGCGCCTCCTCGAGCCAGCGCCGGACCTCGTCCATCTCGTCGTGTGTCAACGCGAGTTGGGTCGCGATCTCGAAGACGACCTTACGCTCGGAGTCCTTGATCTCGAGGTCGGACCAGGCTGCGACGCAGGCCATATGGACGAGCTTCTTGCGGGTGGCAGGGGGCATCGAGGCGACATTCATGGGGTGCTTCCGGGTTCCAGGTCCAGGTCCAGCATCGAACCGTCGCCCGCGTCTACCATGTCCGCCCCGCGGCCCGCTAGCGCCACCGACTTCGCGCGGCTCGGCCGACCTCTGGGCGGATCCGGACCCCGCTCGGCCCACCGCTCGCCATGCCAGGTATCTCGATCATCGAGACATCTGCGCGAGCGACACGCGGCACCCCTGAGTCGGTCGCCAGTGACAGGGGAAACATCTGCTCGCCACGTCGCAGGCCGGCGGCTGACGGGCCGTAGCGTGCGCGAGCGATCCGAGCACGTCGCCTTGCGTTTCATCCCTATGTGGTGCCGAAACGTATGGAGACGTCAGGGGCAAACGTCTGCTCGCCCGGTCGCAGGCCCGCGGCGTAGCGGGCCGTAGCCGGGCGAGCGATCCGATCGGTCTCCATGCGTTTTCATCCCCATGTGGTGCCGAAACGTATGGAGACGTCAGAAGATGCTCCGGTCACCTTTCCGGGGTGCCCCACGAGCGGTATGCTCCGGCACCGCTGCGGATCCGCGGGACGACCGACGACCGATGACTGCTCTCCGCGAGCCGCCCCTGGGAGCTCGACCGATGTTCCACGACATACTCCTCGCCGATGCCGGCGGTCCGCTCTTCGGACTCATCGTCTTGCTGCTCATCGGCCTCATCATCTGGGCGCTGGCCTCCGAGTCGCACCGAAAGCGCGCGCGCATAGCCGCATGGCGGGCCATGGCCATTGAGTTCGGGCTCAAGCTGAACGGTAACGAGTTCATGCACGGCTTCGTCGACGGGTTCGAAGTGACCGCGGACATCTACGTCGTCGGCTCGGGCAAGAACCGCTCGACCTACACTCGGGTTCGCGTCGAAGGCGGCATGACCACAGAGCTGGTCCTCGCTAGCGAAGGCTTCTTCTCGACCCTGCTCGGCTCCGACATCCGGACAGGCGATGCCCGCTTCGACGAGGCCGTCAAGGTCCAGGGTTCCGAGTCGATGGCCCTGGCGCTGCTGGATGCCGACACGCGACAGGTCGTCAGCCAGGCCGTAGCCCGCCGCTGGGGGTTCGGATCCGGAACTTGGACCTACAAAATCGGCGGGTCGAAGGGCGAGGACATCCGCGACCAGATCATCATCGGGCTCGACCTGGCGCGCCTCTTTCGCGACAACCAGGCCAAGGTCGCTCAACGACTGGCCGAGCGAGTCGCGTCGGACACTTCCGAGCCCGTCCGCAAGCGCGCACTCGAGCTCCTCATCGCCGAGTACAACAACGCACCCGAGACCCGAGAGGCCCTGCGCACGGCCATGAACGACTCATCGGAGGCCATCGTCCTTCTGGCCGCCCGCGTGCTTTCGAACATCGATCGGCTTTGCCTGCTCGCGGAGCGGAACCAGGCGGAGTCCGAGCTCCGCGTCGATGCGTTCGAAGCCATGGTCGCGATCGATCCAGGCCATGTGACGACTCAGCGCGTCGTTGCCACCTGGATCGAGCTCGACCCCACCAAAGACAGGCCGCTCGTGTTGGCCGCTGTGCGCGCCCTCGCGACCGTGCCTCACCCCAGCGCCGAAGCGGTGCTCCTGCGCACGCTCGCCATCGATGACGACGACCTCCGGTACGAGTCCATCGTCGCGCTCGGCCGCGTCGGCACTGTCGAGGCCGTGCCCGCGCTTGCCCCGCATCGCGACAAGCTGCTCGCCTTCCGTCTGAAGGGCGCCGCGAAGGACGCCATCCTTGCCATCCAGGCGCGCGCGACGGGTGCAGACGCCGGGGCGCTGGCCTTGTCGCAAGAGGGCGGCAACCTGGCGCTGAGCCAGCAAACTGCGACTGACTCGTGACAAACCTGTCTGCTGCGGATGCAGCAAACTGGACCCCGACAGGTCGCCCGATGAGCGTCCGCTCATCCCCGAAGAGCACCGGTCCACGCTTGCTGCCTCGATGATCGCGGCGATCGACGCCGGAGTCCTCGCGTTCATCATCCCTATTGTCCTCGGGTGCGCGACCTCATGGTTCTTGGCGGGCAACACCAGGAACCCAAGGCGACTCTCGCGGAGCGAGCGGCTCTCGGAATCCAACGCGTTCTTCCAGCGCGCCGCCATCAGAGGGCTGCAGACCGTTCCTCACCCGAACGCCCAGACCAGGCTCGTCCCCTTCCTCGAAAATCAAGATGATGGCATCATCCTCGAAGCTGTCACCGCCCTCGGGTTCGTCGGCAGCGTCGATGTCGTCAAGGACCTCATCCCGTTACGGGAGGACCTTTGTCCCCACTCGTGAAGAAGGCCGCCGCAACCGCCATCGCCCGGATCCAGGCGCGGGAATCTGGCCCGCGCGAAGGCGCGCAGACCTACGCCGAAGAGCTCGGCGCACTGTCCATCCATCCGCACAAGAACGACCTGCCATGAACGTTGTCCTCTCCGCCGATGTCGCGTTGGCCATCGTCGCCTTCGCCGTCTTCGTCGCCATCGGTTGGTTCCTCCGCAAACACCGCCAGAAGGCACATGCCGCGCTCGACGCCGCGCCACCGGTGACCTATGACCATCCGCTCCCCGACTCCCCGGAGCCGTCCGAGCTCCGCTACAGCTCGAACGTCAAACGCACAGGCAAGAACAGCATCAGCACCGAGATCTTCGTCGGTCCCGTCGGGGGCGACGTCGCCATTGGTGCCCATGGTTTCTTCGAGCGCCTGTGGGGACTCGGACAGACCAAGGACCCACGTCCAGACGTCGTCGTGGGTGACCCCGCATTCGACGCCGAGATCGTCATCAAGGGCTCCGAGGTGACGGTGCTCGCACTCCTCTCTCCCGATGTGAGGGGCCTCATTCGCCGCGTCGTTTCTAAGGGTTGGCTCCTCCTCGACAACACCTGGCAACTGGAGGCCAATGGTCGCATCGACCCAAGAGCGAATGGCCACTTCGACGCCGGTGGTGAGGTCGCTCGCGCCATGCGCAAGAACCTCGATGACCCTGTCCGACAGTTGTTCGAACGAGCGACGAGTGACCCCGTTCCTGGCGTCCGATGCAGGGCGCTGGGGCTTCTCATCGACCACTTCCCCGAGTCCACCCGGACAAAGCAGGCCGTCGCCCATCTCGCCACCGACCGCGACCTCGCGACCCGGCTCCGGATCGCGCGCCACCGTGCCGACCTGACGACGCTGGTCGAGATCGCGACACTCCCCCCGGACCAGTCGAGCTTCGACCCACTCCCTCCAGCACGGCTCATCGAGCTCGAGGTGACCGCCCTCGAGTCCCTGGTCGACCTCGCACCGAACGACCCGCGCACGGTAGCGGTCGTCGACGCCTTCGCCCGCCCGCAACCCGGGCAGATGCTTGCGCTCAACCGCGCCGGACTCGAATCGCTCGCCCTCGTTCCTCATCCCGAGCGCGAGACGCTCCTGCTGGAAGCTCTCGAGAGTTCATCCGAGACGATGCACCTCGCCGCGATCACGGCGCTTCACTCTGTGGGCTCCGTCGCCGCCGTTCCTGCGCTCGCCCGTTTTCGAGACCGCCTGCTGGGCTCGAAGACGAAGACAGCTGCCGCGGCCGCCATCGCCGCTATTCAGTCCCGAGCTGGGGCGGGGACCGTCGACGGCGGACTCGCCCTTGCCGAAGCCGGAGGTCAGCTCGCGATGCATCCGGAGGTTGCCGAGTGAGACGCGACTCGCCGTCGGAGCCACTCGGCGATCGGGCGATGGGTGCGCTCGGTCGAGCCTGGACCGGCGATTCCGCTCACGTGTCCTCCGCTCACCCGCAGCGACTCGCCGCAGGTCGACCGGATATGCTGCAATAGCGAAAGCGAAGATTCCGGAGGGCAGATGGTGTCGCCCTCCGCGGCCACGACCAGCGTTGGCGATGTGATGGCGTCGAGCCGCACCTTGCGACCTCGCACCGACAGTCCGCCCTGGATGAGCGCATTGTCCTGGACGAGCCGCTTGAGCCACACCCGCAGGACCTCGGGCGGAAGGGTGACCGCATCGTTCGCCCATCGCTCCAGCGCGGCAAAGGTCGCGCGCGTCTTCGGGTCGGGGTGCAGGTGCGAGGTCAGCACTGAGATGGCGGTCGCCCCGGGATGCATGGCAGCGACGAGCCCTCGGAACGCGTTGGCAGGTACACCGCCGGCGTCGGCGAGCAGGTCGGCGTCGACCAACCGCCGATCGGTCAGCGGACTCAGGACACCACCGATGGCGAAATCGATTGGCGCCGCGATCGTGACGAGCGCCGATACCGCTTCTGGCATCAGTGATGCTGCGATCGCAGCGAGAGTCCCGCCCTGGCTGTAGCCGACGAGCGAGACCTGATCGGCATTCGCGGAGGTCTTACATCGACGCACGAAGCGCTGGACCCGACCGATGACCTCGTCCCACTCGATGAGGCGTTCTTCTCCGAGCTCGCCCCAGTCGATGACGAAGACGTCGTGGCCCGCCTCGACGAACGCGCCGACAAGGCTCTCATCGGGCGTGAGATCGAGGATGCCCCAGCGCTGCAACATGCTCGGCACGAGCAGCACGGGAGGTCCATGACCTGACGCTCCCGACGCTCCCGACGATCTGCTGCTGCACCGGAGCAGCCTCGACGACCCGTCCTCGGAAACGATGCCAAGGCGCCGCACTTTCAGGCCCGGACCTTCTGAATGGCGTCGGTCGCGGACTTCAGCGTCGCCAGCGTCAGGTCCATGGCGCCCTTCTGGAGGCCCGCCGCCCAGGTCATGGCGCTGGCGGTGAGCTTGTTCATCTCGTCGAGCTGGTCCTTGCTCTTGGTGAGCTGGCTCTTCAGCGTCGCGTCGACCCGCTGCAGCATGCTCTCGACCTGCGCCAGCTGGCTCAGCACCAGCGTCTGCCACATCGCCTGTCCATCAGCCTTCGACTGCTCCTTCGACTCTTCCATGTGCGACCTCCTCGGTGAAGTGCCAGGACCTCATGCCCTCGCTTCGACCAAGATCTAGGTCCGCCGACATCTTCGGTCAAGGGCGAAATGCTGCACATGCAGCAAGGTGCCCCAGGAGCCGCTCCCCCATCCGTCGACTCACGCCAGCGAAAGCCTGTTGGCTTCAGCCGTCCCGACGCCCCCCCATGGCTTCTCGGAGGATACGCTTCAGCCCATCGAGCTCGGCCCGCAGCGACGCCAACTCCTCGTCCTGGCGGGCGTCCTGGGGGCTCGGCGCAACACCCGCCCGTGCACCAAATGGGTCTGCCGCCCCGGCCACCCACGGCGGCTCGGGCGGATCGTCGGGCATCGGCGGGGGAGGGTAGGGGGACGAGGTGCGACTCCACCCCTGCTGCGGCTGCGAAGGCGGCATGCCGCCAAAGCCCCCGAGCCATCGCAGCAGCGCATCGCTCGCCGCCATCGGTACCGCCATCAGTGGATTCGCCCGCGCCCCCTGCTTCATCTTCAGGTAGACCTCGAGTGCCCACGACACGTAGCGGCCGAAGAACTCGGCGAGCGCATCGTCACCCATCCGCACCAACCGATAGAGCAGCGGTACAGGCAATAGCTTGGCGGCCCCGCGGCCTTCCAGGATGATCTGTGCGAGAAAGCTCTGCGTGATGTCATCGCCGGTCGGCGCGTCCACGAACTGCACGTCCTCGCCGCCGCGAATCCGCCCTGCGACCTCGTCCAGGGTCACGTATCGGCTCTCGACCGTGTCATACAGCCTTCGGTTGCTATAACGTTTGACGACCATGACGCCCACCCTAGCGGAATTCGCACAGTGCGGAAACCGTCTTCGCATGTGCAGCATTCTCCCCTTGACACTCCGTCGGCCGATCACTAATCCAGATGTCCATGGCGCACCGTCTAAACGTCATCGTCTCGGCCCTGGCCGTCCTTTTCAGAATTGTCGGAGCCGTCGGGACTGTCGGAATCGTCGCATGCGGCGACGACTCGAATGCTCCCTGCCGGGTCGCCGCGGACTGCGCGTCCGGTCTCTGCCTCCCGAGCGGCCTGTGCGCTGCCCCGCCGACATCGGATGCGACCGACGCCGAGGACACAGCCGACGCGACGGACTTCGGCGGCGACCTCCTCGGAGATACCACCTCGGACACCGCCTCGACTGACACTGGCGACGCCCCCAACCCCGGCGACGCTTCCGACGCTGCCGATACCGACGGAGGCCCCATCGTCTGCCTGCCCAACCGCGACGGTACGATTACCCGCTCGGAAGTTCCCATCGCGCCCGACCTCCAGGCGACCTACCTCATCGCGACCGACGTGGATTTCGACTCCCGCGGCACCCCGGATGCCGACCCGCGCTGGGACCTCGACCAGACGTTCACGGGCGACACCAAGGTCCTCGTCACGACGCTCGACCCGCACGACACCTGGTACGGCCCGACGTTCCCGACGGCCACCTACGCGACCCGCCTGGCCCAGGACTCAGACCTCCTCGGCGTCTTCGAAGCGAAGTCGGACGGCCTCTTCCTGCTTGGCGTCGTCTCACCCGAAGGCGGCCTCTTCCGCACCGAGCTCACCTACGACCCGCCCGCCAAGCTCATGGCCTACCCACTCGCGCTCAACACCACCTGGGCCTCGACCAGCACCATCACGGGCCTCACGAGCGGCGTCATCAGCTACGTCACCGAGACGTACGAGGGCACGGTCGACAACCGCGGCACCCTGGCCACCCCGTTCGCCGACTTCGACGCCTTCCGCGTCGTCCTCACGCTGGACCGATTGGTCGGCGCCGTCCCCTACTCGGACGTCTCGCACCTCTTCGTCACCGAGTGCTTCGGCACCGTCGCCACCCTGCGCTCGCCTGCATACGCGTCGGGCCCCGAGTTCACCACCGCGTCCGAGCTCCGGCGGCTCTCACCATGACAGGGGTCGGGACATTTCATATTTCATTTTACCTCCGCCTCCTATGCGGTCCCGCGCGACCTAGCCCTTCTTCACGCGCTTGCGCCCACGCACGCGCCGTATCGGTCGTCCCCTTCGCCCTCCGCCGAACCCTCTGGGCCATCTTCCAGAAGCCCGACGGGGCCGGCTGCGGCGCTCCGGGACCGACCTGCCGTTGGTATGCCCGCGCCCTCCTCGCGCTCCTCATCCCGGCCATCGCACTGTCCGGCTGCCTGGCCTTCCACCCCGAGCGTATCTCCGAACCAAAGGCCGACGCGTCGGCCCCCTCGACCCGCTTCGTCACCATCAACGGCATCGACCTCCGCGTACGCGAAGAAGCCCCCAAGAGCTCCACAGCCCCGACCGTCCTGCTGCTTCACGGCTTCGGGTCTTCACTCGACACCTGGTCGAAGCTGGTCCCCCGCCTCGCTGCGACCCACCGCGTCATCGCCGTCGACCTCAAGGGTTTTGGCCACTCCGCCCGCCCCGAAGGCGACTACTCGCCCGCCGCCCAGGCCGCCCTCCTGGTCGCACTTCTCGACCACCTCAACGTCGACCGCACGGCCGTCGTCGCCCACTCGTGGGGCAGCTCGGTCGCCCTGGCTCTGGCCCTCGCCGCCCCCGCGCGCGTCACCCGGCTCGCGCTCTACGCCGCCTGGGTCTACGACGAACAAATCCCCCCATACTTCCGCTGGGCCAAAGCCGACGGCCTCGGCGAGACCCTCTTCGCGCTCTACTTCAAAGAGCGCCCCGACGAGCGGCTCGCCCGCGCCTTCTACGATCCGTCTGTCCTCGAAGAGCGCTACGTCGAACGTGTCACCGCCGACCTCGACCGCCCCGGCACGCTCGCCGCTGCCCTGGCCGCCGTCCGTGGCATGGACTACCTGACGCTTGCCCCCCGCTACCGCGATGTCGCCCACCCGACGCTGCTCGTGTGGGGCCAGAACGACCGCATCTCGCCACCCCACTTCGGCGAGCGCCTCGCCGCCGACCTCCCCCAGGCGACGCTCGTCACCTACCCGCGCTGCGGCCACTTCCCCCACGTCGAGGCCTTCGACGCATCGACCCGCCGGCTCATCGCCTTCCTCGCGGAGGCCCCATGACCACCCCAGGCCGCTCCGCACGCCCAACCGCTTGCTCCCACGCACTCGCCTTCGCGCTTGCCCTCGCCCTCGCCCCCACCTTCACCACCTCCGCCCACGCATCCTTCGAAGAGCTCGGCGTCCATCTCGGCGACCGCGTCGATCGCGTCATCCACTGGAGTGGCGCCTTTCGCATCCGCAGCAATCTCTTCTACAACCTCGACCTCGACCGCGGCCCGACCCCGTCGAATCAGCTCCTCTTCCCGGTCCCCCTCGCCGACCCGACCGCCCAGATCCTCACCCACGTCGACATGCGCCTGCGCACCGACCTCACCTTCGTCGCCCCCAACGGCGGCCTGGCCGCCCACCTGCGCTTCGACCTCTTCGACGACCTGGCGCTGGGCTCCACCCCCGACGGCCCACCGTCTGCTGCGACCGGCCAGTCCCCCTCGGACGCCACCCTCCGCATCAAGCGCGCCTGGGCCGAGACGCTGACCCCGTTCGGCGTCCTAGCCGCCGGCCGTATGGGCAGCCACTGGGGTCTCGGCCTCCTGACCCACGGAGGCGACGACCCCGACTCCGACTCGGGCGACGCCGCCGACCGGATCGCGTTTTCCACCCCACTGCTGGGCCTCGTCTGGTCGCTCGCGTACGACTTCACGGCCATCGGCCCGACAACCACCCGCCGCGGCGGCACCCAGTCCATCGACCTCGACCCGTCCGACAACGTCTCGACGCTCACCTTCGCCGTCCTGCGCTACAACGACGCCAACGCCCATCGCCGCCGCCTCCGCGCCGACAAATCCACGGTCGATCTCGGCGCTTACGTCTCGCATCGCTGGCAGGACAACGATGTCCCCGCAAGCTACGCCCCGACCACCACCCCAACGTCCATCGCCCCCTCCCAATTCGTCGCCCGAGGCTTCACCGCCACGGCCCTCGACGCCTGGCTCCGCATCACCCACCCGGCCTTCAAGCTCGAAGCCGAAGCCGCCTTCCTCACCGCCGGCTACGATCAGGCCAGCCTCATCCCCGGCGTCGACCTCAACCAGGCCGTGACGGCCACCCAGTGGGGCTTCGCAATCCAATCCCGCTTCGGCCACCTCGACCTGCCCCATCCACCGCGCTCCCCGTCGCAAGGTCCACCCCGCACCGCAACCGACGACGACGGCGGCTTCTCCTTTGGCCTCGACCTCGGCGCTGCCTCCGGCGACCCGGCCTTCGGCTTCGGCGTCGATCAACCGCTGCTTTCAGCAACGCCCCAACGCGGCGACCTCGACGGCTCACAGCTCCGCCTGCCTTACGACGCGTCGTTTTCGAACTTCCGTTTCCACCCCGACTTCCGCATCGACCAGATCCTCTTTCGTGAGCTCATCGGCACCGTCACCGACGCCTTCTACGTCCGCCCGCACGCCCGCCTGACCGTCCCCGCTTTCCTGTCGGGCACGCTGCGTTTCGACCTCGCCCTCATCGCGAGCTGGGCTCTCGAGCCGACCTCCACACCCGGCCAGAGCTCCCCACTCGGCGTGGAGATCGACCCATCCATCGCCTACATCAGCGACGATGGCTTCCGCCTCGACATCGACTACGCGATGCTGGTGCCGCTCTCGGGTCTCGACAATCCGGCGCCCGGCCTCTCCGCCCGCCCCGCCCAGCTCTGGCGCTTCCGCCTCGGCTACCACTTCTGATCCGGAGGGATCCGATGCAACGTCTCGCTCCGCACCTCAGCGCCATCGCTCTCGCCCTCGCACTCCCCGCCTGCGACGACAACCTCACCTACCTCGCCCCCGAGGCCTACGAGCCCACGCCCCCCGCAGCCCTCTCCTGCATCCCCGACCTCGACGGGCAGATCACCTCCGCCGAGCTGGCCCCGACCTTCGGGATCCCCGCCTCCTACCTCGTCAGCCCGCCGTCCTCGCCCCGCCCCGTCGACCCTATCGGCACCGTCGACACGACCGGCCGCCGCGCCTGGGACCTGAGCCTCCCCGACGCCGACCCGGTCGCCCAAGTCACCGCTCGCCCCATCGCCGACCACTGGGCCGCCGCGTCGTTCCCAGCTGACGCCTTCGTCGCCCCGCTCGACGCAGGGCAATCGATCGACGCCATCTACCGCTCGGCCGACAACCAGCTCACCCTGCTCGGCCTCGCCTCACGCCTCGAGAACCCACCCGAAGGCCAGACCCTCTGGCGCTACACGACCCCCGTCGTCGTCTATCGCTTCCCCCTCACCGACGGCCAACGCTGGACGTCGGTCGGCGAGGTCGTCAACGGTCTCGTCCGCGGCCTCCCCTACGCCGGTCGCGACACCTACGAGGTCGAGGTCTCGGGCACTGGCCGCCTCATCCTCCCCGACTTCACGTTCTCGCAGACGCTCCGCGTCAAGACCCGCCTCGTGTCCCAGCCGGCCGTCGGCCAGTCATCGGCACGCAACCAGATCTCCTGGCTCTTCGAGTGCTTCGGCGAGGTCGCCCGCATCACCAGCGCCCCGAACGAGTCAAACTCCGACTTCACCAGCGCCGCCGAGATGCGCCGCCTCGGCCTCTGAAACCCAACTCCACACGAACAGGGTCATCAACCATGGAACCCCTCTGGCAACTCTGGAAGCAGGGTTTTTCCACCTGGGAGCAGGCCACCGCCAAGCTCTTCGAAACCCTCTTGAAGAGCCCGACGCTCCTCGAGCCGACGGGACAAGCGCTCTCGGCTTTCATGCGGACCAAGAAGCAGGCCGACGACGCCTCCGCGCAGGCCTGGGCAGCCCTCGGACTCCCGACCCGCCGCGATCAGGAGCGTATGCTGCACCTGCTCAATCAGCTCGGCAGCCGTATCATGGACCTCGAGGACAAGATCGACGACCTCGAGCAGAAGCTCGCTCGCCAGACCGCGCCCTCGCCTGCGCCCTCGCCCGCGCCCGCGCCCACGCCCACGCCCACGCCCACGCCCGCGCCTGCGCCCACGCCCACGCCCACGCCTGCGCCCATGCCCTCGCCTGCGCCCGCGCCCGCGCCTGCCAACCCGCCGGCGCCGCCCAACCCGACCACCGACTCGGCCCCCTCTGCCCGCTCTGAGGACTGACCATGGACGTCACCCCCTACCTCATCCTCGAGCCCTCGCCGCTTACCCTGCGTCGCCTCGCCGCCGAGCGCTCGAACCACCCCCGCTTTCACGTCCGCGAAGCCGGCACCTTCCGATCTGTCACCTGGCACGACCTGATCACCGATGTCCGCCACCTGACCAACGCACTTGCGAACCTCGGCCTCGCCCCAAACAGCCGCGCCGCCATCTTCTCGGAGAACCGCCTCCCCTGGCTCATCGCCGCCTACGCCATACAGTCGGCCGGCGCCGCGATGATCCCGATCTACCCCGCCAGCACTGCTGACCAGGCCAGCTACGTCCTGAACCACGCCAAGGCCCACACCGTCTTCGTCGGCTCACGCGCGCTCCTCGACCGTCTCCTGCAGTCCGCCGAGACGCTCTCGCACCTGCAGCACGTCGTCCTCTTCGACGCCAACCTCCGCGACCACGCCGCACCTCTCATGACCTCGACCCGACAGGTCCACACCTACAACGACCTCCTGACCCTCGGCCGCGCCACGCCCGAGCGCGCTCGCCACTATGACACCCGTGTCGACGCCCTGACGCTCGATGACATCGGCCTCATCCTCTACACGTCTGGCACCTCGGGTCCCCCGAAAGGTGTCCCACTGGGCTACCGCAACACGGCAGTCAACGGTCGCGACTGGCTCCTCAACAACGCGTCCCTCATCGCCCCCGAGAACGGCGAACGCGCAGTCGACCTCCTCTGGCTCCCGATGAGCCACATCTTCGGCTTTGGCCAGGCCGGCCTCGGCAATGTCTTGGGATTCGAGACATACCTCTGTGAGCCGGCCGAGACGCTCTCGCTCATCCAAGAGCTCCGCCCCCACATCTTCATGAGTGTCCCTTCCACCTGGGACAAGCTCGCGACCCTCGCCGCGGGCGACCCCGAGCGACTGCGCGAGCTCACCGGCGGCCGCCTCCAGTTCTGCCTCTCGGGTGGTGCCGGCCTGCGCAAAGACGTCAAAGACACGTTCCTCGCTGCTGGCCTCCTCATCATCGAAGGCTACGGTCTCACCGAGGCCTCACCGACCCTCACCATGAACCGCCCCGACCGCTACCGCTTCGACTCGGTCGGCCTGCCGTTCCCGTCAGTCGAGCTCCGACTCGCCGACGATGGAGAGATCCAGGCCCGCGGCGACAGCATCTTCTCGGGCTACCTCGACGACCCCGACGCCACAGCCAACGCCTTCACCGACGACGGCTGGCTCAAGACGGGCGACCTCGGCCGCTTCACCGACGATGGGTTTCTCCAGATCATCGGTCGCAAAAAGGAAATCCTCGTCACGGCCGGCGGCAAGAATGTCCCACCCGCCAACATCGAAGCCCACTTCGCAGGTGACCCCTTCATCGCCCACGCCATGGTCCATGGCGACGGCCAGAAGTACCTCGTCGCCGGCTTCTGGGTCGACCCGTCGACCGTCGACCGCCTCGTCGACCTGACGTCTGGCATCACGGTCGATTGCGCCCAGAACATCATCCGTGAGCACATCGCCGCGCGTGTCGAAGCCGTCAACGCGACCCTCGCGCGCTACGAGACGCTCAAACACCACGCCGTCTTCTTCGAGCCCCTGACCGTCGACGGAGGCCTCCTCACGTCCACGCTAAAGCTCCGCCGCGGCCCTATCACCGCCGTCTACGGCCCGGTCCTCGACGCCCTGTACAACCACGCGACGACAGCATGAAGACCCCGCCCGACGTGTCTGGCCAACGCCTCGACAACCTCCTCGGTCTCGCCTCGCGCAAGTCCCCAACGGTCGGCGCGACCCCGTGCGAGGTCGTCCACACCGAGAACAAGTGGCGCCTCCTGCGCTACGACCCACCCGAGTCGCCCGTCGCCCTGGCATCGCCGCGCCCGTCGCACCCGATCCTCCTCATCCCCTCGCTCATCAACCGCCACTACGTACTCGACCTCATGCCCGGCAAGTCGATGGCCGAATGGCTCGTCGCCCGCGGCCACGACGTCTACTGCATCGACTGGGGGACACCGGGCCCGGAAGACCGATATCTCGATCTTCAAACCATCGCTGATCGTTACATCGGGCGCGCCGTCCGCGTCGCCACCCGCCTCAGCTCCAGCCCTCCTCACCTTGTCGGCTACTGCATGGGCGGCACCCTCGCGGCTGTCTTTGCGGCGCTGCACCCCGACCGCATCGCGTCGCTCGTCACACTCGCCGCCCCTATCCGTTTCGATGACGACGGCCTCTTGACCACCTGGAGCACGAGCTCCGGCTTCGACATCGATGCGCTGGTCGACGCCACCGGCCTTGTCCCCTGGCAGCTCCTGCAGTCGTCCTTCCACCTGCTGCGCCCGACCGCTAATCTCTCGAAAATCGTGAATCTTGTAGATCGAGCCTGGAGCGACCAGTTCCTCGATGGCTTCTTCGCGCTCGAGGCCTGGGCCAACGACAACGTCTCACTGCCTGGCGCCTTCTATCGCTCTTGGATCGTCGACTTCTATCGCGACAACCGCCTCTGGGAAGGCACGCTGCTCGTCGGTGACAAGCTCGCCGCTCTGCCTAATATCACCGCCCCTGTTCTCGCAATTTCGTTCGAGCACGACACCATCGCGCCGCCGCTCTCGTGTGAGGCTCTGATCGAAGGTGTGTCATCGCAGCAACGCCGACACGTCCGCCTGCCCGGCAGCCACATCGGCGGCACCACCAGCGGCACCGCCGCCAAGAACCTCTGGCCGCTGCTCTCGCAATCCTGCCGCTGACCCTCGTCCCGTCCACCCGGGTCTCACGCCGCCTCACGCCGATCGCATCAGCGTGACCTGCGCATAGAGCATGTTGAAGCCACACCGCACGAGGTTACGCTCAGACGTCGTCGCTGCGTTCGCCGAAGTCGTCGCGACATCACACCCCATCGCTCGCGCAACCTCGAGCCGATGCCGAATCAGAGCGGCCTGCACCCCGAGTCGCCGCGCCGTCGGCAAGGTCCCCATCGCCCCCAGCGTCGCCATCAATCCGTCCCGCTCACCGTCGACTCTCTTCGTGACTGCGAGGGCCGCGCACCCCAACGCCCGCCCGTCTTTGGTATCGCGCGCGATGAAGCCGATCTCGGTCGCCAACGCAAAGCTCGTCTCGATGTAGAGGTCGCTCGCCATCGCCGCCACCCCCTCGGTGCACCCGAAAGCTTCACGTGCCAGCTTGCGCCAGGTGTCGAGCCCACTCGTCCCCTTCACGGTCTCGATGATGAACCCACACGCTTCGTCTGAAGACCTCACTTCGAAGTCCTCGAGCTTCAGCGCCAGGATTGATCGTATCCCGCTCAGCCCATAGCTGCGCTTTGTCGCCAGCCCTCGCACAGCCGGGTCCGCATAGGGCCCGAATTGGACGGCCGCCGGCAGACCCATGGCCGTGGCTTCCACCTCGAGTCGCGCGAAGTCCGCTTCTGTGACCGCGCCCTCGAACCCCATTCCGAAAGCGCGATTCACAAACAGTCCGCGCCCAGCGAGGACCGCGACACCATCTGCAAAGCCGAGGACCCTCGTTCCCCACTCGGGCGCAACCTTTACAAAGTGTTCGGCGAATTCGACCTCACGCCGCGCCCAGGTGCGCTCGATGCGGTGTGCCATCGCGAGGTTCATCAGCGTCGGATCGGCCATGGTGGCCATGATAGTCCAAAGCATGACCCACCCGCCACCACCCCCGTCGGCCGGTCAGCCCTTGGCACCGCGGCGGGACCGGACTATCCGTTAGACAGATCCACGGAGGTCACCTTGAGCGTCACCGACACCGCCCCGACCATCCCACCGCTGCGCGAAGGCGTCATCGTCGAGCTCACGGAAGCCGGGGGAGCCATCTTCGACGCCGTCCTCGGGCGCAGGATCCGCCTCGACGCCAAGGGCATCGAGCTCGCCCGTCAGCTCGCCGCGCCGTCCGGTCCCGCCGACCCGGTCGCTCTCGCGGAGGCCGTCGGCACCACGCCCGAGACCGTCGTCACGCTCACCCAGAAGCTCGCCAGTCTCGACCTCCTCGACACACCCCGTGCCCGCACCCGCGCTTCGGAGCGCCTCGCCCTCGCCGCCGTCAAGGCCGCGCCCGGCGCGCACCTCCGCCCACTGCCCAATGCTCACTTCGCCTGCACGATGTGCGGCTCATGCTGCGGTGGTCACGTCATCGGCCCGGTCACCGACGCCATCCTCGATGGCCTCGACCCGCACCTCCCGGCACTCGCCAAGACGATTCACCGCGAGCGCCGAATCGCCAAGGACCTGTTCTTCGTCCTGCCGACCCAACGCGCGACCCCCGGCAAAGACGTGGTCTGCCATTCGTCGGCCGGCTCGTGTGTCTTCCTCGATGACCGCGGCCTCTGTCGTATCCATGCCAAGGTCGGCGGCGACAAGAAGCCCTTGCCTTGCCGCATCTTCCCCTGGGAGCTCACCGCGACCCCGACCGGGATCCGCGTGGCCGTCCAGCGCGAGTGCCGGGACTTCCTGGCCGCGACGGCCGACACGACGCCGTCCATCGCCGACGCCCACGAAGAGCTCAACGCTCTGCTCGCTGCCATCCCGGCCATCCCTACGCCGAAGCTCACCCCGGTCCTTCGCGGCGTGGAGCTCCCGAGCTGGGCCGCATATGAGGCACTCGAATCCTCGCTTCTCCACATCAGCCAGACCCCGCAGACCCCGACGACCACCGCGGCCGACACCTTCCGAAGCCTCAGCGCGGCGCTTCCCGCGCAAGCTCAGCCCGCGCCTGCCGCCTCCCCGTCGACGTTCGCCGCCTGGCGCGACCGTCTGCTCGTCCCTGTCCGCCACATCCTGTCGGTGCTGCCGCCCTCGGATGACGAGGTCATCATCCGCGTCGATGCGCTGTCGCTCCTCGAACGCGCGCTGACCGCCGCGCACGGCTGGGTCCTCGCGCGTACCCAGGCCCCGCTCACGCCGGACGAGGACCGCCTCTTCCGTTCGCACCTGCAGCATACGCTGTGGTCGACCACCAACCTGCGCGCCACCTCGGTCGAGGCCGGCCTGGCCCGGATCCACGTCGAGTGGTTCCTGGCACGCCTCTTCGCCATCACCCGCGCGCGTGAGGTCAAACGTTTCCACGTGACGGCCCAGGACCTCCAGGACGGGCTGGCCAACGCCTGCTTCCTCTTTCGCCATCGCGACCTCACCCCGGTCCTCGACGAGCTCGACCCACTCACGACGCTCATCTTCCTCGACCGCGTCGAAGAGCTCACCCAGGCCGCGGACCGCGAACCCGACCGCCGCACCGAGCTGCCAAAGTTCTGAAGTCGCGGCAGGCACTTACTGCCTTGATGATTTAACACCTCAAGATCCGCGGCGACAAACTCGATACCCTGCCCGGGTGGTTGGCGCAGCGCCGTGACTGCATGGTCGTGACGCGAGTCGACTCGGGGGGAAACATCATCGTGCTTTGTCCACGCTGCAAGACGGTCTTCCACGACCTCGAGCGAGCGGCGAATCCGGATTCCGATCGCTGCCCGAAAGACGGCTGGAAGCTCATCGTCGACCGAACCGGGACGCGCCTCGAGCGCTTCTTGGTTTCGCGTTTCCTCGGCGTGGGCGGCGGCGGCAGCTCGGTGTGGGTCGCGACCGAGACCTTGTCCCAAGCGCCTCTCGTGACCCGCGAGGTGGCGCTGAAGCTCCTGCCGCTCAAGGACAATGATGCGCAGGAGCAGGCGCGCTTCGAGCGCGGCGCCATCCTCGCCGAGAGCCTCGACCACCCCAATATCGCCCGGGTCTACGCTCACGGTCGTATGTCGGCACCCGATGGTGAGGTCCTCTGGGTCACCATGGAGCTGCTCGCCGGCGACACCTTGTCCGCTGCGGCCACCGGGCGTCGCATCTTCACGCCGCGTGGGGCCGTCGAGATCGCCGACCAGATCCTCTCGGCCCTCGAGCTCGCCCATGCCAACGGCATCGTTCATCGCGACCTCAAACCAGCGAACCTCTACCTGACCCCGGTGACGTCCGACCAGGGCGTTGCTCATCCACCTCACCTGCGAATCCTCGACTTCGGGATAGCGCGCCTCACCGGACGCTCTGCGGCGGAGCGATTCGGCCCCTTCTTTCCCGATGACGAGCCCGCGGCCCCCGAGCTCGAGAGCGAGGTCACGGGTCAGCATCGTATCTGCGGCACGCCCGAGTACATGGCGCCCGAGCAGATCCTCGGCGGCCCACCCGAGACGCGTAGCGACCTCTATGCGCTCGGCGTCATCCTTTATCGTCTGTTGACCGGTCAGCTCCCGTTTCGCGCCCGCACACGCTACGAGATCTATCACCGCCACCTGCACGACCCGGCCCCACCACTGCCGCCCGGGATCAAAGCGCCGACACCGCTCGCAGTGGCCGTCTTTCGCGCCCTTCACAAGAAGGCCGAAGACCGCTTCCCCGACGCACGCGCAATGCGTGAGTGCCTGCGGGACGCCGTCGGTATGCCTCCGCTGCAGCGGCCCAAGCTCTTTCCGACAGACGAGTTCGCTCGGCCCGACCTGTTTGCGCTCGCGCCTGCTCTCTCGATGTTGCCAGCGCCCGCCGTGGGTTCGCCGGCCGATACGCACGACGTCTCGATTCACGGCCCGCTGCCCTCGGCAACGCCCCCGGCCGCTTCGCCTCACCTCGTCGCCCAGCACCACCCGAGCCCGGCGCCCGAACCCATCGCCAGCACTTCTTCGCGCAGGAAGGTCCGCATCATTGCGATGGCGTGCGCCGCGCTCGCCCTCATCGGGGCCGGTGTGGCGCTCGGTCTCGCCCTCTCCGGCGAGTCCGCCTCGGCTCAACCCCAGGTGGACACTTCGACCGTGTCGACGCGCTGACACCCGGCCCCTGGTTACCGATCGTGTACCTTTGCCTCATGGTTCCGCGCTCATGGCGTGAGCCGGACGCGAGTCCTTGGAACCAGCCCATCCGAGGACTATGGTGCCGGCCATGAGAATCGGTACCGAACAGCTTCGTTCCCTCCTTGGCCATCCCGCTCGTCTCGTCCTCACCTGCGCTCTCGTCGCCGCTTGCGGCTCCGACGATGCCAAACCTTCAGACGCGACGGACACCACCGACACCTCCGTCGAGCCCGACACAGGCGACGGCACCGAGCCGGACTCGGCCGACACGAGTGACCCCGATGCGTCCGATACGGCCGACACGAGCAACCCCGGCGACGCGCTCTACTTCGCGAAGCCTCGCCCTGCAGGCCCGCTGCCTGTGGCCCTCCAGTCGGCCACCTGGATCGACCACTGGGTCGACGACGTCGCCCCGTACTGGACCAGCGCGGTCGCCCTGGGCACCCCGGTCGGAAACTACCCGACCTATCGCGGTATGGATGGTCGCGCGCTGAGCAACACCCGTCGCCGCCCCCGCATGATCTCGCGCCAGATCTACACCTACACGATGGGCTACATGATGACGGGCGACACCGACCTCCTCGCCCACGCCCACGCCGGCGTGACATGGCTGCAAGAACACGCCATCGACCGCGTCAAAGGCGGCTGCCACGAGCAGCTCGAGTCGGACGGCCGACCCGTCGCCGGCTCGCGCACCGCTCAAGACCTCAGCTATTGTGTGCTCGGCCTCGCGGCCTGGTACTTCGTGACGCGTGACCCCGGGGTCGAGGCCGACCTGCTCGCCGCGCGCAACTGGCTCTTCGACCCGAATCGCTACTGGGACACGGCCAACGACCGGATCCGCGATGGCCTCGGCGACGACATGACGACGCCCTTCGACGTCGAGAACGACGGCGGCGCCGAGCTCGTGGCCCAGCTCGACCCGGTCAATGCCTTCATGCTCCTCATCCAGCCCGTCTTCGACGACGCGTCCAACCGCGACTCCTTCCTGGCCGACCTGAAGAGGCTCGGCGACATCATGATCCGCGACTTCCACAAGGACGGGATCTTCTGGGGCGTCGACACCAAGATGGGCCAGTACGGCACGCGTCACGTCGACTTCGGCCACACGCTCAAGACCTATTGGATGCTGCTCGAGATCGACAAGCGCCTGCCCGACCATCCATTTCATGACTTCGTCTTCGAGCGCGTCGGCCCGATGCTCACGCGCGCTTTCGACGCCGAGTTCGGTCGTTGGGCCAAGCGCCCGACCAGCGCCTCGGCCGTCGAATACGGGTCTGACTGGTGGGTCTACGCCGAGCTCGACCAGATCGCGGCCACCCTGGATCTCTTCGAGATCGAGTATCTCGATACTCGAGACAAAACCCAAGGCCACTGGCTGACCGACTTCGTCGACGACCGCTTCCCCGGCGAGGTGATCCCCGGCATCAAGCGCGACGGCTCACCCGTCTGGAACTGGTCCGTCACCGACGACGCCAAGTGCAACCAGTGGAAGAACGGCTTCCACTCGACCGAACACGCGCTCGTGCTCTCCATCATCGGCGACGCGCTCGCCGACCAGCCGGTCACGCTCCACTTCGCGTTCGCCGCCGACCCGACGGCCAGCACCACGCCGCCCATCGCGCGCCCCTATCTGTTTCATGGCCGCGAGCTCGATCGCACGCCGTCCACGGCAGTGACCCTTGGCACCCGGTCCTACACCCCGACCGCGGTCCGCTTCACCGACATCTACTAGAACGGGTAGAAAAAGAACCAGGTCTGCAGCACAGCAGACGTCCAGACCTGACCAACAGGAGCAGTTGGATCCCCATGGGCAACAAGCTCGTCCCCAAGATCATCCTCGAAGGCACCCGCCTCACCCACAAGACCGACCTCGCCTTCGTGCTCAATGAGCACCCCGACCTCGTCGGCCCACGTAAGTACCGCTACCACTCGCCGCTCATCTCGGCCGAGTGGTGCGGCTTCACCGACCACCCGTGGGGTCGCGGTCTCATCAACTACAACCCCGACGAACACTTCAAGGCGATGGAGACTTACGCGACCTGGCTGCGCCTCTTCGAGCTCCAGCGCCACTACTCGTGGATCGTCGACCGGTTCCACCTGTCGACGCGGCACTTCCAGAAACACACCCACGGGCATGACGTCGACTTCACCGACCTCGAGCAGCGTCTGTGCAATCTCGGCTTCCATCTCGTCTTCTGTTTTCGCCGCCCCGACTCCTTCGCCGCCGCCCGTGAAGAGCGCCTCAAGGTGTCGGGCAACCCGGGTCAGTATGACGACCTCGGCGCGCTCATCGCCGCTCAGGACACCTTCCGCGACCTCGTTCGGACCTCGAAGCTGCCGGCCCTCGAGCTCGACGTCAGCAGCGGCGACCTCCCGGCCCTCGCCCAGCAGATCGCCGACTGGATGCGTTCGACCGGCGGCCTCTACAGCCCAACCACCCGATAGCTTTCCAGGGGTCGGGACATTTCATATTTCATTTTAGCCCCGCCTTCCGCGCGGCTCCCCCGGTCTCCTCCAGAGGGGTCGGGACATTTCATATTTCATTTTAGCCCCGCCTTCCGCGCGGCTCCCCCGGTCTCCTCCAGAGGGGTCGGGACATTTCATATTTCATATTCTGCTCCCACCTTCGCGACCGGCGTCGGCGGCCTCCCGTGCACTTCGCAGACCGCCCGCTTTGCGTAAGTTCTCCGCGCGCCTATAGTCCCGCGCATGCGAACCCATCGACTCGTCGCTGCTCTCGTCCTCGTCACGCCGCTCGTCATCGCCTGCGGTGACGACGACAAACCCAAGACCGACACCTCGGACACGACGAGCGACGTCAATCCAGACGTCGACGTCGACGGCACTCCCGACGTCGACCCGGACATATCCAATGACGTGCCCGAGACCACGGGCCCGACGCTCGTCCTGCGCTACCATCGCCCCGACGGCGACTACACGGGGGTCTCCGCCCGCGTGACTGGCGACGTGGTGGGCGGCCCGACGTTCCCTGCGAGCGGCACCGACGGCTTCGGCGCCACCTTCGAGATCCCGCTCGCAGCCGCCGCGACCACGGTCTCCTATCAGTTCACGGGCGGCACCGTCGGCGCGACCGACGACCCCGAGACCCCCTACGAGGTCACGCTCTCCGAAGTCGACGGCGGCGTCTGGCACTTCTCGGGCGGCGAGTTCCCGCTACTCTCAGCCCCGCCCGCCATCCCCGGGTCGGACGAGCTCGTCGTCTACTACCTTCGCAAAGACGGCGAGTATAACGGGTGGGGCCTCCACCTCTGGCAGGACGTCCTCGAGGAGACCGCGTGGACAGCGGCCCGCATCCGCGACGGCGTCCACCCGACTCTGGGCGCTTTCTGGCGCATCCCGCTCAAGCCCGCCGCAGCGACCGTGGGCGTCATCGTCCATCGCGGCGACGAGAAGGACCCGGGGCCCGACATGACCGTCACCCTCGCTGACAACGGCAACATGGTCTTCCTCCTCTCCGGCTCGGCCGACGTCTACAACTTCCCCGTCAACATCCCGGCCCTCTCCATCGCGGGGGCAGCCGCCCACTGGCTCGACCGCTCGACCCTGGCCTGGTCACCGAACCCCGCCGCCACGACATTCGAGCTCCGCCACGCTCTCGACGCTTCGATCGAGGCCACCGAGACCGACGTCGTCGGCGGTACCACCATCGCCCTCACCAAAGTCGCGGCCGGCCTGCCGACCAACCTCAAGTCGGCCTTCCCGCATCTCTCCGCGCGCGGCGCCTTCACCCTGCCATCCGACATCACCTCCGATGCTTTGAGAATCGAGGAAATGCTCAAGGGTGAGCTCGTCGTCGTCGGCCGTGACGCGACCGGCGCTCCGGTCGACGCCACACGCATTCAGATCCCGGGGATCCTCGACGAGGTCTACACCTACGATGGCCCGCTCGGCGCGACCTTCGCCGCTGGCATCCCATCGCTCGCCGTCTGGGCGCCGACCGCCCAGGACGTGAAGCTCGTCCGCTTCGACGCGGCGCTCGCCCCCATCGGAACCCCCGCGGCCATGACCCGCGGCGCCGACGGCGTCTGGCGCATCACCGGCCAGGCCAACTGGGTCGACACCTATTACCTCTACGAGGTCACGGCCTTCCACCCGGCCGTCGGTCGCCTCGCCACGACCCGCGCCACCGACCCCTACTCGTTCGCTCTCTCGGCCAACAGCCGCCACACGCTCATCGTCGACCCGGCCTCGTCGGCTCTTTCCCCCTCCCGCTGGTCAGCCACCGCTGCGCCCCTCCCCGACGCCCCCGAAGACATCGTCATCTACGAGCTGCACCTGCGCGACTTCAGCGTCAGCGACGCATCGGTCCCCGCTGCCGACCGCGGTCGCTACGGGGCATTTGGCCACAACGGCGAGAACGGCGCGTCCCTGTCGGACGGCATGGCCCACCTGAAGGCCCTCGCCGACGCCGGCCTCACCCACCTGCACCTGCTGCCGAGCTTCGACCTCGCAACTATCGATGAGGACCCGGCGAAACGTATCGAGCTCACCGACACCTTCGCCGCGCTCTGCCAGAAGAATACCAGCGTACCCGCCGCCATGTGCACCGAGCATGGCCAGACGCCTATCGCCGACGTGCTCGCCGACCTCGACCCGACGACTGGCGAAGCGCAGGCCATGCACGCCTACATCCGCCCCATCGACGGCTTCAACTGGGGCTACGACCCCTTCCACTACAATGTGCCCGAAGGCAGCTATTCCAGCGCCCCCACCGGCGTCGCCCGAATCCTCGAATATCGAGAGATGGTCCGCTCGCTCGCCGAGGTTGGTCTCGGCCTCGTCATCGACGTCGTCTACAACCACACCAACTCCTCGGGGCTCAACGACACCTCGGTCCTCGACAAGGTCGTCCCGGCCTATTACCACCGCCTCAACCCCGACACCGGCATGGTCGAGACCTCCACCTGCTGCGCCAACACCGCCACCGAGCACGCCATGATGCGCCGCCTGATGGTCGACTCGGTCGTCTTCTGGGCCACCTATTACAAGGTCGCGGGCTTCCGCTTCGACCTCATGGGTCACCACATGAAGCGCGACATGCTCGAGGTCCGCGCCGCACTCGACGTACTCACCGTTGCCGATGACGGCGTCGACGGCACCAAGGTCTACGTCTATGGCGAGGGCTGGAACTTCGGCGAGGTCGCCAACAACGCGCGGGGTCAGAACGCCGTCCAGTTCAACATGGCCAACACCGGGATCGGCACCTTCAACGACCGCCTGCGCGATGCCGTTCGCGGCGGCTCACCGTTCGATTCCGGCAACGACCTGCGTAGCCGACAAGGCTTTGGCAACGGCGCCTACGTCTTCCCGAACGAGGCCGCCCCGGCCAACGACGCCAACAAGACCGTGGCCCTCACCAACGCCGACATCATCCGCGTCGGTATGGCCGGAAACCTCAGGACCTTCCGCCTCATCGACAAGACGGGCAACAACGTCAACGGCAACCTCGTGTCGTACAACGGCGCCGCTGCCGGCTACACGACCGACCCGCAAGAGGTCATCAACTACGTCTCGAAGCACGACAACCAGACCCTCTACGACAACAACGCCTACAAGGCGCCGACCGGCACCCTGTCCGCCACGCGTGCCCGTATGCAGGTCGTGTCCATCTCGACGATCCTCTATGGACAGGGCGTTCCGTTCCTGCACGCCGGCAGCGACTTCCTGCGCAGCAAGTCGATGGAGCGCGACTCCTACGACTCGGGCGACTGGTACAACGCGCTCGACTTCACCTTCGACACGACACGTTGGAATGTCGGCCTCCCACGCGAGGACAAGGACGGCCCGAATTGGTCCATCATCCAGGCCCTGCTCCCGGATACCACCATCGTCCCCGCCAAGGCCGACCTCCAGAAGACCGCAGCGGCCATCCGCGAGCAGCTCTCGGTCCGCATGAGTACGCCGCTCTTCCGTCTGCAGACCGAAGCCGCCGTGAAGTCGCGCCTACACTTCTACAACACCGGTCCTGCCCAGACGCCGGGTCTCATCACGCTCACGGTGACCGACGCGACCTGCGCCGGTGTCGACCTCGACCCCGCCTATGACGGCATCTTCGTCGCCATCAACGCACGCCCCGAGACCACCACGACCTCCTTTGGGGCGACCGCCGGCTGGGTGCTCCACCCGTTGCTGGCCGCTTCGTCCGATGCGGCCGTCAAGACCGCGAGCTTCGACGACGGCGCCGACACCTTCGCCATCCCGGCCTGGACTGCCGCCGTCTTCGTGCTCCCCCAGGGTGCGAGCCAGGGCGACGGGCCGCCGTGTAATCCCCTTTGAGCAAAATGGGATTGCTGCTCGACCTCAGGCGCGATTCAGCGTCGGTTGTCGAGCAGCCTTCGTAACGCCTCGAGCCGGTCCTCATAGGTCGTGTGTCGCGCGTGCAGGACACGTTCGTCGCTCAGCACGCCGGGTACTTCGGTCAGTCGCTGAAGGACCGCGATAGCCTTGTCGAGCTGGCGTCTCCACGGCTCGGTCAGCAACGACCTGCGTTGTCCGCCGGGCTCCGTCGATCGGTCGACCGGAAGAACGGAGCGTCGCCAGGCGGACAACCATGCAGGTGGCCGTAGCGCCTCGTCTCGGGCATGAGCGTCCAGGGCCGTCGCGGCGCTCGCGTTGGCCTGGTGGTGGCGTTGTGCCAGGAGTGTCTTGTAGGTTCGGCGCGCGACCTGGATCGGCGTCAACAGTGGAAGCTCGACGGGCCGATAGGGCACCCGCATGGACAGGGTCCAGTCGAGCCACTTGAAGGTGTTGATCTCCAGGGAACTGACAACGGGCACCCACGGGACCCGCAACACGTCGGCGACGATAGCACCATGCATCGCGTCGGCGATGACGAGCCGGGCACCCGCGATGGCACGGATCAGGGCCTCACAATTCCCTCGAGGATCGAGATAAACGACCCCTGCCTCGCGGCATGCGAGCTCCCAACCGCCGGTCGCCGCGGCCGAGTGATGGGGCATGAAGACGACGTCTCTGCGGCTCACCGCGTCGCCCATCCCGCTTGACTCGACACCCGGCTCGCCCCACGGCCCGAGCCCATGCAAGAGGACGGCGCTGTCAGTGACCGCGCATTCATCGGGCAATCGCAAGACACGCGCGCTCAGCGGTCCACGTACCGCCATCGTATGGAAGACCGTCGGGTCGAGCCGCCCGGGCGTCGGACCATAACCCACGCCGCTGCCCATGATGATGTTGAGCTTCGCGGGTGGCAGGCGGTGGCCCAGGATGGTCCCGATCCCGATGAGCTGCACGTCTTCGCGATAACGCTCGCCGCCGACCTCGAGGCAATCCGGCAACAAACGTGGCCAGATGAGCGCGTTGAGGTCGTCCCCGAAGTTTCCCTCAATTGACCGGTAATAGAAGAGGCGCATGCCGTCCGAGCCGCCGTTTCCGCATCGACGGCCTCGACACCATGGCCGCTTCTGGGCGCGCCGTCGACTCCGAAATGGCAGACCTCGCATCGCCGCCATGCGCGCGACAGGCTACCCCCCGCAAGGAGGTGCCCGAATAGCCGCTACTTCGATGTCTCGATTTTCGAGAGTTCACCACTACTGACGGTGCGGCCTTTGGGCGTGCCGTCATCGATGGTGATTCTGAAGTACGCGTCGCCGTGATGTGTCCGGTAGTGCGCGGCGAACTCCTTCCAGACGAGCTTCGCGATGCGATTCTGCTCGGCGAGTGGCTTGTCGGAGAACCCAGGCGCGATGAGCCGGGGAGCGTCGTGCGAGGTCTCGAGGGTCATCATCGACGCGAGCGAGCGACCGAAGCTGACCTTGTAGCCGGTCGACTTTTCGATGCGCTCGCCGAGGCTCGCGAGATCACGCACCTCCTCCAAGGCGTGGTCATTGAACCAGAGCACGGGTCGACCCGCGACGGCGACCTTCATGGCGATGCTGTGGATGCTGTTCTTGGAGGCCCCGAGCTTGATTGTGTACTTGCGCTTCTCGCCAGGGGCGAGGCCCTTGAGCGTGACCGTCGCTGGCGCCGGGGTGTCCTTTCCGAGTTCCTCTTTCGATGGCCCACACTCGATCGTCGCGTCGGTGGTCTCCTTGCCGAGGTTCTCGATCGTCCCCATGCACACCGTCAGGTGGGGGACGCTCCAGGCGTGGTTGGACTGGGTCCGGTGACTTGGAGCCAGGGCGAAGGGGAAGATCTCGCGCGGCATCAACGACACGCCATAGGCTCCCGACAACGGAAGGCCGATGTCACGCACGTGGTCGAACTCGAAGGCTGCATGTCTCTCGTTCTTGCGCCACCGCACGAGCAAGTCGGGCGTGGTCGCGCTCTGGCTCCGGTCTTCGTTGTGGGCGATGGCGGTGAGCTCGCCCATTAGCGACGAGACGTGGGTGATCTGGCCATAGCCCATCGGGAGCTCGGTGGGTCCCGCGCCCTGTGACTCGATGACGATCGTCGTCTTGCCCTCGAGCTCGACGAATTTCAGCGACGCGTCGGCGAGGTCGTCTCGCAGCAGCATCGAAGCCCTGGCCGCCAACCCCGTGAAGCGCTTGGGCGCCTTGCGCGGCTCGACCTTGTGGATGGCGGTCTCCGACGCGATCGCCAGGCACAGGTCGGTCTCGTCGTCTTCGCCCTGTTGGCCGTCGTCGGACGTGTCCTGTTGGACCAGCACAGCGACGTACTTGTTGTCGGGAAGCATCACCGCCGCTCGGGCTCGTGCCCCATCGAGGCGCCCGACCGGGACGAGGCCGCCCTTGCCGTCGAAGCGCGTCAACGTGGAGATTGGTGTGCGCCGATTCCACGTCTGGAAGACGTCGGCGCTACGGCTGAACCCGAGTGAGTTCCTGTAGTCCCCCGTCAACGGAACGCTCGGCGAGCCGTCGAGGGCGGTCATGGCGAAGGGGCCGAGGTTGTCGCCGACCGACGGGTTGAAGAGGACCTTGTCGCCCAGCACGTAGGTCGTGGCGACGTTCTCCGCGAGCACGACGCGGGCGCCTCCGTCGAGCGGCAGCTTCACGAGCTCGCCCTTGGCGTTGTGGGCCCGCAGGATGAGTGCCGAGCCATCGGGGACGACTCCCACGGCCAGGCCCCACTCGGTGAGCTGCGTGGGTTCGCCCCCGTTCAACGCGACCCGCCAGACGCCGGCCTTCTTGGTCGTGGGGTGCCTCGTCGTGAAGTAGACCCACTTGCGCGGCGCATCGACGATGAACGACTGCGCGTCGAGCTCGGGTGGACTGACGGCGACGGTACCAAGCCTCAGGACCCGAGTGGCTTGTTTCGCGCCAGCGCCGTAGTGGAGCGACACGACGATGTTGCCGAAGAGTCGGCCGCTCGACGCATCGTCTGCCACCTTGACGGACTTGCCGGTCGCGAGCTCCCAGACGTGGAACTCGTCCAAGCCGGTCTTGGGGCTCTTCTGGGTCCAGGTCAGGAAGCGTCCGTCATCGCTCGTGGCGAGCTCCTTGCGGTTGGCTCCGGGGAGGTCGAGGCAGCGGAGACTCGGGCCGTCGTCAGCGCGGGTTGTCACCGCGGAGAAGGGCAGGGTGAGCAGCGAGAGTAGGACGGCCAGCGAGCGGACGGCAAAGCGCATGAGAGCCTCCGAGGTGTCGGCGGGGGCGGCCCAGTGTCCGGCGGGGGCGGCCCGGTGTCGGAAAGTCCGGACCGGTCGGTGACGAGACGAAGGTTGTCCATCCCTTCAAAACGACACAACCCGAGCAAGCCTGCTCATGCGGCTTTGCCCCCCTGCAGAAACCCGAGGAGCTCAGGGCTCGCGTGCTCACGAATGAGCACTCCTGCCCAGGCCTTCCGAGGCCTCAGTCAGCGCGCTCGATCAGGACGACGCCTTCTGCGCCCGCCGTGAAGCTAACCGTCCCGCCGGTCACGGTGGCGGTCGAGTCGCCATAAGCGTCGCGCAAGACGACCCCGTCCGCGAAGTCCGCACCCACGTCCAGGCTCATGTTGCCGGTCGCGCCGAGCACCACATAGACGACGTCGTCGCCCGCCGCCCGCTTGAACGCGTAAGGCGCGTCAGACACCTTGGTGTGCGACCCGGCGCCGACTGCGCGATGGGTCCGACGGAAACGTCCGAGCTTCGCCCAGTGCGCCATGACCTCGCCATTGGCGCCCCATTGATAGCGGCTGCGGGTCTTGTGGCTCGCGTCGTCGACGAGCGCGCCGTAGCTGCGTGCGTTCTCGTCGCCATAGAAGATCTGCACGGCACCCGGCGTGAGCAGCAACAAGGTGCCCGCGCGTTTCTGCTTCGTCAGGTCTTTCCCCGCATAACGCTCGAAGAAGAGCGTCGTGTCGTGCGAGCTGATGTAGCTCAGCACGTTGAAGGTCGGGTCGCTGTTGATCTTCTGCGCGTACTCGGCCCAGGTTGTCTCGATAGTCGAGATATTGTCGATAGCCGCGCCAGCCGCGGCCGCGAACTCGAAGTTGATGAGCGAGTCGAAGCCGTTGTCGAAGTAGTTGTCGCGCACGACCCCATGCGGAAAGACCTCGCCCGTCATCCAGAAGGGCTCGTCGACGTTTGTATAATCCGAGTCCGGGAACCGCTTGTCGGGGTTGGCTGCGCGCCACGCCTTGAGCGCGTCGTTGCCAGCGTCTTTGAGCGCCGCCCAGCTCGCGAGCTCGACGTGTTTGGCGGTGTCGCAGCGGAAGCCGTCGATGCCGTACTCGCGCACCCAGGTCGTGAGCCACTCGACGAGATAGTCGCGCACCCCATAGCCGGCCTTGGCGACGGCATTCGTGTCGGGCTTGTTGGCGAAGAACGGGGGAAGACCGATGTCCTTCTCGGTAGACTCGGTGCGGAAGTCCGGCAGGAAGTCGAGGTTCTTGGTCAGGTCCCCCTCGCCTGGTCCGGGATAGCCTCCGCCGAGCTCGGCGCGGATCCACTTCGGGCCCCACCAGGCGCCGAAGTTGGCGCTCTCGAAGTCGATGAAGTCGTAGAGCGTCGCAGGTGTCGCATTTTCCCAGCCGGTCGAGAGGACGTCGACCCCGAAGGCGTCGAGGTCGGCTGGCGTCGCATAGCCGGGGTGGTTCATCACCACGTCGAAGATGACGCGGATCCCTTGCGAATGCGCGGTGTCGACGAAGCTCCTGAGCTCGTCCGGGGTCCCCATCGCTTCGTCGAGCCGGGTGAAGTCGAGCGCAAAATAGCCATGATATCCGTAGTGTTTGATGCCGGCGCCGCTGACCCAGCCGCGAACCTGTTCGTAGGGAGCCGTGACCCAGATAGCGGACACCCCGAGCGCATCGAAGAACCCGTCGTCGAGCTTCGCCTTGAGGCCCGCGAGGTCGCCACCCTGGAAGCTTGCGACCTCGAGCTCACCGTCGGGCTGTCGGCCATAGGCGTCGTTGTTGTCGGGTTGTCCATCGAAGAAGCGGTCGGTCATCACGAAGTAGACCGTGGCGTTGTCCCAGCCGGTCCAGGGCGCTTGCACGATTTCTGGGCGCGTGTCCGGATCGACATCGGTCGTGTCCGGACCAGAATCGCCCGGGTCGGTGTCGCTCGGGCTTGTGTCGGCCGTGTCGGAGGAATCAGAAGTGTCGCTCGTCTGCGCCGGATCATCGCCGCATCCGACCGCGCCCAACAGCATCCCGACCCACAGCAGTGCGGCCCAATTCTTCCACTCGCGCATGGCGATCGTCTCCTTCTGGTCCCGCGTCCGTCGAATCGAACCGCGAAGCGCCGGCATGATAGCGTCAACGCGTCGGCTTTGCTTGAATTAGACGTCCTCGTGACCAATACTCCCCGAGCTGCCGACGCAGTGCTTCCAGTTCAGGCGTCGGTGAACCTCGGGGAAATCCAAGTCGTGTGCAGCGATTCGTGTGTCTCGCCTGTGCCGGGCGCACCACGGGGCGGCAGCGACCAAGGAGTCACGTCACATGGCCGTCCGCATCGCCTCATTCCTGCGTTTCGCCACGGCGGTCACGCTGGCCGTCCCGCTCGCCGCCTGCGGCGACGACCCCGCAACGACGAACGACACCGCCGACACACGCGACACGTCGGACGATTCCGCCACCCGTGACGTCCCCGACTCCGCGGGCGACACGACCACACCCGACGTGCCGCTCACGGGCGACTTCGCGACCGTCGTCTTCACCATCGACGACTCCGCCAACAAGACCTACACGACGGCAGACGGCCTCGCGTGGAAGGGGTCCCTCAGCTACGACCCGACGACGGGCATCGCCAGCTTCGATGGCTCGTGGGGCGGGCCCTTCGTCATGTTGCGCGACGACGGACAAAGCGGCGACGTCACCGCCAACGACGGCCTGTGGACCGCATCGGTGAAGGTGCCGACCCCCGAGGCCGACCTCGTCTTCGAGTACGGCGCCATCCGCGACTCGGTCGACGGTTCGGACGGGGCCTGGATCTGGAAGGGGCCCAACGGACAGTTCACCGTCCCCGCCGGCTCCACCGGCACCATCAACCCGACTGGGCTCGTCGTGACACCCTTTGGCGACATCGACCTGCGCCTCACGCTCGACGTGTCCAACCAGTCCGCCAACCTGCACCCGCTCTTCCAGGGCGTCGACTACGAAGATGTGAAGGTGAAGGGCGGCATCTGGAGCTGGCGCGAAGTGGCGATGCGCGACGACGGGCTCGAGGGCGACGCGACCGCCAACGACGGCATCCATACGTTCATCTACAGCAAGAACCTCGGCAAACACGACGGCCTCCTTCGCGAAGGCGACGAGGCTCCGTTCGTCTTCGTGCTCAACGGGACCGAGTACAAGGCCGAAACCGGCCCGCCGACCGCCGGCGCCACGGCTGC